>NZ_CP138995.1:1462500-3235000 GCF_044596045.1 Allomuricauda sp. R78024
AAATATTCACCACAATTATATTCACAATACCCATGGAGAGGGCATTTATATCGGTTTTACTTTAGGTTATAAATTAGATTCAGGACGTAACTGCAGTGGTACAGAGGTCTATGGTCATTGGTTAGAAAATGTGGACATACACCACAATATAGTTGAAGATACAGGCTGGGATGCTATTCAATTGAATCTGGCTCATATTAACAGCAAAGTGAGAGACAATACTATTTATGATTATGGAACTCGGGGGAATTGGGGGCAAGCTTTTGCCATGAGCCTAGGAGGTGGCGCTTATGAAGTCTACAATAATCATATCGTTAACGGCCCTTTGGAAAAAGGCTGGGGAATGCAAATAATTAATGGCGAGAGCGGCACAAAGGTTTATAATAATGTGTTTGTAAAACCTAAAATGCATGGAATATTTCTTCATAACAGGCACGAATTTGAAGATTTAAATGAGGGCTATTATGTAGCGAACAATACTATAGTAGAGCCGGAAAGAGCTGGCGTGCATTATAATACCACAGTTTTGCATCCGGTCGATCCAGCTGATTTATATAGAAATCAGAGTGAAGTTCCATCGTATTTTGTAAATAATCTGGTGGTTGATCCAGGATATGATTTTGAGGGAGGAAATACTTGGAAGCAAAACCAAGAAAGCTATTTTGACTTTAATGAAAGGGACACAAGGGATAGTTTATTAACTAATATATATTCAAACATTATGACTCGCCAAATAGATACATTGGGACTCACGGATATTTTAAACAATGATTATAGCCCTTCTTCTGCTAGTTCAGATGTGGTTGATGCGGGTTCAAGTGTTACTTCATGGGGAATAACCTTCGATATGGATAATGCATCACGACCTTCTGGAAGCGCTTTTGATGTGGGAGCCTATGAATTTCAATCTAGTGGAACTCCTTTAAAAGCACAATTACCTGAAGATGTAGAATTGTTTGATGTACTTGTTGAGAAACATGCACAAACATTGTTTTATCCAAACCCAACAAGTTCTTCTTTTAGATTGGAAAATAGTAGTTATGAAGAAGCAATTATTCAATTAATAACTACGGAGGGAAGAATTATTCATACAGGTAAGTATAAGATGGGAACTTCCTTTAATGTTGAGGAATACACGGCTGGACTATATTTTTTGAAATTAATTACCTCAGATGAAACCGAGGTACATCGCTTAATAATTAGATGATTAAAAACAAAAACTCCCCAAAATAATTCTTTGGGGAGTTTTCTATAAAGGGTTTGGTTGGGTATTCAATTTTACACTCTTGGTAAATCGCCATCACCTTTTAAAGGTAAATTCGATTTTCCCATTAAAAAGCTATCCACATGATGGGCGGCTTGTCTTCCTTCGGATATTGCCCAAACAATCAAGGATTGTCCTCTCCTTTGATCGCCCGCAACAAAAATACCGGGCACATTGGTTTTGTAGTCTTTTTCAGATGCGCTAATGTTGGTTCTAGTATCCATCTGCAAACCGAGTTGATCTGCTATAGTTGTTTCTGAACCAGTAAATCCAAGTGCAAGTAAGGTCAAATCACATTCCCATTCTTTTTCCGTTCCTGCTACTTCTTTAAGAACCGGTCTTTGCCCTGGAACTTTATCCCAGAAAACTTCTGCTGTGATCAGGCCTTTTAAATTACCATTTTGATCACCAATAAATTTTTTAGTTGAAATGCTAAAGACGCGCTCGGCACCTTCTTTATGAGATGAACTGGTTCTTAGACGCATAGGCCAAAATGGCCATGGCTGCCCCTCGGGTCTTTTTGTGGTTGACTTGGGCATAATCTCAAAATTGGTTACAGAAACTGCACCATGGCGAATTGATGTACCAATGCAATCAGAGCCGGTATCTCCGCCACCTATAACAATAACTCTTTTTCCTTTGGCTGAAAGTTCTTCACCTGTATATGGAATACCATCAACTTTTCTATTGTTTTGCGGAAGAAAATCCATGGCTTGCACAACTCCTTTTAAATCGGAACCTGGAATGGGAAGTTTTCGTCTAACCGAAGCGCCACCGCAAAGCACAATGCTATCAAACTCTTTTTGGAGTTCATCAGCTTTAACATCAACTCCAACATTAATAACGGTTTTGAAGGTGATTCCTTCTTGTGTCATTATCTCAAGACGCCTATCAATTACATTCTTTTCCATTTTAAAATCAGGAATTCCATAACGCAACAACCCACCAATTTTTTCATCACGTTCTAAAACAGTAACGAAATGTCCTGCTCTGTTCAATTGTTGAGCTGCAGCAAGACCGGCAGGACCAGATCCTACGACGGCTACTTTTTTACCTGTTCTTTTGATTGGCGGCTCAGGTTTTATCCAGCCATTCTCAAAGGCTGTTTCAACAATATTCTTCTCAATATTCTCAATAGAAACTGGATCTTCGTTGATGCCTAGTACACAAGCTTCCTCGCATGGTGCAGGACATAACCTCCCCGTAAATTCTGGAAAGTTATTGGTTGAATGCAGAATCTTTGTGGCCTTTTCCCACTTTCCCTGATACACGGCATCATTAAAGTCAGGAATGAGATTGCCTAAAGGACAACCACTGTGACAAAATGGAATGCCGCAGTCCATGCATCGTGCGCCTTGGTCCTTTAATTCATTTTCCTTTAAGGGAACTGTAAATTCCTTATAGTTTTTGATTCTTTCTTCAACTGGAGCATAGGCCTCTATTTTCCTGTCAAACTCCATAAATCCTGTCGTCTTTCCCATGGCTCAAATTATAAGGTTTGTAATTTTTCTTTTTCTAATCGTATCAATGCTTGACGGTATTCTTCCGGAAAAACCTTCACAAATTTTGGAAGACATTCTTCCCAGTTTTCAAGAATATCTTGTGCTAAAGGACTTAAGGTAGCATTGTAATGGTTTTCAATGAGTTCTTTTAACTGTTTGATATCATTATCTTCTTCCACAGGAAGTAAATTCAATGTCTCTCCATTGCATCTTTTCTCAAACAAATTATCCTTATCAAAAACATAAGCGATTCCGCCGCTCATTCCTGCGCCAAAGTTTCTTCCCACAGCCCCAAGAATCACAGCAACTCCTCCAGTCATATATTCGCAACCATGATCGCCTATACCTTCCACTACGGCTTTAGCTCCAGAGTTTCTAACGCAAAAACGTTCCCCTGCTTTACCATTTATATATGCTTCCCCAGAAGTGGCGCCGTATAAAGTCACATTGCCAGTAATGATGTTGTCTTCAGGTTTCAAGGTTGACTTATAAGGTACTTTTATGATTAATTTTGCTCCTGAAAGCCCTTTTCCTAGGTAATCATTGGTATTTCCGTTGACCACCATGGTAAGTCCTTTTGTTGCAAAAGCGCCAAAACTCTGCCCTGCAGAACCTGTAAAATTAAGTTTTAACGTGTTGTCAGGTAGGCCATCTGCACCATAAATCTTCGATATTTCATTACTTATAATTGCTCCAACAGCACGATCAGTATTGTAAATAGGAAAATCCAGAGAAATTTTTTCCTTTCTGAACAGTGCAGGATGTGCTTTAGCGAGAATATCAAACTCTATGGATTTTTCAATATTATGGACTTGTTTTTCAGTATTATGAAACGCAGTGCCGTCGGGCACGTCCACTTGATATAGAATTGGGCTTAAGTCAATTCCTGAAGCCTTATAATGATTTATAGCTTTTTTTCGATCTAGTTTTTGGACTTGACCCACCATTTCATCTATGGTTCTAAATCCTAGTTTGGCCATAATCTCTCTTAGTTCCTGCGCTACAAAATACATGTAGTTAACTACGTGTTCAGGTTTGCCTTTAAACTTTTTGCGAAGTTCTGGATTTTGGGTCGCGATGCCTACAGGGCATGTGTTTAAATGGCATACACGCATCATTATACATCCTGATGCTACTAAAGGGGCTGTAGCAAAACCAAATTCTTCAGCTCCTAAAAGGCAAGCTATGGCTACATCTCTCCCAGTTTTAAGTTGCCCATCACATTCCAAAACTATCCGGTTTCTTAAATCGTTTAAAACCAGTGTTTGTTGTGCTTCGGCAATTCCCAATTCCCATGGAAGTCCAGCATGTTTTAATGAGGTTAGAGGTGAGGCACCAGTGCCACCATCAAAACCGGAAATAAGAATAACATCCGCTTTTGCTTTTGAAACTCCTGCAGCAACGGTTCCAACACCTACTTCTGAAACTAATTTCACATTGATTCTTGCCTCTCTGTTTGCTGATTTTAAATCATAAATCAATTGGGACAAATCCTCAATGGAATAAATATCATGATGCGGTGGTGGGGAAATGAGACCCACGTAAGGGGTTGAATTCCTTGTCTTGGCTATGGCAGGATTCACTTTTGGCCCAGGCAGCTGACCCCCTTCGCCTGGTTTGGCTCCTTGCGCCATTTTAATCTGGATTTCTTTTGCATTGGTCAGGTAGTCCGAGGTTACTCCAAATCTACCTGAGGCTACCTGTTTAATGGCGCTATTTTTCCAGTCGCCTGTTTGATTTTTATAAAAACGAGCCGAATCTTCTCCGCCTTCACCAGAGTTGCTCTTTCCACCAATTCGGTTCATGGCAATCGCTAGATTTTCATGGGCTTCCTTACTTATGCTTCCGTAGGACATGGCGCCGGTCTTGAATCTTTTTACAATTTCGGTCCATGGTTCTACTTCCTCAATTGGAATAGGGTCATAGTTTGAAAATTCAAACAACCCGCGGATGGTCATCAAGTTTTTTGATTGCTCATTAACCAATTTGGAATACTCTTTATAAGTATCCGGCTCGTTATTGCGTACCGATTTTTGAAGTTTGGCAATACTTAATGGATTGAACATATGTTTTTCGCCATCCCTTCTCCAACGATACTCTCCGCCAATCTCAATATCAAGATTAGCTGCTAACTCCTGAGTTTTGAATGCTTTTTTGTGGCGTTTTGTGATCTCCTTTTCAATTTCATACAAACCTATTCCTTGAATACGGGTTGGCGTATTTGGAAAGTATTTGTCCACCACTTTGGTATTTATACCTATGCACTCGAATAATTGTGAACCTCTGTAAGAATTCAAAGTTGAGATTCCAATTTTATTCATCACTTTTAATATTCCTTTTCCAATAGCTTTATTATAGTTTTTTATAGCTTCATCAAAAGTGTATTCGGTAATGTCATTTTCTTCAATTTGTTCCCCAATGATTTCATTGACCAAATAGGGATTTATGGCACTTGCACCAAAACCAAAAAGGAGTGCAAAATGATGTACTTCTCTTGGTTCTGCAGATTCAATAATAATACTAAGTTTGGAACGCTTGCCTAATCTACTAAGCCCGCTATTTACATAAGAACAAGCTAATAAAGCAGGAATCGCTGCCATTTCAGTGCTAATCATCCTGTCTGAAAGAATGATAATGTTGGCACCTTCATCAATTGCTAATGAAGCCTGGTCTAAAATGGAATCCAAAGCTTCTTCCAATCCGTTATGTCCTTTTTCAATTTCATAAAGGATAGAAATGGAGACCACTTTGTAATCCGGACTGGCATCGTAATTTTTTATTTTATCCAAATCCTCTTTTGAAATTACTGGGTTTTGGATTTTTAACTTTCTACAATTGAGTTCTGATGTGTTAAAAATATTTTGATCACTCCCAAGCGTTAAACTAATATCTGTTATCAATTCTTCTCGAATTCCATCCAAGGGAGGATTGGTGACTTGGGCGAACAATTGTTTAAAGTAATTGTAAATCAGTTGTGGGCGCTCAGATAAAACGGCAATAGGGGTATCTGAGCCCATGGAGCCAATAGGTTCCTTGGCATATTTTGCCATTGGCAAAATAATAGTATTGATATCTTCTAAGGTGTAGCCAAAAGCAGCCCTTCTGGTTTCTATTGGAAATTCTCCGTAAAAAACAGGACAATCATTATAAGGAATGTCCTTTAAATGAACGAGATTGTTTTTTAGCCATTTTTTATAAGGATGTTTTTTGGCAATGGACTCTTTAATTTCCTCATCATTTATTATACGGCCCTCTTCCATGTTTACCAAAAACATTTTCCCTGGCTCAAGACGTCCGTGGAATTCAATGTCTTCTGGTTCCAATTCAACCACTCCAGTTTCCGAGGACATGATTACATAGCCTCTTTTGGTAACCGAATATCTTGATGGGCGCAATCCATTTCTATCTAAAACAGCACCTATATAATTTCCGTCGGTAAAGGGAATAGATGCGGGACCGTCCCAAGGTTCCATTAAACATGAATTGTATTCATAAAATGCCCTTTTGGATTCTGACATTTCTGTATTTTTTTCCCAAGCTTCTGGAACTAACATCATCATTACTTCTGGTAGGGAACGACCTGTCATCAAAAGCATTTCTACAACCATATCCATGCTTGCAGAATCTGACTTTCTGGGTAAAACTACCGGAAGTATTTTTTTGATGTCCTCACCAAACCAATCACTTTTTAAAAGCTCTTCTCTGGAACGCATTCTAGATACGTTCCCTCTAAGAGTGTTTATTTCACCGTTGTGGCACATGTAACGGAACGGTTGGGCTAAATCCCAAGTTGGGAATGTATTTGTGGAAAAGCGTTGGTGTACCAATGCCAAACGGGTGACCACTCTAGGGTCTAAAAGATCTTCGTAATATCTGCTTATGTCATGGGGTACCAAAAGTCCTTTAAAAATGATGATTTTGGTTGAAAGACTTGGCAAGTAAAAGAACTGACTTTGAGATAGTTTACTTTTGATGATAGCATGTTCAGTAATCTTTCTTGCAATGAAGAGTTTCAGATTAAACTGAAAATCATCTATGGAATCACCTTTGCCAACAAATACTTGTTTTACAAAAGGCTCCGTTTCAGCAGCAATTCTTCCTGGTACGGAACGATTTACTGGGGCATTTCGCCATCCCAATAATTGTAATCCCTGATTTTTAATGTTTTTTTCAAAGGTTGAAATACAGAAATTACGTTGATTTTCTTTTTGAGGTAGAAAAACGTTACTTACTGCATAGTCCCCAGCTTCAGGTAAATCGAATTTGCATACTTCTGTAAAAAAATCATGTGGAATATCAATTAGAATACCAGCTCCATCACCAGTTTTGCCATCTGAGCTTACGGCGCCTCTATGTTCTAATTTATCTAGTATCTCTAAAGCCTTATGAATAATATCATTGGACTTTTTTCCTTTTAGGCTGCAAATGAACCCTGCACCACAGTTATCATGCTCAAATTCTGGCAGATACAATCCCTGTTTCTCTAACGTCATCATTATGGTATTTCTTCAAAAATATCATTTTAAATGAATAAACAACAAGGTTTTAAGTCAATAGCAATTAAATCATCAACGTTTGGAATGAAGCGTTAAAAAATATTCAAAAATAGAATTTGAGCATTGCTAAATTATGATAATCTCAAAATGGCCTACAGAAAACAACGCCACCTATTAAAAATAGGGGGTAATTCAAGATGAGTTATTGATAAATTATAGAATACCTATTTATAAATGGGGTAAAATATTCAAAAAAGTGCTTTAAAACGAGATTAACCTATTCTTTTTTGGGGTAAACAGATTTTATACTTGTTAATCTTTTAATATGCTCCTAGAAATTACAATCTTTTGAATTTCCGAAGTGCCTTCATAAATCTGAGTAATTTTTGCATCACGCATCATTCTTTCTACATGATAATCCTTAACAAAACCGTTGCCACCATGTATTTGAACTGCTTCAACGGCAGTTTCCATAGCAACTTCAGAAGCATAGAGTTTGGCCATGGCGCCAGAAAGTGTGTAATCCTTTCCGTTATCCTTATCACAAGCAGCTTCATAGACCAAATGGCGGGCAGCTTGAATTTTGGTATGCATATCGGCTAATTTAAATGCTATGGCTTGATGATTTGCTATTTCTGTTCCGAAGGCCTTGCGTTCTTTTGAGTACTTTCTAGCAAGCTCATAGGCACCAGCCGCTATGCCAAGTGCTTGTGCGGCAATTCCTATTCTACCACCAGCAAGAGTTTTCATGGCAAATTTAAACCCGAAACCATCCTCACCAATACGATTTTCTTTAGGTACTTTAACATCATTGAACAATAGAGAGTGTGTATCACTACCTCTAATACCCAGTTTATTTTCCTTAGGTCCAATTTCAAACCCCTCCATCCCTTTTTCAACAATCAGCGCGTTAATTCCTTTATGCCCTTTTTCAACATCAGTCTGAGCAATGACTAAATATACCTCTGCAGTACCGCCGTTTGTAATCCAGTTTTTGGTTCCATTAACAACATAATGGTCACCCATATCTATGGCAGTAGTTTTTTGTGAGGTTGCATCACTGCCCGCTTCAGGTTCAGAAAGACAAAAAGCACCTATAATTTCTCCTGATGCCAAGCGGGTCAAATATTTTTGTTTTTGAGCTTCAGAGCCAAAAGTTTCCAATCCCCAACACACTAGGGAATTGTTCACAGATACCACAACTGAAGCTGAGGCATCAACTTTAGATAGCTCCTCCATGACCAAAACATATGAAAGTGTATCTAGACCACTGCCTCCATACTCTTCTTTTACCATCATTCCTAAAAAGCCCAGCTCCCCCATTTTTCTTACTTGCTCTGCAGGGAATTTTTGTGCATCATCTCTTTCTATTACTCCAGGTAACAATTCATTTTGGGCAAAATCTTTTGCCGCTTGCTGTATCATTAATTGCTCTTCAGAAAGTGTAAAGTCCATGAAATTGTGAAATAAATAAAAATTGGATACAAATATAGCCCTATACTAGGTTTTTTTTGATAAAAGGCAGTAAAAAATGCGAATGATATAATGTTGTTTATCGATTTCTTAAAATCGAATATTATTTACTGGATATTTTTATAGGATTAAGATTATGTGGGAAAACTCATTTTGAATATCTTTAGCAAAGTAGATTGTTTTAAGAAAAATAAATTTCAACTAAATAAACCAACTAAACATGGAAACCATTCTCATTGCCATATTTGTTATTGGATACCTTGCCATTACCCTTGAACATAACTTAAAGATTGACAAGCTGATTCCGGCATTGGCAATGATGGCTATTCTTTGGGCAATGATGGCTTTTGGTATAGATGGGTTTACTACTTGGTTTGATTCTGGAAAACATGCCTTGATGGAAGGATTCTCTTCGTTAGGACATGAAGATAAAATGCATGTTTTGGAGGAAACCCTATTGCATCATCTAGGAAAGACCTCTGAGATATTGGTTTTCCTTTTGGGAGCCATGACCATTGTAGAGATCATTGATTATTTTGATGGCTTTGCAACCATAAAATCTTTTGTGAAAACAAGGAGTAAGAGAAAAATACTTTGGATTTTTGCTTTTTTGGCATTCATTCTTTCAGCCATTATTGATAACCTTACCGCAACGATTGTTTTAATATCTATTCTACAGAAAATAGTTAAAGTAAGAAATGATAGATTATGGTATGCCGGTTTAATTATAATCGCGGCTAATGCAGGGGGTGCTTGGTCTCCAATTGGTGATGTTACCACAACTATGCTATGGATTGGCAACAAAGTAACAACAGGTAAGTTGATAGGCTACTTGTTATTACCTTCTTTAGTATGTATGTTGGTGCCAACCTTTATTGCTTCTTTTTTACCTGCTTTCAAAGGAAGTATCGATGTTGAGGAAGCGGAACCTGCTAAATCTAAATTTGGAGCCACTATGTTGTATCTAGGACTGGCTGCTATTGTGTTTGTTCCAATTTTCAAGACAATAACGCATTTACCGCCTTATGTTGGCATGATGCTATCTTTAGCAGTAGTGGCAACTTTTGCGGAAATCTACAGTAATTCCAAAATTAGCATTTCATCTGTTGACCCTGAAAGTGATGCGGAGTCACATCACAGCCCCGTGCATAGTGCTTTAACTAAGATTGAATTGCCAAGTATATTGTTTTTCCTTGGAATTTTAATGGCTGTTGCAGCCCTGGAATCTTTAGGACTGCTATTTAATTTTGCCGAAGGCCTTAAGCAAAGTACGCCGCTTTTGGGAACTGAGATTGTAGGAACACAAATTTCAGATTTGGTAGTAATATTACTGGGAATCGGTTCGGCTGTGATAGACAATGTGCCGCTTGTAGCTGCAAGTTTAGGGATGTTTTCTGAGCCTACGGATAACCCATTATGGCACTTTATAGCCTATTCTGCAGGAACGGGTGGAAGTATGTTGATAATTGGTTCTGCGGCAGGGGTTGTGGCCATGGGAATGGAAAAAATTGACTTCTTTTGGTATTTTAAGAAAATAGCGTGGCTTGCATTCCTTGGATTTATCGCGGGGGCTATTTGCTTTGTAGTAATGCGATATTTTTTCTAAAAAATACTTTACCTCAAAAATCTCCGTTATTATTGCAACTTAAATTGGGGATTTTATATGATTACTTTTCAAGATTTAGAAGAAGGGGCTGAGATGGGTGCATCTATTTCAGAAGAAAAAACCCTTTCTGTCATTGATTTAATTGTTAGTGGAGGAACGGGTAGTATCGTTATTATCATGGTACTTTTTGTACTTCTCTTTGTAGCTATGTATATTTATTTTGAACGTATTTTTGCAATTAAAGCTGCTTCAAAAATTGACAAAAACTTTATGAATCAGATTCGCGACCATATCACGAGCGGTAAGTTGGAAGCGGCAAAGATTCTATGTGCACAAACAGATTCTCCCGTTGCCAGATTAACTGAAAAAGGCGTATCAAGAATAGGTAAACCATTAGATGATATAAATACTGCAATAGAAAATGCTGGTACTTTAGAGGTGTACAAACTAGAAAAGAATGTAAGTGTATTGGCTACTGTAGCCGGTGCGGCACCAATGATTGGATTCTTAGGAACCGTAATTGGTATGATTTTAGCTTTCCATGAGATGGCGAGTAGCGGTGGTCAGGCAGAAATGGGCTCATTAGCTTCAGGAATTTATACTGCAATGACAACAACGGTTGCTGGACTCGTAGTTGGTATTATAGCTTATATTGGTTATAACCACCTAGTTAATAGGACAGATAAAGTGGTTCACAAAATGGAGGCTAATGCGGTTGAGTTTTTGGATTTATTGAATGAACCTATCTAGAATTTCATTATGAAATTAAAAGGAAGAAATAAAGTAAGTCCAGATTTTAGCATGTCATCAATGACAGATATAGTATTTCTGTTATTGGTATTTTTTATGTTGACTTCCAATGCTCCCAACGCTTTGGATTTACTGTTGCCAAAAGCAAAGGGGAAGTCTACAAACACACAGAATGTTTCAGTGACCATTAATAAGAGCTTGGAATATTTTGTGAATAATGAACAGATAAACGAGGAATACATTGAAATTGAATTAAAAAAGGCACTTGAAGGTCAAGAAAAGCCAACAATCATTCTAAGAGCAGAGGAAAGCGTGGCAATTAAAGAGGCCGTTAACGTAATGGACATTGCTAATAGGAATAGTTACAAGGTTATCTTGGCTGTGCGGCCAAAATAATGTCATTTTTAGATACGAGACACAAGAAAAAATCATTTACGCTTACAACTCTTCTTTTAAGCGTGTTATTGCTATTGCTTTTTTATATAGGCATGACCTATATGAATCCGCCAATTGAAAATGGTATAGCCATAAATTTTGGCACCATGGATTTTGGTAGTGGAAAGGTACAACCTAAGGAAAAAGTACGCTCTGAACCCAAAAAGGAGGTAACAAAACCTGTAGAACAGGTTCAGGAACAAGTTCAGCCAAAAGAAACTGCTCCAGAAGCACCGGTTGAAAAAGTGTTGACCAGTGAGAACGAAGAGACTATCAGAATAAATCAACAAAAAGAAGCCAAACGTAAGGCGGATGCAGTGGCTAAAAAAGCAAAGGCTGACGCGGAACGGGTTGAACAAGAGAAAAAACAAACTGAAGAACGAAAAAGACAGGAGCAAGAATCCAAGAAAAAGAGCCTTGATGCTTTAATAGGAGGGATTGGAAAATCTGACGGAAAAACAACAGGTAGTGAAGGGGATGATAATAAGGCGGGAGATAAAGGGAAACCGGACGGAGACCCATATGCAACCAGTTATTATGGTAGCCCTGGAAGTGGAAGTGGCACGGGAGGTTATGGTTTAAACGGTCGTTCTTTGGTAAACAAAGGCAAAGTGCAACAAGAATGTAATGAAGATGGTCGTGTAGTGGTAAGAATTGTGGTAGACAAAAATGGAAAGGTAATAAAAGCAACTCCAGGAGTTAAGGGAACTACGAATAATGCGCCTTGCCTATTGGATCCAGCAAGAAAAACGGCATTTCTTCATAAATGGAACCTAGACTCCAATGCACCTTCTCAACAGATTGGTTTTGTTGTTGTCAACTTTAAGTTAGGTCAGTAAATGACTTATAAAGAGACTTTGAATTGGATGTTTCATCAACTTCCAATGTATCAACAAAAAGGGCCAGATGCGCTAAAAAATAAGTTAGACAACATTATTTGTTTTTCCGAAGCTCTAGGAAATCCCCATCAGAAATTTAAAAGCATACACGTAGCAGGAACAAATGGAAAAGGTTCAAGCAGCCACATGCTTGCTTCTATTCTTCAGGAAGCGGGATATAAGGTCGGCCTGTATACATCACCGCATCTAAAGGATTTTAGAGAACGAATCAAAATCAATGGAAAAACTATTGACAAAAGCACTGTAAAGCACTTCATAAAAGCCCACAAACCATTTTTAGAAGGCAATGAGCTTTCTTTTTTTGAAATGACTGTTGGGATGGCCTTTCATTTTTTTGCGGAAGAAAAAGTAGACATTGCTGTTGTGGAAGTTGGTTTGGGCGGTAGATTGGATTCTACAAATATTATCGTTCCGGAAGTTTCCTTAATTACCAATATAGGATTAGATCATACCCAAATCTTAGGAGGTACTTTGGAAAAAATAGCCTTAGAAAAAGCGGGTATAATAAAGAGAAATATTCCCGTGGTTATTAGTGAGAGACAAACTGAAACTGAAACAATCTTTAAATTAATTGCAGCACAAAAGAATTCAGAAATTGTTTTCGCTGATGAACTTCCAGTTAAAAATTATAAAACTGATTTACTAGGGGACTATCAGCAAAAGAATATTCAAGGTGTGGTAGCTACAATTAAAAGGTTGAAAAGCTTTAAGGTTGAGAACGCTCATATAAAAGCTGGACTTAAAAAATGTGTTTATAACACGGGCCTTTTGGGAAGATGGCAAATTCTGGGTGAAAAACCAAAAATTGTATGTGATACGGCACACAATAAAGAGGGACTTAGCCTAGTACTAGAGCAAATAAGAAAATGTGAATCTCCACGAGTACATTTTGTTCTAGGTTTTGTAAATGATAAAGCTCTGGATGATGTACTTAGCTTATTTCCTAAAAATGCAGAATATTACTTTGTAAAACCTAATGTGCCTAGAGGATTGCAGGCTAAGGATTTAAAAGGTTATGCAGGAAAATTTGGACTTAAGGGAGAGATTTCTCCATCTGTAAAAAAAGGTTTGGAGAAGGCTTTACGGAATGCAAAGGATGATGATTTAATTTATGTTGGAGGCAGTACGTTTGTAGTTGCTGAAGTGGTTTAGATATTTTACGTTTTTTCTTTTTGGTAACCAAAAAATGATGCTATATTTGCACTCCGTTTTAAGAACGGGCGCGTAGCTCAGTTGGTTCAGAGCACCTGGTTTACACCCAGGGGGTCAGGGGTTCGAATCCCTTCGCGCCCACAATTAGAAACCCACCTTATACAGGTGGGTTTTCGCATTTTATGTACTCTGTTGTCATCAGTAGGTAGACAAATTCTTCAATTTTTTATAAAAGTTACTTCCTATTTTGTATCCTTTCGTTTACAACCTCTTTTCTATTTATTTTCAGGTTTTTAAAGGCTGATAAGTAAGCAATCCCGATAAATATTTACGTAAACCCTTATCGGATGAACCTACAATATGCTGTTTTTGTGGTAATTATATAAACAGTTTAACCAAACCGCCATAAACATGAGAAAACTTATTCAGCATTTTTTCTCTGCCCATAAAGCCCAGCCAGAGGAACATAAGGATGTATTGGAATCTAAATATGTAAAATCTGGACTTACCCTTCAAGAGGCTACTGAAATAAGACAAAAGATACAGGAGGCTTTTGAAAATGATAAAGTCTACAAGAACAATGCAATAGGTCTTAATGATCTTTCACAACATATTTCAAAGGATAGATACAAGGTTTCACAAGTACTAAATGAATATTTGGCAAAAAACTTTTATTCTTTATTAAATCACTATAGAGTAAAAGAGGCAAAAGATCTACTCATATCCCAACCATTTCTTAGTGTAAAGGCGGTAATGTATGAAGTGGGTTTTAATAGTAAGACCAGTTTTTATAGCGCATTCAAAAAAGATACTGGTTTAAGTCCAAATGATTTCCGCAGTATGGCAGTATATGCTTCTTAAAGCAATTTTCATTAAACTTTCCTACCACACAATTTCTTCTTTTAAACAAAGGTTTTCTGTTAGTAATAGAGATTTCCATACCCTCTAGAATCTACTTCGATATTGTCTTACGTAGACCAGTTTAATTCAATTAAATATTTATAAATCAAACAGATAACATCAGGTTTGTTAAAATTTAACAAACCTTTTAAAGTAGTGGCCAAAGATAATTAACTGTTAAAAAAGGTATTTCCCGTTGGGCGTGAATTATTTTATTGTTCGTCCCGTTTTAAAAGTACTTTAAATCTAGGGGTATACAATTGTTTTGTAGTTGCAATTGTAAAGGTAAGGCGGTGAGAGGCCTTACTACCTTAAAATAGAGACTTTCCAATAAGTTTTGTTTTCGTACTAGGGAGTATTATTTGAATTAGCTATCAAACACCTTATCCCGCCTGCCTTTCTCAGTTGCGCTAACTCATTAATTACTAACAAAACTTTTAACTCTATGAAAGTAAAGAAGCTATTTGGGACGCTCATCTTTATGTTATTATGTATAACATTAGCTCGATCTCAAGAAAAAACGATTACCGGTACAATCATTGATCAGACAGGGATACCACTACCCGGGGTCAATATTGTAGTCGACGGTACTACAAATGGAACCCAATCAGATTTTGATGGCAACTACTCCATTGTAGCAAGTATTGGTCAAACATTGGTGTACACTTACCTTGGTCAAAGACCGGCAAGGAGGCTTGTTGGTGCACAAAGTGTTATAGATATTCAAATGGAGGAGGATGCGCAGGCCTTAGAAGAGGTAGTGGTAACGGCATTGGGTATTAAAAGGGAAAAGCAAGCCTTAGGATACGCAGTTGCCTCAGTTTCTTCAGAACAATTGGAAGAAAAAGCTGAAGGAGATTTAGGAAGAGTCTTAATTGGTAAAGCATCTGGTGTTAATATTACACAGCAGAGTGGACTTTCTGGATCGGGAACAAACATTATTATTAGGGGATACAGTTCCTTTAGCCAAAGTAATCAACCTTTGTTCATTGTAGATGGTGTTCCTTTTAATGGAGATACCAATGCTTCAGGTAGACAGGGATCCAGACAAGATTTTATCAACGGTAACAACGGGTCTAGTAGGTTTTTAGATTTAGATCCCAACAGTATAGAAAGCGTCAACGTGCTAAAAGGTTTGGCTGCATCCACACTTTATGGATCTTTGGGTAGGAATGGTGTTATTTTAATAACAACAAAGGCTGGCGCTGGTGGTCAAGGTGCTAAGAAGACAGAAATCACAGTAAATAGTTCTTTGTTTTTTAACGAGATTGCCTCTACTCCAGAGTATCAAAATCAATATGGGAATGGTTTTGACCAGTCCTTTGGATGGTTCTTTAGTAATTGGGGCCCTAGTTTTGATAGGGGCGGAGTCTCTGGTTGGGGAAACAGTACAGCTTTTGATTCCAATGGAACACTTCCACACCCTTATTCAACTTCCGCTGCTGGGCAACAGGCTTTTCCAGAATTTGCTGGTGCAAGATATGAGTGGAGACCATATGATAGTTTTGGGGATTTTTTTAAAACCGGAACGGTTACTAATTTATCTATAAATGCAACTGGTAGTTCCGATGATGGTAAAATATCCTACAATGCCAATTATGGTCACTTAAAGGATATCGGGTTTACTCCGGGTAACAGTTTAAACAGAAACAATTTTGGTATTGGTGGTAGAGCGGTTCTTAGTAACAAGTTCACAGTTACTGGGGCGTTAAATTTTGCAAGAACAAAGTTTATGTCTCCTCCGGTGGCCTTGAGTCAAGGTAACGGAGCAACCGGTTCAGGTTCTTCAGTATTTGGAGATTTATTCTTTACGCCAAGGAGTATTGATGTACTTGGGCTTCCTTTTCAAAGTCCAATTGATGGTAGAAGTATTTATTACCGTGATGGTAATGACATTCAACATCCATTGTGGACTGCGAACAATGCGGGAACAGAACAAGAAACCAACCGGGTTTTTGGTAACATGGGCATACAATACCAATTTAATGATAATTTAAACCTTATTTATAGGGTTGGTATTGACGTTTACAGCGAAAACAACCTAAATTTTCAAAACAAAGGAGGAATCAATGGAAACGTTCCACAGCCCAGATTGGCTAGTGGTATTTATGAAACATGGAACAATACCAATACTATTTGGGATCATAATCTTGCAATCAACGGAGATTACGATATAACTGAAAAGGTTGGAACAACATTTAATGTTGGTGTCAATGGAAGAAGGGAAGTATTTGATCAGCAAGGAGTTGCAAGTGATGCGCAACAGGTATTTGATGTTCTAAGGCATTTCAATTTCCTAAATCAGAATGAGATTCAACAAACTTCACAACGTAACCTGGTCGGATTCTATGGGCAATTAGAATTTGATTATGATAACTATCTGTATGTAACCCTAGCAGGAAGAAACGATTGGGTTTCCAACCTATCAACGGCTAACAGGTCACTTTTTTATCCTAGTGCAAGTATTTCTTTTGTGCCAACAAAGGCTTTTGATGGTCTTAAAAGTGAAAATGTACTCAACTATTTGAAAATAAGAGCTGGGTATGGTACTTCAGCTGGATTCCCAGATGCGAATTCAGATAATTTCCCGGTTTCTAACCGACTAGTTTTGGATACTCAAGATTTCCAAGATCCAACCGGAACCAATGTTGTGACGAATACAAGTCCGTTAACGCTTGGAAATCCAAATTTAAAGCCTGAACAAGTTTCGGAAATAGAATTAGGTGTTGAAACTAGATGGTGGGATGGTAGAATTACGCTTGATGCCTCGGTTTATGAGCGTACTACCACGGATTTGATAGTTCAACAACCTTTAGATCCTTCCTCTGGTTTTTTCCAAACAAACACCAATGTTGGTGAAATTAAGGGAGAAGGGGTTGAAATTGATCTTGGATTGAATTTTTTCAGGAGTCAAGAAGAAGGAGGTTTTAACTGGAATACCAATGTCAACTTTACTGCTAATGAGTCTGAGGTTATAGACCTAGGGCAGGAAACAGATTTGATCGTATATTCTGGTTTTGGTAACCTAGGAAACGCGGCAATAGAAGGACAGCCTTTAGGGGTAATATATGGAACACGTATTCTAAGAGATGCCAATGGCCAATTTGTGGTGAACAGTATTGGAGATTTTGTTCAAGATCCACAAGATGGGGTAATTGGTGATCCAAATCCGGATTTTGTAGCGAACATCAACAACACTTTCTCTTATAAAAACTTCAGTTTTGGATTTCAGTTCAACTGGACCCAAGGCGGAGATGTGTGGTCCAGTACTATTTCTACCTTATTGGGTAGAGGTCTCATTGTTGAAACACTTGATCGTGAAAATACATTTGTATTACCTGGTGTCCAAAGTGATGGCCGCGTAAATGACGTGCAGATAAACAACTCAGATTATTTTTTCAATAACATTTTGGGAAATATTTCTGAATTACAAGTGTTCGATGCTACCGTACTTCGTTTACAGGAAGTTACATTAGGATACTCTTTACCTAAGAAATTTTTGGAAGACACGCCTTTTGGTGCACTTTCTTTCACTGTTTCTGGATTCAATCTTTGGTATGATGCAATTAACACTCCTAATGGTGCCAATTTTGACCCCAATACGTCAGGTACAGGAGTAGGTAACGGATTTGGTTTCGATTTCCTTAATGGACCAAGTTCAAGAAGATATGGATTCAGTGTAAAAGCAACATTCTAAGATGACTAAAAAAGATAGAAAAATGAAAATAAGAAGCAAACATATAGCAATGAGTCTTTTTACTGGACTCTTGATGATGACCTCTTGCGAAGTCACTGAGCTAGATATAACAAATGACCCAAATTTTCTAACACCTGATTTAGCAGCCCCAGATTTCTTTATTACTTCTATACAAGAAGATTTTGCTAGACAATTGGATGGCGATGTTTCAGGTGATCCAAATGATAATTTTGTAACTGGTGGTTTTCAATTCGGAGATGGGCTTTCACCCTTGGGAATGGAGCTTACCAGAGTAATGCAAATGTCCAGTAGGGACTATGAAAGTACTTACCAAGATAGTGATGTTGATGATGAATGGGATAATGCCTATAGAGGAATTCTTTTTGATATCAGATTAATGACGCCATTGGCGGAAGAAGCAGGTCAAACACGGCATTTAGGTATAGCTCAATTTATTGAAGCATATACGATTTCCTCTTTGGTAGACTTTTTTGGCGATATTCCATATACAGAAGCAGTTCAAGCTCCAGAGATTGTTAATGCAACTTTAGATAGTGGTGCATCCGTTTATGAGGCTGCACTTGCACTTTTGGATCAGGCGATTATCAATTTCACCAATACGGCATCTACCAATCCGCCTGTGGAGCTTTTTTATGGAAATGACTATACAAAGTGGGTTAAGGCAGCCAATACCTTAAAAATGAAACTCTACCTTCAAACTAGATTGGTAGATCCCGGAGCAATAGATGCCTTTAATGCAATTGTCAATTCTGGAGATTACATTACGGATACCGCGGATGATTTTGATTTTGTTTGGCCAGGTACAAGTGCTGCACAGCCAGATAATAGGCATCCAAGATATGGATTGAACTATGTTTCCAATGGACCTGGGGATTATGCTTCAAACTGGTTGATGAACAAAATGCAAACAACCAATGATCCTAGAATTAGGTACTACTTTTATAGACAGACCAATGAAGTTCCTGGGCAGGAGATTCCAGCGGATGAGCAAACGTTGAGATGTTCACTACAAACTCCACCATTGCATTATACCACAGGAGGTTTTACTTTTTGTAATCTTCCAAATGGCTATTGGGGCAGGGATCATGGAGATGATGAAGGTGCTCCACCAGATGGCCCAAAACGTACAACTTGGGGAGTGTATCCTGCAGGTGGGCGTTTTGATGATGATAGTTTTAGTCCTGTTTCGCAGCCAACGGATCCTCTATCTAACGGAGGTTTGGGGGCCGGGATTACTCCAATACTAAATGCTTTTATGGTAGATTTTTGGAAAGCAGAAATAGAACTGGCTCAAGGTAATGCAGGATTGGCTCAAGGTTTCCTGGAAGCGGGAATTACAAAACAGATAGCAAAAGCGAGAAGTTTTGTATCAGTAGATCCTAATGCTGATCTCTCTTTTGAACCTCTATCATCGGATGTAACGGATTTCATTAACGGCGTGGTTGCTGATTTTGGCTCCGCAACGGGAGATGATCAGTGGAATATCTTAGCAGAAAGTTATTTTGTTGCGCATTACGGAAACGGAATAGAAACGTATAACTTTTATAGAAGAACTGGATTTCCTAATAGTTTACAACCTAATAGAGAGTTAGATCCAGGAAGTTTCCCAAGATCTATGTTCTATCCTAATCAGGCGGTGACTTCAAATTCCAACATTACGCAAAAAGCAAACCTTGCGGTACAAGTATTTTGGGATAATAATCCAGCGGGACCTTCATTCCCTAATTCGAACTAATTAAAGCAATGACTGATAAAAATAATATTATGAAAAAAATAAGAACATACATATTATTCGCTATAGGGTTGATGACAGCTGTTTCCTGTTCGGAGGAAAAGATAGTGGATGACGTACAAGCAACCGTTGCGCGTGGTTTAGTATTAAGGACAGTAACCACCTTAGGGGATAATTTTAATATTTTAGACACAAGTTCAGTGTGGGGAAGGACTTTGGAAGCACAAGACGCTGAAGGTGGTGCTCTACTTTCGGAAATAAGAGTCTTTGTTACATTTGTTGACAATACCATAGAGGATGGTGACCCTGATTTAAGTACAGATGAAGCTCCTCTGCCAACTGTATCAGCTTCTAGCTTTACTGAAGGACCATTTGGATTTCCGAGGGGAGACGTGAGTGCGACTTATTCGGAAGCAATTGCTGCTACGGGTATAGATTTTGATGATATTGATGGAGGGGATGCATTTAATTTTAGATTAGAAGCAGTACTTACAGACGGTCGCGTATTTACCAACAACGCTGCAGGTACAGTAGCTAATGGTTCGTTTTTTAGCTCTCCATTTGCATATACTTCTCCTGTAGTTTGTCCGCCAACAGTTCCTACAGCAGGTGACTGGACTATAAATTTTCAAGATTCTTTTGGAGATGGTTGGAACAACGCAGCTTTTAGAGTTAGTATTGATGGTACCGAAACTGACTATACCTTAGCCAATGGTTTTGGTGGTTCAGAGACATTTGCGGTTTCTGGCAGTGCACAGGTAATCTCTATCGTTTTTATATCAGGTGATTTTGACGGCGAAGTAACGGGGCAAGTTATTTCGGCTAATGGAAATACTGTGGTAGATATTGATGGCGTTAATGGTACTATAACAGCAGAGGCAGAACTCATTGATTATTGTTTAAATAATCTATAGTTTAATTATATTAATTAATATAAAAAGGGTCGTTCCAGAACGACCCTTTTTTATTATACAAAAAACTGTGTTGAGTCCTATCTTTTTATTTGCTTTGCGGTATGATTGCCACAATTTGTAGAAAAGCACATTTTAATGCAGCACATAGACTGCATAATCCTAATTGGAGCGATGAAAAAAATGTTGAGGTTTTTGGTAAATGCAATAGCCCTAACTATCATGGGCATAATTTTGATTTGGAAGTAAGAATTAGAGGGGAGGTAAATCCAGATACAGGTTTTGTAATGGATTTAGCGGTTTTAGGCACCCTGATCAAAGAAGAAATAGAAGACAGGTTTGATCATAAGAACCTAAATGAAGATTGTCCAGAGTTTTTTGAGATACTGCCTACAACAGAATATTTTGTAAAGATTATTTATGATATTTTGAAACCGGAACTGGAAAAAAATCAATTACTGCATATTACGCTTCATGAAACTCAAAAGAATTCCGCGGAGTATGGGGATTGGTGACAATTTTACGATATTGCACTTCTTTTCTTAATGGGATATTAGCTCAGTTGGTTTAGAGCGCTGCCTTGACAGGGCAGAGGTCACTGGTTCGAATCCAGTATATCCCACTTTTTCAGAAACTTATAGTACAAGCCTGAGATTTTCCAAACCATTTTACTCTGTTTTTTGAAGCAAGATTGTAAATAGTATCTCTTACAATCCTTGGAATAAATGCTAATAAGGCAGAGACCAATCGCCATTTGGGTATTTTAGAAATAATTTTTAAAAAACCATCAGAGTGCGTATGTTTTCCATGTTCATCAAAAAGAATTACGGTTTCCAATTGATTTGTTGAAAATCCATATTGCCGTAACAGGTTTTGCCCTTGCGGAGATTGAAAAGGCACAAATTGAAAAATATCTTCAGGGGCAAATTTTAACAACCACCCTACTACACCATTACATAGGTTGCATTCCCCATCAAAAACAATAACACTTTTTTCCATGATCCATTTGGTTTGTCAACTACTATGTCGGACAAAACAAAAGGACATTTCAAGAAATCTTGCAATAAATGCCTGATTTTATAAGTATTATGATTTATTTATGACTTCATTATAAAAAATCCAGAACCCGCTCAAGAGCCATTCCACGTGATCCTTTAATAAGTAGAGTGCCTTTTTTGATAGGATTTTGAACCAGTACTTCCTTTAGGTCATCAAATGTTTTGAATTTTCTGAAAGAAGTACTTGTTTTATAGAAGTTTTCACCAACAAAGAACACATTCTTAAAGGCTATACTTTTTGCCAAATCTGCAATTGCTTGGTGTTCTTTTTCTGCATCCACGCCAAGTTCAAACATATCCCCAAGAATAAGTGCTTTGTTTTTTGCATCCATTATTTTTAGGTTTTCCAAAGCTACATTCATACTTGAAGGGTTTGCATTATAAGCATCAAGAATGATTTTGAAGCCATTTTTATCAATAATCTGAGAACGGTTGTTCTTAGGTTGATAAGACTCTAGAGCAGTTCTGATTTCCTCCAAGGGAACATTGAAGTATTTGCCCATTAAAATGGCAGCACAGCAATTGGAGAAGTTGTATTTGCCAATGAGCTGTGTTTCTATCTTTTTATCTTCAACTTCAATAACCACGAACGGGTTGGCCTCAATGAACTTTATGTTGTAATAATCTGAGCGTTCTGTACTGAATCCATACTTTTTGATATAATGCCCTAATTTATTTCGTTGTATATCATCATCAGCATTTAAAAAAGCGTATTTGTCATTGGAAATGAGATAATCGTAAAGCTCGCTTTTTCCTTGGATTACGCCTTCCACCCCTCCAAAACCCTCTAAGTGAGCTTTTCCAAAATTGGTGATATAGCCAAAGTCAGGTTGGGCAATATTGCTCAAAAAAGCAATTTCTCCTTTATGGTTGGCCCCCATTTCAACAATAGCTATTTCTGTATCATTTTTAATGGATAAAAGGGTTAGGGGCACCCCTATATGGTTGTTTAGATTTCCTTTGGTGGCAATGGTATTGTATTTTTTTGAAAGGACCTTATTGATGAGTTCTTTAGTAGTGGTTTTACCATTGCTTCCGGTAAGGGAGATGATTTTGGCCGTACTGTAGTTTCTATGGAATATAGAAAGTTTTTGAAGCGTCTCCAATACATCATCAACTAAAAGGCAATTAGCTATACTTTCATCTTGTTGCTCGTCAATAATGACATAAGATGCCCCTTTTTCAAGCGCATCTTTAGCAAATTCATTGCCATTGAAGTTTGGGCCTTTTAATGCAAAAAACAGGCAATTTTCGGTTATTTTTCTTGTGTCCGTACAAATAATTGGGTGCTCTAAAAAAAGTGCGTGGAGTTGTTCCAATTTCATAAATCGAAGATAAAAAAAAGCCCTGATTTTAGTCAGGGCTTTTTTAAAATACTCTTAAAGTATTATTTTGCTTTTTTATGTCTTACGGTTTTATTCTTGGTTTTAGACTTAGAACCTACTCTAGACATAGCACATCTGAATCCAACATCATCTGTTGCCATGTATTGGGGTAGATATCTACGTTGAGCTGGATCTAGCCAAAAAGCTCTGTCTCTCCAAGAACCTCCTTTGTATACTCTTACCTCATCATTAATTAACGATGTTCTGTAATTGGAAGTATCATATTGACGAAGGATTTTACCTGTAGAATCACGCTCCACTTGATGTTTTGGCGAGTCGTACATTTTCCTGCTATCAGACTCATCACTAAATCTTTCAAAAAATCTTGAAGAACCTGGGTCACCATCACGATAACCACGGTTATCACTAGTAGAGAAATTTGTTCTTAAATAAGTTTCTTGCTCATCTACAGGTACTTCTTTAATCTCACCTGGAAGATTCAATGCTATAATTTTACCGTTAGGCAGTGTGTCATACATAATTTCATCACCACGTAAGATTTTTACTTTACCATCATCACCAATAGCTTTCTTTAAAAAGACATTTCCTCTATAATAGTTAAAATCACTTATCTCATCATCAACAATTGGTCGATATACATCGGCAACCCATTCGGATACGTTACCAGCCATTTCATAAAGTCCAAAATCATTTGGTTTGTATGATTTTACTTGTGCTGTAATATCGGCACCATCATCTGACCATCCCGCTATTCCGCCATAATCACCTTTGGCTTGCTTAAAGTTGGCCAACTGATCACCACGGCCTACACGCTGTCCATTTCTAGTGTAATCACCTTCCCATGGATATTTCTTTCTTCCTCTGTAGTTGTTGTATTCTCTAGATCCAATAAGAGCTTGAGCTGCATATTCCCATTCAGTCTCCGTAGGAAGTCTATATTCTGGCATTATGATACCACTACTTCTTTTGGCAAATGAATTAATTGAATCTTTTTTCTGTTTCCCTTGTAAAGAATCTATTTGACCTTCATAAACTGATTCAGGGTTATTCAAATAAGCTTCTGTACTAAAGGTTCCTCCAATTTCACCATTCAATACTTTATATTTTGCGTCTTGGGCCAAGAAACCTTCTTTTTCCAACATAGCCTCGTTAACCCTGTCGGTTCTCCATTCCGCATATTGAGAGGCCTGAATCCAATTTACACCAACCACTGGATATTCTGCATATGCAGGGTGTCGCAAATAATTGTTGGTCATGGTCTCATTAAAGCCTAATCTGTTTCTCCATACCAATGTATCTGGCAAAGCACCCGTATAAATGTTTTTATAGTTAGGATTTTCTGGAGGATACACCGATTTAAGATAATCCAAGTATTCTAAATACATAACATTGGTTACCTCAGTCTCATCCATGTAGAATGACTGAACATGTTGTTGTGTAGGAGTATTGTTCCAATCGTGCATGATATCATCCTGAACTTTACCTTTGGTAAATGTTCCACCTTCAATGAACACGGTTCCAGGAGGAGTTACCTGCTCCTTAAAATCAGAATTGTATTGAAATCCACCTTCTTTAGCATTTATTTTCCATCCTGTGGCTCTAGAAACGTTCTTGGAAGAAGAGGATGAGGAATTTTTACAACTAGAAAAACTTCCCACTATAACAGCGCTAGAAAGTACAACTTTGATAAAGTGTTTTTTCATAATTTGGGCTTGAGTACTTTAAAACCTAGGGTTTCATCCCTAGCTACTTTAACTTGATTTGATTTATTAAAATCTTTGTATTGGCAATAAAACGATGTTTTAACCATAATATTTTGTGCTTGCAAAATAATTATGACAACCATCTAACAAACACTTGCTACGATTTAAACGCTGTAGGATTCAAAATAGTATGAATTGATTAGGGTTTTAACGGTTAAACCTTTCGGATCAGGATTCAAATTCTACAGAAATATAAATACCATTTTAGAGGTTGGATAAAAAAAGAGGGGTGAATTACAAGAATTTTTGGAAAAGTTCGTTTACATGTAATACGTCTAAAGGTATTCTATGCTTTTGGATGCTCTGAACCTTAACATTTACTAAACGCTTAAAATGAAAAAGTTACTGATATTGCTAGTGTTGCTTGTCATAGCCCCGCAGATAAGTGCACAACAAGAAAGAGTAATTACAACAGCTGTCCCATTCTTGACCATTGCTGCGGATGCGAGAGCCTCAGGTATGGGTGACATGGGTGTGGCAACCTCTGTTGACGCTTTCTCTCAACAATGGAATCCAGCAAAATTTGCTTTCGCAAACCAAAAAACAGGAATTGGGGTAAGTTATACACCGTATTTGGAAAGCATTGTCAATGACGTATCGCTTTTAAATGCCAATTTTTACAACAAGGTCAACGATCGTAGTGCGTTTGCAGTAAGTATCCGTTATTTCGGTTTGGGAGAAATAGAACTTCGCCAAACAATTGATGAGGAAGCTACCCTGGTAAAACCTAATGAGTTTGCGATTGATGGATCTTATTCCCTAAAACTTAGCCAAACATTCTCTATGGCTGTTGGAGGACGATTTATCAGTTCAAACCTCAGATTTCAAGATGGAGCACAAGACTCTCAAGCAGCCAATGCTTTTGCTGTGGATATTGCAGGTTTTTTCCGCTCAAGAGAAATTGCCTATAACAGTTTTGATGGTCGTTGGAGAGCAGGATTTAATATCTCCAACCTAGGTGGAAAAATCCAATATGATGCTGGTGGCCAAGAAAACTTTTTGCCCACAAATTTAAAATTTGGTGCTGGTTTTGATTTTATACTAGATCAAGACAACGTATTGGGACTTACTTCAGAATTTAATAAGTTATTGGTGCCAACACCAAGAGATTTTACAGGAGATGGCCTAATTACTGCAGAGGACAACAATGAATATCAACAAATAGGTTTCTTAAGCGGAGCTTTTGAATCGTTGGGAGATGCTCCTGATGGTTTTGGAGAAGAGTTAAAAGAAATTACGTGGGCATTAGGTGCAGAATATAGATACCAAGAGGCATTTATGTTACGTGCGGGATATTTTAATGAAAATGAGGAAAAAGGCGCAAGACAATTCTTTACTTTGGGTGCTGGTTTTAAATTTAAGGCAGCTCAGATAGACCTTTCATACTTATTCTCTACTTCACAGGTTAGGAATCCTTTAGAAAATACTTTGCGATTCTCACTTACCTTTAATTTCGGTGAGGAGTATGTAAATGACTAAGCAAATACAATAAAATCATAAGAAAACCTGTCCATCGACAGGTTTTCTTATTTTTGGTCAATACCTAACATCAGAATGAAAAAACAACATATTGGTTTTGAGCTGTCCGTGTATGATAACAAAGAAGATCTTTCACAAAACGAACAGAAATTGTTAAGTGCGGCGGAACAAGCCAGGGAAAATGCATATGCACCTTATTCCAATTTTAAGGTAGGTGCTGCAGTATTACTGGAAAATGGAGAAACAGTCATTGGGAACAACCAAGAAAATTCATCATACCCTTCTGGGCTTTGCGCGGAGCGTGTGGCGATATTTCAAGCAGGAGCAAAATACCCAGGGATTTCCATCCAATCTATAGCCATTAGCGCAACCTCAAAAGATTACGTGGTCGATTCCCCTGCAGGTCCATGCGGTAATTGCAGACAATCGATAATAGAGTATGAGCAAAAACAAAAATCACCTATTTCCATATTGCTTAGAGGCGAAACAGGTCCTATTTATAAGTGTGATTCCATAGCTGATATTTTACCTTTGGCATTTAGTAGTTCATTTTTGAGCGATTCTTAAACCAAATCTTTTTACAAAACAGATATATATGTATTTTTGCTTTTCTCCGACGCTGGAGAATTTCATATAATACAACCGTTGATGAAAAAAATCACCAAAGAAGTTTACCTAAAATGGTATGAGGACATGTTGTTCTGGAGAAAGTTCGAGGACAAGTTGGCCGCAGTATATATTCAACAAAAAGTTAGAGGTTTTCTTCACTTATATAATGGTCAAGAAGCAGTTTTGGCAGGTTCATTACATGCAATGGATTTGACCAAGGATCGAATGATCACTGCGTATAGAAACCACGTACAGCCAATTGGTATGGGTGTTGATCCAAAACGTGTAATGGCGGAACTTTTTGGGAAAGTAACGGGTACATCCAAAGGTATGGGTGGTTCCATGCATATTTTTTCCAAAGAACATCGTTTTTATGGAGGCCACGGAATAGTTGGCGGACAGATTCCTTTGGGAGCCGGATTGGCTTTTGCTGATAAGTACTTCAAAAGGGATTCAGTAACGCTTTGTTACATGGGTGATGGTGCGGTTCGTCAAGGCTCTTTACACGAAGCTTTCAATTTGGCCATGCTGTGGCAGTTGCCAGTAGTATTTATTTGTGAAAACAACGGATATGCCATGGGAACTTCTGTAGCACGTACATCCTATTCCACAGATATCTGGAAATTGGGACTTGGGTATGAAATGCCTTGTGGCCCAGTTGACGGAATGGACCCTTCCATTGTCGCCAAAGAAGTGGATAAAGCTGTGGAAAGAGCGCGTACTGGTGGCGGACCTACTTTCTTAGAGATGAAGACGTATCGTTATCGTGGACATTCAATGTCTGATGCACAACATTATCGTACCAAAGCAGAGGTAGAGGAGTATAAAAAAATAGACCCTATAAGTCAAGTCAAAGAAATTATTCTTGAAAAAGGATATGCATCTGAGGATGAAATTAAAGAAACGGACAAAAGGGTTAAAGATTTGGTGGTAGAATGTGAAAAGTTTGCCGAAGAATCAGATTTCCCTCCAGTACAACAGATGTATGATACTGTTTACGAACAAAAAGATTATCCATTTTTACAACATAAATTATAAGTAGATGGCAGAAGTAATCAACATGCCTAGATTGAGCGATACCATGGAGGAAGGCACCGTGGCAAAATGGCTCAAGAAAGTAGGGGATAAAATAGAAGAAGGAGATATTTTGGCCGAAATTGAAACGGACAAAGCCACAATGGAGTTTGAATCCTTTCATGAAGGAACACTTCTCCATATTGGTATTGAAGAAGGAGATGGAGCCCCTGTTGATTCACTTTTAGCTATAATAGGTGAAGATGGAGAGGATATTTCTGGATTATTAAACGGAACAGCAACACCGGTGGTAAAGGAAGAAGCTGCAGCTCCAGCAGAAATAGAAAGCTCTGCTGAAAGTCCAGTTGCTGCAAGTACTGAAATTCCAGAAGGCGTTGAAATTATTACGATGCCACGTTTAAGCGATACCATGGAAGAAGGTACCGTAGCTGCTTGGTTAAAAAAGGTAGGAGATACTGTAGAAGAAGGTGATATTTTGGCCGAGATTGAAACGGATAAAGCCACAATGGAGTTTGAATCTTTTTACTCAGGGGTGTTATTGCATATTGGTATTCAAGAAGGAGAATCTGCACCAGTAGATGATGTTTTGGCCGTAATAGGGCCAGAAGGTACAGATGTGAACGCCGTACTTAGTGCTTCATCAGGTTCCAGAGCTGTTGAAAGTGCTCCTAAAACAGAAGAGAAGGCTGCAGAGCCATCAAAAACGCAAGATCCAGTTGCGGAAGCGGCTCCTTCACAAAATGGACAACGTATTTTGGCTTCTCCCTTGGCAAAGAAAATTGCTAGTGATAAAGGAATCAATTTGTCAGATGTTAGTGGTTCAGGTGATCACGGTAGAATTGTGAAACGAGATGTTGAGAATTATCAACCTTCTACCTCAGTTGCACCTGTCGTTGCTGCACCTTCAGAAACTAAAGCTTCTGCTCCAATGGCACCAATTCATTTGCCAGTTGGAGAGGAAAGTGTAGAAGAAGTGAAGAATTCTTCTATGCGAAAAGCTATAACAAAGCATTTAGGTGCATCAAAATTTACCGCGCCACATTTCTACCTTACCATAGAGGTGGATATGGACAATGCAAAAGCATCAAGAGCGCAGATAAACAATCTGCCCGATACCAAAGTGTCTTTTAATGATATGGTATTGAAAGCCTGTGCCATGGCGCTTAAAAAACATCCACAGGTTAATACAACATGGACAGATGATGCTACTATTTTCAAACACCATATTCACATGGGAGTTGCAGTAGCAGTGGATGAAGGTTTGGTTGTTCCAGTAATAAAATTTGCTGATCAGCTTAGTTTAACACAGCTTGGTGCCTCAGTGAAAGATTTGGCAGGAAGGGCAAGGTCTAAAAAGATAAAACCAGACGAGATGGAAGGCAGTACATTTACTGTTTCCAACCTAGGAATGTTCGGGATCTTGGAATTCACATCAATAATCAATAAGCCAAACTCTGCAATTTTGTCCGTTGGGGCAATAGTGGAAAAGCCAGTGGTAAAAAATGGTGAAATTGTTGTTGGTAACACAATGAAAGTAACATTGGCCTGTGACCATAGAACAGTTGATGGTGCCGTCGGCGCTCAATTTTTACAAACGCTTAGAGCTTATCTAGAGAATCCGGTTACGATGTTGGCATAAAAAATGTCACTTCTAGCGCGGTCAAGAACAATAAAATTTGAAAGCATCCTTTTAAGGATGCTTTTTTTATCTTTAAAAACATAAATTAATTAAGATGAGTAAAGTTTTAAGCCTTTTTGTAATGACACTAATGTTAAGCTGCGGTTCTGCCCAGTTGGTTGAGACAACAACAGTCAGTCCGCCAACAGGACCCTCAGGTCCGGATGGCGTAAAAGGCAGCGTGGTTGAAGAGGTTTCAGAAGTAAAAGCTTCAGGTGGTTCAGAAACTGAATTTACAGATGCAAAACAGATTGAAACATTAATGAATTACTTGGCTTCAGATGATTTAAAAGGACGAGATTCAGGTAGTGAAGGCATTGAAATGGCCGCAAAGTATATTGAAAATCATTTCAAATCAAATGGTATTACACCCTATTTTGAATCATATAGGGATACACTTTCCAACTATAAGAAAACATCGTATAACGTTGTTGGAATTGTACAAGGAAACGACCCAACATTGAAGAATGAATATATTTTGATTGGGGCGCATTATGATCATATTGGAATTATTACAATAGATAAAGGAGATGCCATTGCCAATGGTGCCAATGATAATGCGTCAGGAACGGCTACCGTAATGGAGTTAGCTCGTTACTTTGGAACAAAAAAGACCAACAAACGGAGTTTGATTTTTGCTTTGTTCAGCGCAGAAGAAAAAGGATTGTTGGGTTCAGAGCATTTAGCAAAAAAACTGAAAGCGCAGAATTTGAATTTATATACCATGTTAAACTTTGAAATGACCGGAGTACCATTAAAAGGGAAAGACTATTTTATCTACATCACTGGTTATAAAAAATCTAACTTGGCAGAAATCAGTAATGGTTACTCCAAAGAAAACCTCGTTGGGTTTTTACCTACCGCTAGAGAGTATAGTTTGTTCCAACGATCAGACAACTACCCATTTCATAAAGAATTTGGAGTGCCATCCCATACGTATTGCACTTTTGATTTCACCAATTTTGACCACTATCATAAAGTGGGGGATGAATTAAGTCTTATGGATTTTGATCATATGGCAACTTTGGTCAATAAAATGTTGCCTGTTTTGGAGGGAATTTCCAATGCACCTGGACAAGAAATCAAGATAAATTAATTCATAATCCTAATTGTCATCCGGAGCTTGTCGAAGGAGTGGAAAAGAGAATTTTTGTATGGCAAACATTATTATAACCGGAACAAGTAGGGGTATAGGACTTGAGCTGGTACAACTTTTTGCTCATGAAGGGCACCAAGTTTTAGCACTGTCTAGAAATGAAAAACCAGTTGCTGACCTAAAACTTCCCAATGTGCATAACATGGCTTTTGATTTGGGAAACCCTACAGATTTTGAAAAAGTGACCAAATTCCTAAAAGAATGGGATACGATTGATGTGCTTATTAATAATGCAGGTAGTTTACTGAACAAACCTTTTTTAGAAACCGCACAAGAAGAATTTGAAGCGGTTTATAAAGTGAATGTATTTGGGGTAGCTGAAATGACCAAAACAGTATTGCCAAAGATGGGAAAGACTGGACATGTGGTCACCATTAGTTCTATGGGAGGAGTACAGGGCAGTATGAAATTTCCGGGACTATCTGCGTATAGCTCAAGTAAAGGTGCTGTTATAACGCTTACAGAACTCTGGGCGGAAGAATTTAAGGAAACAGGTCCCAGCTTTAATGTATTGGCTTTAGGCGCGGTACAAACTGAAATGTTAGAAGAAGCCTTTCCAGGGTATCAAGCACCGGTAACAGCTTTGGAGATGGCCACCTATATTAAAGATTTTGCACTTACCGGCCACAAAATATATAATGGGAAACTTTTACAAGTGTCCTCTTCAACACCTTAGTTTTTTGTTTCAATTTTCTTTTTATTACTCAACTTTCTTGTAGACATAGAAATCGGCAAACGAAGTTGTCTTTTTGTTTTTTTCGTCGAAAGGAAATTTGTTGGGGATATGTTCAATCAACTTAAAACTAGGCTTATGTTGTTCTGCCCAATCTGTAAATTTTCTGTGTTTTACATGTACCGCTGCTTTTTCATTTTCTGAGGTATTTGAAGAGTAGACAATAACATATTTTGAAGATGCATTGAACAGATTATCCATGTATTGAAAAAATGTCTCATCCTCAACCAGATGATAGATTACATCTAGACTAAGCGAAAGGTCAAATGTTTGTTGTGTGTATTCATTGACATGAAAGAAAGCAACAGAAGAATCATCTTTGAACATTTCCCTGCACTTTTCAATAATAGTATTGCTTACATCATAGGCCGTATAGGACTTGAAATTAAAAAGCTTCAATTGATTTCCATCGCCACAACCAAATTCCACAATAGTTTCTAAATTGTTCTCAGCAACAAATTGATTGATGATTTCCGCTTTAAATTCAGCTAATCTATTATAAGATCCTGCTCCTGAATTGCCGCCAACCTTGTAACGGTCTTCCCAGTATTGTTTGGATGTTTCAAATTCAATGTTGGTTGGGGCTTTTTTTTTCAGAAGAGAAGAAAGCACTCGTAATATTTTGCTCATGTTTTTTAAAGCTTTGTGACTGGGGTTACTTAGGCAAAGTAGCTATACTTCTGTTTTCTTGCAAACAGATGATAAGGTATTTTTATAATACGATTTAGATTCCTAGAAGATTTACAAATAAACTATTTTTGACTAGATGGATGATGTCCTACAAAAATACCTTCCGGACCTAGCAGTTGCACCTTGTTTTACCTTGATACAACAGCACGGGGTGCATTTGAAGATTGTTAGCCATAGAGTGACTCGTCATGGTGATTATAGGAAACTGCCAAACGGATTGCATCAAATTACGGTAAACGCTTCGTTGAACAAATATCGTTTTTTGATTACGCTGGTTCATGAAATTGCCCATTTGGTAGCTTTTGAAAAATATGGACGTTTTATTAAACCTCATGGCCTTGAATGGAAAAATACTTTTCAGCATATGATGATTCCCTTTATAAGGCCAGAGATTTTCCCTTCTAAATTATTACCTATTATAGCCAATCATTTTAAAAACCCAAAAGCTAGCAGTAGTACGGACGCACGTTTATCGATAGCGCTAAAAGCTTTTGATATAGAAGAAAGAAAAAATAACTACGTATTTGAATTACCAATCGGTAGTACTTTTCGGTTGTATAACGGGCGCCTGTTTAAAAAAGGAAAAAAAAGAGTAAAACGATATGAGTGCATCGAATTATCCACGGGTAGATTATATTTGTTCCAACCCAATGCGGAGGTCGAATTGATTCATGATGCGCACATAGAGCCACCATTTTAAAATAAAAAATATATTAAAAGCATGAACAAGAATTATTATGCGATATTAATGGCTGGAGGCGTAGGTTCCCGTTTTTGGCCCGTAAGCACATCATCCTACCCCAAACAGTTTCATGATATGTTGGGTACGGGGAAAACATTGATTCAGAAAACATTTGACCGTCTTAATCGGTTCATTCCTACTGAGAATATCTTAATTCTGACTAATGAACGTTATAACGATTTGGTATTGGAACAACTGCCCATGGTTAACCAGGAACAAGTGGTTTTGGAACCAGCAATGCGAAATACAGCTCCTTGCATTTTGTACGCTTCTTTGAAAATTCAAAAAATGAACCCTAACGCGGTGATGATTGTGGCACCTAGCGACCATTGGATTGAAGATGAACAGGCCTTTGAAGATAACGTAAAAGCCTGTTTTGATAAATGTGAAAAGGAAGAAGTGCTTTGCACATTGGGTATCCAGCCTACATTTCCCAATACCGGTTTTGGATATATTGAGTTTGAAAAGGGGAGTGACGACAAACTAAAAAAGGTATCTCAATTTAGAGAGAAGCCAGACTATGAAACTGCAAAGGAGTTTTTGGAGCAAGGTAATTTTCTTTGGAATGCCGGAATATTTATGTGGAGTGTAGCGACCATTGTAAATGCTTTCAAAAACTATCAGCCTAGTCAATTTAAATTGTTCCAAGATGGAATTTCATGTTACAATACCGTTGATGAGAAACCATTTATTCAGGAAAACTACGGTAAGGCGGAAAACATTTCGATAGATTATGCTATATTGGAGCAATCCAAATGCATTTTTACCCTACCTGCTACTTTTGATTGGAATGATTTGGGAACATGGGGAGCCCTCTACGATAAATTGGATAAGGATGAAGCTGACAATGCTATTGTAAACAGCAAGGCACTCTTGCAAGATGCCAAAGGAAACATGATTCGTTCCCCAAAAGGAAAAATTGTTGTTGTTGATGGATTAGAAGATTATATAATTGTGGATAAAGAAGAAGTTTTACTTATTTATCCAAAATCTAAACAACAGGACATTAAAAAAGTGCTTAACCAAGTAAAAGAAGAATTTGGTGAGCAGTATACATAATTATGAGTGAACATTTGTTTGGAGGGAACGAGGCTCCCAATCAAGATAGCGGGGATGAAGTAAAAAAAGACTTTAAAGGGCTGTTGGGCAGCATACGTAGATTTCTTTCAGAGCTTCTAGAGATACGGACCAATACGGATGCAGCAGCAACCAAAGAATCCATAATTGCTGATATTCCATTTAAAGGACATACTTCTTGGATTCTTATCTGTTCTATTTTTATTGCCTCCATTGGACTTAATGCTAACTCTACCGCCGTTGTTATTGGAGCAATGTTGATTTCGCCTTTAATGGGGCCTATTTTAGGAATGGGACTTTCTTTGGCTATTAACGATATAGATACATTACGTAGATCTATCAAAAATTTTGCCGTGATGGTGGTGCTGAGTGTAATCACGGCTTTTTTGTTTTTCTATTTGTTTCCACTTAGGGATGAATCTTCTGAACTTTTAGCAAGAACAAAACCAGATATTAGGGATGTGCTAATAGCATTTTTTGGCGGTTTGGCCTTGGTAATTGCCAGAGCTAAAAAAGGAACTATAGCCAGTGTTATTTTTGGGGTGGCCATTGCTACAGCACTTATGCCACCGCTTTGCACCGTTGGTTTTGGTTTAGCCATTGGTAAACCTTGGTATGCAGCTGGTGCTATGTATTTATTTACCATAAACACCATCTTTATTGGTTTGGCCACTTTTTTGGTAATCAAATTTTTAAGGTTTCCCATGGTGCGCTATGCAAATTCCCAAAGACGACGATTTATAGCACGGGTAGCTTCCATTACCGGTATTTTAGTTATGATTCCTGCAGGATTTACATTTTACCAAGTATTCCAAGAGTCTTTGTTTAAAAAACAGGCACAGGAGTTTTTGAATGAGACTATTGAAGTATACCAGTTTAACGCATCCGGTCGCTATGTGGACAACCTTACAAAAATTGAATATGTGGACGACGGAACACCGATAATAGAACTAGTCTGCATGGGTGATGAATTAATTCCTGAAAACATCATCAATACTTGGAGGGTTCAAAAGAATGAATATTCAAGGTTAAAGGATGCTGAGTTTCGGATTTTACAGGGGGGTAAAGATGATTCTCAAGAGAAGTTCAACTATGTTAGTGAACTTTATGAGAAAAATAAAGCTGAGTTGTTGAATAAAGATGAGCAGATACGATTGCTAGAAGATGAAGTGGCCAATTTAACCAAGAACGTAGGCAAACAAATCCCATTTAAAAATATAAGCGCAGAGGCAAAAGCGAATTACGAAAATGTTGCAGGATTGGGCTTCTCCTATCAAATACAAACAGATTTTAATAAGTTGGACACAGTTCCCGTTTTTGAAGTGAAATGGAAAGAAGGACTTAAAAAAAGTCAGAAAGAGGTTGAAGTAAAAAAAATGACAACTTGGTTAAAACTTAGGCTTCAAGACACTACACTTGTAGTTAAGGAAGTAGAATAAACAAATTCTATCACTCAATATCAATTCCTTTCTTCAATATACATTTGACGCACCTTCTTGAAGAGCTCTGAAGAATATACAAAGTTGGTCACTGCTTCATTGTCAGTCTTAAAGATTTCTTTATTGGTGCCTTCCCATTCTTTATGACCATCTTTTAGAAAGATAATCTTCTCACCAATTTCCATTACCGAGTTCATGTCATGCGTATTGATGATGGTGGTGATGTTGTATTCTTTGGTTATTTCTTGAATCAGGTTATCAATCAATATAGCGGTCTTGGGATCAAGACCAGAGTTGGGTTCATCACAAAACAGATATTTTGGATTCATCACAATAGCTCTAGCAATAGCAACTCTTTTCTTCATTCCTCCAGAAATTTCAGAAGGAAACTTTTTATGAGCATCAATAAGGTTTACGCGCTCTAATACAAAATCGACCCGTTCTTGCATTTCAGCTTTGGACTGTTTTGTAAACATACCCAAGGGAAACATCACATTTCCTTCAACGGTCATGGAATCAAATAGGGCGCTTCCTTGAAAGACCATCCCCATCTCCTGTCTTAAATCTCGCCTTTCACTATTGGAAAGTTCAGAATAAAACCGCCCATCATAGCAAATTTGACCTTCTTCAGGTTCAAATAGGCCTAACAGACATTTTAAAAAGACGGTTTTCCCAGAGCCACTTTGCCCAATGACCAAATTAGTTTTTCCATCTTCAAAGGCTGTACTGATACCCTTAAGTACATGAGTGTCTCCGAACGATTTATGAATATTTTCAACTTCTATCATCAGCCTAACATTAGTTGTGTAAGAGTATAATTCAAAATAATGATGACCACACTTGTCCAAACAAAAGCGGTTGTACTTGCTTTACCAACTTCTAAGGCACCGCCTTTCATATAAAAACCATGATAGGACGGCACAGTTGCAATAACAAAGGCAAAAATCAAGGTTTTGATAAAGGAATAGGTGACATGAAACGAATCGAAATCTAATTGTAATCCTTTAATAAATTCTCCACTTGGAGCATAGCCGCCAAAAACTGCAGCAACCCATCCGCCAAGAATACCTACGTACATAGCAATGGCAACTGCAAAAGGATACATCAGCATTGCTATAATTTTAGGGAAAACCAGATAATTCAAAGAATTCACTCCCATGACCTCTAGGGCATCAATCTGCTCCGTGACTCGCATGGTACCTATACTGGAAGTGATGTAAGAACCAACTTTTCCTGCCATGATTATAGAAGTAAAGGTTGGGGCAAACTCTAGAATTACTGATTGTCTTGTAGCAAAACCGATTAGACTTTTAGGTAAGAACGGACTATTTAGATTTAAGGCGGTCTGTATAGTAACCACCCCTCCAATAAAGAAAGCAATAAAAATGATAATGCCCAGAGAGCCAAATATCAATTCATCGATTTCTTTTAAAATCAGGGATCTCATGATTGGCCACTTGGTTGGTTTTTTAAATACCTCCCATATCATGATGAAGTATTTTCCAATCGCTTCAAGATAATTCATGCACTAAAAATAGACTTGCGGCCATAAAAATAAGAATATTGATGTGTATTTAACCTTCATTTAAAGTTTTAAAAAGATAAATGAATAGTTTTGCTCCTGTTTATCAATAATTCTATCATGAGAAAAACAAACCTATTAGTAATACTGCTAGTTCTATTTACAGCCAGTTCGTCTTTGGCACAGCGCAAAGGAAAAAATGTAACCCTTGAAAAGTCAAAACAAATAGCACAATCACCCAAATTAGTAGTGGGGATTGTTGTTGATCAAATGCGTTATGATTATCTGACCCGATTTTGGAACCACTACGGTGAGGGTGGATTTAAGCGTTTGATAAACGACGGGTTTAACTGTAAAGATCACCATTTTAATTATGCGCCTACAAGTACGGGTCCGGGACATGCTTCCGTTTATACGGGTACTACTCCGGCCACTCATGGAATAGTAGGAAATAATTGGTACGACAAAATACAGGACAAGAGTGTGTATTGTGCTGGGGATGATACCTACCAATCTGTCGGTACTTCTTCAGATGCAGGAGAAATGTCTCCACATCGTATGTTGACCACGACCATAACGGATCAATTACGATTACATACCCAAAAAAGGGGTAAAGTTATTGCCGTGTCCTTAAAAGATAGGGGAGCTGTATTACCTGGGGGACATGCTGCCAATGCGGCTTATTGGTTTGAGGGTGCTGATGAAGGTAAATGGATCAGTAGTACCTACTATATGAAACAACTTCCTAAATGGGTTACTGATTTTAATGAGTCTGGTAAGATAAAAGCATACAAAAAGGCATGGACTACTTTAAAAGATATTAATTTATACTTGGAAAGTGGTAGTGATAATAATAGCTATGAAGGTTTATTTGAAGATGAAACTACGCCGACTTTCCCCCATAGTACTCCAAATTTACTAAGTAAAGAGAAGGATTTTGAAATTTTAAAATACACTCCTTACGGAAATAGTATTACAGCTGATTTTGCTCTAGAAGCACTTGAAAAGGAAAATTTAGGCACCGATGCTATTACCGATTTTTTGGCCATCAGCTTTTCCAGTACTGATTACATTGGCCATAAATTTGGAGTGAATTCTAAAGAAATTCAAGATACATATTTGCGATTGGATGTTGATTTAGAGCAAATTTTGAACACCTTAGATCAAAAAGTGGGTGAAGGTCAATATACAGTATTCTTGACAGCAGATCACGGGGCCATCAATGTTCCGGCTTATCTAAACGATCAAAAAATTCCAGCAGGATATGTAGAAATGGATGCGAATAAAGAAAAGTTCGATCAATTCTTGAAATACAAATATGGCACCACGGATATTGTCAAGGGAAATAGTAATCATCAATATTTTTTGGATAGGAAAGTGATTGATAACCTTGATATGGATCTAGACCATGTACAAGAGGAAATTGCATTTGAATTATTGGGATATGAAGGCATTGCCAAAACCTATACAGGTTATCAGATGTGGCAAAATGAATACATTAAAGGAATACCAAGCATTATACAAAATGGATGGAACCAAAAACGTTCTGGGGATGTGATTTATGTGTATAAACCTGGTTTTATTTCATATCCAAAAACCGGTTCTACACATGGCTCACCTATGATTTATGATACTCATGTACCATTGTTGTTTTTCGGGAATGGAATAAAAAAAGGCAGTACAACTAACCGTACAGAGATTCCTGATATCGCTCCTACTATAGCAACTTTATTGGGGATAGCATTCCCAAATGGAACCACAGGTAAACCTATAGGTGAAGTTTTGGATTAATGCGTTGAAACGTATGGACTCCCTTTTTTTAGTTATCGTTTTTGAAGGTTGGTAGAAAGATGTTCTGCATTATTGCAAAAGGCAACTTGTCTTCCTGCGAATTGTATGCGCCTCCCTTAAAAATAGTGATTATATCTAGTTCAGGAAAAACCATGATATACTGACCGCCATTACCTGTCGCAACTTTGGAAACAATTATTTTGTCTTTAACCTTAAATGGAATGTTCCACCACAGATAACCATAGTCAATTCCCGTGATTTTTGTTTTTGGTGTGGTTGATTCCACAATCCATTTTTTGGATACAATTTGTTTTTCATTCCACATCCCGTTGTTGAGAATTAATTTCCCAATTTTGGCCATATCACGTGGGGTCATATATAATCTGTTGCCAGAAGAGATAACGTCTTTATTGGAAGTATGCTTCCAATTTATATTGGTAATGCCCAATGGATTGAATAAATATTGTTCAGCGAATGTATCTATGGTCATTCTTGAAGCTTGACTAATTATTTCTGCTATTAAAACTACCCCCATGGAGCAATAATTTGAAACTGTTCCGGGGTCATTGACCATGGGCAGGTCTAAGGTATATTGTAGCCAATCTTTCTTTTTGTAAACTTTATCTTCCTGACCTTTTGATTTTTTGTCCCAGTCGTTGCAATCCAGTCCGCTGGACATGGTTAACAAATTTCTGATGGTGATTTTCTCTTTTCTCTCATCAAGATTTTTTTTAGGTACTGGATTTTTTAGGTATTTAGATATTGGGTCGTCAATGCTCTCAATGAACTCTTTATCAATTGCAATTCCCATTAAAATTGCCCTAATGCTTTTTGTTGTGGAACGAAGGTCGTGTTGTTGGTCTGCCGAATACCCATTAAAGTATTCCTCAATAATGATTTGGTCATTTTTTACCAATAAAACACTATGTAGTTTGTTTTTGCCATGCTGTAGTTGGTCAAACAATTGATATATAGCTGCTGTATCAATCTTCTGTGATTTTAGATGATTGGTTTTCCATCCATCTTCAAGCTCTTTTGGTTGTGAATATGAATATGCATGTTGTCCAAAGCAAAAAGAATTAAGACACAAGGAGATAATTATTAAGGGTACTATGTTTTTTATCATATGACAATTGGAAAAATAGTTTACAATAGTTTAGACCAAACACCTTTCCAACGATATGTTCTAATAAAAGCACCTTCTTTATGGTCTACATACCTTGCAGGTTGGTTGATAAGGGCATTTAGGTAACCAAATATCATTTGAATATATAAGTTTGGGCTTTTAACTTGCCATGCCATTTTTAACGCTGCAATTTTGGTTAGCACAAGTCCATAACGCATTTTATATAGCGCTTCACCTTTTATTTGATAATTTTTTGTGCTGTATCCATGACCTGTAGGACGTAAATGCTGCACATGCAATGTAGAATCTGTCAAGGTTTCAAAATTGTGGTACTTTGCTAAAAGGACATCTACAGTATCCCATCCTACTCCAGGGCGTAAACCTTCTATTTTATCAAAACAAGCTTTATGGTATAGCTTTATGGGTCCACGAATATGATTCTTATCTGCAATCTTTTCATACACCCAATCTTCTCCTTTTTTTACGTAAAGTAAGCCAGAACACATGCCCAATTTCCAGTTGCTTTGAAAATGATTTAATATGGTTTCAAAATAGTTAGGGGGGAGAATAATATCTGCATCAAACTTGCCTATCAAGTCATAGTTTGAGGTATGTTTCAATCCAAAATTAAAAGTATCCACAACCTTTTTTCCCGGAATATGCTCATCTGTAGACTTTCGTTGTAAAACGGTTATCCAATTAAACCTTTTACTGTAATCCAAAGCAATTTTGAAGGTGGCATCACTAGAATTGTCATCTACTACGATTACCTCATCTGGGGCATGGGTTTGTCCAATAAAAGAATCCAGACAAGCAGAAAGATAAGATGCTTCGTTATGGGCAGGGATAATGATGCTTATTCGCATACGCTAAAATTCTAAAAAACAATGGAGATATGCTAATCATTTATCATTTTGGAATGACAGCAATGGTTTAAACGCGTTCTGCGTAAACCATATAATATCTTGGAGTAAAAAACCTTAGAATTGGCCGTATCCCTATTTTTTTGGTAGGGTTGGTCCATTTAGTGGAATCCTTGATTGTCCATCCTGCCTTTTCCAAGAGCCAATCAAACTGCCAGTCTTCAAACTCATGATAATGTCTGTCCCAGGGGTCGGTTTTGCTTCTATATGCAGATGAAAACCATAATCGCATGGGGATGCTGGCAACTAGTTTCTTCGCTTTTATTTCCTTCAATACATTAAAAGGAGCTACCAAATGCTCAAAAATTTCAAAGGCTGTGATGACTTCAGCTTCAGAATTACTGACTTTTTCAAAATCAATATCCAAATCCTCACCTCCTGTATTATTTACCCGATATCCGTTGGATTTCATGATTTCAGAAAATGGATTTTCTACCCCTAAATCTAAAATTGATTCGGAAGTATTAATGTGTTTTTGTAAAAAAGCTATGGTATACCTGTAACGTTTGTTTGGAAAGTTGTTTTCGTACATCTAATATTTATAAACGATGGCATTGATATTCATACCAGCGCCAACGCTTGCAAAGATAATAACATCTCCCTTTTTTACTTTATGATGTTCAAATTCTCCTTTGCTCACTAAATCATAAAGAGTGGGTACTGTGGCAACAGAACTGTTACCCAGTTTATGTATGCTCATGGGCATAATGTCTTCGGGTGCCGCTTTATCATACAATCGATAAAACCTTTTTACGATGGCTTCATCCATCTTTTCATTGGCTTGATGAATAAATATTTTCTTTACTTCATCAATCTGAACACCACTTTCATCTAAGCAAGAGGCCATTGCCTGAGGTACGTGTGTGCATGCAAATTCATAGATTTTACGTCCATGCATTTTTATATATCGGGTATCTGGACATCCTTCGTTATTGTAGGTTTTATCGAAAAACAGATAGTAAGCTTCCTCGTTCGCGTATGTTGCCGAAGTGTGTCCTAAAATTTCCCCTGAAGCTGCATTTGCCTCAATAATAGCTGCTCCGGCACCATCTGAATAGATCATACTGTCACGGTCATGCTCGTCCAATACCCTAGAGAGTGTTTCTCCACCGATTACCAAACATTTTTTGGCCATTCCACTTTTAATAAATGCATAAGCTTGGATAACGCCTTCTATCCAGCCAGGGCAACCAAAAAGCATGTCATAAGCCACACATTTAGGGTTTTTAATTTTAAGTAGATGTTTTACCCGTGTTGCAAGACTTGGCAAGGTGTCCCCTTGATTTTTTCCATGGGTCAGATCCCCAAAATTGTGGGCAAAGATGATGTAATCCAGATCTTCTTTATCAATCCCAGCATCTTCAATGGCTTTTTCTGATGCGAGATATCCTAGGTCAGATGTTTTCAATTCTGGATTTGCATATCGTCTTTCTGAAATTCCAGTAATTGCTTTGAATTTTTCAATGATTACGGCATTATCATTTCCAAAAGTAGTTCCATCCGTTCCAAGAAATTCATGTTCCAAAAAGTCATCATTTTTTGTAACGATTGATGGAATATAACTTCCGGTACCTGTTATGCCAATTTTCATGCTGAGGTTTTAAGAATTTAAATATAATTGTTTATCGCTCGCGGTATTATGCACGCATAATAATTGCTACGATGTCCAAGTTTGGTTTTGCATTTCTGCAAACAAAAAAAAGCCTTGGGTTATGGACTAAACCAAGGCTTTTTACTAATAAATATAATGTTTTGCTACATTTCTGCGTATGCTTCTATCGGTGCGCAAGTACAAATCAAATTACGATCCCCAAAAGCTTCATCTGTTCTTCGGATTGTGGGCCAGAATTTATTTTCTGAAACAAAGGGTAATGGGAATGCAGCTTTTTTCCTACTGTATGGGTAATCCCAGGTATCGCTAGTGATCATTTCCAAAGTATGTGGTGCATTTTTTAACACATTGTGTTGGTCTTCTGGACTTGCTTCGTCAATTTCTTCACGTATGGACAACATTGCATCACAAAACCTATCCAATTCTGCAAGACTTTCACTTTCTGTAGGTTCAATCATAATTGTTCCTGCCACTGGAAAAGATACTGTAGGAGCATGGAACCCGTAATCCATTAGTCTTTTGGCGATATCGGTTACTTCAACTCCATGTGCTTTAAAAGGTCTACAATCAATAATCATTTCATGCGCGGATCTTCCTTTTTCACCGGAGTACAATACATCAAACTTTCCCTTCAATTTGTCTTTGATATAGTTAGCGTTTAGGATGGCTATTCTAGTGGCATCTGTTAACCCTTCAGTTCCTAACATTTTAATATATCCGTAGGAGATTAGACAAGCCAAAGCACTTCCCCATGGAGCTGCTGATATGGCTGTAATTGCTTTTTCTCCGCCGGTTTCCACTACTGGGTTGGTAGGAAGAAAAGGCACTAGTTGTTCGGCTACGCAAATAGGGCCAACTCCAGGACCACCACCACCATGTGGGATGGCAAAGGTTTTATGAAGGTTAAGGTGGCATACATCTGCTCCTATAACCGCTGGATTTGTTAACCCAACCTGGGCATTCATATTGGCGCCATCCATGTAGACTTGTCCGCCATGTTCATGAATCAACTTGGTTATGTGGATAATGGAAGACTCAAACACACCATGAGTAGAGGGATAGGTAACCATTAGAGCAGCTAGATTTTCTGAATGCAGCTGTACTTTTTCCTCCAAATCGGCAACATCAATATTCCCTTTTTCATCAGTTTTGGTGACAACTACTTTCATACCTGCCATAACTGCAGAAGCTGGATTGGTGCCGTGTGCTGAAGCAGGAATAATACAGATGTTCCTGTGTTCTTCTCCTCTAGATGCGTGGTAGGCCCTTATGGTCATTAACCCAGCATATTCTCCCTGCGCTCCAGAATTTGGTTGTAATGAAGTGGCAGCAAAACCAGTAATCACATTTAATTGTTCCTCAAGTTCTTTTAGAACTGCCTGATACCCTTCCGCCTGATTTAATGGCACAAAAGGATGAATATTGCCCCAATTTGCCCAACTTAAAGGGAGCATTTCTGAAGCTGCATTCAACTTCATGGTGCAACTTCCCAAAGAAATCATAGAGTGGTTCAATGCCAAATCTTTGCGCTCCAATTTTTTAATATAACGCATCAACTCCGTCTCAGAATGATACGAATTGAAAACTTCATGCTCTAAAAATGGGGTTTGGCGTTGTAATGTGCTAGGGATAACCTCTTTTATGTCCGTTATCTGGGAAATACCTTGAGATTCTGAAAAACATGATGCCAAAGATTTAAGGTCATTATTTGAGAAAGCTTCATTCAAGGAAATAGATACTGTTTCAGTATCAATGAAATTTAAATTGATGCCTTTACTTTCAGCAACTTCTCTCAGCTGTTTTGTATTGGAAACCTTAATTTTTAAAGTATCAAAGAAGACAGTATTAATTTGCTTAAGGCCAAATGCTTCAAGAGTTTTAGAAAGCACCTTAGTTTGAGTATGAACCTTGTTTGCAATGTATTTTAATCCATTTGGGCCATGATAAACGGCATACATTCCTGCCATTACTGCTAGTAAAACTTGTGCCGTACAAATGTTGGAAGTTGCCTTGTCTCTTTTGATGTGTTGTTCTCTGGTCTGCAATGCCATACGCAATGCTGGATTACCATCAGTATCTTTTGTAACCCCAATAATTCTACCGGGAATACTTCTTTTATAGTCTTCTTTTGTGGCAAAGAAAGCTGCGTGAGGTCCGCCATACCCTAATGGAATTCCAAAGCGTTGTGTGGTACCCACTACTACATCAACTCCCCATTCTCCTGGAGGAGTAAGTAATACTAGGCTTAAAATATCTGCTGCAACGGCAACTTTGATGTCATTTGCTTTGGCTTTTTGCACAAACTCAGCATAATCATGCACTTGTCCATGTTTCCCCGGATATTGCAACAATGCTCCGTAAAAATCATTGGAGAAATCAAATTCTTCATGATTTCCAACTACCAATTCTATTCCTAAAGGAGTAGATCTTGTTTGGAGCAAACTCAATGTTTGGGGAAGCACTTCTTCAGAAACAAAAAACTTGAGTGCACCATCTTTCTTTTGTTGTCTTGAACGAACGTCAAAAAGCATGGTCATGGCTTCAGCTGCTGCAGTACTCTCATCCAATAGAGATGCATTTGCCAGCTCCATTCCCGTTAAATCACATACCATGGTCTGAAAATTCAACAAAGCCTCCAAGCGGCCTTGCGCAATTTCTGCTTGGTATGGGGTATAGGCAGTATACCACCCTGGATTTTCAAGAATATTTCTTTTGATTACAGAGGGTGTTAAGCACTCATGATATCCCAAACCAATATAGGTTTTGAAAACCTTGTTTTTTTCAGATAAGTCCTGAAGATGTGTCAAGAATTCATGCTCGCTTATGCCTTGAGGAAGCTTCAACGGTTCCTTGAGCCTTATATCATCCGGAATGGTTTCATAAATTAACTGTTCCAGGTTTTCTACCCCAACCGTTTTAAACATGGGCTGGAAGTCTTTTTCTGTAATGCCAATATGCCTTGAGGCAAACACTTCTGTATTCATATTCAATTCAATAAAGTGCACAAAATTAGGGATAAATTCAATGAAAATAAGCAATTTTGATAATTGCCAAATCAAAGTTGTTAACCATGAATTAACCTTTTTCTTTAGTAGCTGAATTCTGTTTAATGCGATTGTTGAAAACCATATTTGATTTTTACCTGGATGCTAGTGTTCATGTGGCTTTAGCTGTGATTTCCTTGGTTGTTGTTACCACACTCTTGTTAAACGTTCCTATTGATTTTTCTTTAATTGGATTTGTTTTTTGTAGTACGATGGTGTGTTACAATTTTGTAAAATATGGAGTAGAGGCAGAGAAGTATTTAATTGTATCCAATGTTTATCATAAAAACATACAGGTTTTTAGTTTTTTTGGCTTTGCCCTAGCTATTTATTTTTTGATGAATCTTAGTAGAGAGATTTGGTTTGCAGTGATTGGATTGGGTTTGATATCAACCTTATACGCTATCCCATTTTTGCCCAATGCAAAAAACTTGAGAAGCCTAGGAGGATTTAAGATTTATATAGTAGCAATTGTTTGGGTGGGGTTTACGGCGCTATTGCCTGTTTTGGAATCAGAAACTCCCATTACTTGGGATTTATGGGTTTTGTTCAGCCAAAGATTTGTTCTTATACTAATACTTATCCTTCCTTTTGAAATAAGAGATCTGCAGTGGGATGATAAACGTTTAAAAACGTTGCCGCAACTGGTTGGAATTCAAAAAACCCGCATGACGGGCTTTGTTTTAATCGCTGTTTTTTTCCTTCTTACTTTTCTCAAAGACGATTTGCTTCTAAGTGAGCTTACAGCACGCTTCTTTGTTTCTATTGCCTTGACAGTAGTTTTTCTTTTAAAGAGTAAAATGCAGGATAAATACTTCGCTTCATTTTGGGTTGAAGGAATACCTATATTTTGGGCAAGTTTATTTTTACTCGCAAATGAGTTCTATTGAAGATGTTTTTCTAAATCTTTGCGCATCTCATCTTTGTCACCTTCAGAAAGTACGTTAAGACCTGCGCGGTCACAAAGAGAAGTTAACATCGTGTTTTCCTTTGTAAATTTTGCACAAGCTTTACACATAATTATATGTAAACGAAGCTTAAGAATTTCCCAACCCCCCGCTTCTTTATATTGTGATTTGTTGCATATATTCGATGCCTCCTCGCATGAAATCTTCATATCTAATACCAATTTTGATTTAGGCAACCCATAAGGGCAGTTCGCGCTCTATGGATCATTACCCACAAGTTGGACGGATTAATTCCTAATTCATTACAAATATCTTCTGTACTCATTCCTTGAATGGTCTTCATGTTAAAAACCAAGGACTGTTTTTTAGGCAATTTTGAAATACATTCTTGAATGGCTAATCCCAATTCTTCGTTTTCCAACGTGTTGTCACCATCTTTACTAAAAGGATCAGCGACTTGTTCTTCTAACCAATCCCCTTCAGAATCTGCATTGGCATTGTAGTTAATACGAACCTCTGCTTTTCCTTTTTTAGAGTTTATCTTTCTGTAATGATCAATAACCTTTCTTTTTAGGATAGCAATCAACCAAGTGCGTTCTGCCGCATCGCCTTTGTAGTTTTTAGCAGAGTTAAGGCCTGCAAAAAAAGTTTCTTGTACCAAATCCTTTGCAATTTCTGCATCACTTACGCGTGCTACTGCATAATTGAACAAGTAATCTGCATATTGGTCAACCCAAGTTTCGGGTTTAAGTTCGTAAGCTGCCATATTTTTTTCAAGAAGTACCAAATGTAATAGATTTTAGTTAATGATTCCATGCTTTGTCTATTACAAACGACCTTAAAAAGTATCACGAAAAGTTCATGAAAGTAAAATTTAGCTTATTGTTGTGATTTTTAGAAGTCAATGAATACAGATAAAACTATCAAATTTTGCATAAACTATTGGTTATTGTGTTTTTGAATGGTATTTCAGATTTAAAGCAAACTCATTTTGTACAGGTGATCATAAAATATCCAAAACTTTGCATATGCAGACCTGACAGTAATGCATAAAAGGAACCTTTTAAGTTGTGCAAGCTTTCCTTTTTTAGCGCACTGTTCTCCCAAAGCTTTTTGAGCATAAAGCCAACTATTGCAAATGGAACATGTAGTACAGAGGGAGCAACGCGGAAAGAGATATCTTCAACCTTTATTTTTTTAAATCCTATTTCCTTCAAATCAGATGTTACCTTTTTTATTTCACCTAACCTTTCCAAACTCCAATGATTACAGAGTTTTTTGTATGCAAGTGAGCTTCCATAGCAGAGTTTTTGAGTATCTTTTTTTAGAAATGCATCCGCAATAATCAATTTTCCGCCTGGCTTTAAAATACGATATGCTTCTAAAAATGAGGAACTATCATGACCAGAATGACAAAAGCTTTCTATTGCTATTGCTCCATCACATGAATTTGTAGTAAGGGAAGTATGGTTGTAATTTTCTTTTAAAATAACAGCGTTTAAGTCTTTCAAAAGTTTATTTCCTTCGTCAACTTGAAATTCTGAAAGTGTAACTCCTATAGCAGAAAGATTTTGATTTTTCCTTAAGGCATACCTTATACTGCCGCCCATACCGCAACCTAAATCTGCCAATAGGCCTTTGCCTTTATTTAAGTTCAATCTATTTAAAACTTGCTTGTTCATCTCATTCAGCATATCATCTCTTTTAAAAAGATTTGTCCTAAAAGGATCATAATAACCAAAATGCATATTAAAGTCTTTGCTCCAAAACCCATAGTCTTCTGTGGCTTGGTCATAAAAATCAATAATATCTACCTCTATTTTTTCTTTTTCTTCAATGGGGGAATACTGTTTCTCAAATACAAAATCTTTCATAATAGTCACTTTAAGAATTAGAATACAGGATGCAGTTGTTAATGAACAACCAGGCAAATACCACAGCAAATAGAACAAATAGTGCATTCATGAGGTAGCTGCCAATTTTAAACAATGATTGTTGGGGAATGGTGTACATGGGATAATAAGCTATTTGAGTAGCTACTTTACCTATCCAATAGGCGCCTATCAATCCGGTAATGGCAATTGCCAATTTTGTTCCATTTTGTAAATCATTGGTCAATAGAATTGCAATGCAACCAAAAGAAAAGTTGAGGCCTTGAATATACCTGCCATATGTTTTTGCTATTTCCTGGTTTAATGGTTTTAGCTGTTTTACATCATTATACCAATCAAAGACTTTATGCCTGATGTATGGATAAATAAGAGCAGTAAATATTTGGCCAACACCTCCTAAAATAATCAACCAGTTTGGAACGTTGTATCTCATTATTATATTTTTAAAATTTCAGAAAGTATTGAAAGTTATAGATAAAAAAATTATTTTATTATTTTGAGAAATGCACTGCTTACCCAATTCTGTTTATGATTTATTGCCTTGTCCAAAAGTGAATTTGCTGTTTTGGCCAAATCATGTAGTGCTTTTGTTTGTTTAATGAGTTCTTTTGTGTTTTCTGTACCATCATCTTTAATGGAACTGATTTCTTGAAGCGTTTTGATGACAGGTTGTATTTCTCTTCTGCTACGTTCTTCCGCTATAATACGGGCCAATTCCTGCACATCTTTCTCAGTAGAAAAGTATTCTTTGCGTTCACCTACCTTCAATTCTTTTTTTACAATTCCCCAATCAATCAGCTGGCGAACATTCATACTGGTATTACCCCTTGAAATTTTAAGTTCTTCCATGATTTCTTCGGTGGTCAAGGGTTTTGTAGAAACAAAAAGTAAGGCTTGTATTTGTGCCATAGCTTTATTAATTCCCCATAAAGTGCCCAAACTTCCCCATGTACTAATAAACTTATCTTTAGCTTCTTGGTATTCCATGAAACAAAGATAACATTATTTCTGTACTTTCAAAAATTATTGAAAGTACAGAAATATTAACCAGTTTTCTTTATCAACCCTGCTCGTTCCAAAAGAGGTTCAATCTTAGGCGCTGCACCTCTAAAACGCTTGTAAAGTGTCATGGGGTTTTCTGTACCGCCTTTGGATAGCACATGTTCCTTAAACTTAGATGCAATTTCTTTATTGAAGATTCCATTTTCCTTGAAATAAGCAAAAGCATCTGCATCCAAGACCTCGGCCCATTTATAACTGTAATATCCAGATGAATACCCTCCTTGAAAAATATGGGAGAATGCTACACTCATGCATGTTTCAGGAGTTTCTGGAAAAAGATTGGTGCCTTCAAAGGCTTTGGATTCATAATTTTTCACATCTTCAATTTTTGATGCGTCTGTTCCATGCCAAGCCATATCCAAAAAACCAAAACTTAGTTGCCTAAGTGTTGCCATGCCTTCTTGGAAAGTTGCAGATTCTTTAATTTTCTGCACCAATTCCATAGGAATCAATTCTCCAGTTTCATAATGGAAGGCAAAAAGCTCCAAAGCTTCTTTTTCATAACACCAATTTTCCAGCACTTGACTAGGTAGCTCTACAAAATCCCAATAGACGGATGTACCAGAAATACTAGGATATGTAGTGTTTGCCAACATACCGTGCAATGCATGACCAAACTCATGGAACAGCGTAGTTACCTCATTAAATGTCAAGAGTGAAGGTTTTGTGCTCGTTGGTTTTGTAAAGTTGCAAACATTGGAAATATGAGGTCTGCTATTTTCGCCTTGTATGGTGTATTGCGGTTTATAGGAAGTCATCCAAGCACCACCCCGTTTTCCTGGCCTAGGATGAAAATCAGCATAGAAAAGTGATACCAACTTTTGTGAGTTGTCATACACCTCAAAGGTTTTTACATCTTCATGGTATTTTTCTATATCAAAAACTTCTTTAAAGTTGAGCCCAAATAGTTTTTCCGATACTTTAAAAACACCATTAATTACATTTTCTAGTTTAAAGTAGGGTTTTAGTTTTTCATCATCCAAATTGAACAATTTTTGCTTCAACTTTTCTGAATAGTAGGAACTGTCCCATTTCTCTAGTTGAGCAATGTTATCCAACTCTTTTGCAAACGCCTGCAATTCTGCAAATTCCCTTTCGGCTGCGGGTTTTGCCTTTTCTAGAAGCTCGGTTAAAAAGTTCAGGACTTTTTCTGGTGTTTCCGCCATTCGCTCTTCTAAAACAAAGTGTGCATGTGTTTCGTATCCTAACAAATTGGCCCTCTCATGTCGAAGCGACACAATTTTCAGAACATTTTCTTGGTTATCCAGTTCATCTTTATGAAATCCTTTAGTACCAAATGCAAGGGACAGTTCTTTTCGCAGTTCCCTGTTTTCCGCATATTTCATGAATGGAATGTAGCTAGGGTAATCCAATGTAATTAACCAGCCTGCTTTATCCTTGGATTTTGCTAATTGTGCGGCAGCTTCTTTTGCTCCTTCGGGTAAGCCGTTTAAATCTTCTTCATTAGTGAGCAACAGCTCATATCTATTGGTTTCCGCCAATACGTTTTCCCCAAATTTTAATTTTAGCTTGGATAATTCAGTATCAATCTCTCTAAGGCGTTTTTTAGCGGTATCCGTCAAGTTGGCACCATTGCGACTAAAGCTTTTGTACCTTTTTTCTAATAGGGTTTGTTGTTCCGCTGTTAGGTTCAGTGTTTCTCTTTGTTCGTAGACTGATTTTATTCTTTTAAAAAGCGCCTCGTTCAATGTAATATCATTGCTGAATTCTGATAACAATGGAGAAACTTCTTGAGCTATTTTTTGAATCTCATCATTGGTTTCCGCGGAATTAAGATTGAAAAAAATGCTAGAAACTCGGTCTAATTGCTTTCCAGAAAAATCTAGAGCTTCCAAAGTGTTTTTAAAAGCGGGAAGTTCTGGATTTTCAACTATTGCGTCTATTTCCTCTCGGGCATTATCAATTGCTTTTAAAATGGCAGGTTTAAAATGCTCGTTTTTTAATTGTTCAAAAGGAGCTTTATCAAAAGAAATAAGTAAGGGATTGTTTGTAGGCATGCGTGGATTTGTTATTTATAATTTGGAATTTTCAATCGATGCTTCTCGACCGACTCAGGATGACAGCTCAAAATAGAAAACTTCTAGTTCTTATTTCGGACTTGCTCTGCTCCTTTGATGACTTTCTCTTTAAGACCCTGTTTGTAAAGTTCAATTTTGTCTAAAACGCATTTATCAGAAGAGCCGATGATCTGAGCTGCCAGAATACCGGCATTTTTGGCACCGTTTAACGCCACTGTTGCTACGGGAACTCCACCGGGCATCTGAAGAATGGATAGAATAGAGTCCCAACCATCTATAGAATTACTGCTTTTTACAGGAACTCCTATCACTGGTAAGGGAGATAATGAGGCTACCATTCCAGGAAGATGTGCAGCACCGCCAGCGCCTGCAATTATGACGTTATATCCATTTTTATGGGCATTTTTACTAAAATCGAACAGTTTTTCAGGAGTTCGGTGGGCAGATACTATGTCTACATCAACCTCTATATCAAACCCTTTTAAAATATCAACGGCTTCTTGCATAACGGGAAGGTCACTGGTGCTTCCCATAACTACGGCTACTTTGCTCATAATGCTATTTGCTTATAACTTTAATCGTTTCTTTTACTTGTTGTGCCACTTTTCTTGCTTTGGCCATATCTTCATCTACAATGGTCACGTGACCCATTTTACGAAACGGGCGTGTTTGCTTTTTTCCGTAAACATGAGGTGTTACACCATCCATTTTTAAAATGGAATCTATGTTTTTATAAATCACGTCTCCAGTATATCCTTCGGCACCTACCAAGTTGACCATTACTCCGGCCACTTTACTATCCGTTTTTCCTAAAGGTAAACCAAGTATTGCTCTTATGTGCTGCTCAAATTGATTGGTATAACTGGCCTCAATACTATAGTGCCCACTGTTATGGGGTCTTGGCGCGACTTCATTGACCAAAATTTCATCGTCTTGTGTTTGGAATAACTCTACTGCAAGCAATCCAATATGTTCTATGCTTGTTGAAACTTTTAAAGCTACCTCTACTGCCTTTTTTGCGATTGATTCTTCAATACGTGCTGGACAAATAACATATTCTACTTGATTGGCTTCAGGATGAAATTCCATTTCAACAACAGGATACGTTTTTACCTCCCCTTTGGTATTTCTTGCAACAACAACGGCCAGTTCATTTTTAAAATCGACCATTTTTTCAGCAATGCATTCCACATTGGGCAATCCACTTAGGTCTTTTAATGCGCGTACCACTTTAACTCCTTGTCCATCATATCCAAACTGAGCACTTTTCCAAACAAAAGGAAATTCCAGCCCACCATTGGCAATACTATCCTCAATTTCGGAAGTATAGGCAAATCGTGTAAACGGAGAAGTGGGAATATCGTTATCGGTATAAAATAGCTTCTGTGTTGCCTTATTCTGGATAATACGCAGCGCATTAGTAGGGGGGTATACTTTTACACCTTCGCTTTCCAGTTTTTCCAAAGCATCTACATTTACGTTTTCAATTTCAATGGTCAAGACATCAACATCTTTTCCAAAAGCATATACATCATCAAAATCTAGAAGACTGCCTTGTACAAAATGATTACAGGCAATTTTGCACGGAGCCTCTGCGGAAGCGTCCATTACCTTGGTATAGATATCCCATTTTCGGGTCTCATAAAGTAACATTTTGCCCAATTGGCCACCACCTAAAATACCGAGTTTAAAATTGGAAGAGAAAAAATGCATTAATCTGTTAATTGGAATGAAAGCAAAAATACATGAATTCCTCGAAGGGATAAAAGCTCAGAGGGTAAAGCGCACCTAAAAATGTTATCTTTGCCAACCTATTAAAATTGATGACGACTTGATCAAGCTCCATGACAAAGTTTTTAAGCCCTTTTTAGGGGAGGAACAAATTTTAGCTGCTATAGAAAAAATGGCAACTGAAATAGCTAAAGACTATAAGAATGAGACTCCTATTTTTGTGGGGGTACTCAACGGGGCGTTCATGTTTGTGTCCGATTTTTTAAAGGCATACCAACATCCATGTCAAGTTTCATTTGTACGGTTGAGTTCCTATCACGGGTTAACATCTACAGGTATTGTGGAAACTCTATTGGATGTTCCGGAAGATATAGATGGAAGAAGTGTAATTATTTTAGAAGATGTTATTGATACGGGCAGAACATTAAAGCAATTAGTGCATTTGTTCTCTCAAACCAATGTGAAAGAGTTTAAAATAGCTTCGTTGTTTTATAAATCTGATGTGTATTCAGGTGAATATTCAATTGACTATGTGGGAATGGAGATTCCTGATAATTTTATTGTAGGATACGGCCTGGATTATAAGGAATTGGGGCGAAACTTAAGAGAAGTATATCAACTAAACCAGAATAATATGATCAACCTTGTGCTTTTTGGAAAGCCGGGAGCGGGAAAAGGGACCCAGGCTGGGTTTTTAAAGGAAAATTACAATTTAAAGCACATTTCTACAGGAGATGTTTTTAGATATAATATTAAAAACGGAACGGAACTTGGCAAATTGGCCAAATCTTATATAGATAGAGGTGATTTGGTTCCTGATGAGGTAACTATAAGTATGTTGAAGGATGAAGTGGAGAAAAATCCAGATGCTGCAGGGTTCATTTTTGATGGATTTCCAAGAACAACTGCACAAGCAGAGGCATTGGATAATTTTTTAGAATCTAAAGACATGCAGATAGACGCTACCATTGCATTGGAAGCTGATGATAATGTTTTAGTAGCTCGTTTATTGGAACGTGGTAAAGCAAGTGGCCGTTCAGATGATCAGGATGAAGACAAAATCCGAAACCGATTTGATGAATACAATCAGAAAACTGCTCCTTTAAGAGCTTATTATGAGAAACAAGGAAAGTTTCATTCTGTGAACGGAATAGGGGAAATAAGTGAAATTACGGAGCGTCTAAGTACCGTTGTAAACGACCTTTCATAACGTAGTTTAAATCTATAAAAATCTAGATGAGTTTTGACTTACAGCCAATTCTAGAAAACGATTTGGTAAAACTTAGGCCTTTGTCATCAAAAGATTTTGATTCACTTTACAAAGTTGCTTCAGATTCTTTAATTTGGGAACAACACCCAGACAATAAGAGATATACATTATCTGGATTCACCAAATTTTTCAATGAATCAATAGCTTCTAAAGGAGCGCTTGTAATTATCGAAAAGGAATCAGGTAATGTGATTGGCAGTTCACGATTTAATTTAGTTCCCAAGTATAATAAGGCAGTTGAAATAGGATGGACATTTTTGTCAAGAGCATATTGGGGTGGGAGATACAATTCGGTATGCAAACAACTAATGATGAATTATGCATTTCAGTTTGTAAATGAAATTGTATTTTTTGTTGGCAAAAACAACATTCGTTCTCAAAAAGCAGTGGAGAAATTAACCTCACTGGATAAGAACAAATTGACCATTGAGCAAAGTTCTGAAAACTCAGAAAACGATTTAGTTTATAGGATTGCAAAGGCATAATATTAATTGTGAAAACGCACATCATGACAGAAGGTAATTTTGTTGATTATGTAAAGGTTTATGTAGCTTCTGGAAAAGGGGGTAAGGGTTCTGTGCACCTGCATCGGGAGAAATATATTACCAAAGGTGGGCCGGATGGCGGAGATGGTGGTCGTGGTGGTCATGTAATTATTAGAGGTAATAGTAACCTTTGGACACTCATTACCTTTAAGTTCAAAAAACATTTTAAAGCAAGCCATGGAGAACATGGCAGCAAAAACCGCAGCACGGGTGCCGATGGTCAAGATGTATATATGGATGTACCATTAGGTACTTTGGTTAGAGATACCGAAAGCAATGAAATTCTTTTTGAGATTACTGAGAATGGAGAGGAAAAAATAGTGGCAGAAGGAGGAATGGGAGGTCGTGGCAACTGGCATTTTAAGAGCCCTACCAATCAAACTCCAAGATATGCCCAGCCAGGAATTCCTGGTCAAGAATCCCAAATAACGCTAGAATTGAAAGTTTTGGCAGATGTAGGTCTTGTAGGTTTTCCCAATGCTGGTAAATCTACCCTTCTTTCTGTAATGACTTCTGCAAAGCCAAAAATTGCAGATTATGAATTCACAACGCTAAAACCTAATTTGGGCATAGTTGAATATCGAGATTTTAGGAGTTTTGTAATGGCTGATATTCCTGGTATTATTGAAGGAGCAGCGGAAGGAAAAGGCCTGGGGCATTACTTTTTAAGACATATTGAGCGCAACTCAACCTTACTCTTTTTAATACCGGCGGACAGCAATGATATTTCAAAAGAATATGAAATTCTGTTGGATGAACTAAGACGTTACAATCCTGAATTGTTGGATAAGGAAAGACTAATCGCAATTTCTAAATGTGACATGTTGGATGAAGAGCTTATGGGAGAAATGAAGGTTGAATTAGACAAAGACTTCAAGAATATACCTTATCGATTTATTTCGTCGGTTGCGCAACAAGGTATCCAAGAACTTAAGGATGACCTCTGGAAGTTATTGAACGAATAACATCATTTATTCTCCTTCCGAAACCAAATATTGATTAATTTTAAAGGTATTCCAATATCAAATGCGATATCTTTTTTCCATACTGTTTATATGTTCACTGTTTTCCTGCAGTGGAGTTCGGGTAAATTACGACTACGATAAGGCCACAAGTTTTTCTAACTATACAAGCTATAATTACTTCTCAGATATTGAATCTGGTTTAAGTGAATTGGATGAAAAAAGATTGATGCGGGCTCTTGACTCTACATTACAAGCAAAGGGCTATCTTTTGGCGGAGGAACCAGATTTTTTCATCAATATTCTTAGCAATGAATACAGAAGTGCTCCAAATAATGCTGTAGGAGTTGGCGTTGGCGGAACAGGCAGAAATGTTGGTGGAGGAATTTCCGTAGGTCTACCTTTAGGTAACTCGGGTATTCAGCGTCAGATCCAGTTTGACTTTGTAGATGCCCAAAAAGATGAACTGTTCTGGCAGGCTTCAAGCGAAAGTGGTTTTAGAGAAAATGCTTCACCGAGCGTTAGAGAAGAAAGGTTAAGAGCACTGGTAAAAAAGGTATTCTCAAAATTTCCACCAGAAAAGAAATAACATCCGTTAACCAAAGCTAATTTACCGCTTGTCATATTCCATTTTCGTGGGTATTGGTTCCAGTCCTATTTTTGATTGAATAAAATGTAACAAATGCTTACTAAAAGAGTCTTATTTAGAAGATTAGCTTCAATTTTCAATCAAAAACTATTAATTCAAACACTTATGAAAACAACATTAAATTTTAAAACTGTTTGCGGTATTGCCTTGTTTTTACTGATAGGAACGACCTCATACGCTCAGGACAAAACTGTTCCTGGAAACCCAAGTTTGGTTAGTTCAAACGACGAGTTGATTTCCCTTGCATCATTAGATCAAGGAGATTACAGGTATACCGTAGAAGATTACTTTGCTAACCCAAAGGCTTTTACTTTTAGATTTTCACCAGATGGAAAATACTTGTCCTACAGAGAAAGTAACGAAGATGGGAAAAGGCATATTTATGTGAAGAACCTTGAGACCAATGAAATAAAAAGAGCAATTGAGGAAAAAGAAGAACTTGTTAGAACCTATGGTTGGGTTAATAATGGGAGATTGTTCTATTCTATGGATAAGGGCGGGGATGAAAACTATCATATCTATGCGGTAGATTTAGATGGCAGCAATCAAAAAGACCTTACTCCTTTTGATGGTGTAAGAGCTCAGTTCACTGAACTGCTGAAAGAGGATAAAGACCATATTATTGTTGCTTTAAACAAAAACAATCCGCAGGTTTTTGAGCCTTACAAAGTAAACCTTAATACAGGAGAGTTAACACAGTTATACTCCAATGAAGACGCGGCAAACCCTATTGCGGGGTACAATTTTGATAAAAATGGTAATCTCAAGGCCTTTGCCAAAATACGTGATGGTGTAGAGCAAGACATTTATTATGAAGATGGCAATGGAGGCTACAATGTCATAAAAAAATTAAACTGGAAAGATTCCTTCAATATTCTTGATTTCAACTACGCAACCGAAAATCCGCATGACGCATATGTCATTTCCAATTTAAGTAGTGACAAAGCAGAGATAGTGCTCTATGATTTAATGGAAGATAAAGTAATAGAGAAAGTCTTTACAAATGATCAGTATGATGTTCAGAGTATGGGGCTTTCCAGAAAAAGAAATTATGAAATAGATTACTTCTCCTACGAAGGAGAAAAGAACATTGTGGTACCAATAAGTGATTCGTACAAAAAATTGGATAGCAAGATCAAAAAAGAACTTCCTGGAAAGCAATACAGTGTTTTAGACACTACAGATGATGAAAACCTTTATATGGTATATGTGGACAGCGATCGCCTGTATGGAGCATATTACGCTTTCGATGTTCAAAAAAATGAACTCAAGGAACTTTATAATACCATGCCTCAGCTTAAGGAAGAGGATATGTCAGAAATGAGGCCTATAACTTTTAAAAGCAGAGATGGTATAACGTTGCATGGTTACATTACTTTACCCAAAGCAGCGTTGGCAGGGGAAAAAGTTCCTGTAATTGTAAACCCTCACGGAGGTCCACAGGGAATACGTGATTCATGGGGTTTTAATCCAGAGTCGCAATTGTTTGCCAGTAGAGGGTACGCTACACTTCAGGTAAACTTTAGAATATCAGGAGGCTATGGAAGAGAATTCTTAGAATCTGGTTTCAAGGAAATTGGTAGAAAAGCTATGGATGATGTAGAGGATGGATTGCAATATGTTATTGACCAAGGTTGGGTAGACGCGGACAAGGCAGCAATATATGGAGGTAGTCATGGTGGATATGCTGTTTTAAGAGGTTTAACCAAAACACCGGATTTATATGCTTGTGGTGTAGATTATGTCGGAGTTTCAAATCTTTTCACTTTTATGAAAACCATTCCGCCTTATTGGAAACCTTACTTAAAGATTATTAAGGAAATCTGGTATGATGAGGATGTGGCCGAGGAGAAAGCAATAATGGAAGAAGTTTCTCCAGTATACCAAATAGAGAAGATTAAAAAACCACTGTTTGTGGTACAAGGCGCCAATGATCCTAGGGTTAATATAGATGAGTCTGATCAAATTGTAAGCGCTTTAAGAGGAAAAGGCTATGACGTACCGTACATGGTAAAATATGATGAAGGACATGGTTTTGGTAAAGAAGAAAACAGAATTGAACTGTATAAGGCCATGATGGGCTTTTATTCCAAACATTTAGGAAATGAAGAAATACCAACACCTTTAAAAGATTAAGTTCAACACCATCTATTTGTAAGATAAAAAGGAGCTTTTAAGCTCCTTTTTTTTATGGCTTAAAATCTTCGGATATTTTTAGATACCGTTCGCACTTTCAATTTTACCACTGGTCATAATCTGCTTCTTTTTGGAAGGGTTGTTGGGTATTTTCGAAGTATAAATAATTAGAATCTAAAAAACATGATAGCCTTAGCTAAATTAATCATCACTTTACTAGTTGACATTTTTATCTAATCAACCCATGGGTTAAACTTTAAAATTCAACAATGAAAAAACTAAACACATCACAAAAAATAGTATTGATTTCAGGAATAATAGGCGTGCTTATTGGGCTTTATGGAAAGTTTAATGGGTGGGAATACGATGATTACTTTATCTTTTTTTACACGGGGATATCACTTACTTGGGTGGCCTTCTTGAAAACGGATAAGAAAAGTTGTAGCCTTCCCGGAAAAAGAGGTAGGGCATAGGTCATTTATTTAATGGTGCATTGGGCTTTTGGAAAATACAACACCGAAAGAATCTTTAAAAATAAATGGCAAAACTGCAAAGAAGTATATTTGAAATAGTATTGATTACTAAAAATGGAATTGACCAATAAAAAAAACAAGTACACTTTTTGGATTCTACAAGTTCTTGGTTGGGGCTTTGTTAATATGCTTTCACTCTTTGTTCTAAAGAAAATAAGCATAGAGCTGATAATATACTCAAGTATATTTGGGATGTTTATCGGTATTTCTTCTACTTCTATGCTTCGTTGGTATTTAAAAAGAAATATTCAATTTGATTCATTCGGTATTAAGGAACTCACCAAAGTAATGGTGTCTTTTCTTATAACTGCAATGTTGTTTGGAGCAATGAACTATGGTTTTGGTTATATCTACGCAAAATTTGGACCTGAACTAACTGAAGTGGAACTCCAGATGTTCAATAATTACGATAAAGTTTGGATTCAAATATTAAATTCACTTTTTGTAATTGGAGCATGGACTACAACATATTTGGTTGTAAAACTGCTTCTAAAGCTAAATAAAGATAGAATTGAACGTTTGGAACTTAATACCAACCTTAAACAAGCACAACTTAATACTTTAAAAGGGCAAATCAATCCACATTTTATGTTCAACAGCCTTAATAATATTAGAGGGTTAATGTTGGAAGATGTTGAGAAGTCCAGAGAAATGCTAACAAAATTATCTGAGATTTTAAGATACTCGCTTACCAAGAATAACACAAACGCTATAACGGTGGCAGAAGAGTTGGAAATGGTTGGTAATTACATAGATCTCTCAAAAATTCAGTTGGAGAATCGATTGGAATTTGTTGAAGAAATAGATGATGATACGCTCTCATTAAACATTCCGCCAATGGTTGTGCAACTATTGATAGAGAATGCTGCAAAACACGGAATTTCCAACTTAAAACAAGGGGGGAGAATTGTTTTAAGTATAAAAAAAGATGGAGAACTGCTGGTAATTCAGGTAAGAAATACTGGAAAACTGCAAATAGGTAAAAATACGACCCAATTAGGACTAAAGAACATCCGCCAAAGGCTAAAACTATTGTATGCGGACAAAGCTTCTTTTAGTTTAAAAGAAGTCTCAAGTGAAGTTGTGGCCCATATAAAAATTCCTCTGGCATGAAAATTAGAGCTGTAATTGTTGAGGACTCCAGATTAGCTCGAAATGAATTAAAAGAGCTTATCAAAAAACATGAAGAAATTGAGCTTATCGGGGAGGCTGAAAATGTGGACAAAGGGTTTGAACTCATACAGAAGGAAAACCCAGACTTACTTTTTTTAGATATCAATATGCCGGAAAAAGATGGTTTTGAGCTCCTTGAGATGTTAGATGAGGTGCCAATAACAGTTTTTACCACCGCTTTTGATGAATATGCCATTAAATCTTTTGAGTATAATGCATTAGATTATTTGTTAAAACCAATAAATGAAAAGCGTTTTGCCATGGCTTTGGAAAAAGTAAAAACGCAATTAAGTGGAAACCCAGAAGAAACAGAATCTGAAAAGAAGCTAACAGAAAACAGTCAAATATTTATTAAAGATGGAGAATCTTGTTGGTTGGTGAAGATTGGAGATATTTCTCATTTTGAAATTGTTGGGAATTATACTCGTGTTTTTTTTGAAGAGAAAAAGCCATTATTGTACAAGTCTCTTAATCAAGTAGAAGAAAAACTTCCTGTAGAATCTTTTTTCAGAGCGAATAGACAGCAAATTGTGAATACCAATTTTATAGAAAACGTAGTGCCATGGTTTAACGGCAAGCTAAAGCTTCAGATGAAAAACGGCGAAGAAGTTGAAGTGTCCAGAAGACAGTCTTATATATTTAAGGATAAAATGAGCTTATAATCAAAAAACGAGTAGTATTTAAAAAGCCCTTCTTTTATAGAAGGGCTTTTTTGTTTGAGCTTAAGCTCGTAAGATATCTTTGTATCTATCCTTATAGCCAAGAAGGACAACTATATTTAAAATAATCAATGCCAAAGCCCCACCAATATCTGCGGGCGCTAGAGTAGCATGGAACAAAACAGCGTTTACTGAAACACTCATTAAAATAAGAGCCATTAGAGCGCCATATTTATTTAGTATAAATGCCAATCCTGCTAATATCTCAATAACACCTACAATTTTTAAGGTGTGTGTTGAAGACAGTGCACCAAAATAGTTCATTGCCGCTTCGGGCATTTCTCCAAATGGGATAAAACCAAAGAATTTGTTTAAACCAAATACTAAAACAAATAGCCCAAGAAGAATACGTGCGACTAGAAAAACTTTTGAATTCATGTGTTTGAATTTTATTGGTTAAGCAATAAAATTAACTAAAAATTACGAATACGATAATTTAATAGACAAACTGTTTGTTTTTTGAAATTTTTTAGATTAGAAAGATTTTAATAACCCACCGTCAATGGGAATGTTTGTTCCTGTAATATAAGCGGACTGATCTGATGCTAAAAACGCCACTAAAAAGCCATATTCCTTGGGTTTACCTACACGTTTCATTGGTACCTGTGCTTCCATAGCAGAACGAACTTCAGCGGATGTTATCCCTAGTTTTTCTGCCTTGGTGGTATTAAGTTGGGCAATTCTGTCCGTATCAAAATAACCTGTAAGAACACTGTTTACGGTAATTCCGTCTTTTGCAACATCAAAAGCAAGACTTTTTGCCCAAGTAACCACAGCCGCTCTTATAGTATTGGATAATGCCAAATAGTTTAAAGGCTCTTTTATAGAAATGGATGCTACGTTAATGATTCTTCCCCATTTCTTTTTCTGCATGTTTTTGAGTGCAAGCTCTGTTGTAAAAACAACGGACTTAAACAGAAAATCGAAGGCTTTTTGGTAATCTTCTACATTTTTTTCCAATGCCCCCCCTGCTTGTGGGCCTTGGGTGTTATTCACCAAAATATCAATGGTATGCTGTTCAAAAAATTGAGTGATGGTTTTTTTAAAAGCGTCAAAGTTTGAAAAGTCAACCACCAGATATTGATGTTTTTGCCCTTTGTCCATGGCAAGTTCTGAAACGATGGTTTTCATTTTATCCTCGTTTCTTGCCATAAGTATCACATTTGCTCCACTATCCGCTAATTGCCTTGCAATAGCTTCTCCAATACCTTTACTACTGCCCCCAACCAAGGCATTTTTACCTAAAAGAGATATATTCATAACTATTTATATTCTTCTCTAGCTGGACTAAAAACATCCATCAATTTACAGGCAGTTATGGCTTTTCCACCATGCGGTACGTTAGACGGAATTATAACAACATCCCCTGGACTATAAATATCCGTTTTCCGGCCAACGGTAAATTCAAAATCACCTTCCACAACATGCATAATTTGTTCATGTACATGGTTGTGTTCAGGCACTTCAGCGTCTTTTTCAACATCCCAAAACACCCACGTCATTGTTTCACTATGTACCATTTTTCCATGATACCCGGGCATGATTTCTTTGGATTGAATTTTTGATAAGTTCATTGCATCTAATTTTAGTCTAAGATAAAAATTAATAAGATGAATGGTTTATTTGTATTGGCTTTGCCAATGTCTATTTTTGACCTTTAAATCGTAACGATGAAAATCCATTTTATAGCAATTGGTGGGAGCGCCATGCATAACCTTGCCTTGGCGTTGGAACATAAAGGGTACGAAGTCACAGGGAGTGATGATGTTGTTTTTGAGCCTTCAAAAAGCCGTTTAAAAGAGAAAGGATTGTTGCCAGCTGAGTTTGGTTGGTACCCTGAGAAAATTCATGATGAATTGGATGCGGTAATTTTAGGAATGCACGCCAAACCTGATAATCCTGAGTTGCGAAAAGCTCAAGATCTTGGAGTCAAAATCTATTCCTATCCTGAGTTTTTGTATGAACAATCCAAATATAAAACAAGGGTTGTCATTGGTGGGAGCCATGGCAAGACCACTATAACATCCATGATATTGCATGTACTGCATTATCATGACATTGCTGTGGATTATATGGTAGGGGCACAGTTAGAAGGCTTTAACCGAATGGTTCACCTTACGGAAGAAAATGATTTTATAGTATTGGAAGGAGATGAGTACTTATCTTCTCCAATAGATAGAAGACCAAAATTTCACCTTTATAAGCCCAATATAGCCTTATTGAGCGGCATTGCCTGGGACCATATTAATGTATTTCCCACTTTTGAAAATTATGTGGAACAGTTCCAGATTTTTGTTGATAGTATTGTCCGCGGAGGTAGTATTACCTATAATGAAGAGGATTTGGAGGTGAAAAAAGTGGTGGAGGCCACTGAGAATTCAATTCGTAAGTTTCCATATAATACACCAAACTATAACGTGGAGGATGGGGAAACGCTTCTGGATACACCTGAAGGGGAGATGCCCATTGCCGTTTTTGGCAAACATAATTTAAATAATTTGGCTGGAGCAAAATGGATATGCCAGAACATGGGTGTGGACGAAGATGCTTTTTATGAAGCAATAGCTTCTTTCAAAGGAGCATCAAAACGAATGGAAAAAATTGCAGAAGGAACGGGGAAAGTAGCGTTCAAAGATTTTGCACATTCTCCCAGTAAAGTAAAAGCGACCACACTGGCCGTAAAGGAACAATATTCTCAAAGAAAATTGATTGCCTGCCTAGAATTGCATACCTATAGCAGTCTTAATGCTGAATTTTTAAAGGAATATGATGGAGCTTTGGATGCGGCGGATGAAGCTGTCGTCTTTTATTCACCAGATGCTGTAAAGATCAAGCAGTTGGAAGAAGTGACCGCAGACCAAATTGCAAAGGCATTAAACCGGGAAGATGTGCAGATTTTTACCGATTCCAGTGTTTTTCAAGACTACCTTTTTGCCCAGAATTTTGATAATACTGCTTTACTGCTAATGAGTTCTGGCAACTATGGAGGATTGGATTTTGATAGGGTAAAAGCCACTTTTCAATAAAAGAGCTACCTAAAAAGGCAATTTTGTCAGCATATATAGGTGTGGAACAATAATTGTCATAAAATCAAGGTGAAGCAACAACAACATTTTTCTATTAAAAGGGGATATTGCAAACTTCAACGCTTTGCTTCCATAGTGTTGGTTTCATTCATGCTGGGAATCTCCAATGTTATCTTAGAGGAGGACAGAATGATCAATGATTCCTATAACAAAGTTGAATTGCAAGAAACCCAAGACGAGGATGAAAACCTCTAATACAGCTGATTTTATTTTTTAACTATTTCCAATAATTATTGGCTTTTGCAATGATTGCAAATTCCATGGCAACCGTTTGACCAATAGCAATTAGCATTGAAGCATCATTGGCATATACCGGGCGTAATTTTTCTCTGGTTTCAGCATTTGGCTGCGTAATCTTTATGGTTAATCTAGCAATCTTAACCGCTAGTGCCCTTCCTTCTTCGGGCGAATTGGTTTTTAATGAGTTACCGGGAATTAATTGAAATTGTTCTGACATGTTTTTATAATTTGAGCATAAAACTATTGGTTATGCAATTCAAAAACAGTGACATATGCTACTTTACAGCACTTTTATTTTTCGTCCCATTTGTTCCACTTTTTGATTTTTCCCCAGTTTTTTCAATACACGGGTTATAACTTCTCTAGACGTACCAAGATTGTCTGCAATTTCTTGGTGGGAGATTTTTAGAAGGGTGGACTTTTCGATTTCCGCTTTGGTTTTTAAATAGTCTATCAATCTATCTTCAAGGTTATAGCAAATAACCTGTTTTGTGGTATGCAACAGGTCTGTATAATGTTTTTGATAATCATTCAACACTATACTGGCAAAAGATGGATATTTTTTTAGCCATAAGCGAACTCTTTCTAACGGAAGGAGCATTAAAGTGCTTTTTACTTCTGTAATGGCAGAAAATTCTGCAGGTTCATTATTGAAGGTATGTGCAAAACTGTAAATACAAGATACCCCTGATGAAATGTAGTACAGTAGAAATTGCATGGTATCTTCAGTACTATAGACCCTTATACTTCCGTCTAGCACAATGGGCAATGATCGAATAAACTCCCCCTCTTTTACAATGTATTCTTTGACCTCAAAATTTTTGATGGACGAATATTGCTCTATTTCAGCAACGAGCTCTTTCTCAAGGTTTGGAAAACAGTCAACCAAAAAAGATGTTTTCATTTGGATTATTCTTTAGTTAGTGAAGCTTCAGCGTATTCCTATTTAGTTTTCATACCCTTTTTTTCTAAAGATATCAGTACGAATGAAAAGAGTATTTCAAGTGCTCCTCCTACCAATCCAAATAAATAGAAGGATGAGTTAAAAAAGAAGCCAAGAGCTCCTGACAATGCTAATATTGAGCCTAAAAGCCAGTAAAAACGCATTCCATAAATTGATGAAAACAAAAAATATCGCCCACCAATAATGAGCATCATCACTGGAAAAAACCAATTTGGACGAATGTACATTATAGAATAAGCAATAAATAACCCAATAAACAATAGAAGGGTGCTTTCCAATGCTAAAACGGATAATGGGTTTCCCTTTTTATGCTGGCCGCTACGTTTTAAAAGCTTGGACAACAAAATCCCTAAAGGATGTATGAACATTCCCCCGAAGAAGAATACCAAAACACCTGTTTTTTCTGTGGTTAACCATGCAGTTACTCCAGATGCGAACCACACAATCCCTGATGCAAAAACTCCCGGGCCACCTCCAAAGTAAGAGGTGCGCATATCTTCCTGTGCTTCTGTAAAATTCATTTTTAATCTAATTTGAAAGGCTAATAATGGAATTACTGTTCTGGAACTCTCCCTGTCTCATCTAAAATGCCTTCCATTTTTAAATGTGTGATGATAGGTTCTTTTGCCATTCTTACTAAAGTGACGTGATCAAAAGACAGTGAATCCGTCTTGTCTTGACCACCTCCGGTAGTACCTAATATAGTGTAATCCCTACCCTTTCTTTTACGATGGGAAAAGGAATGAAAATGACCATTAATTACGGTGTACGGGCGATTGGCTAAAAGGGTTTCAAGATTGCCCAGTCCTTTTTCATCTTCTCTCATCCAAAGTGGTTTATGCATGAGCACAAAAGTCCACTTTGCATCTGGGTATTTTTCCAGAACTGTTTTAAAGTAATCAAATTGGTCACCGCTCATTCCGCCAATTCTGCGTTCATCCATGCCGAAGTATTCGGATTCTTCATAAACGCCTTCAATTTCACCGTTTATAATCTTAATTGCTTTTGCTCTGGCATGATAAATTTCTAACATCCTTTTTTCTTCATAATCTTCAGAATCCATCATTAAGAACAACACATCATCATATAAAAAATGGTAGTAACGCGGGCCAAATCTATTCTTCCAAAAATCCCGCATTTTAGGGTTGGTCAAATCGTGATTTCCGCCCAAATAAAAGAAGGGCATATTCAATTTTGAAGTTCTTTGATCAAAAGAGTCCCATTCCTTTGCTAATTGCAAAGAATCTTCTGTTCCTCCGTCAATTAAATCCCCCACACTGAGCACAAATGTTGGGTCTAGCCTATTTAATTGAGAGACCGCGGTACTATAGACACCTTCACGTTCACCTCCATTTAAATCAGAAATTATCGCAAAAGTGAAGTCATCTTCAGTGGTTTCAAAGTTTTCGGAAGTCCAGGGTTTTGGTCCATTTGCAACATCAGAAACAAAAAGAACCTCTTTTTCCTCTATTACTTTTGATTTTTCCTTGCATGCTGAAACAAGGAGAAGTAAAATCAATAGCTTCCAAAGCCTAAACTTTAAAGCAATCTTAGCATTACATTTCATGATCTTCAGATTTTTGAGCATATTTATTTTTTCTCTTTACTGTATAAACGGAAATAGAACCAAGCAGCTACACCTCCTATCAATGAAAACACCGCGAGCATCCAAAAGACATGTTGATGTCCTTCTGCCCCTGGAGAATTATCCAACAGATACCCCATAGCTGGACCTGCAAATATATCTGGGGTATATCCTATTATGGAAATAAGTCCAACCGCTGTCCCGGTAAGTATTAAAGGAATCTCACCTCTTTCCATTACGGCGAAATAAAGTGAGCGTGCGGCATAAATCCCTGCCGCCACAATTAGAATAGAAATAAAGAACAAGGCCGTAGCCGATTCTGAAATAATACCTGTGGCAAACAACAGTGCTCCCAAAAAGGCAATTATAAAACTAACCACTAACCAATATGTAGTTCGTGAGCGATCTGCCAAAATTCCAATAACGACTCCAATCACTGGACGTATAAATAATAGAAAAGTACCCACTTGTGCTGATCGTACTTGATCATAACGCATAACATCCTGTGCGTAGAGCGAAAACACATCGGTAATTTTATAGCCTACATAAGCACAAAGGATAATGACCATCAATAATAAAACAGAAGGGAGCTTTAATACCTCTTTTATTTGCGAAACGGATATTTTCTCCAAAATAATGGCCTGTTCTGCATTACGATCCATTTTCATGAAGAACCATACCAAAAACCCAACCAACACTGCTATTCCTGCCGAAACTAAAATTACATACTTAAAGGCGTCCCTACTTTCTGAGACTGAAGCCTCTGCAATTTCCGAGGTAATGAACAAGGAGAAAATTAGTACGCCCATTGCACCGAACAGTGCGCCTACCAAACCACGCCCTCCATCTAAAAAGCCAAAGGCTTTACCTTGTGAGTTTGAGCCTCCCCAAACGCGGGTAGCCTTAATCATTGGAGCCCAGAATAAAAAAATAGTGGTAAAGCCCCAATAACCATAAAGTATTTTTAAAACGGTATAGCTAGGAAAAGTGGCATAGACCAGGCCTCCTAAGGCTGTCATCCAAAGTGCCGTGGCAATCAATTTTCTTGGAGGGAATTTATCGGCCAAAGGGCCACCAATAAGGTATGATACCAAGGCTACGATACCGTAAACAGAAAAACACAAACCCAATTGTACGTTATCCAACCCAAAGACATCGAGTACGGTGGGTCTAAATACGCGGGAAAGTACAAATGGAAGTATAAAAACGGTCTCACCAGCTAAAATAAGTAGAAGGAGGTAATACCAAGGAGCTTTCTTTTGTTGCATGCAGCTTAGGCTAAAAAACTATCTATTGTTTGCTAATGCTTAAAGATAAGGTTTCAAGATTAGTTAAAAACATTTGGGAGGTTTGCCCTGCTAATATGTTGTGAGATCTATTGATTTTTTAATTGTCAGCATATTTTTGATCCCAAGTTTTGTTTGGGTCATGATTTCTTAAATCAATTTGAAAGTCGGCTGCTGCTTTTAGATTCATTAATACAGATACCCAACCAGAATGTACTTCTAGAAATTCGTCTTCAACTACGCCTTCATTTGTTAGAGTTAAATCTGTTCCATTATTTTTAGAAGGTTCTAAGCTAAACGTGACTATCGAATTGAAGTAATCCAATTGAAATTCATTGTTGGCATTAGATTCCACGATTTGACTCTCATAAGATTCTCCATTTGGAAAATAAAATTGGATGATTCCATCTTTTTCTGGAGCTTTTTCAGCCCAGAACTTTTCCCGTCCGCTTGCTGTGGAAAGAAGGTCAAAAACTCTTTCAGGAGAAGATTTTAAATGTATTTTCCAAACAATACTTTTCATAAATAGCTACACTTAGAATTTATTCTGTTTTCGCTGTTTTTTGACCTCTCTAATCATTTTTCCAAAGTTCTTGTCCTTCTTTTTCTTTTCTGCAATACTGGATTCAAAAAAGACCCTTTCTTTTTCCATTTTCTGAAAATTTGCATACGAATCCGCATCAACCTCGCCGCTTTCTACGGCATCAAGTATGGCACAACCATCTTCGTTTGAATGTGTGCAGTTATTGAATTTACAATTTTGTGCCAATTCAATAATTTCATCAAATGTAATTTCAAGTCCAACGGAAGCATCGGTAATACCAATTTCTCTCATTCCAGGATTGTCGATTAGGATGCCACCATCTTCCAAAACGATTAATTCTCTGCGAGTGGTTACATGCTTTCCTCTATCAATGCGCTCACTTATAGACCTTGTATCCATAAGTTCTTTACCCGTTAGTTGGTTTAAGAGCGTTGATTTGCCTACGCCGGATGAACCTAATAAACAGTAAGTCTTACCTTTTTGGATAATCGCTTTTATCTCATCTAGCCCAACATGGGATTGATTGCTAATGGCAATAACTTGAACTTCTTTGATTCTTTCTTTTATTTCATCATGAAGCGTGCTTAACGTTTGTTCGTCTATTAAGTCTATCTTACTTAAAATGATGATGGGTGCTACTTTGGCAGTATTGCAAATGGTTAAATATCTTTCTAAACGGTTGATGCTAAAATCCCTATTTACAGATTGAACAATTAAACCAAAATCAATATTTGTTGCTATTATTTGGGTATCCGTAGATTTACCAACTGCCTGTCGTTCTAATATAGAATGTCTTGGGTAAACAGCATGTATTAGAGCCTTATTCTCATCGTATTCTGAAATAGCTACCCAATCTCCAACGGCCGGTAAATCGTATCTGCTTTCCGCTGTAAATCTGAGGTTGCCAATTAGTTCTGCATCCAGTTCTTCAGTTGCGGTTTTGACCACATATCTGTCCTTATGTTCCAACACAACACGACCAACATCAAAAGAATTGATGTTATGTTCTTTTCCGTATTCTTCCAACGTAGCATTGTATCCTATGTCTTCAAGTGTCATTTTATTCATTGTTGGTAACTGATTTATTATTTTTGTTTCGTAATAAGTTTTACAAAGTTGTCCAAATCTTTTAAATCTTCTTTTGTTTTAAGATATTGGTCAGTTCTTTTGTCTCCCATATCCTGTACTCGGTAATCTGGTAAATACTCATTGAAGTTTAAGAATACAAAAGTGTCCACAATCCGTTCTTTTAAAGCATGAGGAACTTTATATTTATTAATAATCGCTTCTTCAACTCCGATATGGGTTATTTCGTGAATAATGGTATTGGCCGGATTATCATAATTCTTGAACCGTCCGTTGGTTGTAGTGAAAATCAGCACTGAACCTTCATCAGGATTATAACTTCCGCCTGGTCCATAGAGGGTAAGATTTACTTGATAGGTACTGAATTTTTTGAAATTCCATTTAAAGTTTGATTGACTTATTTCATCAATCATTCTATTGATCAGTTCAAGTTCATCCTCTATTTTTTGATACCCTTTTTGGTAGTCAGCTTTGTTGTATACGCTATCTCGAACAAATGCCTTTAATCTTTCATAATCCTCATTTGCAAGCTTCCCTAATTTAGATTTAATCTTTAAATCACTAATTAATGAGCCCTCTGGAAGACTAACTTGATAATTTTGTTCTTCAAAGAATTTGATATCTTGGATTGTTCTCCAGATATATTCTGACTCTGACTCTGCTGTCGGAATATTAACTACAACACGATTTTGACTGCTTCCATAGCAAGACGTAAGAAAGATTAATAGCGTTAATATGCTGATTTTAAGCCTCATTTTTATTTCTAGTTCGTTTCCATCAAATTTTAGAGTAAGGTTTTATCAAAAACAACTTTCAGGTATGGGCTTTTCAATACAATTTCCATCTCCAAAACACACTGTTTCTGTTTCGTAGCCTTCCTCTTCTTGTGTGCAGGGAAATTACTTAATTTAAACAAAATAGCGATTCGGGTTAGCACCCAATTCACTATTGTTCTTATACTTATTTGTTTTTATTAATAAACCCGAACAATTCATACCCAAAATCATATACTTCGTTAGCATTATTGAATTGAACCATACCCCATTTTTTCTCTTTGTTAAAAAGAAACAAGCTGTTGAATCCATCATTGTTCCCTTCGTGTCCATAGACTATATGACCAGAATTCTTATACTTTGCAAACCCAAGGGTCCAAGCGATAGCACCTTCATTGGTTAAAAGGGATGGTGCTTTTAAAGATGTGATTTGATCATCAAATAAATTTGCAGAACTATCCTCTGAAAGTAGGCTTTCCTCCATTATAGCGATTAGCCATTTGGAGAATTCCCGAGATTCGGTATGCATTGCAGAAGCTGCATTAAATTCATTAGCCGTCCAATTGTTTTTTTCTTTTTTAACGCCATTAAAATGGGGAAATGCCTTGTGGTTTCTGTTATATTCATCTTGAACAAATTTGGTATGAACCATTCCCAGTGGTTCTGCAATGCGTTTTTGGAAATAATTCTCTAGACCCTGAGAATCAGTTTGTAAAATTGATTTGACGGCCGCAACCAAGAATTGATATCCTTCACCAGAATAACTGAAGTTTGTACCCGGTTCAAACGATATGGTCAATTCATTTTTTCCACGCCAATTAGGAAAGCCAGTGGTATGGGACAGCACCATTCTTGCGGTAATTTTTTGATATCGGACATCATAATCATAATTATCGCTAGCATTTTTATCTAGATAAGTGTATAACGGAGTATCCAAATCCAATTTTTCGTCTTCTACCAATAACATAACCAAAGAAGCAAATACTGGCTTTGAAGTTGAAGCTCCTTCAAATAGAGTTGTATTATTTACGGGTTCTTTGGTTTCTAAATTGGAGTATCCCATTACATTGTGAAAAACTAACTTCCCATTATTGATAATAGCATAGGAAACCCCTGGAATATTCATTTCTTCCATTTTAAGTTTCACATATCTGTTTATTGAATCGATTGGTACTTCTCGATTGTTTAAGTTCAGGATAGTTTTTGTTTCTTTTTGCGATGAAGCTTGATGAGAATTTTCTCTGCAACTGGTGATTAAAACCAATGTAGCCATCAAAAAAATGAATGGAATTTTCATAGGAAGGGTATTGTCTTTGTTTTTAAAGACAAAATCAGAAATAGATCGTTACAGTATGCAAGTAATTTGAAATGAATGTTTAGTGCAAGTGGCTTCCGTTCTAAGTGATTAAATGTACTTGGAATTACATATGGTCATTGTCGCTATTTTATTCTCTTTTTCTACAATAACGACTTTGCACCAATTGATTAATATAGACCTCAGAAGAAACTAGTTCAAAATCAAGTTTCCGGTTTAATACAGTAAAAAGAGGAATGCCATCACCAAGAACAATAGGAATGATTGTTATAGTTAAATCATCTATTAAATCTTCTTTTAAAAAACTCTGAACGGTTGCTCCTCCATCTATGTACAAACGATAATGCCCTTTTTGATGAATTTGTTCAATTACTTTTTGCATGGTGCCCTTTACCAAATACGCTTTGTCTTGATAATCTTTCGGAATTTCTTTTAGAGAATTACTAAGCACAAATACGGGTATTTTATAAGGCCATCCAAAATCGAATCCACATACGGTTTCAAAGGTATTTCTTCCCATGACCAAGGCGTCTATTTGTTCAATGAATTTATTAAATCCTAAGTCAGATTTGTTTGGGTTTGGTGTGCTTTCCAGCCAGTCAATCCCTCCATTTTTATCAGCAATGTACCCATCTAAACTTGTTGCTAGAAAGACACTATTTCTTTTGTTCATTTTGTTGCGCTTAGTGTTTTCTTATTTAGAATCTGTTTCAGGTCTTTTTCCGAGTTGCCACATTAAAACCCCACCAGTTATAAACATCCATATAGCATAAGCTCCAGTTGGAATGCCCATTTCTATATTATTTAATATTGAAGTAGCAATCACAAATGCCAACGTTCCATTTTGTATACCACTCTCTACTGTGATTGAAATGGCGCTCTTTAAGTTCAATTTAAATAATCTAGCCGTTAAATAACCCAATCCCATGGTTATTAAGTTTAATAGCAAGGTGACTAACCCTACTTCTTTCATTGCTTTGCCTATTATGTTGAAATTTGCGGCTAATACTGCTAGAAAGACTAAAATAAAAATTACGGTGGAAGCAATTCGCATTGGTTTTTCCATACGCTTTGCAAAGTCTGTTTTAAACCTGCGGATGAGCATTCCTATGGAAATAGGAATTACAGTGATTACCATTATCTGAAGGATAGTATCTAATATGGGCAATTTGATTGTGACATTTGTGGCAGTACCAAAATACTCCAGCGCATAGGACAAGATAAAGGGTATTGTTATGATACTTACAATACTGGCAATAGCGGTTAATGTAACCGATAATGCAATATTTCCTTTGCAAACCTGTGTTATCAAATTGCTGGTAGGCCCGCCAGGACAAGTGGCTAAAATCATTAACCCAACTGCCATTACGGGATTTAAATTAAAAATTATAGCTAGTAAAAAACCAATAATAGGTAAAAAGATAAGTTGATTTAAAAGGCCAATTAAAATTGCCTTAGGATATCTTACAATTCTAGTAAAATCGGCAGGAATTAAAGTCATTCCCATACCAAGCATAATAATAGCAAGAGATAATGGTAAAAACACTTTACTTATAAGTTCGGTTGCGGTCATAGTTTGATTAATTATATTCTTCGTAAACGTATAAAACCCAACAACCTCATGTATTATTAGTTGTGTTGGCTAGAATTAAATTAGGAAAAGAAAACGAACTGGAGGAAATAATTACGGATTTTGTCAATTAGACTCCAAACTGTCTTAGGTGGTGGTCCAAGTGTTTGTATTGCATTTTTCCCCACTGTTCATGAGTAAAAAGCCCAAAAGCAGGGTGGGGTTCCCATATTTTTCTATCTTTTTCCAAATGAAAATCATTAACTAGGTCAACCAAAATGATCTTTTCAGGCTCAAAATCTTTTTTATCCGACACTTTAAAGTCTTTTGCTGTTGGCAGATTGGGTTTCCAGAGTTTATCATCATACATGCCTTTTTTAAAGCTTTTAAAAATTAGCTTCACAAAAGGGTTGGGCTTTTTCATTTGGTATCTGCCCAAAGCAAGACTTAAAGGAAACTGGCAATGGTGTAACATTTGGCCAATTTCCATTTCCCCCCAGGTAGCTTTGGTGGATTTGGTCAAGGTGTTAATACGGTTTAGTATTTCGGAACAAGTTTCAGTATCAAAAAGAGATTTCATGGTGGAAATATTTAGTGATAGAAAATTACATAAAATATTAATCTCCTATATTTAGACCATGCAAGAAAAAGTGGCTTCTTTTTCCATTAAAAATTGGGCGGATGACGATAGGCCAAGGGAAAAATTGGTGCAAAAAGGGCGCTCCGTACTTTCAGATGCCGAATTGATAGCCATTTTAATAGGTTCAGGTAATAAAAAGGAAAGTGCAGTGGAGCTTTCCAAACGTATTTTGGCCTCTGTAAATCATAATTTAAACGAGCTGGGTAAACTTTCTGTAAACCAATTAATGCAGTTTAACGGTATTGGTGAGGCCAAGGCGGTTTCCATTGCAGCGGCCCTAGAGGTAGGCCGTCGAAGAAGGGGAGAAGATGCTGGAAAAATTGCCAAGATTTCAGGCAGTAAAGATGCTTTTGAATTAATGCACCCCCTGATTGGCGAATTACAGCACGAAGAGTTTTGGATTGTCTACCTTAACAACTCCAACAAGGTGATTCACAAATCCCAGTTGAGCAAGGGTGGTATTACGGGAACCTTGGTAGATGTACGTTTGGTGTTAAAACAAGCGTTGGAACTTGGGGCAGTGGGCATTATATTGGCCCATAACCACCCCTCGGGAACGGTAAAACCAAGCACTGCAGATAAAGAGGTTACAGACAAACTCAAAAAGGCTTCAGAAGCTTTAGATATTAAGATATTGGATCATTTGATTTTAACCCAGCATGATTATTTAAGTTTTGCGGACCAAGGAATACTTTAGTTGACACGTAGAGATGTTATTGATATTTACCCATAAAATTACCAACCGACTTACTTATACAGCAAAACAGCTGTTTGAAAAGATTTTGGGTATAGAAGTAACGTTTACAACCAAGGTTGAAGATTTTATTAGGCACACAGGCCCAAAAATAACCTACTCAAAACAACCCCTGCAGAACGAATTTTTTATCAGGAGCAATGATCTGTTGTTTGAGCAGGGCATCAACGATTTGGATATTAAAATAGCAAGTTGGGACGGCATCCCATGTTTTTTTGCTTGTGGTGAAAAAAGCGCTATACCATATGATATATTTTCGGCAAGTTTTTACCTTTTAAGCAGGTATGAGGAATATCTGCCCCATGTAAAAGACAATGTGGGAAGGTTTCCAGCAAAAGAGAGCATTGCCTACCAAAACAAATTTTTGGAACTTCCCGTTGTTGATTTATGGGCGTATAAGATGTTGCAGGCCCTAAAAGAACGTTTTCCGGATATAAAAAACCCAAAAAGAAAATACAGCTTCACGTCTATAATAAACGTAACTACATCTCATAGTTATGCATTAAGAGGGTTTATAAGAAGTTTAGGGGGCTTCTTTTTAGATATTGGTGGTTTTAAATTTAGGAGTATGGCCAAACGTACCTTGGTGCTTTTGGGTATAAAAAAGGACCCCTATGATAATTTTCAGGAGCTGATAGCAATTCATAAAAAGTTTCCGATCAAAACCATGTTTTTCTTTCAGTTTGCCAAGTATTCAGCACATGACAAAAACATTTCACCAAACAATAACAAATTCGGGTACCTTATAAAATCGGTTGCAGATTACAGTGCTGTTTCCTTGAGTACATCCTTTTTGTCCTCTACAAATAAGATGGTCTTAAAAGAAGAAAAACGGCTCTTGGGCAACCTTGTTAATAGGCCAATTAAATATTCCAGATTAAGATATAATAGGGTCAATGTGCCAAGTACTTACCGCAACCTTATTGAAACAGAGTTCACAGATGATTTTTCTATGGGATATACCCATGAAATCGGTTTTAGGGCTGGTACCTGTACGCCGTTTTATTTTTATGATATTAATATGGAAGTAAGGCAACCCCTAAAAGTCCATCCCTTTGCCATACATGATTATGCCCTTGCAAATTGTAAAAAGAAGGAAGAAGCTTTTGAGGTTATGGATAGGGTGTATAGGCAAGTAAAGCAAGTAAATGGAGATCTAGTAATAATTTTCTCCAATGAGTTGCTGGGAAGTAGCCATAAGTTAAATTGGTTAGAACTGTATCAATCCTTCTTAAGGCGTTACTATGTTTAAAGAAGTGGTTACAGATGTTTTCTTTGATTTGGACCATACCTTGTGGGACTTTGAAAAAAATTCCGCGTTGACATTTCAAAAAATTCTTGAAGAAAATCAATTGAATGTGGATTTGGAGGATTTTCTAACAGCATACATCCCCATAAATCTTGAGTATTGGAAATTATACCGAGAAGATAGAATAAGCAAATCTCAACTTAGATACCAACGTTTAAAAAGAACTTTTGACAACATAGGCAAAACAATTTCAGACGAAACCATAAATGTTCTGGCGTATGAGTATATAGAACATCTGTCCTCTTACTCTCATTTATTTCCAAATACCGTTGAAGTATTGCAATACTTGTCGCCAAGATATAAACTTCATATTATCACGAATGGGTTTCAAGAGATTCAAGAAAAAAAATTAAAAGGATCAAATATCCATCAATACTTTGATCAAATAATTGATTCAGAAATCGCGGGAGTGAAAAAACCGCACCCATACATTTTTGAATTGGCATTGACAAAAGCAAACGTTGCACCTCAAAACTCTTTGATGATTGGAGATAGTATCGAGGCAGATATCATGGGAGCAAAATCGGCAGGTTTCCATACACTTCACTTTAATGCACACAAAGAACCTGAACATGGTTTATGCAAAATCATCAACAATCTCATTGAAATAAAAAGCATTTTATAGAGTTATATTAGGGTATAACAGGGCCACGTTGTTTTATTACAAAATGCTTTTAGAACCTATGAAAAAATTGCTTTCCCCCTGCCTGTTGTTGGTTATGGCTGCCATGCTGATTCTGTCATGCTCTGAAGAACAGGATTTTGACCAGTTTGATGATTTGAGCGTTACCCCAACAGTTGCTTCTAGTATTTTTTATCTGGAATCGGATGAAGAATTCATCAATTCTGTAAGCGCAGTAAACACTTTTTATGCACAAACTTTCAATTTTGATGCTTTCAATGAACAATTTGTGGCAGAACGATTGCTGGAAGGAACCATTAGTTATGAACTTGAAAATACTACAAGTAAAAGATTAAACATTACTATTGAATTTTTGGATGAAGGGGGGAATATATTGGACGTAGAGTCCTTAAGCATTGACCCTGCACCCGCTCAAACGGAAACTTTAGAAGTGGCCTATGGTCCTGGAGGAAAAAGTTTAGATATACTTACCAATACTTCAAGTTTTAGAGTAACGGGAAATAACCTAGGAGATGCCACAAGTATTTCATCCGAGCCAGAACCCAAGATTATAGTGCGATCTGCCGCTGAATTTTTATTCCGATTAAAATGAGGCTAGGCAAATTATTCTTTTTAACCACTTTTTTTGGGGTATCTTCTATGTGGTCCCAAAACAAGCAATTGCTTTATGATTTTTATGAGATTCCACAATCTTTAATGGTCAATCCCGGGGTGAAGACTTCAGAAAAATGGCACACCGGAATACCTGTTTTATCTGGATTATACTTTCAAGCTGCAACAAGTGGAGTGACCGTAAATGACCTATTTGCAAATGACGGTGTTGACTTTACTACTAAAGTTAGGGAGCGGTTGATAGAGGACATGAACAAAAGAGATGATTTTAGTACCACCAGTCAGATAGAGCTGTTCAATGTAGGTTTTAGAGGAAAGAATAGACCAGATGATTACTATTCCTTTGGAGTGTATGGTGAAACGGATATCATTGCGTATTGGCCCAAAGATTTGGCAATTTTAGCGTTTGAGGGAAATGGAGGAGATAACATAGGAAGAAGTTTTGATTTGAGTGATTTAAACGTGAGGGGAGAAATGGTCAATGTGTTTCATTTTGGTGTTAATAGAAAAATGAGTAATGATCTTACCATTGGAGCTAGAGCTAAAATCTATTCTAGTATTTTTCAATTCCAATCTATAAAAAACTCAGGATCTTTTACAACTACCCAAGGGCAGAACAATATCTACGCCAATACTATTAATGCTGATATGAAATTACAAACATCTGGGGTGCAAGAAATTATAGATATTTTGGATGAAGACACTTCATCAACCCAAAGGGATTTAACCAGTCTTTTTACTAGAAGGGTTTTGCTTGGTGGAAATCTTGGACTGGGTTTTGATGCTGGTTTTACATATCACCTAAACCCGCAAACAACTATTACAGGAAGTGTATTGGATGTTGGCTTTATTTATAATTCCAAGGATATTAAAAATTATACATTGAGAGGCAGCGCTACCAATGAGGGGATAGATGTTATCCTACCAGAGGATATAAACGATTTAAACAATGATTTGTGGCAGGAACTTATAGATGAAATTGAAGAATCCGTTCCGTTTGATGATAATGATACAAGTAGCTACATTTCTTTTAGACCGGTTAAGGTTTATGGGTCAATCCGTTATGATTTTGGTCTGGCTGAAACTTCCAATAAAGATTGCGGTTGTGCAATTAATACAGAAAGCGGTCAAAATGGTAATCTATACAGAAATAGTGTTGGGGGACAGTTATTTATGATGAAGAGACCTAGAGGTGTTCAAGCCGCGTTAACGGGGTTTTACCAAAAAAGATTGGGCAGAACCCTTTCTCTTAAAACTACTTATACTGTTGATAAATATTCATTGTCCAATATTGGACTAGGCCTTAATCTTCAGGCTGGACCAGTTAATTTCTATATTTTGGGCGATAATCTTTTAGGGTATAGAAATGTTGCTGATAGCCATTATGCCTCTTTACAGTTTGGATTTAATATTATATCTTGGAACGATAATTGATTATCTATTCCATATGAAATCTAGACTACTATTTTTTTTGATATTTACAATAGGATTGAGTTGTTCAATGAATGGTCAACTAAATGATTATAAATACATTATAGTGCCCAAAAAATTTGATTCTTATAATATTCAAAACAAGCACCAGACAAGTACCACAATAAAACATCTCTTTAACCAGAGAGGATATCAGGCGGTTTATGATGATGAATTACCTGAGGATTTGAGAAAAAACAGGTGTTTGGGCCTTTTGGTAAACCTTGAGGATACTTCATCGCTTTTCAGCACCAAAACTACTTTGGTTCTTAGAGATTGTCAGTCTATTGAAATTTTTAGGACCGTTGAAGGTAAAAGCAAGATCAAGGAATTTAGGCCTGCCTATACAGATGCACTGAAGAAATCATTTGTGTCGTTTGATACGTTGCAGTACAAATACATGCCAAAAGAAGAAGAGAAAGAAATTGCAGGACCTATTACGGTTAGTTTTAAAAACGATGTAAAAACATTGGAAGAAAAGCCTAAGGAGCCAATGGTAGTTCAGGAAGCGACTACAGAAACCCAGAGTTTTAAAAGCATGGAGCCAGTACCTTCTTCCATGAAAAAAGCAGATGTGGTTGCAGAACCCATAAATTCCGATTTGTTATATGCTCAACCTATAGAAAATGGATATCAACTTGTTGACAGTACTCCAAAAGTTAGGTTGAAATTGGTGGAAACTTCTGTGGAAAATGTTTTTTTAGTGAGCCACGGAGATAAAAATGGAGTGGTTTTCAAAAAAGATGATAAATGGTTTTTTGAATATGCCGAAAACGGCGAAAAGGTACTTAAAGAACTAAATGTCAAATTTTAAAATTGATATTTATCCTTCCATCTGTTTTTTAAAAATTCTTTCATAGCATTTTCTCTGGGATTGCCCCCTGGTCTATAGAATGTAGTTCCGGATATTTCTTCAGGGAGAAATTCAAAATCAACAAAGCTGTTTTCATGGTCATGGGCATAATTGTACCCTTTACCATAACCTATATCTTTCATTAATTTTGTTGGTGCATTTCTAATTGCTAAAGGAACTGATAGATCTCCCGTTTCCTTTACTTTTTGTTGTGCTTCTTTAATGGCCACATAACTGGCGTTACTTTTTGCTGAACTGGCTAGGTAAGTAGCGCATTGGCTAAGTATAATCCTTGCCTCAGGGTACCCAATAGTATTTACTGCCTGAAAAGCTGAGTTTGCCAGTACTAATGCTGTCGGATTTGCATTTCCAATATCTTCGGATGCTAAAATAACCAGTCTGCGTGCAATAAACTTTACATCTTCGCCACCTTCTATCATTCGTGCCAACCAGTATACTGCCGCATTGGGATCACTTCCTCTTATAGATTTAATAAAGGCGGAAATGATATCATAGTGCTGTTCTCCAGTTTTATCATAAAGCACAGTGTTTTTTTGCACCTTTTTCATAACCAAATCATTGGTTATAGTAACATTATCACTCGTTTCAGAATTTATGATAAGCTCAAAAATATTTAAAAGCTTTCTTCCATCACCACCGGACAATCGCAACAGAGCTTCAGTCTCTTTTAGCTTTATTTTTTTTGAACTTAAGGAGTTGTCAGTGTCCATGGCCCTTTTTAAAAGCGCTTCCAGATCTTCTTTTCCAAATGGATTTAGTATGTAGACCTGACATCTGGATAAAAGTGCCGGAATTACTTCAAAACTTGGATTTTCCGTGGTAGCCCCAATAAGGGTAACCCATCCTTTTTCAACAGCACCTAAAAGAGAATCTTGTTGTGATTTACTAAATCGATGTATTTCATCAATAAATAGGATAGGGTTTTTAGAAGTGAAAAGGCCTCCGCTTTGTTTTGCCTTCTCAATAACCTCTCTTATATCCTTTACACCGCTGCTAATTGCACTAAGCGTATAGAAAGGTCTTTGGCTCTCATGGGCAATAATATTGGCCAATGTAGTCTTGCCAGTACCTGGAGGGCCCCATAAAATCAATGAAGGAATAATTCCTTTTTTAATCTGATGCGTCAATGAGCCTTGTTCCCCAACCAAATGATTTTGGCTAATGTAATCATCCAGGGTTTTAGGTCGTATACGCTCGGCAAGAGGTTCATTCATAAAGATAAAAATAAGACAATTTTATATGAAGAATGTATCGTAATAACCATCTTTCAAATAAGAAGAACTTTTTAGTAAACCTGACAATTTGTGTAAATTCACTTGTATGGTCAAGTATTTGAATGTGAAATATAGTTATGACGGATAATAATCATTTCAAATTTTCTAACTGGGTTTTGTTGGCTCCTTTGCTAGCTGTACTGTCTATTTGGACCGTATTTTGGGTTGAAGTGCAATTTGGGCTCAATTTTAATGAGTTTGGGGTTTACCCCAGAAGACTTTCGGGCCTAATAGGTGTTTTGCTCAGTCCATTTATTCATGGGTCTCTAGAACACTTATATAACAATACCATTCCATTGGCGGTATTGACAGGCTTTCTGGTATACTTTTACAGACATGCCGCATTAAGAACATTGGTATTGGGCGTTCTTATCTCAGGATTTTTAACCTGGTTTATTGCTAGACCTTCATATCATATTGGAGCCAGTGGCCTTATTTATGTATTGGCAAGTTTTATTTTTTTTAAAGGGATTTTTGCCAAGCATTTTAGACTGGTGGCACTCTCATTGATTGTTGTTTTTGTTTACGGAAGTATGATATGGTATATTTTTCCAGTAAAAGAGAACATCTCCTGGGAGGGGCATCTTTCAGGGTTTCTAACAGGTTTATTTTTGGCACTTACCACGAAGGTTAGGCTTCCGGAGGAAAAAAAATACGATTGGGAAAAAGAGGGTTATAGGGAAGAAGATGATCCTTTTTTAAGTCATTTTGATGAAGATGGTAATTTTATTGAAACCAAAACGGAGGAAGAAGAGCATCAAAAAATTAAAGTGACCTATCACTATAAAAAAGATAAGGATGAATAGAGCTTTTTAACTCATACGTTGCCGTACTGCTTCATATAAGAACACTCCACAAGCTACAGAGACATTTAAAGAACCAATTTCCCCCAATAAAGGGAGCTTTGCCTTATGATCGACCAGATTAAGTATGGAGGTTGAAATACCCCTGTCTTCTGCACCCATAATTATTGCGCAGGGAGTCTTGAAGTCTACCGTGTAGATATCATTTTCAGACTTTTCTGTGGCAGCGATAACTTTAATGCCTGAAGATTGAAGGTAAAATATAGCATCTTTTAAATGGTCAACCTTTGCAATGGGAACTTTAAAGGCAGCACCTGCAGATGTTTTAACCGTATCGTCGGTAATTGGCGCAGCACCACTTTTAGGTATAATAATACCATTTACACCACAACACTCTGCGGTTCTAATAATTGCACCAAAATTTCTAACATCAGAAACTTGGTCCAGAAGCAAAAAGAAAGGACTTTTTTCTTGCCCCAATACTTTTTCCACCAATTCCTCAAAAACATGGAATTGAACAGGAGAAATATTGGCTACAGCTCCTTGATGATTGTTTTTGGTTAACCGATTTAGCTTTTCAATAGGCACATAGGAACTACTGATACCGTTTTTTCGTATTGAGGTTTCCAGTTCCCTGAACAACTCACCGCCAAGTCCTTTTTGAAGAAATATTTTATTTATGGGCTGTTCGGAATCAATCGCTTCCAGTACTGCCCGGATTCCATAGATTTGGTTGTTCATAGTGTTCAATTGAATAGAATCTTTCAGATGAAAATTTACTAAAAGATTTTACAAAGATATTTTATGTACAGACAATGGACCGTTATTAACTGTATTTATTATGAATTTCTCGTTTTTTTGATTGCTGATGATTTCAATGTCCTTGACATTACCATCTAAAAACAACCCAGATTCATTATTGGAGAGACATGTATAACCATCTTTTCCATTTGATAAAAGGATAAGACCGGAAATTGCATCAAGTCTAGGCGTTTCAACTTCCGTTTCATAAATATTTCCCACGGGAATTACATCTTCATATCCATCACCATTTATATCGATAAAAACACAATCCAAAAGTGGAAAAGATTGGCTTTCGGCTGGGAGAAGCACTTTTTCAAAGCTTAAATCTCCTTTATTGATAAGGATTGTTGAGTTGAATTCCGTAACGCTACTCTCATAGGAAGCATTTAATTTTTCTCCATAAATATCAACTAGACTGGCGTTGGCAAATTCTGAGTAAGTTTCAAATTTATCTTTTATAAAGGGCATTTGTTGAGATGAACATTCCCTTCCTCTTACGGGTACATAGGTGCCATTATATTTTTTGCTCAATACAATATCATTGGTGCCGTTTTCATCAAAATCGGCAGCATATACCTTAAAAGGTTTTTCAGAAGAGGCTTTAAACTTTATATTAAGTCCGGCATTTCCAATAATATAGTCTTTAAGGCCATCATTGTTCACGTCGGTTTCACTGACAGAAAACCACCAACCTTTTTCGTTTAAAACTGGGACGTTCTCCCCAATCCTTTCAAAGGTGCCTTGTTTGTTTATGAAAACACCAATACCCGTCCATTCACCAACCACGATAAAATCTTGCCAGCCATCATTATTAATATCTGTAACCTGTAAATCGTTTACTATTCCAAAATCTAAAAGCCCTGGAACAACTTTTTGCGTTACATCAACAAGTTCTCCTTCCATATTTTCGTATAGCACCGATGATTGATGGTTAGGGTATTTTTTGGGAACAACCCTATTCCCAACTAGAATGTCATTATCTCCATCTTTGTCATAATCAATTATGGATACTGTTTTGCCATTTTTTTGGTAAGAGCTTAAAACTTCGCTGTGAAGTCTGTTAAACTGCCCATTACCATTGTTTATATAAATTCTATCTGCATGATATGATGAATGTTCGGCAAATTCATTTCCTCCACTTACCACATATAGGTCTAAGTCTTTGTCTCCATCAAAATCAAAAAAGACAGACTCCATGTCTTCATAATTGGCATCGTCTGAGAGGGCAGGGGAGTTGATCTTTGTAAAACCATGCTCCGATTGAAGATATAACTGCCCAGATTGCCCAGAGGCGCCTCCTACGTGTAAATCTAATAAGCCATCATTGTTTATATCTCCTTTGGTTAAAAACGGGCCTAAATTAGATTGTTTGTATGGTAATAGAATTTCTTCTTCAAAATCATCATAAGCGTTTTCGCTATGGATAAAACCCAAACCTAAACCAGTTGCACTAACTTCTTGGAAATATTTGGATTTTCCTTGAGGCCTTTTAATACTAATATCAGCTTCACTTTCATTAAAGGACATTGTTGTATTTGAGGGGACGTTGAATTTTTGCTCCATTTTGCCAGATTTCCAAAAAATGGTAACCGTATCAATGGTTTTTTGATTACCTACGCCAAATAGTGCGTTGTTTTCTTGTGATGACCGGTAACCTCTTACCCTTTTTATTTCGATTATCTGAGAGTTTCCCCCAACGTCTATTTTTACTTTGGCAAATTCTTCAGATAAATCTCCATTGGCAGTCACTTTTAAGTAGTTGCCTTTTTTTTCTTCTATAGATGTGTTTTGATATAGAAATGCATTCTCATCTATATTATTGATAACAAGGTCCAAGTCCCCGTCATTGTCTAAATCTCCTGAGGCCGCACCATTGCTAAAGGAAAAATCATCTAATCCCCAATCGGAAGAAACATTGTCATAGCTTAGGTCTGACTTTCTTTTGTAGAGAATATTTGGCAACTTTTCCGATGGCATAGATTCATAAAGCCTTCGTTTTACATCCAAAGGAACATTTGAGCCATACTTTTGCCTAGCTTCAAACACCTGTCTTTGAAGGTCATTATCAAGTGCATAACGTCTATAACCGTTAGTGATGTGTATTTCTTTATGTCCATCAAGATCAAAGTCGTTCATAAGCACAGACCAGCTCCAATCTGTGTTTGCAACACCTGATAATTGTGCAATATTGTTGAACTTTGAATCACCTATATTCTTCTGCAATGAGTTATACATGTATTGGTGCTGGAAATCTGCCTTATTCACTAAGTAGTCAAATCTTCCTGTGCTCATAGAGGCCATGAGCGTTTTTGAACGTACGTGGTCGTTTGCAGCCATGTCCAAAACAAAAATATCCTGTAGGTTATCATTGTCTAAATCGGCAATATCAATACCCATCCCATAAAAGGAAATTTGGTTTGTGGATTCTTTTATTTTGTCTGAAAATGTCCCATTTTGATTGTTTATATAAAGCGCATCAGGAAGGTAATAGTCGCTTGCCATATAAATATCCATCCAACCATCTTCGTTGATGTCTGAAATTGTTAACCCCAATCCAAAAATTGGTTTTTCTAGCCCCGCAATTTTAGTGACATCCACAAACTTCCCATTATCGTTGCGGTAAAGATGTGAGGAGTTAAAATATATATTGTCTGGATTGGCTTTTAAGAGCCTTTGAAGGTTGATAGGGTCCACACCATAAAGCTCATTTTCGTTCATTACCAGACAATCTAAATCGCCATCCTTGTCAAAGTCGAAAAAGGCGGATTGTGTGCTAATTCCCATATCAGCAAGGCCGTATGTTTCTGCACTTTCAGTAAACGCACCGTTTTTTTGATTAATGAAGAGTAGGTTTTTACGATTTTCTCTAGTATTGGGGCCTCCTTGAGATATGTAAATATCCATCCAGTTATCTCCATTGATATCAACAAATGTGATACCATTGGACCAATTTTTCCCAGTATTAATGTTTGAAGTTTCGGTGGCGTCTTTGAACTTTAAATTACCTTCATTAATATAGAGTTGATTGGCTACTTGGTTTCCACAGAAAAAGATATCTAAAAGGCCATCATTGTTTAGGTCTTCAAGCCCAACTCCAGCACCATTATAAAAGTAATCGTAGTCAAATAGGTTTTGCATTGTTGCTACATCATGCTCAATAGTGTTTGAGAAATTGATGCCACTTGCTGTTGTCTCCAACCTTTCGAATACTGGACTTTCCTTTTCGGTTTCAGGTTTTTCAATTGTACCCTGATTGTCTTTTGTTTTGTCACCACAGCTTACGAGAAGAAAAAGTAAGAGTGTTATGTAAAAAACCTTAATCATTTAATTCAACCAATTTTGATGAAATATAAACTAATAATTCAAATTTTAAACGTAGGCGGCTATAAAAGTGGGGTGTTACAAAGTTAAACGGTTTCTTTTGAAGATAGTCGGCACTTAGTGTTTAAACTTATCTAGGAGTTAAGATAATCGCGTATTTCAATTTTAAGTATAAAAAAAGGGCATCTTAAACAGATGCCCTTTATATGAAATTATCTAATGATAAAGTTTACTCACAAACAGCTATACCAACTGTACCAACAACAGGGCCTAAGGCTCCGCCATTATCTACAGCAGCTTGGTTTCCATTTGGATCGGCAATATTATAGGAATGCTCAGATTCAAAGGCACCAGGAACATAAGAGACCACTAATGAAGTAGCACCCTCTGGTACAGTGAATTTACTATTTCCTGAAGAACCATTTCCAAGCGTAAAGGATGCTGCACTACCGCCATCAATAGACACAGTAATTTGAGCTCCATCCCATCCATCTCCAAAACTATCGAAGAAATTGATGGTGTATTCACCTGGGAACGGTGCATCTGCGTTCAACAATGTACATTCTAGAACATTGATTTGAACATAATTTTCCGTATCGGGTGCATTAGTTGTTACTATTCTGCCATCTGCAGTCTCAAATTCGAAACGTAGATTGAATTCATCATTTATTCCTAAGTCAGCAAACGTTAGCGTAGCACCATAAAGCTCCTCAAGTGTACGAGTGAATTCAACAGTTCTTACACCATCTGCGTCAGAAGTAAGACTGGAAATATCATAGCTGATCAACTCTGCTTCGGCTTCTGAAAGATCTGGATCTCCATCTTCGATGGTCCTGTCAACGAACTCTCTGAATATTGTTAGCGTGTTAAGCAAAGCTCCATCAGCTCCATCATCAATTCTAATCTGAACAGAGTAGATATCATTAGTTGCCGTTGGGGCAATATTGATACCAGTCTTGTCAGCAACATTGATACCATCGTTTAGAAATGGCAATAGAAGGCTAATGCCATCATCAACCGTTTCAGTATAACGATAGGGAGAGCTAAAGAAAGAACCTCCACTTACATTACCCGTGGTATCTTCGTTTTTAAATGATCTACCATCCGTAAGGAAAAGTTCCATGTCCACTACAAATTGATCACCTGGCAATACTTGCGTAAGAGGTATACCAACTGCAGTAAGAAACTCTGCCAAAGTAAGGCTGTAATCAAAAGTTGGAAGCCCATCTAACTCACCAAATTCACTAGCAGCAATAGTTGCAAGGGCAGCACCGGAAACAGAATCATCATCAGTACCATTGTTGTCCACATAACTTCCTGTAATCTCAACACGATCTAAAAGGGCTCCACCTTCTGCATCTTGCTCTTGAATACTAAAGGACAAAACACTTGCTGTGTCGAACATGTCCAAAGAACCAGATGAGTCCAAGGTTCTCAAGACTGCACCGGCTGTTACAGTATCCTGCACCAGTAAAGTAATCTTGTCGTCCTCACTACAGGCAGTAACAAAGACTGCCATGGCCAACAGGACATATATCTTAAAATTTTTCATGAAATTAAATTTTATGTTCATTGCTCTTTTTTTTAGTTGGCCACAGGGGCACTTGGGTTAGTATCCCAGAATACGGGCTGTGTTTGATCCGTTTTTTGCGTGATATTGGAATTCGTATTCACAGCATTTGCAGGATAATACATGGATCTAATAAAAGTACCTGGGTCAGGCTCTAGGTTTGGCTGTAATGTTGTTGGGAAACCTGTTCTTCTGTAGAAGTTGTAGGGTTCAACACCATTTCCAAAATGAGCAATAAAGAACTGCTCTGCCAAAACATCCCATTTTCCATCTATGTCAGCGTCGTCAAAACGAATTCCAACCGTTGTGTTCATGTATAAATCGATAGCAGCCTCTGAAGGTTCAAATGAAGTATCAGCTCCAGCTACTCTTCCGGATAGGAAAGCCTGAACCTTAGCGATAGATTTAGAAATACCAGCCATCATAAATGTACGAGCACCTCCTGTATTTCCAGCTGCCAGTGCCATCTCTGCTCTCATAAAATCCACGCCAAAAGCTGTCAATAGGTTGGTGATGCCTGTTCCGCCTCCACCTGAAGATGGGTTAATAGCTTGGAAACTGTCATCATCAAATCTACCACCAACTGGATAAGTACCGTAAGTAGCTCTCAACAAACCATCTGGTGGAATACCATCTGCTTCTCCATGTGCTCTACCCCAAAAACCGTTTGGTAAAAAACAGAAATCTCCTCCAAATCCTGCATCAAGATAATGTTGCGGTGGAGTCTCTAAAGAACAGTTTAATAATTCTTCATTTGGCGCTATACCAGCTCCTGGAACTGCCGAAGTCTGTCTGTAAAAGTAGTAACGAATCCTTGGATCATCTGTAGTATCCATCAATTGCATCAACCAGTTTGACATATACTCCCCAGCACCTGCTGCTTGATAGTTAAGTCCATATCTAGGATGTCTGGTATCTGGCTGTGTGGCACTAGCCGCTGGCCAGCTATACAGGAAATCATCTGCAGTATCGGTGATATAGTTACCGCTGGCAATGATTGCATTAAAACTAGCTTCTGCGTTTGTATCCACCAATCTACGTTGTAGATAGATTTTTAGTTTAAGCGTATTGGCCGCATTCACCCATTTGTCATAATCATTTCCATAAAAGAAATCATTAGCTGGATCAGAGGAAGGTGAGCTATTGAAATTAGCAATTGCATCATCTAAAAGCAGCAACATGGCATCATAAATGCTTGCTCCTGAATCCAAAGCAGGGTTAAAATTCTGCTCCGCCCCTTGAATGATTTCGGAGTAAGGAACATCACCGAAGAAATCCACCATACTGATCATCAAATACGCCTCAATAAACTGGGCAATACCAATGTGTCTAGTTTGTTCTGCAGCTTCAGCCAATGGTGTCATAGCGCGAATATCCGCAAGAACACCCCTATAGGCATTGATCCATTCATCGTTCATGTCACTATCTTGATAAACACTTTGGTAATTTCTACCATTCATGTTCACAACACGTGTCATCTCCATGCCCAACTCATTAAAACCATCCCCGGTGGTATTACCACCTGACTGGAAGTTGTCGTTAAGGTCAAAATCGGCATCACCTTCATACTGTCTTACAAAATCCTCCTGAATAGAATTCAAGAAGAAATCTACACCCGCTTGATCGGGGGTAAGCGCATTTGGATCTAAGGTAATGTCGAGCTCTGTAGTCTCACAAGAGGTGAATGCAAGCAATCCTCCCAAGACCGTCAAAGTCATATACTTATTTATGTTTCTCATTGTTTTCATTGTTATAATTCTTAGAATGTTGCTTTTACACTAAACCCGTACCTTCTTGAACTTGGTCCGTTGATAAAGTCAAAACCAAATCCGTTACCTACTCCAGTACCATTGGTGTTAGGATCAAAGTTTGCACCTTTTGGTGTATTTATTGCTCTGTACCAAAGGTTATTACCAGATACCGTGAATGTAAGTGCACCAAATGGAGTCTTGTCCAAGAATTTAGATGGCAAGCTGTAGCTAAAAGAAGCTTCTTGCAATCTAACCGTTGTGGCATCATACACTTGCAATTCATTAGGACCAAATAAAAGGTTACTAAAGAAATAGGTAGAGTTGTTAATCTGTCTGTTGTTGACATTGCCATTGGCATCAACACCAGGTAGAATAAAAGTATTCTCTCTATCTATAGTTTCAGTAATCAATCCTCTACCCAACAATGTAGAAATGGTAGATGAATATACATCTCCTCCTTGAGTGTAGTTCCATTGAAATCCGAAAGTAAAGTTCTTATAAGAAATACTGTTTCTTACGTTAGCTACCCAGTCTGGGTTTGGATCACCAATAATACCATCATTTGGATCCTGAACGTAGTTACCATCAGCACCTACAACAAAATCACCATTGGCATCTGTCAAAATTTTACTTCCAAAGAATACACCAAAAGCCTCACCTTCTATAGCAGCGTTACCTAAGTTAGAAAAACCAGAGAAAACTACTTGATCAGTATCCAATCCAAGATCATTTACCGTAGTCTCATAAGCGGTAAAGTTTACGTTGGTCGACCAATCAAAGTCACCTTCTTCTTTTCCTCTTATCCAGTTAACTCCCAAATCCAGCTCAATACCTTCAGATTCAATCTCACCAATATTGGTAGCAGTAATTGTAACTCCAGTTGCTGGATCCAATGGTCTGTCCAAAATCAAATCATTGGTTTTTCTCTGATATACGGAAGCATCCAATGTAATTCTGCTATCCCACCATCTAGACTCGATACCAACTTCGATTTCTTGTAAAGTTTCAGGAGATAAGTCTGGGTTTCCAAGACGTATACCTGTGGTGTTGGTCACTATATTTTGACCAGAACTATCTTGTGCATCTTGAGTATCCAATGTTAAAGTATTCGCTACTGGGAAATTAGAAGTCAGTACATCAAAGTTTGCAGAAACTCCAATACCACCACGAATCTTTAAGTAGTTAAGCACATTTTCTGATTTCAGACCATCAATTGCCGCAGTTGGTATGAAAGAAATACTTGCAGAAGGATAGAACTGTGAGCGGTTATCTTTTGAGAAGTTAGATACCCAGTCATTTCTACCTGCAAGCGTTAAATACAAAAAGTTGTCATAATCAAAATCTGCTTGCGCATATACACCAGCAATATTTCTTTCAGACGTTTGCTGAATTTCATTTTGGTTCAAGAAGTTGAAGTGTCTTAATACTCCAAATACTTGCTGACCATCACTGGCAACACCTTGCTGATTGAATTCCTCTCTTCTTGTAGTTGCTCCTATGTTGAAAGTAGAACCAATCTTTTCAGTGATGTCATAATCCCCGTTCAACACAAGGTTGTGATCCCAAATAGTATTGGTATTGTTCCATGTTTCATAGATACCACTGGCCAATCTTACATCTCCAGAGTTACTGTTGATACCACCTTTGTTTTGAAAGTTCGTATTTGCTTCACTATAAACATCAATACCAGCACGGTAAACAATGTTTAGGTTGTCGTTAAGCTCATATTGAATCGTTGCCTGACCGAAAACCCTGTTGGTTTCCTGATTTGTCTCTGCGTTGTTAACGGTCCAAAGTGGATGTTGAATAGAGTTGTTCTGTCTGTAGTATACACTGCCACCAGTAACTGGGTCTTGAAATGGAAGCCCTTGAACATCTATACTCCTTGGAGTAAACCAAAGGTCACCAAATACGGAAGAACCTGTTCCCGTAGCACCGTTACCTTGACTTAAAGCAACTGGAGGTGAAATGAACTTGGTTCTTGCATAGTTCAATGTACCATTTATAGTAAACTTGTTAGATAAGATAGCACGACCCCCAACAGAAAGTGTGTTTCTGTTAACACTGTTGTTTGGAGTAAAACCATTATCCTTAAGGTAACCATAGTTCATATTGTATCCAACTTTACCGTCATCAGAAGTTCCTCTAACGTTAATAGATGTATTTGATACAGTACCTGTTTTAAAGAAGTTTTTTACACTGTCATAAGGTCTCCAATCGTAACGAGCTCCCTGAAATTCTGGGAATGCTGCTTGGATACCTGCAGTGGAAGTTGAATAAGGATGAGCAAGCGTTGCATTTTCATCAATTGCAGGCTGATTTCCATATCCTGAAGCTCCGCCTTCTGCGAATGCAGGACCCCAGTTACTAAAGAACCATCCGAAGTTTTGATCAAAACCGTTACCATAAACATCTTGGTAATCTGGAAGTGAGGCAATCTCGTTAAAGAAAACCGAAGAATTAACAGTGATTTCTGTTTTCTTAGGACCTTGCGTAGTTGAACCACCTTTAGTTGTGATCAAGATAACCCCGTTACGTCCCTGAGAACCATAAAGTGTAGCAGCGGCAAGTCCTTTAAGAACGTTAACGCTTTCTATACTGTTTGGGTCCAAATCCAAGAACCTACTGGAACCGTTGTTACCATTTACGAAATCTTGACGAGATCCGTTTCTTCCTGAAGGGTTGGTATCCGTACTGAAAGGAACACCATCAACAATAAATAGTGCTTGGTTACTACCACTAAAAGTTGTTTGACCTCTAATGATAATATTGGTACCAGAACCTGAAAGACCACTTTGCTGGGTAATCTGTACCCCAGAAGCTTTACCTTGAAGTACACGAGCAACATCACCTTCAGCGCGTTGTTCAAGCTCTTCGGAACCTACTTCGGTAACGGCATAACCCAATGCTTGTTTCTCTCTTTTGATACCAAGAGCCGTCACAACTACTTCTTCAAGAGCTTGAGCGTCCTCCTGCATTTGAACGTTAACTACGCTCTCTGCGCCAACAGTCCTTCTCGCGGGTTTTTGCCCTATGTAAGTAAAAAGTAGTGCTTGACCTTGACTTGCACTAATAGCATAGTTTCCATCAAAATCTGTTTGAGTACCGTTAGTGGTACCTTCAACGACAATGTTGACCCCAGGCAACGGAAGTCCATCAGAATCCGTCACATTACCTGAAATCGTCTTGTCTTGTGCAAATGAAATTTGCACAACAAACGCCAATAACAGCGTTAACAATCCATTAAGTTTTGTTCTCATTTTAAAATTATTTGAATTAGCTAGGCGCTAAAATCATAATTTCATGTTAATAATCCAAACTAATTTTACTAAATTTTTAAGACAATGTTTTTAAATGCGTTAACCGTAAAATGATTCTTCATAATTATCAACTCTTTAATTAAGGGTATTAAAAATTATATTGAACGTAAATTCCCCTTATTTTAACATTGCCTAAAAAGTAGTTTGAAAACGACTGGAGTAGTATATATTGTATTTTAACATCCAGTTTAGGGGTCTTGTTTGTTAAAGATTATGGATGAATATTAAAAGACAATTTTAATTTGTAAATTATACCTTAATATATATACTACTATCATGAAGTTGATTTTACACGGAATTACATTCTTTTTGTGTTTTACATATTCAATAGCCCAACAAAGTGCTAATGTTCAGCCTGGCGTTATTGGTTCATACCAAAAAGGTTTGCAGGGTATAGGCCCTGATTTTGGGAATAATCCGGCATCTGAAAATTTTTATAATCAAATGCGGGATAATCTGGCCAACATGGGGATTGAGCAAAAAATTGAGTTGGAAGATATTGAAGGGTCTATATATTTAGAAGATGAATTCGTGTTAGGCACAATTTTCTTTAATAGTGATGAAGAAAGCAAAATGTATATGCGCTATAATGCATTTAATGATGAATTTGAGATTAAGAAATCGAAGCTTGAGAAAGATGAGACCCTTGCGCTGTTAAAAGATGCTGATATTTCATGTTCCTTGAATAATGATAAATTTAAATACGCAACTTTCCTTAATGATAAAAAGGTGAAGTCTTATGGTTATTTAAAAATGATATATTCCACGGATAATTACAAACTGTTTGAACAGAATAAGAAGTTGTTCAAAGAAGGCAAAAAAGCAAAGACATCACATGCCGTGTCTTTTCCACATCGTTTTGTGGATGAAACCAATTACTATATTTCAATGGGTGATAATGACCCCGTGTATGTTAGTAGAAACAAAAAAGAATTGGTTGATTTGTTTCGAGCTGAACATCAAAAGGAAATCAAGCAATTTCTGAAAGAAAAAAATGTGGACCTAAAAAGTAAAAGTGGGTTGGTAAATCTGGTGGCTTTTAGTGGAACATTGTAAAACAGAAATAGTAAAGGAGTTTTTTGCTCCATATTCCCTTGTTATCTAGGGCTTTCCATTTTCTTTATTCGTGTTCATTTTGGTTTTTTAAGATAGATTGCAAATTTAATCTGTCAAGATTTGAATTATTCCGAAATATCACTACATTTGCAGCCCTCAAAACGAGGGTTGTTTTGATTTTTAATAGAAATTTTAATGCCAACAATTTCACAATTAGTACGAAAAGGAAGAGTCACAATTACCAAGAAGAGTAAATCGGCTGCTTTGGATTCGTGTCCTCAAAGACGAGGGGTTTGTACGCGTGTTTATACAACTACACCAAAAAAACCAAACTCTGCAATGCGTAAAGTTGCAAGGGTAAGGTTAACAAATGGTAAGGAAGTTAACGCATATATCCCTGGTGAAGGTCACAATCTACAAGAGCACTCGATAGTATTGGTTAGAGGTGGAAGAGTAAAGGATTTGCCAGGAGTTAGATATCATATCGTCCGTGGTGCATTGGATACTGCAGGTGTTGCAGGTAGAACACAACGTAGATCTAAGTACGGTGCAAAACGTCCTAAAAAGTAAATAACTTTTAAGAAGAAGTAATGAGAAAAAGACAGGCAAAGAAAAGGCCATTGTTACCGGATCCAAGATTTAACGATCAGTTGGTAACACGTTTCGTAAACATGATGATGTGGGATGGTAAGAAATCAGTTGCTTTCAAAGTTTTTTATGACGCAATTGATATCGTTGAGGAAAAAAATACTGACGAAGAAAAAACCGCTTTGGAATTATGGAAAGATGCACTTTCCAATGTAATGCCACATGTTGAAGTAAGAAGTAGAAGAGTAGGTGGTGCTACATTTCAGATTCCAATGCAAATCCGTCCAGATAGAAAGATTTCTACTGCGATGAAATGGTTGATTAGTTACTCAAGAAAGCGTAATGAAAAATCTATGGCGCAAAAATTGGCTGCAGAAGTTTTGGCTGCTGCAAAAGAAGAAGGCGCGGCGGTTAAGAAAAGAGTAGATACTCACAAAATGGCGGAAGCCAATAAAGCATTCTCTCACTTTAGATTCTAGTTGGTAAAATGTCAAGAGATTTAAAATTCACAAGGAATATAGGTATTGCAGCGCATATTGATGCTGGAAAAACCACTACTACAGAGCGTATTCTTTTTTACACGGGTGTAAGTCATAAAATAGGTGAAGTACATGATGGTGCTGCCACTATGGACTGGATGGAGCAAGAGCAGGAACGTGGTATTACCATTACCTCGGCCGCAACTACTTGTACATGGGAGTTTCCTATAGAAAATGGCAAGCCGACAGAAGATACAAAAGGATATCACTTTAATATAATAGATACTCCCGGACACGTTGATTTTACCGTAGAGGTGAATCGTTCATTACGTGTTTTGGATGGCTTGGTTTTCTTGTTTAGTGCGGTTGATGGTGTTGAGCCACAGTCAGAAACTAACTGGAGATTGGCTGATAACTATAAAGTGCCACGTATAGGATTCGTGAACAAAATGGACCGTCAAGGATCTAATTTCTTAATGGTTTGTAAGCAGGTGAAAACCATGCTTGGTTCTAATGCTGTTCCAATTGTATTGCCAATAGGAGACGAGGCTGATTTTAGAGGAATTGTTGACTTGGCTAAGAATAGAGCTATAGTTTGGCATGATGATAATTTCGGTTCAACATTTGATGTTGTTGATATTCCGGAAGAAATGAAAGCTGAAGTTAAGGAGTATAGAGCTGCTCTAATTGAAGCCGTTGCGGAGTATGATGAAGAGTTGATGGAAAAATTCTTTGAGGATGAAGATTCTATCACTGAAGAAGAAGTTCATGCGGCACTAAGAGCAGCGGTAATGGACAGGGCTATCATTCCTATGATTTGTGGTTCTTCATTTAAGAACAAAGGAGTTCAGTTTTTGTTAGATGCTGTTTGTCGTTACTTGCCATCACCTATAGATAAGGATGATATTGTAGGTACTGACCCTAATACGGGTAACGAAATTACCAGGAAGCCTGATGCAAAAGAACCATTTTCCGCTTTGGCGTTTAAAATTGCTACTGATCCTTTTGTAGGTCGTTTGGCATTCTTTAGAGCATATTCAGGTCGTTTGGATGCTGGTTCCTATATATTGAACAATCGTTCAGGTAAAAAAGAACGTATTTCTCGTATTTATCAGATGCATTCCAATAAGCAGAATGCCATTGATTATATAGAAGCTGGGGATATAGGTGCGGCCGTAGGGTTTAAGGATATTAAGACTGGTGATACCATGTCGGCTGAGAAGCATCCTATTATCCTTGAAAGTATGGACTTTCCTGATCCGGTAATTGGTATTGCTGTTGAACCTAAGACTAAGGTTGATGTAGATAAACTAGGTATGGCTTTGGCTAAATTGGCTGAAGAAGACCCTACTTTTCAGGTAAAAACAGATGAAGCTTCAGGACAGACTATTATTTCTGGAATGGGTGAGCTTCACTTGGATATTATTGTTGATCGTTTACGTCGTGAGTTTAAGGTTGAAGTAAACCAAGGTGAACCACAAGTTGAATATAAAGAAGCACTTACTAAAATGGCTGCTCACAGAGAAACTTATAAGAAGCAATCTGGTGGTCGTGGTAAGTTTGGTGACATTGTATTTGAAATGAGTCCTGCAGATGAAGATTTCGAAGGAACAGGACTTCAGTTCGTAGATCAAATTAAAGGTGGTCGTATTCCAAAAGAATTCATTCCATCAGTTGAAAAAGGATTTGCAGCTGCAATGAAAAACGGACCTTTGGCTGGATTTGAAATGGATACCATGAAAGTGGTATTGAAAGATGGATCTTTCCACCCTGTGGATTCTGATGCACTTTCTTTCGAATTGGCTGCAAAAATGGGTTATAAAGCTGCGGGTAAAGCTGCTGGCGCTGTTGTTATGGAGCCAATCATGAAGATTGAGGTAATCACACCCGAAGAGAACATGGGTGATATTGTTGGTGACCTGAACAGAAGACGTGGAACAATCAGTGATATGAGTGATAGAGCTGGTGCTAAAGTTGTAAAAGGTACCGTTCCACTTTCGGAAATGTTCGGGTATGTTACTTCCTTAAGGACTTTGTCTTCAGGTAGAGCAACGTCAACTATGGAATTCTCACATTATGCAGAAACTCCATCGAATATATCAGAAGAGGTAATTAAATCAGTAAAAGGGGTAACCGCTTAATTTTTTAGCAAGATGAGTCAAAAAATTAGAATAAAACTTAAATCTTACGATCACAATTTGGTGGACAAATCTGCTGAGAAAATCGTAAAAACGGTGAAGACAACCGGTGCTGTGGTTACTGGGCCAATCCCATTGCCAACACACAAGAAAATATTTACGGTTTTACGTTCACCTCACGTGAACAAAAAATCAAGAGAGCAGTTTCAATTGAGTTCGTACAAACGCTTGTTGGATATTTATAGCTCTTCATCAAAAACTATTGACGCGCTTATGAAGCTTGAGCTTCCCAGCGGTGTTGAAGTTGAGATAAAAGTATAAGTTTAGTTCCCGTGCTGTTATAGACGGGAGACATGTCCTGAGCGTTTCGCAAGGGAAAAACGGAGAAAGAAAGAATCTGGGTCAGAGGATTTTCTTGACCCAATTTTTTTGCCAAGAAATTGGTGTAATAAAAAGTAAACAATTAATAATTATATATATGTCTGGGTTAATAGGAAGAAAAATCGGTATGACCAGCATCTTCGACGAGAATGGAAAGAATATTCCATGTACCGTTATTGAAGCTGGACCGTGCGTGGTTACCCAAGTCAGAACCGAAGAGGTCGACGGGTACAGTGCCCTTCAGCTTGGTTTCGATGACAAGGCAGAAAAACGTGCAAACAAGGCTGAACTAGGTCATGTTAAAAAAGCAGGTGCTTCTCCAAAGAAGAAAGTCATTGAATTCCGAGATTTTGAAGGTGAACACAAATTAGGGGACACTTTAGGTGTTGACCTTTTTGTAGAAGGTGAATTTGTAGATGTAATAGGTACATCAAAAGGAAAAGGTTTTCAAGGTGTCGTTAAAAGACATGGTTTTGCCGGTGTTGGTCAAGCGACCCACGGTCAGCATAACAGACTAAGAGCTCCTGGTTCTATTGGTGCAGCATCTTACCCAGCTCGCGTTTTCAAAGGAATGAAAATGGCAGGTAGAATGGGTGGAGGAAGAGTAACAGTTCAAAACTTGAAAGTATTGAAAGTGGTTGCAGAGAAAAACCTTATTGTAGTAAAAGGTTGTGTTCCTGGTCATAAGAATGCTTACGTAACAATTGAGAAGTAATGAAGGTTGCAGTTTTAGATATTAAAGGAAAAGAAACAGGAAGAAAGGTTGACCTTTCTGACGATGTTTTCGCTATAGAGCCTAATGAGCATGCCATCTATTTAGATGTTAAGCGATATTTAGCGCACCAAAGACAAGGTACACACAAGGCTAAGGAGAGAGCCGAGATAGCAGGTAGTACAAGAAAGATTAAAAAACAGAAAGGAACTGGTACCGCAAGGGCTGGTAGTATTAAATCTCCTGTTTTTAGAGGTGGTGGTAGAATTTTTGGCCCAAGACCAAAAGATTACCAGCAAAAATTGAACAAAAATGTTAAGCGTTTGGCAAGAAAATCAGCCTTAACATTAAAGTCAAAAGACAAAGCTTTAGTGGTTGTTGAAGACTTCAATTTTGAAGCTCCAAAAACCAAGGATTTTAAAGCGTTTTTGACCTCTCTGGGAATAGAAAATAAAAAGTCTCTTATAGTGTTGGGCGATTCAAATAATAATGTATATTTGTCGTCGCGCAATTTGGAGCGTTCCGAAGTTGTAACAAGCTCAGAATTAAGTACTTACAAGATTATTAATGCTGGTAAGGTAGTGCTGACTGAAAGTGCTTTGGAAGGAATAGAATCGAACCTAAAGAAATAAGAATATCATGAGTGTGTTGATAAAACCAATCATTACGGAAAAAATGACCGCAGACAGCGAGCTTTTCAATCGTTATGGTTTCTATGTTGACCCTAAGGCCAACAAACTTCAGATCAAAGAAGCGGTTGAGACTACCTATGGTGTTTCTGTGGACAAAGTACGTACCATGAACTATGGTCCAAATCGTAAGAGTCGCTATACAAAAACAGGAATCCAACACGGAAAAACAAATGCCTTGAAAAAAGCAATTGTTGATGTGGCGGAAGGCGATATTATTGATTTTTACAGTAATCTATAAAGACGAGAAATGTCAGTTAGAAAATTAAAACCGATAACCCCTGGACAGCGTTTTAGAGTAGTAAACGGATTTGACGCGATTACTACTGATAAGCCGGAGAAAAGCTTGCTTGCTCCGTTAAAAAAGTCTGGTGGTAGGAACAGTCAAGGAAAAATGACCATTCGCCATAGAGGTGGGGGTCATAAAAGAAGGTATCGTGTTATCGACTTCAAAAGAGATAAGCATGGTGTTGATGCTACTATTGTTTCAATCCAGTACGATCCTAACAGAACTGCATTTATTGCACTAGTTGAATATAAAGATGGTGAGAAGAGATATGTAGTTGCTCAAAATGGAATGCAGGTAGGTCAGAAGGTTTCTTCTGGTACCAAGGCTGCTCCAGAAATTGGAAATGCACTTCCTTTAGGTGAAATTCCATTGGGTACCATTATTTCCTGTATCGAACTAAGACCTGGTCAAGGAGCTGTAATGGCAAGAAGTGCAGGTACTTTTGCACAGTTAATGGCAAAAGATGGAAAGTTTGTTACAATCAAATTGCCATCTGGTGAAACACGTATGATATTGGCCAATTGTTTGGCTACTATTGGAGCTGTTTCTAACTCTGACCACCAACTGTTGGTATCTGGTAAAGCAGGTAGAAGCAGATGGTTGGGTAGAAGGCCAAGAACTAGGCCAGTAGCTATGAACCCTGTCGATCACCCAATGGGTGGTGGTGAAGGAAGGGCTTCTGGGGGTCATCCAAGATCTAAGAACGGTATTCCTGCTAAAGGATTTAGAACTCGTTCTAAGACAAAAGACACAAATAGATATATCATAGAACGTAGAAAGAAATAAAAGTAAAAGCAAATGGCACGTTCATTAAAAAAAGGACCTTACGTTCATTATAGTCTGGAGAAGAAAGTCCAGAACAATATAGATTCAGGTAAGAAAACGGTTATCAAAACATGGTCTAGAGCCTCAATGATAACACCAGATTTCGTAGGACAAACCATAGCGGTGCACAACGGGAGGCAATTTGTTCCTGTTTATGTAACTGAGAATATGGTAGGTCACAAGCTTGGAGAATTTTCACCTACAAGATCTTTTAGGGGTCATGCGGGAGCTAAAAACAAAGGAAAAAAGTAAGTAAGCTATGGGAGTTCGTAAAAAACAAATGGCCGAAAGGTTAAAAGAGGAGAAAAAGCAACTTGCTTTTGCAAAGCTTAATAACTGCCCTACCTCACCAAGAAAGATGCGTTTAGTAGCTGACTTGATTAGAGGAAAACAGATAGAAATGGCACTTGCAATTTTAAAGTTCAATTCAAAAGAAGCTTCTAGAAAATTGGAGAAACTTTTACTTTCTGCAATTGCTAACTGGGAGGCTAAGAATGAAGATGCAAGTATTGAAGATGCAGATCTTTTTATAAAGGAAATCCGAGTGGATGGTGGTACTATGTTGAAAAGATTGCGTCCAGCACCACAAGGTAGAGCACATAGAATTAGAAAACGTTCCAATCATGTTACCATGGTTTTGGAATCTAATAACAACGTTCAAAGCTAGAGTATAATATGGGACAGAAAACCAATCCGATAGGAAATCGCTTAGGAATTATCAGAGGATGGGAATCCAACTGGTACGGCGGTAAAGATTACGGCGATAAGCTGGCTGAGGATGATAAAATAAGAAAATACATCCATGCACGTTTGGCAAAAGCCAGTGTGTCTAGGGTTATTATTGAAAGAACTTTAAAGCTTATTACCATTACTATTACTACGGCAAGGCCAGGTATTATTATTGGTAAGGGAGGTCAGGAAGTTGATAAGCTTAAAGAAGAGCTTAAGAAAATTACTGGTAAAGAAGTTCAAATCAACATTCATGAAATCAAAAGACCTGAGCTTGATGCCAATTTGGTAGCGGCAAGTGTTGCTAGACAGATTGAGAGCAGAATTTCATACAGACGTGCTATTAAGATGGCAGTTGCAGCAGCAATACGTATGAATGCAGAAGGTATCAAGATTCAGATTTCTGGACGTTTGAACGGAGCTGAGATGGCACGTTCAGAGTCTTACAAGGAAGGAAGAATTCCATTGTCAACTTTCCGTGCAGATGTGGATTATGCTTTGCATGAAGCGCATACTACATATGGAAGATTGGGGATAAAAGTTTGGATAATGAAAGGTGAGGTTTATGGTAAAAGAGAACTTTCCCCATTAATAGGATTGTCCAAAGGTCAAGGAAAAGGCGGCAAACAAGATGGTAAAAAACCACAACGTCGTAGAAAGTAATAAGATAAAGTAAAGGTAAAATGTTACAGCCAAAAAGAACAAAATTTCGTAAAGCCCAGAAGGGACGTATGAAAGGAGACTCCCAAAGAGGGCACCAACTTTCCAATGGAATGTTTGGTATTAAGTCCTTGGATTCACACTTCATCACTTCCCGTCAGATAGAAGCTGCACGTATTGCTGCGACAAGGTACATGAAAAGGCAAGGTCAACTGTGGATTAAAATATTCCCGGACAAACCTATTACAAAAAAGCCTCTTGAAGTACGTATGGGTAAAGGTAAAGGTGCTCCTGAATATTTTGTTGCAGTTGTTAAGCCAGGAAGAATCATGTTTGAGGTAGCTGGAGTTCCAATGGACATTGCAAAAGAAGCATTGAGACTTGCCGCGCAAAAATTACCAGTGAAAACTAAGTTTATCGTAGCAAGGGATTATTCCGCTTAATTTTTTATTGAGAAGAAGATGAAACAATCAGAGATAAAAGAACTTTCAATTGAAGAGCTAAAAGAAAGGTTAGCTGAACATAAAAAACAACACGCTGATTTGAAAGTAGCGCATTCAGTTACTCCTTTGGAAAATCCTTTACAAATAAGAAAAACGAGAAGGACGGTGGCAAGACTTGCAACAGAATTAACAAAAAGGGAATTACAATAATTGGTTCTGCCTTATGGAAAAAAGAAATTTAAGAAAAGAAAGAATAGGGGTTGTTACCAGCAACAAAATGGAGAAATCGATTGTGGTTGCAGAGGTAAAGCGAGTAAAACACCCTATGTACGGTAAATTCGTTTTGAAGACCAAGAAGTATGTTGCCCATGACGAAAAGAATGATTGCAAAGAAGGTGACACTGTTAAAATAATGGAAACAAGACCATTGAGTAAGACTAAATGTTGGAGACTGGTTGAAATCCTTGAAAGAGCTAAATAATTATGTTACAGCAAGAATCTAGATTAAAGGTCGCGGACAACACTGGTGCAAAAGAAGTTTTGACCATCCGCGTACTTGGGGGAACAAAAAGAAGATATGCTTCATTGGGAGATAAGATCGTAGTTACTGTTAAGGAAGCTGCCCCCAATGGTACTGTAAAAAAAGGTTCTGTTTCAACAGCTGTTGTGGTTCGTACAAAGAAAGAAGTAAGAAGACCAGATGGTTCTTACATCCGTTTTGATGACAACGCGTGTGTGTTATTGAATCCTACAGGTGAAATGAGAGGAACTAGGGTTTTTGGACCAGTTGCCAGAGAGCTTAGGGACAAACAGTTCATGAAGATTGTTTCATTAGCTCCAGAGGTGCTTTAAAAGAAATATCAGAAAGATGAAGTTGAAAATAAAAACAGGGGATACGGTAAGAGTCGTTGCGGGAGACCACAAAGGCACTGAAGGTAAAGTACTTCAGCTTGACCGTGAAAAGAACAAAGCTATCGTAGAAGGAGCCAACATGGTTTCTAAACACGAAAAGCCAAGTGCAAAGAATCCTCAAGGAGGAATTGTGAAAAAAGAAGCTCCTATCCATATCTCCAATCTTTCGTTGATCGATCCAAAATCTGGAGAGAACACACGAGTAGGGTATGAAATGAGAGATGGAAAGAAAGTTAGATTTGCGAAGAAATCCAATGAAGTAATTTAGTTATGAGTTACATTCCAAGATTAAAGACAGAATATAAGGAACGTGTTGTAAAAGCATTGTCCGAAGAGTTTGGTTACAAAAACGTAATGCAAGTTCCAAAGTTGGAGAAGATAGTTGTTAGCCGTGGGGTTGGTGCTGCTGTATCTGACAAGAAACTTATTGATCACGCGGTTGATGAGTTGACAAATATTACCGGGCAAAAAGCGATTTCTACCCTTTCAAAAAAGGATGTTGCTTCTTTTAAATTGAGAAAAGGTATGCCAATTGGTGCCAAGGTAACTCTTAGAGGAGAAAGAATGTATGAATTTTTAGATAGATTGATTACATCTGCACTTCCTAGAGTAAGAGATTTTCAAGGAATAAAGGCTACAGGTTTTGACGGAAGAGGAAATTATAGCCTAGGCGTTACTGAGCAAATCATTTTCCCAGAAATCAATATTGATAAAATCAACAGAATTAACGGTATGGATATCACATTCGTTACTACTGCGGAAACAGATAAAGAAGCAAAATCATTGTTAACCGAATTGGGATTACCCTTTAAAAAGAACTAAATATGGCTAAGGAATCAATGAAAGCCCGTGAGGTAAAAAGGGCTAAAACGGTAGCAAAATATGCTGAAAAGAGAAAAGCTTTGAAAGAAGCTGGTGATTATGAGGCTCTACAAAAGCTTCCTAAAAACGCATCTCCAGTACGTATGCGTAACCGATGCAAATTGACTGGAAGGCCAAGAGGGTATATGAGAACATTTGGTATATCTAGGGTTACTTTTAGGGAAATGGCGAATCAAGGTTTGATCCCAGGAGTTAAAAAAGCAAGTTGGTAAACAGATAAAGAAAAGAAATGCTTACAGATCCAATTTCAGATTATTTGACCAGAATTAGAAATGCCAGTAGTGCAGGTCATAGGGTAGTGGATATTCCCGCTTCCAATCTAAAAAGACAGATTACCAAAATATTGTTCGATCAAGGATATATTTTGAGCTACAAGTTCGAGGATAACAAAGTTCAAGGGAACATTAAAATTGCCTTGAAGTATGATAAGTTTACCAAAGAGCCAGTTATTAAAAAATTGCAAAGGGTGAGTAAACCTGGACTACGTAAATATGCGGGTTCAGATGAATTGCCACGAGTTCTTAACGGCTTGGGTGTTGCTATTATTTCAACATCTCATGGAGTTATGACAAGCAAACAAGCTAAGCAGGATAACGTTGGTGGCGAAGTTTTGTGCTACGTTTATTAATTGAGTAAAGAGAAAAAAAATGTCTAGAATAGGTAACAATCCAATTACAATTCCTGATGGTGTCACGGTAGAAGTGAACGAGAATGTAGTTACCGTTAAAGGTAAGTTGGGAGAGTTGTCCCAAGAATTTTCAGGGGTTGCGGTAAAGGTTGAAGATGGAAATGTTCATGTGGCCAGACCTTCAGATTCCAAAGAACATAAAGCCAAACATGGTCTTTACAGATCATTGGTCTTAAATATGGTTGAAGGAGTTTCCAAAGGATGGACCAAAGAACTTGAATTGGTCGGTGTAGGTTACAGAGCAAGCAACCAAGGACAAAAATTGGATTTGGCTTTAGGTTTCTCTCACAATATTGTAATGAATATTGCTTCAGAAGTAAAAATTGAAGCTATTTCTGAAAAAGGGAAGAACCCGATCATAAAATTAACGTCTCATGACAAACAATTGGTTGGTCAAGTGGCTGCCAAAATAAGAGCTTTCCGTAAGCCTGAGCCTTACAAAGGAAAAGGAATAAAGTTTGTAGGTGAGCAACTAAGAAGAAAAGCCGGTAAATCAGCATAATAAGTAGTAAGATGGGATTATCTAAGACGGAAAGAAAATTACGAATCAGAAGAAGAATACGAAAAGTTTCTGCTGGTACTGAAACAAGACCAAGATTGTCTGTTTTCAGAAGTAATAAAGAGATATACGCTCAATTGATTGATGATAACAATGGTGTCACATTGGCAGCTGCATCATCAAGAGATAAAGGTGTAGATGCAAAAGGAACAAAAATTGAGATTGCAAGCCAAGTTGGTAAAGCAATTGCAGAGAAAGCTGCAAAACTAGGTTTTGAAACGGTAGCTTTTGATAGAGGTGGAAACCTTTACCACGGAAGGGTTAAATCATTAGCTGAAGGAGCTAGGGAAGCAGGACTTAAATTCTAATAAACTATGTACCAGAAATACAAAAACGTAGAAACAGTTAAGCCAGGTGGACTGGAGTTGAAAGATCGTTTGGTTGGTGTCCAAAGGGTTACTAAAGTTACCAAAGGTGGTAGAGCATTCGGTTTTTCGGCAATTGTTGTTGTTGGTGATGAGAATGGTGTGGTAGGACATGGTTTAGGAAAATCCAAAGAAGTTGCTACTGCTATTGCCAAAGCTATTGAAGATGCTAAAAAGAATTTGATAAGAATTCCTTTGAACAAAGGAACGCTACCTCATGAGCAGAAAGGAAAGTACGGTGGTGCACGAGTATATATTCAGCCAGCATCTCATGGTACGGGAGTTATTGCAGGTGGTGCGGTTAGAGCAGTATTGGAAGCAGTAGGAGTACATGATGTACTTTCAAAATCACAAGGTTCTTCCAATCCTCATAATGTTGTTAAAGCCACTTTTGATGCGCTTTTACAATTAAGAGGTGCACAAACAGTAGCTAACCAAAGAGGTATTTCTTTAGAAAAAGTCTTTAAGGGATAAATAAGAGGATATTATGTCAAAGATTAAGGTTAAACAAGTAAAGAGCGCTATTAAGAGAACTCAAAACCAAAAAAGGACTTTGGAGGCTCTTGGTTTGCGCAAGATTGGGCATGTTGTTGAGCATGATGCAACGCCTAATATCCTTGGAATGATAAATAAGGTAAAACACTTGGTTTCCACTGAGGAAGCTTAAAATATAACGGTACATGGATTTACATAATCTTAAACCAGCAGAAGGCGCTGTTAACAGAGATGGAAAACGCTTAGGAAGAGGTCAAGCCTCTGGTAAAGGCGGAACTGCCGCAAGAGGGCATAAGGGTGCAAAGTCTAGATCAGGATATTCCAAGAAGATTGGTTTTGAAGGTGGACAAATGCCTTTGCAACGTCGTGTTCCTAAATTTGGTTTTAAGAACATCAACAGAAAGGAATACCAAGGAATCAATTTGAGCAAATTGCAAGAATTGGTGGACAATGGTACACTGAAAAAAGAAGTGACCTTGGATATTCTTGTTGAAAACAGATTGGCACACAAGAATGATTTGGTGAAAATTTTAGGAAATGGCGAATTAAAAGCATCCCTTAAAATTTCAGTACATAAATTTACTGCTTCTGCTAAAGCAGCGATTGAAGCCGCAGGAGGTGAAGCAATAAGTTTATAAGAAAAATAGCATGAAGAAATTTATTGAGACCATATCAAATATTTGGAAGATAGAAGAACTAAGACAACGAATCCTCGTTACCCTTGGTTTACTTATAGTGTACCGTTTTGGTGCCCAAGTTGTTCTTCCTGGTATTGATACTTCCCAATTGGCGCAATTAACCTCTAATACCGAACAAGGTATTTTAGGGATTCTTAATGCTTTTACCGGTGGAGCTTTTGCAAATGCTTCTGTTTTTGCATTGGGTATTATGCCATATATCTCTGCTTCTATTGTAGTTCAGCTAATGGGAATTGCTATCCCCTATTTGCAAAAATTGCAGAAAGAAGGAGAAAGTGGTAGAAAGACCATAAATCAAATTACTAGATGGCTGACCATTGCTATCTGTATTGTTCAAGCTCCAGCATATTTGTTTGGTCTAGGTGCTCTTGGAGTTCCAGACAGTGCTTTTATATTGGGAAAAGGACCTGATTTCATCATCCCTGCCGTAATCATATTGGTTACAGGATGTGTGTTTGCCATGTGGTTGGGAGAAAAAATTACAGATAAAGGTATTGGAAACGGTATTTCTTTATTGATTATGATTGGTATTATAGCAACATTGCCACAATCATTTGTTCAAGAATTTATTTCTAGAACAGCTAACAATACTGGTGGTATCATGTTTATACTTATAGAAGTTATCATTTGGTTCTTGGTAATATTAGCCAGTGTCCTTTTGGTAATGGCAATAAGACAAATTCCAGTGCAGTATGCTAGAAGAACTGCTTCAGGAGGTTATGAGAAAAACATTATGGGATCTAGACAATATATTCCATTAAAGTTGAATGCATCTGGAGTAATGCCTATCATTTTTGCACAAGCAATTATGTTTGCACCAAGTTTATTGGGTAGAACATTTAATGATACAGCTGTTGGCCAATGGATGGAAGTCCAGTTTGCTGATATATTTGGATTGGCATATAATATCCTGTTTGCTGTGTTGATTATCATATTTACTTATTTCTATACGGCTATTACTGTTCCTACGAATAAAATGGCTGATGATTTAAAAAGAAGTGGTGGATTTATTCCAGGAATACGACCTGGTAAGGAAACTGGGGATTACTTGGATAAAATTATGTCGTTGATTACATTGCCTGGTTCTGTTTTCTTGGCACTATTAGCGGTTTTACCTGCTGTGGTTGTAAAGTTGATGGATGTACAAGCTGGTTGGGCGTTGTTCTATGGTGGTACATCGCTGTTGATTATGGTGGGTGTTGCAATCGACACGGTACAACAAGTAAATTCATATTTGTTGAACAGACATTATGATGGTTTGATGAAAACCGGTAAAAATAGAAAAGTAGCATAATTTATGGCAAAGCAGCCAGCAATAGAACAAGACGGAACAATAATAGAAGCATTGTCAAATGCAATGTTCCGGGTAGAATTAGAAAACGGGCATGTTGTTACGGCACATATCTCTGGGAAAATGCGTATGCATTATATAAAATTACTTCCTGGGGACAAGGTAAAACTTGAAATGAGCCCATACGATTTAACAAAAGCAAGAATTACTTACAGATACTAATACGATGAAAGTAAGAGCATCAATAAAGAAGAGAAGTGCCGAATGCAAGATAGTTCGCAGAAAAGGCAGATTATACGTAATCAACAAAAAGAATCCTAGATTTAAACAAAGACAAGGGTAATTATGGCAAGAATCGCAGGGGTAGATATACCTAAACAGAAGCGTGGAGTTATTTCACTTACCTACATTTATGGAATAGGTAAAAGTAGAGCCCAAGAAATTTTAGAAAAAGCCCAAGTAAGTGAGGATACTAAGGTTTCAGATTGGAGTGATGATGAAATAGGAAGAATTAGAGAAACTATTTCTTCTTTCACTATTGAAGGTGAACTTCGTTCAGAGACACAATTGAACATCAAACGACTGATGGATATTGGTTGTTACCGTGGAATTCGTCATAGATCTGGATTGCCACTAAGAGGTCAACGTACCAAGAATAACTCTAGGACGAGAAAAGGAAAAAGAAAAACGGTTGCCAACAAGAAGAAAGCAACTAAATAATAGGTAGGTATTATGGCAAAGGCAAGTACTAAAACAGCTAAAAAGCGCAAAGTAATAGTAGAATCTACAGGTGAGGCACATGTTACTGCTTCATTCAACAATATCATTATTTCTTTGACCAATAAAAAAGGAGATGTGATTTCTTGGTCATCTGCTGGTAAACTGGGTTTTAGGGGTTCTAAAAAGAACACACCTTATGCAGCTCAAGTTGCAGCTGAAGATTGCGCTAAAGTTGCACATGAAGCAGGTCTAAGAAAAGTAAAAGTATATGTAAAAGGACCAGGAAATGGTAGGGAATCTGCCATTCGTTCGATTCATAATGCTGGTATAGAAGTAACAGAAATAGTTGATGTTACCCCACTTCCACACAACGGTTGTAGACCACCAAAAAGAAGAAGAGTTTAATTATTTTATAAAACGGCCCGTTAGGGTCTTCATGAAAGTGCTTTATAGATTATCGAAGGATAAGCCTTAATTCATAATCGCACTTTCCAATTTAAAGAAGATGGCAAGATACACAGGACCAAAATCAAAAATCGCTAGAAAATTTGGAGAAGCGATTTTCGGAGACGATAAAGCCTTCGAAAAGAAAAGTTACCCTCCAGGACAACACGGTAATAACAGACGTCGTGGAAAAAAGTCTGAATATGCAATCCAGTTAATGGAGAAGCAAAAAGCCAAGTATACCTACGGTATTTTGGAAAAACAATTTAGAAACCTTTTTGAAAAAGCCAACAGAAGTAAAGGAGTGACCGGTGAGGTTTTACTTCAGTTGTGTGAATCCCGTTTAGACAACGTAGTCTATAGAATGGGACTTTCTCCTACGAGAAGTGGTGCAAGACAATTGGTTTCTCACAGACATATTATTGTAAACGGAGAGATTGTTAATATTCCTTCTTACTCATTAAAACCAGGTGATGTGGTTGGAGTTAGAGAGAAATCTAAATCCGTGCAAGCTATACTAGATTCGTTGACCAACAACAGTAGCGTTTACGAATGGATTACCTGGAACACTGAAAAGCAAGAAGGCGCTTTTGTAGCCATTCCAGAAAGAATGCAGATTCCTGAAAATATCAAGGAACAATTAATCGTCGAGTTATACTCTAAATAAAATCAACATTAATCCAATATGGCATTACTAAATTTTCAGAAGCCCGATAAAGTTATAATGATAGATTCAACCGATTTCGAAGGGAAATTTGAATTTCGCCCTTTGGAACCTGGTTATGGATTAACAGTTGGAAATGCGTTAAGAAGAGTTCTACTTTCCTCTTTGGAAGGTTTTGCAATTACTTCTGTTCGCATAGATGGAGTTGAACATGAGTTTTCTGTTATTCCTGGCGTTGTTGAAGACGTTACAGAAATGATATTGAATCTTAAGCAAGTTCGTTTCAAAAGACAGATTGATGATGTTGAGAGCGAAACAGTTTCTGTTTCCGTTAGTGGAAAAGAACAATTGACCGCTGGAGATTTCCAAAAATTCATTTCTGGGTACCAAGTACTCAATCCAGATTTAGTTATCTGTAACATGGATCCTAAAGTAAGTATTAACCTAGAGGTTATTATTGAAAAAGGACGTGGTTATGTTCCTGCTGAGGAGAACAAAAAATCCAATGCACCTTTGGGTAGCATTGCTGTAGATTCTGTTTACACCCCAGTTAAGAATGTAAAATATAGCATTGAAAACTTTAGGGTAGAGCAAAAAACCGATTATGAAAAATTGGTTTTTGAAATCTTAACAGATGGTTCTATCAACCCTAAGGATGCATTGACCGAAGCTGCTAAAGTTTTAATTCACCACTTCATGTTGTTCTCTGATGAACGTATTACATTAGAAGCTGATGAAATTGCGCAAACAGAGACATATGATGAAGAGTCTTTGCACATGCGTCAGTTGTTAAAAACCAAATTGGTAGACATGGACTTGTCCGTAAGGGCCTTGAACTGTCTAAAAGCTGCTGAAGTTGATACTTTGGGAGATTTGGTTTCCTTCAACAAGAATGATTTAATGAAGTTCAGAAACTTTGGTAAAAAATCATTGACCGAATTAGAAGAGTTGGTAATCAACAAAGGTCTTCAGTTTGGAATGGATTTATCCAAATATAAATTGGACAAAGATTAAGTAATCATATTTTGCTCCTCGTGGCAATACGAGTTAGGAAGCAAGATGATAAAACAAAAACATGAGACACGGAAAGAAATTTAATCACTTAGGAAGAACAGCCGCCCATAGAAAGGCCATGTTGGCCAATATGGCGTGCTCCCTAATAGAACATAAAAGAATCAACACTACAGTTGCCAAAGCAAAAGCATTGAAGCAATTTGTAGAACCGTTGATTACCAAGTCTAAAGCAGAGAACAACCAAACTACTGAGAAAGGAACTCACAACAGGAGGATTGTTTTTAGTAACCTAAGAAGCAAGTATGCTGTTACGGAACTGTTTGGTGCAGTTTCTGAAAAAGTTGCTGATAGACCGGGAGGATATACAAGAATCATCAAGTTGGGTAACCGTCTTGGGGATAACGCTGATATGGCCATGATAGAGTTGGTAGATTTCAATGAAGTTTACAACGCTGGAAAACCCGCCAAGAAAACTACACGAAGAAGTAGAAGAGGTGGAGGTAAAAAAGTAGAAGCTGCTGCTCCAGTAGCTGAAACAGAAACAACAGATGATTCAGAGGAATAGCAATATGTTATTAACTATTGTATTAGAAAAAAAAGGATAAGTGAAAACTTATCCTTTTTTTATGTTTTTTTGTCAAACTTGAAATTAAAAATAGCATGAAGTATCACTCAAAGAAAAGAGCACTGTTATTACTGGCAGATGGTACTATTTTTTATGGCAAAGCCATTGGGAATAATGAAGGTACCGCTGTTGGAGAAGTATGTTTCAACACCGGAATGACAGGTTATCAAGAAATTTTTACAGACCCTTCCTATTTTGGCCAATTAATGGTTACGACCAATGCACATATCGGTAACTACGGAACCAATGCGGAAGAAATAGAATCGGATTCTATTAAAATTGCTGGACTAATCGTAAAAAACTTTAGTTATGAGTATTCGCGTCCAAGTGCGGACATGAGCCTATTGGATTTTTTGGAGAAGAACAACCTTTTTGCCATTTCTGATGTGGATACAAGAGCTTTAGTAAGCTACATTAGGGATAACGGCGCAATGAATGCGTTGATTTCAACTAGAGTGGACGAGATAGATGAACTAAAAAAAGAATTGGCAGAGGTTCCAAGTATGGAAGGTTTGGAACTTTCCTCCAAGGTTTCAACAAAAGAACCCTATTTCTTTGGGGAGGAAAACGCGGCGTACAAGATTTCTGCCCTAGATATTGGGATTAAAAAGAACATTCTGAGGAACCTTGCTAAAAGAGGAGCTTATATAAAAGTATTTCCATACAATACTCCGTTTGAAGAAATGAAGAAATGGAATCCAGATGGATATTTTATATCCAATGGGCCAGGAGATCCAGAACCACTGACAGATGCTATTTCTACTACAAAGGAGATGATAAAATCCAATAAACCATTATTTGGAATATGCCTAGGACATCAAGTGCTGGCATTGGCAAATGGCGTTTCAACATATAAAATGCACAATGGGCATAGAGGTATTAACCATCCAATTCTCAATTTAGTCACCGGAAAAGGAGAAATAACTTCACAAAATCATGGTTTTGCTGTGAATAGGGAAGAAACAGAAGCTAATCAAGATCTGGAGATTACCCATTTACATCTTAATGATGATACGGTAGCGGGTATAAAAATGAAGGGAAAAGAAGTGTTTTCTGTTCAATACCACCCGGAAGCTAGTCCCGGACCACATGATGCAGATTATTTATTCGACCAGTTTTTTGAAGCGATCAAGACAAGTCGTAACTAAAACGTTGTAGTTTATTTTTAGGTTATTATCAGTGTTTTATGAGTATTATCATGAAGCTAAAAAGTTCACCTTTCGTATCTTAGCCGAATTAATTTCAACCATAAATATTAAGTTCAGATGAGCATTATTATCAACATTCATGCAAGACAAATTTTAGACTCAAGAGGTAATCCAACAGTAGAGGTAGATGTAGTGACCGAAAACGGAATTTTGGGAAGAGCGGCAGTACCTTCAGGGGCATCTACAGGGGAGCATGAAGCTGTTGAATTGAGAGACGGTGGAAGTTCGTTTATGGGAAAAGGTGTTGGACAGGCAGTCAATAACGTAAACACAACTATAGCGGAAGAATTAGTGGGGACATCAGTTTTTGAACAAAACTATATTGATGAGACCATGATTGCTTTGGATGGAACACCAAACAAATCTAAATTGGGAGCAAATGCAATCCTAGGAGTATCGCTTGCAGTTGCTAAAGCTGCTGCAAATGAATTGGGCATGCCTTTGTATAGATATGTTGGTGGCGTAAGCGCCAATACACTGCCAGTACCTATGATGAATATTATCAATGGAGGTTCTCACTCAGATGCTCCAATTGCTTTTCAAGAGTTTATGGTAATGCCGATAAAGGCAAATGATTTTAGTCATTCCATGCAAATGGGAACAGAAATCTTCCACAACCTTAAAAAAGTACTGCATGACAGAGGACTGAGTACTGCTGTAGGTGATGAAGGTGGATTTGCGCCAAATTTGGAAGGTGGAACAGAAGATGCTTTGGATACCATTGCGAAAGCAGTTGAAAAAGCAGGATATAAATTAGGTGATGATGTGATGATTGCTTTGGATTGTGCCGCCGCCGAATTTTTCGTAGACGGCAAATATGACTATACCAAGTTTGAAGGTGATAAGGGAGTAGTAAGAACCTCAGAAGAACAAGCACAATATCTTGCGGACCTATGTGAAAAATATCCTATCATATCCATTGAAGATGGAATGGATGAAAATGATTGGGATGGTTGGAAAACGTTGACAGATAAAGTTGGAGATAAAGTACAATTGGTTGGTGATGATTTATTTGTGACCAATGTAGAAAGACTATCCAGAGGAATTGAAAACGGTATTGCCAATTCAATTCTAATAAAAGTAAACCAGATTGGTACATTGTCTGAAACGATTGCTGCTGTAAACATGGCAAAGAATGCAGGATATACTTCAGTTATGTCTCACCGTTCAGGAGAAACAGAAGACAATACCATTGCAGATTTAGCAGTCGCTCTAAATACAGGACAGATTAAAACAGGTTCTGCCTCAAGAAGTGATAGAATGGCCAAGTACAATCAGTTATTACGTATTGAAGAAGAGTTGGGAAGTATAGCATACTATCCACAGGAGAAAGCTTTCAAAATAAAGTAATGATAATGATTTTTTAGCACCATAAAAGCCTTTCTCAATTGGGAAAGGCTTTTTTTTGTTTCAGAAATAAACTTTGGTTAACTTAATTGACTAAACAAAACTTACCTAATGAACAATTTTCTTTTTGCTGCGGCAGAAAATGATGCTTTGGCCAATTGTAAGGCTGGTGGAATGGGAGACGTGGTTAGAGACGTTCCTAGACAAATTTCAGAACGAGGAGATAAGGTTCATGTAATTGTACCGTCGTACTCTAGACTTCATCAAGATGGCCTATTTAAAACAAATCTAAACTTTAGTCTAAGAGGGCTGTCCTATACCGCAGAACTTTATGAAGTAAAACCAAAGAAAGAATATCCGAACATTGTTCATTATGTAATCCACCATCCAGAAATTGAAGCTGGTGACATTGCCCATATCTATCATAATGACCCAGAAGAGCCTTTCTATACAGATGCTGTGAAATATTTCATTTTCTGTACGGCTGTGGCCGAGGCAATTAAAAAAGGCGCTTTTGGAAAGTTGGATATTATTCATTTACACGATTGGCATTCAAGTCTATTTTTATTTTTAAGGGAATACCATAAGGATTATAAAAGCCTAAAGGATATTCGCACTGTTTATAGCATACACAATTTGGCTATTCAAGGTATTAGACCGTTTGATGACAATTACTCATCGCTTAAGAATTGGTTTCCAGATATACCAATCGACTATATGTCTCTTATGGATTATCGGTATCAAGACTGCATTAATTTAATGGCGGTTGGCATTCGTTTTGCTGATGCGGTACATACCGTTTCTCCATCATACAAGGATGATGTGTTGCTTCCTAGCTCCCCACCTGAATTCATTGGTGGCGAAGGGTTAGAAAAAGATTTGTTGAAGGCAGATGAAGAGGGAAGACTCTTTGGTATTTTAAATGGGTGCAATTACAAAAATATCAATGCAGAAGAATCAGGTTTTATTTACAGAAATACGGTAAAAGCACTTTTTAGATGGTTACAAGAAGAATCAAAAAAATATAAAGCGGATTTCTTGGCGCACACGGGTGAAAAAATAATGGAGTACGTGGATAACAGACCAAAATTCATTGTATCCAGCGTAGCTAGATTAACAGAACAAAAATTTTACTTTTTTAGACGCTCCCCAGAGGCTTTTGTTGAAATTCTGAAAAAGCTGGAAAAGGTAGATGGTATTTTCATGCTTTTAGGCACTGGAGCCCCTGAGTATGAAGAACTTTTTAGAAAATTGAGCTATGAGCATAAGAATTTCGTTTTTACCAATGGCCAATCTGAAAGCCTTATTGACTCCATTTACTTGGAATCTGACCTGTATTTTATGCCTAGTCTTTTTGAACCCTGTGGAATAAGTCAAATGTTAGCTATGCGCAATGGCAATCCATGCTTGGTTCATCATACAGGAGGCCTAAAAGATACCGTCTCACATATGAAGACAGGTTTCAGTTTTGATGGGGATACTTATGATGAAAAAATCAAGAGTATGTTAGAAGGTTTTGACCTTGCCTTGGATGTCTATAAGAATGATAAGCCCACATGGAAAAAAATTCAAACTGCAGCTAAAAAAAAGAGATTTACCTGGAAGAAATCTGTAGATAACTATTATAAAGAGTTGTATAATTTTAGTTAGCTTCTTCGCTAGTTTACGACCCATATAATATGCAATTCCTGAACCATAATTGAAGCTTGGAATATTGTTAATGCCCATGCTTTTTCGTAAATTTAAGGTTCTATTTTATTAATCTATTAAAACATACAATGTCGGACAAAGCTATACTTGAATATGATGGTAAAAAATACGAATTCCCAGTTATTAAAGGTACTGAGAATGAACTAGCTATAGATATAAAAACACTTAGAGGAGTAAGTAGTATAGTAACCATTGATCCAGGCTATAAAAATACAGGTTCATGTGAGAGTGCTATCACTTTTTTGGATGGAGAAAAAGGAATTTTGCGATATAGAGGTTATTCTATTGAAGAGTTAGCTGAGAAAGCTGATTTTTTGGAAGTGGCTTATCTTTTAATTTTTGGAGAATTACCGAACAAGGAGCAACTAGATGCTTTTCATAATGACATTAAAGAGGAATCTCATGTAGATGAGGAGATGAAAAAGATTTTGGATGGTTTTCCAAAGTCAGCACATCCAATGGGTGTGTTATCCTCGTTAACAAGTGCATTAGTGGCTTTTAACCCTGTTTCAGTGGACGTTTCTTCAGAAACTGCAATGTACAGTTCCATAGTTCGTATTCTTGCTAAGTTTCCAGTTTTAGTTGCTTGGGCGCAGCGTAAAAAGAAAGGATTGCCTCTGGATTACGGAGATGATAGTCTAGGCTACGTGGAAAACATCCATAAAATGATGTTTAAAAAGCCAAACCAAGAGTATAGAAAAGATCCGATTGCTATAGATGCATTAGACAAACTATTGATTTTACATGCAGACCATGAGCAAAATTGCTCTACATCTACAGTGCGTATAGTAGGTTCATCACATGCCGGTCTTTTTGCGTCATTATCAGCTGGAATCTCTGCATTGTGGGGTCCTTTACATGGTGGTGCCAACCAAGCGGTTTTAGAAATGCTTGAAGCTATTCAAGAAGATGGAGGGGATACAAAAAAATATATGGCCAAAGCCAAGGATAAAAATGACCCTTTTAGGTTAATGGGCTTTGGACACCGGGTATATAAGAACTTTGACCCAAGAGCAAAGATTATCAAAAAATCTGCAGATGAAGTATTGGGCAACCTTGGAATTGAAGACCCAATCTTGGATATTGCAAAAGCTCTTGAAAAAGAAGCTTTGGAAGATGAGTATTTTGTAAAAAGAAAACTCTATCCTAATGTAGATTTTTATTCTGGAATTATCTACAGGGCATTAGGTATTCCTACGGAGATGTTTACTGTAATGTTCGCCCTAGGAAGACTACCTGGCTGGATTGCCCAATGGAGAGAGATGAGGTTGAGAGGCGAACCAATAGGAAGACCAAGACAGATATATATTGGTGAAAACCTAAGACCTTTTGTTAAAGTGGAAAAAAGATAACTTATCTGTAAAAAATAAAGTTTAGAAGTAAGGCGATTTGATAAAATCGCCTTTTCTTTTTTATAAATTGGCTATGTTACCGTTAGAATGGAGATTTAAAAACCTATCCTTATCATAACATATTTGCATAATACCTTGGTGATAGTACTTCTGAATTTCTGATAAAGAACCTGCACTAATTTTAACCTTACATCTTAGATATTCGGAATGCAGAAACTCATGTGCATCAATGGCATTTAGGTTTTTAATAGTAGAATCAAGAGAACGTTGATAGTTTTTCAAGCATGCATCTATTTCTTCAATAAAAATTTCATCTACTTGAGGTATTTTGGTTTGTAAAGATTTAGAAAATTGGGAATGATCGCTTTTAGTAATACAATCTGAATATTTTGTGGAATAATTAGGAACCTTATTCTCCTTAGTATTAAATACTTTGGATAAAGATATTTTTCCTGGCAAAGAATTCATGGATAATAAACCAATGCTCGCCATGATGATAAAACATAAAGGGAAAACAACTTTTTTCATCCTGAAGTTTCTTTCTCAAATTAAATGTAATGATAACAACGTAATTTTTCGCATTTTTGCACGAGAAATTCTCAAAAAGAATCCATTTTATATACTTGTAAATCAGATACTTAAATGAATAAGGATGAAATTCATAAAGGTTTGGGAAAACCCCTAATGAAATTGGGTTTTTTCTTTTTTTGTGAAAGGAAAAATCGCCAGTAAAACACTAGTTTTGCCATAGAATTTTTAAGGATTTCTTGCTATTCGTAACTGGAATGAATCCTTTAGTTTTGAAAATATATTGTATGATGCAGTTGCATATTATCGATGAAACAAGCCCACTAAAGGCGGTAATTTTGGGAACGGCGGAAAGTTGTGGCCCAACTCCAACTCCAGAGGAAGCATATGATCCAAAATCTTTGGAACATATTCTCGCTGGAACGTATCCTAAAGAAGTTGATATGATAAAGGAGATGGATGCTTTTTCCAAAGTTTTTAAAAAACATGGAGTTGAAGTCTTTAGGCCATCAGTTTTGCAAGATTGTAATCAGATTTTTTCAAGGGACATTGCTTTTGTAATTGAGGACAAACTATTTCATGCCAATATATTACCTGATAGAGAACGAGAGTTTGAAGCAATAGATCATGTTTTGGGGAAAATAGATCCAATAAAAATTATAAGGCCTCCAGAGGAAGTTCATATAGAAGGTGGTGATGTAATGCCTTGGAAAGAATATATTTTTATTGGCACCTATACGGGCAATGATTATCCAGATTTTATTACGGCAAGAACCAATAAGGCTGCTGTAGAATATATAAGGAGTATGTTCCCACATAAAAAGGTTAAATCCTTTGAATTGAGAAAATCCAATACCAATGCTAAGGATAATGCGTTGCATTTAGATTGTTGTTTTCAACCTGTGGGAAAGGACAAGGCCATTTTACATAAAAATGGATTTTTGGTCGAGGAAGAATACGAATGGTTAGTAGGTCATTTTGGAAAGGAAAACATATTTGAAATCACCAAGGATGAGATGTACAGTATGTTCAGCAACGTATTTTCTATTTCACCGGAAGTAGTGGTTTCAGAAAAAAACTTTACCAGATTAAACAATTGGCTTAGAGAACAAGGTTTTACTGTTGAAGAAATCCCATATTCTGAAATTGCAAAACAAGAAGGCCTTCTCCGTTGTAGCACATTACCTTTAATAAGAGCATAAATTAACTTTTTCAATGCAAGTAACAAATAGCATTTTAATGATCAGGCCTGTCAATTTCAGAATGAATGAGCAGACGGCGGTCAACAATTACTTTCAAGAGGATTTAAGTATTAAAAATGGCGAAATCAATAGTAAAGCTCAAAAGGAGTTTGATGATTTTGTGACCAAGCTAAGAAATCACGGAGTGAATGTTATCGTGGTGGATGATAAAAAGGAAACGGACACTCCTGATTCCATATTTCCAAATAATTGGATTTCGTTTCACGAAAGCGGCACAGTATGCGTGTACCCTATGTTTGCGGAAAATCGAAGAAAAGAACGTAGAGAGGATATTTTTGATATTTTGGAAGGACATGGATTTCGTATAGATAATGTTGTTGATTATACCGCGGCTGAAGAGGAAGGTGTTTTTTTAGAGGGAACAGGTAGTATCTTAAAAGATAGGGTCAATCAAAAGGCATATTGTGCATTGTCCGAGCGAGCAGATGAAGAACTCTTTATTGAGTTTTGTGAGGATTTTGATTGTTTTCCAGTAATATTTACAGCCAACCAAACTGTAAATGGAGAACGTTTGCCCATTTACCATACCAATGTTATGATGGCAATGGCTGAGACTTTTGCAGTTATCTGTTCAGATACTATTGATGACAAAAAGGAACGTAAAAATGTAGTAGATCATCTTAAAAAAGATGGTAGGGAAATCATTTCCATTACAGAGGAACAGATGTATCAATTTGCTGGTAACATGCTTCAGGTTATAGGAGCAGATAATGAACGTTTTATGGTAATGAGTTCAGCAGCATATAATAGTTTGGATAAGGCTAGGATAGCCGCTATTGAAAAGCATTGTAAAATTATCCATAGTCCGTTGGACACTATTGAAACCTGTGGAGGAGGAAGCGCCCGTTGTATGATGGCAGAAGTCTTTTTGCCAAAAACATTGACATGAGTTTTCAACTTCAAATTTAAGAGTTGACATATCACACTTGAGTAAGATGATTCTCTTTATAGAAAACTATCTATACAAGAAAAAATCGCCAATGATAAAGGCCCTTTGCACTCTTCACTTATTTTATATTTGTCAGTCATTTGGTTTCCAAATGATTGATAAGTAGTATTGTTTTTTTTTGGATAAAGAATCTTTTTTTCAGATAAAGAGAAGATTGTATCATTTTTCTTTAAGAGACTGCTTAGTTATTCCTCCACTGTAAACTCCCTTATGGCCCGGTTTGGTTCCATAATATTATATCCTTTCCAAAACTCTGGATTATAGGCAGATAAATAGGTGGCTTTTACTGTTTCGTCCTCTTCCAATTCTTCAAAACTTGTTTTTGAGATGGTATTGGAATTAAAAACTACCATTTCAAACTTTTCTGTATTGTAATTCACAATATCCAAAGCAAGGGATAGTTCGTTTTGTTTTCTTCGGCCTTTTACATGCTTATTTTTTTCAATCACTTTTAACGGGCGGTCCACTCCCATTTTACGGCCAAAGGTCAAGGTCATAAATTTGAGGTTATACTTGTCCGTTCCGTATTTGGAGAATACGGTGGTTCCGTTATATGTTTGTTCACTATAACTAAAGCCCAATAATTTGATGCTTTTTATAATTTTTACATTTTCATAGTCTATGCGCATAATGGCAAAATCTTCTATATTCACGAAAAGCTTACCTTTAAAATCGGCTCTTCCTGAAGGTTCATATCCAATTACGTATACACCTTGGTTTTCAAGTTCAGAATAACCTAAAAGTTCAAAATCGTATCGGTTAAGTTTCTTGGCCACATCCAATTTGGACTTTTTTCCAAAAAACTGGGAATGTATTTCATCAAGCACATATTTTCGGTTACCTAGAAAATCGTTTTTCTCAGGTTTTTTTAACTCCTCTTCTATTTCTTCAGTGTCATCCTCTGCTTCCAAAATAGAATCTACCTGTACCTTTTGGCCAAAAATTCCAGATTTTATCTTTAAATAAGAATCTGGCTTTACATTGGCTTTGAAAATGGCTTCCATCTTGTCTGAAAGCGCTTCCATGGAGCCTTCATTGCTTTTGTCATACAATTCTGCGGCCTTAATCACTTCCAATTTATTTTCTTCATCTGCACGGTAAAAATCGCCTAGGGTTTCGGTATAATAGGTAGCACTTCGTGGAAGAATATTAATGATGCTATCTATCAGTTTTTTGTTCAATTCTTCAATGGTTGATTTTTTAAATTCGATATCCAGTTTCTGCATGGTATTGTAACTGGACTGCCTTAAAAAGAAACGCTGTTTTATGGGTGCTTTATTATAATTTATAGGAAGACGTTCTTCCACTTTTTCCATAATGTCATCAACACTCAGTTCTTTGTCAAAAAGATACACGCCACTTAGTTCTATGGCCTTAGGTGTTATTGTTATGATGCTATCAAGTGCCTGTTGAAAGGTAATCCCTGTTTTAGTGTACCCCATACTGGATACATAAATGGAATCTAACTGCTCAACGGATTCATTCAATTCAAAGCTAAAACGCCCTTCTTCATTGGTAATGACTCCTTGGTTTTCTCCATATTGAATGGTGGCATAAGGAATGGGCTCCTTGGTTTTACTATCAATGATTTTTGAAGAAATGGTTTGTGCAGATAGCTGAAGCTGGATGAAATTGAAAAACAATAGTAAAGCAATAAGCTTAATAGATCGCATAGGTTGAATTTTCATGGTCTTTTAAAGAAAGACAAGTTTTTAGGCCAAAGGGTTGCTTTAGTCTAAAAGATTTGACGATTTACACGGAAACTTGTTTCAAAGTTCGAGCCAGAATATTATGTTTTTGAAAGATTTTTTATCATTCCCCCAAAAATAAAATAGTGAAAGGGTAGGATACTATACCAATACAGTCTGCCCCTAAGTCCTTTTGGCCTAAAGGTTGCAGTTTGGTGCAAGACGTTATGCTCATCTATTTTAAACTCTAGCCATGCTTCTCCGGGCATACGCATTTCTGCAAAAAGAAGAAGTCGCTTTGCTTTTTTGTCCGCAAGCAAAACACGCCAGAAATCAAGCGCATCCCCGGGAAATATTTTATCTGGATGTGTGCGCCCTCGACGTAATCCAGGACCGCCGTTTAGCTTATCTAAAAACCCACGGATTTTCCATAATCTATTTCCATAATACCAACCTTGTTCACCACCAATGCGCCAAATATTATCCAAAACTGCACTTTCATTTTTTATTGGAAGCCTTTTTTCATCTTTTAATACCCCATACTTGGGTACTTGAATGTATTTTTCCAAATCGTCACTTATCTGGCCGCTAACAATACTGTCTTTCCAACTGCTCAAAACCAGATTCTGTTCAATCTTTTTAAAGGCCATTTCAATTGCTTGTTCGTAAGAGTGGGTTTTAAGTCCCAATAATTGTTGCAATTTGTCGTCTTTGGCTACCACCTCCATTTTCATGCTATCTACAAGGTTAATGGCCAATTTATATGAGGTTGAGGTAACAAAATACAACCAATAGGAAGATAACTTTGGTGTCATTATCGGAACAGTGAGTATCCAATTTTTAAAACCCCTTACCTCTGCATATTTGTGAAGCATTTCTTTGTATGTAAGCACATCTGGGCCTCCAATGTCAAAAGATTGGTCATAAGTTTTTTGGTTTCCAAGAACCCCAGTTAGAAAGTTGATAATATCTCTAATTGCAATGGGCTGGGATTTTGTCAAAACCCACTTGGGCGTAATCATAAAGGGAAGCTTTTCACCTAAATCCCTAATGATTTCAAAGGATGAACTTCCTGAACCTACAATAATACCTGCTCGTAAAACGGTAAGATCAAAATTACCTTGGTATAAAATATCCTCAACGTTTTTTCTAGAGCTTAAGTGTTTGGACAATTTCTTTTCGTTTACAATGCCGCTCAAATAAACTACCTGTTTAATATTGGTATCAGAAAGATATTCATTGAAGCTTTTAGCGGTTATGGCCTCTTTTTCATCAAAATCATCAATAGAAGAAGTCATTGAATGGATAAGATAATAGGCAGCATCAATGTCTTTGGGTATTTTGCTTTTGTCGATATCTTCCAGAAAATCTATTTCAACTACTTTAATTTGTTCCCTGACATCTTTTTCTACTGAAAGTCTTTTTTCATCGCGTACGGCGCAGATGACCTCATGTCCCAATGCTAACAGCCGAGGTAATAAACGCATTCCAATATATCCGTTGGCACCTGTGAGAAGAATTTTCATCGTCTTGAAACAATGAACATTTTAAAAGTATAGATAAAAGGAAGTAATGCAATGGCAATCCATAAACCAATAAGGTTCTTTACATCAATAGTATCAATAAACCCCTTTATCTTCAATAGGAAGATTATGGTTGTTAGTAGAAAAATAATTACTGTTGTAAGGTTCATTACGGCTAGCATGCGTATGCCCAAGGCGTATAATTCTCTGGCGTTTTTCAACGTGACTTTTACTGGGTAATTCATATAATAGGGCTTTAATTTTAATGCTAAAAAACTGGTAACCAAATATAATGCTGCACTTATGGCCGGAATAATCCAGAGGGTGGATTTACTTCCAAACCCATTGATCTCACCTTTTAAATTAAAGTGAACGGGTATGGTTTCTGGTAAATCAAAATAAAACATCAATACTACTATGAAGTTAAGGATAACAACACCCCACCCTATTAGGATTAACTTTTTATCAGTTGCAGTAGGTTTTACTTCAATTTTTGGTTTTTTTCGAAGGATATTCATAAATCTTCAATTGAGGTTGGGGCATTATCGGCTTTATAATCCAAAAACTTTCTAAAATACTTTTGAATGGCTTTTGTATCAGACTTTACTTTTATAAAATAATTGTCCTTATAAATGGAATATACAGCAAAATCGCCTTTATATACAGTGAGCTTGTAATACGGAATGATTAAGCCATAGGTTTCCAATAGTGATCTAAAACGCACAATGATTCCTTTAGGGCGCATTTCAATATTACAGGTGTTTAAGTTGTTGTCCAGTATTAGTAAATTTTGGATTTCGATGTTGGCATCTGTAATAAAAAGTTTGGGAGAGCCTATTCCATTTAAAGCAAAACGCTCTTTTAATGTAAAGGGCTTGCCTACCGCTTCATCAACTTTTTTTGTAATTTTTTTATCGGTGTAAGAGACATTAAGAAGCATGGGACATAACTTTATATGGAAGAATTTTCGTTTTCAAGTTGCAGGCGCATGGATTTGGGAAGGTTGTCAACAACCAGATTATAGGAGGTGTCCAACCAACTAAAAAGTAGTTCATCTGGAATACTGCCATCCATAACCACTCTACTCCAATGTTTTTTACTGAAATAAGAGGGCTCTTCCATAGCTGGGTAAGTTGCTCTTAATTCTTCAATGGTGTCTGGAACACATTTTATGCTAAAGCTTGCAAAGGTGCTTATATCTGTAGCAGTAAACATTTTCCCTTTTACTTTAAACGCTAAAACATCGGGTAGTTTGGAAAAAGGAATGGATTCAGTCACTCCGTTTTTGGACAGGCAATATTGTCTATATACTTCTATGTTCATTTTTCTATCAAAAGCTTAATATATAAAGTTAACCAAAACAGGATGGATTAGTATGGGTCTTGTTAATTAAAGACAAAGAATTGATTAGTTTTGCACCCTTAAACGCAGCGTATAGATGAATATTCAACACGTCCTTACTACTACAGTTAAAAAAGCAGCTTCTTCCATTTTTAATGTGGATTTACCATCAGTGGAGTTTCAACCTACACGCAAAGATTTTGAAGGCGATGTTACTGTGGTTATTTTTCCCATGCTACGCTTTATAAAAGGCAACCCTGTTGAAATAGGCACTAAGATTGGTGAGTACTTGCAAGAAAATGTAGATGAGGTTGCCAAGTTCAATGTGGTTAAGGGTTTTTTGAATGTTGTTATTAACAATGATTTCTACCTTAAATTTTTCAATGCTATTCAAGACGAAGAAGATTATGGGTATGTGAAAACTTCTTCTACAGGCGCCTCAATGGTGGAGTATTCCTCTCCAAACACCAATAAACCATTACATTTAGGACATATAAGGAATAACTTATTGGGATATTCTGTTGCTGAAATTTTAAAAGCATCAGGTAAAAATGTATATAAAACCCAAATTATTAATGATCGTGGAATCCATATCTGTAAGAGTATGTTGGCTTGGCAGAAATTTGGCGATGGTGAAACCCCAGAATCTTCAGGTTTAAAGGGAGATCATTTAGTAGGGAAATATTATGTAGCTTTTGATAAAGCATATAAAGAACAAATTTCTGAGAAGATAGCCAATGGAGTTAAAAAGGAAAAGGCTGAAAAAGAAGCACCAATCTTACTGGAAGCTCAAGAAATGCTCAGGAAATGGGAGTCTGGTGATGATGAGGTGGTAGCACTTTGGAAAAAAATGAACGGTTGGGTATACACCGGTTTTGATGTTACCTATAAAAATTTAGGTGTTGATTTTGATACTCTGTATTATGAGAGCAATACTTACCTTTTAGGAAGAGATGTGGTCCAAGATGGTCTAGAAAGAGGTGTTTTCTTTAAAAAGGAAGATGGCAGCGTCTGGATTGACTTAACGGATGAAGGTTTGGATGAAAAGATTGTCCTACGTTCCGATGGAACTGCGGTATATATGACCCAGGATATTGGAACGGCTATCCAAAGGGTGACAGACCACCCAGATATCAATGGTATGGTCTATACTGTTGGTAACGAGCAAGATTACCATTTTAAAGTACTGTTCTTAATTTTGAAAAAACTGGGATATGATTGGGCAAAGCAATTGTATCATTTAAGTTACGGTATGGTAGACCTTCCCAGTGGAAAAATGAAGAGCAGGGAAGGTACAGTTGTGGATGCTGATGACCTTATGGTTAATATGACAAATACTGCAGCTAAAATTTCGAAAGAACAGGGTAAATTAGAAGGATATTCGGAAGAGGAGAAGCAAAAATTTTATAAAATAATAGGTCTTGCCGCATTGAAGTATTTCATTCTTAAGGTGGATCCAAAAAAACGGATTCTGTTCAATCCAGAAGAATCAGTTGAATTTCAAGGAAATACGGGCCCCTTTATTCAATATACATATGCACGAATTCAATCTATTCTGCGTAAAGCAGATGGTGTTGGGGCGAGCTCAGTGGATACCTCATTAGCATTACACGAAAAAGAGAAGGAATTACTGAAACAATTGCAACTTTATCCGGAAACCATTCAATTGGCAGCAGAATCTTATAGTCCTGCTTTAATAGCCAATTATACCTATGATTTGGCTAAAGAATTTAACTCTTTCTATCAGCTGGTCCCTGTTTTGCCAGAAGTTGACAAAAAGAAAAAACAATTCCGGGTGCAGTTATCCAGAAAAGTTGGGGAAGTGATTCAATCTGCCTTTAAACTTTTGGGGATTGATGTTCCGGAACGGATGTAATCTAAAAACTAACCCTAAAGCTAACATTGGGCGTAATACCCAAAGAGATGCTTTCTACGGCTTCAATTTGATTGTCCTCTGTAACCCTATAATACTTGTTTAAACTGTTTTTTCGGTTGGTCATGTTAAGAAGAGACACCCCGGTAGTGGCCTTTATTCGCTGGTTAATATTAAATTTATAAATAGCGGAAGCATCTACCCTTAGATAATCAGGGAGTCTACTGCTGTTGGGTGATTCATAATTTATTCTCGTAGGAAAAACCGATGTATCCAGCGCGAAATCGCCTTCTTGAGGTTCCGTAAATGGTTTTCCAGAACGGTAGTTGACCCCCAAACTTAATTTCAGATTTTCGTAGGAATAAGTACCTGCAAAGGTGATGGTATGCCTAATATCTAGATTATTGGGAAAACTATTAGGGTTTATGGCATTAAAGTTATAATCATTTTTGTTGTAAGTATAAGTTAGCCATGTGCTGTAGTTAGTTCCTTTTTTGTTGATTAAAAATTCAACTCCTTTAACATCATAACTACCAATCTCTCCATTGAATTGATTTTGGTTCTGAAATCCTTGAGTACTGGTGCTTATGCCATCTACTTTTTTGTAAAACCCTTCTACGCCAATGTAGATGCTGTTCTTATCATAGTTTATTCCCAGAGATCCTTGCTTACTCTTTGTAATGGGCAAAGTATTGTCATCAGATAAAATCCATCTGCGTTTTTCAATACCCAAGAAATTCTGTTCTAAATCTATAATCTGATTGGTGGTCTGACTTTTAAATTCACCCAAAACTTCACCTCTTAGATGATTTGCTAATCTAAAATTGAGATTAAGACGAGGTTCAACCAAGAACTTTGAAAATGTGCCGAGGTTTTCTATATAGTTGAAACGAACACCTGCTTTACCAATAAATATATTTTCAGGAGAGCTATAATCAATTTCAGTGTGTGGGGCATGAATTCTAATAACTCCCTTTATTTCACTATCAAAAGGAGGTTGGGTAAGATTCGTAGTATTTGTAATACCTGTTTCAATGTATTGATAACCATTGTTCCATTTGAGGTTCTCTAGTAACGAGTAATTCGTATTTAGTTTTATGGCATTTTCTAAAACCTGATTATTCTGAAGAAGAAGCTGTATTTGGTTTCCAAAGAGGTTTTGGGCATCCAAATTGTAGCGAGAATAGTAAATATTTAAGTTGGAAGAAAGTCTATCCGTCCATTGACTTTTCAACTGTCCACCAAAAGATAGATTGGTCTGCTCTAAAACACTATTGGTAGTTTCTAAATCTATAAGATTGGTTTCTACATAGTCAAGATTATTATTGATACTGATAAAATTCAATCTAAGTTGATGTTGGTCATTCACATCAAACAAAAGCTTCCCGGTAAAATCGTAAAAAAAGAAATTTTCATCTCTAATAATATCCTCATTTACGGATATGTTGTTTTCATTGGTCACTTCACTATCCTGAAAAGCACGGTCAAAAAATTTGTTGTAGGTGGGTGTGTTTAAAAAATCTGTAGTAGATCGCCTTGCGGAAAATTGTAATCCAATTTTTTCAGTGATAGGGATTTGACCATATACGTCCCCACTTATAAAGTTAAACCCAGCACCACCGGTTAAATAATCTGATAGTTCATTGCTGGTTTCCATTTGTATAACACTGCTCACCCCATCTCCATAAGCAGAAGGCGTACCATTTTTAATAACGGTTATTTTGTCTGTTAGATAAGGATTAAAGGCTGAGATCAATCCAAAGAAATGCCCAGATTGATACATTTTAATACCGTTCCATAAAATCAAATTTTGATCATTGGTGCCACCACGCACGTTGATATCGGATACGGTTTCATCAATACTTTTAATTCCGGGGAGCGCTTGTACGGTTTGTAAGATATCAGGCTCAATTAATCCAGGTAAAATTCCAAAATCCGCAGTATTTAAGGTAATGCTGGCATCTTTATCCCTAATAAGACCGGTTGTTAGAAACTGATAGACAATCACTTCTTTTAGTTGTTCATAATATTGGGCCAAGAGTATTTTGGCCACCCCACCTTCTTTTAATAATTCTTCTACATTAATGTATTTAGTGATGTAGCCAAGAGATCTAACCTTCAACGTTGCGTTTCTAGGAATGTCTTTTAGAACAAAGGTGCCATCTGTGTCTGTGGCAATGGCTATTTCCGTATCAAAAACCTCCACAGAAGCACCTGGAATGGTGTTTTCTGCAAAGTTGTCCAGTATCTTTCCCCGGACTGTTACAAGGGTGCTTTTGGTAATGGTATAGTAACGGTCATTAAGCTTTTCCGTTTTTATCTGAAACTGGGTCTCAATGTATTCAAGAATATCAGGCAATGCCACTAAATTGCTAGGTACAGCAACATCAATATCTTCCAAATCTTCATTTATATATGAAAACTTGACATTGAATTTGTCTTCTAAATTCTTTATGTACTGAACGAGAGCTATGGGTGTGTCTTGTCCTTCCTGTGCATTTATACTGGAATACAGCAAGAAGAAAAACCCAAAGAGGAGGCCAAAATGACTACTGCGGAGCTTTTTCAGCATAGAAAAGTACGTTATCACCCTCAAGTTTGTAATCAATATGAGATGGGGTACTTATACTTTTTAACGCCATATTTAAGTCTGTGTTGCTAAAAGTTCCAGTAAATAACAGACTTTTATCCACATTTTGTGAATTTACTTCGATATCATATTGCCTTTCCAGTTCACTAAAAACATATTCCAACGGAATACTATTAAAGCTACTTTCGTTATTTACCCATGATGGTTGTGCGGTATTGGGCTTGGTGGTATCCATAATTTTGCCATTAATGACCAAAAAGGATGTGCCAGCTGGTAACTTGGTTTCAGTATTGTTATAGGTTACACTTACTAAGCCTTCATAACAAGTCACCTCAAAAAATCCTTCTCGGTTTTCCACATTAAACTGGGTCCCCAGAACAGCTACTGTTCCTTGATCTGTAGAGACGGTAAATCGTTTTCCTTTGGCAACTTTAAAAAATGCCTCACCTTTTAAGGAAACATTTCGTTTTTCATTCCATTTTTTCTCACTAAAAGAGACTCTGGAACCTGCATTTAAGATAATTTCAGAATTGTCCGGTAAGATGACTTCAGAACGTTCTGCCAACTGTGCTGTAACAGATTCGTCCAAGGTGCTTACATAAAAATAAGAGCCGGCAAGTAATACAGCAATAACGGCAGCAACACGCAAGAATTTTTTAAACGGATTCAATGCAATAACCTTTGGGGTATTACCAATACGTTCTTCTTTTAATTGTTCCAAAGCTTGGTCAACATCAAATTCAGGAGCTTTCAAAGTTGCTGAAACATCCTTTAATTTCTGGTAAGAGGCATAAGCTTCGGACTTTTTAAATTCCGTAAGCTCCTCCCCAGAGAGTTCACCGTTTAACCATTTTGCTAAGTAATTTTCTTGCATGATTTCTATGCTTTACACCTTTATAACAATTATCTTATAAAAAACCCTACTTTTTAATAGACTTTAAATACCATCAATTTGTTCGCGTAATGTTTTTAATGCCAAATGCATACGTTTTTCAATGGCTTTAATGCTTACTCCCTCCATTTCGGCAATTTCAGCATATTTTTTCCCATCGATTCTATTAAGTAAAAAAGTAGTTCTTTGGTTTTCGGGCAAATCATTCAATGCTTTGTCCAATTTCTCCTTGTATTCTTTCTCCTCCAACAAAAACTCTGGAGACTCATTGGAGTGCTCATAAGTTGGCTCTGCGTACTTCAACCTAACTTTTTCCGCCTTAATTACATTTAGGTATAGATTGTTGGCAACCGTATATAAATATGACTTTGCTTTTTCCGGTGTTACCTTGGAGCAATTTTCCCAAAGTTTTACAAATGCTTCTTGGACAGCATCATGGGATTTCTCCTCATTCCCAAATTTATAATATATATAATTGAATACCGTTTTGGAATTAGCCTTGAATATTGAGCTAAAGACTTGCTCTTCGCAAACGTTGTTCATTGAGGAAGGTTTGTCGATTGCTCAAAGATATTTTAAAAAAAATTAAGATAAAGTAGGGTTTTTTACTTGAGAGTTGTTTTAAGGTTGTATTCTAACTGAAAATCCAAATCGTTATGAAAAAGTTGATAAATAATTTATTGTATGCTGGCCTTGTAGTTATGGTCCTTAATTTTACCTCTTGTCAAGAGGAATTTGAAGAAGTAGCAGGAGGTAATGATCAAGAAACCATTACAGCAAACTCTTCCACTGCTGAATTGATCGAAAAAACATCTTCCAATGATGGTTCTTTTGATAACATAGTGGACGGCGCTAGCTGTTTTGCTTTAAAATTCCCATATACTGTTGAGGTAAATGGAATCCAAATTACAATAGACTCTAGAGAAGATCTTCACACTATTGAAGATATTTTTGATGAAGTTGATGTGGACGAAGATATTTTAGATATCATTTTCCCAATTACTATTACTCTTGCTGATTTTACTGAGATTGTTATCGAAAACAAAGAACAACTAAGAGAATTGGCTGCACAATGTATAGAAGGTGGAGGTGATGATGATATTGAATGTATTGACTTTGTATACCCTATTACATTATTCACGTTTGATATTAATAACCAACAAACAGGAGAAGTATCTGTAAACAGTGATGAAGAATTAAGGAAATTCTTTGCTGGATTAGAGGATAATGATCTTGTAAGCATACAATTCCCGTTGACTTTGAAGAAATTTGATGGTACAGAGATTGTTGTGGATAGCAATGGTGAATTGGCCAATGCATTGGAAATGGCTAAAGAAGAATGTGATGAAGATGATGATGATGATTTTAACGATGATGATTTTGATGAAGAACGATTTGACTTTTGTTTGACGCAGTGTCCATGGGAGGTTCGTGAGGTAATTAGAGATAACCAAAGTCAAACGGATCAGTACTTAGAGTACATAATGACGTTTGCCGAAGATGGTACCGTAACAGTAAAAGATAGAGAAGGTGGTGTTCTTAACGGTACTTGGGCCTCAAGTTTTACAGAACGTGGACCATTATTAACCCTTGAATTTGATACGTTGGTTGACTTTAACCTAGAATGGTTGGTATATGAAATTGGAGATCATACCATTAAACTGTATTCAGACGATGGAAACAAGATAATTCTTAAGCAGCTTTGCGAAGATGATCCAGGAGAAGTGCCAGGTCCAGAGACTTTGAGAGAAATCTTGAAAGAATGTGAGTGGATTATCAAAAAGGTGAAAAACCAAGGTGAAGAAATTGACAGACTTTTAGGATTTGAGTTTAAATTCTTGCCAGAAGGTGTAGTAAGCCTAAGTAACGGAATTACAACATCAGAAGGTACTTGGGAGATTGGTTATAACGATGATCAAGTCTTATCGCTACTGATTACAATGGGAGATGAACCCGGAGTTAACTTTGAATGGCCTTTAAGAGATCTTAATAATACCAGATTAAGGTTTGAAGTTGAAGAAATTGATTATGAATTAGTGCTATTACGAGTATGTGATGACAATGCCGGTGACGGTGATGTGCCTGAGATTAGAAACATAATGATGGGTGGAGCTTGGAATGTTGCCATGTATAAAGAAAATGATATGGACATGACCTCAGAATTTGCAGGAATGGACTTCAATTTCTCTACTATGCATCAAGTTGAAGTTTCAGTGAATGATGATCCTATAGCCGCAGGTGTATGGAGAGTATTAAGAAATCACGATAATGAGTTAAAATTCTTCTTGAACTTTGGTGATGAGGCTGTTCTAGGAGAACTAACAGATGACTGGTACATAAACTCAGTAGAAGCAAACCGTATTGAATTGATACATGAAGATGAAAATTCTACGGATACATTGGTTTTTGAGAAGCCATAAAATATTTCCCCAATTTTTTTGAAAAGGACGGCTATCCCCAAAGCCGTCCTTTTCTTTTTATTCTTAAATTTGTCCTTCTTCAAAAATGACGAAAGCACATGTTCGATAATTTAAGTGAAAAACTGGATAAAGCGTTCCACGTCCTCAAAGGTCATGGACAGATAACAGAAATCAATGTAGCGGAAACCCTTAAGGAAGTAAGAAGGGCTCTTCTAGATGCAGATGTCAATTTTAAGATAGCTAAGGAGTTTACCAATAGGGTAAAGGAAAAGGCCTTAGGTCAAAATGTTTTGACCAATTTGCAGCCTGGCCAGTTGATGGTCAAGATTGTAAAAGATGAACTTACCGAGTTAATGGGAGGAGATGCGGAAGAGCTAGACCTTTCTGGTAATCCTTCGGTAATTCTAATGTCTGGTCTACAAGGTTCAGGTAAGACCACTTTTTCTGGTAAACTAGCTAGTTATTTAAAAAGTAAAAAAAATAAGAAACCACTTTTGGTTGCATGTGATGTGTATCGTCCAGCGGCGATAGACCAATTACATGTGGTAGGAGAGCAAATAGGGGTAGATGTTTATTCAGATAGGGAAAACAATGACCCTGTAGCTATAGCAAAAGCTGGTGTAAAACAAGCAAAAAGCACTGGATGTGATATAGTCATCGTAGATACCGCAGGTCGTTTAGCTGTGGATGAGCAGATGATGACAGAGATAGCCAATATCCATAAGGCCATTACTCCTCAGGAAACTCTTTTTGTGGTTGATTCCATGACTGGTCAAGATGCTGTAAACACAGCAAAAGCCTTTAATGATGTCTTAAATTTTGATGGAGTTATATTGACCAAATTAGATGGCGATACCAGAGGTGGTGCGGCCATTTCTATTAAATCTGTTGTTGACAAGCCAATTAAGTTTATTGGTACAGGAGAAAAAATGGAAGCCATTGATGTTTTCTATCCTTCAAGGATGGCAGACAGAATTTTGGGAATGGGTGATGTGGTTTCCTTGGTAGAGAGGGCCCAGGAACAGTTTGATGAAGAACAAGCCCGAAAAATTCAAAAGAAAATTGCCAAGAACCGCTTTGGTTTTGATGACTTTCTTAGTCAGATACAGCAGATTAAGAAAATGGGGAACATGAAGGACCTTATGGGGATGATTCCTGGGGCTGGAAAAGCACTAAAAGGATTGGATATAGATGATGATGCCTTTAAACACATTGAGGCCATTATACATTCTATGACTCCAGAAGAACGTTCAACCCCATCAAAATTAAATGCAAGCCGTAAAAAACGCATTGCCATGGGAAGCGGACGCACCGTACAAGAAGTAAATCAGTTGTTGAAACAATTTGAACAGATGAGCAAGATGATGAAAATGATGCAAGGCGGCGGCGGAAAGAAGATGATGCAAATGATGCAAAACATGCGGTAATTTAAATCAATGACCTGAAAACCTTAGCCAAAATAAACCAATCTCATGGAAATCCTTGACGGAAAGAAAATATCAAACCAAATAAAAGACGAAATTGCTATTGAAGTAGCAGAGATGAGGGAGAGAGGAGAAAAAGTACCTCATTTGGCTGCAGTTTTGGTTGGTACGGATGGAGCAAGCCTAACCTATGTAGGCAGTAAAGTACGTTCCTGTAAAAAAATAGGCTTTGAATCAACCTTAATACACCTTCCAGAAGAAACCACAGAGGAAGCATTATTGAAACAGGTCGAGGATTTAAATACCAATCCGGATATTGATGGGTATATTGTGCAATTGCCCTTGCCTAAGCACATAGATGAGGAGAAGGTGCTTATGGCAGTTGACCCCGATAAAGATGTAGACGGTTTTCATCCCACCAATTTTGGTAAGATGGCCTTAGATATGGAATCTTTTATATCCGCCACGCCTTTTGGGATAATGGAACTGTTGAGACGTTATAATGTGGATACAGAAGGGAAACATACCGTTGTAATTGGACGTAGCCATATCGTAGGAAGACCCATTAGCATTCTTATGAGTCAGAAAGGGAAAGCGGCCAACGCAACAGTTACTTTAACCCATAGTAGAACCAAGAATATTGAGTCCTTTACCCAAAAAGCGGACATTATTGTTTCCGCCTTGGGAGTCCCTAACTTTTTAAAGGCGGAAATGGTCAAGGATGGTGCCGTTGTAATTGATGTGGGGATAACCCGTGTGCCGGATGAAACCAGAGAAAGAGGATATTACATTACAGGCGATGTTGATTTTGAAAACGTAAGTAAAAAAGCTTCATACATTACTCCAGTCCCAGGAGGTGTTGGACCAATGACCATCGCTATGCTTCTAAAAAACACTCTATTGGCAAGAGAAAGACACAAGGTAAAAAAAACTTAGTTGCTGCTTTCTTTTTCAGGTTGAATTGAAACCCTTTCTTGTTCGTCATTTGGAGTGATAATGTCTAAATCACTGTCACCTTCGTCATTGGTGCAGCTAGATAATGCCATGGACGAGAATAAGACGGTAATTAATAATAGTACAACTTTCATCATTTGGTAATTTAGTAGGTATGGTACCCTATGATTTCTAGATATATAACGTTCTGCAAGCATCAATTAGTATTCATTTTTAGTTAGGCTGTAAAATGATTTGAACAGCGATTTAAATTCAGTACCTTTTTAATCAAATTCTGTACTGATCATGAAAAATCGACTTTTCGCATTCTTTTGCCTTTTACTTTTATTAAATTCTTGTGCCAAAAATGAAAACTCAAATCAGATTGTAGTCTCTTTTTCTAAGGAAATAAGCGAGAATGCTATTGATGGACGTTTGCTTTTAATGCTTTCTACTAATGACGAAAAAGAACCTCGTTTTCAAATCAGTGGTGGATTAGATACCCAATTGGTTTTTGGGATGGATGTAGATGGCCTAAAACCAGGAGATGAAATTGTATTCAATGATTCAGTATTCGGATTTCCGTATGCAAGTTTAAAAAAGGTACCTCCCGGGGAGTACAATGTGCAAGCACTTTTGCATACATATGAAACATTCAATCTATCCACTGGCCATACTGTTAAATTACCTATGGATAATGGAGAGGGACAGCAGTGGAACAGGTCGCCAGGAAATCTATATAGCGAACCTTTTAAGATTACCATTGATGAAAATGGTATCCAAAACCTTAGTGTTACCATGGATAAAGTTGTTCCGCCAATTGAAGAGGCGGAAGACACTGAATGGATAAAACATATAAAAATAAAATCTGAAAAACTATCTGAGTTTTGGGGCAGGGACATGTATTTGGGAGCTCATGTTTTGCTTCCAAAAGGTTTTGAAGAACACCCAGAGGCAAAGTACCCGTTAATGGTTTTCCATGGTCATTTTCCAAATGATTTTGGAGGTTTTAGAACTTCACCCCCAGACCCAAACACAAAACCGGAGTATTCTGCACGTTTTGATGTTGATGGCTACAATATTATTCAACAACAAGAGGCTTACGACTTTTATAAAAGATGGAACGAACCAGATTTTCCTCGGTTTTTAATTATTGAAATTCAACACCCAACACCATACTACGATGATTCGTATGCAGTAAATTCTGCAAGTCAAGGACCTTATGGTGATGCAATTACCCATGAATTAATTCCATATATAGAAAAGGAGTTCAGAGGTATGGGAGAAGGTTGGTCACGGTTTTTGTATGGTGGCTCAACAGGAGGTTGGGAAGCTCTTGCTGTACAAGTAAAGTATCCTGAAGAATACAACGGTTGCTTTGCTGCTTGTCCGGACCCTATTGATTTTAGAGCCTATTGTCTGACCAATATCTACGAAGACAAGAATGCATATTATTATGAAAGTGATCACAAAAAGCTAGAAGTGCCGTCTCATCGCGATTATCTGGGTCATGTTCAGTCAACGGTTCGTGAATCCAATCATTTAGAATTGGTTCTGGGCACAAAATCAAGATCAGGTCAACAGTGGGACATTTGGGAGGCCACATACTCTCCTCAAGGCAATGATGGTTATCCAGAGCGAATTTGGGATAAAATGACGGGGGAAATCAATCCAACGGTAGCTGAATATTGGCGAGAAAACTTTGATCTTAAGCATATTCTGGAACGCGATTGGGATAAATTAGGTGAAGACCTCAAAGGGAAAATTCATATTTATTGTGGTGATATGGACAACTATTATTTAAACAATGCTGTTTATTTAATGGAGGACTTTTTAGAAAACACGACCGACCCTTACTATGAAGGCGAAGTATTGTATGGTGATAGGGCGGAGCATTGTTGGAATGGAGACCCAGAATTGCCCAATCACATCACTAGAATGCGTTATAATTCTATGTATGTACCCAAAATAATGGAACGAATAGCCAAAAGCGCACCAAAAGATGCTGATCTTACAAGTTGGCGTTATAAATAAATGAAGGCTTCGGACATACGGTAAAACTAGGATAAGATTGTAGAAGAGAACGGTTATCAATAAAAGAACCATAAATCAGTTTAAGAGGTAATAGTACCTACTCAATTGATTTTATCACGCTTTAGAATTATAATTCTTGTTCTTTAAACTACATATTGGATAATTTGCCCATAAACAATAAAGCATGGCAGGTATTATAAGAAATAAAATAGCATGGATAGTATTTGCTTTTTTGGCAATAGGGGTAGGGCTTTACCCATTAATATATTGGTTTGCCGCTGATAGATTTGGTATTTTATACAGTAAAACTGCCGAACTATTAGCGAACGAGGTTTGGAACGTTGGTTTCTATGGCCATATTACTTTTGGTGGTTTGGCACTTATGAGCGGTTGGTCTCAGTTTAGTAAAAAACTTCGCTCCAAAAACCTAGCATTACATCGCAACCTTGGGAAGGCATATGTGTTTTCTGTTCTAATTGGGGGTATTTGTGGTGTTTACATCGCTTTTTTTGCCACTGGCGGCCTTATTGCTTCATTGGGGTTTCTTTGCTTGGGAATAATCTGGTTATACACCACCCTAAAGGCATATTTTGCTATTCGAGCAAAAGATTTAGCGCTCCATCAAGGAATGATGATTTACAGTTATGCCGCTTGTTTTGCAGCCGTTACACTTCGCATATGGCTTCCACTTTTAACAATTGCCTTTGGCGAGTTTCTAATTGCCTATAGAATAGTGGCTTGGCTTTGTTGGATTCCAAACATGATATTTGCTTTTTTCTGGGTAAGAAAAAAAGGTATCAATTTGGCTTAGTTGATTGTAACATTTTCTTGCTTTTACAATCTTAACCAAAATGGCCAAACTAGGATGGATTTTGGAAATTTTAAGCACCATCAACACTTCATTTAGCGAACAACTGCCCCATATCCTTAAATGCTTTAAACTCTAGAGCGTTACCTGCTGGATCTAGAAAAAACATGGTAGCCTGTTCGCCAACTTCACCTTCAAACCTAACGTAGGGCTCAATAATGAACTCAACACCTTTATCTTTTATGGTTTTCGAAAAAGATTGAAATGTATCCCAGGGTAAAACAACTCCATAATGGGGAACAGGAACATTTTTACCATCAACTGGATTAATATGTAGCTCTTCATTGGATTTTGGTTTGTAATGAATCACCAGTTGGTGGCCAAACAAATTAAAATCGACCCAATGGTCACTACTTCGACCCTCTTCGCATTCTAAAATAGTTGCATAAAAAGTTCTACATTCATCTAGATTGTGGACAGGAATAGCGATATGGAAAGGAGTAATATTTTGCATAGTTGGATAAAAGTAAATTGTCATTGTCAATCTTCCAAATAGATGTGCAGTAATTTTATTGAAAGTACTGATGGTTCTAGATAAAACGGTATTCGTAGTTTATGAGATGTTGGTTGTCTATATAATGTTTCCTAAAAAAAGAAATGTATTTATATTTAATAACTATGAAGCTATCAATTTGAAAAACAAGTACATGAAGAAAATTGTTATCCTAATTTCGTTTGTATTAATAGCATCTTGTAAAAAGGACATTAAAAATCAAACTACAGTAACAAGTGAGACACAAGCTGCCACAAAATCCAACGAATGGATTTACCTTTTTGACGGCGCAAATACAGAAGGTTGGAGGGCTTACAACGGAGATTCCCTTCCTCCAGGTTGGGTGGTTAAGGACAGCACATTGACTTTTGATACTGAATTGGGACTTGAACAAAACTACAAGGGAGGCAAGGATATTATATATGGTGCTGAGGAATTCGATAATTTTGAGCTATATCTTGAATGGAAATTACCTGAAGGAGGTAACAGCGGTATTTTCTATCATCTTAAAGAAGGATATGACGGGCCACCAGAGGTTTCACCTGAATATCAGCTCATCGATGATGAAAACTATGCCAGAATCCATGATTTAACCGCCTATAATACTAGCCTTGGCTATACGGATAAACCTGAAGAATTAAAACCATTGCAGCGAACGGGTTCAGATTATGCCATGCACCCAGCAGATTCGACAAAAAAGGCATTGAACCCGATAGGTGAATGGAATTCTTCGAAAATTGTCTTTACCCCTAAAAAGGTAGAACATTGGCTTAATGGAGAAATGGTACTATCTTTTGTTCCATGGGATGAAGCTTGGTACGAAAAGAAAAATTCGGACAAATGGAAAAACAGCGCTGATTATGGAAAATATAAAACCGGATTCATTGGCTTGCAGGATCACTCCAGCCCTATCTGGTTCAGAAACATAAAAGTTAAAAAATTATAACAGGTTTTAGATATGAAAAAAAGAGAGTTTTTAAAGACCGCCGCAGTAGCATCATCATTGGCATTATTGCCTTCAGGAACTTGGGCTTTTTCTGGGAATAAACGGTTACGAACTGCACATATTGGCGTTGGCAACATGGGTTTTGAAGATTTAAAGGCAATTTCATCTCATAAGATGGTGGACGTGGTGGCACTTTGTGATGTGGACTCCAACAATCTAGAAGCAGCAAAAAAGATTCATTCCAATGCCAAAACGTTTTCAGATTATAGGGAAATGTTACGAGTTATGAGTGATGATATAGATGCCGTTATTGTATCTACACCTGATCATACACATGCTCCAGCCTCTATGATGGCCATGGATATGGGTAAGCCAGTATATTGTCAAAAACCGTTAACACATCATGTATCTGAAGCAAGAGCAATGCGTAAACTGGCCACTGAAAAGAACTTGATTACACAAATGGGCATTCAGGTACATTCTTTTTATGACTACAAATTGGCCACTTTGTTGATCCAATCGGGAATCATTGGTAAAGTGCATACGGTAAGAGCATGGTCTCCCAAGGATTGGGGATATAATGGCCAGGCTCCTTCAGGTAGTGACCCTATTCCGGAAACCTTGGATTGGAATCTTTGGTTGGGTACCGCCGCAGAAAGACCTTATAAAAAAGATTATTATCATCCTGGAAATTGGAGAAAGTTGATGGATTATGGTTGTGGTACCTTAGGAGATATGGGAGTACATATTTTTGATACCCCTTATAATGCCCTTCAGTTGGATGTACCACTCACTATTAAAAACGAATGTAGACAACCAACAGGATTTGGCTTTCCAGAGAAGAATATAGTTACATATGAATTTCCAGGTACAAAGTATACTGCTGATAAATTAAAGTGGGTTTGGTATGATGGTCCCGGTGCTCCAGAAATGCATAAGGATCTTGAATTACCCAATTCAATGGGTCAATCACAGAAAAATGAAGAAGCTCAAAACGGTGATAATCAAGCTATGGAAGATAAAATGTCACTTGATACCAAAGAAGCTATGGATGGAGTATTACCAGATCAAGGTGCTATGTTCATTGGAGAAAAAGGACGTTTGTTGTTGCCACATTTCATGCAATTGCCAAAGAAAATCGTTGATGGAAAATATGTAGACATATCAACGGAAATTGCAGCGGTGGAGAAAGCAAATAATATGGGCAAACCCATACGCAATTACGATTCCGAAGGTCCAAAACATTACCATCAGTTTGTGGATGCGTGTTTGGGCAATGATAATTGTACAGCACCTTTCTCTTATTCTGCAAGATTAACGGAAACCATATTGTTAGGCGTTATTGCAGGTCGTTTTCCTAATAAAACGTTGCATTGGGATAATGAAACTGCGCGATTTTCTGAAGAAGAAGCAAATCAGTATTTAGAATCACCGTATAGGGATTTTTAATATCGGACACAGGCTTAGCATAACTTTGGATGTAATTTTCTGTTAAGCCTCCAAAAAAGAAATAATTTGGTTATTCACGTCTTCTTGGTGCATGGAATGCCCTAATCCTTCTGTACTTATCAATGTGCTGCCCTTCCAATTTGCGCTTACATTTTCAGAAGCGTGATATGGCGCTATAGCATCTAATTTATCATGAAATAGTAATCCTTTTTTTGTGTTGGATTGTGCAAATTTCGATGCAGAAAAATCATGAATGTTAAACCCAAATCGCTTAAAGATATAATTGTCGAGAGCTTTCATGACTCTATTATTAAATTTTAATAAGTATTGGTAATGCTCCATAATTTCATGAAATTCTGAAGGAGCACCTATGGTAACTATTTTTTCAACTTTAGGATTTGGATTCTTATACTCATTGTACATCAACGTCATGCCCCCCACGGAGTGCCCTATCAGATATTTTGGATCATACTTTTTAATCATATGCTGCAAAGCTTCCTCATACAAGGGAACGTATAAAATTTTACCAGTTGAATACCCATGTGACGGAGCATCAAAAGCTATGATATTAAAATCAGCGTCTTTAAGTTTATTGATAAGATTGCGCCAGCGGAAGGTATTGCTTTCCCAACCATGTACTAACAACACGGTTTCTTTCTTACCGGGCCAATGATAGGATTGCAGTTTATGCCCAGCGGCGGATTCCACTCCATTCTTGGCTTTATCTAAATATGCCTCCTGCTGAGGCAAAACTCTTCCTTTTCTAACGGTACAAAACAAATTGAAAGCCTTGTGAGCGGTTTTTTGTGGAGCTAACAACGCATACAGGTTGAAATATTGACCATACGCGAGAGGAAGAATTTTCGTAATTAGTTTTTTCATCAGGTTACTTTTTGTAACTTACTCTTTTAAGGAAACTAAAAATACAGAATCCTTTTGTAAGAAAAAAGAAGTCACCCATTCCAAACTAAGTATAAATATGGAAACTGTTACTGAAAATCAACAACTTAGAACTGCAAAAAAAATTGAAAAAATGTTTGGGCATATTGATTACAAGAACCCACCTGAGCTTTGTCCTGTTCGTGATGTAATGTCAGTTGCTTCAGATCAGTGGAGTACATTGATTATTCTTTGGTTGGGCTATTTTCCAGTTTTACGCTTTAATAAGCTTAAAAAGTTTGTCTATGGTATATCTAATAAAGTTTTAAGCCAACGTCTAAAGGTACTGGAAGCTGACGGCTATATTTCTAGAAAGGCATTTCCAGAAGTGCCCATTAGAGTGGAATATAGTCTCACTGATTTTGGAAAAACTTATGTTGAAAAATTACTGGAACTAACGGAATGGATGCAGACCAATAGCCCAAAAGTACTTGCAAATAGAGAGAAATATGGCTTATTTTAATCTATAAGCCTATTCCATATATCAATATACATTTTCCAAGCGCCTTCCTCTTTTTTCCAGACAACCACATATTTTCCTTTCCAACTAGTCTCAGGTTCTTCTCCTTTTTTACTAGTACCATGGTAGTACCCATAATCATAGGCATAGTCCCCTATAATTTTTATTTCTGATGTATCCATACCATGAGATAGGATCTTAGTGTCCTTTCCTAACAGCCAACGTGCTTTAATGGCCTCTCTTCCTTCTACTATTGGAACTCCTAACGGAATGAGTTTGGCATCCTGAGTGTAACTGTTTGCCATTGCATCAAAATCTTGGGCGATAAAAGCAGTTGAGAAACCTCTGGAAGCGGCAACTACTTTATTTTTTTCACTGTCATCGGTATTAGATATTTTACCATTTGAACAATCGATTCGCCACGTTGGAAAAACTACAGATTCAGTTTTATCTACCCATTCTCCAACCCATTTAAAACCTTTATCATCAATGTCGTAAAATGATAGTCTATAAAAACCATCCGTACCGTTTGGTGCTTTTTGTTCACTATACAATACAATTTTACCTTCTTCATTTTTATTTCCTTCCCATGCTCTTAATGTTGTAGAAACAGTTCGAGTGGTGTAATAATGGACATACCATCGCGTGCTATCTTGACTAAATTGACGAATACTACCAGAATAGGTTTCATCTTCTTTCAGGGTTTCATCTTGAATGGCCATGCCATTCATAATGTATTTAAATCGCCAAATCATGTCAACAGGCTCCGCCCAAGTCTGATCAGGGTTTCTGGTTTCAGATTTGCAGTTGCATTCCCCTATCAACGGTGCAAAATCCAATAGTTCTTTTGGCGCCTTTGGATTTGGTAACCCAAATGGGTGTTCTGCAGAAGGTTCAAAATCGTATTGAGCCAGTAAAATAATGGGAGCTAGGAAGATAGTAAGAAAGTGTATTGTTTTCATTTGGTTGGATTTAACTTTCAAATTACCCAAACGAAAATAAGTAGCTACGTCCTTTAGGATTTAATTAACAAAGGCTAATCCCACCCCAACATCAAATATTTTATTTTGGCATTGTCCGGTATTTGAACAGTTTCAATATTGGAAGTAGTATAGCGAAGGTTAGAAGGCAATTCCTCTTTATCAATTGTAAAATATAGATTACTTCCTTTAGGAAATACAACAACACTGTTAAGAGTTGTCACTGTTTTTTTGATTGTATACTTATTTTGAATCTCTTTGAATGTACTGTTTAAGCCAATCCCCTTGGCTGTAGTATAGCGCGAATCAAATATTCTAATGTTTCCAATAGTGGGAACACTTTCAGAATTTGAAGTAAGCGTTAAAAGATGTTTGCCCCCTTTTTCAAAAACCTTGATTTTTTCAGTCTTTGTTCCAACCTTAAATCTAGAAGTGTCCTTTACAATGGAATCTTGAACAAAAATGGTTTCCAAAGTACCTATTGTAGATGTTTTTAGAAGAGATCCCACGGAGTTTTCGGTTATTAAAAATGTGGTGTCATTTTTACCACACTGAATGAATGCAAGACAGCATCCAAGTGCAAAAACTATAAATATTCTTTTCATAAAAATTATCGGATAACTTTTTTCAAAACCCCAAGTACTCCACGAATAAACGTAGCACTTGTCAAAACTTTTACTACTGGGTTCATTCTAGTGCTTCTTCTAGTGGATGTTTTTCTTCGTGATGTAGTTTTTTGTTTCTCTTCCTTTTCAGCTTCTTTTTGAGCTTTTTCTATTTTTTCATTCAGCAATTCATAAGCGCTCTCTCTATCAACGTCGTCATTATATTTTTTAATCAATTTGGATTTGCCCAAAGTTTCTTTAAGTTCGGCCTTGGTCAAAACATCCATACGACTCATAGGAGCACGAAGCAAAGTTGCTGCCAATGGAGTAGGTCTTCCTTTTTCATCTAATGCGGAAATAAGGGCCTCTCCAATTCCTAATGATGTCAGTACTTCTTTAGTATCATAAAACTCAGAGTCTGGGTAGTTTTCGGCGGTAAGCTTTATGGCCTTCCTATCTTTTGCGGTAAATGCCCTTAGGGCGTGCTGTACTTTTAACCCCAACTGCGCTAACACATCATCTGGAACATCAGTAGGGTTTTGGGTTACAAAATAGAGTCCAATGCCTTTAGAGCGAATCAATTTTACAATGCTCTCAATCTGGTCCAATAAGGCTTTTGAAGCTTCTTTAAAAATAAGGTGGGCTTCATCGATAAAAAGAATCAACTCTGGTCTATCGCTATCCCCTTGTTCTGGAAAAGTAGCGTAGATTTCAGCTAAAAGGCTCAACATAAATGTAGAAAAGAGCTTTGGTCTATCCTGAATATCCGTAAGTCTAATAATATTGATGTAACCTCTTCCATTTTCATCAATACGAACCAAATCATCAACTTCAAATGATTTTTCACCAAAGAACAGGTCAGCTCCTTGTTGTTCCAGCTCAATAATCTTTCTTAGAATAGTTCCTGTGGAACTTGTAGAAATACGCCCATAGGATTCTTGGAACTCCTTTTTTCCTTCTCCTGTGGCGTACTGCAATACTTTCTTAAAATCTTTTAAATCCAATAATGGAAGCTTATTGTCATCGCAATACTTAAAGACTACAGCGACAATTCCTTCTTGAGTAACGGTTAAATCAAGAATTCTGGAAAGCAAAACGGGGCCAAATTCAGAAACAGTGGCCCTTAAACGAACACCATCTTGGTCTGAAAGGGATAAAATCTCTACTGGAAATCCATTGGCTTCAAACGGCAGCCCAATTTTTTCATGGCGTTCATCTATTTTAGGATGACCGGGACTTGGTTGTGCAATCCCACTTAAATCACCTTTTAAATCCATAAGCAGAACAGGAATACCTTTATTAGAGAGGTTTTCCGCAATAACTTGTAGTGTTTTTGTTTTTCCCGTACCCGTGGCACCAGCAATTAATCCATGTCTGTTAAGTGTCTTTAGAGGAATCTTGACAAAAGCGTTGGTTACCGTTTCTCCATTGAACATTCCGGCTCCCATTGTAATGAAATCACCTTTGGTGGTATAGCCTTTTTCAATATGTTCAAAGAATTTTTCTTTGCTGCTCATGGAATTCAATTTCCGATAAAAATAGGGTAATTTTGGGCAATTCTAAAAACACACTTATGAAAGCCACTCTTCGCATTTTTCTTTCCGTTTTGATGATGGGGGTATTGACCAACACATATTCACAAGAAAAAACAGAAATCATTTTTCACAAGCCAGCAAATCCAGAGCGAGCAAAAGCCCCATTCAGTGAAGCCGTTCAGGCAGGAAACCTTTTCTTTTTAGCCGGACAGATAGGCATGGACCGCTCTGTTGGAAAATTGGCCGATGGAGGTATTCAAGGCGAAACAGAGCAGACTATCAAGAATATTCAGGGAGTTTTAAAACATCATGGATTGTCACTGGACAATGTGGTGAAGTGTACTGTGATTCTTAGTGATATTAATGACTTCAAAGCTTTTAATGAAATATATACCCAGTATTTCACTAACAAACCAGCCAGAACTACTTTTGCAGCTAAAGATCTTGCTGCCGGAGCCAAAATTGAGATTGAAGTGATGGCGATTAGATAGCTTTTAAACCTAGGTCTAAGATGAACTAAATCCTATCTTTGCAAAATGGTTACAGCAGAGGTAATGGATTTGGTGAACAAGGGTCATATGCTCCCCTTAATGGAAGAATTTTATACCATTCAGGGGGAAGGTTATCATAAAGGAACCGCAGCTTATTTTATTCGTATAGGAGGTTGTGATGTTGGGTGTCATTGGTGTGATGTTAAAGAAAGCTGGAATGCCGAGACGCATCCGCCTACTTCAATTGGGAGTATTGTTGACAATGCAGCAATATATTCTGATACAATAGTAATTACTGGTGGTGAGCCACTTACATGGGATATGGGTCCTTTGACTGCTGCATTAAAGGCTAAAAACCTTCAAACACATATTGAAACTTCCGGTGCTTACCCTTTTACGGGAACTTGGGATTGGATTTGTCTTTCCCCAAAGAAAAACAAACTTCCGGTTGAGGAAATATATAATTTTGCTGATGAACTTAAAATCATTGTCTACAATAAACATGATTTAATTTTTGCTGAAGAACAAGCGGCCAAAGTAAACGAAAACTGCATTCTCTATCTACAACCAGAATGGAGTGTCCGTGAAAAGATGGTTCCTATAATCGTGGATTACGTAATGCAAAACCCAAAGTGGAAAGTATCTTTACAGACACATAAATATTTAAATATTCCCTAGGTTGCTCTGTTAGCGTCCGCCGTTACTTTGTAAATCTAAAATACATTCGGCATCAAGAACAGGAACAGCTGCAGATCCTTTTGAAGCATTGCTTTCCATTATTTTCATCATTTGAGCGCCAAACTGTAATTCAGCCCGCATAAGACAACCCGGTACGTCACAATGGTTTTCCGCATCAGGGTCTTCGTGGTCATTTACGGGAACTGTGCCTAAGTTAACAAGTCCAAACAAATGCCCGAATTCGTGGTTCAATGTGGCTGTTTCTACATCGGTTACGGTTATGGTTGAACTTCTGCTTGCTAAATCCCTTATAGTGGATTCGTATATCACCATGGAGGTATTTCTGTAAACAGCTCCTAATGTGACCAAACCTTCTTCCTCATCATCTCCATCAGAAGGGGCATCAGCAAAATAAATATAAATAGCAAGTGTGGTTCCACTGTTGTAAGCAGTTCTATTCTCACTTTCCAATTCGGCAATTTCGTCCAGGACTAGTGTTTCTTCATCTGGTGATGAAAGACTTTTAAAAGAGAATTCTATATTCTGCTTAAAAGTTCGTTCTTTCAGATAGTCTTCAAAATTAGAAACTGTCTGTCCTGTTGGTTGAAAACCTTCAACGTAGGCTATTTCAATCAAAAGCCTGTCAAAATTATCATTGGATAAAATATCGTTTGCAGAAGAACCGGTAGCCTGCAGGTTTGGAGTTTTGTTAACACTTTGAGTAGTTGGGGAATCATCAGAATCATTAGAACAGGCAATGATAAATCCAAAAACAAATATGAATGCGATAAAGATTTTCTTTTTCATGTTATATTGATATGTATTAAAAACGATAAGGCAGGCATTCTATTATGATTTTAAAGAAAGTTTTGCCAAATAGTCGTAATGTTCTCCCTCACTTACAAGTTCACAATCAAAATCAAGGGCTATACAAGCATTTTGTAAAGTTGTAAAATCAATGTAAAGCCAATCAAAAGCCTGACTTTTTTGTCTCTTGTACTCCATGACAAAGGTTACTTCACCATAATAGTTGTCATTGTTTGGTACCCAAAATCCACCGTCTTCATCTTGTTCAAACATATAAATGATATTACTGGAATCCAATAAAATCTGGCCGTTTGGTAATAAAAGCGATTTTAAATGATTTAGAAAAGCGTGCAAATGACCCAACTTTCCAGCTAGACCTATGCCATTCATAAGTAATAAAAGTGTATCGAATTTTGAACTATTATAGTCAAGAAAAGAACTGTGAACTGAAGATTTAACCCCTCTTTTTTTGCAAACTTCAATTGCGCCTTTTGAAGCATCCAAAGCAGTAACTTCAAATTCTTTTTTTTGCAAGTATAAGGTGTGGTTCCCAGCTCCGCAACCAATATCAAGTACCTTGCCTTCTGTCAGTTCTAGAGCTTTTTTCTCTAAAAAAGGCATTTCATCAAAATCTCGAAATAAATAGGGCAGCGGAACACTATCTTCCTCATCAAGTGAGGAATAGGTTTTAATATCTTCTGTGTAATTGCCAGACTGATAATCGAGCAAAGCTTTTCCAAGAATATCCACCATAATTCAAACTAAATGATGCAAAAATGGGACTTTATTAGTAGATAAAGGTTTAATTGGAATCTCTTTTTTATGTTTGTCTATGATGAAAGAAGCGTTGGAACAATTACCAAAAAAAGCAAAAGAAAAACATGAAGAAAACAAAAGGGTTTTTATCAAGCTGAAAAAACGCCCGCCAAAGAATTTGGATTACGTAATGAGTGAATTGCATGAAGCTGAGTTTGAAAAAACGGATTGCCTTACTTGTGCTAATTGCTGCAAAACAACAGGTCCTCTTTTTACCAACGCAGATGTTGAGAGAATTGCAAAGCACTTTAGAATAAAACCTTCAAAGTTTATTGATCAATATTTAAGAATAGATGAGGAAAATGATTATGTATTAAAAGAAGTGCCCTGTGCTTTTCTTGGAGCGGATAACTATTGCTCCATTTATGGTGTTAGACCAAAAGCATGCAGAGAATTCCCTCATACGGACCGAAAAAAATTTCACCAGATCGGTAATCTCACATTAAAAAACGTGGCTGTGTGTCCTGCTGCTTTTAATATTGTTGAGGAAATGAAAAAGAAACTAGGTAAATAGCCCATAACTATTTTGAGAATTGAAAAATCTGTATACTTGCAAACTCATAAAAAAATCATAAACCTCCTATTATGAAAAGTTATATTACCTTTTTGATCTGCACGTTTTTTCTTTATTTACCAGTTTTGAATGCTCAAGCTATTGAAGTCAAATTGGTTGATGGAACGTCATTAAAAGGCATTGTCAAATACAGTGGATGGGTAAAGACACCAGCTGAAATTGAGATAAAGTCTGACAAAGAAACTGCGATTTACAAACCATCTCAGATTTTGGGGTTTGATATAGAGGGTGATAGATATCTCTCAAAAACTGTAGATCTTAATATCACAAAACAAGACATTCAGAATCTATCAGATTTTAAAGAGTTGAAATCTGTCCGTAAACAAGTTTTTTTAAAGGTAATAGTTCAAGGAAATGCAAATTTGTACACGTATAAGGACAATAGAACGCATTATTTTGTAGAGAAAGGAGGGGAAATTATCGAACTCATACGGTTGATACGATCTACTAGGTCTCCATTTAATAAATATGTTGGTCAGTTGAACATTTTACTCTCCGATTGTCAGAAACTGTCTAAAAATGAAAATGTTCAGTTTAATAAAACAAATTTAAAGCGTACCATAATTGCTTACAATAAATGTCAGTCAGGCGAAAGTAGTTTTATTGAAAAAAAACATCCAATCCAATTCTCTTTATATGCTATCGGGGGCTATAAGTTAACTTCTTATGGAATTGATAATGGTGGTTTTTATGGCAATTACCAAATTGAAAATGAAAGCAATGGAGCACCAGCATATGGAATTGGTTTTGATTTTGACATATTGCAAAGAACAAAAAAGCTGCAATTTTATGCAGAATTCCTTTTGCAAAACTATAAGTTTGAGGCATTTTACCGGGATCAAAGATTACCAGAACAGTACATTGATTACTTTCTTGATGTGGATGTTAGTTATCTGGAGATAAACGGATTAGTGAGGTATAATTTTGGAAATGATTTAAATGGTGCTCGTGTTTTTGTGAATGCCGGTGTTAATGAAGCAGTTCAGGTTTCTGATAAAAGTACAGAGTATGCAAATTCCGTTTTTTTTGGGACTGAGAACAGAATAGAACGTGAACCTTTAAACGGGGATATAGTAACCAATAGAATAACATTTTTACTTGGTGCGGGTCTGAGGTACAAGTTTGTTAGCGGGGAGATTCGTTATGGTTTTAATCCTAGATTTTCTGATTTTCCAACCATTTCAAGGACTGATAATCTGAATTTTCTGTTGGCGTTTAAAGTATTATGATTTAACTGGGATTTATACAATTGAGAAAATAGGTAAAGAGTAAAAAAGGAATCTTTTTCAAATATTACTTATTTTAGACCGGAATCAATCCTTGTTACTTATTTTAATGGATCAGATAATAACATATTTTGAAAATATTCCAGCACTGCACAGAAGCCTTATTCTTGTTGGAGGAATTACATTCTTCTGGATTTTAGAAGGAATAGTGCCACTTTTTAGTGTTAGTTATAAGAAATGGCGTCATTCTGTTCCAAATTTTTTCTTTACCCTCACTACCATTATTATCAACTTTCCCCTGGCTTTTTTATTATTGAAAACATCGGATTGGGCGGTGGAAAATCAATTTGGAATTATTAACTGGTTGCCAGAAATGCCTCTGTGGCTTTATGTTGTTCTTGGAGTTATGTTTCTAGATTTAATTGGTGCCTATACTGCGCATTTGGTAGAACATAAAGTAAAGCCTCTTTGGATGGTTCATTTGGTGCATCACTCAGACCATAATGTTGATACAACTACAGCTAACAGACATCATCCATTGGAAAGCTTGATTCGCTATATTTTTACGTTGATCGGTATTTTCGTTGTTGGAGCGCCAATTGGTATTATTATGTTGTATCAAAGTTTGTCCGTTGTCCTTTCACAATTTAATCATGCCAACATCCGACTGCCCAAAAAAGTTGACAATGCGATAAGTTGGCTTATTGTGAGTCCAGATATGCATAAAGTGCATCATCACTATAGATTACCCTATACCGATTCTAACTATGGCAATATTTTCTCTATTTGGGATAGACTTTTTGGAACCTTCATGAAAATGGATGTTGATTCCATCGTTTATGGCGTGGATACTTTTCCGGATGAAAAAGAAAACAGTAGTATTATAGGCTTGCTCAAACAACCTTTTCATAAATATAGGAGGCCTACTACCACAGAGCCTAAGTAACCTTTTTAGGAATCTTTACGTATGATGTGCAAAGAGATTGATATTCCTTGTAAAGATGGGTTTGTAATCAAAGGAACTATTTACTCCGCTAAACCTTCTTTAAATAAAGAGAAAGTACTTGTCATTAACTCAGCTACGGCTGTAAGCAAAGACTTGTATAAGAATTATGCATTATACATGTCAGATTATGGTTTTGATGTGATTACCTATGACTACCGTGGTATTGCAGCTTCGAGGCCAAAGAAACTGAGAGGTTTCCAAGCTTCTTTTTCAGTTTGGGGACAAAAGGATTTCACGGACGTATTACAATATGTAAAACAAAACTATCTAAATCATTCAATTTTGGTTTTAGGCCATAGTATTGGAGGAACCATAATAGGAATGTCCGAAGATTGTTCATTGATTAATGGAATAGTTAATATTGGTGCCCAGACAGCCTACTATAAAGATTGGGATGTAAAAAAGCAGCAACTTTATTTTTTATGGCATGTAGTTTTCCCTTCTGTTACAAGGGTTTTTGGGTATTTTCCTGAAAAGCGGCTTGGTCTTTTAGAAGATGTTCCTAAGGGGGTGATAAAACAATGGCATGGGAGAAGAAAAATTCATAACATGACCGAGCAGTTGAACAAAAGTGGTCAAAAAGTATACTATCATGAGTTTTGCGGTAAACTTTTGACCCTAGCAATTGAGGATGATCCCATTGGAACAGAAAAAGCATTAAAAAGAATACACGATGTATTTATTTCTGCTGATAAAAGAATTGAACTTGTAAGACCCAAAGATATTGGTGCTCAAAAAATAGGTCACTTCGGTTTTTTCAGTAGAAGATTTAAAACCACACTTTGGCTTAAAACTGCCCTGTATTACGATACAATTTAAAGGTTTATGGATGCCGGTTAGATTAATCGTAGATTAAATACTTAGCTCTTATTTTTTTGAAAGCATCCAAGTCCTGCTTCCAAGTTGCCTTTATTTCTGATTCTGTTAGTCCCTCTTCAATTTGTTTTTGTAATTCTGGTGTTCCCACATGTTTGGTAAAGGATTTGGTGATAAAGAACTTGGATTTGTCCAAAGTGTTTTTGTAAGCGTCAACAAGCCATAACAAAGAAACTGAGTCCATTTGTGGTGTTTTGGAGAGGTCTTGGCCAAAACACATTTTGTCTTCTTCTTTTGGATGTTTAGAACCAAAATTAGGTTTGGGCATATAGCTAAAATCATATTGGGTACTATCCAAAAAAGATGCTCCGTACCGTTGAAATTGAAATTCAGTTCCGCGTCCGGCGTTAACATTAGTGCCTTCAAAAAGCCCCAAACTTGGGTAAAGGTTAATGGAAACATCGTTCGGGATGTTAGGTGAAGGCCGTATTGGAAGATGGTATTCAGAGTTATGACTGTAATTTTTAAGTTGAATTACGGTCAAATCGGCTTTCTTTCCATTTTCTAACCACTGTTCTTCATTTATCATTTGTGCGTACTCTCCAATTGTCATCCCATATACTAAAGGAATTGTTGTCATGCCCAAAAAGCTGGTATGTTCCTTTTTCATGGTGGGGCCATCCACGTAGTGCCCATTGGGATTTGGTCTGTCCAAAACAATTACGGGAATGTTGTTTTCAGCACAAGCTTCCATGACTAATTGTAATGTGGCAATGTAGGTATAGAATCTGACTCCTACATCCTGAATATCAAAAACCACAAGATCGAGTCCTTCTAATTGTTCTTTGGAAGGTTTCCTATTTTTTCCATATAAAGATGTAATGGGAAGTCCTGTTTTAGTGTCGACACCATCTTTAACCAATTCTCCTGCATCAGCCTTTCCGCGAAACCCATGCTCAGGTGCAAATACTTTTTTAATATTGACATCTAAAGAGAGCAAGGAATCCACTAAATGCGTATGTCCATTTTCTTTGAAAATAACACTGGTTTGATTGGCAACAACTCCTATGGTTTTGCCTTCGAGCAATTGCAGGTATTCTTCTGTTCTATTGGCAGCAACACTAATTTTTGGCAGCGAATCAGTTTCTGCGTTTACGGCCGTGAGCTTACTTTCTTTTTCCTGTCCCCTACATGAAGAAAGCAGCAAAACCAACAATAAAACTGTACTTTTGGAAATAGATAAAATGGACATTCGTTGAATTTAGAATTGTTTATAGCCAAGCGCCTGATTACAGGGAAGGAGCATAAAATTAGCATTTCCGCCCCTATAATAAAAATTGCCATTGCAGCTATTGCAATTGGTATTGTAATGATGCTTATTGCCATTGCTACCGGGGTGGGCTTAAAACACAAGATTAGAGAAAAAGTTGCTGCTTTTAACGGCCATATTCAAATTTCAAATTACGATAACAATACTTCTGAAGTTTCCGTAGACCCAGTTCCTTTAGAGCAGGATTTTTACCCAAAATTCAAAGATGTTGAAGGCGTCTCACATGTTCAAGCTGTAGCCACCAAAGGTGGAATTATAAGAACAGAAGATACCTTTGAAGGTATGTTGGCCAAAGGAGTGGGTCAAGATTATAATTGGACTGTTTTTGAAGAATACATTGTTGATGGGAGATTACCAGATTATACTGGAAAATTGAATGATGAGGTGTTGATTTCAAGGATGATGGCGAATCGCTTACAATTAAAAGTTGATGATTCCTTTTTCTCTTTTTTCTTAAAAGATGGAGATGCATCCAAAGTTCCCAATAACAGAAAGTTCAAAATCACAGGGATTTACGATAGCGGCTTTGAGGAGTTTGATGCCACTTATGTCTTTGTAGACATTCGCCATATACAACGAATGAACAAATGGACATCCAACGAAATAGGGAATTTTGAAGTATTTCTGGAAGATTTTGACCAACTTGAGGAGAAGAGCAATGAAATCTATGGAAAAACACTCTCCAATTTAGATACGCAGAATATTAAAACCAAGTACTTCAGAATCTTTGAATGGATCAGCCTGTTCGATTTTAATATCGCGCTTATTATTGGGATAATGATCATAGTGGGGGGAATAAACATGATTACCGCCCTATTAGTGCTCATTTTGGAGCGAACCCAAATGATAGGAGTCTTAAAAGCTTTAGGTTCTGAGAATTGGAGCATCCGCAAGGTGTTTTTGTACAATGCCACTTATTTAATAGCAATAGGGTTGTTATGGGGCAACGGTATCGGTTTGGCATTGCTCTATCTTCAAGATAAATTCCGATTGTTTAAATTTCCCAATCCTGAAGAATATTATATCGAGTATATTCCAGTATATATTGATGTTTCTACGATTTTATTGTTAAACCTTGGAGTAATGTTACTCTGCTTGGTTATGCTTTTAGTGCCCTCTTATATTATAACCAAAATAACTCCGGTCAAGGCAATTAAATTTGAGTAGAAGACACTAAATTTAGTAGTCTTTTTTAGGCTTTGTTGATATGGTCACCCAACTCAAAAAACTATCTTTGCCACCATTATGGAATATGCAAATAACATTCTTGAAACCATTGGTAATACCCCATTGGTGAAACTCAATAAATTGACCGCCGACCTTCCTTGCATGGTATTGGCCAAGTACGAAACTTTTAATCCAGGAAATTCCGTTAAAGATAGAATGGCACTTCAAATGGTTGAAGATGCAGAAGCTTCTGGTATTTTAAAACCGGGGGGTACAATTATCGAGGGAACTTCAGGAAACACAGGTATGGGATTGGCTTTGGCAGCAGTGGTCAAAGGGTATAAAATGATTTGTGTTATCAGCGATAAGCAGTCAAAAGAGAAGGTAGATATTCTAAAGGCCGTTGGGAGTGAAGTTCATGTTTGCCCAACAGATGTAGCGCCAGATGACCCTAGAAGCTATTATTCCACTGCTAGGCGTTTATCCACAGAAATTCCAAACTCTTGGTATGTAAACCAATACGATAATCCAAGTAACGCCAAGGCACATTACCAAAGTACGGGACCTGAAATATGGAATCAAACGGCAGGGAAAGTAACCCATTTTGTTGTGGGAGTTGGCACGGGAGGTACCGTTTCAGGTGTTGGTAAATATCTTAAAGAACAGAACCCCAATATCAAAGTTTGGGGTATTGATACCTATGGTTCCGTATTCAAAAAATATCATGAGACTGGTATTTTTGATGAAAACGAGATTTACCCTTATGTTACTGAGGGAATAGGAGAGGATATTTTACCTAAGAACGTTGATTTTGATGTTATTGATGGTTTTACCAAAGTAACTGATAAAGATGCCGCAGTTTATACGCAACGTTTGGCTAAGGAAGAAGGTATGTTTTTGGGGAATTCAGCAGGAGCCGCAATAAAGGGGCTGTTGCAGCTGAAAGAACATTTTTCCAAAGATGATGTGGTTGTGGTTTTATTCCATGATCACGGTAGCCGTTATGTGGGTAAAATGTTCAATGACGATTGGATGCGGGAGAAAGGATATATAGACTAAATCTTCTTTAAATTAGAATCAAAATCAACCAATATGTGCAATAAGAATTTCCTTATCATTTTCAGCCTTTTACTATCAGCTTCTATCTCTGCCCAAGAGCTTTCCAGAACAGAAAAGAAGATTTTAACTTCTATTGAAAAGAACAATGCTGACGCCATTACCTTTTTGGAAAAAGTGGTCAACATAAATAGTGGGACGCTAAATTCCAAGGGAGTAAAAGAGGTAGGCATGGTTTTTAAAGATGCCTTTGAAGGAATTAATTTTGAAACCAAATGGATTGAAATGCCAGATGAGATGAACCGCTCTGGACATTTGTTTGCGGAGACTTCTGGCAATAAGGGAAAAAAACTATTGCTTGTTGGTCATTTGGATACCGTTTTTGAAGAAGACAGTCCTTTTCAGAAATTTAAGATGGTGAATGACAGTATTGCCCATGCTCCAGGCGGAAATGACATGAAAGGCGGGGATGTTATTGTACTCTACGCTTTAAAAGCATTGCATGATAACGGGTTATTAAAAAATGCACAGATTATTGTTGCTTTTACTGGAGATGAGGAAAGCACGGGAAAACCTTTGACCATTAGCAGGAAAGATTTGTTGGATGCTGCTAAAAGAAGTGACATTGCCCTTGGTTTTGAAACATCCACAGGTTTTAACTATGCAACCGTGGCAAGAAGGGGGTCTTCTGGATGGGCTGTTGAGGTTGAAGGTAAACGAGCTCATTCTTCAGGAATATTCAGTGAACGGACCGGTGCAGGGGCCATATTTGAAATGTCACGTATCCTGCATCAATTTTATACAGATGTAAAAGGAGAAGATTTATTGACTTTTAACCCTGGCACTTTGTTAGGAGGTACTTTTGTAAACTATGACAGTTCCACCAGCAAAGGAGATGTCTTTGGAAAAAGTAATGTGGTTGCTCAAAAAGCCATGGTTAGAGGAGGGTTGAGGTTTATATCAGAAGAACAAAAGGAAAGAGCTAGAGTAAAGATGAGGGAGATAGTGTCCAATAACCTACCCAAAACCTCAGCAAAAGTTACGTTTACAGATAGTTACCCTGCAATGAAGCCCACAGAGGGAAATACCGCATTATTGAACATATTGAATGAGGTAAGTCTGGACCTAGACCAAGGAGAGGTTTTGGCATATGACCCCGGTAAAAGAGGCGCTGCAGATGTATCTTTCATTGCTGAATATGTAGATTGTTTAGATGGGCTTGGCACTATGGGTTCCAACGCACATACTCCGGAAGAAACAGTAAACCTCAATACCATAGAAGCGTTGACCAAACGTACGGCAATCTTGATATACAGACTTATTAATACCAAATAATGGTGCTGCTCAAAAAAGGAAATTGCACGGTTGGGATTGATAAAGGTGAACTAACAAGTTTTATATCTGAGGGTCATGAGTTTATCCACCAAAAAGGGAGTCCTGGGTGGAGAAGTGCAGATACAGAGATGTTTCCTATTATTGGACCATTGAACGAAACCGACTTTAGAATACAAGTGCCAAGAGGAAGTGGAGCAATTCAAGATCAACACGGACTACTTCGTGAATTGGAATATGATGTAATTTCCCAAACAGAAACAACAACTACTTTCAAAAAAAAATATACGGCTGGAACAAGGGTCAAAAATTCTAAATTTCCTGAAAAATCGAATAAAGAGTGGTTGGTTTGGCCATATACTTTCGCTTTTGAAAAATCTTTTGAGTTAAAGGAGAATACACTTGAAGTAACCTTTTCGGTTTCTGGAGAACGAGATATGCCATTTATGCTGGGATATCATCCTGCATTTAAACTGCATGCAGATAACCCGAAAATCCTTGCTGACCAAAAGGAGATTACCTTGGATGAGGTACTGGCTGTGGGAGGTAGGGCCTTACAAGTTGAAAGTTGCAACTCCATTACACTAAAGGACAAAAAGGTGATTACCATTGAGACGGAAGGTTTTGAACATTTTATGTGTTGGACAGAAGTTAGAAACATGGTTTGTATAGAACCAATAACCTTTTATCCCTACGCAGTGGCACAAAGAGAACTACATACTGGCTTTCAATATCTTGCTGATTCTGCAGCCGTTTTTAAGGCTATCTTCAAAGTCTGATGACCTAAAAGTTAAAAAAATCACAATTTCTTATTAAAACGTAACTTATTTCTTACTAACTTAGAGTTGTCTCTTAAAGTGATGATGGTTATTTAGTCCACTTTTTAGATTGTACTTTTCCAAGGGAAACACTAAGAATTCGAATGTTACGGATTCCGGTATAGGGGCCTTATTAATACAAACCAATCACTTGTGTTATGGATATTATACTTCCTTATGTTTTGTTAGTTGCCCTGGTCTTTATTGCTTGGATAGTTTTTATGGTTAAGATGTATCGCCGGATTAATAAGTGAGTTTGTTAGCTACTTTCTGCATTTTACAACACAAACGATTCCAGTTTTGGTAATAAAGATTCTACGATTCGTTGTGCTTCCAGCGTATTTTTCTGTGGGATTATAAAGGCTTCTATATCAGTTAGCGAAGAAACTTCCAATTGCTGATCAATAAACCCGTATCCTCTGTACATACCTTCGGTAATAAGAACTACAGCATTTTCATCCTCATTTCTACCTTTTTCCTTAATAATTCTAACTTCGGACTGTGAAGCTTTCATGCCTGCAACAGCAGCTTCAACCTTTTTATTGTACAAGGGTATAGGTTCGTCTCCCCGGCATACCCCATCACAAGAAGTTAGTTCATGATGGGAGCATGCTGCATTGGTCTGTTGTAAATGGCAATATTTTGGACAGAGTGCAAATACTTTGCATATTTCATGTAAATAGGCTCTGCAATCCGTTTGATTGTAGAATACTTTAAGCGGATTTGGAACTCCTTTTATACCATTAAAGGCTAGGTGAACAATCCCTTTTCTGTCTTCATAAGCAAATATGGCGTACTGTTTTACAATTCGTTTTTGGGCTCTGTTAAATGGCGGAAAGTGTTTTTTTATTTCGGCAGATTCCATCAGTAAGGCCACAAGTTCACTACCAGAAAGCTTAAAATCTATATCCGCGGTTTCGCTGCACATTTGGGTTTCTTTTGTGCTCTTGTCATAAAAGTGACCCAACACCCTTTTTTTTAGGTTGATGGCTTTGCCTACATAGATAATTTCACCTTTCTGATTTTTAAAATAGTAAATACCAGGTTTCTGGGGAATTTTGTTAAAAACAGATTTGGATAGGTGAGGGGGCAATGTGGCTTCTTGACTTCTGGCATTCAGAAATTTTTGAAATACTGATTCTGAATCTGGTGTTTTAAGCAATTTTTGGAACAATAATACCGTGGCATGGGCATCTCCTCTAGCGCGGTGTCTGTCTTTTAATGGAATGTTGATGGCTGAACACAGTTTGCCTAAACTATAGGATTGTAACCCTGGAATAAGTTTACGGGACAAACGAACGGTACATAGTTTTTTTCTGGTAAAATCAACACCTATCTGTCTAAATTCTTCTTTGATAACACCATAATCAAAGTTCACGGCATGAGCCACAAAAATGCTGTCTTTGGTAACCTCTAGCACTTTATCAGCAATTTCAGGAAAAGTTGGTGCGTGTTGAACAAGTTGATTGTCAATTCCAGTAAGACCGGTTATAAAATGTGGAATGGGGCATTGTGGGTTCACTAGAGAGGTAAACTCGTCAATTATTTGCTCACCATCGTATTTAAAAACAGCGATTTCGGTAATCTTGTTTCCTTTGATCCCGTTACCGGTAGTTTCTATGTCAATGATGGTGTACAAATCCTTAAAATCAATTAATCATTGAATTTATGGATAAAGTAAAAAGCCACCAAATAGGAGAATGGTTTTTAGTTATGAACGGTTACAGAACCTTAATACTGAAAATGATAGGGAGTAATTATAACAGTGTATCTCTACCAATGACCGCCATAATAAAGAAAACGGTAACAGAGATAATCAAACAGCTAATAGCAGCAGTTAAGTTATCTGGAGTAAACTCTTTCTTGATATTATTTACAAGTGTTTTCATGGGAACTTCTTTGATACAAAGTTGGGAAGACACAGGATTTTGACATAAAGGAATCGTTCAAGGAAAGGAACAACGGATAAATGGTAAATGAAATTGGTTTCATCGAAAAATAGCGTCTTTTAACCAATTTTCTAGTTAGAAAAGTATAATCTGGGATGGGTGAATTTGTCTACAGTAATCACTTTTAACCTTCATCTTGATCATTTAAAGCAAATCTTCACTTTTATAACAGAGATTTTACATAATAAAATAAGGAATTTACCTACAAATAAGTAAATTTATGATTAAATATATCTCCAATGAATAGTGCATAAACTAGTTCTGTGAAAGTGTCTTCTACAAGATGATCTGAAGTAAAAATATAACAACCTCTTGCTTAGATATACATTGGAAGCTTTTACACAATTTTACCTTCTATTCATTAGGCAGAGAAATGAATCAAAACCCTAATTAACAACCTAAATAATATGAAAAACAATTTTTGCCTTACTATTCTATTAGCTTTCGTTTTTAGCACAGTTTGCTCAAACACAACGAATCCTACTAACTTCAAAACAGATGAATCTACAGAAAACCCCTTATTGTATTATGGTTTTGAAAGTTGGGGAAAGAAGCATGCCATTACTATTCAAGCTGGTCAAATAGCAGGTTCTTTAGATCTTGTTGATTTCCCGGTACTGATCACCTTAGATCATTTGAACAGTGAAGTATTGGACGGTGGTGCCAGTTCAGCACTAAATGGAGGGGGAGATATTCGGTTTTCCAGTGATGTTAATGGCGATAATCAATTGGCAATGGAAGTGGTGGAATTTGTGACCGATCCTACTCCTGCAAATAGAAGATGTCAGATTTGGGTTAAGGTTCCCTCTCTTTCTGCAAGCTCAGATACCACTATTTATATATGGTATAACAAAGTTGGCGAAGTGCAGCCCGCCTTTGATTCGGCGTTTGGTTCCCAAGCAGTTTGGTCGTCTTATTTCTTTGTTTCGCATGATGGAAGAACGGATTCGGCAGGTGGACGAGCTATAACAGACCTTCCGGCAGGCACCGAAACAGGGCCTTTTGGAAGTCAGGTTTCTACTTACACTGGTTATGAAAGAGCAGTCTCAAGCGTGCCGGATGCTGAATGGGATCCTGTAGGAGTATCTTTAATGTGTTGGGCCAAGTATAATTCAACGGGTAGTTGGAGAAGGGTGGTTCATATTATAAATACAAACGTAGCCCTACAATTGGTGCAGGGTGACGGAGATGAGGACGATTCTTTTCAGTTGGGCGCACAGACACCTATGATTACCTCTGGTATAGGTAATGCTAACAATAGCAAGGTTAATGCAGTGTCTCAAGAAACATGGAATTTCTATGCAGGAGCTGCATCAAACGCTGATCCAAACCTTGTCTATAATGGTGCCATTATAACAAACGATTCTGAAGATGGATTAACAAATGCGGATACTACACAAAAAGCAATTTTTCTTGGCGGTAGAAGTGATAACAATGCTCGCTTTGACGGAGCGATTTCAACAATAATGATAGGTGATGGTTCTTTTACTGATGAATACTTCGTAACGCAATACAACAACCAATCAAGCCCAGCCACTTTTGCCACTGCTGGAATCCCGGAAAACGTTTCTGGAAGCGGAAGTGGAGATACCCAAGCTCCCACTGCCCCAACGCTTTCCAGTACTGCTCAAACAGATACCACGGCAGACCTTTCATGGACCGGAGCTACGGATGATACTGGGGTTACCGGATATAATATTTTTAAAGATGGTGTTTTAGAGACTACCTTAGGCAATGTAGGTACCTATCAAGTTATCGGGCTAACGGCTAGTACAACATATAATTTTACCGTTACCGCCATGGATGCTGCTGCAAACCAAAGTGCGGTAAGCAATATAACGCCGGTGACCACAGATGCTTCTGGAGGTTCTTCTGGAGGAGGAGGAACATGGACGGAAGCTTCTGGAAACCTCTCTTACACCACTGGTAATGTTGGGATAGGAACCAGTACCATACCCACGGATTACAGGCTTGCAGTAAGCGGGAAGATTATTAGTGAAGAACTCAAAGTGCAGTTGCAGGCTACCTGGCCAGACTATGTGTTTAAAGAAGGGTATGATCTGCCTTCTTTGGATGAAGTACAAAAGTATATTATGGAAAATGGGCATCTACCCAATATTCCCGCAGCAAAAGAAGTGAAGAAACATGGTATTGAAGTTGGTGAAATGAACAGACTTCTGTTAGAGAAAATTGAAGAATTGACCTTATATGTTTTGCAATTGAAAGCTGAAAATGAAAAACAACAAAAAGAAATAGAACAATTAAAACTTAAGGAATGAGAAAAACGATTATGAGTCTATGCGCAATACTTTTGTCAATGAGCGCATATGCTCAAGAGCTTTATACCCAAGACAACGCGGCAAGTATTGACAGTGAGAGTGATTCCACCACAGGTTGGAACGCTCAATCAACTTTAATGACCTCAGATTCTAGCAACCCCCAGCATGGTACTTATTCGTTAAAGATAGAGGCTACGACCACAAGTGGCAGCTCAGGTACTAGAAGTGTATTGTACGGTTTCACGGCGGTAAATGGTACAACATATGATATAAGCATTTGGGGAAGGGAAGGGGCTCAATCCAATGATCCCGCTTTTGCCAACTGGACGGGCGTTTCAGGTTTTTCTACTACGGAAATTATTGGTACTACATGGTCCGAATATACTTTTACGGTAACTGCCACCAGTACAAGTCCTGAGATAAGAGTTTATACAGGGTCTTCTGGGAACAACGTTATTGGAGATTATGTATTTATAGATAGGATTTCCATAACCCCTCAAGGATCAGCGGATACCCAAGCTCCTACCGCCCCAACGCTTTCCAGTACTGCTCAAACAGATACCACAGTAGACCTTTCGTGGACAGGCGCTACGGATGATACTGGGGTTACCGGGTATAAGATATTCAAGGATAATAATCTGGAGGCCACCTTGGGTGATGTTAGTAGCTATCAGATGACAGGGCTCACCGCGAGTACAATATATAGTTTTGCAGCAAAGGCAATTGATGCAGCGGGGAACGAGAGTTTGGCCAGTAATGTATCGGTGACCACAGATGCTTCTGGAGGTTCTTCTGGAGGAGGAGGAACATGGACGGAAACCTCTGGAAATATCTCTTACACCACAGGTAATGTAGGGATAGGAACCAATACCATACCCACGGATTATAGGCTTGCAGTAAGCGGTAAGATTATTAGTGAAGAACTCAAGGTGCAGTTACAAGCTACCTGGCCCGATTATGTGTTTGATGAAGGTTATGACCTTCCTTCTTTGAAGGAAATCCAAAAATATATCGCACAGAATGGACATTTGCCCAACATCCCCACAGCAAAAGAAGTAACGGAGCATGGTATTGAGGTAGGGGAAATGAACAGGTTATTGTTGGAGAAAATAGAGGAATTGACGTTATATACGCTCCAACAACAAAAAGAAATAACCGAACTAAAAACTCAGGTAAACCAATTAAAAACAAATAGATAGTAATCATGAAAAATAGTTTCTCACTGGCCATTCTTTTAATCTTTTTGTTCACAGCCCAAACTAATGCACAAATAGATGATGGTACAATTTATTTGGTAGATGCCGACATAGATCACGACCCAACTAATTTCCAACACAGGCTCCTTCAAATAACCGATGGGATGACCATTGCGTTGGACAACTTAAATGGTGCTGTCAATCTTAATTTTGAAATTGTTGGCCCCAATGGTACCGCAAGCACAATATTCGCTTCTACTTACTTAAATCACTCACAGACTGAAAGCAGTCCACCTCATGCAGGTTTTGGTGACACTAGTGGAAATTATGAGGCTTGGGTACCGGTTTTGGACCAACTTATTGATTTTACTGCTGAATACTACAGCCTATCTGGAGGCAATGGAACCCTTTTGGGTACCGATTCTTTCACCTTAACTTTTGTGCAAAATTTTCCTGACACCCAGGCTCCTACCGCCCCAACGCTTTCCAGTACTGCTCAAACAGATACCACGGCAGACCTTTCATGGACAGGCGCTACGGATGATACTGGGGTTACTGGGTATAAGATATTCAAGGATAACAATCTGGAGGTCACCTTGGGCGATGTTAGTACCTATCAGATGACAGGGCTCACTGCAAGTACAACATATAGTTTTGCGGCAAAGGCAATTGATGCAGTAGGGAACGAGAGTCTGGCCAGTAATATATCGGTGACCACAGATGCCTCTGCAGGTTCTTCTGGTGGGGGTACGGTTTGGGCAGAATCTTCCGGGGATATTTCATACACCACAGGGAATGTAGGAATAGGAACCAGTACCATACCCACGGATTATAGGCTTGCTGTAAGCGGTAAGATTATTAGTGAAGAACTCAAAGTGCAGTTACAAGCTACCTGGCCAGATTATGTGTTTAAAGAAGGGTATGATCTACCTTCTCTGGAGGAAGTACAACAACATATTACAGAAAAAGGACATTTGCCCAACATCCCCACAGCAAAAGAAGTAAAGGAGCATGGTATTGAGGTAGGGGAAATGAACAGGTTATTGCTAGAGAAAATAGAGGAACTTACACTCTATATTTTAAAACAGCATCAATTAAATGCCAGACAAAAAGAGATAAATCAAATTTTAACTAAAGAAATAATAGCTATAAATAAAAAATTAAATGAAAGACTTTAGAACCTCTGTTATCGTAGTGTGGATTTTCTCTATCGGGTTTGCCCAAGCACAAGAGATTGCGATTGTTTCATCGGTTTCAAGTATTGATGATGGAAATGTAGTTTCCAATACTTATGACAATAACTTAAACACCAGATGGAGTGCACTTGGCGATGGTGAATGGGCACAATGGGATTTGGGGTCCTTCCAAAATTTTAATGAATTGAGAATTGCGTTTTATTTGGGTAATACACGAACGTCAACTTTCGATATTCAGGTTTCTGCGGATGGTTCAAATTGGACCTTGGTTCAAACTGGGTTGGTGAGCAGTGGGACAACGCTTGATCTACAAAGTTTTGTAGTGCCAAATCAAAATACTCGATACATTCGTTACATAGGTCATGGAAATTCCTCGAATACATGGAATAGCATTACCGAAATAGAGATAATAAACAACATAGTTGCCGATACCCAAGCTCCTACAGCTGCAATCCTTTCTGGCACAGTCCAATCACAGACAACGGCAGACCTTTCCTGGAGTGGGGCAACGGACGATGTGGGGGTAACGGGGTACAATATCTTTAAAGATGGAACGCTGGACGGCACTTTGGGTAATGTAAGCACCTATCAGGTTACAGGTTTAACGGCAAGCACCACATATGATTTTACGGTAACCACCCTTGATGCTGCTGCCAACGAAAGTGTAGCCAGTAATACGGTATCCGTTACCACAGATAGTTCTGGTTCTTCCGGAGGTAGCACGGTTTGGGCAGAATCTTCCGGGGATATTTCGTATACCACAGGGAATGTAGGAATAGGAACCAATACCATACCCACAGATTATAGGCTTGCTGTAAGCGGTAAGATTATTAGCGAGGAGCTTAAAGTGCAGTTACAAGCTACCTGGCCAGATTATGTGTTTAAAGAGGGGTATGATCTACCTTCTCTGGATGAAGTACAACAACATATTACAGAAAAAGGACATCTGCCCAACATCCCCACAGCAAAAGTAGTAATGGAGCATGGCATTGAAGTAGGAGAGATGCACCGATTATTGCTAGAGAAAATAGAGGAACTCACCCTTTATACCCTTGAACAAAATATACAGATCAAGCAATTGAATACCAAAGTACTGAAGCAGCAGCAAAAATTGGAGCAACTGATGAACAGCTTGTCCGAGGAGTAATTTAAAATAAAAGCAAAAATACAGCAAAGCTGCTCCTACAAGGAGTGGTTTTTTGTTGGCTCGTTGTTTTAAAGCGCAATGTCTTTCCGATGAAGCAAAGCGACGAGGAATCTCATGATTTTAAAATTTGGGTGAGATTTCACACTTTGACCTCGACTACCCCTTCTACTTCGCTCAGGGTGACAGTCCGATCTGACAGTTCGAAATGACATGGGATTTTCTGTAAAACCTTTTAAAACCTTCGCTAACGGCAGTCTTGGATTGGTGGGATATTAATCACTGGCCAAAAAACCCATAGCATCAATTTGTAAAACCGTATGGTCGTCTGCAAAATTGCGTGCACTGCTATATTTCCAATCCTCTGGTTTGGTCACAAAGCCTGATTTCACCGGATTGTAATGGATATAATCCACTTTTTGTTTAATGACCGCATTGCTCCAAAGCTCCACAGGTTTGTTGTGGTGTTGCCAAAATTGATATTTAGAAACATTGTTTTTCTTTTTTCCAGCCCTTTCAAATAGCGATAATAACCATTCTTTTCTACTTTCCTGTGGATTTTCCTTAACTAATTGAAGAAGCTGCTTTGCCGTATGTTTCTTAAAATCACGTAGTAGACCTGAAGGGTCTCCATCTGATGAACGGAAAATCATATGGGTGTGGTTGGGCATAAAACAATAGGCATAAAGTTCCATGCCCTTTGCTGCCCTGCAATACTCTATACTTTTTGCCAATACCTTAAAATATTGCGGCCTTGTAAAGACATCTATCCAGTATACGGTTGCAAAAGAAACAAAGTAGGCTGCATTTGGGTTGCGAAACTTATAGTTCCTACTCATGCGTAAAAGATAGCTGTTCTGTTTTTCGTTTTCAGGGTTGAATTGACCTATGATCGCCATTAGTTTACGCTTTTGGGCAAAATAAAGACCGTAGCTACCACCAGTTTGCAATTGGTGGGTGTCACAAAATAAAAGCCACGGTATTGACCGTGGCTTTTGTCTCAATTTTATTGCTTACTCTTGCTTGCCGCTAGTCATGCTTTGACAAGCTCAGCACAAGTGGACCAGGCAACAGTTTTTAGTACTCTTACTTTCTGGAACGGCACTAGTCAGAGACTAGCGGTAGCGGGGTCTATCAAAAAAATGAATAGTCTGCATTATATCTTTTAAAGCTAATATCAATAGCAACAGGCATAAAACATAAAATAAATAACCTAATCCTTTCTTTAACGACACTATAATATTTTTAAGTTAATTAAAAACGCATAAGCATAGTTCTTAATCTATTTAATAAATTACCTTCAAGACATTCTATAGGCTTTAAACCACCTAATGCTGGGTTGTCTTGAGTTACCCAGTTAAGACTTTCTTTAGAGCCTATTAATTCATAAATAACTACAGATAAATCCTTATTCATATTCATATTATTGAATAACTGCTTGTATTCTTCTTTACATTGTAAACTATCGTGTTTGGGAAAAACCGATACAAAATCTTCCCATAGTTTATCTCCTTTATAAAATTCTTCTAACATAATTAATCGTCTTTTGCTTCCCCAAAGATTATCACATTTGCACCTGATTTATCTCTTGCTGAAGGTGCTATTATACCATCATACCCATTTTGTCTCGCATATGTTCCAATTTTTTGGGTAACATCATATCCATCAGAGGTTAAGTCTTTTAAAGTAACTCCTAACTCTTTACGCACTTTAGCATCTGTTAAATCTAGTGCATTGTTAAGTTTCACATCTTTTGATACAACTACTCTTCCTCCTAAAGCATTATAATGACTTATTTCTGCTTTAGCTGTCTCTTTAGTTATCCCTGCATAAACTGCGGCTTCTCCAGGTTTAGAATATCTATGGTCTGCTTTTTTATTGTATTTATTCACTTGCCAAGTACCATCTACTCGGTCTGGTTTTTCATATCGATATACTTTACCTTCCCATTTTGTTCCTACTCTTCCTCCTTTTAGAACTCTTTTAAAAATTAATGCTATTGCAATATCTCTAACCAAGTTCCCCATTATTTCGCCATCGGTAACAAACTCTCCACTATTTATAGCTGCTAACGGGTTTTCTTGGAACTTTTGAAAATCTCCAATATAATTCCCATTACCTAATTCTCCATTGTGCCTTGCACTTCCTCCGCCTGTAACAGTAAATGTATATGACAAATAAGAATTATTTGGACCAGGGACTTCAACTTTCACATAATCTGGTTCAATAAAATCTGGTATCCAATAGTCAACCGTCTTATTAAATTGTAATTGAGGCTTTTCTTTTCTTAAATCCAAAACATACCAATCTCCTTCTAATCCTTCTATTTCTTTTAAAGCAATAGGTGAATTAGATGCAAATTGATAAGGTGTTAATGCAGGATATTCGTGTGCAAGTGGGTCAACAGCGAAGAAACGTCCAATACGTGGGTCGTGCATTCTGAACTTATAATTCGAACTATTTCCCTCTCCTTTAATTTCGTTGTCCATTTCCTGACCTTGGAAACCGTAGCGGTAATCACTAGTATTGGCATGGCGGTTGGGCAAGAGCATACCAAAGGGGTAGTAGTCGTTATAGGCCACTACATCTGGTAATAAAGAACCATCACCAAGCACCAATTTACGGTCCGTAACCACACTAAGTACATTGCCCAAATGGTTATTCAACTCATAGCGTTTGTCCCCAACAATATTTTCAAAGAGCGTTACGGGTAAGGTAGGAGCTACTTCGGTAATATCCAAATTCTTTTGCTCCAGTCCCAAGCGGGAGCTACCATATATATGGTGTTCCGTAAGCACCAGACCATTGGTATTGCCGGGGCCGCTGTTGGTCACGTTCTGCGCCTGTGCCAAAAAAGTGGCGCCTGCTTTTACTTCAAAATCTGGTAAAATGGTAATGCCCTCTCCAGCGGTCAAAGTAAGGTTGCCCCCAGTTTCCACCGTATTGCTGCCAGCTGGGTTAGCCACTGTAATGGTGTTCAAGGCGGTAAAACTATCGGTACCGGTTATCTGTATGTTGTTCAAGCTAACATCAGGGTCAAAGTTCTCCGGGGCAGTATTGATCTCTCCGTTAGAGGCGCTATCATAAACGGCCATTACATTGCCCTGGGCGTCGCGTACGTATAGGGTAGTGGTATTGCTCTCCACATCGCTCTTGGCAATTCTATTGCCCAAGCCATCATAGGCAAAGGAGATATTGCTCTCTTGGCCGCCAATGTTCTTGGTCACCTTTTTTACCTTCCCATCTACACGCCATTCTATATTGGTAATGTTCTCGGCAGTATCGCTGATCAACTGCCCAATGGCATCGTATTGGTAATTGCCGGGGCTTTGGGAGGCCAGGTCGTTATAACCGTTATCGCCTACGGCATCCGCTACAAAATCCAATTGGTTGCTGCGCTCTTGCGAGCCGGTATTGGGGTTCAGCTTGGTCTTATAGGTATAGGTCAACTGGTCCATGGGCTCCGTGGGAGCGTTCCGGTTTAAGGCCAGCAGGTTGCCGTTACGGTCATACCCATAAGTGGCGGCGTAATCTGCAGAGGGGCCGCTACCGCTAAAGGCCTTTATACGGTTCAGTTGATCGTACCCATATTTGTTAAATTGGGTGGCGAGTAGGCTCTCGTTATTATCAATCAGGGCCGTGGCCATATGTTTAATGTTCCCGTTGTAAAGGTTGTCGCCCACGTCTATACCATCTTGTTGTTCCACTCCAGAATTGGCGGTACTTACCCCAAAGGTATTAGTGCCCAAACTGCCAATGGGCTGGTAATCGTTGTCATAATACCCTAGGGAGTAGCCCATGGCATCGGCCGCTACGTTGGAGGAGGCCAAAATACCATCTTGGCCCATGTCGTCCGTGGTTGCCAAGGTCTCGGAGTTCACCCCTTTTAACCAGCCTTGTAGCGTATAGGCGTAGTCCATGCCCTGTACTTCTTTACCACCCAAAACGGTACGTGCCAAAGGCCCGTGGGGGTAGTATTCGTAATTGGCGTCTTTTTCCCAGATCATACCATCACTGGAGGTTTCTACCTTGGTAATACGGTTGTCGGCATCATAGATATAGCGGTGCGCAAACATATCTGGCGCTCCGTTTTGGTAGGTAACCTGGTTTACGTTACCGCTGATCAGGTCGTAGTCGTATAGCACCTTCTTCATTCCAGAGTAAGGGTTGCTGGGATCCAGCACCATAAGTTTGTTATGTTGTACCAGCTCTTTTACATTACCATGAATGTCATAGTTATAGAACATGGCATTGTGGTAACTGGCCTGGTTGGTGGTGCCATCCTGCAGGTCATAATAGTATATTGCGGTTACGCGGTTACGAGTGTTGCTGTCTGTATTGTTCGCAGCATCTACAGTATCAAAAATATCGGCTGCAAAACTCACCAATTCACTATAGACCGTAGTGGTGACCTCATACTGCGTAGCAGAAATGTTAGCGGGAAAGGTGCCGGTGGTATCCACATAGGAATCATCGGCGGTATAGACGAGTTTACCGGTAGTGTCCTCAATGGCAATGGCTACATTGGGTTCCAACTCCCCAGCCTCCACAATGCGGCCTAAAAAGTCGTATTGGGTATAGCTAAACCTATTATTGGCTGCTTGTTTGGCATTTTGTGAAGCAATGATACGCCCAAGAGCATCATAGGCAAAACGGGTTTCCCCACCATCTGGGGTGTATTGCCATACCAATTGGTTAAGGGAATTGTAACGGTATTCCGTTACCAGGTCATGATCGGGCAGTAGAGCGGTATTTTCCAAGGCTTCATTAGTTTCCCTATGGGCATTGATTTGAGCGTTGATACCTCCATTAAGTTGCTGTTCCGTGTAACGGGCTACTCCTTCTGGCGGAACCGTCTGCACCAAATTTCCAGCCTGGTCGTAATAGTAGAGCGTATATTGGTATTCCTTATCAAAATAGGTCATGCTAAAATTCTCCACTGGCGTGGATATGGCATGCTCCAAATAAGCATTTATAAACTCTTCGCGTTTTTGTGCCACCAAGTTTTGATAGTTATCGTCGTTATAGGCTTTAATGACACTTTTCTTAAACTGGACACATTGGCTATCATCTGGAAGGGTAACACTGGCACTGCCAAAGTTGATGGGGAAGGAAGCCGGTACGCAAATGCTTGGATTAACGTTGAGGTAATCGCGAGTAAAAGCTGCCCAGTCCTGTGTAGGTTGTGAATCATCTATACGAGTTTGCTCCACATGGGTTTTGTACAGGTCAATAATTCCTTGGATACCACTGTAGCCATAATTAAAATCGGTGGCCCCAAATCGTTGTATGGACATATATTCCAAGTCCAGCGTGTTGGTTACCCCAAACGTAGTGATGTAATGTTGGTAATCTGCAACCAAATATTGAAAGGAATTGGCACAAAAATCTTCCTCGGATACGATATCATCATCTTCAAGATCCCTGGTAATCCCATTCATAATGGCCACATAGTTGGGGTATTCATCAGTACAGCTCAATGGAGTGGGTATAGGAGGGATACAAATCTGAGTTGTAAGACATTCATCACTGGCTTCAGAGATGAATTTGGAAGTAAGGGTGCCACCGGATTTACCAGCCGATTTGGACGCAATAGATGAACCACCTATACCTTCCATGATGTTCAATAATTCCATTTCCACAACCATTTTTTCATCTTCGGTCATGAAGTCTTTTTGGTATTCAATGGAATGAAGGGCGCCATTTAGAAGTGTTACTTCTGCATTGGGTATTTGAATTTTTTGGGCAGTACCATTCTTTGATTTGGCATTTTGGTTTGGACTGATTTTCAAGAGACTACCGGAAACATCACCAAATAATTCCGAGCATAATGAATCAAAATCTGCAATGGCATGGACGGCTGTATTATCACGAGCTCGAAGATGCAATCTGAAATTTGCAGAAATAACCTCATCGGAATCATTTAAATAAGTTAGGGTACCTGCAGCTCTGTTGCTACTTAAAGGCGTGATATCTTGAATGATGTCCAATTCAAGAATCTCTTGGATTTGACCAAGTTGGTCAGTGGTGTAGGAACCACTTTGAGTATCCCAAATATCCAATTCAATTCTGATGTTTGATCCATTAACCCAATAGGGGTAGGTGCCCATATACACTTTGATAGGATAGTATGAAGATCCAGCATTATATTCGGCATTGGCACTTCCTCTTACTAAGGGATATCTAAAAGGCTGACTATGGAATTCGGTAAACTCTATGGAAGTCTTTCTTTCTAGCTCAAGCGAGTTGTCATTCAATAGGTTATCTGTCGCCAATGAACTGATTGGGAATCGAACAACAGATATTGGAGTAGATATAGAGATAGGATCAAACACTTCCAAAACATCGTTAAAAATTTCCAAAACATGGTTTTCGAAGCTTTCTTCCATCAACGGGTCTGATACGCATGAAATCACCTTTTGTGGTTCTTGCGGATTTTGAGAAATTAAATCACAGCCCCAGTAGGAGCCAAATAGCGCACTCCCACCCGTTTGTACGGCTCCTTGCCTTCGTTGAAGACCAATGGAGATTCCAGTCCAAGTTTGAATAAATGTAGACCCATTTTCAGCATATTCATGTTCCAATTCAAAGCCATTATCTGGCCTCAAAAGTTCATCTGTTGCTATTAGGCTTCGTATTTCTGTTGTGGATTGAGAGAAAAAACCACCAATTGAGGGTATCCTTATCCTAGAAGAATGGATAAAATTACCATTATCATCATTATATGTAAAGATAAATAGGGTCTCTATTTCATCAACTTCATAAGTCCAGGTTACATTGCTAGTATCGGTAAAATCTACAGTGGTAGACGGACAGGTTCTAAAGCTATCTTCACAAAAAAGAACTGCATTTGCTTGAAGGAAATCTTGAAGAAAAGTGTTGTATTCAGGATAACCAGCTAAACTTACATCTTGACCAAACAACTGCCCATTTAAAATTAGGGCATTCATAAGATTTTTTAAATAAAGCAAGGTTTCTGGTTTTATGCTGCCCGCACCCTCTTCACATGTTAGAATCGGGTCTACTGGGTCTCCAGCAAAATCATTGATATTTCCACAGCATAAAAAGTTTACAAATGTCTCATTTGGCTGCCCACTGCCCAGTATAGAACCTGTCGCCGTCTCTTTTTCAAAGTTGATGTCCAAATAGGTGACCCTGGCATTTTGCCGTACCACCAAGTTTTGATCATTAAACTCATCGCTTATGGCAATGGCCAAAAAGTCTATGACTCCATTGGTAGGTAATTGCTGATCCATATCCAATACAAACTGTTGTGTACCGTTAACATCAATGAAATACATATTGGCAGAGGCATTCCAAGTGGCAAACTCACTATTAAAAAAAGTACTGAGGTAACTATCGCGAAATTCTGGGAAATTGTTCAGTGCAACCCCAGAGGCAGATAGATTTCCTGTATCGTAAAGCGCATTTAAGAGACCCACCAAGGCTTTAGAAAATCGAGGGCGTATGTTACAATCTGCCAATGGGCCATAAGTGGCACCATTGCCCAGATATTGTCCTACTCCGTTGGGAGCATCTATGGAACAATTTGCTATCCGCGCGTCGGTTATCCCAGAAACAACAATTTCTTCAAAATCAGGAGCTGTTAAACTGGTCCTTGTTTCAATTACTGCATCATATCTAAAGCGTTGAATAGAGGAGTCATAAACGGGATATATGTTTTTGACCTTGGTAATGACCCAATTGGTACCATAGTCGTTCCAAGTTCTAGTACTAGCAGGAAGAATGACTTCTGTTGGAGCACCAGTAGTTCCAGATACGCTAAGTTCCAATGTGGTTCCTGCAGTAGTACTTACATCCAAGATGGGGTTGGATGCTGGATAAATACCGCCAAAATCTTCATAAAGCTCCCTACTAAGGTAATTTCCAGTATAGGGTATTTGTCCAGAAGAGCCCGTGCCAATGAGATCTAAAAAAGTGTATTCCAAAAATACTTGAAGATCTCTGGCCATAGGGCAAACACCTGTTTCTATATAGTACTCGTACCCTGTAAATTCAGACATCTCAGCTATGACATCTTCATTGGATTGTCCAGAATCATACAATACATCTGAGGGTTTGAATCTTTTCTCTTTTTGGGCATATTCGTCGGCCACTTCACTATTGCATATTTTGTCTTCTCCAGCTTCAATGATTCCATTCAAGTTACTCTTGTTGATGGAAGTATAATCCGCGATTGTCGCTAAAATATTGACAGGAGCCGCTTCTTCACCTATACAGCCATTATAGCAATCCTTGTTTTCGGCATAAACATTAGCAAATAAGGATAGAATTGTTTGCTTTACATTGATGTAGTTGGCTTTGTAAATATTCCAGTACTGATTTTGTTGTTCAGTTGTCAAAGAACTGGGATTGCCCCCTGTTGGACAATCAGAGATACTATTACATGCAACGGTAGCATAAGCAAATTCCTGTAGGCTACGACCGCTACCGGCATAGTTTGATGTTAATGCTTCCTGCATGATGTTATCCCTTAAATCGAAAGAAATTCCTGAAAGGCCAGCCGGAATACTACCTGCAAAAAAAGGATCTGCATCCATAATATCTGTACCTGTTGCCAGATTCCCTGCAGTGCTATAGGATATTAGTTCCTGTCTTAAATATTGGTCATAGGCATCAGAATTTGTGATTCCTGCACCACCGGGACGTGATGCTGTAATTCCACAGACCAATTCAGCATATTCCAAATAACAATATTCTGGGTGATAGACCAACAGAGATTCTGCCCATTCATCTTTCCAAATTCCTGAATCTATAAAGTCGGTGGGATTGGTCAAATACTTAGGTTCTACCTTGTACTCATCATTATTGGCATTTTGTGAAATGGGCAATCTTGGTGACCCGGCTAAAATTGATGGTGAATACGTTACATTTCCATCATTATCGGTAATTTCCTTAACGGTTATATAGCTTGTGGTGCCATCTTCATTATAGTAATGCCCCTGAGTGTATAAACCAGTTCCTTGCGGTATTGGATCATATACGGGGTGTCTTGGGTTTCTCCAACTATTGCGTAATGTGCTGTTTTCTATTTCTGTTGTAAACAATTGGTTTCCATCGTAAAAGATGTTCAAAATCATTTGTGTGGGATTGCTCGTGTTCCCATTGTTATCAATTGTGGAAGGATATTGCCCATATTGTCCAGTAGGCTTCATATCATTCAATAGGGAAGAACGAATAATATTGCATGTAAGTGAATTGGAAACTATGTCGGCCGAATCGATATTGGTTAAATCCAAAGTATCCCCATCACAAGGAGCGTTACATGCTCTTATGAGGTCGTTCCACTGTTCTTCAAAGGAGGCATCCAATCTTAATTTTTCTTTATCCAACTCTGATTGGGTCAATATGTCCTCTAGCTGGGAAAAATCGTAGTTCGCTCTACGGCTTATAACATAACCTGATTGTCCTCCATATTCACTTATCAAAGCATTTTCGCAATCAGAACAAGTAACAAAACAACCATCAAAAGGGTCTTCTACAACATCAACAGTAACAGGATCAATATAACAATCATCACTAGGGTTCATCAACTTCGCTACAAATTCATCAGCATAGGTTTCCAAAGTGTTTTGATTTACCACCAGCCTTTTTACAAGACTGAAAGATCCCCTATTTAAATCTGCTGTAAAGTTGGATAAATCAAAACCTGTTCTGTCTTCTGGTAACAAGCTAATACCATCTGCATCCAAAATATCTACAAAAACATCATAGTCCACCGTATAATTTATTGGTGTAGTGCATTGGTAAATAAAATCTGATTGTTGCAACGTATAAGAAAACGTGCGCTGTTCATTAAATGCCAGCAATTTGGTAGCGCTATACAAAAGAGCATTATTTTTAGCTCCAAAAGTTTGTGTGGCCCATTTTCTATTATTATCCAAACTGGTATCTGGGTCATTGGAGTTTATTTTGCCCAACAAATCCACTGTAGTCTGAACATGAAGTCCTGAACCATTATCTTCATCATCCAAGGCCTCCATATTGGTTGGTGAAGACCCCATCAATGCTGTGGCAATTGTGCGACCTTGGGGATCTATATAACTAACACTTACTTGACGGTTTGGATCTATGACCAAGTTTTTTTTGTAATGGGACGAATTACCAACACTGTAACCGAACAGACGGTTAAGTTCTTTCTGTTCAGGAGTACCATAATAGTATTCCATTTCGTGTCCGCTACCCAGCTGGTGGGTTAACCCTACACCACTTTTTCTGCGGATTCTACCTGTATTGTCAGGCATATATTCAATCTGTGAAAAGGGATGCTCCAATGCATCCGGTATTCTGTTTTTAAAAGGTGTGGTAATGTCGTTGGTGTTTGAATAGTATTTGCTTGCACCATCATCAGTAGCCATGCCTTTTTCCGTAGAAAGTTGATCTAAAATATTCTGATTGTTCAAATCAAAATCTTGATAACTGTAGACGGTGGCGGTATTTTTTAGATTGAACTGATCTATGTAATCCAGTCCCAAACTTCTTGTGGTAGGTACAGGCAAGATTTCCACGGCTGGTCTACCTTGCGCATCATATATTACCTCACCAACGATGAGATTGTCATCAGAATTTATCTTTGTAACAGTTTGCCTATTCCTTAGCGTACCATCAAAATAGCTGACCACCTCTTTCTTCTTACCATCTTCAGCAAATGATGACTGAAACTGCCAATTCTTTGAGACTTGATGATCAGAATTAATGATGTACATATAGGTCCCTGGCCAGTCTGCAAGTGTGGTACCATTATTATCTTCTGCAGCACTCCATTCACCATATTTATATTTAGTGCTATTTTCAAGATACTTACCAACGCCTCTTACTCTAAACAAGAAGTAACCTTTTGAGTAAATTAAAGGAACCACATATTGGGTATTGCTTGTTTGTACCCTAGTGCTATTAAGTTCAAAATCACGTCTTGTAAAAGGAATAGTATTTAAAGCCCTTAAATTATTAAAAGCATCGTCATATCCATCTATCCATGTCCATTCCACATCGTAGGAAACTGCGCCTGGAATTGCACTCCAATCTATTTGTAATTCTTTACCTGCTGCTGCAAGTTGAGCAGTCGGGTTGGGAATTGTTGTAGAAAGCTCTACATAAGTTTCTGCACTAAATCCTATTTCTAGCCCAATGTTAGCAGGTATAGCCCCATTAATGACAGGAGAAGAACCATCTAAGGTATAGGTGCCTTCAATGAGCTCAATACTTGCTCCATAAGCTCCAATGGCAACATGTTTGCTGATATCTGTTGATAAGCCGTTTGCTCCTTGGGTGACATTGTTTTCTACGGTAAGGGTCACTTCGGTTGTAGTGCCATCAAATGCACCTGTAACGGAAGCTGGAGTTATGTTAAGTCTTAATGTATAAGTAAATCGGTCATAAGGCGCTTGATTTTCCTTTATAAACAAACTTACGTGACCCATGGGAGAAACATTGACCAAATTGCTTGCATCCAAGTTAGCGGTGACAAAATCCAAGGTATTTGATGTGCCCAGCACCACTTGCATTTCTGAATTGCTATATTCCATTTTTTCCTGTGCGCACAATGAAGTACTGAGCAAAAGAAAAAAGATAGATAGCCCGAAGAATCCCTGATTTTTTATTTTAGTAAACATACGCCTTTGGTATTTACTTGGTTGTTTAATTATATTGTGTTTATTTGACCAATTGATAATCGTTATAATCTTTTTGTAACTGTACATTGTTGTTTGGGAGTACAGTAACAAAATCACTTAGTTTCAGTTTATCCACCTTTGCATCAAAATCATGTGACAAAGCAATAACCATTCTCCCATAGTCTTGTTTAGTGGTTTTATTCTCTTTGTTATAGAATGGGATTAGATTAGCGAAATACAATACTTGCTTTACAACACTATAGTTACGCTTATTGATATGTAATTCAATTTTTGAATAGGGTAATTGGAAAAAATTACGGTTTGCAGAGACCATTTCACAAATCCATTTTTCTCCCAGGTCTATCAATTGCGAACTTTTATAATATTCTAAAAAACTATTCATATTAAAGTTTGCACTGAGTTTTGAAAGAGTGGCATCTTTTGAATAGGTGATTTTTTTATTGCTTTGATCCATCACAATTTGCCCATTTTGAAAGACAAATACAGATGTGCCTAAAATCACATTTTTGGTATAGTTACCGTTTCTTTCCATAAAGGCATCATATGACTCCGTAACTTTATTTCCATTTAATCCCCGTAACAGGGTAAAATTCATTTGGACTCTATATTGGGGAGTATTCTTATAAAAATCTGTTACTTTATTCAATACCTCCTCTACACTTTGTGCTTTACCGTTGGTAGAAACACAGAGAAAGAAAAAAAGTAAAACTGGGTATACGCTTCTTTTTTTCATTATTCTGAGCCGTTATTTAGTTTGGAATTGCCCGACCTGGTTTCTTGTATAGTATACACACCACGTTCCGTTTCTTTCTTTACTCTTACTAACCCTCCTTCTGAGTCATATTCATAAAAGGTGGCATAATTATTTTCATCCAGTTCCGCTTGTAATCGTTGTGTAACAGGATCGTAAACAAATGATTTCAAGTTACTGTCAAATGGATGCATTCGGACATCATCAAAGTAGGCGTTGAGGCCTGAACCATCATTTTTAAGGTAAATCTTCATATTGGCAGCATTAGTGGGAATGGTGAAATCTCCTGATATACGCTGCCATCCATCAATAATGGCACCTTTTGGCTGAAACAGGACGTTTGAATTGGGGAGGATAATAGCTTGCCCGTTTTCGTCTAAATATTCTAGCGTTATGCTTGTATTTAAATAATCCATTGCCATATGTTGTGGTTCTTCCACATAGTCAAATAATTGCACGTTTGCCTCAATACCTGAATCAGTATCACTATCTGTAGTATGTCCTGTGAAGTTGGTTTTATAAGGAGAATCAGTTGCGCCGGATAGATTGAAATTGGATGTTATTCGAAACGAATTCCCAACAATAGCAACATCGGTATATTCAATTTGAAGGTTAACATAGTTTAGAATGGGATAATGGTAATCTTCGAAAATAACTACATTGAACCCACCAGGTAAGGGGCTGTTAAATTGATATGCCACCAACGGGGTACGGTAAACAAAGCGATATAGATTATCAGGTGACAAAGCAAAGGAATAACCCACGGCAACTTCTTGTAAACCAATTAATTCAGTTTCAAATTGAAAGTCATAGACCGTTACATTGGTTCCCGTAAAATTTCTAATAAATGGCAAAAGAGGATTTACGTTAGGAGCTTGAGGGTCCTTGTACAGTTCATAAACAGGAGGTATATCTTCTTGTGCAAAGATTTTAGATGTTAGGTGATCTAATAACGCTATGAAGGACTCCTTTTCGGTAAATTCTAAGGTATTGGCTGGAACGGGCGTAGCAGCATGCTCGCGAACCCAACCACTTATTACGTATCGATCTCCTGGTTGCGGTATAAATTTAATACAGCTTACCAACTCTGGATTTGTCACATCTTCTATGGCTACAGTTACTGCAAGTACTTCTAGGGCATCACAAAGTCCTTCGCTAATTCTAGCATAATATGTTTCTCCATCAATAAGGGTGTACGTATTGGGATATGCGGTACCAGCTTGCGGAAAATCATACCATAGTATGGTTGGTTCCAATTCAAAGAAAGTAGTTATATCAGCGATTGTGGTACCGGACGCTACTTGAATATCGCGTTCGTATAACTTATTCTCTTCTGCGGTATCTATTACAGATACTCTAACCGGATACCGTTCTTCACTTGAATCTGCTCCATTGCCCTGGCTTGCATAATATGTTTGGCCATCAACCAAGCTATCTGTACTGTTGTAGGCCAGCCCCCCAGTTTCTGCATCATACCATGTCAAGGTATACGATGGGTCCGTGGTCTCCATGACCAAATTCCCAACGGTTGGATTGGTGGAACTGCAAAATTCTTGATTACCGTCCCCCACAAGAGTTGGAATGCCCACAAATACTTGGACAGAAAGTCGGCATGGGTTACCATCCTGAGCGGCATAATAGATTACATCATTGGTTAGAGGGGTGGAAGTTGGCAATACATCTATGCTGGCATATGATGAATGCCATGTAATATTGATGCCCTCAACAACCAAATCGGCCAGGGTGGGCGAATTATTGCCATCAAAAGATTGATAGGTATCTCCAAAGGGAGCACCAAAATCAAGTAGGATTTCTACAGGGACCCGAGCTTCACCATTACCTTCGTCTGCCCAGACAAAAGTTTCATTTATACTGCCCAATTCTACAGATTCAAAATATCTGGTGCCGTCAATTGGAGCGCTGTGCCACGTTACACTATTACCACTTGGAGATGTTAAATCGCCAATTGTGGGCTGATTGTCATCATCACTGTTACAAAATACTTGGGGTTCAATTAGAGCGCATGGGTTTGAAGATGTACTTTGTGGTTTTTCATAAACTCTGATACCATCGATTAACATGTACACTGGATATGCGTTATTTTGATTCGTTGCATTGGAACCGACTTTAAACTCCATAAATTGAGTCGTTGATGAATTGGTGTCAAATTCCAAACGTTCCCTTTTCCAGGTGGTTGCCACGGAAGTACTGGGAGCCATGGCTGCGGTGGATTTTGTGGTCCCAGCAAAGGTTATCTCCCAAAAACCCTGTGCCTCATTGGAAATGGCATCATTGACCACATTGGTAACATTGGCCACGTAAAGCTCAACAACATATGTAGTGCTTGCATTTAACCCAAAAATATCGGCGCCAAATGCCTCAGCCGTGTTTTGAAAGCGAAGTCCTCCAGCACAGATGTCCCCATTTTGTGAGGCGGTAAAAGATGACTGAAGGTACGGATCTGTGGTATTGGAATACGGAGTGGAAAAAGTATCCGGCGTTCCCAAGGTTGTGGTCCACCCGCTTGCGCCCATGGATTCGTTTCTGCTATTGGCTATGATTACATTGGCGGCACCTTCAAAATTGCCGTAAAGCGCATTTGGTTCCTGGGGAGTGTCATAAACCACTTCTGTACAGACATCAAGAATGGCAAGGAACACCCTGATTTCCAATCTACAAGTTGTTGCATTTTCCGCGGCAAAATAGGAGACCCCATCTTGCAGTGCTGTGGTATTGGCCAATGCCGTTGTGCTTGTTGCAGAGGCATACCATTGTACTTGACTTGCCGTACTAGAGGGGTTTAACGAAACCACAATATCTGCCAGCGTAGGATTTGTTGGGGCATCAAACTCTTGTATGGGATTTCCAATGGGGATAAGATTGTCAATATTGACCTCAACCCCAGCACGACCTATCGTATTTCCCGTATAATCCCTCCAATATGTATTGTCATTTTGCAAGGTTTCATTTTGATCTAATGGTGTGCCGCCTGTTTGCGTAGGATACCAAATTGCCGTGACACCTGCCGGGGTTGGTATTGATAAATCTGCGACTGTTGGTACGCCGCCGGTAGCACAAAACTGTTGCTGAACTATGGTATTGGAACCAGGTTCGACATTCAATGTAATATCATTTCTGGTCAGTGTAAGTCCAGTGACCACGGAGTTGGTAGCCTCAAAATAATAGACCCCGGCATCTGTGGCTGAAGCATTGGGGATTACATAATCTTTACTGGTTGCCCCTGCAATGGCCACCCCATCTTTAAACCATTGGTAGCTGTTGTTGGTGCTGGTAAGCACAGTGCTGGTCAAGGTAATGTTACTGAATTCCTGTACGGTTAAGATTTCTTCTGCATCTACTTTTGCTTGGGGGGAGAAGGTATATTGAGAAAAACCTGTTACATAATCGGAGTGTTGGGATTCAAAATCAGAAAATATAAAGTTATTGATAGGAATCAAGAGTGTGCTTAGGGGAGTTGCAGTTGTGGTAAAATCAGGAATTGTTCCAGATAGTTGATTATTGTTCACCCGCAGATCAACAAGATTGGGAAGATTCAGTAATTCAATTGGAATGCTTCCCGTTAATTGGTTGTTTGACAATGCCAAGCCTGTAAGATTGGTCATGTTTGCGAGTTCTGGGGGAATATTACCGGTGAATAGGTTGTCATTTAAAAATAAAGATGATAGGTTAGTAAGGTTTCCCATTTCCATGGGAATGCTTCCCGAAAAATTATTATCACCTAGACTTACATAATTTAAGCTGGTCAGTTGTCCAAAAGCAGCAGGGATGCTCCCGGTAAATTGATTTAAGCTAAGGCTAAGGCTCTGTAAATTGGTCATTGACACTATTTCTAGAGGAAAACTGCCAGAGAGTTGATTGCTGTTCAATGCTATATTTCTTATGTTCACAAGATTGCCAATACTTGGAGGAAGGCTACCGGTAAGTTGATTGCTAAATAACCATAAACGAGTAAGGTCCGTTAAATCACCGATAGATGCTGGAATAGGTCCTGAGAGATTGTTGTTCCCTATATTTAATACTGTTACATTCCCATTTACCACGGTCACCCCAAACCAATCACAAACGGGTATATTGGTATCCCAGGGTTGGTTATTGGCCAGGGTATTGGTCCAATTGGCCCCGTTGGTACTGTTATAAAGATCAAGCAGAGCTTGCTTTTCAGTGGCGGAAACTCCGCAAGAGTCAGTACCTAAGTTTAAGGTAATATCATTGCGTGTTAGTGTAAGCCCGGTTACCACGGAGTTGGTGGCCGTAAAGTGGTAGACCCCAGCATCTGTGGCCGTGGCATTGGAGATTATATAATCTTTGTTGGTGGCTCCGGCAATGGCCACTCCATCTTTATACCATTGGTAGCTGTTGTTGGCGCTGGTAAGCGCGGTGCTGGTCAAGGTAATGCTTCCAGATTCCTCCACATATAAGGTTTCTTCCTGATCTACCTTGGCTTGAGGGGAGAACAAGTATCCAAATAGGCTTGCTGCATAGCTAGAATGTTCTGATTCAAAATCGGAAAAAATAAATGCATTATTATCGAGTATTAAAAAATTTAATGAGAGCCCTAATAAATCTGGAATTGTACCTGAAAGTTGATTGTTTTGTAAGTTTAATAAAGCAAGGTTGGTCAATTGATTAATTTCTATGGGAATACTTCCTGAAATCTGGTTATTAAATAACGTTATTTCAACCAAATTGCTTAATTGGCCAAGTTCAGCTGGTATTGATCCTGTAAGTTGGTTATCAAATAACCTAAGTTCAGTTAAATTACTTAATTGGCCGAGTTCAGCCGGTATTGACCCTGTTAACTGATTACTATAAAAATCAAGAATAGTCAAATTACTTAATTGACCAAGTTCAGCCGGTATTGATCCAGAGAGTTGATTATCCCTTAAGAGAAGCTCGACCAAACTAATTAACTGGCTAAGCTGAGTTGGTATAGATCCTGTAAGTTGATTTCCAGTTAAATTTAGCAAGCTCAAATTACTCAACTGACCAAATTCAGGAGGTATTATTCCTGTTAGCTGATTTTCAAATAGGTTAAGTTCAGCCAAACTATTTAATAGGCCAAGCTCAATAGGTATATTTCCAGATAAATTATTATCAGCTAATACTAGAGTTGTTAAATTTGACAAATTTCCTATAGTACTTGGGATTTCTCCCGTTATTGCATTATTAGGTAATGATAAATCGGTTAGATTTATTAAATTGCCAATAGATGCTTGAATTGAACCCGACATATTATTGGTGTGCAGTTGAATTTTTATTACATTTCCGTTACTAACCGTAACCCCATGCCAATCACAAGGTTCATCGTTTACAATGTCCCAAGTATTAAACCAATTGGCCCCATTGGTGCTGTTGTAGAGATCCAACAGTGCCTGTTTTTCGGCTGCGGAGACCCCACAAGTGGTCGTGGTTACGCTTAGGGTAATATCGTTACGGGTAAGGGTAAGGCCCGTGACCACGGAGTTGGTGGCCTCAAAGTAATACACGCCCGCATCTGTTGCGGTAGCATTGGAGATGACATAGTCCTTACTGGTAGCTCCGGCGATGACCACACCGTCTTTATACCATTGGTAGCTGTTATTGGCGCTGGTAAGGGCAGTACTGGTCAAAGTGATGGTACCATTTTCATCCACGGTAAGCGTTTCTTCCAGATCTACTTTGGCTTGGGGGGAGAAATTATAATAATTTAAATTTGCCTCGTAATTGGAATGCTCTGTCTCAAAATTCGAAAAAACGAAATTGTTATTAAAAAAATTGAAAGCCGCTAGATTCGGTATATTGGAAATTGCAGCTGGAATATCCCCAAAAAAATTATTTCCCGAAAGTTGCAATGACTGTGCATTAAGTAAATTACCGAAAGTATTCGGGACGGTTCCAGTAAGATTGTTTGTATTGACCTGTAAGGTGATAAGATTTGATAAGTTCCCTAAGGATGTAGGAATGGTCCCTGTCAACTGATTGTTGCTTAACAAAAGTGAAATTAAATTACTTAGATTACCAATTTCATCAGGTAAATTACCTGTTAATTGATTATTCAATAAATTAATATGAATAAGGTTTGAAAGGTTTCCAATCGATGTGGGTATTGAACCAGAAATGTTGTTGTTTCCAAGGTCCAAAGTAATTAAACTTACCATATCACCTATATTGTTAGGAATCGAAGTTAAATTATTCCCTACAGCAAGAAAATCCCTTAGATTCAATAAATTTCCGACACTTGATGGAATGGCTCCGGATAATGAATTGCCGCTAAGTCTAAGGTTGGTCAAATTTACTAAACTACCAATCTCATCTGGTATGACCCCACTTAAATTACATGTGAATAAATTCAAATCCAAAAGCCCAATTAAATTTCCAATTTCAGTTGGAATAGCTCCATTTAAGCTTCCATTGTTGGAAAGATCTATTCTTGATAAATTAACCAATTGGCCAATTTGATTTGGAATACTCCCCACAAGATTATTATTTGACAATTTCAATTCTGAAACTTCCCCATTCACCACCGTCACTCCATACCAATCACAAGGTTCGTCGTTTACAATGTCCCAAGTATTGGTCCAATTGGCCCCATTGGTGCTGTTGTAGAGATCCAACAGTGCCTGTTTTTCAGCGGCGGAGACCCCACAAGTGGGCGCGGTTACGCTTAGGGTAATGTCGTTTCGGATAAGGGTCAACCCGGTGACCACAGAGTTGGTGGCCTCAAAATAATAGACCCCAGCATCCGTGGCCGTGGCATTAGAGATGACATAATCTTTGCTGGTAGCACCAGCAATGGCCACTCCATCTTTATACCATTGGTAACTGTTGTTGGTGCTGGTAAGCGCCGTACTGGTCAAAGTAATGCTGCCATTTTCCACCACGGAAAGTGTTTCTTCTATATCTACCTTGGCTTGGGGGGAGAAAGCATAGGTAGTAAAATTTGATACATATGTTGCATGCTCAGATTCAACATGGGAGAAAACAAAGTCATTCCCCTGTATTTCTAGTCTAATCAAAGAGTTATTTGTAAAGTCTGGAACATTTCCGGTTAACGAGTTATCTCCTAATAATAACAGTGTTAAGCCATTTAACTGGGAAAGCCCTATAGGAATGGCCCCAGATAATTGATTATTAAATAGTGATAATAAAAAAAGATTGGATAGCTGGGTCAACTCAACAGGAATTGAACCTGTAAGTTGGTTGTTAGACAAATCCAATTGCAGCAAACTAGTCAATTGTCCAAGTGAAGATGGTATTGTTCCAGAAAGTTGATTGCTAAACAAAAATAGCCTTTCCAAGTTGATGAGTAGTGATAAACTTGACGGTATTGTTCCCGTAAAGTTGTTATCCCATAATGCTAGTAAATCTAAATTGGTTAGCTGACTAAGTTCTGTGGGTAAACTCCCAGATAATTGATTACGGCTCAGCGTCAATTTTTCCAAATTGGTTAGCTGACCAATTGAGGTTGGGATTGCCCCAGATAATTGATTTTCATCAAAATTTATGTTGATTAGTCCGCTTAGGTCATCTATGTTTTGTGGAAGACTGCCAGATAACAGGTTAGAACTTAAATCAAGTTCCGTAACTACATCATTGACCACAGTCACCCCATGCCAGTTAGTGACTAAAGCACTAGTATTCCAATTAGTATTATTGGTCCAATTAGCACCATTGGTGGCATTGTATAGATCAATCAAGGCTTGGCGTTCTGCTGTGGAGACATCTTGTGCTTGAACCACATGGCCCAAGAAAAAGAGTATAAAGCTTGCCAGTAGATAGTTTAGTTTTCCCATTGGGTCAGTTTTTTAGTGAGCTGTTGCGGTATATTTTTAATACGATTATTATTTTTCATTTTGTGGGATATAATCCTTGTAATCCACAAACTCTCCTTCGGTAGAAAGGTTGGCGCATTTATGCGAGTCCACTTTTACATCTACGGTAATTTGGTCATATTCACCTCCAAAAATTTGAACACCTTCGGAGTTTGTCAGTGTTAACACAGCACTTAGGTAATGGCTGGAATGGCCCTTTCTTCTTTTGTTTCTACCTCCAATATCATAGTCTACCAAGGCCCTGCCTGTTTCATCAAGAACTATGGTTCCGTCGTAAGTGTATTCGTTGGAATCTATATCTATAATAGGTTGCTTGTTTACCAATACAACCCAGCCTTGCCTGCGGTTTCTTGCTTGATACCAGGTTTTCATTCGTACGTTATAGTACACCACATCATTGGGCTTACCATGAATGGTAAGATTGGATTGTGTACCCTGGCAATATTCCAATTCTGATGTTCCATAGTCAAACCCTGTATGATCATTATGGGTGATTCTAGCGTCAGTGATTAAGGGAATATCACCAATATCGCACTGATCACCTACACCATCTCCATTGTAATCCAATTGCAAGGGATTATAGGTGTAAGGGCAATTATCGATATCGTCCGTTAGACCATCACTATCACTGTCACCAACTGTAATCACTTCCCCTAACAGTTGCCGTTCTAGGAAGGCATTGTCACCTTCACGAACCAAGAGACTGTTACGGCCCGTATGCGCACGAATGTCTGTAATTTGTGCTCCATCCGGTCCATCTAGGTTAACAGCTTCTTGATAATTAAAATGCCCATAAAGGGAGTTGAAAAAATCATAATCTTCAAAATTGTCAGCACCCATATCCTGATATCTACTATTGGATGCCACTGCGGTGGGTAGGGTATAATTATATCCGTATTGGGCTGAAAAATAACGATTTAGGGCATCTTTGTTTTCCAATTCGGCTCCATAGGGACTGTATTGGGTAACCTCACTGGCAAAGGTCCACTTGTTAGAACTATCTTGGGGGTCTATAGCTTTTTCCCAAACGTTGGATAGTTTATTATAGTATGGGGTAAACTCTTTAAAATAACCCTCTTTTCGTGTATTTACCTTATTGGATGTTCCTTCGGTAATGTTAATGCGCTCTGTTAAATAGGCATAGGAGTATTTTGCACGCCATTCCGACTTTATGTTATGCAGAAAAGGATTAAATCCATAGTTTTCAATAGGAGTACCAGCCAAATCTGTAGATGATTCTACGCTTTTAGGTAAAAGGGAGAGGTTGCCTTCGCATTGACAAGGCCATAAGTCATCATATTCGACCGCACTGGCGTTAATGATTTTTAAATTGTCGACAGCTGCCCCAACCGCGGATTGTTCAAAAGAGCCTGAATCTAATGTTGACAAATAATCACCAGAATTATTTGTAATCGGGTTTTTCATTAGGGTAACTGATGCCATGTTGGCCAATTGCTGGTTTCGGTACCCGGAACGTATGATTTTAAAATCAAGAGTATTGAGCAAATCCAGTCCTTTACCAATCATTTTACCGTCCCTGTCCATCAATTTTATTCCTGATGCAGTGACTTCTGCCACCCATAATCTTTGTGAGGACTCATTTTCATCGGTAATCAATAATTCGTCACCTTCATAAAAATATTCTTGCACATCTTCTTGCATATTGTACAAGTCCCCAGCTTTGTTTAGGACGCCCCAAATACCAAAGTTTTTAGAAGCTTGTCCCATACCTTCATATGCCCAATAGGCTGGAAAATTGAAATTAAAGTACTCATCATCAAATTCGTTAATAGTTCTTGTTAGAATCACTTGACCAGTTTCAGCATCCCATGCTTCATTGATTGTTGATACCCTTGACCCTAGATCAGTTGCTATTTTTTCCTTTAATTGTGCGGTGGTATGTATCACTTTTGTTGTGATGGTAGAGTGGGCCACATTTTCAATTTTGGAACGTGATGGCACAGCAGTTGGAACAATAACAGGGAAAATCCCTATGTACAAAACGACAACATTAGCTTTAACTCCTGTGGTTTTTGATTCAGAATAACTTTCCCTAAAGTCAGTGACCACATCATAATCAACCCCAATATGTTTATCTATCTGAATACTACCATCTTTGGAAACGGTTGGTAATCTGTTGTCCAATACACTTTGATTTTCAGATTGAGTACTGTATTTATACTCAACTGATGAGATGGGATCTTCGGCATTTTCAGCATATACTTTTTGAGCACGAACTTTACCATTCATATCATTGGTGTGTACTACAAAGCCTTGAGAAAGAGCATATTCGTTTTTTACTTCCACTGGAGCACCTAGGATTCCTTTGACCACGTTAAGCAAAAACTGGTTTTGGTTACTTGTGAAATTGTTTGGACTATCGATATCCGTAAAATCAACCTTTGTAGGGAAATCTTTTGATGTATAATGTTCAGTAATTACTCTACCTGTAGCATGTGCGGAAATATTATCGCGTTCCAAATTTTTAACTGTAACCCGACTATAGGTCACGGCGGATGAAGGGAAAAATTGCTCCCCAAATGGTTTTTCCACATAGCTTACCTCTTTAGGAGCTACCAATCTCTCACCAATGTTGTAAAAAGGTTCTACAAAAGGGTTTTCCTTGCTCATATTGGGTTCGTATGTTGCCACACCACTTGAACTGCCATCTTCTAAAAGGTATTCATAAGTTTGCCCGTATTCTTTATCATACCTTCTTTCGGAAGGCGGTATTTGGTCTTCATCAACACCTACCATTTTGTGCCATTGATCTTTCATGACCAATTTTTTAATGCGAGATCCACCACCCAATTTGTAACTTTTGGAAGTAGATAACCTAATCCATGATTTATTTGGAACAAAGCGTTGGGCGCTTAAATTGGTATTCTTGCGCAATTTCTTATTGGGCCCTGTAAAAATATCCTGTATAGCACCAAAACTATTGACAATGTTTTTGGCGATATCCTTTATGTTCTGTGTTTGCGCATCAGGCTGAAGCCCGTACACCCAACCATTTAAATATTTTCTTCCAAAATACCAACCGGCTTTGGAAATTGGGTTAACTTGTTTTCCGCCACCAAAGGCGCCACCTTCAATATCAGAAGTCTGCATGGGTATGGCAGCATAGATGGGACCGGAGCTTCCAGGTTGGAAAATAGTTGGTTGAAGTCCAGGGTCAATCTCAAAATAACCCGTTACGTAATCATAATTTGGACTGGTTTCCGATTGTGCCCCTTCTTTGTTCATGTTCAACAAAAACCTAAAGTATATAGGTTTGTCTATACCTACTTTAAGATATTTTCGAATAAAATCGTCGCTGCTGATAAGTGGTGCATTGGAATCTTCATCAGGCAGCTCAACATATAAATATCTGGCTTCATCATAGCCATTTGCTTTGTACAAAAATTGACGAGCAGCATTTTCCGGATCATTAGGACTGGTTTCGCCATCACCACCTACTCCAACAACTTTGAACATTTGCATGGTCTCCCTGTCCTGCACGTATTGGTAATCATCACTCTCATAGGTTAACTCAATTCGACCTCCTGATGGTAAATCTATGGAGCTTAACGACCATGCTGAGGCATAACTGTCCTGTAAAGCCTTATCATTTTGTTGAACAAAAGGAAATTCAGGGGCTGTAATTTCATCTTGTGTATTGCAACCCCCACTGATGTTTGGTTTATAATTCCCCCAGATGTCATAGGATTTGAGGTTGTAATCTGGGTTGAAGTTATCGTAGTTGAACACATAGGGTGTAAATTTTCCCATTTGAGAACCTCTATATGTAAAATGTACTTTTTTAAGGGTAAGCTTTCCAGAATTGTCGATTTGGCTGTTTTCATCTATAAAAGGCAATTCGTTTTCATCCAATGTACCTCCTAAATTGTTGGGGAGGTTTTTGCACATGGAATAATTGTATGTAAAATGAGCTGTTTTAATGGGTGTAATAGATAGGTCATTACTTGGGTCTGAGTCCAAAATATTTGCAGCAATTGCCTCTGGTTTGGAATACAATCGTATCCTATCTATTTTATAAGTATAGTCCTCTACACTGGCAGAATTGTTTTTTTCTTTAGCTCCCCTTGCATCTTTGCGCTGAGAAAGGTCAAATAATGCAACATGGGTCTTTGTGATGATTCTGTCTAGATATTTGATTTCTTTTTCACCATAGATATAACTCCCCTTTTGGTCGTTTGGATGGGTGTTGAAGCCAGCATCATAAGATGCCCATCCATTTGCATATGGTACTCTCCACTTGTAGTCATCCGATTTTGTCTTGTATTCAAATAAGGTATAGGCACCTAAATCATCATCGGTAGGCCCATCTCCTTCCAAATCCTCATAATCAGAAGAAAGGACCGATGATAGTAAATAGGTATGTGCGAAGGGATTGGTAGCGGTATTGCTATAAAAATGATCAATACCACTTTCGTTCTGAGAAGTGTCCTCACCTGTCTGATACTGCACCATTCCTGTTGCACAATTGTAGATGGAACTGTTGGTGTTAAATGTTATTTCCTGCTTTTGTTTGTTGTAGGCAGTTTCACCAAAAACATAAGAAGAACCGTCGCTTTTCAAAACTCTTATTTCTGCTGTGTGGTGAGGGCTTTTTTTGGCTTCATCATTAATTAAATTACCATAATATCCTCCCTCTCCGTAAAGGGATTTAACCTCCTTGACACTTAACTTTTGAATAGATTGATTTCGAACTTCGCGTTTTTGACGTTTATACTTGCCAGAAATTGGATTGATTGCGTCATCATTGCTTGTTGGATAGAAGGGAACACCCTCATTATCGTATCTTTTTACCCTAAACTTATTGTCAGCAAATTGGTTAAAGCCGGTTCCCCCAATTTCCAAAGCAATGGGGTCATAGTCTCCCAAGGCATTGAATAGCTCCTCATCTTGATTAACTCTTGGTTCTCCAATGTATTTGAAGTAAACAGATTCATAATCTAAAGCATCAGATGCCTCGCGTACGTCCTCTCTTTTTTGTTTGAAATTTTTTAATGCTCTGGTATCCCAGGAACCGGTCCAACTTCTAGATGGAGCTGCGGTAAAGTTTGCACCCATATGGAATGATGTTGTGGCCTCCACTTCAACACCAAATTGAAAACTATCACTCTCATCTTCCACAAATTCATCATGCAATTCTCCAACTTGGCTCCGATATGGACGAAACATACCGGCAATGCCCTGCCCATTCACCGAATAGAGGTCATAGGTATAATTTGTTGTGGGCAAGGCCAAAGTGGTTTTACTTATTAATCCATCTTTCTCCCTATTGTAGTCGAGCACATCATCAGATGTGGCATGGCCTGTAAATTCATACCCGTACGCTTTTTCATATTTTATGGGGTCTTTAAGTTGTTGAACTGCCCCCATTGCCGACAATTCAACCTCTCCATCTAGACCCCAAACTGAAGTACCCACGGATACTGACACAGTAGCCGAAATATCTTTAAACGCCGTCCGTTTTCTAGGAGTTAGAGTAGTGTTTTGAAAAGATACCGATCCAAAACTGCCTAGGCCAGAATTTACTAATCCTCCAACCGTATCATCACTTCCATTTGATTTGATTATTTTTTTTTCTCCAAGCTTAAAAGGTGACCCTAGGCTAGAGGAAAGATTAAATGAGGAAAGCCCTCTGTTCGAATTATAGGAAACACCGGCATTTAATATGCCACTCATAAGGCCTGTCTTTTCAAGAAAGCCTGCTTTGGCACTAACGGTTGGGGATATGGTAACCCCGTCCATAGCTGAGGTCTGTACATCCATTCCTACGGTTATATTATCTGACAAATCAAATGAAAGACCATATGATGGAGAAAAAGATAACCCTGTGAAGTTGTTGTATCGAAGATTAACGCCAATAGAGGTATTAATATTGTCAGGAGTTTCAAACCCAAAGACCTGTGCATCAACCCCTGTGGTAACCCCAACAGTAACATTGTCCCGAATATTATTTTCATACACAATGGTGTCGCCTTTAAAATCATCTGGGATACCCCTTACCTGTCTATTGATCTGCCCCACATTCAAGTTCCAACCAAGACCTACCCATGAGGCTTCTTGATCCATGGTTACTCCAGAATCATAGGCCAAATTCAATGGGTATCCACCAACATCCATTATGGGAATATTATAGTTGAAATTACCAGATTGTAAATTCACCATATCGGAAGTCCCAATAGGAGTAAAAGAGTTGAACTCGGGTTGGGATGGCCCGCTGGTTAAAGCCCACAGATTAGATGGTTGCGCCATTTGTACAATAAGTTGAATGGCCAAATAGCTTGCGAGAATCTTTGAAAATTTACTGGTTCTGATTTTTTGTATCATCCTGTTAAGCGTTATAACTTTAATGGTTTTTCAGTGAATTTGAATTTTAGGATACCATTGCTAAAAAGTTTGTCATGGTAAACCAATTGTATCTGGTCATTTTCGGGAATGCCTCCAAAATGCAGTAGTATTCTTTTGAACGGAGCTACCTTAAAGTTTCGCTCAAATGTTACACCCGAGCAGTTTATGGTATCCCCTAGTTGTGTAATAGCCACAAAGTCCTTCTCAAGGGAAAATGACATATACTTGACTGCAGATTCATAATCCATTTGGGTGTATTGAGTTTTTAACAAGTCATCCTTTGCGGTGTGTTTGAATTCAACTTCGATGACCCGTTCATCTTTGTGGGACTGGTAGATAGAATCTATTAGGGATGGATTTCCATTGCCTGAATTTTTAATAATATAATATTGAATAGGGACCCATGTTGCGGTATATTCAATATTTGATAGGTTATGAGATGCACTCTTGGATTTCCAACCAGCCTGTTCTAGGTTAAAGAACTTGTAGCCTATTGGCAAAGAAGTATTTGCATCCTTAGTCCTATCGCAGGAAGCCGCCGAAATAATAATAAAGAAGATAAATGGAATAAGGATAGTATCCTTCATCAAAAAATGACTTTAAATAGTTGTGTTCTTCGGTTTATTTGGTTCTAAGAATTACTTTTATCTAAGTTTCGACTCTAATTTTTCCAGTCGTTTTAGGTACAGCTGATTGACTTTTTCTTGTTGTTTTAACCTATGTTGTAAATCAATTGCATATAAAGTAAGCTCCTCTATTTTTTCAAGAAGTTTAAAATTCATTTCCTTGAGATTCAATCCATTGATTTCAATTTCTTCTGCTGAAGGAATGTTCGGCAAATGCCCATGGTCAGTTATATATTGTTCAACTTCTTCCAAAGGTTTTAATTCATAGTCCTTATCAAATACATAATCTGGAGCAATTGCACCCAGGACATCTACCTTTACTTCTTGCACATGTATCCGACCCTTAACAGTTAAACTATAGCCAGGGTCTTCATCAGTAGTGCCAATGGATAATCTATTATTGGCAAATAGCGCATCACCAATAAAATTACCTCCAACAGCCAAAGCCATATCCGCTGGAATGGTAGTAGTATTTATTCCAACCTGATTATTAGAAAAATCACCATATATTAAGGGAATGTCTGCATTGGTATTTTCAATGTAAAGCATGTTGTTTCCTTGTACGTTAAAACCTGCATTGTAGCCAATAAAAATATTTGCGTTGCCAGTATTTGTCCTTCCTGAAGAGGAGCCTACAAAGGTGTTCCGGGAGCCTACTATGCTTTCGTTTCCGGAAAAAGGACCTACAAAAACATTGTTGTTGCCTGTCTGAATGGTTCTACCTGAACCACTCCCTAGAAATACATTGCTTAAACCAGATGTGTTGTCACGTCCAGCGTTGTTTCCTACAAAAGTATTATTAATGCCATCTATGTTTCTCCTGCCAGCGCTAAATCCAAAAAAGGAGTTATTTCTGCCGGCATTATTGGAAGAACCTGAAAAAGCTCCGTAGAAACTATTTGTGCCTGAAGTTGTTAATTCACCAGATCTAAAACCATAATAGCTATTATTGACTCCTTGAGTCCCAGACCTTATTCCCGTATTGGTTGTATTTTCTTGTGAGGTACATAAAAAAAAAGAAAAAAAGCTAGCAAAAGCAACATATGCTGAGATTAATGTTTTATTCATGGTTGGCCTATGGAATTTATGTGTTTCTAGAATTTTGGTTTTACTTCTTTTATACTATTTCAACTTCCCTCATATCTGTTGTTAGAATAGTTCAATATTTCATTTGTAATGTCAATCACATCTTTGGCATACATCACGTTGCCACTCCCTTGGGTACCCATTATAATATCATAACCATTAACCTCCCCATATTCTTTTATATATACATTAAGTCTCTTCCAGACTTTATTGCTAATATCATTTGATAAAAGCTTGGTCATCTCTTTCAATCTTTTATCTTCTTTTCTAAGCTGATTTTCAAGTTTATCCAATAGTTCAGGTTTTTTGTTCTGCTGGTACATATTGAATAGACCGTACAGACTGTCTAGCTTTTTTTTTGCTTTTTTATCTCAATGACGTTTAGGTCATTCAGATCTTTACTCATATTAAAATCGTTGAATAGCTTAATATTATTTATATAGACAACTTTCGATTGATTTTCACTATAAGATGTAAGCAAGAAAACTGCTAGTATTAGGAGTAAGGAAAAATTAATGTATGTGAATATGCTAAGATTTTTTTGCTTCATTTTTTGTATCGAGGAATTTGATAATGATGTTAAATATATTAAAAAAAACCTTACAAATTATGTAGTAAAAATATTGTTAATAAATTTTATTTTTTTTTAAAACTACGTGACTCTTTACCATTAGTTACTTGTATCAGATTATTGTTGATTTTTGTAATCATTAATCCTTTGACAATGGTGTTTTGATGGACTCTATGTAGCTTTCCATCAATCCGTACAAGCCCTAAAGGACTATTACTTGTTTTGGATTTTACAAAGCCTAGATATTCTACCAGGGGCCACGGCACAGGTACAGATGCTTTTTTTCTTTTAGAGCTTTGAATTTTAGGTTTAATTACAGAAGATTGTTTTTTTGTTTTAGATAATTTACCAAGGAAAGGATCTCTTGTAGCGAAAATCAAAATTATTGTATCCTTTTTTTTTATGGGTAATACTTTTTTTTCAACTAAATTCTTTGCTGTAATAGATGGTTCCGATTTTTTAAAGTATGGAGCTATGAACTTATAAAGGATAACCCCCCAAATAAGGACAACTATAAAAAAAAGTACTGTATTTAGTTTTTTCTTTTCCACTAGTTTATAGTAAATGACCTTGGGGCACTCTCATCTCCTTTGTTTCCTGCTTCATCTTCCCCATAAACCCTCCAATAAAAAGTGCCTGCAGAAGTAAATGTTGTTGAAAATTGTTCGCTTGTTCCTGTATTGGAAAGTATTATAGTATTAAAACTTTGATCGGATGCAATTTCTATGGTTCCACTAATGACAGATTGTATGGCCCCACTATCCTCAAAATCCCAACTAAAGGAAACTTCATCATCTACGTCAAAATTCTGTTCATCATCGGGCTCCTCTATAGATGGTATTGGAGGTGCTAATCGGTCTATGAAAAAAGATCTTCTGAAAAATGAAGTACTACTGTTATCGTTTTGAGCTTTTACTTCCCAAATGTATTCAGCATCATTGGCAATTACGGCATTGTTAAGGTTTATAGAATTATCCACCACGGCTATATCTTCAAAAATTTGTGTTTCATTTGTCCCCTCTCTCTCCAAAATTCTAAAATGATACGAGTCTGCAGTACTGATTCCTTGCCAGCTAAAAGAAAATTGTTCGCTGTTTAGGTATACATTGTTTGCAGGGGACGTTAGGGTCACCAATTGATTTGTAAGATCTTCAGAAGAATTAATCGTGAAAACGGATACAAAAGTATATGGGGTGACGTAGGCAAAATTCTCTCCTCTCACCCTCCATTGGTAGGTGCCTGGATCTATTTGGTACTCAAATATGTCAGTTTCCACTAAAGAATCTAAAACAATTTTTTGTTGATTCCCTATAATTTGGAGGTGGTAATTATCAGCTCCTTCCAATATACTCCATCGAAATTGTACGGCATTCCCGGTTAAGTTTGCCTCATTTTTTGGTGCTATAGAGACAATAGTGTCATCACTAATATCTTCCTCAAAAACGTCATCACAACTAATAAAAATTAAGGAACAACTCAAAAACATTCTGCTAATCAATCTTTTCATAGTTTTGGAATATTATTTGTTCAAATAACTTTTTTTTGCGGGTTCTTAGTTCTTTTTCTACATAAAACCTCACACTTACCACCCTCGAAAATTCAAATTCCTTTTCATATTTATATGTGGTTGCTAGTAATTCGTTGAAGGTGCCAGATATTAGAAGTCTATTCGTATAAATATTGAAATATTCATTATTTGCTTTGTGGACTTCCTCTAGCTTTACTAAATCGGAATCATTTTTGATTTTTGTGAACGTATTTATGATTTCTTGTTGGACCAAATCTGCATTTGTCGCCTTCTTTCCAATAATGTTATCCAAATAATCTACCTTCTCTTTTAAAATAGCAATTCTTTCCTGGGAGTTGCTTACATCTTTTAACTTTTCCCTAGAGGATTTCAAGGATTTGTATGCATCAAGGGTTATGCTATAAGATCTCTTATAAGCTGTAATCCCAATAGCTATCAGCAGGGTAATAAGAACCAAAAATTTCTTCCTATATGATATATTTTCAAACATTTAATAGTAAGATTAACCTGATTTCAAAAGTGCTGATACTTCCATCTTTTTTAAAGTCTATGATTTCTAGGCTTTCAACCCAATCTGATTCTTTTAACTTTTTGATCCATGCTGTAAAGGATTGATTAGATGAGACAGTTCCATTTATTTGAATCAAATTATTGTTAAAATGGATACGCTCTTTTTGTTTTATCTTCACTTTTGAAGGAAACACCATCATTTCAATTAGACTGATTTCTGGAGGAATATCTTTGGCGATTTCGGAAATATAGGATGCCAAGAATCTACTATCATTTAATCCCGATTCTCTTAGAATGGCCTCTTTGTTTTTTTGATCAAGCTCTAGTAAAATCAACTTGTTATAAGCGATGTTTTCTTCTCCGAGCTTTACCTGTAGCTCCATGTACTCAGCTTGGTAATACCTTAGCATAAGATAACTGCTCAATAAGGTGGTTAGCAATAACATTAAGCCAATAGCGCCTATCACATTAAAGGCTTTTTTAAACTTAAATTCCTGTCTTTTTGATTTTAGAAATTCTTTATCAGCTTTTATAGTCTCATTTGGGTAGAGGTAAAACAAGAGACTGGAGAATGGAATTATATGTATAACCCCAACCTTTTCTTCTCCTAAAAAGTATTGTTCTGTTTTCTTTTCTTTAGTTTGACGTTTTGCGAACCCTGTTATTGTATCCTTGTCGAATTTTAGCTCAAAACTTGGAGTTAAGATGCTCAGATTTGAGGGGAGTAATGGTTTGAGAGCTATGGTGATGAAAGGACCAACGCTCACATCCACAATGGAAATACCTTGGTTTTCTAAGTATTCAATTTCATCGAATAATGTTGTTTTTCGAATTATAGAGACATAAATATGGTTGGACTGGGGTATTTCAAACCAATAAAAATCTTCGGTATTGGCATTAAACAGTATAGTGGATTGATAATTTGGAGTGTTTTCTACTTTTTTGGTTATTATTCCTTGACCTGAAAAAGATAAGATCGTTGGATTGTTCTTTGGAATCTGTTGGAGAAGAGTATTCAAATCCCTTGCGATAAAAGAATTTATAAGCGAAAGGTTGTTTTTCTTTCTCACCACTTCCACGGCACGATATGTTTTATCGCTATCCCCAAAATGAACTTCAATACATAGGAATTTATCTGATTGAATTAGAGTATTTAGAATTTTTTCTCTCATCAATAAATCACTGTAGGTTTTATAAAGACATGCAATTTTGACTTTTCTTTAGCCTTTCGTCTACTACTGAAAAACCACTTAATAATCGGGATCCTAGACAAAAATGGAGTTCCCGTTCCAGAGTTTTCTTTTTCTAACTCGTCAAGGCCACCCAATAGAATCATCTCATTGTTCCTAACTCGGATTAAAGATTCAAATTTTTGGGTGGATTTTCCTGGAGGTGCATTTTCTCCAGCCCTTCCTAAAAAAGCGCTTTTCTCAACTACAATATCTAAAGTAATGTGTTCGTCTTTGGAGACATATGGCAAGATATCCACACTGAGATTTGCTTCTGTGGGTTTCCATTGACCTGATTGGAGAATATTGTCGTTGACCCCTGAATTTATCAACCTGTTGGTAGATTCAAAGTAATAGCTGGTTTCTCCAATAGATACATTGGCTTTATGTCCACTTAATGTTGCTATTTTTGGTGTTGATTTTAAATTGATTATAGAATTACTTTCCAACAGTCTAAGATTAGCATAAAAGTTTTCCGCTACTTTACCTATGTTAATAATCCCAAGACCATTGAATGCATCAATCAACTTGTTTATAGATTTGGAGTTTACGGTTGCATCTACAGTAGGAAATAAGACCCCTTCTGTTTTAATACCTTGTCCTTTATCACCTAAGATTCCTTGAATACCGGTTTGTACATCATAACTTTTTTGGTATTGTACGATCAGTACTTCTATCTGAATCAATGGAACAACTTTGTCCAGTTTTTTAATGACTTGTCTTAGTTCTTCCAAAATGGGTTTGGATCCCGATACTAAAATCCCGTTCAACTCAACAAATTCCTGCATCTCAACATCTTGGGAAAAGGATTTTGGGAGCGTGTTAAGCACGCTTTCTATAGTGCGATTTTCTAATTGGATAAGTTCAGTGGCCCTTAATCCTTCCGTGGTTTGTAGACCAATTAAGTATAGATCTTCTGTTTTTTTGGAAGTATAGCGTTTGCCCTTGAAAATATGATTCAGGAGACTATCAAAATCAATACTGTCTGCATAAAGAGTAGCGACGACATCATCGGGTTTGTTGTAGAAAAAATAGCTTATGTTCAGTAAATCTGAAGCTTGTTCAATAATTGATGTGACATCCGCTTCATATGCTTTAACAGAAAGGTACCCATTGTCATTCAAAGAAACCTTTAGTTCTCCTGTTGCAAAATTCTTATTCGTTGCAATACGTGAGGAAATTCTTTTTGTTCCTGAGTTCCGGCTTCCCAATCCTTGTTGATCTGTAATTTCAAAATCCTTGGAAAGAAAGTAAAAACCATTTTCGTCTACAGTGGATACCAGTTGATTTGATTTAGCAATCATTTCAACAACTTGGTCAAAGGGTCTATTTATTATGTAAGCAGATACCTTCATTTCTTTGACCTCTGGGGCAAGGACAATATTTTTGTTGGAAAGCTCGGTGATACGCTCAGCAACTAAGGGAAGAGAATCATTTTTTAGTTTTACCGAGAGAAATTGATTCTGGGAATTAAAAGTGATATCTATTGGTTTTCTCGATTTTTCCTTGGGTTTTTCTGCTAGAACCGCCTGTTTTTTGAAGATTATGATGCCATTCATATATTCTACTACAAGATTGTGTTTGTTTACCAAGAATAAAAAAACATCCTTTACACTCACATCAAAGAAATTGCTAACTACCAGTTCGTTTAGATTGGTATCTACGCTCACATTTATTCTATGCTCTTCAGCCAAAGAAGTAATGATTTCAAATAAGGTAAGACCAGAAACGTCTAATTCGGTCAGTTCATTTAGACCTAATCTTTCCTCAGCTATTTTTTCAAGTAATTCCTCAGTAGTTTGCGCAGTATTTTGGGAAAACAATGAGCTTAGAAACAAGAAAAAGCAAATAAAAACTGATTTTTTTATCATCATTATTGTGCTTCTATTATAATGGAATAAACCTCCTCTATGGAGGTGATGCCTTTCTGTACCAATTCAATTGCTTTATCTGGGAGTCTTGAATAATTCTCTTTAGAAACATACTCTTCCAGATTCGAGCTATTTTTCTTTATTTCCTGGGCAAAATTCAATCCAATTGGAATTATCTCATAAATTGCCGTTCTGCCTTTGTAACCTGTATAATGACAATTTTCACAACCTTCTCCTTTCCAGTGCTTCGGGATATCTTTGAACATATCATTTTGGTAAATAGCTTCTGCGGTTCTATATTCCTTTTTGCAGTTGGGACATAATTTTCGAACAAGTCTTTGAGCCACTGAAATTTTAAGAGTTTCAGCAATAAGAAAAGCTGGCACTCCCATGTCTATAAGTCTGGAAATAGTACCCAAGGCAGAATTTGTGTGTATAGTTGAAAGAACGAGATGTCCAGTAAGACTTGCTCTGATTGCCATTTCAGCAGTTGAACCATCTCTAATTTCTCCAAGCATTATAATGTCTGGATCTTGCCTTAGAAAGGTTTTTAAGGCACTGGTAAAGGTAAGTCCGATATCTTCTTTAAGCTGTACTTGGTTAATACCCTTCAGCGTATATTCAATAGGGTCTTCTACTGTTACGATATTTGTTTTAACAAGGTTGAGTAATTTTAAACTTGCATAAAGAGTTGTTGTTTTTCCAGAACCCGTGGGACCACTAATTAGAATAATCCCCTTAGAGGATTTGAGGGCTTCTAGATAATGGTTTTTTTCGATGGGAGCCATCCCAAGTCTTTCTATGCTTAAGTGGTCAGTGTCTCTTCCTAATATCCGCATTACAATTTTTTCTCCATATAGTGTGGGCAGGATGGAAACTCGAATATCAAAATTCTCATAGTTGATTCTACCGTCCTGTGGAAGGCGTTTTTCGGTGATGTCGAGGTTGGATTTTATTTTGATTTTATTGATTAGCTCCAAATAATTCTCTTTTCCTATTTTGTATTTTTCAATTAACTTTCCATCAATCCTGTACCTGACACGCGAATCGTCTTTATACACTTCAAAGTGAATATCGCTGCTTCCTATAGCTTTTGCCTCATAAATAACCTCCTCAAGAAAATCACTGGATGCAACTTCAAAATTTTGGTGACCGTTTGCTCCTTGAATTCTGTGCTCTCCCTTTCTGTAGTATAATACCAAGGCTTTTTTTACAAATTCTGATGATATAGGGTGAAGGATAATCTCTTTTCCTAAAATAAGCCCTAGTTCATTTGCCAAATCATCGAAAGCCATATGCTCATCTACAAAAAAAACGATTGTATTGTCTTTTACATCTTTAGGGATAATTCCATAATTATGTGCTAAATCGGCATTTATAACCTGAAGATGTTCAACTGATAACTCAATATTGGGAATCATGTCTAGTTTTATAGTCCTTGGCGGGAGGTTAGTATTTGATTTGGGTAATTGGGTTATAAAATGTTATTATTAAAAAAGTCAAGATTCATCCAGTAGAAAATTCCTTTCAAAATCATAAAATATATTGCTAGCAATCCGGCCAAGGGAACTAGTTCTGTCTTGGATAGGATTTTTATAATTATAAATACCAATATTGAAAACATCATTCCTGTAATAAAATATAGAATGTAATTTATTGTAGAAAAGTAAGGTATTACAGCGACAAAAAAAAGTAAATCACCTACACCAACTGATAGAAATAGATTTATTATTTTATTATTTTTAATTACTAAATATAAATAAAGCCCTACAAATGTAATTAGAAGGAAAAAAAAATTGTATCCGATAATAGTGTAGTCACGATGCTCACTGATAAAGAAATACAAACCTATAGCGGCAACAAGGACTGGGAGTGTTATGTGTATGGCCCTATGTTTTAAATCTTGAACGAAAATTAAAAGTAAAACGATTACTACTATTCCTTCCAAAGCTTCCCTGATCATTTTAATCCTTTAAAACTTCCTTAAGTAGTTTTTTATGATCTATTTCCCAAGTATTAAAATTGCCATCATCGTCAAAATCAGACAAAGAAGTTGCTGTGGCCTTAAAAGAATTGGTGGAGGCTTCAATAATCTCAATCTTATAAATTGCTTGACCGCCTTGGTCGATTGTAGGCGCGGGTTCAAATCCAACTTCTTCAAAATCAGTTGAATAACGAGAGTATCTGTAAAAATGATTTTTTTGAAGGCCGTATAAATGATTTAACATACTTTGTGCTTCAATGGACTTAGCTTGAGAAATTACCGAGGTCTGACTAGGCAAGACCATCAATAATAGAATGCCAATAATACATAGTACGATTAAGATTTCAGTCATTGAATATGCATTAACATAGTATCTTTTTATTTTATTTTTTTGTTGAAAATTCTTTAAATATTTGTCCACTGTTATATTTTTTAACAAGTATAAATTTAAACTTTTTTCCTTCATATCAACCACCATTGATTACTTTGCTCAAATCAAACATGGGTGCGTACATGGCGACCATTATGGTACCCACAATCAAACCAATGAAGATAATGATGACTGGTTCTAGAATAACACCTATCATTTTGGTGCGGTGCTCAACCTCCTCGTCATATTCATCGGCAAGCCTTGAGAACATAGTGTCCAATTCATTTATCTCCTCTGCCACTGCTATCATGGAAATAAGTTTATTTTCATAGATGGAATGTTTTTCCATGGCCGACGAAAACGAAGACCCCTTGATAATATTACTTTTAATAAGATCAATAGATACTTCGATTGGGTAGAAACCTATCATTTTTTTTACCATATCCAGAGATTCCGTCAAGGGAGTTTTAGAGGTAAGTAATAGATCTAAAAACTGACAAAACCGAGCGAGGTATATTCGCTGGATTAACTTTCCAAAGTAAGGAATCTTCAAAAGGAGTTTTGATCTTACATATCGATACTTGGCATTTTTACTATAAACTTTTGTGAGCCCAATCGATAATACAACTATGAAAGTGAATACAAGAAATATAACTGGGAAATGTTCAGATAGTACAATAATATTTTTGGTAAGCCCCGGTAACTCTGCATCAAATTGGTTGAAAACAGATTTAAACATAGGGACTACATACGTTAGCATGAAGTACAGCACTGCTATGGTAAGTACTAAGACAAAAGCAGGGTAAGTAACCACAGAAATTATTTGTTTCCGAAGCTTAATCTGTCTTTTGAAATACTTATGAAGCTCCATGAGTACTGCATTGAGCTTTTTGGTCTCTTCACCAATTTTTACGCTAAAATGTTCATATGGAGAAAAGTTTCCAGATTTTTCCATGGCCTCATGAAGACTTCTCCCACTTACGACTTGTTCCTTGAGATGCAATATGAGTTCTCTAATCCTTTTTTTCTTTTGTTGATTGGCCAAGATTTCTAGTGATGATTTGAAATCTACTCCAGCGTTCAAAAGTGTTGCAAGATCCTTATACAGTACCATTTTTTTTTTGGAACCAAGTTTCTTGGTAGTTCCAAATTCCAAACTCGGAAGATGGAGAGTTAAAAAAGTTGAATTGGGGTTGGTTTTAACCTTTTTATTTATTTTGCTGATATCAATCGCCATTACTTCTTTCTAACTGTATTATGGTTGGATAATCTTTGGTAATTACCAATTCTATAGGTTCATCAAATAAGTAGGCATTAATACTTACTCTTTGTATCAATTCCTCTTGACTTTGAAGGTGTTTTATAGTATGCAAACTTACGGATTGAATATGGAGACTATCCTGGTTTTTCTTTTGCTCGCGAACCAATTGCTCACCTAACATCTTATAGTTGATGTTCTCAGTATTGTACAAGACTATTTGGAAAGATTTGGGTTTGCTCAATACCTTTTCTGCACTATAAAAATCAGATTTAAGCTGAAATACAAAGCGGTTAAGATGGTTTTTTTCCTCTACATCTTTTCGAAAAAATGAAAGTTGTTTGATATATGATACATAAGTAAAATAAACCATGCCAATAATGATTGAGCTAATCAGCATATTGATTAGTACTTCCATAATTGTAAAGGCCTTGATGGTATTTTTCATCATTTTAAGATTAAATAATAGTACCTTGTTGTATCTGTAGATTCTTGTAAGACAAAGGTTACTTTCAGTAAGTTATCATCGTTTTCATATGTAGAAACAGTTTTGTGAATAGAATAAGTTTCAAAACCAAAAACTTCATTGCTATAGTTTTTGTTCATTTTCATATTGGTAACTAATCGGTTCAGAACAGCCAATTTTCTTGAATTGTTGATAAACGCACTTTTATCCAAAATTGTTACATGTAATTTTAGAGCAATGAACAAGCAAATGGTTATCAGTGTTATAGCAATTACAGATTCTACAAGAGATCCTGCGACCAGATAGCTTTTTTTATAGGTTTTTAATGACATTATAATTGCTTTCTTCATTTTTAAAGCTTAGAAATGGACTTAAAGCGCCTTTCGGTCGATCACTTGCATTTATTTCAGCATTGAGTAATGTATTCTCGTAGCTTCCATTCTTGGTTTCCAAGTTTAGTTTATGAGATAATACAGTACCTAGCACTTTTCCTTGGAGCTCAAGTTTTCCATTGCAATAGATATCTCCTACGATCAGGGCTCCTTTTTTTATAACAATTGTATTAGCTTCTCTTTGGTCAAAGGAAGCACCTCCCAATACAATGCCTCCATAGATTTGAGCATTTTTGGAAATGGTAATATTCTTACTGAACTCATTAGTCTTTGAAAAGATGAAAAGAGCAGAAGGGTAAGTAAGAATAACATTGCTATCTATGACAATTTCCTTGTCCGCGAATACTTGGATACTTCCCTGGAAACCATTCTGGATAACAACTTTTGGGGCAGAAATAATTACATCTTCAAGTCTTGAGCTACTTTCAATATAAATGGTGTCATTGGATTTCAAGAGAATATTCCCTTTAAGATTAAAATTCGTTATTCGTTCGGTTTTAGCAACATCTACTAATAAAGTAGGTGACTCGAAATCGTTGAAAATCTGCTGATTTGTTTTGATTTTAGAGAGTTTGATTTGAGTTGTTCGTTCTGGTAATGGATTACTTTCAATTAAAATCTCAGGCAAAGATTGATTTGAAGAGGTAATTAATCCACTGATTACAGGTCTATTTAATTGACTATTTCCCAAAATGGAACTCTTTTTGAACCGTCCATTTGGAAGCTTTAAATCCCCTAGAATTTTTGTAGTTCCAGATACTTTTAGTTCATCTCCCCAATTGCATAAATATAGAGCTAGACTATTTTGAGGGTTTTTTCTTCCAATAAAGGAAGTTCTTGTTACTGTATCCTTTTTAAAAAATGACTTTACTTTAACTTTGGTGAATGCGCCCCAGGTTGATTTTATGAACCTGCACTGTATACCATCATCAAAAAGGTTAATATTTTCTATGGTTTTACCCGTACCCTGATTAGAACCTGACATGTACAGGTTCAAGCAAGACTCGCACCTATCAATCAACTTTGATTTAACCAAATGTCTAGCAGAAGACTCTAAATTAAGATTAAAGACAAACACAAGGGCCCCACAAAAAATTGAAATGAGCAGGGATACATAAACGGCGTATAGAAGAGAACCTGCCTTTACTATCACGATGTTGACTTTCCTTTTTTTTCCTTTTTCAAAACCTTATTTTCTTTTGATTCGCTTACGTTTCTTTACTCTATCTTTTTTAGAATTTTTGTTTTCCAAGCTGTCTTTCTCTTTGCGGCTAAAAATGCTTTTTAAGAATATGCCCACTTTATCCTTGAATTTCTTTTGATTTTCTTTTTTGATTTGGATACCCTGCTTAAATTGAAGTGTATCCTTTGTTTCACCATTAATCCAAATGCCATTTTTTTTATTTTCCTTAAATCGACCACCCTCTATAATTTCTCCTTTGTTATCGTATTCAATGGTCCATCCAGATCTGAAACCTTCTTTCCATTCAATGGTCCTTTTTAAACTTCCGTTAGAATACCATTCTTTCCAGACAGCATTTTTAAGTCCCTTTTTAAAACCACCCTGCTCAACTATGCTGCTGTCCCTATAACTTTTCGTGTATTGGCCATCCAATAAATCTCCATGGTTTCCACCTGCAGAAGAATGAATTTCTCCAGATTTATACCAGTAGTATTTTTTTGAATTTTCGTAATTTTTAATAGAATCGGTTGAAACATAAAAGACATAGTTGTACGTTTCGTCTGAAATAATTTTTCGTTGTCGATTCTCTGCCCAGATTAAAAAGCAAAAAACTGTAAAGAAAAGAGGAAATATAACTTTTAAGGAAAACATATAGAAAATATCTTATATAAGTAAAGGGTAAAACACTATTTTTTGTAAGATTTTTATTATGTCTAAGATAGAGATTTAGAAGTTAACCTTAACTACATTGATAAAATTTAACAAAGAGTAAGTTCAAGAGTTTAAAGATAAAAGAGTGCAAAACTCTTCTTGATATATAGAACTAACTAGTTATAAAAAGATTTTTACTCTGCTGTATAAACCCAATTTGTATGCCATCTTTAAAATGGGATACTGTCAATATTCCTAAAACTTCTGTGTTATACTGCTTAGGAGGAATTTAGAATTCATCTAGTTGGCTTATCAGAATAGCTTGATGTTTTGTTTTTAGTTTAAGTCAATTGAGTTTAAAAAGCATGGAATTGCATATGGTTTTCTTTAAGCTTTTAAGAGCTTGTTTTCCGTGTTTTTCCAATATAATCTAGACCTTGTTGTAGGAGCACATAAATTATACAATCGCTTTTATCAGGGAAAACCCCTAGAGAAAATTTCAGGGATTTTCATGGGTAAATAAGAGAGTCGGTGCCAATACCTTAGCCCTGAATATAAAAACATAAAACGTTATGAAAAAGCGACATGTAAATTTATGGGGCATTCTATTCTTAATTACCGTTGCATCTTGTAGCAAAGATGACGGCAATGAAATTGAAGAACCAACCAAAAGTAATTTAAAGCAGATTACTGCATTTATATTTAAATCTGACAGCAATACTGCTCTTGCTATAGACATCAGTGCTAGTATAAATGAAACTGACAAGGTTATTTCAGTAACCATGTCCTATGGAACGGATATTACTGCTTTAACGCCCGAAATAACCGTTTCGGACAAAGCTGAGGTGAACAATTCTTCTAACGATTTTTCAGGCACGGTAAAAGTAACCATTACGGCAGAAGACGGTTCTACAGTCACTTATGATATCGTAGTTACAGTTGAATCTAACAATACCAATAATATTCTATCATTAACCTTCTCTAATGCCGATAATCCCATAGATGTTACTATCGTAGGACAAATTGATGAGGAAAATAAAACCATATTACGTTTGAAACACCACTTGATACTGATATTTCTTCATTGCTGCCACAAATTCAAACTTCAGAAAGTTCAAGTTATAGCCCAGAAGAGCGCCAAAACTTTAATGAACCAGTGGTATACATCATAACTGCTGCAAATGGTTCAGAGCAAAACTATGATGTTAACTGGGAAATCTCACAAAGAAATATTCTGCTTACGCTTTACAACGAAAACCCAGAAAATACCATGGATTGGGATTTGGAGAATCCAGATATCTCAACTTGGGAAGGTGTAATTACCGATGCAGAGGGTAATGTCACTGAATTGTATTTAACAGGGAGAAATATTCAAAATATTCCAGAGATCATTGATAGATTTATGGAGTTGACTCAATTGGGATTATCCCATAATACAATTATTAAAATTCCAGTACCAGCGGTACAACTTTTAGTATTGAAATAGATTTAACCAAAATAAATGACGTGTGATACAAGTAGCTATTTTAGACGATCATAACATGGTATTAAAGGGTATTGAAACCATGCTGGAAGATTCTGATATCATTACCATTGTTGCCACTTATAGTTTGGGCAAGCAGCTTTTAAGTGAAATTGAAAACAACATGCCCCATGTTTTGTTACTTGATATTAATTTACCAGATAGCAATGGATTGGATTTATGTAAGGAACTAAATAAAACATATCCTGAACTAGCAATCTTAGCCTTATTCAACTACAGTGAAACGGGATTAATAAAAAGTATGTTGAGAAATGGAGCCAAGGGATATTTGCTCAAAAATACGGGGAAGCAAGAATTGATTACAGCCATTAAAACCGTACATGAAGGAATCAACTATTTGCCAAGAGGGTTTCAAGATATTTTACTGAATGATAGTATAGGGACCGCTCAAACAAGCTTTATTCCTAAGCTAACGCGAAGAGAAAAAGAAGTACTGAATCTTATCTCCTAAGAACATACCAATCAAGAAGTTTCTGAAATACTCTTTATGAGTTCTAAAACGGTTGAAAGTCACCGAAACAACCTGATTCAAAAACTGGGAGTAAGAAACACAGCCGGACTTATACGAATCGCCCATGAAAAAGGGTAATTGGGCTAAACCCGTTGCATACAACGGTTTCCTGTTCCCACAAAACCAAGAAAGAAATTTCCTAACCTGTTTGACTCTCTATTATGGTATTGGAACATGTTCTTTAAATTTCTGTAATTTAGTACTCACTGCAGCGGAAATATCATAAAACAATACGCAGTTTTAGGAAAGAACAATTATTTATTTTGGACACTATAAATAATCAGTATCCTTGATATAACCATTAAGCTGAGAAAGAATGGTGGAATCATTATACAGAAAGTACTATAGCAAACTATATCAATATGGTTGCCTTGTGCATAATGATTCCGTGAAAGTGGAAGATACCATTCAGAACTTTTTTGTTTGGACTTTGGAGCATTCAGAAAAATTAAAGGACATCAAAAATTTTGAAGCGTTTGCATGCAAAGCGATTCGAAAAAATCTTATTCATCGTATTATTAAGGATAACCGTTCCAAAAAAAATAAGGATAATTACTTGGTGACCTTGGTTAATGAAAAATCCATTACCTCAGTGGAAAAGGAAATAATGCAAGCTGAGGAAAGTTCATGTCTAAAAATGAACTTGAAAAATGCCATAGAAAAATTACCGGACAAGCAAAAGGAAATCATCTACCTGAAATACTATGCTAATTTCTCTTATAAAGAAATTGAAGACATAATGAACGTGAGCAACCAAGTAGCTCGAAACTATGTTTCCAGGGCCCTTAAAAAACTGAAAAACTCCATATTTTCAGAAAAAATAAGGTCTTTTATAGTGTCTGCTTTTTTAGTTTAAAACAAGTTTTTTTAAAAAAGTTTATTTTCCAAGGTTACATTTTTATGTTTTGCGGCTTCTATTATAAATAGCATTGTTACATGAGCCACAAAAATTTTAAAAATTATCTTTTTGAAGACTTCATCAAGGACTCTTATTTTAGAGAGTGGGTATACTCCCCAAATGAGGCAGTAAGTGCTTTTTGGGATGCTTTCTTGGAGGAACACCCAAGTAAATCCTTGGATATTGAGAAGGCAAAACTTTTTTTAGAAGGTGTTCATGAATATTATGATAGCAATAGGGTAAGTGAAGCTCAAATTCAGGAGAAATACCAAGAGTTTGTTTCTAAATATGCCAATAAAACGACCGGCAAAATACGGGTTCTTAAAAGAAACCGGAAAAGAGTATTTAATTATGTAGCAGCAGCTTCAATAGTTGTATTGGTAGCTTTCAGCTTATTCTACAAAAACATCAATACAGATTATTATACTACGGCCTACGGAGAGTATAAGAAAATCGAACTTCCAGATGGAACCCAAGTTACTCTAGGGGCCAATTCCAAGTTAAGATTAGCAAAAAAATGGGACAAAGCCGTTGACCGTAAAGTATGGTTAGATGGAGAAGCCTACTTTAATGTAACTACGATAGAAGAAACACAGGCTAAATTTATTGTTATCACTGACGATGTTAATGTTGAGGTTTTGGGAACAGCTTTTAACGTTGATAATAGAAAAGAAGACACCAAAGTAATTTTGGATAAGGGAAAAATCAAGCTTGATATAAAAGGCAATTTGAACAAGCAGCTCCTTATGGCTCCCGGTGAAAAAATAACGTATAAAGCTAAAAGCCGAAAATTACCAGAAAAACAAAAGGCAAAAAAGGATGAAACTTCATGGAGAGATGGGGTTATGACGTATACAAATACACCGTTACATGTCGTGCTGGCGAAGATGGAAGATGTATACGGAATTCAACTAAAACTTAAAGATAATGCACTCAGAGATAAAGAAGTTACCGTAGGAGTTTCAATTACAAACCAAGAAGTTGCGGTAACTACCATTGAGAGAATAATTGGGACTGAGTTTATCAAATAAAAAAGGGATAATCTTCTGAACAAGATTACCCCCACTAATTGCAATATAATACAACTAATTAACGACCAAATTTATGAAAAAATCTATTGTCTTCAAAAGAGGCATTCTACTGTTGGCTTTCATTTTGAGCAGCAGCTATGCATCAGCCAATTTATCAGAAACGAATAAGGACCCGTCTTATGCCTTTTCAAAGGCTAATAAAATAAAACTCACGGATGCTTTACAGGCGGCAAGTGAGAATTACCATGTATTCTTCAGCTATGAAACCAAATTGTTGGAAAATGTTGAAATAGAGGTGTCTTTAAGTGAGCTTTTTAGTAAAGAAACAGAAATAGAAGTTGTGGTTAACTCTTTACTTAGTGGTACCAATTTAAAATTTGAGACGATTGGCGATAAGTATATTGTTATCTATAAGAACAATAGAAATGGAAAAAATAAACTAGAAAGGCTAAAAGAAAAGCTTAATGAGCTTAGGGATATTGAAAATGGAGATGATATATTGCTCTATCCCAATTCAAAAAAAGCTCAAAAAGTATTGGCCACAAAAAGGGGAGTAAACGTAACCCAAGACCTTACAATAACAGGGCTTGTGACGGATGAACTGGATGTGCCCCTTATTGGAGCTACAGTTGTTGCTAAAGGCACAACAGTAGGTGCTGTTACTGACTTTGATGGTCTTTATTCCCTAAAAGTGCCCGCATCAACTACACATCTTGTGTTCTCGTACATAGGGTATGAATCGAAAGAGGTGGCCATTAACCAGCGTACAACAATCAATACACACTTAAGAGAAGATGCCAATGCGCTTGATGAAGTGGTAGTTACCGCTTTAGGTATTGAACGAAATAAAAAGACATTGTCCTATGCAGTTTCAGAAGTTAAAGGCGATCAATTGGCTGATAAAGCTGAGGCAGATGTTTTAAGGGCTTTGAGCGGTAAAGTAGCAGGGGTGAATATCTCTGGCTCTGGAGGTGCTTCGGGTTCTTCAACGAATATTATTATTAGGGGAAACAATTCAGCAACAGGTAACAACCAACCGCTCTTTGTGGTAGATGGTATTCCATTCGATAATTCAACTACCAGTACTTCAGATTTGGCCGGTGCTTCGTCTTCCTATTCCAATAGGGCTTTGGACCTCGACCCTAATGATATCGCCAGTATGACGGTTTTAAAAGGAGGGGCAGCTGCGGCATTATATGGTTCACGAGCTTCAAATGGGGTAATTATCATTACTACCCGGTCGGGTAGTGCCTCTAAAAAAGGAATGGAAGTAGAAATATCGAATACCGTAGGTGCCGAGACCATTTCAAGGTTTCCTGATTATCAAAATAAATATGGCCAGGGAAATTATTTAAATGGACAATATACTTTTAGTCCCGTTGCCACAGAGTCTTGGGGCCCAGCGTTTGACGATCCTAACTTGGACGGTAATGGTGATTTGTTTTCAGATGATGGTGTAATTAAATATATTAACCATGTGGGTGACGCAGTTCCTTACAGAGCGTTTCCTAACAATGTAAAAGATTTTTACAGAACAGGTTTCCAGAGGGAAACATCCATAAGGGCACAAGGTGGAGATGGTAAAAATGCCTTTGCGGTAACAGCGAGTAATCTTGATAATGAGGGCTTTATACCCTTTACTGGCCTTAAAAGAACATCCATTAAGGTTTCTGGGCTGACCAATCTTGAAAACGGCTTAAAAATAAAGGCATCTGCGACTTACGTTAATACACATCAAGACGGAATTTTATCAGGTGGACACAATACATTATCCAGTATTAATAGGCAAACCCTGTTTGTGCCTCGTAGCTATGATTTAACAGGTTTTCCATATATAGATGAAGTCACGGGAGAGCAACTTCGATATACATTTTGGGACAACCCTAGATGGTTGGCACAAGAAGGGCCTTATGATAGTGATGTGAATAGAGTTTACGGTTATCTTTCTGCCGATTACAAAGCAAACGAATGGTTGAATTTTTCTTATAAAATTGGACTCAACACCTATAACGATAGCAGAGTTGAGATTGTTCCTAGAGGTAGTTTCAATTCTCCTGGTAGCATTACGGACAATGATATCACCTTTACAGAAATATCTTCTGATTTTATCGTTACGGGATCGAAACAATTGACCGAAAACCTCAATTTAAGGGTGGTTTTAGGGCATAATTTCAACCAAAGAAAAACTGACATTACGAGTTTTACGGGTTTAGGTATTATTAGACGAGGTATTTCAAGAATTACCAATACTGAATCAGTGGTTACGGATTTATCTACTTTTAGTAATAGGAGAATTGTGGGGCTTTTTAGTGATATGGTGCTTTCTTATAAGGACTATTTATTTTTGAACCTGACTGGAAGAAATGACTGGTCGTCCACATTGCCTAAAGGAGAAAGAAGTTTCTTTTACCCATCCATATCAACAACTTTTAACTTTACGGACGCATTTAATGTGAAATCGGATTTCTTCACATTCGGCAAGTTGAGATTGGCCTATACTAAAATCGGGAATGATGCAGATCCTTATTTGCTCCAAACGGTTAACACTATAAACGGTGACGGAAACGGTGGCTTATCAGGGCTTCAATTTCCATTTAACGGAATATCCGGTACTGAGGTAGGTGATAATTTAGGGAATGAAAACTTAAAACCAGAATTTACTACCGAATATGAAGCCGGTCTCGAACTTAATCTCTTGAAAGGTAGAGTGGGAATCGATGTTACCTACTATAGTAAGATTACGGAAGATCAGATTTTCAGTGTGAACATACCTGCGGCGACTGGGTATTTTACAAAAACATTGAATGCGGGAGAGATATCGAATAAAGGATGGGAAGTAGGACTGGACTTGAATCCTTTTCTAAATCCGGAAGGATTCAGCTGGAATATTTATACAACCTTCGCCAGAAATGTAAGTAAAGTAGAAAAGCTTATCGATGGTTTAGATCAAATAAATCCTGGAAACAGGGTTGCTGCCTACGGTAATATCTTACGTGTTGGTGAACCATATGGTGTCATTGAAGGTGAGGTGCAAAATAGGGATACTAATGGCAATCTTCTGATCAACGCGCTTACTGGATTACCCACCAAGGCACCAGGTCAACAAATTGTAGGTGATCCAAATCCTGACTTTCTAATGGGTATAAACAACACCATGACCTATAAAGGCTTCAAACTAGGATTTCTTTTCGATTGGAAGCAAGGGGGTGATATCCTTTCTCTTTCTAACGGATATCTAAGAGGTTTTGGATTGACAGAGGAAACTGCTGTAGACAGGGATAGAACCTATGTTCTACCCGGTGTTTTGGCAGACCCGAACGACCCAACACAGCCCATGTTGGACCAAAATGGAAATACCGTAACGAACAATATTCAAATTTCCCCTCAGAATTACTGGAGTGGCGCTACAAACGGTACACAACGTAATCAGTATCGATTTAGTGCGGAATCATTGATTTTTGATGCTACGGTCTTTAGACTTAGAGAACTTAGTTTAGGATATACATTTACAAAACAGATGTTGAAAAAACTTCCATTCGGAAGTATGAGTGTGACTTTATTGGGAAGGAATTTATGGTTTAAGGCCCCAAATTACCCTCATTTAGACCCTGAAGTGTCAACTTACGGAGCAGGTAATGCTCAAGGTGTGGAGCAGTATGCCCCACCAACGGTAAAAAATATGGCTCTGAACATAAAACTCTCATTCTAATAGATATAAATACAATTCGATGAAAAATATTATATATAAAAAAGCACCCTATCTTTTCATATTGATGTTGATTTTCTCATCATGTGATCTAGATATTAACGATAATCCAAACAGCCCAACAACAGCAACGGTTATAGAATTATTGCCTCATGGTCAAGTGTCTGTAATAGAATCTTTTGCAAGTCTGGTAAATGCCATTACCTCAAGCGCTGTGCAAACAAGGGTAAATTCAAGATATGATAACTACACGGTCACTAGAACTACTATTGATGGTTTATGGAACAGTAATCTTTATAGTGGTGGTCTTAAGGATCTTGAAGACGTTATTACCCAAGGAACTATAGAAGAAAATTGGCATTATGTTGGAATTGCCAAACTCATGAAGGCCTATACTTTTAGCCTTATGGTAGATCTTTGGAATGACATACCTTATTCCGAAGCCTTCAATGCTGAAATTGATATGCCCGCTTATGACTCGGGAAGTGAAATCTATGCTAATTTGGAAGCATTGATTATCGAAGCACTGGGCGATTTGAACAAAACTTCAGTGCTTTCCCCTGGAAGTGACGACGTAGTTTATGGTGGCGATCTTGCTAAGTGGGAAAGAATGGGAAATACCTTGTTGCTTAAAATGTACAACCAGACACGGTTGGTAGATAGTAGTGTAGGTCCCAAAATAGAAAGCTTGATAGCGCAAGACAATCTTATACAGTCGAGTACTGACGATTTTCAACTTTTGTATGGTGACACGGCTGCACCTGAAAACAGAATGTCACTTTTTGAAGTTGATTATGTGATACGGTTGGATAACAGAATAGCAAACTATTTTAATGATCTTTTGACAGGTAATAATGACCCTCGTATACCTTATTATCTATATAACCAAACCCCTGGTGAGTTTATTGGACGAGATTCGGGGAACCCTAATGGCTTATCTACTTTCGAAGACCAAGACACTAGAACTTTCCATGGAGCATATCCTGCAGGAGGAAAATACGATGATGGTTCTGGCGGAATTACTACTGCCGACTTGGGACTAAAAGGAGCGGCAACCTATAGAATGATGACCAACGCTATGCGGATTTTTATTGAAGCTGAGGCAGTAATGGCTTTAGGTATTAATGCTTCTGCAAGTGCAGAGGTATTGTTTGAAGATGGCATACGAGAGTCAATGGCAAAGGTTAACGACTTAGGTGTGGGCCCGGGGATTTCAACTGCTCAAATAGATACCTATGTTGCCGATAGATTATTAGTTTTCAATGCTTCTAATGATGCAGATAAATTAAAGCTGATAATGCTCGAAAAATATGTACACCTTTTTGGTAATGGAATGGAGCAATATAATGATTGGCGTAGAACTGGGATTCCAGATGACCTAACATTGGTTGTGCAGACCAGTCCAACGCTAAACAGATTTCCTTATCCGTCCAGTGTTACTCCACCAACCACACCCAATAATGATGAATTTGTTTTCTGGGACAACTAAACTTAAAAAATAAGACAATGAAAAATATTATAAAATACGTTCTGGCAGTCATAATTGGTATAACACTTTCCTGTAGTGATGACGAAAACCAGGTGGTACCAGATTTTTTAAAAGGAACGGAATATGGCGTGCTATTAGATGTAGCAGTTGCTAGTGCCGTTGAAGTTTCTTTGACTGATGTAAATACCTATGAACTCGGTTTTACTGTGAGTTTCAAAGGTGATAAAAGACCCGTGCAATCCATTATTGTAAATAAATCTTACGTTAGTAGCGTAAACGGGGAATCCTCAGTAATCGAAGAGGAAGTTATTGTTGATTTTCCAACCACAATAACCTTATCTTCAAATGAGTTAGTTAGCGGCTTTCCAAATCTCTCAGTTGGAGATTTGGGAGCTGGGGATTCTTTTAACATAAGCTTTGTTATCAATTATGCAGATGGCGGCGTTGTGGATCGATTTGATAGTAGTATGCGCACCAACTTTGCGGTTTCAATTGTTGATTAACCTTTAAAATATTGGATTAATGAGAACAATCCTTTCTTTTTTTCTTTTTGCTGTTCTAACAAGCTGTTCCTCTGTTTCTAAAAATCATTATGTGATTGAAACAGAGGTTGGAGATATAACTTTTGAAGTATACCAAGATAAAGCGCCCATAACAGTTGGTAATTTTATTAAATATGTGGATCAGGCAGAATTTGATGGAGCTTATTTCTATAGGGTGGTACGGTTAGACAATCAACCTGTAAATCCTGTAAAGATTGAAGTGATACAAGGTGATTTCACTGGAAAGGAGCATTATTTTCCAGTGATTGCCCACGAAACAACCTTAGAAACAGGACTAACCCATAAAAATGGAACAATTTCTATGGGCCGTTTTGATGTGGGAACTACCGCTGCCGAGTTCTTTATTTGTATCAACGATCAACCAGAACTTAACTATGGAGGAAAACGCAATCCAGATGGCCAAGGTTTTGCCGCTTTTGGTCAAGTTATCGATGGCATGGACGTTGTACTTAAGATTCAAGCAGGTGAAACTGACAGTCAAATACTGAAAAAGAAGATTGAGATAAAAAGGATTTACGCCATAAAATAACAAAAACTATGCTTAATTTTTTTAAAACACCAGCTTTGGTATTTAGTTTTTTCTGCCTTTTATTGCTGAATAGTTCCTTCAAATGTAAAGAGAAAACTGGTGCAGAGATTACTGCACAGGATGTGGAATCAAAACATATCTATACCATAGAAACGGAAGTCGGAGACATCGTAATACAGGTATATCCGAAAAAGGCTCCAATAACGGTCAAGAACTTTCTTCAATACGTTGAAAACGAAAATTTTGAAGGGGCAAGTTTTTATAGAGTTGTAAGAATTGATAATCAGCCTGTGAATCCAAAAAAAATAGAAGTTATCCAAGGAAACTTCATTGCAGGTGACTTGGCATTGCCTCCAATTGTCCACGAAACAACCAATATTACTGGGATTTTGCATAAAAATGGAACAGTCTCAATGGCAAGATTGGACCCAGGTACTGCTTCAGCTGCTTTTTTCATATGTATCAACGATCAACCTGAACTTGATTTCGAAGGAAAACGTAATCCAGATGGACAAGGTTTTGCCGCTTTTGGAAAGGTGATTGAAGGTATGGATATCGTAAAACAGATTCAATCCGGCAAGACAGATGGGCAATCACTATTAAAAGAAATAAAAATCAAGCGGATTTATAGACAGAAGTAAAGGGCTTGGTATGTCAATGTCCAAAACATGTCATTTTGATAAATGTCAGTAGACGTACATATTCTCATGGGGTTAAGTAAATATGGAACTCTACCGCCAGTGTAGTTCGTTCTTCTATTTTACTTCAAATAATTAAGTGGTTGTTAGTTTCCTCATGAAATAAAAAACCCTGTAATCAATTGATTACAGGGTTTTTGTATCGTTTTGATACCTAAAAAGTGGAGCCGGAGGGAGTCGAACCCTCGTCCAAACAAGCAAAGTCAGTGCTTTCTACATGCTTAGTCCTTATTCAGTTTTCGATGCACGACCGACCAAAGACCGCCTATCGTACACTTAGCTTCTTAAGGTTTTAGTGATGTTGCCAAAGCGAACAACATCCTTATGTTGACTTTTATGGTGCTCCTAAATGGATCGCCATCAACAAGGGCTATCCAGGAACATCTCGCTTCCCTACCTAGTAAGGACGAGGCTAAATCCTACTATAATTCGGATTAAGCGGCAAGAGCGTAGTTATTTTCGCCAATTAAAAGTGTGGAAAATGAGTTTAACGAGCTGTATCCCAGCGCTCGACATGCTTACAATGCCATTGGTCTCGCTGTCAAAACCGGTCGGCCCCATTATTTCAATGATCTTAATCCCCCTAAACAAAGTCTAAGGATGTGCGTTTCCCTTCTGTAAAAGGGTCGGGCTATCGGCTATACAAAGTACTTGCCTCTATCCCTAACGCGGGCGGCAAAGTTAACTTTTATCTATCAAAGGAGAAAAAAGTTTGTGCCACCTCTTCAATACCCTTATTTTAGGTCAATAATTATACCAGATTATTTATGAAGTTCGGAATTATAAGAGAACGAAAAAACCCGCCAGATCGCAGAGTGGTGCTATCCCCGGCAGAGTGTCAAAATGTCCTTTCCACCTTTCCAGAAGCACATTTAAGTGTGGAATCTTCCCCTATTCGAGTATTTAAAGATGAAGAATACCAAGAAAAAGGTGTTTCCATATCTCAAAACATGGAAAATTGCGATGTCTTGCTCGGGGTAAAAGAAGTACCAATAGAAGCTCTAATCCCTAACAAAAAATATTTTTTCTTCTCACATACCATAAAAAAACAGCCCTATAACCGTCCATTGTTAAATGCTATTTTAGAAAAGAACATAGAACTCTATGACCATGAGGTAATTACCAATAGCAAAGGGCAGCGTTTAGTGGCATTTGGCCGTTATGCAGGCATAGTGGGGGCCTATAATGGCATACGGGCATATGGGTTAAAGTTTAATGTGTTCAACCTTCCAAAAGCAGAAACTTTAAAAGATCAACAAGCATTGATAACCGAACTCAAAAAAATAAAACTTCCAAAGATTAAAATTTTACTTACAGGTAGGGGTAGGGTAGGTAATGGGTCTAGAGAAATGTTAGATGCTATGGGTCTTAAAAGAGTAAACGTTGCAGAATATTTAAAAGACAGCTTTAACGAACCTGTGTATTGCCAGATAGATGCATCAGAATACAACAAACGCAAAGATGGGGTCAGAGGCAATAAAGCGGATTTTTTCGAAAACCCACATGAATACAAATCCAATTTTTTTCGCTTTGCTGAGGTTACGGATTTTTATATAGCAGGTCATTTTTATGGAGATGGAGCGCCCTATTTGTATACTCGCGAAGATGCAAAGCATCCTGATTTCAAAATAAAAGTAGTAGCGGACGTGAGTTGCGATATTGATGGTCCTGTAGCTTCAACAATTAAGCCTTCTACCATTGCAGAACCCATTTATGGCTATGACCCTTTAACAGAAAAGGAGACCGATTATAAAAATGCTAATGCTATTGCAGTCATGGCTGTGGACAACTTACCTTGTGAACTGCCTAGAGATGCCAGCAACGGTTTTGGTGGAGCTTTTTCAAAATATGTGATTCCCGCTTTCTTTGATGGAGATGCGGATGGAATCCTAGAACGAGCGCGAATGACCCAAAATGGAAGCTTGACCAAAAGGTATTCTTATCTACAAGATTACGTGGATGGACTAGAATAATTGTGCTTGGTCGAGGAGTGTTTCCTATTCGTTATTCAATTGTTATTTTTTGTTATCTTGGTATTCCCTTTATAACCAAACTAGTGAATTTCAACTGGGTAATTTCTGGAGATACCAATCCAACCATAAAAAAGGTCTGCATAGATTTAGAATATCGATTACGACCTAGAATCACCAAATTCCTATTATCTCGATTAGATAGTGAGTGCTTTGGGGATTTTTCCTCTTTCCATTTTGATGTGGACATTAAAAACCAATGGGTTTGGATTTCAGAAAAAACACCTCAAGGCTATATAGATAAAATAAAAACAGACTTTGATAACGAAATCAATGGTTCTGCGCTTTTCTCTGTTGCCTAGTTATTCTCAACTACAATTTGCCACTGCAGTACTGGATGTTTTTTAGGAGCAATGTAAGCACCCAATACCTTTAATTTTAATTCAACAGAATCTAATCTTTCCAATGTTTTTATTTGTATGGTCTTTGTTCCTTCTGCAGGAACGGTAAAAACTGGAGAACTTGAATAAAACGTATGTGGCATTTGGTTTTCAAACAAAAGATCACTGCTCGAAACATTTTTCAAGGTAACCTTTAAAATTGAGGTATTATTAATATAAGTAGCACCCTCCACAACAATGCAAGCTTTTAATAATGGGGTCAAATTTTCCTCTTTTCCTACCAAGAGCGAATTAAAAACAGCAACTGTTCTACCTGAAAAAAGGGCTTCTTTTAAGGAAGTTTCGGAGCTTTCTTTAGCAAAAACCAATGTAATTGGTCGATTGTGACCTTTTTCAGTGTAGTCCCAATCAATTAAATCATGAACATCACTCGTTCCCATGATGGTTAAATTGTTTTCCAGGGCCAGGGCCAGGGATTCTTCAGCATAATCGGTTGCATTGATGACTTCAATACCGTGCAACTCTCCATTTTTAATCCGATCTTTTTGAAAATCACTCAAAACAGGATTTCCATTAGGAGATTGTGGGTACCAGGCAGGATGGTTCCAGAATACGAAGGCACCTTGTTTCTTCGCCTCAGCAAATTGTTTTACAGAATCTTTGTCCATTAGATTGTTTGCATCAGAAATAAAGATGGCATTACTATGCCCTGCTGGAGCACTTCTAGTAATTTCAGAGCCATGTACAATCAATAAATCGTGTTTTTTTGCTTCTTGCAATGCCAATTCAAAAGAACGGTTTCTGTCAGGATGGGGAATATCTTTAGAATGTGGTTGGTATTCTAGGTGTTCTGTCAAAGAGATTACATCCAAATTATCTCGTAAGGCTTCCATCACGCGAATGGTAGGCCAAACGTTTCCATCTGAAAATACCGTATGTTGGTGCAAATCGGTTTTCAATGTTTTGTATCCAGGGACATTAGGGTACGTTATAGCACCAGAACTTTTATGTGAATGTTCTTGGGCATAAAATGTGATTGAAAAAAGAATTGAAAGAAAAAGTAGTTGGGTTTTCATAATGATGGTTTCTTCAAATGTATAAAACTACACGGATTACCAATTTTACAAGAGAATTACTTTTGGTTAAGAAACGGTTAACCATAAAAAAACCATGTTTAACAACGACTATTCCTTAACCCAACGAAGAACAGAAAAAACCATCCAAAGAAATATTCCAAATGCAAATGTCATCAACCATACTTTAGATTGTCCTAAACTTAAAACTATTTCATTGGACAGTAAGCGTGGTCGAACTAAAATGTCCCATGAATTAAACCGAAGGAATCGACCTACATAAATACCATATCCGCTCACTATACAAATACCAAAGACGATAACTAATGCCCATCTTTCTTGTAGATAGAAGCATAAGAATTTGAATACATCAATCAAAGATAGAATACCTAAAATCAATCCATTGAAAGCAAAAACAAAGACAATAAACAAATCAAACCATTTCCAGAAAGAGTATTCATTATGTAGATGTATGAGATCTGTTATAATGTAAGGCGCATTTGGAATGAGAACCAACCAAATTAAAAACAATACCAAACGAGTACGATTTTTTATTCTCTCATACGGATACCAATATACTGTTTGCGTAAGTATGTAAGGCAAAGCAGCTAAGAATAGATTCCAAATTAAAAAACCGTAAAAGGAGGAGCCTGTAACCAATGCCCTGACCAGTACCAATATGGTCGCAAATAATAAAGAGAGCAGTAGTGTTCTATAATGAACTATTGCAAATAATATGAATCTGTTCATGAAATATGATTTAAAGCGATTGTAAAAAATACTGTTCCAGGTTTACTGGAACAGTACATATACTTTTAGGTAGGCAATTGACTTCCTGACCAATCAATTTTTCTAGAGGTAAACATGATAATACTCAAAATGACAAACAGACCTATACTACCAACTAATAAGGCGTAGTCTTCCAGCTGTATTATCACAAAAATGAACGTATACAAACTAAACATGGACCCTAAAATCAAAAAAGTGAATTTTGAATTTTTTAAGATGGATCTGGAATATATTGTAATCAGTGTTACTACAGATACTCCTGAAATTAGATAGGCAAAAAGGTAACTTTGATGTTCAGAAATGGAAATTAAAAGGGTATAGAACATGACCAATGCCAATCCAATCATCAAATATTGAAAGGGATGAATGGATATTTTACTGCTAATCTGAATCAATAGAAATACTAAAAGAGTCAACCCAACAATCATAAGGCCATATTTACTGGTTCGCTCGGTTTTCTGGTAGTCGTCCACAGGCACAAGAAACTCGGTTCCAAATGAAAATTGTGATAAATCTGGTAACGAATCAAAAAAGTATTGCCCAAATCTTCGGTTGGTTTCCAACACCTTCCATTTGGCTTCAAAACCTTTGTCAGAAATCTTTTTACCTTCTGTATCTGGCAGAAAATTTCCATTAAAGCTTGGAGAATGCCAATTGGACTTCATGGATACGTCAGTTTCCCTGCCAATGGGAATATACTGTAGTGTTTGGCTGCCATTTATCCCAAAATTAGATTCAAAAGCAAAAGAATGTTCCTTTATTTTATTTAAGTCCGTTAAAAAACCAGATTCCAAGGTATTCATAAAAGAAGAATCGAACTTGGGTTTTAAAGGATATGTATTTTCGCTAAGTTTTACGTTGATGGTGTTCCGAATGCCTTTAAGGTTGCTAGTTTTAAATACAACCGTAGCTTTGTTCCAAAGAATATCTTCGTCCTTTATTTCCCTGACAGCGAAGTTGAGCTTGGCAAATTTTCCTTTTATTTTGGTATCAGCGGTATATACTACAGACTCATAGATGCCACGTTCTAAAGGTTGTGTGTTTACGTTAGAGTCTATATCAAGTTCCCAAGGAAAGAAATACGCTGTATGCATCTCCGGTTTTTCAGTTTTCAAAAAAGTTTTGGTTTTTTCATCAAAAACTTTTTCTTCTACATAAGTTCTATAAGGGACTTTTAAAATAGGTCCATAGAGCACCACTTTTTCACCCCATTTACTGTTGATTTCGGCAATAACATCAGTTTGTCTAAATCCTCTTTCTCTAATAAGGTCTTTTACAAAACTCAGCGGAATCAATAATATTAGAATTAAGAATCCTACGGTTAGCATTTTAGCTGAGATTGAGTTTTTAAACCAGTTTCCAATTTTCTGTTTTTGAATAGCCATAATATATAATTTAAAGTACTTTGAATTTCAAAGTGAATGAATAAAAAAAATGATTATTGATTTTTAATGATATGTTCCAATGCTTCTATGTGTTTTTTAAAGGATACTTTACCTAATGCAGTAGCTGAATATCTTGTGTTGGGCTTTTTGCCAATGAACGACTTTTCAATTTTTATATACTCCGCTTTTTCCAATGTCTTTGTATGACTGGCGAGATTACCATCCGTAACATCCAATAACTCTTTAAGCCGATTAAAATCAACCTCTTCATTAACCATAAGAATAGACATTATACCTAATCTTATGCGATGATCAAACAATTTGTTGATATTGTCAATAAGCCCCATGCTATGCTTTTTCTTCTTTAAAGTAAATCAGGCTGCCATATATAATGTGCAAAACACCAAATCCAATCACCCAGAACCAAAATCCGTACCCAGGTAGTGCAGCACATATCAATCCTAAAATGATTTCTGCATATCCCAAATATTTTACATTTCCAATGGTGTATTTGGAAGCATTTACCAACGCCAATCCATAAAAAATGAGCATTAATGACCCTGTGAGTCCATAATGCTGGCTGTTAAGTTTGATGAGAATATATATACCGCCAGTAACCAGTGGCACCAAAAAACTGATAAGCAATCTTTTAGTGGTTTCATCCCATACCTTTTCATTATTCTTTTTTGCTTTTTTTGAGGACAACAAATATGCAGTAACCAAGCTCAGAACAGCAACTGCGACTAAAATACCCACAATTATTTTAAAATTCCAACTATGTAGGGTCACATAACCTTCGTTTTTAGGAATTAGGAAGATATAAGTGACAATGGCTCCAGTAATGGCATAGATGCCAGCTAAAATCCCAGATAGCCCGCTAAGAGAGATAAATCTGGAAGAACGATTCATTAAATCCTTGATTTGGGAAATATCGTCTAAGTATTTTTTTGATTCCATTTTAAAGTACTTTGAAATTCAAAGTTAATATAATTTTCTTATCACGATGATTTTTTTTAAAAATTAGATGAATTACCACTTATTTTTGAATTATGAATCCAGCAGAGGACTACATTCTAAGCCAAGAGGAACCTTTTAAAGGTATTTTATTACAGCTACAAGTACTGATTGAAACGACTATCCCTCAATTGGAGCTAAAATTTAAATATAGAATCCCATTTTACTATTTAGATGGTAAGCCATTTTGTTATATAAATGTACCCTCCAAAAAAAAGTATGCTGATGTTGGTTTTTGGAGTTCTGCTCATTTAACTGCCCATCTTGATAAAATGACTACAGACGGAAGAAAAGTAATGAAATCTCTTCGCTATACTACTTTGGATGAAATTGATGGGCAAGTTTTGATTGAGGTCTTACAAGATGCCTATAATGTAAACCACAAAGGGTTTTGGAAGTAAGATTACATTTTTTCTAATACAATCAATGAATTACTCTGAATATTAACCGCGTTCATGAAGATTTCTTTGAGCGGATTATAATAATGAGAGGCAAAATTCGAATTTTTAATACAAAAATCAAAAAGCACTGTGATTACGCCGTATTTTTCAACGCACTCAAACCTTAGCTGTGCTGAATTATCACCGAGGATAATATTGCTGTTTTCGGGTAAGTTTTTTAGATTGTACCCTTCAGGTATTTTAATATATGTTTGATACTTAAAATTTCTTTTATACCCAAAATCTATAGGGTAGTTACGTTCTTCAAGAATAAAGGGATTCTTTGAAAAGAACTTTATAAAAAAGGGATTTAGATATAACTTATCTTCTATGCTACCCATTTCCCATTCAAATTTATACCGTTCTGAAACCCTTTTTTCATCTGAATTTTCTTCTTGTAATTCATAATCCGAAATACTTACCTCATTTGCAAAAGAGTCTTCAAGTTGTATGAGATAGTCTTCTTTGGATAATGCATTAATAGCTTTTCTTTTGTCAACGGCATAGTATCCTGTTTGAATGGAATTAAAACTTCCTTCAATTATTTCATTTTCCAAATCCAAAGAAACCATGCCTCTTACAATGTTCTTATTTTTTTCTTCAGGTGTAATGTCGTGCCAATAGCTCCCATTCGTAAAATCCATTACCCGACCATAATAATTCAAGCATCTATAGGGGAGCATTCCAAAAGGGGTTTCCTTATCAGTGGCATCCAAAAGATAGCTTTCCCCGTTTATTTCTGCTTTTACGACTAGATAATTAAAATCGGACATTACGGGATGTATTTTTTTTGGCATCCCGTTTTTTCTTGTAGACATAAGCATTATTTCAGCTTTTATATTAGACGCGTTGAGCAAATTGATTAGTGATAAATTAATTTCTCCCACGTTTCCAGCTTTTTTCTCAAAAGCATCTTTTACTCTACTATTTTGATGGATACTGTATTTTTTATTCCAAGTAAAGTAACTTTTTGTAAACTCATATATTTCCTTTGCTCTTTTGAGTTCGTCGGGTTCATCGAAAAGTTCTGATGGCACATTTTTTTCGAAATATGCATTTTTAGTAAGCTGCCTTCCAATGTCTTTATCAGCTTTGAACTCTTTATCAACATCCTTCCAAGTTTTGGTATATTTTTCCCGAACACCATTGAACCCCTTGAACTCAGACAGTTCAAACTCAATTTTTGAGATATAGTTTGAAGGCGCCAACATATATTTTTCCGCTTCTTTAAAAGCAGGGATATCTTTCATTCCGTATTTTACCACCTCGCAATCGCCAGTTATAGCATAACCTTCTATATGAAAACAACGCTTTTTTACACTGGATTCGTTAATATCCAATTCTAATGAACCAATAAGAGTTCTATTGTAAACATAATTTCCTGGTATCTCCGCAGTAAATTCACTCTGTACTTTTGGAATGTCGCTTTGAAAGACCCATCCTGTTAAATTATACATGTAAGGTGTAATCAATTTGTATTGATACTCCAGAATACTACCTTCTTGTAGATTTGGAAACGTAAATTTTTTTTCAGACCAATTTTCACTTACATCAGAAGTATAAATCTTGTTTTTTAACACAAAGTTTTTCGAATCTCCGTTGTGGGTTATGGCACTAATATTTTCAATTATTTCGGTTAGTCTATCTTTATGATAATAAGGAATAGAGATGGTGGCTTTATCAAACCCTTCCTTTTTTAGAATTTTTATTTTTACATGATATTCTTTGATTAATCTAATCTTACTACCTATTACCTCAAAATGGTCTTTGCCTTTTTCAAAAAGTACAACTGCCTTAGCGGTTGAATCTTTTTCATACGTTTTAAAATTTTTCTCAAAAGAAGTAAGCTTTCCAAATTCATCTTCTTTTTGGGCACTTACGGTTAAAAAGAAACAAGAAAATAGTAGCAGAAGAGTTTTATTACAATTCATCTGAATTAGGAAATGGGTTAGAGGTTGTTAATAGTTTTTCTTATCGCCACCAAATCGGTCAATAGTTTTTCTAGTAAACTTAGGTCCAGCATATTTGCACCATCACTCTTGGCATTGGCCGGGTCAAAATGGGTTTCCATAAAAAGTCCGTCAACTCCCGCGGCAATGCCTGCACGTGCCATAGTTCCTATTAACGCAGGTCTTCCCCCAGTTACACCAGAAGATTGATTTGGTTGTTGTAACGAATGCGTTACATCTAGTACCACAGGTGCATACTGCTTCATGGTGGGGATACCTCTAAAATCCACAATCATATCCTGGTAACCGAACATGGTACCGCGATCTGTTATAATGGCCTGCTCGTTACCCATCTCTGTTACCTTGGTAACGGCATGTTTCATGCTCTCTGGAGACATAAATTGTCCCTTTTTTAGATTGACAGTTTTGCCGGTTTTTGCCGCTGCTACGACCAAATCTGTTTGTCTAACCAAAAAAGCAGGAATTTGAAGGATGTCTACATATTCCGCAGCCATAGCTGCATCCTGTTCTGTGTGTATATCCGTAACTGTGGGAACTTTAAAAGTTTCTGATACTTTTCTTAGAATTTTCAATGCTTTTTCATCGCCAATACCAGTAAAAGAATCTATTCTGCTTCTATTGGCCTTTTTAAAACTCCCCTTAAAAACATAGGGAATCTCAAGCTTCTCCGTAATCTCAACTACTTGTTCGGCAATTCGAAGGGCCATTTCTTCACCTTCAATGGCACAAGGACCCGCTAGCAAGAAAAAATTATCACTATTTGTATGTTTTAACTGAGGGATTACGTCTAATTGCATCAACACATGTTTTGGCAAAAATACTATTTTGAAAAAGTATATGTTATAATAGTACCAAATTAACCTACAATGCATAGAATTATCCTTTTAGCAACCTTCTTTTGTTGCACTCTGATACAGGCCCAATTTGGCAAAAACTGCGAGGTAAGACAAATTAAGATTAACTTCTTTAACCCTGGCCTTGAGTATGAGATGGGTTTAGGGGTCAATAGCACTTTGGATTTTAGGGTAGCATGGCAAGTTGCATTGGAACCGGCAAGCTCTACACCTATTGAAGATTACGATTTCTTCCCGGCCATTACCGTTCAGAACAGATATTACCACAATTTTAATGGTAGGTATAGAAGAGGTAGACAGATTTATGGAAATTCGGGGAATTATATAGCTCCCACTGTTGCAGTTTTTTCTCCTGAGAAAAGAGTCGTAGAAAATACACTGGTAGATGGCGTACATGCATATTCAGGCTTGGTTTATGGTGTGCAAAGAAGTTTTAATTCTGGATTGAGTTTTTCAATAGATGCGGGAGCCGGTTATTATTTTGGTCCTTTTGAAGGGGGAATCCACCCAGTTTTAAATTTTAGTTTGGGTTGGATTATTAGCGAGAAGCGATGGTGTGTTGGAAAATAACTATGAAACACACTCAAAATCAATAAGATAAAAATAACATTTGATAGCACTAACAAGCAGAAAATAGCAGTATCTTTGCAGCCTTAAAAATTAGGTTATGACCAAGATTAAGAATATTGCTATCATAGCGCACGTTGACCACGGTAAAACAACCTTGGTTGATAAAATCATGTTTCATTGTCAGTTATTCAGAGACAATGAGAACAAGGGTGATTTAATTTTGGATAATAATGACCTTGAAAGAGAACGGGGAATTACAATTGTTTCCAAGAACGTTTCTGTTGTTTACAAAGACACTAAAATAAATATCATAGATACTCCTGGTCACGCCGATTTTGGAGGTGAAGTTGAGCGTGTGCTTAATATGGCAGATGGGGTACTGTTATTGGTAGATGCCTTTGAAGGACCTATGCCACAGACTCGATTCGTTTTACAAAAAGCTATTGATCTTGGATTAAAACCTTGCGTTGTCATCAATAAAGTTGATAAGGAAAATTGTACTCCAGAAGAAGTACATGAAAAGGTTTTCGATTTAATGTTTGAATTGGGAGCTGAAGAATGGCAATTAGATTTTCCGACGGTATACGGTTCAGCAAAGCAGAACTGGATGAGTGAAGATTTTCAAAAACCGACCTCTAATATAGAACCACTTCTGGATATGGTAATAGAACATGTCCCAGAATTTAAACCAGAGCAAGGGTCTACTCAGATGTTGATTACCTCTTTGGATTTCTCATCTTTTACAGGACGTATTGCTATTGGTAGATTACAACGTGGTACTTTAAAAGAAGGCCAGCAAATCTCTTTGGTGAAAAGGGATGGTAGTATTGTAAAAACCAAAGTGAAAGAACTTTTTACTTTTGAAGGATTGGGTCGTAAAAAAGTACAAGAAGTTGTAGCGGGTGATATTTGCGCAATAGTTGGTATGGAAGGCTTTGAAATTGGTGACACGGTTGCTGATTTAGAAAATCCCGAAAAATTGAAAACCATTGCCATTGATGAACCTACAATGAGCATGTTGTTTACAATTAATGACAGTCCATTTTTTGGTAAGGATGGTAAATTTGTGACTTCCAGACACATCAAAGAACGTTTGGAAAAAGAACTGGAAAAGAATTTGGCGCTACGCGTTGAAGAAACCGATAGTGCGGATAAATTCATGGTTTTTGGTCGAGGTGTTTTGCATCTTTCCGTATTGATAGAAACCATGCGTAGAGAAGGGTACGAACTTCAAATAGGACAGCCTCAGGTTATAATCAAAGAAGTTGATGGAGTAAAGTGTGAACCAGTAGAACATTTAACCATTGATTTGCCAGAAGAAGTATCTGGAAAGGCAGTAGAAATGGTTTCCATTAGAAAAGGTGAAATGACCAGTATGGAAGCAAAGGGTTCTCGAATGCTTTGTGAATTTTTGATTCCGTCCAGAGGAATTATTGGTCTTAGAAATCAATTGTTGACTGCCACCGCAGGTGAAGCTATAATGGCTCACCGCTTTTTAGAGTACCAACCTTTAAAAGGGGATATTGCACAAAGGCAAAACGGGTCTCTGGTCTCTATGGAGAATGGTACTGCTATTCCTTATTCTATCGATAAACTTCAAGATAGAGGCAAATTTTTTATTGATCCGGGAGAAGATATTTACGAAGGACAGGTTATTGGTGAAAATTCACGTGGTGATGATATGACCGTTAATGTAACCAAGACTAAAAAGTTATCGAATGTACGTTCTTCAGGTGCAGATGATAAGGCTAAAATTGTACCGGCTATAAAGTTTTCTTTGGAAGAAGCATTGGAATATATTCAGAAAGATGAATATGTTGAGGTAACTCCTAGTCATATTAGACTTAGAAAAATTTATCTAAAAGAAGTAGACAGAAAGCGAAACAAGATAGATTAAGCTTTTTCGCTTAAGTGACCATGATGCTGTTCTCTTAAACAAGCTACGGCAGCTCCAATAATACCGGCATGGTTCATTAATTCCGCTTTTACCACATCAGTTTCAATGGTAATTAAATGGTTGAATTCCTGCCATTTTTTTGATGTGCCCCCACCTACAATAATTAGGTCTGGAGAAATTATCAATTCTACCAATTTTAGGAACTTGTTGAAGCGTTTGCCCCATCTTTCAAAAGTGAGACCTTCTCTTTCTTTTGCCGATGCAGCTGCCCACTCTTCAATTTTCTTGTATTTTTTATAAGGAATTTGACCCAATTCAAAATTAGGAAGCAATACGCCATTGTAAAAAGCACCACTACCTAATCCTGTACCTATGGTAATCATGAGTACAAGTCCATTTTTCCCTTTTCCAACACCATAATTCATTGAAGCATAACCAGCAGCATCGGCATCGTTTAAAACGGTGAATTCATGGCCGGTAACTTTTGTGAAGAGTTCATCTATATTTACCCCAACCCAACTTGGATGCAGATTTCCGGCAGATTGGCAAACTCCATTTTTAACGATTGTTGGAAAACCACAACCAACAGGGCCGTTATACTTAAAATGATCAACAATTTGAGATATGACTTCGGCCATATCTTCTGGCTTTCTTGAACTAGGAGTAGGAATGCGGTATCTTTCCGTCAGCATTTCTCCAGTTTCAGCGTTTACCAACGCACCTTTAATACCTGAGCCTCCAATATCAATACCAAGAATTTCCATAAAAGGGAAGAAAATTTAGTTTTGACAAATAAACAAAAAACTTTTGGCGGTCAAAGGATTAACCGGTTAACAATATTCAATTATTTGTTAACGGTTCTCTTCAGAGGGCTGAATATAATAGTCTATAGAATTAAGGGAGTGATTTGAATCAATGCTATCCAAAATTTTGTCTATTGCCTTTCCAAACCCTGATAATGTGCCTAATTGCTTGTTTTTTCCAAGAGCGCTGGAAATAGTTTCATCGCTATTCCCAAATTCATATCCTCCATCTTTTATCCATAATAAGTTAAAGAGATGTTGCATGACTACATTCCCCAGCTGATCTATGGAAACGGCGATTTTTAAGGCAAATTCGCCAACTCCAACTAAGCCTTTGGTGAATAATTGTTGAAAAAAGCCGTAGACAAGCCCCAGCGGTCCGGTTAAAACCATTAAGATAATTGAGATTAAAAATAGAAGTATCCCAATTAAAGGTCTTGATTTTTTGTCCTTATTGCAATCCTGTTTTTTAAGAATCATGATCAAATCGCTTTTTGAATAACTTCAAAAACCTTACTGCCATCACATTTTAGTGTTTTGTGGGGATATTTTAGGATGAGCGCGTAATCATGGGTTGCCATGATTATGGTACGTCCATTTTGGTTAATGTCTTGCAGCACTTTCATGACCTCTACGCTTGTCTGGGGATCAAGATTTCCTGTGGGCTCATCTGCAAGAATGAGTTCGGGGTCATTTAATAGCGCACGGGCAATAGCTATGCGTTGTTGTTCTCCCCCAGAAAGTTCATGCGGAAACTTAAAACCTTTTGTTTTCATTCCCACTTTGTCCAAAACCTCTTCAATCTTGGCATCCATTTTAGAAGCATCTGTCCATCCGGTAGCTTTTAACACAAAACGGAGATTATTGTTTATGTTTCGGTCCGGCAGTAATTTAAAATCTTGAAAAACGATGCCTAGTTTCCTCCGTAAGAATGGAATATCTTTTTCTTGAAGTTTCTTTAAATCAAAATCCACTACACTGCCTGTTCCCTGTTTTAATGGAATATCAGCATACAAGGTTTTCATAAAACTACTTTTGCCACTTCCCGTTTTTCCAATGACATAAACAAACTCACCCTTCTTAACTTCTAAGGTGATATTGTTAAGAATTAAATTTTCATTTTGAAAAACAGCAACATCTTGTAATTTTACGATAGTTTCGGGCATAGTTTTACATTAAAAAAATAAAGGTACTAAGTTCTAAAATTATAAAGCGTTAAGCCTATCCAAATTTCGCTTCTTAGCTTTTAAATATACTTTGGCCCAAATTTTGACGTTATGTAAACAATCAATCGAGAACAGCGTAGAACACTATGAATCGAAAAAATCTTCTTCTTTTTCCCACTTTATTGGGTGCTTTTTTTATTGTTAAAGCTCAAGAAACCAAAATCTATTCACATGAAGACAAGGCTTTTCAAGATGCATTGGCCTTGTATAACAATGAACAATATCAGGCCTCGCAGGCTGTTTTTGAAAAAGTAAAAACCACCACCAAAGACGGTGAAACCGAAGCGAACAGTGCTTATTATTCTGCCAATGCCGCAATTAGATTGGGTCAGCGTGGAGCGGATAAAAAAATGGAAGATTTTGTGGAGCGTTACCCAACTTCCACCAAGCGTAACTCTGCTTTTTTAGATGTTGCCGACTACTATTTTGAGACGGGAAAATATCCTTATGCTTTAAAATGGTACAGAAAGGTAGATCAGTCTGCCATGTCAAATGCGGACAAGGAACGTTTTAACTTCAATAACGGCTATGCGTTATATGCTTCTAAAAAACCTAAGGATGCGGAACGCTATTTGAGCAAAGTGAGCAATTCACCAAAGTATGGTTCACAGGCTAAATATTATTTAGGATATATTGCTTACGAACAGGACGATTATGATGAAGCAAGCGCACGTTTTGACCAGATTACGGACCCTGAGTTGCTTAATGAAAAGTTGTCCTATTATCAAGCTGACCTAAATTTTAAACTTGGGAATTTTGAAGAGGCCATTGAAATAGCTAAAAAGCACCTGCCAAAATCTGACCGTAAAGAAATATCAGAACTCAATAAGATTATAGGGGAAAGTTACTTTAACCTAGAACAATATGATGAGGCCATTCCCTATTTAAAAAAATATAGAGGTAAGAGAGGTAAATTAAGTAATACGGATTATTACTTAACCGGATATAGCCATTACAAAAAAGGTGACTACGAAGGAGCAATCCAACAGTTTAATAAAATTATAGGTGGCACTAACAGTGTTTCCCAAAATGCATATTATCATTTAGCGGAATGTTATTTAAAGCTAGACAAGAAATCAGAGGCGTTAAATGCTTTTAGAAATGCATCTCAAATGGATTTCAGTGCTGAGATTCAAAAAGATGCGCTTTTAAACTACGCAAGATTGAGTTATGAAATAGGAAATGCCTACGAACCCGTTCCGCAGGTGATGACCACTTATTTGGAAAAATACCCGAAGGATGAGCATCAACAGGAAATACAGGAATTGTTGGTGGACTCTTATATCACCTCCAAGAATTTTGAAGGAGCCATGATGCTACTAGAAAAGAATAAGGGGTATGCCAGTAAAGAGACCTATCAAAAAGTAGCATTTTACAGAGGTGTGGAATTATTCATGGATGGTGATTACGAACCAGCTTTTGAACGGTTTTCAAAATCCTTAAAAAGTGCTGAGAATGCAGATTTTGAATCGCGCACCTTATACTGGAAAGCAGAATCTGCCTACAGGTTAAATAGGTTTGATGAAGCACTTGCAGATTTTAGCCAATTTCAGAAGCTTCCGGCATCAAAGAAAATGGAGGAATATCAAGATTTGGACTATAACCTGGGATACTGTTATTTTAAGTTGAAAGATTACGGCAAGGCAATTACATATTTTAAAAATGTAACCAATTCCGGTACAGAAGATGGCGAGCGGTTGAATGATAGTTATTTACGACTAGGAGACAGCTATTTTGTGACCAGTAAATACAAATCCGCACAGTCTGCTTACCATGAGTCATCCAAATTAAATGGCCCTGAACGAGATTACGCAGCATTTCAAAAAGCCTTGTGCAGTGGGTTTCTAGGAAACAATTCTGCTAAGATTGATGGATTAAATCAATTTTTAACCAGATATTCCAAATCTTCTTTACGTGATGATGCACTATTTGAACTTGGTAATTCTTATATCAAAAGCAACAAAGAATCTATAGGGTTACAAACATATGACCGATTGGTGGATGAATTTGGCAGGAGCAAGTTTGCCCCACGGGCTATGTTGCGTCAAGGCTTGGTGCATTACAACGCCAATAGAAACGATCAGGCTTTAACAAAGTTAAAGGGCGTAGTGCAGAAGTACCCGAATACACAAGAAGCAAAACAAGCCGTAGCTACTGCTAAATTGATATATGTGGATGAGGGTAGGGTTAGCGAATATGCAGCTTGGGCTAGAAACTTGGACTTTGTTGAAGTTACAGATGCTGAACTGGACAATGCAAGTTTTGAATCTGCAGAAAGAAAATATGTCGAAGGTAAGACTGATTTAGCTGTTCGAGGCTATGAGGACTACTTGAAAGAATTCCCCAATGGACTTCATGCGCTAAAGGTGAACTTTAATTTGGCCCAGCTCTATTTTTCAAAAGGAGATAAGGAAAAAGCATTGCCTAAATATCAAATTGTTGCTGACAGCGGCAATGGAGAATTTACAGAGCAAGCACTTACCAGGGTGTGCGAGATATTTGTTGGAAAACAAGATTATCAGAGTGCCATCCCATATTTGGAAACGTTGGAAAATACCGCGGAAATTGTGCAGAACAGAACCTTTGCACAGTCCAATCTAATGAAAGGCTATTATGGAAAAAAAGATTATCGCCAGACCATAGCTTATGCAGAAAAGGTATTGAAGGCTCCCAAAATTGATAATCGGATTAAGAGTGATGCGCAAATCATGATTGCCCGTTCGGCCATTGCAACCAATAACGAACCTTTAGCGGAGACTGCATACAAAGAGGTAAGGAAGATAGCAATTGGAGAAATGGCGGCCGAAGCCTGGTTTTATGATGCCTATTTCAAAAATAAGAACCAAGATTATGAAGCTTCAAATGTATCTGTCCAAAAATTGGCAAAAGATTATTCAGCTCATAAAGAGTGGGGCGGAAAAGGTCTGATTATCATGGCTAAGAATTTTTATGGTTTGAAAGATGCTTTTCAGGCAACATACATCTTAGAAAGTGTAATCACCAATTTTGCCGAATATGATGATATCGTGGCAGAGGCAAAAGGAGAGCTTTCCATTATAAAAGCCCGTGAAGCACAAAGTAATTCTTCAGTAGATCCTAATGGGAACTAAACCACAGCAAATCATGTACAAGAACATCTATATATATTCAATTCTATTTTTGAGCTTTTGGGGCACTGTTTTAGCACAGGAAACCGATGATATTGGTACTGAAACAGTTACCGTTGTAAAACCGTATTCCCCCACTGTTTCGGATGCCTTTAAACTAAAATCGACTCCTAATCTGAATGATTCCATTGTGCTTCAAAAAAAGAAAATCAATTACAGTATTTTCTCTGTTCCTGTTGCCTCAACATTTACGCCGGCAAAAGGAAAGGCATCGAGAGTGAAGAAGACTCCAGCTCCCACCTTATACAATTCATATGCTTCAGTAGGGTTAGGGAATTTCAATAATGCTTTAGTAGATCTATACACCAGTAGAGAATTTAATAGAGGAGAGGATTTATTGGATTTTGGGTTTAGCCATCATTCATCTCGCGGAGATATTGAAACTACACCGCTTGAAGCTGATTTTTATAATACGAAGTTTGATGTTTCCTATTCGAAAAAAGACAGGGATATTGAGTGGGGCGCGGACCTTGGACTCCAACATCAGTTATACAATTGGTATGGCATAGAAAACGGCGCTTTTGATGATGCTACGGTTGCTTCAATTGATGAAAGACAAAATTATTTTAATGCCGAAGCAAAAGCACACCTAAATTTGGAAGACTCCTTCTTTAAAAAGGGTAATATCTTGCTGAGACGATTTTGGGATGCCACAGAATCCGGAGAGAATCGTGTGGTTATCAAGCCAACTATAGAGCTTCCTATTACCGAAGAATTGGTGACCATCAATACAAAATTGGATTATATAAACGGGAACTTCAAAAATGCATCTTTGAACAATACCGTAAACGATGGGGAGATTAACTATAGTCATTTTCAAGCTGGGGTAAACCCAAGTCTTTTAATATTAAGAGATGACCTTACCCTAAATTTGGGAGCCAATCTTGTATATGGATTGGATACGGAAAATAACGACAGCAACTTTTATATTTATCCAGCTGTAACAGCGTCTTATCGCTTACTTGATGAAACAGTAATTGCCTATGGAGGGTTAGAAGGAGAGCTAAAACAAAATTCTTACTACGATTTTGTAGAAGAGAACCCTTATGTTTCTCCAACCCTGTCCATACTGCCCACAGACCAACAATATGAAGGATATTTAGGTTTAAAAGGCCAATTACTTTCTAATGTAAGTTATAATATTAAAGGCTCATACACTGCCGAAAATAGAAGACCATTATTCCTTTTAAATCCACAAAACTTGGTTAGGGATGATGAAAAGGGCTATTTCTATGGGAACTCCTTTCAGGTTTTTTATGATGATGTAAAAACCCTTGGCATTTTCGGAGAATTAAATATCGATGTAAACCGAAATTTTACTTTGGGCATCAATGCTGAATTCTATGACTATGATACCGAAACCGATAACCCAGCTTGGAACTTACCAAGTGTTAAAGGGTCTTTGTTCATGGATTACCAAATAGATAAGCAATGGTACCTTGGCGCCAATTTGTTTTATGTTGGCGAGCGTGAGGATTTGGTGTCAACAGCTGTAGCCAGTACTCCACCCAATTTATTTCCTTCAACCATTGTGACATTGGATAGTTTTTTTGATGCCAACGCTCATGTTGGGTATCGTTTTAATGAACAACTTTCGGTTTTTGTAAAAGCTTCCAATATTGCCAATAATGATTATCAACGTTGGGCCAATTTTAGGGTTCAAGGTTTTCAAGCTCTAGCGGGGGTTTCGTATAAGTTTGACTTCTGATTTGTAGGAAAAATACAATAAGGTGTTAGGAAAATCGTTATACATCTTACTAATGACCTGCTTATTTTATCAAGGTCGGTTGCTCCAATTCAATTGGAAGTCATGCGATTACGATTCATACACATATTGCCCCTTTCTCTTTTTACCCTGATTTTTTCGTCAGCGGTATCCCAAAACCTGGTACACAATGGTGGTTTCGAAGATTTTATAGAATGCCCAATTAAAATGAGCAATCTAAACAAAGACGCCGAATATTGGAGCGCCCCAACGTTGGGAACTACGGACTATTTTAATGAATGTAGCAAGACCAAGCTAGGAATTCCATTGAATTTTAAAGGAAAACAAGAAGCTTTTGAGGGAAATGGCTATGCTGGCCTGTATTTGTTTGCCCCAAAAGATTACAGGGAATATATTCAAGTACAGCTATCTGAAACCTTAAAAAAAGGACATAGGTATAGACTTAGTCTTTCTCTAAGTCTTTCTGAAAAATCCGACGGAGCAGTAATGGATATTGGTGCCGTATTTTCAGAAAAACCATTATCTATTCATACCAAGAGGCAGCTCTCAAATGCTACTTTGGCCTCTGAGATTACAAAAACCACGCATGCCAAACAATTTTCGTCCAATGGGTTTTATGATGATAAAAAGAACTGGATGCAAGTTGAATTGGATATTGTTGCCAAAGGATTTGAAAGCACCCTTGTCCTAGGGAACTTTAAAAGTAACGGAGGTACAAACTATTTGGATTTTGGAAAGAATACGGTCAATGACGAAGGGTATTCATATTATTACTTAGACGATATTACACTCACATATTTAGGTCCTGAATACAAGCCAAATCAAAGTTATGTGCTGAATCATGTTAATTTTGATTTTGATCGCTTTGAATTGGAACCTAAAGCAAAACAAAGTTTAAAGGATGTTTACGAGTATCTAAAAAAGAACCCTAGTCTAAAGGTATCCATTAGTGGACATACAGACGATTTGGGCTCCGAAGAATACAATGAGGTATTATCTAATGAAAGAGCCAATACCGTTGCACGCCATCTAATACGTTTAGGGCTTGAAAAAACACGTATAACCTATGCTGGTTATGGAAATAAGATTCCTTTGGATAGTACACTTACAGATAAAGCCAGAAGGAAGAATCGCAGAGTTGAATTTGTGATGACCGAATTTGTTGATGAGTAATAACCTATCATCATCTACAATAGTAACAACTTTACTTGCATTAAATCTGCCACTAGATAACTGGAAGGCTGGAAGAAGGGTGGAATTTAATTGGAACTATTGAAAACGCTGGCCAAAAGGTTTTCAGATGTGGGAAACAAAATTGCTTCATTCCATGAATCCCAATAAAATTTTTGGTGCAAGCTAGAACTGCCATCCAATAGTTTCTTTATATCGGCATCATATTCCAATATAATATTACCTGCATTGCCACCGCTTAAAACAAAAAAAGACTCTGGTTTATAACCTTTGGATTTGATGTTGATTTTCCAATGAAAATCTTTTTCGCTACTGAGCAAAAAGGTACCCTCATAGTCGGTATAGGTAATAATGTCCGTTGCATTTATTTCAACAGAAGCCCGATAAACAGGAAACCCAAGTTGATCAACAACTTTGCCATTTATCTTATTTTGGCCAAAGCCTAAATAAGGAACAATAGATAAAACGAGCATATAGGTGACTATGCGCATCATAGTAAGATTTGGACTATAGTAACGAATTTTGTTGGAAATTAGTATTATAAGAAGTATGAAATTAGCAAAACCAAAAAATATCAAGTTGAACAATATGGGCTAAAAAACCACGTTTGTATAAGCGGTACGAGAACCTACAAATCAACATAACTATGTTTTACAAGGTTACTCGTATTTTTTTACTTCTCAGTTTTTGTTTTTTACTAGGAACTCCACTTTCAGGGCAAAATTTGATTTTAAACCCTGGCTTTGAAAATTATAAATCCTGTCCAGAGAACATCACCAATTTTGGTACTTTGCTTGAAGATGTTTCTTTACCGACATCAAGTTCAGGTGACTACTTTAACGCATGCGGTTCAAATGATTTTGGTGTGCCATCCAATTTTAAGGGCTCCCAAAAAGCGAATGAAGGCTCGGGTTATGTAGGACTTTATTTCTATGCATTAAACGACTATCGTGAATATATTCAGTTGAACACCAGCAAAACACTCAGAGAAAAACACCCTTATAAAATTACATTGCAATTGAGTCTTGCAGAGGCTTCTAGTTTGGCTTTGAAAAATATGTCAATTGTGTTGGTCAATAAAAAAGTAAAGTTCCCGAATGGTTCGGCTTTGACCGGTTCTCGTTTGGATTTACAGGAAGATGTAGCATTTCAAGTAGTAAAGCTTAAACCAAACAAATCATTGGCAAACACAGATGATTGGATAACGCTAACAGCTGAATTTGAAGCCAAAGGTTTTGAAAACCATATTATTGTTGGGAACTTCAATAATAATTTAAATACAGAATTATTGGAACAAGAGGGTACTGTGCTATCCAGTGATTTTTCCTATTATTATGTTGATAATGTGGGTCTTGAAGAATTGCCAAGGGTCAATTATGAAAAAGACAAGATATACGTTCTAGAACGCAATCCATTTGAACCAAAAGGATATGAACTGGATGCTGAAGCAGTTGCGAGCGTTAAAAAAATATTCAAGTATCTCAAAGAAAATGCTGAGGTACAAATGAAGATCACAGGTCATTCAGATAATGTTGGACAACCTGGATACAACAAGTTTATATCCTCTTTAAGAGCTAGGGCCGTTGCACTTTATCTTAAAAATCTTGGCATTGACGACAATCGTATTGTTTGGGAAGGTGTTGGGGACACAAGACCGCTCGGAAATGGAAAAATCAAGGAGAGTCATCTTTCCAATCGTAGAGTAGAGTTTGTGATGACCCAATTTGAAGATTAATAAGACGATAATAAATACATACGATTACATTTTCTATTTTTGAGGAAACCTTCAAAAATGAATAAGCTTCTTTTCTATTTTTTAATCACTCTTTTATTTGCTTCCTGCAATTCAAAAGAAGAGGTGGATTTAATCGTTTTCAATGCCAATGTCTACACTGTAGATGCCAATTTCTCCAAAGCAACCAGTATTGCTGTAAAAGATGGAAAAATTGTGGCAGTAGCTGATATTGAGGACATCAATCAAAAATATAAGGCAAAAAAAGAGTTAGACGTCGAAGGAAAAACTATTGTTCCTGGATTAATAGACGCGCACTGCCACTTTTATGGATTGGGCCTTACCCAACAGGTTGTGGATTTGGTCGGCACTTCTAGTTTTGATGAGATTGTTGATAAAGTTGTAGCGTTTCAAAAAGAAAACCCAACCAACTTTATTCAAGGTAGGGGATGGGACCAAAATGATTGGGAGGTCAAAGAATTCCCTACAAAAGATAAGCTTGATGAATTATTTCCTGATACCCCCATCGCTTTAGAGAGAGTAGATGGACATGCTTATTTAGTCAATCAAAAAGCTTTGGATTTGGCAGGAATTACTGCAAGTACTGAAATTGAAGGAGGGGAAATTGTAAAAAAGGATGGAAAAATAACCGGTGTATTGGTGGACAATCCCCAAAGGATGATAGATGCGGTTATTCCGCAGCCTAACCGGGCAACTCAAATTCAGGCCCTAAAAGATGCAGAACGTTTGTGTTTAGATTACGGTTTGACCACGGTTAACGATGCAGGATTGTACAAATCCACAATTGAGCTGATCGATAGTTTGCAAAATGCTGGGGAATTGGCAATAAGGGTATATGCTATGGTAAGCAATACCAAAGAAAACCTGGATTATTACTTGGATAAAGGAATTATTAAGACGGATAGGTTAAATGTGCGTTCTGTAAAAGTTTATGGCGATGGTGCTTTGGGTTCCCGTGGTGCGGCACTTAGAGAACCGTATTCAGATAAAGAGGGGCATTTTGGGGCCATGATTACTCCAGTAGACCAAATTGAAGGTTTGGCAGAGCGTATTGCCGCTTCGGAATATCAGATGAATACCCATGCCATTGGGGATTCGGCAAACATTGTTGTTTTGAGAGCTTATAAAAAAGCACTTGAAGGGAAACAAGATAGACGCTGGAAAGTGGAGCATGCGCAGGTAATCTCGGAAGCAGATTTTGATTATTTTGAAAATGGAATAATTCCCTCAATACAACCCACACATGCAACTAGTGATATGTATTGGGCCGAAGATCGTTTGGGTGAAGAGCGTGTGCAAGGTGCCTATGCTTTTAAGACCTTATTGGATAAAGCAGGTACGGTGGCCTTAGGTACCGATTTTCCAGTAGAGCGTGTAAGTCCTTTTTTAACATTTTATGCAGCTGTGGCGCGTCAAGATTTGGAAAAGTACCCAGAGGGAGGTTTTCAAATGAAGGATGCACTCTCTCGAGAAGAAACCTTAAAGGGAATGACCATTTGGGCGGCACACTCCAATTTTGAAGAAGGTGAAAAAGGAAGTATAGAAGTTGGCAAATTTGCTGACTTTGTGATTTTAAGTGATGATATTATGACCATGCCAGTTGATGGAATTCCTAACTTAAAAGCAGAGCAAGTTTTTGTTGGAGGAAATCAAGTAAAATAAAAAAACGAGCCTTTTGGCTCGCTTTTTCAACATTAAAATTATTGTGATTATAAGCTCATAGCTAAAGAAACACGAGTGGTTCCCCATCCCATGACCATATTGCTTCCAGCTTCATCAAAAGCAATTGAGAATGCTTCCAAAGACTCGCTGTCAGTACTAGCTTTAGCAGTAACTCTTGCAACGTCTGCAGCACTATCATAGGAGTATGCTCCCCATTGATTCAAATTGCTATTCAGAATAACAGTCCATTCACTCTCTCCAGGAATGGTAAACAATGCATAAGTTCCAGCTTTTACAGATTTTCCACCAATTGTGGCATCCTTGTAAAAAGTAATTTCTGGTGCTTCGTTAGCTCCAGTTCTCCATACCTTACCTGCTGGTGCAAGTTCAGAAAGGCTCCGACCTTTTAATTGTGGACGACTATAGATTACACGAACAGCTTTTTCCGAAACTCTATAACTGGAAGGATAAGCAGCGATGTCCGCAGGGCTTTTATCTAAACCACCAAACTTTTGTGCTGTGGCTTCTGTAGAAAAAACCAATGCTAGGGTTAAGAAAGTAAGTAAGAATACATTTTTCATGATTAAAATTTTAGTTGTCCCCAAAACTAGCGTGTAATTGAATGGGGTTTTTATAAAGAGACGTTAAAATTTGACAACCTTTCAAAATGTTCAAGATTTGTGCAAAAGAACTTAAAAACATATAGATTTTCAGTTTAAATGAATTTTTTAGTTATGAATTGTAATTAAAAAGATGTTTGATGTTTTATTTATGAAACTATAAAATCATATTTGTATTAAAATTGTTATAAATATAAAGATATGTGCGGAATTGTATGCGCGTTTGATGTTAAGGAAAGTACGGAAGCGCTGAGGCCTCAACTATTGGAAATGTCCAAAAAAGTTAGGCATAGAGGCCCAGATTGGAGTGGAATATATGCAGATGATAAAGCAATACTAGCTCATGAGAGGTTGGCCATAGTAGATCCAGCATCTGGAAAGCAACCACTTTTCAGTGCAGACGAAAAATTGATTTTAGCAGCTAACGGCGAAATTTATAACCATAGGGAACTTAGACAGCAGTTTGAAGGTAGTTATGAGTTTAAAACCAAATCGGATTGTGAGGTAATTTTAGCATTATACCAAGAGAAGGGTGTTGATTTTGTTGATGAACTGAACGGAATTTTTGGTTTTGCCATATATGATAGCGAAAAAGATGAGTATTTCATCGCAAGAGACCATATGGGAATTATTCCACTATACATTGGCTGGGATAAAAACGGAACCTTTTATGTGGCTTCAGAACTTAAAGCTTTAGAAGGAACGTGTTCAAAAATTGAATTATTTCCTCCTGGTCACTATCTACATAGTAAAGACGGTGAATTTAAAAGATGGTATAAGAGAGACTGGATGGATTATGAAACCGTAAAGGAGAATGAAACCAGTATTGCGGAGATTAGAGATGCTCTAGAGGCTGCGGTCCATCGTCAATTAATGTCTGATGTGCCTTATGGGGTTTTGTTATCTGGTGGATTGGATTCTTCGGTAACTTCTGCAGTTGCAAAAAAATACTCTCAAATGAGGATTGAGTCAGGGGATACCAAGGAAGCTTGGTGGCCCCAATTACATTCTTTTTCTGTTGGATTGGAAGGTTCGCCAGATTTGGCCGCTGCCCAAAAAGTGGCGGAGCATATTGGAACTATTCATCATGAAATAAAATTTACGATACAAGAAGGTTTAGATGCCATTAAAGACGTTATCTATAATTTGGAAACCTATGATGTTACTACCATAAGGGCTTCTACACCTATGTATTTAATGGCAAGGGTAATTAAGTCAATGGGAATAAAGATGGTTTTGTCAGGAGAAGGTGCTGATGAGTTGTTCGGAGGATACCTATATTTTCATAAAGCGCCAAGCCCAAAAGATTTTCATGAAGAAACAGTTAGAAAACTGGATAAGTTACACATGTATGATTGTCTTAGAGCTAACAAGTCACTTGCTGCATGGGGAATTGAAGGACGAGTTCCGTTTTTGGATAAGGAGTTTATGGATGTTGCCATGCGCATCAACCCAAAAGATAAAATGATTAATGGGGAGCGTATGGAAAAATGGGTGGTTCGTAAAGCGTTTGAATCGTATTTGCCTCACAGTGTAGCTTGGAGGCAGAAGGAGCAATTTTCAGATGGAGTGGGTTACAGCTGGATAGATACATTAAAAGAGCTGGTGGATCAGGAAGTAAGTGATGAACAATTGGCAAATGCCCATTTTAAGTTTCCCATACAAACACCCGCAAGTAAAGAAGAGTACTATTACCGTTCTATTTTTGAAGGGCATTTCCCTTCAGATGCAGCGGCATTGAGCGTTCCACAGGAACCTTCGGTGGCTTGCAGCACAAAAATAGCTTTGGAGTGGGATGAAGCCTTTAAAAATATGAATGATCCTTCGGGAAGGGCCGTTGCTAACGTACACGAAGATGCATATATAAAATAACCAACCAATTTATAGAATATGATGTAGGAAGATGCCGTTTTGTTTCATTTTCAATTAGTCAGAAAAGCCCCTTAACTAAGGGGCTTTTTGATGCTTTCCAAGGTAGGTTTCACATTAAAAACCAAACCTTATTTTTCCACATTCACTTGTTGATAACTTAGAGGTCGCAAATGGCTTCAAGTACCTAATTCCATTGGGTATTCCTTATATTTGTAAGATTTGAAAATTTCAAGGCTAATAAAGAAAATATATGAGCGAAGAAGCTAAAAAAGACCAATATTCAGCGGACAGTATTCAGGCCCTGGAAGGGATGGAGCACGTGCGCATGCGACCTTCCATGTATATAGGTGATGTTGGGGTTAGAGGACTGCACCATTTGGTATATGAAGTGGTTGATAATTCCATAGATGAAGCTATGGGTGGCCATTGTGACACTATTGATGTTATTATTAATGAAGACAATTCCATAACAACAAAAGACAACGGTAGAGGAATCCCTATCGACCTTCATAAAAAGGAAGGTGTTTCTGCCCTAGAGGTGGTAATGACCAAGATTGGTGCTGGTGGTAAGTTTGATAAAGACTCTTATAAGGTTTCTGGGGGTCTACATGGTGTTGGGGTTTCCGTAGTTAATGCTTTGTCCGCTCATTTAAAGGCCACGGTCTTTAGAGAAGGAAAAGTATGGGAGCAAGAATATGAAAGAGGTAAAACCCTATATCCTGTTAAAAGCGTAGGCGAGAGTCAAGAAACGGGTACAGTGGTGACCTTTATACCAGATGAAACCATTTTTTCCCAAACCATAGAGTATAGTTATGATACTTTGGCAAATAGAATGCGTGAGCTTTCTTACTTGAATAAAGGTGTTACTATTACCCTTACAGATAAGCGAAATAAGGATGATAAAGGAGAATACATCTCGGAAACTTTTCATTCTAATGAAGGATTAAAAGAATTTATCAAATTTTTAGATAGTAATCGTGAGCCACTTATCAAAAGTGTCATCTCAATGGAAGGTGAAAAAAATGGAATTCCCGTAGAAGTAGCTATGGTCTACAATACAGGGTTTACCGAAAACCTTCATTCTTACGTAAATAATATCAATACTCACGAAGGAGGAACTCATTTGTCAGGTTTTAGAAGAGGATTAACATCTACCTTAAAAAAGTATGCAGATAGTTCTGGGATGCTTGATAAGCTAAAATTTGAGATTGCTGGTGATGATTTTAGAGAAGGGTTAACAGCCATTGTTTCGGTTAAGGTTGCAGAACCTCAGTTTGAAGGTCAGACCAAAACTAAATTAGGTAATAGAGAGGTGACCAGTGCCGTAAGTCAGGCAGTTTCAGAAATGCTGACTAATTATCTGGAAGAACATCCAGACGATGCAAAAGTAATAGTCCAAAAAGTTGTTTTGGCAGCTACAGCAAGACATGCAGCTGCAAAGGCTAGAGAAATGGTCCAACGCAAAACGGTAATGAGTATTGGAGGACTTCCAGGAAAATTATCAGATTGTTCAGATCAGGATCCTGCTAATTGCGAAGTGTTCTTGGTAGAGGGTGACTCTGCAGGAGGAACAGCCAAACAAGGAAGAGATAGAAAGTTTCAGGCAATCTTACCTTTACGTGGTAAAATCTTGAATGTTGAGAAAGCTATGCAGCACAAGGTTTTTGAAAACGAAGAGATTAAAAATATCTACACGGCCCTTGGTGTTACTATCGGAACAGAAGAGGATAGTAAAGCATTGAACCTTGAAAAATTACGCTACCACAAAGTAGTAATCATGTGTGATGCGGATGTAGATGGTAGCCACATTGAGACCTTGATTCTTACATTCTTCTTCAGATATATGCGTGAATTGATAGAAGGGGGACATGTTTACATAGCAACCCCACCATTATATCTTGTTAAGAAAGGGACCAAAAGAAGATATGCTTGGAATGATGAAGAACGTGATCAGATTGTAGAGTCTATGAACGGAGCTGCGGGAATACAACGTTATAAAGGTCTTGGTGAAATGAATGCAGAACAATTATGGGATACTACGATGAATCCTGATTTTAGAACTTTGCGACAAGTTACCATAGATAATGCAACAGAAACTGATCGTATCTTCTCAATGTTAATGGGGGATGAAGTGCCTCCAAGACGTGAATTTATAGAGAAAAATGCCGTCTATGCGAACATAGATGTATAGATAACTGCTGTTTCACAACAAAAACTCGCTCTTACAAAGCGAGTTTTTTAGTTTTAGGAAAAATTTTACAAGATGAAAAGAATTGTTCTTTTATTCGCATTAAGTAGTTTTTCCTTTGGAATAGCACAATCTAATTTAAATGATCTCTTAGCAGCCGGTCTAAATGACGCCGAGCGATTCACAACAGCTTGGTTAGCTCCGGTAACTGAAGCAGGGGTTTATAGTATTTCCAATGGATGGTATAATTCAGCTGATGCAAAACCATTAGGTGGGTTTGAAATTTCTATTATTGGTAATATAACAGGATTCAAAAATAAAGCTGATAAAAAAGCTTTTACGCTAAATACGGCGGATTATGAAAACCTTACGTTTGTTGATGGCAGTACTTCTAAAGAAGTAGCAACGGCACTTGGTGATATAGAAGGAGTTGATGTTGCAATTAACGCAACTATTGAAGGACAACAGGTAAGTACAGAATTTGAATTGCCATCTGGTCTGTCTTCAGAAGACCTAAACTTTGTTCCTTCAGGATATATTCAAGCTAGCGTAGGTTTAATCAAAGGAACTGAGGTTAAAGCTAGATTTTTACCAAAAATAAAAACAGATGATGTCTCCATTGGACTTATTGGTTTTGGAGTTCAACATGATTTTACAAAACACCTTCCTGCAGACAAATTACTGCCTGTTGCAATCTCTGCGGTAATTGGATACACCAAATTAAGTGGTGAGTATGATTTTACTAGTACGGAAGCTATAAGTGGTGAAAACCAGCGTATTGACGCCCAATTTAGTTCTTGGAACTTTAGTGCTGTAGTTTCTACACGTTTGCCTGTCATCAATTTTTATGGAGGCCTTAATTATATCACCGGAAAAGCTGATACCGATATTTTAGGTAGATATGAAATTGAAACCATCGCCGCACCAATTGTTTATAATGATCCGTTTGCCATTAGTAATAAAGTGAGCGGAGTATCAGGAAACATTGGAACAAAATTGAAGTTGGGTTTCTTTAGATTAAATGCAGACTATAACATAGCCGAATTTAGCACTTTTACATTTGGAGTGAACTTCGGATTTAGATAGAAAATAACATTATAATATAAAAAAAGCCCCAACGAAAGTTGGGGCCTTTTAATTTTCATATTGCGCGTCTTCTTAATTACTCTCTAGTGGCGAAGACGGTGCCATTCTCTAGAGCTAATATTTCTGGGTCATTGGTCTCTTCCAAACTTACAATAACATCGGTTATTTCAGTATCTGAATAAATAATGGTATAAACGCCATTTTCTTCAGACCATTTAAAATCGGTGTAAAATAATAAGTTGGATTCAGAATAACTTTGGTATCTACCTAAGTAGACGTCGTTGAAAATCCACTCCTCTCGGGTGGCGTTTTCGTTTTTGTTTTCAAGAGTTGAGCCAGATCTAGCCCAGATACCTAAAATAGGATCATTATTTTCTGGGATACTGGTACAGTTGCTAATAGCAATTATGCATACAATTGACAACAATGAAAAGAACTTTTTCATAGGCTAAGTAGGTTAAACGTAATTTGGGATTATTAGAACGCTGATTTATAAAGAACTATTGTTGCAAATTCGATGTATGGTATACCTAACATATATTTCTTCGTTGAACTACATATTTTATTAACATTAGGTTTAATTTACCTACAAGACTATAGGAAAATAGATGTTGTGTAAAATGTCAAAAATCAGTTTTTTTCTTACCTAAATGCCTTATTTTTGAACGATTAAAATTTAAACCTAAAAAGATGAAAGTTACCGTAGTAGGAGCAGGCGCTGTTGGTGCAAGTTGTGCCGAATATATCGCAATGAAAAATTTTGCATCAGAAGTTGTCTTATTGGACATTAAGGAAGGATATGCAGAAGGGAAAGCAATGGATTTAATGCAAACAGCTTCCTTAAATGGTTTTGATACCAAAATTACAGGAAGCACAAGTGATTATTCCAAAACTGCTGGTAGCGATATCGCTGTAATTACATCAGGTATTCCTCGTAAACCGGGAATGACACGTGAGGAACTTATAGGTATTAATGCGGGAATTGTAAAGACAGTATCATCTAGCCTTTTAGAGCATTCACCAAATGTTATTTTAATTGTTGTAAGTAATCCAATGGATACCATGACCTATTTGGTACATAAAACCACAGATTTGCCAAGACATAGAATTATAGGCATGGGCGGCGCTTTGGATAGTGCTCGTTTCAAGTACAGATTGGCAGAGGCATTAGAAGCCCCAATCTCTGATGTAGACGGTATGGTGATTGGCGGTCATAGTGATACAGGTATGGTTCCATTAATTGGCCATGCAACAAGGAATAGCGTTAAGGTTTCAGAGTTTTTAGCAGAAGACCGTATGCAACAAGTTGTTGAAGACACCAAAGTAGGAGGTGCCACACTTACAAAACTATTGGGAACCAGTGCATGGTATGCCCCTGGAGCTGCTGTTTCTGGATTAGTACAAGCAATTGCTTGTGATCAGAAAAAAATGTTTCCATGCTCTACACTTTTAGAAGGAGAATATGACCTTAATGATATTTGTATAGGTGTGCCTGTAATACTAGGTAGAAACGGTATTGAAAAGATTGTAGAAATTGAATTAGGCGACGCAGAAAAGGCCAAAATGCAAGAAAGCGCGGAAGGAGTTAAAAAAACTAACGGCCTACTTCAATTGTAAGCTTTGATACATTTTAAGATTTAAAATAAATGGGCAGGAGACTGCCCATTTGCAATTCCACTAAATTCTATTGGCAAATCTTGTGGGAAATGATATATTTGCACGCTGTTTAAGAAAACTTCTAAAAATTTAATAATCAATGCAAAATAAAGGACTTATAAAGCTTTTTGCGCTCCTTTTTGGTTTGGTAAGTATTTATCAGCTTTCCTATACATTTATCGCAAGTAAGTTAGAAGGGGATGCCGAAACATACGCCATTACTCAAATTTCGGAAGCTGAGGAAGATTATGTGGCTAAGCGTGAGGCTTTAGAAGCATCATATTTAGATTCCATTGGTAGCAACCCTGTCTTGGGATACACCAGTTATGACGATGCTAAGAAAAAAGAACTGAACAAAGGATTGGACCTTAAAGGAGGTATCAATGTGACCTTACAGATTTCTGTAAAAGATATCTTGAAAGGTCTTGCAAACAATACTAAAAACCCAATTTTCAATAAAGCTTTGGCGGATGCCGATGCTGCTTCTAAGAATAGCGATAACACCTATTTGGAGTTGTTTTTTGAAGCTTTTGATAATATAAAGGGAGATGCCAAATTAGCTTCCCCCGATATTTTTGCAAACAAGGGATTGAGCGATGTTGTCAATTTTCAGATGACCGATGATCAGGTTAAACCTATCATTAGAACTAAGATTGATGAATCTATCGTTTCGGCTTTTGAAGTACTTCGTGAACGTATTGATGGTTTTGGAGTAACGCAACCTAACATTCAGAGAGAAGGAAATTCTGGCCGTATTTTGGTAGAATTACCAGGAGCAAGAGACATTGCAAGAGCGCAAGAGTTGCTATCAAGCACAGCTCAATTAGAGTTCTGGGAAACCTATGCACAGAGCAATCAGAGCTTGGGAAGCTTTTTTGTTAATGCAAATGAGAAACTTAAAGAGATTTTAGAACCTGTTGAAGAAGAGGAAGAAATCTCTAAACCAGAATCAGAAATTGATTCTTTATTATCAGATGTTGCCCAAGATTCTTTAGACTTAACAACTCAAGCAAACCCATTATTGGGTAAATTGATTCCTGCTAACCCAGGGAGTCATGCAATTGCTAGAGTATTGGTTACAGATACTGCCGAAATAGGTGGATACCTTAGAATGCGAGAAATCAGAAGGCTTTTGCCAAATGATGTACAGTTTACTAAATTCCTTTGGGAACGATCTGCTAAAGATTCTGAACTAGCAGAATTATATGCTTTAAAATCGAATAGAGACAATACTCCTAGAATAAGTGGAGATGTGGTTTCTGATGCGCAAGACACTTTTGATCAATACAACAAGGCTGCGGTAAGCATGACCATGAATACAAAAGGGGCGAAGGAATGGGAAAAGTTGACTGGTGACGCTTTCAACAACCAAACCGGTATTGCTATCGTCTTGGATAACAAAGTATATACCGCTCCAGGAGTTTCTACAGGGCCAATATCAGGTGGTCGTTCAGAAATTACAGGAACGTTTACCGTAAATGAAACCAAAGATATTGCGAACGTATTGCGCGCAGGTAAATTACCAGCCTCAGCGGAGATTATTCAATCAGAAGTTGTTGGTCCATCTTTAGGGCAAGAAGCTATAGATAGTGGTTTTATGTCTTTCTTGATAGCCATGATGTTTGTATTGGTTTGGATGGTTTTCTATTACGGAAAAGCTGGAATCTTTGCAGATATTGCGTTAATATTGAACATTCTATTAATTTTTGGAGTACTTACAAGTTTAGGTGCTGTATTGACTTTGCCAGGTATTGCCGGTATTGTTTTGACCATAGGTATGTCTGTGGATGCCAACGTACTGATATTTGAGCGTATTAAAGAAGAATTGGCACGTGGTAAAGGAAAGGCACAAGCTGTAGCTGATGGTTTTAGCAATGCACTGTCCTCTATTTTAGATGCGAATATCACAACAGGACTTACTGCAATCATACTTTTTATCTTTGGTTCAGGTCCAATTAAAGGATTTGCAACTACCTTATTAATAGGTATTGTTACTTCTTTGTTTACAGCAATTTTTATTACACGCTTGTTGGTGGATTGGTATGTTTCCAAAAAGGGAAGAAGCCTAGATTTCTCTACACCCATAACCAAGAACCTGTTCAAGAATATGACCATCAATTTCTTGAGTAAACGTAAGATTGCTTATGTGGTTTCTTTGATTCTTGTTGGTGTTGGAGTGTTCTCTTTGTTCACTACTGGATTGCAACAAGGAGTTGATTTTGTTGGAGGACGTTCCTATCAAATCCGTTTTGAAAAAGCCGTTAATCCATCTGAGATAGCTTCTGAACTAAATACTGTATTTGGTAGTGGAACCAATGTGAAAACTTTTGGTGAAGCCAATCAGATTAAAGTGACTACACCTTACAAGGTGGAAGTTGAAGGTATCGAAGTGGATAATGAAATTCAGAATAAATTATATACATCACTGCAGAAATATTTGCCAGATGGGACTTCTTTTGAAGACTTTACGGTAGGAGCATCAGTGCAGTCAATAGGCATATTGCAATCCGTTAAAGTTGGTCCGACCATTGCGGATGATATTAAGAACAACGCCTTTTTAGCGATTATTGGTTCTTTGGCTGTTGTATTCTTATATATCTTATTACGATTTAGAAAATGGCAGTTCTCTTTAGGAGCTGTTGTAGCGGTATTCCATGATGTTATGATCGTATTGGGTATCTTCTCTTTAACGGGTAGTATTATGCCGTTTAATATGGAGATTGACCAAGCTTTTATTGCGGCAATTCTTACCGTAATTGGTTACTCCTTGAACGATACGGTGGTAGTGTTTGACCGTATTCGAGAGATTGTAAATCTAAAAGGATGGAACAATGGAGAAAATATAAATCAAGCATTAAATAGCACTTTGAGTCGTACATTGAATACCTCGTTAACAACATTAATAGTGTTATTGGCCATCTTCGTCTTTGGGGGAGAAAGTCTAAGAGGATTTATGTTTGCGATGATTGTTGGTGTGATTGTAGGTACATATTCATCTGTATTTATTGCAACGCCAATCATGTTTGATGCATTGAAAAAGAAAATAGCAGGAGCTGACGAATAGGGTTCTATAAGATTCATAATATTAAAAAAGCCACCTTCAAGGTGGCTTTTTTATTTCCCTAAAATTCTACTTATTTTTTCTGCCGTAGTTTTCATCGATATAGGCTACAGCCTGGTTTTGGGTAAGTACGGCAAAGTTTTTATAGCGATGGTGGACATCTACAATTTCGTCTAAAGCTTTTTCAACAAGCTCCTTGTTTTCCCAAGTCCTTAATTCTTTCACTACAATAGCTAAGCATCCTTTTTTATAAGCTATTTGTCCCAAAACATGAATTAATGTGTTTTTTACGCGGGCTGTTGGGTCATACTGTAATTCTTTTAGCAATGGGAGAATGTCTTGGGGATGTGTCCGTCCTCTTAATTCTATACCATGGCAAATCTCTCGTCTAACTTCTTTATCTGGATGGTGAAGGTACTTTTTAGCCCAATTTAGAACAGGGGTTGGGTTTTTCTCTCCCATTTTTTTTATAGAGCCTATTACTGCATTTCTAACTGAATGGTGTTCATCAAACAGACCCTTATCAAAAAAGTACTCTACATTTTCAAAATTAATCTTGCCTAATTCTCCAGCAGCATTAATTGTAGTCTGCCTTACCTTTTCAAGTTCAGATTCTAGAAGTTGGTTAAGTAGGGTGATAATAGAAGAGGAGCCAATCTTGTTGTCTTTATATATTTTTCCAACACCCAAATATCCAGCTTTTCTAATATAGGTATCCTCATCTGAAAAGTACTTAAGAATGGTTTCTGTTTGTCTTTTTTGAAGGTCACGCAGTATGTCCGATTCGATTGTATGAACTAGGTCTACTCGTTGTTCTTTTGACAAATCATAAAAACCCATGGTTATTAAATTTATTTTGGAGATAAGGACATTACATATTCAAATCCTTTTTTAAGATATTTCCCCAATGTTTCTTCATCCTCCAATAACGATTCAGGAATCAAGACATATTCCCGCATTGTTGCACCATAGGATATAAAAGGTTTAGCTCCATAAGTTTCATCAAACTTGACCGTATCTTCCTTAGAAAGGCGAATGCCTAACTCACCGTCTTTGTTTAATAGGGAAAACATGTATCCGTTTGCCGAAGTATAAGGCATGGTTTTCCCCTTTCTAACAAAGTTGGGATTTGCTTCTACCACCTTATCGTATAGTTGAAGTATTTCTTCTCGCACAAGATTTCGATTTAAATTAAATTTTTGGTCATTGCCTGAAACTCAAAATGTTCCTTTCCAATTTGGAAATCATGGTCACCAATGGTTTCAAAATCATTTTTTTCATAGAACTTGATTGCCCTCACATTAGTTTTTAAAACAGATAACCAAATTTTTTCGGAGTTGCTCATAGCTGCTCTACTCAGCAGTTCATTTTGTAGTGAGTGACCAACTTTCTTGGATAGAAAATCTTTCAAGACATATATTTTTTGAAGTTGGCACACATTTTCCGCAGCAATAAATTTTGATGGGGAGTTTAGTTTCAATTTAGCATAACCAACAGGAAGCTCATCAATATAGGCAAGCCAAAAAATATTATTCGGTTTTTCAATACTATTACGAATTTTTTGAACTCCAAAAGTCTGATCCAAATATTGGTACAAGTCGGTTTTATCAGTAAAGAAATGACCAAACGTTTCAGTAAAGGTAATTCTGGCTAAAAGGGCTATATAGGTTGCATCCGTTGTGGTCGCTTCAGTTATTCGCATGATTTGTTACTTTTCCGGTCGAACCATTTTTATTCATAGTTAAAATGTAATCAAATTGTGGCTCTAATCCAACCTCAGTTCTGTGGGAAACAAAAATAATTGCTGTTTCACTTTCTTGCGAAATTTTGTTGACCAAAGCAATAAATAGCGCTGCACTGGCATCATCCAAACCAGCGGTGGGTTCATCCAAGATTAGTAATGGTGGATGTTTTACCATTGCCCTTGCCGTCATAACCAATCGCTTTTCCCCTGTGGTAAGTTCCAAGAATGGGATTTTTCTTTTGTCATAAAGCTGTAAAAGTTTTAGCCATTGATTAGCCAAACGTTTTTCTTGATCAGATGGATTGGTATAAAGACCTACGGAATCATAAAACCCAGAGATGACCATATTCTCTGTGGTATGGTATCCTCTAAATTTATCAGTCATTGCTGGAGTAAAATATCCAATTTCCTTTTTTAAATCCCACACACTTTCTCCACTTCCCTTTTTTTTGCCAAATAAAGTAAGGTCTTGTCCATATCCTTTGTGACTATCACCTGTAATCATGGATAGTAGGGTAGTTTTTCCGCTACCGTTAGGACCAATAAGCTGCCAGAATTCACCTTTATTGATAGTCCAATTGATGTTACTCAAAACTTGACGGCCATCAAAACTGACGGATACGTCTGCGAAATTGATAAGCTGAGTGTTCTCAACTTCTGAGGGTTTAATCGGCGATGGAATGGTTTCAATGAATTGAATGGAGGCTTGTTCGTGCTGTTTCCAGAATGTTTCTGGTGAAGCGTAAGAGAACAATTTGTTTCCATCTAGTTTAAAGAAATCAGTGGTTATTCGTAAAATATCGTTTGAACGACTTACCAGCTGAACTAAACTGGTGGTTTTGCAAATAGATAATAATTGTTCTTTTAAATTGGTCTGGGTGGCAATGTCTAAATTGTCAAAAGGGTTGACCAACACCAAAAAATCAGGTTTTTGCTCCAGTAAATGACTCAGCAGGGCTTTTTTTTGTTCCCCACTGCTCATAGATTTTAAGGATTGGGAAATTCCTTGAGTTAGAATTTTAGTGTCGTGCCGTTCTTCTTCGTCCATGAAACGTTCAATCTCAGATCTTGAGAAAAGCAATCCTTTTTTATTGTGTAATTCTTTAAACTCATCAATAACCGAGTTACTCAATAGATCATGCACCAAACCTTTAGTTTGGGACTTATTGTTGATCAGTATCGCGTAGTTTTTATGCTGATTCATTCAACTATCAATATCCAGAATTGGATTACTGTTCTGAAAATAAAGATTATCCTTGATTTACCCTAAAAATATGAACGGGATTGTCCTTGTAGGTGGTAGTTTTGTCCAAGTGCATACCGTTTTTGAGTGCCACTTTTTGTGAAGGAATGTTGTCAATATGAATTATAGAGATCAAAGAATTTGCAAAGTTATTCTCAAAAGCAAAATCTTTACATTTTTGAGCTGATTCAAAAGCAAAACCTTGTAACCAGAATTCAGGTAAAATGGAATAACCAATCTCTAATTCTTCAACTTCATCAACATTTTGAACCAAAAGACCGCACATGCCAACCAATTGGTTGGTTTCTTTTAGAACAAGGGCGTTCATGCCACCCAATCCTAGGTCATATCGTTCAAAAATTCGCGCAAACTGTTCTTTGCATGCTACTGAAGGATCAGTGGGTAATCCATCCCAATATTTAGTGGATAATGGATTTTGATAGAATGGCATCCAATCATCGAAATCTGAAGATAGAAATCTTCTAAATTCTAATCGCTCTGACGTTTGATTTTCTAATAAGTAAAGGGACATCTATTCTTTAGTAAAGGATATGGCATCACCAATATCCAATCCCAATCTTTCGGAAAGGCCTGCATTAATTTCCAACACATATTTTACTGGAACTTTGGAAGAAAGCCCTGTTTCATTGTATGGTTGGGCATCTTTCTGAAAACTGGCAATTTTTAGACTTTCATCGATATAGATAATATCCAAAGCAATTTGTGTGTTCTTCATATAAAAAGAGTGCATGGCCACATCAGGAAAGATAAATAACATTCCTTGATTGTCTTCCATGGATTCACGATACATTAATCCAGTCTGGGTTTCATATTCAGATTCAGCAATTTCAATATCTAACTGGGTTAATATGGAATCGGTTTCTTGTTTTAAAATAGTTAGAACCCCTTCTTTTGTGAAGCTGATAGCCTCAGTTTTTATTTCCTTTTTGGATTCTGTTTTGCAAGATTGCAATAACAGAACAGAAATAAATAAGACTGTAAAAAGTGTTCGCATTCTAAGTAGTAGTTTTGGTTGAACTTGGTCTAAACATAAAATATATTCCTACTAGAATCATTGGAATACTTAACCATTGTCCTGTGGAAAGAAGCCCCAATGACTCCTCAAAACCTCCTTGGCTCTTCTTAAAGTATTCCACAAAGAAACGAATGGTCCATAGTCCTACCATAAAGAAACCAAACAGGTAACCTGTCTTATCTTTTTTGTTTGTTTTCCAATACAAAAAATATAGTGCCACAAACACAAAAAGATAGCAAACACCCTCATATAATTGTGCCGGGTGTCTGTATGGAATTGATTCTAAAACGCTTGAAAATTCCGGATTGTTCTCAATTGCTTTATAGGCAGCACTAGCAGTCTTTTCTTTGGTGATGGACATAGCTTTGTAAGCGGGCATATCATCTGAATCTCTTATAAAACGAGTGGCCAAAGCAAAAGATTTGTCCACAATTTTTCCATTTATTTCTGAATTGAAAAAATTTCCCAGTCGTACAAAACCAGCTCCGATAGCAGTAGCAACGACCATTCTGTCAAGCAGCCAAAGCATTTTTATATCCTTCCATTTTCTGCAATACAGCCATACACCAATAATGGCCGCTATTGTAGCGCCGTGACTTGCCAATCCCGTGAAACCTGTGAATTCGTAACCGTTTATAAACCCAAATAAAGACTCGTTCGCACTTTCTCGGATAGGCAATAGGATTTCCACTAAGTGGTTTTTGTAATAATCCCAGTCGTAAAAAAAGACATGCCCCAAGCGTGCTCCTAACATTATGGAAACTACTCCATGGATAAAAAGCGAATCTAATTTTTCCATCGATTTTTTTTCATTCAGGAAAATTCGCTTCATAATATACCACCCCACAACAAAAGCTGCAATCCAGAGTAAGTTGTAATATTTAATCTGGATAAAACCCAATTTAAATAGGGTGCCATCTGGATTCCAATTAAAGCCTAGGAAGTACATGTGTAAAATTTTTGGGCTAAGATAAATGTTTTGGACGGTTGCCAAGTTAGATTAACTTGATTTTTAGAAGTTCAGCTTTAATAGTGAATTAGCGCATGCTCTCCTTCTAAAATAGATTCTACTAAGGAACAGGGTCATATCCTTTACCGCCCCATGGGTTGCAGCTAAAAATTCGCTTTATGGACAACCACCCTCCTTTAAAGAGGCCATGCTTTTTTAATGCTTCTAAAGTATAGGCAGAACAAGTAGGGGAGTACCTGCATGTGGCGGGGGTATATGGTGAAATTAAAAGCTGGTATAATCTTACCAAAAGAACAAAAGGAGCAATAAGGATTTTTTTAATCGACATTCCTTTTATTCAATATGATTTATCCGTTTAATTTATGCTGAAACTAGTGCCGTCTTTTCCATCTTTAAGCTGAATGCCCAAGGCAGTCAATTTATCCCTTATCTGATCAGAAGTGGCAAAATCTTTATTGGCGCGCGCTTGATTTCGTAGCTCAATCAATAAATCCATAACACCGCCCAATGCATTGGAATCATCTTTTACAGTGGATTGATTTTCCAGTCCTATAACATCATAAACAAAGGTGTTCAATGTATTTAGAAGTAAGGTTTTATCTTCTTCGGTAATACTTTCTTTACCTTCTTTGATTAGATTGATGTGTTTAACGGCATCAAAAAGATGCGCAATGAGGATGGGTGTATTAAAATCATCATTCATGGCATCATAGCATTTTTGCCGCCAAGTGTTAATGTCGAAATCAGATTTGGTTCCAGTGCTAAGGTTCTTAAGGTTTTCCATCCCATCCATCAAACGATTATATCCTTTTTCCGAAGCTAGGAGCGCATCATCACTTAGGTCTAAAATACTTGTGTAATGAGCCTGCATCATAAAAAACCTTACAGCAGATGGAGCGTATGCTTTACTTAGAATATCGTTTTCACCAGTAAAAATCTCTGAGGGATATATATTATTTCCAGTAGACTTGGACATTTTTTTTCCATTCAAGGTCAACATATTGGCATGTAACCAATATTTAACTGGGGATTTACCTTTGCTAGCTTCTGCCTGGGCAATCTCACATTCGTGATGGGGAAATTTTAAATCCATTCCGCCACCGTGAATATCAAATGCCTCACCAAGATACTTGGTGCTCATTGCGGTACATTCCAAATGCCAACCGGGGAAACCATCTCCCCATGGAGAAGGCCAACGCATTATATGCTGTGGCTCTGCTTTTTTCCAAAGGGCAAAGTCTTGAGGATTCCTTTTTTCATCCTGTGCGGTAAGCTCACGGGTATTGGCAATCATATCTTCCAACTTTCTCCCACTAAGCTTGCCGTATTCGTTACTCTCGTTAAATTTTAGAACATCAAAGTATACGGAGCCATTTGCCTCATAAGCGTAACCTTTTTCAAGGATTTCTTTTATGATTTCTATTTGCTCAATAATATGACCCGTAGCTGTGGGTTCTATACTAGGGGGTAAAAAGTTGAATTTTTGGAGCGTGTTATGAAAGTCAACAGTATAACGTTGAACTACTTCCATTGGTTCAATTTGCTCTAGTTTTGCCTTTTTGGCAATTTTGTCCTCTCCATCATCTGCATCATTTTCCAAATGTCCGGCATCCGTAATATTACGTACATACCTTACTTTAAAGCCCAAATGCTTAAAATACCGGAAAATCATATCAAAAGACATGAAGGTACGGCAGTTTCCAAGGTGAACATTACTGTAAACTGTTGGTCCACAAACATACATACCAATATGGCCTTCATTTATGGGTTGAAAAACCTCTTTCTTTCCTGAAAGTGAATTATGAACTTTTAGGGTTTGGTTCTTATAAAGTTGCATTGAAAAACTAATGTTTAAAAATCGGTATCTAGGTTGATGTAGTCCAAAAATTCTCTTCTTACGGCTTCATCTTTAAATTTTCCGCCATATTCTGCCGTAACAGTGCTGCTTTCAATATCACGTATTCCCCTAGAATTTACACAGAGGTGTTTTGCGTCTATGACACAAGCAACATCTTCCGTTCCCAATACTTTTTGAAGCTCTTTAACAACTTGGATGTTCAACCTTTCTTGTACCTGCGGGCGTTTTGCATAGTAATCAACCACACGGTTCATTTTTGAAAGACCTACGACTGTTCCATTGGAAATATAAGCAATATGGGCTCTTCCTATAATAGGTAGCAGATGGTGTTCACAAGTTGAATACAGAACAATGTTTTTCTCAACTAACATCTCCCCATATTTGTACTTGTTTTTGAACGTGGAGGATTTTGGTTTTCTATCAGGATGAAGTCCACCAAAAATCTCTTTTACATACATTTTGGCTACCCTATTTGGCGTACCGTTAAGGCTGTCATCATCTAAATCAAGACCGAGGGTCAGCATAATTTCCCTTACACTTTTTTGTATTCTCTCAATCTTTTCATCCTCGCTCAATACAAACGCATCTTTCCTAATAGGGGTCTCTGATGAAGAGCCAACATGGTCGTTGCCTCTTTCCTCATATTGTTCTTCCAAAGCCTGCTCTAGTTTCATTTCCTTTTTCTTCAAGAAGCAAAGATATACATTAATACCCTATTTAACATCTGGTATACCTAGTTTGACAACATAAATTATTGTTAAGGCAAAAGCTGATTTATTTTTATAACACCCAAACTTACAACCCTTTATGGTAAAATTGTTGACGAAGGTTTTAGCGGTTGTTTTCTTTTGCCAAATGGCTCATTCTCAAGTTACTTCAGAATGTTCCGATGCTATTCCTATTTGTAATAATACCCCAATAAATGGTGGAGCCAATGGTTTTGGCACAGATGACTTCAATGGAGCTACTTCTAGTGGATGTTTGGAGCAGACCATTTCCGGTGCCATAGAGTCCAACTCAGTATGGTACAGATTTAGAACTGCCGCCGCAGGGCAATTTGGTTTTAATATAGGGCATGATAGCACAGAAGATTGGGATTTTGCACTATACAGAGCTAGTAGTTGTGGTAGTTTAGGTGATCCTGTTCGCTGCAATTTCTTCGATAATAGTGATTTTAAAACATTTATTGGTGTTGGGGAAGACCCTACCGGGGATGAAGATTCTGTCCATTATGAAGACTGGGTCAATGTAAACCCTGGTGAAGACTATTACTTGCTGATCAACAATTTCAGCAACTTAAATTCTGGCTTTTCCATTCAATTTACGGGAGATATTTGGGTAACCAACCCAAATGATGCCTTAGATTGTTCCATAATAAATAATTTATTGGGTCCTCCGATTGCTGCTTGTGAGAATGAATCAGTTGTTTTAAATGCCACTACTTCCGGTGCAACAGCTTATGAGTGGTATAATGATACTGGCAGTGGATTTCAACCAATAATCGGAGCTATTTCATCAACATTAAATGTTTTGAACTCTGCGATGTACCGTACGGTTGTAACAACTCCTATGGGTACAATTATCAGTGATGTTCAAGTGGCGTTTAATGCGGTTCCTACAACAAGAACAATGATGGACGAGGTTTTATGTCATACCGATGATATGACATTTGATTTGGAATTAAAGGATTTAGAAGTACTTGGTTCACAGAACCCAGATAATTATATTGTTAGTTATCACAGTTCTCAGGCAGATGCTACAGCAGGGACAAATCCCTTGATGAAACAATATGAAAAGAGTTCAGGGCAAGAGGTTATTTATGTAAGAACAACTTCTTTGGCAAACCCTAATTGTTATGATGCTTCAGAGAGCTTCGTTTTTGATGCCATTGAAACTCCAGAACTTACTTTCCCAGAAGAAGTGACTATCTGCGAGGATTCCAGCGGAATTGTAATTGGGGAGACCATACCTAACCCTAGCTATACCTATTTATGGAGTACAGGGGAACAAACACCAAGTATATCTGTTTCTCAAGGTGGGGAATATAGGGTAACAGTCACCAATTCTTCCAATGGATTAAGTTGTGAGTCACAGAGAACGATAAGTGTTCAAACATCTAGTTTGCCTATTATATCAGATATTGAAATTGAGGATTTGCAATCAAGCAATACCTTGACCGTTATCACTGAGGTTGATGGGGATTTTGAGTATCGATTGGATGATGGAGCGTTTCAAACAAGCAATGTTTTTAAAGGTGTGCTGGGAGGTACACATTCGGTAACCATGAGAGATATTTATGGTTGCGGAGAAGTTGTGGAAAGTAATATTGTTATAGTAGGATTCTCGCCTATTTTCTCACCAAATGGAGATGTGCTTAATGAAACTTGGCAAGTTGAAGGACTTTCAGAATTGAATGATCCTATTATCACTATTTATGACCGATATGGTAAACTAATAAAAGAAATGACGGAATTTAGTGCTGGTTGGGACGGTAGTCTTAACGGAAGGCCGCTTCCTTCCACAGATTATTGGTTCAAATTATCCTATTTAGATGATAGTGGAAATAGGATAAATGCAAAGTATTTACAGAACCATTTCTCCTTGAGAAGATAGTTTATTATGCATTTTATCGATTAACTGTATTATTTTTCGGTTGAAAAATAATAAAAGAGTGTTTTGGGCAGTTATACAAGGTAGATTACAGAATAACCTTTAGCCCCAAAATTCTATGAGAGCTCTATTTAGCGCTATCTGTTGTTTATTTCTATTTACTATAGGAGCAAATGCTCAAAACTCCCCAGATTGTAGAACAGCCATTCCTGTTTGTGCCGATGCGCCTATTTTGTCCACTACGGATGGAAGTGGTGATATTGATGATTTTGACCCAGATGTAATAACCGAATCAGGCTGTTTAGAAAAAGGTAGTGTTAGTTCTGCCAATATTGAAAACAACACTTCTTGGTATGTTTTTAGGGCAGGAACAGATGGGCAGATTGGTTTTGACATTGAAGCACTTCCTGTTACCGCGGGAGGAATTGTTACATCAGAATTGGATTTTGCGTTATATGGACCTTTTGACCAAACTACGGGGCAAAATTTTTGTACTCTAGTCGGCAATGGTTCGGCACAACCTATACGTTGTAATTACGAAGTAAATGATACAGGATATACCGGAGTAGGGGTAAACTTTGCTGATGGGAGATTGGGTGCACCATTTGTGATTGGAAGTCAGAATACCTATGATGAATGGTTAGATGTAACTGCAGGAGAAATTTACTACCTGTTTATAAATAATTATAATACCAATTTTGACGGAGATGCAGAGCCTTTTGAGCTGAGATTTACAGGAAGTTCTGTAGACGCCGACCAAGATACCGCTTTGGATTGTACGTTGCGTGATGAATTCTTAGGATTGGATATCATTGCTTGTGAAGGTGATCCAGATATAATATTGAGTGCTTTAAATTCTCCAGCTGGACCTGCTGTAGCAAATGTTACTTGGGAATTGGATGCAGATGACGATGGTACTTACGAAACAGTTTTGGCAAGTGGCCCTACAGAGACGGAATTTACAGTTACAAGCCCTAATTCTGGACGTTATAGAGTGACCATTGAAACTACTTTGGCCACTGTTATCACCGATGATATTCTTATCACTTTCTATGGAGTTCCAGAATTAGACGAGGTACGCGTAATTGATGATTTAGTCAATAGTGATCAAACAGATCCTTACAATATAGAAATTATTCCTTTGGGTGATGGAGATTATGAATATGCGATTAATGGTGGAGAATTTCAGGATGACCCGTTATTTTTTGATGTGCCACCAGGTGAAAATACAGTTATTATCAATGATAAAAATGGTTGTGGTATTACAGAACCTCTTCCTTTCTTAGTGGTTGGTTATCCAAAGTTCTTTACCCCTAATGGTGATGGCATACATGACAATTGGAATGTATTGGGAATTGAAACCCTCACGGACCCTAGCGTTTTTATCTTTGATCGTTACGGAAAGTTATTGAAAGAATTAGATGTAACAGGAGGCTGGGACGGTACGTTTAATGGAAGGCAATTACCATCTTCGGATTATTGGTTTCGTTTAGACTACGATCGTGATGATTCAGGCGTTGTTGTTGCACGCTCTGTTAGAAGACATTTTTCTTTAGTGCGCTAAACAAAAAAGACCGGATTGCTCCGGCCTTTAATTACAATATTTTATCTACTTAGAATTTTAAGGTATATCCTAAAGTAACATTGGTATTTATTCTGTTTATCATTGCGGAGCTATTGATTCCAGCATCAAACAACAATGTATTTATATCTTGTTCAGTTCTGTTAACGGCTAAATCTAATCTACTTCCGCCAAAATTATAACCAATACCACCTGAGTATCCGTTTAAATCACCCACAATATCTCCATTTTCATAAGGACTGCTCTCATACCTGTATCCGGCACGTAAACTAACTTCATCAATACGATATTCCCCTCCAAGTCTATAAGTGTTTACAACACCTAGTTGTGCAGCTATAAAATCATTTTCCGATACAAAATTAGGGTCTGTAGTAGGTCTAAGCTCAGCTTGCGACATATCTTGATATCCGTAGTCAAAACTCAAAAGGCCATCTTTTCCAAAAACAACCGCTACGCTTCCGGTAAGCTTTGATGGAGTTTTTATTCTGTACTCTTCAAACAAATTAACAATACTGAAATTGATAAAATCAATATCCTGCTCGGCCAATGTCGAATTGATGCGTTGCGATGTATCATCTGTTAGTTCATACCAAGTGGGGGATTGATAACTACCACCTACACGAATATTATCGTTCAACTTTGCTATACCGCCCAAACTAAAAGAAAAACCATAGCCTTCTGTATGAAGCAAATTATCAAATGTGGTAAATTGTACTGGAGAATCAGTGTCATAACCATTTTCATCCAATAAAGTCAATCTATCATACAAAACTGTATGAAAGTTTAAGGAAGCCCCTAGATAAAGGTTTTCTTGGTATTGCCCAGCAAAGTTTACAGTGAATTTGCTATTGTAGCCCGTTGTGCTTTGTAAATACTCTTGGTTTACATTGCTGTATTGCGCATTTGAAAAGTAGGAAGTATTAGTATCTTCATCCGCAGTTGGTTCTATAATACCGGCTTGAAACCCAAGAAATGCCTGTTGCGCTCCAAAACCAATATTGGAACCTATATCTAAATAGGCATCTTCTATAAATTCTCCTTGCTGAACTCTTAGCGGGCCAAGAGCCTGTCCTTGGGCAAAATTTAAGAAGTAGTTGTCAATACCTTGAGTTGTATTTCCTGAAACAACAAATTCATCATCAAAATTTTGTACTAAATCATAATTGAAAGCCAATGCGAGTTTTTTCCATGGACTATCTGAAGATTTGAAGACAAAAACGCCTCCGACTTGATTTAATTCCAACGAATTAATATCGGTGTTGCGAAAGCTATTCCCAAAAAAGGCATCGCTACTTCTATTGTAATTGGAACCAGAAACTGTAAACTGACTGTGATTAAAAACAGCAGAACCAGCTGGGTTCACATTTAAAGAGGATAAATCTCCTCCCAGGGCACCAAAAGCACCACTCATAGATTGAAATCTTGCTGTTCCCTGAATGTTTTCAGTGCTATATCGCAATACGTCATTTATGTTTTGAGCACTTACAAATGTGCATGCCAATACCATTATGAAAGTTGAAATTCTTTTCATTTCTCGTGATTTAGTTTTTACAGTAAATTTTTAGGATTTATTGTCTTCTTCCGCTCCTGCTAGATGATGATCTTGAACCGCCAGAAGATCTGCTAGAACCTCCAGAACTTCTGTAGCTTCCTGAACTTCTTGAACTGCCCCCGGAACTCCTGTAACTTCCACTGCTTCTTGAGCTTCGGTTACTTCCGCTACTCCTATAACTTCCAGAGCTTCTTGAACTTCTGGATGATCTATTGTAGTTGCTGCTACGTGGTGCAGTTCTACCTGAAGACTGATAACTTCTAGTACTTCTTCCTGAAGTTCTATACCCGGAAGAAGAATTTCTGTTGGTACTACCGCTTCTGTATGTTCCGCTACTTCTTGTTGATGGAGAAGTCCCATAAGAACGATTTGTTCTAGAGTTTCCACTATAATTAGGAGTGGTTCTGGTGCTTCTACTGGTTCTATAGCTTCTGTTTCTTGCAATGGCATCTGCGCTTACTGACCTTCTTGCAGTGGTTCCGGTTCCGCTACGGTATGTTCTAGAACTTCTTCCTGCTGATGCGCTTCGGTTTACATTAGAACGTCCAGCATTGGCATTAGTTCTATATCTTGATGAGTAGCCGCTTCTTCTTGCTGCTACATTTGACCTTCCACGAATTGATGTTCCAGGAATTATTGTATTTGAATACCCTCTTCTTCCTCTGTTGTATGCGTAACCTCTATTGTTGCGGAAACCTCTGTTATAAAAGCCTCTATTATATCCTCTGTTCCAACCGTAACCATAGCCGCCCCAGCCAAAGCCACCGCCCCAATAGGGATGTCCCCAGCCACCGGCCCAGCCCCAGCCGCCGCCCCAACCGAAGCCACCGCCCCAACGGTTCCATCTCCAAGGGTTGTTCCAGCCCCAGCCGTAACCAAAGCCACCCCAGCCCCAGTTGTTCCAAAGCCAAGGGTCAGCGCCCCAACCAAAGCCACCGCCCCAGTTGTCATAGATATTTATTGATACGTTTGTTGGATTGTCTCCCCAACCTGGATTTCCGTTGTAGGAATTATTGTTTGCAAAGTAATCTGTCTGCTCACCTATTGGAATACTATCGTTTTCAACACCGCTGGAATAACTGTCGACATCGGTGAAAATCTCTTCCTCTAAAATATCACCGTATTCATTTGCTTTTTGTCCAAAATAATCTCCATAAATATCGCTCTCCTGCTTTTCTATTCTTACGGCTTCAGCTGATTTTTTTTCTACGCGAACTGTTCTATTATTGTTGGAATAAATTCCATCGTCATCATAATAAGAAGCTGTTTGATATGAACCGCAAGAAGTCATTAGAAGAATGCCCATAACGGATATGGTCAGGATTTGAAATTTGGAGTAGGGTAGAGACTTTATCATAACGCAATTTTTATTGTTGAACATACTAAAAATAGTTAGTTTTACCGAACTATTTTGAAGACAAAGTCACAAGTTTTGTGCCAAACTAATGTAGATGGGTAAAAAATTAACAAGTAGAAGCGAGGATTATTCCAAATGGTATAATGAACTTGTAGTAAAAGCAGATTTAGCTGAAAATTCAGGAGTTAGGGGATGTATGGTCATTAAACCTTATGGCTTTGCCATATGGGAGAAAATGCAGGCCCAATTGGATAAAATGTTCAAAGAAACTGGGCATGAGAACGCTTATTTCCCTTTGTTTATACCAAAATCATATTTGAGCAAAGAAGCTAGCCATGTAGAAGGTTTTGCTAAAGAATGTGCTGTTGTTACGCATTACAGATTAAAGAATGCTGAGGATGGGAGCGGTATTGTTGTAGATGAAGATGCCAAGCTAGAGGAAGAACTGATTGTTCGCCCCACATCAGAAACCATTATATGGGATACGTATAGAAGATGGATACAGTCTTATCGTGATTTACCGTTACTGATCAACCAATGGGCCAATGTGGTACGTTGGGAAATGCGTACGCGTTTGTTTTTGCGCACAGCGGAATTTTTATGGCAAGAAGGTCATACGGCGCATGCAACAAGACAAGAGGCTGTGGAAGAAGCGCAACAAATGATGCACGTGTATGCGGAATTTGCTGAAGAACATATGGCCGTTCCAGTAATAAAAGGAACAAAAACGGAAAGTGAGCGTTTTGCTGGCGCCGAAGAAACCTATTGTATTGAAGCTTTAATGCAAGATGGAAAGGCTTTGCAGGCAGGAACCTCACACTTTCTTGGGCAGAATTTTGCAAAGGCTTTTGATGTTAAGTTTGCTACTAAAGAAGGAAAACAAGAACATGTTTGGGCTACTTCATGGGGTGTTTCAACACGGTTAATGGGTGCTTTGGTTATGACCCATAGCGATGATAATGGGTTGGTGCTTCCACCTAAATTAGCGCCAATTCAAGTTGTAATTGTTCCAATTTACAAGGGATTGGAGCAGTTAGATGTTATTTCTGAAAAAGTAGATTCTTTAGTAAAAGAATTACGTTCCAAAGGAATTTCTGTAAAATACGATAAGAGGGATACGCATAAGCCAGGTTTTAAATTCAATGAATATGAATTAAAGGGTGTTCCTGTACGTTTGGCCATTGGACAACGAGATTTGGAAAATGGAACATATGAGGTTGCAAGAAGGGATACGTTGGAAAAAGAATCTATAAAGGCAGAAGATATTGTTGGTAAAATAGTGTCTTTAATGGATGAGATTCAGGAAAACATTTATAAGAAAGCTTTAGATTATAGGAAAGCGCACATAACCAAAGTAGATTCATACGATGAATTTAAGGAAGTTATAGAAGGAAAGGGAGGTTTTGTATTAGCTCATTGGGATGGTACTGCAGAAACAGAGGATAAGATAAAAGAAGAGACAAAGGCCACTATACGCTGTATTCTTTTAAATGCTGAAAAAGAGGAAGGTAAGTGCATGGTGACCGGAAAACCGTCTATGCAAAGAGTACTGTTTGCCAAGGCTTATTAAAAGGAGCAAAAAATAATATTTACTCTTGCAAGACTTAAAAATAGTTGTATTTTTGCATCCGCAATTATGCACCCGGCCCGTTCGTCTAGGGGTTAGGACGCCAGGTTTTCATCCTGGTAACAGGGGTTCGATTCCCCTACGGGCTACGAAGTTCAGTGAAATATTGGGTAGATTAATTAAAAGCTATATGATAGGAAACATCTTTGACTTAACTTTTAGTTTTTCATTTTATCCAAATGGCCCGTTCGTCTAGGGGTTAGGACGCCAGGTTTTCATCCTGGTAACAGGGGTTCGATTCCCCTACGGGCTACAAAAATAATTGTAAAGTATAATAAAAAAAGAAAGGTTTAAAACATAGGTTATTACCAGTTTCAATCTTTCGTTATCCATTTAAATTAAGACAATGGCAAACCATAAGTCAGCATTAAAGAGAATTAGAAGAAACGAAGCAGTACGTTTACGCAACAGGTATCAACATAAGACTGTTCGTAATGCTATTAGAAAACTGCGAAATGAAGAGGATAAAAAAGCTGCTGAAACACTTTTACCTACAGTTGTAGGTATGATAGATAAGTTGGCAAAGCGAAATATTATTCACAATAATAAAGCGGCTAACCTAAAGAGCAAGTTAATGAGTAGTGTTGCAGCAATGTAATTCTATTTCATATTTATATAAAACTAAAAGCGCCCCTAATTAGGGGCGCTTTTAGTTTTATGTTAGTTGCTTAACCTTACAATTCCGATTCATTGTATAACCAATTGAATTTTATACCAATTTTGGAAAGAAGCTTCTCTAATGTTAGTAAAATTAGTTTAGTTCCCTTTTAGTTTAGCCCTATTTCTATAATCAGGAAAGTCTTTATACCAGTCTTTTCTATTTTGCCCTCCAGACAATCCCCATTCTTCAAAATAAAGATAGCCTGTATTTATAGGTTCTTTTTCTAGTAAAAGTGGGAAAGATTCAATTACGTTAATTGCCCATGGCAGACCGTTCTCAGTTGTATAGCTACCATCTATGTCTGCATTGTTCCCTAAAACCTCGGGCTGGGAATTACCTAACGTTGTTGGCTCGTAATTGGCTAAATGAATCTCTTTTTCTCTTTCTCCATTGGCTACTAAAAATGGATTAAAAGGAGCAAAATCCAATGATGTGTCCAAAATTGGGTTGACAAATGTAACTCTCACAATGTTTTCTTGATTAACAAGGGTTGAGTGGTCATCAAATAATGCCACTACGGTATGTTGTTGCCCCAACTCTGTTCCATTGTTAGCAAGGTTAAAAACATCTCCTTCTAGAATTTGACCAGTAATTGATGCTACATTATTTGGGTTTAGACCCTCTATTTCAAAAGCCATACTATTAACAAAGCCTGCACCATCTGAAGTTACCACGTAGTCAAAATCAATTGCTACCAATTGGTTTGAGGAATTAAAAATTTTGATTATTGAATAGTCTAACGCTGTATCATTAAAATCGTAATCCCCTTTAAAAGGCCAAAGATCTTCAAAGATCAAAGAAGCTTTTGTTGAACTTGAAGGATAGGTTGTTGAGTAAGCTTTTGTTGCATCGTTAGGATATTCATCTACTGAGTCCGTTACGCCGTCTCCATCTTGATCATTGCAAACCTCAATTTCAGAAAATGTAAACCAATTAGAGTCATTTTGTGAATTGCTTGTTGGGTCATCGATCCTTCGCCAAACAATTTTATCAAAGGTTCCTGAAGTTGCTGAAATCAGAATAGAACCATAACCATCTCTATAATATCTTCCCTTAGATCGTGAATCAATGTCTTTGAGTATTCTTTCGGAATCGTCGTAAAAGAATTCGCTTCCTCCAGATAATATGGTTTCAGCGTGCTGCGCACCAACAAACTGGTACATTGAAGCATCTACACTTCTAAAATGCATCAACAGGTTTTGAACTGGTGTGTCAAATGTCATTTCAAATTCCACATAACCATCTGAATCATTATTGGTATCAATTCTTGAGCTTATCCAGAAATTAAAACCGGAAAATGTGAAAATTGGGGTCGAAAAGCCGGCACCAGCAAGTGAAAGTCGGTTTTTAAGTTCAACTCCGTCCACTGGAGTGGCTGTTATGATCGCCGTTACCCCTTGTTTGGGAAACTGGATATTCGAAATGGTGTTGATATCACCGTTGGTCTCAATTATGGTGTTACTTAAATCGGTATAAAATCTTTGACCATAAACGTTGGCGCAATCAGTATTGCGTTGACTTTTTTCTGTAGTTATTTTAGAAACAGTTTTCTTACCTGCACTACCATTGTAAGTATAAGAAGCCGAGTTTTGTATTATAGGAACCACAAAATCGTCAATGTGTTCATTTGATTTTCTAACGATAAATAGGTTGTCAATAATTGATGATAGCGTAACACTTTCTTGGATGGAGCCATTAAAGGGCAATCTTTCAAAAAGTTTATTGGGTAGCGGGCCAGTGATACTGTCTAAACTATTAATAAGTTCATCACTATAGGCGTAAACTTCGTAAAGTACGTTTGGGGAATTATCGTTTATACTGACCGATACTATGGTTTCGGTCTTAAAATCAAAATCAGAAGGGAATTTTAAATCTGTTAAGATTGGGTTCTCAATCGCAGTAGAATCATTGGCTATTGACTCAAGATAATCGTTATATTTTTCTTTTAAACAGCCTTGAAATATAAAGGCCGTTATGAAAATAAGAACTAATCTAAAAATTCTGTTCTTCTTCATTGTTGAGAATTTCATTAAATGAACGAAAAAACCTACAAAAACACATATTTTGTCGATAAACAGCATTTCAAAGTTGTAAAAGCAGTTAAAAATGTGGTGAGGAAAATATTTTGTCCGTAGCGTTTTCTATTACGATTAAAAATGCCCCATAAAAGGGGCATTTTTTTTATAATTATAACTGAACTGGCTAATCTTGCAATACAGATTCATTTCTATACCCTGCTGAATCTTTGTACCAATCCTGGAACAAAGTTCCTCCAGAAGTGGCCCATTCATTAAAAAAGTTATAGGCTTGATTTACGGGGATATTTTCTTTTGGTGGCTTAAAGTTGTGCATAATATTAATGGCCCAAGGCAGACCAGTATCGGTTTTATAATTTCCATCTTCATCTCTATTTACGCCTCCTACAGTTGTATCATTTACGCCTAAAGTTGTTCTGAACCTATTTGGTAAATGAATCTCCTTACCTCTGTCTCCATTAACAATTATGAATGGGTTAAAAGGAGCCAAGCCCAGCTGGGTGGTTGTAATCGGAGTTGTGAATTTTATAGCGACCGTCTTAGGTACATTCAACATGGCATGGTTATCATCAAATAGTATTATTACAGCTCTATTTTGTCCTTGTTCCACTCCGTTTGATGCAACATTGATAAAATCCTCGGTTAAAACTGTTCCTGTAACGGATTCAATTAGACTAGGTGCTATACTTTCCAGTTCAATACCAAAGGCATTAATAAGACCAGCTCCGTCAGATGTTACCTCAAAATGTATATCTAATTGTACGGCCATATTATCTGCATTCAAAACGGCAACAAACCTGTAATTTACAGCCGTATCATTAAAATCATAATCTCCAAGAAAGGGCCATAAATCTTCAAAAGCTAGAGTTCCCCAGCCATATTTACTAGGAGTAAATTGTTCAAAAGCCTTATCTGCATCATCTGGGTATTCATCATTACTATCTGTAATTCCGTCACCATCTGTATCAGGATCAACTGTAACTTCATCAAAAACCCTAAATGTTGTCAAGTCATTAATGGCTCTATCATATGTTATGCCTGAAGTAGAATTTGGGCCGTAACGGTATTCCCATCCGCCGGTTTCGGTATCCATCACAATAAGATTGCTATTTCCTCCATTATTGGCTAACCATAATTCATTGTTTGAGTCAAAAGTCATAGAAGTGGGTTGAAAAGGTAAATCTTCACCACTAATTCTTATAGCGTCATAGTCTCCATCAGAATTTAGGTCTAGTCTGTATAATCCGGAAAATGAGGAGAGAAATATGGTGCCATCTTCTGCAAAAGCCATATCTCCTCCTTGAGTTTTATCAAGGCCATTTATAATCCAGTTTGAAAGTATATTGGCATTTTGGGGATCAATTGTAAAGAGCTTCGCCCCGGTAGAAAAATATAACAACCCATCTTGCTTGTTATAATCTAATCGAGGCCCTCCGTTTCCTACATTACCTACAGTGGTCCATGTATCATTCACGATATCGTACCTCATTAAAGGGTAAGGGTTGCTCTTACCAATTGAATAGAGCATGTTATTCTCTTGATCTATTGCTGCGGTCCAACTTCCCATTGGCATATCAGAAATAAAGGTATATGCTCCCGTTAGGGGATCTACTTGGAATAAATCACCTCCACCGTTAACACAGTATAAGTAGTCTTCTACCATAGGTTTACCATTGGAGGCTCTCTTTCCACTGCTATCAGGTGTGTACGTATAGGTAACAAGATTTGAAACGATGTTAACCACTGCTGATGAATACTTAAACCCTTCTTTTCTGCGGATGTACAACTTTTCAAAATAGTTTGGAACTACAAAGGAATGTTCAATTTTGCCTCCTGCAGGAACTCCACTGAAAATTAAATGGTTTAAATTATCTACTGAAACTTCAAAACCAGTTTCCTCTTCGTCCTCTTCGTTTAAATACGTGATTTGGTTTCCAATAGAAACCTCTTCGTTGTATGCGTAGACATTATACCTAACATTGGCAGTATTGTCATTGATGATGAGTTGTATTTGTTTTTCTGTACTAAACTCAAAACCTGATGGAATTTGTAGTTCGGTAATCTCTAATTCGTCTATAGGGACCTCAATTGGTGTTTCAGGTTCACTTTCTGTATCTGGAACAGAATCATCAAAACTATCTTTTACACATGAGGTGTAGGTCATTGCTATTATAAAACATAATGCAGATAAAACAATTTGGGGCGTTTTCATCTTTATAGATATTTGCTGGATTTACTATCCGAATTTTGATTAAAAGTATTTACTATTTAAGGGTCAATATTTTAATTTTAGTTGGTTTACTTCAATGTGTCGGTAAACGGTATCTTTTATTCGTTAAAATAATTTCAACTTTATTTGAACGAAAAAGCTTACAAAAACGTATATGTGATCGATAACCGAACGTCTTAAGTTGTGAAAGAAGTGAAATCTGTGGTAGTAGGTGGGTAATTGAAAAATGGGAAGAATTACCTAAAAGCCTTTCTTTTTCCGATTAAAAGACCAACAATGAAAAGTAGATACATTAAGGCTATAAAGGTCAGTAATGTAATTCTAAGATGATACTGAGTTGAAATACTCAGGTTAAAATAATCTGAAAGTAAAATAAAAGGGAAAAAAGCATAAAAAATAAACAGGCCTGTACTTACCCAATACAGCAAATTGTGTTTTTGAGGGTAAGGATTGTCTTCTGATTTTTTCTCTTTGAAATAAAGTATGATCGCAAAAACTAAAATTAATGAACCGATAGCATGCGCATAGGTTAGTTGTTTGTGCAATGGATTTTGAATGAAAGTGTTAACTAAATAGGACAATGAGCATAGATAAGCCCCATACTCAATTACTTTTTTTGAAGATTTGTTTTTAAGGGTTTTCCAATACACCCAGTAGAAGAAAAGAAAAGTAACTATTTGATAAACATTATAGATAATGACGTTATGCCAATTATATCTGTCATCTGAAAAAAACTGAAAATCTGCATGATTTTTAATAAAGTAACCCAAGAGCTCAGTAAAAAAAGTATAGATGATAAGTATAGGCAGATATTTCAATACGGTATCAAAATATCTTTTATACCTATAAACAGCAACCAACCATGTAACAAAATAAATGGCTAGAAAATACTGATTTTTTAGAAAAATGATGAGCTCTTGGATCATCTTAAGTTAAAAATCGTTGTTTGGTGGAGGTCCCGAATTCCCGTGATTCATATTCAAACTTTGACCCTTGAATAGCACAGGAGGTGCAGAAAGACTAGGAACAAAACTTGCATATGACTTTTCATCGTTTTTAGAAATACCGCCCATACCTTTGACATTAACAGCATCCTTAATCAATTTGGCCTCGCCATCTTCTCCTATATAAAATCCATAATCCAAATCATCAATTTTTATAGTTGGAAGTATGAAAATAGAGTTTTGTCTTGGGTGTACCACTTTCTGTCCATCGGGGAGCTTTTCTTTATCTGGATAATTGGCAAAATAAAAACGAATTGTGGAAATATCGACTTTGGCATCTTTTGCCTCTTGCTCAATGAATGCAATATACTGTTTGATGGTTTTATAATCCCAAGAAGCATATCTAGCTGCTTCAAACTTTTCGTCATTGTTTTCTTCCCTTTCATACGATTTTATGAGTTCTACCCTGTTCTTTGAATAGTTGTCATACAATTTTTTAGATTCTTCTAAGGAAATAATTTGTTTGGGTGGTTTTACTCTTTCTTGAGGTTCTTCATGTGGCTCTTCATCTTTTTTTGGTTTTTCGTGGCAAGCTCCTAAAATAAGAAGCATTGAACCCAACAGAAGAGTGGTTGCTTTTCTTGCGTTTTTCATTTTGTAAGTGTTTTAGTGTTCATAGTATGGGGAAACTGCACTAAAGATATGTTTTTTCTTCAGAATTAGTACATAAAAAAACCCTTTGATGTGACTCAAAGGGTTTTAAAACTATACTGTTTTCAGGGTTTTACAAACTCAGAGCTATTGACTCATGGTTAACAAAAACTCTTCATTGTTTTTGGTTTGCTTTATGCGTTGTTCCATAAACTCCATTGCTTCTACAGGATTCATATCTGCTAAATATTTTCGCATGATCCACATGCGTTGTATGGTAGTGGCATCCAATAAAAGATCGTCTCTACGTGTAGAGGAAGAGATAAGGTCGATAGCTGGGAATATTCTACGGTTAGAAATCCTTCTATCCAACTGCAGCTCCATATTACCGGTACCCTTAAATTCTTCAAAAATTACTTCGTCCATTTTAGAACCGGTTTCCGTTAAAGCTGTAGCGATAATAGAAAGTGATCCACCATTTTCAATATTTCGTGCCGCACCAAAGAAACGTTTTGGTTTATGTAATGCATTGGCATCCACACCACCACTCAATACCTTACCTGAAGCAGGCTGCACGGTATTGTAAGCTCTTGCCAATCGTGTAATGGAATCTAAAAGGATAACCACATCATGTCCACATTCTACCAAGCGTTTTGCTTTTTCCAATACAATATTTGCAACACGTACATGTTCCGTAGCTTCTTTGTCAAAAGTAGAAGCAACAACTTCACCGCGTACATTACGTTGCATATCTGTAACTTCCTCTGGACGCTCATCTATAAGAAGGATAATTTGATATACTTCTGGATGGTTCGCAGCAATTGCATTGGCGATATCCTTAAGTAGCATGGTTTTACCCGTTTTTGGTTGGGAGACAATCATGCCACGCTGTCCTTTACCTATAGGTGAGAACAAATCCATTATCCTAGTGGATAATGTACTTTGTCTCTCTGCCAATTTAAATTTTTCTTTTGGGAACAATGGAGTAAGGTGTTCAAATGACACTCTATCCCTAACCACTTGTGGGTCTAACCCATTTATTTTACTGACCTTAATAAGGGGGAAATACTTCTCTCCCTCTTTAGGAGGTCTAACGTTACCAAGTACGGTGTCTCCTGTCTTTAGGCCAAATAACCTAATCTGCGACTGGGAAACATAGATATCATCGGGAGAAGACAAATAATTGTAGTCAGAAGAACGTAAAAAGCCATAACCGTCCTGCATAATGTCAAGAACGCCTTCGCTTTCAATAATACTATCAAACTCAAATTCAGGTTCTTTATACCTGTTTTTTAAGTCTTTATCAAAATTGCTGCTCTTTTTTTCGTGGCCGCTATTTCTTTGATGTGGATTATTTCTTCTGCTGTTTTGAGGTTTTTGAGATCCACCTTGTTTGTGCGGCTCCCTTTTAATGGGCTGCGCTACTGGCGTATTCTCTTTTTTCTCAACAGTTTCAGACTCTGCTTTTACCTTTGCAGGTTCAACAACAGTTTCCGAAACAATTTCTTTTATTTCTTTTTTTGGTCTTGGAGCTCTTTCTTTTCTAGGTTTTGGAGCAACTTTTTCTTTTGGTGCTACAGCGCTCTCTTGTACCACTTTTGGGTTAGACGCTTGCACATCAAGTATCTGGTAGACTAAGTCCAGTTTTTTTTGAGTCTTAAATTTTGGGACATTGAGGCCTTTTGCAATTTCCTGCAATTCAGGAAGCTTTTTAGCTTTTAGATCTGAAATCTCGAACATTAAGTAATGAATAAATTAAACTTGTATAATGTGTATAATTGAAGTAAAAAGTTATTTGGGTACTACGATAGGAAAGATTTCCCTGGGTAAGTGCTTTGCTAATAACGACACAAGTATACAAATTATTTTTCAACAATAGGGGTCATTTACCGAAAAGACACTTATTTTTGCCATCCGATATCAATTTAAACAATGATTCAACGAATTCAAACATTTTTTTTGGGGTTAGTGGCACTAATTGCTGGTGCATTGCCGTTTGTATTGAATTTATGGGTTGATGGTGATGGAACAAAGTTTTTTGCCAAGAGCGAGTTGTGGATCAGTATTGCTTTTTACGCCTCGGCAGCTTTGGCCTTGATTTCGATTTTTATGTACAATAACAGACAAAATCAATTTGTGATAAACAGATTGAATATGATATTGAATCTTTTTTTACTAGGATTTTTCGTTTACCGATCGCTAAACTTATCCGGAGAAAATGTTATTTCTGAGAAGGGTATTGGGATGCTGATTCCTGTATTTTCTATCGTTTTTCTAGTTCTGGCCAACAGAGCTATCAAAAAGGATGAAGATCTTGTAAAATCTGTTGATCGCTTACGTTAAACCTAACATCTTAGTAGTATTAGTGCGAGAAAAACCCGGCCTTGGCCGGGTTTTTTATTTATTCTAATCTAAAAGGATTTCAAACTATTGCATTAATGTTTCCTCGGTAAACCCATTATCAAATTTTACATTGGTCATTGTCTGTACAAGATTTGGCTCCTCAGAATAACCTTGCTCGCTTGGCATAAAATAGGAGCGCTTGGTTGAAATCATTTGTCCCTCTATGTCTTCGTATTCATAGTTTGCGATGATTACGGGTTCTTCTACACCTAAGAATGGCAATGAAAAGAAAAACCTGTCAATTAGTTTGGTTTCTGGATTAACATACAAGATATAAATATCATTTTGCTCTTTTCCAGTTACTTCTGGGTCATAGGTCACGTGCACTTTGTCATACATCTTTCCATTGTATTCCTCTTGCCCAAGGTATTTGGCAACGGTGCCTTTATCATTAAGTTTATAAGGCATAGTGAACCAATAATAATTTGCCCTTCTAAGGAAATCACCAGTACCTACCAATTGAGGGTCTTCGGATTTCTTTCCATTTACCAAGACTAACGTCTCTTTGCCATCAAAACATTGAATAACTTCTCCTGCCTTATCTGGCATTACATTGATTTGATGTTGGGAGTACTTTCCGTATGAAGCTTCAGAATTAAAAATGTAGCGTTCTGTGGATACGTCAGCCTTTTCATTTGATCTATAATCATAAGTGTATTCAACGTCTCCTTTTTTCCATAAATCGTTCCAACCACCATGCGCATGGGCAACAGCAGCTAAGACTGTCATTGGTTCGTTGGTGTCATAAATGGGGACTTTAGAAACTTCTTCAACAGTTTCAATCACAGTTGTCTCTGCTTTTTTAGCTTTTTGTGCACAAGAGGCCAAAAGTAAAAATGCAGTAATAGTTAATAGTTTTAAACTAAGTTTTTTCATGTTGTTTTGAATAATTGTTTACCCACTTAGACGTAATAGGTTTAAAAATCTTACCGTTAATAAAGGTAAAGGAGGAAGAAATTACAAATCAATTTTTTTATTGAATTGAGCAATGTTAAAACCTTGCTTAACTACCCTTTTAAATTCATCACTATTTTCATTAAGCAAAGGATTGGTATGGTTAAAATGAATAAAATGGATTTTTGCCTTTTCAGTATCAGGTAATTTTTCAAAAAGAGTTGCGCTTTCTATCACAAAAGGATGTGGTATTTCAGAAATATCTCGGTTGTTGATTTCTTTCCCATCATAAAAAGTGGCATCTAAAAAGGCAAAATCTACCTTACGCACCTCTTCAATGATGCTTTTCTCCCATTTGGACCATTTATCAATATCAGGAATAAAAAGCGCCGATTTATTGCCCCCAATAATTTTATAACCTACAGTTTCCGAATATTCATCTCTATGTGGGACGGTAAAGGGAATAACACTCAGATTTGGGGTAAGCTGTACTTTTTTTTCGTTTTCAATTTCCTTTACAAGTATGTTTTTTAATGTCACTAATTGATTCCAAGGACCATTGTTTTCTATAAATGATTTCATTTTGGGCATTGCATAAATGGAAACTGCTTGGGCACCCATGGCTTCCCTGCCCAAATACATTAAACCTGTATAATGTCCTATGTGCGCATGGGTCAAAAAAATGCCATCAGGAGTTTCTTCATACTTTTCTGAAAGTTCTTTTAAAAGTTTTAATTGTGAGGGCATATCTGGCGTTGCTTCAAAAAGGAACGATTTTGAATTTTCGTGATCAACCACACCTAAAGAAACAACCTTGCGTTCATGGTCCGGATTTTTAAACAAAATGGAACAACACTCTTTTTTACAACCAATGTGCGGACTTCCTCCATCCTGAGCCGTTCCTAGTATATAAAGGGAAACACCAGACTTGGGTGCTGAAGCATTAAAAACCTCTTTTTTTTCTTTTTTTGAACACGCAACTGCAAAAAACACGAATAGCAATAGACAACCTTTTGTTTTCATACGCTATCTTTTTTCTAACTCAATCACTTCCAAATCAGATATTTTATCTCCATCGATTACAAACCTGAGCATGGTCCGTACATGATGAAACCCATACTTTCCACAAGCTCCAGGATTCATGTGCAACAGATTTAGCTTTTTGTCACTCATTACCTTTAAAATATGTGAATGGCCGCAAATGAATAATTTTGGTGGATTCTGTTTTATTTCTTCCCGTATCCTAACATTGTATTTGTTGGGATAGCCCCCTATATGAGTCATCCATACGTCTACCTCTTCACATAAAAAACGATTGTGTTCTGGAAACTCTTTCTGTATTACATGGTCATCTATGTTGCCATAAACTCCTCGCAAAGGCCTAATTTTCTTAAGTTGATCCGTTACATCAAGGTTTCCAATGTCACCGGCATGCCAAATTTCATCAGCCTGTCTTGCATACTTTAAAATGGTTTCATCCATGTGCCCATGGGTGTCTGAAAGCAATAGAATTTTGGTCATAACGCTAAAAATATGCTAAAAAATAGTGGTTAGATATCTTTTGCGGGGGATTCAAGTATCTTTAATGCCTTAAAATTAAAGAATCCAATTGAGATATTTTATCCGATTTTCTTATTTCGGAAAGGCTTATCATGGATGGCAGAACCAACCCAATGCTATTACGGTGCAAGAAGTACTGGAAAATGCGTTGTCGACCTTGCTGCGAAAAAAAATTGAAGTAGTTGGCGCAGGTAGAACAGATGCCGGAGTACATGCCAAAGAAATGTTTGCCCATTTTGACTTTGATTTAATTGAAGATAAAATAGAGTTGGTTTATCGCCTAAATGCTTTCCTTCCAGATGATGTGTCTGTTCAAGAAGTTATTCAGGTAAATTCGGATGCACACGCTAGGTTTGATGCTATCGAACGCACGTATGAATATTGGATAGTTCAAGAAAAAAACCCTTTTTATTCAGATTTCACTCATTTTGTTAGACAGCCTTTGAATATTGAGGCAATGAACAATGCGGCTTCTTTTTTATTAGAGCATACGGATTTTGAATGTTTTTCCAAGTCCAATACAGATGTCAAGACGTTTAATTGTGATATTAGGCAAGCAGTTTGGAAAAAAGAAGAAGACAAATTAATTTTCACGATTAGTGCTGATCGTTTTCTTCGCAATATGGTTAGAGCGATTGTAGGGACGTTATTGGATGTTGGTACCGCAAAGATGAAACCTGAAGAAATCAATACAATAATAACAAGCAAGAATAGGGGAGAGGCAGGAGTTTCTGTCCCTGCAAAAGGATTATATTTGACCAAGGTCTTATACCCAAAAAATATATTTAATGAGTAAGAACGACGAAATAGGAAAAGCATTTGATTTTGGTCTGTTCAAAAGGATTTTTGCGCATACCAAACCCTATAGGACTATCTTTTGGGTTGTGGCCATTGTTGCCATCCTATCTGCTGCTTTTGCTGTTTTAACGCCAATTCTGGTTAGAGATATCATAAATGAGGCACTTTCTAACAAAGACAGTGACAAACTCGTCTTTGTAGTACTCGCTATGTTGGGGGCGTTATTTGGACAAGTATTATGTCAACTTTCTTTCAATTATTATGCAAACCTTCTAGGGGAATCTGTCATTAAAGATATTCGTATCAGGCTTTTTCAAAAGATGATGGGTTTTAAAATGACCTATTTTGATAACTCTTCCATTGGTGTATTGGTCACTAGAGCTGTTGCGGATATGCAACGTATTGGCGAGATTTTTAGCCAAGGTTTCTTTGTTATAGTGGCTGATTTACTAAAAATGCTTTCCGGCGCTGCAGTAATGATTTACATCAATTGGAAATTGGCATTTATCGTCTTTGCTATTTTACCCGTAATCTTGGTAGCTACACGATTGTTTCAGCAGGCGATGAAAGTTGCTTTCATTGAAGTTCGTGCCCAAGTTTCCAACCTTAACTCATTCGTTCAAGAAAGAATTGCGGGAATGAAGATTGTTCAGCTCTTCAACAGAGAGGAAATTGAAAAGGAGAAATTCAGAAAAATCAATGAAAAACATCAAAATGCTTGGTTAAAGACAGTTTGGTACAATTCCATCTTTTTCCCAATTGCAGAGATTTCCTATTCTATCGGTATTGGTTTGGTGGTTTATTTTGGTGTCATCCAAAACATTGAAAACGTTGCTTTAAATGATACGGGTTCCATTTTTGCCTTCTTTTTCTTGATGGATTTGTTGTTCCGACCACTTCGCCAGATTGCAGATAAATTCAATACCCTACAAATGGGAATGGTTGCGGCCAACAGAGTATTTAAAATTCTGGATACGGAAAGCCATATTTCTGATGAAGGTAAATTGAAAGACACTGATGTTAAGGGGACTATTGAATTCTCCGATGTTCGTTTTGGTTATGTTGAGAATGAAGAAGTTTTACATGGTATTTCATTTAATGTTAAGGCAGGAGAGACTGTTGCAATAGTAGGAGCAACAGGTGCCGGAAAATCCACCATTATCAACCTATTGAACCGTTTTTACGAAATTAATTCTGGAAATATTTTGATTGATGGTCATAATATTCGTGACTATTCATTGAAATCACTTCGCTCTCACATTGCCATTGTCCTGCAAGATGTTTTCCTTTTTGCCGATTCAATAGCCAACAATATTTCATTGCGTGAAGAATCCGTTGCTTTATCAGAAATTGAAGCAGCAGCTAAGCAAATTGGAGTACATGAATTTATTTCCAGTTTACCAGGGGGCTATCAGTATAATGTTAAGGAGCGTGGAACTATGCTTTCCAGTGGCCAAAGGCAATTAATAGCGTTTTTAAGAGCTTACGTGAGCAATCCAAGTATTCTTATCTTGGATGAGGCCACTTCATCCGTAGACACCTATTCTGAACAACTTATACAAAAGGCTACCGATAAAATCACGGAAGGAAGAACATCAATTATAATAGCACACCGATTGGCAACCATTAAAAAAGCGGATAAGATTATTGTGATGGATGCTGGAAAGATTGTTGAAACAGGAACTCACCAGGAGCTTCTGAAAAACGGAGGTTATTATAGTGACTTGTATGAAGCTCAGTTTTTGGCAGAAGAAGTTGCCTAGACTATTTTGGAGCAAGGTTTTCCAATGTTAACTGCCCAGTCATTGTAGTTAATAGGATAATGACCATTCCTAAAGCCAGCATTACGATGGCGAAGAAAATCAAGTAAATAAAACCTCTTGCAAAAGTGCTTAAAAACCCTGTTTGGTGTATTCGACCGAGCACAAAAAATTGATATACAAGTATCATCAACAAGAATATCCAATTGAAAATATCGTATCTAATATCAAAAAAACCGAATAAAGGTAAACAGATCAGGACCTGTACAAAAGAGGTTTGCCCAGTAATATAGGCGTTGACAACTAAATGTTCAGTGTAGTTGAGCTTTTTTTTATCTAAAAATAGAAGCCAGGTCATTAATGCGTATATGGGCATTATGATATAGGAAAGTAACCCTTGATAGTCAAACACGAAATCCATATTTGGCATCTCGTCTTCTGATAAAATGTTAGGTGCTAGTTCTACATTGTATACTTTTCTAAGTATAAAAAACAAGATTCCTGAAAGCGTTATTGCAATAGCGAAATAACTTATCGGATTCATGTATTTTTTTCTCGTTCCTGATATGTATCTTTCAACAACAACTTCTGGTTTAGAGAATAAATGTCTAAACGTTTTAAAAAGAGTGTTGTCCAAGTTGAACACTTGATATCTTAGATCCTGCCAAACGTTTTTTAAGGATAACCGGTTTTTGATGATTTTTGCTCCACAATTTGGACAGTAACTAAAATCTGTCCTTAAAGAATTGTCACAATTTTTGCAATCCATCTATTCCAAATCTTTTTTGATAAGATCAGTAAGTTCCTCTAGACCTTTGTAAGGAACAAACTCTCCATTTTTTATGTAAGAAATTAGACCGGTTTCTTCACTTACCACCAAACAAATAGAATCGGTTTTTTCAGTAATTCCAACCGCAGCACGGTGCCTTAATCCATAACGTAGGGGAATATCACGATCATTGGAGACAGGCAAGATTACCCTGGTAGCTGTAATAAAATTATCCTGAATTATTGCTGCCCCATCATGCAAAGGACTGTTCTTGTAGAAAATACTCTCTAGAATGGGCTGGGTTATTTCAATATTCATGGTATCTCCAGAAGATCTTACAAAGTCCAAAGAATTGGTTCTTTCAATAACAATAATAGCGCCGGTCTTTGTACTTCCCATTTTTTCGCAAGCTCCAATAACGGCATCCACATTGGTATCTGTGGGCATGGCCTCTTGCTTTAGGAATTTAAAATGTCGGATAAAATTCCGCTTAGACGCAAAATTGGTGGAACCAATCATCAATAAAAACTTCCTTATTTCTTGCTGAAAAACAATAATCAAGGCAATAAGTCCAATATTCATGAATCCACCTACCATGCTGCTGATCATTTTCATTTGTAACAGTTCAGTAAGCTTCCATAAAGCCCAAACAATCACAATTCCTATAAAAATATTAATAGCGACAGTGCCTTTAACTAATTTGTAGATGTAGTAAAGTAGAGCGGCGACTAGAACAATGTCTATGATATCTGTGATTTTAAATTCAAGAAAATTAAGAAAATCCAACCGCGGTGTTTTTGTAAAATTAGCAAAAATAGAAGAACCAAAAATTACTTGGTGTTCACATTTAATTCCTGCACAAGTTTAATACATTCCATAGCTTCTTTTATATCATGTGCACGTAAAATGTTTGCTCCTTTCAATAAAGCAACGGTATGCAAGGCAGAAGTACCGTTTAAAGCCTCTTTTGAAGATGATTTTAAGACTTTATATATCATGGACTTTCTACTTAGACCTACTAGAATAGGCACTCCAAAAGTTTTGAATAAATCTAAGTTGCCAAGGAGTTTATAATTTTGTTTTGTTGTTTTTGCAAACCCAAACCCTGGATCAATTATGATATCATTGATTTTTTTGGAAGTAGTGTCACTTACTTTTTTTGAAAAATAGAATAGCAAATCTTTTAGCAAATCATCATAGGTAGCTTCCTTTTGCATGGATTGCGGAGTTCCTTTTAGGTGCATCATTATGTACGGAACTTGATATTGTGCTATGACGTTTAGCATATCTGCATCTAAATTCCCAGCAGAAATATCATTGATAATTGCCGCGCCAAGCTGTATGCTTTCTAAAGCGACCTTACTTCTAAAAGTATCTATTGAAATTAAGGTTTCTGGAAAGTTGTTGCGTATCAGTTCAAGTATGGGGAGCATTCTTTTTAATTCATCATCTTCAGGCACATGTTCTGCACCTGGTCTAGAGCTATAGGCACCCATATCTATAAAAGTAGCTCCATCTAAAAGCATTTTTTCGACTTGTTTAAGAATGGAACTTTCGTCTTTGCACAAACCACCGTCATAAAAAGAATCCGGTGTTAGGTTAAGAATGCCCATTACTCTGGGGGTGCTTAAGTCTATGAGTGCTCCTTTGCAGTTTATGGTCATAAAAAATCCCTGCTTTATTGTGTTTGATTATCTTTGGCGAAGTGCTTTAGAGTGCTATTTATTTGGACGAAATTTACGCAAATTAGCAAGAATACATGCAGCAGACCTCCCAACAATATGATGCAGTGATCAATACCTGCAGGGAACTATTTTTAAAAAAGACGCAAGATTACGGTACGGCTTGGCGCATTTTGAGACTTCCTTCGCTTACAGATCAGATTTTCATCAAGGCCCAACGTATCCGTAGCTTACAGCAAAATGAAGTGAGAAAAGTGGATGAAGGGGAGCAATCTGAATTTATTGGAATAATAAATTATTCCATAATGGCATTGATTCAACTTGAAAAAGGCATTGCAGAACAGCCTGATCTTGATGCAGATGAAGCCATTGGTCTTTATGATAAAGAAGTTTCCATTACAAAAAGTTTGATGGAGAACAAAAACCATGATTATGGCGAAGCTTGGCGAGATATACGTGTAAGTTCGCTAACGGATTTAATCTTGCAAAAGTTGCTCCGGGTAAAACAAATAGAAGATAATGCGGGGGCTACGTTGGTCAGTGAGGGTATAGATGCCAACTATCAGGATATAATCAATTATGCCGTATTTGCGCTAATTCATTTAAGTGAAAAATAATGAAGTACTTGGTATGGATTTCTAGAATCTTTGTTGGAGTCTTATTTATAATAAGTGGACTCATCAAATTGAATGACCCTGTCGGGTTCTCTTTTAAGCTTGAGGAATATTTTAGTCAAGGGGTTTTGGATTTACCTTTTTTGATGCCTTTAGCCTTGGCAATTTCCATTTTTGTGGTCATTGTGGAAGTGATTTTAGGCGTGTTGCTACTTATAGGGTTTAAACCAAAATTTACCGTTTGGAGCCTGCTATTAATGATAGTTTTCTTTACGTTCCTAACATTTTATTCTGCATACTTCAATAAAGTAACAGATTGTGGTTGCTTTGGAGATGCGGTAAAATTGACTCCATGGGAATCTTTTACAAAAGACATCATTCTTTTAATATTTATTCTAATCTTATTTTTTGGCAGAAAACATATCAAATCCATTTTTAGTCCCAAAGTCAATTGGATTTTAGGTGGAGTGTCATTGTTTGCGTGCGCTTTGTTTGCGAACCACGTATTAAACCATCTGCCCTCTGTTGACTTTAGACCTTATAAGATTGGAGCAAACATTCAAGAAGGTATGAGTGTTCCAGAGAATGCTCCCAAAGCGGTTTATGAGTATGCTTGGCGATTTAAAGTAAATGGCGATGACAAAATTGTGGTTACCAATGGTGAATACCCATCTGTGGATGGTGAGTTTATTGATGTTGAAACAACAGAAATTCAGAAAGGTTATGAACCTCCAATCCATGATTTTACTATTGAACAAGACGGACAGGATTTAGCTTCAGAAATTCTACAAGAAGATAAATTGATAATGGTTATTGCCTATGATTTGGCTAAAAGTAATAATGATTTTTTCTCCGATGTTGCTGCGGTTGCAACAAAGGCAAAAGCTAAAGGATATAAAGTTGTGGGAATGTCGGCCTCCAGTAACGAGAGGGCAGATAAGGTTAAGAAAAATTACAATCTAGATTTCGACTTTTATTTTACTGATGAAACCACACTTAAAACCATTGTGCGTTCCAATCCGGCAATACTTGTTTTGAAGAAAGGAACAATCATGCAAAAAGTACATTATAACGACTTAGATCAACTAAACTTCTAAAAATAACATTAAAGAAATACCAATAACATGAGAACTAAAATAGTTGCAGGAAACTGGAAAATGAATAAAAACCTTGATGAAACGGAAGTCTTGTTATCAGAATTATCGGCAAAATTACCGGATACTCATGCGGAGGTTATTGTAGCGCCAACTTTTGTGAATTTGGTTGCGGCCCAAAGAAACCTACAATCATCAACAATACAAGTAGCCGCACAGAACATGCACTTTGCTGAAAATGGGGCTTATACAGGCGAAATTTCGGCAGATATGCTTTTGAACATAGAAGTGGATACTGTTATTATAGGGCATTCTGAACGCCGAGCACTTTTTGGAGAAACGGATGATCTATTATCGAAAAAAACGAGAACGGCATTGGAAAAAGGAATGAAGGTCATTTTCTGTTTTGGCGAAGAATTGGAAGACAGAAAATCTGACAATCATTTTGCAATTGTCGAAAGCCAGCTAAAGAATGCTTTGTTTGATTTAGATGGCAAAGTATGGAGCAACATTGTTTTGGCATACGAACCTGTTTGGGCAATAGGTACGGGTGAAACTGCAAGCCCAGAACAAGCTCAAGAGATGCATGCATTTATAAGAAAAACCATTTCAGAAGCTTACAATGCTTCGATTGCTGATGGGGTTTCCATTTTATATGGAGGCAGTGTAAAACCTTCAAATGCTGAAGAGATATTCTCAAAACCAGATGTGGATGGTGGTCTTATTGGAGGAGCATCTTTAAAAGCTGATGATTTTGTTGCCATTATCAAGGCCATTTAATCCTTAATTTTTAGTTTGGTATATCTTGAATACAATTTTAAAATAACTCCTTTACAACCTGCAACAGATATTTTGATTGCTGAATTGAGCGAAGCAGGATTTGAGAGTTTTGTGGAGAATGATTCTGAGCTATTGGCTTATGTGCTGAAATCTGATTGGGAGGAAGGCATTTTGAAGGATTTGTTTGCACTTCAAAATCCAGATTTTAAAATTACTTGGTCCAGTAAAGAGATTGTTCAACAAAACTGGAATGCCGAGTGGGAAAAAAGCTTTCAACCCATTAAGGTTGGTGATGAATGCATGGTAAGAGCTCCTTTCCATGAGTCAGAGAACGTAGCATATGATATTGTTATAGAACCCAAAATGAGTTTTGGGACAGGGCATCATGAGACAACCCATATGATGTTACAACATATTTTAGATATGGATTTTAAAGGAAAATCAGTTCTGGACATGGGTTGTGGCACTGGAGTTTTGGCAATACTTGCTAAAATGAGAGGAGCCAAATCTGTGGATGCCATTGATATTGATGAATGGTGTTTTTTAAACTCCAAAGAAAACGTTGAACGAAATAGTTGTAATGACATTGATGTTTATCAAGGTGATAGCAGTTTATTAACTGATAAAAAGTATGATATTATACTTGCTAACATCAACAGGAATATTTTGCTTGAGGATATTCCAATTTATGCCAATTGCCTAAATACTGGTGGCACACTTTTCTTAAGTGGCTTTTATTTGGAGGATTTAGATGCAATTTCTTCAAAATGTGGTGCATATAGTTTAGAATTTGAAAAAAAACTAGAAAAGAATAATTGGATTTCCACAAAATATGTAAATTAGGATTGATTAATTCCAAAATTATGGGAATCAAAGAAAAAGTATCAGAAGAACTCCTTTTAGAAGAACAAACTGTAAAGCAGAGTGAGATAGTGCTTTTTAATGACGAGGTGAATACTTTTGACCATGTTATTGAAACGCTAATAGACGTCTGCGAACATACTCCGGAACAAGCGGAGCAGTGCTCTTTAATTGTACATCACAATGGTAAGTGCACTGTAAAGACTGGTGAGTATAAAGATTTAAAACCTAGATGCTCAAAATTACTTCAAGCTGGGTTGAGTGCTGAGATTGTTTAGAGTTTATCTAGATATAATTCCGACAAACTCTTTTCAATAAATTGTTGATTAAAACTTTAGTGCCTCATCCTTATCCCAAAGACCCCAATAAGCCCCTACATCTCCTTCAGCTCCAACTTTCCAAGATTCATCAAAAGATGAGAAGTAGAATACCTCAATATCATCTTCTTCAGACCATTTTTGAGTGTTCATGAAATATTTCAATGCGTTTTCATGAGATGGGAATGCACCTTCAAGACTTGTTCCTTGACTAGGCCACCCGGTTTCAGAAACGATTATCTTTTTGCCATTGGCTACTTTCAACACTCTTTGATACATGTCTTTCATGTACAGCAAAGAATAATCCATATCGCAACCTTCCCAAAACGGATAACAATTAGCTAGAATAACATCACAAGCTTCGGTTATTCTTTCACGTTCAGTAAATTCATAATAGGCGTCAACATAGCCAACAGGAACATTGGGAACTGCTTGCTTCACTTGATTCATAAAATCTAACAGTTCATCTTCCGTTAAATCTCCCCGTAGCATTACTTCGTTGCCAACTGCTGCAATATCAACGTATCCATCTTTGGCCAATTCAATGAGGTTTTCAATTTCTTGCTTATTTACTTTTGGGTCATCACCTAACCAAGCACCCACCATGGTCTTAATTCCATATTCTCTGGCAATACGCGGAATGGCTTCATTACCTTCTGTACATGAAAAAGAACGAATCCATTTGGTATACGGCTTAATAATTTCCATTCGTCTACGTATTTGATCCTCTGTAATCTGATCTCCTGGTTTTTGACCTTCTATATAGGGACTAAAACATAATCCATGCATTCCGCCTTCTAAAACGCGTTTGCATAGAATTTCCAGTTCTTCAGTGGTTTTACCGACATAGTCTAGTGCGGCCAACGCCAAAAACTTTTCTTTTCTAGATGACGACATAATGTTCTGTTATATTGTATTATTAGGTTTATTCAAATTTAGGCTAAAGTTCCCCACTACGTTTTACTAATTCAGGTTTAATTTCTCAATAGATTCATCCTTAGTGGTATGTACTAAAAAACTCCTCTACAGTTTTTCCTTGTGTAAATCTTAAGGCGCTCCACTTCTTTGGCTCCAGCTGGTATTTCTTCTAGCTTTAAACCGGGATAATCATCGGCTTCTTTCCATTTTTCTATTGTGGAACTAAAAAATGAAGAAGCTGCGGGGTCTACCTCATAAATAATCAAATCATAAGCCTCTCCCTTATCTCCACCAAAACGAGTAACAACCTGCCATTCGCCTTCTCTTTTGTAGGATGTATTGGTATGGTCAGATTGTGGATAATATCTATCATCAGTGGGTCTAACCATTACCCAAATATCTTTTTTATGGGCTTCGGGATATACTCCCATTGTTAAAATCCGGCAATCCACAGAATCTTTATCTATTGGAGAAACAACTTTTACAGCATTAACCGGTCCGTCAATCTTTAACTTTTTTCCTATAGAGACTTGTTCAATTTGGCTATTATAATTGACTAAATCTGATGAATAACTTCCGTAAATCATCATTAAAACACCAAGGATTCCTAAAGGTATTCCTAGCTTAGAACTACCTTTTTTACTTGCGAGCAGCGCAATCAAGATAAATAAGACTCCTATTATTAGTATTATTATTTTGGTTGACATTTTATTATTTTTTTTAGTTATATAAATTCACTTAACAATTCAACATTGTTATAACACGCCTCTTCTTTCTTCTAATTGAGCTTTAATATCTTTTGCTCTTTCTTCAGACAGGCTGTATTTCCACATAATCCAAATAGCCAAAGCAGCTGTTACTATAGGTATAATTATGTCAGCGATTCGCAACTTTGTTAAAGTATCAATAGATTGAGTAGCTGCGTTGCCGTCAAATCCTATTAACTTTAATACTAGGCCTCCTAAAACTAGAGCCAATCCTTGACCAAGTTTTACAACCCACCAGTATAATGCTCCGAAAGTACCCTCTTTCCTTGGCATGCCATTAACAAGTTCATCTAAATCACAAACATCGGCAGTCATACTCATCATTAAGGTGAATAAACTTCCTAAACCAAATGACATTAAAGGTATTGGAATAAAAGAAAGCCAAATATTGTCAGGAGTAAAAGCCCACCATTTCATGGCATATCCAACAATGGAAAGAGCTGTTGAAATAATAAACGCTTTCTTTTTACCCCATTTTTCAGCCATTTTTGATACAATTGGAATCACTAAAAATGCTGAAACCAATGCTCCAATGGAACTAAACCAAGCTGGCCATGTTGAAGTGGCTTCGTAGCTCCCATTAAAAATATAAAAAACGAAAATGAAAAAACTAAAAGACGCCACAATTTGGTAACCGTTAAATACTAAAAAAGTAGCGCCACATAATTTCATAAAAGGTTTATTCTTTACAGCCTCTTTTATACTGATGAATAAATCCTTCAAGTTGGTAAACATTGAGGTAAAAGTTAATTTTTTCCTATTTCCCATATGAGAAGCATCGATACCTCTACAAAAAATAGCTGGCAAAAGACCTAGTAGTAAACAAGCTACTCCTACATAAATTGCCATGGTTCTTACACCTTCAGCTTGATTACTAAAAATATTAGGGTCGGCAATAATTACCCAAAACCAAGGAACAATTACCCAAGCCAATAGACCAACCGTTTGCGAAAACGCCATTATACGTGTACGTTCGTTATAATCAGAAGTCATTTCATAGCCTAAACCTACCAATGGCGTAGCAAACATGGTATTTCCAATAAGAAAAACCATAGACATAATTAGAAAGTACCAAAAATTATAGTCTGAAGAATTGTTTTCATCAAGCTGCCAAAGAAGCACAAAAGTAATGGCACTTAAAATACCTCCAACCAAAATATATGGTCTCCTTCTGCCCCATTTTGAACTTGTGTTATCCGAAATAAATCCCATGATTGGATCGGTAATCGCATCAAAAAATCGAGGCAATCCACCTAAAAGTCCTGCCAAAAATGGGTCCATTCCAAAAGCAGTCAATAAAAAGAACATAAAGAAACCCAATGCTCCAGGGTATAGGTTCAAAACCAAATGACCTGCACCGAATGCAGCCTTTTGCCCTAATGGTACTCTATCTTTTTCAGCTGTTTTTACAATTGACATAATCGTTTTGTTTTAGTTAGTATTAGTTGGTTTTTTAATGACCACTGTTTGTATTGCTTGAGGGCTTATTTGTATGGTATTGGAACTTTCACCCAGTGATAATGCTATTTGTTTTGTTTCTGCCCCTTGGTTTAATAGAATCACAGTAATTGACCCATCTGGGTTTTGTGCTGCAGTAACCATCAAAGAATCATCAGAGTTTTCAAAACCTATGCGCACGGCGCCAGGTCGTATGTATTTGCTAAAATGAGCGAGGGTATAGTAAATTGGAGTAAAGTATACTTCATCTTTTTCTGGATCTACAATTACGGGAGCTACGCACCAGTTTTTGAACCAATTAGGACCTCCTTGTGTATCTAGGACCATGTTCCAGTCTATCCAGCCATCTACCCAATTGTTAAGACAGCCAATGATGTCACGGGCATATCTGTAGACAGGAGCGTATTTTGGGTGCAAGTGTTTTTCATGTTCCGGTGCCCAATCCCATCCCCAATCTGTAGCTTCTTTGGACCAATACCATTGATCATCTTTCCATTTGGGAACTTCTGCATCAACACATGCCTCCGATTGTATTAGATATTTTGTAGGAGCTGCGTTATGTGCAAATTGCAAGGATTCTGGAAACCAATCGTACGTGCTAGCATACCAATGTATTGCAGTGCCGTCAAAGTACTTAGAAGAGGCTTCGTCTTGGAACATAACCTTTACCCATTCTTCCAATTCTTCTCCTCGATTTTGATCATAACCCAATATTTTTACATCATGCCCATCAGTTTCTAACTTAGGGCCTAAATGATGTTTAACAAAATCTGTCATTTCTTGGGGGCTGTAATGCATGCTCTCCCAGTTGTTATTGTTGCCTAATGGTTCGTTTTCTACCGTAAATCCCCAAATATCAATATCCTCAAGTTTATAGGCATCAATATATTTTGAAAAGAATAAAGCCCAGGTATCATAGTATTCAGGTAATAATTTACCTCCGCGCCAATCGTTGTTGTCTTTCATCCATGGTGGAGCTGTCCACGGAGAGGCCAATATTTTGAACCCATCTTTGGATGCAGCCATGGCCTCTTTAATAAATGGGATGATATCATCGCGGTCTTCGTCAATAGAGAAATTTTTTAATTCCATATCCCCTTCAACAGGGGCATAAGAGTAATTGCTTACTGAGAAGTCGCATGAGTTCATATGTGTTCGTGTCAAGGAATATCTGGCACCCTCATTCCCAAAGTAAGCATCAATGATTTTTTTACGATTCTCTTTGCTCAATTGATTCAACAGATAAGCCGAAGCTTCTGTAAATGAACCACCGAATCCAGTAATAGTCTGAAATTTTTGTTCTGGCAGTAATTTGATTTGTGAAGTAACTCCATCAGCAACTACTTCGGTTATCGGACTTAATTTATTTCCATCTGCTGAAGTTTCATAAACTTCAACTTCTAATTTGTTCTCTACGGCGCAAGCACTGAGTATTACGGTCAATGTCAATGTGATATTAAATTTGTTAAACTTTTTCATCTTAATGCATGATAGCTTGTTCTTTCTTTGTGGGAGGGACCAGAACATCTTTCATTAATGCATCTTTATCTCCGTTGTATGTTTTGGTGATAGGATTTCCATTTCTGGTCAACCCGCTAAAAGTCCCTTTATCAACCAAGTCCCATAAAGCATATTTTGCTTGTCCATCTATGGTAAACAAACCAAAATGATTTTCAGAGCCATGCACATTTTGAGCATCTTTCCATTGCTCGTTAAAAGCTTCAAAATAAAAACAAGATATACCTTCTTTATTAGTCCAATTACGCATATGTTCATGATAGGCCGCTTCTTTGTATTCGTCTGTTGCCTTTGATCCAGTTGGCCCATAATGACCATTGGAGACTGTTGCCCACCCAGTTTCACCAATATGTATGGGTTTGTTTACGCCAACACTTTTTGCATGATCTGATACTGCTTTATACTGAGCCTTGGCAAATTCTTTGGCACGAAGCATTGCCGCATCTATTTTTTCAATAGCTGAAAGCTGCTCCTCTTCTTCAGGTACACCCCAAAACTCAGGGTTATAGTGTGAGTTGTGATAGGCGTACGTATGCATGGAAATGTAATCCACGGCTTTAATAAGATTTTCTAAGTCTTCAGTATGATAACTCTCGTCTCCACCTCCCCAAGAAGCAAAATCATCAGAACTTGTAATCCATAGCTCTTTCGGTAGTTCTCCATTTTTCTTTAACTCTTGAAGATGATTCACCCATTTTAGGATAACACTGGGCTGCACATAATAGCTGGTTGCCCATTTTACCATGGCCTCATTGCCTACAGCAATGATTTTTACAATGTCTGGATATTTGTTTGCCAACTCCGCAGCTCTGGCAATTTCACCCTCGTTTTGTTCACTTTCCACTTCATGATCCGGAGTTTCACCGGTCCAAGCGTTTTTACAGTCTATCCATGCACCTAGCATTACGTACATTTCAAAGTTGGAATCCTCAATCTTTAGTTCGCTAATGGCTTTTAGCAAATTGGAAGCTTGTTGAAGCTGAACGTTATACGTCCGTAAAATTTTGATGCCCATTGCAGATAGTATTTTCATATCATCTTTTAGCTCATCAATTGTAGGTTGAACTTCGCGAGTGGCTTCTCTATAACCTCCGTATGATATGGCCAAGTAATCAGGATTGCCTAGAATATCTTTAGCTGTCACTTCTTTTATTGTTTGGGGTTGATTTCCTGTTGTTTTGGTTGTTTTCACGTTACATGAATGGTTTGTTACTAAAACTATTGCTGCAACTATTATTTTTACTATTGATTTCATAGCACTGCTGTTTGTTTTTTCTGATTATTCTCTATGAATCTATATGCTTCATTTATTCTATTTTTTGAAATATCATTATCGCAATCCAAATCCATATGAAAACAGAGGGGTAATAGAATCATTCCAAAAATTTGGGCCGTATTTTCCTTTATAATCCTCTTCTGATTTTGGCCAAGAATGTGGTAACTTTCCCTTAAAACTATAATCTCCAAATAGCACTTCTGCAATGCCATCACCCTCAGAACCTGGTAGCCAAGCCGCTATAAATGCGTCTGATTGTTCAATCTGTTTGGTAGTTACCAATGGACGACCGGAAATGAGTAATACCACTGTAGGTACACCTTTATTTGTGTAGTTGCTGACATAATTCTGGTGAGCTTCCGTCAATGTTATTTCATACGCATCTATCTCACCACCAATATCCCCAAAAGATTCAGCATAAGGGGTTTCACCAACAACAATGATCGCAATATCTGCATCATCATGATTTCCGGTGGCATCAGCATCATAAACAACATTGCCCTTCGCCATTTTTTTTATTCCTTGTAGAATGGTCGTGGCGCCTGCATAGTTTTCTGTGGAACCTTGCCAGTTTATGGTCCAACCTCCAGATTGTAAACCAGAATTATTGGCGTGTTCGCCAACTACAACAATCTTATTCAAGTTCTTATCTAGCGGAAGCGTGTTTTTGTTGTTTTTTAGCAAGACCAACGACTCTCTAACAGCTTGTCTTGCTACATCTCTATGTTCTTGAATTCCTATTTTTTCTATTAAGGTTGAATCAGGAAAAGGGTTTTCGAAAAGACCTAACCTATATTTTTGTCGCAAGACACGGCGCACAGCGTCATCAATTCGGTTTTGCGACACATAACCACTTTCAATACCACCTTTTAATCCTTCAAGATACATATCCAAATCGCCTTCTACGGCCATTATCACATCTACGCCAGCATTGATAACATCATTCTCCCCAAACCGAGAATACCCTTTCCAATCAGACACCATAATTCCATCAAATTTCATGGCGCCTTTGAGCATATCGGTGATAAGTTCTTTATGGGCATGCATTGGTTTGCCAGACATAGAATTGAATGAAGCCATTACGGAACCAACTCCTTCATTAACAGCAACAATGTAAGGAGGCAACAATCGTTCCTGTACTTGTTGAGGGTTTAAAGAAGTTTCGCCACCTTCAACCCCAGAATCCGTTGCACCATCACCAATAAAGTGCTTAGCCGTTGCCATTACCGTATGCTTGTCCAAAAGATTTCCTTGAAGTCCTTTAACAGAAGCTCTTGTCAATACTTCGGTTAATTTGGTGCTTTCAGAAAAAGCTTCATAAACTCTACCCCATTTTTCATTATATGGTATGGCTATGCAAGGTGAGAAAACCCAGGTAAAACCTGTTGCTTGTGCTTCTATTGCTGTTATTCTAGCGGCTTGCTCTACAAGCTCTGCGTTTCTGGTAGCCCCTAGGCCAATGTTGTGCGGAAATATGGTAGCTCCCTCATACGTGTTTTGGCCATGTATTGCATCAACACCAAATAATAATGGAATTCCCAATCTAGTGGACAGGGCCAACTCTTGCAACTTTGTGAATTTAGCTTGCCATTCGGCAGCGCCATTACCAGGTAAAGGTCCTTGAGTGTGAATGACTGAACCAATAAATTTATTGGCAATATCACTCTCGTCAGAAAGATCATCAAAATGCCTAACCTGAGTCATTTGACCAATTTTTTCATCTAAGGTCATCCGAGTCAAGAGTGAGTCAATTTTTTGTTCTATAATAAGACCTGTATTGGTTTCAGGGTTCATCTTTTGGTTTTTGCAAGACAAAAATGACAAAGCCACCACAAAGCCAAGTATGGAATTGGTCATTTTTTGGATAGTGTTAGTCTCTTATTTTAAATGAGACTGTAACATTTTAAGTTAGTTAGACTAATAGTATTTGAAAACTATACTGTCTTGGTTTTTAAGCTAAGACAGTATAGTTGATTTATAATTAGACCTTTTAATAAAACATATTTACTACTAGTCTATTCTTATGTTGTCGATATAGAAAACCCCGTCTTCTGTAGTCAATTCGCCATCGCCTATACTAACAGGATTATCTGGCTTTATAACCAATTGATTTGCTTCAAAATTAGGTGGAATTCCAGTAAAAACAACTTCCAGTTCAACCCATTCATCGGCCGCTGCTGCAACCACTGTAACTTCACCCGGAAGCCCTATACCAGGAGCATTAGGATTATTATTTACTCCAAAACGATAAGAAACATTTGCTCTATCAGAATATACTAAGACTTTGAGGGTTGTCGAAGCTAAATCGCCAATTACATCTACGTTAGGAAATGCATTTTGCACTCCAGCAAACCTAGATGTACCAATTGCTTTATTAATTCTTAAAACATTTGCGGAGGTATTTAAGCCTGTGGCAGAAGGGTTTGCTGCTAACTCTACTGAAATAGAACCATCATTTGTAAATGTCCCTAAAAATGTTTCACAAGCTTCAAAAGTAGCTGGTAGCGATAAAGCATCAGTAGGAGTATCAGTACAACCGCCTCCTCCTCCTGAACCACCATCACCGAGAACCAATGATACGTTGTCGATGTTTACCAAACCATCTTCTCCATTCAAATCAAAAAGTACTCTAGATGTAGCATCTCCAAACCCTGTTGCTGTTAAGCTACGTGTGTATGTTTGTCTAGTATCATTAATATCTACCGGCTCCGACGTATTGGAAAAATCACCGCCACTTAATCCTATTCCTGCGATTATACTCCTGTCTCTATCAGACCAAGCATCAAAAGTCAATGTATATGTGGCATCTGGAGTAATTGTAAGTTTCTGACTTACGTTAACGGCAAATGGAGCTGCTGGATTTGAGCCTGTAACATTTATAGAGTAAAAGGTATTACCATTTTCTGTTGCCACTGGAGCAGGATTGGCATCATCGACACCTTGTATCCATGGAGCTGCACCACTCTCGAAATCACCATTGGTCAATAAACCACTATCAAAAGCTGTTACATTTACAGTTCTTGTAACTTCAGCAGCTGCATTTGCTGCTGCGTCACTAACATTATAGGTGATAATATAAGTTCCGGCAATACTAGTGTCCACTGCATCACCAGCTACAATGATGTTACCAGAAATATCACCATCTGTGTCATCGTTTGCAGTTGCTCCTGGGTCTACGAAAGAGTCATTAACTGTAAGATCAATCACTGCATCACCATTTAACGAAATAACTGGTGGTGTGGAATCTCCTGTGCTAGTGCCACCTAACACAAGGGATACATTGTCAATGTTCACTATACCAACTTCAGCACCTGAATCAAATAAGATCCTAGCATCTAATGCTCCAAATCCGGTCGCGGTTAAAACGACCGTATAGGTTTGTCGATCTGTAGTTATGTTTACTGCTTCGGTTGTATTAGAAAAATCTCCACCACTTAGTCCAATTCCTGCAAGTATACTTCTTGCAACATTTGACCATGCATCAAAAGTTAAGGTATATGTTTCATCTTGAGTGATTTCCAATTTTTGAGTTAAATTGACATCAAAAGGATTACCTGCAACTTCTACGTTTACGGAGTAAAAAGTATTATCATCTTCTGTAGCAACAGGTGCTGGGTCGGTACCCACGCCTATAGTCCAAGAATCTGCTCCGCCTTCAAAATCGCCATTAGTCAATAATCCATCATCAAAAGGTTCAGGTCCTCCACCGTTTCCGCCTTCAACCAAAGAAACGTTATCTATAACTACAATACCTGTATCTGCTCCCATATCAAATAATACGCGACTATCTGCTCCACCAAAACCTGTTGCAGTAAATTCAAGAACAAAAGTTTGTGTTTCTGTAGTTAAATCTATCGTTTCGGTAGCATTTGTAAAAGGATCCACGTTTAGTCCTATACCGGCAATAATTGTTCTTTCTCCATCTGAAGAAGCATCGAAAGTCAATATGTAATCTGTGTCTTGAGTAAGTTCTAATACTTGGCTTAGGTTTACATTGAAGGCGTCACCTGCTGTTTCAACATCCGCTTGGTTAAAGCTATTTCCTCCTTCTGTTACTACATTCGCTGCATTACCAATCCATGAGTCCGCGCCGCTTTCAAAATCACCATTGGTCAAAAGCCCGCTGTCAAAAACTGGGTCTGGATCTGGGATATCAATCGTTACTTCATCTTCAAACGTATTTGAAGCGCCTGCTGTATTGGATGCAGTAAGTACAATTGTATATGTGCCAGAAGTATAAGTTTTTATAGGGTTTATCTCAGTAGATGAGGTGCCATCTCCAAAGTCCCATAGATAGGTTCTTGCTTTTTCTGAGATATTAAGAAATGTTACCGTACCGGTATCTTCATTAAGAGTAAAAGAGAAGCTCGAAATAACTTCCGGCAGTAAAGTGTCATCGTCTTCACATCCTAAAAAGGATATGGCCAAGATTAATATTGAAATTATCTTGATATTTTTGAGTAATAGTTTCATTGTCTTTTTCGTTTTAGTTAGTTTAATCAGCGTTATTTTTATATACCCTTACATAGTCCACTATCATGGTTTGAGGAAATTCTGTTTCAGCGTTTGGTGAGCCTACAAAAGTGCCTCCTACCGCAAGGTTCATTAGAATGTAGAAGGGCTTGTTAAAAACCCATACCCCTTCACCATCCGTTTCTTCATTGACATCTTCCGGGGTAATTTGATTGTAAAGCACATCGTCAACATAGAAATTGACAAAATCCGGACCCCATTCAATTCCAAAAATGTGGAAGCCGGTATCAAAGCGGTCATTTTCTAAGGTATACTCCTTGGAAATAGCATCACCACCGTTGTAGCCAGGACCGTGCACACTACCTATTAGAACAGTAGGGTTTTGTCCACGATATTCCATAATATCAATTTCTCCTGCTCCTGGCCACGGATTTTCATCTATATCAGCGCCAAGCATCCAAAAAGCAGGCCAGATACCTTGTCCAAAAGGTAAACGGATACGCGCTTCAAAACGGCCGTATTGTTGCTCAAATTTATCTTTTGTCAATAACCTTGCGGAGGTATATTCAGAACCTTGAAAGGATTCTTGTTGTGCGGTAATCAACAATACTCCATTTTGTATGGTTACGTTTTCTGGACGGTCTGTGTAGTATTGTAATTCTTGGTTACCCCATCCATCTATACCATTACCGATATCGAAGCCCCAAACTTGGTCGTTTGGTGCACCATCGTTGTCAAAATTCTCGTCTAAAACTAAATTTGTAAATGTAGCCACTGTCTGTGTTTCATCTGTTTCACAACCGGATATCACGCTCATTGCAATTACCCCAAGGTATGTTAGCGCTACCGATTGTATTGTTTTAATTTGCATATATTTCATAATCATTTTTTTCGATTTTCAAGAGCCAATTATTCCGTGTAGAAGTAAATGTTGTCAAATAGGAAGTTTGGTCCACCTGTAATTATAAGTGCACCCAAGTTGTTTTTCTGGGTAGCAAGGTCACCCCCCAAGGGTATCTCTAATGATGTCCATTGACCAACGGTCAACCCTGTCAGGTCAAACCTAAAATCCACATCATCACCCTGTGGTAAACCATTGTCGGTATTGGTCTCTAATTCCTGGTTGGCCCCAATATCCCTAATTTGAATCCCGACCTCAACTCCGGCGCTCTGCACATAAACATCTACATGCAAGAATGTTAATTCTGAGGCATCTACTGTATTTTCGAATACAATACCAGTAAAATTATTATTGGTATATGCCAAGACATTATCCGCATTGTTGTTTGTTATAACAGTTTCTGTGGTAGACCCTCCAAATCCAGGAGCAAAATTGCTATTGGTATCCGGCGTATATGCTTCGCTGAAAATTGATTTTACGTTGGCTGCTGGCCGTGTTGGGGGCGGAGCAAAAGCTAAACTACCAGAAGAGGTAACTTCCAGAGACCCGTCTGCCAATACTCCTCCCAATAAAGCTGTTATTTCTGCAGTTCCCGTACCTATAACAGATATTTCGCCTAATTCACTTACTCGGGCAACTTCAATATCTGAAGAGGTAAAATTGAAATAAGATGGTGCTGCTATAACGGTTTGATTAATGCCTGACTCCAAGTTAAAAGTTTGTGTAATGCCGCTGACTATAAGACTAGAACCGGTAAAAGTTTGTTCTATAAGATCTTGTCCAAAAAAGATAGCTGGATTGGGTTGTGCTACTGTTCCCAGCTTTTCAAACCGCAACTCATCAATCCAAAAAGTATACCCAAAACCATTAGTAGTTTGTGTCCCTGCAGAGAAAAAGAACATTCCTCTTTCCTGTATCAATTTTGACGGATCTGGAATAGGAATGATAACTTTTCGCCAATCGGTAGATAACCTTATGTTCTGGGCAGTTACTGCAAATTTGTTTTGACCAAAATCAGTTCCAAAACCTACTTCCCCTATGGTAGCGGTAGTAGAACCTTTAACATAGAAGGTCAAGGCATCAAAACCTGTTAAGTCCCTGCCAGCACCACGATCCAGGAAAATACCTCCAATAAATCCTCCATCTGGGTCATCTGGAGCGGGTACATCAATTCGTATAGAAGATGACCCTTCGAAGGCTACGTTATCATCAGTGCCAAATCCTTCGGGATTAGCACCTTCATTTGGATCAAAAGAATCAAAGAATTCATCCGTAAGTCCTACAGGAGCATCTGTAAATATATCCCCGTTGGACGAGAATGTTGCAAACTGTACATCATCTGAAAAGTCTCTTTCACAACTTGTAAAAACAGCAATGCCCAAGCTAAAAAGAACTATAAAACGTAAGTGTATATTTCTAATATTTTTCATTTTTCAATCTTTTTATTTACCAATGTTGATGTGTACATATGTCATAATCTCCCACTCGTTACCATTACCAAATCCAACTGGACTAATTATAGGTTCTTGTGAAAAAGTGTTGGGCGGTACCGCGTTTGGCAAATAACGTGGTGAAAACTCATTTAAGGATCTCCATGTACCACGAATTCCTATTTGTGTGCTTGGTAAAATAAACCAGTCAGGCTTACCAAGAGTTGTAGAGATATCCAACATCAATTGTACTGGGTACGTTAAGTTAAAATCTCGATGGTAATCAAATGGTCCCCAATCGTTAATTTTTTGGGTATACTGTACTTTCCATTTCTTATAAATCATTCTTACATCTCCGCCAAAACGTTTTATCAATCGTTCACTATCTCCGTTAGCTTGCCCGTTGCCATAGTAGAAATTTCCAATTAGACCGAAATCCGAACCAAGTTTGGATACCATTCTGGAATGGACTTCCCATAAATCTTCAGCGGGAACCGAATTTGGGAAAGCAAAGAAGGACCTGTCGGCGTTGAAACCGATATATGAATCAACGGTTGTAGGAAGGTGACGATACACAAATCCAAGATTCATGGCGAATTTGGCATCCTCCGATCTGTCATTATCCCACTCGTACATCCAAGTACCCGGGGTAGGGTCGAAAGTCAAGAGAATCTCACCGGCAGTGGTCTCTCTGTTGCCTCGAACGGAAAAGGGATCATCAAGATTGTTCCTTAGGCGTCCTGGGGCTTGTACATCTTGAGGCATGGCATCCACTAATGGTTTTTGCCACATGAAATTAGGAGCAATCTGAAAATTTCCTGCAGCGATGGTAAATCCAGAAAATACACTGGTTACATTACCACTTCCCGTATCCCTTAATTTCCAACCAGTAAAGGTCATCGTTTGGTCAGCGCCACCATTGGCAATTAAACCCATAGCTGCCGCTTGACCGTACCAATTGAATTTTCCACCTTCATAGGTGACCTTAACTTTACCACCCCAGTTATCATTTGCCTGAATTCGATCTTCAAAAACGACATAGTTTCCCGGAGTACCTCTAACATCTTGAAATGTAGTACCGTTCAATGGGCTTCCTGCCCAAATTCCTCCCATCATAATTCCAAATTTGCCGAACTCCCTTTCAATAGCCAAAGTAGCCCTTTCGGTCGGCCAAAAGGGGATTACACCACTTCGTACTTGATTTGCATCTAAGACCCGACGTCCATTTTCATCAAAAACCAGATTGGTTTCAAAGTCTCTATGGTAAATACCGGTAACATCAAACTTCCCAATATGTTTTTTGTACTTGAAAAGCATGGTAGGATTTGCGCCCCACCATAATTGAGGACCAATAGCGGCCTTTAGTCCTTTTAAAGGGCCCTTACCGTCAATTTCCATTCCTAATATTTCACCGTTGTAAATATCTAGGTTAGGGCCATAGTTGGCTTCTGGATACAATCCGAAAAAGTCACCTTCATAACCCCAATGATAATGACCTGTTCTATAGAAACCTTTTAGATCAAATTCTTTGGCGTTCCATTCAAACTCTGCTTGATATACGCGAATTCTATTTACATCGGAAACAATTACGTCTCCTTGGTCAGTACTTACATCAATAGGACGGGAGTTATTCTCATAAAAAATCTCATTGATTGGGTTTCGCGCCACGTTACCAACAACATTCATATTTACCTCTGCTCTCATGTTAGGTGCAGGGTTTCCTTCTACTCCAATAAAATACGACTGCATGTGATCGAATCCTAACTGATTTGGAAAGGTGTTAGGGTCGTCTGGGTTAGGAGTATCCGGAGTCGTAATTAAACTACCTCCAGTACTGAAGGTTGAGAACTTTGCTTGAAGGTTACTGATGCGAAGCAGATTACTTTGCTCTCCGTTTAAAGCGGCTTTATCACCACGAGCTTTAAGCACAGCATCCATCAACTGTATATTACTAAAATGATTGGTTACAAAATCCAGATTTACACCTTCGTCGTAAGGATTTAATTGATGCGCATCTTTTAGTGCATAATAGGCTGCCCTTGGATAAAGGTCGTATAACCCTCTAGGGTTGGTAGCACCCTTGGCACAAATCCCAAACCATTCCTCGTTCATGTTATTTACTCCTGGGGCGGCGAGGTCTCTCGCATATCCACCATTGGACCATGAAGCGTTGTTATCATGCACATCGGCATTTTTTCTATCATCAAATCCAAATTTCCACCAACCATCACTGAATTGGAAAGTGAAACCTCCAATTGAGTTGTCAGCTTTTCCCAGACCAGCTGCATTTTGATAGATCTCTTTCCAGTTTTCTACCATATAGTATGCCTGGGAATATTGATCTTCTTTGTTTTCGATGGCATTGAACGCATCAGCTCCAAACTCTGTAAACATTACAGGTTTGTTGAGTTTGTCTTTTACTACTTGAAACATGTCTCCGAAAGAAGCCCCACGATAGGTATTGGTTCCATAAATGTCAATATCTTTACACTCCTCCGCTACAATATCAATGAACAATACATCACCATTACAAATAGCTACAGGATGTGAAGAATCCATAGCCTTCATTTTTTTTGCGGCCTCATTCATTAATCTATACATAGGTCTTCCTCGACTTTCGCCTATGAAATTTATTCTTCCTTCATCGTCTGGGAAATCTTCAGTTTCCGCTCCTGCCCAGAATAACCCATAGTTGTTTTCATTACCTAATAAGTAAAGAAGTAGTCCGGGAGTGTCTTTATAACCATTTACCAACTCTTCCATTTCAGTCATTAAAAATTCTGAAGTAGTAGGGTCATCATAAATAGTTACAGGAGTCCAAACGCCATTCAATGTAAGCCCATAGCGTCCAAAAGAATGGTTGAGCATGGTGTATATGCCATAGTTTTCATAGATATACTGTATCCATTTTGCAGGGACACCTGTATATTGACGAATAACGTTAACACCCATGTTCTTTAATAGGGACATTTCTGTGTCCAGTCCCGCTTTGATAATGTCGTCCGGTTTTTTCCAGAATGCAGCGTTCACTGTGTTGGTGCCAATTGGAATGTAGTCCCAATTCATCCCATTCATCATAAAATCCTTTCCATTGACCACCAATTTCATTCCTTCATCATTGCTTACAACAGAAACCTTGTCGGCTTGGGCGTAGATAGCAGTTGTAAACAATAGGAGCAGTAATCTCAGTAAATTGTTTTTCATAGTAATGTTTAGTTTTAGTTTGATGTTCGCTAAAAAGAAAATCATGTATGCCGTTTCAGTGAAACAAAAATTTTGAAGAGTTGGGGAACTTTCTGTTTTTTGCGAACGGTTAAACTTATCTTAAAATAATAGGAAGACCTTAAAAATTACCTCAACAAAAAACATACATGATAAAAAAAATGGCTTTTTTTTACGAAATTGATAAAACCCCTTATTTTAGAGGGTCTCAGAAGCAAAGCGAAAGTTTCCAATTTTAGTTGGATTCCAGTTTGTATAGGTATTGTTGAGGTGCTATTGGAAAGTTGTAGAGTAATTTACAGTTTAAGGATGTAGTTTACCAAGTTATCATCATGGGTTAAGTCCATTTTTTTGCGAAGTCTGTACCTTTTGATCTCTACACTTCTTGGTGAAATGTTCAATAAAGGAGCTATTTCTTTTGATGATAAGTTTAAACGAAGGTAAGCGCATAACCTAATATCGTTAGGAGATAGATTGGGGTGGGCTTTTTTTAATTTCTTCAAAAACTTTCTATCCGCATTGTTAAAAGCTTCTTTGAACAACTCCCAATCATCATTTTGATTTAGGCTTTTATCAATAATAGTAATGATTGGTTTAACAGAATTTTTATCTTCTACATTGGATACGAGTTGTTCTTTGACTTTGGATAGCAACTCATTCTTTTTAATTATACTTAAGGTTGATGCTGCTAATTCATTGCTCTTACTTCTAAATTCTTCTTTGAGCTGCTCGTTTTTGATTTTGATTATTTCTTTCTCGTTTTGAGCTTTTGCCAACTCTATATCCCGCTTATTCTTTTCAATTAGTTTTTGTTGTCGTTTGTGGTAATGCCTTTTGTATAAATTGTGAATTATAATTGAACCCAATACTGCCCCTAGAAAATAAAATGTCAACATTAGGTTGGATATATACCAAGGTCTAGCAATTTTAAAAGAGTAAGTAGCAATATTGTTGGAAATTCTGTCACCAATTTTTGCCCTGACATTAAACGTATACTCGCCAAAAGGAAGATTTTCGAAGGTTGCAGAAGACTTTTGGGACCAATCACTCCAGTTAGAGTAAATCCCTGAAAGTTGAAACTGATAGCTTGGCCTTAGGTATTTGTCATAATCCGCAGTATAAAAAGACATTTCAAGATTGTTTTCATCACTTTCAAAACTGCCTTTTAGGCTTTTACTTAATAACTCTTTTTCATTTTCACCTGTGTTTTTACCTGCTTTTCTAATGCTACTTATATTTACGCTAAAATCCCGCTCACTAAAATCATCTACATCAATAGTTACATACCCAGAACTGGTTCCAAATAAATATTTTCCTTCTTCTTCTAGCGCTGTAACACTTTCATACCCTACAATTCCACTTCGCACGTTTTCAGTTAATGGAATAGATTTAATGATTGGAGTGTTAGACAAGTTTCCGCGGGATACAAAACTGATATTGGAATTTGTAAATACCCATAAATAATCATTCTTATTATCCACTGTCATTTTACCTGAAAGATATTCGTCTTTTGTATAAGCTTTACTCAGAATACTATCCTTGACAAACGTTTTGTCTTTTTTATCATATTTTAAAATTCCGTTTTCATATGAATACAATAAATCTCCTTTATATTTTAATATTCCTGAATTGGAGCCTTTAATTAATGTGTCTACGGATACATTTTTCGCTTTAGAAAAAGCACTATCAACCTCAATTCTAAAAACTCCCTTGTATTCATGGTTTACAAAAATCTCTTCTTCCAACGTCTCAAAATAGCGCGATGAATGATTAAACCCTTCAATCTTGTTTTTAATATGCCATCCATCACTTGATTTTTCCAGCACATATAGTCCATCATAATTTCCTTGTAAAAGAAGGTTGGGGTCACCATTTAAATCGCTTACATTCCAAGTGCCCTGAATATCAGCAATTCTTCTAGCTTTATTTTCGTCAATAATAAATGTACCGGTATGATGGCCACAGAATAAAGTTTGTCCAATTATATTTAAAGACCATACTTGACCTTGGGTACTGTTGATTAGTCTGAAATCAGTATCACTATCTAATTCCTTATAAAACAGTCCCTGATTTGTTCCCAAATACAAAATGTTATTAAGAACAACGGAAGCATACACACTTCCCGCAACTCCTTTATTGTCATGGTATACTTTAAATGCAGATTTAAGATTTACATAACTGATTCCGTTATCAAGTCCAAGCCAAATGTTATTATCAAAATCTTCATATAGGGATAAAACAGTGTTGTTCCGCAATCCTTTTATTTGATCTATATGAGATATCAAATTTCCATTTTCATCCAAATAGATCATACCATGAGAGATGGTGCCTAAAACAAAGCCTCCGTCTGTCAATTCCAGAGCGCTGTATATACTCACATTGGATAACAATGTGTCTGCAGTTATATTCCATTTGTTAAAAGAATCATTTTGATTTTTATAAAATCCGTTGTGACGAGTAAGAACCAATAAATCTCCTTGGTGCTGAAAAATGTTGATTACTTCATCTTGTTTAAAGGGTTCAGCATCATAGACCAATACATCTTTACCGTTCTCAATCTTAAAAATTCCTTTACCAAGTCTTTGAAAATAAATACTTTGATTGAGGTTGAATATTTTAGGTGAGGAAGTGTCAGAATCAATAACATTAACCGAATTATCCTTTAAATCGTAGATATAGATCCGATCAAGGGATTGGAACACTATCCACTGATCCATGTCCAAAATGTTCCAGAACTCTTCATCTTGTTTAAAATCCTTTTTTATCTTTTTTGATAAGGAGTTGTATTGAAGCATCCCAAAATCATCTTCTTGCCAATACCCAAATTCCGTATAGCAACCTGTATATATTTTGTCGCCTACAACTTTTACTGATCTAATTATGGTTTCATTTGGTGAAGGGAACAATGTCCATTTAGCGCCGTTAAACTCTAAAAGTCCTTTGCTGTTGGCTACATAAATTACTTTGTCTCCGGCTTGCGAGATAGCCCAGTTTTGGTTTTCAGCCAAATAATCTGAAGGAGCATAATTTTTAATAGGGGGTAACTCTTGCGCAAACAATGTGGCGCCAATGACCAAAGAAACTAGGATTAATATTTTCTTAGTATTATTCACTTGAGTTTAACTTGGATTTGATAAAAGTACCAACTAGTTACTAGTAATTAATTAGTGCGATACGTTTAAGAATATTTGAAAGTCAAATAAAATAATAACTAGAGTTGCAGACAACTATTCCTTTTTTCACGCAGTTGTAAATTAAGCAAAATCATTTACTTCTTTCTTTTTTTTTGAAAACCAATAGTCACTTTAAAAGCCCAAGGGATATAAAATGGGTCAAAAATGCAAAATAGGAAATTGTGAAAGGATTTAAAAAAACATGAATTCTTTATATTAACAATGATGATTGCTCTGCATTTAAAGTAACTTTGTCTGGATAGACCAATAAACCAAAACTTTAATTTTTCTTAACTGGGAGATGGGCGAATTTTTCAAAGCCGAATTAAAAGACCGCTTTTTAGAGTATGCTTTAAAACGTAGGGACTATTTTGAAATTCAAGTTCTTTATGATGAATTTCTACGTCCTAATTATACCCTTGGGTTTGTTGAAAAATTGATTAAGGAAATACGGGAATATGATTCCAGTCTGTTGGATATTATGAGCGGTAATGGCGTGCAAATATTCATGCTAGCCTCTACACCGAGTACCCATTTGTTTTTAAACGAAGGTGGGTTTAAGGACATGCATGTAAAAGAAGAGGAAAAATGGGATGTTTTTTTAGATCAACTTTCGGGTAATCGTAAGTTGTCAAAAGATGAGAAAAAACTGCTTAAAAAAAATTCCTCCTCATTAAAGCGTGAAAAAACATTGCTCATTACAATGATTTCTGCCATTGTCATAAGTTTTTTGTTTACCCTTTTTAGTATTTTGAAAAGTGCGTTGTTAGAGCCAGAGTATGTTCCAGCAGATGAATTTGAGCGGAAATTGGAACAGGTCCGTATAGAATATCTTCAAAAAAATGAAAGATTGGAAAAGGAATTGGAAAAAGCCAAGTCCACAATAGATTCCTTAACGGAATAAGGTTCGTTCATTTAGTTTATTTTTTTGGCTCATTGCTGTTAAAAAGATTATAAACAATATGAATTGCCCCAAATTAAATCCCTATCAATTTAGAATTATGAGTTCATGATATCCAGCGTTAAATTCTATCTTTTGATGCTTTTTCCAAACGACAATAATTATCCTTTAACCCTATTGATGTATAAACCAATTTGAATTAATTATAATCAGTTGTGAGTTCCTATCAATTTTGAAGGCTCACTCTTTAAGGAAATCAGAGAGCCTTCAAGATCCGGATATTTTTTTCTTAAGGTATCGTATTCAGGGTTTATGGCATGTTTGCCCCAAATACCCAACATCAATTTTAAATTCTCTTCATCTTCTGGATACTGTCCTTTATCATCAGTTTCAATGATCCAATCCTCCAAAACGCTGGAATATTCTTTTAAGACGTTATCATAGTTAGAATCATTTGCGAGGTTATTCAACTCAAAAGGGTCACTGGGTAGATGATATAATTCTTTTTCCGGTCTTTCGTCAGACATAAATATGTCTTGAACAGAATTCAATTTTTTAGCATTATGTAATTGGTGCATGACCTTAACGAACTCGATACCGTCAAAATCCATATAAGTGGGTTGTGTATATGGCCTGTCAGTCTTAAAATTTCGGATGTACTTATACTCTTTTGATCGTACCGAACGGATTCTATCAATCGTAAAATCACAGCGATCCCTTGTTGAAATAACGTAATTCCTTTTATAGGCGTCGCCAAACATATTCTGCCCTTCCGTATAATTGGGTATCTCAATATTGGCCAAGGCCATAGATCCGGTTCCAATATCCAGTCCGCTTACCAAGTCTTCTTTGACCGTTCCAGGTGTTAACGTATTAATATTCTTAGTAAAGTCAGCAACTATCAAAGGAACATGAAGACCGCCATCATATAAGAATTGTTTGTTTCGTGTCAGTCTCATTCCATGGTCCGAAAAAAAGAATACCACGGTATTTTCCAACAAACCATTATCCCTTAAATCTTTAATGATCTTCCCTACTTTTTCGTCGGTTATTTGAATAGCATCAAGATGATTGGCATACTCTTCAACAATTACCGGATGGTTTGGCAAGTAAGGAGGTAGTTCTATCTTTGAACGGTCAACAGGGGTCTTTACATTGTCCTTGAAAGTATTGGAAAATATCTCTTTTCCTCCTTTTAACTGTATTTGCCCAAAGAAGGGTTGGTGATTCTTCAAGGTATCCAAGTTTAAATGGACTCCGCTTTTGCCATATAAAGGATGTAACTTATAATCTTGTGTGTATAAATCCCTTCTGTCATACATGAAGTTATAGTCATCTTTACCATTGTTAAAGGTGAAATAACCGGCATTTTTAAAAAGCTCTGGAATGGTTTTTAAACTATCTGGCAAATAGATAGCTGACTCTTTTGTTCTAGAGCTGTGATGATTGTGCGCTCCTGTAGTTGTTGACATCACTCCTGTAATAATACTGGAACGACTTGCTGAACATACAGGTGCAGGCATAAAAACATTGGTATACACTACACCTTGTTTGGCAAGGCTATCAATATTTGGAGTTGAAATAATAGTTGTGCCGTATGCACCTAACAAGGGAGCGGTGTCTTCAAGAAAAATCCATAAAATATTTGGGCGGGATTCATGTTCCGTTGATTGTTTTTTCTCAGCACATGAACTACACAATATTGTCGTCAAGACTGTTAATAAGAATCTTGCCTGCCATTTTTTATAAATCTTCATAATCATCATTTAATTGGTCGCTTTAAAAGAAATTAATCCTGAAGCTGGGACATTAAAAGAGTAGGTGCCCTCAGATAACTCTATGGTTTCTTTTTTTGTTTCCGTACCAAGACAATCCATTATTTTATACTCAAAATTTTTAGATTTTCCATTGATTACCATCACTATTCTATTGGATGTTTTCGCGTTGATTATATCAATTTCCTCAAATTTTTCTATCTGTACATCTACTATTTGATCATTGAATATGGTGGTTATTTTTTTGTTGTTTTTGGCTGCTTCAAGTATAGGATAATTGGTCAACGGGCTTGTGGGGTGAAAATCACCGTCCAACAACACCTCTCTGTTTTTAAGCCAATAATCTGTATAGAATTTAATCATCTTAAAATGGTCTTCAGGAATATCTTCCAGCCTAACCGAAATTTGTGGTACGGAATACATTACGTTGAGCATTTGTAATGCTGCTACTTCAACGGGTTCATCATAATGCCACATTAACATATCGGAATGAACCGCCGTTGAACCGCTTAACAGTCTTAAATCTGAGGTTCTAATTCTATTCACAGATGAGAGATTTGGGCAATCCGTTGCTCGGAACATATTCCCATATTTTCGCATGGCCGGACCCACATAAGGTTGTCTGAATTCAATCATGATATCAGGTTTGATTTCTTGAAGTGATTTTACCAAATCAGTCATCAATACATCGGTCGCTTCATTAACGGAAGCATGGTCACGCCCATCATCCATGGTGAATTTGGTGTCTTCATCCGCAATAAACCTTCCAATAAAATCCAGCTTAAAACCATCTAAATCCCAATTGTTTGTTGCATCTACATAGGTTTTGATAATGAATTCCCTCACCTCAGGATACCTAGGATCTAAAACATATGTGCCCTGTCCGTTCCAATACCTAAGAAATTTCCCTTTCATTTTCTCATAGGCTTTTGAATTTTCACCAGCGAAAGGAACAGCATACCATAAAATAAACTTCATGCCTAGATTATGTACCTCATTTACAAACTCCTTCATTTCTGGAATCCGTTCTGGTTCCCAATCACCCGTAAAGGCATAACCTCTATTACTGTCCATGGTTTGCCAGCCATCGTCTACAATAATGGATTCAAAACCCATTTGTTTGGCAAGTCTACACTCAGCCAGCAAATCTTTCATCGTTACGTTCTGATGATAGCTATACCAACTAGAGTAAACGGGCTTACGGGCTACTTCTGGAACTTCAACAGGTTTTAATTGGTCAAAAGATGCCCACCAATCAGCTACCTCCTCTAAGGCCTTTGAATATGATTGTGGTCTTGCATCAAAACGTATTTTAACCTCATAATCCGTCACTGATTGATGCTTTTCTGAAAAGAAGGTCATTTCGTTATAAACAAGTCCGTCTTCTTCTTTAACACCTGAACTCATAACAACCGTGTTCAGGGATTCAGTGGCCGAAAAAGTAAGTCGATTGCTATCATCATGACCAAAAAGGGTAATAACAGGAGCTTGTTTGGCCAACATGGAACGAACTGTAGAGGGTGCCCAACTAGGTCCAATAGTTTTGTCATTGAAGGCAGCGCTACTCCAGTACCCTGCGATATTGCTAGATGGCAATTTCCATTTTAGGGAAAATTCAGGTGGAGTTGCTCCTTTTTGATGTGTCAGGGATATTGTTAGGATTTCAAGACCGTCACTCAATTTTTCGATGGTGGTTGCAGTTTCAAAATCCCGAAACTCTCCAGTTAATTGGACTTGTTGTCCAGCTAATTCAAAATTCTGTTCTTTTTTTTGGGCACATAAGGTTCCCGCCACAAGAAAAAATAGCAGAATTACTTTGTTTTTTTTATTCATTACCAATTTAGTTTTTCATGTTTTTTTTCTAAATATTGTTTTACAGCTATAATATCTGATTTCGCTGTCAAATCTGGAACATGCTCAGAAAAAGGGACGCCGATAGTAGTGTCTGGGTAGTCTTGAATCATATTCAATAATGCAGTAGGCAATTCTTTTTCGTTTCTTGTTTCGTTAAGCGGGCAATTTTTAAGGTATTCGTAAAACATGATGCCATCAAACTTAAATATGTTCATGCTTACCCTCAATTTACCATCAGCATCTTTATAATTGTCTATTAGACTTAAATCCGGTTTTTCAACGATTTGCTGTAAATGACCTTTATGATCTAGCTTAGCCAATGCGAAACGGGAAATTCTTTCTTTGGTAAATTCAAGACTATCACGATCATAGCTAATAAAAGCATTTGGACTATTGGTTTCCCTTAGCGCTTTCAAGGCTGCTATAGAATACAGGTTATCACTATTACATACCGAATAGCTCGCCATTTTTAATTCCGGGTATTGTTCTATAGCTTGAAAAACAGCGTCCGCAGTACCTAGCGGTTTTATTCGGTCTTTTGGAATGTGCTGCGTTGCAAAGGAGATCCATAATCCGTGGAAGTTGTTCTCGCTGTCTTTGCCTCCATAATATTCTTTGAATAAAGTAGCATTTGCCCCAACAACAATATAGATGTATTTATATCCAGCTTTTTGTGCATTATTTAGCAAATAATCCATAAAAGGTCTTTTATCCTTTCCAACTGAAATTAATCCTTTACTCCGCTCATTGGCCTGTTTTATTTCTTCCTGCGTTAAATCTCCTTGATTGGAAGTATCTGTTTTTTTCATTCTTGAAGACGCTCCGCCCGCAAGAATTATCAAAGTAGCATGTGATTTCATGATTGTATTGATTTTGGTTCTACTATTCTTGCCCCTGGATCTACCTGAACCTTATAGGCATCTTTAGCTCCAGCTTTAAGTAATGAATCAATAATTTTATCTTCTTCTCCTTCATTAGCAAGAACTACAATACTGCCACCTCGTCCGGAACCAACAATTTTGGCCCCTAAAGCTCCAGCAGATATAGCCGTGTTTATCATTGCATCAATTTTTGGCACAGTGAGATTCAAATAATTTTTAAGTATTTCATGGTGTTCTGTCATTAAAGCGCCAATTGCTGCTACTGACCATGTTTCCTTTTGAAATTCTTTTAATGCTCTTTGAGTAATATCGTGATTTAAAACAGCTGCTGACAAGAATACTTTCAAGTCATCCGATACATAATTGAGATAAGATGGTAATTCATCTTTGTTGACCTCTTTTAATTCAAAAGAGGAAATCTTTTCTTTTACTTTATGTACCGCCAAGAGCGCTTTTTCTTTTAACTCACCTAAGACACCTGTTGTTTGTTTGGGCACGCCAGATTCGGCAACTATTAATCCTTTTAAAGGTTTGTCAAACGTTACATAATTTGCTTTAGCATCAGTTTCCAAGTACATGATGTTTCCTAACCCTATACTATACTGGTCCATTTTTCCGCCGGGGGAATTGTGGTATTCCACTTCAGTTTGATATGCAAGTTTGGAGACAAATTCTTTTGTAATCTTTTGATTGCATCCGAAAGCAGTTAAGAGAAATTTTATCCAAGCCACTACAACTGCTGATGAACTTGAAGTTCCTGCATTTATGGCTATATTTCCACTAATATGAATGTCATAACCCTTATCTGGTATGCACTTGTATTGTTCTGCTATTTTTATAGCAGTCAACAAATGATCTCCTTTTTCAATTTTTAATATCGGTTCTGATAAATCAATAACCCGTATTTCATTAATATCCGGTTTACTGATAATTAATTTTTGGGAATCGTTTCTAACCGCCGTTAGCGTTATGTAGCGACTTATAGCACAAGCAATGACAGGCAATTTAAGGTAATCTTGATGATCTCCAAAAAGGCAAGTTCTGCCAGGTGCCAATGAAACAATTCTTTCTAACCCCATAAAGAAGATTAAAGATTATCCAAACAAAATGATTAATTATTATATAATTCAGGACAACTAATAAGGCAAATATATCAAAAATGTGTTATCGTACACGCATTTTTATGTTAACGTACACATTATTTTAAAATTCATATGACTTTTTTATTATTTTTGGCTTGATGAGAACCAAACACACTATCAAGGATATTGCGGAAAAGGCTGGAGTTTCAATAGGGACAGTAGATAGGGTATTGCATGAAAGGGGTAGGGTTTCAAAAGCTTCCGAGGAAAAAATAATGGCTGCTATAGATGAGCTGGATTATAAACCTAATCCTATTGCTCGTACCCTTAAAAACAGTGTTGTCTATAAAATAGGCGTCTTGCTTCCAAACCCAAATTTGGATTCCTTTTGGGAACCTTGCGAAGAAGGTGTTCAAGAGGTGATTTCAGAATATGATGATTTTAATGTTCACGTTGTGATCTACCATTTCAATCCTTTTAAACCTAAATCATTTTTACAAAAGGGACATAAGGCTTACCAAGATGGAATACATGCTTTGTTTTTTGTTCCTCTTTTTGAGCGTGAAACAAATAGTATTCTTGAGAAGTTTGATGGTAAGAATATACTTTTGGCCACTTTCAACAGCACTCTATCCAATGGTATTGATCTGTATGTTGGTCAGGATTTGGTGCTCAGCGGAAAGACCGCAGCCAAACTTCTACATATGTCTAGTTCTTATGGAGGTAAGTTCGCGATTGTGCATATTAATGAGTCATATGATAATGCAAGGCATATGAGAGAAAAAGAGCAAGGTTTTACCTCTTATTGCCATGAAAATGGAATTGATAGTCCGCTAACAATTACTTTGATGTCAGGTGACTTTAAAACAAAGCTGATTTCATTCCTAGAAAAACATCAGGACTTACAGGGTATTTTCATAACCACTTCCAGAGCTTATGAAGTAGCTAAAGTTTTGGATACCATGGATGACAAAAGGATTTTATTAATTGGTTATGATTTACTGGATGAAAACCTAAAATACCTTCAAAAAGGGGTTGTGGATTTTTTAATTCATCAAGATCCTAAAATGCAAGCATCGCTGGGGTTAAAATATGTAATTGAAAACTTATTGTTCAAAAAAGTATTCCCTGAGAAAAAATTGTTGCCTATTGCCATTGTAAACTCAGAAAATGCAAAAAGCTATTTAGAACAATCATAAGATTAATACAGAATAGACTATTTAAAGAATACTGTTTAGAGTATAATGAATTAAACAAATTAAAACATCAATAAGCTATGAATTCAAGAAGAAAGTTTATCAAGAGTAGTTCCATTTTAGGAGCAGGGGTTGTACTTGCACCAAACATTGCTTCAGGTTTTGTCTCTAGCAAGTTTGAAGGTAAATTGAAAGTTGGTTTTATTGGTGTTGGCCTAAGGGGTACAAACCATCTTACCAATATCTTATTGAGAAAGGATGTTGAGGTAACGGCTATTTGCGATATCGACTCTGCCAGAATAGATTTGGCCAAGGGAATGATTAAAACAGCAGGAGGTAAATCACCTAAGGTTTTTGGAAAAAATGACTACGACTATAGGAATCTATTGGAATTAGAAGATGTGGATGCTGTAATCATTTCTACTCCTTGGTTGTGGCACGTTCGTATGACTGTTGATGCAATGAAGGCAGGAAAATATGCTGGGGTTGAAGTTTCTGCAGCAAACACATTGGAAGAATGTTGGGATTTGGTAAATACCCATGAGCAAACGGGAACCCATATGATGATTCTTGAAAATGTAAACTATAGACGGGATGTAATGGCTGTTCTTAATATGGTAAAACAAAATATTTTTGGTGAAACGGTTCATTTTAGATGCGGTTACCAGCACGATTTAAGAGAAGTTAAGTTCAATAATGGCCAACAACCTTATGGAGGTGGAGTTGAGTTTGGTGAAAAAGCTATTTCTGAAGCTAAATGGAGAACAGAACACTCTGTAAAACGTAATGGGGATGTATATCCTACCCATGGCTTGGGTCCAATAGCGGCTATGGCAGATATCAATCGGGGGAATCGATTTGTTTCAATGAGTTCTTATGCTTCAAAAGGAATAGGATTGCATAACTATGTGGTAAAACACGGCGGAGAGAGTCATCCAAATGCCAAGGTTAAATTTAAGCAAGGAGATGTTATTACTTCAACTATTGAAACGGCTAGGGGAGAGACCATTATAATCACTCATGATTGTAATTTACCGCGTCCTTATTCTTTAGGTTTTCGAGTGCAAGGTGCAAATGGTTTATGGGAGGTAGATGGGAATAGAATTTATGTAGAGGGCAAATCTGAACCCCACAAATGGGATGAGGCTACTTCATGGCTTAAAGAATATGATCACCCTCTTTGGAAAAAGTATGGTGAGTATGCCGAAGGGTCTGGACATGGTGGTATGGACTTTTTTGTAATGAATGCCTTTGTGGAATCAGCAAAGCAAAATATTGCCCCACCTATGGATGCCTATGATGCGGCAGCTTGGAGCGCTGTAACACCTTTGTCAGAAGTTTCTATTGAAAATAATGGAGAACCTCAAAATTTTCCTGATTTTACCAGAGGACTTTGGATAAAGAGAAAGCCCTATAATTGGATGAAGGATAGTTTTTAATCTGTTTCAAATTAAATCCAATGCCTGTTCTAAATCCTGGGTCAGCTCGGTTACATTCTCTAAACCGACTGATAGACGCATATCTCCATAGGTGAGACCGGTAGTTTCAAATTGGTCTTTTGTCATCTCTTTGACATAACTAATGGCCAATGCATAGATCAGGCTTTCATAGCCACCCCAACTGACCGCTATTCGAAACTTTTTTAAATTGTTAAAAAAGGTCTTGGCTTTTTCTAAATCATTTGTAGCTAGGCGAAAGGATAATAAACCTGAATTACCACTCATCTGTCTTTTTCCTAAATCATACTGTTTAAAACTCTTTAGGCCTGGGTAATTTACGCTTGTGATTTTAGGGTGATTTTCTAGAAATTCGGCAATCTCTAATGCATTTGCTTCATGGGCTTTCATTCTTAGAGGCAGAGTTTTTAAGCTTCTAGTGATTAGGGCAGCCTCAGCTGGTGAAATACGAGCTCCAAGCCATTCATATTCCTTTTTAAAAATCTGATTCATTAATTCACTGCTGCCAATAACTACACCTGCGACCACATCACTATGACCTCCAATGTATTTGGAGCAGGAATGCACCTCCAAATCTATTCCCATTTCCAGAGGTTTTTGAAAAAATGGCGTTGCCCAAGTATTGTCTATTACTGTCTTGATGCCATTTTTTTTAGCCAAAGCAGCTACTGAACGAATGTCCTGTAAAGAAAAAACACCTGAAGACGGGCTTTCCAAATAGATAAGATTGGTATTTGCTTGAATTGCTGCTTCGAATTCACCCAACTCAACCCCTGAGACAAAAGTGATGGAAACATTCATTTTATCTTTCAAGTAAGTGTAAAGAAGATTGTTAGTGGGGCCATAAATATTTTTTATCGCTATGATATGTCCATCTTTTTGAACACAATGCAATACCGCGGCGGAAATGGCCGCCATCCCTGACCCAAACAAAAGGGCTTTTTCTCCACTTGCAAGATCCGCCAACTTTCTCTGGGCAACTTCTACCGTTGGATTATTACCTCTTGAGTAAATGAAGCTTTTTGTTCTATTGTCGAATGCATCACTAATGGCATCCCAGCTTTCAAATGAAAAGTTAGACGTTTGGAATATGGGAGTTACCATTGACCCTTCATATGAAAGATCTTGAGGTTTTGCGTCATGCTGCCCGCTGTTAGTGTCGTTATTTTTTTTCTTCATTGACTGAATTGTCTTTTTTGTAAAAACATCCTATACCTAAAATAGCAATTAAGGGAGCTATGATAAGATTTATCAAACTAAGTAACTGAAAATACCAATAATCCCCAACGGCTACGCCCATAACGGAAACCATGAATAATGCGGTTGGGTGCCAGGGAATCAAACTTTCAATCATGGTTCCGTAATCTTCCAGGGAACGACTAAGAACTTTTCGATTGATTCCTAACGTATCATATTTTGTTTTGAAAGCTTCTCCAACTATAAAGCTCGTAGCGTATTGGTTCCCAGTCATTCCGTTGGTTATTCCGGCAGCTGCCAAGGATGATAATATGACTGATGATTTGGTTTTAGCATATGAAAATACTTTTTCGACAATTTTAGGAATGGCATTATTGGTATCCAGAATACCAATAAACAAAAAAACAAAAAGTGCTATTATAATGGCATCGTTTAGAGCATAAAGACCTCCGCGATTAAATAGAACACTAATATTTTCTGGAACTGTTTTTTGCCATACTGCCATGTTGGTATGGAAACCTTTGTAAACAGATTGAATTACATCTTCAAAACCATATCCTTGAAAGAGCAATGCAAAAATACAAGCCACCAATGAGGAAGTTAACAGTACTGGAATTGTTGGTAATTTTTTAAATGAACCTATCAAAACGATTAAAACAGGTAGAAGAAGTAAAATATTGAAATTGAAAATAGAAGTGACGGCGGTTAGCGTAGTTTCCAATTCGGCAAAATCACCTACAACTGATTCTGCAGGGTACACAAAACCCAAAATGGTGTAAATGATAGCAGCAATAATTGCAGAAGGTAAGGTTGTGTAAAGCATTGAGTTAATATGGTCGTATAAATCTACTCCGGTAGCCAAAGCGGCGATATTGGTTGTATCCGATAATGGAGACATTTTATCCCCAAAGAAGGCACCACCGATAACAGCGCCGGCAACAATAGCGAGATTGGCATTGATTATTGTTGCCACCCCTAAAATTACAACTCCTATAGTACCAACAGAGCCATAAGAGGTTCCTGTGAACATTGAAAAAAAGATAGGTATAATGAAGGCCAATACGTAAATGTAGTCAGGGTTGACCAATTTAATTCCATAGTAGACAAACATGGGTATTGTTCCTGAAACAATCCAACTTCCTATGACTATTCCAATAGCGAATAAGATGAGAATAGTAGGTAAACCTTTGGTTAGTTTTTTCACCGCATTAGCAAGAATGATATCCCACGAAAACCCCAAATAGATTAAATGGGTCACCGCGAAAAAAGAAGAACTAAGAAAAATGATTTCCAAAGGAATTACCGACTGGTTAAAAAAATACGGCCTAAGCACTAAGCCGTAAACAATCATTCCCAACAAAAATAAAATAGGTAAAGCGCTGTGAATTAACTTATCAGCTTTAATCGACTTTTTTTCCATCTTAGTTTTTTGTTAGGCGTGTCATACCAGATGTAGATACATTGAAACCTAATTTCCATTTTGCTGCCTCTTTGTTTTTACTTTTTAGCGCTAAAAAGCAAGAGCAGAAAGCTAAACAAATTAATTTGATTTTGTAGATGAACTTTACCTATAGTTGGGTTATGTTTAATAACTTCAAAATAGTTTATAGCACAATAGATTTACCCGGTATTGGAATTGGATAAGTACCATCTTCATTGGGCATAACAGGTGGATTCATATCCCAAGAAAGCTCTTCCGGAACCAAACTCAATTCAGATTTCATAGCTTCTTCCCATGTTACTACCTTACCACTGTAAGTGGCCATTCTTCCTAATATTGCGGTCATTGTACTTTTAGCTCCGTATTCACCATTGTTTATGACTTCATTGTTTCTTATAGAGGCAAAAAGCCTATTATGTTCTTCCTGGTAAGGGTTATGGCCTTCACTATTTGAAATGGAATGCAATTCTTTTCCATCGATATCGAAAATTTTAGCTGTACCCGCATCATTGGTCACTACGGTACCTTTTGTACCTTGGAACGCTTCTCCTACTCGGTACATTGTATTTGGTTGATGCCTGCATTGGCTGGCCACCACGGCGCCACTAGGGTATGTGAATTCTACGAAATGATGATCAAAGATTTCTCCATATTCCTTACCTGTACGTACCAAGCGCCCACCCATACCTTGAGCAGAAACAGGATACTCGCCGATGAACCAATTGGCAACATCAATATTATGTATGTGCTGTTCTAAAATATGATCTCCACACAGCCAATTAAAATAATACCAATTGCGCATTTGATATTCCATTTCAGTATATTCTGGTTTTCTTGGCTTAACCCAAACACCAGCACTATTCCAATAGACCTGACCAGAAACTATCTTACCTATAGAGTCATTTTTAAGCAAATCCAATGTTTGCAGGTAATTTTCCTGATAATGGCGCTGCAGACCAACCACAACGTTCAATTTCTTGGATTTGGCCACTTCTGCCATTTCCAAGACTTTCCGAATTCCCGGAACATCAGTGGCCAAAGGTTTTTCCATAAACACATGCTTGTTATTTTCAACAGCATATGCAAAATGCTGTGGTCTAAAACCTGGAGGTGTGGCCAAAATGACTACATCGGCTAAATCAATCGCTTTTTTATAGGCATCAAAACCAACAAAACGATGTTTTTCTTTCACCTTGATTTTGCCAGTACCCTCATATTTCTCGCTTAAATTGTTCAAGCTGCTTGTAAGCCTATCTTCAAAAGCATCGGCCATTGCTATCAACTCAACATTGTCGTCAGCTTGTAGTGCCTGATTTGCTGCCCCCGAACCTCGTCCACCACAACCTACCAATGCAAGTTTTAAGGTCTTGTTTTCAAATACATTGGCCATGGCCCCAACATCTAATGTTGGCAATAGCATTCCTGCAGATAAAAGGGTCGTGTTTTTAACAAAATCCCTGCGGGTGTTTTGTCTTTTTAAAGTCTTGTCTTTTTTCATCTTCTTATGTGTTTTCAAAGTTGTTTTTGCTATTCTTTCCCAAGCCAATAGCTATTTTGCTCTTTTTGATTTGGTGTCATGTATGGTCTTACGATTCTAAAACCTACAAACGGAGCATCGGTGTGCCACCATTTGCTTTTTGGGAATTGTGGGTCTCGCTGTTTCCAAACAGGTTTTGAAAATGCTCTTGATGCGCTGCGCAACATTTCTTGAGAATCTTTATATGATCCTCCACGAATTACCGCGGGATATTCTTTTTCAACTTGAATATAGAGACTTGTACTTTCCGTATAGGTATTCGCATTATACTGATCTAAGGTCCATTCCGCAACATTACCGTACATATCATATAATCCCCATGGGTTTGGCTTTTTTTTGCCAATTTCATGGTAGGTTGCTCCACTATTATCTGAAAACCAGGCATGTTCCTCTAAAGAGTCATCATCATCAAAAGAATAGGCACCTGCAGTTCCAGCTCTAGCTGCATATTCCCATTCGGCTTCGGTGGGTAATCGGTAAAAGACCCCCGTAATTGCGGAAAGCCATTCACAAAATTTTGAAGCCCCTAATTGTGTTACATTTCCAATGGGCAGGTTTTTTCCAGTTCCCATCCCTAAACTCATATCAACATATGGGATGGTTGCACCAGCTACGGCATCTACTTTTTTTTCTACTTCTTTGCCTTTCTCAGCAAACAACACATTGTCCAACTCACGTTGTAAAAAAAGATTATAGAGTTCCCAAGTAATCTCATAACTGGACATCCAGAAACCTTCAATATCCATTTTTCGTTGTGGCCCTTCATCTTCATCCCTTCCTTCCTCACTGTCTTGACTTCCCATGTTAAAAGAACCACTAGGAATTGCAACCATATTAATCTTTAACTGGGAACTTGGTAGTTCTTGCATATAGCTCTGTTTTTCTTGCCCAAATGTTGAGGGTATATGAGCTGAAAGCAACATAATCAGTAAAGTGATTTTTAAAGTTCGTGAAATGTTCATTCGTTTCAATTGAAATAAATCAGAGGTTCATAAGGAACTAATTATTTTGATATAGCATCTATGGACGAAATATCTATTTTTCTAAATTCTACTTCGGAACCTTCCGCTTGTATTGCTATTTGACCACTTGTAACTGTAGCATTAAATCCATGATTGACCAAATCTCCATTTACCCAAACTTTTATCTCATCTTTTAGACATTCGATAATCATGGTGTTCCATTCACCCAAAGGCTTTTCAGAACCATCTGTAAGGTTAATAATTCTTCGTTTTTTACCTTCTGTAATTCCCCATTCCTCCTTTGGACCTCTTCGTTCCACCATATTATCAACTTCTATATCCTCTACAATAACCCAAAAATCACCAGCATCCTCATGCTGCATTTGTACTTCTAAAGATTTTGGAAACATTTTGTACAATGCCCTTGGAGTTGAGGCATGGACCAATACGCCACAGTTACCCGGTTCGCCGGCGAAACGATATTCAACTTCTAATCTGTAATCTTTATAAACATCATCGGTGATGAGGTGACCTCGTGGAGTTCCCAAACTCACCAACATGCCTGTTCGTATTATAAATGGATTTATCGTATTTGGTATGGTATCCATTTCAGGAACATCAACATGCCATCCACTTAAATCTTGTCCATTAAAAAGACTTACAGCTTTTTCCTTTTTACAAGAAAAAGCAGTCATCGCAATACATAGAATTGTTATAAAATATTTCATTTTAAATAGGTTTTCAATTTTGTTTAATATTTTACTATTTGTTTATGTAAATAAACAGATGAGGACGCTGGTTCCCTTACACCTTGAAATAGACTTTCTTTTTATCCAAGAAATATGTCAAGTACCAAAAAATCAAAAGCACAAAAAGTGAATTGATTACCATAATGCCATTTTCTCCCATTCCCAAGGGATTGAGAATTCCATCTGTAAAGATTTTACCGAAACCTCTAAACCACTGTATACCTACCGTTTCAGCAAATAGGTATATAAAAATGGAATTGGTTCCCACTACAGAAAAAAATCGCATCCATTTTTTTGCATTTCCCTTTACATCAATATACCAGTAAAACAGCGCAAGTACCAAGACCGCTATTCCACCTGATAGCAAGGTAAATGAGCTAGTGGCCAATCTTTTTATAACGGGTGTGATATTCAGAATATCCAATGCTATTCCTAAAACCATGGCAATGCTTCCCCAGAGCACAAATGCTTTCAATTTTTGTGAAGATTCACTCTTGTTTAAAAGAAGTCGTCCGCAAACTACACCCCAAATGGTATGCGCGGCGGTAGGGATAAAATTGATGGTCACCCAGCCATCACCATTAATTTTCCCCATAAAAACGCGATCCATAAAAGAACCAAAACTTGCTCCATTGTTAAAGGGGGCTGCGGGGTCATAAAAACGGTAAAGCAATTCAGTTAGCACCAAAAGACCTATCGAAATTAGTAGTTGGTTTCGGTTCGATAAATTCATAATTGCATATGCAATTAGGATAGTAAATGCCAATTGCACCAATACATTCCAAAGCTCCCAAACCAACGCGTGACTGTATACGCAATGCAGCAACACCCCAAAGGCAAATAATAGGAAACAACGTTGAAGAATATGACGTGTCACAGCTTTTCTGTTGCCCGTTTTTAGGCGTTTTCCGATAGAGAATGGCATGGCCACTCCAACTATGAACATAAAGAATGGCTGAATCAAATCCCAAAAGCGAAACCCATGCCATGGATGATGATGTAATTGTTCCCCTATACCGGAAAGAAATGGAGTATCCTTGACCAGCTCATAAAAAGAATGGTGGAACCCAGCAGCCTCAGCAATAAGCATGAACATGGTCATGCCACGAAATACATCTAAGGAAAATAAACGTTTTGAGGGTATGTGTTCCATAATTAAGAATTTAGTTGGCTTATCTAGTTGTATATTGGTTTTTAGAATGATTACATATCAGTCCAAATCTATTTGTTCAATAACATATTCACCCACGGCTTTACCTTGCTTTACGCCCAATTCTATAGCTGGGCGATAATGGATTCCGCCATAAAGTCTGCTTATTGCCGCCTCTTTGGCTGCATGGTTAAAAGATTTATAGCTACGAACAGGAAGTCCATATGGTACCTCCGTTTCATCAGCAAAAGCGTAATTGTCTCCAAAAATATGGGTCAATACTGTTGCTGCAGCTGAAGAGGCTACACTATGCCCAGAGGTATGTTCTGGAAATGCTGGTGTCTGTAGGATTGGTGCCCAATCGAGGTCAATATGCTCATTGATAAAGGTTTCAGGGCGAGTAAGGCTACTTTTATATTTTTGGTCCCAGCAACTGATAAAGGCATCCGCTATGGCAACACTCACTTGAGCTAGCGTTGCCGCAGCGTCAACTGCGTTTGTTTCTTTCTCGTCCAGCACTTGAGCGGTGATGTGAACCCAGTGCCCACCGGGTGAAATTTGCTGTTGAAAGTACATCACATGACCTTTGGTAGTTGAAATATTTGGGTTGCAGTCCCAGAATTTTGCTATTTCTAATTGAGTTGCATCTACATTTTTTACAGTTTCGTACACTTCTTGGGCTTCTTTGTAAAACTGTGAGTTGTCAGAAATCTCAAAATTTGTTGGCAAACCGGGGTCGAACTGACCTGCGGAATCCAAAACAAAGGGTTTGATAGTATTCCAATGTGGTTCTATGGCTTCCATATAGTCAGGTGGTGTCGGTTTCCAGCGCCCTGGGTCTTTATTTACACTAAAACGGGGTAGGGCAGTACGACGTAAATACCCATCTGTGCTTGATCGTTCAATGATTTCTGAGGAAATGGCATCTCCTAACGATATGGAATTTTCATAAATTTCCTTATCAATACCTATTTCTTGAACATCCTTTAAAAGGTCATGGCGTAAATTATCTATTCTTTCTATATCAAAAACCAACACTTTGGCCACGTTAAGAAAAGCGACCATTGAAGTTAAAGGATAGTAGTATTCTTTGTTAGCATCTGGTCTGGTAGTAAGGGTTAAATCATTCAACTGGCCTCCAAGAGAAATTTTTGTGGAATCCCTAAAGCGAATGCCCTCGTATGCCGCAATATTTGAATAGGCATAAATTCTGCTTGCTACGGGAGGTGTAAAAATATCCGCTACGATTACATCGGTGAGTTTTCGATTGTATGTGGTAATACTATTTTCAAAATAGGCTTCCAATTCCTCTGGGTTATGCGTTTCACCACAAGAGATTATTAGTGATGCAGTCACTATACCCATTATAATATATGACTTAATCATTTTCATAAACTGTTTTTGTGTTGCCCTTAAAGTTAGTTACGTCTATTTGTTTTATGTTATGGGTTATGGATAACCTTCTTGAATGTTGCGATAGGTAACCTGACCCATATTGAAATTCCAGCTTTTGTTTTTTCCCATTTGTAAAAGTGATGAGCGCATGCATACTATCATCCTCTACATCAAGAAATTTCAATTTCGTATCCTTGAATTGGGATTCAAACACTTTTAGTGGTCCACTGTTGTTTCCAATGATAATGAAAGACGTACCATTCTTGTTCTTCAGCTGTGCAAACCCGCTTGAATCATAATTGTTTACAAGTCCACTTTCTGCTAATTCAAGATACTCAAATGTTCCATCACCATTTCCCTTTAGGAGTGTCCCGTATTGGGCATCATATCGGCCATTTGAGACTTCGGTCACATATGAGTTTCCTGTCAATAAGAGATCTAAATTTCCATCTTGGTCAAAATCTTCTACTATAGTTCCCTCTGTCGGGGCCACCTGTGCAGTTAATGGCAGTGCCGTGATTTGAAATTTCCCATTACTCAAATTCTCCACATAAGAGCTTTCAAATACATGACTTTTTACTATATAGGCATCTTCCAATTCTTCTGGCAAGAAAGACTCTTCAAAGGTTTTTTCCGCATAAGACTGATAGGTCTGGAAACGCCCTCTCATAGCATTGATTTGCTCGATTAGTTTATCTCGGGTATGGGAAATATAATTTTCACCGTCATTGTAATAGCATATAATTGGGTCAACTCTACCGTCCTTGTCGTAATCTTTGGCATAGATGCATAATGGCTCATCTTTTGAAGCTTTGTATTTGGTATTCAAGCCCAAATTTCCAACGATATAATCCATATCTCCATCGTTATCAAAATCACCATTTGAAATACTATTCCACCAGCCTTCTGATTTTTCAAGTCCAATTGGGTTTTCCACGAGTCTCAACTTCCCCTTATCATTATGAAAAAGGGTAATGGACATGAATTCACCTACGACAATCAAGTCAGACCATCCGTCATTATCATAATCGGACCAAATAGCGGAAGTGACCATGGTCAATTTTTCCCAATGTTGAATGCTTTCCCCTATTTCCCGGAATTTAGGTTCGCCTCCGGTTGATATGTTTTCATATAACTGACTAGTTGCCGGCATGGGGTAACTGCCTGGGTCAACCCTGCCTCCTACGAATAGGTCCAAATCCCCATCTTTGTCAAAATCAGATGCGGTAACACATGACCCGCTAACATCAACAACGGGTAACGCATTGGTCAATGAAAAGTTTCCCTTTCCATCGTTTTCGTACAATCTATCATGATACACATCGTCTTTGTAGGAAGTAGGAATCCCACCGCTAACAACATATAAATCTTGATGACCATCTCCATTAGCATCAAAAAATAGCATGCCCATATCTTCCCTTAAACGTTCTTCGTAGCCTACAAAGGTGTTCTTGAAACCGTCTTCTTTTTGCAAATATATTTGTCCGGTTGATCCTGCTGACCCTCCCACATAAAAATCCTCCATTCCGTTGGAATCAATATCACCAATCGCTATACCGGGCCCTCCACGGGAATGCATATGCGGTAAAGTAGGTTGAATACGAAAGTCCACAATGGGATCTTCTTTTTGAAAATAATCAATGCCAAGGGAATCCGTGATTTCTGTAAACCATTGCTTTGTTTCAATAGGGGAAACCTCATTGTCAGTTTCATTTTTTTTGGCTTCTGATTGCCTTAGCGTAAGTTTTTGATTTGATTTTACGCCCGATATTTTTTGATAAGAATTATCTGGCCACCAAACTTCTATGTTCGTAATAATTGTGTCTTTGCCCAAACCAAAATGAACGGTTGGATCAACGCTGGATTCATAACCCCTGCTTAAGTAATGTTGATGGTATTGGGTATTGTTTTCCGAGTCAACCTTAATTCGAGAACCAATACCTTCAAGATTTCCTTTATTCCCTTTTAATTCTATTTGTAGAAAATTACCACCTTCTTTTTTACTGGTATTTTCATAAACAAAAGCATTTTGGTTTACGTTGTTGACCACCAAATCCAAGTCTCCATCATTGTCCAAATCGGCAAAAGCAGCACCATTTGAACAGCTTTTATCCTTTATGCCCCAACCCTCGGAGGTATTTTCAAATGTGGTGTCACCATTATTTTTAAATACGTAGTTGACGATTTCGGCTCGGGGCAAATCATGAATTGATTTTAATTTTTCCCTGATTTTCGTTTCCTTATCGCCCATAGGACTATTGCTCCTATTTTGATAGTGGATGTAATCCAAATTCCCTAAATCCCGTAAAAATCCATTGGTGATGTATAGATCCTTATAGCCATCATTGTCATAATCTGCCAAGAGCGCACTCCAGCTCCAGTCTGTGCAGCTCACTCCGGCCAAATAGCCAATTTCACTGAACCTGCCCTCACCTTGATTCAATTGGAGCGTATTTCTGGTGTATTGTGGGGAATAACCAGCATCTAGCATTAGGTTGAACCGGTCAAATCCAGTAGAGGAAATAATCAATTTTTGTCGCAGGTTATCTTCAGGATGCATATCCAACACCATTATGTCGGGTCTACCATTGTTATCAATATCTGAGATATCGTTACCCATTCCCGCATAAGAGGTATGTTTTAGATACATATCCAATTCGTCCTTAAAGGTTCCATCACCTTGGTTTATATACAAGATATCGTTGCCCACAAAATCATTGGAAATGTATATGTCTGGCCATGAGTCGTTATTTATATCAGATATGCCCAAACCCAATCCATATCCTTCCACAAGAATCCCCGATTCTAGCGAAACATCTGTAAACTTTCCATTGCCATCATTTCTGTACAAGCGATCATTGCTTACAGATGAGCCATCCAATTTTCTTGGATTACTGACATTTACGTTGTATTCATATGCAGCCGGATTTACCAAAAGATACATGTCTAGGTCATTATCCTTATCATAGTCAAAAAAGGCTGCATGCATGGATTGACGCTTATCATCTAAACCATATTCAGCGGCTTTTTCAGTAAAGGTGTTGTCACCGTTATTGATGTAAAGCATGTTGGCTCGTTCTGCTAATTGGGCGCTGCCGGATACGCATATATAGATGTCTAAAAATCCGTCCTGATTAATATCGACCATGGCAGCACCAGTACCCCAACGATTGTTGATCAGTCCAGATTTTTCAGTGACATCCTCAAATTTCATGTTTCCTTTATTGAGATAAAGTCTACCTGAAACCATATTGCCGCTAAAATAAACGTCTACCAATCCATCATTATTAATATCGCCAACAGCGGTACCCGCACCCGTATAAATGTTCATGAAGTTGAACACATTGATACTGTCATTTTCAACTATTTTATTGTTGAAGTCAATGCCCGATTCTGATGGACTCAACAAATGGAATTTTGAATTATCGGTTTTTTTGCAAGAAACGATAAATGCAAGCACATAATAGATAAAAACAAGTATGACATTCTTTTTCATTCTCTTACATCAATTTTTGTTTCAACTCCTTCAAAGTTCTTTACAACAATATATTCGGCATCTTTTGGTATTAGTTGCTTACGACTTCCTTGCGATAAATAACCTGAGCCATAATACAGTTCTCTTTTTTGTATGGAACCATCTTCAAAATGAATCATGAGTGAAGCGTCTTGCGGATTGGGGTGGTATATGAATTCATCGCCTAGCTTTCTTGAATGAACTTTCAACCTGTCATTATTGATTCCGGATAGTATCAACTCTGAATCAGTGGTGAAAAGATTCACCTGACTTTTAGCATCTCCTCTTACAAAAAAACCGCTTTGAGCCACATTTATTGCTTCAAAATCTCCTTTGCCATCGCCTGCCATGAACCAACCAATGGATGCGTCATAATTTCCACCGAACACTTCGCCACTATAGAAATTCCCAACGGCAACAAAGTCAAGGTTTCCATCCTCATTGAAATCCCCAACCAATTGACTGTACATAGGAGCAATTTGGCATTCTTTGGGAAGATATGACAGTTTAAATTTGCTGTTTCCAAGGTTTTCAATATAAATATGTTCAAACATTTCGCTTTTAACCACAAGAGCGTCCTTAAGTTCATCCTTTAAAAAAGACTCTTCGAAAGACGAATCTGCATAATTCGAAAAAGTTCTGAAACGCACACGCATTGCATTTATCTGGTCGATCAAGTCACTTCTGGAATGTGCTATCTGGTTTTCACCATCTATATAATGGCACATAACCGGATCAATCAATCCATTTTTATCATAATCTTTGGCATATATGCAAAGTGGTTCTTCAAGACTAGCCTTAAAACGACTATTAAGTCCGAGATTGCCCAAAATATAGTCGCTGTCTCCATCATTATCAAAATCTCCTGAAGCAATACTGTTCCACCAACCACTGGTTCCTTTTAATGCAATTTGTTCCGTGATTTCTTGAAGGTTACCTTCATTATTTTTGAAGAATCGAATGGGCATGAATTCACCCACAACGATTAAATCCACCCAAGAATCATTGTCAAAATCAGTCCATAGCGCAGCGGTGACCATTCCTAATTCTCCTGAATTTTTTGAAAAGGATTGGTCTTCATTGAATTTGATATTCCTTGTGGAACTATTATTTTTTAGCAAGGAACTTTTTGGTGATAGCGGATATTCTCCTGGTTTCACCCTTCCTCCAACAAAAAGATCTATATCTCCATCTTTATCATAATCGGCTCCGGTTACAACAGATCCGCTCACTAAAGATTCAGGTAAAGCATCAATTTTTGAATACGTTCCTGCACCATCATTTTCATAGATGCGGTCTTGATACGCAGTACTATTTTTAACGGCAGACGATCCGCCACTTATTACATATAAGTCTTGATCACCATCGGAATCCGCATCAAAGAACAGGGCACCCATATCTTCTGAAGTTATGTCTTGAAAAACGGTTTCCGAGAAAGATTTGCCATCCGTATTCTGTGTTTTTAGCACCCCTGATTGACCAGTTGCCCCAGCGATAAAAACATCTTCAAGACCATCACCATTCGCATCCCCAACTGCCATTCCAGGCCCATTTTTAGAATGCATATGAGGCAATAGAGGTTGGATTTTGAAGTCAACAAAATCATCTTCAGAATGTAAAAACTCGATCGTTGTTTTGCCGGTTGAATGGAAAAGGGGGTCTTTTATATTTGATATGACTTTTGACTCCGGGTATTCTGCATCAATCTGTTGTAAAGTGATAATTTGTTTAGTTAAAACATTTTTTAGAACCTGCACCTTTTTATTTGGCCAAACCACTTTAACGCTATCAACTTTTTGTATATCCCCTAACCCAAAATGCAAGGAGGGTTCCATTGATGATAAATACCCCCGATAAGGAGTAAAATACTGTTTTTGCAATTGATCTTCGTAGTAGAGTGTTATCTCTGTTCCAATACCATCCAAATTTGGAGCTATTCCCTCAAAATTAAACTTTAGATACCTTTTTGTACCATCAATAGTATTCTTAAAAATCCCTGCGGGATCATCTATATTGTTTATGATTAAGTCCAAATCACCGTCATTATCAAAATCGGCATAAGCGGCCCCATTGGAATACGTAGGTTCGGTAAATCCATTTTCGTTTGAAATGTCTTCAAAATTGTAACCATCTGTATTTTTGTACAAGTAGTTAGTAAGCTTAATTCCCGGAAGTTTGTTAAGTTCTTCCATGCGTTGTTTCTTATTGGCCTCCTCTGTTCCCATTGTTAAAATATTACTGCCATAGACCATAAAATCTTGGTTGGTGATATCCTGTCGATATCCATTGGTAATAAAAAGGTCTTTTTGACCATCATGATCATAATCTCCAAAAAGTGCACTCCAACTCCAATCTGTAGCTTCAATTCCCGCCATTTGACCAACTTCACTATAAGTGCCGTTACCATTGTTCAACTGTAGTGTATTTCGGATGTATTGCGGATGATAATCAAATGTTGTCCTGTTCTTGAAAGAATCGTAATTGTTGCCCATCATTGTCAACTTCCATCGTCTGTTGTCAGGCGGTAGCATATCCAATACCACAACATCCATAAAACCATCGTTGTTGACATCCGAAATATCATTGCCCATGCCATTGAACGTTAAATGTTGCATATAAGATTTAATTTCATTCTGAAAGGTGCCATCGCCTTGATTGATATATAGGATGTCATCTGTCAGAAAATCGTTGGAAATGTAAAGATCAGGTAATCCATCCATATTGATATCGCAAGATGACACGCCTAATCCAAAACCTTCAACAAGTATGTTTGCCTCATTAGATACATCAGTAAATGAGTTATCCCCATTATTTCTATACAGCTTGTCCTGAGAAGGCGCTTGACCAATAAGATTCTTGGGCCTAGCGGTGTTTCTGTTATAGTCAACAAGGGCATTGTTCAATAGGTACATATCTAAATCACCATCTCCATCATAATCCAAAAAATTGGATTGTATAGAATAGCTTTGGTCAGCGAGTCCATAATCCACTGCCTTTTCTATAAAAGACATTTTTCCATTTTTAACCCCATTGTTAATGAACAATAGATTCGCATTGTCCTGCGCATTTGAGTTTCTGGGCCCTCCGCGACTTACATAGACGTCGGGATATCCGTCCTGATTAATATCAACAATGGCGACACCATTAGACCATCCTGAAGTTAACATATTAGCGTCCCTTGTTACATCCTTGAATTCAAAATTTCCCTGATTTAAATATATCCTATTACTTACCATATTACCGGTAAAGTAAATATCTTGCTTTCCATCTTGATCAAAATCTGCAACTGCTACACCAGCACCATTGTACATATACTCAAAATCAAGCACGACCAACTCCCCATCAATATCAATTACGTTGTTAAAATCAACGCCCGTTTTTGATTGATCAAGCTTTATAAACAAGGGATGAGTAGTTTTTTGACATGAATTAATAAACCATAGCACGCTAAGGCCGATTATCAAAATTTTAATTTTGTTGGAGCAGTGATTTGTTAGCATATAATAAAATAAAAAAATACTATTCAAAGTAAGAAATCCAACCCGTAAAAGGATTGGATTTCTTACTTAAATTAAACTAACTTAACTATTATCATTATCTATGATAAATAAACAACTTATTTAAACTTACATTTTTAATAACCTAGGTTTTGATTCAAAGCTCCTCCAGCTCTATCAACTTCAGATTGAGGAAATGGGAATACCTCAAACTTAGGGTCCCAAGAATCACCAAATATGGAAGGGCCTAAATCCCATCGGACTATATCAAACCATCTGTGTGGCTCCAATGCCATTTCTACTCGCTTTTCTTGCATCATAGCCGCTAACAAATCAGATCCACCAGCCAAATCCGCTAGTCCAGCACGATTTCTGATATCATTGATTTGCTGTTCAGCAATTGCGGCATCGCCACTACCCCTTATAAGTGCTTCTGCATACAGTAGTTTCAACTCAGCGAACCTGAACCAACGCTCATTGTTAAAATCTGCAATACCATTGGGAGAATGATTGGAACTATCTGCATTTGAAGGACCCCTAAGCTTTTTTCCAGTAAAACCGGAGGATGACCATGCAGGGTCATAGGGTTCATCTACCGCACCAGCCCTGTTAAAGGTTATGTAATCTTCCCCATCGGCAAATACTGTAGCCGCCAATCGAGTATCACCAGCTTCAAAGGCATTTACCAAATCTTCGGTGGGGACAAACCATCCACGGTTGCCTCCTGGTGCTCCAACATCTCCCGGAGCATCCCAATAGTAACCTCTGGCTATACCTTGAGAGGCTTTGAAATTCTCAGAGTGAGTATCGTCAAAAACCCAGATATTGTCATCTGAACGTGGACCTCCAAATTGTATCTCAAAAATGGATTCTGAATTATTCTCATTCTCAAATGAAAATACTGCTTCATAATCGCTCACCTCAGGATCATCGCTGGTCACTAATGAATAGGGTCCACTGTTGACAACTTCTGCCAAAGCCGTAATTGCCGTTGGCCAATCTTCCTTAAATACATTTACCTTACCAATATAAGACCTAGCTGTCCAAGATGTAGCTCTTCCTGTATTATTACTATCCCAACTTTCAGGCAGTCCACTTGCCGCAGCTGCCAAATCTGCTAATATTGCAGTATATAGAGCATCTTGGGTAGCATTAGGTTGTACTAGATTATTAATGTCACTTAATACTTCGGTTACCAATGGAGGAGTTCCAAACAGTTTTAAAGCTTGAAAATGGAACCACGCTCTCAGGAATTTGGCCTCTGCATCTAAAACTGTTTTGTCTTCAGCACTTAATTCATTATCACCATCAAGATTGCCCAAAACAATATTGGCCCTGGCGATTCCCTCATACAATTGAGTGAAAATTGCCTGATATGCAAGGTCGGATGCCCTAATCTGCAGGTTATCCGCATCTATTGTTCTGGAGTCAGGGGATGTACTTCCATTCTGCTCGGCATCATCTGAAATTATTACTGTGATTTTCCAATATTCACCATCTTCACTAAGTGTTTCCGTACTTGTTCCCCAAAAGTCTTGAATGGAGGAATACGATGCAAAAATTGCACTGTCAAAGTCTCCCCTTGTGTTATAAAATGTCGAAGCTGTGACACGATCCAAAGGCACTAAATCCAATTCATCGTTGCATGAGTGCAAAAACATCATGCAAACAATGAAAAAGTAAATTTTTGTATTTTTCATAATCTACAATTTTTTAAATTTAATTTAGGGTTACTGATAATCCCAGTTGAACAATTCTTGGCAATGGTGATTGACCACCATCTTGTCCAGTTGCTAAGGTGAAATCACCTTTTTGGAAACTTTGAGCTCTACCAACTTCAGGATCATAACCACTGTAATTAGTAAATGTAGCCAAGTTTTGAACGCCAAGATAGACGCGCATTCTTGATACAAAGTCGTTGGTCCAACTAGTTAATTTTTCTGATGGAAGACTATAACCCACTTGGATATTTTGGATACGTAGATATCCTGCATCTTCAACCCATCGGTCAGAGAACCTGTCGTTATCATTTGGATCAGCTCCTGAAATTCTAGGCTGTGAACTTGAATTGGTACTCCCTTCTCCGTTCCAAAAATTTAACACTGCTGTGCTAAAATTGTTATCATTGGAAGTTTTTGGATTTTCCAATGACTGTCTTGCTGCATTGAAAATCTGTCTGTCACCTACACCTCTTAGTACAGCTGAAAAGTCCCATCCTTTATAGGCAGCATTCATGGTAAACCCATAGAAAAATCCTGGGAAAGGACTTCCTAAGAAAGTTCTGTCCTGAGCATCGATAGTGCCATCATCATTCACATCGACAAAGCGAATGTCACCTGGTTCTGCTCCTGAAGAAAATGCATCTGGTAAAGCAGCATCCGCTTCAGCTGTGTTTTGATAAAGACCATCGGTTTTATATCCATAAAAATGTCCTAAACTTTCACCAACAGAAGTTCTATGTGTCTGGGCACCACCGATGCCTGAAATAATCTCAGGAATCTGTCCAAGATTTGTAACTTCATTTTTGACAGTGGTTAAATTGGCGCCGATACCATACTCAAAATCACCAATTTTATCAGCCCAGTTAAAGGATAGTTCAATACCTGAATTTTCAATTTCACCCACATTTGCTTCGGCAGGTAAAAAGAATCCGGATGCTTCTGGGATTGGTAAACCCAACAATACATCTTCTGTTGTTTTCTTGTAGTAATCAAAAACACCTGTTAATTTACCTTTCATAAGACTAAAATCAAGACCGATATCCAATTGTGTACTTGTTTCCCATTTAAGGTCAGCATTGGCAAATGTGGTTGGAGCAGCACCTTGTACAGCAACTTGTCCATCGCCAAGTACATAGAAAATATTGTTGTTCAATGCACTTAGGAAAGCGAAGTTTAAACCGGTAAACTGATTACCTGATTGACCCCATCCAACTCTTACTTTTAAATCATCCACAATACCGTCCTTGTTGAAGAAATCTTCTTGTGAGATTCTCCACCCCGCAGAAATTGATGGAAAAATGTCATCTCTGTTTTCCTTGGCAAATCGTGAAGTGGCATCACGTCTGACATTCGCGGTCATTAAGTATTTTCCCTTATAGTTGTAACTTAAACGACCTAAAAACCCTTGTAACGTCCATATATCGGCCTCATTAGCGGAAGCAACAGAAGCACCACTAGAGGCAAAGTTAGGGTTGAACAAATTCCGACCTTGAATCCTTACTTTATCGAAGCGGAATTTTGTTTGCTCAAAACCAAATATTGCATTGATATTGTGGTCTCCAAATGTTTTATCATAAGATAAAGTAGCCGCAGATGTAATAGTTAGCTCAACTGGTCTTGATGTGACCCTCAAATCATCACGTGCGCCTGAATCATCAAAATCAACAGGTGCCTGATAAAATTCACCCGAACCTACGTTGTAATCCAGTCCTAAAGAGGGTCTTAATTTTAAACTAGGAGCAATTTCCAGTTCTGCATAGAAATTGGCGAGAACTTTTCTGTTTTGGATTGTTGTTTCGTTTGCTCTATTATCAGTTCTAAAGACCAAATTATTACCTCGAGCGCCTCCCAGGTTTGCGGGACTTTCCTGTGCATACCCTAGCGGACCATTAGGGTCAAAAATTGGAAAATAAGGAGCATTTAAAGCTGAATTGAATCCAGCGAACAATGAACCCTCACTTTGAGTCTGCCTGTCAGTTTGGCTAATTAAAAGCGACTCTCCAAATTTCAACCTTTTTCCAACTTTTACATCAGAATTAGCCTTAAAAGCAAATCTTTCAAAACTTTGAGCTCTTTCAACACCTTCATTGTCTAGATATGATCCTGAAATAAAATAAGTTGCCTTATCGCTTCCACCGCTAACACTTAGGTTGTGGCTTTGAACGAATCCATCTTGAAACACAGCATCTTGCCAATCCACAAATGGTCTCCCATTAAATGTAGAGAAATCATTTCCAACTTGGTTTTGTATACCTATAAATTGATCAACATTAAGAACATCTATTGTCTCTCTAACAGTCGCCACTGAGGCATATCCATCATAAGTAACTCTTGCGTCACCACTTTTACCACGTTTTGTAGTTACAATGATAACCCCATTTGCTGCTCGTGCACCATAAATTGCTGACGAAGCGGCATCTTTAAGAACGGCAATTGATTCAATATCGTTTGGATTGAGACCCGCCAATGGATTAGAATCTGTGGTGGATGAAGTATTAACCGTAATGTTTGTGGTCTGTACCAGGGGAACACCATCTATTACCCATAAAGGATCATTCACGCCAGGTGTACCAACACCTCTGATACGAACTGCTATTGGTGCACCTGGATCACCACTTCTAGTGGTAATATTTACACCTGCCAAAGTACCTGCCAAAACCTGATCTGGACTTGTTATGGGTTTGTCCTGAATAAGTTCAGCACCCAAAGTCCCTACGGCACCGGTAAGGTCAGCCTTTCGTTGAGTACCATAACCTACAACCACCACTTCACTTAAGGATTGGGCGTCAGGTTCCAGCGTCACGTTTATCGTTGTTCTTCCGTCAACATTAATTTCTTGCACTCCATAGCCTACATAGGAAAAAACAAGGGTGTTGGAACCTTCCGGGACATTGATGGTATAGTTTCCATCAAAATCGGAAACGGCACCTGTTGTAGTCCCTTGAACCACAATACTAGCTCCCGGTAAAGGACCATCAGAATCCGCAATAGCTCCAGATACCGTGGTTTGTGCCAACGATGTCTGTACTCCGAAAATAAGAAGAACGAACAGTGCAGAAAAGGCTGACGTCGTCGTCTTAAGTTTAGTTAAAGTTTGCTTCATAATCTTTAAAAATTGGTTATTGAATTAATTTTAATTGAGTTTAGTTAATGAATAGTGAAACGGTTCACCTTACAAGCCAACAGCTCACTATAACTGAATTTCAAACTCTTCAAAAGATGGTATGTTTTTTGAAAAAATGATTAACTATGATATAGTGTGCTATTAGTCAAATGTAAAACAAAATTTTTAATATTTAAAAATGAGAGTTAGAAAATAACGGATTTAACAAAATAAGGTGCATTTTGTTGTATTATTGTCATTTCAGGTATTTGAAAAATAAAATGGGTGTGTAACAAGTTGTCAAGTGTCCACGGGGTTTACCGTGATAGGAGCAGAGTTCTATTAACAGTTATTAATGAAAGACAGTTTTGGGTTGGAATTGATATTTAATATTGTTAATCTTATATTGCTCCGATAAATAGGGCAACATCTAGAAAGTTAGAAGTATGACAGTGGTTGATGTAATAAATAAGTACCAAGAAAAATATGACTTGACAAAACATGAACATTTAGTGCTGGGTATTATCGAATCTATTGACGATGGGGTTTTAGAGCGGCAAGATCAACTACCTTCAATAAATGAGATGGTTGCAGAATTGGGTTATGCAAGAAAAACAATTGTTGGTGCTTATGAGGAATTAAAGAGCAGAGGACTTGTGGAGTCCAAAAAGGCCAAAGGATATTTTATTGTTAGTAAGGAAACAAATATGGTGAGAAGAATCGCTTTGCTTCTTTATTCACTTCAGCGTTTTCAAAAGGAATTCTACGACGCTTTCCGTGGAGAATTGGGAGAACGTTTTCAAATTGATGTTTTCTTTCATCACAATAATTTATCTGTATTTGAGAATACATTGATGAACATTAAGGGTAAATATGGTTTTTATGTAGTGGCTCCCATACCCCATCCAGTGGCAAAATCTTTGTTAGGGTCTTTTTCTCCAGATAAATTGCTCGTTGTTGATAGGTTTGTTCAGCCAAGCAAGAAATATTCCTATATCAGTCAAGAGTTTGGGAATTCAACGTACAGCAAGTTATTAAAGTTACTCCCAAAAATAAGAAAGTACAAGCTGTTTGTGTTATTTGTAGATGAAGATGGAGATCTTCCCAATAGTGTTGTAAATGCATTTGAAAAGTTCTTATCGGATCATAATGTGAAGGGGGTTATAGAAAAGAAATACGACTTGTCTATTTTAAAGAAAGATCATTTGTATTTTGCCACAAATGATTCTTTTTTATGGGATATACTAAAAGATTGCGCAGATAAAAAGTATGTTTTAGGGAAAGATGTTGGCATTCTGTCGCATGATGATCACATCATTAAAAAATTCATATCTGGTGGAATTACTACAATCTCAACTGACTTCAGCGAAATGGGTGTTCAAGCTGCGTTGCATGTAAAAAGCGGTGAGATTACCCAACAAATTACTCCTTCCTATTTAATAGATAGAGGTTCTGTATAAAACCTTAATCTTTTTTGAAATCTGTGATTTTCATCTAATAAATTGACATAATCCTATTTTGGAATTTATCAACATGATGACATCTCATTTTTTTTATTATCTTTGAACAGTAGCATACTATATCATAGTATTTTATTCCAAAAAGACTTCGTTGTTTGATTTTTTTGTTTAGACGCGGTGGCTATTTGTTTTAAAAAGTAATTAACGATATAGTTTGAGTTAGTTTAAGTTAGTTTAAATTCAAAAGTGTAAAAGCCAGATAAAATCTATCTGGCTTTTCTCAGCTATTAATTGACTGCAGTAATTTAATACTAAATATTCTAGCGGTAAAGTTTTAATATTTTTTGAAGAAATGATTGTAAGTACAACAGAGAAAGAAATAGATTCCCTGATTTTTAATATTAACGAGAAAAATGGTTCAACCAATTTAGAACTGATAACAGATGAAGGTGCTTTACAAATTTTTCGATTTGAATATCAGAACCATGGTGGAAGCTTTCCAGAGCCATTAACGCTCCAATGGAGAATACCTGCAACAAAAGTTAAAGGGATGTGGAAGCCTACTGCCGATTTCTCAAAACGCATAGAGGCCGATTGGGAACTTGAGAACCATGAATCAAGAATATCTATTGATGCCCCTGTTATTTCTCTTTTCGGTAACAATGATGAAAATGTACTTTGTTTTGCTTGTTCCAATGCAATAAATAGAGTTGAAATGGCTGCAAAATACCGAGAAGAAGACAACCATTTCTACTGTCAAATCATATTTTTTACTGAAAGCAAATATCCAGTTAAGGATTTTAGTGCGGATATCCGCATTGACCAGCGCAAAATTCATTTTTCTCAAGCCTTAAAAGAAACTTCAAAATGGTGGGAGGGTTATGAAAACCTAAAGCCGACTTCAGTACCAGCAATAGCGAAAAAACCTTTGTACTCTACATGGTATCAATTTCATCAAAATCTCAACGAGGATTTACTGTTTAAAGAATGTCAAATTGCTAAAGATTTAGGGTTTGAATCCATCATTATTGATGATGGTTGGCAAACGAAAGATACTAATCGTGGATACGACTATACAGGTGATTGGCTTCCAGAACGTTTTCTCAATATGGCTGAGTTGGTCCAAGAAATACAAAATATAGGAATGAAGGTGGGAATATGGTATTCTGTTCCATTTTGCGGTAAAAAATCAAAGGCTTACCAAAAGTTCAAAGGCAAATTTTTGACCGAAAACCATAGGTGGGCGCCCGTTTTTGACCCTAGATACCCTGAAGTCAGAAATTATTTGGTTGGTATTTATGTGAGTGCGGTGAAAGATTGGAATCTAGATGGATTGAAACTTGATTTTATCGATGATTTTAGAAGCTACCAAGAGACTCCTTTCGGTTCTGACAGTAATCGTGACTTTTCATCAATCGATGAGGCCGTAGATGCATTGCTCTCACAAGTAATTGTTGAAGTCAAAAAAGTAAATCCAGAAATATTTATAGAGTTCAGACAAAAGTATACTGGGCCAGCCATGCGAAAATATGGCAATATGCTTCGTGCTTTTGATTGTCCAGGGGATTATACCATGAATCGAGTACGTATTGCGGATATAAAAATGTTATGTGGTGATACCGCGGTCCATTCAGATATGGTTACATGGCATTTTGATGAGGCTGTACAAGACGCCGCCCTTCACTATCTAAATACTATTTTTGGCGTGCCTCAAATCTCAGTAATGCTAAACGAAGCGCCAGAGTCTCATTTGAACATGATTCGATTTTACACAAAATATTGGAATGAAAATTCGGATATCTTACTGACAGGTAAATTCTTACCCACATCCCCACTTGCTAATTATCCCGTTCAAAAGGTGGAAAAAAATAATAAAATAATATTGGGCATCTTTGAAAACCAATTTTTAGAACTTACGGAGCTTCATGAAAAAATGGATGTTGTAAATGCAAAACCTTCTGAAGATGTTGTTATAGTTGTAAAAAATGGTAAAGGTGAATATAATTGTTCTTTGTATAATTGTGAAGGTATACTTGTGCAAAAGCAAAAGATCTATTTAGAGGAAGGAATGAACACATTCAAAATTCCTAAATGTGGATTGGCACAAATGAAATCAACAGAATAACATAAACAACCGATTATGGGAATGTCATCTATTTTATCCTTTGTAGGCTTTACACTATTAGTGGCAATCATCGCATGGTGGTCGACACGAAGTACAAACGAAAAATCTGCCGAAGGGTATTTTCTTGGAGGCAGAAGCCTTGGTGCCATTACCATAGCTGGTTCACTGTTGCTCACCAATCTTTCCGCAGAACAGATAGTTGGACTTAACGGTCAAGCTTTTACCGAAGGTGTTTTGGTAATGGCTTGGGAAACTTTGGCAGCCATCGCAATGATATTAACGGCGCTTGTACTGTTGCCTAAGTATATGAAGAGTGGTATTACCACAATTCCTCAATTTATAGAAAACAGGTTCGATACACAGACCAAGGCTATTTTGTCCATACTTTTCTTGTTCGCCTATGGCATAGTTCTATTGCCAACAATCTTGTATTCCGGGTCTTTAGCATTCAGTTCCATGTTTGATTTACCTAATTTGTTTGGAATCAGTCAAAATGCAACCATATGGATATGTGTATGGAGTATAGGTGTTATTGGATCTATTTATGCGATTTTTGGCGGATTGAAAGCAGTAGCTGTTTCTGATTTAATAAATGCGATAGGGTTGCTCATAGGGGGATTTTTGATACCCTATTTTGGTTTAAAACTTATAGGTGACGGTAGTATTGGGGATGGTTTGAATATACTTTGGGATACTAATCCCGAGAAGTTCAACATAAAAGGAGAAGTTGATGCATCTATACCGTTTGGCACGGTATTTACGGGAATGATTTTGGCACAAATGTACTACTGGGGAACCAATCAATCCATACTGCAACGTGTATTTGGTGCAAAGAGTCTGGCCGAGGGTCAGAAAGGGGTTATTTTAGCAGCTTTGGTAAAATTCTTGATTCCGATAATTGTTGTGCTTCCAGGGGTTATTGCTTGGCATGTATTTAAAGGAGACCTTGCAAATGCAGATTTGGCCTACCCAGAATTGGTTAGAAAAGTTTTACCGCCTTCATTACTAGGTTTCTTTGCAGCAGTATTGTTCGGTGCGGTTTTGAGTTCTTTTAATAGTCTTTTGAACAGTAGCGCAACTTTGTTTGGTTTTGATCTCTATAAATTTTTCAATAAAAATGCGGCTGAAGAACAGACGGTAAAGGCTGGAAAACGGTTCGGACTTGGGTTGGCAATCATCTCGTTGTTCATAGCCCCATTTATAGCCTCGGCTCCAGACGGACTTTTTGCTTATATACAAGAATCGTTGGGAAGTTTGAGTGTGCCAATTTTTGCCGTAATAGTGGTAGGTATCTATACCAAAAAAGTTCCAGCTCTTGGTGCTAAACTTGTTTTAACCGTTGGAGTGATTATGTATTTAGTAAGTCAGTTTGTGATAAGCCCTATTATGGTGGATAGTGCGCTTGCCGAAGCTGCAGCCAATGGTATTACCGACTCAAAAGCATTAAGCATTATCAAAGCAGAAGCGTACCCACATTTCTTGCATATTATGGGAATTTTATTTGTTATAAACGTAGGCTTTATGCTATTGATGGGTAAGTTGAAACCAAAAACTACCATTATGGAAGAAGTTGTAACTAAAGAAATCGATACTACGCCATGGAAATATGGGCTTTTGGCAGGAATTATTATAACAGCTATGGTACTAAGCACATATTTTATCTTTTAAATAACTTCCAGTAAATAAACCTAAAAACACTAAGTGAACACATTGGAAATCAATCGAATTTTTATACATAAATTTTCATGGAAGGCGTAACAGATAAAAGGAGTTTAAAAACTACCTTTCACAGCAGTGATATCATTATAGAGTCTCCAGGAAGAATTAACCTAATTGGTGAGCATTTGGATTATAATGGAGGTCAAGTACTTCCTGCCGCCATCAATCTAAAAGTTCGGTTGAATTTTAAAAAAAATGGAACTCGTAAATGTAATTGCTACTCCAAAAATTATGACAATCACTTTGAGATTGACTTGGACAAAGTAGAAGTAAGCGAAAAAGAATGGCATAACTATTTTTTGGGCGTGGTTCATTTTATAGAACAAGCACATCCAAATAAAATCAAAGGATTTGACTGTATCGTAGAAAGTGACCTTCCCATCGGTTCAGGTATAAGTTCTTCAGCAGCATTGGAATGTGGCTTTGCCAAAGGTCTTGATGCACTTTTCTCAATTGGTCTTTCTGATGATGAGGTTATCACCATCTCTAGAGATGCGGAGCACCATTTTGTAGGGACCAAGTGTGGGATTATGGATCAATTTGCCGTAGTGCGGGGCAAAAAAGGAAAGCTCATACGTTTGGATTGCAACGACCTATCCTTTGAATACATCTCAGCTAATATTGAACCTTATTCCATTGTACTGTTAAACACCAATGTATCGCATAACTTGGCCACTAGCGAATACAATTTGAGGCGACAAGAGTGTGATGATGCCCTTAAGGCCATCCAAGAAAAATACCCAGAGCATGATGTACTGGCACGTGTTCCAGAAGATATTGTCAAGGAATTTGAATCAAAGTTAGCTTCCAAAATTTTTAATAGATTGCTCTACGTGGTACAGGAAAATGCCCGAACCATTACTGCCAGTGAAGCCTTGGAAAATGAAAATCTTAAGACCTTCGGACAAAAAATGTTTGAGTCACATGAAGGGCTAAGGAATCTTTATCAGGTGAGCTGTGAGGAACTTGATTTTCTAGTGGATTTTGCCCAAGAACATGAAGGTGTAATAGGTTCTAGAATGATGGGTGGAGGTTTCGGTGGATGTACCATTAATCTGGTTCATAAGGATAGAATGGATTCTTTCATAACAGAAGCCGCTTTGGCATATGATTTAAAATTCAATATTCGATTAAGTCCATATACGGTAGCAATCGGAGATGGGGTAAAACGAATCAAATAACTATGAGTACTATGTTGTCCGAGCAGCCCCACAGAAGGTATAACATCTTGACTGGTGAGTGGATATTGGTTTCACCTCACCGCACCAAAAGGCCATGGCAGGGAAAAACCGAAAAATCTAACGCTGACCAACGCCCAAAATATGACGCCAATTGCTACCTGTGTCCGACAAATACTCGAGCTAACGGTTCTATTAATGAGGACTATAAAAGTACCTTCGCTTTTAAGAATGATTATGGTGCCATCTTGATGGATGGAGAAAAAGAAAGTTATGGCAAAGGGCTTCTTAAGGCAGAAACGGAAAAAGGCATCTGTAAAGTCATTTGTTTTTCCCCAGATCATAGCCTTACTCTTCCCCTAATGACAGTTGAAGCTATTTCAGATGTGGTAAGACTGTGGAAAAAAGAGTACAAGGAATTGGGTGGTATGGAGGAGATTGATCATGTTCAAATTTTTGAGAACAAAGGGGACGTCATGGGATGCAGTAACCCTCATCCCCATGGACAGATATGGGCCCAATCCACAATTCCGGAAGAACCAAGAAAAAAAACCAAACAGCAGAAAGATTATTTTAAAGCAAAAAATACCAGTCTTTTAGGGGATTACCTAAAGCAAGAATTGAAAGTTAGGGAGCGAATAATTTTGGAAAACAAGGACTTTGTTGCACTTGTCCCATTTTGGGCCACTTGGCCATATGAAGCCATGATCGTTCCCAAAAAGCACTATCAACATATTGGTCAATTGAACAAAGATGAAGAAGTTTCCTTTGCGAAAATGATCAAAGTGTTGACTACAAAATATGATAACCTTTTTGGGGTCTCTTTTCCCTATTCAGCGGGTATTCACCAAATGCCCACAGACGGAAAGGATTACCCCGAATGGCATTTCCATATGTCGTTTTATCCGCCACTCCTGCGTTCGGCAACTGTAAAGAAATTCATGGTAGGCTATGAGATGTTCGCGAACCCACAACGGGATATTACTGCAGAGCAGGCAGCCAATGCATTAAAGGCTCTATCAGACGTGCATTATAGAATAGAAGGTGCTCTATAGATAATCAAAAAGATAAAAGTTGATTCCTGGACTAAGGAATTCTGAAGCTTCAAAAGAACAATTGAAAAATTGATTTGAAGAGCAAATGGATGAGTATTTCTTGTTTTTATTTATTCTTAGAATTACCTTTTCGTTGAAAAACCAAACCAAAGCGATTTCCCGCTACCATCATTCTCATTGTTAAATTTTTTAGACAAATTTTAGGCAAATAAAAAGGAGCTCCAAAGCAAAACTCCGTGAACTCCTTTATTTATTGTGACCTCGACAGGATTCAAACCTGTAACCTTCTGAGCCGTAATCAGATGCGCTATTCAGTTGCGCCACGAGGCCTTTTTATTGGGGTGCAAATATATTTCTTTTTAAATTTACGACAAAACCTCATAACTAAAATAATGGATTTTGAACCCTACATCCGTGATATAGAAGACTTCCCAAAGCCAGGAGTTGTTTTTAAGGATATCACCCCTCTTTTAAAAGATTCAAAAGTGCTTGTCCAAGCCTGCGAAACACTTTGTGACATGATTGGAGACAAAGGGATTGATAAAGTAGTGGGCGTAGATAGCAGAGGTTTTATTTTTGCTCCGCTAATTGCTTCAAAACTTAATGCAGGTTTTGTTCCTGTACGTAAAAAAGGAAAACTTCCTTATAAAACATTTTCAGAATCCTATGAGCTGGAATATGGTTCTGATACGCTTGAAATTCATACAGATGCCATACAAAAAGGAGAAAAGGTGCTGGTGCATGATGATGTTTTGGCGACCGGTGGAACTGCGAATGCCGTTTGTAAATTAGTAGAGAGGTTAGGAGGGGAGGTGGTGCAGTGTAATTTTTTGATTCACCTTACCTTTTTAAACGGTGCAGATAAGCTCAATGGTTATGATATAAGGGCGTTGTTAGAGTATTAGTCTAAAGCTTTTGTAGTAACAAAATAGCGCCAACCAATAATTGCCAACTGTAGTTTGGATGCTTGTGATAAGTCTAATCTTCTCTTGGAATACGATGGGAGGATAATTTTGTTGATTTTTGCCAATAGTTTGTAGAGCATGGGCTAAGGTGTTGGTAGAGACAAAGATAATCAAGTTATTACTTATTCCTGTTAAGATTAAAAAGGGCCGCTATAAACGGCCCTTTTTATCAACTAACTTTTTTCTTTGATCCAATTATTTATTTTATCCTCGAGCAATGCCAGTGGCACACATCCCGTTTCTAAAACTTGATTGTGAAACTGACGAACGTCAAAATTATCTCCTAAAGCGATTTTGGCTTTTTCGCGCAATTCCATGATTTTTAACTGTCCTATTTTATACGATAATGCTTGTCCAGGGTTGGCCATATATCGCTCAATTTCAGAAACAATACTTGCCTCGGATTCTGCCTCATTGTCCAACGAATATTGAATGGCTTGCTCACGCGTCCAGCCTTTGGAATGAAGACCTGTATCAACCACAAGGCGCACGGCTCTGTGCATTTCGGCTCCAAGCATTCCAAAAAGTTGATATGGATCCGTATAAAGACCTAATTCAGTTCCCAAAGATTCGCTATAAAGTGCCCATCCTTCTCCGTATCCGCTATACCAAAGTGTTTTTCTAAACTGTGGCAATACATCACTTTCCTGCGTCAATGATATTTGATAATGATGCCCGGGAATAGCTTCATGCAGAAACAAAGATTCATCGGAGTACACATTGTATTTTGTTACTTCTGGAATAGGGGTATAGAAAATACCTGGACGTGTACCGTCCAATGAGCCTGGATTATATTCTGCACTTGCAGATTTTTCCCTAAACGCTTCCGTGCGGCGAACTTCAAAAGGAGTTTTAGGTTTTACATCAAATAGTTTTTCTATTTGTGGTTTCATGCGGTCATGGATAGCATTGAAGTTGTCAATTACCTCTTGTGGGTCGTTATAGGGCATTAGCTCCTTATTACTACGGACAAAATCAAAGAAAGCTTTTAAATCTCCTTCAAAACCTACTTGCTCCTTAATCTCTTCCATTTGAGACCGTATTCTGGCTACTTCACTCAAGCCCAAATCATGAATTTCTGCAGCGGTCATGTTGGTAGTGGTATATTTTTTTATTTGATGCACATAATAAGCATCTCCATTGGGTTCTCCTTGAATTCCACTGGATTCACGACCTGCTTGCGAATACTCATCATTCATGAAATCGTGTAATTTTTGATAAGCAGGAATCACTTTGTCGTTCACCATATTTTGATATGCTTCGGTCAAAGCAGATTTTTCATCTTCAGTAAAACTATCTGGCAAATTTTTTATGGGCTGATAAAAAAGGTGTTTGTCCAAATCCTTAGCGGTAAGAGATTGTAATTGGGGTAGCACTTTTTTGATCAATGTTTTTGGGAGTACATGACCTTTGGTCATCCCTTCTCTCATTCTTTCTTCGGCGCTGGACATCCATTCTAAATATCCATCTACCCTTTTCATCCATTTTTGATAATCTTCAACCGTGTTAAAAGGTTGTGCACTGGAACCACTGGCCAATTGCCCCATGAATAGGTTAGGAGACCACATTTGATCAATTGGGGTGAGGTTGGCGTTGAAATTAAATTCACCTAGGTTTATATCACATTCCCATGCTAAAATAGCCTTGCTCATCTGTTCACTTTCTGTAAGACTTTCATCTGGAAAAGAAGCTAATTTATTTTTATAGTTTTCAAAATGAGCCTTTGCTTTGGTGGTAAACTCATCCGAGAGCGGATTTGCAAACACATCATCATAACGATGATCGCCAGCCATGGTAGCGTTTAAAGGATTTAGCTTTAACCCACCTTCGTAATAGTCGTCCAATAGGGTTGCAAAATCTTTACTAAGGTTAGGGGAGTCTTCTTTTTTGGGTTGCTGTTTGCAGGAGTGCAAGACAGTAATTGCAATGATTAGAATTGTTATTTTTTTCAACATTTTGAGTTTGATTTGTTAGAAAAACGTAAAATAGGCATATCAAACAAAATGTAAACGTATAAAGTTGCTAAAGTTTTCTAAAAAAGAGTCCAGCCAAGATGGAATTTTGAAATGAAATTCTGCCATTAATTTTCGATTTATTCCTCGCAGGTTGAAGTGTTTTCAAATAGTATAGCCAATAAAATCTGTTGAGAAGTCTTCCCTCAACAGAACTCTAAGTACACTCATCCAAAGACGAATCAGACTCAATGCTGATTTTTTGAGCAGATTGTGTTGTCTAGTTTCAGCAAAAATTAAATTTTCTAAAGATGAAGACAAAATTGAAATTTCTATTAGGACCTACCTTGGCGTTGGTGGGGATGGTGTTTTATATTGCATTAACAGCTTCTAAGCCAAAAAGAACTTTACAGCCCGAGAAGGGTTGCGTATTCATGACTGTGATGGGTGAACAATCGTCTGAAGGTTTTAACCGTTACAAGTCTGATGAGAATCTACAATTGGCAGTACGAGATGGACTTCAGTGGTTGGCTACAGCTCAATTACCCAATGGGGGTTATGGGGCGGGTAGTCATTCGGCACAACATATTAGAGATCCACATGCAGTAAATGCCGATCCAGCTACTACGGCAATGGTTGGCATGGCCTTATTAAGGAGCGGTACGACTTTAAAAACAGGTATTCACGCTGAAAACCTTAAAAATGCACTAGACTATATGCTAAAAACCATTGAGCATGTGGATAATGACAGTCCTTATATCACCCAAATTAGAAATACTCAGATACAAACAAAACTTGGTGAAAACATTGATGCCGTTCTAGCTGCACAGTTTCTTTCTAATGTTCTTGATAGAAATCTATCTGGTATGGATAGAAAAAGGATTGTACGTTGCTTGGATATATGTATTGCACATATTCAGGATGGCACGGATGAAGATGGAAAGCAAAAAGGTGCCGGTTGGGCTGGTGTTTTGCAGAGTGGAATGGCCAATAGTGCTTTAGAATCTGCCCAAACGGTGGGGGCTTCAATCGATAAGGAAGTTTTGGAAAGATCAAGAAAATATCAAAAAGATAATTATAATGAAGAAGATGGTTCGGTTAAAACGGATGATGGAGCAGGAATTATGCTTTACTCCGTAAGTGGAAGTGTAAGGGCAAGTGCTAAAGAAGCAAGGAAAGCTAAGGCTGATATTAACAAAGCCAAGGCAGAGGGCAAGATAGCGGCCGATGCCGAAGTAAATGCGGAAACTTTGGAAGAAATAGGATATGTGAGTGGTGAAGCTCAGAAATATGGGGCAGCATACAAAGTCTATGAATCTGCTAAGAAAACTGCACAGAAAGATGAAGTGTTGGACGGTTTTGGGAATAATGGAGGAGAAGAATTTTTGAGTTACCTACAAACGGGTGAGTCTTTATTGGTGGGTAAAGATGACGATTGGAAAAAATGGTATGATGACATGAGCGGACGTATTTTAAAAATTCAAAATAAAGATGGTAGTTGGAACGGACATCATTGCATTACCAGTCCGGTTTTCTGTACTGCTACAAGCCTACTTTTATTAACCGTGGAGGAAGACATTGCCTTTTTACAAAAAATTGGAGCAGAAGATTAAAAAAACAACTTTATAAATGTAAACAACCCGGTCCATGACCGGGTTGTTTTTTTGAGCTACTTTTCAGACTTATTCATCATTTGCTTGGCAAGATCTGCCCCAATTAAGGATTCTAAAAGGGTGTTGTCTGACTTTTTATCAGAACCACCTTCTATAAATATCTCAGGTAATCGTAGTTCTTTTAACTCACGAGCTACGCCTACTGAAGTTTTATAGTCCCACTCGGCACGCTCTTGTGGGGTTAGTCCAGCAGTTACCAATTTTGCATTCTGATATGATTCTGCATCTGCGGCTACTTTTTTGCTCAGTGCCTTGAACTTCTCTACCTCAAACTGCTTTTTTTCCTTAACAAGGTTGAATTCTGCAACTTTGGCCTCAGTTTCTGCTGCAATGGTCTTCTGTATCTGTTCTTTTTCTAAACGAGCTCTTTCTGTAGCTTTATCTGCTTCACCACGTGCTTTTTCTTTTTGCGCTCGGTAGAACTCTCTTTCGGCTTGCTGCTTTTCTAACTGGGTCTGAGCCACTTCTTCCTTCTGTAATTGCAATCTATTATCAAAAGTTGCTTCCCAGTCAATTTCAGTTACTACAGCTTGTATCACAGTTAGCCCATAAGCTTTAAGTGAGTTCCCTTTTTCACGAACAGGTTCACCATTTCTAATTTGAATGCGAAACCTTTTATGTTTGGTGTCTTTATTTACTATGGTCCTAACAGTACTGCTATCGCCAATAATTTCCCTGGTTTGATTATCTGCGTACTCTTCCAGTACGTACATTCCATTCTCTAACTGATCTTTAAAATAACGGTCAAAATCTGATGCCTGACCAGAGATGTAATCTTGTGCATCCATAAGTTTGCACGTGTTTTTGATAGACTGGTCAATATTGGGGATAATTCTGGACCGAATCATATTCCTCTCGGTTTTGTTACGATCTGCAACGGATAAAAACTGTCCTTCATCCTCTGTATTAATACTGATAACAACCGAAGTTGCAATTCTAGCCTTAACCGCATCACTAAAGGCCCAGTATTTGGCTTCATCCACATTGGCATATTCGCTTTGCTCGCCTAAACCATGTTCTTGGCTGGGGATTACATATTTAATGGGCAATTCAAATTGAATAGGGATTAATCTACCCCACATTTTAGTATGTATACCTTGTCTAAATACTGCTTTCTGCCCGCCCCATGGATATTGCACCGCATAAGCGGTACCAGGTTCTGCATAAAAGAAGGTTCCGGTAACAATACTCAGCACAATTCCAATGCCTATTATCTGAACACTTCGCTTTGGAGAGAACCATTGCAGTAACTTGGCATTTTTAAAAAGTGGTTTTGTAACCAGTGTAACAATTCCTAATAGTATAATCAGTATTCCAAATAAAGTAATCATAGTGATTGGTTTTAAGGGTTAGACAAAAATGAAAGCGATGAGTTGTATGAGCAACATCACCAAAAACTTAGCTATTGTAATCATTGTATTTGTTGATTTTAAGGGTTGAAAAAACTACTGTTAACCGGTTACGTTATTTAATATAAAATGAGAATAATCATGTTTCCAAATTTTTGAAAGGAAATCAATACAATTGAATACAAGATTGTAGGTTTAAAAATGAAATAGCATTTAAAATTTACGTGACTTCCTTGTAAAAAGTATTAAATTGAAATATAAAATGATAATTTTTATTCTAGAGTGTAATAATTGTAGGGGTGTTTTAATCAAGTTTTTAAAAACCAAGGGGCCTTTCGTTTAAAAAAGTATTGATTTTGATGATTTCATTTCCGAGCATGAGGAAGAGATGGTATTTTTTAAAGAAGTTTTTTAAGAAGAATTTAAGTGATTTTTGACGCATAATTTTTTCCCCTTCAAACGTATGTGCGAATAAATCTTCATCTATATTTACAGCAAATTTTTATCGTTGGGAAATCTACTTTTTATTATTCTGGGTCTTGTACTCCTCATCATAGGAGGAAATTGGTTGTTAAAGGCTGCGGTAGCCTTATCACTGAGATTGGCAATTCCAAAAATAATTATAGGAATGACAGTGGTTTCCTTTGCTACTTCTGCACCTGAACTTATTGTAAGTATAAAGGCTGCTCTGGATGGTTTTCCTGATTTGGCTCTTGGGAATGTAGTAGGGTCTAATATTGCAAATTTAGGCTTGGTATTGGCTATCACCGTTTTATTGGGGAGTATAGATGTTCGAAAAAGTTTTTATACTACAGATTGGCCGGTAATGATGGTTGCTTCATTGCTTTTTGTAGGCTTCATTTATTTTGATGGAGTACTACAGCAGTATGAAGGTGTTATCATGGTGGTTTTTTTGTTTTTGTTTCTTATTTATCTGCTCAGATTTCAGAAAACGGCAGTTGTGGATGAAATGCCAGAGGATGACATTCCCTTACCATTATATAAAATTGTGATGTTCTTGGGGATAGGAGGCACAGCACTTTGGGGAGGTTCAGAGTTATTGATTGATGGTGCTGTGGGAATGGCCTCTACCTTTGGAGTTAGTGATAGGATCATTGGAATAACCATTGTTTCTATAGGTACAAGTATTCCAGAATTGGCAGCATCTATCATCGCAATTTTGAAAAAGGAAAAAGCTATTTCTCTAGGGAATTTAATTGGCTCCAATATTTTTAATCTTTTAGCGGTTCTTGGAATTACATCAATAATTACCCCTATAACAGTTGTTGATCAAGGTTTGCTTTCCAATGATATTTTCTGGATGTTGGGAATTTCCTTTCTAATACTGCCCTTGGTGTTCTTCCCAAAAGGATTGCGATTGGGATGGAGAGATGGCTTGGTGTTGATAATTTTCTATATCGTTTTTGTTTATCTGACCATAAAATAAAAACCGCCCCAATAGGGACGGCTTTTAAACTATAATCAACAATTAATTTATAAATTATACATCAGCAGACTTTACAGTCTTAATGATTCTACCTGCAATTTTGTATGGATCACCGTTAGAAGCGGGTCTTCTGTCTTCTAACCATCCTTTCCATCCTTTTTCTACAGTAATGATAGGAATTCTAATTGATGCGCCCCTGTCTGAAACGCCATATGAGAAATCGGATACGTGAGCAGTTTCATGTAATCCAGTTAAACGCTCGTCATTAAATTCTCCATAAACATCAATATGTTCAGAGGTAACAGGTCTAAATGCTTCACATATTTTTTCATATATCTCTTGAGAACCACAAGTTCTTAAAGTTGTATTCGAGAAGTTTGCGTGCATTCCGGACCCATTCCAATCCCCTTTCACAGGTTTGGGGTGGTATTCAATATAATAACCGTGTTTTTCAGTTAATCTATCTAATAAGTATCGAGCAACCCAAATCTCATCACCCGCTTTTTTGGCTCCTTTGGCAAATAATTGAAACTCCCATTGGCCAGGTGCAACTTCCTGATTGATACCTTCAAAGTTTAATCCAGCTTCTATGCAAAGATCTGCATGCTCTTCAACAAGATCTCTACCCCAAGTGTATCTACCTCCCACGGAGCAGTAGTATTTACCTTGCGGCCCAGGGAATCCACCACGTGGAAAACCTAAAGGTAAATCGGTTTTTGTGTCCATTAAGAAGTACTCTTGCTCAAACCCAAACCAGAAATCATCATCATCATCATCAATTTTAGCTCTTGCATTGGAAGGATGCGGTGTTCCATCAGCACTTAAAACTTCTGCCATTATCAACCAGCCATTTTTTCTTACCGGATCAGGAAAAATAGCAACAGGTTTTAATAAACAATCGGAAGAACCTCCTGATGCTTGTTCAGTTGATGAGCCGTCAAAAGACCAAATTGGACAGTCTTCTAATTTTCCACTAAAGTCGTTTTCAACTTTGGTTTTGCTCCTCATGTTTTGAGTTGGTTCGTGACCATCTAACCAGATGTATTCTAATTTTGATTTACTCATAATTACGGTAGTTATTTGTTCTCAAATTTACGATTGACAAAAATATATTTTTCATTTGATAATATCCATTTTAAAGGGTTAAAATAACAAACAAGTTGTAATAATTTAATTTACCCCTAAATTATACAGGGTTAAATGAAAAAAAAGTAATTTTTGAAGCATATATTATTAAATTCTTAATTGTAATTTTGTAATCTAAATGTATTAAACAATGTCAAATACTAGATTTGAAGCTTTGGCAGAAAGCCGTAAAAGAACCCATCCGAATATTGAAGAAACAGGTAGGCGTTCAGAATTGTTTGGAAAGAATGTGTTCAATGAGGATAGAATGCTCCAGTTTTTAACAAAAGAAGCATATGACAAAGTGAAATCTGCCATTTTTCAGGGAAGTAAAATAGATAGAAAAATTGCGGATCAAGTTGCGGAAGGAATGAAGGCTTGGGCCTTATCAATGGGAGCAACGCACTATACACATTGGTTTCAACCTTTGACAGGTTCTACAGCAGAAAAACACGATGCTTTTTTTGATATACTGCCAGATGGCAAGGCAATGGAAAAATTTGGGGGAGCGCAATTGGTCCAGCAAGAACCAGATGCTTCCAGTTTCCCAAGTGGCGGAATACGAAATACCTTTGAGGCAAGAGGTTATACGGCATGGGACCCTACATCTCCCGCATTTATTTACAAAACAACACTCTGCATACCCACAATTTTTGTGGCCTATACAGGAGAAGCATTAGATAACAAAGCACCTTTGCTTAGAGCATTACATGCTGTTGATGAAGCCGCGACAGGAGTAGCTCAATTTTTTGATAAAAACGTTCGTAAAGTATACGCAACTTTGGGTTGGGAACAGGAATATTTTTTGTTAGACAAGTCATTGGCGCAATCCAGACTTGATATAGTGATGACCGGACGAACTTTGGTGGGTAATCCTGCTGCAAAAGGACAACAATTGGATGATCACTACTTTGGGGTTATTCCGGCCAGGGTCTTGAGTTTTATGAGCGATTTGGAAAAACAGTGTACAAAACTGGGTATTCCGGTAAAAACAAGGCATAACGAGGTTGCACCGAACCAATTTGAACTGGCTCCGGTTTTTGAAGAAGCCAATCTTTCCGTAGATCACAATCTATTATTGATGGATGTTATGGAAGAGGTTGCTGACAGACATAATTTTAGGGTACTGTTTCATGAAAAACCTTTTGCAGGGGTTAATGGTTCAGGTAAACATAATAATTGGTCTTTGGCAACGGATACTGGCGTCAACCTTTTGAGTCCAGGTTCTACGCCAATGAAAAACCTTCAGTTCCTGACCTTTTTTATAAACACCATAAAAGCGGTTGATACATACGAAGAACTGTTGCGTTCCTCTATCGCATCAGCAAGTAACGATCATAGACTAGGTGCTAATGAGGCACCTCCATCCATTATTTCTATTTTTATTGGAGCACAGTTAAGCGATGTTTTGGATGAATTGGAGGGAGTTTCCAAAGGAAAACTATCACCAGAAGAGAAAACAGAACTTAAACTCAATGTGGTTGGTAAGATTCCCGAAATTTTACTGGATAATACCGATCGTAACAGAACATCTCCATTTGCCTTTACCGGAAATAAGTTTGAAATGAGAGGGGTTGGAGCAAAGACCAATTGTGCCAAACCAATGACCATTTTAAATACCATTGTTGCTAAGCAGCTCACCAACTTTAAAAAAGAAGTGGATGCATTGATAGATAAGAAAAGCCTTAAAAAAGATGAGGCGGTCTTTAATGTGTTAAGGGAATATATTAAGACTTCAAAAAGAATTCGTTTTGATGGGGATGGTTATGGAATGGAATGGCAAGACGAGGCCAGGAGAAGGAAGTTAAGCAATAACAAAAATACTCCAGAGGCTCTACAAGTGCTTACTTCCAAAGAAAGTGTCGCGCTTTTCAAGGATATGGATGTTATGAGCGAGGTGGAGTTGAAAGCGCATCAAGAAGTTGAACTGGAAGCTTATATATTACATCTTCAGATTGAAGGAAGGGTATTGGGTGAAATGGTTTACAATCATATCATTCCTGCTGCTTTGCGTTATCAAAATTTACTTTTGGAAAATGTGAAAGGCTTAAAAGAGGTGTATGGAGCTGCCTACAACAAAGTGGCGGAAAGTCAATTAAATATTTTAGAGCAGATAGGGGAGCATATGATTGAGATCAAAAAGCAAACCGACGAAATGACCGCTGCACGCAGACGTGCGAATGCACTTTCAACAATCAATAAAAAAGCCCAAGCGTACTGCAATAATGTAAAGCCTCATTTTGATGCTATTCGTGAGCAATCAAATAAGCTGGAAAAATTAATTTCGGACGATTTATGGCCATTGACCAAGTATAGAGAATTGTTGTTTGCCAAGTAATATGGACCACGAAGACATTTTTTCAATGTGTTTACAAAGAATAATAGATCCTACAATTAATTGATGGCTTTCTACTATTTTTGCCCAAATCTTATTTATGTCCTCAGACAACAGTAAAAGATATGCCCAAAGGGGGGTTTCAGCTTCAAAAGAAGACGTGCACAACGCCATAAAAAACATTGATAAAGGGCTTTTTCCTAAAGCTTTTTGCAAGATAGTTCCTGATTATTTAACAGGTAGTGAAGAGCATTGTTTGGTGATGCATGCAGATGGAGCGGGAACAAAATCTTCATTGGCGTACATGTATTGGAAAGAAACTGGTGATGTTTCTGTCTGGAAGGGTATTGCCCAAGATGCACTTATCATGAATGTAGATGACCTAATTTGTGTAGGGGCTACCAATAATATCATGTTATCATCCACCATAGGACGAAATAAAAATTTGATTCCAGGGGAGGTTATTTCTGCCATTATCAATGGAACAGAAGAGTTGATAGCTGATTTAAAAAAACATGGAATGATTATCCATTCCACAGGTGGGGAAACAGCTGATTTAGGGGATTTGGTGCGTACTATTATCGTTGATTCTACGGTAACGGCACGAATTAAAAGGGATGAGGTAATTGATAACGCCAATATAAAGGCTGGAGATGTTATTGTTGGTTTGGCTTCCTTTGGTCAGGCAACCTACGAAAACGAATATAATGGCGGAATGGGAAGTAATGGACTTACCTCTGCCAGGCATGATGTTTTTGGTAAGTATCTGGCCGAAAAGTACCCAGAAAGTTATGATGAGTCCGTTCCTGAGGAACTTGTGTACTCTGGAAATACAAAACTAACCGATGATGTTCCCGATTCTCCATTGGATGCGGGAAAACTGGTTTTGTCACCAACTAGAACTTATGCTCCAATTATTAAAAAGATATTAGAGAAATATTCCTCAGAACAAATCCATGGAATGGTGCATTGTAGTGGTGGTGCCCAGACCAAAATTCTACACTTTGTGGAACACCTCCATATTATTAAAGATAACATGTTTTCCATTCCTCCTTTATTCAAATTAATCCAGGAGCAATCTGGTACCGATTGGAAGGAAATGTACCAAGTTTTCAATTGTGGACACCGAATGGAATTGTATGTGGATGAACAAGTTGCCGAGGATATCATTTCTATTTCAAAAAGTTTCAATGTGGACGCGCAAATTATAGGGCGAGTGGAAAATGCAGAACATAAAAAACTGACCATCAAAAGTGAATTTGGACTCTTTGAATATTAGCATACGATTCAGCTTAATTTAACGTTCTTTCTATAAACCTCACGCTATGGAAAGAAAAGAATTCTTAAAAAGTCTAGGGGCGAGCGCTGCTTTTGCCCTAGCATTCCCTTGTTTACATGGATGCTCCAGTGATTCAGAAGATTTAGAACAATTCCCTGAACCGGACGGGGTCGATTTTACAGTGGATTTAGATTCTGCTGATGCTTCGCCTCTTGCAAACAATGGAGGGTTCATCTTAGCAAAATCTACTCAAAGCCTTGGTTATACTGATATTGTTGTTGCCAGAAACCTTGAGGGAAATCTTATTGCCGCCAGTCAAATTTGTAGTCATCAGCAAACAGAAGAAGTAAGGTTTATTTCTGAAGATGGTGGAATTTTTAGATGTTCTACCCATGGCTCAAGGTTTAGCCAGACAGGAACGCCTTTAAATTCAATTACCAGCAACCCTTTACGGGTTTTTAATACTGAACTCACAGGAACTACGCTACGGGTTTTTGAATAGCTTTAAATTTTAAGATTAAACGTATGAAACAATTATTGCTTTTAGCATTTTGTCTTTTTTTTGGCACAATACAGGCTCAACAGTGGCAAGATACTTTTGATGATGCCGTCAAGCTCGCCAATGAGGAGGACAAGCCTATTGTTTTGGTATTTTCAGGTTCAGATTGGTGTCCACCTTGTATTAGGTTAAAGCGAAATATTTTGGATTCAGAAGATTTTAAAAAATATGCTTCTGCAAACTATGTTTTATATAATGCGGATTTCCCAAAAAAGAAAAAAAACCAACTTCAACAAGATAAACTCAACTCCAACAAATCTCTTGCAGAGCAATATAATCCAAAAGGACATTTTCCCTTAGTTGTGGTTATGGATAAACAAAAATCGGTTTTAGGAAAAACAGGTTTTAATAGAAAGAACTCTCCACAAGAATATATTTCCTTGTTGAATGATTTTATAAAATGAAAGCATTTCTAGTCCTTTTTTGCAGTTTACTTTGCATGCTCTCCAAAGGACAAATGCAAGAGGATGTTACCGTTAAAAGAACATTGAAACTCATGGGTACCCGGTTTGAAATAACTGTGATAGCTCCCAATGAGGATATTGGCTATATAAATATTGATGAGGCTGTTTCAGAGATTGAACGGATAGAGAAGATAATATCTTCATGGGATGAAGCCTCAGAAACTGCATTGGTCAATAAAAATGCTGGTATAAAACCAGTGAAAGTATCTACCGAGCTTTATCATTTAGTAGAACGGGCAAAAAAGATTTCTGAGATTACTGATGGTGCTTTTGATATTTCTTATGCTTCCATGGACAATATTTGGAAGTTTGATGGAAGCATGAAAGGTATGCCTGCGGAAGCTCTATTACGTCAGTCAGTTTCAAAAATAGGCCACGAAAAAATACTACTTGATCCTATTGAACAGACCATTTATTTATCAGAACCAGGAATGCGTATTGGTTTTGGGGCAATAGGAAAGGGATATGCCGCCGACCGTGCAAAAGAGCTTCTAGTATCTAAACAAGTAAAAGGCGGCGTAATTAATGCCTCTGGAGATTTAACAACATGGGGAACAAAAGTTACTGGAGAAAAATGGTTGATTGGCATTGCCAATCCATTGAGCAAGGATAAAGTCTTTAGCTGGTTGCCAGTAGTGGAATCTTCAGTTGCTACTTCCGGTAATTACGAGAAATACGTTATGTTGGACGGAAAAAAATATTCCCATATTATAGACCCAAGAACCGGTTACCCTACTACGGGAGTCAATAGTGTATCTGTGTTTACAAAAAATGCAGAATTATGCGATGCTCTGGCCACGGCAGTATTTATAATGGGAAAGGATAGTGGAATTCATCTCATTAATCAAATGGATGGGGTTGAGGTTGTTGTTGTGGATTCTGATAACAAAATCCATAAAAGTTCAGGAATCTTATTTGATAAAAATCAGTAAATTTAAAATATGCGAAAACTTCTTTTTTTATTCGCTCTGTTAATATTCTCCAGCTCCTGCGTGGTGGTACGAGAGTACGACAAGGTTTACCTAAATGACATTGAAATGCAGTTGGGCGCAAAAACATCTGAGCGTTTTGAAACGAATTTTCAAATTTATAGAGAGGCTTCGGCTGGGGCCAATGGTGGTAAAACAGGAGGTGGTTGTGGTTGTAATTAAAAACGCTCACCAAAAGGTTGCTTGTTTGAAACCCTTTGCTTTTTCAAAAGTAAAATACACCTTTATTTTCTTCTTTATTGTTTCCATGGGGTTGGCACAACAGAGTAATACTTCCTATCAAAAAAGGGTTTTAGAAACCAGCGAAATAGATGTTCTTTTTAGTTATTATGGTCAAGATGGACAAAATGCGGCGGTAACAGGAGGTGAGGGTACGGAAGAACTCACTGATGCCACTTCTACCATAGTATTGCGAATGCCAATGAATGAGAATGATGTGCTTACGGTTGATGTGGGACTATCTGCTTATACTTCGGCATCATCAAGTAATGTTAATCCTTTGGATGGTGGCAATATCAATACTACCCCTTTTGATGCTTCTTCCGGTGAATCCAGAAAGGACCTTTTGGCCTACATAAACCCTAGTTATCAGCATAGTTCAGAGGATAGGAATTCCATCTGGAGCGCCAATGCCTATTTTTCAACAGAATATGACTATTTCTCTATTGGTTTCGGAGGAAGTTATTCCAGGCTTTTCAATGAAAAGAATACAGAATTGACCCTAAGCGGCAATGTCTTTTTGGATAAATGGAATGCCATTTATCCCATTGAATTACGCGAAGGCTTTTTTGATGATAGAATTACTGGAAATGGCACATACAATCCCAATTTTTCAGTGTTTGATAAAGAAAACAGAAATTCTTATTCGGTATCGTTAAGTTTTTCTCAAATCCTAAGTAAGAAACTGCAAGGTGCTCTTTTTATGGATGTTGTATCTCAAAATGGATTATTGAGCACACCATTTCAGCGTGTTTATTTTGGCGACACGGAAGACTTTTTTATTGATGATTTTCAGCTTGCTGATGATGTAGAGCGGTTACCCGATACCAGATTCAAAATTCCATTTGGTGGAAGGTTGAATTATTATGTAAATGACCTCGTGATTTTACGGTCCTATTATAGGTTTTATTGGGATGATTGGGGAATCACTTCGCATACTTTTAGTATAGAAGCACCATTTAAGGTAACGGACAAGTTTACACTATATCCAACCTATAGATATTACACACAATCAGCCGCGGATTACTTTTATGCAAAAGAAGAAGCGGTTTCCACGTTTGAGTTTTATACTTCAGATTATGATTTGTCCAAATATGATGCGCATCAATATGGTTTGGGTATTCAGTACAAGGATATCTTTGCTAATTCCAAGATTTTGACCTTCGGATTAAAAACCATTGATTTACGTTTTAGCAAATACGATAGAAGCGATGGGCTTGATGCTAATATACTGACGCTTGGAGCTACTTTTATCGGGAATTAGCTGATTTATTTCAAAAATACAATCCAATCAAAAATCGTAAATTCGCATTCTTAACGCGGATTGATTTATGCTAGACAAGCTCAATATAGTAAAACAACGTTTTGATGAGGTTTCTGACCTTATTATCCAACCAGATATCATTACCGACCAAAAAAGATATGTAAAGCTTAACAAGGAGTACAAAGACCTTAAAATGCTTGTTGATAAACGCGACCAGTATCTTGAACTTACCAATAACATTAGTGAGGCGGAAGAGATAATTTCTGATGGAAGTGATGCGGAAATGTTGGAAATGGCCAAAATGCAATTGGATGAGGCCAAAAGTGGGCTTCCAAAGCTGGAAGAAGAAATAAAGCTTTTGCTAATACCGAAAGACCCAGAAGATGAGAAGGATGTTGTTATGGAGATCAGGGCAGGAACCGGTGGTGATGAAGCCAGTATTTTTGCAGGGGATTTATACCGTATGTACTCAAAATATTGCGAATCTAAAGGTTGGAGAACCAATATTATTGACTTAAACGAAGGCACAAGCGGGGGTTATAAAGAAATTCATTTTGAGGTATCTGGAGAGGATGTTTATGGTACGCTCAAGTTTGAGGCAGGAGTGCACCGTGTGCAACGTGTGCCACAGACAGAAACCCAGGGCAGGGTTCATACCAGTGCCGCTACAGTAATGGTAATTCCGGAAGCAGAAGATTTTGATGTTCAAATAGAACCTAAAGATGTACGTATTGACTTTTTCTGTTCTTCTGGACCAGGTGGGCAATCCGTTAATACAACCTATTCTGCCGTTCGTCTAACTCACATTCCAACAGGTCTTGTGGCACAATGTCAAGATCAAAAATCTCAGCATAAGAACAAGGAAAAAGCTTTTAAAGTATTGCGTTCAAGATTATATGATCTAGAATTGGCCAAAAAACAAGAAGAAGATGCTGCTAAACGTAATTCGCAGGTAAGTAGTGGTGACCGTTCTGCAAAGATTAGAACCTATAACTACTCTCAAGGTAGGGTTACGGACCATAGAATTGGATTAACTCTTTATGATTTACAGAATATAATTAATGGAGATGTTCAGAAAATTATTGACGAATTGATGTTGGTGGAAAATACGGAGAAACTGAAAGAAGCATCTGAGATTTTTTAATTTATGACCACTCAAGAACTAGTTGGCCAAATTTTCAAAAAAAAATCATTTCTATGTGTTGGCCTGGATACTGATTTAGCCAAAATACCCAAGCACTTGCTTGAAGATGAAGATCCAATTTTTTCATTCAATAAAGCAATTATAGATGCGACACACCAGTTTTGTGTGGCCTATAAACCCAACATAGCTTTTTATGAGGCATACGGTCTACAAGGGTGGAAGTCTTTGGAGAGAACGATGGAATATTTGAATGAAAAACACCCTGAGGTATTCACTGTTGCAGACGCCAAAAGGGGAGATATTGGGAATACTTCAACCAGGTATGCCAAGGCATTTTTTGAAACGCTAAATTTTGATTCTATCACCATAGCTCCATATATGGGCAGAGATTCTGTAGAACCATTCTTGGAATTTGAAGATAAACATACTATTTTGTTGGCTTTGACCTCTAATCAAGGGGCTTTTGATTTTCAGACTAAAAATGTGGGCAATCATGAGTTGTACAAAGAAGTTTTAGAAACATCCAAGACATACAAGAACCATGAAAATTTAATGTATGTAGTGGGAGCGACCAAGGCATCTCATTTAGAGGAGGTACGACAGATTGTTCCTGATAGCTTTTTACTGGTTCCTGGGGTAGGGGCGCAAGGGGGTAATTTACAGGAGGTCTGTAAATATGGTATAACTAAAAATGTAGGGCTACTTGTAAATTCTTCAAGAGGTATATTATATGCTTCTCAAGGGGGAGATTTTGCTGAAGTGGCAGCTAACAAAGCAAGAAATATACAGCAAGAAATGGAGATTGAATTAGGGAAACTATAATGAATAGTTTAGCCTAGATTCTCTAGTATTCTTTTAATTCCTTGAGCTTTTCTCTTAAAAAATTCGCCTAAATTGGTGTCCATATAAGTTGCATCAGTAGCTTTTTCAATAAAACTTTGATACCTGAACTCTAAAATTGACACGGCTTGATTTCCGCTGGTGATTGGAGTCACTGCTCCAACTCTACAATACTGATTTTTCATTCTATAAGATTTGTTATAACAAAGATACGTTGAAAACAGGGCTATGGACTATGGAGAAGGAGTGTATACGTCTAGAAATCAGGTACTTTATCTAAAATTTAACTAAATTCGCCCATCTAGGGTAAAAACCTGACCATTTCTAAGCAAAAAATTAACGTACATTTATAAAAAAAGGCATTGCTTCACTATACAAAATATCAGCACAAAACATCAAAAGAATGGGTCACATTTGTTCATGGGGCAGGAGATAGTTCTACCATTTGGTACAAACAAATAAGAGATTTCAAAAAACATTTTAATATACTCCTATTGGATTTAAGGGGGCATGGCAACTCTAAACCTAATATTAAAGATGCATTTAACGATAAATATACTTTTGATTCTATTACCGCAGATATTATTGAAGTATTGGATTATGAGAAGGTAAAAGCATCTCATTTTATTGGAATATCTTTAGGTACAATTCTGATTAGAAATTTGGCTGAAAAGTATTCGGATAGAGTTAGGAGCATGGTAATGGGAGGGGCTATAATGAAGCTGAATCTTCGTTCTCAAATTTTAATGCGGTTGGGAGTTGTTTTTAAATCCATAGTACCCTATATCTGGTTGTACAAATTTTTTGCGTTTGTAATTATGCCAAATAAGAATCATAGAGAATCTAGATCGCTCTTTGTTAGGGAAGCCAAAAAATTATATCAAAAGGAATTTATTAGATGGTTTAAATTGACTTCTGAAATTAACCCTTTACTACGTTTCTTTAGAGCGGTGGATGTTAAGATTCCGACATTCTATATCATGGGTGGGGAAGATTATTTATTTCTGCCAACGATTAGAAAAGTAGTTAATTCACATGTTGAGTCTACATTATTTGTAATTGAAGATTGCGGACACGTAGTCAATGTGGAAGAACCTATTGTTTTTAATGAGAGGGTTATAAGTTATTTGCAAAACGTAAAATAGTACCGCATGAAAAAGTTATGTCTAGCGTTAATATTCTTTGCTTCCTTTTTTGTGAATGCCCAAAATGATAATTCATGCACTTGCTGTTCCCCAGAACATTCGGCTTTTGATTTTTGGATAGGAGAGTGGGATGTTATTGATTCAAATAATGGCACAGCCGCAGGAAAGAGTAAAATTAGCAAAGAGGAAGGGGATTGCGTCATTCGAGAAAATTGGACGAGTGCAAGTTCTGGTTTTACAGGAACAAGCCTCAATTTTTTTAATACAACGACCAAACAATGGGAGCAACTTTGGGTGGATAATGCTGGGACATACCTAAAGCTTAAAGGAAATAGGATTGGCAATCAAATGATACTATCGTCAGATGAGTTTACCAAAGAAGATGGTAAAAACTATGTAAATAGAATTACATGGACCAAAAATGATGATGGCACCGTAAGACAGCTTTGGGAGATACTTCAAGGGAACGAGGTAGTTAATACCGCCTTTGATGGATTGTACAAAAAAGAGTAAAACAGCCCATAGCGTATTGATGACTAATTCAAATATTTACCCTAAAAAGAAACCGAAGAATCGTTGTAAAGCATTCTAATGGGCTGTTTTGAGATTTAAGATAAGTGGAACAACTTGCTTTAAAGCAATGCCTTATAAACCTTTACCTTACCGATTTATGTTTACCACTTTTTATTGTTAAGCGCTCACTACATTTCTTTGGTACTGACTGGGAGTAAGTTGGGTATCTTTTTTAAATGCTTTGTTGAACGTAACCTTGTTGTTGTAGCCAACCTCGTAAGCCACATTGATGATATTTAATCTTCGAGATCTGTCATCTATAAGCAATTGCTTTGCTTCCTTGATGCGATACATATTTACAAACTCATGAAAACTGACATCAAAATGCTCGTTTATTATTTGCGATGCATTATGGCGTGTAGTATTGAGCTTCTGCGCAACCATATCCAGGTTAATATTGTTCTCCTTGTAAATTTTGTCAACAGCAAAAAGATGCAAGAGGCTCTCCTTAAGCTCATAGGAGAGACTAGGTGTCAATCCAGATTTTTCATATTTAGGAAACAATCTATTTGTGTAAGCATAAGCTCCGCTAAAAACATCTGGCTGTATATTGGCAGAATAACCTACATAAATGACCATTAAGGCCATGGCAGCAACAGAGACATCAAATAAAATTCCATTCTTGAAGCCATTGATGATAACTATACCGTATGCAGTATAGGTTAAGACATAAAAGATATGAATATGATAGATATTTTTTTGCCATATCTGATTTTTGGTACCTAAAAGCTTTTCCTTTTTGCTCTTGAGATAGACTTTTCTAATAAAGTAACCGTAAACGGTTAAAGAAATAATTTTTAAAACCACTAATAGCGCCAGTTTACCAGAATCCTGCGGATTTAATCCTTCCTGAAGTCTAGAAAGCATAAGCGTTACTTTGCTTTCCCCAGAAAAAACATAAACGTTAAAAGTAAGATACCCTAACAGCATTACTGTGGGTATTAGATGCAATATGTCATTAGCTTTAAATAAATATTTCTGAGAAGTATTCTTAAAATAGAAATACAATAATGGACCATATAAAAAAGAGGCCCAGGTAGACATTAAATAGGTGTGCGGGTATTCAAAGAAATAATTCGCCCTATTTATGGATAAGTGTAAAATGAAGAATGAGTGAATGAAAATAAAAATCGCAATTAAAAATCGAGAAGTAGGATGTATTTGTCTATTTAAAACAATTAATAGAACAACATAAAACCCTATTACTGCAACAAATAGGTACAACAAGGACCATGTAGTAACCCGGGGAATAACAATATCGGATATATTTTTAAACGCTTTACTTTCTCTTATAGGATCAAAACCTTCATTTAAAAGAAAATTTGGATTAAAGTCCAATTGCAAATAGTCATTTAAGGTTGCAGCGGACTTGGATGAATTTTCCAGGGCAGCTTCACTTAATGCAATTTTCTTAAGGATATGAGTTCTTTCAGTATGCGGATTTTCCAAATTCTTTTCATAAATGGAAATGGCCTTTTTGTATCGGTGGATGTTGTAATAATAATCCGCCCATTCTAAAGAATCTTGGAGGACAAGAGGAGCTAATTTATCTTCAAATTCGGCACCATTATTGTATGTCTTTGCAATGCATGACATACATGTTAGGAAAAATAGAAAAACAAGGAAACCCGGTCTTCTCATTTTAAGTTAGTGAATTAGCTTACTTTGAAATTACTGATTTAACAAACTCGAAATGTTAAATAAATCTTAAAAAACGTAACTCCCGATAATAGTTTACCTTTTAAGACTTTTTTTTACTCTAGATATTGTGGTTAATAAGGCGCTGATTAATAGTCAGTTGTAGAGAACGAAAAAACCGGTGAGAACACCGGTTTAAACTAACTAACTCAAAAAAATGCTAACTCAGATAATTTGTTGCAAAATTCCAAATTAACCTTGTAGCCAAGGTTAATTTAACTTTAGGATTTTGTTATAATTTTCTCTTTTTATTTGAGATAATAACGATGAAACTCCATCGTTATTGCATAATTAAGAAAAATTTATAATTAATCTTGCAAAGCAAAGACCTTTTTTAACAATTCTGTTGATCTTGATGCAATTTTAGTTCTTATTTCCTTTTCTTCAACAGCAATCATCGCATATACTCCATTCAAAGCTTCTTGAGTTGTATAGTCCGTTAAATCTGGATTTACATCATTTGTTAAGGGTAATTTGTTATACTTGGTGATAATATTATTCCAAATTTGATCTGCACCAACTTTGGCAAACGAATTTTTGATTACAGGATTAAACTTGTCATATAACTTTACTTTGGTAGATTGTTCCAAGTAGGACGTTGCGGCATTGTCATTTCCAAGTAAGATTTGCTTGGCATCGTTAAAGGTGATTCCTTTTACAGCATCTACAAAAATAGGAGTGGCTTCCTTTACGGCATCTTCTGCGGCTCTGTTAAGAATTCTGAGTCCTTCATCCGCCAAATTCCCCAAGCCTACGTCTCTTAGAGTCTTATCAACTTTCTTTAACTCTTCTGGCAATAAAATTTTAACCAATTCATTTCTAAAAAAACCATCCTTTAGGGTCAATTTATTTACCTGTTTTTCTACCCCAAGGTTAAGTGCATCCCTGAGACCTTGAGCAATTTCAGCATTTCCAATACCAGTTGTTCCTTGTGGTAATTGATTTACAACTTGTTGCAATTCAGCACAACCCACAAGCTGAAACACCAATATGCATAGCAGTATTCGTTTCATATATATGTTTTTATAGTTAAAGTGAAATTACTGCTAAAGCGGAAGAAACAGAATTTTCTCAGAGTGTTTTTAAGAAAAAATCACCGTTTTATTATTATAAACAATAGTTTTTCTTGCAACATGAAGTTGAACTGCACGCGAAAGCACAATTTTTTCCAAATCCCTTCCTTTTGTTATAAAATCTTTTATGGAATGTGAGTGTGACACGGTGGTTACGTCCTGCTCAATGATTGGTCCGGCATCTAATTCTGTTGTTACATAATGGCTCGTAGCTCCAATAATCTTTACTCCTCGTTCAAAAGCAGCGTGATAGGGTTTTGCTCCGGCAAAAGCGGGTAAAAAGGAATGGTGGATATTTATTATTTTTTGGGGATAAACATCGATCACTTTTGGAGACAGAATCTGCATATACCTGGCCAAAACAATAAAATCAACCCGATATTTCTTTAATAGTTCCAATTGCTTTTCCTCTGCAGACGTTTTGGTGTCTTTAGTAACAGGTATATGATAATACGGAATTTTAAACTGATCTGCTATATATTCTAAGTCTTGGTGATTGCTTATTATAAATGGAATGTCTACCAATAATTCTCCAGAATGATATCTGCTTAACAAATCATAAATACAATGATTGTATTTGGATACAAAAATGGCCATTTTCGGTTTTTCCCCATCTAAGTGCATACCCCATTTCATTTTATATTTTTCCGCCAACTTCTGTTCAAATACTTCTTTAAAAAATGAAACATCAATGGCCTTTTCAAATTCGCTTTCCAATCTCATAAAAAATACTCCGGCCTCCTTGTCAACATGCTGATCCAAGTAAATAATATTGCCCTTGTGCTCGTGAATAAAATGGGTGACGGAACTTATAATTCCAGATTGATCAGGACAATGGATGAGTATGGTCAGCTTCATTAGAAATATTTTAACCAGATAAAATTATGACATTCAAAAAAAGCAACTTGAAGGCTCCTCAATTTTTATAAAATTCTAATCAAAATCAATTAGAAGTTGCATTTTCCGTAAATTGCAGGCCTAAAACAGACCCTTTTTTATCAATGGAACAATCAAAGCCCTATAAACCTAAAAATAAAATTAGAATTGTTACCGCTGCTTCTTTGTTTGATGGTCACGATGCTGCTATCAATATTATGAGGCGTATTATACAATCTACTGGGGTTGAAGTAATTCATTTGGGTCATGATAGAAGTGCAGAAGAGGTTGTGGATTGTGCTATCCAAGAAGATGCCAATGCTATAGCAATGACTTCTTATCAAGGAGGCCATAATGAATACTTTAGGTATATGTTCGATTTGCTCAAAGAAAAGGGTGCAGAACATATTAAGATTTTTGGAGGAGGAGGAGGGGTAATCCTTCCAAAAGAGATCAAGGAATTGGTCGATTATGGAATAGAAAGAATTTATTCTCCTGATGATGGTAGGGAAATGGGTCTTCAGGGAATGATCAACGATTTGGTAGAACGTTGCGATACAGAGGTTCCCAACTTAGTATTACCGAAGGAAAAGAAACTGCCCGAATTACTTTTGGAGAAACAGGTAAATACAATTGCTAGACTTATTTCTTTAGCAGAAAATAAGCATGAGGTATTTGAAGAATACCAAAATGAAATAAACAATAGAACTAAAAAAGTTCCCGTCCTTGGTATAACAGGAACGGGGGGAGCAGGAAAGTCTAGCTTGGTAGACGAGTTGGTCAGGAGGTTTTTGAGTGATTTTCCAGAGAAACATATCGGAATAATTTCTATTGATCCTTCCAAGAGAAAAACCGGCGGAGCATTGTTAGGTGATAGAATCAGGATGAATGCCATTAACAATGAGAGAGTTTACATGCGTTCCTTAGCTACAAGACAATCCAATCTGGCACTTTCCAAACATGTAGCAGAAGCAGTCCAAGTGCTTAAGGCCGCTAGTTTTGATTTGATTATTCTTGAAACTTCTGGTATTGGCCAGTCTGATACTGAAATCATAGAACATAGTGATGTTTCGCTATATGTAATGACCCCTGAATTTGGAGCTGCCACACAGCTTGAAAAAATAGACATGCTGGATTTTGCAGATGTTGTTGCCATAAACAAGTTTGATAAAAGAGGAGCTTTGGATGCTTTGCGTGATGTGAAAAAGCAATACATGCGCAACCAAGGATTGTGGGATGTTAACCAGGCTGACCTGCCAATTTTTGGAACAATTGCGTCCCAGTTCAATGACCCCGGAATGAACAAGCTCTATAAGGTTGTGATGGATACATTGGTTTCAAAAGCAGGCTCAAAGTTGGTTTCAAATTTTGAAGTCACTAATGAAATGGCCGAAAAGATATTTGTTATTCCTCCTGCAAGAACAAGATATTTATCTGAAATAGCGGAAAGTAACAGGGCTTATGATAAAAAAGTTGATGAGCAAGTTATCGTGGCCCAAAAATTATTCGGGATTCATCAGACCATTTTATCTGTTATTTTAGACGGGAGTGAGAAATCTCATTTAATAAAATCAGGACTTGATAATGATGTAATTCTAAAACAGGTTCAGAACGATGAGCTTCCATTTGTGAAATTGTTATTGGCACAATTTGATAAGGTGAAACTAAATCTTGATCCCCATAACTGGGAATCTATTTTAAAATGGCAGGATAAAATAAACACATATAAATCAGAAATTTATTCCTTTAAGGTAAGAGGTAAAGAAGTCAATATTGAAACGCATACAGAATCACTCTCCCATAGCAAAATTCCCAAAGTAGCATTACCAAAGTACCAAGCTTGGGGAGATATACTTAGATGGGGTCTACAGGAAAATGTACCGGGAGAGTTTCCCTATACTTCTGGATTGTACCCTTTTAAAAGAGAAGGGGAAGATCCAACAAGAATGTTTGCAGGTGAAGGTGGTCCAGAGCGCACTAACAGACGTTTTCATTATGTAAGTTTGGATATGCCGGCTAAAAGGCTTTCCACCGCTTTTGATTCCGTGACCCTTTATGGCAATGACCCTGACCATAGACCGGATATCTATGGTAAAATTGGAAATGCGGGAGTCTCAATCTGTTGTTTGGACGATGCTAAAAAACTGTATTCAGGGTTTGATTTAAGTAACCCGATGACCTCTGTAAGTATGACGATTAATGGTCCGGCGCCAATGTTATTGGCATTTTTCATGAATGCTGCCATTGATCAAAATTGTGAAAAGTATATCAAGGAAAAAGGCCTGGAAAAAGAGATTGAGCAAAAAATCGAAACAATTTTCAAGCAGAAGAAGACCCAAAGACCCTCTTATTTAGGAAGACTTCCTAAGGGAAATGATGGTTTAGGCTTAATGCTTTTGGGTGTAACGGGAGATCAGGTTTTGCCTAAACGAGTTTATGATGAAATTAGAAAGAACACGTTAAACCAAGTACGAGGAACAGTGCAGGCTGATATTTTAAAAGAAGATCAAGCGCAGAATACATGCATATTTTCTACAGAATTTGCACTTAGATTAATGGGTGATGTACAAGAATATTTTATACAACATCAGGTTCGTAATTTCTATTCCGTTTCAATATCTGGATACCATATAGCAGAAGCAGGGGCAAACCCCATTACCCAATTGGCGTTTACTTTATCCAACGGATTTACTTATGTAGAATACTATTTAAGTAGAGGAATGGATATTAATAAGTTTGGTCCAAACCTATCATTCTTTTTTTCTAATGGAGTAGATCCAGAATACGCGGTAATAGGAAGGGTGGCGAGAAAGATTTGGGCTAAGGCGATGAAAGAAAAATATGGAGCAGATTCTAGAGCTCAAATGTTGAAGTATCACATTCAAACTTCTGGCAGAAGTTTACATGCCCAAGAAATTGATTTTAATGATATAAGGACTACGTTACAAGCGCTTTATGCTATTTATGACAATTGTAATTCTCTTCATACCAATGCCTATGATGAAGCAATTACAACACCTACAGAAGAATCTGTGAGAAGGGCCATGGCGATCCAATTGATTATTAACAAGGAATTGGGTTTGGCCAAAAATGAAAATCCCCTGCAGGGCTCATTCATTATTGAAGAGTTAACAGATTTGGTGGAAGAAGCGGTTTTATTGGAGTTTGACAGAATCACAGAACGGGGCGGGGTTTTGGGAGCAATGGAGACGATGTACCAGCGTTCAAAAATTCAAGAAGAAAGTCTGCACTATGAAACTTTAAAACATTCAGGGGCATATCCCATCATAGGGGTAAATACATTTTTAAGTTCCAAAGGCTCACCTACAATACTCCCTGCGGAGGTCATTAGGGCAACGGAGGATGAGAAGAAGAATCAAATAGAAACACTGCAGAGTTTACAAATTCGGAACCACGAGGAAACGGAAAAACAGTTGAAACAACTCCAACAGACCGCAATAAAGAATGAAAATCTATTTGAAAAACTAATGGAAGTGACGAAATGCAGTTCCTTGGGACAGATTACAAAAGCATTGTTTCAAGTTGGGGGGCAATACAGGCGTAATATGTAAATCTTTAAGAAGTAAAAAGTGACTTTAAGTTAGTCGTTTCCATTTTGGAAAGACTTTCTCCATTTTTTAAAGGAACTCCTAAAAACTTTAATTTCCTTTCTTAGAAGGTTTAAGTACTCCTTCTCTTTAACGCCGTCTCTTTCAAGCCCATTACAATAAGCCAAAATATTGCGGGTCATGATGTTAATGAAGGTTAAACTCTTCATTCTAACAGAATATGAATTGCTTAATGCAGCTTGTTCCACCTCTTTGGTAATGAGGACTGCATCTGTCATAAGGGATTGGGTGATGTCATCACGAAAACTATCATACTTTCGCAAAGACAGTATATCTCTATTATAAGAAAAATAGGAAGCAACGGCTTCGCTCAAATCACGCAAGGCTAGTGATTTACGATATACTCCTAGAGAATTTAAAGAACTTCTCTCCATTTTTTTTATAGCAATTTGTAGATATAAAATTACATATGAAAAAGATAATGTAACTTTACTTTTTAAAGCATAAATGATATTTTGCTTTTGATTATAAAATTATTATTGTTTTTTACTTTAGATATGAAGATAGATGAATTAAACTGGGAAATCCTTAATTGTTTGCAACAAAATGCAAGGGAATCTTTTGCGAATATTGGTCGTAAAGTCGGGTTAACTCCACCGGCGGTTGCAGAACGGGTCAAAAAGATGGAAGACCTTGGTGTCATCGAGGGGTATGGAACATCTGTTTCCTATGCAATGGCCGGGCATCAATTAAAAGCAATCATTATGTTGCGGGCCTTCATGGGTAAACTGAAACCTTTTCTAAGCAAAGTAAAATCATTTCAAGAAGTGGTTAATTGTTATCGTATAACCGGTAATGAGAATATAATTATGGAAGTGGTTTTAAAAGATCAGTTTCACTTGGAAAAGTTTATAGATGAACTTATTGTCTATGGAGAATGCAGGACGCACATAGTTTTATCTAACATTGTGGCAAATGGGCCTATAAAAGCCAGTAAGGTTTTCCAATAATTTTCGATTATTTTTAAGTGGTCTTATACTTTTTTGGCCGGATTTTTGTTGTTAAAGAGTTATGAAAAAAAAATATGTTTTACTTTTTCTTGCCATATTCCTGTTGCAGCATGGGTTTTCGCAGCAAATGGTGTTGAAAAAGGGAACAATCTTGGACGCCCTGCCCGTCAATGATTCTGTTCCAGATACTTTCTCTCTTTATTTGCCAACAGACTTTACTACAGAAAAAAAGTGGCCACTATTGTTGATATTTGATTTAGAAGGAAAAGAAAAGCAAGCACTTTCAATGTTTGTTCAAGCTGCAGAGCAAGAAGGTTATGTGCTTGTTGCGCCTAGAATTTTGGATAGTGTTTCGCTATCCAATAGTATGGTTAAAGCGGGAAAGGTGCTTAACAAGGTGATGAGCATTCTTCCTATTCATAGAGGACGTGTGTATTCTGCTGGGGCTGCCTCAAGTGCTCGCTTCGCTAATCTGGTTCCAATTTTTATAAAAAATGTAAAAGGCGTTATTTCCATAGGTTCTTCTATTGCAAATACTGATTTGTTAAACATTAAACGCGCATTTCATTTTATTGGCATTACAAACAAGAGTGATTACAATTTCACTGAAATGCTTGCTACCAAAAAGGTTTTGGACAGATTTAGATTTCCAAACCAGGTGCTGTTATATGAAGAACAAAAGGAATGGCCGGATATTAGTTACCTTAAGAGGTCGATGCAATTGTTTACATTGAGTGCAATGGCAAAAGGATTCGTAGCAAAAGATTCAGCATATATTGATAAAGCATTCAATGAGGATGTTCTTAAAGCGAACAAATTGAAAAATTCTCAGAAACTGCTTTTGGCTGAGCAGTATTTGAGCGAAATGATGTCTATTTATGGCGCACATAAAAATCTGGATTCCCTAAGACAAATTCAAAAAAGCATTAGAAGGGATCAGCGTTTTAAAACGATGCGAAGAACAGAAAATGCAGCCTTTTTTAAAGAATCCCTGTTAAAAGAAGATTACCAATATTATATGGAGGAGGATGTTATCACACATAATTTCAACAATTTAGGTTGGTGGAGTTATCAAAAAAGTGAGATAGATAAGTTTATTTCAGGGAGCAATAGCTATGAAAAAGAAATGGGAGTTCGTTTACTTGGCTATATTAATGCTTTGACCGAAGATAATATTGATATTGTAAGGTCCGAAGCTTTAATAGATGAAGATGCGTTAGCACTCTTATACATGCTAAAGACTATTTTAGAACCTCAGAATTTTGAATTTTATTTGGAGACAATAACCCTAAGTGCAAAAAATGAAGATTTTGGAACGGCATTATTTTATTTAGAGGAAGCTTTAAAAAATGGATTTAAAGATGCTGATAGGTTATATAGCTTAGAAGGCACAGCCTTACTTCGGATAACACCAAAATTCAATAAGTTGGTCGAACAGTATCTAAAAGATGCTCGTTACGAGATTATTGAGGAATAAGTCTTGGAAAACTATTTAGGTCCCAATCAATTACCAATCCTCCTGCAATGGATTCGGCAATTTCCTTCCCATAAAGATGTTCGCATAGGTATAGGGCCGCTTCAAAACTTTTGGCGCCACCAGCGGAGGTAATAAATTTTCCATCGTGCACAAAAAGAACACTATCCTTAACTTTTAATTGAGGAAACATAGCTTTGTATTTTTCAATATCGCTTGGAAAAGTTGTAGAAACCACCTGGTCTAAAATCCCGGCTTTGGCTAAAACAAATGCGCCATCGCAATGTGAGGTAACAAAAAGGGCATTTTCACTCACTTTTTTCACAAAATTAAGCATAGTAGTATCCTTTAAGTCTGTATCCAAATGGTGTTCGGCACTGGGGACTACAAGGATGTCGATATTGGGTATAGAATCTTGTGTATAATCAAAATCCGGCAGGATACGCACTCCTTCAAAAGAGGTTATGGGTTTCAAAGTATTTGCGACGGTAAAAGTATTCATGGCTTTAATGCCTTCTCTATATTGAGTATGCTGAAAAATATCATATGGAGCAGTGAACTCCGTATTGTACACTCCATCCATAATTAGGAATGCTACATTGTATCTGTTAGCCGCTAATTCTGGAAATTCTCTTTGGGTAGTGTTAAGAATATCTCCAGTCTGTTTTTTATCCATGCAAGAAATTGAAAACATCAAGAATGCTAAAAGAAATATGTTTTTTATCATTTTGTAAATAATTTAAATGCGAGAGCTGTTGCGAAGGTACTATTAAGAATGATTTCCGTTACTTTTACTAGAAATTATTTGAGTAGATGAAATATTCAATATGGACTCTTGTATTCTTGATATTGGCATGTGGGCCAGATAAAAAATACCATTCTTCAACAACTGGGATTCAGGTTAAATCATCAGCAATAAAAGAAGTAATCAATTTTCAGAAAAATTTAAATGCCACTTTCAAAAATCCTGAAACATCTCCTCTCCCTGATAGATATAGAAAGGATTTTGAAGGCTTGGATTTTTTTGAGCCTGACACAAATTATATCGTGAGGGCTAAATTTGAGCGAACTCCCGACGCCATTCCATTTTTACTTGCCACCACTACAGACGAGAAAACTGAAGAAGTGGTATATGGAATTGCTCATTTTCAGCTTAATGGAATTAAACATAAGTTAGAGATATATCAAACCTTGGATTTGATGGATACGGAGGAGTATAAAGACTATCTTTTTCTACCTTTTTTAGATGAAACTAATGGAACGGAAACTTATGGAGGAGGACGTTATATTGATTTAACCATCCCAGAAGGAGACACTATTTTAATTGATTTCAATAGGGCATACAACCCTTATTGTGTTTATAATAAAAAGTACTCCTGCCCTCTAGTGCCAAGGCAAAATTATTTGAGAACTAATATGAGAGCAGGAGTGAAAGCCTTTAATAGGGATTAAAAAAGCCTTAATCCCTAAGGAGTAAGGCTTTCTATTAGCATTAAAATATTTTTTGGGTCTAGAAAGAATAGATAGCGGCAAAAAGAACTGAAGCTAAACTTGCAGTTGGAGCCAAATCATTATCTATAAAAGAATCTTCAGATGAACTGTCCAATCTGATTTCAGGCTTTAAAATCAAATCGCCAATAGTAGCACTGCCAGTTAGGGTCAATGCCAATACGCTTGCATCACCATCTGCATCAAATACGCTGCCAATAGCACCAAAAGAATCACTTTCCATAAAGTACTCCCCACGAAGACCAATAGTAAAGTTTTCAGAAGTTGCATATTGAGGATAAAGGGCTACTCCTGTAAAACTACCGCCATCATCTTCTTGACTAAAGTGAGCGGCATTTATTCCCAAGAAAAAATCTTCGCTTACATCAAATCCACCAGTATAATCAATCTCAAACCCACCTTGGCTGTATAAGAAATTCAAGAACTGGCCAGAATATCCCAATTGAGCGCCAACTGCATAATCTCCGGTACCATTAAGTTCCGTTAAATCTGTTGGGTTCATAACGGCAAGCATAGCGGACCACTCATTACCTAAATCAAAGTCGGCTTTTAAACCTGTATGGCTAAAAGGGCCGTATGAAAATAAATAAGAAGTACTATAGTTGAAATTAGCTGCAGGAGAAATTACCTCATACCCCAAAAAAGTATTGAAATTTCCAAAAGTCAACGTTACTGCATCACTTACATTCCAGTATACATATAATTGGTTAAGAATCTCACCGGTTCCTCCACCAGCAGAGTTCAAGTATTGTGGTGAGTTAAATGTGGCGTCTGATCCTCTTGGTCCAAAAACCAAATCAGCTACAAATCCAACTTTTTCACCTTCATAAGCTGCAATCACATTGGCCATACCTAGAGAAAATCCATCCAAATTTGCAAATGAAGACCCAGGTGCTATAGCGTCTTCGCCATTGGGAGCGGTAAGGTTGGTTCTGTAATATGCATCAACAGTTCCGCTAAATTCAAACTTTGGTTTTGCTTCTTCTTCCTCTTGCCCAAAAGCAGTTAGAGATACTAAGGCCAAAGCTGCAAAAGCTAAATTTTTTACGTATTTTGTGTTTATAATCGTTTTCATATCTTAATTATTTTAGGTGTTCTCTATTAGAGAAACATTTAATTTTAATTGTAGAGTTTTGTAATTTGAAAAGGTTATATAACGGAGCGTTCTGCCAAACGCTCCGTTTCCTTTTTTGTATTAGTGTTGATTCATTCTAAAATCAGCGTAAGCATCCATTCCATGTTCATGGATGTCTAAACCTTCCAATTCTTCTTCTTCGGAAACCCTTAGACCTGAAACTTTCTTAATGGTGAAGAGGATGATAAATGCACTGAGGGAGCAGAACGTTGCTGCTGCACCTACACCTGCCAATTGCACTAAAAATTGGTCCATACCTGCAAGTCCTCCAAATATACCAACAGCTAGTGTACCCCAGATACCACAGATTAAATGTACTGCTACGGCACCTACGGGATCATCAAGCTTAAGTTTATCAATAAGGGCGACACCAAATACAATGATAACCCCAGCTAGAAGTCCAATAATTACTGCTTCATTTGGTGACATTTGGTCTGCACCAGCGGTAATACCTACCAATCCTCCAAGAATACCATTCAAGAACATGGTTAGGTCAAAGTTTTTGTATTTGATCCATGAGGTTAAGAATGCTGACACTCCACCTGCCGCGGCAGCTAAACAAGTAGTTACTAAAACGAGTGAGGTGCCCGCTGGGTCTCCTGAAAGTACAGAACCACCGTTAAAACCAAACCACCCTAGCCAAAGTATTAGCACCCCTGCTGCTGCAAAAGGTAAATTATGACCCGGTATGGCCTTGGCTTTACCGTCTTCGCCAAATTTTCCAATTCTTGCACCTAAAAGATAGATAGCAATCAAAGCGCCCCATCCACCTACAGAGTGAACCAATGTAGAGCCTGCAAAGTCATAGAAACCTTCAGCTTCACCATAAGAAAGTGAAGAAAGGAATCCGCTTCCCCATTGCCATGAACCTACTATTGGGTAAACAAGGCCTACATATATTAAGGTGAAAATCATAAAAGCTCCAAGTTTAATCCGTTCTGCTACCGCACCAGAAACAATAGTTGCTGCTGTCGCTGCGAACATTCCTTGGAATAAGAAATCTGTCCACCAAGTATAGCCTCCACTTGCATAATCTGGGGTCATTCCGCCCTCAGGGGCTGCAATTCCAAATCCTGCAAACTTGAAGAAACCTAAGTCTCCATCTTCAAAACCTGGGTACATTAGATTAAAGCCTCCAATATAATAGAGTAATAATCCAACACATATTATAAATACATTCTTAAATAAAATATTTACGGTATTCTTTTGTCTGGTAAGACCAATCTCTAAGAAAGAGAATCCTAAGTGCATAAAAAACACTAGGGCGGTACAAACCATCATCCATATGTTATTTGCTGTAAACAATCCTGCGTCCATAATCTTTAAATATTGATAGTTAGTTTAGTTGTTAGTTTATTCCGGCACTTCCGCTTTCCTTGGTTCTTACCCTGTAGGCTTCTATAACATCAGAAACAAAGATTTTTCCATCTCCTACGTTTCCTGTGGAAGCGGAATTCAATAAAGTTTCTACTGTGCGTTCCAAGAAGTCATCTGATACTACAATGACCAAGTACCTTCTTTGTATATCTGAAGTGCTATATGAAATACCACGATATACATGCCCTTGTTTTTCATTACCAACTCCGGTTACATCCCAGTAACTGAAGAAGTTTACCTCAATTTCATGAAGCGCTTTTTTCACCTCATCAAATTTGGATTTTCTAATAATTGCCTCGACTTTTTTCATAATTAAGTAGTTAATTGATGCGCCAAATATATGTTAATTCAATAAAGACCATCTATAAATGGAGGCTATCATCTTTATTTTTATGTTTAAAAAAGAAATACCCCTATTTTTTTAGGGGTATGTGATTTTAAATATACTTTTATTAAATATTTAATGATTTTTTCTTAACATGACCATTACATATCAACGATTTAAAGTGAAAATCATCGATTTAAATGAAAAATGTTTAATAAATAACAAAAAGAAATAAGAAAAATTGATTTTGTAACTACTCTCCTAGTTTTGAGAGCCATATGCCTAAAGCAACAGCTAGAACGCCTACTACAATACTGGCAATGGTGTAAACGGAAAAATGAAAAAGCTCACTATTTTTTAATAGACTGTGCTTTTCAAACGCAAATGCGGAAAAAGTTGTGAATCCTCCACAAAAACCAGTTGCTAGGAAAAGGGTACTGTTAATTGAAAGTAAATTATTTCGTGAAGATAGGCCCAGAATAATGCCAATAAGCAGACAACCAGCAATGTTGACTAAAAAGGTACCTAAGAAAAAATTTTGAAGTAAAATATTTAGAGGTTTTGAGATAACATAGCGAAGAACGCTACCTAATCCACCGCCTAAAAAAACGAGAAAAGCCTGCTTCATACCCTAAAGGTACAAACTATACAGCTTTTTTGTATTCGGTTTCGGAGGGTTCGTTGGGGAAAATTTTTGTAATTGAAGTCTCCGAGATTTTTTGAATTGGTTTTCTAGACCTTTCCTTGGTTCCATTAACACTGAAAATTAATAGAATTGCATTAACCGCAAGCAAAATGAATAGAAGTGTGAAAAATGTTGTCATTTGAATATGCTAAACTAATGTTAAACAAAAGTACGTCTTTTCCTATAGTATACGAGTTGCACTCTGATTAAAGTTGTAAAACTTTTATTTTTTGTGGTGAAGTCAATGTTCTTGTTAATTTTTAAGAAAGTATTTAATCAAGAACAAAATAATTACGAATGTGATAAAAGAAATTAAAACCCACTTTACTCCTTTGTAATTTTTTTTGTGCATGTTTTTGTCCTTGCGGTATGATAGGGCTATGATTACTATAAAAACTACAACGAAAAGTGCTGCAAAAATTAATTGTCCTGTGCTGAACATATTTTTTATTTTTATGCAAAGCTAAATCAATTCAAGTGTAATGGAAAGTAAAATAAAGGCGGTGGAGTTATTCCACAATTCTTTTGGTCTAGGTGTTTTAAAAGAACCAAAAGCCAATTTGGGAGAAGCAAAGAATCAATTGCGGTTCAATCTTATGGATGAAGAGAATAAGGAATATTTAGAAGCTGCCAATGACGGTGACTTGGTTGAGGTCGCCGACGCCTTGGGTGATATGCTGTATATACTTTGTGGAACCATTTTGGAGCATGGAATGCAATACAAAATTGAAGAGGTCTTTGAAGAAATCCAACGAAGCAATATGAGTAAGTTGGGATCAGACGGTAATCCTATTTATAGAGAAGATGGGAAAGTACTTAAAGGGCCTAACTATTTTAAACCAAATATTCAAGGAGTTTTAGACAAATAAAAAAGCGCCGTAAAGGCGCTTTTTTGTTTACTGTACTTTAAATCTCCAGCCAAATTTATCTTCAGCTCTATTATATTGAATATCGGTAATTCGTTTTTTAAGTCTAGATGCGTAGCTGTCTGTCAATTCTGGCAAATCAAAGTCAGTGTCCTTATAGCCAAAAGAAGCTATTGGCGATACCACGGCAGCGGTGCCAGCACCAAACATTTCTTTTAATGTTCCTGCTTTAGCCGCTTCTACAACTTCAGTAACGGATATTTTACGGACTTCAGTAACAATACCTTCATCTTTTGCTATATCCAAAATACTTTTACGAGTAATACCGTCAAGTATACGATCACTGGTAGGTCCAGTTATTAAGGTGTCATTTATCCGAATAAAAATATTCATGGCACCAGCTTCTTCTATGTACTCATGCTCATTGTCATCTGTCCAAATAACCTGATTGTACCCTTTTTCAATGGCCAATTGGGTTGGATAAAATTGTCCAGCATAATTCCCCCCAGCCTTGGCATATCCTACACCACCGTTGGCAGCCCTAGAATAGTTCTCCTCTATTAACACTTTTACTTTGCCTGAAAAATATGCGCCAGATGGAGCACAGGCAATAATGAACTTGTACTCATCTGCGGGTGAGGCATGGAAACCTGTTCCCGAGGCTAAAATAAACGGGCGAATATATAAAGAGCTTCCTGGGTTTTGTGGAATCCAATCTTTCTCAACTTGCAAAAGCGTGGTGAGCCCTTCCATAAAATATTCTTCAGGAAGTTCTGGTATAGCTATACGCTTGGCAGATTTGTTCAAACGTTTAAAATTTTCTAACGGTCTAAATAGCCAAACACTACCTTCATCATCTTTGTAGGCTTTCATTCCTTCAAAAATGGATTGTCCGTAATGAAAGATTTTTGCGGAAGGATCCAGGGTTAAAGGTTGGTAAGGAACAACCTTGGGAGTTTTCCATTCGCCATCTTTATAATCACATACGAGCATGTGATCAGTATAAATACTTCCAAAAGAAAGATTATCAAAATCTACATCTTTAATTTTGGAGGTCTTTGCCTTTTCTACCGTCAAGGTGTTTGTCATTGTTCCCATGCTAAAAGAATTTGAACCGATAAAATTAAACAATAAGCAATAGCATTGCTTACTTTTAGATTAAAATTAAACAGTTTTAAACTAAAAAATTAAGTTTTTCCCAATCCCTAATTGTTTTAACATTTTTGATGCATCTTGTTCAAAGGATAACAAGAAATTGTAATGATAGTATGGGGTAAAAGGCTATAATATTTTGAAAAGAAGAATAATAGTAACGGGTGATGGTTCAAAAACAATCCAAATAGAGGATTGGGATGAGCAGTATCATTCCAAACATGGAGCAATTCAAGAGGCGTATCATGTCTTTATTGAGCATGGACTTAGATTGTTCAAGAGCACAAGGATTAGCATTCTGGAAATTGGTTTTGGTACGGGACTTAATGCGTTGATTACACTTTTAGAAGTAGAAAAATTGAATTTGCAAGTTAATTACGTTGGGGTTGAAGCATTTCCAGTTTCCTTTGCTGAGGTTAAGGAATTGGATTATTGCACGCAGTTGAATTCAAGAGAGCATCAGGGATCTTTTGAAAAAATGCACAAATCTGAATGGGAAAGTCAAGTTTCCGTTACAGATGGGTTTCAACTCAAAAAGCAGTTGAAGGATTTTAATTCGATAAACGACATTAATTTGTTCAACCTGGTTTATTTTGATGCCTTTGGCGCTAGGGTACAACCAGAATTATGGACAGAAGAGGTATTTTTAAAAATGTATCAGGCGATGAAACAGGAAGGGGTTTTGGTAACCTATGCTGCTAAGGGGAGTGTAAGAAGGGCTTTGCAGGCCGTAGGTTTTAAAGTTGAACGATTGCCAGGTCCTCCCGGTAAACGGGAAATGCTAAGGGCAACTAAGATCTAGCTTTTTGCCAAGGCTCTGTTAATTGATGGTTCAATATTATCATAAATTTGTTTAAAGTTTAAACAATTGTGTTAAACCTAAATTAATGCCTCATAAACAGCAGTTTAAACCATTAAATTTGCCTCAAAATGATTGTATGAAGGTTTTGATTACAGGTGCCACGGGATTAGTAGGCAAAGCCATTGTAAAGGTTTTGCAGGAGAAAGGTATTTCTGTTAATTATTTGACCACACGAAGAGAAAAAATAGTTTCATCTCAGGACTTTAGCGGTTTTTATTGGAATCCGTCTAAAGACGAAATAGATTTAGCCTGTTTAGAAGGGGTCTCTGCCATAATAAATCTTGCTGGAGCGGGTATTGCTAAAAGATGGTCGCCAGCATACAAGAAAAAAGTGCTTTCCAGCAGAATAAATAGTCTTCGAACATTACACAAGGCACTAGGGGAAATTGATTCTGCCCAAATCAAATCTTTTGTTTCAGCTTCTGCAATTGGAATTTACCCAAATTCTCTCATTAATTTTTATAATGAAAATGAAACGGATATTGATGATAGCTTTTTAGGTGAGACTGTAGAAAAATGGGAACGTGAAGTGGATACATTCAATAGTTTTGATTTTAATGTTTCCAAAATAAGAATAGGCATTGTGCTGTCAATCTTGGGAGGGGCATTGCCTAAAATGGCAAGGCCTGTTCAAAACTTTGTTGGAGCTGCTTTTGGAACTGGAAATCAGTGGCAATCATGGATTCATATTGAAGATTTGGCACAGATTTTTGTTTTTGTGATTGAAAATAATCTAAAAGGGACGTTTAATGCAGTGGCTCCGAATCCCGTGACCAATGCGAAGATGACAAAGGAATTGGCTAGAATACTTGATAAACCCCTAATTCTGCCCAATGTGCCAAGGCTTGCAATGCAGGTTATCTTGGGTGAAATGTCGTATATCCTTTATGCCAGTCAGCGGGTTAGCAGCAAACGTATTGAGAAAAAAGGGTTTATTTTTCAACATACAAACATAGGTACTGCCTTGGAAAACCTTTATCTATCAAGGAAAGAAGATAGTGAATCACAGATGGCATCAATGAACAAAGAATTTGTGTGACATTGCTCAATAATACCCTTATGAATACACATGTCCGCCACAGGCGGATTTTTTTTGTGATTTGTTGTGACATTTTGACATTTTTAGACAATTGGCAGTACTTTTGCCACTTCAAAAAAGGAAATAAAATAATAGTATATGAGCAAGAAAAGTAAGGTTGAGGAGATGGAGGGAAAACCAAACGATTCCCAAACCGCTAACAATCCTGAACTGAGCGATGAAAATATAGCTATGGAAAATGAAGTTGAAGAGAAAGAAGAGATTTCCATAGAAGATCAGCTACGTGAAGATTTGGCAAAGGAGAAAGATAAATTCCTCAGACTTTTTGCTGAATTTGAAAATTTTAAAAGAAGGACTTCAAAAGAACGCATGGAGCTTTTTAAAACTGCTGGGCAAGAAGTGATTGTTTCATTGCTACCAGTTTTAGATGATTTTGACAGGGCCCTTAAAGAGATTTCAAAATCTGAGGATAAAGAAATGTTCAAAGGGGTGGAGCTCATCAGTAATAAATTTAAAGAAACTTTGAAAGGCAAGGGGCTGGAAGAAGTTGAAGTAGGCGAAGGGGATGTTTTTGATGCTGAAGTACATGATGCCATAACTCAAATCCCTGCTCCAAACAAAAAGATGAAAGGTAAAATAATAGATGTGGTCGAAAAAGGATTCAAACTTGGAGAACGCATCATACGACACCCAAAAGTAGTCGTTGGAAATTAAGAGTATATGAAGGATGACTTTTACGAAATATTGGGCGTTTCCAAAGGAGCTACGGCTGCCGAAATAAAAAAAGCTTATAGAAAAAAGGCTATTGAATTTCATCCGGATAAAAATCCGGGCGATTCCAAAGCTGAAGAAATGTTCAAAAAAGCAGCCGAAGCTTATGAAGTGCTGAGCGACCCTGATAAACGTGCTAAATATGACCAATTTGGCCATGCCGCCTTTGAAGGTGGTGCTGGATTTGGTGGTGGAGGTATGAATATGGATGATATCTTCAGTCAGTTTGGAGATATTTTCGGTAGTGCTTTTGGTGGTGGCGGATTTAGTGGTTTTGGAGGCTTTGGAGGCGGACAACGTAGGGTAAAAGGAAGTAACCTCCGCATTAGGGTTAAGTTGACACTAGAGGAAGTTGCCAATGGCGTAGAGAAAAAAGTAAAGGTCAGAAGAAAGGTCCAAGCAGAAGGGGTAACCTACAAAACATGCCCTACTTGTAACGGCAGTGGTCAAGTTACTAAAATCACCAATACAATTTTAGGTAGAATGCAGACAGCAACTACCTGTAGTACTTGTGGTGGAGCTGGACAAACCATTGATAAAAGACCTAGTGGGGCAGATGCACAAGGACTTAAGATGGAAGAGGAAACAGTTTCCATAAAAATTCCACCTGGTGTAGAAGAAGGAATGCAGTTGAAGGTTTCCGGAAAAGGAAATGGAGCTCCAGGAGATGGAATTCCGGGAGACTTGTTAGTAGCCATTGAGACTGCGGAACATGATACCTTAAAAAGGGAAGGTGATAATTTGCATTATGACCTATACATAAGTTTTTCTGAAGCAGTTTTGGGTAGTTCTAAAGAGATTGATGCCGTAGGAGGAAAGGTTAGGATAAAACTTGAACCGGGAATTCAATCCGGAAAGATATTGAGATTGCGTGGTAAAGGTATCTCCAGTATTAATGGTTATGGTAGTGGAGATTTATTGGTCCATGTAAACGTTTGGACACCAAAAGAATTGAATAGGGAACAAAAAGAATTCTTTGAACGCATGCAGAATGATGAAAACTTTGTTCCAAAACCAGAAAAGTCAGATAAGTCGTTTTTTGAAAAAGTTAAAGATATGTTCTCCTAACAATTAATGCTTTTCTGTTTAAATAAAAAACGTATATTTGGAACTGATGTTGGGCAACCAGCATCTAATTTTCTTTTTCATAGCAATTTTTTTCCCATCCTTGATTTTTAAGGGTGGGTTTTGTTTTTATGAGCGTAGTAGTCTTCTTTGGTCAAATACATATCTTTGAAAAAATAGTTTAAATGGATCATATCCTTGTTGCCAAAAATGTCACCAAAACCTATGGTGACTTTACTGCACTGAGCAACATTTCACTAGAAATACCAGAAAACTGTATTTACGGTCTTTTAGGTCCAAATGGGGCGGGAAAGACCACTTTTATACGCATTATCAATCAAATAACGTATCAAGATAAAGGAGAGGTGCTATTTAATGGTAGTCCTCTAGCTCCAGAACACATTGCCCATATTGGCTATTTGCCAGAAGAAAGGGGGCTGTACAAAAGTATGAAAGTAGGGGAGCAGGCATTGTACTTAGCTCAACTTAAGGGCCTTTCTAAAAGTGAGGCAAAAAAAAGACTGAAATATTGGTTTGACCGGTTGGACATAGGAGACTGGTGGAACAAAAAAATTCAGGAGCTTTCCAAAGGAATGGCTCAAAAAATCCAATTTATAGTCACTGTTTTACATGAACCTAAATTGTTGATTTTTGATGAACCTTTTAGTGGATTTGACCCTATAAATGCCAACATTATAAAAGATGAAATTCTTCTACTTAAGGAAAAAGGAACTTCCATTATATTTTCAACGCACCGAATGGAATCCGTGGAAGAGTTGTGCGAGTATATTGCGCTAATTCATAAATCGGAAAAAATTCTGGACGGTAAACTTTCCGACATAAAAAAGGAATACAAAAACAACATTTTCAACGTTGGATTAGAAATACAACAGGACGGAGATACATTTGTAAAAACTTTGGAAGATAAATTTCAGATTTTATCTTCAAGCTTTGATAAGGAAGAGAAACAGCTGGACTTTACCATTCAGTTGCCATCCAATCAAACCGCAGGAGTTCTTGCTGAACTGTCTAACCAAGCAAATATCAATCGCTTTGAAGAAACCATCCCTTCAGCCAACGACATTTTTATTCAAACAGTAAACAACAAAGAGAATGACCGATAAGCTGTGGCTAATTATAAGGCGGGAATATTTGGCGAAAGTGAGGAACAAGTCGTTTATAATCATGACCATTTTGAGCCCTCTTTTAATTGTGGGGATGATTGTATTGATTGCCTATTTGACCAAAATAAATGATAGCGAGAAACGGGTAATCTCAGTTCTAAATGAAAGCGGTTTTTTTGATGAACAATTTAAGACGTCAGAAAGCATGTCCTATGTTCACTTTAAAGGCCTTTCTTTACAGGAAGCTAAAGATTCTACAAGCTCGTTGGGATATTATGGATTGCTTCACTTGCCAAAAGGCGCGGATTTGGAGCAGGTCTCTAAATCAGCATACTTATTTACCAAGGATAATCCCAATACCAATGTTACGCAACGGTTAGAAGGTATTTTTCAGAAGAAACTAAGACAAAAGAGATTGGAGAACCTAGGAGTTTCTCAAGGGCAGTTTTCGGATATTGAAGCATCCTTTGAAATTAACCTAGCTACGTTTGATGGTGAGAAAAGTGTGAAAGGTATAAACGAGATAAAAGCGTTTATTGGAGGAGGATTTGGATATGCCATTATGATGTTTATCATTATTTATGGCGGTTTTGTGATGCGAAGTGTCATAGAAGAAAAAACCAGCAGAATTATTGAGGTGATTATTTCCTCAGTAAAACCTTTTCAATTGATGTTGGGCAAAATAATAGGTACTTCGTTAGCTGGAATTACACAATTTACAATTTGGATTATTTCTGCTTCACTTTTATTGTTTCTTGTATCGTTGTTTTTAGGAATTGATTTAGCAGCAATTGCCACTGAAAATCCAATGGTGCCTGGCAGTATGAATGGTATGGGGCAGTTCTCTACGCCTCCAAGCACCGAAATGATGTTATATGCCAAGGAAATTTTAAACATTCCATGGTTTCTATTGATTAGTTCCTTTTTGGTGTACTTCATTTTAGGATATTTTATTTACAGCTCAATTTATGCGGCAATCGGTGCTGCAGTGGATAACGAAACGGACACTCAGCAATTTATTTTTCCAATAATATTACCGTTGATGTTAGCCATTTATGTAGGTTTCTTCTCGGTTTTTAGCAACCCACATGGCCCAATTGCGGTCGGGTTTTCATTATTTCCGCTAACCTCTCCCATAGTTATGCTTATGAGGCTTCCAGGAGGAATTGGCGAAGGTGGTGTACCTTTGTGGCAACTATTGCTATCGATTACCCTGCTTATTGGAACATTTTTTGGAATAGTTTGGTTGGCGGCAAAAATTTATAGAGTGGGAATATTAATGTACGGCAAGAGACCCACATACAAGGAATTGTTCAAATGGCTGAGATACTAAGTTAAGATGCAAGAAGAGACCAGCGAAATACAGGAAATCATCAAAGAAGATATTTGGGGCTCCATTAAGGAATTTCTAAACCTGGGATTTCATTTGGGTGAAGGAGAGAAATCTATTCACTTTACCGTGGGGTTGTTATTGCTTTTAACAATTGCCTTTATTGTCACCAAGTTTCTCTTAAAATGGCTTAGGTATCTGTTTACAAGGAAAATGGAGCAAGAGGATAAGCAAAAGTTCTCAAGCGTTTTTAAGTTCATCAATTACGTCATCTATCTAGTAGTGGTTTTGGTTACCCTAAGTGCTGCTGGTATTGACATTACCCTTATGATAACGGCTTCTGCCGCATTATTTGTGGGGTTAGGGTTAGCCCTTCAAGAATTGTTTCAAGATATTCTTGGCGGTATTTTTATTATTGTGGATAAGTCATTACAGGTAGGTGATATTGTTGAAGTTGATAACAAAGTTGGTAAGGTTTTTGAAATTAAATTAAGAACAACAAGGGCAATAACCAGAGATGATAAAGTCATTATTATTCCCAATCATAAGTTCATTAGTGATATTGTATATAACTACACCCAAAATCATAGAACTACACGAGAAAGAGTGAATGTTGGTGTAGCTTATGGTAGTGATGTTGTTTTGGTCACACAACTTTTAGAACAAGTGGCAGCAGAACAAAAAAATGTGTTGAAAAACCCAAAACCATTTGTGCTTTTTGATGATTTTGGAGATTCCGCCCTATTGTTTTCACTTCATTTTTTTACTAATGATAGTTTTGGTGACCCTAAGATTAAAAGTGAAATTCGTTATAACATAAATGCCAAATTCAAAGAAAACAACGTTAGCATTCCGTTCCCGCAGCGAGATGTACATCTAATCCAGTATCAAAAACCTCAGGAAAAATAAAAACCTCGATACATAATAGTGTAGTTTGGATTCTTGGATTGTTCTTTGGAATGCTTGCCTACCAAACAGGATACGGTCAAAGCTCGGATATATTTAAATTTGAGTATTTAAATATACCTGAAAATGATTCTGGTATTAAAACACAGCGTTATAAGCTACTGTTCAATCTTCCTATTAAACTGAACGAAAAAAAGGACTACTTAATAACAGGTTTAGAATATAATAGACTTGATATTGGTTATTCTCGTGATTTTCCATTTGACAAAAGCGAATTAATTCGGTTTCATGTGGCAGACCTTAACCTTGGTTTTATAACCAAATGGAATGAAAATTGGAATTTGGTAACCATAATAACGCCAAGGTTTGCTTCCAATTTTACCAATGGAACTATTACCGATGATTTCTTCTTTAACGCAACTGCAACTCTCTGGAAAGAAAAACCAAATGCGGACAAACCATTTAGAATAGTACTTGGACTATCTTATAACAGTACTACAGGACTTCCCGTACCCTTGCCATTGGTGAGTTATTATAGAAGATTTCACCCAAAATGGTCCTATACCTTGGGAATACCAAGGTCTAACTTTAAACACCACATTACAAGAAAGCATACTTTGGAAGCGACAGTGTTGTTAGATGGATATTTTATAAATGTCCAGAATGATATTGTTTTGCCAGATGGGCAATTGGGGTCAAAAATCTCCCTTTCTGCTTTAATTGGAGCATTGGGGTACCAGTACAATATATCCAAAAGAATGTCTTTGTACGCTTTAGTAGGGCGTTCATTCGAGCAAGAAGGAAAATTAAGGAATGATAAAAGGGGCGATGTTTTTTTATTGAATGATGAGTCAAATCTTTATATTAGAACTGGATTCAAGATTGGAATTTTTTAAATAGCATAATATGTCAAAAATATTGGTAATAGAGGATGAATCTGCCATTAGAAGAGTTTTGGTAAAGATTTTAAGTGAAGAAAGTGACACTTATGAGGTTAATGAAGCCGAGGATGGTCTAAGGGGTATTGAAGCTATTAAAAAGGAAGATTTTGATTTGGTGTTGTGCGATATTAAAATGCCAAAAATGGATGGTGTCGAGGTATTGGAAGCAGCTCGAAAGATAAAGCCAGAAATCCCGTTTATTATGATTTCTGGTCATGGAGATTTAGATACAGCGGTAAATACAATGCGTTTAGGTGCCTTTGATTATATATCAAAACCACCAGATTTAAATCGTTTGTTGACTACAGTAAGAAATGCACTGGACCGCAAAGAATTGGTGGTAGAGAATAAAATCCTGAAAAAGAAGGTCTCCAAAAACTACGAAATGGTTGGAGAAAGTGATGAGATCGGGGTTATAAAGGATATGATTGAGAAAGTGGCCCCAACAGATGCCCGAGTTTTAATAACGGGATCCAATGGTACGGGAAAAGAATTGGTGGCGCATTGGTTGCATGAAAAGAGTCCTCGTTCTTCCGCACCTTTTATTGAGGTAAATTGTGCCGCTATTCCTTCAGAATTAATAGAAAGTGAACTTTTTGGACATGTAAAAGGAGCGTTTACCTCCGCTATAAAAGATAGAGCCGGAAAATTTGAAGCTGCAAATAAAGGAACCATTTTTTTGGATGAAATTGGGGATATGAGTCTTTCCGCACAAGCTAAAGTGTTAAGGGCATTGCAGGAAAACAAAATTTCCAGGGTGGGCACGGACAAGGATATTAAAGTTGATGTGCGAGTTTTGGCCGCTACCAATAAAGATCTTAAAAAGGAAATTGCCGATAATAAATTTAGAGAAGATTTATACCATCGATTGGCGGTAATTTTAATAAAAGTTCCTTCTTTAAACGATAGAAGAGACGACATTCCTATACTAATTGATCATTTTTCTGGTCAAATAGCTGCTGAACAAGGTACAGCAGCAAAAAGTTTTTCTAAAAAAGCCATTGAACTATTAAAGGGTTACGATTGGACTGGAAACGTACGTGAACTTCGCAATGTGGTAGAAAGATTGATCATTCTTGGAGGCAAGGAGGTCTCAGAAGAAGATGTGAAACTTTTTGCCAGTAAATAATTAATCCAAAGGACAATCGCCCAACTTAGAAAGCGCATCGTGTGATATGGTCTTAACGCGCTGGTAATACTGTTTTTTTGGCTCAGATAGTTCTGTGTTGAGTAAAGTTAACCTAGCTTCTTCATGTATTTTTGTGATAAACCCTTGGGCTTCTTTACATTCTACCTCATTTACTACCTTATCAAGAGAAGTCTCAAAACCGAGCAAGCAGTTGTGCACTCGTTTTCTTAAAGCTTCTCCTTGTGGCATAAGAATGCCGTTCTGCTGGTCAATAGCATCTTTTGTGTTCAAAACCAACATGTCATTACCATATGAACTTGAAAACTCTTCTTCAAATGTTTTAAGTACTTTAATTCCAATAGTGGTACTCTCCAATGCAATATGCAATGACTTTTTTGAAGCTTCAAAGGTTTCAGCCCTTGTTGCTTCTTTAAGATAAAAAAGTGCTTTTTCAAGACTTTCTATGGTTCCTTCGCATCCACAATCTATAAAATTGAGCTTGGTTTTCTCAATACCATTTAAGGCTTTATAGACAAAGTACTTCGACATTTCAAAATCATCCGCAATTATTGCCTTCTCTGTTTGACTTTTAATGTACTCTATATTGGAATTTGCATACTCGCATGCATTGCGTGTGGTGAATGAAGCCATTAGTAATAGGCCAAGAACGCCTAAAATAAAGACTACAAAGAGAATAATCTTTTTTGTTTTCATAACGCTAGATTTGGGACTGTGCGTCTTATGTTTCCTACTAAATTACGGGAAGAATCGCTTTGAGGTAAAAAAAATCGATAAAAGACCAGCTAAAACTACAAAACGTAAAAACTATCGTTGAATGGTAGTTTTGAGGAGATGATTGAAGGAATGAACAAAAAGGCCTATATTCATTCTTATGGAAAAAATCAATATTACTGCATATCAAGCAGAAAATACCTTAAAACTTTCCGAAATAAGCACTTTTAATGACCTTAACAGCTCAGATAAAGAACTTAAAGAATGGCTGGAAGACGTGCGAAAGAAATTGGGAAAATTTCAAGATACGTTATACGCTCATGGAAAATACGGAATTCTTGTTTGTCTGCAAGGAATGGATACTTCAGGTAAGGATAGCCTTATAAGAGAGGTTTTTAAGGATTTTAATGCAAGGGGCGTGGTAGTTCACAGTTTTAAAGTCCCCACGGAGCTGGAGTTAAAACATGATTACTTGTGGAGGCATTATATTGCATTACCTGCACGGGGTAAATTCAGTGTATTTAATAGAACCCATTATGAAAATGTATTGGTAACGAAAGTCCATCCGGAGTATATTATGGGCGAAAACATTCCAGGTATTGAGTCGGTATCAGATATAGATGATGGGTTTTGGGAAAAAAGATATCGACAAATAAATGACTTTGAAAGGCATATTTCTGAAAATGGAACACTAATATTCAAGTTTTTTCTTCACCTCTCTAAAGAAGAACAGCGGCAACGTTTATTAAGAAGGTTAAGATTGAAGGAGAAAAACTGGAAATTTTCGGCAGGCGACCTTAAGGAACGAAAGTTATGGAATGAATACCAAAAGTGTTATGAAAAAGCTATCAATGAAACCTCAAAGCCCCATGCACCATGGTATATTGTTCCCGCAGATAACAAAAAAGCCGCTCGGGTAATTGTGGCGACTATTTTATTGGAAGCGTTAAAAAAGCATAAAGATGTTACAGAACCTGAGTTGGACGAAAAAATAAAAGCTAATTTAGAAAGCTTTAAGCAACAACTGGAAAAAGAAACCGAATGAGAACAACTTTACTTCTAGCCCTTTTATTGGTTAGTACCCCTTTTTTTTCACAAACAGATGATGAGAAGCAAATTAGAGCGATCTATGATCAGGCCCTGACCAATGGAAAAGCATATGATTGGCTAAATCATCTCTCCAATCAGATTGGCGGGCGCCTTTCAGGTTCTGTGCAGGCACAACAGGCCGTGGATTATACAAAAGCACAATTAGATTCTTTAGGGTTGGACCGTGTATGGTTGCAGCCCGTAATGGTCCCAAAATGGGTAAGGGGCACTCCAGAGTTTGCTTATATAGAAACAAAGCCAGGCCTTACTACCAATGTTCCCATTTGCGCACTTGGAGGATCTGTTGCAACCCCGGACAAAGGTTTAAAGACCAATATTATTGAGATTCAAGGAATAGAAGATTTAGAAAAACTGGGAAAAGATCAGATAGCAGGTAAAATTGTGTTTTACAACCGCCCAATGGAACCAAAGCTGATAAGCACATTTGCTTCATACTCGGGTTGTGTGGACCAAAGATATTCAGGTGCTTCAGAGGCGGGTAAATATGGTGCGGTCGGTGTTATTGTTCGTTCTGTGACACTAAGTTTAGATGATTTTCCACATACAGGATCCATGAGCTACGGGGACACACCGGTTGAGGATCGGATTCCTGCGGCTGCTATAAGTACTAAAGGAGCAGAATTATTGAGCACCACCCTCAAGTTAAATCCAAATATTAAGCTTTACTTCAAACAAAACTGTAAGCAGCTTGATGATGTTGAATCCTATAATGTAATAGGAGAGATAAAAGGTTCTACATACCCAAATGAAATTATGGTTGTGGGAGGTCATTTGGATTCTTGGGATCTTGGGGACGGTTCCCATGATGATGGAGCAGGTTGTGTGCAGAGTATGGATGTACTTCGCCTATTGAAAGAATCTGGTTATAAGCCCAAACGTACACTTCGTGTTGTGTTGTTTATGAATGAAGAAAATGGACTTCGCGGCGGAAACAAATATGCTGAAGTGGCGCTGAGTAAAAATGAAAAGCACGTTTTTGCCCTAGAAAGCGATTCAGGAGGATTTACACCCAGAGGTTTCTCTTTTGATTGTTCCGAAGAAAATCTGAAACAAGTACAAAGCTGGGCAAACCTGTTTGAACCTTACTTGATTCATATGTTTGTTAAAGGGTATAGTGGAGCGGATATTGGCCCCCTAAAAAATGAGGATTTGGTTTTAGCCGGTTTACGACCAGACTCTCAACGATATTTTGATCACCACCACGCAGAAAACGACACTTTTGAACATGTAAATAAGCGTGAATTGGAACTAGGAGCGGCAACCATGGCCAGTTTGGTCTATCTTATAGATAAGTACGGAACTATTCCTTCAACAAAGATTAAGGGGTAGTAGTTTTTATAATTTAATGATAAATTTTTGCTGCTTAGATTGCAAATTTTGTAGTAAAACTTCTCAACGCGTGGTTAGTTTGCATACACACTTATGAAGATATTTTTTCATTTTCTAAAATTATCTTTTTTACGAGTGAAATTTGCCCAAGATGGTAATAGCCATGTTCTATCATTCCTTCAAGATTTCGTTGGTAATTACCGTATTTTTTATCAACAAAGATATTGTCAAATTTTTCTTCCGGCATCTGTTCAACTTTGTCCGCAAACCTTTCAGCACAACTCAAAAAATCGTTCATTAGTTTTCTCCAGTCAGCCTCACTCTCCAAAGTTGGAATGTCAAAACTATATTTATCATTAATATCTAATTTTTCACCTTCTAGAACCTTCAAAACACCGGATAGGTAATAGTAAACATGATATGTAAGCGCTGCAATAGTATTAAGGTTGTACACTTTTTGGGTTGCTTGCTCCCAAGATAAATCTGAAATTTGCTCTTTGAAATTGGTGTTAGCTACCCATTGTCCATTCAAAAACACTTCACGTAGACGATTCGAAATAAATTCATTTTTCTTCATCCTTACAAGTTATGTTCGCTTTATTGCAGCTATTCATCGTTTGAGTGTTCAGATAATTGGAGAATGACCTTGGAGACTTCCTCTATAAATTTAAGCGTGTCTTTTTCAATGGTTTCGGTCAGAACATCCAAATGTTTGAAATTTGGTTTTTCAATCAATACATGTTTAATAATTGAATCTTTTCCTGCCTTTGAGAGTGGGTATTTTTTCCAATCGTTATCTTTAAACTGATTCCAGTAACTCTTCTGGACTTTTTTGTTCTGTCCTACCAGCCAAATTTCAAACCATACTTTTCTATGATTAAAAATCAATCCAATTTTTAATTTCTGATTTTTCAGAGATAAGGGTGTAACTGGAAAATAAGTGATACCCATGTAACCTTGGTAAAAACTACCTGTTACAAAATGGTCTGAATGTTCATTTAGAAAATGAGTTCTCAACCCCATCATGTATTTGATAACTCCCTTATAGGCATTTTGGATGTTTCCCAATGCCATTTGCTTTTTATACTCTTCGATATTTTGAAAAAATAATTCCTGCATTGTAATGATAAGATCAACCTAAAATTCGTCAAAATTTACGGAACTTCAAATACATAAAAACCCCTACCTTTGCCGCTTATTAAAAAGAGCAAAAATGCAAGAAGGAATTTACGCAAAATTCAACACAACAAAGGGTGAGATTGTAGTAAAACTTACCCATGACAAAACACCTGGAACCGTAGGTAACTTTGTTGCCTTGGCAGAGGGAAACATGGAGAACAGTGCCAAACCTCAAGGAAAACCATACTATGATGGACTTAAGTTCCATAGGGTTATTGCAGATTTCATGATTCAAGGTGGATGTCCACAAGGAACCGGAACAGGTGATCCAGGATACAAATTTGATGATGAGTTTCATTCAGAATTGACCCATGAGGGGCCTGGAATCCTATCCATGGCCAATGCTGGACCTGGTACTAACGGGAGTCAATTTTTTATAACACATGTTGCTACGCCTTGGTTAGATAACAAACATACTGTTTTTGGTCATGTGGAAGAAGGAATGGAAGTGGTGGATGCCATAGCTCAAGGAGATGCAATTGATAACCTTGAAATTCTTAGAATAGGTTCAGAGGCCGAAGCTTGGAATGCCATTGAAGCTTTTAGGGTGTTTGAAGGTGCAAGAGAGCAAAAAATTGCTGAGGCCAAAGAAAAAGCCGCCGCTGAAATGGAAAAGTTATCCGCTGGTTTTGATACTACTGAAAGTGGACTTCGGTACAAAATGATACAACAAGGTAATGGGGCCAAAGCTGAAAAAGGAAAAACAGTTTCTGTACACTATGAAGGCAGTTTGACTAATGGACAAGTATTTGATTCATCATACAGCAGAAACCAACCCATAGATTTTGCTTTGGGTGTAGGTCAAGTAATTCCGGGATGGGATGAAGGTATAGCTTTGTTAAAGGTAGGAGATAAGGCACGTTTTGTCATTCCTTCCAATTTAGCTTATGGTAGTGCTGGTGCCGGTGGTGTTATTCCTCCGGATGCTACGCTAATTTTTGATGTAGAGTTGATGAATGTAAAATAATTGACATTCTTGTAAATGCAAGAATACAAAATAAAAAAGCTTCCTATTTAGGAAGCTTTTTTATTTTGATCTATTTACACTTACCAATAATAAACAAAGATTAAGGGCAAGTAATAAAAGTAATACGATAAAGAAGGTGCTCATTTATTCAAGATTTTGCTTGTGGGGAAACTATATCTATTTAACAACCGAACGTATAAAAACCCTACTATATTGTCCGAAACTATTTTTCTCGGAGCATAAAACTCTAGAAAATCTACTTTTTGGAGCTATTTACACTTAACAGCAGTAATAATAGGTTGATAACAAGGAGCAAGGAAAGAATCCCAAAGAAAGTGTTCATAGTGTTGTTTATTTAATGGTGTAGGGGAAACTGTGTTTGTTTAAAGTTTAGATTGAAAAAATGCAATAGGTTGCGTAAAGTTTAAACAAAAATGAAAATAAAAAACCCGGGCATTGCCCGGGTTTGTTCTATAAAAAAGTGTGCTGTTACCTTAATCTATAACTTGTACGTTTACGGCGTTCAATCCTTTTTTACCTTGCTGTAGTTCGAATTCTACTGCGTCACCTTCTCTAATTTCATCAATTAGGCCTGAAACGTGTACGAAGTGATCTGTGTTTGAACCTTCTTCTGTAATAAAGCCGTAGCCTTTTGAATCGTTGAAGAATTTTACTGTTCCTTTACTCATAATAAATACTAAAAAAATTAATTAGCTGCAAAGGTACACTTAATTTATTGTTAATTAAGGTTTTTTGTTAATTTTTGACATTAAATTAAGGTTAAGCAGTAGGGTCTGGTGTTAGCCTCAAGTATGGTTTTATCTCTTCAACACCTTTTGTGAAGATTTCTTTAGCCTCCTCGGTAGGGATTGATGGACTAACCACCACTTTTTCGCCATGCTCCCAATTGGCAGGTGTTGCCACTTTATGATGAGCTGTTAATTGCAATGAATCTATCACACGAACTAACTCATAAAAATTGCGCCCTGTTGAAGCGGGATAAGTCAAAATCAACTTCACTTTTTTGTCTGGTCCAACAATGAAAACCGAACGAACAGTTAGGGTGTCATCCGCATTGGGATGAATCATATCATAAAGGTCAGAGACTTTTCTATCTTCATCTGCAATAATAGGAAAGTTGACAACGGTATTTTGCGTTTCATTTATATCTTTTATCCATTCTGCATGAGACGCTGCACCATCCACACTTAATGCCATCATTTTCACATTTCGTTTTTCAAACTCACCTTTAAACTTTGCCGCAGTTCCCAGTTCTGTTGTGCAAACAGGTGTAAAATCGGCAGGATGAGAGAAAAGGATTCCCCAACCATCGCCTAAATAGTCATAAAAATTTAATGTTCCTTGGGATGTTTCAGCGGTAAAATCTGGAGCGGTATCGCCCAATCTAATTGTTGCCATAAATGTTGTTTTTTTAAATTGAAAATAGGTGTCCTACAAAATTAGTGGATAAATGTTCTGTATGCTTTTATTGCCGTTAAAAGTCTATTAAAGTTTTAAAAATCTAAATGATTTTAGTCATGTTTCAGCCATATAATAACTCGAAATTTTGCTACTTTTAAGCTATGGAAAAAGACACTTTAGAACAACTTAGATACCCTATTGGTACTTATAAAATTCCGCAGCCTATCACTGAAAAGCACATAAACGATTGGATTGCGATTTTAGAGCATTTACCGCAAAGATTAGAAGATATGGTAACTCCACTTTCAAATGAGCAATTAGAAACGTCATACAGGCCAGGCGGCTGGACAGTGAGACAATTAGTGCACCATATATCGGATAGTCATCATCATAGCTACATTAGATTTAAGTGGGGATTGACTGAGGATAACCCTGTGATTAAACCATATCTGGAAAAAGAATGGTCCAAATTGTTCGATGCACAATCGGCACCTATTCAAATGTCTTTAGATCATCTAAAAGCTGTACATGCTAAACTGGTTTATCTTTTGAAAGGACTCTCTGGGAAAGATTTAAAACGAAAATTCACCCATCCTGAAGGTAATCAAGAGACCACTCTTGAGGAAAATATAGGTCGTTATGCATGGCATGGAAGCCATCATTTTGCACATATAGAGAGCTTGATTAAAAGAGAAGAATGGTAATTTAAAGCTGTTTGGTTAACACCCACATCTCTTTTTCTGAAAGCTTTGCTCCTGACAGTTTTAATTCACTTTCTCTTTTGATTTTGAACCCATTTTTCAAGTAAAAGTTAATGGGGTTACCTTTTTTCATGGTGTCTAACCAAATAACATCTTTGTTTAAGTCTTTGGCATAGCTTTCTATGAGTTGTAAAACCATTTTACCAAGACCCTTACCAGAATAGGCCTGCAGAAGATAGATTTTTTCAGCTAGTAATGCATTTTCACTTGAAAGCTCATCAAGAGCTTTATTTTTAATCAACTTTACAATGCCTACTGTGGTATGTTCAGCTTGCACTAAGAAGTTTTCAATATTCGGGTCAAATAACTCATTCTGAACTATTGTTTTAGTGAAACTCTTTGAAATATACGGGGTTGAATCTTCATTTTCCCATAAATGAAGGTAATGCTCTTGATAGGATTTCTTCCCTACTAAAATATAAGTATCAATTGTTGAAGAATTGACTGGCTCAAAATAAATATTCATTGGACTCTATTCAGATTCACCACCTTCAGGACCATAAAAAATGACCCAGGTAGAAAAGTCATCCGTAAAGTTTTCAAATCGGTGTTCCACACCTGCAGGTACAAATAAAAAGTCGCCAGGTGAAAAAGTTGTCCGTTCACCATCATTCATAAATTCTCCTGTTCCTGAAACTACAACATATACCTCATCTCGGGAATGCGGTTGTTGTAAATCTATTCTTTCTGGTTTATAGATTTCAACAGCCAGCGTTCCATGTTCAAATAAGGTCAAGAATGGGGAATCTTGTTCAGCTAGTTTTTCAAGTGCTTTTTTTGGATTGATTTTCATCTTAGGCAGCTTTTAGTTCAATAGGAAAATAATCAGTTATCAGCCCATTTTATATTACAACCAATACTGGGTTTTTGATTTGCCTCTGGACTCCTTCCTTCCAGCAGTGCATCCATGGCATTTCTTAAATCAGTTCCGGTCAAGGGGATGCCATTGCCTGGCCTAGAATTATCCAATTGCCCACGATAGACAAGTTTTAAATCTTCGTCAAAAAGATAAAAATCTGGTGTGCATGCCGCATCATATGCTCTGGCAACCTCTTGGGTTTCATCATATAAATAGGGAAAAGAATAGCTTTCCTCTTCAGCTTTAAGTTTCATCAAATGAGGTGCATCTTGCGGATAATTGATTACGTCGTTACTCGAAATCGCAATAAAACCTACTCCTTTGGCTTGATATTCTTTTCCTAATCTGGAAATTTCAGGATTCACATGAATTACAAATGGGCAGTGATTGCAAATAAACATTACCACAGTGCCTTTATCACCTTTTAAATCCTCTAGTGAACGTGAAGCATTCGTTACCGTATCAATTAAATTGAAAGAAGGTGCTTTGGTGCCCAGTGGCAACATATTACTTGGTGTTCTTGCCATTTTAAACAATTTAGGCGTATCCTTTTAAAAATCGCGAAACTTTAATTACATCATTTGTCCAAAGAAAATAGCATTCATCAATAGTTTGTTGGTTCCATACCAAAAGGCTCTGAAATTAGTGTTGTCCGTAAAAAGAACTACCCTCCCTTTGCCCATTCTTTTTGCTTTAAAAGGCACACTGTTCTTAATAAGTTCTTGATTTTCTTCTGAAATATAACCACTTAAAAGTGGGTTGTTGGTATATTGGATAGGGTTGTCATAGCTATTCTTTTCTGGTTTTAGATAAACATTTGTGTTTCTGAACATGGCTAGTTTATCGTTTTTGTATCCAAAATTAATGGGATGTGAGCGATCTAGTTTTGTTTCGAAAATAGCGCCACCAGTAACTTGGGCTCCTTTAAAATCGCCTTTCTGGTCAAATGTTATGTTTTTGGCCACTAGCGTATCCTTCTTCATCTCAAGCTTCATGAACTCATGCTTGTTAAACCAATTGGCGGTGTTTCTATAGCCAATTACAGTTCCACCATTTTTTACCCAATTTTTGATTTTTTCAGCACCTTGCTTATCCAAAATTTTATTCCCCCATCCACTAGGTAAAATCAAGTCTGTGTATTTATCCAGATCAGCAGTGTTGAAGTACCGAGTGTCTATTTTGGTGATTTTCATATCATAACGAGTATCAAACAGATGCCAAATCTCGCCGGCATCATAAGAACGCACGCCATCACCAACCAAAATGGCTACTTTTTGTTTTTTGATAGGGTCAAAATCATTACTTCCCAAATCTATTCCTTTGGTAAGCCCAGTGGAAACCGCAGTAATTTTAATCCTGCTGTCTTTTGCTACTTCATTTAAAAAGTTGTGCAAATCCTCTGGGTTTAATTTCTGATTTTGCACTGGTACCATTATGGTGCCATAATCATATTGTTTACCTTCTAAAGAAAATAGAGATTTAGCTGTTTTTGCCCGTAACCCTTTTTGCAAAATTTTATTCAAAGCTTTTGGAGTGTAATACTCATGCCACTCAAACAAATAGGCATAATTACTCTGTTTATCTGTTCCACCTTTAGGTGCTTGAAAATCGGTGACCTGAGGCCCAGCATTGGAAAGCGAGGTTAAATTTGCATAATCTACATTAAACGACAAGGGAAATGTCCATGCGGAAATATCATAAAAAAGACTGTCTTGGAAGGTTGTTCTTTTCTCAAACATGGCATTGATCAGCCTTGGATTTTTTTGATTCATTGGAACAACGTAGCTGTATCCTTTTTTGTACGTCTTCCCAGAAATAGTTGCATCGGCCGCCAATTCATGAAATTTTATTTTGTGTCGATTCAAAATTTCTGCCAAATGCCAAGTTTTGGAAGCATCCTTACTATCACCGAAAATGATTGCTTTGGTTTTGCTTTTTGCGACTTCTGAGCGCATGTCGCGATAAAACTTCTGTTGGTAATCCAATATTTTGGTACGCATGTTTTTAGCGGCCTCTATAGTGGACATGGCTGTAGTGAATTGGTTTCTGATGGTAAATGGAAAGGTCAGCGTACCATTCTCACTTTCTTGAATATGTCCTCTGGAACTTCCTTGTTCAAAAAGAATTCCTATGCTACCATTAACATCTGGAAAGGTGGAGCCTTTTCCATAATAATAGTCGTCGTAATTTTCTTCGGAATAATAGAGAGAACCAATTTTGTCCAATGCTTTTGCATGGTAAGTAGCAATTTCTTTTGTGAGCTCTTGATTAACCTTTGGGGTTAAAGGGTTTACTCTTGTAGGTTCTCCCGGCTGGAAGAAAAAGGTAGAATTTGTGCCCATTTCATGATGATCCGTCAAAATATTTGGCAACCAATTGTGAAAGGTTTCAATACGCGCCCTACTTTCTGGAAGTTGCACGGGTAACCAATCACGGTTCATATCAAACCAATAATGGTTCGTCCGTCCACCAGGCCATACTTCATGGTATTCTCTTTCGTTATTATCAGAATTCAAGTTTTTACTTTTATTTACATTGGCCCAATATGCAAAACGTTGAAGGCCGTCTGGATTAAAACTTGGATCTAAAAGAATGACCATATTCTCCAACATGGCATCAATTTCCGGACCTTGTGCAGCAGCCAGATAATATGCGTAGGCCAGAGAGGCATTTGAGCCACTTGGTTCGTTTCCATGAATGGAAAACCCTTGGTAGACAACTATGGGCATTTCTGAAGTATTTGTAGTGCCACCTTCGGATAACGCAACATGTTGCTGTCTTATGGTTTCAATATTTTGATGATTTTTTGGTGTGGTAATGGTTAGTAAAAGAACGGGTCTACCTTCATAAGTTTTTCCGCGATCTTCTATTGTAATTCTATCACTTGAAGCGGCAAGTTGCTGCATGTAGAACGCTAGTTTATCATGGGTCACATGCCATTCTCCAACTTCATGTCCAATAACTTCGGCTGGTTTTGGAATATTAGGATTATAAGAAGTATTACCGGGCAAGTAATAGTCCAAGGTTACATTTTGAGCCATTAGCCCGAGTCCAAGCATCATAAAGAACAAGATGTTGAATTGTTTCATAAGATTGTGTTTGTGTTAGTCATTGCTAAAAATAAAAAACGACCTGCTTAGTAGAGGTCGTTTTAAGTTTTTTTTAGAGATTCAGTTTAAATGTCATCGAAATCAACATCTGTAAAGTTTCCTGTTGCCTCTCCATTTTCACTTGCATTGTTTTCTTCTTCTTTCTTGAAATCTTTTTGATGTCTTTCTGAGATCACTTCTTGGCCTTTTTCATCAATAATGTAATCCATCATTTCCTCCATGATTTCTTTAAAAGCTGTAAAATCTTCCTTGTATAAGTAGATTTTATGCTTCTTGTAGTGAAAAGAACCATCATCATGTGTGAATTTTTTGCTTTCGGTGATTGTTAAATAGTAATCGCCAGCCTTGGTGCTTCTTACATCAAAAAAGTAGGTTCTTCTCCCTGCCCGTAGTACTTTGGAGTGAATTTCTTCCTGATCCATTATATCTTTATCGCCCATATGGTCTAGTGTGTCGTTTAATGCAATGTTGAATAATTCTATCAAAAATGTAAAAAAAATGCTAATCCAGCAACTTTTTTATCATTCTTTCTCAGAGAGTTGGTTAAGGTAGAGCTCTTTGTAGTATCCTTCAATATTGTTTAATTTTTCATGTGTGCCTTCTTGGATTATTGTACCATTTTCAAGTACAATTATCTTATCTGCATTTTTTGCAGAAGATACTCTATGGCTTACAATAAGTGTAGTTTTATTCTGAGACACTTGTTTTAAATTATTCAATATCTCTTCCTCTGTTTCTGTATCTACTGCAGACAAGCAATCATCAAAAAGATATATTCGCGGGTCTTTTAACAAAGCTCTGGCTATTGATACTCGTTGTTTTTGCCCACCACTTAAAGTAATACCGCGCTCGCCAAGAACAGTGTCATATTTTTTAGTGAACCCTTCAATGTTTTCGTGAACTACCGCTTTTTTGGCCACGGATACAATTTCTTCAAATGAAGCATTTTCATTTCCAAAACGAATATTGTTTTCTATCGTATCAGAAAAAAGAAAAGCATCTTGAGGCACTGCACCAATGGCGCTTCGCAAACTATTTAGATTCAATTCCTGTATCGCTGTGCCATCAATTAAAACTTCACCAGAGGATACATCGTAAAGCCTGGCAACCAAATCTAGAATAGTTGATTTTCCGGATCCTGTCTTTCCTAAAAAGGCTACTGTCTGTCCAGCTTTTATAGTAAAGGAAATATTATTGAGCGCTGTTATATTTGTGTCTTCATAGGTGAAGGTCACGTTTCTAAATTCGATACCCCCAGTTATGGGTGTATACTCTTGAACCTCATTTTTAATTGTAGGCTGTACTTTTAAAAACTCGTTGATTCTTTTTTGGGAAGCTTCTGCCCGTTGTACAATTGATGTTAACCAACCTACAACTGCAACTGGCCACGTTAGCATGTTTACATAAAGGATAAATTCAGCAATAATACCTATAGAAGCTATTTCGCCATTAATGTATTGTTTGCCACCGATGTAAATAACAAAAATGTTGCTTATACCAATCAATAAAATCATTAGAGGAAAGAACCAAGCGTTTACTTTGGCTAAATCCATGCTTGTATCTTTTCCTTCAATGGCCAAATCCTTAAGCTCAGCATTGATTTTTGGTTCTAATCCATATGCTTTTATTACCGAAACCCCAGAAAAAGACTCTTGAGTAAATGTTGAAAGCGTAGACAAATATTCTTGAACCTTTGTACTTCTTTTATGTATGATTTTACTTATCTGATAGATTAAAACCGATAAAAAAGGCAAAGGAAGTAGGGTATAAGCCGCCAAAGTAGGTGCCTTGATAAACATTAAGGGAATTAAACATACAAAGAGGGTAAGCGTCTGAATGCCGTACATGATCGCTGGCCCCCCATACATTCGCACTTGGTTAACATCTTCACTGATTCTGTTCATTAAATCACCAATTCTATTTTTTTTGTAGAAATTGAGATTTAGGAATTGATAGTGGTCAAAGACTTCATTCTTTAAATCGTACTCTATATATCTAGAAACATTGATGATGGTCTGGCGCATTAAAAAGGTGAAAAGTCCTGATAGTAATGCGGCACCAACAATAATGAGTATATATTCAAATAAAAGTCCTTTAGCTTCAGATAAAGAAATGGTCTCTGAGATAAAACCCTCCACAGCCTGTATGGATTTATTCACATAGGAAGGCATGATAAGGGAAAAAACACGGGCAATGATGGTGATTAAAATCCCCAAAAACAGTTTAAACCAGTATTTTTTAAAGTATTTGTTAAGGTGTTTTAGTTCCTTCATAAGAGGGAAAGATGGTTTTTCAGAAGTCGTTTTTCGCTGACAATTCAGCAAATATATGGGATTACTGACAAAGTAAATGTTATAAAACTGATAAGAAAACAACTTTGGTAGGTGGGAAAGAAATATAAGATTACTTTTGCGCAGTGAAAGCCAATCTATGACTTTAAAAGTTCTTTAAAAATGCTTACCAGAAGGCATATCAGAGTAAAAGTGATGCAATGTATTTATGCATTGATCCAATCCAAAGATGATTCCTTGGAGAAACAACAGAAGTTTCTAAAAGTGAGTATAGAGAACATGTATGTGCTCTATTTGCTTGTTTTGAGTCTTTTGGCCGAATTGCATAAAATGGCCGAAAAGCATGTGAACCACGCTTCAAAAAAATATGTTGCTACGGAGGATGACAGGTATCCAAATGGAGAAAAATTTGTGAAAAACAAATTATTGCTTCAAATTTCTAACAACGAGTCGCTCAAAAAAGAACTCTCCAAAAGAAAATTGAATAATTGGTACTTGAACGAAGAGTACGTTAAAATTATCTACAAAGAGGTTGTTGCAAGCGATATCTACAAGGAATATATGACCAATGATAAGGGTGGTTATGAAAACGATAAAGAAATAATACTTGAGCTTTACAAAAACATTATCGCTCCTAATGATAAGATCTATGATTATTTTGAAGATGAGAAACTTACTTGGGTAGATGATATTCCAATAGTAAACACGTATTTGGCCAAACGATTGCGTAAATCAACCGCATCTTCAGATGAAAACTTCTTTCTTCCTTCTTTGTTAAAAGATCAACAAGACATGGAATATGCCAATGAATTGCTGACCAAAACCTTGTTGAATGATGCCAAGTGGGAAAAAGAGATAGAAGGTAAAACACCTAATTGGGATAATGATCGTATTGCAGAGATTGATTCTATAATATTAAAAATGGGGATATGTGAGCTGCTCAACTTCTCATCTATACCAGAGAAGGTGACACTAAATGAATATTTGGAAATAGCGAAGGAGTATTCAACACCCAAGAGCAGTATTTTTATTAACGGGGTTTTAGATAAGCTGGCCAAGGAATATAAATCTACTGGTAAGCTGCAAAAAATAGGAAGAGGTCTACAATAAACAATATTTGATTAATTTTGGAAAAAATAATTTTTTAGTATGAAAAAAATAACAACAATTTTAAGTTTGATTTTGACTGTTGCTCTTGTAAGTGTTTCCTGCAAGGATAAGGCTTCAAGTAAAATAGTTGCTGACAATGTTGAAAGTGCTACAGATAGAGATGAAGCACAAAAGCAGCTTCCTGTAATGAGTTTTGAAAAATCAGAACATGATTTTGGTACAATTGCTCAAGGTACTCCACAAGAGACCGTGTTTAAATTTACCAATACTGGGAATGCTCCTTTAATTATTACTGATGCCAAGAGCAGCTGTGGATGTACTGTTCCAGAATATCCAAAAAATACGCCAATTGCGGCAGGTGAAAGCGGTGAATTATTGGTTAAGTTTAATGGTTCTGGTCAAAATCAGGTGACCAAAACGGTAACTGTTACTGCAAATACTGAAAAAGGCTCAGAACTTTTAAGAATAAAGGCCTTTGTTAACCCAAAGAACGCACAAGCTGCGGGTCCTGTTAAATAGAGCAAATTTTTAGATGGAAAATATTGGACAGTTTTTACCACTGATATTGATTTTTGTAGTGGCGTATTTTTTTATGATTCGCCCGCAAATGAAACGTCAGAAGGATGAGAAAAAATTTACTTCGGAGCTTAAAAAAGGAGATCGAATTATAACGAAAAGTGGACTTCACGGCAAGATTGTGGAATTAAATGACAAAGATTTTTCTTGTGTTATTGAAACCATGGCCGGTCGCTTAAAATTTGATCGTTCTGCTATCTCTATGGAGATGAGTAAGAAAGCGGCAGCTCCTCCAGCTAAAAAATAAAATTCAATCCTTTTAGGAAGTAAAAAGCACCTGTTATCAGGTGCTTTTTTTGTTTCGGGCCGAAAACGATAAAAAAGTGATAACTTGTTGAACATCAATTTTTATCATGGAAACTAGAAGGAATTTCATCAAAAGAAACACATTATTTGCTGGAGGAGTGGCAGTCTCAACACTATTCCCAATGGAACTTTTGGCAACAATGCGAAAGAAAGTTGGAGCCAACGACAGAATTAATGTGGGCCTAATTGGATGCAAGGGGATGGGCTTTGCCAATCTGACCTCCATGCTAAAAATGTCGGAAATCAATGTCTTGGCGCTGTGCGATATAGACGAAAATGTGCTTAAACAACGTGTGGCAGATTTAGAAGAAGCAGGTCTTAAAAAACCCAAGTTATACAGCGACTACCGTAAATTACTAGAGGATAAAGATTTGGATATTGTCATTGTGAGTACTCCAGACCATTGGCATTGCCTACAGTTGATTGATGCTTTACAAGCAGGGAAAGATGTGTATTGCGAGAAACCCATTGCCAACTCCATAGCCGAGTGTGATGTAATGTTGAACCATGTCAATTCGAGCGATCGCATGGTCCAAATAGGTCAATGGCAGCGTAGTCAACCTCATTTTGTTGACGCGATAAATTATGTGCACTCCGGGGCCTTGGGAAAAATACGTATGGCCAAAGCCTGGGCATTTCAAGGTTGGATGAAACCCGTGCCGGTAGTTCCCAATAGTTCCGTTCCAAACGGAGTGGATTATAAAATGTGGCTAGGACCTGCTCAAAACCGTCCTTTCAATCAAAATCGATTCCACTTTAACTTTAGATGGTTTTGGGATTATGCGGGTGGATTAATGACTGATTGGGGGGTTCACCTAATAGATTATGCCCTGTATGGAATGAAAGCTTCAACGCCTAAGTCTGTTATGGCTTTGGGTGGAAAATTCGCATACCCCGATGATGCATCTGAAACCCCGGACACTTTACAGACTGTTTATGAATTTGATGATTTCTCACTTTTGTGGGAACATGCAACGGGTATTGATGGAGGTAATTATGGACGAAACCACGGAATAGCTTTTATTGGAAACAATGGTACTTTGGTGTTAGATCGTGGAGGTTGGGAAGTAATTCCAGAAAAAAACCGTCCGAATTGGAGTGAGGACCTTGGACCCAAAATAGAACCGGTTCCATTACAACCCAATACAGGTAATGGATTGGACTTGCATACAGCCAACTTTGTTGAAGCAGTAAAACAGCGGGATAAAACTATATTAAGAGCCCCTATAAAAGTTGGATACGATGCGGCCAAGGTTTGCCACATGGGTAATATTGCTTTTAAAACGGGGGAGCGGTTGTTCTGGGATGCCGAAAAATCTAGTTTTAATAAAAGTGAAGCCGATGCGTTTTTGAAGACAGCCTATCACAATGGCTGGAAGCTACCAAAAGTTGGATAAGTAATATCCTTTGTTATGGTTGCACTTATCGGTTAGTATAAGAGTAGTAGCGGGATTAGTATACAACTACTTTTCAGAAAACAATATACTTAATTATACGCAAAAACGGCTTGGATTAAAACCCAAACCGCTATTACTTTTATACATTGTTAGGCACTGGCTTTATTTTACCAATTTGATTATACTTTCAACCATTTCTAATCGAGCGCTGGTTATAAATCCATCGAATTGTTCTCTGGTCATATTTGGATTTTCCATAAATTCATAACTAGATGTCCAAACAATCATTGATTTATTATAGCCTAAATCTACTACTTTAATAAGATTGTTCATGTTTTTAGCTGGTACACCTTCTATTACTTGATACGAATAAGTTCTAGTTTTGTCATCGAATCCTGTTATCTTTTCTTTAAAATAACCTTTTCCGTCAGCAGAAGTACAAACTCTTTCTCCACCAATACCTTTTGGACCTTTCCATTGTACTTTAGACACAAAAGATGAAAGCTCATCAATATTGTCCATTTTTCGAATTTGCTCCCAAACTTTATCTGCTGAGCTTTCTATTTCTGTTACTAATGGTGTTTGTGCTTGCAACATTGTAGTTACAGAAATTAATAAGATGAATAGAATTTTTACTTTTTTCATTGTCTTGATTTTTAGATGTTAATTAAAATTTATTATTTATGTTTTTATTATTGTAGCTTTAGGATACTTCTTCTTTATTTCCTTGTATTTGTCAGTTCCACCAGTAACACGTTCACCAGTTTCTATGTAGTGCTTTAGACCTACAAGAGTACCAGATAATTGTTTTTTGAATCCACCTTTTGCAATTATGCCTAAAAATGCTGGTTTAGTTCTAAATTGAAACTCGTATGAAGCGGTTGAAGTACCATCACCATTATCTTTTACTCTATAAAAAGCTTGAGAATTGTCAAAATTTAAAGGTAGTTTAGCTCCATCTAGGACTACATTGCGCATTACCATATTCTCATTGTCAATCTCTGCAATACGCTCTTTAGACCATTGTGTTCCTTTTTCATTAAAATTGCACTTGCGCTCAGCTCCTAATTCGCCTTTTAATGAACCGTTAGTATATTCTGAAGTATAGATATATGGTGAGAAGTTTGATATTTCTCCATAATCTAAAACCATTGCTTCCCATACTCGTTCTGCAGGTGCATTAATTTTCATTTCTACTTTTACTGTACGGAACTTTTTTGCCATACTTTGGGCTGAAGCATTCAGACTCATTATTGCTAAGACTATGAATGTTAATATTGATTTCGTTGTGATTTTCATAATTTAAAATTTAAGTTCTAGTACTTTGATACAATGCTTGGATAAGTGTTACAAAACCTAAGCAACCTTAATTTGATAGTTTTTCAATTTCTTTTGCTTTGTTTTGACTTGGATTTCCTGTTTCAACATAGTATTTCAAGTCATTTGGAATATGCGCAATTTGTTTTTTTAATTGCATTTTCATCATAGGGTTCATAATACTACCTACTAAACCCTTAGTCTTCACTATTAGATGCATATCCACTTTTGTCCTCTCTGGGCTTATTGCAGTTAGTTGCCAATTATTAATTGCCGTATCTACAAAAAATGGAAAACCTTCAATGACTTCGTATTCAAGTACGTAATTGCCAGGGTCAAATTTCCTTATGACTTCCTTAATTTTCCCAGACGGTAGTTCGCAAGACCTATTGTTTGAAGGTGCTCCTTTAATTACTGGTGGGCTAAATGCTTTAGAATGATTTAAACCTGAAGCCCATTTGTAAGCATCACCAAATTGATTTCCCAAGACTTCCCAAATAGCTTCAATAGGTTTGTTGATAATAATCTCTTTTTTAAATTCCATTTCAATAAATTATATATGATTTACTGTTTTGATGTGAGAATATGGAATGTGTTACAAAAGCAAAAAAGTTGCCTCAAAATGAAACAACTTTTTTATATGTAAACCTTAAAAAAATGGGTTTATAATCTAAAGTAACTTGATAATTTATCGTTATTTATAAGTTCATTAATAATGGTCTCTTTGTTAAAATCTTCTTTAACAGGATGCTCTTGAAATAATTTAGTGTAAGTTGTAGTAAAATCGTCTAAAGCCTCTTCGTGATTATTTTCTACAAAATCTTTTACTTTCGTTTTTGTTTTGATATTGAAGAGCATTTTTCCCTCATCTAAAACGCCCATTTGCTTCAAGGCTTTTGCTTTTTTAGGGCATCTACACGGGTTTTCTTTATTTACTAAGCCACACTTGTTGTTCATATAGTTAAACAAATCTTTACGCGCTCTGTGAAGTTTTATTCTAAAATTTTGTGGACTAACACCAAAAATGTCAGCTCCAAGTGTGTGGTCAATACCAAAACTTGCACCTAAAATAAAAATTAGGCGTTGTTCTCTGTTTAAACACATAATCATTCCGCTCATACACTGAACTTGCATCTCTTTAGATAACTCTTGGTGGCTAATTTCTTCTTCAATACTTAATTCTGGATTTGGTACTTGGTCTAAACGTTCTCCATAATCATCAAAATCTGAAAATTGCGCTTCACCTTTTCTTCTTTTAGATTGTAAAAACTCATTAACAACGATACGATAAAGCCACGTTCTAAATTTACTTTTAAAGTTGAACTGTCCTAATTTGGTAATGACTTTAATAAGCACTTCTTGAGTTAAATCTTGAGCATCTATAGGATTGTGACACATTCTCCAAGCTACATTATAAATGAAAGGTTGATGAAAGCTTATAATTTCACTTAAAGATTCTTTGTTGCCATCTATAGCTTGTTTAACAAGATTTTGTTGTTCTGTATCTAAATATGATTTGCTAAAAGGAAACTGCATAATTAAAAGGTTTTATGTTTTGATACAGAATAGTTGAAGGTGTTACAAAAGTTCCTGTTTTTTTAGCTTGTGCCTAACGATAGGCTAAAAATCGTTTCAATGATTCTTTAGCAACTGATAAGTGAAGTTCGTGAATTTTATTGTAAAAGTCCAGACTAAATTAATGGATGATCCGTATGAATTTATGAATATAGTTCCTTCCCTAGACAGGCTCAGGATGACGAGCTAAAGGAGCTTTTAAACTTCTTAGCGGTAAGCATCATTAAGGCCTATGCCTTTTTTAATCATGGGTAGAATTTTTTCCAATCTTCTGGCTTTGGTCTTTTCTTGTTTGGCCTCCATAATATATTCGCAGAATTCTTTTTGCTTATATGGAGAAAGGGCTTCAAATGTAGCTTTAACAGTATTGTCTTTTGCCAAAGCTTGCTTTAAAAATGATGGCACTTGCAATTCTTTTGAAGACTTTTCCGGGGCAATGGAAAGTTCTTTTTCTTGGTTTTCGATGGACTCTATCATATAAGCTAAGACCGCCTCCCTATCAATATCCTTTTCAGAAGAAAAATACCAATGGCGCATTGCTTTGGTTTTTCCTTCTTGAGCGTTACGCAATACCTTTTTAGAATCTTTTAGAAAAACACCATTATAGAACCACACCCCAAAATGGTTTTTAAATCTACAAATACCAAACACATTTTTGCCGTTTACGGTATAAACAGGAATGTTCCATTTGTAATCTTCTACACTCTTGGTTTGTAAAGCTAGTTCTCGCAATGCGCAGATTCCTTCCCTAAAGTGATGTTCTGCTTGGTAGTATATATTCAGTTTTTCAGATTTTTCCATCTCATCTAATTTGGATTGCCGTAAGCTCGCAAATCTTAACAATTACTTGTACCGCTTTTTCCATACTCTGCAATGGTACATACTCATATTTTCCATGAAAATTATGGCCTCCAGCAAAAATATTGGGGCAAGGCAAGCCCATAAAACTTAATTGAGAACCATCAGTGCCACCCCTTATCGGTTTTACAATGGGCTCAATACCTAGAGATTCCATAGCTTCCCTTGCAATTTCAACAATATGGAAGACCGGCTCCACTTTTTCACGCATGTTCCGGTATTGGTCATCAATATGAAGCGCTACATAATCCCCATATTTTTTATTGAGTTTATAGGTAATATCCTTTAGCAGTTCTTTTCTAGCTTCAAAATGGTTTTCATCATGATCTCGGATAATAAGTTCTATCTCCGCTTTCTCAATTTCTCCCTTTATTTTGTGCACATGGAAAAAACCTTCCCTGTCCGAAGTCTTTTCTGGGACTTCTCTGGGAGGCATAAGGCTCAAAAACTCATTGGCAATACCTATGGCATTCACCATTTTATTCTTGGCATAGCCAGGGTGAACGCTCTTGCCTCCAATTTTTATTTTGGCACTGGCTGCATTAAAATTTTCAAACTCCAGCTCACCCACTTGACTTCCATCCATAGTATAGGCCCAAGCTGCACCAAATTTTTCCACATCAAATTTATGGGCTCCCCTTCCAATTTCTTCATCAGGTGTAAAAGCAATACGAATTTCACCATGCTTTATTTCTGGGCGCTGTGTTAGGTATTCCATTGCAGTAATAATCTCTGCAATTCCTGCTTTGTCATCTGCACCCAATAGGGTGGTGCCATCTGTGGTAATCAACGTTTGGCCTTCATATTGCAACAAATCTTCAAAATAGTCTGGAGAAAGAACAATATCCTTCGCTTTGTTGAGCACTATATCTTTTCCGTCGTAATTTTCTACTATTTGTGGTTTTATGTTTTTTCCAGTAAAATCTGGAGTGGTATCTATGTGAGAAATGAAACCTATAATGGGTACTTTTTTATCAATGTTACTGGGTAGGGTTGCCATGATGTAGGCGTTTTCATCTATGGATACGTCTTGCATTCCAATTTGATGAAGTTCCATGACCAACTTTTTGGCCAAATTCCATTGTTTTTCTGTACTGGGAGTAGTTTTGGAATAAGGGTCACTTTGCGTATCAATGGACACATATTCTAGAAATCGGGGTAGTAATTTTTCCATAAAGTGCGTTTCATCAAAAATAACGTTTATTCAATCGTGATTTTAAGAAAAAGAGTACTTGAAAAGTTATCTTTCTCAACTTTTGAAAATCAACCCAATTGAAAGGATTTCTTTTTTATTTTTTTTTGATATGCAGTCTACATTGCGTAGCGCAAGAAGAGTGTATTTTAGGCATTGGTGGACAGGATGATGAAGTGATTGAAGAAGTTTTTCAGCTCAATGATGATCAAATTGAAAAAATGAAGAATTGGGGGGCGGAACTTAAAATCAGAAATGAAATTTTAAAAGATCAAGCAGATTTTCTTTTAAGAAAACATGCGCAGAGTTCACCGGAAGATTTAGTGGAAATGTCCTATAAATACAAAGATATTCTAGATAGCATGAAACAAAACGTGCGAATGCTGGACAAACGATTATTATCAATTTTTAACGCCAAACAATATAATTTCTATTTAGAACTTTGCAATCAATTAAGCTTGCTGCCTATTTATGTAGATAGGTCAGTTGACGAAAAATAGTTGATTTGTTAAAATCTGATTTAAGAGTTTATATTTTTGTTCAAATTTTTTAAATGTACAAGTTCCTCATTCGTCCATTAGTTTTTCTGCTTGATGCTGAAACTGCTCATCATTTTTCTTTTCGGGCAATAAAGATACTTTCCAAATTAGGACTCTCAGGACTATTCAGGAAGGCCTTTGCAATTAATGACCCATTATTGGAAAGGGAAGTTTTTGGGCTAAAGTTCAAAAACCCTGTTGGACTGGCGGCAGGATTTGATAAAGACGCTAAGCTTTACAACGAACTGTCCGATTTTGGTTTTGGTTTTGTGGAAATAGGCACACTTACTCCCAAGCCGCAAGACGGGAATCCTAAAAAACGATTGTTTAGATTATTGGATGATGAAGCCATCATCAATCGTATGGGATTTAATAATAAAGGGGTTTTTGAAGCGGTTGAACAATTAAAGAAAAAACACAGAGTACTTATTGGCGGTAACATTGGAAAGAATAAATTAACCCCCAATGAGAATGCCATAAAGGATTATCTCATATGTTTTGAAGCACTTTTTGAATATGTAGATTATTTTGTGGTCAATGTAAGTTCTCCAAACACCCCAGGTTTAAGGGAACTACAAGATAAAGAACCATTAACCAATTTGTTGAAAAAGTTAAAACGTCAAAATGGAAAATTGGCGAAGAAACGAGCGGTAAAAGAAAAACCAATCTTATTAAAAATTGCTCCCGATTTAACAGATGATCAATTACTTGATATTGTGTCTATAATGGCGGATACTGCAATTGACGGAATTATTGCAACCAACACCACCATCTCCAGAAAAGGATTGAAGTCGCACCTTATAATTTCAGAAGAAAAAGGGGGATTAAGTGGAAAACCTCTTGCCAAAAGGAGTACCGAAGTGATTCGGTTTTTGGCCGAAAAAAGTAATAAGGCATTTCCAATTATTGGAGTAGGGGGAATACATTCCGCAGAAGATGCATTGGAAAAGTTAGATGCCGGAGCCGATTTAATTCAACTTTATACAGGGTTCGTATATGAGGGGCCTTCTTTGGTTAAAAAGATAAACCAAGCTATTTTGACAAAAGCTCAATCTAATACCCAATAATGAGAAATATAGTTTGCACCTCGGTCCTTTTATTGTTTACAGTGGCAATGGTTGCTCAAACCCAAAAAGTACCCAAAACGGATTTTACCAAAATGTATCTTCCTGTTTGGTTAGAAGCAGAAAAACACTGTTTAGAAGTTGCAAATGCTATGCCCGAAGAGCTATATGGTTATAGACCAACACCTGAAAGCAAAACTTTTGCTGAACAACTGGTACATATTGGGTATACAGTAGAATTGCTTACAAAAAGATACGTGCAAGGCATGGAGGTAAAACCAAATACGCCGGATGCCTCTACAATGAGTAAGCAAGAAATTTTACAACTACTAAAAAATGGATTTGCTTACACCACGGAAGTAATTTACGCTGTGGAACAATCAAAATTGGATGAGACTTGTGTCATGTACCATAGCGGAAATACAGTAAGCAGGGCTTTTGCCTTTTTCTATGTACAGGACCATTTAACCAATCACAGAGCTAAGGCCAATCTTTACCTGCGCATGAACAATATTAAGCCGCCATCATATACATGGTAGGTTTCCGTACTGGACACATATATTATTTTGTATTTTTCTAAGCTAAATCCATTTGGTTTGAATTATGATACGCTCTTTGTGTTTATGATGGCTTCTACTGCGCTGGCCATTTCGCCAGGGCCAGATAACATCTTTGTACTCACCCAAAGCATATCAAACGGAGTAAAATCTGGATTGGCAATAGTTGCCGGACTTGTAAGCGGATGTTTGGTGCATACTACATTCTTGGCTTTTGGTGTTTCTGAAGTCATTAAAAGAAGCGATACACTCTTTTTTATCATTAAACTATTCGGGGGAATCTACCTCCTCTACTTGGCTGTGATGGTTTATAAAAGCGATTCCTCAATTCAATTCAATGTAAAAGGCAATTCAAAAAAAGGATTGACAAAGTTATTTTGGAAAGGGTTTACCATGAATGTGCTTAATCCAAAAGTCACGATTTTCTTTTTGGCGTTTTTCCCTGGATTTTTATTTAGCAACGAGCTAAATACAGTAGTTCAGTTCTATGTGCTTGGAATACTTTTTATGTTATCCGCCTTTGTTGTTTTTAGCACTATAGCCTTGTTGGCCGGAAGCATATCTACATATATTTTAGCACGTCAAAAAGTGGGAGTCTATCTAAAATGGCTACAAATTATTGTGTTTGTTGGGATTGCCATTTATCTGTTTCTATCGGATAAATAGTGGTAATTTTACATTCAGGCTATGTCAAAAGTTAAACTCATAGAATGTCCACGAGATGCCATGCAAGGCATTAAAACCTTTATTCCCACAAAAGAAAAGGTAAAGTACATTCAATCTTTGTTGGGATGCGGTTTTGATACCATAGATTTTGGAAGTTTTGTTTCGCCAAAAGCTATTCCTCAGATGGTCGATACTGCGGACGTTTTGTCTCAGTTAGATCTTTCCAAAACTAAAAGTAAACTTTTGGCCATTATTGCCAATATAAGAGGAGCCAGCGATGCATGTACACATCCAGAAATTGACTATTTGGGATATCCCTTTTCCATTTCTGAAAACTTTCAGATGCGTAACACCCATAAAACTATTGGGCAATCTGTGGAAACGTTAAAGGGTATTTTAGAAATAGCCAATGCCAATAATAAGGAAGTAGTAACCTATATTTCAATGGGTTTTGGAAATCCGTATGGAGACCCTTGGAATGTTGATATTGTTGGTGAATGGACCGAAAAATTGGCAGCAATGGGGGTGAAAATCTTATCACTTTCAGATACCATAGGAAGCTCTACACCAGAAGTTATTGACTACTTATTTTCAAATTTGATACCCAAATACCCAGACATTGAGTTTGGAGCACATCTACATACAACACCTACCAGATGGCATGAAAAAGTAAATGCTGCTTACAAGGCGGGTTGTCGTCGTTTTGATGGTGCGGTGCAAGGTTTTGGAGGTTGTCCTATGGCAAAAGATGAACTCACCGGAAATATGCCAACAGAAAAGATGTTATCTTATTTTACAGCAGAAAAAGCTCATTCAGGGGTGAACTGGATGGTTTTTGAAGCGGCTTACAACAAGGCCACGGAACTGTTTTCTGTTTATCATTAAAAAAGGCACCTGTATAAACAGATGCCTACTTAGAATTAATTTCAACTCAAATTAATATCTGAATTCCAGTCCTGCATAGATTCCAAAAGGATGTCCAGGGCGTAATCCTGCAGGAACCCTTGCCACGGCATAGGTTTTGTCAAACAAGTTGATGACATTGGCAGTTATTCCAATGTGTTCGTTAAGTCTATATTTACCGGCTAAATCAAAGATGAAATTTGAAGCAACTCGTTCATTCGCAGGAATAGTCCCTCTACCAGCTTCAGTTCTAAATTCACCATTGAATCTACCGCTTAGATTGATTTCATATTTTTGATGCTCTAAGGAAAGGGTCCCATTAAATTGATGTTTGGATAGATATGGTAATTCATCACCTGCTGTAACTTCTCCCCAAAGATCGTCTTCACTCCCAAAACTGTTCAAGAATTCAGTATCAGTAAACGTATACCCAAAGGTAAACGGCAGAATAATTTTCTTTCCATTGGGCAAGAAATTGTAGTTGATTAGAAATTCCAACCCTTGTACTTTTACCTCACCAGCATTGAACTGGTCCAGCGAGCCTGTACCACCTGTAGCTGCTAAATCACTTCCCAACAAATTACTATAATCGTTGTAAAACCCAACAAGTTCACCTGTGAATCCTGCATATGAAAAACGTGTTCCAAGCTCATAATTAACGCTTTCTTCAGGATCTTCTCCTTCCTGATTGCTTGGTGGAGAAAATCCTTTATGCACACCGCCAAATACAGATATATTACTAAAGTTGTAGTTAAAGCCCATTCCGGGGATAAAGACATCTACTTTGTTTTCGCGTTCCGAAAGGTCAGCACCTGTTCTGTCTACATCGCTATTCCCGTAGTTCATTCTTCGCAATGTGATGTTTTCATAGCGTAATCCTGGTGTTAGTGTAAGATTTTTGTATTTAAGCTTATATAATGCATAGCTTGAGAACGCCCTTGCATCGCTGATTCGGTTTGCATTGGTTCCGGGAATTCCTGCATTTGTTAGTTGGAGTGAGCCATTAGCTATGCCATAATCGTCAATCCATTGAAAACGATCTTCTTCATCAAAATGATAGCGTAATCCTATTTCTAGGTCATGAAAACTGTTTTCCCCAGACCAGTGGTAATCAAACTTTGTTTGGATGCCTGTAGACAGATAACTTCTATTATTGGCTCTTACATTAAGGGCATCATCTGCATTGCTATCAGCTTCCCCAGTTACAAGGTCAATGTATGGAGCAAATGCAATAGGGTCATCGAAAATGTTTCCAATCCCTTCTCTCTCACCACCTACAGTGACAAAATCAACTTTATACCAGTTACGGCTAAAATCATTGTAGTAACCCGTAGTGGTAATCCTAAAGTAATCACTGAATTTAAAGGTGTGAGTACCCGTAAATTGTATATGTTCTGTTGTCATTTCGTCTACTTGTGAGCCTGCGTAGCGTCTAAAAGGGGTGGCATCAAAATCACTTTGAGTTAAACCCAGATAGGTCTCATCTGAATTCTCATCGGAGTATTGGAATTTTACTTCAAACTCTTGCCCAAGCTTGGCATCGGGACTAGTGTTTATGCGAAACTTGGCAACTAAATCATTTTTATCAAAACCAGTGTCTCCATCGTTATCCAAATTTTTAAAACCATTGGAGCTATAATTTAAGTATTCAATTGAATACCCAAAATTCTTCTTGCTGTCACCAAGTTGGGCATGTACGCGTCCACTTTGGAAACTACCGTAACTGGTATTGACAAAGGATTTAAATTTGTTAGGAACCTCTGTAGAGATCATATTGATAGCACCACCTGTAGTGTAGGGGCCGTATTGCACTTGGCTGCTGCCTTTAAGGATTTCTACTGCTTGCATACGGGCAATTGTAGGGAAATAGTAGGCAGATGGTGCGCTATAAGGAGCAGGAGCAATTAGAACGCCATCTTCCATTAAAGTAATTTTTGCGCTTCGTTCTGGAGATGTTCCCCTAAGACTTATGTTTGGGCGAAGTCCAAAACCATCCTCTTCATAAACATTTACACCGGGAACGCTTCTTAGCGTACGGTTAACATCTGTGTAGTTGAATTTTTTGATTTCCTGTTCTGACAGGTAGTATGCAGAACCAGTACGGTTTTTAGCTTCAAACTTGCTTCCAAGAATCACTTTGGCAGATAAAACAACTTCATCTAATTTTATGAGAGTGGAGTCATTTGAAATAGGAGCTTGTTGTGCGTTAATTAGGATTGTGAAAAAGAACAGTAGGTAGGTTGTGAATCTCAACATTTTATTTAGACTGATTTAAAATAACTAATTTATTGGAGGACAAAAGTAATGTTCGAGTTTGAAAAAACAAAGCTTATTTAGAATAAATAAAAATAATTTTAGGTTACGTTTTTGTTATCAACTAGTTGTGTGATCAAGTTGTGAAATGGATGTGCACTTAATCCATCTAAGCTTAAAGAATTTGGTATATAAAAAAGCGTACCTTTGCACGCAATTAATCCGTAATTGCAATGGAAGCCCACCTTAACAAAATTGTTGGCGAAGGACTAACATATGATGATGTTCTCCTAGTCCCTGGATATTCAGAAGTACTTCCCAGAGAAGTTAGTATCCAGACAAAATTCACAAGAAATATAATTATTAATGTTCCTATTGTTTCCGCAGCAATGGATACTGTTACCGAATCTCAAATGGCAATTGCCATGGCCCAGGAAGGTGGTATAGGTGTTTTGCATAAAAACATGACCATTGAGCAGCAGGCCATTAAAGTGAGAAAAGTAAAGAGAGCGGAAAGTGGGATGATAATGGACCCTGTTACACTCCCCTTAAATTCCATTGTTGGAGATGCAAAGGCTAACATGAAAGAGCATAGCATTGGTGGAATTCCCATTGTCGATTCGGATAAAAAACTAATAGGAATTGTTACCAATCGTGATTTACGTTTCGAGAAAAATGATGATAGACCTATTGCAGAAGTGATGACCACAGAAAACTTGGTTACCGTAGGTGAAGGTACTTCATTAGAAGAAGCTGAGGTCATTTTGCAAAAGAACAAGATTGAAAAGCTCCCAGTTGTCAATGATGATTATGTGTTGGTTGGGTTAATCACCTTTAGGGATATTACCAAACTTACCCAAAAACCAATGGCCAATAAGGATCAATATGGTCGACTGCGTGTGGCAGCAGCTATAGGTGTAACTGCAGACGCTGTGGATAGGGCAGGAGCTTTGGTCAATGCTGGAGTGGATGCTATTGTAATTGATACGGCGCATGGCCATACCAAAGGAGTGGTTACTGTCCTTAAAGAAGTTAAAAAGGCTTTTCCAGAGTTAGAGGTTATTGTCGGAAATATTGCCACTGGTGAAGCCGCTAAATATCTAGTTGAAGCTGGAGCGGATGCCGTTAAAGTTGGTATTGGTCCAGGTTCTATTTGTACCACTCGAGTTGTTGCCGGTGTTGGGTTTCCACAATTTTCAGCTGTTTTGGAGGTTGCTGCCGCTATAAAAGGCAGTGGAGTGCCCGTAATTGCAGATGGTGGAATTCGATACACTGGAGATATTCCCAAGGCTATTGCTGCAGGGGCAGATACCGTTATGTTGGGTTCATTGTTAGCAGGGACAAAAGAATCTCCAGGAGAAACCATTATTTATGAAGGACGAAAATTTAAATCTTACCGGGGAATGGGTTCTGTTGAAGCCATGAAGGAAGGTAGTAAGGACCGCTATTTCCAAGATGTGGAAGATGATATTAAAAAATTGGTTCCTGAAGGTATCGTAGGTCGTGTTCCCTACAAAGGAGATTTGTTTGAGAGTATTCATCAATTTGTTGGCGGATTGCGAGCTGGAATGGGTTATTGCGGTGCTAAGGATATAGAGACCTTAAAAGAATCTGGTCGTTTTGTCAAAATTACTGCCAGTGGAATCAATGAGAGCCACCCACACGATGTTACCATTACCAAAGAGAGTCCAAACTATAGCAGATAATATATAATCTGAAATTGCCAGTCTTTCGGCTAGTTGTCAAAAACGGTTTTTTAGATAACTAAACCAATTCGTTATGTTTGCTATTCTGTTTGCATTCTAACACATGAATTTCATAGAAAATCCTGTTTACGTATTGACTGTTTTATGTCTAATGGTGATTTTATCATTATACGCAGCTAAAACAAAATGGGGTAAACCAATGGGTGCTGCATTATTGGTCATTGTTTTTACCGCAATTGTTGCCAATCTGAAACTGATTCCCTCTGCCTCAAATACGATTCCCTTGTATGACGCTATTTTTAGCTATTTAGCACCTATTTCCATATTCTTTTTATTACTAGGGGCAAACCTTAGGTCGATTAAAAAGGCAGGCGCACCAATGATCGGTTTATTTTTAATAGGTTCATTGGCTACGGTATTGGGCATTTTGGTTTCATGGCACTTGGTTTCTCCTCAAAATGTTTTGGGTGATGACGGAAGAATATTGGCAGGGATGCTTACTGGGACATATACTGGGGGTAGCGTTAATTTTAATGCGGTTGCATTGGCATATGATTTTCAGGAACGTGGAACGCTTTATGCTGGAGCCATTGCTGTGGATAATGTAATTACCGCAATTTGGGTGATTGTTACTATAGCTTTCCCCGTTTTGCTGAGACGCTTTTTCAAGGACAAAAAAATCAGTGCTTCTTCTACTGAAAATGATAAAACTGAAAACGATGGAATTGATTTACAATCAATGGGGTGGTTATTGTTTATAGGTTTGGCAGCATTTTTGGTTTCCGAGCTTGTTGCTGAGGTTCTTCCAAAAATACCGTCCATCATTACACTTTCTACTTTGGGTATTATACTTGCACAGACTTCTTTTGTTTCCAAATTAAAAGGAGGTCACACACTGGGGTTGTATTTGGTTTATCTATTTCTTGCCGTAATTGGTGCCTATTGTGAAATAAGTTCTGTAATAGCGCTAAAAGAAGTTGGACTCACGTTATTGTTGTTTACATCAATAGCAGTTTTTATACACGGATGTATCATTATTCTATTGGGAGCTTTTACATTTAGGGATTGGGATATGATTTCAATTGCAAGCCAGGCAAATATTGGTGGAGGAACTTCCGCCATTGCACTTGCCGAAACTTTTAATCGAAAAGAGTTGATTTTACCTGCAATACTGGTTGGTACTTTAGGCAATGCTCTGGGAACGTATTTAGGATTTCTGGTAGTCTCTATTTTGTAAACAAAAGCTTATCTATTTCCCTAGACCGGCATATGTGTTCCAATCCTTATCCTTGTAAATATTGTCACCAAAATAACGAGCAATCTGTAAAAAAGGTTTTACTTTTTGATATCCGGGAACCGGAGAAAGCATATTCAATTTTTCATCTAGAAATACTACGGTAGGGTAACTCATTTTGCCTTGTAACAATGCAGCAGCAAACTCATGATACCCTCGTCTGCCCGAAGCTACAAAATTGAAAGTTTTACCTTGAAAATCTATAGGGTCCTTACCTTCAGCGTCCAATTTTACCATGTAAAAGTTGTTTCGCATATAAGCGGCAACTTCTTCATTTTGAAAAGTATCCTTATCCATTTTCTTGCACCAGCCACACCAGTCCGTATAAACATCGATAAACATTTTTTTGGGTTTGGCATCGGTTTGGGATAATTCAACCGCTTCATTCCAACTTAGCCATTCTACATTTTGGGCTTGGGTTTGAAATCCAACCAAAAGAAAAAGAAGTAAACTTATTTTAGTCATGTAGGTAAAAACTGCGCGCATCGTTCCTTGTTTTGAGGGTTTAGTCTTACGACTATTACAAAACTAACGAAAATTGTGCCAAAATAGTATTTAACCTAATAGCTCTAAAATTAGGATAAGTGCACCCAGAAACAGACATAAAGGTGAATAGTAGCGAGTGTCCAAAGCAGAAAATCGACTGTTTTTAGCAGACTTGAAAAAACCAACATATTTAAAATCTCCCAAAGCACGAATTATAAACAAAAGACCAATGCCTATGGTAGCATAGCTTAACCAGTCTGATTCAATATAAACCGATACTTTGTTAATGAAGACAAAGGCGAAGAAGAGTAAAGCAATACCCACGAAGACAGCACCAAATTTACCCGGAGACTTTACTTTGTTACTCTTTAAGTTTGTGGGAAGCACTGTAGAAGGGTCCTTAATGCCAAATATGGCCCAGTAAAAATGCAGGCCAGCCAAAAAGATTAAAGTTATTGATATGAATATAGCAATAACCCCCATACTACTTGGCGGCTATTTTTTCTGGAGATTCAAATAGTTCTTTTACGTCTACTTGATTTCTAAGAATATCATCAAAAGTCTCTCGTTCTCTTATTAAATGTGCTTTTCCATTGTGCCAAAGCACTTCAGGAGGTCTAAATCTGGAGTTATAATTGCTGGCCATGGTAAAACAATAGGCACCGGCATTCTTAAAACATAAAACATCACCTTCAGAGATTTCGCTAATCCTTCGGTTGCTTCCAAAAGTGTCTGTTTCACATATATAGCCAACAACAGAGTAATAACGTTCTCTTCCCTTTGGGTTGGAAATATTACTTATTTCATGTGATGCTCCGTATAACATAGGCCTAATTAGGTGGTTGAACCCTGAATCTACACTAGCAAAAACAGTAGAAGTTGTTTGTTTTACCACATTGACTTTGGCCAAAAAGTGACCTGCCTCACTCACTAAAAACTTCCCCGGTTCAAAAGCTAAGGTAAGCTCTTTTCCATACTCTGCGCAGAATTCGTTGAATCTAGTTGTCAATTTTTTTCCTAATTCTTCAATGTTGGTTTCAATGTCTCCAGCTTTGTAGGGAACTTTAAAACCGCTTCCAAAGTCTATGAAATCCAAATCTTTGAAATTTTTGGCTGTTTCAAACAAGATTTCAGACGCATAAAGAAAAACGTCAATGTCCAAAATATCACTTCCTGTATGCATATGGATGCCATTGATATTCATTTGGGTCAAATCTACAATGCGCAATAAATGTGGAATCTGATGGATACTGATACCGAATTTTGAATCTATATGGCCTACAGAGATATTAGAATTACCTCCTGCCATTACATGTGGATTAATTCTGATGCAAACGGGAACATCTGGATGTTTACTGCCAAACTGTTCTAAAACCGATAGATTGTCGATATTGATTTGAACACCAAGAGCGGAAGCTTCTTCAATTTCTTCTAAAGAAACCCCATTTGGTGTATAGATAATGGACTCGGGCTTAAAGCCCGCCATAAGTCCTAATTTCACTTCTTGAATGGAAACGGTATCTAAACCGCTGCCCAAATGGTCCATTAAACGAAGGATTGATATATTGGAAAGCGCTTTGGCGGCATAGTTTAAACGTAGGTTGCTAACACCCTTAAAAGCATTGGTTAAACGTTGAAACTGTGAAGAAATTTTTTCTGCATCATATATATACAGTGGTGCACCAAATTGCTCAGCAATTTTCAATAGATTTAAGGAATTCATATGCTATTAGTCTTTTGAACAAATCTAAACGTTGCCATTTAGTTCCACAAGAATATTAGACTTAATAATATAAATATAACAATTTGTTTTAAAAATAACAATCGATAGCTTGTTATCACTTGTTCATTTAAACTTGGCATTGTACATTTAGCACAAATTACGATGATGAGATTACCCCTATTACCATTGCAATCTGTTTTCTTTCCTGGAGAAACTGTACCACTGCATATTTTTGAAGAACGCTACAAGCAATTGATTAATGATTGCAGGCAAGAGGCCATAACATTTGGCATTCCTGTTTTTATAAACAACACTCTTGTTTACGGCACTGAAGTACAGTTGGTTGAAGTTGTAACGACCTATGAAAGTGGGGAAATGGATGTGGTTTGTGTGGCGCGGCAAGTTTTTAAAATTTTATCTTTTGAGAATCAATTGGAAGGAAAACTTTATGCAGGAGGGGATGTTGAATTTTTGGATGTTGAAAATGATGCGGATGAAGAATTGAGGAATGAAGTACTGCTTCAGCTTGAAAAATTATATGATTTAATGGATGTGCCCTTCACTAAAACTTCTCCTAAACAGTTCAACAGCTATTCTCTTGCTCATAAAATGGGACTTTCTTTTGAACAGGAATATAAACTTCTTCAAATTTCAAATGAGACAGACCGGTTGTTGTTTATTAAAAACCACCTAAAAGCTACTACAACAGTGCTGAGCGAAGTTAATCGTACAAAGGGAATCATTGAAATGAATGGACATTTTAAAAATTTTGACCCTTTGGATTTTAAAAATTTCACGGTTTAGTTCGTTACTGGACTAAGCAGTATTTAGAGCAGCTTTTTTCAATTATTCCATCAAAATGGAACTCATTTCTAATTATTCTTTCTTCACCTTCTATTTGTCAATGTCGTTTTCTATTTTTGTCGGCAAATAAAAGTTAGTTCACAGATGAATCTTCACGAATATCAAGGGAAAGAAATTTTAGCAAGTTTTGGAGTTAGAATCCAACGCGGATTAGTTGCTCGCAATGCTAAAGAAGCAGTGGATGCTGCCAAACGACTTACACAAGAAACAGGTACAGGATGGCATGTGATAAAAGCACAGGTCCATGCAGGTGGTCGAGGTAAAGGTGGCGGAGTAAAATTGGCCAAAAACTTGAAAGAAGTAGAAGAAATAGCAGGAAGTATAATAGGAATGAACCTAATCACTCCTCAGACTTCTGCAGAAGGTAAAAAAGTACACCAAGTGCTTGTTGCTGAGGATGTTTATTACCCTGGGGATAGTGAGACCAATGAATTTTACATGTCGGTCTTATTAAATAGGGCCACTGGCAGAAATATGGTTATGTATTCCACAGAAGGAGGGATGGATATTGAGGAAGTTGCGGAAAAGACCCCACATTTAATTTTTACCGAAGAGATTGACCCGGCAACAGGATTAATGCCTTTTCAAGCCCGTAAAATTGCTTTTAATCTCGGACTATCCGGTATGGCTTTCAAAGAAATGACAAAGTTTGTTTCGTCATTGTATAAGGCATATGTTGAAAGTGATTCAAGTATGTTCGAAATCAACCCTGTTTTAAAGACATCAGATGATAAAATAATGGCTGTGGATGCTAAGGTGTCCATAGATGACAATGCGTTATACAGAAGAAAGAACTATGCTGAAATGCGCGACTTACGTGAAGAAAATCCAATTGAGGTTGAAGCACGCGAAGTAGGGTTGAACTATGTTGATTTGGATGGAAATGTAGGGTGCATGGTGAATGGAGCCGGACTTGCAATGGCAACGATGGATTTGATAAAAATGGCAGGCGGTGAACCGGCTAACTTTTTAGATGTTGGAGGTACTGCAGATGCTAAAAGGGTAGAGGAGGCTTTCCGAATCATTTTAAAAGACCCTAATGTAAAAGCAATCCTTATTAATATTTTTGGTGGTATTGTGCGTTGTGACCGTGTAGCACAGGGTGTTGTAGATGCCTATAAAAATATGGGAGATGCTATTAAAGTACCAATCATAGTTAGGTTACAAGGAACAAATGCTGAATTGGCCAAAGAAATTATAGACAATTCTGGATTGGCCGTACATTCCGCTGTTCAGTTTCAAGAAGCGGCTGATAAGGTCAAAGAAGTATTAGGGTAACTTTTCTATCTTAAAAAATATAGGGCAACGTTGAGTAAACGTTGCCCTTTTTTGTTTTACCTCAATTCCTACAAATGAATTCTCTTTCAAATGCAAATTGAATTATGAAGAATGAGAACTTAATAGTGCAGTTAAGGGTAAAAGATATAGGGTTCCAGTGAGAGTAATTGCCTAATTCTCTGTAATCAATTAAGTTAACTGGTTCGATTCTGGGGCAATTCAGGGTTTTTTATGCACTAAAGTTGGTTGTTTTGGAGTTATCTTATATGAACCAAGCCTCAAAACCAGCGTAATGGGTACTCAAAAAGAAAAATTAAGCATTCTTTCAGAAATGATTGCCTTTGCCAGGGTGGATTATTCACTTAAAGAATCTGAGTACCATTTTTTACTTGGGGTAGCTTCTAATTTAGGTGTTGCTAAGGAAATATTTGATGAGCTCCTAAAGCAGAAATCCCCAAAAGTAGTCCTAAAGTCCCAAGCAGAGCGCATTGTTCAGTTTAATAGATTGTTGCTTTTAATGAATATAGATCAAGAGCAGCATGAAAAAGAAATACATACACTACATAATATAGGTCTTGCCATGGGGCTTCCCCCATCTGCGATTGGGCAAGTTTTGGAGGTGATGCACAAATACCCAGATAAGGTTGTTCCACCAGATGTACTCATTAATATTTTTAAAGCTCATTACAACTAAGGACATTATGTCAGTATCATTTGTTGATAAAATGTCAAATTGACATGATATTTGCAATGGTATAAGATTTGACTATAGTTGGTTGATTTGAATGTTTAATATAAAAATGAATCAACATGAGTATAGTAAAAAGAAATAGCTTGTTTTTTCCATCTTTAATGAATGACTTGGTAAGACCAGATTGGTTTGGAGGTATGGAAAATTTGAATACTAATTTACCAGCTGTCAATATAAAAAACAACACGGAGAATTTTGAACTGGAATTAGCTGTTCCAGGAGGTAAAAAAGACGATTTTAAAATTGAAGTGGATAATGATGTTTTGACCATTTCCAATGAAGTGAAATCAGAAAATGAAGAAACCAAGGAAAATTATTCACGAAGAGAGTTCTCATATTCATCCTTTAAAAGAGTTTTTACACTACCAGAAACAGTGGACGGTACTAAAATTGACGCTGCCTACGAAAATGGAATTTTAAAGTTGACTTTGCCTAAAAAAGAAGAAGCTTTGCCAAGACCCAAACGATTTATTACAATCGGGTAAGTCTAAGGATAATATTAAAAGAGCACCTAACTAGGTGTTTCATGATGGTTGGTTTAGTTGGTTAGTTTGGAAGCGCGTTCCTGAACATTTTGTTCTGGGAGCGCGCTTTCTTTTTTAACCTTAACAATAAAGAATGCAAAAAGAACTGTGTTATTCCATTTGTTCATCAAGAACAGCGATACAGGACATAATGCCTTCTAAAAAGTTTCCAATTCTCAGATTCTCGTTTGGCGCATGAATGCTGTTGTCCGGATTAGGTATTCGCAAGGCTACGGCGGGCACGCCAAGTGTGTTTATAAAAGGACCAATAGGTTGTGACCCTCCCGTTGTTCTCATATTGATGTACTTATCATCAAACAATCTAGTCATTGCTCTATTCAGCATCTTACCCAGAGATGAATCAAATGACGTACGAAATGGACTGGAACCAATACGGTAATTAAAGGATGCCAATTTTTTATGTTTGGCTCGTTCTTCATCCGTTGGGATAGAGTCTACAAGATGAAAGCCATGTTCAACAATATATGTCTTAAGAGACTCCATTAGTTTTTTTCCATCTGACTCTGGAACCAACCGCATATCTATTTCAGCCACAACTTCTGATGGAATGAGTGTTCGCACTTTCGGGCCGACCCAGGCGGCGTTTAATCCTCTTATGTTTAAAGATGGATATTGAAGCGATTCTTGATAGGTCTCTCCAACCATATCCGGCTTGGAAATTCCAAGAGCGGTTTTAATTACTTCCATATCTTCCGGAACTTGATTCAGCCTTTCCTTTTCAATGGCACTTAATTGAATACCATCATAAAATCCTGGAATCATAACTTTTCCTTCTTCATTTTTTAAGGAACCCAATAAGCGGGCTGTCTCAAAAACTGGATTTGGGGCAAAGTTTCCATATTGACCACTGTGCAAAGACCTTCTAGCACCAAAAACTTTTAGCGTAGCAGTTGCAATTCCACGGGCGCCATATGTAAGAGTAGGTAAGTTGGATAGATGTCTGGTGCCGTCCATGATCAGTATGGCGTCAGCTTTAAGAAGTGTGCTGTAACTTTTGACCAATCCTGGGAGGTCCGGTGAACCAAGTTCTTCTTGAAAATCCATGATGACCTTAATATTGTATTTTGGTGTCTTGCCCATTTTTCCCAAAACTCGCAGCGCTGAAATAAAGGCCATGGCAGGTCCCTTGGAATCTGATGCTGAGCGTGCAAATATTCTCCAATCCTTATCAAGGTCTTCCTTGTTTTCTACTTTAGGGACAATTACCCAGTTGTCACCAACTTTTTTCTTGATTACTGGTAGATAGGGGTTAGGTTGATCCCATGCCGAAGTATCAACTGGCTGACCATCAATCTGTAAATAAAACAACATGGTCTTTGCCTTTTTTTTATATGTTTTTTCTGCAAAAAGGAGTGGGGCGCCCGTAGTTTCCAATCTTTGGGTTTTAAATCCCAAATCAGAGAAAATGACTGTACATCTGTCTAAGTTTTGCTCAATGTGGTCAGTATAGTTACCATCATTGGGAATTAGTAAAAACTCAAATAAGTCTTTCACGGCATCTGGCAATGCATCTTCAGCAGCGGTTTCAATCTGTTTTTTGCTTAGACTTTGTGCTTGGGTTGCAAATACAAATAACACATTGACGAAAACGAGTAAATAACGATTTGGTAAAAGGTTTTTTATCATGATTCTTGCAATATTTTGATTTCATCCCTTAGTTTGGCAGCTTCCATGAAGTTTAATTCCTTGGCCGCTTTTTCCATTTCTTTGCGTTTTCCCCGTATCATTTTTTCCTTTTGATCCTGGGTAAGATATTCCAAGTCTGGTTCGGCGGCACGTAATTCTTCTTTTTGGAAATGGTAAGTAGAAACAGAATTTTTTACCAAAGCGCTGTCCAAATTTTTGTTTAATGCTCTGGGTATAATATTATTTTCGGTATTATAAGCCATTTGTTTCTCTCTTCTGTAGTTGGTCTCATCTATGGTTTTCTGCATACTGGCTGTTATAGTGTCAGCATACATAATGGCTTTGCCATTTAAGTTACGCGCAGCGCGACCAACAGTTTGAGTTAAGGAGCGGTTGCTACGTAAAAACCCCTCTTTGTCCGCATCCAAAATGGCCACTAGTGATACTTCAGGTAGATCCAGTCCCTCTCTTAAAAGGTTTACCCCGATTAAAACATCAAAAATTCCTTTTCTTAAATCTTGCATAATCTCAACACGTTCAAGAGTGTCTACATCACTATGAATATAGCGACACCTGACATCAATTCTTGTCAGGTATTTTGCCAATTCTTCAGCCATACGTTTGGTCAAAGTGGTTACCAAGGTACGCTCATCTTTATCAACACGTTGTTGAATTTCTTCAACTAAATCATCAATTTGATTTAAGCTGGGCCGTACCTCAATGATTGGATCCAGTAAACCTGTGGGTCTTATTACCTGCTCTACATAAACCCCTTGACTTAATTGCAGTTCATAATCAGCTGGCGTAGCACTTACATAGATTACCTGATTTTGTAATGCTTCAAATTCTTCGAACTTAAGAGGTCTGTTATCCATTGCAGCGGGAAGACGGAAACCATATTCCACTAGGTTTTCCTTTCTAGAACGGTCACCCCCGTACATGGCATGAACTTGCGGAAGCGTTACATGGCTTTCGTCAATGATCATTAGAAAATCATCAGGAAAATAATCCAATAAGCAAAAAGGCCTTGTGCCAGGTTCTCTGCCATCCAGATATCTAGAGTAGTTTTCAATCCCAGAGCAATACCCGAGTTCTCTTATCATTTCTAAATCAAAATTGGTTCTTTCTTCCAAACGTTTCGCTTCAAGAGGTCTGCCTATTTCCTTGAAATAATCTATTTGCTTTACTAAATCATCCTGAATTAAATGAATAGCATTCTGAAGAATATCTGGAGAGGTAACAAACATATTTGCGGGATAGATATTCAGTGAATCATAAACCTCGATTACATTATTGTTAAAAGGATCTAACGCTTCAATTTCTTCAATTTCATCGCCAAAAAAGTGAATTCTAAACGCATGATCTGCATAACCTGGAAATACATCCACTACATCTCCCTTAACTCTAAAATTCCCATTTCTAAAATCGGCAGTAGTTCTAGAATATAGACTTTGTACCAATTGCTTAAGAAATTTTGTTCTTGAGATTACTTGATCTTTATGGATAGATATTACGTTCTTTTGAAATTCAACCGGGTTTCCTATACCGTATAAACAAGATACAGATGCTACAACGAGTACATCTCTTCGACCTGACAATAGTGAGGATGTAGCGCTTAATCTGAGTTTTTCAATGTCTTCGTTGATGGAAAGATCTTTTTCAATATAGAGCCCACTTGTTGGAATGTATGCTTCAGGTTGATAATAATCATAGTAAGAAACAAAGTATTCGATGGCATTGTTTGGAAAAAACTGTTTGAACTCTGAATATAATTGAGCGGCCAAAGTTTTGTTATGTGCAAGGACAAGGGTCGGACGTTGCGTTTCTTCCACCACATTGGCAACAGTAAATGTTTTTCCAGAACCGGTTACACCAAGTAATGTTTGATGTGTCTCTTTTTCGGCAATACCATTAACTAATTGTTTTATGGCTTGGGGTTGGTCACCAGTTGGGCTAAATTCTGATACTACTTGAAACTTCATCGTTTAAAATTACGAAGCAAAAAAGTACTTAGAAAGAAAAATGTTACCGTCTTAACGCAAAATGACCTTTAAATTCTCGATTGTCAATTCCTATTGCCCGATACCAGTAGTCATTTGAAGGTAAAGGACGCCCATTGAATAAACCGTTCCATCCAATAGAATCTGCTCCAATTTGAGAAAGTAGCCTTCCGTACCTATCAAATATTGAAATTGATAAAATCTCAAAATCTTCAGCATTTGGAGGAGGTATAAATTGCCAGAAATCATTAAACCCATCACCATTTGGTGTAAAGAATTTTGGAAAGCCTTCAGAAATAAGATCTTGCTCTACGTCTTGAGCAAGAATACAACCGTCCTCGTTTTTATCCCTTACATACACTGTATTATCACCTAAAGGAACATTAGTGAATACGTTGCTGTCTTGATATGGGCCATTGATGTCATTTAAAGCAAAATCATACTGGCTACTGCCAGAAACGTTTACCGTTAACCTCAGATTATCACCATCTCTTTCTACACCTATTGAGCTTATGTTAGGACCAGGGATTACTTCAACAGTAAACACTTGGGAAGTGGTACAGGGAATATTATTTCCGTTTGGGTCAGCAAAATTTGTAACATCTAACCTATACAATCCTCCTTCTGATATTTCGGCTTCTGATGTTTCCGACAATAATTCTATTTCTGTTCCTCTGGAGGTAACGTTTGCCCATCTATACGTTTCAGCGACTACACTTGTTGATAAAGTGATGGGTTCTGAGTTTTCACATAAAGTAAAATTTACTGGAAAGTCAAGTTCAGGAAATAAGGTTACAAATTCACCATTTGAAGGATCTAGAAAAGGACCGCAGCCCACTGCGGTGGAAAAACTTTCTTGTATACAACCAGTAGCTTCTACTAGTTCATTGAAGGGTACAATGGTCATAAACAGTAAAGCATTGGGCTCAAAGTCAATAACGAATGTCCTTGCAGATCTAAAGATTCTATCCTTTACAATTTCATTTCCAAAAGGCGTGGTGCCAATGGTAACCTTATAACCCGTAGCTCCGGGAACTTCTTCCCATTCCAATAATGGTGTTAGCGGTACGTTCGTGCCTCCGTCAAGAGGCGATATTAATCTTGTACAGTTTAAACTCTGTGCTATATCTGCGGTAAAAAAGGACTCCACAGCACAGTTCTGTGCCTCTCCGTTCTCATTTACTGGAGTAACTGAGACAAATATTTCAGTGTTAATAGGCAAATCTTGGGGTGGATTAAATGTCAACACATTACCAACGTTTGTTCTTCCAAAAATATCTGTTCCCCCAGGTGTGGTGCCAATACTCAAAATATAAGACAAAGCGCCAGGAGAGTATTTCCAATTGATGTTTGAACGTAAGTTAATATCTGTGTCCCCATTTGCTGGATTGCGAATATTTGTACAATTTGGTGGAGTAATTACATCTTCGGTTCTAAACGAAATGCTTGGGCAAACGATATTTTGATTTTGATTGCTGAAGAAAAACAGTGTGATTGTAACAAAGATTTCGGTATTATCCGGTAGTCCAAATGGAGGAGTATAAGACGTATTTGTTCCAACGGCAAATTCACTTATTATATCCCTACCTCCTGGGGTTGTACCAATTGAAATATTATAACTTGGAACACCTATAATTTCTTGCCAAGTTATTGTAGTTCCCACAGAAACATTGGTAGCTCCTGCAACAGGATTTAACAATCTTGGGCATGTTTGGGAAACAACCAAAAGAGGGGCCAATAAAAGCCCTATGGACAGCAATTTTTTTAACATTTGATAAAAATCAAATTCTTGTAACTAAATCATTTCTTTTTTCATAAACTAGCGCTTTAGGGCGAAATGCCCTTTAAACACTCTTCCATCTTCCAAGGCAACCTTAAACCAATAATCTGAGGCTGGTAATTCATTATTATTGAAAGTGCCATTCCAACCTTCTGTTCTTGGAGTTACTTGAGCCATAAGCATTCCAAACCGATTGTAAATTGAAATTATACTTTCTGCCTGAAACTGATCATCAATGCCGATTATTTGCCATGAATCGTTAATACCATCGCCATTTGGAGTAAAAAATTTGGGGTATCCAATTACTGAAATCAAGTCCTTAGCAACACCACAGCTATTTTTATCCCTTACATATACAGTGATGAATCCTGGTAGTATATTTTCAAAGATTGGTGAGTCTTGATAGCTAACGGCATCTATGGAGTATTCATAATCACCATCACCGGAAACAATTATTTCAACTAAATTATCATCGGAGATATCTTCAACCAGGGTGTTTTCAATAACGGCAATATTGGAAGGAAGTACTTCAAAGCCAAATTCACTAAAACACTCAAAAATTCCATCATTCGTGGTATAACTATATCCTACTTCCAAAATATAATTACCGATAGAGGATATTTGTAAATCCTGCAGATTTCCAACTTGTTGAGGAAATCCCCCTGTATTTTTATACCATCGGTATAAATCAAAACCACCTGGAGCTTTTATTGGTAGAGGAGGGCCATCGGTACACCATATTATTTCACTGTCAAAAGTAAAAGACGGTGTAGGGTTAACCACAAGGTTAATAACATCAATGTCTTCACATTCATTTGTATCCTCAATTCTAACAAAAATAGACGTAGAGGAGGTTTTATAATCTCCTGAAATAGGATTTTGCTCCAGACTAACGTCTTCCAGGGATGTATAAAATGCAATGTCCTGATTAGGGTAATTTGTTTCTTGAAAACTATTCAAATCAAAAATACCTTCCAAAAATAGATCCTCCGGGTCATCATCGCATGTGTAATAAAATAGTTCATCATTAGGATTTAAAACAACGGATCGTACTTGAAGTTCCAAATCGCCAAAATTCTCACACCCATTTTCATCCACAATTTTATATTGAATGATCTGGTTAAATGGAGTGGAATTTACATAGCCTATAGGATTGGTTATAGGGTTGTCCGAGTTTAAATCAGCAGCAGATTCGTAAAATGAAAAGATGTAAGCAGAATTGAATATTGCTTGTTCCAAGTTAAAGGACGTTAAACCATCTGTAGCGTTAATAGTGTCAACATCGCATTGTGTAAGAAAAATTGAAGGAGCTTCGGGCAGCGGGTTTACAGATATGAACCCTTCTCCAATTATTGGGCATTCCCCAGGGTCACTTAGTGTAATTTCCAAGCTATAACGCCCAGAATCATTTGCACCTGCAGAATTTATGGTTAATGTATTGCTGGAATTACTAATTGGGTTTCCATCTTTTTCCCAAGCATAAACTGCACCCGGAATATTTTCAGCTTCAAGTGTGAATGGTTCTCCTTCACAAATGGTCAATGATGTTCCTGTTGAGCCATCAGTATTTTTAACTATTTCAATTCTATCAAAAAAAGATTGAATAAAAGGAGGCAGTCCTTGTGTTGCATTCCTTCCATTTAGGGCAACGGCATTATGTCTATAATTTGCAGCATTGCCTTTTTCGTTTGGATTTTCTATGACTCCTAGATAAGGAGTTCCTATGAGATAGTTTTCGGCAATTGTTCTATATATTTTACCATTTTGCGCAAGTTGCAGTGCTCCTCTGTACATTGGTCTTCTATCAATCTCTTCTTCTGATGCTGAAATGTTTGGGGCCGTTAGGTCATATTGAACAAGTGATGAAGAGTGTCCTCCTACTTGACCAGCGGGTTCGTTATTGGAGGTATGGGCATATAAGAACCTTTGGTCTGGGGAAAACTCAATACCATAAGGAAATTTGTTTGGGGCTGATACAAGTATTCGATTCTGATTGGATAAAATCCCCGTGTTTACATCAAAATCATATAAATATAACCCAGAAGCTGAATTTGCACTTGCAAGTGTCTCTGCATCGGGTGAGAATTTTAAGTAACCTCTTGGATCAAGAACCTCCAGATTGCTAAACTTACTATTAACAGGTGTTGTGTTAACTCCGGTCGATGTTACTTCAAAGGCATGATAGGTATTGAATGGACCTGTGTTGGGGTTTTCAAGTCCAAGGGCAACTACCCAAATGGATTTGTCCAAGCAGTTTTTTAAAACAGCAGATATTTTTTCTGAGCAGAATTTTAAAAGATTGATATTTTTTTGTGTTACGGCACCATTTCCTGAATTAAGGGAAAGATCAACAACCGAATAATTTAATCCGAAGTTGGGATCATTTTCAGCAGTAGAGGTATCAACTGTAAAGATGTATAGAATATTGGGGTCGCCTGGCTTTTGAACTATAATAGCAGATTGTGTGCTGGAAGGGTCGCCATAAAGTCCGGTTCCATTTTGCATAACGTTGTGGTTTCTATCAAAAACTCTAATACCGTCTGTATAGAGCAAAAGATTACCAACAGCGTCTGAAATTGAGGCACAACCTTCAAATGTGCTTATTCTGCCATCGGTGAGAGGTACAACAGTTCCGTCGTTGTTAAATTTTATTCCAGCACCATTTCCAAAATACCAATTAGACGTCTCTCCTTGACTAAAAACTGAAAAGGAAAATAAGAATGAAAGAAGTAAATAAATGTATTTATTTGACATTCAACGGATAAATAGTACCTGAAAAGATACTATAAATCGCGCTTTTTCAATAATGCATAGGATAAATAGATAAAAAGAGCTGTCCAAAAGATGACTATGAAAAACTCGTACCAATACACTTGATAATCAAATTTCATATTCTCTCCTATTTGTTCTCCTATATTTTGTACAGCAGAAAGTCTAGTGAAAGGCTCTTTTATAAGATTCATCATAGACTCAAGTGGAAAGAAATCTTTAACAAGTTTTGCGTTTGGCCAACTCATAATTTTCCAGCCAAGCAATCCAAAAATCAACTGTTCAAGAATTACCCATAATATTAAAAAGCCTAGTGCGAATGCCGATCTTTTCACAAAAATCCCCAGAAAAAGACAGAAAGAGAAGAACCCAACCAACTTCACGAAAAAGGCCAATAGGAACTCTAAATCAGAAAAGATAATAGAAAACTCATTGTAATCTGAATAGACAAGCCCTAAAATTAGGGATACAACAAAAACAAATACTGTGGAAATCAAAGAAAAAGATATAACGGTAAGAAACTTAGAAAGAATAAATTCTTTCTTGGAGAGACCATCTATCAAATTTTGTTTAATAGTCTTATTGCTGTACTCGTTTGCCATCATAGAAACAATGACTATTGCCAAAAACAGCTTAAAAATTGCTGTTACAAATGTGTTGAAATGCCAGATGTAAGGAAAATTGAAAATTCCTTGATCTGCCAGATGAAATTTTACAGGACCAATATCAAACTTTATTGCTGCTATTAAAGCTATTGAGGTTAGAAGTAGAAAATAGGAGGTAATCAATATTTTACTTGCCCTATTATTCCAAAGTTTTATGAATTCTATTTGTAGTAAGCGTACCATTCGTTTTTTTGATTAATTGTTTTTGGTCAAGGCTAAAAATTGTTCTTCCAGGCTTTCTTTGCGTTTTACTAGATGAGAAAGTACCATTCCATTGTCAAAAAGCATTTTGTTGAGTTCTTCTGCATTCATTTCCTCTTTTAGAAAAGCTGTAATGGTGCCATTCTCTCGTGTAATCTTTCCAAAGCTTACATTTTTTTCCAACAATCCTTGCAGCTTTTCCATGTCTGAAGTCCTTAGCTCAAAGAAACCATGACTGGCCAACATACTATCTACTGGGCCAGAGTAGAGCTTTTCTCCTTTTCGAAGTATTACAACATGGGAGCACACTTTTTCAACTTCATCCAGTAAATGGGAAGCTAGTAATATGGTTGTACCTTGACCAGCAATTTCTTTAATGATTTCCCTAATTTGATGAATTCCTTGGGGGTCTAATCCGTTGGTAGGTTCATCAAGAATCAGGATTTCGGGGTCGTTCAATAGGGCAGAGGCGATAGCCAAACGTTGTTTCATCCCTAAAGAATAGGTCTTGAACTTGCTATCTTTTCGTTCCCAGAGACCAACCAGCTGCAACTTCTCTTCGATTTTGGTTTCTGGAACCTCTTTTATTTTGCAAACCAGTTTAAGATTCTGTATTGCAGTCATGTAAGGGTAGAAATTGGGTCGCTCTATAATGGCACCAACCTTTTTTAGAGCATCGTGCGTAGATGTATTACCTTCAAACCAGCTAAAATCACCAGAAGTTCTGTTCACAACATTTAAAATAATACCCAAAGTTGTGGATTTACCACTACCATTAGGTCCTAAAATGCCATAGACATTGCCTTTTTCTATAGTAAAGGACAGGTCTTTAACTGCGGTGAGATAGCCGAATTTTTTTGTTAGATGATTTACGGTCAGTATTGTCTCCAAGGCAAAATCGTTTTTTGATTTGTTTATAGTAACTTGACGAGGTATTATGGATTTTGTTACAAAATAGGGAAAGAATGTCCGAGGAAAAATTAATGTCTAAGAAAAAGCCCGCATACCCAGTCAATAAAAAATTGGATGGATATCTGCATAGATACAATCGAAAAATTGAAATCCCTATTTTTTATGAAGACCTGCTACGATTTGCTGGCTCTGTTATTGTGTATGATTCTGAAGATGCAGATACACTTTGGGTGCGGGTATATTATTCTGATTCTGAACGAGAGGAAATAGATTTGAGCCTTAAGAGGGTTTATTCTATTTTACATTCAGACGGTAGCGATGGCATTCTGGAATACCTTAATGTGGACGCAGTTGACTATTGCACATTTGGAAACTCAAAACCCTTTAGAATCAAAATACGGAATATTTTAAATGATAACTACACCTATTTTTATGTAAAAAAAACGGATGCATCCAGGGTTTACGGTTTGGAGCTGGAGCATATGCTTTCACCTTACAATCTAAATTTTCTGGTCTATGGGGATACGCTAATTGAAGAACATATTGCCGGAATACCTGGAGATGTTTTTATTAGTGATTTTTTGCCTAAATGTAGTGAAGCAGAGAAGGCACAACTGGCAAAAGAATTTGTAAAATTCAATGAACGTTGTATGATTCGTCTGCTGGGAGATATGAGGTCTTATAATTATGTAATTGTGCCAACACACGATTTTGATCATGTGGTGTATAAGATTAGGGCCATAGATTTTGACCAACAGTGTTTTGAAGGAAAATTAAAAGTGTACAGGCCGCAGTTTTTTAAAGAAAACTTTCAAATGGTGGAATTGGTAAGAACCAAACTGCAAAAACATTCCGTTGATCAGTATAAAATTGAGGAACGTTCTATTGTGGCCAAACGAATCTTAAGCTCTGGTAACCGAATTAAAAGACTAGTAAGTATAAGTAAAACGGATGATATTTCTTTGGAAGAAAACATTGATCAACTAAAACTTCAGATATACGAGCTAACTAAAGATCTCAATTTTAAAAAGAGCACCACAATGGGAGAGGTTTTATCCTTGGCCCTAGATTTTGTGAAGCGAAACTACCAAGATGTAAATGTGAAGCAGATTTTGAATAACGAACCTTAAGTCTTCTGCTCTTTATTGAAATACACTAGGTAATAATACATCTGTCGCTCTTCATCCCAGCCTTTTTCTACAAACTTTTCAGCAGATTCTGGGTTGATAAAATCCATTTTTATCTGAATGTTGGTATCTAGATTGATAACGTTTTTTATTTTTTTACGAGCCTCGGAGACCGCTTTGTTGGCAATGTCAAAATTGGAAACGTCTTCAATACTAAACTTAGGCCCTTTTTCAACTTTATAATGTTTAAACTCTGGAATAAGCTCAGGGTTTTCTATTACCTCATTTAAAAAGGAACTTTCTTCAAAAGCATCATTTTTGGCAAAATGGTTTACAGCCCTGTTCATAAAGAGTACTTCTTGTTGTTTGTCCTCAGCGGGAAGCACCACATCTTTTGCAAAATTTTGACAGAATTTCAAGTAGTTTTTAGTATAAAAGTTTTCATCGGTCAAAGGTGCCAATCCCAGAAAATTTTCTAACCAGTATTTGGCATCATAACGATTGCTATCTACGGATAATACTTTATATCCCTCTTCTTTATCTACATTGAAGATAATACAGCCCTTATCCAGTTTATTAATGTTGATGCCTTGGCGTATCAAGAGTTCCAAATTTTGATCTTTTTCCTTGAACTGTAAAAAATCATGTTTCAGTTCACTTTTAAAGATTCCAATGGCATCTGTCTTGTTATTGTCGATGACCATATCTGAAAAATGGACAATATAAACTTCACCACTTTTTATATGTGGGTGATTGGATTCTTCATAAAGCAGGGTAGTGATTTTTTTAGAAATTAAATGTGATTTTGAGCCATCCTCAAAAAGTTCGGAAACGGACTTAAAAACCTCATTGAATTCCAAATCTACCTCATGTGAAAATTTAAAATAGTTCTCCTCTTTCTCCCTAAAAGGCTTAAAAAAATATTCTTTTAACAGACCGGACATTTCATCATTTAATGAAAAAGGCTCTGCGGATAAGAAAATGGCTTCGTTTTTACTTTTATTGCCAACTCTGTGCAATGAAACACTTTCAATTTGGGCAGGATACAGGTTTAGCATATGTGTTTTTAATAGGTAGGTTAATTATTAGTTCCAGTTTTCATCAAAATCTAGGTCATCATAGCTGTCAAGCGAATCATCAAAGTCTATGGATGGTTTGGATTCAAACTTTTTTTCAGGTGGAGAATCTGGCAATTCACCAAAGCTAAACAGTACGTTTGGATAAATTCTTCCATCTTCTTTATCAATAATATCTGCCAATTCAACAAAAAATGTCCACATACTGAAAAAATCATATACGTAGATTAATTTTGGGTTTTGCTCTGTCATAACATCACTAAGTCCAGTCTCATTCATCAACCTAATATCAGAACCTGTTTCACTCATATCAAAAAGAGCGATTTCCTCATCTTGATTCCATTCTTGGTCACAAGTATAAAAAGAGGCCATCTCACTGCCTCCAAACCCAAAAGCTTGTGTAATAGCGTTATGAAAATCTTCTAAGGTACTGGCATCTTCCATTTCAATATCTCTAAAGATATCATCCTCAGCATCAAGTATTATCCTTATTTTATAAATCATCCCTGAATTTTTAAAATGGACGCAAAGTTACAACAAATAGTGTGTCATTTAGTGAACCTGTGCAAAGTAAAAGTCATCGCCGCTAATAGAAAAAATGCCCCTATTTGATGGGCAAGCCCTAACCAAAGGGGAACAGCATAAATCAATGTGAATACACCCAACAAAAATTGCAAACCAACTAAAACCAATAAAGCATTGATACCGGTATCCTGCAATGCAGTACGTTTGATCTTTCTGGTTTTATACCATAAGAAAATAACGATGCTAACTACTATATACGCTAGGTAACGATGTATAAATTGGACTCCACTTTTACCCTCTATAAAATTTTTAAGGAAGGGTTGTTGTTCTATATATACCGTTTCATGAATTAGTTTGCCCTCACTCATTAGCGGCCAATGATTATGGATAAATCCTGCATCTAAACCCGCTACAAACGCGCCCCAAACAATTTGAACTATAAGAATGAATAATCCAATTTGGAGTAAATTACGAATGCCTTTATTGATTTCTTTTTTTGATGGGTAAATCAAGTCCAACGCCACCCAAAAACTATAGGCAAAGGTCAAAAAAGCGGTGGTCAAGTGCGCTGCCAATCTATAGTGCGAAACATCTGGACGGTCAACCAACCCACTTTTTACCATATACCAACCTAAAAAACCTTGAAAGCCACCCATAAAGAGAAGTATTAGACATTTTTTTATGGTTGGTCTATCTAATTTTTTGGTTATCAGGAAGAAAACAAATGGAACAATAAAAACAATCCCAATAAACCTGCCAATGACCCTATGGAACCATTCCCAGAAATAAATGCTTTTAAAATCATCCAATGTAAAATGATAATTCAGTTTTTGGTACTCAGGATACTGTTTATAAAGGTCAAAAGCTTCTTGCCATTCCAATTCGTTCATTGGAGGTAATGTGCCACTGATTAATTTATAGTCAGACATAGAAAGTCCAGAATGTGTTAGTCGGGTAATACCACCAACAAGAACCATGATAAAAATAAGGGCACAACCCAAAAACAGCCAATAGATAACGTATTTGTTGGTTTTCATTTCAGCTGGTCTTAAGATTCATTTTTTTGCCTTTATCTAACATAAACTGATATGCAGCTTCGTATTCATTGGGAATTTCGCCTTCCAAAATGGCTTCTTTTATAGCTTCTTTTATGATTCCGATCTCTTTAGATGGTTTAAGGTTGAATACCTGCATAATCTCTTCACCTGAAACTGGTGGTTGAAAATTACGGACATGGTCTCTCTCTTCGACCTCCACTATTTTTTTTCGAACAATTTGGAAGTTGTTCTTATACTTTCGTTGTTTTCTTGGGTTTTTTGTAGTGATGTCTGCTTCGCACAACGTCATAAGATCTTCTACATACTCTCCAGCATCAAAAACCAAGCGGCGCACCGCAGAATCTGTTATATGGTCTTCAGACAGAACAATGGGCCTTGAACTCATCAATACCATTTTTTGAACAAATTTCATTTTATCGTTCAGTGGCATTCTGAGTCTTTTGAAAAGCTTGTAGACCATCTTTGATCCTACAAATTCATGTGCGTGAAATGTCCATCCAATTTTCTTATGAAAACGTTTGGTAGGTGCTTTTCCAATATCATGTAACAGCGCAGCCCACCTTAACCAAAGATCATCTGTATTTTCTGAAATATTGTCAACTACTTCCAACGTATGCCAGAAATTATCTTTGTGGCGTTGCCCTTCAATTTCCTCAATGCCCTGTAAAGCAGTAAGTTCAGGAAGAATGATTGGGAGCAAACCGGTCTGGTGCAACAACTTAAAACCAATGGATGGCTTTTTGCTTAGGATAATCTTATGTAGTTCATCTACAATTCTTTCCTTTGAAATAATTTTGATGCGGTCTTTGTTTTCGGTAATGGACTGAAGCGATTTTAACTCAATGGTAAAATCCAATTGGGTGGCAAAACGTATGGCACGCATCATCCGTAAAGGATCATCTGAATAGGTTATGCCTGGTTCTAGAGGAGTTCTAATCAGTTTTTTTTTCAAATCTCCAAGCCCGTCAAAAGGATCTAAAAGCTGCCCATAACTTGATTGATTTAACGAGAAGGCCATGGCATTTATGGTGAAATCCCGTCGATTTTGGTCATCTTCAAGAGATCCATCTTCTACAACAGGTTTTCTACTGTCATGATGATAGCTTTCTTTTCTGGCACCCACAAATTCCAATTCCAATTCCTGATACCTAACCATTGCGGTGCCAAAATTCTTGAAAATGGAAACTTGAGGCTTTCCTTTTAATTTTGAAGCAACTTTTTTGGCAAGTTCAATACCACTGCCAATGGCAACAATATCAACATCTTTTGGGGTGCCTCTTTTAAGTAGATAGTCTCTAACGAATCCTCCAATAACAAAAGAATCAGTGTCTAATTCTTGAGAAGTTTCTCCAATGAGTTTAAAAATGGGATGTTGTATTGCCTCTTTATGGAATTCCTGCGTCATTTTATTCCCTGATTACCTTGACCTGGCCATCATTACTAAGCTTAATTATAGATGAAGGGGAAGGATTTTCGTTTTCTAACTGCAAATTTACCACATAGTCTACTCCTTTTAAAATTTCTGGACTTATCTCTTTAAAATGATTGGGTGTAGGCCGGCCAGAAATATTAGCAGATGTAGATACGATAGGTTTTCCAAATTTATTGATTAGATATTGACAGAACTTATCAGATGCTACCCTAATGGCCAAAGTATTATCTTCTGCAATTAGATTTTTGGCAACATCCTTTGGGGAGTCAAAGACTATTGTGGTCGGTTTTTGTGCAAAATCCATGATGTCGTAAGCCACTTCTGGAACTTCTTTTACATGACGTTCCAACATAGCCTGATGGGTAACAAGACAGATCAAAGCTTTACTATCAGCTCTTTTTTTTAAATCATATACCTTTTTAACGGCTTCTTCATTAGTGGCATCGCATCCAATTCCCCATACAGTATCGGTAGGGTAGAGGATTAAATTACCTTCCTTTAGTTCTTTGATACAGTTGTTGATCTCTTCAATCAATTTTATGTCAATTTAAAGTTAAAGTGGTCATCCAAAGCTTGCCACTGAATTCTGTTTTTATCCTCTGTAATATTGGTTTTTTTCAAGGAGACTTTTTGAGAGCCCCAAATAGGAATAGGTTCTTTTTCGCTATTTTTTGCTTGAATGGATTTTGTTCCCTTTAATAGTGCCATTGCTTTGAACCATAAATCATCTGCTTTTGGCGCAAGTTTCATAAATAATGGTTGATCATGAACTTGGTTGTCCAAAGAATTAATAGGGTAGAGAGTACCACCTGCTCCAATAGGCAAAGTGTTGTCTTCATTTGTACATGGCCCATTTCCTGAACTCCATTTTTTATATGGTAATAATTCCCCATCACTATTATAAGAAATACATCTAGTTTGATTTCCTATGATTTCTGAGGGATTCTTTTGGTGAACTTCATACAATTTGGAAAGCCAATTTTTTCTGTACATCATATCATCATCACAGGTAACAATAATGGTATTGGGATATATGTTCAGGGTTTCAACCAGTTTTCTGTGAGAGCTGGTGTATTTTGAAAATTTAATTGAAAATATGGAGCTGGCTAAATTCGAGAGTTTTTTTGGAATTTTATCTTCCAAATCCTCGTGTAACCAGAGTACTATTTGATCTGGCAGAACATCCTGATTTAAAAGGCTCCTAATGGTAAGGTCTACAATACCTAGTCTAGACGGGATTGAAGCCAGTGATACAATTACAGGAATCTGATTTTTTCCTTCTATGAATTTTTTCTTAGATGTATTTGAAAGCTTTATATGATGAAAAAGAGAAACAGGTATTTCTTTTACCTTCATTGGAAGTATTTTAGAATGCAAAATTAAGGATATGTGATAATATTTAATATTTCTATTTTTGTCATGATGAATAAAGACAAAGAAGACAATCCTAAAATATCAATTATAGTAAGCACCTATAATTCTGAAGAATGGTTAAAGAAAGTGCTTTGGGGCTTTAATTGTCAAATCTTCAAAAATTTTGAAGTTGTAATTGCAGATGATGGATCTGGTCCTAAAACTAAAGAACTCCTAGATGTTATGTCCAAAGAAGTTTTTTATAGAATAATTCACGTTTGGCAAGAAGATGATGGTTTTCAGAAATCTCGAATACTGAATAAATCTGTTGAAGCGTGCAATGCGGAGTATATTATAATGACGGATGGAGATTGTATACCAAGAGAGGATTTTACGGAAGTACACTATATAAATAAAGAGAAAGGATATTTTATTTCTGGTGGCTATTATATGCTTCCCATGAATATATCTAAGATGATTACATTGGAAGATATTAAACAACAAAATTGCTTTAATATTCAATGGCTAAAGGAAAAAGGTGTTCCAAAGACTTTTAAAAACAATAAGCTTACTGCTAGTGGAATGATATCCAAATTGTTGAATACTTTTACACCCACAAATGCAAGTTGGAATGGGCACAATTCTTCAGGTTGGAAAAAAGATATCTTAAATGTAAATGGTTTTGATGAGAGAATGCAATACGGAGGTCAGGACAGAGAATTGGGTGAGCGTATGTTCAATTTTGGTTTAAAATCAAAGCAATTAAGATATAGTGCTGTTTGTGTTCATCTTGATCACAAAAGAGGATATAAAACACCAGAATCCATTGCAAAGAATACTGCTATAAGAAGGGAAACAAGAAACAAGAAACTTGTATGGAGTCACTATGGCATTACCAAATAATAGGTAAGCTCATTTTTCTTTTCCAATCTTTTTAACTCTCTATATCTTTCCAAAACGCCAAGAGCATTCAGATACGAAATAGTAATACCTTTTTTGCCATCCAAGAAGCCTAATCTTAGAACATAATGATTAAAGAACTTCCAAATGGGTTTAATTGCCATAGAGATGTAATTGAAGTGCTTTTCCTTATAAAAAGCCTCTTTAGCTTTTAATTGACCGTAACGAAGCATTTTACCTTTATAGTCTTCGTAATTCTTGTAGCAATAATGAATAAGTTTTTCTTTAAGAATGCAAGAGTTTCCATTAACCTCCAAGGTTTCATGTACAATCTTTTTATCAGTAAACCTTGCTTTACTCTTTCTAAATAATCTATGGTTTTTATCTGTCTGCCAACCACTAAAATTTAGAGGGGTATTTTGAAACATAAACTTACGATAGAACCAGTATGCCTCGCATGCATTGGGATTGTTTATTGTTTCGGTTATTTCCTTTTGGAGTTTATCTTCAACGACTTCGTCCGCATCTACAAAAAGTACCCAATCATTTGTAGCCTGTTTAAGGGTAAATGATTTTTGCGCTGTAAAATTCTCAAACGGATTTTGAATTACTTTGACTTTGGGGTGTTTTTGTAAGTATTCGTATGTACCGTCATTACTGAAGGAATCAACAACGATGATTTCATCTGCAAATGAAATAGAATTTATACATCTTTCAATGTAACCCATCTCATTGTAAGTTATGATCAACGCGGATAATTTTTGCTTTGGGGTGCTCAATCCAGCCATATTTATTGGTATTGGTATTAGGTGTCCACAAAATTATAACAAAAAAATACAAGGAAAATTGTTTTTAGGTGTAATTTTCTTACACTTTGGAAATTTTCGAATATCCTTTATTTTTCAGTAAAATTTTAAAAATCTAGGTTGTTGTTGAGTTCAAAAGATGATAAAAAGACAAATGGTTGCTTGGTTTCGAAAGAAAAATTAAATGATTTCAAACAAAATAATGGACAACTTACCTGAACCAAAAGTAAAAAACACCAAATACGACGACTAAACAGCTACATCATGTTCCCTTAAAGCATTATTTAATGATGTTTTCTTGTTGGTACTTTCCTTTCGTTTTCCAATAATCAAAGCACAAGGTACTTGAAACTCTCCCGCAGCAAACTTTTTGGTATAACTTCCTGGGATGACCACAGATCTTGCTGGAACTATACCTTTTAGTTCCACAGGTTTTTCTCCAGTAACATCAATAATTTTTGTAGATGCTGTTAATACCACATTTGCACCTAAAACAGCTTCTTTTTCTACTCGTACCCCTTCTACAACAATACAACGAGAACCAATAAAGGCATTATCCTCAATGATGACTGGAGCAGCTTGTAAAGGTTCCAGAACACCGCCAATTCCCACACCACCACTCAAATGGACATTTTTACCTATTTGTGCACAACTGCCCACGGTGGCCCAAGTATCCACCATAGTGCCTTCATCTACATAGGCGCCAATGTTAACATAGCTTGGCATTAAAATGGTTCCTTTGGAAATATAAGCACCATGTCTGGCAACGGCATGTGGAACTACACGCACACCTTTTTCTTTATATCCTCTTTTTAATGGAATCTTATCATGGTATTCAAAAATACCAGCTTCCAAAACTTCCATTTTTTGAATTGGAAAATAGAGAACAACAGCCTTTTTAACCCATTCGTTGATTTGCCAATCATTTTCTTTGGGTTCGGCACATCTTAGTTCACCCAAATCAATTAGATTAATTACCTCTCTGATAGCATTTTGGGTTTCTTCTTCTTTTAACAAATCCCTATTGTCCCAAGCATTTTCTATAAGTGCTCTTAGCTGTGTCATTTTTTTTAAATTTTGACAAAGATAATCTGCAGATTAGAATATTACGGCTTATTTTAAAAGCATAACATTTTTAGGTTTATTTTTGCCAAAATTTTAGACTTGGCAAGAATTTTGGCTTTGGATTATGGAAAAGTAAGAACAGGAGTAGCGGTTACGGACGAACTTCAGTTAATCGCCTCTGGATTAACTACGGTTGAGACAAAAGATTTGATTTCTTTCCTTGTTGATTATATTGAAAAAGAAAAGGTTGAAAGCTTTGTGGTGGGACTTCCAAAACAAATGGACAATACACCATCGGAATCCGAAGAATTAATACAACCTTTTTTAAAGAAGTTGTCCGCTAAATTTCCGACAATACAAATTGAGCGTCAAGATGAGCGTTTTACCTCCAAAATGGCATTTCAATCCATGTTGGATAGCGGAATGAAAAAGAAAAAACGACAGAATAAGGCTATTGTTGATGAAATAAGTGCAACACTTATTTTACAGGCATACCTTAATAGAATTTAGTTTTTATGATTTTACCCATAGTTGCATACGGAGAACCTGTTTTACGTAAAGTAGGAAAGGATATTACCAAAGAATATCCCAAGTTGGAAGAGTTGATAACTAATATGTGGGAGACCATGTACAATGCTCATGGCGTAGGTTTGGCGGCACCTCAGATAGGGCTGCCCATCCGTTTGTTTTTGGTTGATACAACGCCATTTTCAGATGATGAGGATTTAAGCAAAGAGGATCAAGAGGCCTTAGAAGGTTTTAAAAAAGTATTTATTAATGCTAAAATTGAAGATGAAACGGGTAACGAATGGGATTTTAATGAAGGTTGTTTAAGTATTCCAGACATTAGGGAAGATGTAAAGCGTAAACAGGAAATTACCATAAGCTATCTAGACGAAAACTTTAAACCGCACACCGAAACGTATGATGGTCTTTTGGCAAGAGTTATTCAGCATGAGTATGACCATATTGAGGGTATTCTTTTTACCGACAAGCTTTCTTCATTGAAAAAAAGGCTTTTAAAAAGCAGATTGGATAAAATTTCAAAGGGAAAAATTAGTATAGATTACAAAATGCGGTTCCCCAATATCAAAAAAGGGCGTTAAAAAAAACCACGTTTGGGATAAAAGTATAATTTTGCGCGCATAAAATAGAAAAGATGGTACTGGACAAGATTTTATCAATTGGTGGTAAACCTGGACTTTTTAAGTTGTTGACTCAAACAAGGAGTGGTTTTGTTGGAGAATCTCTCTTAGATGGGAAACGAGTAACCGTTGGAATACGCAGCAATGTAAGTGTGTTGTCTGAAATAGCCATTTACACTCTTGAAGAAGAAGTGCCGCTTAGAGAGGTCTTTCAAAAGATAAAAGAAAAAGAAGGTGGCAAGAAAACCAGCATTAGCCACAAGGTGGAAAAAATACAACTTGAAGAATACTTCTTTGAAATTCTACCCAATTATGATGAGGATAGAGTATATACCAGTGATATAAAGAAAATTATTCAATGGTATAATATTCTAACGGAAAACAAAATCAATGACTTTTCCGATTCTGATGATGAAGAGGTTTTGGTTTCCTCAGATGAGGAAGAATAACCGCTATTCCCAATCCACCAACTTGGTTGGATAATAATTTACATTCATTCGATTTAAAAAAGGAACTTGTCTGGCGAGACGCTCTCTATAGTCTTCCCAGTTACAATTTTCTAAAGTGGACCAACCCAATTCAGCATAACCAATTGCTCTTGGAAAAGCCAAATACTCTAGCTCTTCACTATTGGAAATGGTCTCTGACCAAAGAGGAGCTTCAATACCTAAAATACTTTCAATAGATAGACCTTCAACATATGTTTCGGGATTCCATTTGTAAGCAACATCAACAGGGATAAGTCCTGCCCAATCTAAACCAAATTTAGACAATGAATCATATTTCATGTCCAAATAAGTCTTTTCGCCAGGGGATAGAACTATTTTAGAACCATTTTTAGCGGCCTTTAGAGCATTATGAGGTTCATTCCATAGTTGGGTAACGGTTGATGCACTTATGTTTCCCTGAGCAATCTCATTCCAGCCCATCATTTGTTTACCATGCTTTTGGACAATCTTTTCGACCTTTTCAACAAAATGGATATAGTCCCTTTTTTTGGTCACGTGGCTTTCATCTCCACCAATATGAAAATAAGGTCCCGGAGACAGAGAAGCAACCTCTCTGATCACATCGTCCAAAAATGAATAGACAGTATCTTTTCTTGCATCAAAAGTGCTGAAACCAACACGGGTACCTGTATAGGCTTTTACTTTTTTACCATTTCCATTTAAAATAGGATAGCTTAAAGAGGCTGCATTCGTATGTCCCGGCATATCAATCTCTGGGATAATAGTGATATGTCTTTGGGCAGCGTATTCTACTAGTTCCGTATAGTCATCTTGTGTGTAATAACCTCCAGTACCTCCACCAACTTCAGTTGCACCACCAATTTGGGTAAGTTTGGGCCAGGATTTTATCTCAATTCGCCACCCTTGATCATCGGATAGGTGGAGATGCAGAACGTTGTATTTGTAATAAGCTAGTATGTCCATGTACTTTTTTACCTCTTCAACAGTGAAAAAGTGCCTAGCAACATCTAACATGGCTCCTCTATATTCGAATTTAGGTTCGTCTAATATTTTTCCTGTCGGAATCAGCCATAATGGATGATCTGTGAGCGTGTCGTTGCTTTTTTCAGGAATAAGCTGTCTTAAGGTCTGTATTCCTCTAAATGCGCCTGCTGCAGTTTTTGCATTTAAAAAAATAGAATCTTTTTTAATATACAACTGATAGGATTCCGGAGTTTTTAAATCAACACTATCGGATTGGTTGATGTATATAAACCTTTCTATGGATTCTTCACTATTGCTGGTATTGATTGCAATATCCAAATCTGTTTTCAACTTTACTTTTTCTAAGAGAAATTGTCCGACCTGCTCAAAATTAGAATCTGTACCGGAAGTATAAATGACCGTGTTTTTAGATAAGCCAAATGCACTGTTTGTCGAAACTGTTTTTAACGGCTTTGGGATCAAAGCAGTTTTTGAAAGGTCGGTTTTTGGAAAAATTATTTCTTTCTTTTCTGGCTGGCAAGCGGCCATGAAGAGAATGGCGGTAAAAATCAATACTATTCTAGATAACATGTTTAAGGATTGGTTTTGTTCATATAATTTTTGATGACCTCATACCAGAGATCATACCCTTTGACGTTCATATGGAGTCCGTCTTCTATAAAAAGATCGGTTTTTAATTTTCTTTTGTTAAGCATAATATTCCAAACATCAGCAAATTCAACACCATTAGTGTTAGAAGCCAATTTGGAAAGTTGTTTATTTAAACGTTTGTACCTACCCTTTAAATGCCACCGAGAAATACTTGGTTTTGCTGAGATAAGAACAATTTCCATTTCTGGCCTTTTTTGATGCAAGTCTTCTAAAATATCTTCCATTGTACCAATAATGGCTTTGGGTTTTCTTTTTGCAATGATATCATTATCTCCTTCATAAATAAAGACCTTGATTGGAGTGTAATTGAGAATCAGTTCATCTAAAAAATGTTCTAAATCAGAAGATTGAGATCCTCCGAAACCGGTATTCAGAATCTGGTGTTCAGGAAATCTTGTTTGCAGATCTTCCCAAAGACGAATGCTGGAACTACCGGTAAAAACAATGGTGTTCATTGAGGAATCCCAAATGGAATCTACCCTTTGCTGCACCTCTTTTACCTCATTGGCAAATGGAAGGCTTTCTTGGGCGTTTATAGTAAATACTGATAAAAAGAGAAGCGGTAAATATTTTATCATTTTCTAACCAATTAGTTTAAAACAAATGTTCCAGTTAAACCTTCCTGCGAGTTTGTTCCTACCATAACTCCAAAAGTTCCCGGTTCAACCACAAACTCATAATCATGATTATAGAAACCAAGTTCTTTATCTGTCAAAATAAACGTTACTTTTTGCGAAGCTCCTGGGGCTAAACTGATTTTCTGGAAACCTTTCAATTCCTTCACAGGTCTAACTACGCTAGCAACTTTATCATGGATATAAAGCTGTACCACTTCCTTTCCTGTCACTTTTCCTATGTTCTGGATGGTGGCGGAGACTTCAATGCTATTTTGATTGTTTGTGTCAATCTCCAAATCGGTGTATTTGAATGTGGTGTAACTTAATCCGTGCCCAAAAGGAAACAACGGCTCATTTTTTTCATCACCATAATGTGTCCAAAATACTGTAGATTCTGGGTCGGGTCTTCCTGTACTAAAATGGTTGTAGTAAATAGGTACTTGGCCAACGCTTCGTGGAAAGGTCATCGGTAGTTTTCCGCTTGGGTTGTAATCTCCAAACAACGCTTCAGTTATGGCATTCCCCGCTTGAGAACCTAATTGCCATGTTTCTAAAATAGCAGGTATATTTTCGGCTTCCCAATGAATGGCCAGAGGCCGCCCATTCATTAATATCAGCACTATGTTTTTATTGACTTCATGGACTGCTTTTAACAAATCCAGTTGTAATCCGGGTAAATCCAATTGAGTACGACTACGTCCCTCTCCGCTTTGGAATCCATGCTCTCCCAAGACCATTAGAACGACATCGGATTCTTTGGCAAGAGCAACAGCTTCTTGCATGCCTGAAGTATCTGTTTCGTTTACTTTTACTTCATTTAAAAAATTAGCTTCTTCATTAAATATTCTAGGGCCTTGTTCGTAAGAGAAATTTATTGACTGATTTTTTAAGCCTTCTAAGACAGAAACCCCGGTATTATTATCAGAGCCCAACCGCCAGCTCCCAAGTGAACTATTGTTATCATTTGCCAATTGACCAATAACTGCTATTTTTTGCTGGTCTTTTTTAAGAGGAAGAAGATTGTCATCGTTTTTTAAAAGTACAATTGATTTTAGGGCCATGTCCAAAACAGCAGCTTGATGATCTTCATGGTATAGTTCTTCTTTTTCCCTTTCTTCATTACAATATTTGTATGGGTCTTCAAACAAGCCCAATTCAAATTTTACTCTTAGAATACGTCTTACTGCATCATCTATTAAACTTTCATCAACCTTACCCTCTTTTACATTTTCCACCAAATGCAACACGTAAGCGGATGATTCCATATCCATATCTGAACCAGCTTTGACTCCCAATTCTGCAGCATGTTTCAAGTCTTCTGCAAATCCATGTGGTACCATTTCGCCAACGGATGACCAGTCTGATATTACAAAACCATCAAAACCCCACTTTTCTTTCAAAATGTCTCGTTGTAACATTTTATTGCCGGTAACTGGAATTCCATTAAGAATATTAAAACCATTCATTAAAGTTTTAACATCGGCATCTACCGCAGCTTTAAATGGGGGTAATACAGCGTTGTAAAGAGTGGAAGTGCCAATATCGGCCGTATTGTACTCTTTGCCAGCTTCAGCAAAACCATAAGCGGCAAAATGTTTGGCACAGGCAGCAAGAGTATTGGGCTTAGAGAGGTCATCTCCTTGAAAACCCTTAACACGGGCCTTGGCAATTTCTGCACCTAAATAAGTATCTTCTCCACCACCTTCCATAACACGACCCCAACGAGGGTCTCTAGAAATATCCACCATAGGTGCAAAAGTCCAATTTAGTCCTACAGCCGAGGCTTCTTGAGCAGCGATTTTCGCAGAATTTTCAATAGCTTCCATATCCCAACTGGCAGCTTCCGCCAAAGGTATTGGAGCTAGGGTTTTGTATCCATGTATAACATCATATCCAAAAATTAGAGGTATGCCTAAGCGGGTTTCTTCTACTACCAGTTTTTGCAACTTTCTTACTTCTTCCGTACCAACAACGTTTAACATAGAACCAACAAGCCCTTTTTTAAGGTGCTCATATTTGATTTCTGCATTGCCACCTTGTGGAGCTGGACCCGTAACATCCCAAAAACCATTGTATTGGTTCATTTGACCAACCTTCTCCTCTAAGGTCATTTGTTGTAATAATGAATCTATATTTTTCTCTATACTTTTTTCTTGAGCCATAACGCAATTGTTAAAGGATGCAAAGTAAAGTGAAATTATAAGAAGATAGTATAGGTTAGCTTTCATGATTTTAAAAAGTGTTGATAGTCGTCTAAATTAAGCTGAAAACTATCACTCCGTAATATACGGTCTTTGTATTTTTAGATAAAATTTTATAGATGAATGCAAGAGCTGAGCAGTTAAAGGCTATTGATAGGCTGCTGAACATAATGGATGAGTTACGTGCTCAATGTCCTTGGGATAAAAAGCAAACTATGGAATCTCTTCGGCATTTGACTATAGAAGAAACGTATGAACTGGGCGATGCTATTTTGGAAAACGATTTGGAAGAGGTTAAGAAGGAGCTTGGAGATTTGTTGTTACATATTGTTTTCTATGCCAAAATAGGGTCAGAAACCAAGGATTTTGATATTGCAGATGTCGCTAACGGCATTTGTGAAAAACTAATCAATAGGCACCCACATATTTATGGAGATGTAAAGGTTGAAAATGAAGAGGAGGTAAAACAAAATTGGGAAAACATCAAACTCAAAGAGGGAAAAAAAAGTGTATTAGAAGGGGTTCCCGATAGCTTGCCCTCAATGGTGAAAGCAAATAGAATTCAGGAGAAAGTTGCCGGAGTGGGATTTGATTGGGAGCACCCAGAACAGGTTTTTGAAAAGGTAAAAGAAGAACTCTCAGAACTACAAGTAGAAATCAAGCATGGAAATCCAGACCGATTGGAATCTGAGTTTGGAGATGTCCTTTTTTCTATGATTAATTATGCTCGATTTTTAGATATAAACCCTGAAAATGCTTTGGAAAGAACCAATAAAAAATTTATTAAAAGATTTCAATACTTAGAAGAAAAGGCCAAGCAAGCGGGCAAATCTTTAAAAGATATGACCCTAGCAGAAATGGATGTTTTTTGGGAAGAAGCCAAAAAAGTATAAGTTTTTCATTTGCAGACATTCGGTATCTCGTATTTTCTATAGATTTATGTGTTTAAAGAATTGAATATGAACATAGAAAGTGCAATTAAATATTGTTTGATAATTTTTACTCTGATTGTTGTTACAGCGTGCAATTCAAAAAAAGAAGTAATTGAAAAACCGAATATTCTTTTTATTCTTTCAGATGACCATACTTCTCAAGCTTGGGGACTGTATGGAGGTATTTTAGCAGATTATGTAAAAAACGATAACTTAAAACGTTTGGCGAGTGAAGGAGCAGTATTGAACAATGCTTTTTGTACCAATTCCATATGTACCCCAAGTAGGGGAAGTATTCTTACTGGGCAGTACAGTCATGTAAATCAAGTTTATACCTTAAGTGAACCTTTGCCTAAAGGTCACCCTAATATTGCCAAGACGCTCTCTGAAAATGGATACCAAACCGCGATAATAGGCAAGTGGCACTTGGTTGGAGAACCTGAGGGTTTTGATTATTTTAATGTGCTGCCTGGCCAAGGGCTCTACTGGAACCCCATTATGAAAACCAAGGAGAATTGGGTAGATGGATATAATGCAACTGGAGGCAAAGAACATAAAGGGTTTTCAACAGATGTGATTACGGATTTGACTATTTCACATATTAAAAAACGTGACACCACCCAGCCTTTTTTGATGTTCTGTAACTTCAAAGCGACTCATGAACCATTTGATTATCCAGAAAGATTTGCCTCTTTGTACGAGGGTATGAAGATACCTGAACCAGAATCATTGCTCGACTTTGGCAAAGAAACCACAGGAAGAACTTTTGGAGGGCAGATTTTAGAGAGATTGGGCGCGCGTTGGGAGCAAGCAACGAAAAACCCTGATAAATTTTGGACAGATTACCCAGGATTACCATATTCCTTAGAAGGGTTGGACAGTATACAAAAACGAAAAAAGATTTATCAAAAACTGGTCAAGGATTTTATGAGAAGTGGTGCCGCTATAGATGACAACATTGGAAAATTACTCGATTATTTAGAAGAAGAAGGAATAGCTGATAATACTATTGTAGTTTATACGGCCGATCAAGGATATTTTCTTGGCGAGCATGGTTTTTTTGACAAAAGACTCATTTACGAAGAATCCCTTAGAATGCCTTTTGTCATTAGATATCCAAAAAAAATAAAGAAAGGGCAGCGAATTGATGATATAATTCTAAATATTGACTTTGCACCTTTATTGGCGGATTATGCAGGGATTGAAAGGCCCGGTTATATGCAGGGGAGAAGCTTTAGAGATATACTAGAGGCTAATGCACCAAATGACTGGCGAAAGCAGATGTATTACAGATATTGGTTGCACCATCCTCATAGACCTGCTCATTTCGGTATTAGAGATAATCGATACAAACTGGCATTGTTCTACGGACAGGGTTTGGATAAAAAAGGAACATCGAACAATACGACCAAACCAGAATGGGAGTTTTATGACCTTATAGAAGACCCTAAAGAACTTCACAATGCCATTCATGAAGAAAAATATACATCCATAATTAAGACCATGAAAAAAAGTTTGCAGGATGAACGTATAAAGTATGGAGACCTAGACGAGGACTACCCAGTAATGAGTGAGATATTGAACACTGCTTTTGAATAAACACCGTTCTAAAAACCGCTAAAACTGTTCGGTAAGGGCCATTGTAAACTGTATCTTTGGCAACTTAATTAAAATACGATTGCTACAAAGTTATTTTAAGGAATTCCGTTATAACCTAAAATTGGCCTACCCTGTAATTTTGGGGATGCTTGGACATACCTTTGTTGCATTTGCAGATAATATTATGGTTGGCCAGCTGGGTACCGCAGAGTTGGCTGCAGTATCCCTAGGTAATAGTTTTGTTTTCATAGCAATGTCTTTAGGTATTGGATTCTCCACTGCAATAACCCCTTTGGTTGCTGAGGCGGATGGAGCAGGCAGCAAAACTGATGGCAAAAGTGCTTTAAAACATGGGTTAGTACTGTGCACAGGACTGGGGTTATCACTTTTTGGAATCATACTTCTTTGCAAACCACTTTTACATTATATGAAGCAGCCCCCTGAGGTGGTGGAACTTGCTATCCCTTATTTGGAGTTGGTTGCTTTTTCTTTGGTTCCACTGATTATATTTCAAGCGTTCAAACAGTTTTCAGAAGGACTTTCCCAAACCAAATACCCAATGTATGCTACGATTCTGGCAAATGTGGTCAACATTGTCATTAACTACCTACTGATTTTTGGGTCTTTTGGATTCCCAAAAATGGGAATTGTAGGAGCCGCTATTGGTACGCTGGTTTCTAGATTTATAATGGTAGGGTATATTTGGTTTCTATTGAAGCGAAAAGAAAAGTTTGAAGCCTATGTAACTGGTTTTAATTTTAGGGTGATTGAAAAAAAAGTCATTAAAAAGATAGTCAGTTTGGGATTTCCGTCTGCACTACAAATGTTTTTTGAAGTAGCTATTTTCACCGCCGCCATTTGGTTAAGTGGCGTATTGGGGAAAAATGCCCAAGCGGCAAATCAGATTGCACTGAACCTAAGTAGTATGACCTTTATGGTTGGCATGGGGCTGAGTGTTGCGGCAATGATACGGGTAGGAAACCAGAAAGGACTTCAAAATTTTAAAGAGCTACGAAGAATTGCTGAATCTATCTTTTTTCTAACGTTTTTGTTAGAAATAGTCTTTGCTGCTGTTTTCCTTATAGGAAGATACTGGTTGCCTACCATTTATTTGGATGTGGATGATGTGGTCAATCAAGTAGATAATACCGAGGTAATAATTATTGCTGCCAAATTATTGTTGGTTTCTGCGTTTTTTCAAATTTCAGATGGTATCCAGGTAGTGGTTTTAGGGGCGTTAAGAGGTCTACAGGATGTTAAGATACCCACGTTGATCACGTTTATTGCCTATTGGTTGATTGGATTTCCCGTTAGTTATTATTTTGGATTATTTTCTGAATATAAAAGCACGGGCATTTGGATGGGTCTGTTGTTAGGGCTAACTGCATCAGCAGTAATGTTGTATATTCGATTCAACTATTTGACTAAAAAATTGATTAAAAGTTAAACTAGATTCCAACTATTGGAATTCAACTTGAATAAAATGGAATTACCTAAATTTCTATTAGGAGACAATACAGATCACCCCGATTCAATTTTTATTGTCCATACGGAATATCCTCGTTTTATCATCAACCTAGAAAATGATGAAGTAGAATGGTTGGAAGAATTCTCAAAAGAAGATGAAGAAGAGTTGTCTGCTGAGGTAGAAATCCAAATAGAAGCGGCCACAGCATTTTACGATAGAGAAGTATCTAGATATGATGCGTAAAAATGCTTGAACAACTCATACAATTTGACAAAGAAGCTTTTTTATTCCTAAATAGTTTAGGAACAGAAACATGGGATGGTTTTTGGATGTTTATGACCAAGACCAGAAATTCGGCCCCTCTTTATATTCTATTGCTCTATTTATCCTTTAAGAATTTTGGATTGAAGAAAACAGCTGTGATTTTGGTAAGCATAGCCTTATTGATTACTTGCACAGATCAATTGTCTAATTTTTTTAAATATGGTTTCGGTCGTCTAAGGCCATGTCATGATCCTGAAGTAAACGGCATCATGCGTTTGGTAAAGAGTTATTGTGGAGGAAAATTCAGTTATTTTTCTGCGCATGCGGCCAATTCTTTTGCTCCTGCCACCTTTTTTTCCATTTTGTTTTATAAAAAAGTGAAATATATTGGCAATGTTCTCATTTTATGGGCTTTTATTGTCGCCTACAGTAGAATTTACATAGGAGTTCACTTTCCTTTGGATGTTATTACAGGAATTGTAATTGGTGCTGTTTTTGGATGGTTGTTTGCCAAGTTATCTATATTTGCATTCCAAAAAATAGGGACATGATATCTTCAGCCAGATATTGGTTTTTGCTTACCCTTGTAGTTCTGGTATACATTGCCGGAATGTTCGTGACCCTTTTTGAGAACGATTCGGCACAATTTGCGGTAATGGCCATGAGAATGGTTCAGGAAAATGATTTCTTCAGTTTAATCAAAGGCACAGAAGAATATTTAGACAAGCCCCATATGCACTACTGGTTGGCTGCTTTGTCATTCAAAATTTTTGGCATCTATGATTGGGCCTATCGAATTCCTGGAATTTTGGCCATTCTTTTAGGAGCTTATAGTTGTTATGGATTAGGGAAGTTACTCTATAACCAGGATATTGGTAAGTTTTCTGCACTTATTTTCATGACCGCCCAAACAATTGTGTTATCCAATATAGATGTTCGTACAGATGCAGTGTTAACCGGTTTTACCATTTTCGCTATATGGCAACTGGTCTTATATATTGAAAAAAATGCACTCCAAAATATTATGCTTGGCGCCCTTGGAGCAGGTATAGCCTTTTCCACAAAGGGGCAGATTGCTTTGGTTGTGATTGGTATTTCTATTCTGTGTCATTTAGCGTATACCCGCAAATGGGAACGTTTGTTGAGTTGGAAAGTCTTAATAGCTTTATTGGTTTTTGGAATTACGATAACACCAATGTTGTACGCGTATTATGTGCAATTTGATCTTCACCCAGAAAAAGTTATTCGAGGGAAGAGTAACCGTAGCGGAATCTTTTTTATTTTTTGGGAACAGAGTTTTGAAAGATTAAGCGGAGAGGGTGTTGGTAAGAATAGCAATGATTTCTTTTTCTTTTTCCATACATTTTTATGGGTCTTTTTACCATGGACTGTATTGGCTTTGATTGCATATTGGCGCAGGGCAAAGGTATTCTGGAAAATGCGATTTGCATACAGACCGCAATTTGAATTTTTAACCTTTGGAGGAATTACCATTCTATTTTTTCTTATAAGTTTCGCTCAATTTAAACTTCCGCACTATATAAATATTCTAATACCGTTGTATTCCATTTTAACAGCATCCTATTTGTATAGTTTGTATCACCATGCCAAGCATTCTATTATAAAAGGGATTTTGGGTGTTCAATATTTTATCCTCAGTTTGGTATTTATTTTCACGTTATTGGTGTGTTTTCACGTTTTTAAGTTTGAATACATTCACTGTTATGTAATACTATTGATTGTGCTTGCGGTGATAACCTATTTCTGTCTTAAGAGAGAAGCATATTACATGCGTATTATTACATTATCAGTCTATAGTTCTTTGTTGTTGAATGGTGTAATGAACACTCATTTTTATCCTTCCTTATTAAAGTATCAAGCAGGTTCTACAATGGCGGAAAAAATTTCTGAACATAATATTCCAGTTGATAAAATCTATAAGATTTCTGAAAGACATACTTGGGCCTTGGATTTTTATAACCGAAACCCTGTAAACATTATTTCCAAATCAGAATTAACGGATAAAAATTGTATCTGGATCTATGCAACTGATGAAGAGTTGGAGGGACTGCTAAATTCAGGTTTTCATTGGCATGAACAGATAACCGTAGACCAGTTTCGTATAACCCGATTACAGATCAAGTTTTTGAATCCCCATACACGATCCAAAAAACTGAATAAAATGCATTTGGTGCGTTTGGATTAGGATACCACTTCCAATTTTGGCTTTTTAAAATGGTAGATTATACCAAACAGGGAAATTAAGGCTGTTATAAGAAAGAAGACAAAGCTGATGCTGATTGACATGCTAGCGTCCAAACCAAGCCATTTTGCCCCATATAAAAAAGTAACTTCCCTGCTTCCAATTCCGCCAATAGTTAAAGGAATAACAGATACTATTGAAGAAACCAAGAAGACAAAAAGATATTTAAAAGTGGCCAAGTCAATTGAGAGTGACTTCAAAATACAAAGAATGCAAACAAGTTGGGAGAGTTGCACAAGTGCAGAATAGCCAACAGATTTCCAAAAAATAGGCAAAGTGTATGGAAAGAATTTTTTGTGAAGTAACCAAAATGTAACAATACTTAGTGGAATGGCTAGAACTATCAACCAGTTAAAATCATTAAAAAAACCATTTTTTATCAAAAGAGAAAAAATACAGGCGTAGATAAAAATCAACAACATCCCGCTCAAGCGATCCAGCAACAATACGGAGACCACTTTTTTTGTGCCAGATTTGTACTCTTTTTGGATAACATAACCCTTGTAGGCATCTCCGCCAATTCCTCCTGGCAGAAAAAGATTATAGAACATACCGAGCAGATATAGTTTAAGATTGCTGGACTGTGTAATCTTAACGCCAATTTCATGAAAATACAGATTGAGCCTAAATGCAGCCATTACTTTTGAAAACACCACTAGCAATATCCCTAAAATCAAATAGAAGGAATTGCTCCTTTTTAAAGTGCTGACAACATCTTCGAGATTGATCTTGGTGAAAATAAAATAAATCAAAGCTGCACTAACGATGATTTTTAATGCCGTGATGAGCTTTTTACGCAGCTTTTCCGTCACCTATTGTAATTTTTTTGACCCGATATGGTCTTTTTTGTTGAGATTCATAATACGTACGGATGAGCAATTCCATAACAATACCAATGGTGAAAAGCTGAATTCCCCCTAGAATAAACATCACTCCAAAAATTAGTAAAGGTCTACTGCCAATATCTTCGCCAAAGCCCAATTTTACAATAAGCAGGTATATGTTTATTAAGAATCCTAGAATAATCAGTAACACGCCAAAAATTCCAAAAAGGTGAATGGGCCGTTGAAAGTACTTTCTAATAAAGAGTAATAGCATCATATCCGCCACTACCTTAAAAACCCGTTCCAACCCATATTTGGAGACCCCAGCATGCCTTGCATGGTGTTTTACTGGTACTTGTTTTATCTGAGCCCCTTCCAAATGGGCCAACAGCGTAATAAACCGATGCATTTCACCATAAAGGTTCAATTCTTTGGCAATGTCTTTAGTAAAAACCTTTAATGCACACCCGTTATCCTTAATATCTAATTTGGTGACCCTTCTTACCAAGAAATTGGCAATTTTAGAAGGTATTTTCTTTACCAAAGAATCTTTTCTTTTTTGCCGTATACCTGTTATTAGGTCATATTCTTCACCAATAGCATGTTCAAGCATTTGTGGTATATCAGATGGGTCGTTCTGAAGGTCTCCATCCATTGTAATAATATAATCACCTTCAGCATAATCAATACCCGCCGCTAAAGCCAAACTCTGTCCGTAGTTTTTTTTCAGCTCAATAAGGTGGACTTTGTGGTCATCCATATCCTTGACAACTTTTCGGGTCTTATCTGAAGAGAAATCATCTATGTAAATTATTTGGTAATTATACCCAGTAAGACTTTCATGGATTTTTTCGGTCAATAAAACCACATTGTCTTCTTCATTGTACAAAGGAACTACTATAGATAGGAGGGCGTTGGTGACGATGCTCATGTATTGGCTTATAATCTGGGCAAATTTACTTCTTTTATTTAAGTTCCTTGGTGATGTTGTCCAGTAGTGTTTTGGCAGCGTAAAAAGGCGATATTTTATTTTGCTCAACCGCTTTCAACATTTTTTCCTTACTCTCTTTATAATATTTTTTCTGATGAAAGAATTGCTTTAGTTGCTCATCTACAGTTTGAAGGAACCAGTTCTTATTTTGGATTTTTCTATTTTTTTCAAAATGACCATTTTTCCTGTTCTTGGATATGAAGTCTGCTATCATTTTCCATATCTCAGAAATCCCTTTGTTTTCAATAGATGAACAGCTCATGACTTTTGGGGTCCATCCATTTTCTTTGGGTGGATATAGATGCAAGGCACGTGAAAATTCGGTTTCCGCCAGTTTTGCTTTTTTAAGATTGTCACCATCTGCTTTGTTGATGGCAATGGCATCTGCCATTTCCATAATCCCTCTTTTAATACCTTGTAATTCGTCACCCGCACCTGATAGTTTTAGTAAAAGAAAAAAATCTACCATGCTATGTACCACGGTTTCGCTCTGGCCAACACCCACGGTTTCCACAAGGATGATATCATAACCGGCTGCTTCACAAAGAATAATACTTTCCCTGGTCTTTCTTGCAACTCCTCCTAAAGACTCTCCAGAAGGCGAAGGCCTGATAAAAGCGTTAGGGTCCTTTGCCAGTGTTTCCATTCTGGTCTTGTCTCCAAGAATACTTCCTTTAGTTAAAGTGCTGGTTGGATCAACGGCCAAAACAGCAACTTTTTTACCCAGACCGGTAAGCATCTTTCCAAACACCTCTATAAAAGAACTTTTTCCTACCCCGGGAACACCTGTAATTCCAACACGTATGCTCTTATTGGGTTTAGAAAGGCATTTTTCAATAATGGAATTGGCTTTTTCAAAATGCTCGGGCTTAGAACTCTCCAAAAGTGTAATGGCCTGCGCAAGTATGGCCTTATCTCCTTGAAAAATACCATCAACCAATGTTTTGATTGATATTTCTTGTTTTCGAAGCTGTTTTATTTTTGAAACCGTATTTGTGGGTATATCTTTTTTACTTGCCAAGGGTAAACTTCATAGAATTGATTACTAAGGTATAAAGTTTTCAGCTGTTTTATGGATTGCTTGTTGATGGTAAAATGTGTATTCTGATTATTGTTTCACCGGATTAACAATATTTACGATGTATTTCACACAAATTTAATGATGGATATTAGGCACTATTCCCTTACAAGTGGTAACTTCTCTAGTTAAATATGAAATGAGCTGAGCAATTTACTTTTGTATGGTCAATTGTTTCATAGAATTAAAAATTAAAGAGACTTACAGATGAAAACTATTTTTGAAAGTAAAGCTACCAATACAGGAGGTAGATCGGGACATGTTCAAAGTGAAGACGGCGTTTTGGATTTTGATATTAGCATGCCTAATTCCAAGGGAAAGCCTAATGCAAAATCAACTAACCCAGAAGAACTCTTTGCTGCGGCATATTCCAGTTGCTTTGCAGGTGCACTGCAAGTTGTTGCAAAAGAACACCAAGTTGATGATTTAGGAGATTTTAGTGTAACGGCTACAATATCTTTTAATACTGAGGAAGATGGCGCATTTCTAGAAGCCACTTTGGATTCCTATTTACCAACAGTAGATAAGGAAACAGGTGAGAATTTAATAAATGCGGCACATGATATTTGCCCTTACAGCAAAGCCACTAGAGATAATATTACGGTTCATTTAAATTTGTTAATGGACTAATAAACCCGGAAAAATGCTTAAAATGAAAATCCCGTTGAAATCTCAACGGGATTTTTTTGTTAAAAATCAGATAAAAGAGAGCTACTTTGCAACGTCTCATTTTTTTCATCGTCTTTAATGTAAACAACCCAAAACACCAAACAACAGCTGACCATGTTTCAAATTGAACTGGTAGAACAATGTAAGATTAATGACCGAAAGGCACAGATGAAGCTTTACAAGCAATATTGTGATGGTATGTTCTGTGTGGCGATGCGTTTTTTAAAAAACCCTGATGATGCAGAAGATGTGTTACAAGAATCTTTCATTAAGGCATTTCAACGGATTGATCAGTTTAAGGGAGAGGTGACATTTGGGGCCTGGTTAAAAAGAATCGTAGTGAACAGGAGTATCGATTTTTTAAAGTCGAAGCATCAAAAAACAGTGGAGTTGAATGAAGGGTATTTACACCTTGCAGAAGATGAAGACTGGACGGTAGAGGATGGTATCACTATTGACCAAGTGAAAATAGCCATTGAAGAATTACCAGATAAATATAAATACGTAGTGAAATTGTTTCTTTTAGAAGGATATGACCATACTGAAATTGCGCAAATTCTGGAAATTTCGGATACAGCATCGAGAACCAGGTTGTTGCGTGGAAAAGCACGCTTAAAAGAAACACTTAAAGATAGAGCTTATGGCACAGGATCTTAGAGAATTATTTGAGAAGGAACGTGAGCAAATTGCTCACAAAATGAAAGGCGGACATGAAAATCGTTTCTTGTCCAAATTGGAATTGGAGATGCCAAAAAAGAAAAAGTCGAACTCTTTCTTCTGGTTGTCCATTGCGGCTTCAGTGGCAGTGGTATTTGGTTTTGGGATTTACTATTTCTCTTCTACTGATAATGTGGATTCAAACCCAACAGTGGTTGAAAATACTATTCCAAAAGAAGAACAACAAAGTATTTCGCTGGGGGATCTTTCCCCAGATTTAAAGAAAATAGAAAGCTATTATGTTACCAATATTAATTTAGAACTATCTGATTTAGAGTTTACAGGAGACAATAAAGTGGTAATAGATGGCTATATGGAAAGGCTTGGAGAACTTGATAAAGAATATGATAAACTAAATAATGAACTCAATGAGATTGGACCCAATGACCAGACTATTGCAGCCTTAGTTAAAAACCTTCAGTTAAGGTTGCAACTATTACAAAAATTAAAAACGAAGTTGAATCAATTAAAATCATCAAAAAATGAACAGAAATCTTCAAATATTGTTTAATATTTTTCTTTTTACCATGGCCAGTGTTGTCTGCTATGGTCAGGAAAAATCTAAAACGTACAAAGAGACCTTTAACGTAAGTAAGGATGCAGTACTAAATATTGATACCAGCCATGCGGATATTGAATTTGAGACTTGGGATAAAAATCAAGTAGAGGTTATTGCCATAGTTGAACTAGAAGAAGCAACAGATGAGGAGGCCGATTCCTATTTTAAGAAATATGCTATTAAAATTGTTGGAAACAGTAAAGAAATTACAGTAAGTACGGCAGGAGTGAATTTTGGAAATTCATTTGATTTTGGAGATTTGGACATTGTTGTTCCAGATGTATCATTTGTTGAGCCACTTTTTGAAACCATCAGAATTCCTGAGTTACCAGAACTGGCAGAAGTTCCAGAAGTGCCTGAAGTATTTGTTATTCCAGATTTGCCTCCAATGCCTCCAATGCCCTTTGTTAAGTTTGATTATGATAGGTACAAAAAAGATGGAAAAAAGTACCTTAAGGAATGGAAAAAGGATTTTGATAAAAACTTTGATGCAGAGTACCAAGATCGTTTTGAAGAATGGAGTGAAGAAGTGGAGCAGATGGCAGAAGAAAGAGAGATACAAAATAAAAGACGTCAGGAGCAAAGACAGGAGCTTTTGCAAGAACGTAATGAATTACGTGAAGAAGCGCGTGCCGCGCGTAATGACGCCAGAGCTCAACGCAATGAGCTTAGGGCGCCAAGAAATGACATAAGACAGGAAGTTAGATCAGAAAGAGTCTTTACCATTAGAAATGGGAATGGTTCTGATACGTTTTATTTTTCTTCAGATGGAGAGAACAAAAAATATAAGGTAAAAAAGAGCATTAAGATAAAGATGCCTAAATCTGTTAAACTGAAAATGAATGTTAGGCATGGCGAGGTAAAATTGGCGGCTAATACCAAAAACATTAATGCAAGCTTGTCTTATTCAAGCTTGCATGCTTCTACCATTGATGGTAATGGAACAGATATAAGAGCATCCTATTCACCAGTAGTGGTTCAGAAATGGAATTTGGGACAGTTAAAAACGGATTATTCAGATTTGGTTAATTTAAAGGAAGTGGGAGAACTAAAATTAAACGCTATTTCTTCCAACGTAATTATTGATCGGTTGGTGGGCAAGGTGTTTGTTACCAATAAGTTTGGTGATTTAAACATAAACTCAATAGCCAATGGTTTTTCTGCAGTTGATATTTCTGTAGAGAATGGAGAGGTCAACTGTAAAATTCCTTCCGTGCCGTTTTCTATATATGTTAATGAAACGGCTTCGGATTTTAAGTATCCAGAAATTCTTGCGATTGGGTCATCCAATCATTATGGTGCCGTTATTCACAAAGGCTACCATATCAACAATAAAGAAGGTAAATCCATCAAAATCAATTCCAAATACAGCGAAGTAGTCTTGGAACAATAAGATTTATTTGAGTATTAAAGTCCCAAAAATATCTGCATTGATCCATCCCTGATTCTTATCTTCTCCAGGAACAAATACGGATCCAATAAAATTCTCTCTCTCTTTACTGGTATCGTTATCACAATAGGCTAAGGCAAACCCTACCTTTTTATTTTTGGATAGGCTTTTGGGTGTATTCTCTTTCCCATCAACATATTCATCAGAAAAAAGTTTTACCGCAATTTCCCAAGTAGTGGTCTTGTCGTTTGTTGCATGCTTAGAAATGATATGGTCATTATATAATCTTGGTTTCTGATCAGGTGCCAAATCAACAACATTTCCATCCATGGCCACATGATAGGCAAAAGCATTATGTGTAAATTGATGTGTTCCTCCTGAGTTATCTTCGTCAATAAATACTTCTACACAATCATCATCCCACCACAACTTTAACGGGTCATCATGTTGATCAAAAAGAATATCATCTGTGATTTCAACCAAAAGATAAAGTGCATTTTCATCCCAACTTAACTTATACCTGCCATTAAAGTCATCACTGGTATAGGCATTTCCTAGCCAAAGTTGATCCAGCGCCAACCATTCAACATTGCCCCAACATGCATCAAGAGCTTGTCCATCAATGGTTGGGCTTTTTTGAGCTTTTTTCACCTCTATTAGTTGGTGGTCTTCTTTTTGAGTGGAAGCACAGCTTATCAGCAATAAAAAAAGGGTCAAGCTTATAAATTTTTGCATGGCCCTAAGATAACTATTTTAAAAAATCTCCTACAATTTCTAATGCGATTCTTCCTTCAAATAGGACTTGAAATTTTCCTTAAATCGATTGAATCTAGGGATTGAGACGTTCCTTATATAGGAATTATGTGGATTTCTTTTTTCAAAGTCTTGATGATAATCTTCTGCTTTGTAAAAAATGTCAAATTCCTTAATCTGTGTGACGATAGGACGCCCATACACGTTTTTAGATTCTAAAAGGGTTACATAATCAGCTATGATCTTCTTTTCTGCTTCATTCTTATAAAAGGCAATGGAACGATATTGCGCCCCCCGATCAGGTCCTTGTCTATTTAATAATGTAGGATCGTGAGAACCAAAAAATACTTGGACCAATTTGGTGAAGGATATAACTTCTGGATCATAAAACACTTCTACAGCTTCTGCATGGCTTGTACGACCATAGGCCACTTGTTCATATGTAGGATTTTCCTCAGTTCCGCCAGAATAACCAGAAACCACTTCCTTAACTCCTTTTACACTTTCAAAAATGGCTTCTACACACCAAAAGCAGCCACTTGCAAAATAAGCGGTCTCATAATTTTGTAATTCTTCAACGGTGAGTTCAATCTTTTCTATGGTTTCCTGCTGAGCAAGAACGGGTTTAACTACAGTGTTTTTGGGTTGGCAACTAGCAGAGGCCAATAAAACAGATATTAAAAAAGTAATTCTTGCTATCTTCATCTTGGTTTTATTGCTTAGTAGCATCAAGATAAGAAGTATTACTTGTGTTGCTGTTAAAAATTGTTAATCCATCAATGTTTTGTGTATAATGAATACCTTGGAAGTATTGCTTAAGGAATATGATACCAGCCCTATACCTATATTAGATTCAGAGATACCTCTGTCTGACTATTGTCTTATTGATTTATCTTCAAAGAACAAGAGTTTAGAAAGATTTGATATTACTTCGCCAGACTCCTGTCAAAAATATGTGGATGAGGTTCTTTCGATACATAATGCATACGTTGCTTTTGGCGGATACTTGGAACATAGGTCCTTATATACTAAGTCTGAACGATTTTTAACCACAGGCGAACGCAACATTCATTTAGGGATGGATTTTTGGTGCAAAGCAGGTACCAAGGTAATGGCTCCATTAGCTGGAAAGGTCTTTAGTTTTAAAAATAATGATGATATGGGCAATTATGGACCAACCATCATTTTAGAGCACCAAGTAGGGGAAGTTACCTTCTATACCCTTTATGGGCATCTTTCTTTGGAGTCGATTGACGGACTTGAAATTGGAACCCGGTTTAAAAGAGGAGAGGTGCTTGCAACTTTAGGTACTCCAGATATAAATGTGAACTATGCCCCGCATTTACATTTTCAAATCATATCGGATTTACAAGGATGTCAAGGGGACTACCCGGGGGTATCTTCCAAGGATGACTTAGGTTTTTATCAAAAAAACTGTCCAAATCCCAACCTTTTATTCAAACTCTCTTTTTAAAACATCGATGAAATGCACATGGAATCGACAGGGTGTTTTTGACCTTAAAAACGTTTATCGAGGATAAAATACACTTTACCTGAAAAAGGTTCCCACACCGAAAAAAAAAGAAGGTTAAACGAGTTAAATCCAGGCTACATAGCATGTGAGGGTACATTTACATTGTAATAAAAACCCAAATCATGAAAGCAATTTTAACCATCATCGCAATAATCTTCTTCGGAGCTCTAGCTACAGCACAAGACACTGCTAAGGAAGTAAAAGCTGAAACTATTACTGTTGGTGTTGAATTGAACATTGAGATTCAGGAAACTGAAACTGAAATTGCTAGACTTTATATGTTCAAAAATTCTAGAGTTAAAAAAGAGCTTTCTTTTAGAACTAAAAGAAACAAATCTAAATTAGCTTAATCATGATAATGGGAATCGCTATTCCACTTACTTTATTTTTTAGCACGGCGTTTGTTATTGCGTCGATTGCTTTTTCATTTCGAAAAAAAAAGATTCCACTAGCACATCAAAAAAAAAGTAGGCCATTTTAACTAAAATGACCCACTTTAACGGTTAATCGGAAAAAATCGTAACAGACCGATATTTAAGTAGTTCTTGGACCAGTTAGAATATTTTTACCAACTTAACCTTTAAACCTCTAAAATATGTACGCTATTTTAATCCCGGTTGCTTTATTTTGTAGTTTAATTTTTGTTTCTGCTGCTGTACTGTTGTTTTTACGTCTTGCAAAAGTGCCTTCGCGTCGTAGATAATTCCATCTTTTATGGTGTAGGTTACACCACCAACACGCACAACTTCGTTATCTTCTGTTAATTTAACGGCTCCAGTTCCATACAATACCTTTAGGTTTTTAAGTGGGTTTTCTGATACCACTACAAAATCTGCCAATTTCCCTACTTCTACGGTTCCAATTTTATCTGCCATTCCTAAGGCTTCGGCACCATTTAAAGTAGATGATCTAATAATTTCCAAAGGATGAAAACCCGCTTCGCGAAGCAATTCCATTTCACGGATGTATGCAAATCCATACAATTGAAAAATAAAGCCTGAATCTGAGCCAGTAGTAACTCTGCCGCCTCTATTCTTATACTCGTTGACGAAAGTCATCCAAAGCTTGTAATTCTCCCTCCAAGACACTTCTTGCTCAGTGCCCCAATCATGCCAATAAGAACCATGAGAGATTTTACTTGGCTGATAAAAGTCCCAAAGGGAGGGAAGGGTATACTCTTCATGCCATTCTGCCCTTCTGGCCCTATGTAAATCACGACTGGCTTCATAGATGTTAAAAGTTGGGTCAAGTGTAAAATCCAAACTTATAAGCTCGTCCATAACCTTGTTCCAATGCTCGGAATATGGTTTTGCGGCCTGTTTCCATAATTTACCAGCTTCTTCAAACCTATGTTGTTCATTTTGGTAGTTATATCCCAAGGGATAGTCCTGAACCGTTCTATCTTCAAACAAAGCCTCTGGAAGTCCGTACCAATGCTCCATGCTGGTTAGACCCGCTCTTGCAGAGTGCAACACATTCCAACGGGCAACATCTAACTGTGCATGGTGACAAGCAGAACGTAAGCCTAGTTTTTTATTTTCATCCAAAGCTGCTGCCATTATTTCTGGTGCAGCTCCAAAAAATTTAATTCCATCTGCCCCTCTTTCCGCATTGGCCCTTACCCATTTTCTGGCCTGAGCTGGAGTACTTATAGGTGCATCGTTCAATGGGTTAAAATCTTTGGTTTTCTGTCCAAAACCAGTGTATGCAAAGACTCTGGGTGCTATGATCTCGTTTTTCTCACTTTTTCGCTTTAAATCCAAAGTCCAATCAACACCACGCCCGCTGGGTTCCCTTACTGAAGTGATGCCATGGGCCATCCATAGTTTAAAAACATAATCATAATCTGCACCTTGTGCTATTCCTCCAATATGGCCATGCATGTCTACAAAACCTGGTAAGAGGTACATGCCGTTACAGTCGAGTTCTTTGCCGCCTGGTTTTAACGTTGGTCTTTTAGAATCGTCAATTTTAACGCCAGGGTAACCAACCACCTGAATTTTTACAATTTTATTGTTTTCAACAACAATGTCTATTGGGCCGCGAGGTGGTGCACCATTTCCATTGATTAACGTAACGCCTCTAATAATGAGTTGAGGAAAAGGACCCTCACTCATTTTTTCTTGTCCGTAACTTAAAAGAAATTGAAAAAGAAGTAAAAAAGAAAGTAATTTTTTCATAAGTGTATTATTCTGGAATTCTGATTTTATCTCCTAAAAACAAAGCATTTAAAAATAATCGGTTAGTACCGTACCAAGACCCTCTAAAGTTGGGGTTATCTGCAAACAGAACCACTCTTCCGCTTCCCAATTTACTTACTATTAATGAAGCCGATGGTTTTAGGTTTTCTTCCATATTTTTCTTGGTGATAAACCCATCAATATGTGGGTCTTTGGCATACTTTGCTACTGTGGCATACTCATTTTTACTGGGTGCCAACCAAACAGAGTTGTTTTTATAAACTGGAATGGAAGTATCGTTATAACCAAATGCAAGGGGATGGGTAATATCTAAATCCACTTTAAAAATTGCACCACCAAGACTTTCTTTTCCTAGGTCTTCAGGTGCATTTACATAAGGTTTGCGTTCAATGGTTTTTGTTGAATCTTTTTCTTTTTCAATTAATTTTTCATCTACTAATTCTTTATCAATAACCCATTTTGACGCAGTTCCAATAGTAATTAAGGTATTGCCTTTGTTCACCCAGCTCTTTATTTTTTCCTGTTGTTTTTTGCTAAAATCATAGCCTCCTGAGACCATTACCAAGGTATTGTAGGTATCCAGGTTAGCTTTTCCAAAATTTCGAACTGGGATTTTGGTTATTGGCATATGCACTCTAGTGTCTAGTAGATGCCATACTTCTCCAGCTTCATAAGAACGGACTCCGTCGCCTATTATCATGGCGGCCTTAGGCTTTTTTAAAGGAGAAATCCATCTACTTCCTAAATCAATTCCTTGTAAGCTATATCCTGAGTTAACAGAATACATTGGAACATGGTATTTCTTTTGTGCTTGTTGAACTAGCTCATAAACCGCATTTGCATCCTTTTTTTGAAGACTTACCGGAATTACCAATGCACCATAACCAAATTTTTGGCTACCCACAGAAGTATTGGCCGTAAAAGGTTTGGAGGAAGAGGAAATTACAAGTCCCTTAGATTGTAAATAATTTAGTGCAGCTACGGCGTTGTAATCATCATAATCAATGATATAAGCATATTCAGATTTACTTATGGATGTTGTTTTTACCAAATTATCCAGTGATGTAACCTTCTCCCCAAGATTTAGAGAGGTAACCGGTTTGTACTTCATATTGTAAAAGTTGGCTACAGACCAGGCAGATGCATCGTAATACACGCTGTCACGGTATTTCTCATAGGTTTCAAACATGGTTTGCACCATTCTATACTGAGGTTGTCTTGTAGGAACCACAAAATTGTTACCTGATTTATAAACATCAATTTTATGGAGTAAAAGTTTGTCAACAAAGGCTTTTACACGGTTAGGGTCATGTTCATCTTTGAATGAATATCCTTTTACTTTACTTTTTGATGCGTTTGCCATTCCACTTTTGAAGAACTCCTGCTGGTATTTCCTCAAAACTCCTTTATTCTCAACTGCTGCTTTAACAGTGGTAATACTAGAGGTGTATTGGTTTCTTATTGTGAAAGGAAAGGTGATTTCTCCAAAATCCGTGGTTTGTTTATGTCCTCTTGAACTTGCCTGTTCAAATAACAATCCCAATCCACCTTGTAAATCAGGGTAAGAGGAACCGTAGCCTGGATAAGTGCCATCAAACACTTCTTTTGTAAAGTAAAATGAACCGATGCTATCCAGCGCTTCGGCAAAATAGTTTCCGAATAAATTGTTCAGGTCTAAGTAATTTTCTTTTGGCATAATTGGGTTCAAAGAACCATTATCTTTCATGGGTTCAAAAAAGTAGGAGCTTTGGGTTCCCATTTCATGAAAATCTGTAACCACGTTTGGATACCACTCATGGTACCAAGTCAATTTACCTCTGCTTTCAGGATTTATTCCCAATAGCCAATCTCTGTTTAAATCAAACCAATAATGGTTTGTTCTGCCCCTTGGCCAATATTCATTGTGTTCCGCATCTTGAGGATCACCCACCAGTGGATTGCCTTGATACATGTTTGCCCATTGTGTATGTCTATCTCTACCATCTGGATTTATAGTGGGATCAACAAAAATTACACCTTTACTTATGTAATTTAATATTTCTGGATTGTTGGAGGCCGTTAAAGTATAAGCTGTTAATAAGGCTGCTTCTGAACTAGAGGGCTCATTGCCGTGCACATTGTACCCTAGGTTTATAAATATGGGCACATTGTCATAGTTCGTCGGACTTTTTGTTGGATCGGTAAATTCAAGATGTTGTGATTTTAACTGATCTAAATTCCCCAAATTTTCAGGAGAAGTTATCGTTAGAATAACCAATTTCCTGCCTTCATGAGTTCTTCCATATTCGTAAATGGAAGCTCTATCGGAAACTTCAGAAAGTTTGGTCAGATAACTTACAATTAAGTCATGTCTTGTGTGCCTTTCGCCAATGCCATATCCTAAAAATTCTTCAGGTGATGGGATGTTAGGATTGAAAGGGTGAAATTTTTTAAAGAAGTAGTCCTGAGCTGAAAGGGAAGTACTTAAAAACAGTGCTCCAAGGAGTAATTTTTTCAACATAAATATGAAGATTAGTTAATCTTCTAAAGATATGAAAAGGTTTTAATCGACAGAGTTGAATTCTTCTATTATTTCTTCAAATTCCATTCTGTAATAGGTGCCTTTTTTTTCTGAGTCCCTAGTGATGGAACCTCTTAATTGGCGAGCGAGGTTATAGATAAGTTTTAATCCTAATGATTTTGAAGTTTTAGGATCAATATCATCAGAATATCCGATGCCATTATCACCAATATACATTTCATATCGCTTATCCGATAGTTTGCGAAGAGAGATTAAGATTTCACCGGCCTTATCTTCCTTAATGCCGTATTTAAGAGCGTTTGTAATCGTTTCATTGATAATAAGGCCAAGTGGGATTACCGTGTCTATGCTTAGCTTATTCTCATCAATATCCAATTTCACTTTTACATTATTGGTATTTCCTTTTACTGATCGCACCAAATATTCGCATAGTTCCTTAACGTAGGGTTTTAGCTCAATTTTAGATAAATAGTCATCTCGTTTATAAAGCATTTCATGCACCATTGCCATGGAAACCACTCTGTTTTGACTACTCTTTATAATACTGCTAATCTTTTCATCTGCAATGGATCTAGATTGTAGACTCAATAAACTTGAAACAGTTTGCAGGTTATTTTTCACCCTATGGTGTACTTCTTTTAAAAGTGTTTCCTTTTCATCAATTCGTTCTTGAATTTCCCGCCTGGATTTATACAATTTATGATGTGCTCGCAATAAATTCTTTCCAAAAACACCACCAAGTAAATAGACAGCAAAAATTACACTTAAAAAAGAAAACCAGCTTCTAGATTCCAAAGGGATTGTATTTCCTGAGATTTTGAAATCACTAAAGTCATAAAGAAATATAATGGCAACAACTGCTAGGTTAATAATAAGATAAACTTGGCCGTAAATTTTTGTGGTTACATAGCCAGCAAATACTACTATGGCCAATACAAAAATAAAAGGGCTTTGAATACCACCACTAAACAACGTTATCAAGGTAGCGCCAACCATCGCCAATATGGAGGTGATATTATATGTTACCGTTAGATTTTCATGCTTGCGAAATAAAAAGGTGTTCAATAGGTTTAGGACTGCAAAGCCAAAAAATGTGTAGGGAATTATTCCTTTTATATCTAATAGGAATAAGCATATTATACCTAATATGACTGCAAATAAAGAAGAACTATAGTTAACCTTGAGCACCAATTGAATTTTGTCCTGTAAACGATATTTGTCCTTATTAGGAATTTTCATATGCTGCGTTGGTTGTTCTCTTCTACTACAAATTTATGTTAAAATATAGTGGTAAAAGTAGCTTATTATGGGGTGTTTAAGCTATAAATCTAATTATGTTTTTTATATAATCAAAAACGACAACCCTAAAAGGCTGTCGTTTAATCGGTTTAAATATTTTGAGATTAGTCTTCTATCAACACCCACTCACCTTTATGTATGAGAGGTTCAGCTTGTTTGTATTTAACAGTCTTACTTTCGCCGGACATTACATTTTTTATAGTGACCCGATCATTTCTTCCAATTTTCGGCTTCTCCCTAACAATAGTTTCTGTAATAGCAGGCCTTCCTCCTTGTGTTTGCCCAGCTGCTCTGTTTTGAGCGGCCAATTCATCACTATTGGGTATTTCTTCTTTTGAAGTTTGTATATTTTCCTTTGGTCTACGAACATTTCTGGCCTCTTGAATCTGGTTTGTGTTTTCTGTAGGTAATTCTCCTTTGAACAAAAAGGAAATAATCTCTTTGTTCACTTTGTCAATCATTTCTTTAAAAAGCTCAAAAGCTTCAAACTTGTATATTAAAAGCGGATCTTTTTGCTCATGAACGGCCAATTGCACGGATTGCTTTAATTCATCCATTTTGCGCAAATGTGTTTTCCAAGAATCATCTATGATAGCCAAAGAAATATTCTTCTCGAAATCTGTAATCAATTGTTTTCCATTACTGGTATAAGCCCCTTCCAAATTGGTTACAACGTTAAGGGATTTAATACCATCTGTAAATGGAACCACTATACGCTCAAACTTATTGGATTGATCTTCATATACTTTTTTAATGACCTGAAAAGCTACCGTAGCGCTTCTTTCCATTTTTTGCTGATAGAAATCATAAGCAGCGTTGTAGACACTAGTGGCAATATCTTGAAAGCTCAACTTTTTAAATTCCTCTTCGGTGACAGGAGAAGTAATTGAAAAATATTTGATTAGTTCAAATTCAAAATTTTTGTAATCATCTGCGGCCTTGTTGGTATCGGCAATAATTTCAGAGGTGTCGTAGATCATATTGGCAATATCCACTTTAAGACGTTCCCCTTGCAATGCATGTCGTCTTCTTTTGTATACAACCTCACGCTGAGCGTTCATTACGTCATCATATTCCAATAAACGTTTACGAATACCAAAGTTGTTTTCTTCTACTTTCTTCTGTGCGCGCTCAATGGATTTGGTCATCATGGAGTGTTGTATGACCTCTCCATCTTCCAAGCCCATACGATCCATCATTTTGGCTACACGATCAGAGCCAAACAGGCGCATTAAGTTATCTTCTAAAGAAACATAGAATTGAGAGCTTCCTGGATCTCCCTGACGTCCAGAACGGCCACGTAACTGTCTGTCCACACGTCTTGAATCATGACGTTCCGTACCAACAATGGCGAGTCCGCCAGCATCTTTTACTTGCGTACTTAGTTTGATATCGGTTCCACGACCTGCCATGTTGGTGGCAATGGTTACTATACCTGCGTTACCGGCTTCTGCAACAATGTCCGCTTCTTTTTTATGAAGCTTTGCGTTAAGCACGTTGTGCGGAACTTTACGAACACTCAATAGTTTAGAAAGTAGCTCAGATATTTCTACTGAGGTGGTACCAATTAGAACTGGTCTACCTGCATTTGATAGTTGGGTGACCTCTTCTATGATCGCATTGTATTTTTCACGTTTGGTCTTGTATATCAAATCGTGTCTGTCATCACGGGCAATAGGTCTATTGGTTGGAATTTCCATTACGTCCAACTTATAGATTTCCCAGAATTCTCCAGCTTCAGTAACTGCTGTACCGGTCATTCCAGCCAGCTTATTGTACATTCTAAAGTAGTTCTGAAGGGTAATCGTAGCAAAAGTTTGGGTCATGGCCTCAATCTTTACGCTCTCTTTGGCTTCAATCGCTTGGTGAAGCCCATCAGAGTAACGTCTACCATCCATAATTCGACCTGTCTGCTCATCTACGATCATAACCTTGTTTTCCATGACCACATACTCCACATCTTTTTCAAACAGCGTGTAGGCCTTTAATAATTGGCTCATGGTATGGATACGCTCACTTTTAACGGCAAATTCTTTAAAAAGCCCTTCTTTAAGTTCAGCTTCTTTTTCAATCTCTAGATTTTGGTTTTCAATTTTTGCAATTTCACCACCAATATCTGGCATTACAAAAAAGTCTTTATCCTGATCTCCAGAAATATAATCAACCCCTTTATCCGTTAATTCAATTTGATTGTTCTTCTCATCAATAGTAAACAATAGTTCGGCATCAACCTTGGGCATTTCGCGGTTGTTGTCTTGCATATAAAAGTTCTCTGTCTTTTGCAGTAACTGTTTTACACCTTCTTCACTCAAAAATTTGATTAACGCTTTATTTTTTGGTAAACCTCGATGTACGCGCAATAATTGAAACCCACCTTCTTTGGTATCTCCTTCACTAATCAATTTTTTGGCTTCTGCCAACACACCAGTTAAATACTGTCGTTGTTTTTGAACAATATCACCAACTTTTGGTTTTAATTCATTGAATTCATGTCTGTCACCTTCCGGAACTGGGCCAGAAATAATCAAAGGCGTACGGGCATCATCTATCAATACAGAATCCACTTCATCTACAATAGCGTAATGATGTGGGGGCTGTACCAAATCATCTGGGGTATGTGCCATATTGTCCCTTAGGTAATCAAAACCAAACTCATTGTTAGTTCCATAGGTGATATCAGAGTTATATGCCGCTCGTCGACCTTCAGAATTTGGCTGATGTTTGTCTATACAATCAACGGAAAGACCATGAAACTCAAAAATAGGGGCCATCCATGCACTATCCCTCTTTGCCAGATAGTCGTTTACGGTTACCAAATGCGCTCCTTTGCCGGGTAGTGCATTTAAGTAGAGTGGGAGAGTGGCCACCAATGTTTTACCTTCTCCTGTGTGCATCTCTGCAATTTTCCCTTCATGCAAGGCAATCCCCCCAATGAGCTGAACATCATAATGTATCATATCCCAGGTAACTTCTTTTCCGGCGGCATCCCAAGAATTTTTCCAAACTGCGTTATCTCCTTCAAGGGAAACATAGTCTTTTGTGCCTGATAATGACCTGTCAAATTCGGTAGCGGTTACAGTAATGGTTTCATTGGCAGTGAAACGCTTTGCCGTTTCCTTTACTACGGCAAAAGCTTCTGGAAGAATTGTATTCAGTGTGTTTTCTGAAATTTTGTAAGCCTCTTCATTGAGCTTGTCAATTTCAGTATAGATTTCTTCATTACGATCTATATCTGTAGAATTCTGGACTTCTTCCTTTAGTGCTTTGATTTTATCATCTATCTCCTTACAATCTTCTTGTATCTTGGATTTAAAGGAAACTGTTTTTTGTCTTAGTTCATCGTGGGTCAACCCTTCAAGCTGTTCTTCAAAGGATTTTATCTCTTTGACTAAAGGCTGTAACGATTTTACGTCTTTCTCTGATTTATCTCCAACGAAAACCTTTAGTACGGAATTAATAAAGCTCATGAATAATTTTTCTTTTGGATTGCAAAAGCTGTTCCATTGTCCTGAGGAGGGTAGAAACCTTTTGCTAGGCTGTCAAAATTACATAAAAAAAAGCCTCATAAGAGACTTTTTAGTAGTGTTTGTTTTTCTAAAATTAATACTCGTCCTCATTCCAGAGGTAATCCTCTTCGGTGGGATAATCGGGCCATATTTCCTCGATGGACTCGTAAATTTCACCACCCTCTTCTTCCATTGATTGAAGATTTTCAACAACTTCCAATGGCGCTCCGGTACGGATGGCATAATCTATTAATTCGTCTTTGGTGGCTGGCCAAGGCGCATCACTTAAATATGAAGCTAATTCTAATGTCCAGTACATAGTAACGGTTTGATTTTAAATTTTTTGCAAAAATAATTTTTAAACTGAATTTGTCAAGCAAAATCGACATTATTTAAAAAAATATTTTCAACATATTAGTTTGTAACGCAGAAAATAAGGATTTATTAGTCTAATTTTTCAGGAATCCACTTGACCTCTTCTGCCAACAAATCCTTTGACAACTTCCGTGCCAATACAAAAAGGTAGTCGGAAAGTCTATTTATGTATGCAAGTAGCATGTCAGGTACTGGGTCATTTTCATGTAAATATGAGATCATACGTTCCGCCCGGCGACAAACTGTTCTGGCAATATGACAGTATGACACAGTTGCGTGCCCTCCAGGAAGAATAAAATGAGTCATTTCTGGAAGTTGTTTGTTCATTTCATCAATTTCTTTCTCCAACAGCTCAATATCATCCTCATTTATTTTAGGGATTTTCAAGCGATTTTCTTTTTTTGGTTCGGTGGCCAAAATTGCACCTACCGTAAAGAGTTTGTTTTGAACCAAAGTGAGAATTTCTTTTGAGTTACGATCAATTTCTTGGTCCCTGAGCAGCCCTAGAAACGAATTTAATTCGTCTACAGTACCGTAACTTTCAATTCGAATATGGTGTTTTGGAACTCGTTTGCCTGTAAAAAGTGCCGTGGTAGCTTTGTCGCCAGTTTTTGTATAAATTTTCATTTTTCGTGTCTACGTTTACCTTCCATAAACTTTCGAGACTTTCTATTTCTTGAACCTCTTTTGTTCTTAAAAAGGATTGCTATGTAAATGATGGCCAATAACCCTAAAATGTAATAAATAGTATCACTCATGAGAGAAGTGCTTTTGATATTTAAAAATACTTTTTTAAATCCGGATGGTGAAATGTTCTTTTACTTGTTCCTTCCGAATAAAAAGAACGCCACAATGGAACATGTCTATGCTTACCGTGATCATTGGCAATTCAACAAGTTTTCTCCAAAGCTCTTGTTTTTTAGGAGTTTGATGAATGGAGTTGATAAAAATCATACTATTGTAATGGAATTTACCTTCTAATAATAAATGCTTTAGCTCATCGACCCTTAATTCTTCGACATAAAGTAAATCAATCATAGTTGTACCCATGACTATATTTGGAAAATGGGTGTGCAAGAGTTTTTTAAGGTCATGATTTCCCCAAAGCTCCATGGTATTATAGTCAAAGTAGGTGATGCTCTTTAAAAGTATGTTAATTGACTTTACATTGTCCCATTTTTGTTTTGAGTACAGGCATTTGGTAACATAATTAAAAACAAAAGGGGAGTGCACACCATGCTGGTTGGTTGATTTTATAAGGAACTTCAGGTATGTAATGAATTTTAAATACATTTGATTACCCTTCTAAAATAGCAGAAAGCGTAAACCAGCGTTCGGTTTTGGTTTCTATCGAATCGGAAATCTCTTTGAGTTTAATGGACAGCTGGGCAATTTCATCACCAGTTAATGCAGGATCAACAAATTTGGTTTGCAGTAACCTTTTTTGTTCTTCTAATTTTTGAATTTCCCTCTCTAACTGTTTATGTTCCTTTTGTTCTGAGTAAGATAATTTTTGAGAACTTACTTTTTCTTTCCAATTGGTTTTTTCAGCTTTTTCAGAACTATTGTTTTTGGCTTCTCGCTCTGCTATAACTTTACTGCTTTCATAAGCTCTATAATCCGAATAGTTTCCTGGAAAGTCTTCTATAATACCTTTGCCCTTAAATATAAATAAATGATCTACAATTTTATCCATGAAATAACGGTCGTGCGAGACTACGATTAAGCATCCCGGAAAGTCCAATAAAAAACTCTCTAAAACATTCAATGTTACAATATCCAAGTCGTTGGTGGGTTCATCCAAAATCAGGAAGTTTGGGTTTTGGATAAGAACGGTGCATAGATATAATCTTTTACGCTCTCCGCCACTTAATTTTTCAACAAAATCATATTGTTTCTTGCGATCAAAAAGAAAACGTTCCAACAGTTGTTGCGCCGAAATTTGTTTCCCTTTTTTCAAAGGAATGTAATCTCCAAATTCCCTAATGACATCTATGACCTTTTGCCCTTCTTTCGCATGGATTCCACTTTGGGTGTAATAACCAAATTTAAGCGTATCACCTACCACTACTTTTCCTCCATCAACTTCTTCTTTTTGGGTGATGATGTTCAAGAACGTGGATTTTCCAGTTCCATTCTCACCAATTATTCCAACCCGTTCCCCTTTAGTGAAGGTATAATCAAAATTTTCTAAAATAGTCTTATCCTCAAATGCTTTGGATACGTTGTGAAGCTCTAAAATTTTACTTCCCAAACGTTCCATATTTAACTCTAACTGTACTTCATGGTCAGTTCTCCTTTGGTGTGCTTTCTGTTTTATTTCTTTAAAATCATCAATTCTAGACTTGGATTTGGTAGTACGGGCCTTTGGCTGTCTTCGCATCCAATCCAATTCTTTTTTAAAAAGCAGTTTTGATTTGTGATGTTCTACAACTTCTCGCTCCATTCGTGCTTCTTTTTCTCTAAGGTAGTAGGAGTAATTGCCCTTATAACTATACAATTGATTGTTGTCCAGTTCTATAATTTCATTGCAAACACGTTCTAAAAAATAACGATCATGGGTAACCATGAAAAGTGTTATGTTTTCTTTGGTAAAATGAGACTCAAGCCATTCAATCATTTCTAAATCTAAATGGTTGGTTGGCTCATCTAGAATAAGTAAGTCAGGTCTATTTAAAAGTGCATTTGCCAAAGCCAGACGTTTTTTTTGTCCGCCAGAGAGTGTGCCTACTTTTAAATCAAGTTTATCTAAATGTAGCTTAAAGAGAATCTGTTTGTATTGGGTTTCAAAATCCCATGCGTTATGCCGTTCCATGGCTTCAAAAGCTTTTTGGTATTGCTCCGCATTGTCAGGATTTTGAACGGCACGTTCATAATTGGAGATGATTTTTAAAACTTCATTATCCGTACTGAAAATAGTTTCCTCGATGGTTAAATCTGGATTGAGATTAGGTTCTTGTTCTAAAAAAGCAATTTTTATCCCTTTTCTGCTTGTCACTTGCCCAGTTTCAGAACTGTCCTTGCCAGAAATTATATTTAGAATAGAGGTTTTTCCACTTCCGTTTTTGGCTATTAAAGCAATTTTTTGGTCTTTGTTTATTCCAAAGGAAATATCAGAGAAAAGGACCAATTCTCCATAAGATTTAGATATATTTTCTACTGTCAATAAATTCATTGGAATAAGTTAGGGGTAACTCTCTTATTGTCTTATAAATTTTAAGAGATAGGAATAGCGCGTTGCCAAAGTCAAAAGTAAAGGAATCACTATTGGGGAAAAAATTTGAACACTTATAATCCACAATAAGATTAAAACACCCAGGAGCGCTAAAGCTAACCACAAATATTTGGGTAGCCATGCTGGTAGTTGATTTTGAAACGCAATAACAAACGCAACAACTAAATTTAAAGGGAAGGCCCACAAAAAATTGAAATTTTTTGGTGTGGAAGTATGATCAGTGGCAAACCAAAGTAAAAGTATGCTTGTGCCAATAATCCCAGTTATTAAAAACAATGAAAAATCTAACCAGCGACTACGAGTTTTATGTTTATGGTCCAGGTATGTAACTATGCCTGTGAACAAAAACAATAAAGTGAACCAAAATAATGGAGACATTGGAAAAAAACCATTTCTCATATGTTCGCTATAGTCTAAAATGGTGCGTTCCCTTTCTAACAGGGGTTTGCCACTCTTGGTTGTATTCCTCATCTGCTCCATGGCATAATATGGCAAAAACATATGTTCTTGAACAGTTGCTTTGCGATCTACCACAGCACCAAAGGCCAGATCAATACCAAAAGAGGACCAAGAGTTAATATCCAAATTTTGTCTTACAAGCTCCCTAAAGGTGTATAGCCTATCCAAATGCGAACCATCAAAAACAATGGCATCTCCAAATTGCTGCACTAAAATATCTCCGGTAATGCTAGAACAATTATTCAATAAGGGATCATATAGATAATCTCTGTTTTCTGGCAAATAATTATCCTCAAAAAAAACGAGCAACTTGTTTTTTTCTGCTAAGGTCAAATCCAAAATCTGCTCTTTAACCCACCTTTTTTCCAATTCATATTCAAACAAAAATCTGTCAAAACTCCTTCTGGAAAGCGAATAGACCAATTTTCCCTTGGCAAAGTTCAAATAGAAGTTGGGTTTATTAAAGTCAAATGTTCCGTAGTTGTAGACCACGTCAATTCCTAAGACAGTATCTTGAACCCGGAAAGCACTATGTCCAAAAGCAGAGAAGAGCTCATCTCCCGAGGCGCAAGTGAGAAAACTAATTTTGGAATTTTCGGTTAAGGTAGGGGTTTGGGAAAATCCATTTCCCCCAACCACAAAAAGCATTACCAAAAAGAAAATCCAATGTTTCATTTCTGACTTTATCAGCGCAAATATCTAAATAAATACTACAAGGCGGAACATGAAAACCTAACACTTTGTTTTTTACCTTATTTTTACGAAAATCCGAGCTTATGAAGCGATACATTCCTAACTTTTTAACACTTCTCAATTTATTTAGTGGTTGTGTAGCAACTGTATTTGCGGTGCTGAATCATCTGGAACTGGCTGCACTTTTCGTTTTCATAGGGATTTTCTTTGATTTTTTTGATGGATTGGCAGCTCGTCTTTTAAACGTCCAAAGCGAGATTGGCGTTCAACTGGATTCTTTGGCAGATATGATTACAAGTGGATTGGTGCCTGGAATTGTGATGTTCCAATTGTTGCAAATGGCAGAAACCGGAGGATGGAATCTTGGGTTTTTTGGTCATGAAACTGAGATGACCATGTTGCCCTTTTTTGGTTTTGTAATCACTTTGGCGTCTGCTTATAGATTGGCCAAATTCAACGTAGATGAAAACCAAGTTTCTTCCTTTATAGGATTGCCTACTCCAGCAAATAGCCTCTTTATCCTCTCATTGCCTTTGATTTTATTGTATCATAATAGTGATGAACTAAATGGGATTATTTTAAATCAATGGTTTTTAATGGGATTAACTTTGGTGAGCGCCTATTTGCTGAATTCTAGAATAAAGCTATTTGCATTAAAGTTTGATAATTGGAGTTTTAAGGATAATGCAGTCCGTTATCTTTTCTTGATCGGAAGTCTAGTGATGTTGATTACTCTAAAGTTTTTGGCAGTGCCTTTGATAGTGGTGTTCTATATTTTGGTCTCGCTATTAGCACCAAACTATAAAAACAACTAAAAATCCAGTTTCTTTTTTCGAAGTTCGAAATTCTGGCCTAGATATACTTTTCTTACCATTTCGTCTTGCGCCAAATCCTCTGGGACACCTGCTTTTAATATACCCCCTTCAAACATTAAATAAGACCGCTCTGTAATGGCCAATGTTTCCTGTACATTATGATCGGTGATCAGGATACCAATATTTTTGTTTTTTAGTTGGGCAACTATTCGTTGAATATCTTCTACCGCAACGGGGTCAACCCCCGCAAATGGCTCATCTAAAAGAATGAATTTAGGGTCGGTCGCCAGAGCACGTGCAATTTCAGTACGTCTACGTTCACCACCTGATAACAAATCTCCCCTGTTTTTGCGAATATGTCCCAAACCAAATTCATCAATCAAGGACTCCATCTTCATGTGCTGTTCCTTCTTACTTAGTTTGGTGAGCTGTAAAACACTTAGAATATTTTTTTCAATACTTAACTTGCGAAAAACAGAAGCTTCTTGTGCCAAATAACCAATTCCGTTTTGGGCTCTTTTATACATGGGAAAATTGGTTATCTCCATGTCATCCAGATAGATTTTGCCCCCGTTTGGCTTTATTAAACCAACAATCATATAAAATGAAGTGGTTTTCCCGGCACCGTTTGGTCCCAAAAGACCTACAATTTCCCCTTGGTTTACCTCTAGAGAAATCCCTTTTACAACTTTACGGCCTCGGTAGGCCTTCAATATGTTTTCAGCTCTTAGCTTCATAAGAATTCGCCAAAACTAAACATATTCCAGATTAGACATTGGACTTTGTGAATATTTTATGTCTCCAGGTTTTCTAATTCTTCCCAATATTCGAAAGCACGTCTTAGGTGTGGAACAACTATAGTTCCTCCTACCAAAGTAGCAATGCCTAAAGTTTCCATAACTTCTTCCTTGGTTGCACCTTCGTTTTTAGAACTTTCAAGGTGGTATTTTACACAGTCATCACATCGCAATACCGCTGAAGCGACAAGACCTAGAAGTTCCTTGGTTTTTACATCCAATGCTCCTGCCATAAAGGCGTTGGTGTCCAAATTAAAAATCCGCTTAATAAGTTTATTGTTTTCAGCCAATAATTTATCGTTCATTTGAGAACGATAGGCGTTGAACTCTTCTACTTTATTTTGCATTTTTGGCTTCTTTTTTAGCTTGGTTCCTTAAAACCACTTTCGAAATATAAATACTGATTTGGTATAAAATAAGTACAGGAACAGATACCACAATCTGACTTGCTACATCTGGGGGAGTTATTACTGCGGAAAGAATAAGAACGACAACCAGAGCTATTTTTCTATATTTCTTCAATATTTCTGGCGTAACCAACCCTACTTTGGTCAAAAAGTAAATAATAATGGGGAGCTCAAACATTATTCCGCAAGCTATTACCGAAGCCCTTACCGTGGCAATAAAAGAACTGATGTCAATCTCATTCAGGACTTCCTTACTCACTTGATATGTCCCTAAAAAGTTGATGGAGAGGGGTGCCACAACATAATAGCCAAAAAGTACACCCATAAAAAACAGGGCTGACGCGACCATGATAAAACCTCTAGAATGTTTGCGTTCGTTTTTATGAAGACCAGGACTAATAAACCGCCATACTTCCCATAAAACATAAGGGAATGCAATGATAAAGCCAGCCCAAATGGATGTCCAAATATGTGCGGAAAATTGCCCCGCCATTGTACGATTCTGTATCGTAAACGGTAGTGAATCCGCGCAGAATTCTGAAGTTATCCCAAAAAAGGTGGCTATTTTACAGAAAAACTGGTAGGTTGGAAAGTCCATTTTTTTGGGACCAAAAAGAACAGTGTCAAAAATAAAATCCTTCATGAAAAAGGCTATACAGGCAACTAGAACAATTGCGACTACTGACCTAATTAGGTGCCACCTTAATTCTTCCAAATGGTCTAAGAAAGACATTTCGTCTGGGTTCTCTAACTTTTTTACCATTATAAAATTCCTTCGTTTATAAGGTTATGAATATGAACCACACCTGCGTAGTGGTCTTTATCAAAAGCCAAAAGTTGTGAAATCCCTTTTTCCTGAAGCACGGCCAATGCTTTAACCGCTAAAGTATCAACATCTATAGATTGAGGGTTGGAAGTCATAATATCTTTTGCGGTTAGACCACTTATATTATCATGCTTACTAAGCATTCTCCTAATATCTCCATCTGTAACAATACCAACAACGGCATTGTTTTCTATTACGGCTGTTACCCCCAACATTTTTTCAGAAATCTCAACAATAACTTCTTTTAAGCTTGAGTCAGCATTCACTTGCGGTTTCTGATTGTTTATAACAATGTCAGCGACGCGTAGATATAATTTTTTGCCCAAAGCACCTCCTGGGTGATATTTGGCAAAGTCTGCACTGCTAAAACCTCTAAGCTCCAAAAGGCTAATTGCAAGTGCATCTCCCATTGCCAATTGCGCCGAAGTGCTTGTGGTGGGAGCCAAATTGTTAGGACAAGCTTCTTTCTCAACATAAGTATTTAAGGCAAAGTCAGCTTGCTTGGCCAATACAGAATCCATATTTCCGGTAATACCGATCAGCTTGTTTTTTCCAATTTTTATCAATGGGAGTAAAGCTTTTATTTCTGGTGTATTCCCACTTTTAGAGATACAAACCACAACATCGTTTTCTTGGACAGTTCCCAAATCCCCATGAATGGCATCTGCGGCATGCATAAAAATGGCTGGTGTGCCAGTAGAATTGAGTGTAGCTACGATTTTAGAAGCTATTATAGCACTTTTGCCTACTCCAGAGACTACGACCCTTCCTTGGGATTCTAAAATGTGCTGCACAGCATGGGCAAATTGTTCGTCGAGCAGATTGACCAAATTTTGTATGGCCTTACTCTCGGTTTCGATGGTTCTTTTCGCAATGGATAAAATAGACTGGATGTTGCTCAATGTAATAAACAGATTATCTAATTGTATTCCTAAAAGAATATGTTATATTTAAGATTACAAAACTAAACAAACTATCTTTTACTAACCATTAATGAAGAACAGAATGATTCTTCCTTAAAATTGATATTCAAAATTAGAAATTTTAGAGCCTTTAATTAGGCTGCTTGATTTAAATCGAAAATACGGAAATGGGTCTTACGAATACCGATTTGCACTCCTCACTAAAAAAATACTTTGGTTTTTCACAGTTCAAGGGGCTACAAGAAAAAGTAATACAAAACATACTTGAAAATAAGGACACTTTTGTGATAATGCCAACTGGTGGTGGTAAATCTCTATGTTATCAACTACCAGCAATTATGAATGAAGGCACCTCTATTGTGGTATCCCCACTTATTGCACTCATGAAGAATCAAGTTGATGCCATACGCGGGGTATCCGATGAACACGGTATTGCCCATGTATTAAATTCTTCCTTAACAAAGACCGAAGTAAAACAGGTAAAAGAGGATATCACCAACGGTATTACCAAATTATTATATGTTGCGCCGGAGTCTTTGACAAAGGAAGAGAACGTAGATTTTTTAAAAGGTGTCCCACTTTCTTTTGTTGCTGTGGACGAAGCGCATTGTATCTCTGAATGGGGGCATGATTTTAGACCGGAGTACCGCAACCTTAAAAGTATTATCAATCGTCTTGGCGATAATATTCCAATTATTGGTCTTACAGCCACCGCTACACCAAAGGTGCAGGAAGATATTATCAAAAATCTGGGAATGACGGATGCCAAGGTATTCAAAGCTTCCTTTAACAGGCCCAATTTGTTTTATGAAGTACGCCCAAAAACGCAAAATGTGGATGCGGATATCATCCGCTTTGTAAAACAGAACCAAGGAAAATCTGGAATCATCTATTGTCTCAGTAGAAAGAGGGTTGAGGAATTAGCTCAGGTATTACAAGTGAATGGCGTTAGCGCAGTGCCTTATCACGCAGGTTTTGACGCTAAAACAAGATCAAAATACCAAGACATGTTTTTGATGGAGGATGTTGATGTGGTAGTTGCTACTATAGCTTTTGGTATGGGCATTGACAAACCCGATGTACGTTTTGTAATTCACCATGATATTCCAAAAAGTATTGAAAGTTACTATCAAGAGACAGGAAGAGCTGGAAGAGATGGTGGTGAGGGACATTGTTTGGCCTTTTATTCTTATAAGGACGTTGAAAAGTTGGAAAAGTTCATGTCTGGAAAACCTGTTGCTGAGCAGGAGATTGGTAACGCACTTTTACAAGAAATTGTCGCTTATGCAGAAACTTCTATGTCTCGCAGAAAATTCATTCTTCATTATTTTGGGGAAGATTTTGATGGGGAAAAAGGAGATGGTGCAGACATGGATGATAATGCAAGAAACCCCAAGAAAAAAGAAGAAGCCAAAAATGATGTGGTGAAACTTTTGACCGTTGTCAAAGGAACAAATGAAAAATTTAAAACAAAAGAGACTGTGAAAATATTGGTTGGTAAAGTAAACGCCATGATATCTTCACACAAAACAGATGAAAAAGATTTCTTTTCAATTGGCTCTGAAAGAGATGAGGCCTATTGGATGGCATTAACCAGACAGGTGTTGGTAGCAGGATTACTAAAAAAGGAAATTGAACAATACGGTATTTTACATCTAACTGAAGGCGGCAGAAGTTTTTTGGATGAGCCAAGTTCTTTTCTAATGACCAAAGATCATATATACAGTGCTGAGAACGATGATGCCATTATAACTGCCAGTAAATCTAGTGGAGGTTCTACAGATGATAAATTGTTGAAATTACTGCGGGATTTACGTAGAAGCGAAGCAAAAAAGATTGGTGTGCCACCTTTTGTGGTATTTCAAGATCCATCTTTGGATGATATGGCCCTAAAGTATCCTATCACTATTGAAGAGCTCTTAACTATTCATGGGGTTGGAGAAGGAAAGGCTAAAAAATATGGTAAACCATTTCTGAACCTAATTGCCAACTACGTTGAAGAGAATGATATCATTAGACCAGATGATCTTGTGGTTAAAAGTACAGGTGCTAATTCTGCCTTAAAATTATACATCATCCAAAATGTTGATAGAAAATTGCCTTTAGATGATATTGCATCAGCAAAAGGATTGGAATTACCTGCCCTCATCAAAGAAATGGAACAGATAGTATTTAGTGGGACAAAACTAAATATTGGATATTGGGTTGATGAAATATTGGACGAAGATCAGCAAGAAGAAATTCATGAGTATTTTTTGGAAGCTGATACGGATTCCATATCCCAGGCTATAGATGAGTTTGATGGTGACTATGAAGATGAAGAATTAAGACTCTACAGACTCAAATTTATAAGTGAAGTGGCAAATTAAGGCGCCAGATACTCAAAAGGAAAAGCTTTTATATTTCTAAATACCATAAAAAGCAAGACTACAGATAAGATTATCAAAGGAGAGTATCTATAGTTAAGAAGGCTTTCCCGCTTTACAATACCCAATTTTGTAGCTAGATGCTGCCCAATCACAAATAATGCTGGGAGCAGCATTAAATTGTGGCTTATTGCTTCTCCGATTCTTAAATGCAGTAAATCATGAATTGCCCTCTGACTCCCACATCCCGAACAGTAGATCCCCAGATATGTATTAAATGGACATTTTGGGAACAACAAACCCCTTTCTGGATTGAAAGAAAAGTAAAGGAGTATTGCCAAAATAGACAATACTCCTAAAATTACTATTAAGGATATTTTTTTAATAGCTTCCGGCATTTGCCATACCTCCTAAAATTGCAAAACCAAATATGGCAAAATAGATAATCCAAATCAAAAGAGAAAAACCAGCTCCAATCAATGCCCACATTTTTGCATTTTTAGATGCTTTTTGAGCTTCTTCATATTCACCTCTGGCATAAGCCTCATTAACCTTAGAAGCGTAAATAATACTTGCTATTCCTGTTGCAATACAACAGAATATTGTACTTAAAATGGCCCAAACCAAATAATTGTCTGGCTTTGGCGGCATGTTCGAATTGTTTTCCATTATAGTTGATTAAATATTTAGTTATTAATTGTATTGTTCCATTGCTTCTTGATAAGCGGATTTGAATTCTTCAATAAACTCTCCAAACCCACCAGCATTAGAAATAATATAAATCCATCTTACCACCATTATAACACTTAAAATAAGCGCTATCAATGATATTATTTTTCCAGTTTTTATTTGACTGTAATTATCATAATCATCTGGATTTTCCTTGTACAGTTTTTCAGACTTTGTTGCTAGAAAAAAACCAATTCCTGATGAAATAGCACCGAAAATACCGGTACAGCAACAAATGAATCCGAAAATACCAAGGACAATACTCAATACCCCATTAGGTAGCTTTTTTTGTTCCATAATAATAAAAGTTATTGTAAAAGTTTAAATAAAAAATTGGTTAAAATTGTGACTACGCTAACAATACCCAGGGTCATAATAATTTGATTGGCATGTTTAATTTTACGAAAGTTATTTACAAATAAAAAACTGAACAGTAAAAATAGGGGATAAATAGCTGGGTACATTTTAAAGGCAGCTAAAAATTCACCTTGAAAAATTAAACTCACTGAACGTTGCATACCACATCCAGGACATTCAAAACCAAACAGTCTCTTGTTCAGACAAGGCAACATATAGTCCTTTGCATAAAGCAAAAAAATGGTTGGTTGTAGATACATAATAGCAATTACTGTCAAGAAAAATACTACTATTTTTGCTATTGATATTAAACTTTTCAGAATTTTTTTAGCAAAGAATACAGAGGATGACTGTCTTTAACGTTGGTGACCAAGTAGAAGTGTTGGATGAAACCATATCTGGTATTGTCCAAGCCAAGGATGGTGATGTCATCACCGTGATTACCTCTGAAGGTTTTTCACTAGAGTACTCGTCCAAGGAACTTGTAAAGGTTGAAGGCGGCATAAGCGTTACTAATTTTGAAGCTGTGCAAGGCATAAAAGATAAAGAGCGCTCTAAGAAGAAATCAATTCGTATTTTAAAACCTAAAGAACGGAATGCTCCTAAAATGGAGGTTGACCTTCATATAAATCAGTTGGTGAAGTCGGCAAAAGGATTGAGCAATTTTGATATGCTGAACATACAGTTGGACACGGCCAAAAGGCAATTGCACTTTGCCATGGACAAACGCATTCAAAAAATAGTTTTCATACATGGCGTAGGTGAAGGTGTTCTTAAGGAAGAACTATATTACCTTTTTAGGAAATACGAGAATGTTAAGTTTTATGATGCAGACTATCAAAAATATGGCTTAGGAGCAACTGAGGTTTACATATTTCAAAATACTTAGCTGGTCGTAGTAAATACCCCAAATGTATATGCAGCAATTGTTCCAGCATTTGACCCGTTCAAATCTTGTAACACAAACTCTGAGAGTAAAATAGTATGGGTATAAGTAATGATACCATCAGTATTTGGTTCAGATGCAACAGTACTCACGGAGACTTTGCCCTCAGTAGTAGAAAATTCATTTTCAAGTTCTGATGTAGCTATTCCAGAGCAAACAGAATCAGTAGTGACAGCTACACGGGCTATTCCATTTTTAAAGATGATACTTTCAGATAAGTCCGCTTCACGTGGAGTGTCTACTCCTGTTGCGACGTTGGCCAAAAGACTGATAGGAATGGCTAACGAAATATATTCGTCATTGAGTACTTTGGTAAGAACAATGGTTTCGCCTACTATATCACATGCATTTATATCAGTACTAACAAAATTGGAAAAAACAAGAGCTACACTACTCTCAACATCGGTTTCATAATCCCCAAAATCTATTCCCGTCTGGTCTGTTATACTTTCACCTAAGCTATTGACGAGAGTTACCTCTGAAATGGTAATTGCATGATTATAGGTTTTGGTTGTTCTATTAACGGTATCTAAAGAACTTGTTATTTGAACAATACCTGCGGTTGCTGTAATTTCTTCAATAACCGTTGGGGTGACTGGAGGTATTTCGCTGCAAAAATAGGATTGGTTAACATCATCGGAAAAAAGACGATAAGATAAATCGGATTGACTGTCAATAGTGCTCGTAATCGTGCCATCACTTGGTCCATTTTCAATAAGATTTGCTTGCAAATCCAAAATCAACACTTCGTCTCCATTGATTTTAAAAAACAGAGTGGTTTCCGTGTCTTCTTGACCATCATCACAAAATTGTATTGAACCTTCATCAAAATCTATTGTTTCAATTTGTAGATCACCATCACTACAAGAAGACAGCATCAAGATTAGTAGGATTGGGAGGGATAATTTTCTCATACGCCAAATTTAAAAGAATTCCGTTTTAATACACCAACACTAAGAAATACTTTAAAAGAAATTAACTTTATTTGGCTTATTTTTGGCGAAGTTTAAATGATAGCTAAATCATGCAAAAAGTGTATTTGGACAATGCGGCAACTACCCAGGTGAGAGAAGAGGTTATTGCCAAAATGCAAGAGGCCTTGGCCGTATATTACGGAAACCCATCTTCTACTCATAGTTACGGAAGATCTGCAAAGACCGCCGTAGAAAAAGCTCGAAAAACAATTGCAAAAACATTGAATGCTCAACCTTCAGAAATTATTTTCACATCTGGAGGTACGGAAGCTGATAATATGATTTTGCGTTGTGCAGTAAGGGATTTAGGTGTAAAAACCATAATCACTTCAAAAATAGAGCATCATGCGGTGTTACATACCGCTGAAGAGCTGGAAAAAGAATATGATATTTCACTTCTTTTTGTTGATTTGGATGCCAATGGCAATCCTGTTTTTAGTCATTTAAAGGAACTTTTGATAAAAGACGATTCCAAAAAGCTGGTCAGTTTAATGCACGTGAACAATGAGATTGGGAACATAACGGACATTAATGCTATTGGTGAAATATGTAAAGAAAATGATGCGTTTTTTCATTCTGATACAGTACAATCCGTAGGACATTATCCTTGGGATGTGGAAAAAATACCTATTGATTTTTTTACTGCTGCTGCACATAAATTTCACGGCCCTAAAGGAATAGGATTTGCTTTTATTAGAAAAAATTCAGGTTTAAAACCTATGATCTTTGGTGGTTCCCAAGAACGAGGTTTTAGGGCCGGTACAGAGCCCTTTCATAATATTGTTGGGTTGGAGGAAGCTTTTGTAAAGGCATATGACAATTTGGAAGAAGAAACCAATTTTGTAAAAGGGTTGAAGAGGTACTTTTTGGAGAAAATTCAGAAAGAGATTCCTGAAGTCAATTTCAATGGTTTTTCTGGTGATTTGGAAAAAAGCACATATACCTTGGTCAATGTGCGTCTGCCTTTTGATAAGCAAAAAGGGCTAATGCTACTTTTTCATTTAGATATGAAGGGAATAGCTTGTTCTAAAGGAAGTGCATGTCAATCTGGAAGCAATATGGGATCACATGTACTTACAGAAATTCTAGATGATACAGAGTTGGAAAAACCGTCTCTACGTTTTTCCTTTTCTAAGTACAATACCAAAGGAGAGTTGGATTACACCATTGGAATATTAAAGGAATTCGCAGAAAGTTAATTTCTATTTTTTCGCTGCTTTTTTTCTTTATCGTACGGAAACTTACGGGATGCTAGTTTCATCATTCTATCAATAAGTTCTGTGGTATTTTTACCCGTTTTTTTGGTAATGGCTTTTTCGTATTTCCAAAGGAGTTTTCCAGAATTTCCGTCACTGACTTTTACACCAATTCTCCCATAGTTGGCATCACCACTAAAATAGTCCAAAAGGTTAAAGTTTGTGGGCACACCTTTAGAAAGTAAAATGTTTAAACTAAGGTTACCACTAATAATACCATCAACTTTTAGGATTTTGCACAACTCCGTAATAGTGTAAATGTCCAGATTGTCATACATAATCCCATTCTGACTAAGAATGGCATTGGTGTCCTCTATATTTTGGAATTCTACATTGAACCTTTTACGTTTCTTTCGTTTGGAAAAGTAGGTTTCTAGAGCATTCTGCACAGCATAACCTTCTCTTTTTGCCAAACTTTTTAGCTCTTCTTGGTTTACATTCCTTTTAAGGTCCAAGTTTGCAATAAACGGGACTATCGCTAATACTTGATGGTTTTTGCTAAGTTCATCAAACTTCCTGTTTTCATAAATATTCTTTTGCGCAGATCCCAGAGTAACGATTAAAAAGGCAAAAAGAGGTATGATTTTTTTCATCAACATATTTTAAAATCGCATTCCAAATTTCACATTAAGAATACGGCTTGTCAAAAAATTAGGTACAGCGAATTGTCTTTGGGAATCCACATCCCTGACCCAAGTGTTTGTTATAGAATTTTGGTTATTGAACATATTAAAAATTTCAAAGCCAAAACTAAATTCTCTAAACTTGTGTAACCAATGCCCTTTTGGGTATTGATTCTTACTATCAGCAAAAATATAGGAAATTCCCATATCGGCCCTTCTATAATCTCTTAATCTATTCTGAAATTGATAGGGATCCGCATTATTTGGTGAACCTCCAGGAACTCCCGTGTTATATACAAGGTTAAGATAAAGTTTGAGATTTGGAATTGTTGGGACATAATCTTGAAACAAAACAGCAAATTTTAACCGTTGATCCGTAGGTCTTGAAATAAATCCTCTATTGTCAATATTTTCCTCTGTTTGAAGATATCCTAGACTTACCCAAGATTCTGCTCCTGGAACAAAGGTTCCGGTGAGTCTAAAGTCAAATCCATAGGCATGGGCCGTGGCATTGTTTTGTGCAGCATACCTAACTCTAACATCTTCTACAGTATACGTGTTCACATTGGTTAAATCTTTATAGTAAGCTTCGCTAATTAAAGTAAAAGGCCTGTCCCAAAGATTAAAACTGAATTCACTTCCCAGTACATAATGAACGGATTTTTGCGCCTCTACGTTTGGGTTTATAGTTCCGGTTATATCTCTTAATTCTCTATAAAAAGGAGGCTGTTGGTAACTGCCTATTGCAAATCTGAACAGAATATCTTTTTTCCAATCTGGTTTTATGGAGAATTGTCCTCTAGGACTAAAAAGTGTTTGCGAATTATTAGCAAAACCTTCCCCGCTTAAAATCCAATGTTGTGCCCTCATGCCCAAATTAAAATAGATATCATGGGACCCTAGTTTGGTCTGCTGACTGTATTGTGCAAATCCAGAAAATCGATTGGTTTTTACAAAATTGGTGGCTTGAGTGCTTTCAAAAGCAACAATGTCTCCTGTAAACGGTTCTTCAGGCTGATTGTTAACAAACTCAGGTTCAGATGGACGGATAAAAAACCCGGCGGAATCAATAAATTCAGATTCTCTAAGCTGATCACGAATGTCTTCATGTGTGTATTTAACACCCCATTCCAAAGATTTTCCTTCCTTATTGAATTTTCCACGATGAGATAAATTAAAAATCAATGCATCCAACTGATTTCTGGCTCTATTTATTTGTGATCCTATTCCCCTAGAGGCTGTAACTTCCCCTAAGTTTTCACTTCCTAAATTAGTGTCTATTTCGCCGAGCTCATATGATGCGATAATATCTGAGAATTCTTCTTCTTGGGCATGGTAAATGGAAGTGGTAATATCTATTTTGGTGTTATCGTTGACAATGTAATCAGCTTTTAGAGCCCCAAGAGCATTATTGTATTTGCTGTTTTCTTTTCCTTCATAAAAAACAAGTAAGGCCCTAGGGTCATTTATGGTTCCAAAATTGGTTTGTCGGGTCAGTGGTTCATTTTGGTAATCGTTTATAGAAAAGGTTCCCAAAAAACTTAAATGATATTTTTTGGAAAATCTGTAAGTAAGGTAGCTTTGTGCATCTACAAATTTTGGATTGAAATTGGTCTCCGTTTGTTGCGTGTTTACAAATAAGCTATTGTCCCTATAACGCACTCCAGTGATACTGCTAAACTTTTTGTTTTTAGAAATGGTTTCCAACGTAGTGCTGGCACCTAAAAGACTTCCTTGAACACGTAGTGAAAAATCAACTGGGTTTTTATATGTAATGTCCAAAACAGAGGATAGTTTATCTCCATATTTCGCTTGAAAACCTCCTGAAGAAAATTCCAGTCCAGTAATCATATCGCTATTTACAAAACTTAAGCCTTCCTGTTGTGCGGACCGTACTAAAAAAGGACGATAGACTTCTATGCCATTTACATATACAAGGTTTTCATCAAAATTCCCACCGCGAACGTTGTATTGAGTGCTCAATTCATTATTGAATGAAACACCTGGTAACAGTTTTAGAATGTTTTCCACACCGGCATTGGCTCCTGGTATCTTCCTCACAACCTCTGGAGAGATCGTGGTAATTCCTTCAATGCTTTTTCTTCCGGTTGCGGTAACATCTACGCCTGCAACTTGAATGGCATCTGTCTTCATTACCGGATTAAACTCAAAAGTTTCATTTGTGGTTAAAATAAGGCTTTCCAGAACCACATTTTTATGCCCTAAATGAGAAAATGTAATGGTATTTTTAGTTTCTGCCGTTAATTGTAGAATATAGTAACCATTATTATCAGTGGTGGTGCCTAAATTACCAGATACAATATTTACATTGGAAATTGGAAGATTGTTTTGATCTAAAACCGTTCCTGCAACTGAAGCCGTTTGACCTTGGGCAATGAATATACCAAAAATCAATAGTATTGCAATTATAGGTTTTGTAGCGGCCAATACACTATTTTCTAAAAAAAGTACACTCAAAGGTACTGGAATTGCCAACATTATCTGTTACAACTACTTTGAGGTCACATTGTGTTTTATTTAGAATCTTATCATCAAAATTATAAGTGATGGTCTTTGTTTTAGGTTCATATTCCATTAGAATCCATTCTCCGTTTAAGGTTGCAGAAAAAGTGTTTATTCCGCTGAGGTCATCACTTATCTCTAAACTTAAATAGCTATAATTGCTCAGCCACTGTTTCTCTTTAAAGTTTCTGGCATTAATTGTTGGAGAAATGCTGTCCTTGGCCAATGTGTAGGTTCCCAATGTGCGAGTGCGCGTTGTAAAAGAGCCATCACGTTTATATGTCTTGGAGTGTCTTGGTTCCATACCTTTATCAAGACGTGCTATAAAGAGTTGTTTTCTATCTGCAATGGCATATTTAGAAACATCAAAACTGATGGTGAAATTTCTATGGGCGGCAACACTGTTATTATGGATTGAAACAGTATCGTTGCCCTTTTTTAAATCTATATAGAAGTCCTCATAAAACGTACTGGAAGGAAAATAGACTTTTGCGGCACCTAAATCAAAATTATTGGGTTTATCGGCAATGATAAAATCATCCGTCTTTTTATCACTCTTGCTTATTTTAATGGGTTCTCTTTTTCCTTCTACAGGAATACTAAGTTTGGTGTCATTTCCTTCTATATCGGAAATCAACAACTCAATAGAGTACGACAACCCTTCCTTAATTGTTATTTTTCCATTGTTATGAAGGGTTTTGTATATGGCTAAACGATTGTAGGGCTCTTTAAAGCACTTTTGTATACGTTGTCTAAATTTTCCAAAATGCTCATAATCAATCAGCGTGTTGATATATCTTGTTTCTCCAAAAGAGAAGGTCTCAAAGTCATATTCTGAGTATACTTTTCCATTGACGGTTTGTTTTACCGAATAAACTCCATTTTTATTGGCTGCCATATCTTGACGGTCAAATCCATTAAAACCAAAACCTATTGTGCCGATTGCGGTTATTTTGTCTGCCAAAAAAGTACCGTCTGGTCGTTTGGAGAAGTTGAGCTGTATTTTTTTTGCACTTTGGTTTACAATGGCATCATCAGATAAAGGATATCCAAAAAGTCCTACTAATGAGGGGTTTGTAGCATCTCTAATCTCATAACCGTATAACAATGGATTGGTGGGTTTCTCGGTAACACTGCTTCGTATTTCAAAATGTAGATGGGGCCCGGAGGAGCCTCCTGTATTGCCGGAGTACGCAATTGTGCTTCCTTTCAGGACTTTTAACTCTCCATAATCCGGAAATACTTCAACCTCATAAGACTGTTTTTTGTACTGTGTCTTTTTGATGAAAGCTTCAATCTCAGGGCCAAATTTTTGAAGGTGTGCATATACAGAGGTATATCCATTGGGGTGTGCAACGTAAAGCACTTTGCCATACCCCCATTGGGAGACCTTAATGCGGGTTATAGTACCATCAGCAATAGCTAGGACAGGCAGTCCTTGCCTTCTTTGGGTCTTAATGTCTATTCCAGAATGAAAATGGTTAGAACGTAGCTCTCCAAAAGTACCTGCTAAAATCAATGGAATCTCCAAAGGGGATTGAAAAACATTTTGGGGGTATTTTTCTTGTGCTGTAAGGATTTGGGAAAATATGAAAAGGGCTCCAAAAAAGTATAGGCGCATATTGTGGTTTATAATTACATACGAAAATAACCAATGTTTTGATCTGTGAAAAGGCTTTTATTAAGCTTTAAAAGACCTTAAAGCAATACTTGAAGAATAAATACTAAAAGTTTTGCGAGGTTAGGTCAGGTTGGTTAACTTTGTGTAATACGCATTGATGTTTGCATATGGGCGAACTAGTTGAGATTGTTGATTCTCTAGAAAATAAGGTAAGCAAGTTGTTGCACAAACTAGAGTTGTTGCATAAGGCTAATTCTAAATTAAAAGAAGAATTGAACCTTGCAAAAGAGGAAAACCAACTTACACAAGGAGCCATTTTGGAATGGGAAGAAAAATACAATTCCTTAAAAATGGCAAACACGATGCTGGGTAGTAATACTAGTAAAACCGAAGCTAAGCTCAAGATAAATACATTAATCCGCGAACTGGATGTTTGCATTGCCAAGCTTGCAGATTAATACGTAATTAAAATATGGAGAAGCTCAAAATAAAGCTTTCAATTGCAGATAGGGTATATCCTTTGACAATAGATCCTAAGCAAGAAGAAGGATTGCGTAAAGCAGCCAAGAATATTGAAAATTTGGCCAAAAAGTTTGAGCAAAACTATGCAGTTCGTGATAAGCAAGATGTATTGGCCATGTGCGCTTTACAATTCGCTTCTAAGATTGAGCAAGGCGGAATAGACAGTTCGGAAAATACCAATACTGCATTTGAACGCCTTCGTGCCTTAAATGATTTGGTACATTCCAAGCTTGGAGAATAAGTTCTTTTAAATAAAAATATTGTTACTGCCCACATTGGTAATTATTTTTTGACAAACTCAACACTATTATATTTGAAAAGGGTGAGTTTAAGTTGTAAAAGCAGGCCCTACCTGTATAGGGATCCTTGAGCAGCTTGTTAGCCCTAAACCTGTAATTTGGAGTTTGTACAAAACTTCGGCTAATGTGGGCTTTTTTTTTAACCAAACACAATCAACATGGATAACACTATAGTAATTCTTGTGGCTGCAGTTGTAGGGTTGGCGATAGGATTTATAATCGCCAAGATGATAGAAAAAGGTAAGGCTGCAAAAACCATTTCCAGTGCTAAGAGGGAAGCTACAAATGTATTAAAGGAAGCAAAGAAAGAAGGGGAGAACATAAAGAAAGACAAAATATTTCAGGCCAAAGAGAAGTTTTTAGAATTAAAAGCTGAACATGAAAAGGTCATTATAAATAAAGACAAAAAGATTGCAGAAGCTGAGAAGCGAACAAGGGATAAAGAATCCCAAATCAGCAATGAACTTGCCAAAAACAAAAAGCTGAACGATCAGCTTCAAGAACAAATCAAGGAAGTCACTTATAAAGGAGAAATACTTGATAAAAAACAGTCGGAAACCGAAAAACTGCACAAAAGTCAAGTACAACAGTTAGAAGTAATTTCAGGACTTTCTGCTGAAGATGCCAAAAGTCAGTTACTGGAATCTCTTAAAGAAACTGCAAAGACGGATGCAATGGCATACCTCCAAAGCACTTTGGAAGAAACCAAATTAACTGCACAGCAAGAAGCACGAAAAATAGTAATAAATACTATTCAACGTATTGGAACGGAAGAGGCGGTAGAGAACTGTGTATCTGTTTTTAACTTGGAATCTGATGACGTAAAGGGACGAATAATTGGAAGAGAAGGGCGTAACATTCGTGCTATAGAGTCTGCAACCGGAGTAGAGATTATAGTAGATGATACACCAGAAGCGATAATTCTTTCTTGTTTTGACTCCGTTAGAAGAGAAGTTGCCAGGCTTTCTTTGCATCGTTTGGTTACCGATGGAAGAATTCACCCTGCACGTATTGAAGAAATAGTCAAAAAGACAGAAAAGCAAATCAATGAGGAGATTGCGGAAATTGGAAAACGTACGGTAATCGACCTTGGAATTCATGGATTGCATCCAGAATTGATAAAGGCGGTAGGCCGAATGAAGTATCGTTCTTCCTATGGACAAAATTTATTGCAACATTCAAGAGAGGTTGCCAAGCTTTGTGGTGTAATGGCTGCGGAATTGGGACTAAACCCTAAAATTGCCAAACGTGCGGGCTTACTGCATGATATTGGAAAAGTACCAAACACTGAGGTAGAGGTAGAAACCCCGCATGCTATTCTTGGAATGCAGTGGGCGCAAAAGTTTGGAGAAAATAAAGAGGTGTGCAATGCCATTGGAGCTCACCATGACGAGATTGAAATGAACACATTAATTTCTCCTATTGTACAAGTATGTGATGCCATTAGTGGAGCACGTCCGGGAGCAAGGAGACAAGTGTTGGATTCGTATATCCAACGTTTGAAGGACTTGGAAGATATTGCCTTTGGTTTTAGTGGAGTTCAAAAAGCATATGCCATACAAGCAGGTAGAGAACTTCGTGTAATTGTTGAAAGTGAAAAGGTAAGTGATGATAAGGCTGCTGAACTGTCCTTTGAAATTTCTCAAAAGATACAAACGGATATGACTTATCCCGGTCAAGTGAAGGTTACTGTAATCCGTGAGACACGATCGGTAAATGTGGCCAAATAGTCCAATCCTGATATTTGTCATGCTTTTTAAATAGGAAACACGGTAATTTCATTGATAGATTAAAACCTATCAAAATATGAAAAAGCGCGTACCTGTTTCAGAGATAATGACAAGAGATTTAATCACGCTGACTACCAGTGATGATCTCGTAACTGCAGAAGAACTTTTTAAAAAGCACAATATAAGACACATTCCCGTGATCAGCGGAAAGGCAATTGTTGGTATACTGAGCTATACTGATTTACTGCGCATTAGTTTTGCGGATGCTGTTGATGAGGATGAAGAAAGAGTAGATACCATGGTTTACAATATGTTCACCATTTCTCAGGTAATGGCTAGAGATGTAATCAGCGTTCCTTCTAATACTACGATAAGGGAGGTGGCAAAGTTTTTAGCAAAAAAGGAGTTTCATGCCTTACCTGTTGTGGACAATGAAAAGTTAGTAGGAATTGTTACAACCACAGATTTAATAAACTATTTGTTGGATTTGTATTAAAGAAACAGTTTGTAGAAAATATAAACCCAATACATTAACTATTAACTTAATGTGTTGGGTTTATTTCTTAAATAGAGCCTGATTTTACTCTTCTTCGCCACTATTTGTATCATCACCTTCTTCAACTACTTTGTTGCGGTTATTTTGCAAGATGTTAAGCTTTTTAAGCTTGGCTTTCCATGTTTCTAAGGCTTCTTTGTGTCTATTGATATTCTTTACAACATCTTTTACCAAAGGATTATCTTCAGAGGCGTTGGAGAAAAATTGAAGATTATTTTCCAATTGCCTTATTTCCGATTTGCTTTCTTCTATTTTCCTACGGATAAAGATTCGTTCATTACCAATAGCCCTGCTATCATCTGTCTTGGCAAGTTGCTGCATTTTATCGCCATACTTAAGCAATTCAGATTCTTGCTTGCTCACTCCTAACTTTGTAAATAAGGCGTCTACAATTTTGTTGAACTTGCCGTTTATATGCTTTTTGTTATAGGGAATGCGTCCATACGTTTTCCATTCCGAAATAAACTTCTTGACCGTGGTAAGGTCTTTTTCAGCATCATCACTTAATTGAAAAGCTTTTAAGCGCTCCAAGCAAGCATTTTTCTTTTCAAAGTTTTCGTATTCTTCTTTTTGACTTTCATTCTTTTCAGAATGCAGTCGGTTAAAATAATGATTACAGGCATTTTTAAACTCGTTCCAAATCTTGTCAGAATACTTTCTGGGAACATGACCAATTCTTTTCCATTCGCTTTGTATGCGCTTCATTTCAGAGGTAGCCATATTCCTATCTTCGCTGTCCTTGAGCTCAAGTGCCAGTGCTAAAAGCGCTTTTTTCTTTTCTAAATTTTCATGCTGTTCCTTTTTCTGATTTTTATAAAAGGAATTTTTATTACGATTAAACTTACGAACAGCATCCTTGAAAGTACTCCAAGTTTGTTCATTCACTTTTTGAGGTACCTTGCCCGCTTTAAAAAAAGTATCGCGAAGCGCTTCCACTTCTTTTATTTGTAATTGAAGCGCTTTATGGTTATCCGTGACGCTTTCTGCAATCTTCAATATGGATGCGATAACCTCCTGTTTTTTTTCTAAGTTCTTTTCGTAATCCTTCTCTAGTTCATTATAATGTTCCTGTCTGCGTTCGTGCATAGCTTTGGTGGCGCTGCTAAAACGATTCCAGACCTCCTCTCGTTGTTCCTTTGCGACCGGACCTATATCTTCTTTCCAGATTTTATGAAGCGTTTGTAACTCCCTAAAAGCCTTACCTAAGTCAGGCTCACTGACCAGTGCTTCTGCACGTAGGACTAGTTTTAATTTTTCTTCGAGGTTGTGCTTAAAATCAAGATCTCTTAATTCTCGATTAAGGTGGAGGAAATCATAGAAGATTTCCATATGATGGTGGTATGTTCTCCAAACATCATTGTAATTGTTTCGCGGAACAGGACCAGCATTTCTCCAATTTTCTTGTAGATCCTTAAAATTCTTGTATGTGGTATTAATATCCTCTTCCACATTTATAAGACCTTTGAGCTCTTCAATTATCGCTAAGCGTTTATTAAGATTACCTTTAAGGTTTTGCTCCAGTTTCTTGTAATATTGGTCACGTTTTTCACGATATTCTCCAAAGACTTCGTTGAATTGTCTTTTAGAAACAGAGTTATATCGAAAATCTATTTCATTACCGCCATTGGCTACAAACTCTTCTTTTTTGTGCTCTAAAAACTCCTGAAATTTTTGGTCAAACTCGTATTTTATGGAACTGACATGTTTATTTATGGCTTGGATCTTTTCATTTTTCACCAGGCGCTGTAACTCTCCAACCAAGTTTTCAATAGACATGGAATGGTAGTCGAGTGTAGGAATATGATGTCGTTTCTCGTTATCCACATCTTCAGCATCTTCAGCATTGGATTCTTCAATTTCTTCAATTACCTCGTCCGGTTTCTCAGATTTTGAAGATTCGTTATCCACATCTTCAGCATTGGATTCTTCAATTTCTTTGATTACCTCGTCCGGTTTCTCAGATTTGGTAGATTCCTTCTCTTCAGAAGATTGAGGTTCCTTGGGAGGTTCAATATCTGTATCTGTATTTTTTTGTACTGGATTATCGGCTGTTTTTGGTTCAGAAATGGGGCTTTCTTCAACAGTAGTTTTTATAACATCCGCATTATGCTCAGTACCACCACCTTCAGTTTCCTGAAGTTTTTGTTCGTTGTCCTGCATCAGTAGTTTCTTTTCCTTTGAATTGATGATAATTATAGCCAAGTTAACAACTAAATTACCCAATAACAAAAGTAGTGCTTCTTCTTTTGTTTAAGTTTTATGATGTGGGGATTAATCAAAATGGAGCACTCTTGACTTTTAATATCAGGAATTCCAGATTTCCCAACTTCTTTCAGCTTGTAACTTCAACATTTTCAATCCATTACATATCTCAGACCCTTTTGATTCACCTTCACCCAAAAAAGCAGTTTTTTCTGGGTTATAGATAAGATCAAACAAAAGGTGCTCGCTATCTAGATGTTGGTAGGGTAGTGATGGTTTATCATTTATATTGGGATATGTACCGAGTGGAGTACAGTTAATAATAATGGTATGCGCGGCAATGATCTCCTTATCAAGTTCTTTATAGGTAAATTGATGCTCCTTTTTATTTCTGGAAACATAAGTATATTCAATACCAAGCTCTTCTAAAACAAAACGAATAGCTTTTGATGCTCCTCCTGTTCCTAGAATAAGTGCTTTTTTATGATGTGTTTTTAAAAAAGGCTCTATTGATTTTTGAAAACCATAGGCATCTGTATTATAACCTTTTAAACCTTTTTCAGTAAATTTTATGGTATTTACTGCTCCTATTTTTTTTGCCCCAGAATCCAAATCATCCAAATATGGAATAACCAGTTCTTTATAGGGAATGGTAACATTAAGGCCTTTTAAATGAGTTTGAGACACTAGGGCTTCAAATTCTGAGATTTCTGGAATATCAAAATTTTCATAGCTGTGGTCATTTAGCTTTAAGTCCGCAAATTTTTGTGTAAAATAGCCTTGAGAAAAGGAATACGAAATGTCTTTACCTAAGAGTCCGTACCTGTTTTCTTTCTTTTCTGTTTTTTCCATACCAATCTAAAATCAATAATACCAAAATTCCCAGAATCACAAAAAATATGGCCCACCAGGTTTCGGGAGTTGCTAGATTTGGGAGATAGCGTTCATAATTAAGAACTATTTTATCTCCATTGGAATCTAGCAATACATTGCCAAGCGTATCCATTTTGTACATGGTTCGTTTCCAAGGCCATACCACACCTAAAGAACCTGTTATAAAGCCAAGGATAATAGCAGTTGAACTTGCTTTGTAATGTTTTAGCAAGTAACTGAGCAAATGTGAAAAAGTTACCAGTCCAGTTGCCGAACCTAGCGTAAAAACCGCCAGAATTTTAAGAGTTTCCATTCGTTTGGGATTGTCCATAAAGCCAAAATCCCCAGAGAACATTTCAGAAAATGTATCATACAAAGCGTTTACGGAATCTACCAATAACAAGACATAATTACCCATAAGAATTAGGATAAATGAACCTGAGAGCCCTGGGAGCGTCATTCCAGAAACACTGATGATACCGCAGAAAAAAATAAAGAATAGATTATCATTCTCTCTTGCAGGGCTCAAAAAACTGATTGAAATACCAATAACAAGACCAATAATTCCTGCAGGAATAGTTCTTTTATTCCAGTGATTAAAATCTTTGGAAATAAAATAGATGGACCCTAAGATCATACCAAAAAAGCTGGCCCATACAAAAAGTTCTTTTTGTTCCAAAAAAAAGTCGAGCACTCTAGAAATACTAAAATAGCTTACCAGCATACCGAAGATGAGAAGCAGTAAGAATTGACCGTTTGTATATTGATAAAAACTCTTGAACCTTCCGTTGAGAAGTAGTTTGAAAGCTTTGGAATTTATTTTTTGAAGCGAATAGATGAATTCTTCATAGAAACCACCAACAAAGGCAACAATACCGCCAGAAACTCCAGGTACCTTGTTGGCGGCACCCATACAAAGGCCTTTTATGACCAAAAAAAAGTTGTCCAGAAATGTTCTAGGTTGATGCATCTATTGGGTAAGTTTCTCTTATTTTTTGGAAGCTACTCTTTCCAAGATAAAAATAAGGGAAAAACCTATTATAGCTAGGATTATGGCAAGTATTAACTGATTGTCTCCATCAAATGCCCATGGCAATACGTTTATATCATCAATAACAACGGTCTTGTCTCCAAAAGTCTTGGTTTCCAATACTTTTTTCCATGGCCATATTTTATTCAATGACCCTAATATAAAACCTGTTAACAGGGCCAGAGTGATGTTTTTGTAATGACTAAACATCCATTTTAACAGTCGAGCAAAGCTCAAAAGGCCAAATACAGCACCTAGAGCAACGGTAATTACAATTTTGATATCTCGTTCATGAACTGCATCTAAAATGGTTTTATAGGACCCCAAAAGCACTAAAATAAATGCTCCTGATATACCGGGTAAAATCATAGCGCATACTGCCAATGCCCCAGATAAGAAAAGGTAAGGTAGACTTTCTACGTTTTCATTTGGAGGAAGTTCGGTAATAAAATATGCTATTGCTGCGCCAACAATAAATATGACGACAGTTGCTGTGGTCCATTTCTTAATTTCTTTCCCCACAAAAAAGATACTGGCCAATACTAGCCCAAAGAAAAAGGACCACAATAAGATGGGTTGATTTTCTAGTAGCCAACTTAAAAACTTGGCCAAGGATAGCACACTGATAAAAATACCTGAGAATAAGGCAAGCAAAAAATTACCGTTCGCCTTGCCCCAAAATGCTTTTAATCCTTCTTTTCTTAAGGTGGTAAAAAGAGAAAGGTTAATATTATTGATAGAGCTTATAAGCTCTTCATAAATTCCGGAGATAAATGCTATTGTACCTCCTGAAACTCCAGGAACCACATCAGCAGCACCCATGGCAATTCCCTTGAGTGTTATAAACACATAATCTAGCAGTTGACGTCCTTTCATGAATTTTATGGGTAAAAACCTTAAACTATGTAGATGTTTTTTTGATTTCAGAAACTAAGGTTTGCAACCACTTTACCTTATTGAATTCTGGGAATTCATCTTCAAACAACTGCAATTTTTCAATATCCAATTGCATGGCCTCTGCCAATTTCTCTCTAGCATTTAGAATTTCGTTGTTTTTAAGGTAAACTCCTGCGAGTTTGTACTGGAGTTCTGCACTTTCAGGATAAAATTCAAGTCCTTGAATGATTACTTGGGTCGAAGACCCAAAATCTCCTAACTTTTTGAGCACATCTGCCCAATTTTTCCACGTATCTAATTCATAATTCCCTAAATCAACAGCTTGCTTGTATGCAAAATCCGCCTCATCAAAATTATTGAGGGCAAAATAAATTTTTGCACATTTTTTCCAATACAAAGGATTTTCACCATCAATATTTATGGCCTTGTTGATGTAATACAAGGCTTTTTCATAGTTCTCCAGCTTATAATGGAAATCGGTTATTGCCAACCAGCCTTTATCCAATAATGGATCTTCGTGAACTGTATTGTAGTAATAGTATTTTGCTAGGTCGTTATTGCCCAATTTTTCATGGCACCTTCCTATCCTTAGATAAGCATGTGATGTTGGGTCTTCTATAGAGATGGTAGTTTCGTAATTCTCAATGGCTTCGTTATACTTGCCAAGTTTTTCTAGAACTTTTCCTTTTTCAAAATAAGCTCCAATGAAAGAATCGTCAGAGATAATGGCAAAATCAAATGCGGCTAAGGCTTCTTTGTACATGTCCATACTATAGTACATTTTACCCAATTGGTGCCATGCAACCTCGCAATATGGATTTCGCTCTAAATAATCATTCAAATAGTGAATGGCACCATCAAAATCCTCTAAAAACTCAAAGCAGTAGATTACGTTGTACAAAGAAGAATAATCTCTATCATCAAATTCCACGCACCTCATAAAACTACGTTTTGCGCTTTCAAAATCATCCATGAACAGGTATTCCATACCTAAAAGTGAATAGATATCAAAACTATCCTCAGTTCTGTGGAGTGCCTCCAAAAGCAGGTTTACCGCTTCTTGATGATTATCTTGTTTGGATTGAATGTTGGCCCGTTGTATGTAGATTTCCTCGTTGTGGGAATCAATGTTTTGGAGTTCATCCAACAATTTTTCTGCAGTTTCAAACTTGTCTTCAAAAACCAGAATCTCAACACGTAATAATTTTAATTCCAATGAGTTAGGATGTTGCTCCAAGCCTATTTGGATGGCTTTTTTACCCAATGAGACTTTTCCATTATTTAAATAATAGTGAATGATTTCCTCAAAGTCCTCTGCATCAAAAAAGTAGACATCGTCTGTCTTGAGCATGGACTCAAATTTACTTATGGATTTGTCAGGATATTCGTTAGAATCTAACGCCATAGGAACGAGTTTGGTTTAACTATGGACTTAAAATTAGCCCTTTGAGGCTATCCTTAAGTCTTTGTTTGGGGTATGTTATCAACAAATTAGTTAACAGCAGTGGGTTTGTAATCGTTTAAAATACCAATGATTTGGTCGCATCCTATCGCTATTTCTTTCATTGAAATGGTCAATGGTGGTGATATCCGAACCGCTTTGGATTCAAAAAGCAACCAGAAAAGAATAAGTCCTTTTTTGGCAGCTGTCAACACTAAATAATTGACAATTTCCTCATTGTCTAATAGCAAAGCAAGCATTAAACCCTTACCTCTTACTTCTTTAATCAAAGGATGTACCAAAAGGGTTCTAAATAGATTTTCTTTCTCTAGTGTTTGTTCAATGAGCTGTTTTTCAGTGATTTCTTGTAATGTTGCCAAGCTGGCAGCCGCAATTACTGGGTTCCCGCCAAATGTGGTGATATGACCCAATTTTGGATTTATCTGTAAGGTGTCCATCATCTTTTTTGAAGAAACAAATGCTCCCACGGGTAGCCCTGCAGCCATTCCTTTACCTAATACCAAAATATCTGGGATACAGTTAAAATGCTCAAAAGCGAATAGTTTTCCTGTTCTTCCAAACCCAGGTTGAATTTCATCTAAAATCAATAGGGCTCCAACTTGATCACAGCGTTCTCTAACTTTCGCCAAATACCCATTTTCTGGAAGAATGAATCCAGCACCACCTTGTATGGTTTCTAGGATTATAGCCGCTGTTTTTTCCGTAATCTGTTCTAAATCCGCTTCTACGTTAAATTTGATAAAGGAAACGTCTGGGATTAATGGCCTAAATGCACTTTTGCGCTCTTCATAACCCATTAAACTTAGGCTCCCCATTGTATTTCCATGATAGGCGCGATGGGCGGCAATAAGTTGTGAGCGCCCAGTATACCTTCTCGCTAATTTTATGGCACCTTCAATAGCTTCTGTTCCTGAGTTAACCAAATAGGTTGTTTCCAAGTTTTTGGGAAGCTTTGACGCCAATAATTTGGTGAATTCTACAGCGGGTTGCTGAATGTACTCTCCGTATACCATTACATGCATATATTTTTCAAGCTGTTCTTTTACAGAGTTTATAACCCTTGGGGGACAGTGACCCAAGCTGCATGCAGAAACTCCTGCAACAAAATCTAAATGTGCCCTACCTTGATTATCATAAATGTAACTACCCTTTGCATGAGAAACTTCCATACCTAAGGGATGTGCTGTAGTTTGAGTTTGATATGTAAAAAAGTCATCTCTAAGCATTAGGGACTTTGTACTTTCTTTACGGTAGCTTCTTTTGGTTTTATAGCCTTGGTGGCTGATATTTTGTTTATTGGATCGTTTTCATTCTCCTGGCGTTCTTTTTCTTCTGCATCAATGTCTATAGGATTATCTATTCCGCGAATTTTTACAAGCTCTATGTTATTGTCATCTTCATCAAAAATATCATCCTTGCTCAGAATGCGTTCATCTCCCCGCCATATAAACCCTTTTAATTTTCTACTTTCCACCGGTAATTCCGTGTCCGGAAAAATATCCCCATCCGGATTTACAAAAAAGGTAATATCCTCAATATCATTGTTGGCCATTAGCAACCTTATCTTACTACAAATGGTTTTATCAATCCCTATCAATTCTTGGTCATCATTGTACATGTAGTAAATCACTTCTGTATTTCTGATTAGATCAATGATTTTAAGTTCGTTTTCTATGAACTTTCCATAAAGGTCCTTTCCCTTGGCTTGATTGTAACCCGTTTTACTAATGGTATCCAACGAAATAATGAAGGCATTCTCCAATACTTTGAGCGAATCCAATTTCTCGGTTTCTAAGTCAGAAATTAAGTGAATACTATCGCCTGTTATTTGATTATCTACATTCCAGAGGATTGGATTCTTGATCAATTGGGTAATTCCTGTTTTTTCTGCGGAATGAATAGAATCACATTTTCCACTTAAATCCGTTTTATAAAATTTTGCATTTCTAAAAGCGCGAAGAATACGGGCTTCTGGTTTGCCGGTTACCATTAGGGTGTCACCATGCATATAAAGGGAGTCTTGTTCCACCATACTAATTGAAACAGCCCTTTTGGTAGCAAAGACCGAGTCTTTGGCTTTGAAAACTTCGGCATAATGAGCTCTAATGACCCCATTGTTTATGGTGTCTGTTATTTGGATATTGTTGGTGGCAGATGCAAATTCAGACGTCTTGTCAAAATAAAGACTATCACCTAAAATGATTTTGTTATCATAATCTATTCTAGTGTTTTTTATACCATAGCCTTGTTCAATCTTGGTGTCATAAAATCCACGTTCACAGTATATTTTATATTCTTCACCGGTAATCGTTGAAGGTCCATACATATAAGCATTTTTAGAAATACGGTAATAGTCCAGTTGTTCAGAATCTATTATATATTCAGGATTGTCAATATGGACATTGTTTCGAAACTGTACTTTCTTCAATTCGGTAAAATAGGTGCCAATCTTACTGGTAAGCACATTAACTGAGTCAACGACTTTTCCTCCTGAATTGTAGAATGATTCTTGTTTTTCCCTATTAAAATATAAAGTATCGGTGGTCAAGGTCATCTGGCCATCGGTAAGATCTACTTTTTCCCAGGCTTTGGCCAATTTTGAGTCACCATTATAGCTCATATAGCTACTGTTCATTTCAATAGAATCACCTTGTTGTAGCCTAACATTGCCTATTGCCTTTAAACGGTTTTCTTGGGAATAAAAGATTGCTATATCACACCACAAATCCGCTCCTTGGTGTTCAAATTGAACTTGCCGCTCATCATCCTTGCTGAAAATTGAAGCCCCGGGAAATTGGGCCTCATCTTTAGTAAAATTGGCACCGTATACAATGTTTATCTGTCTACTTGCAGGTTCTTGCTCTTTTTCTTGAGCAATGGCAAAGAAAAATGAGAGGGTAAAAATGAAAAATGAAATTCTTTTCAAATCCATAGAATTTTGCCCAAAAGTAGGATTTTTAAGCAAAGTATAGATATAGATTTAGAAAGGTTTAGTATTCCTAGCGATGAATAGTCTGCGTTCTATCAGGTCCTACAGAAACAATTTTAATGGGAACGTTCAACTGTTCTTCCAAAAATGCAATGTAATCGTTTAGGGCAGGAGGTAACTCCTCAGCTTTAGTCAATTGGGTTAAGTCTTTGGCCCAACCTTTCATCTCTTTATAAACTGGAGTCACATTCTCGCTCTCAATATTATAGGGTAGATGTTGAATTTCTTCACCTTTGTACTTGTAAGCGGTACATAATTTTAGGGTTTTAAAGCCACTAAGGACATCCCCTTTCATCATCATTAATTCAGTAACGCCATTAATCTGAACAGCGTATTTTAAGGCAACAAGGTCAAGCCATCCACAACGTCTAGGTCTGCCGGTGGTAGCACCAAACTCGTTACCTACGCGACCCATAGTTTCACCATCATTATCAAACAGTTCGGTTGGGAAAGGGCCACTGCCCACTCTGGTGGTATATGCCTTAAAAATACCCAATACACGGCCTATTTTATTGGGAGCAACCCCTAAACCTGTACACGCTCCAGCGGCGGTGGTGTTAGACGAGGTAACAAAAGGATAAGTGCCAAAATCAATGTCCAGTAAAGATCCTTGTGCTCCCTCAGCCAATATTTTCTTGCCTTCATCCTGCGCTTTAAAGATGTACTCTTCGCTATCAATAAACTTTAATTGCTTCAAAGTTGCTACACCTTCATAGAATTCAGCTTCCAACTCGGTCAAATCATATTGGATATCCACGTTGTAAAATCCTATCATGGCCTCATGCTTATCTGCTAAAGCGCGGTATTTCTCTTTCCAATTCTCAAACTCTAAATCTCCAACACGCATACCATTTCTACCGGTTTTGTCCATGTAAGTTGGGCCAATCCCTTTTAAAGTAGAGCCAATCTTCGCTTTTCCTTTTGCGGCTTCTGAGGCTGCATCTAACAAACGATGCGTTGGCAAAATAAGATGAGCCTTTCTTGAGATAAAAAGTTTTGATATGATATCGATATCGAACTTTTCAAGATTGTCCAATTCTTTTTTAAAAATAACAGGGTCTATTACTACGCCGTTACCAACAACATTTATAGCGTTTTTATGAAAAATCCCAGAAGGAATAGTATGTAGTACGTGTTTTATGCCATCAAATTCTAAGGTATGCCCTGCATTGGGACCTCCCTGAAATCGAGCAATAATATCATAGTCTTTTGTAAGTACGTCAACAATTTTTCCTTTTCCTTCGTCTCCCCATTGGAGTCCAAGCAATAAATCTACCATGAAATGTATTGGTTATTCTGTTAGGTTTTCTTCTTTGTTTCTGGTTCCGTAGAAATATAAAGAGTGGTTGTTGATTTTAATATCAAAAACCTCCTCAATGGTTTTTTTTATAGATTGGATGCGTGGGTCACAAAACTCCACCACTTCTCCAGTATCTGTTAGGATAACATGGTCATGCTGACGGTCAAAATAAGATTTTTCGTATTGCGCCTGATTTTTTCCAAATTGATGCTTTCGTACCAGTTTACTGTCCAACAAAAGATCAATGGTATTGTATAATGTGGCACGACTGACCCTGTAATTTTTTGTCTTCATTTTTATGTAGAGTGATTCCACATCAAAATGATCTTCACTATTATATATTTCTTGTAAAATGGCGTAGCGTTCAGGTGTTTTTCGATGCCCTTTCTCTTCTAGGAAAGAAGTGAATACATTTTTTACAATTTCCTGATTTTTATTGTTCCCCATAGCTTTCTCACCAATGCTAAAGAACAAAGGTACAGCTAAAAATTAAATTCTGGTTACTTTGTCTATACCCTCTACCTGCTTCAAATTATTAATGAGTTTTTTAAGAATACTGTTGTTTTTTACTACTAGTGTTATTTTACCTGTAAAAGTACCGCCATCTGCACTAAAATTAAGGTTACGCATGTTAACATGCATATTATCCGATATAATATTGGTGATGTCATTAACCAGTCCTAAATTATCTATCCCAGTAATTTGAACATCTACGGTAAACTCTTCCTGGGAGGAATCTATCCATTTGGCAGACATAATTCTATAGGCATAGTTGGATTGTAAAGAAATGGCATTGGGGCAGTTCTTTTTATGAACTTTTATGCCATCATTTACACTCACAAAACCAAAAACATCATCTCCTGGAATTGGGTTACAGCATTGAGAAAGTTTATAGGTCAATTTCTCTTCCTCCCTTCCAAATACGAGCATATCATATTTGGTAGTTATTTCTTCCTTGTCAACGTCTTTTGGAGCAGGGTTTCTACGAATTCTATTTTTAAAGAAATTTAGGAAGGCGTTGTGGTATGAAGAAGCAAACTCCTTTATCCGTTCATTATCAATAACACCAATTCCTACCCTATAAAACAAATCCAAGCTGGTTTTAAGCTTAAAGAAAATCACCAGTTTGTTGACTGTATCTTCGTTGAGGTTTATTTTTTGCGATTTTAACTTCCTTCTCAGGGTTTCTTTTCCATCCGCAGCAATGCTCTTTTTTTCTTCACTTAATGAGGATTTAATTTTTGCCCGGGCTCTTGCTGTTTGTGCGTAGTCTAACCAACTTTGGCTAGGTTTGGCACTTTCAGAAGTTATGATTTCAACCTGATCACCACTATGGAGTTCTGACCCTAACGGAACCAATTTTCCGTTTACTCGCGCCCCACGTGTCTTCATTCCCACCTCTGTGTGGATGTGAAATGCAAAATCTAACGGAGTAGCACCTTTGGGCATTGATTTTAGTTCACCCTTGGGCGTAAACACAAAAATCTCTTTGGAATATAGGTTGAGTTTAAACTCCTCAACAAAATCAACAGCATTACTGTTAGAAGTTTCCAGTGCTTCCTGCAATCTGTTCAACCAATCCTCTATACCTTGTTCTTTTTGTTCTCCGTGTTTATATTTAAAATGTGCTGCATAGCCTTTTTCCGCAATTTCATGCATTCGTTCACTGCGTATCTGTACTTCCACCCATTTACCTTTTGGTCCCATTACGGTGATGTGCAGTGCCTCATAACCTGTGGATTTTGGTGAAGTTATCCAATCTCGTAACCGAATTGGATTTGGTGTAAAGTGATCCGTTACAATGGAATAGATTTTCCAAGCCAAAAACTTTTCATTTTTTTTATCGGACTTGTAAATGATTCTAACAGCAAATTTGTCATAGACTTCATCAAAAGAAACATTTTGGGCCTTCATTTTTCTTCGGATGGAAAAAATGGATTTCATCCGTCCTTTGATGTTGTAATTTAGACCTTCTTTATCAAGAGAATTTTTAATAACGTTTGAAAAGTCATCAATATATGCCGATTGATCCTCTTCTGTATCCTCAATTTTGGCTTGAATATCCTTATATACCTCAGGTTCGGTATACTTTAAACTAAGGTCTTCTAGATGAGTTTTAATATTGTAAAGTCCAATTCGATGTGCTAACGGAGCATAGATATAGAGTGTTTCCGAAGCTATTTTTACTTGCTTATGCTCAGGCATGGAATCCATTGTGAGCATATTGTGGTAACGGTCTGCTATTTTGATGATGATCACCCTAACATCATCATGCAGTGTCAATAACATTTTTCTAAAGTTCTCAGCCTGCTGGCTGATATCTTTATCTTTTTTTAAGTGGGATATTTTGGTTAGCCCATCAACAATACGAGCAACACTTTCTCCAAACATGCGCTCAATATCATCTAAAGTGTAAGGCGTGTCTTCAACAACATCATGCAGAAGGGCGGAAGCAATGGAAACTGCATCGAGGCCAATTTTTGAGGCCACAATTTTTGCTACCGCAATAGGATGGAATATATACGCTTCACCAGATTTTCGACGTTGGTCTTTGTGGGCATCAACGGCCACATCAAAAGCAGAGCGTATCAATTTCTTGTCCTTATCGGACAAGGTTTGATAGCTGATACGAAGCAATTCTTTATACTGCTTCGCAATCTCTTTGTTCTCTTTCTCAATAGCAGCCTCCGTCATAGTATATTAAAATTACCACAATCTTTAAAGGTAACCAACAAAAATCATGCCTTTAGGTTTCTAATGCGCTCTACTAGAGGAGGGTGGGAGTAATGCACAAATACATAGGCCGGGTGTGGGGTCAAGTTGCTTAAATTATTTTTTGACAACTTTTTTAATGATGTCACCAAAGGTGTTGCAGCAAAGGTTTTCTTGGCATAATCATCTGCTTGGAACTCAAATTTTCTTGACAAATAGTTCATGGCAAGTCCTGTAACTTCTGAAATTGGACTGTAGAGCAAAACAAAACCTACAAGTCCGGCATGAAAGCTCGGTGTTGATACGCCAATAGCTAGCGATATTTCTGGACTGTTTATGAACAAAGACAGTATAAAAAGTGTAAATCCGGTCAAGCCTAAAGAAACCAATAGATTGAAAATAATATGTTTCCGTTTGTAATGACCCACCTCATGAGCCAAAACTGCCACAATTTCTTCTTCACTTAGATCATTGATTAATGTATCAAACAATGTAATACGTTTTTCCTTTCCAAATCCAGAAAAGTAGGCATTTGCTTTAGTTGATCTTTTAGAACCATCAATGACAAAAATGTTTTTAAGCTCGAAGCCTACGTTTTTAGCATAATTTTCAATGGCGCTTTTTAAACTGCCATCGGTTAAAGGCGTTTGTTTATTGAATAGCGGAACGATCAATCGGCTATAAAATAGATTCATGAACAAAATAATGGCACTTATTAAAATCCAAGTATAAATCCAAAAGTTTGATCCCGTCCATTGATAAAAAAGTATGAATAGGGATAATATTCCTCCTCCAAAAATTATAGTAAGCACCCAACCTTTGATCTTGTCCAAGAAAAAAAGCTTTTTGGTTGTTTTGTTGAAACCATATTTTTCTTCAATTACAAAAGTTTGATAGTAAGAAAAAGGTGTTCCCAAAATACTGCTTCCCAAAAGCATGAATCCAAAGAAAATTAATGCCATGGGAATTGTCTTATCCGTAATTGAACGAGTAATGGAATCAATCCATTCAAACCCTCCAAAGAATAAAAAGGAAAGGGTCAGAATCAATGAAAACCCATCAGAAAAGAGTCCAAATCGGTGATTTGTTAATTTATACTTTTGAGATTTTTGATATTCTACATCATCAAAAACATCACTCAGTTCAGATGGAACATTAGATGTGAAGCGTTTTGCATTAAGGTACTCCAACACCTGGTGAACCAGGTATTGAATTACTAAAATGATAATGATTGTGTAGAAGAGAGTAGTTTTTTCCATAGGCTAAAATCCGCGTTGCCGCTTCGCTTCAAATATAAGTATTGCCGCCGACACAGAAACGTTCATAGAATCTATTTCACCCTGCATCGGGATAATTAGGTTTTGGTCGGAATTTTGAAGCCAAGCCTCGGTAAGACCTGTTGCTTCGGTCCCCACCACAATCGCAGTGGCGCCTTTAAAATTGCAATCTACATAGTTCTTGGATGCCGTAAGCGCAGCGCAGTATACTCTAATCTCTTTTTCTTTTAGAAAATGGATGATTTCTTCCGTGGTACCCGCGCCAATTTGGTTAGTGAATACGCAACCTACACTGGAGCGAATAATATTTGGGTTATAGATATCCGATTTTGGGTTGGCAATAAAAACTGCATCAACGGCAGCTGCATCTGCTGTTCTTAATAACGCTCCAATATTACCTGGTTTTTCAGGTGCTTCCGCTACCAAAATCAAGGGATGGTCATTTTTAAACGTAACTTTTTCCAGACTATGTCCTTTGCTTTTGGCTATGGCCAATACGCCTTCTGTGGTTTCCCTATATGCTAGTTTCTCATAAACTGGACTAGATATCTGTATAATCTCGACGTTGGGATTTTTGAGTACAGGGTGAACCGCAAAATCAGTTAAGATTTCTGGACAAAATAAAATAGTCTCCAGAATAAAACCTCCTTTTTGCGCCAGTTCAATCTCACGTAGGCCTTCCACTATAAAAAGTCCAGTTTTCTTTCGTTCCCTAGACTTTTCTTTAAGGAGCAATATCTTCTTTACCAAAGGGTTTTGGATACTGCTGATTAATTTGGTTTCCTTCACACATCAAAAATACGTAATCTTGTAATCTTAAGAAGGAATTTCCGACAAAGCGGCAAACTATACAACTATGAAGAAAGCAACGATCCTATTTCTTGCACTTGCTATTGGAGCATGCAAACCTGCTACTAAAAAAGAAGAAGCCACAGATACTGTTCAAGAAGAAACGGTTGAATCTAAACCCAATTTTCCAGAGGCTTTGGTAAAAGTTTTTGATGCCCATGGAGGGTTGGCAACATGGAAAGAGCAGCGTACACTAGCATATGAAATGCCAAAAACTGATTTTACAGAAACGCATACTATAGATTTATGGTCTAGAAAGGATCGAGTAGATGCTGGGCAGTTCTCGTTAGGGTCCGATGGTAAAGAAGTTTGGCTTTTGGATACAGAGAAGACCTATAAAGGAGATGCCGGGTTTTATCATAACCTGATGTTCTATTTTTATGCCATGCCCTTTGTTTTAGCTGATGATGGCATTATCTATTCAGAGGTCGAAGATTTGGTTTATGAGGATAAAAGTTATCCAGGTATTAGAATCTCATATGAATCTGGAGTGGGTACGTCATCTAAAGATGAATACTTTATTTATTTTGATTCAAATACCAATCAAATGGAATGGTTGGGATACACAGTAACCTATAGAACAGGCGAGGTGTCAGAAACCATTAAATGGATTAGGTACGATGATTGGCACAAGGTTGAAGGTTTGGTCTTACCAAAATCAATTACATGGTATAATTTTGAAGGCACTAAGATTTTAGATGCAAGAAGTACAGTTGAATTTGAGAACATTACTTTGAGCAAGAGCTCTAAACCGCATGAGTTTTATGCCAAGCCCGAAAAGGCAGAATTTGTGACAGTAAAAAAGAACTAAAGAAATATACACTACAATAGAGAGCGGCGTTCCAAGGAACGCCGCTTTTATTTTCTCTTTACTTTCCTTCGTATTTGCCCATATAGCGTTTCCAAAGTTTGGTTTGGTGGGTTTCTAAAGAAATATCCCTACCATCAATAAAAGCTCTTGAAAGTTGATTGGTTCGCATATCCAAGGCATCTCCTTCAGAAATAAACAATGTTGCACTTTTTCCAACCTCTAAGGTGCCATAATCGGAATCAATACCTAAGATTTTAGCTGTGTTTCCTGTTAATAATTGTACCGCTTTTTCCTTTTCTAACCCTTGCGCAACTACTTGACCTGCATAAAAGGGAAGATTTCTAGTTTGAAAGTTGGATGCAGATGCATTCTGTAAACCTACCAGCAAACCCGCTTCCATCAACAATTTTGGCAATTTGAAGGTGAAATCATAGTCATCATCATCATATTTTGGAAGAGTATGGGTAAAGTTCACCAAAACAGGAATGTTATGTTCTTTTAAGAAATCACTGATTTTATGTGCATGGTACCCTCCAACAAGTACAATATTTTTTGCCCCAGATTTCTTCACAGCGGTAATGGCGTCCATCATTTCTTTTTCACCATCGGCATAGATGTACAAATGTTTTGTTCCATTGAAGACACCTTGCATGGCGGCAAATGCAGCATTATTTTCCTTGGCACTGTCTTTTCCGTATGCGTTTGCATTTTGCATAAAGGTTTTAACCTCGTTTGCTTGCTTTTGGTAGTCTTTGTTAGGGATAAAACCATTGGGCTCTCCCATCCACCATCGGCCTCTTCTGAAAATTGCTGGCCAATTCAAATGAATTCCATCATCCACCTTTACAGTTGCGTCTTCCCAGTTCCAAGCATCAAATTGCACAATTGACGATGTACCCGAGATTCTTCCTCCCTTGGGAGTAATTTGTCCTAACAAAACTCCATTGGGACGCATACTTTCCACAACTTTTGATTCTGCGTTGTAGGCTATAATGCTCCTAATGTGCGGGATAATGTCGCCAATTTCATCTTGGTCATTACTTGCCCTAACTGCATTTACTTCAACCAACCCTAAAGACTTTCCTGGAGCTATAAAGCCTGGGTAGATGTGTTTTCCGCTTGCATCTATAATTTGGCCTTTGCTTTCTACTTCAGAACCACCTATGGCCGTTATTTTTCCATTTTCAAATACTATGGTACAGTTCTCTTTGATGGTACCGTTACCAACATGGGCTGTAGCTCCAGTAATCGTAATTGTTTCTTGCTGAACTGGAGCCGGTGTCTGTTGCGCTGTAGCTGGAAAAATGCTTATCAGCCCAAATAGTATAAATAGTGATATAATTTTTTTCATCGTATTATATTTTAAAGGCTTTCGCAGTGAAACTTTGGTTTTTTACTCTCTTTTGGACCTTGCATTTCTGCTCCATTTTCTTTCTCGTTCAACATCATATTAATGAGTTGACTTCGTTCCCGTTTTACAGATTCGCGAAGCATCTTATCTTTTTCTAGGTCGAAATAGACTGTACCTTCAATCATCGTTTTTTCTGCTTTTGCATACACAGAAAGGGGATGATTGTTCCACAATACTAAATCTGCATCTTTCCCAATTTCAATACTTCCTACCCGATTGTCGATGTGCAATAACTTAGCTGGATTCAAGGTCACTGTTTTCCAAGCCTCAATTTCTGACATACCACCATATTTAACTGTTTTACCAGCTTCTTGGTTCAATCTTCTGGACATTTCCGCATCATCACTGTTTATGGCCACTGTCACACCTTGACTGGCCATTATTGCCGCATTGTGGGGGATCGCGTCGTTTACCTCGTACTTGTAGGCCCACCAATCGCTAAAAGTTGAACCTCCCACTCCGTGCTCGGCCATTTTATCAGCTACTTTATAACCTTCCAAAATGTGCGTGAAGGTGTTTACCCGAAAATTGAATTTTTCTGCCACTTTCATCAACATATTGATTTCACTTTGCACATAGGAGTGACAACTAATAAAACGTTCTCCGTTTAAAATCTCCGCTAGGGTTTCCATTTCTTCATCATGACGAACAGGTAGCCCCGACTTCTTTTTGGCATCATATTCCTTGGCACGTTGAAAGTAATCTACAAAGAGTTGTTCCACACCCATTCTTGTTTGTGGAAAACGTGAAAAACTTTGCCAGTTGGATTGTTTTACATTTTCTCCCAAGGCAAACTTTATAAATTTAGGCGAGTTTTGGAATATGAGTCCATCAGCACTTTCGCCCCATTTTAATCGTAAAATGGCTGAGCGCCCTCCAATAGGATTTGCGGAGCCATGAAGTAACTGAATCGCAGTCACTCCACCGGCCAAATTTCTATAAATATCCATGTCCTTGGGATCAACAACATCCGTCATTTTTACTTCAGCAGTAGAATTGTGCCCTGCCTCGTTTATGGCCAAGGCCCCAATATGCGAATGTTCATCAATGATACCCGCGGTTAAATGTTTTCCAGTTGCATCTACTACCTTGGCATTTCCAGCACTAAGTTCCTTTCCAATTTTGGTAATCTTACCATTTTTCACCAGAACATCTGTAGTTTCCATAATGGTTTCACCAGTCCAAACCGTTGCATTTTTAAAAAGAACATTTTCTTGTTTAGGCTTTGTTTTGTATCCGTAACCCACATTTGGATAGGAGAGGGGCATCAACTTTGGAGTATTGATTATAGCATCTTTTTTGGCTCTTTCCTCAAAAGAAGCTGTTTTACGAACGGTTACTGAAGATTCGTTTCCGTTAGGTAGTGTTATTTTACCTTTAATGTTTTCAGAATCTGGAGTAATAAGTGCTATTAACCTGTATGATTTTCCATCGTTGTTGGAAAAGGACAAATTCAACCAATCTGCTTTGTAATCAATTTTTGAATCGAGTTTTTCCTCACCCTGCTTTACCTCTGCTTTGGGCTTGTTTGTTTCCCCTGTTATGGATAGGAGGTATGTTGCTCCGTCTGCGGTAAGATTGTAATCACCTCGAATATCCTCTCGGTCTTTAGAATTGATGACATTTTTTACTCCTTGCACCCAATTTTCATGCAAAATGCTTCCTTTTTCGAAAATGTCTCCAGAGGCAATCAACAAGTTTGCTTGTCTACCTACTTGTAAGGAACCTATTTGATTGGATTTTCCTAAAATGTTTGCAGGTACAGAAGTTAAGGCCTCCAAAGCTTTTGTTTTGGAAAGCCCATAATTAATGGCTTTCATGAGTTTTGATTTAAAATCTGAAGGAGACTTTAAATCATGTAAAGTGATAGAAAATTGAATTGCATTTTCTTCCAACACCTTTGGGTTGGAAGGAGCCAAATTCCAATGTCTCATGTCTTTTAGAGCAACATAATGTGCTTCATAAGGATTGGATACGTCATAAGCTTTTGGGAAGTTAAGCGGAACTATTAATTTGGCGTTGGTAGTTTTTACCTCTTTTATGTATTCGTATTCATCACCTCCAGCCAATATAGCATATTGAACTCCAAATTGATCACCAATTTTATCCGCTCTCAATACGTTCCCATTTTTTCCTGCAGCAAAAATCTGTGTCATTCCTTTGTTTTCTATCAAAGCTTCCAGCGAACGATCTTTGGTATCTATATTGCCTTTACTATACCAATCCATATCATAATACAACTGGCGCATTAACGAAGTAGCTCCCATTAAAGAAGTTGGGTAGGATTGATTCTTGGCAATACTTTTTTTGAAAGAGAAATATTGAGCTGATTTATCTTCTAATATCCTTTTGGATTCACTTCCCTGGTCGTTTAGGGCAACAAGAACACCAGAACCTCTTGCTATACCATCTTGGATATGGGAATTGACCACTCCAAAACCAGCTTTTCTAAGTTCTTGGGCTTTTTTATCATCATAACTAAAGCTCGAAATAGCATCGTTTTCAGGCATAATGTGATCGTTCCAGTAAAACCCTTCACGAGAAGCGTTGTATTGTGCTGATCTACCTCGGGTTTTAGCCTTCTCGGGTTTTTTTATACCAAAGCTTGAGAATACATCAATAAATGAAGGGTAAATGTACTTCCCTTCTAAATCTTCAACCACGGCATTTTTTGGAATGTTCACCGTGTTTCCTACCTGAACTACTTTTCCATTTTGGACAAGCAATGTTCCGTTTTCAATAACTTGGGTAGGAGTAACATAAATCTTGGCATTGGTAAATGCCATGTAATTGTTGTTTTTTGTTTTAACACCATCATTTTTTGGAAAATAATCTTGTGCAAACAAAGAGACACTTCCCAAAAGCAGGGAGAGTGTTAGGAGTCTCATTTTCATATAATACTTATTGGATTAGTCGCTTTAAAGGTAGCGGAAGTAGGGGTATTGTACAAGCTACAATTTAGAATATATACTTATCATGATAGTTAATCAAAAGACCCACTACTGAATTGTAGCTTTTGATGCCTTCCTGTTGATTATTCGCTTTTAAAAAGGTATTGAAAATGGACTTGAATACAGGTTCCAAAGGATTTTCATATTGCTTCCAAAATTCAGAAACCTCTTTAAAATTTTTTTTGACTCCGGGATTTAGTTGTTCAACAATTTCTTTAAGTTTTACATCATCTTTTCTTGATAAATCTGATAAGCAATAGGCCAAAGCATGGGAATAGGCGGTGTATTTAAAGTATACGTCTTCGTTTCGGACAGTGACCAAAAAACCTATAAAATTAGTAGCGTCTTCCGCAGAATAACCTAGCTGATGTCCCACTTCATGACCACTTACGGTCGGCAATCTGTAAAGAGGTGTTATTCCATTTACTTGGGCTTCATTGGAAAATGGGTTTAGGTAGCCTCCATACCCCATATAAGTTAAGGGAAGACTAAAAAGCGATGATTTAAGGCTTGGTCTTTTATACTCAAAACTTGGATAGCTTTCCTTTAGTAACCTATAACCATTTTTGGTTTTTTTAAATATTTCTTTTTTTGAATATGGGATTTTTACAGGATCAATACTGTCTCCTGTAATTTTGGTTTGGTAATGGTTAGCCTTTTCTGCCAAATATTGTGTAAAAGCGACTAATTCATTGTTAGTATATTCTTTTTCAATCCCCAGCTTCCACGTAATAGGCTGTCGGTAGTAATTCATTCCCCAAAGTAGATGGAATGCAAAATAGGTTATAGATAAAACCACTACGATGTCCTTTAAAAAAAGTAATGGCTTCTTTTTGATGGATTTTCGATGTATGTACAAGTATCTTCCTGCTAAGATAAAAAGTGCTAAATAAAAAAGATCGCCGATTGAAAAAGGCGCCCAACCAAAAAGCGTTCTTAAAAACCATGAGATGCCAGGATACAGTCCGTTACTATAATATTTTTCAATAAGCTCTGGATAGCTTCCAACCCATTTTACAAGAATTATTTGCAAGGGCAGGGCTATGGCAATAACTGTTTTAATTTTCTGTCCCATCAAAAATTAAAAAATATAGGAGGTGCTTTAAACTTCTAATCTAGTTCTTAATTATTAGATTGCCAATAAGCTTTTGGGTCTTAACAAACCTTTGGGTAAAAAATAAAAAAAGCCGCACATTGTGCAGCTTTTTTGGTGGATTCCTTATACATTTTATTCTTGTACGCCTGTAATTTCCAAATCAAAAACTAAATCAGAATTTGGAGGGATGGGGCCACCGCCTTGTGCTCCATATCCTAAATGAGGTGGAATAAATAAACGAATCTTATCTCCAACTTTCATAGTTTGAAGACCTTCTTTAAAACCAGGAATAAGGCGCGCTTCTGGACTATAATCCATCAATACAGGTGAATAGCCATTGCCTTGTTTTCTTTTAGCATCAAACTTATTGTGTCTTGTTGCTACTTCTTCATAATTGCTATCGAACAAATCACCATTGGGCAACCAACCTGCATAATTTACCAATACTTTCTGACCTATTTTCGGTTTTTCTCCATCTCCTTGGGTTATAGCGTAAATTTTCAATCCAGATGGAGTCTCCAATGCTTCTTCTTTTTGTTTGACGAGTACTGAAACCAAATCCTCTTTCATTTTTTTGAAAGCGGCTACCGCTTCTTCTTCTTCGGCAAAATAGTCAGTCATGATTTGGATGGCATCAAATTTTTTGGCCTCTTTACCATTTCTTACAATTTCCACTTTGTTCATTACCACATCAACATTGGGTTTGTTTGCTGGAGCACTGACCTCAACATTGGCAATTGTATCCACTACTTCCATTCCTATTACTACTTCTCCAAATACAGAGTGTCTTCCGTCTAGCCAAGGCGTTTCCTTATGTGTGATAAAAAACTGACTTCCATTGGTTTTGGGTCCTGAGTTGGCCATGGACAAAATTCCTTTTTTGGAATGACTAAGAGAATCATGGAATTCATCCTTGAACTTGTATCCAGGGTTTCCACTTCCAGTGCCAGTAGGATCACCACCCTGTATCATGAAATCTTTTATGATTCTATGAAAAATAATGCCGTCATAATACTTTTTTCCTTTAAGACTGTCAGCTACAAACGGGTTGTTGCCCTCTGCAAGGGATATAAAATTAGCAACGGTTACTGGAGTTTTTCCGTGCTCCAATTTTACAATTATATCACCTTGGCTGGTTTGTATATCCGCAAAAATTCCATCGCCTAAGTCAGCATATTTACTGGACTTACATCCAAGGAAAACTATTGAAAATAAAGTGATTAAAACAAGGGATTGTTTCATTGTTATTATGGTTTTAGATTTAAACTATCTTGATTAATAATGATTGTATGTAATTCGATTGTAGATTTTAAAGGAGTTTTAGGACCAATACTATTTCCGTCACCGTGATAGCTATATGCTAATAAAGAAGGAAACAGAAATGTTGCGCGCTCACTAATTTTAAGCAATTTAACTGCATTTTGCAAACCAGGAAATAGCTGCTCTTTGTCCACTACATACGAAGTGGGGCCAATGTCTTCCATACTATAGATGGTATCATTGTCCAGAGTCACAAGATTATAAGAAAACAATATCTGGTCATTGGTCTTTGGCGAATATGTAGCTGTATCGTTTTTGACTTCAAAAAAATATTTAAACCCACTTGGGCTTGCTAGATAATCATGAAGAGTATCCTTTTCAATAATGCCACTTATGATCTTTTCTTCCAGTTCCAATAACTGCTTATTGCGTTCCACGGATTCTTTAAAAAAACTACCAGATTTTACTTCTACTGGTCTTCTTGGTTCAGGACCTCCACAGTTTACCAAAAGAATTGCCGCAAAAATTAAAAAAAAAGCTCTCATGGGTTTAGTTGGCTTTTGTACGTTTTTAAGATACTATTGAATTGTTTAATGGTTTCTTCCATACTGATATCACTTCTTCCTCCAGCAGCATTGTCGTGTCCGCCGCCATTAAAATGATTCCTTGCAAACTCATTTACTGAAAAATCACCTATTGAACGGAACGAAATTTTTATAATACCTTCTTCTTTGTTTTCAATAAAAATCACTGCAAAAATAATTCCTTCCAGCGTTAATCCATAATTGACAAAACCCTCTGTATCCCCTTTCTTAAAATCATGCTTATCCAATTCCTCTTGTGTCAACGTAATATAGGCTGTGCTATATTCAGAAAGAATTACCATATTACTCAACGCTACGCCCAATAAATGAAGACGAGATGGGGAATTGGTATCGTAAATATTTTGATGAATCTCCATATTCTCTGCCCCACGATCTATTAAGTCCGCAACCACCCGATGCGTTCTACTAGAGGTTGACCTGTATTTAAACGAACCTGTATCCGTCATAATTCCTGTATACAGATTAGTGGCAATGGCTTTGGTGATGTCACTCAAACCATCCAAGTACTCTATAAAATTATAAACCATTTCGCAGGTAGAGCTCATACTTACATCTGAGTAGGTCACCTTGGCATAATCACTTGGTTGTTGATGGTGATCTATCATAATGAAATCTGCCTCTTTTTCTTTTAAAACAGCTCCCAATTGCCCTGTTCGGGATAAATCATTAAAATCCAAAGTAAATATTACCGTGGCTTCTTCAAGAGCTTTTTTGGATTGCGAATTTTCCTTTTCAAAGTTTAAGATGGCATCGCTTCCGGGCATCCATTTTAGAAATTTGGGATAATCATTTGGAGATATGACGGTAACTTGCAACCCTTTTCCTTTAAGGAAGTTTAGGAGCCCAAGGCATGAGCCTATGGCGTCACCATCAGGGTTCTTATGGGGTATGATTACGATTTTTTGGGGCTGGGAAAGAATAGACTTGACCGTCGTGATATCCTCTAAATTCATGCGGGCAAAGATACAATAATATAACATAGAGGTAAACCATGACCTCCTATTTTTGTTCGACCGATTTTAAAGTTATGCAACGCTTTTTCTTTTTTAAGCACTGTTGTTTTTGTCTTAGGGTGCAAGAAGAATCAAATGCCAATTTCATAGTTACTTCCGTTCCTAGTTTTAGAATTATTGAGTTGAACATGAAGAATAGAGAAGCCCATCTAAAAATAATGTGTGAAAATAGAATGGTTTTTCAAGAATTAAAACAGGAGTATTAAACCTTGTGCGTTGCTCGAAAAAACGTAAGTTTGCGCAAAATTTAAAAAAATGACTGGAAATAGAACATTTACCATGATAAAACCAGATGCTGTTGAAAACGGACATATTGGTGCAATTTTGGAAAAGATAACTGCTGCTGGATTCAGAATCGTAGCAATGAAATATACACAGTTAAGTAAAAGAGATGCTGAGGAATTCTACGCTATACATAAAGAAAGACCTTTCTTTGGAGAATTGGTTGAATTTATGACAAGAGGACCTATTGTACCTGCCATTTTAGAAAAGGACAATGCGGTTGATGATTTTCGTGCATTAATTGGAGCAACTAACCCGGCAGAAGCTGCTGAAGGAACTATTCGTAAATTATTCGCTACGAGTATAGGTGAAAACGCTGTTCATGGTTCTGACAGTGATGAGAATGCAGCAATAGAAGGTGCTTTCCATTTTTCAGGTAGGGAAGTATTTTAGTTTTTTGTTAGTAAAAACTTTTGAAAACATAAAAGCCACTCCTATCGAGTGGCTTTTCAATTTGAAAACAATAGAAGTTCTTCTTTACTTCCTTTTGGTTTTATTTTTCCCACTTCCTGAAGCCCAATTTTGTTGAGAAGGTGTTGCGATTTACTATTTTTTTGAGTGGTAATGCCTAAAATGGATTCCAACTTCAATGCTGATTTTCCGTACGCTAATGTCGCCTTACAAGCTTCGGTGGTATAACCCTTTCCTTCATATTCTGGCAGAATTGCAAACCCTATGTCTGGGCTATCCAAATAATCTCGTTTTACAAAGCCACATATGCCTATAGGTATTGAAGATTCTTTGAGACACATTTTATAAAGGCCATAGCCATGTTCTTTATAAGAGTTAATTAAACTGGAGTTTATATAGTTAACTGCTTGCTTATCCGTTTTTATACCCCTATCTCCAATAAACTCTATCCAATTTGGACTATTCAATAGTTTTTTAAAAAACTGGGAATCTTTAATGTTTGCTTCACAGATTATTAATCGGGTTGTTTCAATGATTCTTTTCACTTGATTCATGAATGACTTACCATACGGTTAACGAAGCACTATTTTCTTTACCAACTCTTTACCCAATTCCTCATTAAGCATAGCTATGATTTTGGTTTTTCCTAAACTCAACTCTTCTCTAAGTACTGAAGAAGAGAGTGATACAAAAAGAGTTTCGTTCCTAAGTTCAACTGCCGTAGTATAGTTGTTGACCCCGTTCCCCATTAATTTTACCCAAGCATCTTTGGCATTTACCCTATCCATACCTTTTTGAAGCTTATTTTCTTTTATAAACTCCCCAAGTGCATCACTCATAGGAATATGGGAATTGTGTCTTTTTGCCATTATTTTGGTATTGAAATAGGTTCGAACCGTTTATAGGAGTATAATATTCCATCTTCATTACGCACTGAAAAAGAAGTTGAATCTATTTGAATCAGCTTTTCTTCCCGTTCGCTTAAAGGGTTTTTGTAATGCAATGTAAAACTTTTGTCTATCCTGATTACCTCGAAAACTTCAGCATCATTAGAAGTATTATAGGTGCCGTCAAATTTGGGTTGTAGCTTTTTTCGGTAGCCTTTGGTGCCTTCCAATTGTATAAAGTCAACACTTGGGTTAATGGAATAGTTCTTTTCTGCACCATCTTGAAATGTAACTTCGGTAATTTCCCAATACCCATTTAGATAATGCAGATCTTCTTCTGATAGCGAAGTATCCTTGCATCCCCAAAAAGATAAAATCATAAAGAAAAGCAACATTTTCTTCATACTACAAGGTAAAGATTTTATAACTCTGTCTAATGTTTTTAACTACATTTTCGGTACGTTCCGCATGTGTGTCACTAATAAATATCTGGCCAAAATTATCATTGTCCACCAATGCCACAATCTGCGACACGCGATTTTCGTCCAGTTTATCAAAAATATCATCCAGCAGAAGGATGGGAGTGGTCTTGGCCTGTTCTTTTATAAAGTGGAATTGCGCTAGCTTTAAAGCAATCAAATAAGATTTTTGTTGCCCTTGACTACCAAATTTTTTAATGGGATGTCCAGCAATGGTAAAGTTGAGGTCGTCTTTATGGATTCCCACGCTCGTGTATTGTATAGCCCTATCCTTATCAACTGTAGTTTCCAAAAGTTCCAATAAGCTTTTGTCCAAGAGTTGACTTTCATAGGAAAGCATGATTTCTTCTTCCTTTTCAGATATGTGGGCATACTGTTCCTTAAAGATTGGAATAAAGGATGTTACAAAGGCCACTCTTTTTTGATGAATTTCTGTTCCCAGGGTATGTAATTGCTCATTGTAAATAGCTAGCGTATTGGGGTCAAAAGTATGATTGGCAACAAAATACTTAAGCAATGAGTTACGCTGCACCAAAACCTTATTGTACTTAATCAAGGTTTTTAGGTATTCTTTATCTGATTGCGAAATAACACCGTCCATAAATTTTCTACGAGTGTCACTTCCCTCTGTTATAAGGTCTCTATCTGAAGGGGAGATGATTACAAGAGGTAAAAAACCAATATGCTCTGAAAACTTTTCATAGGCCTTCCCATTTCTTTTAATGACCTTTTTTAAGCCACGTTTAAAGCTACAAATGATTTTTTCTGTCCTATTATCTTTTTCAAATTCGCCTTCAACTACAAAAAACTCGGTTTCATGTTTTATATTTTGGGTAGAAACCGGATTAAAATAGCTTTTCCCGAAAGAAAGGTGGTATATGGCATCCAAAATATTGGTCTTTCCCACACCATTATCGCCAACAAGACAGTTGATAACAGGGTCAAATTCTAGACTCTTGGAAGAGAAATTTTTGTAATTAACTAAAGACAAGTGCTTTAAAAACATAAAAAGCTAAAGGGATATTACATTTTTAGTCATTGAACGACTAATTAAAGATTCCAAAAATAACGAATAAATTACCTTTTGGTTTTGGATAAAAACTTTATTTTTGCGCGATTAATCAAATGAAGAATGGCAACATACAAGAAGCGAGGCTTTAAGCCAAAAAATAAGGTTGAAGAAGCTCAATTAGATGAGCAGAACAGTACAACGGCTGAAGTATTTAGTACTTTGGATGAAAGTGCTTCCAAAACCGAGGCTTGGGTTCAGAAAAACCAGAATTACATTTTGGGCGCGATTGGTGCCATTGCTATAGGTGTTTTAGGGTATTTGGGGTACAATGAATTTATTCAAAAACCAAAGGAAGCATCTGCGGCTAATGAACTTTTTTATCCGCAACAATATTTTGATCAGGCATTGACAAACGAGACGGCTAAGGATTCATTGTTTACTTTGGCCTTAAATGGGGCAGAGGGTAAATATGGTTTTCTGGATATTATTGAAGAATACAAAGGAACCAAAGCGGCTAACCTTGCTAAATATTCTGCGGGAATGACCTATTTGAACATGCAGCAATATGACGAGGCCATTGCTAATTTGGAGAGTTTTTCTTCAAGTGATGCAGTTTTAGGAGCCATGGCTAAGGGGGGAATGGGTGATGCTTTCTCTCAATTGGGTCAGAATGAAGATGCTTTGGAGTATTACGAAAAAGCGATTGCACATAGCAATAATGAATATACTGCCCCCAGATTTTTATACAAAGCGGGTGTTATTGCCATGGATTTAAACCAAAAAGAAAAAGCATCAAGCTTTTTTGAGCGCATCAAAAATGAATATTCTTCCTCTCAAGAGGCAAATGGAATAGATGTACTTATTGGACTAGCCAAAAATTAGGCTTATGGCTACTGAGAACAAGAACTTATCCGCTTACGATAAAACAACAATCCCAAACGCGAAGGAATTTCGGTTTGGGATTGTTGTTTCTGAGTGGAATGATACCATTACGGAAGGACTATATAATGGCGCTTTAGAGGCCTTAGTGGATTGCGGAGCTCTTACTGATAATATTCTTAGATGGAATGTTCCAGGAACTTATGAGCTTACCTACGGATGTAAAAAGATGCTCAACACTCAAAAAGTGGATGCAGTAATTGCAATTGGCAGCGTTATTCGTGGAGAAACCAGTCACTTTGATTTTGTTTGTAGCGCAGCGGCCCAGGGTATTAAGGACCTAAATGTTGCTTATGACACACCTGTTATCTTTTGTGTTCTTACTGATAACACTTTACAGCAAGCTATAGACCGCAGCGGAGGCAAGCATGGAAATAAGGGAGCCGAAGCGGCTATTGCAGCAATAAAGATGGCTGCCTTAGGAAGGTAATTTTTATGTTTTTAAGAGCAAATAGGGCAATACTATAGTTCTATCTAAGACTGTTAACATTTTTTGGCAGTAGTTCCCAATCCTATTTTTTGATTTTGAGTACCTTTGAGATTATACGGAAAAGGATATAATGCGAAATTTTCTAAAACTTAGAAAAAATAGAACCTATGATTATTCACCACGCTATTACAAGGGTGAAGGTAATCCTTATAAAATAGAACATAAACTAGATAAATACAGAAGTACAGCTAATACACAAAGAGGCCTAAAAAACAAATTTTCCTCAGCTTTTGATGACTTAAAAAATGAAGGGGATAAAAACTTAAAAATTCGTTTTACGATTATTGTGGCCATCTTAATATTGCTGTTCCTCTTCATCATAGACTTTGATTTATCCATATTCCTGAATCCCTAATGGCAGATATCATTAAACTCTTGCCAGACCATGTCGCCAATCAAATTGCAGCAGGGGAAGTGGTTCAGCGACCAGCTTCAGTAGTAAAAGAACTATTGGAAAACGCCATAGATTCTGGTGCTACCCTAATTAAATTGATTGTAAAAGATGGAGGTAAGGCTCTCATTCAAGTTGTGGACAATGGTTCTGGAATGAGTGAGACCGATGCTAGACTTTCTTTTGAGAGACATGCTACATCAAAAATATCAACCGCCCAAGATTTGTTTAACCTGCAGACAAAAGGATTCCGTGGTGAAGCCTTGGCTTCAATAGCAGCAATTGCCCATGTGGATATGCAGACAAGGATGGATAATGCGGAAGTTGGGACACATTTAAAGATTGAAGGCAGCAAAATAATGTCTCAAGAAGTGATAGCCACACCAAAAGGGACATCAATAGCTGTTAAAAATCTATTTTTTAATATTCCGGCCAGACGTAATTTCTTAAAATCCAACCAAGTTGAATCACGGCATATTACAGATGAATTTCAGCGGGTTGCCTTGGTCCATCCAAACATAGAATTTCATTATTACAATAATGGTTCAGAATTATTTAATCTTCCAAAGACCAAACACAGACAGCGAATAAGTAATGTTTTTGGGAATAGAATGGGAGACCGTTTAGTTCCGGTCAATGAAGGGACTGAAGTAGTTAAAATCTCGGGATTTGTCTGCAAGCCAGAATTTGCTAAAAAGAGTAGGGGAGAACAGTTTTTCTTTGCCAATAGCAGATTTATAAAAAGCCCATACTTGCATCATGCAGTAGTTGCCGCTTTTGAAGGACTTATTAAGACTGACTTGTATCCTGGATACTTTTTGTATTTAGAAGTGGATCCTGCATCTATCGATATCAATATACATCCCACAAAAACAGAGGTGAAGTTTGATGATGAAAATACCATGTACGCCATCATTCGTTCCACAGTAAAACATAGTTTGGGACAATTTAATGTAGCTCCAGTTTTGGATTTTGAACATGACCCTAATTTAGACACTCCCTATGCATATAAGGAGAAAGGAGCAGTACTGCCTAAGGTAACCATGGATGCTTCTTTTAATCCTTTTCAAGAGACTTCAGAAAGGACAAGCGCTACGTCTAACTATCAAAAAACCAGCACAAAGGCTTGGGAGAATCTGTATGAAGGTTTAAATACCGGGGTAAGTACAGATAATTTCAGCAGTATAGAGATTGAATCGGACACTGAGGTACAAGGAACATTTTATTCTGATACAGAATCGCAAGAACATGTTAGCACCACCTTTCAGCTAAAAAGAAAGTATATAGTTAGCACCATTAAGTCCGGCATGTTGGTAATTAATCAAAACCGTGCACATGAACGGGTGCTTTTTGAAAAGTTTTTAGCTGAAATCACCGTAAAGGAAGGTGTCAGCCAACAGCTCTTGTTTCCTTTAGAACTTACCTTCACCAAACAAGAATTGATTATTTTAAAAGAGATCAAAGATAGCCTGATAAACGTTGGTTTTGCTTTTGAAAGTTTGGAAGAAGAGACTGTTAAAGTGACAGGTGTGCCCTTGGTTGTCTCCGAAAGCGGAATTGGCATGGTATTGGATCGTTTGATAGCTGATTATAAAGAGGGATTTGAAGGAAATTCAATTTCTCAAGCGGAATTGCTGGCAAAGGCACTGTCTAAAAACCTGGCAGTAAAAACAGGTGAAGTATTGGATAAGGACTCCCAGTTAGGTTTGGTGAATGATTTATTCGGTTGTAAGGAACCTACATTAAGTCCGTTCCAAAAAATGACATACACTATTATCTCTGAAGGAGATATTGAAAAAAAGTTTAGCTAAATGGGTAGATTGACAGAGGCGGTAAAACATTTGTTGATTATCAACGTGATTTTATTTATAGCCACACAATTATATGGGGATCAAATGTATCAGTGGTTATCCCTCTGGTTTCCTCAGAACACTAATTTTCAGTGGTGGCAGGTAATTAGCCATATGTTCATGCATGGCGGCCTTATGCACATTGTGTTTAATATGTACGCGCTGTGGGCATTTGGAACTCCTCTTGAGCAAGCTTGGGGCAGGAATAAGTTCTTGTTCTTTTATTTTTCAGCCGGACTTGGTTCTGCCTTATTGCATACAGGGGTTAACTATTATCTTTTTAATGAAGGAATGACTGCTTTGGTCAACGCTGGAATGACAGAGACGCAGGTTTTGGATATAATATCAAAAGGGCAATACAGTCCAGATTGGTATAACGTGGCTTCTAAAAGCACCATTGATAATTTTTTAAGTGCTTACAATACACCGGCAGTTGGAGCATCAGGTGCTATTTACGGGATTTTAGTGGCATTTGCTTTTATGTATTCTGAAGCAAAACTTATGTTGATATTTTTACCAGTGCCTATAAAAGCAAAGTATTTTGTACCCTTGTTGTTAGCTGGAGACTTGTTTTTTGGAATAGGAAACATAAATACTGGAGTGGCACATTTTGCGCATATAGGTGGCGCATTAATTGGATTTATTATGATGTGGTATTGGAAAAAGAATGAGTTTAATAAAAACCGTTGGAATTAGCCTATGGCGAATGGTGGATTACAATATAATTTTGCAAAATTCAGCATAGCTGAAAAACTGATTGCACTAAATGTTCTCGTCTTTATTTTGGACGGACTGTCTTTAGCATTACTTGGAAATTCAGTATCGGAATGGTTTGAACTGCCCAAAGATTTCATGGAATTTTTTGGTCAGCCCTGGTCTATAGGCACATACTCATTTTTCCATGCCGGTTTGGGTCATATCTTTTGGAACATGATCATGCTCTATTTTGCTGGTAGAATTTTCTTAAATCTATTTGATAACCAACGGTTCATTAACGTATACTTTTTAGGTGTTATCGTTGGAGGAATGGTTTTTTTGCTTAGTTATAATATTTTTCCAACCTTATTGAATACAAATACAGCATTAATAGGGGCTTCAGCAGGAGTTACGGCAGTATTGATTTTCGTATGTGCTTACTTACCAAATCAAGAAGTGCGGATTATCTTTTTTAACGTTAAGCTTTGGTATGTAGGGGCATTTTTTGTTTTGGTCGATTTAATACAGATTCCGTATGGTGGAAATGTAGGTGGCAGATTAGCACATTTGGGAGGAGCGCTGCTTGGATACATTTATGCACGACAGTTGTTAAACGGAAATGATATCGGTTCTGGCTTTACAAAGTTTAGAGACGTTATTGTTCAACTCTTTAAACCAAAAGAAAAAAAGGGACCTCTTAAAACGGTATATAAAAAGAAGACTTCCAAAGGTAAGAGTTCTGCAGATTATGATAAACAAGCCCATCAGCGTAAAATAGATGCCATCTTGGATAAAATCAGTAAATCTGGATATGAGAGCTTATCCAAGGCCGAAAAGGATTTTTTGTTTAAAGCAGGTAAAGAGAATTAGTACGTGAAAAAGACTTCTCTCATTCTTGGTAAGTTAATATTTACGGTTAATATACTAGTTGCAGTTTTATTACTTGTTACTTGCATTCTTTCCTTTTTAACAGCTCATATTTTCTCTTTATTATCAGTTCTTAGTCTGATTGTTCCTTTTCTTTTTATTATAAATGGATTGTTTCTCGGGTATTGGCTTTATAGAAAAAAAAGAAAGTTCTTACTATCTCTGATAACACTGTTCATTGGGTATTTGGTTTTTGGACCATTTTATGGAATTGGTAACCATAATGAAGAGTCATCAGCGTCCGATTTGAAAATAATGACCTATAATGCATGGGGATTTAATAAGAATGGTTGGATTAAAGAACCAAAAATTGGGGATAGGATATCTGCATTTATCAAAAATGAAAATCCAGATATCGTCTGTATTCAAGAGCATAGCAGAATACGATATAAGCAATTAACCCAATATCCGTATAGGACTGAAACGCCTTATTCAGTACCCAGGAGCATACAAGCTATATTTTCAAAATACCCTATTGTTGGTAACGGTTCACTTGACTTACCTGGGACAAGTAACAATATCATATACGCTGATATTCTGCACAAAAAAGACACGATAAGAGTTTATAATTTGCATTTACAGTCATATAATATTGTCCCATCATCAGAAACGTTTTCTGAAGAAGAATCAGAAAAGAATTATAAAAGACTGGTCAATACTTTTACAAAACAACTTGAACAGGCTAAAATCTTTAATAAACATAAAGAAACAAGTCCATATAAAAATATAGTTTGCGGCGATATGAATAATACACAGTTCTCTAATGTATATCGTATATTGAGCAAGGATTTGCAAGATACTTTTTTGGAAAAAGGAAAAGGATTTGGCAGAACATATGGTCTGTTAGGGTTTCCTATTCGAATAGATTATATACTTGTAGATCCAGCGTTTGAAGTAATCTCTCACCAGAATTATAATGAGAAATTGTCTGACCATTATCCGGTTATGGCCACTATTCGTCTTAAATCAGATTAAAAAACAATCCACAACATCTGCAATAATATGGATGATAAGCGCTAAACCTATTATTCGGGTTTGTTTAAAGAAAGGAAGAATACAATATAGCGAGATGGCCCAATAGCTATGGAGTGGATGAAAATTTATGCTGCAACGATTTAAATCAAATATTGGTTCTGCAAGAAGATGATCCAGGTCGATTACAATACCCGCTAAAAGAACAAGTATCACCTTAATTCTATTTTCCTTGAAAAACAAAAAACCTATAAGGATAGGAACGATAAAATGAATGCTATAATGAATGATGAACCTAAGCATCTAAAAAGCCTAAAGATTGATTTTTTAAATAGGTAAGTGCATTGGTTCCTTCATTGAATAACAAATCCAAAATGCTTAGATTGGATATAAAACCGTGTCTTTCTTCAAAGACTTGAGAATACTCTGCCAGACCAATACTTAATTCTCTTTTTGACTCTGCTAAGAATCTCGTATCAACATTTTTTGAAGGTATGACCTCATAAGAAGAAGTTTTTTTTGTGGGGTTTTCAATGCCTAAACAATCACCAATGGTTTTTATAGTTTTTAGGTTGAAATCAAAAAGAGAACCTTTGGCTTCTTCAAACAAAGGTTTTAAATCATCCTCGTAAAACTCAAAGAAGGGGGACGTTCTATAAGCAGTTTCCAAGGTTCGCCAATGTTGCTTTTGCCAATTGAAACTATTATCCATTTCAATCTCACTATATTTTTGATGATCTTCTTTTCCCTTGGTATGTTTTATGGGAATGTTTAGCATATGCTTTCCCTGATCTGTACAGATATAGCAGCGGTTCCTGTATGTCTGTTTCTGGAAATTATCACACGCTTCCCAAACAATGTCGTTTTGAGCAATTACAGAAAACGTGATGATGCTTGGCAAATAAGTAGGATGAACTAATAAACTCAAGAATTCTTTTTTCTTCGTTTTCTAAAAAAGTCAAATATAAACCATCCTGCAAGTACCATTAAAAAATACTTTAAATAGGATACAGGTTCTCCGCTACCCCCAACAGTAGTAAAAATACGATCCCAACGGGGACGCCATTTTATCAAGCCTTCTTTGAAGTTATCAAAACTCAACCAAAGAAAAACAGGTTTCCCAACAATATGGTTAGCCGGAACATATCCCCAAGTTCTGCTATCTTCAGAGTGGTCGCGGTTATCTCCCATCATCCAATAATAGTCTTGTTTAAATGTATAGGAACTCGCTTCTTCTCCATTGATCAAAACTTTTTGTCCCGTAACGACCACATCATTGTATTCGTAATCCCGAATAATCTTCTTGTATAACGGAATGGTTTTGTAATTGATTTCTACAGTGGCTCCTTCCTCAGGAAGATATATAGGACCAAAATTGTCATTGTTCCATGGATAGAAATTGGGTTTTTGAGGATATGCACCTGTGTATACTCCCTTACCTTCATTCGTTTTTATAACAGAATCTATCTCTTGATTCTTTTGCAATGCAGCCACCATGTCATCTGTTAAGTTGGCAATTCTTGACCTCGGCTTTTCTTCTGTCAGGGATAATCTCAATTGTCTTATAACTTCGGTAGGTATTCCTTTTTCCCGTGTTATAAGTTCAATTTTACCATCTGCTGTTTGGTTTGCACCAAGCACAAAAGGAGATAGTGCATTGTACTGATCTTGATTTAGGCCTGCAGTTATATATTTCCTGAGGTAATCTGAAGCGTCAACCTCATTAAGTAACCTACTGGACACCCCTTTTTGGGAATAAATAGTATAATCATACATCACTTTTGCCCTATCTGAAAGCTGCAGTTTTTTCCCATTGATATGAACAAAACCGTCTATGACCGCCAACGAATCCCCTGGAGTTCCCACGCACCTCTTAACATAGTTAGACTTTTTGTCTATTGGTTTTTTTACAGCTTTTTCTGCCTTAAAAAATTGATACAAGGTATCTGAGGGCAAGCTGAAAACAACTATGTCATTTTTTTTGATGGTATTGAACCCTGGAAGGCGCATATAGGGTAATTGTAATTTATTCTTCCATGAGGTTTTATGAGTTGCTGGGTCAACATCGGCCACATATGATCTTTTCTTTACTCCTGGAATGGTATCATGCACCATTGGAAGAGCCAATGTGGTCATGGGAATTCTTGCTCCATAATGGAATTTGCTAACAAACAAAAAATCTCCAATCCTAAGAGTGCGCTCCAATGAACCAGTAGGAATTACATACGGCTGTATAAAGTAAGTATGCACAAAGGTTGCAGCTACAATGGCAAAAACGATGGAGCTTACCCATTCTCCAAGTCCAGTTCTAGGTTTTAAATCTCGGTCTTCAATATATTTTACATCTTCGGCATAATTGATATAATAGATGTAAAATCCTAATGTTAGAATAACCAGCCAGGTATCTAAAAGTTTGGTCTTTCCAAAACTTCTAATGGTTTCTACCCACACCACTGGGAACATCAATAAATTAATAATGGGAATGAATAACAGTAAAATCCACCACCAAGGTCTGTTTATGATTTTCATCAAAACAATACCATTATATATTGGGATTGCTGCTTCCCATGCTTTTCTACCTGCTTTTACATAGAGTTTCCAAGTGCCTAAAAAATGAATGATTTGTACAATCAAAATAAAAATGACCCACTGCGTACCGTTCATAAAGAAGTTTATTTGTAAGACTACAAGTCTAGATTGTTGTTACTTTTTTTAATTAAGATTTAACACATCTTTCATAGAAAAAACTCCGGTTTTACCCTGAATCCACTCTGCGGCTATAACCGCTCCTAAGGCGAAACCTTCACGATTATGGGCAGTATGCTTAATTTCAATATTATCTACTGTGCTTTCATACGAAATAGAATGGGTTCCGGGAACAGACCCTTCACGTTTAGAGATGATCGGGATTTTCTTTTTTCCAGACGTATCCAATTCCCATCCAATATATTCAGTGTTTTCTATGATTCCATCTGCCAGTGTAATTGCCGTGCCGCTTGGCGCATCCAATTTTTGGGTATGATGAATTTCTTCCATTTCAACGTTATATTGATTTAGATTCGACATCATTTTGGCCAAATACGAATTCAATTCAAAAAATACATTGACTCCCAAACTAAAATTTGAGGCATATATGAACGCTCCATTGGTCTCATTGCATATGCCTACAGCTTTATCATAATTTGATAGCCATCCGGTGGTGCCTGAAATAACCGGGATGTTGTTTTTAAAACAAGTGGTTATGTTATTAAATGCGGCGTCTGGAGTGCTAAAATCAATGGCGACATCGATGTTTTTGTAATCCACTTCCTGTGTATCTAAATCTACCTTTGCAACTATGGAATGTCCTCTGCTTTGAGCTATTTGCTCAATCATTTGCCCCATTTTCCCATATCCAAATAATCCAATGTTCATAAATTAAAATTTTACCACTAGGGCCATTCCATAATATGGCTTATTGGTCAAGGGATTAACATCTAAGTAAGGTTGAAAATCAAACGATAAATCATCATCCACATTATATTGTTTAAGATGAGCATCTACATTTGCGTCTATTATATTAAAAGCATAAAGTGCTATTGTAACCAACAATGACAAATCTCTATCACGCTGAGAGCTTTCTTGTGCATCTTGTAACGCATCATTAGAAATATCTGGGCCACTTCCGTCACCATTTATATCGTAAAATTCATCATCAGTAAAACCGGCTCGTCTTCTTTTAAATGCATCCCTGGCCCTGTTATATTCAGTGTTGTTAAAGGAATACACATAAATCCCTGTTCCAATGGCCCCCCAAACTATGGGTGCCTTCCAATAGCGTTTGTTATAAATTTGACCCAATCCAGGAAATATAGCGGAATAAAACGCCGCTTTACTGGGTGCAAGCGGGTTTATCTTTTTCTTTTCATAAGTAACTTCTTGTATTATAATCCCTTGGCCTTCCAAATCTTGAGCCAATGAATCAATTTCTTTGGGGTGCGGTTCTATTTCATCTTCTTGAGAAAAAGAAAACTGAACAAGAAGCAATGAAAAGAACAGTAAAAAAAAACTTTTACTCACCTGTCAATAATTTTCTTAAACGCTGAAATTCTTCTTTGGAATGAAAAGGAATTACAATTTTTCCTTTTCCATTTTGGGAGGTGGTAACATCGACTTTAGTAGAAAGGTGGTGCTTTAATGCATCCATACCTTTACTGACAAAATTTGGTATTTCTCTGGAGCTTACTTTTTTTACTTCTGAAGAACCTCCATTTTTTGATTCCTTGTAAACCTTTACCAAACGCTCTGTTTCTCTTACGGAAAGCCCATCAGAAACTACTTTCTCATAGATATTGATTTGGTCTTTTTTCTTTTCAATATTTATTAGAGCCCGACCATGTCCCATACTTACAAAACCATCTCTCATTCCTGTTTGAATGATAGGGTGTAATTTAAGCAAACGCAAATAATTGGTAATGGTAGAACGTTTTTTACCCACACGGTCACTTAATTTTTCTTGGGTAACTTCAATCTCATCTATAAGCCGCTGATACGAAAGTGCAATTTCAATAGGGTCTAAGTCTTGGCGTTGAATGTTCTCCACCAAAGCCATTTCCAATGATTCTTGGTCGTTTGCTATACGAATATAAGAAGGGATAGTTTTTAACCCTACCAACTTAGAAGCACGAAACCTTCTTTCACCAGAGACCAACTGGAATTTGTTGAAATCAAGCTTTCTTACTGTAATGGGTTGAATTATTCCAAGTTCCCTAATTGAACTTGCCAGTTCCTTAAGTGTTTCATCATTAAAATTGGAACGTGGCTGAAAGGGATTTACCTCAATAGAATCAATCTCCAATTCAACTACATTGCCAATGACCTTATCCGCATTTTTATCCGAAACTGATTGAATATCATTCTCGGGATCTTTTAATAGAGCGGAGAGGCCTCTTCCTAAAGCCTGTTTTTTAGTTGCCTTCGCCATTTAAACTTTCTCCTTGTTTTTCTTCAATACTTCGTTGGCCAAGTTTAGATAATTTGTGGCGCCTTTGCTGCTAGCATCATACTTAATAATGCTTTCACCATAACTTGGCGCTTCACTTAACCTAACATTCCTTTGGATTATGGTATCAAATACCATGTCCGCAAAGTGTTTTTTAACTTCTTCCACAACTTGGTTAGAGAGTCGTAACCTTGAGTCATACATGGTCAACAACATGCCCTCAATATCCAAATCGTTATTATGTATTTTCTGAACACTCTTTATGGTATTCAACAGCTTTCCTAAGCCTTCCAAAGCAAAATATTCGCATTGTATTGGAATCATGACAGAGTCGGCCGCTGTAAGCGCGTTCAAAGTAAGTAGACCTAAAGAAGGGGCACAATCAATCAAGATAAAATCATATCTGTCTCCCAAGCCTTTAAGGGCCTCTTTCATCATGTACTCTCTGTTGTCCTTGTCAACCAATTCTATTTCAATGGCCACAAGGTCAATATGTGCTGGAATAAGATCCACATTTGGGGAATCTGTCGGTATAATTACTTCATCCACTGTTTTGGTATGTTCCAGCAACTGGTAAGTGCCTTTTTCAATACTGTCTACATCAATACCTAAACCTGACGTTGCATTGGCTTGGGGGTCTGCATCAATTAGCAATATTTTCTTTTCCAATACACCAAGCGAGGCAGCTAGGTTAACCGTAGTGGTTGTTTTACCTACTCCACCCTTCTGATTTGCAATAGCAATAATCTTGCCCATTTCATAGTAAGTTAGAGGCTAAAAATACGATTATTTAAGACGCTAAAAAATGTATTTTGTTAACACTAAGTGAATAACCTTAACATTGGACGTTAAAGAAAGTTAAAGTTTTAATTATTAGGTTGTTAAGTGAGGTTAGTCCATTAAAATCTTTAAGATTTCAATAGCTGCGCCGCTGATTTTTGTGCCTGGCCCAAATACCGCAACAGCACCGTGTTTTAGCAGGTGTTCATAATCTTGTTTAGGAATGACTCCGCCAACAATGACCATAATGTCCTCTCTTCCATAGTTTTTCAATTCTTGAATTACTTCAGGAACCAAAGTTTTATGTCCTCCCGCTAGAGAGGAGATGCCTAAAACATGAACATCATTTTCAACAGCTTGTTTTGCTACTTCTGCAGGAGTCTGAAAAAGTGGACCAATATCTACATCAAACCCAAGATCCGCATATCCAGTTGCGACTACTTTTGCTCCTCGATCATGACCATCTTGTCCCATTTTTGCTATCATAATCCTTGGCCTTCTACCTTCTTCCAACGCAAAGTCATCTGCCATTTTTTTGGCTTTTTCAAAACTAGCATCGTTTTTAATCTCTTTGGAATACACTCCTGTAAATGATTGGATTTTTGCTCTATAACGCCCAAATGCCTCTTCCATGGCATCACTAATTTCGCCTAAAGTGGCACGTGCTTTTGCTGCTTCTACCGCTAAAGCTAATAAATTTTCTCGCTTAGAGTTGTTTTCCATGACCTTCTTGGATGCTAGAGTGATTTCACTCAAAGCTTTTTGAACAGTATCTTCACTTCGGGTAGATTTTACCTGTTGTAGTTGCGCTATTTGTTGTTTACGAACCTTATCATTATCAACTTCCAAAATTTGAAGGTCGTCCTCATTCTCTAAACGGTATTTGTTTACACCTACAATGGTATCTTGAGTGCTATCAATGCGAGCTTGTTTTTTTGCAGCAGCTTCCTCAATACGCATTTTTGGAATACCAGCTTCAATGGCTTTGGTCATCCCTCCAAGTTCTTCCACTTCCTCGATTAATTTCCAAGCTTCTTCCGCAATTTGTTTTGTTAAAGCTTCAACCTCATGACTGCCTGCCCACGGGTCCACAGTTTTTGTAATATGTGTTTCTTGTTGCAGGTAAATCTGGGTATTACGTGCAATTCGTGCTGAAAAATCTGTTGGTAGTGCTATTGCTTCATCCAAAGCATTGGTGTGTAAGCTTTGGGTTCCACCAAAGGCAGCTGCCATAGCTTCAATTGTAGTTCTGGCAACATTGTTAAACGGGTCTTGTTCCGTTAAACTCCAACCACTGGTCTGGCTATGGGTACGGAGCATTAATGATTTTTCATTTTCTGGATTGAATTCCTTCACCAATTTGGTCCAAAGCATCCTACCGGCCCTCATTTTAGCAATTTCCGTAAAATGATTCATGCCAATTCCCCAGAAAAAAGAAAGACGAGGTGCAAAATCATCAATTTGTAATCCTGCTTTTAAACCAGTTCGGATGTACTCAATGCCATCAGCAAGTGTATAAGCCAATTCTAGTGAAGCAGGTGCACCAGCCTCATGCATGTGATAACCAGAAATACTGATGCTATTAAATTTTGGCATATGCTTGCTGGTAAATTCAAAAATATCGGCTACCAATTGCATGGATGGTGCTGGCGGATAGATATAGGTATTCCGCACCATAAATTCTTTAAGAATATCATTTTGGATAGTGCCAGAGAGCTGTTCCATGGAAACGCCTTGTTCTTCGGCAGCTGCAATGTAAAAGGCCATGATAGGGAGAACCGCTCCGTTCATGGTCATTGAAACGGACATTTTATCCAAAGGAATTCCATCAAACAGGACTTTCATGTCCTCAACGGAATCTATGGCAACCCCAGCCTTTCCTACATCGCCCACTACACGTTCATTATCACTATCATACCCTCTGTGAGTAGGAAGGTCAAAAGCTACGGATAACCCTTTTTGTCCAGCTTCTAAATTTCTTCTATAAAAGGCATTGCTTTCTTCAGCTGTTGAAAACCCGGCATACTGGCGTATTGTCCAAGGCCTGCGAACATACATGGTAGAGTAGGGGCCGCGTAAAAAAGGAGAGATGCCCGCGGCAAAACTCTTTGAAGTATCTATTTCGCTGGATTTTACAGTCGAGGATAATGTTAGATTCTGAAGATTCTTTCTACTCATCGCCAAGTCTTTTTTGTTCCAATGCTTCTGCCAATCGCCTTTCAATAATGGGCTCTATGATTGTTTTTCTAGGTTGGATTTTTACAAAAGGGTAGAGTTCTAAATCATCCTTCATTCGATCCTGCGTATTTTGATATTTATTGGTGCCCACCAATGTTATTTCCTTGGTATTAAAAAGCTGCTGCTCTTTTTCGGCACTTTCTTTTATTTTTCGTTGAATAACGCCTTTTTTCAATTCGCTTAAAAACCCTCCGGAATTTTCAATCTGTTTAAAAAGCTCCAATGCTCTTTCAGCAAGCTGTTGGGTCAAAGACTCAATGTAATATGTTCCCTCTGCTGCTTTTGATATTTGATTGAAATAACTTTCTTCTTTTAGTAACAGCAATTGATTTCTAGCGATGCGTTCCCCAAATTCATTGTCTTTATGATAAATGGCATCATACGTTAAATTCGTAACAGTATCCGCTCCTCCAAGTATAGCGGACATACATTCTGATGTTGTACGTAGCATGTTGACATTGTAGTCGTACAAAGTTTTGTTACGTTTGGAAGGAATCGCCATAATATGGCAATCATTCTCAATTCCATATTCGGTTATCAAGCTTTGCCATAACCATTTCAATGCTCTTAGTTTTGCTATTTCAAAGAAGTAATTCCCACTAACGGCAACTTTGAAAGTTATTGGGAAAGACCTCTCTACTGCGCTCGCGGTGGCATTGGAAAAATGGTTTAAGTATTCATTGGCGTGTGCTAAACCATATGCCAACTGTTGAACCATATTGGCTCCAGCGTTTTGGTAAATAGAAGTATCAACACTTATTGTGGCAATGCCTTTTTTTGTTGAAGTTAAGCTGTATATTTTTTCTAATAATAAATGGTCTTTTTCTAGGTTATGAAACCAATTTCCAGCCTTGGTAAGATTAGTGATTAAGTCAATATTAAGGTTGATCTTTGCCTTTTTTCCATCCGTGAATTCTAATAGATTTTTAATGGACTCAATATCTAAAAACTGAAAATTGAAATGGATTGGGATATGTTCCAAGTCAATTTTGGAAAGTAACTCTTTAAAACCTACATTCTTATTTGGTATGGTAAAGACTATGCTTTCTGCCCCTCTTTTTAGGCAATCTAGAGCCTTGGTATTTGCCTTTTTAGAATCACCAACAAAAATAGTCTGAGCAATTTTCCAGTTATGGTCTTTAGGAAGTTTAAGGGTTTTTGCATTTTGTAAATCTTCAGCATGGTAAAAAGGCTTCACCTTAATGCCTTCCAAGGATTCCCAAAGTAGAGTTTCGTTATAGTCCGCTCCCTTTAAATCGAATTGGATTTTCTGTTTCCATTGTTTTGCGGAAACCTCAGGAAATTCATCAAACAAACCTTGATCACTCATTCTTTTTTGTCTTTAAACTATCCTCGTACTCGATTAAGAAAATCTCCTCATTTTCTTTCTTCATGTAAAACTTTTCACGTGCAAACTTTTCTAATTCGCTTTTGTCAGAAAGTTTTTCAAGAATCTCTTTATCCTTGTTTATTTCTCCTTTTAAAAATTCTTTCTGTTTCTCTAATTTTTTGACCTCATTCCGCAACTCCAAATGTATCATCAAAGAATTGGTGTCAAAAAAAACCATCCAAATCACAAAAATGGTCAAAACCAAAACGTACATGTTGGTCATGACTTTAAACCACTTTTTATTTTTTAATTCTTTGAACCCCATAGCTTAACCTAGTCTGTCATTTATAATGGTCCGCACCATATCTACGGCCACTGTGTTGTAATGGTTATTTGGGATAATAATGTCCGCAAATTCCTTAGACGGTTCTATAAACTGCTGATGCATTGGTTTTACAGCGGTTTGATATCTAGTCAATGCTTTTTCAAGGTCATGTCCACGTTCTTTTATATCGCGTTGCAATCTACGAATCAAACGTTCATCCGAATCTGCATGAACGTAGATTTTTATGTCGAACATATTGCGTAGCTGCGGATTGCTCAAAACCAAGATGCCCTCAACAATCATAACCTTTCTCGGAGGTGTCAAAATGGTTTCTTCTAAACGCGTCTCTTCAACAAAAGAGTATATGGGCTTATTGATTGATTTCCCTTGCCTTAACTGCTCAAGATGGGAGATTAACAAATCAAAATCTATGGAATTTGGGTGGTCAAAATTGACTTTTCCCCGCTCTTCTTTGGTCAAATGGGAAAGGTCATTGTAATAGGAATCTTGTGAAATGACTCCCACTTCATTCTCTGGCAGTTCATCTACTATTTGATTAACCACAGTAGTTTTTCCGCACCCAGTACCACCGGCAATTCCTAAAATCAGCATAATGATAATTTAAATCTCAAAAGTAAGCATTTGATAAGATTTGCAATCTGCTAATATTCTTGCATAGTTAATGCCTATTTATAAAAAAATGAATGATGATTATCATAAATCTTGAAAGTTTCTGGGACTAGTTTTGTATTGGATTAAGGCTTTAATCTTATATTTATCTAGATAACCTGTAACTACTGTTTTTATGGAAAATTCCTATGTTATAAAGGTCAATGAAAACTTTGATTTTCAACTCTCCGAAGACGATATTTCCTCATTAGATATTTTAAAGACAAGCAGTGATACGCTGCACCTACTAAAAAATGGCGTTTCTTACCATATTCAGATTGTAAAATCCGATTTTAACAATAGGCTTTATACAATTAAAGTAAATGGTAATGAGCATCAAATCTCGATAGATGACCCTTTGGAGGTACTTATTAAAAAAATGGGTTTTGCCGTTAATGGAGCTAAAAATATAGATTCCATAGCAGCTCCAATGCCAGGTTTGATTCTGGATATTTTGGTTAAAGAGGGAGAAGAGGTAAAAGAAGATGGTCAATTATTGATTTTAGAAGCCATGAAAATGGAAAATATTATTACTTCACCTCGAAATGGCTTCATTAAAAAGATTTCTGTAATAAAGGGCGAAGCGGTAGAAAAGAAACAATTACTGATTGAATTTCAATAGTCAATTATGAAAAAAATATTGGTTGCAAATCGCGGAGAAATTGCCTTACGGGTAATGAAAACCGCAAAGAAGATGGGAATAAGCACTGTAGCGGTATTTTCTAAAGCAGATAGAAATGCCCCGCATGTTCGATTTGCAGACGAAGCAGTCTGCATTGGAGAAGCGCCATCCAATAAATCTTATTTGTTGGGAGATAAAATCATTGAAGTAGCCTTAAAGCTAAATGTTGATGGAATCCATCCTGGATATGGTTTTTTAAGTGAGAATGCGGATTTTGCAGAAGCGGTTGAAAAGAATGGACTGACCTTTATTGGTCCAAAATCCAAGGCCATACGGATAATGGGTAGTAAACTTGCCGCTAAAGAGGCAGTAAAGGCATATAATATTCCCATGGTGCCAGGCATTGATGAGGCCATAACAGATGTTGCCAAAGCCCATGAAATTGCAAATGAGATTGGATACCCAGTTTTAATAAAAGCTTCCGCTGGTGGAGGTGGAAAGGGTATGCGAATTGTAGAAAAGGAAGCAAATTTAGAATCCCAAATGGAACGGGCAATTAGTGAAGCTACTTCTGCCTTTGGGGATGGTTCTGTTTTTGTAGAAAAATATGTGACTTCTCCAAGGCATATTGAGATTCAAGTGATGGCAGATACCCATGGCAATGTGTTGCACTTTTTTGAACGGGAATGCAGTATCCAAAGACGTCATCAAAAGGTTGTGGAAGAGGCCCCGTCTTCTATTTTAACACCTGAACTAAGGAATGCAATGGGGGTAGCGGCAACTAAGGTTGCTGAAGCTTGTGATTATGTGGGGGCGGGTACAGTGGAGTTTTTAATGGATGCCGATTTAAACTTCTACTTTTTAGAAATGAATACAAGATTACAGGTAGAACACCCAGTTACAGAATTAATTTCTGGAGTTGATTTGGTGGAGCTGCAGATAAAAGTGGCTAGGGGGGAAGAACTGCCCTTAAAACAAGAAGATTTAAAGATACAGGGCCATGCTATGGAGTTGCGGGTTTATGCAGAAGACCCTCTGAACGATTTCTTGCCTAGTGTAGGTAATTTGGAAGTTTATAGGTTACCAGTGGGAGAAGGAATTAGGGTAGATAATGGTTTTGAAGAAGGAATGGATATTCCAATTTATTATGACCCCATGCTTTCAAAATTGATTACGTATGGTGAAACGAGGGAAGAGGCGATTGAATTAATACTTGATGCTATTCAGAATTATAAAATTAAGGGAGTACAGACCACATTGCCTTTTGGCACTTTTGTTTTTAAACATGATGCGTTTAGGTCTGGAAATTTTGACACACATTTTGTAAAAGATTATTATTCTCCGGAAATCCTGAAACAAAAAAACACGGATGAGGCAGAAATAGCAGCTATGATTGCATTGCACCAATACCTTGAAGATCAAAAAATAGTAAAATTACCATCAAACTAATTCGTATGGATTCCAAAATAAAGATTTTAAAGGACAAAGTAGCTCAAGCCCATTTAGGTGGAGGTGAAAAACGAATTGAAAAGCAACATCAAAAGAAAAAATTAACTGCGAGGGAGCGAGTCCAATATTTGTTGGATGAAGGCTCTTTTGAAGAAATGGGCATCTTGGTTACCCACCGTACCACAGATTTTGGTATGGAAAAGGAAATCTATTATGGGGATGGTGTTGTAACAGGTTATGGAACTATTAATGGACGATTGGTCTATGTTTATGCCCAAGACTTTACCGTTTTTGGAGGTGCATTGTCTGAAACCCATGCTGAAAAAATATGTAAAATCATGGATTTGGCCATGAAAGTGGGCGCGCCAATCATTGGATTGAATGATTCCGGAGGAGCCAGAATACAAGAAGGAGTTAGGTCTCTTGGTGGGTATGCCGATATTTTTTATAGAAATGTACAAGCATCAGGAGTAGTCCCTCAGATATCTGCAGTAATGGGGCCATGTGCAGGTGGGGCTGTGTATTCGCCAGCAATGACTGATTTTATTGTGATGGTAGAGGAAACCAGTTACATGTTTGTTACCGGACCCAATGTGGTAAAAACGGTAACAAATGAAGAGGTTACATCTGAAGAATTGGGAGGTGCCAGTGCACATGCGGTAAAATCTGGAGTTGCTCATAAAACCTCTTCCAATGATGCTATATGCTTGGATGATATTAGAAACTTGTTGGACTATTTGCCTCAAAACAATACGGAATTACCAAAATTAAAGCCATATGCTTTAGGAGATGAGGTAAGGGAGGAACTTTCGGGTATGGTGCCTGATAATCCTAACAAGCCATATAATATGCATGATGTAATCAATGGGATTATTGATAGCGATACTTTTTATGAAATCCATAAAGACTATGCTGAAAATATAATAGTTGGTTTTGCACGATTAGGAGGTAGAAGTATTGGCATCATTGCTAACCAGCCCATGTTTTTGGCAGGGGTATTAGGAGTACAAAGCTCAAGAAAAGCGGCCCGTTTTACTCGATTTTGCGACGCCTTTAATATTCCGTTGCTGGTTTTGGTGGATGTTCCTGGTTTCTTACCTGGTACAGATCAAGAGTGGAACGGTATTATCATGCATGGAGCCAAACTTTTGTATGCCTTGAGTGAAGCAACTGTACCGCGAGTTACAGTCATTACTAGAAAAGCATATGGTGGTGCTTACGACGTAATGAATTCTAAACATATTGGAGCAGATTTCAATTTTGCATGGCCCAATGCGGAGATAGCGGTTATGGGGGCAAAAGGAGCTAGTGAGATTATTTTTAGGCGAGAAATTGCAGCTGCAGAAGACTCAGTAGAAAAATTAGCTGAAAAAGAAGCTGAGTATGCGGAAAAATTTGCAAACCCATATAGAGCAGCGCAAAGAGGGTTCATAGATGAAGTAATACTTCCTAAAAATACCAGAAGAAAACTATTGAAAGCTTTTGCTATGTTAGAGAATAAGAAAGTACAGGCTCCAAAGAAAAAGCACGGGAATATTCCGCTTTGATCTACTAGTGTTTCTAGGTGCAGGAATTGTATAAATATAATACAAATACCTTCTAAAAAGCTTCACCACTTATCTGGGTATGCCTAGTTTTGCAGAATGCAAAAAGAAACCCAGAAACCTAATTTTGAGTTTATAGCATTGATGGCTGCATTGATGTCAATCGTAGCACTGGCAATTGATGCTATTTTACCTGCGCTATCAAATATTGGAGTGGCCATAAATAGTTTGGACCCCATAGATCACCAATTGTTGATCACCATGATTTTTTTGGGACTTGGAGTAGGTCAACTATTTTTTGGACCATTATCTGATAGTTATGGCAGAAAACCAATGGTTTATTTGGGTTTTACTTTATTTGTTATAGCAAGTATGATTTGCTTACTTGCCCCTTCTTTGGAAATAATGATTTTAGGTAGAATTTTACAGGGCGTTGGCCTTTCAGGACCAAGAACCCTGGCCATATCTATTATTAGGGACACTTATAAAGGAGATTATATGGCCAAAGTAATGTCTTTTGTGGTTGCCTTCTTCATTTTAATACCAGTTGTTGCGCCAGCTATAGGGAAGATTATTCTCGACAATTTTGGATGGAAAGCGATTTTTTATGTTCAATTGGTTTTTGGGCTCATCGTTTGTTTTTGGTTTTGGAAAAGACAAGCTGAAACACTTCGTCCAGAATATAAGATTCCAATCTCTAGTAGCGTGTTCATTGATGGAGCAAGGGAATTTTTAAAGTACAGGGAAACCATTATTTATACCTTAATGTCAGGTATGGTAACTGGAGCTTTTTTGGTGTATTTAAGTGCGGCACAGCATGTTTTTGAAAATCAATATGGTTTGAAAGAGGCGTTCCCTTATATTTTTGCCGGACTGGCAATTTCTATTGGACTTTCAACATTGTTAAACGGTACGTTGGTAATGAAGTTTGGCATGCGCAAACTATCACGGTTGGCACTTATTGGTTTTTGTGCCATTGCAATCATGTACTCCCTTCTATTTTGGAATTCCCCTAACCCCAGTATCTTTGTTTTGGTCGGTTTTCTTTCGGCACAGTTCTTCTGCTTAGGTTTTATGTGGGGAAATTACCGCTCTATTGCTATGGAACCAATAGGTCATATAGCAGGTATTGGTGCAGCCATTAATGGTTTTGTTTCAACCTTGTTGGCCATACCTATTGCCACGTTTATAGGAGATTTTGTGCAAGATAGTGTTTGGCCACTCTTTGCCGGTTTGGCTATCTGTGGCCTACTTTCATTATTTACTTTGATGATGGTTAAAAAGCCAAAAAGAGTTGCTGCAGCTTAGTTGTTTTCAGGAAAAAAAACTTCCCCGCTACATGAATCTTCTGTTGCTCCTGTTACTGAGCTCAACACATTGACTTTATCTTCCAAACGAAGTACTCCCATTAAAGCAAAAACTAATGCTTCCTTGAATGCGATCAATGTTTTAGAAAGAATGATGATATCTATTGATGCCCCAAGCTTTTCTTGAAGAGTGTCCATAAAAAAATGATTTAAAGCCCCGCCTCCGGCAACGAATAATTTGCTACGCGGTTTTGTGGCATGTTTATGGACTTCTATTGCAATTTGTTCGCAATTATGATGAATAAATGTATGGAGTAAATTAATGTGGGAAGCACCCGAATTTTCAATCAATGGAACAATTTGTTCAGTAAACAGCTCGTAACCTGTAGATTTGGGATAAGGCAACTTATAATATTCTAATTGATTAAGCTTTCTAGCTAGTGGTTTATCTACCCTTCCGCTTCTGGCCAATTTACCTCCCTCATCATAAGCCAATCCCATTTTTTGAGTAACATAATTTAAAGGCATGTTGGCCATACCAATATCATATGCGATGCTTTCTCCATTTTTATCAAAAGAAATGTTACTTATTCCTCCCAAATTCAAGCAAAAATCATAATCATGAAATAACAATCGATCACCAATCGGGACCAAAGGAGCACCTTGTCCTCCCAAGGAAACATCTTTGCTTCTAAAATCGCATACAACTTGTTTTTCGCTGGTATCTGCTAATAACTGTCCATCTCCCAATTGAAAAGTAAAACCATCTTCTGGTCTATGGTGCGATGTATGTCCGTGGCTCGCTATAAAATCAACTTGTAAATTGTGTTCCTCAATAAAACTTTTAGCTTGTTCACCCAGCCAAACACCATAATCTTTATGTAATTGATCATGATTTTCTTCAGATAGATGAATAGCATTTTTAAGATAGTCCCGCATTTTTTCGGTATAATGGACATCTCTAGTGTTTTCTATGGAAAACTCCCAATTACCATTGCTTTGCCAAAGATGGCAATAGGCTAAATCCAACCCATCTAATGAAGTACCGGACATTAACCCTAGAACCTTATATTTTTTCATTATAGTTTTTTGATTTTAATGATTAATGAAATAGGCTTTTCATCGTCATTCAATACCTCCTGAAAATTTACCTTCACCTTTTCAAGAGATCCAAGTATTTCCAACCAATTTTCAAAAGTTCTTGCATACCAAGAATGACCGTCTTCAAAATTGCCTGGTAAGCCCTTCCAAGCGTCGGTTAACCACTGACTTTTATATGCAAGTCCACTTTGTATTAAGAAAAATGGGTGCAAGGTTTGAATTATAATGTATCCATTGTGAGAAATGGACTTTAACGTGTTTTCCAAAAGTTTTTGGAGGCCATCCTCCAAATACAGACAAAAGTTAAAAACAGCGGCATCAAAAGGAGCATGTGGTATAGGGTTACCTTCTATTATATCCTCAAAAGTGAATACGTGATAATCTCCTGAATCTTTTTTTTTGGCTTCCGCAATAAGGTCTTCTATAGCATCAAACCCAACAGTATGGAATCCCATTCTGCTTATTTCTCTTGTGAGCCAGCCTTCTCCACATCCAATATCGGCGAACTTCTCACAATTGAGACTGGCAACAGTTTTCAAAATTGCTTTATTGGTGAATTTTCTAGATGGAATCTGATTGTCCTGAATTACCTTAATCCATTCGGAAGCATTCTTTTCCCATGATGAAATGATGTCCGTTTTCATACTTGAAATGTTTTAAGTGTTATGGGGAGTTTTCCTTTGGCTTCTGTTTGACCAATAAAATGATGATATGCCACTTCTTGGAATTCCGTAAAATCTTGATAGACCACTACTACATTGGAGCTGGATTTCAACTTTAGCGTATCAATCACGTAGGGATTTCCAAAGAGATAGATTAAAACATTTTTTTGGGATATTAAAGATTGAATAAAATCCAATACCACTTCATCAATTCCGAACTTATTTTTTGGTTTTATAGAAGGAGGAAAGAGTGCCAATACAATGTTTTTATGTTCAGAAACTTTACCTCTGATTTTGTCTATTGTTTTCGCATTTAATTGATACTTGGGTTGCCCAGATTGGCCTTCTAGTTTTGAGGAAAAGCTGTTTTCTGAGTGATTACCCAATGAAAGGTTGAGAAAATCATTTGCTTTTATTTCTTTCAAAGTATCTGGACTTCCATAGAGTTCAGTTATGCTATAATGCGCAATTTTTTTGTTTAACTCTGATGCTGATTGAGAGTTAATGTTCCTTTCCATGTCAGTTTCTAAAAACGCCCGCTCCTTTAACCTCCAAACCCTTTCAAAACTTTCTTCAATTCTTTTTTCTGAAGCACTTGCTACTATTTCTTCAATACCCTCTTTTGAATGTTCCGAGAAACACATTACATCCATTCCGGCTGCAAAAGCACTTGCTTCCAGCATTCCTTTTTGAGCATATTTTTTAGATACTGCATGCATGTTCAAAGCATCAGAGATAATAACGCCTTCAAACCTCATATCTGTTCTCAATAAATCGGTTATAATTTTAGATGAGGTAGTAGATGGATTTCCCAAATCATCCAGTTCTGGAACGGATAAATGGCCTATCATTACAGCATCGACACCTTTTTTTATAAGCTTCTCATAAGGATAAAGCTCGTTTTTCGTCAACTCTTCTTTTGATTTGTTTATTACAGGTAATCCCAAGTGGGAATCAGTGGCAGTATCGCCATGTCCTGGAAAATGTTTTAGTGCACCTAAAGTCCCAATGCTTTCCATGCCATCTAAATAGGCTTCTGCTTTGGCAAGAACCATATTTTTATCATCCCCAAAAGACCGGTATCCAATTACTGGATTTTCTGGATTGTTATTGATATCCACTACTGGGGCCAAATTCCAATGAACACCAGCTTTTTTACAGTCCAGTGCTATTTGCTTTCCAACTTCAAAAATTAAATCATTGTTTTCTTGTATAGCGCCTAAGGTAATTGCATAGGGGTATTGTGGTGTTTTTTCTATACGCATGGCCAAGCCCCATTCGGCATCAATTGCTATGAGTAAAGGAACGTTTGCAGCTTTTTGATACCTAGAAATGAGTTGTTTTAATCTTACATAGCTATCATCATTGTAAACTACTTTCTTTTTGCCTTCAAAATTGGTAGCGGCACTTGCTCTACTATGAAAAAAGCAAATAGCCCCTATATTATTTGTTCTTATTGAATCTTCAATCTTTAGAATTTCTTCTTCACCATCATTTATAAATGCAGCGGGCATAAACAACTGTGCAACCTTTTGCTTTAGGGTAAGTTTTTTTGTGGCATTAGAATAGGGTAGTAGACTGCTATACATTGCTTACATCAGTTTTTTTACCATAATCTTCTGGGTATTTTAAATACCTAAGAACTAGAAACGCCGGGAGTGCTGCAATGACTACCCAGAGAAAGAATCCATCATACCCCAGCCATTCTTGAATATATCCACTCAACATCCCTGGAATCATCATTCCCAAGGCCATAAAACCTGTAGCTATGGCATAGTGCGAAGTTTTAGTGACTCCTTCAGCAACATATATGAGATAAATGAGGAACGCCGCAAACCCAAATCCATAACCAAACTGCTCAATAACCACCGTTCCTACTACTGCAAATAGACTTGTAGATTGAGTGACAGCAAGAATAGCATAGAGTGCGTTTGGTAAATTTAGAGCCAATAGCATGGGAAGCATCCATTTTTTCAAGCCATCTCTAGAAATTAGAATTCCGCCCACAATACCACCAATAGAAAGCATTATGATGCCCACGGTGCCGTAAATGGTTCCCACGGCTTCTGTGGAGTATCCCAAGCCTCCTACTTCCAAAGTATCCAATAAAAAAGGGGAGGCCATTTTAACCAATTGCGACTCGCCTAAGCGATAGGTAAGTATAAACAATAGTGCTACCCATATTTGGTTCTTTTTGAAAAAGCTGACAAAAATCTCTGAAAAACTCGCTGGTTTTTCTGTTGTTTTATTTTGTGATTCTTCAAATTTGGGTGCAACAAAAAAGTTAGAAACGGTTAAAATCAACATTAATACGGCCGCACAAATCATGGTCATTGACCAAGCCTTTGTATTATCCCCGTATTCATGTTCAAGAAACCCAGCAAATATGACCAGCAGCCCTTGCCCCGTTACCATCGCCAAGCGGTAAAAAGTGCTTCGGAGTCCTATAAAAAAAGATTGCTTCTTTTGGGTTAAACCAATCATATAATATCCATCTGAAGCAATATCGTTGGTTGCAGATGCAAAAGCCGCCATCCAAAAAAATGCAAGTGTAATAATGAAAAAAGAATTAGAGGGAAGAAACAAACCAATGCCCAAAAAGGACAAAGCAACAATAAACTGCATGCCCAGAAACCATTTTCTTTTAGTTCCATTTAGGTCTACCAATGGGCTCCATAACGGTTTTATTACCCAAGGTAGATAAAGCCAACTGGTGTACAGTCCTATCTCTGCGTTGCCTATTCCCAAACGCTTGTACATAATGACAGACACTGTTACCACCATAATATAGGGAATACCTTGTGTGAAATAGAGCAATGGTATCCAGGCCCATGCGCCTTTGTCTTTTTCGACAGTACTCATTTACGGTGTTTTAATAGATTTTGGTAAATACTTTTTTCGGATTGCTCAATGACTCGTGCATTCACTACTTTTTGGTAGTATTCAATTGGACCAACCCCTCCTATAACGGCATAAGCATATCCAATTTCCTTTAATGCATTTAGCGATTTTATTAAAAGTATTTTTCCGATGTTTTTCCCTCTTTCCGAAGCTAATACTCCTGTCGGTCCAAAAAAGTTTTTAGATGTGCTTTCAAAACAAGCAAAACCTAAAATGGATTGTTCCCGTTGAGCCACAAAACAGTTAACGGGTAAAGAGGCAAAGGACACATCGACCTCATCTCCCCAGTTTGCGCTAAAATTGGATGTTACCCAATTTGTTATAATGCTTTTTTCGGGTGCTATCGGTCTTTTGATTATGATGTTTTCAGATTCCAAAAGATGTCTTTCATCCTTGGAACAATCAGGCAAATCAAGAAGTCTTACAAGCATATCTTGCATAATCAATTTGATTCTAGTGTTAGTATCTGTACTTCACTTTCATTTCCGAAGGCATCAACAATGGTAACTCCAATGCCATTTTTTGATTGCTTTTTTGTCAACTGCAGCTGATTACAGACAGAATTTTGACTAACGGAAAGATAACTCTTTCTTATGAGCAGTTTTTGGCCTGGAGTTTTCTTATTTAAAGCATAATAGTGAAGAAATCTTGGAATACTGTCCGAATGGGAAACACAAATGTCCACATTGGCATTCTTTATTATTTGGATTGACTCAACTTTTGGGAAGGACACCTCCCTTTTTGTTTTTGTAATTCCACTTGGATTTTGTGCAGGAAGTTTATAGAACTTTAGCTTCAAGATTTTGGTGACATTCTCATTTTTTCCTAAAAGTGATTTTGCACTAAAGAAAACGTTGCCGGTTATTTCCTTTTGAGATCTAGCAAGTAAAAGCTGTTTGGGTATTTCTTTTTTCTTGTTCCAGGCCTTATCCTTGTTGTTCTTGATTTTGTAGGTGCCGTTGCCTATGTATAAATTGGTGTTTTTGGCACTATTATTAGCCCACCATTTGGTAATAACTTGGTGAGAGGCAAGAGGATAATCCATACTCCAATACACTTGAGGTACTAAATAATCCAACCAACCTTTTTCAACCCAAAGAAGCGGATCGGCATAAAGATCTTCGTAGGTAGTTTGCCCTGCTTTGGTATCTGATCCATTTGGATCCGTAGTCTTATTTTTCCAAACACCAAAAGGACTTATGCCGAATTGAACCCATGGTTTGGTTTTTTTTATGGCTTTATGGACGTTTTTTACCAAGGAATCCACATTGCTTCGTCTCCAATCTTCTATGTTTTGATTTTGTAAACCATAGGTTAGAAAAGCTGTACTGTCTTTAAATACTTCATCTTTGATTTTATAGGGATAAAAATAGTCATCAAAATGAATTGCATCTACATCATAATTTATAACCACCTCCTCAATCACATTGGTTAGTTTTTGTTGCACTTCTGGCAATCCAGGATTATAGTAATATTTTTTGCCGTACTTGAGCATCCAATCTGGATGTTGATAGAAATCGTGTTTTTTAGATAATGCTACGGTGTCCAAATCAAAAGTAGCACGATATGGATTGAGCCATGCGTGAAATTCCATTCCGCGCTTATGTGTCTCCACTATCATCCATTCCAATGGTTTGCTAAAATCTTTTGGTGCTTCTCCTTCTTGTCCAGTTAAGTACTTGGACCATGGGGCTTGTTCCGTTTCGTAAAACGCATCTCCGGCTGTTCGTATTTGTACAATGGCCGCATTAAAATTAAGCTTCTGATAGAAATCCAGAATTTCTATAAAATCCCTTTTTTGTTTTTCTGAATTGTCATTTGCATTTTTAGGCCAGTCAATATTTACCACTGTTGCAATCCAAACTCCTCTAAACTCTTTTTGTGGTTGAATTTTGGTCATTCTTGAAACCGAGCAAGAAAGACAAAGCAAAAGTGGAATTATGTAAATAATTCTTGACATAAAAATTAAATAAAAAAGGCCTACTTATGGACTAAATGTAGGCCTTTTCGCTTGATAAAATTGAAAACTAAAACTAACAACTCAAACTAAAATTGTTTTATATTGACGGATCTGCAGGGGTATTTGGGTTATTATCTCTTTCTGTATCTGGATAAGGATAATAATTCCTGTTACGTTCTGCATCTGCATCATTTGGACCTGGTCTATTAAATCTTCTGCTATCTTCTAAAGACATACCACTCATAAATAATTCAATACGTCTATTTCTATAGATTTCTTCTAAAACTGCTTCTTGGGTTGCCGCGCCTGAATACTCAGGTAGATTGGCTCCCAATCCAAATGCGTCTCCTGCAGCGGTTTTGGTTAGCACTTGATTTAACACTGCTATGGCCTGAGGCACTTGGTCTTGTCTTGCCAAAGCTTCAGCTTCAATCAGCAATATTTCTCCTGGCAAGTATACAGGGATGTCATCTAGATTATCATCAAAAAAACCAACAGAGAAAAACGCATCTTCATTTGTTGAAGGATCATTGGCTATTGTAACGTAAAAATCTAAACGCCCATCAGTTGGATCGGGCAACAATGTATCTGGTAATCCAAATTCATCGTTCTTAGCTTCAACAACATTGTTGGTGCCATATGTTTCCGAAATTGGGTTGGGCACAGCAGCATCATAAGACCAAGTAGATTGAACCGATAAATTCACAGCATTGGCAGCTGTAACCGCAGCGGGGTAGTTGCCAGCCATTAGGTTATATCTAGCCAATAGTGCTTGAATGGAATTTTCTAAATCTACAGATTGGAAAACACTTGATGATACCGAGGAAGAGATACCGCTTTGTGCATATCCTAAAGCTGTTGTTAAATCACTGATTGCATCCGCTAAAACCTCTGCTCGTGAATTAAATTGTGCTTCCTGTTCTGTGATCAAAGGTACTTGTTCAAAAAACTGGATGAGCGTGCCATTGGCCAATGCTTCATAGAATAGGGCATAAGCTTTTAAACTATTGGCTTCAGCTTCATCTGCGGCGGCAGTATCAGCATTTTCGAACACGGTCAAAGATTCTCTGCGAACCAGCATAAGCTCGCCCCACAGACTTCTTAGGATACCATTGTTAATGGAAATTTCATTACCTCCATTGATTAGCTCAGCTTCAGCTAAGTTCCCAGGATTGATCAGTCTCAATTCATCCGCAGTTAAACCAGATGCAGTAACGGTTGTATAAATTGCTCCTGCACGATCAGTACTGTAACGTTGCTGAACTCCATTAATTAATTTGATAAGGTTTTCAACACTTCCTTCAACTTCTGGATCGGAAATGTTAATTGGGTCGATGAACTCTTTGTCACAAGATACAATGACAAAGAATACGGTAATAGCTATAAAAATTTTATTGATATTTTTCATTGTCTTCTTATTAGAAATTTGCACTTAGTGATAGAATAAAAGTTCTTGGAATTGGTACATTACCAAAATTCACAGCACGTAACAAGTTAGATTGTCCACCAGCATTTGTTTCTGGGTCATAACTAAAAAAGTTATCGATAGAGATCAAATTTCTTCCTTTTAAGGCTACAGTAAAGTTTTTTACCCCCTTAAAAAGTTCGGGAAATGTATAACCTAATGAAACCTCACGCAATTTTACAAATGAACCATCCTCCATTCTAAATTCTTGAATTGGATATATTGAAGAGATATAACCTCTTGGAAGTTCGCCAGATAATTCCTGTTCTGCCAACCTTCCTACACCGACTCCTTGTCTTGTTCGTTTATCCGCGTCAAAGACATCAAAACCTTGAACTGATTCCCACAACATAGAAAATGAAAATTGTTTGTATTGTACATCTGTTCCAATGCCCAGGAGATAATCTGGATTTGGATCACCTATAACTCTTCTCAAAGCATCACCTGTTGGTTGTCCACTTGCGTCTCTTTGAGGGGTTCCGGCTAAAGCGTCTCCTCTTTCTTGTTGAGGTAAGCCATCTGCAGTCAATAGAAAACTACCATCATCATTTCTAGCAAAATAGGTTCCATAGAAGACTCCCAAAGCTTCACCTTCCCTAACTTGTGGTGGAGCTCCACTTACAGTGGCTATGGATATGGGACCACCTGTAGTTGCGGTAACCTCATTTCTATTTCTAGTAAAATTAAAGTTCAAATCCCATTTTAAATCATCAGTTTTTATAGGAGTTACTCTTAAGTAGATTTCTAAACCATTGTTTTTCATACTACCCACATTCTCAAATCGAGAAAGACCTCCTTCTGAAGGAGCCAACGTACGCTGAACAATCAAGTCTGATATCTTCTGATTGTAATATGTGAACAAAACAGATGCTCTATTGTTGAACAAACTTAAGTCCGTACCAATTTCAAATTCCTTTAATCGCTCCACTTCTAAATCTTCATTACCCAGAGCACTGGATTGGCTTAATGAAGTGGTTCCTTGAAACTCGTTTGGATTATATCTTCCAAACCTTGCATAAGGACCTACTGCTGTGAGGTTTCCTGCTTCACCATAAGATGAACGTATCCTGGCAGAATTTATAACGTTGGATATACCTGAATTCTCCCAAAAAGGTTCACTTGACAACACATACGAACCTGATATTTTAGGGTAAAAATTTGTTCTTTTATCAGGGTCAAAGTTTGTAGCCCCATCAATTCTACCTGCAATAGTTAGAAAGTATCTATCATTAAAAGACAGAGTCTCCTGAACAAAACCTCCAAAAATCTCTAATCTATCATCGCTTTCTTGCGCTTGTAAAGGAACGGTAGGAGTCCCGCTTGCATCTAAATCTCGACCTTGGGTTCCAGAATACTCTAAACTACTAGATTGGAAATTATATCCTACTATGGTTTGAGAATTGATATTTTCAGAAATGTCAAAATCAAATGTAGCGTTCACATCATAATTCCAGTTAAAAATAGTTGCTTCCGCATTACCTTGATAACCATTGTTGAAATATGCAGCGTTAACCGGCTCATAAGCATATATAGGAATTGAAATGTTTCCATCCTGCTTGTAAGTGTCAACACCTAAAATTTGATCTATAGTCAAAAAATCTGTTGGTTTTAAAGACACCATTAGGTTTGGAATGAACCTAGTGACATCTTGGGTAATGTCGAACTCTTCTATTATGGATAAAGGGTTTACTCTGGTAGGTTCCACACTTTGCAGGTTCCCACTTGCATCCCTTTGAGAAGCATTGTAGATATTGTTGGTGATATTTACGGAATTGATTGGACTCCAAAAAACATTTCCATCTGGCTTTTCATCAGAAGCACTGTTCATAAAGTAAAGCCCTACATTGTATGATAACCAATCGTTAACGGTATGGTTAAAATTTAACCTTGCAGAAAGTCTATTGTATTTAGTGTTTCTAATGATACCTTCATTGGACAAATATCCAACGGAAGCTGCATAGCCCATTTTTTCGTTTCCATCCCTTATGGATAAATAGTTGTCCGTTCCAAGTCCTGTTTGGAATATTAAATCTTGATAATCAAAACGCTGTACATCTACCTTATTGGTCAAAAGATTGGCGAAAGGTGTTGTGTTTCCTTCGGCATCTCTACCAAATATGGGCCACAACCTTACATCTTCGCCACCAAATTGTTCACCCCTTAAATTAATGTCCACTTCCTTTCTCAAGTCATTTACGTTGAACGAAGTTTTGAAGAAAATTTCTGGACCATCAACAAAGTTACCACCTCTTTTAGTGGTAATGATTACCACACCATTAGAAGCACGCGAACCATAAATTGCAGCTGCAGCTGATCCATTTAGAATATTGATGTCTTGGATATCATTCGGATTAATGTCCACCATTCTGTTTTGACCTGGACTGGCATCTCCAGAGCTGACATTTAGGTTGGTTACATTAGTTGTTAGGTTACTGGCAATAACTCCATCAACTATATATAAAGGTTCTGAAGAACCACTTATGGTACTTGGACCTCTTAGCCTTATTGAAAAGCCACCTGCGGGGTCACCCGAGTTTTGGGTTATTTGAGCACCTGGAACCTTACCTTGAATTGCAGATGTAACATTGATAGGGTCTGCTTTTAAAAGTTCTACGCTTTTTACGGTAGTAACAGCATTACCTAATTTTTTTCGTTCCTGCACTACAGTGGAACCGGTTACAACAACCTCATCAAGACTTAGAAGGTCTTCTGACATTACAAAGTTGTTGGTTATGTCACCACCGGAATAACTCACACTTATTTTTTCTGTTGAATACCCTAGGTAACTGGCAACAAGTGTGTAATCTGCTTGCTGCAAATCAGCTTGAAAGCTGTAGTTACCATCAAAATCGGTTACAGTTCCATAAGAAGTGTTCTCAATATAAACAGAAACACCAGGTATAGGCGTTCCGTTTCTACTATCTGTCACTGCTCCAGAGAAGGAGCCTGAATTTTGGGAAAATGCACTGGCACTGAAGACCATGCACACCAAAAACAGTAATTGGCGCAAATTTTTTCCATTCATAAAATTAGTTTTTTCCATTTAGTGTTGGAGTTAGTTACAAATTCAAGTTCTCGTTTTACTTAATTAATATAGAGTCGGTATCAAAAATATGCAAATAATCGAAAATCTTGCAATGTTTTGCAATATTTTTTAATATATATATTTGTTAAAGCCATTTTTTGCATTATTTTTCCATAATTTTTAAACTTTTACATTTGCTTAAATAACAAACCATGCTGAAGGAAGAGCGCCATCAGGTTATATTGAATGAGGTGAGAATACACAACAAAGTTTTGTTGACAGATATCGCCGAGTTAGTAAAGGTCTCGCCAGATACGGTACGAAGGGACATCAAAGAACTGCATGATGCCAATAAACTAAAACGTGTTCATGGAGGTGCTATTTCACTGGGATTTAATCATTATAACTACGCCAATCGCGAAATTTATTCGCTCGAAAAAAAATCAAAAATTGCGGAGAAGGCAGTTTCCCTATTAAAAGAAGGTCAGGTTGTTCTGTTAAGCGGAGGGACAACAAATCTTGAAATAGCCAGATTAATACCTCCTTATCTTAAGATCACCTGTTTTACTCCTAGCTTGCCCATAGCCGTTCAGTTATTGCCAAAACCAAATATTGAGATAATATTTATTGGAGGTAAAATCAATAAAGATTCGCAAATTACCATTGGAGGTGGTCCAATTGGAGTTTTATCGGAATTAAAGGCAGATATCTGTTTTTTAGGCGTGAATAGTATTCACCCATCGGATGGAGTAACAGAATTTGATTGGGAAATTGTTCAGGTTAAAAAAGCAATGATCAATGCTTCAAAAAAAGTAGTAGTTCCTTCAATCTTTGAAAAAATTAATTCTGTTCAACGCTATAAAATTTGTGATGTTGCTTCTGTAGATATATTAATTACGGAATTGGATAAAAATGATCCACTTTTGAAACCTTATGGAAAAAATATAACGTTAGTATAAAGAAAGAGAGGCTGAAAAGCCTCTCTTTCTTTATAAACTATTTGAATTTATAGCGAACAAAACCTTCCATAGCTTCATATTCCGCCATACCTAATTGATTATATTTTTTTGCTGTTTCCGTGTTGCGCTGCTCCGCACGTTGCCAAAACTCACGTTGATCATTTCCTGGAAACATAGCTGCATCTTTTTGTGATTGGTGCTTAAAAATGGCGTTTTTCTTTCGTTCCATATCTTTTGGACCAACCGGTACTGCCATTTCCATATCTGCAATATCCCATTCTTGCCATGCACCACGGTACAACCAAAGGTAGCAGTCATCAATCCAATCGGCTTTTTCTTGAACTAACCTATCTACTGCCTCATATATTATTTGAAGACATACACGGTGCGTTCCATGCGGATCAGAAAGGTCGCCTGCAGCAAATATTTGATGTGGCTTTATTTTGTTCAAAAGATCATATGTTATTTGAACGTCTTCCTCCGAATGAGGTTTTTTCTTTACTGTACCAGTTTCATAAAATGGCAGATTCTGAAAATGAGCATTTTTTTCATTCACTCCACAATATCTACAAGCCGCCAGAGCTTCACCTTTTCTTATAAAACCTTTGATTTTTTGAATTTCTGGACTATCTACCTGTCCAGGAGATTTTGAACTCAAGAACTGTCGTGCATCCATCAATTTTTTCTCTAGTTCCTTATTGCCAGTTTGCACGTCTGTGGCAAAATCCAAAAATCGAATCACCTCATCATCAAAAACGGCAATATTTCCTGAAGTTTGGTATGCCACGTGAACCTCATGCCCTTGGTCAACCAAACGTAACAGTGTTCCGCCCATAGATATTACATCATCATCAGGATGCGGACTAAATATTAGCGAGCGCTTAGGGTATGGGGCTTTTCTCTCGGGACGTTGACTGTCATCTGTATTTGGTTTACCTCCAGGCCACCCGGTAATAGTTCTTTGAAGTTCGTTGAAAACTTTAAGGTTTATATGTTCAGCCGAACCTATTTCTGCAACCAAACTCCCCATTCCGTGTTCATTGTAGTGCTCGTTGGTGAGTTTTAAAATTGCTTTGTTTAATTTTTCAGAAAGCCATAAGGTGGCTTTTTTGATCAATTTGTCATTCCAATCACATTCACTTACTAGCCAAGGTGTATTGATCCGTGTTAGGGAAGATGCAGCTGCCGAATCTAAAATGAACTCACAGTTCTCATGATGCTGTAGGAATGTAGCTGGAATACTCTCTCTGATTTTTCCTTCAACAGATTGTTCTATTATACTTGCCTTGCCTTCGCCCCAAGCCATCAGAATTATTCTTTTAGCATCCATTATGGTTCCAACTCCCATGGTAATTGCTTTTTTTGGCACATTTTCAAGACCAAAGAAGTCACTAGCGGCATCTAATCTGGTTACCCTATCTAGACGTACTAAACGTGTTTTACTTTTCAGGGATGAGCCTGGTTCATTGAAACCGATATGGCCTGTACGACCAATGCCCAATACTTGAATGTCAATGCCACCTGCTTGCTTGATTTTTTCTTCGTATGCATTACAAAAATCACGTACATCTTCTTTGTCCAGAGTTCCGTCAGGGATATGTATATTTTTCTTTTTGATGTCTATATGATCAAAAAGGTGCTCATTCATAAAACGAACATAACTATGTATAGAATCAGATTTCATTGGGTAGTATTCATCCAAATTGAAAGTGATTACATTTTTGAAGCTTAACCCTTCTTCTTTGTGAAATTTTGCCAAAAAATCATAGACTTTGGTAGGGGTAGACCCTGTTGCAAGCCCTAAAACAACATTTTTGCCTTGTTTTTGACGCTGTCTAATTAGTTGGGCAATTTCATTGGCTACCCAAAAAGAGGCGTCTTCGGAGTTGTTGTGTATGTGCGTCTCTATTTTCTCAAATTTTTTAGACTCCTCATCATAGGGGAAATCCATTGTTTCTGGTTTTGTTGCTTTTGACATAGGTGAACAGTTTTAACTTCTAGATGACAAATGTATTAAAAAAAAAGGTATCTGCTGTTTTTTGCAGTAGTTAATGCAATTATATGCCATAATTAACCTTTTAACAACATTTTATAAATAAAAACTGAATAAAATGGCATGGTGAATATTTTCATATATTTGCCCAGACAAGCACTGTATTAATGTGTCTTTTATGTTGAAAGAAGAACGACAACATGTTATTTTGAATGAAGTGGCACTACATAATAAGGTGCTTTTGACTGATATTGCTGAAATGTTGGATGTCTCTATAGACACAATTAGGAGAGATGTAAAGGAACTTGACAATGAAAACAAGCTTCGCAAAGTGCATGGTGGAGCAGTTTCTTTAGGTTTTACCAACGCAACGGTTAGAAATACCAACATTTATGCCCTTGAAGAAAAAAAGAAGATTGCAGAAAAGGCTGTTATGATGCTTAAGGAAGGTGGGGTGGTATTTATAGATGGGGGTACTACTTGTCTTGAATTAACCAGACAAATACCTGAGAATATTAAATTGACTTGTTTTACGATGAGCCTGCCCGTGGCAATGGAGTTATTGGCAAAGCCCAACGTAAAAGTTATTTTCATTGGTGGTGAAATTTCACCAGACTCGCAAATATCTATCGGTCCAAGTACTATCCGTCAGTTATCTGAAATAAGAGTGGATTATAGTTTTATAGGGACTGGTTATGTTGATTCCCTGTTTGGGCTCACTGAATTTGATTGGGATATTGTGCAAGTTAAAAAGGCAGTAATCAAGGCTTCCAAAAAAACTGTACTTTTGTCGATATCCGAAAAATTAAATTCCCAACACCGATATAAAACTTGCGATATTAATGCGATCAATACGATGATAACGGAATTGGATCCTAACAACAACCTTTTAAACCTCTTTAGAAACCAAGAGATTCATCTTTTGTAATGGATATGAATTATAAGAAAATTACAGAGAATCCTTCAAATTATGACAATTTGGAGCAAATGGACACCAGTACCATTCTAGAAAGCATCAATAAAGAAGACAAAAAAATAGCAGAATCCGTTGCACTGGTCATTCCGCAAATAACAAAACTTGTGGATTTAGTAGCTGAACGTTTTCTAAAAGGAGGACGACTGTTTTACATTGGTGCAGGAACGAGTGGTCGTCTGGGAATTTTAGATGCTTCTGAAATACCACCAACCTATGGTATGCCATATAATAGGGTAATTGGTTTAATTGCAGGTGGTGATGCAGCCATAAGAAAGGCGGTAGAGTTTGCTGAGGACAGTACCCTCCAAGCATGGAAAGATCTAAATCAGTTTGATGTAAATGAAAAAGATGTTGTAATTGGTATTGCTGCATCCGGAACTACGCCATATGTGTTGGGTGGAATAAGGGACGCCAAGGAAAATGGACTACTAACTGCGGGTATCACCAATAACCCAGGTTCCCCCTTAGCTATGGAATCAGATATCCCTATAGAAATTGAAGTAGGTCCCGAATTTGTTACTGGAAGTACTCGTATGAAAAGTGGTACTAGTCAAAAACTTGTTTTAAACATGATTTCTACTGCCTTAATGGTGAAGATTGGAAGGGTCAAAGGAAACAAGATGGTCAATATGCAATTGAGCAATACCAAGTTGGTAGATCGCGGCACACGATATTTGGTGGAAGAACTTGGATTGGACTACAACGACGCAGAGAAAGCGCTTAAAAAATATGGTTCTGTAAAACGTGCAATAGAAGAAATGAAGTAGTTCTTCGTATGCTTGACTACTTTTTGGGCATCAATCTATAAATTCCTTTTCCTTCAATTCCCACATAAATAAAACCATCTGGTGCTTGGCGAACACTTCTAAGTCGTCCCATGCCATCTAATAATTTTTCACGGTACACTACTTTGTTGTTTTCAATAACTAATCGTTCTAAATATTGAAAAGCTAAGGAACCCACAAGCAGATTTCCTTTCCAATTTGGATATTTTTCAGAAGTGACAAAAGTCATTCCGCAAGGAGCAATGGAAGGTGTCCATTGATAAATGGGTTGATCCATACCGGTTTTTGAGGTTTTATCGGTAATTTTTGTACCACTGTAATTGATTCCATAAGTGATTATAGGCCATCCATAGTTTTTTCCTTTTTGTACAATATTTATTTCATCACCCCCTCTAGGTCCATGCTCATGTTCCCATAATTGCCCAGTTTCATAATGTTTTACTAGACCTTGAGGATTTCGGTGACCATAACTGTATACTGCAGTTTTAGCACCCGATTGACTTACAAAAGGATTGTCTTTGGGAATTCGTCCATCATCATGGATTCTATATATTTTTCCTCCATCTTTGGTAATATCTTGAGGATTTACGTCTCTATTGCCTCTGTCGCCAACAGAAAAGTATAGGAATCCATCATCATCAAATTCTAATCGAGAGCCAAAATGCTGGCCTTTTGTTGTATTTGGTTCCGCTTTGTAGAGTAATTGCTTTTCAATAAGCGAGTTTTCAGATAGCTTGGCCCGCATTATTGTCGTATTTCCTCCCTTACTACTGCCATTTGAGGAAGCGTAGGATAGGTAAAGCCATCCATTTTCTTCATAATCGGGATGTAATTCAATATCTAAAAGCCCTCCTTGCCCCCGTAAATATACTTTAGGAACATTGTCTATTTCCGTCGTTTTTCCGCTTTTATAAAGAAGAAGTTTTCCTGCCTTTTCTGTTATTAAAATACCCCCATTTGGAAGAAATACCATACCCCAGGGGTTTTGAATACCCGAAACTACGAGTTCAGCAGTAAAATCAACATGTTTGGGAAGATTTATGCTCTTATCAGATTTTTGAGCACAAGATGAAGTGAGCATTACAACGAAAAAATAAGGAAGGATCGCACTTTTTTTCATAATTTAACGTTGAAATAAAAGAATTTATAGACGAACTACGGCTTTTTATAGTCGAAAGATAAAAGAAATATATAAGTTTAGATAATTACAATCATAGAATATAAGGTCCCAAATCCGAAGTATTCTACCATAACAAGACTTAACCTATGCTTCCTCAAAAAACAAGGCATTTGCTATATGCCGTGTTGTTGGTATTTATATCAATATTTTGTTCCACGGTCCTAGCGAAAACAGAGGTCAAAACGATACTAACCAAAATAGTATCTGCCGTTTCAGAACCAAGTACTGAAAAGACTTCGTCGGTTTCCAAAATTGATGATTCAGCAGCTAAAGCAGATGTATTTCTTTCTGCTAGTAGCAGCATGTTCATGACCATTATCCAAGGGACTAATGAAGAAGTGGTCTGTCCTAACGATGGTAGTACCTTGGCAAAATTCTTCCTATGCGGTACCAGTGATATTAGAACATTGACATTAAGCCAATCTGGTAGCAGCTATGAATGGCAGAAATTAGATCCAAATACCTGTGCTCCAACGGTAGTAGATGATTGTCCAACTATTAATGGTGCATGTACCTGGAATACTGTAGGGACTGGAGCTACTTATAGCCTTGATTCCGCTGGTGAATTTAGGGTGCGGGTTGATTCTGGTCAGTTCTTTTATTTTAAGTCTACTTTAAACCCATTAAATCCACAGCTGATCAAAGAAGATATTATATGTGGAAATCCAGGTAGGGTAGAGGTAACCAATGTACCTGCTGGTTACGAGTATAGTTTAAATAATTCTGGAGGACCGTACCAAGACGACCCATTTTTTGATGTTACCACTCCAGGTAACTATATGGTTTGGGTGCGTTTAAAAAATGTTTCTGCAAGTGCGTGTTTGTTCCCTTCGAATACTGTTAATATTCAAAATTTGGATATCACTGTAGATGTAACTGCTAATGATATTTTATGTAGTAGCGAGTTGGGTAGTATAGATGTTCAAGTTTCTGGAGTTCCAGGTTTTTATACGTATCGTTTGATAAAAAATGGAGTAACCGTAGATACCTTTGGTCCAAATGGATTGGACGCCTATACGTTTGCCAATGTAAGCCCAGGAGTATATAGTATTAGAGTAGATACCAATGATTGCTCAGAAACCATAACTACAGATACGGGTGGTGCTACCATTGAAATTGGAAATGGAATAAGTCCTTTGGATGTTGTGGCCACAGCTTCTGCCAGTTTTGGTTGTGGAGCTGCTTCTGTTGATGTGGATTTAACGACTACAGGAGGTACGGCACCCTATCGTTTCAGTGTAGACGGCGGGGCATTTGGTTCAACCTATACGAGCACCACATCATTTACAGTAACAACTGCCGCAACCTATGCTATTTTGGTAGAAGATGCCAATGGTTGCCAAAGAACTGCTTCTGTAAACGTTCCAGATATTCCACCACCAATTTTTAATATTACTGAAGAAGATGCCAATTGCGGGGGATCCAACAATGGTAGAATTACCGTAAATGTCACCAGCGGATTTGGATATGAGATAGAATATAGTAACGATAATGGTACTAGCTATCAAACAAGTAATGTGTTTTCCAATTTGGCTCCAGGTACTTATGATATTGTTTTACGATATGAACAAGACTCTTTTACTTGTACTACAACCCCAATTGTTGGAACCATAGGGACACCGTCAAATATCAGCGCAACTGCAACCCCAGATTCAGTACCTACTTGTACAAATGAAAACGGAGGTCAGATTACTATTTCTGGAGTTTCAGGAGGAACAGCTCCCTATGAATATAGTGTTGGAGCTGGATTTGGCACAAATCCAGTTTTCTCAAACCTGGGAGTAGGAAGCTATACTCCTTTGGTTAGAGATGCAAATGGGTGTGTTCAGCCATTACCAGATATCGTTTTTAATACGCTTGACAAACCAACTGATATAGCGTTTACTATCTCTAGTTTGGATTGTATCACAACAACAGCTACCGTAGGGCTTGTGATTACAGGTGGAACGGGACCATACAATTATGAAATTATAGCCCCAGCTGCTAGTGCAGTCAATAATGGAACAACAAGCACATTTGGAGGTTTAGGATTAGGAACATATACTTTTAGGGTAACTGATAATGAAGGATGCTCGTATGATGAAAACTATGCTATCACGGATATCAGTTCAATTGGTGTTCAAGCGCAACAAACAAGAGTTGTTACCTGTGTTGGTGATTCCGATGGAGAAGGTCGTTTTTTAGTAGATGGCTTTAATACTACCTATAGTTACGATATAGATGGAGGAACATTAATTACGGGCCAAAACAGTGGTATTATACCACTAACAGGATTGGCCGCAGGAAGCTATCTAATTTCAGTTACAGATGAAGATACCAATTGTACGGACACTTCTACTCTTGTGATTGAAGAGCCTTCAATAGCTTTTGCCATTTCTGGATTGGACGTGACCGATATGAGTTGTCAAAATGGAAATATTGGTGCTGTTAGAATAAATACTGTCGGAGGTTGGGGAGGTAATAGATATACATTAACACAACCGGATAGCTCCACTAGAGGGCCGAAAAATGGAAGTGTTTTCTCTAATCTTTCTCAAGATGGACTATATCAAGTAAGTGTAACGGATGCTAACGGTTGTACCGTAACAGATAGTTTTACATTAACCATTTTGCAAGCCCCAACATTGACATTGGATGTTGGAGCTTCAGACTTTTGCTATGATAATTTTACAGCCGCGACCTTGGTAGTCAATGCTACCTTAGGTGCTGCACCGTATCAATATAGAATCAATGGTGGTGCCTTGGGTGCAAGTAATAGTTTTTCTGGACTTACTCCAGGAAACTATAGTATAGAAGTGGTGGATGCAAATGATTGTAGAGATACTGTTACGGCAACTATTGAACCACAAGTAACTGCGCTGGCGACAACCATCCAAGAATTGGATTGTGCTGGTCCTCCTGCACAAATTCAAGTGAATATCAGTAACGGATATACTTCTGGTGGAAACTATGATATTTACGAGGTGCAGATTAATGGCGGAGGCTATTCATCAGATAACAACAACATTACAGGAAATTCCTTTGTATATAGCATACCTAACGATGGTTCAATTATTTCGGATACAACATATCAATTTTTAATTACGGATAGTCAAGGGTGTACCACAGAATCAAATATTGTAACCATAACACCTCCTGAAACCATAGCAGGCTCAGTGGTTGGAACTGATACACAATGTGGTGATGCAACTAGCGGAATTGTTGAAGTGATAGCTGATACTTCTCAAGGAGTTCCACCATATGAGTATAGTAATGATAACGGAGCGACTTTTAGTTCCCAAAATATTTTCTCTGGTTATGGTCCCGGAAATCACGGAGGATTTATGGTTAGAGATAGTAGAGGTTGTGTAAGTCCGGCTTATAATGTCACTATTGCAGCAAGCGCTGCACTTAATGCTGCATCAACCCCGAGCCCTGCAGTATGTTCATCTGGACCTATTGTAGGTTCTATTGCTACCTCTCTATCTAATGGGGTTGCACCGTTTGATTATGTTCTATTGGACGTGAACGGAACATTGGTAGCTTCTTCAATGGGTACCGCCAGTACTATCGCTAACTTTCCAAATCTACCTGTTGGTAATTACACTGTAGTAACTACAGATGCTCAAGGATGTGAGGATAGAGATGATATTGTTATTGACCAAAATACATTGGATTTAACTCCTTTGGATACACCACCTGCACTATGTTCAGATACTTTGTTTCCATACAGGGTTCAAGCCAGTGGAGGTACAGCACCTTACGAATTTAGACTGGTGGGTGACCCAATATTTCAGTTGGGTACGGGTGTAAATAACGATATTTTTGATGTTACTGGTCTCGTGGTCCCAAATGTGACTTACTTTGTCGAAGTCATGGATGCAAATGGCTGTACTTATATTGAAGAGATAGATTTCTTGACAGCACCGAGTCCTGTAACTGTCACCGCTACATCAACTACAGCTTCTTGTAATGTCGCAGGAAGTGGTGGAATTGATTATGAAGTTTCAGGAATTCCTGCAAATCCAGGAAATTTTACGGTAACCCTTCAAAATACAGATACTGGAGCTATAGAGGCAGGGCCTGATTCTTATACTAACGAGCCTATCCCGTTCAATGATACGTTTACAGGGTTAGCGCCTGGCAACTATCAAATCATAGTTACGGATACCGATTCAGGGTGTAGTGCGAGTACACTTGTTTTTATTGGATTTAGCTCGCCTTCCATTGTTATTGACAATAATGTTGAGGCTACTTGTAATACGGGAGCTCTTATTACGGTAAGAGGATTTGGTGGAACCGCACCGTTTGAATATGCTTATGTTCCAAATGGCGATCCTGCACCTACGGTCTTTGTTGCGGACACTACATTTGAAATACCAGGACCTTATCCTTCAGATTATGATTTTTATGTTAGGGACGCTAACGGATGTACTGCCCTGACTACGGCTACAATAACGCAAGAAGCAGGAATTCCGGCGCCTGCAATAGATGTTACCAATCAATGTACTGCGACAAGTGGATACCTAATTGATGTAACCGCCCCTATATCAACAGGTTCAGGTCTACCGGAAGAAACTTTCATGTATGATATTGGTAGTGGTTTCCAAAGCAGTGTCAACTTTGTAGTTCCAAATCCAGGAAGTTATGTGATTACAATACGAGATGGGAATGGATGTACAGATACCATAACCGCAGAAGTTTTTGATTTCTTTGCTATTACTGCTGATGCCACCTCTTTCCCAACCTGTAATGCAGGTGATGGTGAAATAACGGTAAACACTACTGGAGGTAGTGGTAATTTTGAATATCAATTGCGAGATGCTGGGACATTGGCCAATATAGGACCTGCTCAAGGCTCAAATACATTCACCGGCGTATTGCCAGGAGATTATAACATTTTAGTTACGGATTTAAGTTCCAATACAGCGCCATTATGTTCAGATGAAGCGGTTGTAAATGTATCCACAGTTAATACGCCCGTTATCACGGCAACACCAAGTACAGACATTACTTGTAATGGTGCAGATAACGGTACTATTGTGGTGGAACTTCAACCTGGAAGTGATACAGATACCCCATTAAGTTATATTCTATATGATGGTGCCAGTGCAACTGTTATGGCAGGGCCTCAACCATCTCCAGTATTCGATAATCTAACCCCAAATACGTATCAAGTAGAAGTGGTTTCAGATAGAGGTTGTGCAGATCGTTCTGGTAATGTTTTAATTGATGAGCCATCACTCTTGCTAGTAAATGCCATCAATACAGAGTTTAGTTGTAACCCTTCCAGTAACCAGTTTAGTACTGCTACGATTACTATTTTTACTGACACGAATGGAGATGGTTCAGGTGCAGCTACCGGAACTGGCCCATATACGTATAGTATGAATGACGGTACCCCACAATTTGATGGTACCAACTTCCAAACAAGCAATACTTTTGAAGTTATTGACAATGGAGCAAATCAGAGCATAATTCTTACCGCCAGAGATCAGAATGGTTGTGAAGAGATGTCCAATGTGAATATTAACACACCTACCGATATCACGTTCAGTTATAGTGTAAGTCAAATTACTTGTGATGCTTCAGGTGGCGGAGCAAGTCCTGGATCTATTACCATTATTGTTAATGAAGGTGCAGGAAATTATGAAGTGGAAATTTTGCCTTTAGGCTCAGAACCAGCTAGAAGTTCTTCTGGTACAGATCAAGTGGTTTGGCCTATTTCAACACCCGGTGATTACATTTTTGCAGTCACTGATGTTGGCAACGGTGGTTGTTCATATTTGACAGCTACAGTCAATATGCCAGAGTATAACAACATTGAAGCTGTAATTGCTGAGGTAAGGCCCGTAACTTGTTTTAATGGCAATGATGGAGAAATAAGTTTGGAAATCAATAATTATAGTGGAGCATACAATTATGAGGTTTTCTCAAGAGATAACTCGGGTATTGAAACTTCAACAGGTGTAACAGGAAGCTTTGATACCAATGCGCCAATTAATAGTCCAGAAATTATTACAGGGCTACCGGCAGGTAATCTTATTGTATATGTAGAAGCTTTGGATACTCCTTTTTGTGATGTAGTAAGTAACGTTGTTACGGTAAGATCTCCGGATAGAGCATTATCAGTTGTAGCGGCACAAACTTCAGAGGTTACATGTAACGTTCCAGGGTTTGGAGAAATTACCGCTACTGGAGATGGTGGTTGGGGAACCTATGAGTATCAGTTAATAGCTCCTGACGGTAGTACAATATTAGTGGATTACCCAAATACAAATCCAATATTTCAGAATTTATCTACAGGGAACTACACTGTAAATATTAGGGATTATAGAGGTTGTGAAGAAAGCACTATGATTAATCTTCCACCACCAACACCTATTACTGCAGATATTCAGATAGTAACCCCATTGGCGTGTAATAATGACAATAACGGCGTTATAGAAACGTATAACGTTTTAGGAGGACAGGGCCCAGGTAATTACCTGTATCAATTAAATAGGATTACAGATGGCACAAATAGTGGACTTCAGATAACTCCGACTTTCGCTAATTTGTCTGCGGGTGAATATACCATCACCATTTTTGATGGTTGGAACTGCAGCTTTACAACTGTTCCGATTACGGTTCAAGATCCTGAAATTGTTATTGCTGAATTGGTTGAACTTCAACCACCAGGTTGTGGGGATTTAGGGAGAATGGAACTGACCGTAACAAACCCAGAAGTTGGCGTAGATTATTTTTATCGTAGATCTGGGACAGCAGACCCATTCACACCATTTGGAGTTGGTTTGACCAGCATAGAAATAACAGCTGATATTACAATTGATCCGGGACCATTCCAATATGAAGTTCAAAACTCCAACGGATGTCCATTTGAAAGCTCCAATCAGATTTCCTTAGATCCAGCAGCACCTTTGGTAATTGCTTTAGACTTAACAAATGCAACCATCAATTGTGCAGGTGAGGCAACAGGAATCATACGTTCTGAAGCTTTTGGAGGAATAGGTAGTTATATGTATACACTATTAAATTCAAACACTCCACCCAATCCAACTGTGGCTAATACAGTAAGACCAGCGCAGAGTTCGGGAATATTCAGAAACCTAGATCCTGGCACTTATTATGTATATGCGCAAAGTGGTGGTTGTGAAGCAATATCCACACCAATTGTTATTGAGCCAAAACCACCTCTAGTGTTGGATTACTTAGAAGCAGTTCCTGTAATATGCCATGGTGATACGAACGGACAAATTATTATTGAGGCCAGTGGTGGTACAGGTGCAATTAGATATTCAATATCTGATACATTAAGTGAATTCTTTGAAGGGGATGACCCGGTCAATCCAAATAGAAAAACATTTAATGATTTATCACCAAGAACCTATGATGTAATTATTCAAGATGATTTAGGTTGTACCATAACAAGAACTGTAGAAATAACCCAGCCTATGGAATTGTTGGCAGGTATAGCTTCTACCACTCCAGAAATATGTTTGGGGGACGAGGATGGTACATTAACTTTAAATGTAACAGGAGGTACCGCTCCTTATTACACCAGTGTGAATTCTGCAGACGATGCTGATTTTGTTGAAAATAACGCCATGTTTTTTGACGGACTTCAAGGAGGTGAAACCTATGTGATTTTTATTAGGGATTCCAATGGTTGCCAGACTAACATTGTTGCTGAAATAGGAATAGGTATTGAACTCATGGCAGAACCAATAGTTCAATATGGTTGTGATGGTATTTTTCCAAATAGTACAGCGACTGTTTCCATTACAGATAGTTCATTATTGCCAAACCTACTGTTTTCATTGGATGTAGATGATATTCAATTGGCAAATGATCAAAGAGTGTTTGGAGATCTTCCACCAGGTGAACATACAGTTTACATTTATCACCAAAATGGTTGTGTAACCTTTGTAGAGTTTGAAATAGATGAATACGAGCCATTGATTCTAGAGGCAGAAAAAATTGGACCTAATGAAGTCAAAGCAATTGCAACCGGCGGATTTGGCGGATATGAATATTTCTTCCAAGGAGAATCGTTTGGAGAGTTAAATGTCTTTACAATTAATCAAGATGCCAATATCACCATAATGGTGAGAGACCAAAACGGATGTGTTGCGAATTTAGTAATGCCATTTGATTTTGACGGAATGCCGGAAATTCCAAATTTCTTCACTCCGGATGGAGATAATCTAAATGATTATTGGAGACTTGGTAATAGTAGTTTCTTTCCAAATTTGGAAGTCAAAATCTATGATCGATATGGACGCGTAGTAGCTATATTAGATCAAGTAAAAGGGTGGGACGGTACTTATGAAGGTAGTGAGTTGCCAACAGGAGACTACTGGTATGTGGTCAATGCAAATGATAAGGACAAGCAACAGTATGTAGGGCATTTTACACTTTACAGGTAAGTTATTGTAATCGTTTTTGAGTATATTTACGTTTGTACTGTAGTTTTATTATTTGAATTTGTACGATTTAACCAATAGATTCAATTCACCTAAAGAAACAATAGTTCATTTAAAGAAATATAAAGCCAACATTTTAATGGTATTACTGGTTCCATTACCTGTATACAGTTTCTGGAAATCTAGTCGGCAAATTCTTAAACGTGCTAATTAATGGATAAAAACAAATCTACGCCTGTTCCCTCTTTTATAACCTACGAATCCGGAAATTTTGACTATTCAATACTTCAATTAAATCTTTACCTAAACGCCTATAGCGAGGTGGATAAACCATACAAAATAGATTACAATACTTTATTGATGAGTTATCACCTTTGGAAGGGAAAGAACCTAGATGAGTTTTGCCAAAATCAAACTCTGGGTTATTTTTTATTGAACCCTACAAATGATTCGGCAGAAGCAAGAGAGGCATTTTGTATTGAAATTAGAGAGTTCTTGTCTGAAACTTAAAAAATCACCTGTTTAATTATTGTTTTTGAATTTGTAAAACTTCAAGCTCTAATATCATTAAAATTTATATTTTTGCAATCCATTTTCGGGATGTAGCGCAGCCCGGTAGCGCACACGCCTGGGGGGCGTGGGGTCGCAGGTTCAAATCCTGTCATCCCGACTTTAACATTTTATTAACATTTAATCCCTGATAATCAATTGATTATCAGGGATTTTCGTTTTAGGAGCAAAATATAAATCAGTACAAATCAGTCTAAATAACAGGATGAACGTGACGAAAACGGTTACGTATTTTGCTAAACGCCGACTTTGTTGGGTCTAGTACAAATAGGTTCTCGGGGAACCAGGATTTGAACCTAAAGAATCAAACTCTTTTCAAATCGGAACTTTTGAATATAAGTTCAATTAACGGTAGAATTGATTTCAATCTTAATGCTATTGAACCATGTAGCAAAGTGTCCCAATAAATGTTCGTATTATGTGCCTGATATTTTCTTTTTATATTCAATTGCTCAATTGAAAGTATAAATAAAGAATATGTTAGTAGATGGTTTCAAGTCGGAAGAATACAGCGCTATTTTAGGTAATTTAAGGGATAATGGATTTCTAGATGATAGTGATGTCCGAAACCTGTTAAAGAAATAAATGACTACCCAAAAAATCAACTTCAAAAATATAAACGATGCTAAAGTGAAAATTTTATCAGAAGCACTAATTGACAATTACTATCGATTGATTTCCTGAATTACATTTATGAGTCTAGACCCACGATCTCCTGTACCTCTATTACACCTATGTTAATGGTATCATTAGCTTTTCCTGGGTCGAATAAAGCATATGCAGAACCCGAATAAGCAAAAGCAGTTGTCAAAGCACTTTTTATAGCAAATTCCCTTCGTTTCACGATACTCTATAGTTTGGGTTCCCAGTCTTTTTCATACTCTCGTTTCCAGTTTTGCATAGCTTTTTCACTATTCAATGCTTTTCCTGTAGCCGTATCTATTTTCAAAGTTTCACCAGCATCTTGAGCCATATTTCCTAAATGACATAGCATAGTAGAAATACTAGCATCAGCAATCGGGGAGTGCAGTTCTATATCTGTTCGGATGGCATCAAGAAAGTTGGCCACATGGGATACATCTAAACCACCTATCCCTTGGGTATCAAGAGTGGCACTAACTGACTCTTCTAATTCAGATTTTATAAGGTTGCCTTGTAAATCATAAAGCTTGTAAAAATTACGGCTCAATTCTATTATACCCTTACTACCATAAATGGTTGCTCCACGTCCAGGGCGTTCAGGCTTCATAATACCACGGCTATGACCATTCCAAGTAATGAATTTATTATCATTAAAGCCAAATGTAAGCTGTTGGTTGTCAACAAATTCCCAATCATCATCATACGTGTATTTTCCTCCAAAAGATGTAACGGTTTTTGGAAGGTCAACACCCAGTGCCCAACGGCAAACATCTATTTCATGTGTGCCATTATTATGTACTTCACCAGTACCCCAATTACGGAACCAATGCCAATTATAAGGATGAATGTTATCTCGGTACGCTTCTCTAGGTGCTGGACCTTGCCAAAGATCCCAGTCTAATGTATTCGGTATATCTGTTTTTTTACCTCGGCCAATAGAACCTCTATTATTTGAATAATAGGCCTCTCCTTTGTAAACATCCCCAATGATTCCTTCTTTGATTTCCTTAACAGCCAATCTACTTGTTTGGGCTGATCGTTGTTGATTCCCCATTTGCACTTTTTTGTTGTACTTCTTCTGGGCAGCTACTAATAAATCATTTTCGTGTGGATTGTGACTACAGGGTTTTTCTACATAAACATGCTTACCAGCTTGCATTGCCATAATAGCCATGGGAGCATGCCAGTGTTCTGGCGTAGCGATAAAAACTGCATCTACATCTTTATCTTCCAATATTTTACGAAAGTCCTTCTCTACTTTGGGCACATATCCAATACTATTTTGACACCAAGTATTATGGGCCTCAATAATAAGATCATCAACATCGCAGTTATAAATGATTTTGGCATTGGGATAGGCATTTATAGCTTTTACATGGGCTTTTGCTCTGCCGCGAACACCTATTACAGCGCAATTCACTTGGTCATTTGCCCCTAATACATTGGCAATTCCCATTTGAGGTAAAACGAGTCCACCCAAAGTTACGGCTGCCGTTCCCGTAGTAGTTTTTTTAATAAAATCCCTTCTTGTAGTCATGACTTATCCTTTTTTGGCGGGTTTAATTTTAACATTCTTAAATGAAACTCTGTCTCCATGGTCTTGAAGTAAGATATGACCTTTATCGGCTTCTCCAAATTTGGGCCATTTTGCATATTTACTTTCGGAGACTAGTTTGCGGTACACATCATTTTTTCGTTCATATTCCAATACTTTTGCCCCATTCAGCCAATGTTCCACATGGTTGTTTTTTGATATGATGTGCGCCGTATTCCATTTACCAATTGGGTTTGCAGGTTTATTAATATCCGCAGCTATTAAATCATAAAGAGAAGACAAAGTGCGGCTGCCTTCATGGTTTCCTAATTTAGCATCGGGATGCCGTGCATCGTCTAAGATTTGATATTCCAAACCAATAGAAGAGCCTGGCCCTTTATTTAAATCTGTATCTACATAGTATTTTATACCACTATTGGCTCCCTCTGTCAATTTAAAATCTACCTTCAATTCAAAATCGCCATACAAATCAGTAGTAACAATATCGCCTCCTGCTGCAGATTCTTCGCCATTGGATGACAAAACCGTAAGCACTCCATTCTCCATTTCCCAACCTTGTTTTGGAAAATCATCTAATCTTGCTCCTCTCCAACCTTCACTGGTTTTACCGTTCCATAACAGTTCCCAACCTTCTTCTTTCTCCTTAATTGTGAGTTGGTTTTTGGTAACTACGGGAGTTAAAGGAGATGTCTTGGAATATTTTGATAAACTATCTGTAAGGATCTTAATATTTTTCCATTGAATCTCAGTTCCTTCTTTGTTATCTTTTCCAATACTATGTACCTGCAGGGCAATAAAACCGCTTGCTGTCTTATCATCAATTAAATGAGCTGCGGGCACTTCGTTAATCCATGTTTTAATAGTATCTCCTATAGCCTCTATTCGGTAATGGTTCCAATCACCTTGTTTAAATGCCTTTTGTGCTGAAGGGTTGTTTTCCAAAGTATTAAGCCAGCCTCGTCTAGCCTCGTCATAAATACCTGCACTCCATGCTCTGTCCGAAGGGTCTATTTCTACTTGGTAACCATGAACCCTACCATCTTGATAATAATGAAAACTGTTGCTGCGAATCTGTATACCTGAATTCATGGAAGAATCTACCATATATTCCAGTTCCAAAATAAAATCACCATACATCTTATCTGAAGTCATAAAGGAATTAGGGGTATCGTGAACTGTAGCGCCAACAATAACACCGTCACTAACTGTATATTTAGCCTCCCCTCCTTTTTGTGTCCATCCGTTCAATGTTTCTCCATCAAATAGACTCCCCCATGGGGTATTGTCTTTTTTTGTCTCTGAACAACTAAAAGTTGCCAAGACAATCGAATAAGCCAATACTAGCCTAATGTTTATCAATCTATTCATTATTTTATTGTTTTTGTTCTCATTTAGTTTATCATTTTACAAATCAAAAAGACTTGGAAGCCATAAGCTCAATTGCGGGAAATAGGTAATTAGAAACAGCACTAAAATCATAGCCACAAACATTGGCAACAAAGGCCGCACCACTTTTTCTATGGTGGTTTTCGCCACACCGACACCTACAAAGAGTACAGAGCCCACGGGTGGGGTACACAGCCCAATACAAAGATTCAATATCATGATGATTCCGAAGTGTACCGGATCTAACCCTAATTTTGTTACTACTGGTAAAAAAATAGGCGTGAAAATCAGTACTGCGGGTGTCATATCCATAAAAATTCCGACGAACAAAAGAATCAAGTTGATGATAAGCAAAATCATAATCTTGTTATCAGTAATACTTAATAAACCTGAACTAATTTCTTGAGGGATATTCTCATACGACAATACCCATGACATACTCATGGATGCGCCTATTAATAGCATTACAATAGCTGTAGTAACGGACGAGTTCAAAAATATCTTGGGGAGCTTATCCCTAGAAATTTCCTTATAGATAATTCCTAAAACAAGACTGTACAATACCGCTATGGCGGATGCTTCGGTAGCGGTAAATATGCCTGCTACGATACCGCCAATGACAAGCACTAGAAGAAACAGACTAGGTACAGCATCAATAAAGGTTCTGAACACGTCTTTTAATTTGCTTTGCTGTCCTACTTTGTAGCCTTTCTTCTTTGCCCAAATGGAAGCAATTATCATCAAGAAAAGCCCAGTCAATATTCCCGGAATATATCCAGCAATGAACAAGGCCGCTATAGAAGCTCCTCCACTTGCCAAAGAGTAAACAATTAAAATATTACTTGGCGGAATAATCAAACCAGTTGTTGCCGAAGTAATATTCACGGCAGCACCAAACTCACGGTCGTAGCCTTCTTTTTCCATCTCTGGACCTAGAATGCTTCCCATGGCTGATGCCGATGCCATTGCTGAACCTGCTATCGCTCCCATTAACATGGCAGCAATGACATTGATAAGTGCCAATCCGCCAGGTAATGCACCTACCAAGGTCTTCGCAAAGGCAATTAGTCTATGCGCGATGCCTCCCTTGTTCATCAATTCTCCCGAGAGTATGAAAAATGGAATTGCCAAGAGCGCAAAACTGTCCATTCCGGTGGACATTCGCTGAGATATGGTCGTAAAAGCAGGTATAGATTCTATGCTCACCAAAATGGTTAACAATGAAGATATTGCTATACTCCATGCCACGGGTGTGCCTATCGCCAAAAGGGTGATAAAGCTCAAGATCAAAACAAGTATTGGCACATAATCCATAAATTTAGCTTTTTAACATATCAGATGTTTTATAAAAAATAATGAGCAAGCCACTAATTGGAATGACCAAATAGACCACTGCCAAAGGCAATCTCAAAGCTGGCGAATATTGCTCCAGCACATAAGTCATATACACCAACCGGATACCACCTATGACCAACGCAAAAATGCAGAACAGAACAATCAATAGACTTACCAACTGCTTCAATTTCTTTTGTGTTTTCTCATCAAATTTTGAAGGTAACACATTGATGGACACATGCATATTGCGACCTGATACATAGGCCGCGCCTAAAATACCCAACCATATCATTAAGTAGCGAGCAAGCTCATCGGTAAACGAACTTGGATTCCCCAAAACATATCGGCTAAAGACCTGATACAGCACATTAATTACCATAACAGCCATGATGGCCACCAACACTTTTGAGAGTATGTTATCTACTTTTTTTCGAATTTCCATTATTGTTCGATTCGTTTTATCTCCTGTATTAAAGTATACAATTCTTTGTTTTCCTTATAGTTATCATATAAACTCTCTGACAGTTTAGAAAAAGGTTCTTTATTAGGTCTGATAATCTCCACACCTGCTTTTTGCACTTTTCTCAGCGCTTCCGCTTCAGCATCTGCCCAAAGTACTCTTTGATAAGCAATCGAGTTTTCAACTGCTTCTTTTAACCACTCCTGCTCTTCTTTGGATAATTTGTCCCAGAAATTGGTGCCAGCTACCAGCACATCTGGAGAAAAAGTGTGTTCGTTCAATGAGTAATACTTACAAACCTCATAATGTCTTGATAAATAAAAACTTGGAGGATTGTTCTCTGCCCCATCCACAACACCTTGTTGCAATGAAGTATACAGTTCTCCCCACGAAATAGGTGTGGGGGAACCACCTAAACTACGAACCATATCCATCGCCGTCACACTCTCCATAACCCGTATTTTTTGGCCCTTTAAATCATTTGGATGTTCCACCGGCTTCTTTTTGGTATAAAAACTACGGCTTCCTGCATCATAGAACCCTAATCCTTTGAGCCAATATTTTTGTGCATCTTCCAAAAGCTGTTGACCAATATCACCATCCAAAACCTTGAATAAGTGTTCCCTATCCTTAAAGAGATAAGGAAGTCCAAGAATTCCAATCTTTGGCGCAAAATTTTCCAAAGTGGCTACGGATACCTTGGTCATGTCTAAACTGCCAATCTGTAATAATTCAAGAATTTGACGCTCAGTACCTAACTGTTGGTTGGGATAAATTTCCAATTGGAGCTTTCCATTGGAGTTTTCTTTCAAATCTTCACCCATCTTCACCATGGCTTTATGTACCGAATGACTTACATCCAAACCATGCGCCAATCGTATGGTTTTTACGTCCGAAACTCCTTTACACCCTATCATCAGAAGGATAAGAATCCATAAAGAAACTGTATGTATGTGTTTTATCGTTTTCACTTTCTAATGGTTTCAATTAATCGCAAAGTATCGGCTACTTTCTTTTGCAATCCTTCAAAATCTTTCTTTGCTAAAACATCCCTCGAGATGAGTTTTGAGCCCATTCCCACACAAGTCACTCCGGCATCAAACCAGCCTTTTAGGTTCGCTTTTTCAGTGCTTACACCACCAGTCGGCATAATATTCGTCCAGGGTTGCGGACCTTTAATCGCTTTTACAAAGCCGGGACCGTAAGTAGAACCGGGGAACAGTTTAATCAATTCACAACCTAGTTCTTCCGCTCTGTTGATTTCAGCCAGTGAACCACAACCGGGGGACCACAATACTTTTCTTCGATTGCATGCTATGGCAATATCTTCCCTCAATGATGGAGTCACTATAAAATTCGCTCCCATTTGCATGAACATACTTGCCGCTGCCGCATCTGTAATAGACCCCACGCCCATTATCATTCCAGGGAGTTCTTTGATTGCATATTTGTTAAGTTCTGAAAATACTTCAAAAGCAAAATCACCTCTAGCAGTAAACTCAAGCAATCTTGCTCCACCCCCATAACAAGCCTTTAGCACCTTTTTTCCCAATACTATATCAGGATGGTAAAACAAGGGTACCATTCCTGTTTTGCTCATTGCATTAAAAACTTCTATTCTCGAATACTGCGCCATACCTATTTCTTTTTTTAAGCACCGGACCTAAAAAGGGTCGTCCGGTGCAACTAAAAAAACTAAACTAACTCAAATCATTTATCGTGCGACTCGCCCTGAAGCATCGCCACCCATTAATTTTTCTACCTCTGCCACAGTGACTAAATTCGCATCACCTTTTATAGTATGTTTTAGACAGGATGCTGCTACAGCAAAGTCCAAAGCATTTTGGTCATCCTCTGGATATTTTAGCAAGCCGTAGATCAAGCCTCCCATAAAGGAATCGCCACCACCCACTCTATCTACAATATCTGTTATCTGATATTCTGGGGATTTATACATTATTTTTCCATTGTACAGAACTCCTGCCCATGTGTTGTGCGATGCTGATATGGAGCCTCTCAATGTTGTGATGACTTTTTTTGCTTTCGGGAATTTTTCCATCATCTGTGTACACACCGACAAAAAGGCTTCTGCCTTAACATGTTCTCCCTGTGTTGTAATATCCAGCCCTTCCGGTTTGATATCGAAATGTTTCTCTGCATCTTCTTCGTTGCCTAGAATGATATCGCAATATGAGGTCAATTCGGTCATGATTGATTCACGGTCACCTCCATAATTCCATAGCTTGGCTCTGTAATTTAAATCTGTAGAGATGGTAACACCCATATCACTTGCTATCTTCAATGCTTCAAGACAGGCATCTGCCGCTCCTTGCGATATTGCAGGTGTAATACCTGTCCAATGAAACCACCCAACATCTTTGAAAACGGATTTCCAATCTACCATTCCTTTTTCAATCTCAGCTATTGCAGAATATGCTCGGTCATATACTACTTTACTTCCCCTACTTACCGCTCCGGTTTCCAAAAAATAGATTCCTAAACGATTTCCACCGTAGATAATTTTGTCCATGCCAATACCTCTCTTGCGCATTTCCATTAGAGCACATTTACCTATGTCATTTTTAGGAAGTCTGGTTACAAAATCAACAGGCACGCCATAATTGGCCAAGGAAACCGCTACATTGGATTCGCCTCCGCCATAGACAACATCAAAACTATTGGCCTGAGAAAATCTTAAATATCCAGGAGGAGACAATCGTAACATTATCTCTCCAAAGGTTACTACTTTTTGCATTTTATATTATTATCTATTAAAAATCAAAATACGCTTTAGCATTTTTGTAACAAATATCCTGTACCAAACCACCTACGTAAGAGATGTCGTTTGGTATCAAGCCTTTTTTTATGTCATTCCCTAAAATGTTGCAAAGCAACCTTCTGAAATATTCATGTCTTGGAAAGGATAGTAAACTCCTTGAATCTGTAAGCATCCCGACAAAGCAACTGAGCAATCCCATATTTGATAAGGCATTCAATTGCCTTTCCATCCCATCTAATTGATCCATATACCACCATCCTGATCCAAATTGTATTTTACCCTTTACAGTCCCGTCATTGAAATTGCCAACCATGGTGGCAAAGACTTCATTGTAAGATGGATTTATGTTGTAGAGGATGGTCTTTGAAAGTTGGTCAGTAAAATCCAACAGGTTTAAAAATTTGGCAAGACCAACAGCTTGAGGGTAATCACCTATGGAATCGAACCCCGTATCTGGCCCTATTTGGGTCATTTTTCTAGTATTTGTATTGCGAAACGCACCCAAATGAAATTGTTGCACCCATCCCAGCGCATGGTATTCACGGCATAGGTGAAACAGGGTTTCAAACTTAAAATACCGTATTTCATCTGGTTCCAAAGGTTGGCCTTCCACTACTTTCTTGAAGATTACTTCAATATCGAAAGCATTCATCTCAAAATAGTACAACCGTTCTAAGCCATGATCAGAGAGTCGTCCCCCATTTTTATGAAAATAAGCCACCCTTTTCTTGATGGCAGCAATCAAATCTTGATAAGATGTTATCTGTATTCCTGACACCTCGCCCAAACGCTCCAAATATGTTCTATAGGTTTTGTTATCTTCAATAGCATAGACCTTATCTGGTCTAAACGAGGGTAACATTTTTGGTGTGACACTATTTTTTGCTGCTTTTTGATGGTGTGCCAAGGTATCGATAGGGTCGTCAGTAGTGCAGACAACTTTTACATTAAATTGTTGTAAAAGCCCAATAGCACTGTGGCTTTTGTCTTGTAACTGTTCCTTTGTTTTCTGAAAAACCTGTTTTGCATTAGTGCCTGTAAGTAGGTCGCTAATTCCAAAATAACGTTGCAATTCTAAGTGTGTCCAATGGTATAATGGGTTTCTGAGTGTGTAGGGAACTGTCTCTCCCCATTTCTGAAATTTCTCTTCATCAGAAGCATTTCCGGTAATATAATTTTCATCAACACCCATAGTGCGCATTGCCCTCCACTTATAGTGATCTCCTGATAACCAAGCCTCTGTTAGATTTTTAAATTGGTAGTTATTTGCAATTTGTTCTGGTGGCAAATGATTGTGATAATCAATAATAGGCATATCCTTTGCATAACCAAAGTATAGCTCTTCGGCTTGAAGGGTATCTAATAAAAAGTTATCTTTTATAAATGTCATTATAGCAAGGATTTTTCAATTCCGTACATCAACCCCCTTAGTTCCGCAAGGCCACGTAAACGACCAATTGCCGAATACCCTGGATTTGTTTTTTTATCTAAATCATCCAACATTTGATGTCCATGGTCAGGACGCATGGGCATACGTTGGTTCTTTGAATTATCTTCCACTCTTTTCTGCTGTTCCTGAAGTAATTCTTTCATTACTCGATACATGTCTACATCGCCGTCAAGGTGATCTGCTTCATGAAAATTTCCAAGCGCATCTCTTTTGGTACTTCTAAGATGGATGAAATTTATTCTGCCCGCCAACCGTTTTGCCATACCAACTAGATCATTATCGGCACGTACCCCAAAAGAGCCCGTACAAAAACATAGTCCATTGTTTGGGCTGTCATAGGCCATTAACAATTCCAGTGCATCACTTTCAGTACTGACTACTCTTGGTAATCCAAGAATAGGGAAGGGGGGGTCATCAGGATGTATGGCCATTAAAACCCCTGCTTTTTCAGCTACTGGCACAACTGCCTTTATAAATTCAAATAGATTTTGACGTAAATCGTGTTCTGTTATTTTGTTATATGTATCTAGTGCAGATTGAAACTCCTCAAGAGAATAGCCCTCTTCAGACCCTGGTAAACCAGCAATGATGTTTTGGGTAAGTCGAGTCCGATCTTTTACATCCATTCTATCATAAGTAAATTTAGCCATGGCCAAATCATTATTGCTATAGAAATTCTTGACATCTGGTCGTTTCAGGATAAAAAGTTCAAATGCGGCAAATTCAACAGCATTAAAATTCAACCCTAAGGCCCCGTCCTTCATTTTATAGGCCAAATCTGTACGTGTCCAGTCCAATACGGGCATGAAGTTGTAGCATATCGTATCAATTCCACATTCGCCAAGATTTTTGATGCTCTGTCTATAATTTGCCAGAAAATTTATGTATTCCCCTTCTCGTCTCTTTATATCCTCATGTACAGGAACACTTTCAACCACTGACCATGTCAATCCAGCTTCTTCAAGTTGTTCTTTTCGTTTCAAAATCTCATCTATGGGCCAAACTTCACCATTTGGTATGTGATGAAGCGCTGTTACCACTCCAGTTGCCCCTGCCTGCTTAATATCGGAGAGGGAAACTGAGTCATCAGGCCCGTACCATCTCCAAGTTTGTTCTAACCCCATATTAGATTATTACCGTTATAACTCATTTGTTTTCTATACTCCACTATATGCGCTGAATCCGCCATCGATGGGAACTGTAATTCCGGTTACAAATTTTGATTGATTACTTGTCAGCCAAAGGGTGGTCCCTACCAAATCCTCAGGTTCCCCAAACCGGTTCATTGGGGTGTGCTCCAAAATGGTCTGTGCCCTTGGTGTATGATCACCATTCTTATCTGTAAGCAGTGATCTGTTTTGTTCCGTTAGAAAAAACCCTGGCGCCAAAGCATTGATACGAATGCCGACAGGGGCAAAGTGCACCGCCAACCACTGTGTAAAATTGCTCACGGCCGCTTTGGCACCGCTATAAGCTGGTATCTTGGTCAAAGGTCTGAATGCATTCATGGATGAAATATTCAAAATGGAACACCCTTCCTTTCCTACCATATCCAAAGTAAAAACTTGTGTGGGCAGCAGGGTACCAATAAAGTTAAGATTGAACACAAATTGAATTCCTTCTGGATCCAACTTAAAAAAAGTCCTTAAATCCTCTGTTGCATTTAGGTCTTCCTCAATAAATTGGGTCTTAGTTGTGGTTCCCGTGGGATGGTTTCCGCCGGCTCCGTTGACCAAAATATCACAAGTCCCAAATTTCTCGTTTACCAAAAATCGAGCCTCTTGCAAACTATCTTTCTCCAAAACATTGGCTCCAACCCCAAGGGCGATACCTCCTTTTTCAACAATCTTTTGAGCAATCTGATTGGCTGCTTCTTTTTTGAGATCCAAAATGGCCACTTTGGCTCCTTGCCCGGCAAAGGATTCTGCCAAGGTACTGCAAAGCACCCCCCCCCCGCCTGTTATGACAACGGTTTTGCCTTTTAAATCTTGGTATTTTGGGTTTCTCATTGGTAACTATTTAGTTCTGTGTATTTTTTACACAGATAAATATATGGATTTTTTTTTAAGAACAAAAATTCTATTTTAGTACTTGATCTATGACAAAGCAAGAAAATCTGCAAAACATACAGGTTAGATCTGATTCTTTTGAGTGCTCCATTACGGCAGATATTGCTGTGTTTGGGTATGTGGATGATAAACTCAAAGTACTTCTTTTGAACAAGTCCATTGGCGATTTTAAAAATCACTGGATGATTCCTGGAGGAGTAATGGAGACCCGTGAAACCGTTGAAGATTGTGCAGCCAAGGTACTCTTTGCCCTAACCGGTTTTAGGGATATTCATTTTGAACAGGTTAAGACATACAGTTCTCTAGAACGACACCCATTAAAAAGGGTGATAACTGTGTGTTACTACGCACTGGTAAAACCTGAAAACCATCCCTTGACCTTACACGATAATGTACAAAGCATCCAATGGTTTGATATGGACCAGCTTCCGGAGAAACTTGGTTTTGATCATGGGCAATTGATAAGGGACGCCTATTTGTTTGTTCAGAACAACTTAAGGGACAGATTGGTTGTTGGGGAGCTCTTGCCCAAGAAATTTACCTTGCCAGAACTCCAAAATTTGTACGAACATATTCTAAATGTAAAGTTGGACAAACGAAATTTCCGCAAGAAAATGTTTCAGATGGATATCCTTAAAAGCACCGGTGAGAAAAAAGTTGGTATTAAAGGTGGACCTTTACTTTATGAGGTCAAGGAAAATTAACCTTGCTCGGCATTGAATGTGCCTTAATATAACCAGACTATTCTGAGCGCATCAAATTCCTTATCAAAAATGGATGTTTGAGGAAAGTCAGAAATCATTCATCCCAATATAAGAAGTGTGCTTCCTATGAAATACCTCAACAATATTATCAAACTGAAGTAACTGATTATAAAATCAGGGATAAGAATATTCTAAAGAACTTTTCGATTGACTATTCCATAAAGCTTAATAATCCGTAACTCACTATGAAATAGCATAAAACTCATAGAATTTAGTATGGAAAAAGATAATATGAGTTCTAACAATTAAGGACACAAACCAAGAAAAGATTTAAAGCAAGGGCACACTTTCTTTGATTAAATTTTGAAAGACTTTGTAAGTTAATTAAATCTTATTCTAAAGAGAATTAATCGCGAGAAGCAGATATAATTGGGTGAAGGTCATTTTATCTTATGGAAATAAATCAAAGTAGTGTCTTAGTAAAGCGCCTCCCAAACCTGAAAGGTAATAGTTGAATTCAATCTTTTCACCAGTATATTCGGTTTCATTTTCTTTACTCCTGTATTTTCTCTCAGGCTTTCCACCCTGCGGTTGAGTAAACTAAATCAAATCGCTTTCAATAAGTTTTGTCAATCTCAAGAAATCTTCAATAATTTCAATCCATCCCGAACGATATAAATTTTATTAAGTCCGATTTGCAACAATTTGTGAAAAAAGTTGTCGGGCAATTCACCCAGCGCTTCGCAATTTTTATAAGTATTAATTTATATCTATTCATTTAATTCTCGATATGAACTATTTACATCTCCATTACGGACTGTATGTTGAGTATGCGCCTGAATTTATTAATTCATCGGTAGCTGAAACAGCTTCGTTAAGAAAACCTTCATAATCAACTAATCGTGATATTTTCTAAAAGTTCCACTATTTTAGCACCTTGTCACTTTAAGGCATGTGTTTTCTTAATTGTTTTGTCTATCCTGTTAATCATATCATCTATATCAAAAATTCGCTCTTCGGAGTACCATGTTTCAAACTTGCCATGGGCCGTTTGGTAAATACTTTTTCTTGCATTCTTTGCTGCGTTTAATGACTTTTTTAAATAACCTTCCTTTTCTATTACAGGTTTTGTGGTATAAGCAAGGCAATAGTTATAGAGGGCTTCATTTAGATACATCATAAAGTACGATGGACTCCTGAAGTTATCATTAAAAAACACCTTATTCGCATTATTTAATACTTGATATGTCGAGTCTGCGGCCAAGGCAACCCTTCTAAAATTCCTGTAGGATTTGTTGGTTCCCTTTAATATAGCCTCAATTTGGTTTTTCGTATTCGAATCTTTGGGTATGATCCTGAACGTTCGATTAGGCAGTTGTTCCCATGAATAGTCCTCTAGGGGGTTCATATCTACTTCTTCAAAAAACTTATCTGATATTTGTAAAATGGTCTGCTTGTACCTCAAATCATGAAAATTGTATTGCCGCTCAAATTCAGGTAGGTCGTTCTTTTTTTGTCTCCAGTAGGAATAGAAAAAATCCGTGTATAGATTGGCTATGGGCTTGGCATATTTTTCACCATAATAATTGGAACAGAAGTTATTCAGGAATCGGTCGGAATCATACGTGTCAAAATTCCACATCATATCCGCATTGGCGGACAAGGTGAGTAAATGCTCTTTTATGTTTCCTGCATTTACTACTGAGAAATAAACGGGCTCCTCATTCTTGGAATCTACGAACCTGTAATTTTTTTCCATTTTCCAAGGACCTTCGGCTTGCACCAAATGAGAACCTGTAGAAGTAAACTGAAGATTCATATAGTACCCCAATTTTGTGGTTTTTGAAATTGGGATAGCACGTATATCCTCATTGGGAAAGTGGTCGCGTCTGGCGGCAACAAAATTCCAGATTAGGTTCTTTTCGTTTGGAGGAACCAACAAGCCCTTGGCCAGTAAATCAGATAATTCATCGTAAAATATCATCCTCACATCAGGATATTCATTGCCCGATTCTTCCTTTAAAATCTGTACTTGACGAGCCACCATTTCATTAATTATTTTAGCTCTTTCTTCCATGCTTTTAGGGGCATCTTTAAAAGAATACCAAAAAGGGATATCCCGAGCTCCACGAAAGGTTATTGTCCATAAGGGATTTATTCCATTATCCACAAGAGACTTCACGTTGTATCTCCAGTAGTCTTCAAGTTGGGATACATTTTTTATGAGGAGTTCTGGCGCTTTCATTTTCCTAATTTTTACCCAGTAATCGTCCCACTTATTGTAAGGGGAATTTAAAGCCGAAGTATGATGAAAGGTTATCTTCAGCCCATATCGATTTATTATTTTTGTATTATTAGTTACCGCGTATTTTTTACTGCTGGAAAAATTAGTGGAATTGTCCAGTTCTATGGTATTCAATTTGAGTCTGAGCATAGTTTCCATCCAAATCTCATTCTTAACCTTAGATCCCTTTTGCCAGGGTAAAATCATATCCCTATCATTGGGAAACCAAGCCCTGAATTTTACATAAGGCTCGCCCGAATCAAAAACAAAAGAGTCTGAAATTTTTATACTTTCTTTTCTGGCCGGTTCTAAAAAGCTCCAATACCATAGTGGTTTCACGCCTAGAAACTGTTCACTAAACGTATAAATGGCATAGAGTGTGCCACGCAAATCTGCCCCATGAAGAACAAGGTTCCCTCTATGGGGATATAATTTATGCCGCTCATAGCCCGTTAATTTAGGTAAGGCAAGGTCAGGGCTTTCGCCATGAACAATTACAAGTGCGTTTTTAAGCCCTTCCACGTCATCGATTTTGGTAACAATATGTGCTTTTTGGCCCAATACTTTTTCGATGTCTCTTTGCAGTATATCAATGGAATTTTTTATTGGGACAGACGTTGCGTCATTTACATAAATGGTAAAGCCTGATTGTAACTCAAGATTCCGGGAAAGGGTACATGAATGAAGACCAGATAACACAACCAAAAATGGCAACAGTACATAAACTTTTATAAGTAAAATTGATTTTCTAAAATAATAAGGATAGTTTATCATAATAAGGTTTTTTTTAGAATCTGTGTAGGATTATCATCGTTACACATCGCTATTTCTTCTTATTTTAATAGAAAAAGCTTCTTTTGGGTTTCTTACCATAATTTGATAAATATCTTCATTCGTAAATCCATTTTTTAGCATTTTTGGAATTAAATTTTTAAATATTTCTTCAAATTTCCTTATTTTCCTTCCTCTTGGAAATCCATTTCCATCATGTGACAATAAAATTTTGTTTAATAAGTACTTTTGCTTAAACAGCTTGATTCTTTCTATGTATTCATTTGTATTCGATTCTTTGACGCCATCTAATGAAATCCAAGCTCCTTCAGCTGCTAAATCAATTAATATTTGGTCATCATCGACTTTATGAGCATGAGTCCAAATCCATGCACTCATATGAACATTATATTCTTTAAGAAGTTCTTTCTGAAATTTTACAGCTTCAATATTTTTCCCAGTATGCACAGCTAAAGTTAAACCTGTATTTAGATGAGTGAGAATTCCAGCTTTGAAAAGTTTTTTATCAATATCTGAAAGTTGCTTATCATTATCAAAAGCTAATTTGATAAACCCAGGCTTTATTTTTGTGCCTTTAATACCATTTTTAAATTCATCAATCCAAATTTCTGAGATAGATTTAGTACTAGCATTATATACGAACTCTGGAATGTATCGGTCATTTGCCGCTCCGTAAATCCCAGTATTTGTAATGATTTGTACTTTTGTTGAATCCGATATCTTTTTTAACAAGTCAACTCTTCTACCAAAATATTCAGTGGTACAATCAAAAATTGAATTAACGCCAAATGATTTTAATTGCTTTAAATAGGGGATAACTTGATTGAACAATTTAATGCTATCATAATTTGAAGATTCACCTATTTCTTTACCAAAATTTGACATTATGTGTTCGTGAGTTAACGCTATTCCTAATTCTGACACATTGATTGGCCCTTGGATAGTATTTATTTGATTTAGCGACTTATCGTTTTGGCATGTCGACAGGGTAGCTAAATTGATTAGAAGAAAAAGTTTGACTGCAATAATTTTCATAATGTGAGATTATTTATAGTTCTTGATTTGAGTATTCGTTACTTCATTAATGATATATAACCGTCAGTTACGGGTGGTTTGACACAGACTTTAGCAATTCCGAGTGGATTCGGACGTAGTCGAATCCGTCTTAATTGTGGTTATACTTTGTTGGCAGTAGTATTCATAGTCTTATTAGTATTGGAAGATGGTCAGATGGGAATAGATTGTTCTTTCTTTTATCATCAATACTTCTATAACTTTTCACATCTATGTTTCGGGTGAAAATGTAGTCTATTCTTTTGGTCAGAACCTTTTCAATGTCAAATTTATTATATGTTCCTATTGGACCATAAAGGATATGGTGGCTGTCATCATAGCTGTCATCTAGGTATCGGCTTAGAATTTTGATTGGCTCTTCAGAAGGTAAACAATTAAGATCACCCAATACAATTACATTTTCATCTGATAACTTTCTTTTCTCTATAAAATTGACCAGCTGTTCGGCGGATTTTTCTCTGGCTATCTCTCCTCGGTGGTCAAAATGACAATTGATTATGTGTAAAGTCTCTCCATTTGCCTTATTTTCAAAAACGCCATAGACCATAATCCTATTCAATTTCGCATCCCATCCCCTTGAAGCTTTTTCAGGAGTCTCAGATAACCAGAAAACATTGCTTTCTAGCAGCTTGAACTTAGTCTTATTATAGAACAAAAGAATGCTTTCGGTATCTGTATTCAAACCGTCTCTACCATGTCCAATGTATCCATATGCCTCCAGCTTATTAGCTATGAATTTACTTTGATTGGGCATGGCTTCTTGGATCCCCAAGAAGTCGGGTTTATAGTACTTGAGTAATTCAACCACTTCATTTTTTCTAAATTCCCACCTATTTTCACCATCATTTGGATTGTCATACCTAATGTTGAATGACATAACCTCAGTCTGCCCAAAGCAGATGCAATTAGTAAATACCAAAATGAAAATTGTCAATCTTATTTTTATACTGTTCATTTAATCATATTTATTGCAGCTAACGGTCTTGTATAACCGTGAGTTACGGGTTAATAGGCATTAATTTTCTTTAGCACGGACGTTAGCAATTCATAATCTTTAATCTTTTTTAATTACTCTTAACTTGATGTTGCGGAAAGCTGTTCTTGGTCCTTCGTCCTGTAATAAAATATTCCCTTCATTAAACTCACCCCAATTTTTAATATTTGCATACTTACTTTTTGCCAAAAGCTGATAATACTTCTTACTGCCCTTTTCAATTTCAACCGTTTTTGTTCGATTTAGCCAGTGTTCGATGTGATTCCCATCAACTATAATACGGGCTTCATTCCACTCTCCAATTGGCCTTGTCTTGGTATTATCCGGTGCCCGGATTAAATCGTACAATGAGCCACAGGTCCGATTAAAATCGAGCTCTTCATAAGGCCAGTTATTATTGTCTAAGATTGCAAATTCCAATCCAAGGCCATGTCCGGGAGCTGCTTTGAGAGATTCGTTTACAAAATATTTAATTCCGCTATTGGCCTTTTCTTGGATTTTAAATTCGCACCTTAATTCAAAGCTTTCATATTTTTTATCTGTTATAATATCACCCCCCTTAAACGAGTCCGGCATTTCATTACCCAGACAGATAAGTTGTCCATCTTCAATAATCCATCCGTTAGATGGAAAATCTTTTTTATATATGCCTCTCCATCCCTCAAAAGTCTTTCCGTCCCATAGAAGTGTCCACCCTTCTTTTATCTCTTTTTTCGTCAAAGTATTGGCCTGATTGGTTGAATTATTTCCATTTATCGATAAGCAGGAAATTGAAAAATAAACCACGCCAATAATAACTCCGATCAATACTAATTTATTTCTGATTTTACTCATTTTCATTTTAATGATTATGAGCTTCTCTTGCTCCAATCGGTATTCTAATATTTTCAACGATTTCTTGAACGGCTTCGGGAGGTTCTGGTGTAAACCTCATAATAATAATAGACACTAAAAAGTTAAGTACCATTGCTACAGTACCAAAACCTTCTGGTGAAATACCAAACCACCATTCGCTTTTATCGGGAATAACATCATCAAACCACCCTAATCTGTATTTTACCATATATAATAACATAGCAGTTATACCTACTACCATACCTGCTATGGCACCTTCTTTATTCATTTTTTTGTAAAAAATACCTAAGATAATTGCAGGGAAAAATGAAGCTGCAGCCAAACCGAAAGCTAACGCAACAGTTGCAGCAACAAAGCCTGGTGGATTAATGCCAAAATACCCTGCAACACATACTGCGGCTACTGCAGATAGGCGAGCAGCAACTAGCTCCCCTTTTTCTGATATATTAGGGTTTATCATTTTTTTGATTAAATCATGAGATACAGATGCTGAAATAACTAATAACAAACCTGCCGCTGTTGATAATGCTGCTGCTAAAGCACCTGCAGCTACTAAGGCAATTACCCAATCGGGTAAATTAGCTATTTCTGGATTTGCCAGAACCATAATATCATTATCAACTATTAACTCATTTTTAGAGGTGTCGGCTACATATTGAATTAGTCCGTCGTTGTTTTTATCAGTGAATGTAATAAGTCCTGTTGTTTCCCATTTTTTAAACCACTCAGGTACATTTGTATACGGTTTGTTTGAAACAGTCTCAATCATATTTGTTCTTGCAAAGACTGCTACTGCTGGCGCTGCTGTATATAAAATAACAATTAATAACAAGGCTATTCCTGCCGATTTACGAGCGTCTTTTACTCGCTTTACTGTGAAGAAACGTACAATAACATGTGGTAAACCAGCTGTACCAACCATTAATGCTAATGTTATAGCAAATACGTCTATTTGTGATTTTGAACCTTCTGTATACTCCGTGAAACCTAAATCGGTACTTAATCCATCTAATTTATCGAGTAAATAAGTTCCTGAACCATCAGCTAATGTGCTTCCAAATCCTAATTGCGGAATTGGGTTTCCCGTCATTTGAATGGAAATAAAAATAGCAGGTACCATAAAGGCAAAAATCAGCACGCAATATTGTGCTACTTGGGTATATGTAATGCCTTTCATACCTCCTAAAACCGCATAAAATAAAACGATGATCATACCTATAATAACACCCGTATTAATATCAACTTCCAAAAAGCGAGAAAATACTAAGCCCACGCCTCTCATTTGTCCAGCCACATAAGTAAACGAGACTATAAGTGCACAAAAGACACCTACCGAGCGAGCTGTATTGGAATAATAGCGGTCTCCTATAAAATCAGGTACTGTAAACTTTCCGAACTTTCTTAAATATGGTGCTAATAATAATGCTAAAAGCACATAACCGCCAGTCCATCCCATTAAATAAACTGCGCCATCATATCCTGCAAATGAAATAATACCTGCCATAGATATAAAAGATGCAGCACTCATCCAATCGGCGGCTGTGGCCATTCCGTTAGCTAATGGTGAAACGCCTCCGCCAGCAACATAAAACTCTTCTGTTGATCCTGCTCTAGACCAAATGGCTATGCTTATATACAATGTAAAAGTTATACCGACTAAAATGTATGTCCAGTTCTGAACTCCTATACCTGAAACTAACAAACTATGCATCATAGCCGTATTTTTTATCAAGTTTATTCATCAAGCGAACATAGACAAATATGAGTATCACAAACACATACATAGCACCTTGTTGTGCAAACCAAAAGCCTAGTTTAAAGCCTCCAATTCTAATGGTATTTAACTCCTCTTTAAATAAAATTCCGGCTGCAAAGGATACTATAAACCAGATTGCTAATAGTATAAAAAGATATCTTATATTTTCTTTCCAATAGGCTATAGCATGCTTTTGTTTTTCACTCATGTTTTTAGTTTTTGAAATACCTTAATATAGTTTTAACTTTTTACCTTTTATTCTCTTTTTCAGTACATCAACCAAATCTGGATGTTTGCTTGAAATATTTTTGGTTTCCTTTTCTTCACTAGTCAAGTCGTACAACTCAACATCATCATCATCATGAAGTGTTAAACGATGCGTTTTTGTTCTAATGGTTCTAGCATTTTTGTAATAAGCAAAAGCGTCGTGACCTATAGAATCTTGATTCTCCAGTATTGGTCTTAACGATTTTCCTTGAACAAATTCAGGTATTTCTAAACCAGCTAAGTCACAAAGGGTTGGAAAAATATCAAGCGTTTCGACAATGGCTTTAGTCTTAAAATTTTGATTATTCATTTCAGGATAATGGATAATTAATGGAGACTTTAATGACTCATCAAATAGACTATGTTTTCCCCAAATAGCATGTTCTCCCAAATGCCATCCATGATCGCCCCAAAGAATAACTACGGTGTTTTTATCAGCACCTGTACGCTTTAATTCAGTCATGATTTTACCTACTTGAGCATCAGCATAACTTACGCAAGCTGCATAATGCTTACGAGTTTCATCTGCAAAAACGCTATCAGTGTTCGGATTCTTTCCCCATGTATTATACTTATTAAACTCACCTGAACTATGCCATGTTGTCTTCCCTTTGGGTTTATCGGGATGAGCAATTGGGGGGAAAACAACATCTTTATACCTATCTAAATATGACTTGGGTGCTCCAAAGGGTAAGTGAGGTTTAATGATTCCAATAGCCAAAAAGAACGGTTTTTCAGTATCGGTAGAAAGCAATCTCAATTGTTTCAATGCCTCATCCGCAGTTATTCCATCTGGGTAGATGTTATCAGCGCCCTCTTTAGCTTGAAAAACGTCCATATCTGATGGCTTTAAACGAATTTCTCCATTGGCTAGTCCATGCATTATTCCTCTCGGGTGCTCCCAATTTCCAATTGGCGAAATGTGTTTGTCCCAAGCACCTGGCATTTCAAGGATCTCATCATCGTCCCAGTTATCACCTCCTCGTCCACCAGGGTGATGCGAAATTTTACCTACTGATACAGTGGTATAACCATTCGCTCTAAACCACTCTGGCATACTGAGATGTATCTTTTCCTTTCCTTTTTTTATTTTATCAGCCCGTTGAAAAAGAGCGTTATTAGATGCAAATCCGTAAAGACCAGTTAATAGCGTATATCGTGATGGACCACAACTTGGTGCATTCACATAATGATTTAGGAAAGAGACTCCACTAATGGCTAACTTGTCAATATTGGGAGAGCTAATATGGTTTGCACCAAAGCAATTAAGTTCGGGACGAAGGTCATCTACGGCAATAAAAAGTACATTCGGCTGTTTTTTCACTTCTTTTACTAGTTGCTTCTCTTTGGTTTTGCAACTGAAAATCAAGGCAAAAATACATATAGCCAAAACGGTATGGTATGGTATTGATTTCATGTTTTATCAATAAAATTTCAAGTACAATCCTTATCGGGATGGCAAAAATTAGTCTTTATTTTTAGACGTTAATTCCAGATATTTCTTTGCGTAGCGTTTTCCCAATATAATTTGAGAAGCTCTGTCAAAATGTACTGAATCGCCTTTGTGCATCAAATCGGTTGCTTTTACAGCTCCCAGATTTTCAACATGTTTTTTTAGATTCAAGAGTACTTTATTGATGCTATCTGAAGTACCGCGCCAGTTGCCAATTTCGCCAACAATGACAGGAACATTTGGTGCGTTCAGGTCTTTTCTTAAATGGGTTATAAAATCAGTAAATTTTTGGGTGTATACTTCCCATTTACCTCTGTCTCCTTCGCCCTGATGCCATATAATTCCTTTAAGAACCCCTTTTTCCTGTGCCTTTAAAGTCCTTTTTACCGCTTCGTTATAAAATTCCCCCCCCTTTTTCCATTGGTCGATTCTAGTACCTCCCTTAACATTGACCACTAAGCCTACCTTTTTATCTGTATCTGCCAATGTTTGGGCAAACGACCAAGAGGGCCCCAATTTTTGCATGGACATTTTTTTTCTTATAGTAGAATATCTGTTTAATGGATTTTTGGCAGGTTCCCACTCATCTTTATCATTAAATAGGAAGATGTTTTTTTGAGGAATGGTATCTGTTGCCGCCATTTCTCCTCTGCCCGCCATATTGGATTGGCCAATACTCAAGAAAATTTCTGTGGTTTTACAGGAAATGAATGAAAAAATCGCTAAGACTAGTAACAATTTCCTTAGGGTAGTTTTTTTGTTTTTCATGCGTATAATTATTTTTAAATACAAGGGCTTTTTGAAACAAACCCTGTCTGCCGTGGTTGTCACGGCAGATAGAGTCAATAGGAAACTTGTGGCTGTAGCCAACTATAGGTGAAAGAGACAAAGTGTTGAGAAGCTCTTTTTGATGATGTGTCCATCTGTACGAACTCAAAAATGAGTCATTTTTTGTCAAATAAAGAGCTTACATCCCTAAAACAAGGATTTGTTAATGTTCTTTAAACTACTCCTCTTCATTTGTACGTTCTTGCTCATACCCTTCCTGACCTTCAAAATCCAAGAGTAAATCAAAATCATTTTGTGGTATAGGGTAATATTTGTGATGTTCTTGTACATTTTCTCCAGCTGCTGGGTCATTGTTTCGTATGGTTTCTGTAAGGATACCCCATCGAATCAAATCATGCCTTCTTTTCATCTCATAGGAAAGTTCTAATGTACGCTCGTTTCTTACCGCTTCTCTAAAATCAGATTGTCCAAGACCGTTCAATGGAGGCAGGCTAGCCCTTGTTCTAACACGATTAAGTGAGGTCTCTGCTAATCCTGGTCCATTGGTCTCATTTTCAGCCTCGGCATGCATCAACAGAATATCTCCCAATCGATAAACAATAAAATTGGTACGATCTCTTCTGGCATCACTAAAAAAGTCCATTGGGGCTTTTCCGCTTGAAGTCCATTTTGCCACAAACGGGAAATTATTTGGAGTCCAAATGTCATAAGTAACAATTCCGCCAGATGTCCCATCAGCTAGAATATTTTCAATCTCAGTTAAAAAAGTAGAAGCTTTTCTCAAATCGGTATCTTCCCAAAGATCCATAATTTCTTCACGAGCAATTGGTAAACCACCATCGCCTCTTTGATTTCCCATTCTACTACCTCCAGGACGCGATGCAGTTGCAAAACGATTTCGGTGGGATTGAATTGAAAAAATACATTCTTGATTATTCTTGTTGTTTACAAGGAACAATTCTGAATAATCTACCAATTGAAAAGGACCTTCATTAATGATTTCTTTGGCCTTGTCGGCTGCATCTTGCCATCTATTTTCATTGTATTCATTGCCTGAAAGGGTAAGATATACGGCTGTAAGTGTTGCTTTGGCACCCCATTTAGTTGGGTATCCGTCAAAGACATGGTCTTGGTTCCAATCATTTGTATAACTATCTTCGATAGCCTCCAATTCTTCCCTAACAAAATTAAGTACCTCTGAACGACTATTACGGGTCGCTCCCAATATTTCATCGGCCCCTTTTACGGGAGATTCAATAATCGGAACTCCGTCGAACAGTCTTACCAGATCAAAATAGACATAGGCCCTTGCAAACCTAGTGGCAGACTTAAAGTTATTTTTAAACTCGTCAGTCAAGCCCTCAGCATTTTCTATGCCTTCCAACAAGTTATTGGCATTAGCTACGATGGTCCAGCATTCTCTCCAAACTCTTTCAATACGACTATTATCGGTCTTCCAAGTGTATCTATCAAGATCTGTTCTTTCTTCATCACTTGTTCTTATAGTCAACATATCGGTTGTTCCCTCGGTAAGGTAGTAGTAGTGTAATGAATAATAATTACCGCTTGCAAACCTTCCCATAACACCGGAAAAGAAATTATTCACATCCGCCTCGCTACGAATTGCTTGTGGAGCCAAAAAACTATTTGGGTTTTCTTCAAGAAAATCCGAACACGAGAACAATACGGACAGAATTACGATTATATAAATTTTATTTTTCATTTTTTATAGCTTTAAATTTTAAAAAGAGGCTCTTAAACCAAGTGTTACAGATTTGGCAACTGGATATGAACCATTGTCGAAACCTAACACGGTGTTTGAATTTCCGTTCGAGTTCACTTCAGGATCAAATCCTGAATAATTAGTCCAAGTAATTAAGTTTTGCCCACTAATGTTAATATTAAGAGCAGTAAGACCTAATTTTTCGAGAAGATCAGTTTGAAAATCATACCCTAGTGAAATATTCCTTAACCTCACATAGGATCCATCTTCTAACCAAAATGAGCTGAAATTGTTAAAGGAAGGTGTTTCCCAGGGAGCTGGCCAAGAATTACTTGTGCCTTCTCCTCTCCAACGTCCATTGAATTCCTCTACGGTTTTCACACTACTTGCAGAATGGGTTAAGTTAGCTACATCATACCCTAGCTCTGATGTTATGTAGAAATTCAGATTAATTCCTTTATACGACAGTGTATTGTCGATACTGAAAATCAAATCGGGTTGTGGATTACCTATAATACCCTGATCCTGAATATCCACCACACCATCGTCGTTTATGTCCTTGAATTTAACATCTCCTGGTACAGCACCCGCAAAACCACTAGCATCTACTTCTTCTTGGGTTTGGTATATGCCATCAAATTCATAGCCCCAAAAAGCTCCGATAGGTTCTCCCTCAATTAAGCGTACCGAACCAGCTCTAGCGTAGTTATAGCCAGGGTTTAACAATATTTCATCCTTATCACCCAAGTCTACCACTTTGTTGTCATTGATTGACAAGGTAGAGTTTGAAGCCCATTTTACATTTCCGATATTCACATTGGTGCCTAGCGAAAATTCTAGTCCGCTATTCTCAACCTCACCAACGTTGCTCAGCAATGAACCAAAACCGGTTATTAAAGGAATCGTTCTTTCTACCAGAAGATCTAATGTGTTTTTCTTGTAATATCCAGCGGTAAAGTCAATTTTACCACCGAATAACTCTACATCCAACCCTATATCCAATTGGCGAGTACGCTCCCATGTTAACGATGGGTTGCCTAAATTGTCTAAAATAACCGTAGTTATGGGCGTCACGCCATCTGGAGCAAATCGAGTATCTCCAGTATTAACTTCGGCTGATGCAAAAGTTTGGAACGGAGAAACCGATTGGTTGCCGACTTCACCCCAGCTTCCTCTAAGTTTTAAAAAAGACACCAACCCTTCATTGTTGAAGAAGTTTTCATCACTAATCCTCCATCCCAAAGCGAAAGAGGGAAAAAAAGCGTATTTATTCCCTTCGGACAATACGGAGGAACCATCATAACGTCCACTAGCCTGAAACAAATATTTACCATACAATGCATAGTTTATACGTCCAAGATAAGACAGTAAATTTCTTTGGGTTGACCCAGAATTTATCATGAAGAACTCTGGATTGGAAAGTTCGATTTGATTGAAGGTATTGCTCTCAGTTGGAAAATCTTCAGCATCTATATCAGAGCTAAAAAAACTGTCCTCTTGCGCAGTAAATCCACCCAAAACGGTCAAATTATGATTATTGTTGAATTCTTTGTTAAAAACCAAGGTGGTCTCAGATATCCAAGTGTTAGCATCTCTATTGTCTATAGCAGCTACACCATTATTGCTACCTTCCAGCAAGGCGGACGTAACAAAAAACCTTCTTAGTCTATTATTTGATGTATAGGCAAACCGGGTGTTTAGATTTAAACCTTTAATAATTTCATAATCTGCAAATACTGAAGCCTGAAGAAAATCCCTTGTTGTAAGATCTGTTCTTTCTTTGGTGAGTGCCAATGGATTGTTTCCATCACCATAATCCCACATCCATTTATCGGTATAATTACCGTTGGTATCTAAAGGAGAAAGAATAGGTGAGAATCTAATGGCTGCTGCAGTTATACCTGAGCCATTAGATCCCCCAGAGGTATTTATAAATGATGAATTCTGACCAGATCGAGCATAATAAGCTCCAACACTAACCTTTAGCTTGTCACTAATTTTTTGGTCTAAATTTAAACGTATTGTACCTCTTTCAAAATCTGACCCTTTAATGATTCCTTCTTGATTCAGATAATCCAATGAAAGGGCTACTTGAGTATTTTCATTTCCTGACCTGATAGAGAGATTGTGATTGACCATTGGAGCAGAGCTAAATATTTGGTCTTGCCAATCAGTTCCTTTTCCTAAATTTGTTGGTTGTCGGTTTTCTTCCTCTACATTACCATTACCTGAATCGATAGCTTCATTAATGTATTGGGCATGTTGAGAAGCATCAATTAAATCTAATTTATTCCTTACTGTCTGCGTTGCATAAGAGGTGGAGTAGTTTACCGATGTTTTTCCTATTCTCCCCCTTTTGGTGGTGATAATGATTACGCCATTTGCTCCTCTAGACCCGTAAATTGCTGTAGAGGAAGCATCCTTTAAGACTTCTAAAGACTGAATATCATTAGGGTTGACCATTTCCAGTTCAGAGCCAATTATTCCATCTACAATTACCAAAGGGCTGCTACTTGCATTAATGGAAGAAGTTCCACGAATTCTTATACGAACATCGCCTCCCGGATTAGAATTGGCATTACTAACCTGAACTCCTGCAATTCTACCTTGTAGCAATTGGTCACTTCGAGTAGCCGGGAATGCATTTAGATCTTCTCCTTTAACCGAACCTACTGAGCCTGTTAAATCTCTCTTTCTAATACTCCCATACCCAATAACAACAACTTCGTTAAGTTGTGACAAATCGGGTTGTAATTGTATATTGTGTATTTGGATATCGTTTACGGGTACTTCTTGATCAATATAGCTTATATAAGAAATGATTAAAATTGCTCGACCTGAAGACACCTTAAATTCGTAGTTTCCATCAAAATCAGTAGCCACGCCATTAGTTGTACCTTTCTCTGTAATACTCGCCCCCGGTAAAGGATTCCCTTTTTCGTCGGTAACTGTGCCAGAAATATTAATAGGATCTTGTTGTACGGACGCTTGCTGTTTTGGAATATTCTTGGTTGTTTTCGCCTCGCGCAGCACTACCTGCAAATCCAAGACCTTGTATTCGGTATCCGTTTGCTTGAACAAAAGCTTCAAGATGGTTTCAATTCGCGCCTTGTCAACTTTTATCGAGACCCTTCGGTCTATATCCACATCTTTCATTTTGTAGACAAACCGAAATTTCGTTTTGGATTCTATATCATCGATGACTTCGGCCACCGGAACATTTTCATGATTTAGACTAATTTTAGTCTTTTGGGAATAGCTTGTATTGGCCTGAAGGGCAAAGATGGTAACCAATAAAAATAATGTTGTTAGCTTCATCTTTAAATCGAATTTTGGTATTGGCAGGCATCTTCTCTTACTTATAAAGAAGTTTTTCATATTTTTAAGTGCTTTATTGTGGTTATCTAATTTTTAGTAAATCACAATTTTATCATCGGGGCATGTTCATAGCATGCTCCGATTTTTTGTGATATTTTCATTTCATTTTTAGTTTCTCCTCATAAATGGTCATTTTTTGGTTAATCTATAATCACTTGGTTATTCTCTATATGATATTGTATTTCGTGCGTTTCATTGAAATAGCGTAAAATGTTCTCTATGGGCTGATCCAGAAAACTGGCATTGAACCGTTCTCGTCCAAGTTCCCTGTTCTGATTGGTAATGGTTACATTATAATGACGTTCCATTTTCAGAAGAATAGTATCGAATGGTATATTTCGAAAGACCAACTCTCCACTCATCCATGCCGTATATATCGATGTATTGACTTTCTTGGCGGAAAGGTTGTTGTTGGCGCGCCCAAAGGTTCCCTGAAAGCCTGGCTCTAAAAACATACTTGTCTTACCTTCCAATTCACTACCATCCTGATATAGCCCAACAGATCCTTCGACCAGTACCACGGCGGTGGTTTCATCCTCTTGGTAGGCCGATACATTGAACTCCGTGCCCACTACCTGTACATTCAATTCCTCGGCATTCACGATAAAGGGATGGTCAGGATCCTTGGCCACATCAAAATAGGCTTCCCCGGTTAAAAATACTTGTCTTCGGGCCCCCTCCAAAAATGTAACGGGATACCTCATTTTGGTTCCGGCATTCAGATATACAACAGTGCCGTCTGATAGTCGCAAATCGAATCTTTTGCCATAGGGAACGGTCAGAGTGTTGTACACCACTTCTTCAGTTGCTGCCTTACCTTCATATACCAATTGGGTTCCTTTTTGTGACCCTACCACAGTGCCGTCCTTATCCATGATTTGCGTATTTCCGTCTTCATCGATCACCTTGATTGTTCCATTTTCCAGTTCAAGGGTGATGACTTCGTCCACAGGAACCAAAAGTTGGGCATCCGTGCTTTCAAAAAAACCTTGCTGGAATAGGATTCCGAGCCCGATCAATACAATGGCAGCGGCCGCGTATTTCAAGTAGGGAACAAGACGTCTATATGTTGTTTTGGAATAGGCAATCTCCTCGAATCGTTCAAGGCCTTTTTCAGTATCCACCGTTTCATGTGCCTCGTTCAGTTTGGAGGCTATAATGACAGCCTTGATTTGGTAGAACCGCTTCGCGTTTTCCCTCGATTCAAGAATCCAGTCCTGCATGGCGTCCTTTTCCTTTGGGCCGACGGGCCCTTGGAGATAGTCTATAATGTCCTGATCGTTCATATCAAAAAATCGATTGGCTATTCTAGGAACAGCATGATTTGTTTCATCATTTTCCACCCAAAACTATCAGTGGAACATATATAAGTCGTTTCAGAAAGGATTTACACCTACTCGAAAGTGAAGTTTTTATAAAAAAAGGCTCAAGAAGTCCTTCAGGTGCAATCGCATATGGGCGAGGGCCTTGGCGATATGGTTGTCGACAGTCTTATGGGAAATACCCAATTCTTCGGCAATTTCCTTGTGTTTTAACCCTTCCATCCGGCTCTTGACAAATACTTCCCTGCATTTATTGGGCAGCAGTTCCACACCCTCCAGAATTTTTTGTCCCAACTCATTTTCCAGAAGTAGAGAGGCCGCTTCATCCTTCACAAAGCCATATTGGATGAGCTTGGTCTTATAAAGGGCATCGTCTATAAAATTGCGTTTGATCTTTTCATGCCGTAATTGGTCCAGACAGCCCCGTTTGACTAAAGTATAGAGATAGGCGTTGATATTGGTGATGTCGGATAGGTTGCCTCTTTTGTCCCATAAGTACAGAAAAACGTTCTGTACGATTCCCTCTGCATCCTCGGCACGGACCAGATAGTTCCTGGCGATGTAGGTAAGTTTGTCGTAATACAATCGGAAGAGGGTCTCAAAGGCCGCCTTGTCTCCCTTTTGGAGAAGGGATATAAAAGAAGGGTCGATATGGGCATTTTGCTGTTCCATTACAATACGTTGTTCCTGTGGCCACAACCTTGGGCATTCCTTTATGGAAACAAATGGTTATTCATAGGCAAGCATACTTAAATTAATGGAGCAGGTTCATGGGGGCGTTTGGTGTTTTAAAAAGTATTCTTTTTGTGAAATCCAACCTCTTAAAAATCTTCATTATTATCAAAATAATAATAAAAAATTTACACTAAACTAAATAAATAGGTCCAAATGACAACATTTTTGCAATAAGTTTAATGAAAATGTTGTTTTTGTAAGAATACTCTTTATAGTGCACTTCATCATACCTTACTAATCAGAACAACTCCATTACATCACAGGAAAATCAATTTTGGGATAAAAGCACTACATTGTTTAGCATACCAATCGTAGATGGGAATACCCTTGTTGGTCGCCTCGATTGGAAGCCTAAATCTTTTATCTAGAGAGTCCCAAACCTGATCTTTTTAGTGGTTTCGTTTATTGACCTTTTTTGGACACAACGATTTCACTTTTGCCCTTGAGTTAAGACCTATAGTGATAAGTTGAGCAAAGGAAATCTTATTTGTACTCCATTGTATCCATTTGACATACTTTTTTTATTTTTACTTTACGAAAGCTTCAGAAAGCTGTCGTTCGTGACGAAAAGGGTTACGAGAATTGGAAAGAATAAATGGAAACACTTGGTTTCCAAATGGATAGTGGAGGAGGTTCAAACTCTGTCATCCCGACATTTTTTTTAATTTACAGACCCTATTAATCTTTTGGTTGATAGGGTTTTATGTATTCTCTACTTAATGAATCTGTAATTGAATACTGCAAAGGTTTCGAGCTTTTAATGAACAGAAGTTGAATGATCACTGTGTGTTTTATGTATGATTAGATTTTAAACCTTAATGACTTAAATGGATTAACAAGGAATACCATAAAAATAGTAAGAGTATATCGGGGCTTATGTTAAGCGATGGAGTATAGTAAATTGGTATGCCTTCAAACCAAAAATTGGTTTGTTATCAGCACATTAATTTAACTTTATTTTATGATAATTAACTAACCTCAAAACCACAGAAATCCATGGTGAGCCTCATGCGATTTTCACATTCTATTTTGGTAATATGCCTTATTACCTTCACAGTTTCATGCACTGGCTCGCGAATCATAAAATTTCCAAATAAAGTTGATACAAAGGACAAACCAATAGTCCTGCAGCATAAGCAAGTTGAACTTGTAACTGATATTGGAGTTTATGTTAGTAATGACTTTCCAAGCGCTAGACTAAATAATGTAAGTGTTAAAAATGATAGCACTTTAGTATTGAGAATTCAACCTGAAAATGAACCCATAAACAACAGTGCCTATTTTGCTTTTAAGACTTGGGCAAGTAATGAAAGGGATGTTTATTTTCAATTTAGCTACCCTAAAGGATATAAACACAGATATATTCCAAAGTATAAAACGGCAGATAGGGGATGGGTACAAGTAGATTCTGCAGTATTTTCCATAAAGGATACTATTGCTACATTAAAATTTAGAGTTTTAAAAGATACCACTGTTATTGCTGCTCAGGAGGTTGCAACATCACAAGATGTTAAGGATTGGTATACTTCCATTTCAAAAAAAAATGGACTAGTAACCAATCTGAAAGTTATTGGAAAAACCCATTTAGGAAAGGATATTCCAATGCTAGATATCTATACAGAGGCTGCAACAAATAAGGATATTATAGTATTACTGACTCGTCAACACCCACCTGAAGTGACAGGATACTTCGCCTTTCAGAGTTTTTTAGAAACTATTCTACAAAGTGGTGAGCTTACGGATAGATTCCTTGAAAAATATAGAGTATTGGCCTTCCCTCTAATGAATCCTGATGGGGTGGATCTAGGACATTGGAGGCATAATGCAGGAGGTGTTGACCTTAATAGGGATTGGAGCAAATACAGACAGCCAGAAATATTGGCAGTGACCCATCAAATAGAACAAACTATAAAGGAAGAAGGTGTTAAGGTATTGTTGGGGTTGGATTTTCATTCCACTTGGCACGATGTCTTTTATACCAATGTAGAACGGGAAAATACGAATCTTCCAAGTTTCGTTGAAGATTGGTTTGCCCAATTGGAAGCAAACATTCCAAATTATAAGGTTAACGAGAAAAGTGCAACAAGTACCAGACCCGTATCCAAAGGTTGGTTTCTAAAACGATTCAATGCAGTCGGCATCACATACGAAATAGGGGATGAGACCCCAAGGGATTTTATAACACTAAAAGGAAAAGTATCAGCCTATGAAATGATGAAACTATTAACAAACAGCAACTAATAAATAACTATCTAATTACTAAATTTTATGAGAAAATCATTTTTAACATTCCTACTGGCATTTTTGACTGTAGGAATTGGGTATTCCCAAGTTTCGATTTCTGGTACAGTCTCAGATGAGACCGGTCCTTTACCAGGGGCATCGGTTTTTGTGAAAGGGACTACCAATGGAACTACAACAGATTTTGATGGAAATTATACTATTGAAGCGAACCAAGGGGAGACACTTGTCGTGTCTTTTATTGGTTATAGCACAGAAGAGCGGGTTATTAGCTCAGAGACTTCAATGAGTTTTGTGCTGCAACCAGACGCGGAAAGCTTATCAGAGGTAGTGGTAACCGCATTGGGTTTTGTAGAACAGCGGGATAAAATGGCATCTACCTATTCGAAAATTGATGCTGATAAACTGGTACAGCCCGTAGAAAACAAAATTATTGACGGGATTGCGGGTAAGGCAGCTGGTGTAACTATTAATGCAACCTCGGGTGATCCTGGTGCTGGTTCTAACATTCAAATTAGAGGAACAAGTTCATTGAGTGGTTCAAGCCAACCTTTAATTGTTGTAGATGGTATTCCATTGAACAATGACAATTTAGCGGGTTCTGGTGATGATGATCAATCCGCAGGGGTATCACAACAATCTAGGTTAAATGATATCAACCCAGAAGATATTGAATCATTTCAAGTGTTTAAAGGGGCATCCGCAGGTGCATTGTACGGGTCAAGAGCCTTAAACGGTGTTATTGTAATTACTACAAAAAAGGGTAAAGCAGGTAGATTTAATGTAAGCTATTCTACAGGTGTTTCTATTGATCAAATTGGATATGAGCATCCATTGCAGACCGCTTTTGGTCAAGGTAATGGCGGTAGTTTTAGTCCAACAGCACAACGATCATGGGGAGATAGAATTTCAGAAAGAGCTGGCGGCGCTGATGGCGTTGATACCTCAGGGCAGTTTTTTGAATCTTTGACCACAGGCAACATTATTTACCCTATTACTCAAAAGAATTCAAGAGAAATTTTCACTAACAGAAATTTTGACCAGGTTTTTCAAACAGGTATTACTTACGATAATAAAGTTTCCGTGAGCAGTGGTAACGAGAAAGGAACGTATTACATAAGTGCTGCACATGTAAACCAAGAAGGTATTATAAGAAGTAGTTTTTATAAGAAAACGAACTTTACTATCAATATGACACAAAACTTGACGGATAAGTTGAGGACCAATTTTAAGGCCAATTATGTGCATACAGGTTCCAATAGGACACAACAAGGTTCCAATACTGCAGGTTTGTATCTAGGATTGCTGCGTACTCCGGCTGATTTTGATCAAACAGATTATATTGGTAATTACAATAATGGTTCAGGTTCTATTACGCCTAACAGACATAGAGGGTATAGAAGGTATTTGGGCAATAGTGACAATGTCATATACAACAATCCGCTTTGGACTGTTAATGAACAAGAAAGTACAGCTAAAGTAAATAGACTAATTGGTACCGGTGAAGTTTCATATCAATGGAATAATAATATTAGTAGCATTGTTAGAGGGGGAGTTGATTTTTATGTTGATACAAGGGTTTACTTTTTCCCGTATTATACAGCGGGTGCTGCAAGGAGATTTGGTCTATTAAACGATGAAACTTTCAATAACGAAGAGTATAATGCTGATTTACTAACCAACTTCAACTATGAGTTGAGTAAAAACCTGAACAGCAATATAATTGTTGGTTTTGGTCTTAATGATAGAAGACGTAAAAGAACTTTTACAGAAGCGGATAACTTTGTTGCCAATTTTAGAAAACCTCTGGATGCCAATGAGCTTTCTGCAAAAGCAAATATTGGTTCAGAAACTACCAGAACCAGCAGAAGGAATATTCGCTTTTACGGGACTGCAAATTTTGATTATGCAGATCAGCTGATCTTACAATTAGGTGGCGCATTTGAAAAGCACTCTGTATTACCCAAATCAAATAATGGGTTCTTTTATCCTAGTGCGGAATTGGGGTGGACCTTTACTAAGGCATTAAAAGATTCAGGGCCTTTATCGTTTGGTAAGATACGATTAGCCTATGGTCAAGTGGCAAATGTTCCAATTGCACATCGAGAACAAACGGTTTTTGAAGTGGGAACGTTTTCAAGTTTCTCGGATCAAATAGCACTTGAAGATTTTGGAGGTGGATTTCAGTTTGATGAAAGGTTAGGAAACCCTGATTTAAAACCTGAAATCAAAACGGAGTATGAAGTAGGGTTGGATTTACGATTCTTACGAAACAGATTGGCCTTGTCAACGACCTATTATACCAATAAAACGGAAGATGTTTTATTGGATCTTGCCCTTGTTCCATCACTTGGTTTTGATGAGATTTACGCCAATGGTGCTACCATAGAAAATGATGGTCTAGAGATTGAATTACGATATGATTTCCTTAGAAAAGAGGACTGGAAAGGCTCCATTGCTTTAAATTATAGTACTAATGAAAATGTTGTAAGAGGTGTAGATGGTACCGGAGAGTTTATCCAAGAATTCTCTGAAGGTACTTCTATTGAATCTGTAGCGATTGATGGCGAGCCCCTAGGAGTATTGTACACTCAAGGTGCTTTAAGAAATGATGATGGAAGCTTGGTTTTGGATGCTAATGGTTTTCCACAAGTAGATACAGGCGGAAATCTTATTGTTGGAGATCCCAATCCAGATTGGAGAGGTGGTTTGCAATTTAATCTTGCATACAAGAATTTATCCTTAGCGGCATCATTTGATACAAGTCAAGGAAATGATTTGGCACAACGTACTCGATTTATTTTATCCTTTTTTGGAACACATGCAGATGTAGGTAAGACCATTACCTTATCAGAAGATTTAACAAATTTTGATGGAGATGTAATCCCCGCCGGTTCTGTGGTCAGAGGAAACGTTGGTAACTTTGGTGGCGGCAATGTACTGTTGGACGAAGAATATTATACTTCCTTATATGGCTTTGGAGATGGAAAGTTAAATGAATTTGCTGTTGAAGACGGTAGTTGGACACGACTGAGAGAACTATCATTGTCATACAGGCTTGATTCAGAAAACTTTAAAAAAGCGACTGGCTTAAGTTCGGTGGAGTTTACCGCTTCTGGTCGTAACTTGATTATCTGGACAGATGTCGTGGGTATTGATCCCGATATTAGTCAGTTTGGTGTTGGTAGAGCTCAAGGTTTAGATTATTTCTCTAACCCGGGAGCAAGGACATATGCTTTTGGAATCAATTTTAATTTTTAACAAGTAGGAAATTATGAAATCTATATATAAAATAATGTTATCATTGATTTTTCTAGCATCGGTAACAGCTTGTGATGAATACTTAGATGTAAATGAGAATCCCAATGATTTAGTGGAGGTTCCTTCTGGTGACTTATTGCTTAGAGGAACATTATTGGCAAATGCCCAAGTACAACAGGGACAGTTGGCAAGAACAAGCATGTATTATACAGGTGGCTTGATAGGCGTTCAGTTAGTACAGCAGACTTTATACAATTATGATTATACCCCCGGAGATTCTAATGCGGTTTGGGGGTTCATTTACAATGGAATCTTGGTTCAAAATAAGGAAATGAGGAGGCTCTCCCCAGAAATTGGATTTCTTCAGGGTATTGTTGATGTAAATGAAGCTTTGGCAGTAGGGACTGCTACTTCTTTATTTGGGGATATTCCATATTCTGCAGCTGTTCCCGATAATCCTGGGTTGGATTCTGAAGATCCAACTTTGGATGCTCAAGTAGATATTTATACAGCATTACAAACATTGTTAGATGGTGCAATTCCAAAATTACAAGATGGCTCTATTACTCCTTCATTGGCTACCGCTGACGCTGAAGTTAATGTTGATAATTATTTTGTTGGAGACCGTGATAAATGGATTGCTGCAGCATATACTCTAAAGGCTCGCTATTATTTGCAAACAAAACAGTATGCTCAGGCATTGGCAAATGTTGTGAATGGTATAAATGATGCTTCCGGAACAATGAATTATAACCCAGAAGGAGAAGTAAATGGAGATAGTAATATTTTATTCAATTTTGTAAACAGTAGTCGTGCAGAGGATATGACGGGAGATGGAGCCTTTTACAGGGATTTAATGGATCCAGATAATGTTGATAGCAGAAACAATGCTAAAACTGATGAAACTGCACGTAGGGCGTATTCTTATATCAGTGGTGACGGATCTCAGGAAAGTAGTATTGAAGAAGATCTTTTTAATGGAATAGATGGTCCTGCAACCCCTATGAAACTAGTAAGTTATGAGGAGAATTTACTGATATGGGCGGAGTGTTTGATAAGAGCAAACAACGATGTGCAAGGAGCTGTAGATAAGTTGAATGAATTAAGAGTTTACCTGAATTCTGGAGAAGCTTTTAATTTAATGAACACCGATGATACATTTTTGTATGATTCATATGTGCTAGCTGATTTTGAAGCTGGAGGGATGGAGAACACAGATAATATTGCTACAGACAGAGCGGTATTACGTGAAATTATTGAAGAGCGCTATGTGACAGGATTCAGTACTTATATGCCTTTTAATGACGTAAGAAGGTTACGTACTGAGACAGATTTAATAGTGCCTTTCCCCCTAAACAATGCAACTACTACGGTCAATCCTCAGCGTTTTCTGTATGCACAAGAAGAGATTAACAATAACAGTAATTTGCCGAACCCGATACCGGATTTGTTTACGCCAACACCTGTTAATCAATGAGAAAGATTAGTAGTTAGTTTTGAGTTAGCTTAGTTTTCTCATGTTAAAAGGGATGCAATTTGCATCCCTTTTTTCTTTTCATAAACAACAATAAAGGCTAGCTCTCAATCTTCTATTTAGCTGCTGTTTTTCTCAATACTTTTCCTGCTTTTATACCGTTGAATTTTGATTCATCAATGGAGATTTGCCCATTGACCAATACAAAATGTATCCCTTCAGGGTATTGATGAGGGTCTTCAAAAGTTGCTTTATCAATAATGGTATCTGGATCAAAAACAACAATGTCTGCTTTCATACCTTCATTAATCATTCCTCTATCAGTCAACCCCAGAGAAGAAGCAGGCAATTTTGTCATTTTATAGATTGCTTCAGGTATTGTTATGATTGACTTTTCTCTTACATAATACCCCAGTACCCGTGGGAACGTCCCATACCATCTAGGGTGGGGGTGTCCTTGCCCTGGTCTTACAAGTCTACCATCAGATGCGATCATGGTTTGCGGATGCTTCATGATGCGTTCCACATCTTCTTCATGCATAGCATGATAGATACAAGATGCTCCGCCATTTACCTGAGCCTCTATAACTAAATCGGCACCATTTTCAAGTGTTGGTTCAAGCCCTCTTAATTCGCACCAATACTGCAATGTTTTTCCTTCCAATTCTTTCATCCACTTCACTTTGGCAAATTGAATACGCGTTAAGTCATTTCCACCTCTATCATTAAGGATATTAAAAATTATTCCCGCTTTAATACTATCTCTAAGTTGTGGATTTTGGACTCTTTCTTTAAATGCTTCCGTTCCACCTGCTCTTGCCCAACTTGGAATAAGTACTGAAATTCCGGTGTGACTTGCACTGTATGGATATTGGTCGATTTTTATGTCGAGTCCAATAGTTCTGGCAGAATCTACCATAGCCAAGGTCACCGTACTTTTCCCCCACATAGGTTTTCCTATTGCTTTATGGTGTGTCAGTATTACTGGAATATCAGCCTTTTCTGATATACTAATTGCTTCTGCTACAGCATCAAACAGTCCCAAACCTTCTTCTCTTAAATGTGAAGTATAAATTCCACCTTTTCCAGAAGCAACTTTTGACAGCTCTATTACCTCATCTACATTTGAAAAGGCACCTGGCAAGTACTTTAACCCAGTTGAAATACCAAAGGCGCCTTCATCCATTGCTTGTCCCACTTGGGCCTTCATTTCTTGTAATTCTTCTGCTGTTGGAGCTCTATTGTCTAAAGCCATTACGTTTTTCCGTATTTGGTTATGGCCAACCAAATATGCTATGTTCATTCCAACACCTATTTGCCCTAAAGTATCTAAATGAGCTTTGATAGGCCATGGACTGCCTCCATCTGGCCCTCCTAGAGCTGTTGTAACCCCTTGTCTTATATGGCTTTCACAATCTGAAAGATTTAGTATAGGGTCTAAGTGGGCATGCATATCTATAAAGCCAGGAGCAACGGCCATCCCTTTTGCATCGATTATTCTTGTTGCCTTGTATTCTGATAAGTCTCCAACACTAACGATAGTTGAATCTTTAATAGCGATATCTGCATTAAAAGGAGCATTACCGGACCCATCATAAACTTCTCCGTTCAAAATAAGAATATCATATTGTTGCGTATCATTACAGCTCAAGAAAAAGATTGCTGCTAAAACCAGTTGAAAGACTATTTTACTTTTCATGTGTTTAGTTTTATTTGGAAATTCCTGCTTCAGCTAATGTTAATAATAAGGCTAATTTTATCGCTTCTGCACCATTGTCATTGATCCACCATTCACCTAAAGCATGAGCAGAACCCCCTTTTCCACCTCGTCCTATGGTTATTGCCGGAACGCCTTTGGATATTGGGATACTAGCGTTTGTAGAGCCAATGGTAAGTTTTGGTGAGGCATTAAAGTAATTGGAAACTGCAATGGCCCGTTGCACCAATGGATTATCAACTGCTGTTTCGCCAGAAGGTCTGTCACCAATTTTTACTAATTCCAATGTTATTGCATCCTTGATTCCGGATGCATTGTATTCATCTACAGCTTTTCTCATGGATTTTAAGAATATAGCATCTATTTCTTTGAGTCTGTCGGCACTTACAGATCTCATATCAACTTCCATCCAAGATTCAAAAGGAATAGAATTTACAGATGTACCACCTCCAATACGACCTACATTAAAACTTGTTTTGGGACCTTTTGATGTATATCCAGAAGCTTGTAAGCTAAACTCTTTAATAGCCACTCCTAAGGCATGATGTGGATTGGCCAAACCAAATGCGCCCCATGAATGTCCTCCTTTTCCTTTAAAAATTGCTTTATATCGTACTGAGCCAAGTGCAGCGTTGTTTACTCTGCCAATTTTTCCTCCATCAATTGATATCCATGAGTCAATTTTATCTTTGCCTTCTCGGAACAGGTGCTTTACACCTCTAAGGTCGCCTAGACCTTCTTCACCAACAGACCCTATAAATAGAATGTCTGCTTTAGTTTTGATTTCAGCTTTATTGATGGCTTTTAATGCGGCTATGACCATAGCTAATCCTCGAGTATCATCACCAATTCCTGGCGCATAAAGTGTGTCTCCTTTTTTTGTGACCGTAACATCTGTACCTTCAGGAAAAACGGTATCTAAGTGGGCATCTAAAACAACAACCTTACCTTCTTCTGAGCCTTTGCGAAGTCCAATCACATTTCCTACCTCATCAATCCAAACTTTTTCCGCACCAGCATCTTCTAACATGGACTTAAACTTTTCTGCCCTAACGGTTTCTTTAAAAGGCGGGGCAGGGATTTCTGTTAATAAGACGAGGTCACTATTGGTTTCGCTCTCAATATCAACAACAACCTGAAGCGCGTGTTGAATAGCTTTTTGGCTTCCAAGTTTTTTAATTTCCTTATTATAGGTTTTAGTTGCTTGTGGAATGTCCTGGGCATAAATTAAGTTAGCATTGATTATGATTAATAAAAATAGAACGCCTACTTGGGTTATTCTTGTCATTGTTTTAGGTTTTAGTTCACACGTTGTTATATCGATATTTCTTAAAAGACAGTATTAGTTGGTTATGGTGGTTCCTTTATGTCTCTCCTTTAATTCTAAAAATGCTTGTTGCAATTTCTTGGTTATGGGACCAACACTGCCATCTAGGCTATAAAAATGGTCGTCAATCTTACCAATTGAAGCAATTTGAGTTGTTGTACCACTCAAGAAAGCTTCATCCATAGTAGTCAGGTTCTCTTCCAGAATGGGTTCTTCCTTAAATTCTATTTTTAGGTCTTTACATAATTGTATTACTACTTGTCTGGTGATACCATCCAATATGTAGGTATCTGCAGGATGCGTATAAACGACGTCGTCTTTTACAAAAAATACATTGCAATGAGATGCCTCCGTTACTCTTCCATCTCTTATAAAAACTGACTCATACATTCCTTGTTCCGCGGCTTGGTTGTTTGCCATTACATTTCCAAGAAGTGAGGTTGCCTTTATATCACATCGGTGCCATCTATTGTCCACAGTGGTAACCGTTGCAATATTTTTTTGGTTGATATCGGGTAATGTAAATGGAGTGGCATACATAATAACAGTTGGTGTGATAGCTTTTAGAAATGCATGCTTTCTAATGGCTACGCCTCTAGTAATCTGCATATAAACCAGGCAGTTTTTGCCTGCCAAATTGGATGCAGCTAGTAAATTTTCAATTTCCGCAGGCAATGTGGTTACATCAAAATCTAAGTTTATTTTTTGCAAGCAACCTGTAAGTCTATCCAAATGTTCTTTACCATAAAAAAAGGCATTTCCAATTTGAACCATTACTTCATACACTCCATCACCAAACAAAAAGCCCCTATCAAAAACTGATATTTGGGCTTCTTGATGAGGGACTATTTTTCCATTTATATATACCTTATCTGGATAATTGGCCATTTTAGATTTAAAAATATTGTTATTTATTATTTTAATTTAAATACCCCGGGACGGCTATGGTAGCCATAGTGTGCAACCCAGGAGCTGCTTTTACAATGCTCTTTACAGCGTTTATAGTAATAGCACAGGTGGCGATATCACCATTTATCCCGGTATCTATTTCAGAGGTAAAAGATGGAATTCCCTTTACCGTGATTTTGTCATAAGATCTTGGCTCACCTACTGCAGCCTTAAAATGCATTTCTATTTTGCATTCTCCATTTTGATAACCATGAGAAATCTGTTGAACTCCGCGAGCATCTCCTTTCTGTATGTCCATTGCAGGTGTCTTTAAACTACTGTCCGCTATTACTGGATTTAGGTTTTCTGTTACATCATCCAATGTAAAACCTAAGCTTTCAGCTAGGAAATATACGGATTCTTTAAGTCCAACATGCCTAAGTGTGCCTTCCGCTTCTTTAGCTTTGAATGTTTCTAAATCCAATCCAGCTCCAATTTTCTTTTGAAAAGGAATTCGCCTTGGTGTGGCATCCTGAATTCGCTCTACTAAAACGCTATCAATGTTCTTGCAAACTGAACTAAGTACTGATGGGAGGTAATCCATTAAAAAACCAGGATTTACCCCAGTGCCCAGACAAGCTACTTCGTATTTTTTGCAAATTGCTTCAATGTTCTTGGTAGCTTCAGGGTTTTCCTCCCAAGGAAACGAAAGTTCTTCGCAAGTGGAAACTATGGGAATTCCATACTTAGCCACTTCTTCAATTTGAGATTCTAATTTTTTTATACTAGAAACTGTTGTGATTATGGCGGCATCTGGTTTTTCATTAAGTTTTTGCAGTGCATTTTCCACAGAATTCTCAATTAAAAGTTTTGATGTATTACCATTAATGAGTTGTCCAAAATCAGTTCCTTCCAACTGTTTGTTTATATCTATTGCCGCAATTGTGCAAATGCTTTTTTTTTCAGAAATGTACCTACCAATTTGTTGCCCCAAAGGCCCCAATCCTATTTGGATTACTTTAATCATATTTAGTTAAATATTTAATATTTAGTTGTTTATAAAGTGTTAATCAATATTATAAAATGTTTTTCTACCTTTCCCATACCAATTTTTTTTTTCAATACATTTCAATTTTGAAGACCAAACTCAATAGCTTACTTATATCTCACGGTTTCAGCCTAGACAATGGACAGCAAAGCCTATATATGAAGTTGTCCAATTCTTTTATAAGTGCCATCAACAAAAAAAAACTGGTAAAGGGATATCAACTGCCCCCTACCCGTTTGTTGGCTCAGGATATGGGCTTATCACGTAGTACGGTTATAAAAGCTTATGAAATACTTTGTTTAGAAAACTATGTCTACTCCTTGCAGGGTTCTGGATATTATGTGAATGACATAAAGGATAAGAAAATAAAATACAGTCTTAGAACCCACAAACAGGTTACAAAGTATCCAGAAATCTCTGAACGGGCAGAGCATTTTGGTTCTAGCATCACCTTGATGAATAGAGGGCATAATAAAGGCATTGCTTTTAGGCCTGGTTTACCTCCATTAGATGTTTTTCCTGTGCGACAATGGCAAAATTTAACCAATAATTATTGGAGGGATATTAAATATTCCGATATGTCTTATAGTCATACCCTTGGTTTGGATTGCCTACGCAGAAACATAGCGGACTATTTAAAAATGTATAGGAATATACTATGTGACTATTCCCAGATTATAATTGTTACGGGGTCACTCCATTCTTTGTCCATCATAGGAGATTTGCTTTTAAATAAAAAAGATGAAGTGGTTGTTGAAAACCCTACATATGCTAATGCTTTGGCCGTTTTTAATAGTTTAAAAGCCAAAATTATTCCTGCGGAAATTGACTCGGAGGGATTGTCTCTAGAAAGCCTGAGTAATGTTAAGCTAAAAAAAGGAAAACTGATTTTCACTACACCCTCTAACCAGTATCCGACAGGGGTTCAAATGAGTCTTAAAAGACGATTGGAACTTTTAGATTGGGCCGAGGAAAACAACATGATCATTGTTGAAGATGATTATGATAATGAGTTTAGCAATTGGGAAAGCCCTATTACATCAATATTTGGTTTGGATCAGGGTAATAGAGTTTTTTATCAAGGGACCTTTAATAAAATCTTACACCCATCTATAAGATTAGGATATTTAATTGCTCCACCTCATTATGTTGATAGTATCAACGCTATGTTTGAACAATCTTTAAGATTTATATCCCCAGTTACACAAAAGGTAATGTCTGATTTTATAGAAAAAGATTATCTCAATCAGCATTTAAGAAAAGTGGTGCAAGTGGTAAATGAGCGCAAACGGTTTTTTGTCGAACATTTTCAAAATGTTTTTGATGACAGTATTCAAATCCAACCCGCTAATCAGGGACTACATCTTATGGCGAAACTTCCGGATCATATGTGTGACATTGAGGTTTCTAAAATGCTCATAGATAAAGAGGTTATATCATTTCCCTATAGTAAATACTTTATCAAGAACAATAAGGAAAAAGGTTTGGTCATGGGTTTTTCATCCGTTAGCACTCCCATTATCAAACAAAAGCTGGAAAAAATGGCAAGAGCCTATAGCGCTTACAAATGTAAGTATGACTAAATCTAGAAAACACGATTTGTATTTTTCACTCCATTAAAAAAATGTAGGTCAAAACCTCTATGGCTGCCTGCTTTAATTTATTTTTCGTTTCCTGAACCAGAGATCCTCCAAACTCATATTTAGTGTCAACAAGTGGTAATCTTCTTTAATCAGTATATTTTGAATTTGACCTTTTAGGCCATAGCTATAAGATAAATTTAGTATGGAGTTATTCCCTTGGCCAATGGGTAGGCCTATACCTCCGGTAATGCTATAACCATCTATTTGGGCATCATTGATTGCTAAATAGCCATTGTCATAATTAAAGCCTGCTCTATATCGTATTCTGTCTTTGTATTTGTAGCTAGATGGGTCTTTGATGTATTCCAGACCAAAAGCATAAATATCCTGATCAACATAATCACCAATATTCTCTGTTTGCCCAGTATTGTCCCAATAATTTTTTTTATAATCGGTGCTTAGTGTCAAGGTTTTGAAAAGTTTCGCGCTTAAACCAAAACCAAGCTCCATTGGCATTTTAAAATCTGCAGTAGTGTCTGCTTCCTCATCTTCGACGATTACCTCTTCACCATCTAAAGTTTTAAACACTGAACGTTTTAAGCTACCGTTTAGATCTGTTGGAAACTGAATAGTACCGCCTATTGTAATCTTTTCGGTGAGGTCAAATTGCATACCAAGACCCAGCCTAAAACCTCTATAATTTGTGGTTTCGGTTAGTTGAAAGACACTGTTGCTGATTACAAAAGCTTCATCTTCCTCTATATTTCCAAAAAGCAAAGAAGCACCTGCGCCTAACCTTAGCTTGTTTGTTATGCTATAACCAAGATTTACTCGAAAATCATTTAGTCCCCCTAATCCAGTTATGTTACTTTCAAAAGTCTCGTCGGAACCTTCAATATTGGTTTGAACACCGACTAGGGAGTATCCAACATCACTATAAGGAACCAAGGTAATACCCGCGCCAAAACCTTCTGTTATCCGGAATGCGAATGCCAAATTGGAAAAGTTTAATGTGGTTCTTGTTTCATCAGATCCTTTATTACTATAGTTGTTGTACTCTCCCATGATGCCCACATCATAGAAAAAGGAGTTTTGGGGAATTAGGGCAAAATTGGAAGGGTTCAAATTGTTAATTTCCGTTTCTGTCTTTAATCCGATACCCGTATAGCCCATACTATTGGATCTTCCAATACTGGTCTGGTTAATTATGCCTAGACCATATAATGAATACGGAGAACTGGTCAACCCCTCAGATTGTGCTAATATCTGTTTTACTGATAGTAACGCGACTGTAAGAGTCAAATAAAGAAATGCCTTATTTGCTTTCATCATAAATAGCATAGGTGAGTTCTAGTGTTGTTTGATAGTCAGGGTTGTTATTTCCATTCAATACAAACCTATCAACGGTAGTATTATAATCATCGGGCAAAAGAATAAGTGCGTCTTCAGTATCTCTTTCGGCAAGCAGTAATTCCTCAATATAACTACCAAGGGATATTTCGTAATAGATATCATTAAATTCTTGATTATCGGTATTCAAGGTTGCCACAACCGGCGAAATGTCTGCAACCAAAAGCTGTTGGGTTAGATCATTATTTTGATTTACTATATAGATGGATATGTTATCTCTTAATATTAATTGGTCGTTGTAAGAGCTATCTGTGGGCTTTATTTTTAGAATTGCATCCAAAATAGTGCCTTGGCCTGGAATGTTATAAATCGATTTGATATGAGGAAATTGTATTCTTGTAACAATGCCAACACCAGATTGTATATAACTTTGGTTTTCAGATTCTGAACTACTTAGATTTATTTCCTGATTAGTAAGACTTTCAAGATATTCATTTGGCTCTTCTGCATTTATTTGGTTAAAGAACGGAATAGGGGAATCAGTTGTGTTAACAGAAAAATCAATATAATCCTGCACTCTTTCATCCTCTTCGGCCATGCTAAAAAAGAGCCTCATATAACTTGATTCCAATGAAAACCCTATTACCGAACTATTATCAGTTTCATCTGGTATAAATGCAATCCCCTTAACGTATTCCTTAAACTCATCTGAATTAGTAATGGTTTGGTCTTGCAAGTTTTCAAATAATTCTATTCCAAAACCATCATTCAATTTGATGTTTAAAGAATCTGTTTGCAAAGGTCTTGGAGTATAGTTTAAGTATCCTAGATCTTCTTCGGTGTAAGAGATTGTAGTGGTATTATAAAAATTGTCATCATCGGGCTTCAATTGTTCATCAAGCAATTTTAAATGAATAGTATTCTGTTGTAAGGTATCATTGTAATAGTATTCATCATATTTTAAGTAAAAAACAATACTATCATATTCAGCCTCTGCATCTAAGAAATAAGTTGAAGGCAATAACTCTGCATAACTTGAACTCCGCACTGTGCCAAAAACAGGATCCGTATATTTCCCTATTAGCATCCGGGTGACTTGAGAAGTTATGATACTGTCAAACTTCATGGTCGATGTTTCAACGGTTAGAGTATCTATCAATACCACACGAATATTGCTATCGGTAAAAAGATCACCAGCAACAAATTCAGAATTTAGGGATTCCTCGTTGCAAGCCATTATTGTTAATACTGTCCAACTTAATAACCATATTGTTTTTCGCATTTCACTAATTTATCGTGAAAGTAGACGGAGCGCCCAAGTATTAAAACCAGAATAGACAAAAACCAAGTCTTATAAGACCAAGACAGATATTTCCACTACAAAAAACGATTTCTTGTTGGTAGATGAAACAAGCTCGTTTATCTGTTAAAAAACCAACTTTATCTATTTCGGTTTTAATCTGTGAAGAAGCATTCTAGTTTTGATGGAAACAATAAACTTTACGGTATGAAAAGAATGAGACACCGCTTTAGATTAATGTCAGTTTTAAGCGTGACGATTCTGTTCTTCGTCTGTTGCTCAAATGATGGTGATGACGAAGAGGATTTGGGTAACTGGATCAATAGGTCAGTTTTTGATGGTAGTCCACGAAGTGGTACATCTGGCTTTACAATAGGTAGCATTGGATATGTGGCCGTAGGTTATGATGGAGATGATTATCTTAACTCTGTTTGGGCATATGATATGGATGGAAATTTCTGGTCGCAGAAGGCTGATTTTCCTGGTGCTGCCAGAAATGCGGCAGTTGGTTTTGAAATTGAAGGAACAGGATATGTAGGCTCCGGTTATGACGGATTGGATGAGCTAGGCGATTTTTATTCATATAATCCAAGTTCCAATACATGGACAGAAATTGCTGAGTTGCCATCTACCACAAGAAGAAGTGCTGTTGCTTTTGGAATAAATGGGTTTGGTTATTTTGGTACCGGGTATGATGGGGAGAACGACCGTAAAGATTTTTGGAAATATGATCCTGCTACTGATACCTGGGCAGAACTTGTAGGTTTTGGTGGAGATAAAAGAAGAGCTGCCACTACCTTTATAATTGGCGATCAAGTATACTTGGGTACTGGAGTTTCCAATGGAAGCTACTTGGATGATTTCTGGGTTTTTGATTCCACGAGCGAAAGTTGGACCAAAAAATTAGATTTGGATGAGGAAGACGATTATACAATTACAAGAAGCAATGCAGTAGGGTTTGCCCTGAATGGTTATGGTTATATTGCATGTGGTGATTCTAGTGGTGCCCTAACTTCTGTATGGGAATACGACCCATCAACAGATACTTGGGAGGTCAAAACTAGTTTTGAAGGTTCCTCAAGACAGGACCCTATAGTATTTTCCAATTCAAGCAAGGCTTTTGTGGGCTTAGGTAGAACTGGAAGTCTTTATTTGGATGATTTTGACGAATTCTTCCCTTTTGAAGAGTACGACGAAGACGATTAGATTTTTATTTGATTAATGATCTTTTTTGTTCAACAAATGGGGTCGTGTCAGGAGCACGCCCCCATTTCGCATAAAATTAAAGGAATATGAAATGGCTTTGGATTATTATTCTTACACTACTTTTTATAGGACTATTTTTTATTGTGGTTGAAGGACTTGGTCCAAAAGAGAAAGCCTCAAAGCAACTCTTCCGCTCTGAGGTCATTTCTGTAAATGGGGGGTTTGGCTATCAAATATTAAATGGAAAAAAAACACTCATTAGGCAAGAGTTCATTCCTGCAGTTCAAGGAGAAAAGCCCTTTTTAATTGCAAAAGATGCTAAATCAATAGCTGAATTAGTAGTACACAAACTAACAAATGGTGAAACCCCGGTAATTCATATTGAAGAAATTGAAAAGTTCAATATTGAACTATAGTAAAACTAATCATATTAAGATGGGAATTGAAAAAGGAAAGATTCAACAAATATTGCTCCATTTCGTCTTATGGCTTACTTTTTATAGCGTCTTGCTGTATCCTTATATTATGCAATCAAGACCTATGCGATTTGATTTACCTGTTCGTATGATTCTATTGGTAGTATTATTCTATTTCAATTATTTTTATCTAGTTCCAAAGCTCCTGCTCAAAAAGAAAACCGCAATCTATCTACTGGTTTCTCTAATGCTAGTGCTTGGAATTGTTATTCTCATAAAATTCTATTACCCAGGAATGCCTCAAAACAGGATAGCCTTTCCCAAAGGAAGTGGGGCTAGAGCACCATTAGGTCAATTTGTTATGGCCACTATTGGCTTATCTGTACCTTTTGTAATCAGTGCACTTTTAAGAATTTATACGGAATGGAGAAAAAATGACGATCTACGTCAAATAGTGGAAAAAGAAAAGATAAACTCAGAACTTCAGTTCTTAAAAACACAGCTAAACCCTCATTTCCTTTTTAATTCTTTAAATGCTATATACTCTCTTTCAGTAAAAAAATCACCAGATACTTCTGATGCCATTATCAATTTATCAGAGTTAATGCGGTATATGTTGTACGAAGCTGATAAAGGTTTTGTACCACTGAACAAAGAATTGGAATACATTCAGAATTTTGTAAAGTTGCAGCGTCTCCGTCTATCAGATAGTGAAAATGTAACTTTAAAAATTTCAGGAGATGATAAGGGAAAAATAATTCCACCATTACTTTTTATTTCCTTTATTGAAAATGCCTTTAAGTATGGTACTGACTTTGAAGGAAAAACCAATGTTAAAATAAACCTTTCTATAAAAAATGAGTCTTTACAGTTGTACGTAATGAACAAAATCGGGGTTTTTAAAAAAAAATCCGAAAGCTCAGGTGTTGGACTAACGAATATAAAAAATCGTTTAAAGCTATTATATCCAGAATCCCATGAGTTGTTGGTGAATAACGATGGAAAGATATATGAGGTAAATCTTACCCTAAAACTATTATAATGAGATGTATAATTATTGATGACGAACCTTTGGCGATTGATATTTTGACTGGCTATTGTGATAAAATTGATTTTATAGAAATGGTGGGTACTTTTACTAACCCTTTGGATGCAATCCCTATTCTAAAAGAACGTAAAGTTGATCTCATTTTTTGCGATATTGAACTACCGCAAATTAGCGGAGTGGATTTTATAGGCTCTTTAGAGAACCGTCCTTTATTTATTTTTACGACTGCCTATTCTCAGTATGCAGTTGAGGGTTTTGAATTGAATGCGGTGGACTATTTGGTTAAACCCATTCCGTATCATCGCTTCATAAAGTCAGTATCCAGGGCCAAAGAGCTTATGGCAAAAAAAGAAATACCCACTATGGGCAATGTTTTTTCTTCACATGGGGAAACGACCGAAAACCAGAAATTCATCTTCGTTAGAGCTGAGTATGAAAGCGTAAAAATAGACTTAGATGATATTCAATACATTCAAGGATTAAAAGACTATTTGAAAATTTATGTTGTCAAGACCAACAAAGCAATATTGACTCTTATGAGCTTTAAGGAAATGCAGGACAACCTTCCATCAAATCAATTTCATAGAGTACATAAATCGTATGTCGTAAATGTCAATTTCATTAAGACTATTCAAAGGAACAGAATCGTTATCAACGATATTCGTATACCCATTGGCGAAAGTTATAAATCAGATTTTTTATCCATTTTAGGACTGTAATAATGCTTTTATTCGCTCATTAAATTGATGATTGAGACGAATTTTTTCTGTTTCTGTTCAGATTATTTTTTTCCCCAATAGCGATTATAAATGTGAGTATAACCAAATCTAGAAAATACGATTTGTATTCTTCACTCCATTAAAAAGTTTGTGAAGGAGATTTCTGATTTTTTGCATCTAGACTCAAAGATCCACTAATACTTTCCTTAAAATTCAACTAGGTTGATCCAAAATGCATATCTGTTAATGGATATTGGCCATTGATTAATTATAGCATCACTTAAAAATAATTCAATATTAAGTTTACTTGAATTAGTAGTCAAAATTTTTAAAAATTTCAATATAGACTTCCAAGAAGAAGATATGAGGTAATAGTTGATATAGTGTTCTCTATCCAAGTGTCTTTTTTAGAAGAAGTCAGTCTCCGTTGCGCCAAGGGGTTTTGAGGTTGAGCTCCTTGGTTGTAACGGTTTTTGATATTATGTGCAATTACCTTGCTTTGAATTTGCGCACTTAAAAAAAGTAAGGTATTTCTTTTAAGTTTTTCCAAATCAATACTTTTTAATAAAAACCGCAGCATTGCTAGGTTGACATGGGTAACCCAAAACGTCCATAGACGTTCTTATCAAATTGGGATAACCATTATGTAAGTTTCTGTACAAAAAACCTACTTTTGTAAAAGTAATTATAGAGGAAGATTTTTGTTATGTCAGAACAAATAGAAAGAATAAAAACATTGATTATTGGATCCGGCCCCGCTGGATATACTGCTGCAATATATGCGGCTAGAGCAGATTTAAAACCTGTAATGTATACTGGTATGGAACCTGGTGGGCAATTAACCACTACAACGGAAGTGGATAACTTTCCAGGGTATCCTGAAGGTATAGATGGACCAACTATGATGGTTCAGTTACAACAACAGGCAGAAAGATTTGGAACTGAGGTTAGGATTGGTATGGTCACAGCAGTTGATTTTAGTGATGAACTAGGAGGAATTCATAAAGTAACGGTTGACGATAACAAGTTAATTGAAGCAGAGACTGTAATTATTTCTACGGGTGCCACAGCTAAATACCTAAACATTCCTAGTGAGCAACGTTTAAGGGGAGGTGGTGTTTCTGCATGCGCTGTTTGTGATGGTTTCTTTTACAAGGAACAAGAAGTGGCTATTGTGGGCGCTGGTGACACAGCTGCGGAGGAAGCATCCTATTTGGCTAATATTTGCAAAAAAGTTACTATGTTGGTACGTAAAGATCACATGAGGGCCTCTAAAGCCATGCAACATAGGGTGAATAGTTTGGACAATATTGAAGTTCGTTATAATGCTGAAGTCGATGAGGTTCTTGGTGAGCAAGTGGTTGAGGGCCTTAGAATGGTAAATAATCAAACAGGAGAGAAAGAAGATATTGAGATTACCGGACTTTTTATTGCAATTGGTCACAAACCAAATACCGATATATTTAAAGGACAATTGGATATGGATGAGACTGGGTATATTATTACCGAGGGAAAATCTACCAAGACCAACAAGCCAGGAGTTTTTGCAAGTGGCGATGTACAAGACAAAGAATATAGACAGGCTGTGACTGCTGCAGGTACAGGGTGTATGGCTGCTTTGGATGCAGAACGTTATCTAGCCTCAATTGAGAGTAAAGAAGAAGTGGTTTCTTAGTAATACATAGTATATATAAAAAATAAAAAAGGCGCCTATGTAAGGCGCCTTTTTTATTGGAGTGCTAATTCAATTGTTAATCTATTCGTTTATAATTTTCAGATGAGGTTCTATTGCCCTCATCATCTAAAGTTATTTGACTAAAAAAGTTGTCTTTTAAATCAAGTTCAAAAGTGAAATTCCTCATTGTATCTAAAGCTTTCATCATAGAATCGTCACCATATTCTATAACTTCAATCAGCGAGTTTTCCGTTATTTTATAGGAACCATAGCCAAATCTTCCATTTGGATCATCCGGAACATATCTTGTCCACATGATTTTTCCTTTGGAATACATTTTCACTTGTCTATATCCATCAGACTTTTCAAGGGTATCTGTGATGTCCTGCCCATCATAACTGTAAAAGCTTTGAAGTTCCCAAGCGCCTTCAATTGTATGCATTGTTTCCGGTTTTGGTGAGGCAAATTTTGTAGCAGAAATCAAAATTAGCATCAATAAAACCAATCCAAGTAGTTTTTTCATGGCAAAACGTTTTTAGAGTTAGTTTTTGTTTTCACTAATAAGATACAATTTTTTTTGATAAATTGTTAATAAACAAGGGTTTGAAATACAGATTTCTCAATTTTTTCGATGAAAAGAGGCCTAGTTGAAAACTAGGCCTTGGTTAGATTGAGTTGGTCTATTAATTTTGATTTAAACAGACTGTAAACTTTTTGATTGGGTACTAAAAATATTAGTATTTGTGAACGCTTCCAGAAACAGATTTTTTCTTTTGTACGCTGGCGTTGCCCGTATAGGAAATGTCTGCTCCGCTACTAGCGTCTGCAATTAAGGATTCAGATACATTTACAGAAATGTCCGATCCACTGCTTGCATCTGCATTACATGTTTTTGTTGCGAGTTCATGTGCCCTAATATCAGCTCCACTACTGGCATCGGCATAGAAAATATCTGCTTTGCCAGCAATTTTGATATCGGCGCCGCTACTGGCGTCTGCAGAAACTTCTGAAGCAACCAATTCTACATGCAAATCTGACCCGCTGCTTGCGTCCAATTCTATCTTTTCAGCTTCAATTACGTTTTGTACAATTAAATCAGCTCCACTTGAACTTTTTAAAGCGGTAATATCTGGAAGGGATACATAAATCTTTTTAGTGGCTCTTCCAATATTCTCAATTGCATGGATTCTAAGTTTACCATCTTTGATGTCCGTTCCAATTAAATCAATAATGTTTTCGTCCGCCTCAACAGATATTTTAAAATCTTGGTCTTGGGTTACAAATACATCTAAGCCTTCCGAAGCGGATACCACTGTAAAATCCTCAGTAACTTTTCTGGTTTCTTCTACTACTTCTCCATTTCCTCTTTTTCCGTCCCCAAAACTGAGGTCAAAGTTGCAGGAGGAGGCAAAGATTGCCATTAAAAATGCGATTGCGATTCTTGCTAGTGTTGTCATGATTGTTGTTTTAATGATTGATAAATTAGTGTCGTTTTAATTATTGATTAAATTTCGTATTTACTATGATAAGTATGTAGTAAAGAATTCCCAATTGTTGAAAATCAATGCTCAATTGTCATTTTTTTCACCTGCTTTTATTTTAATGCCATTTTCATCTATTTTCAATTTAAAAGCATCATCTCGATCTTGAATATCGATATCTATACCATTCTCATCTATGATTATTTTTCCTTCCTCATCATCTTCGTCTTCATCAATATCCAATTCTTCCGGGCAGTCCTGGCATTTAAGCTCTCCATTATCGCCCATCATCCAGGTATAGCCCACAATTCCACTTCTGTAATAATCTCGGTCATTCTTTACTCCACGACCTATATGACCTTTTGTTGATTCTTCAAATTGTAGAACCTTTCCTCTAGGAATATATATGGTTGTTGTAACCTCTTGGTTTCTTGCCTTATTGGAAGTGGCTGTAGTTAAGAGTTCATCCAATATGATTTCATTTTCAAATAGTTCATATTCATAGTTGATTTGCTTGGCCCTTTCCCTTGCGGCAAGAGTGGTATTCCCATGAGAATCTTTTCTAACATTGATTTTTATAGATGAATCATCAGACTTTCTTATTTTAATATCTACATCATCAGAAACTAAAATTCTATTGTCATTTTCATCATACGTAAAGGTCATCCGTCCAAAATGAACATCTTCCATACCGTAATCTAGTTCAGAGTCTTTCATTTTTATGATCAAGGTATCGTTTGGATTTTCCACAAGAACCTGATCTTTAATGTTGACACTGCCAACATTGGCAAATTCTGCAGCTTGACGAACTCCCAAAGTAAACAATGTACCTATAGAGATTAACCAAAGTCCAAGAAGGGAAAACTTAGCGATGTTTCCAATGGATTTTAAATTGTTCACCAGAATCTTCAACCCTAAATAAAGTAGGAAGAAGAAAGGAATACCAACAGCAAAAAACAACAATATGGATACTAGCCAAACTGGTGCGCCTGTAGTATTAACAATCTCATAGAAATCTACGCCGGGTAGGTGTATGGCATCAAAGATACCCATGGTGAATGCACCAACAAACAATCCTATAAGTGTTGAAGCACCTATAATGATCAATAGGATGCCTATGAACTTCCCAAATATCTTGAATAGGAACATGATTATATCCCCAATAGTGTCAAAAAAGGTCTTGGAGCTGCTTTTGACCTTGTTGCCTACTTTATCATAGTCAACGTTTTTAACTTTATCCGCAACATCATCAAACCCCTCTTTAACTTTGCGTTCTATATTGCTGATGTTGATGGGCTCCCCCGTCATATCCAATTTTTGGGAGGTAGTAGCAGCTTCTGGAACCAAAATCCATAATAGAATGTATGCTACAAGTCCAAAACCTGTGAATACTGCCAGGAGGATAAAAATAATTCGTATCCAAAGGGCATCAAACCCTAAGTAATATTCTAAACCGGAACAAACACCACCAATATATTTTTGGTCCATGTCCCTATATAATTTTTTGGTCTTACGTGTTGTTGTATGTGTTTGGGATTTTCGAGGTTCATCCTCAAAAATATCCTCGTCAACCATGTAATCTTCTGGTTGCCCCATAATATTGATAACCGCATCCACTTCTTTTTGGGTAATGACCTGTCTGTCATTTTCCATTTTTTCCAAAAAGAGTTCAGCTACCCTTGCTTCAATATCTGCAATGATCTCATCGCTTCCTGCTGTACCTGAAAACGATCTTTTTATGGATTCAAGGTATCGCCTAAGCCTACTATACGCTTCATCATCTATATGAAAGAGTGTATTTGCTAGATTTATATTTACTGTCTTGTTCATTTTTGATTCTTATTTTGTGGTGGTTACCAGATTAACTGCATTTCTTAGTTCATCCCAGGTGCCGTTTAGTTCCTTGAGAAACAATTGTCCCGTTTCTGTAAGTGCGTAATATTTTCTAGGTGGTCCAGAAGTGGATTCTTCCCAACGGTAGTTGAGCAACCCTGCATTTTTTAACCTTGTTAATAGAGGGTAAATAGTACCTTCCACCACCAGCATCTTAGCGTCTTTTAAAGCTCCCAGAATTTCAGATGCATATTTGTCCTTATCCCGTAAGATAGAAAGAATGCAATACTCTAGAACCCCTTTGCGCATTTGTGCTTTTGTGTTTTCTATGTTCATAATGTCATGGTTCTTATAAATTAACTGTTCGTTTTTTGTTCCCGTCCGTTCCCTCTTTGATGAGAAGAGGGGTCGGGAACGTTTTTTGATTGATGATAGATTGATTGATGATTTTTCGTTTTTTGATTGATGAATAAACTCCTTTTTTCGGTTTGTTTTATTATTGTAATTGATGGTCGTAACTCAGTTCTCTTTTAATTTTCCAATGCCCATCTTCTAAAATCCATACATGTATGAATTTGGCGACATCCCCTTTTTGGTATTCCTTCTGTTCGTTTAAAAATTCAAATGAATGAACTCCATGTTGAACGGCGCCGTACAATTTTCCCTGCTTATATAAGGGATAGACTTGTAAACTACCGGGAACTAAGATTCTTTTTGCGCGTTGAGGTTCGTTCCTGTCAATTTTGGCGCAATTTTCTCTGTTGGGTGCCAAAAAATTATTTCTTCCAACGGTAATCCCTCCTTTATCATGGTAAAACTCAAAATCTTCTGTAAACAACGATTCCATGGTCTCAACATCACATTGGTTAAAAGCTGCATCAAACAATGTACTGTCTTTTTCTTTTAAAGTCATGTATAACTCAGAACTTTCCGCCATCTGAGCATTTACGACAATGGTCATACCCATAAATAGAATTGCAGTTATTTTTTTTGACCAGTTCATTATTTGATGAATTTTATGGTAAATGGATATTTAAAAGTCTCTCCTTCATTGGTTCTAATGGTTGCCAAAATTGTATAAACGATATTAATGACCATTAACGCTACTTGTATTAATCCAGTGATGCCAGCTGGCCAAAAAAACCGTCCAAATCTAAAATCGTCACTACTAATGTGAATGTCTAGATTGTTAAGGTCACTTAAGCGATGCATTCCAAAAAAGCTCCCATCAAATAAATCGGGTAAAAACCCAATAAAGAATGGAATACTTATTAAACCTGCTACTACTGAATATAACAACATGCTTATTTGAAAATTGAGCGCTTGCTTACCATTATAATCCACAAACTTGTGTTCTTTTTTGTTTGCGGTCCATAAAATCAATGGTAAAATAAAATTACCAAAGGGTATAAAATACTTTGAAAAGGTAGAAGCGTGTATGATCGCTGACAAATTTCGTTCGTGTTTGGTTAATGATTCAGTCATGATTTTTTGATTGATGTTTATAAACAAATTTAGTTTACCTACTAGCTTACCATGCAAATATATATCTAAAAGATGGTACTATGCAAAACAAAGTACTATAATTTAACATATATTTAACAAATTGAGTTAGCAGTTATTTTCCTTATTTTTAGCGAACCTAAATATGTATTATGGCTTCAAGTGCTAGTAAATTCAATACTTTCACATTCTTTACCCTCCCTGCTGCATGGTGGTGCGGAGTACGTGTGAAACACATTGATAATAAAAAAGCGGTAACAACGGTTACTCACCGTTGGGTAAATCAAAATCCTTTTAAAAGTATGTTTTGGGCTGTTCAGGGCATGGCTGCAGAGCTGAGTACAGGTGCTATGGTCATCAACCAAATTAAGGACAGCGGAAAGAATATATCCATGCTGGTTTTGAATAACAACGGTAATTTTTCAAAAAAGGCGACTGGAAAAATCACGTTTACCTGCGAGGACGGACATTTAATCGAAGATGCCATCAAAAAAACAATTGAAACAGGAGAAGGGCAGACCATTTGGATGAAATCCGTTGGAGTCAACACAGAGGGAGTAGTAGTTTCAACATTCAATTTTGAGTGGACGATTAGAGCTAAGGAATAAGATGAACCTTTTGGTTTCCAAAATTTTTGTTTAAGAGTCTTGAATGTAATCATTACTGTATTGGAGATTGTCCTAAATCGTTGGATTGATGCAGAACTTATTGCATAAACCGTTGTTCGTCTAAACAATTTTCTTCACCTATTAAATAGATTACCTTTAATATAGAAGAAAAATAGACTATGCTTCCTTAGGGGTATTTGTACTTAGGGAATTCTTTCTGTGAAAATTACATTTATTTTTTTAAGAAACGATAATGAGGGAAAGCTACTTGATTATAATCTCTGCACAAATTTTATCCCTTGTTTTTTTGTCAACAATTCATAGTCAAATCAAAGAAAAAGAGATTGATTATTATAATTGGTTTGATGAAATAACAGGAGCTGAAAATTCTAACTTATACGAAGGAATCTTAAGCGTTGAAAAATATGCCACTTTGGATAAGAGTCATGAGTTTTTCATTTCATCTGAATATTTAAAAGGGAACATCGTTTATGATGAAGAGCCCTATTTTAACATTGATTTGAAATATGATATTTATGAAGATGAGGTATTGTTAGGTCTTAGAAGTAATTCCCAAATCTTGATGGTAAAGTTAGTAAAGGAAAGAATAGGTGAGTTTATTATTAATGAACACAGATTTATTAGAGTAAATGATGGTGAAGACAGAAACCCAAATACATTAGGATTTCAAGAGGTACTTATGGAGACATCTTTTTTTACACTTTTAAAAAAACATAAAAAAATCAAATATACTCGTTACAAAAAGAGTAGAGTGTTCCACAAATTTGTTAGCAGTGATGAATATTATTTAGCGTATGAACATCACTTTTACAATATCAAAAACAAAAAGGATATTATCAGAATTTTTCCAGAGTATAGGGCTGAAACAAACAAACGTTCGTTGGAATCACTACGGAAAACGGATAAAGATAAGTATATGATTGATTTATTACATATTGTAGATAGCCGTTTAATATCAGATAAAAAAACACTACAATAGAATGAGGCTGGTAGTTGTTTTTTGTATATCCCTGAACTTTTATTGGGGTTTTGCGCAAAAGGATAGTGATACAATAACTTTATCTTTTGAGGGTGCAAGCTTGAAAGAAATAATAACGGATATTCAAGAAATTTCGGCTTATAAATTTTTCTATGTAGATGAATGGTTAGACTCGAACACAATATCAAGGAGTTATAATGGGGTTTCCTTAGTGTATGTATTGAACGATATTTTTGAGGATACGTCTATAAATTACCATATCATGCAAGGCCAAAAGGTTATATTGACGCAAGGAAGTGTTATTTACGATGAACTTCCTGAAGGCTTTTTTAGACTACCTCAAGGAGAGTCGTTGGACTCTTTATTTATATCAGATACTAAAACTACAGAGGTTCTCCCTATTCTGCGGATTAAAGAAGAGGAATTTACCCAAAATAAAATTGAAGTTGTAAGGATAGGAAAGGAAAACAGCAATAGTACAAACCGGTTGGCCACACTTACCGGTTATGCAATCAATACAAATACTAAAAACCCCATATCAGATTTGGCATTGGTGATTGGAGCAACTGACAAGGGAACAACCACTAATTCACAAGGGTTCTATTCCATTGAGATACCAATGGGCGTCCATACTATTGAAGTCAGCGCATTGGGTATCCATGGCGTACAAAAAAAAGTTATTGTATATGGAGATGGACAACTAAATTTTGAACTAGATGAAAGTTTTGAAGTTCTTGATGAAGTTGTTGTAGAAGCAAATAGAGATAGAAACATTGAACAAACCATAGGAGGTATTCTTAAAATCGAAGTTAAGGAAATAAAGAATATTCCCATGGTTTTAGGAGAAAGAGATATACTCAAGGTAGCGACCACACTCCCAGGAATTACCACAGCTGGCGAAGGAGCATCAGGATTTAATGTAAGGGGTGGAAACACAGATCAAAACCTTATTCTATTGGATCATGCCGTTTTATACAATCCCTCTCATTTTTTTGGGCTTTTTTCGGCAATCAACCCTTTTACATCCAATAGTGCGGATATATATAAGGGTAACATTCCTGCCGAATACGGAGGTAGATTATCATCTGTTTTTGATATACGAACTAAGGACGGGAATGACCAAAATTTTTCCGGTGAAGCCTCTATAGGTCCTATAACTAGTAATCTTACTCTGGAAACGCCGATTATCAAAGGAAAATCATCTTTTTTAATTGGGGGAAGAGCTACGTATTCAAAATGGATTCTAAAATCTCTAAAAGAAGAATCATTGAAAAACAGCGAAGCTTCCTTTTTTGATATTATAGGTAAGTATAAGCATAAAATAAATGAGAATAACAGCTTGAAGTTAATGGGGTACTATAGCAAAGACGCTTTTAATATTACCACAGATTCTCTTTATAGTTATAGTAATAGAGCATTTTCAATGGAATGGGAACACAAATTCAACGAAAGGAGCAGAGGGGTATTGATACTGACCAATAGCCAATATAAATTTGATATTGAATTTAATGGTAATTCCGTGAATGATTTTAACCTTGGATATAGCATTGATGAAACAGAATTCAAATTAAAAATGAAATATCTACCGGAAAACACGCATAGTTTTGATTATGGTTTTTCTGGTAAACTATATCGAGTGGAGCCTGGACAGATTGAACCGCTGGCAGGTGAGTCTGTTGTAGAACCTATAGTGCTTCCCAAAGAAAAAGGTCTAGAGACTGCGTTATTTATTTCAGACGATTTTGAAATAACCAAGAAATTATCTGTGAACGCTGGGTTTAGATATTCCCTTTACGCAGCGCTTGGAAAATCATTACAAAGAATATATGAGAATGGGATGCCCAGAAATGAAAACACCTTGGTAGAGACCCAAGAATTCGAGGAGAACGAGGTGATAAAAACATACGGAGGCCCTGAGGCCCGAGTTTCTGCGAGATATTTTCTTACTCCTGATTTATCTGTCAAAGCAAGTTATAACAATACCTACCAATATGTTCATACATTATCCAATAATACAACTGTGTCCCCAACGGATACTTGGAAGCTTTCCGACTTAAATATAAAGCCACAGCGTGCCAATCAATTTGCATTGGGTCTTCACAAAAACATAAATGAAAATGAATATGAACTAAGTTTGGAAGGCTATTACAAAAGATCTAATAATATTTTAGATTACAAGACTGGGGCAGATTTATTGTTGAATGAGATTGTGGAGACCAACGTACTTCAGGGACAAGGAAAATCATACGGCGCGGAATTTCTTGTAAGAAAAAATCATGGAAAACTTAATGGCTGGTTAGGCTATACCTATGCTCGCTCGTTAATACAGTTTGATGGAACGGCAGAAGAAGAGCAAATAAATAATGGGAACTTTTTCCCATCCAATTTTGATAAACCTCATGACATAAGCCTAGTAACAAATTATAAGTTTAATAAACGCTTTAGTCTTTCTGCTAATTTCGTGTACCAAACAGGAAGGCCAGTTACTTATCCTCTTGGTAACTATGTCTATGAAGGCATTGAGTATACATTTTATAGTGATAGAAATGGATTCCGGATTCCAGATTATTATCGATTAGATTTTAGTTTTAATATTGAAGGAAATCATAAGATTAAAAAATTTGCGCATAGCTTTTGGAATATTTCTATTTACAATGTATTGGGAAGAAATAATCCATATTCGGTATTTTTTGTTACGGAAGCCGGACAGATAAAGGCTTATAAAAGCTCAATTTTTTCTATTCCCATACCAACAATTACCTATAATTTTAAATTTTGACATTTTATAGAATGGCTTTTCAGGCAAGTAAAAGGAGATGTAGGACAATAGTTTTGATTTTGGCAGCATGTGCTATGAACAGTTGTGTAGAGTCCTTTGAACCTAAGACCGAAATTTTTGAAGATGCTTTAATCATTGAAGCCACAATAACAAATGAGGTCAAACAGCAGGAAATTCTTTTAAACAGAGCGTTTCGCTTTGAGGAATTTGTTCCCGTTCCTGAAGAAAATGCTAGTGTTATTATCATTGATAATCTTCAAAATCAGTATTCCTTTCAAGAAATAACTCCCGGTAAATACCTTTCTGTATTAGATTTTGGGGCTGAAAAAGGTAGAAGTTATCAACTTTTGGTTATTACCAGTAGTGGTGTCGAATATGCTTCCGAGCCTACTTTTACACCTCAAACTTCAGAAATTCATGCATTAAAAGCCTCAAGAATAGACAATGAAGAGGAAGGAATGTCCATATTCGTTGAATATAATGCTTCACAGACCTCTACATACTATCGTTACAAATATGAAGAGACATACCAAATAATTCCTCCAGATTGGAATAGTCAAATGTTGGCATATGAAGGCCCCATAATCGTGGTCAAAGCCCGTGAACGGGACGAACAAATATGTTATAAAACAGATGTTTCTAAAAATATCATCTTAAATATCCCACAAGAGTCCAATGAGAATAATATACCTCGATTTCCTGTTAGGTTTGTTCAAAGAAGTAACTACATTATATCGCATAGGTATAGTATTTTGGTAAAGCAACTTGCAATTTCCGAAGAGTCCTATAATTACTTGGAAAAATTATCAGAGTCCAATCAGGATGAAAACGTATTTTCGCAGACACAGCCAGGTTTTTTTAGAGGAAACGTTTATTCAAAAAGTAACAGTGACGAGAGAGTTCTGGGTTTTTTTCACGTAGTATCTGAATCTTCGGAAAGGCTCTTTTTTAATTACCAAGATTTTTTTCCAGATGAACCGCTTCCTCCATATGTGGATTATTGTAATCCTTTTGTAGCCCGCTTGGAAACCCCTCAAGGAGTACCCAATATTCATGAATTGATTGCTGCAGATGCAATCAGGTATCATAGTACAGGCCCAAATTTCGGGGAATTTTTTGTAGTTCCCAGAATTTGTGGAGATTGTACGGTATTGGGAGCTATAACGGTACCCGATTTTTGGGAAGAATAGAAAAAATAGGCCTTATGACAAAAACAGTAGGTACATGGATTTTGTTTTTTACACTCTGCTTGTCAAATGGTTTTGGGCAGACTTCCTCTTTTACGAAAGGGAAGATAACCAATTCAAAAAACCTTTATAGAGAGAATATGTTCATCCATTACAATGCTCCTGTATTGTTGACTGGGGAATACCTTTACTACAGTATCTATTCCATAAATGCCAAAATGAAAGAGTTAAGCACGTTTAGTAAAATTGGCTATGTAGAATTGATTGGGGAAGATACTAATGTCATATTCAAGCATAAGATAAAATTAACAGATGGTCTTGGACAGGGAGAGTTTTTCATTCCAGTTACCGTATCTTCTGGCAGCTATAAACTTATTGGATATACCCAATGGATGAAAAACAGCGGAAAGAATTACTTTTTCCAAGCCGACATTGGTATTATAAATCCGTTTAAAAACAATCAGGAATCAATTTTAAAACATATTGAGGTTGCCCAAATAAACACTGGTCCTGATTCGAATATTCCAGATGTTATAGGAGTAAGGGAAAATACTCCTCCTCTTTCATTAAAACCAAACAAGAAAATTTTTCAAAAGCGAAATCTGGCTCATTTAAATATAAATGTCCATGAAAAAAATATGATTCAAGGAAATTACTCTATTTCCATTCGAAAAATGGATTCTATTGAAGGACCTTTGACGCTCAATGCTCAAGAATACATTATATCTCAGGACACGGAAAATATTGGTGATAAAAAAACTCTATCGGGCCAAATGTATTTGCCGGAACTGAGAGGAGAACTTATCTCAGGGAAGATTATACCTAAAGAAGCTAACTTTCCTTTGATTGAGGAAAAATTGGCCCTTTCGATACCTGGTGAACAATTTGTTCTCAAGCTTTCCAGAACTGATAAAAAAGGGGCATTTTATTTTAATCTAAACCAAGAATATAAAAATAGCCATGCTTCAATTCAAATTCTTGGAAAGAACAAGAATAATTATAGAATTCAACTTAATAAACAGTCTGCGGTTAATTACGACGATTTAATATTCAAAACTTTTACCATTACACCAAAAATGAAGAATTTGATTTTGGAAAGAAGCGTCTACAATCAAGTAGAAAATGCTTTTGCAGAAATGAAACCAGACACTATTCAGTATAAAGATGCAATTGTCCCAATTTACAGAAAGTTTTCCAATGTATACAATTTAGATGATTATACCCGATTTTCAACTATTAGAGAAACTGTTTCAGAGATCATAGAACATGTATGGGTACAAAGGAGTACGGATGCAGAGGATGTATTTCAGGTTAGGGGGGACGAAGACACTACTGACTCTAACTTTTTGCCTTTAGTAACGGTAGACGGTATGTTGATACAAAATCATGGTGATGTAATTGATTTTAATGCTCGAAAACTAAAAAAAATAAGCATATCCAGAAGTGAATATGTTATAAACTCGATAACGTATAAAGGAGTTATTGCTATAGAAACCATAGAAGGTGATTTTTTCGAAGGCTTTAAAAAAGACTATATTACTACAATAGAATTATTTCCACCTTTAACAGCAAAAAAGTACTTTCATCAGGAATATAATGCGGAGACAAAGTCTACTACCCAACAAATACCGGATTTTAGGCAGCAATTACTTTGGTTGCCGCAATTGATATTGGAGAGTGATAAAACAAAAATTGATTTTTTTACGTCTGATGTTGCTGGTAAATATGAAATTTGTTTAGAGGGATTCACAAGTAAAGGAAATCCTATTTCTGTAAAGGAAACATTTATGGTAGAGTAATTCTTTCATGTTAGGTGTATACCTATTAAACATCGTAAAACTTTACAAATACCATTGGAATAAATACAACTAAATTTTTACGCATATGTTGTAACAAAATAAGTATTCCACCAACAGATAAGTAAAACACTTAAAAACAAATCAAAAAATGAACGCACACGAAATCGACTATGAAATTTACGGAGAGGAAATGCAATATGTGGAGATTGAACTAGATCCACAAGAAGCGGTTGTTGCCGAGGCAGGTAGCTTTATGATGATGGATACCGATATAAAAATGGATACCATTTTTGGTGATGGCTCTGGCCAAGACTCCGGGGTATTGGGAAAACTGTTCTCCGCAGGAAAGCGATTACTGACTGGTGAAAGTCTTTTTATGACTGCTTTTTTAAATATTGGTCATGGTAAAAAGAAGGCAAGCTTTGCTTCTCCTTATCCTGGTAAAATACTTCCTATTGACTTATCAGAAAAAGGAGGAAAATTCATCTGTCAAAAAGATGCGTTTTTATGTGCTGCCAAAGGGGTTTCTGTGGGCATTGAATTCTCCAAACGTTTGGGTCGCGGACTTTTTGGTGGAGAAGGTTTTATTATGCAAAAATTGGAAGGAGATGGAATGGCCTTTGTACATGCTGGAGGTACCATGGCCAAAAAAGAACTGGCAGCAGATGAAGTATTAAAGGTGGATACAGGTTGTATTGTTGGTTTCTCACATACCGTAGATTATGATATTGAATTTGTTGGAGGCATAAAAAATACCGTTTTTGGAGGTGAAGGCCTGTTTTTTGCTACACTTAAAGGTCCAGGAACCGTTTATGTGCAATCACTACCGTTTAGCCGACTGGCCGGAAGGGTATTGGCCTCTATTCCAAGAGGAGGAAAAGATAAAGGCGAGGGCAGTTTGCTTGGCGGGCTTGGAGACATTGTCATGGGAGATAATAGATTCTAGTTTTCTGTTGTTAGTTTAAAGTAGTCTAGAATAGTAGATTTATAAGAAAGGAAATAGTTTTATTTTTAAGCCTTTCAATATATCTCAATGGATTTTCAAGACCTATTTAACTTTCTTGTCGAATTACAACAAAACAATACCAAAGAATGGATGGATGCCAACCGGAAGTGGTACAAATCTCTTCGTGGGGATTTTATCCTTTGGTTGGATGGTCTGGATATGACCATGGCGCAATTGGATGATGACTATTATCCCACGCCTGGAAAAAAGGGGATTAATAGAATCAACAATAATCTCATGTTCCATCCGCATAAACCCATTTACAAAGATCATTTTGGAGCTGGTTTGGACAAAGCCCCAAACTCAGCGGATTTTTATATTGAAGTAGGCGTAAAACAGTGCCTATTGGCTGGGGGATTTTGGCGCCCAGATCCAAAGACATTGAGAAGTATTCGTGAAGGAATAGATTACAATGGGGAAGAACTACTGGAAATCATAGAAAAACCGTCTTTTAAAAAATTGTTTGGGGGGCTTTATGAGGATGAAAAATTGACCAATGCGCCCAAAGGGTTTACCAATAACCATCCACATATTCAATTGCTTAGAAATAAAACCTTTGCAGTGGAACACCAAATAGATATGAGTGAGGTGTTAAGAGATGATTTTGAAGAAAAAATTAAAGTAGTTTATTTGGAGATGCTTCCTTTCCGACGATATTTGAACAAGGCAGCAACAGTTTAGTCCAGATTATGAAATACGGTAAGGTCAGGAATATTAAAAAGGAATTATTATCAGACAATTGGTATTCCTTACATAAGGTCACTTTTGAATATCAGAGAGAAGATGGCGAATGGGAAACCCAAATACGAGAAGCCTACGACCGCGGAAATGGTGCGGTGATTCTTCTATATAATAAGGAAAAAGGTTCGGTAATCTTAACCAGACAGTTTAGAATGCCAACCTATTTAAATGGCAATGAAGATGGGATGATGGTTGAAGCTTGTGCAGGAATTTTAGAAAAAGGGAATGCAGAGCAAACCATTATCATGGAAGTGGAAGAAGAAACGGGTTATAAAATCACCGAGGTTCAAAAAGTATTTGAGTCGTATATGTCACCAGGGTCGGTTACTGAGGTGCTGTATTTTTTTATTGGACAATATGAGGCAAACATGAAGGTCAGCGAAGGAGGCGGTGCTGAAGATGAGACCGAAAACATAGAAGTTTTGGAAATGACTTTTCAAAAAGCGCAGCAAATGATGTCTAATGGACAAATTAAAGATGCCAAAACTATTATGCTGCTTCAGTATGCTCAGATAAATGGGTTATTTGGTTGAGTTTTTAACGACCAAGGGTGTATGGAAATCAAAAGAGTTGCCTTAGGTGGTGGGTGTCATTGGTGCACCGAAGCCGTTTTTTTGTCTCTACGGGGGATTAATAAAGTGGAACAAGGATTTGTTTCTCAAAAAGGAGGAGAAAGTTCTTTTTCCGAAGCAATAATAGTGACATATGACCCCTTAGAAATTTCCTTAAAGGATTTAATTGAAATTCACCTACATACCCATCAAAGTACTTCTGAACATTCATTTAGACACAAGTATCGTTCTGCAGTTTATGTTTTTTCCGAAAAAGACTTCGATGAATCCAATAGGATTTTGAAAGTATTGCAGGCGGACTTCAGCAAAAATCTGATTACAAAAACATTTTACTTCAAAGCATTCAAACCTTCGGACGAACAGTTTCACAATTACTATTATTCAAATCCTGAAAAGCCGTTTTCCAAATCATATATAGACCCTAAACTAAAGGTGCTCATGACCAAATATTCAAGGTTCATGAAAAACATCACTGATGAAATATTCCTTAAGGGACAGTAGTTTCAAATCATGTATTTGTGCTTTAGGATGCGCTATGCATTCGTTAAGAATAAGCCAAATGATGTCATATTTTTATAACAGAAGTATCATAATAGAAATATAAATAGTTATAGATATTTGATTTTCAATTATTTATAACTAACACACCTCTTTTTCACGTTAGCTTACACAAATTGCAAGTTGTAAGTAAGAAAGTTTACCTCCGTACTTATCACCAGTTAAAAGCCACAAATAATTTTTGCTTTTAAGATTAAAGAAGGTTTGGCCAAATCTTTTCAAATGAATAAAAAAGGATGCAAAATGTTTGATCCATGTTTATCTCTAAATAGTCTTGGAATAAACTATTAAATCAATATGATGTAGCCAATAATTAAACACTTTAACCCTTTTAAAATTTAATAATGAAAACTTCTAAACTTCCTTTATTTATGATTTTGGCCATGTCTTTGATTTTGGCCTCCTGTAGCTCCGACGATTTTGTTGGTAACTCAGATGATGTGGACCCTGGTGATGACCAAGGTAATACAGATACTTTTGTTGGTGCGGTGTATGCCATGACAAACGGAGATGGACAGATTGTTGGTACAAATGTTCAAGGACCAAATACCATTATTGCTTATGGAAGAGATGAGAATGGGGCATTAACGCCCATTGGACCTTTTGCTACAAATGGAAATGGTGGTGATTATGATGGTGGTGAAGGATTAGATCCTCTAATTTCTGCTTACGCATTGACCAAAACAGACAATAACGAAAATCTTCTTGCTGTAAATGCAGGGAGCAATACCATTACTTCTTTTAATATTCAAGATGACTATTCACTTGAGATAGCAGGCACTCCACAGCCAACTGGGGCTTTGGGTCCAAATAGTATTGCTTTTTCTGAAAGGGATGCTGATGGGGCAAAAGGCATTGTTTATGTATCGAATATAACTCGCGCTGAATTTTTGTTAGGCGGTGAGCCCATGCATCAAGGAACAGTGACTGGTTTTTGGTTGTTAGATGATGGTTCTTTAAATCCAATTGCTGGTTCTACAAGAGATTTGGCAGTTAGACCATCTGCAATACAGTTTTCGCCTGACGGTAACTGGCTGGTAGTTACCTCAATCAATTCAGGTGCTGCGGCTCTTGGTTCTGGAAGCGAAGATGAAGTAACTGTTTATAATGTTGGTAATGGAGGGTTGTTGAGTGATACACCATGGGGTACGGCAACGTCAACATTTAGAGATAATGCCGAAGGAAGAAATTTGCCTTCTGCAATTGGGTTCCAAATTGTTGGCGATAATTATGTTGTGGTTACTGAGGCCAGAGAGTTTCAGCCAGATGGAACGCCACCAGCATTCCCTGCATTGCAAGATGGTTCGGTTTCAACATGGCAAATTCAATCAAACGGGAGTTTGACACCAATAAGTTTGGATGTGGCTTCCGGAGAAAATAATACAGGAAGAACGGCGTGTTGGTTGGACTTTACAGCTGATGGTAACACATTCTTTGTATCTAACGCTATTGAGGCTGGTTTGGCGGCTTATAGTTTTAATAATGGGGTGGTTGAATTAATAGACCAAACTGCTGCGCAAGGTCAAGGGACCGGAGGTGCGGATAACGGCCCTGATGCTTTTGCGGTTACCGAAGGTTGGATTGATATGTGGATTACAGACGACGGAGCATATTTGTATCAGTTGTTTGGTTTGGATGGAACTATTGGAATTTATCGTGTAAATGGTCAAAGTTTGGAATTTGTTGGAGAAGAATCTGGAAACCTTCCAGATACCAATACCCAAGGAATAGTGGCTATTTAACAATTCTGTTTTTAAGTTGTTTTGTTTGATGGAATCGAGAGAAGCTGCCTTCTCTCGGTTCTTTTTTGTTTAATATTTTTCGCGAAGTTGATTGAGAACTGATTCAATCTCTAGACGTATTTGAGATGTAGACACTGTAAAATGATTGTTCATAAAACTAAAAATCAAAATTTTTCCAGATTTTGTTTTTAGATAACCACTTAAATTATAATTGTTGCCCAGAGAACCCGATTTCGCAAAAATGTAAGGCGCAATATTCGAGTTTTTCCAAGTTGCAATTGTCCCAGAAGAATCCCACATAGGGAAAATTTGAAACAAGCGTTCTTCTGGTATCTCTTCATATATTTTTTGAAGTATTTGGGTCATTGACCTTGGAGTGAACAGATTGTACCTTGATAGTCCAGAACCATCGACCCACCTTGGCTTGTGTTCTAAATCAGTTAATTCATTTTCCAGCATATATGTTATACTGGTTTGCGTACTCAATGTATCAGATAGGGTAGAGGAACCAACCATCAATAACTGCTCTGCTAGAAAATTATCACTTTCATAGAGCATTTGCTTATAAATGGAATCGGTGGCTATTCCGTAAAGCACTTTTTTTTCTTCCGTAGGAAAACTGTCAAGGAGCATTACATTTTTTTTCAAAACCTGCTCCAGTAGTTTCTTTGTAAATGCATTACTAGTTATAAAAGGTACTTGCAAGGTATCTTGATTGTTGGGTTTTATATAGAATTGGTTTGTAAACTCTTCCCTTTGTTTAGGTTTATCTTGAATGAAAACCTTATCCAATAAAAAATGAGGAGATGCTTTTAATTCACCATTGTTTGAAATGGTAGCAACATTCCCATAAAGCGGAAGTGTATTTTTTTGGGGTGAAAAATAAGTGTCATAATCTTCCCATGCCCATCCAGGACCAAACCTATTTTCTTCAGAATTATTGAGGTGCAGGGCAAGATGGTCATATTTTTTAAGCAAGGTGATTCCTGTACTATCCATAAAATAAGGATGAAGCCACGTAGGATCTCCAGTGCCTTCTGCATAAAGGGTATCATTTTGAATACTATATTTTAAGGTGGGAATCTTTTTTGGCAGCAGTTTTAGGCCGGTATACAGGGTAACCACTTTTACATTACTTGCTGGGGTAAAGTATCTATCACCATTGGTATTATAAATGGTCTGAGTTGTCTTGGAATCGACTACAACTAAGCCATGAAAAGAATTTTTTAAGTCTCCGTTATTTAGCCTGGAATCAAATTTAGATAGACGAGACGAAGCACAGCCAAAAAGAAAGAAAAATCCTATAAACACTACAATAGGAAAATATTTAATACGCTGATTATATGGGTTGTACATATTTACTGTTTATCGAATTTAACACGAAATTATTTAATTTTTAACGGCAATTTGACGCATTTGTGCATGATTTTTCTTAATTTAGATGACAACCTTTTAATCCAATATAATCAAATTTCTATGCCCAGAGCAATGTTAGATTACACCAAAACTATTTTACAAAAAGTTAGTTTTGATGCTAAACTATTCGCAAAAGAATTACAGAAAGCTGTTTCAAGGTTATTACCAAGTGAAATTGAAGAACTCAAAATCTGGTTAGAATATTTTATTTTAGACAAGCCAGAATTACATCCCACGTTAATTTTAATAAAAGCATAAAAATAAGAGCCGCTCAAGCGGCTCTTTTCATTTTAACTATCCACTAAAGGTTAATTTTTACCGAGTGGACTAATTATTTTCACGTCTTGAAAAGCTATGGCACCTCTCACAATGCCAGAGATTACTTCTTTCAATGCCTCTGTAATTTGAATTTTAAGTTCACTCTTATGATAAATCAAACTTATCTCACGAGCTGGAGAAGGGTTTTTGAAGGGCCTTAAATATTGCTTTTTCTTCTGTTCTAAATCTAACGTATTTAGATATGGGAGCAGTGTCATTCCCATACCTTCATCTGCCAAACTGACTAGCGTTTCAAAACTGCCGCTTTCAATTTTAAATTGCTCATCGTGAAGATTCTTAGGGGATTTACAAAGATTTATTACACCATCCCTAAAACAATGTCCGTCTTGTAATAAAAGGATATCATTAACATCTAAATCTTCAGTGGTCAACTGATTCAGTGATGACAAACGATGGCTCTTAGGCACATAACCTACAAATGGTTCATAATAAAGAGGACGTTCTTTAATAAATTCAATTTCTAATGGGGTAGCCGCTATTGCAGCGTCCAAATGTCCATCCAAAATGTTCCGTATTAAGGTATCTGTTGGTTGTTCTTTAATAATGAGATTTACCTTGGGATACTTTTTTATAAAAGTGTTCAAAAACATTGGAAGTAATGTGGGCATAACCGTGGGTATAATACCTATGGTATAATCTCCCCCAATAAACCCTTTGTCTTGGTCAACTATGTCTTTAATCCGTTCAGCTTCAGCTACAATGTTTTTGGCTTGAGCTACTATTTTTTTTCCCACCTCAGTAATGGAAATGGGTTTTTTACTTCGATCAAATATTAAAATATCAAGCTCATCCTCAAGCTTTTGTACCTGCATGCTTAATGTAGGTTGAGTAACAAAACTCTTTTCCGCAGCAAGAGTGAAATTTTTGTATTCTGCAACAGCCAAAACATACTGTAATTGGGTTATAGTCATCAATTATAAATTAGTGATATAAAAATATGAAAAACTATCAGTTTAATCTATAATGGACTAAGGAAAGATATTTGGTCTTCAATGAAAGATGAAGTAGAAAAAAAATCAACGATGCCAATGGTTAAATTGCAAATCTTTATATTTATTTAATACCGAACCATTACAACCAAGAATGAACAAATCTGAATTAGATGAAATTGTAGATTTTCTTAAAAAGGTTTCATTTTTTTCTGATGTAACTAGGACTTCTCTTTTGGAACTATGTAAGAGTTCAAAAATCGAGTTTTTTGAAAGAAATGAATGCATAATAGAGAAAGGTGAGATAGGGAAGGCTATGTACGTTATCTTGGACGGAAAAGTAAACGTTCATGATAAACAACACTCTTACAGCACATTCTCAACTGCGGACTGTTTTGGAGAATATGCCCTAATAGATGATGAACCTCGCTCAGCTTCGGTTACTGCAATTGAAGATACATCAGTTCTGAAAATTGAAGCCAAGTATTTTGTAGAGTTGGTAAGTACAGATATGGGCTTTACAAAAGGAATTTTATCTGTGTTGATCAAAAGACATAGAGAGTTGGATGTCATTCAAGAACGTTTGGCCGCTTCTAAACAGGAAATTGAATTAGGTAATGCTAAAATGAGCGGACTTATCAATGGGGCCATGGATGCCATTATTATGTTCGATGAAAAATTCCGTATCATTTTAACAAATCCATCAGCTAATAAGCTACTTAAAAATGAGGATGGCCTGCAGCGAAATGTACTTTTCTTTTTTGACGATACTAGTGCTAACTTAATAGAGTCTTTAGTTAAATCTGGATTGGATGATAACACCAAGACCTTTAACAATTACCTTCCAGAAATTGTAAAGGTCATTGGCTCTAATGATACTGAAACCTTAAATGAAGGGACCATTAGTAGATATGGTAATGATCGTGAAACTTTTTATACCCTGATATTAAGAAATATTGAAGAACGCTTGATTGCCCAGGATAAAATAAATCAGCTAACAACGCGAACAAAATATTTAGAAGAAGAAATTATACAATTGACCAGCAACCATGGAATTTTGGCAGAAGACCAAAGCATGGTGAATGTATTGAATCTTATAGACCAAGTGGCCAATACGGATGCGACCGTTTTGATTAATGGAGAAACAGGTACGGGAAAAGAACTAGTTGCCAGGGCAATTCACACAGCAAGTGACCGAAGTGAAAAACCTTTGATTCGAATTAATTGTGGGGCAATACCGGCAAATCTTATAGAAAGTGAACTTTTTGGACATGAGAAAGGAGCCTTTACTGGTGCTACAGCTACTAGAAAGGGCCGATTCTTACTAGCGGATAAGGGAACTATTTTCTTGGATGAAATAGGAGAGTTGCCTTTGAATTTGCAACCAAAATTACTAAGGGTTATTCAAGAAGGAGAATTTGACCCATTAGGAAGCTCCAGTACAATAAAGGTGGATGTAAGAATTATAGCAGCAACGCATAGAGATTTGTTCGAGTTTTCAAAACAGGGAAAGTTTAGGGAAGATTTATTTTATAGATTAAACGTTTTTCCTATAACTGTGCCGGCTCTAAAAGATAGGGGAGATGATGTGTGTTTGATTGCCCAAAACATGGTGCAAGAGTTTAGCAAAAAATTTAATAAGCCTGTAACTGTTTTAACAAAAGAACAAAAAGCACTTTTCTTGGAGTATGAATGGCCAGGGAATGTTAGAGAGCTACAAAATTTAGTGGAACGGGCCCTAATTATTTCAAAAAACAGAAAAATTGACTGGGCTCAAATAATTCCAAATTCTCATAAAGAAAACCTTCCTCATAATCCAGAAGAATCCAATATAGTATTAACCTCTACTGAAATTGTACAAATAGAAAAGGAGAACATTTTAAAAGCCTTGCGACAAACCAACTGGAAAATTTCTGGAGATAAAGGTGCCGCGGCTCTACTAAAACTGCGTCCAACAACACTTACCTCAAAAATTAAGGCTTTAGGTATCGTACGTCCGGTATAAGTCACGATATTTCATAAATAAAATCACGATATTTCATAAATAAACGATATTTCGTAATACTTTTATTTAAGTAAAAATGTTGTAACAATCTGATTGTAAATTGATTACATTTTTTGGCATGCCAAATGCATCTCTACTGGCAAATAGAAAAATTAATCTTTAAAATTTAAAAAAATGATTACAACAGCAAACATTAAAAACGGAGTAAACGTAGATCAGTTAGTAGAAACTATCGGTGCGGTACAACAAAATCCAGAATTGGCCAAGTTCGAGTTCAGAACTAAAAACAATTGGATAGAAGGTGGACATTGTGTGTCCAGTGTTAAAAGCTTTTACGGGGTAGGAGCAGAAGATACTTCTCGTGAAGAAACGTTCACTATGGAATGTGACCATCCAAATGTATTATTAGGAAATGACAAAGCAGCTACACCTGCAGAGGTTGTACTACATGCTTTAGGTTCTTGTTTAACTGGTGCTATGGCGTACCATGCTGCAGCCAACGGAATTGAAATTGAAGGAGCAGAGTCTTCTTTGGATGGTGGCATGGATTTACACGGTTTTTTAGGTCTTGATCCTGAAGTAAGAAAAGGTTTTGACGGAATTAAAGTTAGACTTAAAGTTAAGTCTGATGCTACTGTAGAACAATTGGAAAACTTGGCAAAGTTCTCCCCAGTATTTGATATCATTACCAATCCTACGCCAGTTTCTATTGAAATTGTAAAGTAAGACTTTTAAAAAAGGCCGTAACCCAAAACAATTGGGACGGCCTTTTTTATTTCCATTTCCAGTTATTCTGCCAATCATCTCCATCAATTCATGAAAATTAACAAGCATATCATTGTAAACGGTAACCAGGGTGCGGCTCACATAGCTTATAAAGTTAATGAGGTATGCCCTATTTATCCGATAACACCTTCTTCAGAAATGTCGGAGTTGGTAGAGCAATGGAGTGCTGATCAACAGGAAAATATTTTTGGTCATGTACCAGATACTTTTGAAATGCAAAGCGAAGCTGGAGTAGCAGGAGCAATGCATGGTGCACTACAAACAGGGTCATTGGCCACTACCTTCACAGCTTCTCAGGGCTTATTACTCATGATGCCCAATATGTATAAAATAGCGGGTGAACTAACCCCTAATGTAATTCATGTAGCCACAAGATCAGTTGCTACTCATGCCCTTTCCATTTTTGGTGACCATAGCGATATTATGGCTGTGAGAAATACTGGATATGCCTTTTTAGGAGCAAGTTCTGTTCAAGAGACTATGGATTTTGCACTAATCTCCCAAGTTTCATCATTGGAATCAAGAATTCCGTTTGTTCATTTTTTTGATGGCTTTAGAACTTCACACCAAACTTCAAAAATTGAAAAAATTTCAGATCAGGTCATAAGAACCATGATCAATAAAGATTTTATAAGTGCTCATAAGAATAGAGCGCTTAACCCAAACAAACCTGTTATAAGAGGAACATCCCAAGGTCCAGATGTGTTTTTTCAGAGTAGGGAAGCTATTAATACCTATTACGATGCCTGTCCAGATATTGTACAAGACCAAATGGATGAATTTGCTAAACTGACGGGAAGACAATACAAAATATTCGATTATATAGGTAATCCCAAAGCGGAGCAAGTAATCATTGCAATGGCATCTGCAACGGAGACCATTGAAGAAACCATTCATTATTTGAATTCCAAAGGCAGTAAAATAGGTCTAATAAAAGTGCGACTGTTTAGGCCTTTTAGTAGTAAACACTTTATCAATGCCATACCAAAGACATGTAAGGCAATTGCTGTTTTAGATCGTACCAAGGAACCTGGATCTACAGGAGAACCTTTGTATTTGGATGTAGTTCAATCTTTAATGCAAACTATAAATACTAACAAATTCAAAACATTTCCAAATATAGTTGGTGGACGTTATGGATTGGCTTCCAAAGAATTTACACCCTCAATGGTCAAAGCTATTGTTGAAAACCTTAAGAGTGCAAATCCAAAAAATAATTTTACGGTTGGTATTACCGATGATGTAACTGGTTTAAGTCTTGATTGTAATGACGAGCTACAAATTCAAGGTAAAAATTATCAAGCACTTTTTTATGAAACTAGAAGGGATAATACCCAATCACATTTTAATACCACATTACAATTGTTGGGAACAAACACTAATAATTATGTGCAAGGATATACGGAATGTGATTACAAAAAATCAAATTCTAGGAGTGTTTCGCATTTACGTATCTCACAAAGTGTTATAAAAGCTCCATATTTAATTACCGCTCCGGACTTTGTAGTCTGTGACTCAATTGACTTCCTTAGAAGGGAGGCAATCCTACAAAATATAAAAATTTCAGGAGTGTTATTAATTCATTCAGAACTTGAGTCGGTTAGTTTTTGGGCAGCACTTTCTATTGAAGAACAAATACTTATTCAAGAAAAAGAAATCTCATTACATATCGTGAATCTCAGCATATTGAATAAAACATATGTTATCAAGGGTAAATCAGTATCCGCAATCCAAGCGTGTCATCTAACCTTAAAAGAAGAACTTATTGATACCACTGACATTCATGAGCTAAAGAAATATATTAAGAAAGTAGACACTTCTCAGCTTCTAAAAGCCAATGAAGAGGTATTGAGCAATAATGAAGGTTTTTCAAAGACACTTTTGGGGAAACTTTTGGCTGGAAAAGGAGAAGAACTTCCGGTAGGCTCATTACCAGTTGATGGAACTTTTGCAAGTGATACATCTCAATTCAGTGTTAGAGATATTACATTGGAAATCCCTCAATGGGATGCCGATTTATGTACCCAATGTGGAGCATGCAGCATGGCATGTCCGCAAGGAGCAATACGGATGAAGGTCTATGATGATGATATCTTGTTGAATGCTCCATCAAGTTATAAATCAGATCGGTTTTTGGAAGATATGGATGGCTTTGATTTGCTCAATTATACGGTTCAGGTAAACCCCGAACAATGTACTTCCTGTAATAATTGTGTAGATGCCTGTCCTGCGAAGGCACTTATGATGAATAATGACAGCTCTGGAATTGAAAGTGAAAAAGAGAATTGGAAATTCTTTGAAACTATTCCAGAATTTGACAGAACCAAAATTGATACTACCAAAGTAAGTCAGCAGCAATTGCAAGAACCGTTGTTCAAATATGCTATGGGTGTAGATGGCTGTGGAGAGGCTCCCTATTTAAAATTAATGTCGCAGTTATTTGGAGATCGTATGTTAGTGGCAAATGCAACAGGGGCAAGTTCCATTTTTGGTGGAGCATTGCCCACAACACCATGGTCCAAAAATGAGTTGGGTAGGGGGCCGGCATGGTCTAATTCCTTGTTTGAGGATAATGCGGAATTCGGTTTGGGATACCGCTTATCCTTAGATCAACAAGAAATTCAAGCTAAAAACCTACTTAAAAAACTAGCTGCCCAACTTGATTCAATTCTGATTCAGAATATTTTGGATGCAAGACAAACTACAGAAATTGAAATTATCCAACAAAGAAATCGTATAACGGATTTAAATAAACAACTGAGAGAAATTGCACAACCCGAAGCGACACAGCTGTTGGGGATTACTGATAGTTTGGTTAAAAAAAGTGTATGGATTGTTGGGGGCGATGGCTGGGCGTATGACATAGGGTATGGGGGATTAGATCATGTTCTGGCATCAGGAAAAAATGTAAATATTTTGGTTTTGGATAATGAAGTTTATTCCAATACTGGAGGACAAATGTCAAAGGCAACACCTTTTGGGGCTTCAGCAAAATATGCTTCTAAAGGCAAACAAAAACAAAAGAAGGATTTAGGGCTTTTGGCTACGGCGTATGAAGATGTTTATGTGGCCTCTGTTGCCATGGGAGCTAGTCAAGAGCAAACTTTGAAGGCATTTGTAGAAGCAGAACAGCATGATGGTCCATCTATTATTATTGCTTACTGCCATAGCCCAGCTCATGGGATTGATATGAAGAATCCATCACAATATCATAAGGCAGCTGTGGCATCAGGTCAATGGTTGCTGTATAGAAATGACCCGCGTAGAGTTGCCAAAGGTTATAATCAAATGCAATTGGATTCCGAAGCACCTGCTATTCCTATTCAGGATTATCTCCGATTGGAAAAACGATTTGCAAAGATTTTTGATGACAACCAAACAGGGTTTGAGTCAAGTATAGGACAAATACAAGCCAATATCGACTTGCGTTATTCAAAGTATTTGGCAATGACTAAACAAGAACTAAAACAACCAGAATTTCAATATAACTTTTAACGCAAAAACAATGAAAAACAAAAACCTTTCCCGTAGAAAATTTATAGGGAAAAGCGTAGCTACAAGTGCTGCAATGACAGCTTTTCCAATGATTGCATTCTCAGAAACTTCCAATGATGGAAAAGAAGAACCCATCTTCCCTAAATCATTCGAATTTTCTAAAAAGACGGAACACTTATTATCGCTATTGAATATTAAATACCCTATTATCCAAGCACCTACGGGTGGAGCAGTTACAACTGCATTAACAGCGGCAGTTGCTTCATCTGGGGGACTCGGAGCTCTACCATTGACGTGGACCAGTCCAAAGGGTAGCACAAAAAGGATCAATGCTGTAAAAAAGGAAACCAAGGGTTCATTCTTCGCAAATTTTGTTTTGCAATGGGAGCCAGAAGCCTTGGACGAAACAATTGATGCTGGAATTAAAATTATTCAGTTCTCATGGGGAATACCCGATCCAGCTATTGTAGCAAAAATTAAGAAAGCTGGAATTGTTTTGGGAATTCAAGTGACCAGTGAAGCAAGCACTCTGGCCGCACTTGAGGCAGGGGCAGATTATTTGGTATGCCAGGGTACCGAGGCCGGAGGTCATGTACATGCATCAAGACCTTTGGCTAATGCATTAGAGAGGGTTTTAAAAGTTGCAGGAGATATTCCGGTTGTTGCTTCAGGAGGAATAGCAACAGGTAGTGATATGAAAAAATATATGAAAATGGGTGCTGCAGGTGTAGTAATGGGGTCTAGGTTTGTGGCTACAAAGGAAAGTGGAGCGCATCCAGAATATAAAGAAGCACTTACTAAAGCAACCGCAGATGACACGGTGTTTACCGTGTGCTTAAATAAAGGTTGGGAAAATGCTACACATCGCATAATCAGAAATAAAACTTTTGAAATGTGGGAAGCTGCAGGATGTCCTCAAACTGGAAGTAGGCCCGGTGAAGATGATGTTTTGGTAACCTATAAAACTGGTGAAGGAAAGATAACCAGATACCAATTAGCAACACCTAACACCAGTATGGAAGGTAAAGTAACGGAGATTGGAATGTATGCTGGGGAAGGCGTGGGGCATATTAATGATATTCCATCAGTTGATATACTGATGAAGCGGATTTGGAAAGAATTTCAAGAATCCTAAAAAGATAAACAATATACAGACCATATAATCAGCTAGTAAATCATATTTTTAATTTGATAAATATCAACAATGACCAAAAATAGAATTAACCCTATAGAGATAAGTGAACAAGAGTTCAAGGAAAGTGGATATCGCTTAATTGATAGGATAACGGACTTCAATGCCGCTATTGGGAAAAGACCTGTAACAACTGCAGAAAATCCTGAACAAGTTCGCAGTTTAATAGGGGATAGGGAGTTGCCGGAGAATGGCACTTCTGTTTCAGAGCTAATATCTAAAACTACCACACAGTTATTTGACCATTCCCTATTCAATGGGCATCCCAAATTTATGGGATACATAACTTCATCACCAGCTCCAATAGGTGCATTGAGCGATTTGTTGGCTGCTACGGTGAATCCAAATGTTGGTGCGTATATTCTGAGTCCTGTGGCCACAGAAATTGAAAAGCAAACCATACAATGGTTATGCGAGTTCATTGGTGTTCCATCTACATATGGCGGAATTTTTGTCAGTGGAGGGAATATGGCAAATTTCACAGCTTTTCTAGCCGCAAGAACTGCAAAAGCCCCTAAAGAACTTAAAGAAGAAGGTCTTGCGCATGTTCAAAAAATGGTAGTGTATTGTTCTAAAACGACCCATACTTGGATTGAAAAAGCGGCAATTCTATTTGGTCACGGAACCAAATCTGTTAGGTGGATTGAAACAGATGAAAGCAACAAGATGGACGTTAATGCATTGGAATCTGCAATAAAAGAGGATTTAAATGCGGGACATAAACCTTTTATGGTAGCAGGTACTGCGGGAGATGTAAGTACAGGAACCGTGGATAATTTGGAAGCATTGGCTACAATCTCCAAATCTTATGACCTATGGTTTCACATAGATGGTGCATATGGAGTTCCAGCTGCTATTATTCCCGAGCTAAAAGAAGTATTCCAAGGTATTAAAGAAGCTGATTCTATCGCAATAGATCCTCATAAATGGCTGTATAGTCCTTTAGAGGCTGGTTGTACTTTGGTAAAGAATCCTAAGCATTTAGTTGATACCTATAGCTCTCATCCAGAATATTACAATTTTAGCAATGAACATGCAGAGCAGAATTTTTATGAATATGGACTTCAAAACTCAAGAGGATTTAGAGCTTTAAAGGTGTGGTTGATGTTGCAACAGGTAGGAAAGAAGGGATATGCAAAAATGATAAAAGAAGATATACAGCTGTCTGAACTGTTATTTGAAAAAGCAGCGGCGCATGACGAACTTGAAGCTACCTTACAGAGTTTAAGCATTACCACATTTAGGTATGTGCCTTTGAATATTTCAGATAAAATTGAAGATAAGGATGCCTATTTAAACCAATTAAACGAAACCCTGGTCAATGAATTACAGCGAGGAGGTAAAGTGTTTTTATCCAATGCCATTGTTGATGGAAAGTATTGCTTGAGGAGTTGTATTGTAAACTTTAGAACTTCTAGAAAAGATATTGAGGAAATCATTGAGATAGTGGTGGCAGAAGGTAGAAAAGTTCATGAGCGTATATCTAGAGAGATTTAAAAAGCCTCTTTTTCACTATTTACTAAAACCAATTACTTCTGATCCATTACCGTTACGGATTGCCAATCTTTAGGAGCTCCAGATTTAGCATATTTTTTGGCTTGTTGATGAAAGTATTGTGTAACCTGGTCATTGGGGTTTTTGGTCAATACTTTTTTAAATGCCTTGGCAGCTTCAATAAACTGATGGTCAAAGAACAAGCTTACACCATTGTTATAGTTTGAAAGAGTTTTCAATTTTAAGGAAATGCTATCAACACTATCACCATCAATACATTCATAAATGCCAATAGCCTTTTGTTTACCTTTTACCTTAACCTTTCCTAAATACCTAAAGTTAAAACCAGATGAATCTTTCATCGATTTTAAAGAATTCTCACTAATAATGATATTGGCTCCATAATACTTAGTCACCCCCTCGACCCTTGCGGCACTGTTTACCGTATCTGCAATAACAGCGGGGTCATTTCTATTGACGTCTCCAATAATCCCCATAATTAAAGGACCTGTATGAAGGCCCATACCAACAGATAATGGTTTATATCCTTTTTCTTCTACCCGTCTCTTGTTATATAAGGAAAGAGTTCTTTGCATTTCAATAGCGGCATCTAAGGCATGCTCCGCTTGGTATGGAAACAAGGCCATTATACCATCACCCAAGTATTGATTAACAAAACCTTCATTCTCTCGTATTAATGGCCCCATGCGACCTACATATGCGTTTACGAACTTAAAATTCTGTTCAGGGGTCATATCTTCGGCAAGAGAAGTATAGTCTCGGATGTCTGAAAACAGTACCGTTACCTTTTTTTCAATATGGTCACCAAGTCTAACATCTGTAATGGATTCCTTGCCCACAGATTTCACAAATTCAGAAGGAACAAATTTTGAAGTGGCCCTGTGAATAGTATTTAGATTGATATGTATTTTAATTCTACTTAATAATTCATTCTTGGAGAAGGGTTTGGTCAAATAATCATTAGCGCCAGAATTAAACCCAATTACAAGTTCATTAACCGTATTCTTGGCAGTAAGAAGAATTATGGGCAAATAACAGGCACTAAATTGTTCTCTTATTTTTTCGCATACTTCATATCCAGAAATACCTGGCATCATCACATCAAGAAGCACTAGGCTATAAGAAGTTTGCTCTTGTAATAATTTTAAAGCTTCCTTTCCAGAACTAGCCTCGGTAACATCATAGCCCGCTACTGTTAAATGATTCTCCAATACCCGTCTGTTGACGGGTTCATCATCAACAATAAGTATTTTAAGAGCTTCATCATTGGATTTCAATTTTTGTTTAGCGGGCATCAAATCTTCTTTAGAAGCACTGAGTGTATGCACAAAATCTGATGAGGTGTAATTCTTTTCTTTAATGTCATCTCGCTTTTCGTTGCTAATGGGCAGCGTGAAAGAAAAAATGGAACCTTTACCTTCTTCGGATGTAACATCTATAGTCCCACCATGAAGTTCCACAAGTTGTTTTGTTACAGAAAGGCCTAGTCCAGTTCCGCCAAATTCTCTTTGTGTGGAGCCATCCGCTTGCTCAAAAGAATTAAAAATGGTCTCTAACTTGTCTTTTGGAATACCAATACCGGTATCAGAAACTGATACGGAAAGCATATCCTTTTTTGTTTCGGTAAGAAGCGTTACATATCCTTTTTGGGTGAATTTAATGGCATTTCCAATTAAGTTGTGCATAATCTGTTGCAACCTGTTTTCATCTGCATTCACCAAAGGCACTTCTTTTGGAATTGAATTGATAAGTTTTATTTTTTTATCCTTTATCATTGGGTCGGACAATTGCAGTACAATTGTTGAAAGGGCATAGATGTCAACAGGGCGTTGAGAAAGGATGAGGTCTTTGTTTTTGAGTTTTGAAAAATCCAAAATATCATTTACCAAATGTGAAAGCCGTTTTCCGCTATTGGCAATCATATCCAGATTTTCTAATGCAACCTTTGGAAGCTTACCTGCAATACCATCTTTTAAGGATTCAGTTAAACCAATTATGCCTACCAGCGGTGTTCTTAGTTCATGAGAAGTGTTAGCGAGGAATTGATCTTTTAATTGGTCTACTTGCTTTAGTTTTTGAACTACGTCACGTTCCTTCTTTAATTCTTGTGTTTTTTGTCGGGAACGCCAATAGATAATGCCAAAAAGCAATATACCAAGTCCACCGAAAAGAAAAACATAGAATTTTGTACGCTGTTTATTTAAATCACGTTCAAAAGCAACTTGTTGTGCTGTTTGCTTTCTATGAAAAGCAATGCTATCTGCCAATTGTTCCTTTTCAAATTGATATTGTAACTCATTTCGAGTGATTTCCTCTGTTCTGTTCTTATTGAACAAAGAATCTTTGAGCGTAGTAAATCTTTTATAAAATTCTAGTGACTTATTTGTGTTTCCTAACCCTTCCCACGCCAAGCTAAGACATTCGCAGGCTTCTTCTTGAACCAAAAGGGCACCCATTTCTTCTCCTCTGGCTAGACTTTCCGCACAATCTCTTTTAGCCAGCTGGTATTTTTTCTGATTTAAATAGGTTTTAGCACGATATAGATATGTTGTAGCAAGACCTTCATTATCCTGAATTTCAAGTTTTATGCGTAAACTCCTATTTAAAAAGTCAAGTGCTTTTTTGTAATTTCCTTTTTCATTATACAATGAACCTATATTGGCATAAGCTCGGGTCAAGGATATTTTATCATCGACTTTTTCTGCGGTCTCAATACTTTTCATTAGGTATTGGAATGATTGGTCATACTTTTTTTGATTGCCATAGACAAGAGCAATATTGTTATAGGCGGCAGGTAGTGATCTAGGATTATCAAGTTCCTCTTTAAGTTTTAAACTATATAAATAATACTCGAGAGCTTTTTCATTGTTCTTTTGCTCAATAAATACGTTGCCAAGATTATTGGTTACACGTGCCAATGCTGGTTTGTCATCAAGTTCTTCAGAAATCTTAAGCCCTTCCAACAAGAATGATATGGATTGCGTATAATTTCCTATTTCATAATGAATTGTTCCTATATTACTCAAAGTAACAGCAATATCCTTTTGACTTTCCAACTTTTGGGAAAGAACCAAACTTCTATTGAACCATACTAATGCATCTTCAAGTTTTCCTTGAACGGCGTACGTATTTCCAACTAATCGAGTGGAAGTAGCTTCCCATTTTAAGTTTTTGTTTTCTTGAGAAAACTCAAGCATTTTTTTACCGAATGTCCGGGCAGAATCCAGATTTTGTCGAAAACGTAAAATAAAAGCATCATACCCAGCTTCTAATCTAATAGTGTCCTGTTTAGAAGTATCTTCCCAAACAGTCAGTAAGCTGTCAAGATGCTTGTTCTGTGCCTGGACAGTATTGAATGCCAAGCACATAATAAGAATTATGTGGTTGAGTTGTTTGATAGTATTGGTTTAAAATGGTTGGTAAACAAGTAACTAAATGTAACGTTTAATGGGCATAGGACAAAATGAAAAGGGCTTGCCAATGGCAAGCCCTTTATTTGATTGATGAATTATTGTGTGTTAGAATCTAATTTCAAATTCTAAATTTTCTCCATTAGTTTCAAATTTTGCTGTTGAAAAATTAGGTGGTCCAGAGGACATTGCATTACCAGATAGTCCGTAGCTTTCTTTTGGCATTCCGTTTTCCTCAAAATCCATTCTACGATTTTCATTTGCATCATGCAGCGCCATGATTGCATAGGTCCCTTGAGGTACATTTTCAAAAGTGAAGGATACAGCTCCGTTTTCAATAGTACCTTCTAAATTCTGGATACCAGGTCCTTTCATAAATGTATCGGCAGTATGCAGGCTGACCATTACCTTACCTTCATTACTGGTAATATTGTTAATAGCAACTTTGATGTTGGTACTGGTGGCTTCTTGTGCGTTACTTAAAAAGCTTACTAGGATAAGAGCTAACGTTAGTGTTACAGTTTTCATAATGATTGTTTTTGATGTTATTGATACCCCAAATCTCCTACAAAGCTGTTTGTTTCAAAATTTCAATCTACCGAAGTGTCATTTTTTTGGACTGAATTGTGATTTAAAAATGGATGAACAATTCATCATTAAAAATCCACAGTTGAGCATTGTTGATTGGTGCGGCAAAACACATAGAGGCATTTTTGTGGCATCAAATAACGAACAGTCATGAAAAACCAACTTTTTTTACTTATCACTTTATTTAATTTCAGTTTTTTAGTAGCACAAACAACAGTTTCAGGAGTTGTCACAGATTCAAAGAACAATCCAATTGCAGGAGCCAATGTATATTTAGAAGGTACGTATGATGGAGCCTCTACTGATGAGAATGGTAAGTTCAATTTTGAAAGCACAGAAACGGGAACTCAAACTTTAGTAGTTTCTATGTTATCTTATGACCCCCATTATGAAATTGGTGATATCACCTATTTTAAAGATATCAAAATCAGTTTAGTAGAATCGATAAATGCTTTGACCGGAGTAACTTTGACCGCTGGTACTTTTGAAGCTGGTGATAATTCCAAAGTTTCCGTATTAAAACCATTGGATATTGTTACAACTGCTGGTGCTGTTGGCGATTTTGTAGCGGCATTACAAACTTTACCGGGTACAACATCTGTAAATGAGGACGGAAGACTTTTTGTTCGTGGTGGTGAAGCAGGTGAGACCCAGGTGTTTATAGATGGCTTACGGGTTTTTCAACCGTTTAATGCAACAGCTAATAATATTCCAACAAGGGGACGGTTTTCCCCATTCCTTTTTAAGGGAATTACTTTTAGTACCGGAGGGTACTCGGCAGAATATGGACAAGCATTATCCAGTGTGTTGTTATTGAATACCACAGATGTTCCCGTTCAAGAAAAAACAGATATTTCCATTATGTCCGTTGGCGGGGGACTCGGGCATACAAAAATTTGGGGCGATCAGTCTTTAAGCATAAATACATCTTACATAAATCTTGCACCTTATGAATCCCTTATACCTTCTAACCAAGGGGTAAGGTGGAATAGCCCTTATGAGTCCTTAGCTGGGGAAGCTGTATTTAGAAGCAAGGGGGATAAAAGTATGTTTAAACTCTATTCAGGTTTTAACTATGCCAATTTGGATATAGAGCAGGAGGATATCAATTTTGAAGATTTTGTACAGTTTAAATTGAAGAACAACAACCTATATTTTAATTCATCATATAAGTACTTTTTTGATAATGATTGGAGCTTGACTTCAGGAGCCGCTGTTTCCTGGGATACCAATGACATTGGGTTACAACAAGATGATATTGATACTAAAGAAACGGCTTCTCATATAAAGATTAAGGCCAAAAAAATCTTTAGCAGCAGGTTTAATCTGAACTTTGGTTCGGAGTTTTTTATAACTAACTATGATGAGACATTTAGTGCTCCTGATGGTTTTGTTTTTGAGAGCAATTATGAAGACAAGCTATGGGCTGGGTTTGCTGAAACAGACATCTTTTTAAGCAACCAGTTTGCCATGAAGTTAGGAATAAGAGGAGAGCATAGTTCATTGCTTGAAGATTTTACAATTTCACCTCGAGTATCTCTAGCATATAAACCTGGTGACAAAGGCCAATTTTCATTGGCGTATGGTGACTTTTATCAAAATCCATTGACAGAGGTTGTCAAGTTTGGACAACCTGTAGATTCTGAAAAAACATCTCATTATATATTAAACTATCAATATGTTGGAGATGGTAAAACTTTTAGGGCAGAGGCTTATTATAAGGATTATGATAATATGATAAAATATGACACGGAGTTACCGCAATTCGATTCCACTTTTGAGAATTCGGGTAGCGGATATGCTTCTGGATTAGACATATTCTGGAGAGATAATAAAAGTATTAAATCCTTGGATTACTGGGTTTCCTATTCCTATTTGAATACTGAGAGGGATTATAGAAACTTTGAAGAAAGAGCAACCCCTAATTTTGCGCCAAAGCATAATTTATCCGTTGTTACCAAGTATTGGGTAGAAAAACTAAGGTCACAAGTAGGGCTTTCATATTCTTATGGCTCAGGAAGACCATATGATAATCCCAATACATCGGAATTTTTGGCCGAAAAGACCAAAGCTTTCAACAATGTGAGCTTTAACTGGGCCTATTTAATTGATCAACAAAAAATCCTATACTTTTCTGTGAGCAATGTTCTTGGATTTAATAACATCAATAATTATCAATACGCAAACACTCCAAATATGGACGGTGTTTTTGACAGGCAGACTATTAGACCGGCCGCTGACAGTTTCTTTTTTGTAGGTTTCTTTTGGACTATAAGCAATGATGGTAAAAGTAATCAGTTGGATAACCTATAGTCCAAGGCTAAAGTTACTTTTGCATTTTTAGATAATAATCTGCAGAGTGTTTTCCAGACCCATAGACCAAGAAAAAAATGCAAACCAATATGGCTATTGTTGCCAAGATTAAATTAGAGGTGTTCATTTCTCCCATGAAATTGGTTAAAATAGCACCAAATAAAATAGGTAACTGGGCAAATACTGCCCATCTGGTCAATAAACCAACAACGATTAAAAACCCTCCAACAAAATGAGCGGGTGCTATATAGTGCAGAAGAAGCATACCGCCCGGCATTTCTTGAAATGGCCTCACCACTTCGGCCATCTGTTCATGATTGGTCATAAATTCAACACCCTTTAAAAAAAGAAAAACTCCAAGAGCTACACGTATTAAATCTAGCGGGTAATACGTATGGGAGTTGGCCCATTTGTTTAAATCCTTTACAGTTCCCATGGCTAAAAAATTTATAAAGTGAATTCTATAATATACTCATTTTTAACGAGATATGAAAATTTAGCAATTGAAATCAATGTGGGCACTTATGTTGATATCAATACAGGAATTGATTGTAAATAGTTACTGCGAGTGTATCTCTATGAATATGTGGTGTTACTGATTCTTAAGGTTAAGTTCCATTTGAATATCACTGCGCTCATAAGGAGAAGTGGCCCCTACAATTTCTGTAAATCCTAATTTAAGATATAAACTAATAGCAGGTTTTAATACCCTGTTACTCTCCAGAAATATTCTTTTTGCCCCTAAGGATTTTGCTTTTTCTATGATATGGTTGCCCAAAAGTTTCCCTATGCCTTTACCTTGAGTTTTGGGAGAGACTCCCATTTTTGCCAGTTCATAATCAAACCCTTCATAAGTAGTTTTTATTAAAGCGCATACTCCTACAGGCTCTTCATTAAGTAAGGCAACAGCAATATAACCTCCCTTGTCCAAAATGTATTCCTTGGGATGGTTGAGTGAAACTTGGTCCATTTCCTCCATCTTAAAGTATTTGGTTATCCATTCTTCATTTAAAGTTTTAAATGCACTGCTATAAACTTCAGAAAAGGGAACTATTTTAGGTAACCCACTCATAATATGTGGCAAAAAAATGGTTATGAAGAACAAAAATAGGGAGAAATCAAGAAGAATTTGTAGGAAAGTAAATCTATCAAGAATACTTTTTTTAGGAGAAAACAGCCAATTTTTTTTGATTAATTACGTTTATAATCAGGCAAACCCTGTGTTTTAACGATAAAATTGGGTTTTTGCCGATAAAAAACGTATTATTACATTAAAGTTAATAGTAAAACTCTTACAAGCATCCCAAATCTTGCTAATGAGACTAGACATAAAAAACATACCTGGTTCCCTCAGGTTATTTAACCTACAAACACCATTTAGCTATGGACGTAAAACTACCCCTATTTTGCAAAGCCATCAGTCTGTTCCGTTTTGAACGGATTTTCTATCTTATTATACCATGTTTGTTTTTCGGCGAAGTAAACGCGCAGGAGAACAATCCGTATGTCAGCTATGATGTGCCTTTCCAGAACTTATTAAAATTCAATAGGTTTTTGATTAATCCTACTTTCTCTGCAGTAAGAGAGGATAAGTCATATGTAAACCTTTTTCATAGAAGTCAAGGCTCTGATTTTAACGACAACAACCAAAATTACTTTTTAAGCTATAGTGGTAAGATTAATGACCGCGTTGGTATGGGAGTTAGCCTCTATAATCAACAAGAAGGTGTTATTTCTAATCTGGGCGTTATGGCCAACTATTCTCATGGTATTCAATTAGGTCAAAAAAGCAACCTTAGCTTTGGAGTTAACATTCCTTACTATGTAAGTAGTTTTGATCCAGATAGGGCTATTGCTTTGGATGATGACCCTTTATTGAACGATGCAACACAGAATTCCATTATATCATTTCAACCAGGACTTAATCTTTCTTTAGGAAAGTTTGATTTTGGGGTATTTGCGCAAAATTTAGTTGATTACAACATTAAATCTGGAAAATCCTTGACCGATTTTAACGAAAAGACGTTTTCGGGACATATCCAATTTGCCCATGAGTTTGAAAACGGTGCTGGGATTTTTGAGGATGGAAGATTACTTCCTCTGGCAAGAGCTCGGTTTGAAGGGGATGAAGACCCAATTTTTGGAGGAGGTCTTATTTTGGATTTGCCCAAATTGGGATGGATTCAAGGTGGGTACGACCAGTTGTATGGAGCTTCCGCGGGAACAGGGTTTAATTTGAACAGAAGACTTTCATTCGGTTACAATTTTGAAAAGAACTTAAATAACAATCTTATTGATTTAGGGGTAACCCATGAGATTTCCATTGCATTCTCTTTTGTTCCGTCACTCACAAGAAACACATTAGCTTCTAATGAGGAAGGGTCTACACAGAAACCTATAGAAGGAACTTTTGTGGCTGATATCAAGGAGAGTAAAAAATCAAAAAAGAACAAACTGAATGCTGAAACTACGCTAAGGCCAACAAATAAGGAAGATTTAGCTTTTTGGGAAGAGCAGGTTAAAACCTTAAAAGCTCAACAAGATGATAACTACGCAGTAATCAGTGAATTGATTTTTAAAATGGATTCATTGGAACAAAATAGACAGCGCGATTTAGAAAAACGTTTTGAAATGGTGATGCGTATGGTAAAGCGCAAGACGGATAACGACTTACCTGATATTGAGGCCAACGCGCAAAAATTGTATTTGGCAAAAAATGAGGATTTAGATTCCATTGCCAAAACTTTTGAAACAACGAGTTTGGCCGAAAATTCAAACACCAAAAAAATACAACGGAAGACAGAGAAGAAGAAAGAGAACGGAGCTTTTACAGGAGGAGCCTTTAAACCAATTGAAAAATTCATCAATTTAGATGGAGTGGGAAAAGGGCATTACATTGTAGCCAATGTTTTTAAAAATGAACGTTACTTAAAAAGCTTTATGGAAAAACTTAAAGCTAAAGGCTTAAATGTAGAATCATTCAAAAACCCTGATAACAACCTTAACTACGTGTATCTGGCAAAATATCAAGAAAACGAAGATGCCTATGCTGCTTACCGTTCACAAATGAAAGGTAAGTATACGGATGAAATTTGGATTATGCATGTAGATAACCCACGCTATTCTAACTGGGCAGATACTAAGTATCAAGACAATGAGTAATTAATTTTTCAGTCTTTGGAATCACCCATCTTTTGTGCAATCGCTTGACTACCGGCATCCTGTATCTCTGCAAGTTCTGAAGCGATTTTGGGATGGTCTTCAACCCGTGTTTGCGAAAGTTTAAATGCAGCTTGAATGTCCGTGATTTCAATCTGAAAACCTATTATTCCTTTAACCTGTCTTAGGGTTTTAGGAGACATATCATGAAGGGAAATAGGATTTATAGAGCCCTTTTCATACTTATCCACCAATTTGTGAAGAGATGCCATGGTTTCGTCTTCGTCAAGAATTTTCAATTTTCCATATACATGCACAGCTATATAATTCCAAGTAGGCACTTCCTCTTCCTTATACCAAGAAGAAGATACATAAGCATGAGGACCGTTAAAAATACATAGGACTTCCGTACTAGCATCAAAAGCTTTTCCTTGAGGGTTAGCTTTTGCTATATGACCCACCAGAATATCTTTTCCCTTATTGTCTTTATCCAGTTCCAAAGGAATATGGGAAGCCCAAGGTTTTCCATCAACTTGGTTTACCAAAATACCAAAACTGTTATGAAGCAAGAAATCTTTGACTTCCGTTAAGTTTTCGTTTTTATAATAATGGGGAATGTACATTTTGGAAATTTAATTTTAGAAAACACTATGGTCTTCATGCATTGGCATGAAGTTATACAAGACTAGAAAAATAGTTTTCGAATTTATTTGAAAACCGTTTATTTGGTTATTCAGTTTTTTTATACTTCTCAAACCAAGCCAAAATACTGGCAATCTTTGCAATAAGATTACTTGGTTTATTTGCAATACCGTGAGAAGCACCTGGAATACGAACCATTGCGGTTTCCACACCTTCAAGTTTTAAGGCAGTATAAAACTGTTCTGACTCAGCAATTGGAGTTCTATAATCTTCTTCACCAGTGAGCAACATAGTCGGCGTTGTAACATTGGCCACATAGGATAGGGGAGAACGTCTAAAATAGTTCTCTGGATCCTCCCAAGGCTTTTTACCAAACCAATATTTAGAGAAAAAAGCAGCGCCATCCGCATAAAGAACAAAGCTTGTCCAGTTAATTACCGGTTTAGCCACTACAGCTGCTTTAAAGCGATCTGTTTTACCAACAATCCATGCTGTTAATACGCCACCACCGCTACCACCGGTAACAAAAAGGTTTTTGTCGTCTATGTAGCCTTTTTTAATTACTGCATCTACACCGGACATTAAATCTTCGTAATCGTGGTTAGGATAATCATGGTGTATCAAGTTGCCAAACTCTTCACCATAACTCGTACTCCCTCTTGGATTACTGTATAGCACTACATAACCTGCTGCTGCGTACGCTTGGATTTCTGCTGAGTATACGGAACCATAACTAGCAAAGGGACCTCCATGAATTTCTAAAATGAAAGGATACTTTTTAGAAGGGTCAAAATTAGGTGGTGTTACAACCCAACCTTGAATTTTCCTTTGGTCATAGGATGACTCCCACCAGATTTCTTCTACATTCCCCAGGTTTTTAAATGAGAATAAATCGTCATTGACAAAAGTGATTCTTTTGGAACCTTTTTTGTCGTAAATTCCTAAATCTGCTGGATGTTGGGTGCCGCCCAAAGTATATGCCAATCTATCTGTGCTGGAAACAGTATATGTGGCTGCGTTATATGGTCTACCTAAAGACAATCCTCCCAAGCCGTCAACTTTGTCGGTGACGGATCCAGAAAGGGTCATATAGCCAATTTTAGTATCCCCTTTATCATCATACTGAAAATACAGGCCTTTTCCGTCTTTTGCCCATTGAATATTAGCAATGTTTCTATCAAAACCATTGGATATTTGCTGGGAATTAGCTCCAGAGACATCCATAACATAAAGCTCATTCAATTGATACCCTTGCAATTTGTCATCAAGGCCCAAATAAGCAATTTTTGTTCCATTAGGTGATAAGGCAGGTGATTGGTCCGGGCCATATCTATTGGTAAGTGCCATTACTTTATTATCTGCCAAATTCAACTCATATATCTCACTATTGTTTGGTTCAAAAGCTTCATCAGGATTAAAATTAGCCGAAAAATATAGTTTGCTACCATCTTTTGACCAAATTGGTGTACCGTGGTCATACGCCGTATTTGTTAGTTGTTTTGGTGTACCTCCAGTTATTGGTAGTGTAAAGAGCTGCATGTTACCTCCTTTGATATAACCTTGACCATCTCCACGGTAATTTAGTTTGTTAATATAGGTAGGAGGCTTGTTCCATTTAGCGCCTTCAGGTTTTGCGGGCATTTTTACTATAGATTCTTCTTTTTTTGGCACAAACATATTGAATGCCAAGTAGCGGTTATCATACGACCAAGAAACTTGTCCAGGAGCTTTTGGTGTATTGGTCAATGGAGCGGTCTCCCTAGTATCCATCCACATAAGATATAGTTTCATTTTACTATCCTCACCATTAGACATAAAAACTATTTTCTTTCCATCATGGGACCATCTTGGGGAAAAATCATTTTGGTTTCCTGTGGTCAAAGGGCGATTGTTGGAACCATCAAAATTTACCATCCATAAATTAGAAAGATTCTTGTCGGTCATGACATCTTTAAAGTTTCGGACATAGATAATTTTGTTTCCATCCGGAGAGATTTGCGGATCCGAAACATATTCCATGTTAAAAATATCGATAAGTTCAAGATTGGATTTTGTTTGACCAAGTGCAATTTGGCCTAAAAACAACAGAACGATAATGCCTTTTAAAGATGTTTTCAAAGCGATTGATTTAAGAAGTTTTAAGGGGAGTTAAGATACGTATTAAATTAAAAGATGGGATTCTTTGCGAGCTGCTTTTTTAAGCTCACCTAAAACCCCATTTTTGAAGACTATTTTCACGTTAAAATTGAAAATAAATAAATTGTTCTCCACTGCCTTGTGCAATACAGATAAGAAAAAACATCGCTGCCCAACATACACCCAATAACCACGCTGGGGTTTTTTTACTTACCGTTTTCATGTTGGTATTGCGCATTAACCAATGGCATATAAAGAGTATTATTACCACGATAAATACTTTTAAAATATCAAAAAGACCTAATATCTTAGCACCTTCATCATTCATAAAAAGCATGGAGGCAATCATATTTTTAGCAGTTGAAAATTCTCTTGCCCTAAAAAACACCCAGGTAAAATTAACCAAGGTGTAGGTCAATAAGGCTAACAGAATCCCATTCCATGCGTTTAGTTTAACGGTAAATACATTTTTAAGAAGTCGTTCCACTATAAGATAAGTGCCGTGTAATGCACCCCAAACAACAAAGGTCCAAGCCGCGCCATGCCAAAGTCCGCCCAACAACATGGTGAGCATCAAGGCAACGTACATTCTTGTAATACCAAACCGATTACCACCCAGGGGAATATATAGGTAATCCCGAAGCCAACTGGAGAGTGAAATATGCCAACGTTTCCATAGGTCACGAAATCCAATAGAAGCATAGGGAAACATGAAATTATCGGGAAGAACAATACCAAGCATTAAGGCGATACCAATAGCACAGGTTGAATACCCGGCGAAATCGAAAAATATCTGTCCTGAAAAGGCAAGTGTTCCAGACCAAGCATCCCAAAAGTTTAGAATTTCCTTTGAACCAAAAATGGTATCCGATGTACTGGATAATAAAGTATCTGCCAGCACCACTTTTTGAAATAAACCAATGGTGAGTAAAAACAATCCCCAAATAAATTGCTTTGCGGTAGCTTTTTTGGCTTCATAAAATTGACTGATTAGATCCTTTGCCCTAACAATTGGTCCTGCCACCAATTGTGGAAAGAACGTTACATACAGAGCAAAGTCTAAAAAGGTTTTGGCAGGGCCAATTCTTTTCTTGTAAATGTCTATGGTGTAGGACATAGTTTGAAAAGTATAGAACGAAATACCCATTGGTAGGATGATATCCATAGGTTTGGCTTGAAAATCCCAACCAACACTATTGGAAAGCAATACAAAGTTTTCCAACAGAAAATCTCCGTATTTAAAGAAGGCTAAAAAACCAAGGTTGACCACCATACTCAATAGCAACCACAGTTTTCTAACTTTTGGCCGTTCTTCTTTGGCCAATTTGTTACCTGCTGTCCAATCTACCATGGTGGAAATCCATAAAAGTAAAATTAGAGGAGGGTTCCATAAGCCATAAAAGACATAGCTAGCCAGTAGGAGCATTAGTTTTTTTTGCGTCCAATTGAATAAAGGAGCATAATATAGAATCAATACTACCGTCAGGAAGACGATAAATCCTAGAGAATTGAATAACATATTTTAGTTGGTTTTTTGTAAAAGGTTATCTTCTATTAGTTTGTTTACCAAGGCTTTGGTGTATGTTTTTGAGTCTTCAGCATTCATATGTGACCAATCTGGCAAGGTAGGTTTGGACATAAAGTCATAATTTTCAAAATGGTAAGCAGGACAATTCATTTGTTGAACAAATTTGTCCCATACCATACTTTTTGGCAGTATTCTTTTTGTGTGCTTGTTCCATCCGTTCTCCGCCTTATGTCTGATCAGGATAAGTTTACCTCCTCTTTCTTGGAATTTTTTTGCTGCTACTTCATATTTTTTAAGAATGGCTGGAATCCCGTCTTTAATGATTTCATAATCTGGAATATGGGGCAAGAAGGAATTCCAAACCTTTTGCACTTTCTCTGCAAACTCAGGCTTTGTTACCATTAAAGGGAACATAATCAAATTTCTATCCTCATCATTAGCGCTAAACTTTAAAAGTTTAAAACGGTTGTCAGGTCGCTCATCTGTGGCGATATGAATTGTTTTTAGAAGTGATTTTAAATCGAGGTCATTGTAAAACTCCAGCTCTGATGATGTCAGCATCACCAAATGACGTTCTAAGGGTTTTGAAACCCAAAAACCTAGTTTTTGAGCATAGGTTTGGTTGTGATAATGATTTACCCATATTTTGGCCTCTAAATTTCTTTGTTCCACTCCTGGCGAGAAGCAAAGGAGTGGGGTGATTCCCAAGATTAAGGTTCCATTGAAATTAGTATTTTCAACAATGTCTTCGAAGAATACCAATGGCGGTTTGCCGTCAGTTGCGAGGTTAATAGGTTTAATACCTTGGGTCTCTTCCCAAACATGGGTGTTAAAATCAAACGCGGTTCTAGAAGAACCAATAATAACAATATCCCTCTCGGTAGCTGATTCTACCTTTGCTCGGTGCTCTGCCCATAAATATCTATCGTCTTCCAAATTGGCCTTATAATAATCTGGTTTGGAACGCCAATATGCTTCCCATGCAGCTAATCCTATTAGGCCAAGTATAATTGCTATTAAAAATGATTGCTTTAGGTTCATGTAGTCATTTCTTTTATTACAATATACTATCAGATTTCATGATTTTGATAAATTCTTTGGTAAAGATATCGGCATCTCGTGCAGATAGATGCGACCATTCTGGTAGATGAAACCCTTGCAATTGGGGGTAATCTTCAAAGTGATAGGCTTTCACATTAGCTTTTTCCACCAATTCTTCCCAAAATTTGCCTCTGGGTGTAACGTTGTTTTCAAAATCCCTTAAGTAGCCCATAGATGGACAACGCAACAGGATTACAGTACCGCCTTTTTCTTTAAATTTTTTTAAATCTTCAAGAAAAAAAGCCATAGTTGATTCTTTATCTGGAGGTGGTCCTTCACCCGACATAAAAAATTGCCATACATTTTTTACGGTGTTTGCAAAAGTTGTGTCAGTTTCCATGCGTTTTTTCATCCGAACATTTCTATCGAGCCGTATGTTTTCAAAAGAGTGAAACGGAGGCATTGGATCAAAAGTTCGGTTACCAATTTTCACCTTGCCCAATAGTTCTTTTAAATTGAGGCCATCAACACCTTCAACCTCACTTATAAATGCTAAAGAACTTTGAAGAGGGATTGATAGTTTGTGATTTATACGTTGTGCATAGGTGCGATCATGAAAATGATCTACTCTAGCTTGAGGCCAAGCCCAAGGTGGAGCCTCTGGGTAGGTAGTTGAAAAAAATAATCCAGGAGTCACACCTAGTACAATTGTACCATTAAAGGGAGAGGTGTTAACAACATCATGAAAAAATGGCAAAGGAGAACAGCCCCCAGATGACAATTGTACTGGCTTATTTCCAAGCATTTTTTTCCATACGTCCAATTGGATATCAAAGTGAACCCTGGAAGAGCCAATAAGAACAACGTCTTCTTTAGACAGATTATCAACTTTAGAACGTTCTTGTGCCCAAAGGGCATCATTGTCATCAATTGATGAAGTGAATCCTTGGGATCGCCAATATAATTCCCATGCAACTAGACCCATTGCTCCGAGTATTAGGGCAATGATCAGTGATTTTTTTAACTTCATTGTGCTTATTGGATAATTAAGTTGGACATAAAAAAGTAGAGGCATTTTTATGCCCCTACTAAAATAAACTTGTTTTAGTTGTAATTAATTTATAGTAGTTATTCTTCTGATGCATTTTCTTCGGCCATTTTGGCTTCGGCTTCAATTTGTTGCAGTGTCAATACAACTTCTGAAGGATCCCAATACCCTACTTCTCGCACAATTTTTCCTTCTACAAATTGATAGGTCAAATGAATAGGAATTGTAACCTCCTTGTTGTTGGCAGCCAAAGTTCCTTTCCAATCTAACCAGCAGTTTACCCAAGTTTCCCCATCATCGGTAACTACCATTTCATATTCTTGATCTTCTTTTTGAAAGCTTCTACTGGAATAATTGGCATCCGTCTGTTTGTGATAGTCCATAGTTTCGTTAGGAGACATGGGATTATCTTTTGTATTATAGTACGTTTTTGAGGTGTCCGCATACATACTAGTATCAAAAGCCTTACTGTCATAATTGGCAATCAATTTTTTAATCGTATCAATTTCGGGTGAGTTTTGAGTGTACCGTTCTGGCCCTTTAGGCAGACATGCAATGAAGAGACATGCGACAATGCTCAATAGAAATACTTTTTTCATAATGTTTGAGATTTATAGGTTGATATTAAGTTGAATCAGCTACTCGTAAAGCGTACTACATAACTTGCTTAATTTCAAACATCATGAGCCAACTTACGCAAATGCAAGTAAGAGTCTACTTAAAAGGGGAACAAACCGAGAAAGAGTGGGGGATGTTAATAATGAATATCTCAGTTATCTAATGTAGTAAAAATCTGGTAATGAATTGGTTAAACTGATGGTTAAATGAGATTTGTTAATAAAAACGGCATGTTTAGCATGTTTTTCTTACAAGTACAAACGTATTTTATTTCTTGATTTATTGTTAGCCATTTTTATGGCTGAGCTATTGCTGGGTATATAAAATCTGCCACCAATGCTTCGGAATCTTTTTTCAATGTCCAATTATTATAATTGCCAGCGGTGATTACAACTATCAAATCATTTTTTTCGTCAATGAATATTCGTTGGCCACCATTACCAACTGCAGTTGGAATCAAATGATTTTGATTTTCATTGATAGTTATGGCCTTAAATATCCAAAATTGGTACCCATATCCTACATTGTTGTTTCTACCAAACCAAATATGCGGCTGTTTGGATGTATGTACCCAATCTTTTGATAGTATCTGTTTTCCGTTCCATTGACCTCCATTGGCATATAGCATTCCAAACTTCATTAAATCTCTGGATGTCAGTCTGAGGCCCGATGCTGCTGCAGGTAGATTAATATCAGGAAAATGAGTCCACTCAGAATTCTCAATGCCCAGAGGTGAGAACAAATATTTCTTTGCAAATTCATGAACGTTCAGCCCACTTGTTCTTTCAATTATAGATGCAAGCAGTTGCGTGGTACCACCATTATACTCCCAGACTTCTCCAGGAATGTTTATTATTGGCCTACTAAGTACAAATTCTATGGGGTCATCACTAGAAGTCATAAGAATTTCACTATTTGTTGGGTCAGTGTAGGGAACATTTTCATTCCATTCCATCCCTGTGGTCATAGTTAGTAAGGTTTCAATGGTAATTTGGGAACGTAAACCGGTATCATATTTTTTGTGTTCTGGATAAAAGTCAAAAACGCTTTGCGTCAAGCTATCAATCCTTCCTTGTTTTAATGCAATGCCAATACAAGCTGCAACTATGCTTTTTGAAATACTTCTCACATCATGCAAACTATCTTTATGATGATCAATTATTCCTAAATCATCCCCCCATAGTTCATCCTTGCCCTTGAAGTAGTTTTCGTAAACCAACTTTTTATTTTTAAGGATTAAAACACTGTGGATGTTTGGATAAATTCCTGTTTTAATGGAATCCTCCATTTTTTTAATAAAGAGGGAATCAATATTGTTGTCGGCAAAACCGCCTATGGGAAACTCAGTTTCAATCTCTAGGGGAGCTTTAGCTACTTTTGTTTTTTTGGTGTCATTACAGCCTGTTAAAAAAATGATTACTGACAATAGAAGAATGCAGAATGCGGTTTTGGTTGGTTGCATTGGAGTAGTGTTTTGTTTATAAACTATCCAAAAGACAATAGGTGATGGCAAATGTTACAGTTAATGCTGTTTTTTTTAAATGAATAAACATTGTAGACAAAAAAAATCCCAAAGCCTAAAAAAAAGACTTTGGGATCAACCAACCTAAAACAAAAATTACTCAAACGTATAACTGCTTTTAACCATTTCCGTAACCCTAAAATAACCGTATGGAACATTATCGGGATTATCCTCATTTATACAATTTCCAACTAAAGCCACAGGTGTAGGGCTAAATGGATCTCCTGCCCCTTCAAACTGTTCTATTAAAAGTTGCAGGTAGTTGTAATAATCTTCTGAAGCGCTTAAAAAGACAATGTCAACAATATCTCCTGGTTTAAATTCTACAATATTGTCTTCTTCATCTTCTATTTTTTCGTAATAAAAATCAGCCTCATTCCCGTTAATGAACTCATCTTTTATGTAAAAAAGCTCAGGTAATAAATCAATGCGACCTTGAAAACGCAAAAAGTAATAGTTTTCTTCGTCTACAGGGTCTACGAATGAAACGTTTACTTCAAGGACTTCATCGTCTTCACCTTGGTCTTTGGATTGTGTAATGGATGAAATATCAGTAACCGGAAATAAAGTTTCAGTAGCTGTATATCTTTCGTTCTCGTATATAACTTCTAACGAGTAGGTATCGCCAATAACAGGAATGAACGAAGATGTGGTATATCTACCATTATTCTGGTCTTCAAAAACAAATTCTGTGTTATCGTTGGTATTTGTTACCCTCACTGTTGCTCCAGTGACTCCATTATTTTGCTGATTATCAAAAAATGGGGTAGAAGTACTAAGTAAGATAGTCTGCTCGTTACCTGTTGTCCCCTTTTCCCAATCAAGAGATGCTTCAATGGTAAGTCTAATAGGACCTTCTGGAATATCAACATCAACAACATCTGTGCATGATGCGCTTATCAATATTAGAGTAATGAATAGGATTTTATGATATAGTTTCATCGTTTTAAAATTTAAAATTATAAGTGACAGAAGGAACAATTCCGAAGATCGCAGTACGTGTTGCCTCATTGGCACCTGTTTCAAAGTTTTGACCAAATGAGATGGACGCAGCATTCTTTCTATTCAAAACATTATAGATCCCAAATACCCATTCGCCTTTCCACTTTTTGTCTGGCCTTCTATTTGGTTTGTAAGTTGCGGAAACATCTAAACGATAATAGGCCGGTAGTCTATCAGCGTTACGGTCAGAATAACTGGCAATGGATATGCCCTCATACTGATATTGCCCGTTAGGATAGGTTACAGGTCTACCAGTTTGGAAAATGGCATTTGTTCCAAAGCTCCATTTATCATTTAATTGATATGCTCCAGTTACCGAGATATCGTGAGTTCTGTCAAAAGGAGTGTTGTACCAATCTCCATTATTGATTCCTGGCCCTCCTGCATTTCCTCCAAATGTTCTTTGTTCAGATTTAGATAGCGTATAAGAAATCCAACCAGTAAAAGGGCCTTCATTTTTACGTAGTAATATTTCTAGCCCATATGCTCTGGACTCACCATTTAAGATTTCAGTTTCAATGGTATTGTTTCCAATTAAATCTGAACCGTCTATATAATCAATACGATTGTCAACGGTTTTATAGTATACTTCTGTTTCTAAGGAATACATTTTATCCTTGAAGTTTCTAAAATAGCCAAGCGCATATTGATCAGACAGCTGAGGCTTTATGTATTTTCCACTTGGTGTCCAAACATCGAGCGGAGTAACAGAAGATGTATTTGATAAAAGATGAATGTATTGTGCAGCTCTTGAGTATCCTAACTTAACAGAAGAATAATCATTGAGTTGATACGCCAAAGCCAATCTTGGTTCAAAATTGCTAAACTTTTTGATGCTCTCACTTTTCTTGAAAGTAGTTTCACCAATAGGATCTGTCCTCTGGTAAAACTGTAAAGCGTTGTTATAAACCAATGGTTGATCATTGGCATATTCAGATATAGGTTGACCGCCCATTCTGTTAAAATGACTGAACCTAATTCCGTATTGAGCAGTTAATTTATCAGTTAGTCTATGCTCTGCATTAATGTATGCAGCACTTTCAAGTGCTCTTTTTTTGTCTAACTGTAGTTCATTAATGGCAGAATCTGGCCCAGTGGGTTTTATTTGCCCTGGATCAAACTCATACTTTATGGTGCTGATTCCAAAATCTAACTTGAACGCATCACTGAAGTAATATTTTAAATCGTATTTGGCATTGTAGTTTTTGATGGATGAAATCCAATCAAAATCAAAGTCATCAATACCCAATTCATAATCATACTTGCTATAAATTAAAGAGAGGTTGGAAAACAATCTATCATTGAAAATATGATTCCACCTTAAGTTACCGGAAGCATTTCCGTAACTACTGCTAAAGGATCCATCAAAGTCGAAGACATCACGCCCAAAATACCCTGAAAGATATAATTTGTTGTTTTTGTTGAGGCTATAGTTGGTCTTTAGGTTAAGATCATAAAAACTAACACTGTTTTTCTCTCCTGCCAATTTTAAAAGCAAATGCGCGTAAGACCCTCTACCTGCAACAAGGAACGAACCTTTGTTATTGAACATTGGGCCTTCTGCTGCCAGCCTGCTGGATATTATACCAACCCCACCGGTTAATGCAAAGTTTTTACTGTTGCCATCTTTTTGTCTAACGTCCAATACAGAGGAAACACGACCTCCAAATTTTGCAGGAATACCGCCTTTATAAAGTTTTAGATCTTTTACGGCATCTGCATTGAAAACAGAAAAGAAACCCAACATGTGTGATGTATTATATATAATGGCTTCATCCAGTAAAACGAGGTTTTGATCTACCGCACCACCTCTTACATGAAAACCACTGGATCCTTCACCATTGTTGGTAACACCAGGCAAAATTTGTAAAGATTTTATAACATCTACCTCTCCCAAAACAACGGGCATCTGCTTAACCGTTTTTATGTTCAATTTAGAAACGCTCATTTCGGGCTTCCTTAAAATTGCACGTTCTGGCTCTTCTGCGGTAACTTCTACTTCATCAAGTTGCGTTGAAGATTCCTGTATTTCAATATTGATTTTTTGATTTTTGTCCAAAACAACTTCCATAGTTATTTCTTTGTAGCCCATATGCGAAAAAACCAAAGTATAAGAACCCTGTGGGGCACTTATAGAATAAAATCCATATTCATTGGTTATGGCTCCAATAGTTGTTCCCTCAAGGAAAATGGAAGTTCCAAAAAGGGTTTCCCCGTTCATTTTGTCCGTTACGTTTCCGCTGATGGTAAAATTGTTTTGTGCATGGGCCATAGTAGAACCCAATAAAAGGCACAAGCCAATCAATAACCGAATTGGTCTATACCTTTGCTTTTTTTTCTTCATTTGTTTTTGTTTTTTGATTTATGAATTTGAATCAAATCATACTTTGACTTGTTCCACCTAATGACATTTCAAAATGGAAAGGGTTGCATGTAATTGAAAAGAAAAATTTGTGATAGGATATTGGAACTAAATTTCAAACCCCGATTTCAAAAACCTAAGTGGCAATGGCTTTGGAGATTAGGCGTTCATATGGACTGAAATGTCGTTTAGCTAAGAATAAGATGTTAGCTAAAAAAGATTAATTAAATTCAAATCCGATAACACAAAAAATGGTCAGAATGAATAAGTTTCTAATACTAATGGCGGTCGTTTTCTCTTTGGCTGCATGTACCGAGAAAAATAAAATTCCTGTATACGCTTGGATTGGAGGACCTGGTGATGCTACAGATGAACAATTGGCATCCCAATTTTCTGACCTTAAAGAAAAGGGCATAGATGGATTAATGTACAATGGCGGGCATGATCCTGAAACATATAAAAGGGTTGGGAAATTGGTAAAAGCATCTGGGATGGAGTTTCATACATGGATTCCAACGATGGTGCAGGGCAAAACCCCCAAGATAAAGGAAGAATGGTATGCGGTTAACGGCCTTGGAGAATCTGCTTTGGAAAAACCAGCGTATGTTCCTCACTATACATTTCTTTGCCCAAGTAAAGAAGGAGTTTATGATTTTTTATCTGACTTATATGGAAGTATTGCTGACTTAGAAGAGGTGGATGGTGTACACTTGGACTATATCCGTTTTCCTGATGTTATACTGGCTCGTGGGTTATGGGATAAGTATGGACTGGTCATGGATAAAGAACATCCCCAATTTGATTATTGCTATTGTGATGAATGTACATCAGATTTTAAAGCAAAATCTGGAATCGATATCAAAGAAGCTGAAGACCCTTCCCAAGTTGCAGAATGGAAACAGTTTAGATATGATCTAATTACTACAATGGTCAACCGCTTAACTGATGTGGCGCATTCTAAGAATAAAAAAATAAACGCAGCGGTCTTTCCGGGTCCTACCATTTCAAAAAAACTGGTAAGACAAGATTGGGGCAAATGGAACTTAGATGCTGTATACCCTATGAACTATAATGACTTTTACCTTAAAGGTCCAGAATGGGTAGGCGAAATGACAAAAGAAGAAGTTGCTGCCGCAAAAAATGGAGTGCCAGTGTATAGTGGATTGTTTATTTGCCCAAACCCTGAAAAGAAAGGAAGTGAAAAAGACCCCGAAAACCATGGTCTCTTGCCTGAAGAAATTGGAGATGCAATTAGAGCATCAATGGAGAATGGCGCCAAAGGAATATGCTTGTTTACCCCGGATAGAATGACTGAAGCTCATTGGGTAGCATTTGAAGAAGCCATTTATAAAGATTATAGTATTCAGTAATTAATTTGTTTAGTAGCGTAGTGCAAGCCCGGCAACTCATTTAAGGTTGCTGGGTTTTTTGTTTATAGAGCAAAACAATTCATCCCCAAAAAACTACAGTTCGGTAATTCTTTCTGTTTAAACACTTTTGCTAAGTGCAATTTTGTTGAAACAATAATCAAAAAACGAACAGTTATGCAAACACTGGCAAAAATTTTAGTCTTATTATTTATTGGCGTTATTAGCGCACAGGATCAATATTCCAAAGGAATGGAAAAGGCCTTTGAACTCTGGCAAGATCAGAAACCTATAGAGGCCTCTAACCTGTTTGAGCGTATAGCAATGGCAGAACAAGACAATTGGTTGCCCCATTATTATGTGGCACAGATAAATACAATTAGCTCTTTTGGGGAAAAGGATTTTGAAAAATTGTCGAAACAACTGGAAAAGGCCAAAGAATTTTTAGATTTGGCTAAGGCCATATCACCAGAGAATCCAGAGATATTAGTGCAAGAAGCAATGATAAATACAGCTTGGATTGCATATGATGGTGCAACTTACGGAATGACCTTATCAGGGAAGAATGTGCAGCTCTACCAGCAAGCCTTTGCCATTGCCCCAGAAAACCCTCGTGTAGTATTTTCCAAAGCAGAATGGGATATGGGAAGTGCAAGATACTTTGGGCAAGACACTGCGCCCTACTGCAAAGATGTGGAAAGAGCTTTGGAACTTTTTGCTACCTTTAAGTCCGAAACACCATTCTATCCTGGATGGGGAAAAGACAGAGCTGAACAGGTCTTGGAGCAATGTAAATCATAGAATATGAAAAGCTTTTTGAAAGTTTTAGGACTTTCTTTAATAATCACAGTTTTTATTGCCATTCTTAGCATTTTTGTTTTTGGGAATGGTGATTTTTCTTTAGAATATATCACACAACAAGTAGTGATAAGTTTTGTTTTCTCATTTGGTTTGACAGCTGTGAATTCTTATTTCCATGATTTTTTAAACCGTCGTTATAAATGGGAGGATAGCCCCCGAAAACGTTTATGGATAGGCGCTATTGGAGCTCTTGTACTCACACTTGTCGTTTTTGGGTTTTTACGTTTTTGTATTTATTATTATTTCACAGGGAATACCATTTTGGTATTTATCGAGAATGAGAAAGAGCAATGGGATTCTTATATCGTTGCTTTAATAATTACATTAATTGCCTCATTGTTTACTCATGCCTTCTATTTTTATCGTGCATTACAAAAGAAAGAGGTCAAAAAACAAAAAATCATTGCTGGTACTGCTTCAGCTCGTTTTGATGCACTTAAGAATCAATTAGATCCACATTTTCTCTTTAATAGTTTGAATGTATTAACCAGTCTAATAGAAGAGGATCCAAACCAAGCACAGAAATTCACCACTTCATTATCCAAGGTCTATCGATATGTCTTGGAACAGAAAAACAAAGATCTAGTAACTGTTGATGAGGAACTCAATTTTGCCAGAACCTATGTGAGGTTACTTAAAATGCGTTTTGAGGACAGCATCGTTTTTGACATCCCTGACAAATCAAGTATGCCGGAAGCAAGAATAGTTCCCTTGTCCTTGCAATTGTTGCTTGAAAACGCTGTAAAGCATAACGTGGTCACTGCTTCCAAGCCTCTTCATATTAAAGTGAGTGAGGAAGAGGGAATGCTTGTGGTAAGTAATAATCTTCAAGAAAAGCAAGTAGTCAAAAAAAGCAGTGGTGTAGGGCTTCAAAATATAAAACAACGCTATGAGATTTTAACGGATAGGCAGGTGAACATTGCTAAAACAGCTTCTAGTTTTAGTGTAGCGATACCTATGCTAACCACGCAACTATCTGTAATGCAAACGCAACAAACACATATTGCTGAGAAACGATACTTGAAAGCCAAGGAACGTATGAAGGCAATAAAAGATTTCTACACCAATTTAATTACGTATTGCATTGTAATTCCCTTTCTGTGGTGGTTAAATTTAAGGACCACGGACTTTCTATGGGCTTTGTTCCCGACCATAGGTTGGGGATTTGGGGTTATAGCGCACGGTATGGAAGCGCATGGTTACAATCCACTCTGGGGCAAACGTTGGGAAGAACGAAAAATTCAAGAGTTGATGGACAAAGATGATTTTTAATTCTCTTTATAAAGCTCAGTTTCTTTCCATTTTTATTCCGATTCCACAACTCATCCATCAAAAATAACAGTTCACGAATCTACTTTTCTGAGAGTCTTCCTATATCACGAAGTTTGATGTGTAATTAAAAAATGAATAATCAATCAAAAACATACATTATGGAAAACTTAAATGAATACAAGTTTAAAAGAGCAAAAGAAAGAATTAAGAAATTGAAATCCTTTTATTCCAACTTATTGATTTACTGTATTGTAATTCCAATTTTAGCGTATCTCAATTATAGCACAACAAGTTTTCCATGGGTCATTTTTCCAGCTGTAGGTTGGGGAATAGGATTAATTAGCCATTGGATGTGTACCTACGGATATAATCCGATATTAGGTAAAAACTGGGAAGAACGTAAAATAAGAGAATTTATGAATCGGGAAGAATTCTAATGAATCAGTATATTTAAATGTAGATTTAGTAAAACAACCAACATGGAAAACTTAAATAAAGAAAATAGATATATAAAGGCGAAAGAGCGAGTAGACGTGCTTAAAAAATTCTACGCCAATCTTTGGACATATATTATGGTGATTTCGGCCTTGGCCCTAATCAACTACTTAACAAATGGATTTAGGTATATGTGGTTCTTATGGGCTGCTTTTGGATGGGGAATTGGAGTTCTTTTCCATGCCATCGGTACTTTTAACTTAAACCCATTTTTTGGCAAGGGTTGGGAAGAAAAGAAGATTAAGCAGTTTATGCAAGAGGAAGAGGGTACAAAAAAATGGAAATAGTCATGGAAAATTTTGAAAAAGACAAGCTAAAACGAGCCAAAAAACAAGTTGAGGAACTAAAAGGCTTTTATATTCACTTGGTTATTTACGTTGCGGTAAATGCATTTATTCTTGTAAATATATATTTACGCTCAGACAATTTTTGGGAATGGGGCCATTTTGTTACGCTATTTGCATGGGGAATTGGTATTTTCTTTCACGCTTCAAAGGTTTTCGATTTCAATCCACTTTTTGGAAAGAAATGGGAAGAGAAGCAGATTCAAAAATATATAGAGGAAGACAAAAAAGAAATGGATAAATATAAATAAGATGGAAAAAATGGAGACGAGTATGGAGAGTGCCAAAAAAAGAGTGGCCAAGCTTAAAAAGTTTTATTCCCATTTATCTATATACATAATAGTCAACCTTATTCTGTTGGGCATTAAAGCTTACTTTCTAGGGTACTTTGAAAGTAATGATATACAAAATACAGATTTAACACAATGGATAAACTGGAATATAATATCCACCCCCATAATCTGGGGAATATTCCTGGCCATACATGCTACAAAAGTGTTCAGCCATCCTTTAGTTAAAAAATGGGAAGAAAGACAGATTCAAAAATATATAGAAGGGGAAGAGAGCGATATCCCTAAATTCTAAACTCTTTAAACTTAAAAAATGAACGTAATCATTATTGAAGATGAAAAACCAGCAGCTAGAAGATTAAATCGTTTACTCGCAGAATTGAATGTAGATGTTTCCACGATGCTTCATTCTGTTGAAGAATCAATTGAGTGGTTTCAAAATAACCCACATCCAGATTTGATTTTTTTGGACATTCAATTATCTGATGGTCTTTCCTTTGAAATATTTGACTTTATTGAAGTGAAAAGTGCTATTATTTTCACCACGGCTTTTGATGAATATGCGCTTCAAGCATTCAAGTTAAATAGCATTGATTATTTACTAAAACCTATAGACGATGAAGACCTTGAAAGTGCGGTAAAAAAGTATCGAGATTTTAAGCCAGAAAGTCAAAGGATTTCTGTTGATTTTAATGATATAAAAAAGTTGTTGGTCAACCCTCTGGAACGTGAGTACAAAAAACGATTTACGGTCAAGGTAGGGCAGCATCTAAAAATTATAAATGCAGATGAGGTAGAATGTTTTTACAGTGAGAACAAAGGCACATATGCAGCAACATCTGACGGTAGAAATTATTTATTAGATACTACATTGGAGCAGTTGGAAGGGGAGTTGTCACCAACGGTTTTCTTTAGGGTGAGTAGAAAATTTTATGTGAACATAAATCATATAAAAGATATCATTTCTTATACAAATTCGAGACTGCAAATCAAGCTAAATCACTTTAATGAGCAAGAGATTATTGTGAGTAGGGAGCGAGTAAGGGACTTTAAGTTATGGTTGGAATAATGATTTTTAAAAAATTGATTATCAATATAATGAAGTATTAAATAAACAATCATCAATTTTTCTTATAGCAGCTTTTTTAGTTAAAAAGCATTAGTTTTCATCAATACGGTTGTCATCAAAAGCAGAAGGTAGTAATTTAGGAATTAACTTGATGAAAATAGGTAATAAAACGGCGCCTCCAGGTAACATGAAAATGGCCAATGAGGGAATGGTTTTGAAAATGTCCAGTAGCTGGTTTTGAACTTTTTTCTTTTCTTCTTTGTTTAATTCCTTTACTGCGGATTTGGATAATAGGGTTACTAGTTCTTTACTTTCAGTGAGCTCTTTTTTTAATCTTTTACTATTTCTTAAAATTAATTTGCTCACATTTTTGGACATTCCATCATAGAATTGAACAGCCAAATTTTTATCCTTTAAGTAGCTAATTTTATAGCTATTTTTTTTAAAGAATTCTTTAACAAAATCCAATGAAAATTTTACTTCTTTTTCAGACTTTTCCAAGTCAATTCCAAGACCCAAAATATAATCGGATTCTGTATAGTCCAAAGACTTATCTTCCCATATGGTTAAGCAGGCCATATCCAAAAAATAATCCTTTTCACACGCAGTGAAATTTTGCTTCAATAAATCTCTATAGGTGCCATCTATTTTTGCTTCATCCAAGTTTATGTATGTTAAGGAGGAAGCTAAAAGTTGGATAAGTTTAGCATCCGCTTTATTCTTTTCTTTGGAATTTAGCGCATGGTACGCAATGTTAATAGTCACATATTCCAATAACTGCGCATGCTCCATTATAGAGGTATACCCCTGAAGATAAACCCTGAAAATCAATATATCTACATATAGCAATGAGTTGGTAAGGCTATTGCCAAAAGCTCTGTTAAATGCATTCCCTTCTAAATAGATTCTAGTGTCTATGAGCTTTTCTAACTGGGATTCGGTTTGCTTTCCGGTCAATATCTTGTTCAGAAAAGATATTTTACTCACTTCCAAAGATTGATAGTACTGAAAAACAGTGTTTACAAAGAGTTCAAAGTCGGCTTTCCCTTTTTCAAATCTAAAGGTAAAATAAAGAGCAGTGAGCAAATTGATCTTAGCAATTTCATCTTCGGTCAATGTATGTTCTACATCAATAAATGAAGGAATATCTAAATGTATGCCATAGACAAATCCATTCCTTTTCAATTCTTGGTACAAACTTTCAAAATCAGGAAAACATGCTGCTTCTTTTTGGACCAGATGCCCAAACTTGTTAATCCAACCAGAAGAAGAGGGGTTCATTAGGTTATCGTTTGTGATTCAAAATAACGCAAATTAAAAGACTTATTACCAAGAACTGTCAACCTTTTACCTTAAAAAAGATTAAGATTTTTTTAACATATAAAAACCAAACCCTCTTTTCAAAGGTTCCGTAGGTAGGAACGTAATAAACATAAAAAGTAAATTAAAAATGAGAAAAACAACTAAGTATTTAACAGGCATGGGGGCGTTGGTCCTTACAACAATAGCGTTGGTGGCTGCGGATCATATAGATGCGCCTTCTTCTAGAGGTACCACCGCCGATATTGCTGATTTTTTTGCGTTTGAGCCAAGTGAAGGTTCGGATAACACCGTTTTTATTGTAGATCTTCAATCTGATGTCTTACCAGAACTCGCCTATGGTAGTTTTGATGAGGATGTTCTTACGGAAATCAACATTGACTTGGATGGGGATTTGGTGGAAGATAAAGTTATTCAGACTATCGCTAGAGATGGTAAAATGTATTTCTTTGGACCTGTTGCGCCTTCTGCAACTGGATTAAGTAGTCAGGTTTTAACTGATGCCGCTCTTGGCAATGTAGAGATATCTGGATCTACACCTATTGTGGAAACTACATCAGATGGTGTTTCTTTATTTGCGGGGCCTAGACAAGATCCTTTTTTCTTTGACTTCTTTCAGTTCAATGCGGTAATCTCTCCAGAAGTGGATTCCGCTCCAGGTGGGTTTTTTGCCCCTGAAGAAGCATCAGATGCATTTGATGGAGCCAACACACTTTCCATTGCCATTGAAATTCCAAACAGTATGCTAGGCATCCCCACTGCAACAAATGCACTGGGACTCAATGTATACAAGACTTGGGTGACAACGAACAAAAAGCAATAATTAAACATCTTAAATAAAAGAACATGAGACTTAAACAGATTAAAAATATATTGGCTTCACTATTTATATTGAGTTTGGTGGTGGCCTGTAATAATGATGATGATGTAATGACGCCAGATGATATGGCGATGGACGATGACATGATGATGGATGATGATATGATGGGCGGCGATGATATGATGGGTGTGGATTTTTCTGGAACCTTTGATCAAGTAGATTTTATGGGCAGACCAGGAATCAACACTACTTTGAGTTTTGATTTGGATGGTCAACCAAGTGTGAAAGATGCGCATAACGTATCTATCCCATCAGAGATGGTAAGCATCTTTCAAGCAGGTTTTGAAAACAGATTGGAACAGTATCATGATGTGTATGCCAATAAATTAGGCTTGGACCCGACTGCGGTAAACTATGAAAACAACATTCTTGGGTTGGATATCACCACACTCACTACAGTTTTAGCTGCGGATGTATTGGAGGTAGCTCCAGACTTACCAACTACGTACTTTAATCCAGGTACTGATTTTGACAATGACGGACGCATTTTGGTTCCAGATGGTGACGAGGTGGCTTTAACGGGAAGAACTCCTAATGACGATATTATTGACGTGTCGTTGATATTATTCTTTGGAGGAGCAGAAGGAAACCGTTTCAGTGGACAGGACTTGGATGATGACGGTATGTCAGACCTACCTAGATTAACTTCAGATGGAGTAGGCTTAACAGCTGATATTTCTACAACTTTCCCTTATTTAGGAAATCCTGAGTAATTGCTATGAAAGGGAAGGGGAGAGGACAAAGTCCTCTCCCCTTAATTAAAACAACAACTACAACAAAACATACAAAAATGAAATATGCACTATGGTTTTTAGTGGTAGTTCTTGTGGTTTCTTGCCAGCAAGAATCAAACTTTAAAACAAACAAAAAAGATTATAACCGTTACTTAGTGGTTGAACCAGTAAAAACGACTTCAAAATATTTTGAACTATGGAACTCCAAAATAAAACAGGACAGTTTGCAATTATTGAGTTTCGGTAATGTTGCGAGCGAGTATAATCGTTTTTTTCAAAGCACAGGGGATATACACTATTTAAAAAAAGCAGAACAAGCACTCACAAAAGCTGTAAACATAGCGGCGATTGGCAAAGCAGGATATAGAAGGGCACTAGCGCGTAACTATATATCACAACATAGATTCAAAGAAGCTTTGGAATTGGCCGAATCTGCTCTTGATTTGGGAAGTGGGCTTAAAGAATCCCAAAGTTTATTATTTGATATCCATTTGGAGTTGGGCAATTATAATGAAGCAGAAAAATACTTGGACAGTATTCAAAACATGTCAGACTTTGGGTACTTAATTCGATTGGCAAAATGGAACGACCATAAAGGAGATTTGAATACCACAATCCGTTTAATGGAAAAGGCTGCTAACAAAGCAGAATCCTCAAAGAACAGAAGTTTGTTAATATGGTCATATACCAATTTGGCGGATTATTATGGGCATGCAGGGCGTATTGAAGATTCATATCAAAACTATTTAAAAGCTTTGGAACTGGATAATCAAAATGCATATGCAAAAAAAGGAATTGCTTGGATAGTGTTCTCCCATGAAAGAAATGGAAAAGAGGCCCTTCGCATTCTGGATGCGGTTTTAGAAACCCATAAATCACCTGATTACTATTTGTTGAAAGCTGAAATAGCCGAGTTTATTGGTGATGAATTGCTTAAAATGAAAGCTTATGATGACTACTACATTTTAGTGCAAAATGAGGCATATGGTGATATGTACAATAGCTACAACATAGATTTTTATTTGAACGAATTACAAGCTAACGATAAAGCATTGGAATTGGCCAAAATAGAAGTTGAGAATAGACAAACACCAGAGTCATATGATTTATTGGCCTACAGTTTTTTCAAAAGGGGAGAAAAGGAAAAAGCCTTGGAACTTGTTGAAAACCATATTATTGGTAAAACTTTTGAACCAACAATTCTGCAACATGCAGCTGAAATCTACAAGGCCAACGGGACCAAAATTAAGGTTGCAGAATTGAAAGAAGAACTGCTAGGGGCTATTTATGAGTTAGGACCAAATAAAGAAAGCCAAATTCTTAATTTATAGACTGTTTGATTGATGAAAGGCAAGAGAATATTTAAAAAACAAGGGTTGTTGATGCAGGTTTTTCTATTATGTGTATGGCCTATGTTTTGCCAAACCAGTTTTTCAGGAAAAATCATGGATGATATGGGCAAACCAATTTCAGAGGCATATGTTGTCAATAAAACCAGAAAAATATTTTGCTACTCAAATGTAAGCGGGAAGTTTAAATTGGAAGACACCAAAATTGGTGACTCCCTTGAAGTTGGTGCCTTAGGATATAAAAAAGAATTAATTCTGGTAACCAATAAAACTTTAAACACTGATTTTTTAATTGTTATGAGTGAAGATACATATCAACTTAAGGAAGTTATTGTGCGCCCTACTCTCAACATATTAAATGAGGTTGTAGATGTTGATTTGGCAATGACCCCCGTTAAATCATCTCAGGAGATTCTAAGGAAAGTTCCGGGCTTATTTATTGGTCAGCATGCTGGCGGAGGAAAGGCGGAACAAATGTTCCTCAGGGGCTTTGATTTGGATCACGGCACGGATATCAGCATAAATGTAGATGGAATGCCGGTAAATATGGTCTCTCACGCTCATGGCCAAGGGTATGCGGATTTACATTTTTTAATACCCGAAAGCATTAAAAGTGTAGATTTTGGGAAAGGCCCATACTACGCTGAAAAGGGGAATTTTAATACTGCCGGTTACGTAGATTTTGAAACCAAAACTATTTTAAATAAAAACGTTGCAGAGATACAACTGGGTAGTTTTGGATTAAAAAGAGGCTTAGGGATGTTTAATGTTCTGAATACGAGTAATGACAAAGCATATATTGCTTCTGAGATTATCACTTCTGAAGGGTATTTTGAATCACCACAGGATTTTGAAAGAATTAATCTCTTTGGTAAATACAACCATTTGTTTTCGAGTAGTAGCAGATTGACAATAGCTGCAAACCATTTTCAAAGTACTTGGAACGCTTCTGGACAAATTCCTGAAAGAGCTGTGGCTAGTGGATTGATAGGTAGATTTGGCAGCATAGATGATACGGAAGGAGGTACAACTTCGCGTACATCTATCAACCTTGGTTTTAGTAAGGCTTTTGAAAATGATATTGCTTTAAAGTTGGCTGCATTTACCAGTAACTATCAATTTCAACTATTTTCTAATTTCACATTTTTCCTTAATGATCCGGTAAATGGTGATCAAATAAAACAAGAAGAAAATCGTTTTGTCTCAGGCCTTAATCTAAATCTTAGTAAGACTATTTATTTAGAGGATAAATCGCTTACAGTCACAACTGGAACTGGTCTTCGCAATGACCGTATCAAGGACAATGAGCTTTCACGTACCCTTAACAGAAATACAACTCTTCAAAACATTCAATTGGGTAATGTTTCAGAAAGAAATGCTTATGCGTTTTTATCTGGAAAATTTAAATGGAATCGTTGGTTGGTGAATCTCGGACTTAGACTAGATAGGTTTACGTTTGAATATTCAGATTTTCTTCAAAATTCACCTACTAATGAAAAAACTGGAGATGTTCTTTTCACTCCCAAATTCAATATGGCTTATACTCCAAATAACAGAATTCAATTTTATTTAAAATCTGGAGTAGGGTTCCATAGTAATGATACCAGGACCATTTTACAAAATACAGATCAAAAACTTCCAAAATCTTATGGAGCGGATATTGGAATTATTTGGAAGCCCATTGAAGGCTTATTGTTTAATGCAGCATTATGGACGCTTCATTCAGACCAGGAGTTTGTTTATGTAGGTGACGAGGGGATAGTGGAACCAAATGGGAAATCTGCTCGTTATGGAGTGGATTTGGGATTACGTTCGCAGATAAACGAACATGTTTTTTTATATGCTGATGTTACCTATAGCCACGCACGAAGCTTGGAAGCTGAAGAGGGTATGGATTACATTCCTTTAGCACCTGGTTTTACCCTGTCTGGAGGTTTACAGTTGTCAAAAATGAAGAACTTTTCAGGAGGACTGACCTATAGATATCTTGGGAATCGTCCTGCCAATGAGGATTTTTCAATTACTGCAAACGGGTATTTTGTAACCGATATGAGTTTAAATTATGCAGTTAACAATAATATCTCCTTAATCTTTGGTATAGAAAATATGTTCAATGCAAAATGGAAAGAAGCGCAATTTGTAACAAACTCAAGATTAGCGGGGGAGGAAAGATCTGTAGAGGAAATTCATTTTACTCCAGGAACGCCATTTTCAGTAAGGACAGGGCTTAGGTATGTTTTTTAGAGGTAGGGTAACTTGAGTTTACAATACACATATATATTATAAAGGTTGTTGTTTGGTTGTAGGTTGTTTTTAAATGCGCCATGGTTTTTGCCGTGGCGTGTTTATTCAACTTTCAATTGTATTCACTTCTTCATCGGACTGAAGAATTTCAATACCCTTTTGGATTACCAAATTGGTTGGAATGGAAATCTTTCTTCCATCATCTGTTCTCATAAAAAGGTAAAAACCGCTAATGTCCTCCACTTTTCCTGTCCAATCAAAATCTTTGTCCATAACTCTGATCCTGTCTCCCAATCGCAAAGGATGGCTAAAAAACAAAATAACACTTGCGGTTAAATTTGAGAGTATAGACCATTGTGCAACAAAGCCAATACCCACTATGGCTAGGATAGAGGAAATGAAAACTGAGAATTCTTGTAGATTGACACCCCAGATTAAAGTAATCACTACTATGGCCAATCCATAAAAAAACAAATTACTGAGATAGAAGATAATTTTTCTATTGTTCATGTTTATAGCACTCGTTCTACCAAATCTCCGTATTGCTCTTTTACTTAAAGAATTCAACACCAAAATGACAACCAACAAGATGGCCGTAATTAAGATTTGAGTTTTGTATAATGTCATATCCTGCATAGTGATTTCATAGTTTTAAATATTGCAAATTACCCATTTATATTTTCTTGTCTAAGAGCTTTTAAAATTAAGGTTTTATCAAAAAAAAACTCAGAAGTACAATTTTTTGAACAATGATAAAGATCATGTTCTCTGAAGGAGCAGTGGACTAGTTTTGACCAAATTTAAAAACACAGAACAATGAAAAAAATAGGAATTTCTTTAATGGTAGTACTATTGAGTTCTATGAACTTCGCAATAGCACAGGACCAAGTAGCAAATGACAACGGTAGTAAATGGCAATTTAGATTAAGAGGAATTGTTGTAACACCTGATGAAAGTGCAGATATCGATGCTATTGGTGGAGATGCATCAATATCCACTGCTTTTGTGCCAGAACTTGACATTTCTTACTTCTTTAATGAAAATTGGTCAGTAGAATTGATTTTAGCTACCGCAAAGCATGATGTTGAAGCTGTTGGAACCTCAGTAGGTGATATAGATTTAGGTCACGTATGGTTGCTTCCTCCTACTTTAACAGGACAATATCACTTTACTGGAGGAGATTTAGTGCCATATTTAGGAGCAGGATTAAACTTAACCCTCTTTTATGGGGTAGATGAAGGTCCAGTAGCTGATGACGTAGATTATGACACTTCCATTGGTTATGCATTGCAAGGTGGTTTTGACTATATGCTCAATGATAAATGGTTTTTAAATGTTGATGTTAAAAAACTGTTCTTGAGTACAGATGCAACTATAAACGCCACTACAGCACTTGGCGCAACAGTAGGTGCGGATGTTGACATCAACCCTTGGATTATTGGTTTTGGAGTAGGTGTAAAATTATAGATTTGGTTTAGTAACAAAAAAACGGCTTGGGTAACCAAGCCGTTTTCGTTTTTGACACTTTTTAGTTAATGCCCTCTACATGTTTTATTGGTCTTACTTCCATACGCCAAATGCCTTCTTCAAATCTAGGGTCTTGTTTGGCAATTGCTATGGCTTCATCCAAATTTTCAGCCAATAAATGGTAGTACCCAGAAATAATTTCTTTGGTTTCATTGTATGGGCCATCAACAATTTGACCATTCTTATACGATAGCATCGTGCCCTCCATTTCCAAAGGTTGCGCAGATTTCATTCGGCCTTCTTCAGTAAGTTTTTTTAAATACCCTCCAATTTTTTCAATATGCTGTTGCATTTGTTCTGGTGATAGACTGGCTTTAGGCTCTTCCTCACTTCTGATGAGTAATAGAAATTCTCTCATAATACGTTGTTTTAAATTAAGATTTGCCCCTAAGACAATTGAGATGGAGGAATAAGGACAAGCTTTTTGATTTTTTTTTGTAAAAGTTCCTTATCCCTGTCATTACTGGCCAAATTCAATGCTTGTTTATAACACTGTTGTGCTTTTTTCAACTGGGAACATTTTTTATATAACTCAGCCAAAGTGAAATGATAGAGATAATAATTGGCGATGTCTGATCTTGCTTCCAATTGGAGCAATTCTTCAATAGCTTTCTTATTTCCTTCAACCTCAGAAAAAGCAACAATACGGTTTAAATGTACAATGGGAGAATCTTCCAAAAGTAACAATTGGTCATAAAGAGATAATATTTCTGTCCAATTGGTTTTTTCATAAGACATTGAAATGCAGTGATTTGCCGATATAGTGGCTAAAATACTGTATTTGCTTATGGTATTACCTTGGGTAATTCTATCCAAGTATTGGGTTCCTGACTGGATAAGTTGAGAATCCCACTTTGATCTATCTTGCTCTTTTAAATCGATGATTTCACCTTCTAAAGAAACGCGGGAATTAAACCTGGATATATTAAAATACATTAATGCCAAAAGCGCGTAGCAATCTGTTTTGTTTTTAATATTGATGCTTTCTGTCAATAGTTTTACCAGACGGATGGACTCTAAACAGAGGTCAAAACGAATAACATTGTTTTTATGGGAAGGAAAGTAGCCTTCGGTAAAAATTAAGTAGATGGTCTTTAGCACCGAGTCTAAACGTTCTTCGATGACATTTTTTGACTTAAGGTCAATGACGACATTACGCATTTGTTTTCTTCCGCGCACCAGCCGTTTGTTTATTGTTTGCTCGTTAGAAAAGAAAGCATTGGCTATTTCAGCAATACTAAAACCTGATAAAATCTTTAAAATGAGTGCAATTTGGGAGTTTTCTGCTATTGAAGGATGACAACAGGAAAACATCATTTTTAGTTGACTATCTTCTATTATCTCTTCAGAAAAAGAAAATGTTTCGTCTAACCGTGGCCTTTGAATAGTATTGGTGTACTCACGTTGGTATTTTTTACGTTTAAGAATATTTAAAGTAATGTTCTTTGCGGTAGTGTATAGCCAAGCTTTGGGGTTTTCAGGAATGCCGCGCATTTCCCAATGTTCTGTTGCTTTTAGCAAGGCCTCTTGCACAATGTCTTCAGCTGTTTCAATATTTTCTGTCCCTAAATAACCAGTAATGACCGCAACAAGTTTTCCATACTCATTTCTAAAAAAATGGGTGGTCAACTCCTGGCTCTGGGTTAAATTAGAATTGCTCATTTTAAATTAGCATTAAAGACATATTCTTTGGCTAATTTACTTCAGATTTAGTCTAAACCCATAAACTTGCAGATTTCCTTGTTTAAAGTCCAAATCTTCAGATTTTTTAAACCCGAGTTTTTCATACATACCCCAAGCAACTTTCATAAATTCAGTAGTGTGGATTATAACTTGTTTGTGTCCTTTCTTTTTGGCATTTTCTATGCAAGTCATACTTAACGCCTTTCCTACTCCTAATCCTCTTGCAGAATTGCTTACCGCTAGAAGCCTAAAACCGGATGCGTTTTTTTCTAAAGTGGCAGTTCCTCCGGAACCATAATAATGCATATCACTAAAATAAAGAACGGCTCCCAAGATTTCTCCGCTAGATGATATTGCAATCAGGAGTTCGGAATCAGGTTTCTTTGTAAAATCCCCAATGTTGGCCAGAGTATTGTAATATTGGGGTTGCTCATTTGCTTTTGGGAATCCTTCTAGATCAGAGTAGACATTGACCATCAATTTTCCTATTTCTTTAAACTCTGATAGTTTCGCATTCCTTATTGTAAATGCTTCATGTGAATTTTTGGGAGAAAAACGAGCATTATAACGCTCCTTAAAACTTTGTTTTTGCAGTTCCTGCTCCAATTGAGTCAGTTTTTCAAGAAAATCATCGTTCACGACCTCTTGCAATACTTTTTGAATTCTATTCCATTCCGCTTCAAAAACAGGTAGTGCTTTTTGCCCGTTTTTGGAAAGTTGAATAAGGGTTTTTCTACCATCCGTGTCATCTTTAAAAGTGTCTAAATAACCTTGGTCTTTCATTTTACGGGTTATTTTTATCATTGCTGGATGCGAGAACCCCAAAGCATTCGCTATTTCGGTTACGGTAAGCTTCCCCCTTTGTTTTAAAAGCAAAAAGATAACATGCCAGTTGGGTTCAATTTTTAAATTTAAACTAGAATAGTGGTCTATGGTACTGGACACTATTTTTTCATTCAATCGTTTTATACGGGCAGTAAAGCCTAAATGTTGCAATTCTGGAAGAAAATCTTGATTCATGATAATTTACGTAACTAGTTACGTAAATATAATTAAAAACTACAATCGGTATTTATACTTTATCAATTCGTTAAGAAAAAAAGGTATTAGGGACCAACGGCGCCTAGTGTATACAATTGTTCTAAGTTAGGGGTATTACTACCTCCTTCAGGTTCTAGCGTAATTCCAAAAGCTTCGGTTTCGTTAGGATTAGGAAGTGTAAACAATTTATTGTTGTCAGCTACAAAATCTTTCAGAAGACCAATGCTGGTAGGAGTCAACGGATCTAACTTTAAAGACCATACTTGATATGCATAACCATCTGGGGGTTCGGGTAGACCTTGAGCATCAATAATGACGTTTTCTTCTTCCTTGTTCCAATAGGCCTTGGCATATGATCTTGGGGATATTGTTTGTCCACCTAAATCTATTACAGTAACATTTTTATCTCGTAATGCCTGTAGCAACGTTTCTTTATCTGCTACCTCATCGCGAACATCTGAAAGAATTTCTTCTAGACTTTGCTTTTCTTTATTGGTAATCTCTATTTCCGATTTCAGATTGTTGTTTTCCAGATACACCCATAAAAGACCTACCGCCAATAGCAGGGAGGCTGCCCATCCTAAGTAGCTGCTCCAAGGAGTTTTCTTTTCTGAAGCCGTTGGCAAAAATGGAAGTACGTCATCTAGTTCGGGTTTTAATCTCTTAAAACCATCCGCGGGTAATCCCGGAGAGACCGTTTTGGTAAGCTGTAACATTGCAGCTTCAATGGCCTCAATTTCTTTTTGAATTTCAGGATATTGTATGGCATAGTGCTGCACCTCTAAATTCTCTTCTGGGCTAAGTGCTCCAGCAATGTAGAGTTCTAAAATTCCGGACGCTATGTACTTTTCAATATCCATTTATAATCTTGTGTTCTTCCTTAATTCGGAAATACAACTGCGTAAACGTGTTTTAATCGTGCCAATAGGTGTTTTTAGTTCTTTAGATACTTCTTTTTGTGTATATCCTTTAAAGTAAAGCAAATCTATCAAGAGGATACACTTGTTCTTTAACCCTTTCAACAAGGATTGCAGTCCAATAGTATCAATTTTGTCATTTAAATCCTCACTATTTTCATAGATACCTACGAAAGAATGTACAGGGAGGTTTTTCTTTTGATTTTTATGGGTTTTTGAGCGCAGTTCATCGATTGCAGTATTCCGAGCTATATTTAAAATCCAGGTAAAGAAACGCCCTTTGGATGCGTCATAATTATCAGATTTATCCCATATCTTAATAAATACATCATGACAAAGTTCTTGGGATCGTTCTACATCTTTAATGATGGTATTGATGACCCCGCAAATATTTTCTGCATACATATTGTACAACTTCTCGAAGGCAGTTTTATCCTTTTTCTGAAATTGGAGTATGAGGTCGTCTAAATTCATAGCTAATCGGCCAAAGATATAAAAAGGGATCGTTCAATTCTGTCGAAATTCTAAACATGTTGGTCAATTAGAATAGTATTGCCATCTGGATCCATTACTATAAAACTTGCAGGTCCAGTTGTGGTTTCATCAGCTTCAGATGTTAACGCTACTCCATTTTTCTTCAGATTTTTTTGAATGGTACGAACATCATCAAAAGCTTCCAATGTTTGCGCATTTTCATCCCAACCGGGATTAAAGGTTAGAATATTGTTTTCGAACATGCCTTGAAAAAGACCTACAAGGGAGTTGCCATTCTTCATGATAAGATAGTTTCGTTCCATTTCACCGGCAAAAACGGTAAACCCCATTTTTTCATAAAATGTCTTGGAAACCTGAAGATCTTTTACCGCTAGACTAATAGAAAAAGCACCTAGTTTCATATTATTTTGTATTAAGTTATGTAAAGGGGCATCTCGCCCTATTGTATTTTTCCATCATGAAAACCAGCTCTTTTCCAAGCCCCATTTTCATAAACCCATATGTTGGTCACTCGGTATTCATTTTTACTAAGTTCCCCATTTTTGGTAATAGATGTTATTACTTTGGCTGTTGTGATAGCAGTATTATCATGAAATTCAATTTTAAGTTGATTCATTTCATAACTATTGATGGTCAAAATGCCAGCTTTAATTTCTTTACTTCTCTTCTTTAAATATTCAAACCACTTTTCTTTGTCAATAGCTTCATAAGTCCCATTTGTGTGACTATAATTATTGGTGACCATAGATTCCAAAACGGATATTTCGCTATTCGCAAAAGCCTTGTTAAACCTGTCTATTACTGTAATCAGTTCTTCTTTTTGCTCTTCTGAATGTTTTTGGGGTTTATTTCCGCATGCAGTGGAAAATAGTATAAAAACAAGGGTGTAGAGGAATGATAATTTGTTGGATTTCATTTTATGATTGCCTTATGCGAATCATAAACTTAAGAAATTAAATTGTTGTAACGATTTTCTATACTTTAGAAGATTTTATTGCGGATTATTGGCCTTCAGGCTTCCCAGAAGTAAAAATAATAAAAGGCCAGTCCTAAATACCCGACGAAACGTTTTAGGCTTTAAAAGGAATTGTTTGCCCTTAAGAATAAATCAAAAGAAAAAGAAAATACGGGATCAAGCTATATTGATTCCCTTTAAGACCAAGGTTTTCCACTCAGGGTGTCTTTTAATATACATAGCAACAAAGGGGCACAAAGGAACTAGTGTTAAATCACGAGCCTTGATATATTCCAATGCTTGTTTAATAAGTTCAGAGCCAACACCTTTGCCTTCATAATCTCTAGGTACCTCTGTATGGGTGAGGTAAATTTTTTCTTTGGCCTTTATATACTCAATCCTAGCATTGGATTCCCCTATTCTAAATTGAAATTCCTTTGCTTCAACATTGTCAATAAGTAGGTAATCAGAGTCCATTTTTTTAAGTATTAAGTTGACGGTAACTTAAAGCGCCAGAGGGGCATTTGGCAATTTGATTCTTCAGCTCATCTGTAGTCGCATTTTCGGCCTTTATCCATGGCTTTTCTTTAGGATTGTAAACACTGGGCAGCATTTTCATACAGATTCCTGCATGTTCACATAATTTTGGTTTCCAGACCACAGAAATTTCCCCATTAGAATATTCTTTTGTCATGTCCATTTTGAAACAGGGGTTAAGTTATTATCGTTTGCTTTAAATTATATTAAAAAGAGCTGCCTAAAAAGCAACTCTTTTACTATTTGTTATTGAATAATTCCTGTACAGGCAACACGAGCCCCAGCGGCACCGCTCGGCTGGGAAGTGAAATCATCCACTCCTTGGTGAACAATGACCGCTTTGCCAACTATGTTCTTGGTTTCGTCATCACAACCAATACACCATTCCTTGGTTGCAAAATCTACCGTTGCATTACCCTCGGCATCAGCTACAAAATTACCAATATCACCTTTATGATAACCATCTGCAGCTCCCCATTTAGCATGTGGTTGGAACGTTGGATTCCAGTGTCCGCCTGTAGATTTTCCATCAGCTGATGAGCAATCTGCTTTCTCATGAATATGGATTGCATGTTCACCTTCTGTAAGACCGGACAGTATCGCTTTCATTACTACAGTTCCATTTTCTTCTGTAAAGGTGACTTCTCCACTAACACCGCTATCACTCTTAGGTTCCATTGAAAATTTGATGGATTTAACTTCAACTATCTCTTCCATAATTTCTTCAACAACTTCCTCAGAAGTAGCCTCTGCTTCTTTTTTAGCTTGCTTACAGCTAAATGCAGTAATTAGTATTAGCGCCAAAGGAAGCGCAATAATTTTTTTCATCGTAAGTATTTTTAGGTTTTGTCTAAGGTACAGATTATTTAAGGAGGTGTCAATAGTATTGTTTGTTTGTGATAAGTAAATCAGGACTATAAATGAATTTGATTTAGAATTACATAAGGTTTTAAATCAATGTGTTATGTAATTTAGAATACTAATATTTTTTTTAAAACGTTATCATCATAATAACAGGAAACCTTAAAACGGCGTCTAAAAAATATATATATTGGTTCATCAACCTTCAAATTATATTGAATTCCTTAGGTACTGCAAAAAGAGAAGATCTTTTTGCAAAGGGTACCATCGCCTTAAAAGAGATAAGTTTAGAGGAGCAATAGACCAATATAATTACGTAAAGTCTTTACGTAAAATCCATACATCCGTTATAGAGTTGGAATTGGATTATTTTGACATTCTGCATATGCGTCTTTAGTTAGGTAAGACACATTTGCTTGCTAGGACACAAGATTTGTGATTATCTGAGTTTCGCTATGAAGCGTTTTGTGTACTGGACATTTATCAGCAATTTGCATAACGCGCGCCTTTTGTTTGTCATCTAAATTTCCGGTTAATTTAATTTCACGATGGAAAGTATCGATTTTGGCGTTGTCGCTTTCACAATTCTCACAATCTTCCGCATGTGATTTACTGTAAGAGGTGTGTACTTCAACATTATCCACTGGCCACCCTTTTCTTCTTGCATACATCTGAATTGTCATCACTGTACATGCAGAAAGGCCCGCAGAAACGAGTTCGTACGGGGAAGGTCCAAAATCATTGCCCCCATAAGAAGTGGGCTCATCTGCAATCATATAATGATTGCCCACTTTCATTTGTGTTGTAAAACCATCTTCACCGTCTAAACTTGCTGCAACCTGATGTTTTGTTCTTAATCTGGAATCTGCTTTTTCTGAAACATCCAAATAACGCTTGGCCCATCCAGAAATTACTTCTCCTACATAAATGGAATCTTCTTTCCTAGATAATAAATGATCCGCTCCATCTAGGGAGACAAAACTTTTGGGATGATGGGCAGAAACGTAAATTTCTTCTGCATTCTTAATTACTACAGTATCGTCTTGTGGCGAATGTAAAATCAAAAGTGGTTTGCGAAGTGCTTTTGCGGTTTCTGGTAATGATTTAGTCTCTAAATCATCCAAAAACTGTTTTTTTATGGTGAAATCCCTACCGCTTAAATTGATTACTGCCATACCAGTTGATTGAATCTCTTCAACTCCACTCTTTAATAAGTGTTTTACATGCACTGGATTTGAGGGAGCTCCAACAGTTGCAACGGCTTTTATCGACGAAATTTCACTAGCGGCAAAGATTGAAGCAGCTCCACCTAACGAATGTCCAATAATTAAGGTGGGGGCTTCGTAATTTTCTTCAAGATATTTTGCAGCTGCCACTAAATCCTCAACATTACCTGAAAAATTAGTGTCCGCAAAATCACCTTCGCTTTCTCCAAGACCAGTAAAATCAAAACGTAAAACGCCAAATCCATTAGAAGTTAATGCCTTACCTATGTTTTTGACAGCCAATAAATTTTTATTGCATGTAAAGCAATGAGCAAACACAGCAAAATTGTGTGGATGTCTGTCAACAGGAAGTTCTAAGCGCCCTACCAGCGTTTGTCCTTCGGTATTTTTGAATGTTACTTTTTGGAGGCCCATGTTACTTTTCTTAATTAGAGGAAGTCTTTTTCTTTTTAAATACACCTCTTAAGTCGGGATTATAGAAGAATCCTATCTGCAAGCGGTCAAAAACGGCATTACTGAACTGGTTTCGTAAATATCCAAATTGAACACTGCTGTTTTCTGTAATATGAATTCCTAAAGCTCCATAAAGACGATTTTGCCCAAAAAGGTCATTTTGCAAATTGATAAATAACTCATCATAAAAATTCAAGAAGAAGGTATCTGTAAGCGGCAATGTCACCTGAATACGATAACGGGCTCTATGCTGGGTTTCAGTCCTGGTACCAAAATCTAAAAAGCGTTGTTCTAATCGGTAACGGTGTTCAAAAAGCAACTCCCAAACCTTGTTTTTAAGAATGAATTGCTCAAAGATTCGATGCTCTTTGCTGTTCCGTTCTCCTGGGAATTCTAAAAAAGTACCATCGGTAGATATGTAGCCATACCCTCCAGTTGCTATAGCGCTTGGATTAATATGATAGTTCAAACCAGTACGCAGCAATAGTTGATTAAAATTACTCGTGGTTTCATAAAATCGAAACTGGGCTTCAGTATGAATACTGAAACGTTCTGCGATCTTATTGGTTCCAAAATACATATACCATGCACCCAATTCATCTTCGCCTGCCTGTTGGGCGTTACTCAAGAAAACAGAAAACAAAGTAAAAAGTAAAAATACTCTCTTCATATGATGAACAATTGTCAGGTCGAGCGCAGTCGAGACCCAATTTTAATATATAGTAAAGCACCTCTCGACTGCGCTCGAGGGGACAAAAGGTTTTTTTAATCTATGCTAAAAGTTTCTGTTTCTTTAAAAGGTGATAAATCCAATGCTTCCACCGAGTCACGATAAGGCTTCCACTTTTCGTTAAAGAAACTGTTGGTTTTGTCCAAAGCTGATTTTAATTCATCCTCAGCAAATTTAATGAGGTTTTTCTCCGTTTCGGTAACTCCAGATTTTCTGGTTTGTGTATAAAAACCAGCAGTATTCAAACGTTGCATCACATTAATTTCTGGATTGCGGGTAATTCCTTGTCTCTTATCTTCCTTACCTAAATACAAGGCCACTATAGAATCAATTTGCTTAACAATGTTTGTGGATTCCTTTATTTGGTCTTTGTATTTTTCCTTATCCAATTCTTTCATTTCTTTTTGAAATTTATTGGCCAAGTCTTTACTTTTTACCAATTGCTTTACGGCATCAGCAGCTGTTTGGGTGTAGTCCTGTAATTTTTTACCCATTTCATACACCTCATTTATTGAGGTTAATGATGTTTGAAGCCTTGGGTCTGCTTTTACAGTAACCGAAGTAGAGTCTACAAGGTCGCCATAATGTGCTTTTACTTTGTAAGTGCCAGGTTTTACATCAATTCCACCTTCTTCTGTTTTACTTTTACTGATTTTTCTTGCTGGTCTATCCGGACCTTTCTCATCAAGTTCCCAATAGATTCTGTGGAAACCAGCCTTTTTTGGAGTCTTGTATTTAAGAGTACGAATTAATCGTTCTCCATCATAAAACTTGAAGAAAATAGAATCCTTTGTTTTTTTCTTCTTTTTATCGTCTTCTTCAGGTTTATCCTCTTTATCATCCTTTTTTTCTTCATCCTTAGCTGTTTTGTTACCTTCTTTAAGATAATAGGTAATCATAGCTCCAGACTTTCTATTCTCACCGTTGTAAAGGGCATCACCACCAAAACGACTTCCTGTAGCTTGTTGGTAAGCGGCATGATACGCATCTGGGCTTTTGAATAGGCTTATTTCTTTCTTTAGTACTTCGGGATTACTAGCTAATGCCCTTAATGGACGAATATCATCCAGAACCCAGGCTGCCCGTCCAAACGTACCAATAACTAAATCATGTTCCCTTGGCTGAATGGCCAAATCTTTGGTAGATACTGTTGGGAAACCTTCAGTCCATTTTTGCCATGAACTTCCAGCATTAAAAGATATGTACAAACCGTCATCTGTTCCTAAAAACAGGAGGTTCGGATTTTCAGTATCCTCAACAATGGAAAGGGTGTAGCTTTCCACATCATTTCCATCAACGATTCGAGTCCATGTTTTTCCATAGTCCTTGGTTCGATAAGCATATGGAGTATAATTGAATCGCCTATAGTCGTTGGCGATCAATAGGGCTTCTCCTTTATTCTTTTTGGAGGCTTTTATTTGAGGAATCCAACTGCCTGAAGGAAGTCCTTTAATATTGGATGTCACTTCCGTCCAACTTGCTCCTCCGTTTTGTGTGTAGTGTACACGACCATCATCTGTGCCTATCCAAAGCATATCTTTCTCCACAACCGATGGCTCAATTACCAAAATAGTACAATGGTTTTCAGCTCCCGTGGCATCCATGGTAAGGCCACCACTTTCGCTTTGTTTCTGTTTTTCCTTGTCATTAGTGGTTAAATCTGGAGAAATCACTTCCCAAGTCAATCCTTTATTGGTTGATTTATGTACAAACTGACTTCCGAAGTAAACAGTGCTATTATCAAAAGGATCCTGTCCAATTCCAGCATTCCAATTAAACCGAAGTTTAGTTGTTGCATCTGGTGGAGTGGGTCTTACGATATAATTGTTCCCCGTTTTCCAATCGTAACGCGATACAAAACCTTGTTGACTCATGGCATAACCAAATTGGTTGTCATCTAAATCTGGAACAACATCAAAACCATCACCAAAGGCAATTTCTTGCCAGTAGCTGTTGCGTATACCTTGTGCACGCCATACATATGCTGGGCCTCTCCAAGAACCATTGTCTTGCATACCGCCATAAACATTGTAGGGGTATTCATTGTCAACGTTAATATGATAAAATTGTGCAACGGGCAAGTTGCCAATAAAACGCCATGTTTTTCCACCATCTTTGGTAATGTTCATCCCTCCATCATTACCGTCAATCATAAACTGACCATTTTCTGGATGAATCCACCATGCATGGTGATCAGGGTGTACACCATTATCTACTTGATAGGCGGGCATTAACTGCGTAAAGTTTTTACCTCCATCCTCAGAAACGTTCACATAAGTAAATACTGAATACACTCTATTCTCATTTTCTGGATCTACATGGATATCAGAATAATAAAAAGGTCTATTGCCAATATCGCTTTTATCATTGATTTTTTTCCATTTAGAGCCGCCATCTACTGACTTGTATAATGCATTTTTCTTTGCTTCCACTAGAGCATAGATGATATTGGGTTTGTTTGGAGCAATAGCGATTCCTATCCTACCCAATTCTCCTTTTGGAAAACCTTCTTCTTCGGTGATTTTTTTCCAATTATCACCACCATCATGAGTAATGTATAATCCACTTCCTTCGCCACCAGATTTAAAAAACCAAGGGTCGCGTTTGTGTTCCCACATGGCTACAATCAACTTATTTGGGTTAGAGGGATCCATAACCAAATCAGCTGCACCTGTTTTATTGTTTACAAACAAGATTTTTTCCCACGTTTTTCCACCATCAGTGGTTTTGTAAACCCCACGTTCAGGGTGAATTCCCCATGGCGAACCAATGGCTCCAGCATAAACAACATCTGGATTGGTTGGATCAATGATTACCCTATGAATATGCCTAGTTTTTTCAAGGCCCATGGATTTCCACGTTTTTCCACCATCTAGGGATTTATAAATACCATAACCGCCATTGAGGCTGTTTCTTGGGTTTCCTTCTCCGGTCCCCACCCAAATTACAGATGGATTGGATTGTTGAATGGCAACTGCTCCAATGGATGCAGTAACTTCTTTGTCAAAAATAGGCTCCCATTTAATCCCACCAGAAGTAGATTTCCATAAACCACCTGAAGCGGTGCCCACATATATAATATCTGGGTTGGTATGCACTACATCAATAGCAGTGACACGACCACTCATGCCTGCTGGCCCAATGTTACGAGGTTTCATATCCTGGACCAAATCCATGGAAAATTCTTGTGCAAAAAAGGGAATGGATGCCAAGAGCATCAATAGCGTGTAAAGGTGTTTCATTTTAGGAATTAATTAGTCGCCTAAAGATACCAAAAACACCTAGTGGATTTCTTAAGGAGTTGTTAATGAAATGTAGGTTGATTAAAAGTAGATAGCCAGTTTACAGAATTGATTTAAAATGGTTTATCTTCAGATTATAAAGAAAAGGATGGTTGCTTTAATTTAAATCATTAATGATGAAGCTCTTCAGAAAAGTTAGGCAACAGATGCTTAGTGAAAGCAAATTGAGAAAATACTTGGTATATGCCGTTGGAGAAATCATACTTGTAGTTATCGGAATTCTAATCGCTGTGTCCATTAATAATTGGAAGCAATCAAAAGATCTTGAACAAATAGAGCAAAATTTGTATAAAGATTTAATACAGGAGCTAAATGCCGATTTAGATGAAATTAAAGGTAATCGCGATTATAATAGTAAGTATTTATCACGATATAATCGTGCCAGTGAAATAATTATAAATGATTTACAAAAACAACAGATAGATACTTTAGCAATTATAGCAACTGAACTCACTAATTTTTCAGATTTCAAGAATGAGGAATCTTCTTATAACAAATTGGCCGCAAGTGGCAAATTAGAACTAATAGCAAATAAAGAGATTCTTTTGCAACTTCAAAATCTTAGCATTCTCTATAATTACATCAATAGATTGGAGAGGAATCAAGAACAATTTATGTATTCGATTGTTCCTAAGATATCTAAATATTTGAGAATAAAACCTTTTCAAATAATGTATCCAGATGAGTTATACGATTATAAATTTCAGAATGATATAGAGATACTAATAAAAATTGGATTAGAAAAAGATGGATTGTATAAGGAAATTGAAAAAGACATGCTCAATCTGATAGGATTGTTGGAAAATGAAATTGGATAAAACAAAGCTTAATAACCTACCTGATGCGTTTTAAGCAACACTCTTTTAAACATAAATATGCTAATTGCTGTAGATTAACCCATCTTTCATCACAAAAGTAACCTCGCGCATTTTTTTAATGTCTTTAACTGGATTGCCTTCCACAGCAATGATATCAGCAAGAAAACCCTCCTTTATTCGTCCCAGTTCATTTAAATGAAAAATATGGGCGTTGACAGAAGTGGCTGATTGCAATACTTTTATGGGTTGCATACCATATTCAACCATAAGTTCCAGTTCCCGATAATTTTCTCCATGGGAATATACCCCAACATCACCGCCAAAAACAATATCTACTCCAGATTCCAATGCCATTTTAAATGACTTTTTCTTCTTAACAATTCGGTCGGTATCTGGTTCTTTTCCCTTTTTCCAGCCTTTGTAACGCTCAATAGCATCGCCAGCTGCAAGGGTAGGGCATAGGCCAACTCCTTTTTCCTTCATCATTTTAAAGATTTCCATTGTGCCCCCATCACCATGTTCTATGGTTTCTACTCCTCCTAAAATGGCGCGGCGCATCCCTTCTGGTGTACCGGCATGGGCTACAACATAGCGTCCTGCACTTGTGGCGGTGGCTACCATTGCATCTATTTCTTCCTGTAAAAAGGTAGGTTGAGAGGGCTCATCTTTTCCCCAACGATAATCTGCATATATTTTTATGAAGTTTGCACCTTTACCCAACTGTGTCCGAACTTCTTTAATAGCTTCCGCTTTGCCACTTACTGGTTCTGCTCCCAATGGAACGGTTACCCCATCATGAAATCCTTTTGGGCCATAAGCTCCTGTGGCTACAATTGCAGGACCAGCGACTAACAAACGCGGCCCGGGAATTATACCATCTTCAATAGTCTTTTTTAAATAAACATCTGTATAACCAGCACCCTCAGCACCTAAATCTCGCATGGTAGTAATACCAGCCATCAAAGACTTTTTTGCATGGACCACCCCTCTTACGGCTCTTTCTACTGGTGATTCCTTCAAAACCTGATCGTTCCATTCGGTTTCGTTATAAGGATGTAATAATAAATGGGAATGTCCTTCAATGATTCCAGGCATTAAGGTCATTCCCTTAAGTTCCTTTTTTTTATATGAACCGGAATTTTTTAAATCGACTACTGGGCCAGCAAAGGTGATACGATTATCGGTTACCAGAACCACCCAATTTGAATGCAATGTCTCCCCATCAAAAACTTGGTCAGGAATTAGTAACAATTGTGCTTTGGCAGGTGCCAATACAAGGAAAAAAAGAATAAGAAAGGTAGTTCTCATATGGTTTAATTTTTAGCTGCATTCTCAGCAATTTCTTTTAATCTTTCTTCAATGTCGATGTTAGATAACCAGGTTCCGCGAACCATGACCCCAGAAACATCTGTGTAGTTTTTAAGATCATCCATTGGGTTTTTGGAGAGTAGTACCAAATCAGCATCAATACCCTCTTTTATTTCTCCAAAAGTGCTTTCCATGTCGAAAAAAGTAGCTGGATTGATGGTCGCTGACTGTAGAATTTCCAAAGGTTTCATTCCTGCGGCTGCCATTCCCTGCATTTCATGTTGTATGGAAAACCCAGGGACATTGAACAATTGTGGGGCATCTGACCCTAAAAGGACTCCATGACCGTTGTCTTGAAGTTTTTTAATAAGATTTTTTCGGATAGCGTCAAATTGCTCCCATTGTGCTGTGTTGAAATCAGAACTTTCCAAAGACTGTATTTTGACCCGTCTCCAATTTTCCAAAGTAGATTTGGGCATATATTTCATTTCTGGTTCTGCCAATAGTGAATCTACGTTTACTGGTGAAAACCATCGTTCAAACAAACTTTGCGTAGGAACTATCCACACCTTATTGTCTTTTGATAGTTGTACCAATTCGTCAATTTTTGAGGTATCTGCCAAGGGAGTAAAGTTGTAGCCAAAAAAGCCATTGGCGGTTGGATCCACATTTTCGGATTCTGGCACAAGCCCTTCCAAAAAACCATCAACATGATCAATAGTTGCATATTTGCTCTTCAACGCATGACGGATACCGACATCCACTGGAACATGCCCTGCAAATGGGATTCCTACTTCATTCGCTGTTTTTACGACTTGATCAAATACATTGCGTTGAATACCGGGATGTATCTTTAGAAAATCATAGCCTTCCTTTTTGTAAGCCGTTACTTTTTCAGTGGCTTCTTCTACCGTTTTTACCGAATTTCCATTGAGGGAAGGGCTCGATGTAAAGATTCGCGGCCCTAAAACCTCTCCACGCTGTACTTGCCCCCTAAGAACCAAATGGTCTGGGTGCCCAAGCATTCCTCGTATTGTAGTGACGCCGTTGGCCAAATACAAGAACAGTACATCTTCCAAGCGTTCTTTTGAAGTAGGCGGTTGGGGAATGTGTGCATGCATTTCCGTCATCCCCGGAATGATATACTTACCTTCTGCATTGATGACCGTTTTGTATTTTGATATGTCTTCTATTGCTGTTGCATTTATTTGCTTTATCCTTCCTGAGTCTATAAAAATATTTTGACCAGTTTTGATTTCTCCTGTTTGTACATCAACAATATTCGCCTTAGAAATAAGAATAAGGGTAGGGCTTATCTCTTCTGTTTTTTGTTTTTCCTGGCATGAACTAACTAGTGTACATACAACTAAGAAAAGAGTGATTTTTTTAAACATAGTTCTGATTTTTAATTGATTTCTGATGTATTCAAAAGTGCTGTAAGCTGATCTTTGGTGAAAAGCATATTTCCTTTAAGTACGGCATGTATTTTTTTTGTGTTTTCAATTGCTTCCAGTGGATTAGCATCTAAAAGAACAAGATCAGCCACTTTGCCTTCGGCGATGCTTCCAGAATTGGCACTCTTTCCTAAGAATTTTGATCCGTTTGGGGCAGATGTTCGCAGGGCTTCCAAGGGAGGAATTCCATTTTCAACCATAACTTTGAGTTCTTCGTGCAAAGAAACCCCAGGATAGGTGTATGAATTGTAGGCTCCACTATCTGACCCAGCCAAAAGGCTTACTCCTGCATCATTTAATGATTTAGACAGTTGCCCAAAAAAGGTGTCCAACTCTTTTCGGTCTGTTCTGGTTTTTTCTGTTGCATTTAATGCCCGGTCTATCCGTCCTTTATAGGTTTTGATGATTCCTTCCCCCATATATTTTAGGTAGACATCATTGCTATGATCAACTTCATCCAAATAGCTTAAAGTCTTGCCAATGTGCAGTGTAGGTACCACAAAGACATTTTGTTCTTTAAGTTTTTGAAACGTGTTTTGAGCTGTACTATCGGCATAATTGTCCATAAGAGCAGGCATTGCTTGCCAAAATCCAATTTCTTTATTTTTTAGTTTCTGGGTAATTTTTACTTCATTACTAGCACATCCTTTCATGATATAATATAGATGTTCTATGGCATCTATTCCTGCATCTACAGTTTCATCGAGTGTCACGGTAAAGGGCATATGTCCAGATGTAATCAATTTTCTAGCTTCAGCTTCTTTTATGGTTTGTAGATAGTCTTCTCCCGAAATTCTACTATCATACAACTTCACAAAATCCACATTTAGTTTTTCTAAGGAATCTAAAGCTGCAGTAATATCATGTTCATTTTCTACTTCTAAAGAGCCCGCCCATGTAGCACCAGGGCCATCTATTTTTGGTCCTGAAGTGAATATTGTAGGACCAACTAGGTTTCCATCAGCAATTTCTTGCTTCCACTCCATGACAGAAGAGGTAAGGTCGCCGCCAGCATCCCTAATGGTAGTAATGCCATTGGCAATAAAAAGGTTTAAAAAGTTCTTGTTATTTGCAATAAGAGAATCCCCGCCACGTAAATGGGTGTGATTGTCCCAAAAACCAGGCAACACATACTTTCCAGAGGCATCCACAGTGGTTTCTGCATTATAATTTGTTTCAGAACCAGCGGTTGCAAGTGCGCTTATTCGTCCGCCGTTAATGTAAATATCTTGAATTTCTATTTTGCCTGTTTCCAGATGTATTACACTTGCGTTTGCGATAACCATATCCACTAGCTGCTTTGCTTTTTTGTTTTGACATCCTGTCAATAACAGCAGAGCGAGTAGGGTGTAGGTGCTTATTTTTATACTATTTCTCATCTGCTTCCGGGGTTTCTGGTTTTAATGTTATTGTTACAAAGCGTTACAATTTCCGTTATTCTTTTTTGTCTCGTTTCTTCTCTTTTTGCTTGATTCAACCAGTATAGATAGCTTTTTCGCTGTCCACGCGTAAAGTTTTGGAAGTTTTCTAAAGCCCTAGGGTTTTTGTTAAATGAAGCCTTTAAATCCTCAGGAATTATTTCGTTTTCCACGTCATCCAAAGCGGTCCATGAACCATTTTTTTTAGCGATTTCAATAACTTTAAATCCACTTTCATGCATTAAATCAGAAGCTATTAATTCTTCTAAATGATTCTTATTTACCCTACTCCAGACACTTTTGGGTTTTCTTGGACAGAAATACTGTCTGCGCTTACCATCGCCTAAACTTTTCACCGTGCTGTCTATCCAGCCGTAACAGAGAGCAACTCTTACCGCTTCTTCCCAACGCATACTTGGCATTTCATGTTCAATCTTGTACATGATTACATGTACACCGTTTGATGCTTGATGGTTTTCATGTAACCAAACACGCCATTCTTTATCGTTTTTAAAGTATATCTCTATGGCTTCCTTCATGCTCTAGTTAAAGGAATTGATAATAGTCATTCCTTTGTTTGTAAACTGATTCATCTCGGTTAAAACCTTAGCTGCTTGTGCTAAAGGGATTGTTTGCTCTACTAATTTTTGAGGTTTTAATTTCCCTTCTTTGATCAGTGCCATCATTTCGGGGTATTTGTGTGCTTGCATCCCGTGGCTTCCAATAATTTCAAGTTCATTGGCAAGTACTTTGTCCATAGGTATTTTTGGATGTTGATGGTCACCGGTCATTAACCCCACCTGAATGTGTTTTCCTCGTTTTCTAAGACTACCTATTGAATTTTGACAAGTGATTCTGCTACCTAAGGCATCTAAAGATACGTTAACCCCACCATTTGTTAGTGAAAGTACTTCTTCAATAACGTCAGATGATATAGAAGCATTTATGGTTTTTGAAGCACCTAATTTTCTAGCTAGTTTTAAGGTGTCTTCATTGATATCTATAGCAATGATCTTTGCACCAAAGGCATTGGCTATCATAATGGCAGAAAGTCCTACACCACCACAGCCATGAATTGCGATGGATTGTCCTTCAAGTATTTTTCCTTGGGCCACTACAGCCCTAAATGCCGTAATAAAACGACATCCCAGTGAGGCAGCAGTTATGTCATCTATTTCTTCAGGAAGCCTAACTAAATTGGTGTTCGCTTGATCTATACGAACATACTCTGCAAAAGAACCCCAATGTGTAAAACCTGGTTGTGATTGGCGGTCACAGACTTGATGGTTACCTGAATTGCACTGTTCACATGAACCACAACCACAAACAAAGGGAACTGTTACTCTATCCCCAATGTTGAAGTTTTTTACATCTCTACCAAGAGCGGCAATGGTACCTGAAAGTTCATGGCCAGGAACATGCGGCAAAATAATATCAGGGTCGTGTCCCATCCAACCATGCCAATCGCTACGGCAAATACCCGTTGCGGCTGTTTTTAGTACAACACTATGGTCTAAAGGAGTAGGGTCTTCAACATTTTTAAGTTCCAAATTCCCTTGAAAAATTTCATAAACCAATGCTTTCATGACTATTCCTTTTCTGTTATCATGTCTGGTTGTCCAGTTACGTTTAGATTAAAAATGTCATTTCTTGCATAGTGCCCAATAACATCAAAATCTAATTTACTCACAGTTACATCTTTAAGATCTAACTCTGCCACCAGTGCACCTGCTTCACCAAAGAGAGGTCCAGCAATAATTTTTCCTAAGGGGGACACGATAATGCTTCCTCCAGGGCATATATCCTCTTTTTCGTTTTCTACTAAATGTTGGTATTCAGTAGGATACATAGATTTCGTGTAGAATTGATTACAGCCTAAAACAAAACACCTACCTTCTAAAGCAATGTGTTGCATGGTTGATATCCATTCCTCTCTTGAGTCAGCTGTCGGGGCAATATAGATTTCCACTCCTTTTTGGTACATGGCCATTCTTGCCATAGGCATATAGTTTTCCCAACAGATAAGGCCTCCCATTTTTCCAATCTTAGTATCAAAACTCACTAAAGATTCTCCTGAAGCTTCTGCCCAAACAATTCGTTCGGTGCCAGTGGGTTTAATTTTTCGATGTACACCCAATAATCCGGTAGAAGGTGAAATGTATGCCATGGAACAATATAGACTTCCGTTGACTTTTAGTCTTTCGGTTATTCCAACTACTAGATATACATTTTGTGACTTAGAAAGTTCTTCTAAAAATTCAAGATCATCCCCATCCAAACAAACACTGTTTTCATAATACTTGGCGTACAATTGTTTTCCCTCCATAGAACGACTTCCTACGGTTGCTCCAAAAGTGAAGCCTCTTGGATACCCTGGGACAAAAGATTCTGGAAAGACAATTAAATTACAGCCCTGCGCCGCATGTTTTTTAGTTAAATCAGCTAGTTTTTCAAAGGTTTTCTGTTTATCAAAGAAAACAGGACTTTCCTGTATGAGCGCTACTTTTACCTTCATAAGTATTTGTATTAAGGTATTAAAAGTTCTATTATCTTAATTTTTGATTATTCTTTTTCAATGGCCTTTAGAAAAGGTTCCATTTTAATAAGGTCGATATCATCTCTTTTTCTCAACTCCCGTATAAACCAACTTTTGTGTCCGGCACCATAGGTGATTAAAAAGCGTTTACCAGAATAGCGGTGTTTTTCCAATGCTTTTTCAATATTCCAGTAATGCGCAATATTGATGTTGTCCCAGCCGCCAAGACCCAATTCTATATTAAAAAGCTTATTGTAGACCTGCAGCGAAATATCTTGAATACTATCATAAGTATCCGTATGTATGAAATGGGGGTCGTTTACTTTTCCAGTCGCTTTGTAGACAGAATCTGAACGGTTATTGGCTTCAATATAGGCAGTCCAATCTGATTTTCTTGTGGAATCTTGACTAATGGCGCGCAGTTTTGCACTTCTTTCATCAGCCATGGGCTTTGTCCAACCAGCAGTTGGGATAATCTCAAAATCCATTTCCTTTGTCAATGGAAAAATGACATCCACATATTCTGGAAAACGCATTACTCTTGGTTCTGAAATACTATCATCCCTTTTAAAGCCTTCAACAGCAGCTTGAAACCTATCTGGCGGAATTTCTGCCAAGATAAAATCGGGATTAATTTCTTTAATTAACTTCCTTAAGTACGGAAGGTTATAAACACTATCAGTTAAATGTCCACTGTGAATGGTACCAAGTATTAATACCTCATTTTTTAACGGTTTCTGGGCTTGCTCTTCACAACTTAGCAAAAGAAGCAATGCGATGCTGAAAGTTATAAATGTCTTCATTTCATCAATACGTTTATGATTTTTTCAATGGGGCGTAATTCTTCAAGGTTTGCAGTGATAGATTCCAAAACACTTGTTCCAACCACATTAAAATTTCTTTTTAATTCTGAAATGCATTCTTCTGCATCTTTTATCATTAGACCATTAGGAACTTGATAATAGGTCTTGTCATAATCTGCGGGTTCCAAGCAATCAAAATCAAAATGTAAATAGAGATTCTCAATGCTTTTGGATTGCAATGTTGAAATTAGCTCTGGAATATTCAGCTTTTTTGGGTTATAGATACTTCCACTATCCAATCTTATTTTTTCCGCCTCATCAATGTCACGTAACCCCACATAATGAATTTGAGAGCTATTTATGGTACTAAACATTAAATTGTCCATGTTGGATTCTCCTTCTCCCAAAAGTGTTCTCAATGGCATGCCATGAAAATTGCAACTTGCCGAATCACATGGTTTATTGATATCTGCATGGGCATCAAACCATATAACACCCAGATCGGGATATTTAGCGTTAAGGTAGGATACGGGCACAATTTCAAGGCCACAATCTCCACCAATAGTAGCAGTGGTGTTGGGTTTTTCTGTCTCTAGAAACTGTTTGAATCGCTGCAACTGTTCATAGATGGCATCGTAATTATTTATTTGGAATTTTTGTACTCCATTTTCTCCTGCCGAAATGTGGGATAGGGGTATTTGAACAAAATCTAGATCTTTCAAATATTCCAACACAGCGAAAGCACCTGATTCTATGTTCTTACCTAATCCAGCGCCTTGCCATTGTGGAAAGTAGATTTTCATACTAGCATTGAAATTAAATTTTCTGATGCAGGATGTAAAAATTATTGTCAAAAACCAGTTCACTGCTTTGCAATGTCTCAGTTTTCCATTCTTTACTGGGAAACAGCCACTGTTCCTTACCATCCGTAAAAACCCTGATGGGCATGTCAAAATCTTCTACGGTGTCCACATAGCGGTGTGTAATGGACTTTTCTTCCAGTTTGTATTCCAATTTTGGAATCATGGTTGTTCTCAAATACTGATTGAAGAAGGCGGACAAGTCTTTTTTTGTTTTTTCGCTGATATAGTTTTCAATCTGCTCGGTGGTTACTGTTTGGTGATAGAATTCAGCATTTAACCCCCTTAGAATTTCCCTCCACAATGTATCGTCTTCAATGAGTTGCCGTAAAGTGTGCAACATATTAGCTCCTTTGTAATACATATCGCCAGAGCCTTTTTTGTTGACATTGTAAGTGCCTATGATAGGGATGTCATTTTGAATGTTGGCTCTTGTTCCTATAACGTATTCGGATGCCGCTTTGGTCCCGTAATGATAATCTAAATACAGATTTTCAGAATAGGCAGTAAACCCTTCATGAATCCACATATCCGCAACATCTTTGTATGTTATATTGTTGGCAAACCACTCATGACCTCCTTCATGGATAATGATAAAATCAAACTTTAACCCCCAACCGGTACTGGACAAATCCCTACCTAAATATCCATTTTGATATTGATTTCCATAGGTAACTGAACTTTGGTGTTCCATTCCTAAATATGGGACTTCTACCAATTTAAAACTGTCTTCATAAAAAGGGTAGGGGCCAAACCAATGCTCAAAAGCTTCCAACATCATGGGAGCTTGTTTAAACTGCTCTTTGGCCTTATCCAAATTATCACGTAAAACATAATAATCTACATCCAATGTGCCTTTTTCCCCTTCATACTTCTCACCAAAGTGAACGTAGTCCCCAATGTTCACATTTACGCCGTAATTATTTATTGGATTGGATACAAACCAATCGTACAGCTTGTACCCACCAAAGTCATAAAGGTATTCTTCCCTTAACCTTCCGTTTGCCACTGCTACTAAATCCTTCGGAACATCAATAGCAATACGCATGCTATCCACCTCATCATACATATGGTCTTTGTTGGGCCACCATGCACTTGCTCCCAGACCTTGACAAGATGTAGCCACAAAAGGATTTCCATTGTTGTCCTTTTTCCAAGAGAAGCCCCCGTCCCATGGTGCTCTTTTTGCCTTTCTTGGTTTTCCGGAATATTGCACATATAATTCGTTGAACTCTCCCGGGACTTGTTTTTTCTTTAAATGGATAAAATGTGCCGGACCATAAGAAGTATAATTTAGGTCTTCATTGTCTTGAGACACGGCTATTATTTTCAGGGGTTTTTGTAAATCGATTTGAATGACATCTGACTCTTCCAAAACTTTATACCTAATGATGTTGTAACCCGAGATGGATTCATTTTCTGGTTGAACTTTGATGTTCAGGTTGTAATAATTTAAGTCCCACCAAGCGCGTTCTGGGGTAATGCTACCCCTTAATGTATCTTGTTTAGTAAAGTTTTGGCCATTTATGCTGAAAGACATACCTAAAACAAGCAGAATAAGCAGAGTGTTTTGTTTCATGAATATAGAGATATGATTTATCTAAAAATCTTATTAGGAAATACTACCAAACTTTCATGATCATCTTTTCCAACAGCTGCAACACCAAAAAAGAAATTGTCAATAACAATACCTTCCAGGGTGTGTTCGGTAACATCACCAACATATTTATAACTATCCCAAGTGGGTGAGGTGGTATCTCTCCAATAAATTTTATACCCTACAGCTCCATCAACCTTATTCCATTTTAGTTTGGCTGAGGGTTCTACAATGCCACCAATTTCAACTGTAGTTGGAGCAGGGGGAGCCCAAGCAATTGAAGCTAAGTTAATGGCATTAACAGCAGTCAATTTTTTAGCATATCCAAAATTTACGTGCTCCAACACATCGCCATAAGCAATTCCATTTTCCACCCTAATATCTTGATGCTGCTGAGTATAGTTTTCATGGGCTTCCATAATTCTAACACCTGCAAAACCAGCATCGTTAAAAGGTCTATGATGACCTCCTCTTCCAAAGCGATCTAGACGGTAGATCATCATCGGATTCATTTCTGGCATATAGGTCTTGGTGGTTTTATGGATATACCTAGCCAATTGACGAGAGATTCCATCCACTTCTCCGCCGTAAAATCGGCGTGCCCTTCTTTGATCTTCAGTTTCTGTTGGTGGCACGGGTTCCGAAAAAATTCTAAAATCCCTATTGCTGACAACACCGTCAACTCCGCTTATGTTACCAATCATATCATTATTGATGATTCCAACAATATCCCAACCTTGTTCTTTGGCATAGGCGGCCAATCCTTTTCCTCCAAATAGGCCTTGTTCTTCTCCAGATAGCCCTACATAAATGATACTACTTTCAAATTGATATTTGGATAACACCCTGGCAGCTTCAATGGTTCCAGCCATGCCGCTGGCATTATCATTGGCCCCAGGAGATTTTGAAGTAAAATTATTTGGATCACTCACCCTAGAATCAATATCTCCGCTCATAATAATAAAGCGGTTTGGGTATTTTGTTCCCTTTTGAACGGCAACTACATTTACTACCCAGACATCTTTTACAATGCGCTGGCCGTCTCCTTTTTTTACCAAATCTTTTTGATAAAAAACATTCAAACAATTATTACAATCCGCAGAAGTCTTCTCAAATTCGGATTTTATCCAACGTCTGGCCGCTCCAATACCTGTTGTTTGGGAAATGGTATCGCTCAGGGTATGTCTAGTACCAAAATTAACCAATGTGGTTACATCTTTTTCAATGCGCTCAGCTGAAACGGCATTGACAATATCATACAAGCGAGTATCAGTTTGGGCAAGAAGAGCTGAAATGCTAAATAATGCTACTAGAAATGTGTAAAGTTTCCTCATTTTTAAAATTTAATTACCAATAAGTTCAATAAAAGTACCGTCGGGATCCTGCACTAAGATAAAGCTTCTGCCATCCGCAAGTATGATCGGTGTTTCTCCAAGCAACTTTATATTATTTGCTTTTAAGCGGTTAAGGACGTCATCCGTGGATTTGTAAAATAGCGTAATGTATCTCATTCCATTTCGCTCTTGGATATGTGTTTCAGATGCATTCTTTTCATTTCCAAAAGACATTAGCTTATATTCTGTAGCATTTGGATCGTCTTGAAGCTTTAGGATTTTTACATCAAAAGGAGTACCTCCGGTAAGGCCTGTCTTTCTTGCAAACTCTTCATTTACATTAAAACCGCCCGTCTCTTTCATACCAATGACATTAGTATAAAAATCCATGGACGCATCTAAATCCGAAACGATGACGCCTATGGAGACAAAGGATTTATCAAATTCGGTTTGGTTTTGACTTTGGCCAACCACCATCACTAAGAGCAAACTGATAAAGAGTATGTTTTTCATTTTTTTATGATTTGTACCTGTTTAAAATTCATCCTATGAAAGTAACAAAAACAACTTATAGGAATCTTGAAAAACTAAAAAAGAAATGATCGAAAAATTCACATGAAGAATTATTGTAAAAAGGTAGCTTTGATAATCCTGCCATTTTGTACTTCATATATGGCTACTGCTTTAAAATTTATACCGTTTGCAGTGATATATTCCTCATCAATAACTCGGTTTCCTATTATTATCCGTTTTTTTAATTCGCAATGAAGATCTGGAGTATTTTCAAAATAGGAATTATAACTTTCCTTCATCTTGTCCTGTCCTTCTAGGAATAGATTGTCAGGATAGTTGAAAAGCTTTATGTTTTTTGAGTACGTATCCATAAAGGCCTCAATGTCCCTTGCATTATAAGCGTCAAGTTGTTTTTGAACAATATTAGCTGGCGATTCCTCGGCCACAAAAGCCAAACGATTTCCTGACTTGTTTATGGCAATACGCGAAATATTATTTATTTCTTCTTGTTCAAAATACATAACCGGTTCCCATCCAACGCCTGATTTGGAATCAAATTTTATAATCGACTTTCCAGTCCCGGCAATAATTGTACTATCATTTAACCAACAGATGTCTTCAGATTTTTTAAAGGTATTGGTGATTTTTTTGGTTGCTCTAGAAATTGGATTTAGAGATTTTATTTCCCAAACCTTATTCTCTTTGCTGATATAACTTATTAAATCGGAGTTCGGAATTTTCCATAAACTACGTCCCACGTTTTTTTGAAAAGTTTGATTCGTATTATCCTTTAGATTAGCCACAACCAGATCCATACGGTTTTCCACTAATACAGTAGTAACCAGGATATGATCATTATACCAGATGTGGTAGCCAACTTTTAAATCCTTAAGAATAAGTTTTGATTTTCCTGTATTGATATCATATTCATATAGCCTTTGTAATCCATCTAAGTCTAAGCGAATGGCAGAAACAGCTTTTTTGCCAGGAATTTTTAATGGGGAATATTCACTTCCAGTAGGAGTATTGGATATCCAAGACGTGGTACTTCCCTCTAATATATTAAACCTTAAAATATCTGTTTGGTCTTCACGGTTTGCTGAAAACAAAACAGTATTATCATTTAAAAATGAAGGTTGATTGTCATACCCTTCATTGTTCGATATATTCTTTGGATTTGATAATACTGGATCTCCATTGGTAATTTTTAAATCGAAAAGATAAACATCTGTGTTTACTTGACCATTTATGGATCCACAAATTAGACCTAGGCATATTAGTAGTAACCTGTTCATCATTATTCTATAAATCTTTTTAGTAATTCCCTTACCCGTTTGGTATTTTCAACGTGATATTTGGCTTGAGTTTTCTTAAGCCCAACTTTAACGGTAACGGCTGTATCTGGAAGCTCTTGGAACATAAACTCGTCCGTCCAGTCATCACCAATGGCGAATACGAAATCATAATCATCCTCTCCTAAAATACGAACTGAAGCTCGACCTTTATTGACATTGCTGCTTTTTACTTCCATTACCTTGTTTCCATTAAGCACACTAATGTCATCATTGCCAATTAGACTTGTTAAAACCGTATTTAGCTCAGTTGCTCTTTTAGCGCCAAAATCTGGATCTGTATTTCGATAATGCCAAGCCATGGAATAATTCTTTTCTTCAATAAAAGAACCGGGCGTCCTGTCAACGAAGGATTCTAAGACAGGTTTTATTTTTTCCATCCAATCACCCTTAACTTTTTCCAGAAGTTTGAACTCTTCACTGTTTCTTGAAATCCAAACCCCGTGTTCCACAATCATGTTGTAGCCTTTGGGCAGAAACCATTGGGTGAAGGTTTGCTTGTCTCTTCCACTGATAAGGAATAGTGTTGTATTTTCTTGTTGGTGCAGTTTATCCAAAAGAGCGTATAGTTCTTCATCTGGTGAAGCTTTTTGGGGATCTTTGTGAAACCCTACCAATGTTCCATCATAATCTAAGAATAAGAGTCTTTTTTTCGCTTTTGAATATTTATCACCAATCTCTCCAAGAATATTTTCCGACATTTTTTCAGAGATAAATGTATCAATCACATCTCTTTTCTGGTTAAGGGAATTCATAAATTCATTTGCCCATACTTCAACGTTGTAGCGTTCTAATCTATTTTGAAGAAACATATTACGCGCTATTTGTTCTTCTTTCGGCATATTTATAGCACTCTTCAAAGTATCGGCCTGTTGCTCAAAATTGTTAGGGTTAATCAAAAGTGCTTCGTTCATTTCATAAGCAGAACCGGCCATCTCACTTAAAATTAACACACCCGTTTTATCTATGCGGGTAGCAACATATTCCTTGGCAACCAGATTCATGCCATCACGTAAAGGGGTCAGCCATGCAATATCACTAGAAGTGTAAAGGTCGATGAGGTTTTCAAAAGGTAAGGAACGATAGAAATACCAGATAGGAGTCCAGTTAACAGTGGAGAGTTCCCCATTTATTCTACCTACTAATTCATCAATCTCCTTTTTAAGTAATTTATATTGAGGAACGTTGGAACGTGAAGGAACCGCCAAGATGATCAATCTCACTTTTTCTTTATACTCCGGGTACTTGTTTAAAAAGTACTCAAAGGCATTAATTCTTTTAGCAATTCCCTTACTATAATCCAATCGATCAATGGACAGAATTAGTTTGGTATCTGGAGCTGAAGCCTTATGGCTATCAAGTTTTTGTTGAAAATCAGTACGCTTTTCCTTCGTATTTTTTCCATGGGAAATGGCAGCGTCCCTAAACTTTTTATAATCAATTCCCATAGGAAAAGAATCAACTTTTATAACGCGGTTGTCCAAATAGATATCATTGAAGCTAACTTCCAGTCCCAATAATCTTCTTACTGAGCTCAAAAAATGGCGCTCATAGTCATAAGTGTGAAAACCGATGAGGTCAGAACCTAGCAATCCTTCCAAAATTTCCTCTCGCCAAGGGAGTGTTCTAAAAATCTCATATGACGGAAATGGGATATGCAAAAAGAAACCTATAGAGGTATTGGGTCGCTTTTCTTTGACCATTTGTGGTACTAACATCAATTGGTAGTCATGAACCCAAATCGTATCTTCTTCACTAGATTTTTCTATGATAGCGTCCGCAAATTTTTGGTTAACCGCCTTATAAGAATCCCAAAACTCAAGTTCAAATTCAGAATATTCCAAAAAATAATGGAATAGTGGCCAGACGGTTCTGTTGCTAAACCCAAAATAAAACCCTTCAATATCTTTTTCAGTAAGATTTACTTTGGCACACCCGTGTTTTTTTAAAGCCTTGTCTATCTCATCTTCAAGAGCTGCCGGTGTTTCTTCATCTGTAAGTCCGGACCAGCCAACCCATAGGCTTTCACCTCCACTATGCACAGATTTCATTCCCGTTGCCAAGCCACCAACACTAGGTATGGCTGTTAGGCCGCCGTCACTTATTTGTAATTGTACTGGCAGCCTATTGGAAATAATTATAGTTTTACTCATGAAAGATGATTTTAGGACAAAAATGTAATAAAATTCCTATTTTTTCGATTTATTATAAGTAAAAACCTACAATAACCAACAGAAACACAAATCCTTACTATGGATAACCTAAATTACGGAATAATTGGAAACTGTAGAAGCGCTGCTCTAATTTCCAATACAGGTTCTTTGGACTGGTGCTGTTTGCCTCAGTTTGACTCTACCTCAGTCTTTGCAAAACTACTTGATGACAAGAATGGAGGAAGTTTTGAGATCAATGCAAAATATAACTACGAAATACATCAAGAGTACCATAGAAACACTGCAATACTGGTTACCAGATATTCTGATGGGGAAAATACCTTTGAGGTGCATGATTTTATGCCGAGGTATTATAAACTCACAGGAAAGTATAATGCTCCCCCAGAGATTGTACGCTATATAAAGCATATTTCTGGAGCCCCAAAATTTAATATACACTATGACCCTAAATTGGAGTATGCTCAGGGACAGACTACGAACCATGCAAAGACAAATTTCATAGTAAGTCTTACCAGTAAGAAAAAATTCGACACACTTTTTCTGTACACATCCTTTGATAAGAATAAAGTCTTGAGTGGTGAAGAAATAACCCTAAAAGAAGATGGGTATTTTTTGATTTGTTACAATGAAAAGATTTTAAAGCCAACAACGGAGAAAATGTCTTTAGAGCTGGAGCGTACCAAAATATACTGGCTTGACTGGGCAGATAGGACCCCTAATTATAAGCAGTTCAACAAAGAAATTATTAGGAGTGCCATTACGCTGAAGATGCTTACATATGATAAAACGGGAGCGGTACTGGCTGCAGCTACCACATCTTTACCAGAAACCATTGGCGAAGTACGCAATTGGGATTACAGATTCTGTTGGATCAGGGATGCTTCCATGGTAATCAAAGTAGTTTCTGAGCTTGGTCACAAAAATTCTGCTAGAAGGTATCTACAATTCATTATTGATTTAATGCCAGACAAGGATGAAAAACTCCAAATCATGTATGGCATTAATAAAGAAAAGAACCTAACTGAAAATACCTTGGATCACCTAGATGGATATAAAGGTTCCAAACCGGTTCGTATCGGAAACGCTGCTTATAAACAAAAACAAAATGATATCTATGGTATTTTAATGGATGTTATTTATGAACAGTTGGCGAAGTTTAGTAATGATATTGAAAACGGGGAAGAACTTTGGAGTATTACCAAAGGTATTGTTTGGATAGTTAGCAAACACTGGAGAGAACCGGATAAGGGAATCTGGGAATTTAGAGGGGAAGACAGACATTTTACTTTTTCAAAAGTATTATGTTGGGTAGCTATGGATAGGGCCATTAAGGTGGCAAAGATTTTTGGGAAAGACAGAAAAATTGAGAAATGGACCGCCTTAGAACAAGAAATGAAAGAAGATATCCATGAAAATGCATGGAACAGTGATGTAAATGCTTTTGTTCAGTCTTATGGCTCCAGTCATTTGGATGCTTCTGTTTTGTTGATGGAATCCTATGGTTTTATTCATGCGAAAGATCCAAAATTTGTAAGTACTGTAAAGGCAATTGAAGAAGATTTGAGTAATGATGGATTGCTCTATCGTTACAAAAATGAAGATGATTTTGGATTGCCATCATCGTCTTTTACTATCTGTACATTCTGGTTCATCAACAGTCTATTCAAAATAGGCGAAGAGGAAAAAGCACTGGCACATTTTGAACGCCTGCTCAGTTACAGTAACCATTTAGGACTCTTTAGCGAGGACATTGATTTTAAAACAAAACGATTGCTTGGTAATTTCCCGCAGGCATACTCACATTTAGCACTAATTGAGTGCGCTATCAATTTTTCTAGAAAGAAAAGTGAGGAAAAGATTTTAGAATCTATCAGCTAATATGTTGGGTCAATAACTTTTGCGCGCTGTTTTTGATTTTTTCTAAAAGCAGTTGCAAATGTTCTATTGAAGTAAAAGGGTTCATCAAAGTGGTACGCAAATAATGCTTTCCATTTAATTTGGTTTGTACTAGATAAAACTCACCATCTTCCAATAGTTCTCGTCTAATAGATTGATTGAGGGTATTCATTTCATTTAGGGATAGCTTGTCGTCAACATATCTAAAACAGAGGATATTGGACATAGGTGAGGTTGCTAGTTCAAAATATGGTTTGTCAGAAATCATTTTTGCAAAATCCTTTGCCAAATCGTACTGACGGGTTATAAAATCATCAAATACTTTTTCTCCATATACCTTTAATATGATGTACCAATGCATGGCCATCATGTTTTTAGTGCATTCAAAGGTTCTTTTACCACTGTTGAACCACTCATCCTCCTCTGGCGCATCCATAAGATAATCCGCTTTAAGACTAAAAGTATGTCTGGAATGATTCTTTTCTTTAAATAATAGGGCAGTGGTGATGGCAGGCATTAATAACATTTTGTGACCATCTATGACAACAGAGTCTGCTTCTTCAATACCCTTTAATAATCCTTTGTATTTTTCGGAAAATATCGCAGCGCCTCCATGAGCACCATCAACATGAAACCAAAGATTGTTTTTCTGTGCAAATTCTTGAATGTTTTCCAAATTATCATGAGCTCCAGTAGCTGTGGAAGGAGCGCTACCAACTATGGCAAAAACGTTGATTCCCTCTGACTGGGCTTTTTGGTAACACACTTCCATTTTGTCAGTATCCATTGCGAAATTTTCACCAGCGGGCACTTTTATGATTCCTTTTTCTCCCAATCCCATAATCTTAGCGGCTCTATCGATACAATAATGTGCTTCCTCACAAACCATTACGCCCAAAGGTTCAGTAGACCCATCTTGCCATACATCATGTGCGATTTTTGCTTTTCTGGCCGAAAGCAAAGCAGTAAGATTAGCCAAGGTGCCACCAGAAGTTAAAAAACCACCTGAATCTTGGTCATAGCCAATTTTCTCACAAAGTTTTTCGGTAACAATACGCTCAATTGCATTGGAGGACATGCCCATTTCATATACTGCCATGCCATTGTTTAGCAATGAACTTATCATTCCGGTCAAAGCAGTAATCGGAACTGTAGGAGCCACCTGGTGCCCTATGTATTTTGGATGATGAATGTGAGTGGTTCTATTCAGAATTTCTTCAAAAAAGTCTTGTTCTTTTCCATTTTCAAGAAAGTCTTCCCAAAAACTAAGTTCTTTATCAGGCTCGTTCCAACTGATGGTTTTTGGATTAGTTCCTGATGTAGTGTCTTGAATATGATTTGCCAATAAATCGATAAGCTCGTGACCTCTTTTCTTGAAATCATTTGATGAATAAAGCTGTTTCAATATCATATTATTGATTCTTTTTACTACAAAAATTGTTGAAATTAATTATAAAGCTTGATTTTTATACAAACTTTTAAAACCTAACAATGAAAAACCTATTTACACTATTATTTTCTCTGGTCATATCCATATCCGCATCTTCACAAGGAGATTTTGAGCCTGGCTATTTTATAGATGATAATGATAACAAATTGGAGTGTCTTATTCAAAATGAGAAGTGGTTTTTTTCACCAGAAGAGGTTTTTTATAAATTAAATGAAAACTCTGAAGTTAAATCATTTACAATTGAACAATGTACAGCGTTTGGAATTGGAAAAGAAATAAGCTTTAGGGCAATAAATACTGAAATTCCCATTACCCAATCCAAAATTAATAATAAGGATGATGTTCCGGAACCTAGACTTGTAAAGAAAAGACAATTTGCTCGGGTACTATTGCAAGGGAAGGTTCCTTTGTATCAGATTGTAAATGGTGAAGAAACGGTTTTTTTAACTAAAAATAGTGATGGACAAATAGAATCGCTGTTATACAAGGAATACTTGGATAACAGTTTAATTAAGAAAAATAACCTGTTTAAAAGACAATTACTTAAGAATTATAACTGTGAAAAGCCACTCGATATCCAAAGCTTAAAATATGAAAGGAAATCAGTATTGTCATATTTTGTAAAATTAAATGAATGTTTGGGCGATTTTGACTATAAAATTTACGATGCAGAACCTCGTCAAAAGTTTTTTTCACTTGTTAGGTTTAAAATCTTGGCAGGCTTACAACATACAGATTACGAGGCAAAAAGTTTTACTCAAACATTTGATTTTGATAATGAGATTTCTGTAAAAGTAGGAATTGAAGTTGAAGCTTTTATTGGAGATTTAAAAAAACAGAAGACGTCTATTTTTTTAAATCTCCAATATTCAAATATTCAAAATATGTTGAACCTTCCTCCAACAGAATTTAATGAAACTACCCTCAAACTTTCTTTGAATGCGTTGGAAACATCAGTTGGTCTAAGACACTATTTCAACATCACCGATAAGAATAGTATTTTTTTGGACGCTGGTTTTTTAGTAAACTTTTACTTAGATGCTACTTTGGATCAAGAGTCTATCTTTAATGGGATTATTGCCAGACCACCGGAAACAAATAAATTTGCTCCAATTTCTAGGAGCAATGATGTCGTTCCATCTCTTGGAATAGGATACTCATATAATAAAAGAGCTTATTTACGATTCAATTATTTAATCGGGCAAAATCTAGTTGACGGTGATGTTCAAGGAGCATCGGTTCAAAGAGATAATCTTTCTCAAATTTCACTTTCGTTAGGTTACACTCTTTGATAAATAAAAAAACCGCTCCAAGCGGAGCGGTTTCCAAATCAGCTTTGTTTCAGCATCATTTGAATTAGTCAAAGGTATACCCATTATCCGCAGCTACTTTGTCCGCTATTTGCGTGCGTAGTGCTACGACATTGGGTTGATTTGTATATTTCGTAAAACGTTTTAATCCCATAAGCATCATACGTTGTTCATCTCCCTCGGTAAAAGAAACAATAGCTTCTTTGCCTTTTTGGTTAATGATGTCCACAGCCTTGTATAAATTTAATTTGGACATTGCAATTTGAGTAGATTGAGACTCTTCTCCAAATCTTTTCGCATTTTTCTCCGTCCGTAAGATAGTGGATTCTGACAAATAAACTTGAATCAAAATGTCAGAAGCAGATAATAATACCATTTGGTGTTCTTCCAAGCTGGGACCAAATTTCTGCACGGCACTTCCAGCAATCATCAAGAAAACCTTTTTCAATCTAGTTATTAAATCCTTTTCTTCAGCAAACAGTTCAGAGAAATCCGGTGTGTCAAAGGATGGAATGCCCATTAACTCTTCACCAACAGCCGTTGCAGGTCCTAATAAATCAACATGGCCTTTCATTGCTTTCTTTACCAACATGCCCACTGCCAACATTCTGTTGATTTCGTTGGTTCCTTCATAGATTCTTGATATACGGGCATCTCTCCAAGCAGATTCCATTGGAGTATCTGCGCTAAAGCCCATTCCCCCAAAAATTTGAATCCCTTCGTCTGTAGTTTGCTGTACATGTTCTGAAACTGCCACTTTAAGAATGGAACATTCAATGGCGTATTCCTCAACTCCTTTAAGTTCTGCCTCTTGATGTGTATTCCCTTCGACTTCCCTTATTGAAATTCTATCCTCAATATTTTTAGCGGCACGGTAACAAGCTGATTCATCCGCATAGGCGTTGGTTGCCATATCTGCAATTTTGGCCTTAATCGCACCAAAATTTATTATAGGTGTTTTAAACTGAACACGCTCATTTGCATATTTGGTTGCTTCATTGATAACGCGTCTTTGTGCTTCTAAACAGGCAGCTGCTAATTTGATTCTACCTACATTAAGAGCATTCATGGCTATTTTGAAACCATTTCCTCTTTCAGACAGCATATTTTCAACAGGCACCTTTGTCTCGCTAAAAAACACTTGACGGGTAGAGGAGGAGTGAATTCCTAATTTCTTTTCCTCATCTCCAAGGGTTATCCCATTACTGGGGTCATTTTCAATTATGAAACCAGTAATATTTTTATCATCTTCTATTCTAGCAAAAACTATAAAAACATTACAAAACCCAGCATTGGAAATCCACATTTTTTGTCCTGAAATAGAATAATGCTTGCCATCTTCTGAAAGTACTGCTTTGGTTTTACCAGAATTTGCATCAGAACCTGCTCCAGGTTCTGTTAGGCAATAAGCCCCAAACCATTCACCTGATGCTAATTTTGGAACATATTTTTGTTTTTGTTCTTCAGTACCGTACAGGATTATTGGCATAGTTCCAATACCTGTATGAGCCCCAAATGCAGTACTGAAAGAACCTGTAGCGCCAGAAATGTAATCGCATACCAACATGGTAGACACGAAGCCCATTCCCATACCGCCATAAGATTCTGGTACAGCTACACTAAGTAAGCCCAATTCTCCTGCTTTACGCATGGTTTCTTCTGTATAGGCATAGTCCTTTTTCTCAAAACGCTCCCAGTGTGCCCAAAGTTCTCTATCCACAAACTCTTTGGTGCTATCACGCATCATTTTCTGTTCTTCGGTCAAGTCTTCAAGGGTGAAAACATCTTCACAATTGGTTTCTTTTACCAAAAATTGACCGCCTCTTAGAATATCTTTATTTAGGGTTTCAGTACTCATAGCATTACTATTTAATTCATTCTAATTCAAAAATTCATAAATACCCGCTGCGCCTTGTCCGGTACCAACGCACATGGTTACCATTCCATATTTTCCTTGCATATCTCGTTTCCGCATTTCATCAAACAGTTGAACAGAAAGCTTTGCCCCTGTACAACCAAGTGGATGTCCTAATGCAATAGCTCCGCCGTTCACGTTTACAATCTCTTGGTTTAAATCCAATTCGCGTATAACCGCTAAAGACTGAGATGCAAATGCTTCATTCAGTTCTATTAGCTCAATGTCATTTTGTTTCATTCCTGCTTGTTTCAAAGCTTTTGGAATAGCTTTTACTGGACCTATCCCCATAATTCTGGGTTCTACTCCTGCCGCAGCGTAGTTTACCAAGCGCGCAATGGGCTCAAGGTTCAATTCCTTAACCATTTCCTCACTCATCACCATGACAAAGGCTGCACCATCACTCATTTGAGAGGAATTCCCTGCGGTTACGCTTCCGCCTGCAGCAAAAACAGGTCTAAGTTTATTAAGGGTAGGGATGTTAGTACCTTTTCTTGGTCCTTCATCCTTTTTTACTGTATATGTTTTGGTTTCCTTTTTACCTGCTTCGCTCACAAAAGTGTGTTCTACCTCTATAGGAACAATTTGGTCTTGGAACCGATTTTCCTCCTGTGCTTTTAAGGCTTTCATATGAGAACTATAGGCGAATACATCTTGGTCCTCACGGGAAACCTTGAATTGTTGTGCTACTGCTTCCGCAGTTAAACCCATTCCCCAATAATAGTCTTCATGGCCTTCTTTGGCGGTGGCATAGTCCGGAGTTGGTTTATATCCCCCCATTGGAATATAGCTCATGCTTTCCGCTCCGCCTGCTATAATACAGTCTGCCATACCTGATTGAATCTTAGCTGTGGCAATACCAATAGTTTCTAGCCCCGATGCACAGTACCTGTTGACAGTAACTCCTGGAACATCGTCAATATTAAGACCCATCAAGGAAATTAAACGTGCCATATTCAACCCTTGTTCAGCTTCTGGCATTGCATTTCCTACAATGACGTCGTCAATTCTTCTTTTATCGAGTTGAGGTAGCTCCTTCATCATGTGCTCAATAGTCTCAGCTGCCAACTCATCTGGTCTTTTGAATCTGAACAATCCTTTAGGCGCTTTGCCCACTGCTGTTCTATATGCTTTTACGATATATGCTGTTTTCATTCTAATTTCTTAAAGGTTTACCTGTTTTCAACATATGTTGTATCCTTTCAAGTGTTTTTCTCTCTGTACAAAGGGAAAGAAATGCCTCACGCTCTATATCTAAAAGATATTGTTCAGAAACATAACTGGCTTCGGATAGATCTCCACCCGCCATTACATAGGCCAATTTATTGGCAATTTTTCTATCATGTTCTGAAATGTAATGTCCAGCTTCCATAGCATCCGTTCCAACCAAAAACATCCCCAAAGCCTGTTTTCCAAGAACCTTTACATCTTTTCTTTTGGGAGGTTGTGTATACCCAGCTTCTGCCATTAGCTTGGCATGGGCTTTGGCCGTGGCAATTTGTCGGTCTTTGTTTACAACCACTACATCTTTTCCTTTTTGAAGAATTCCTAAATCGAAAGCTTCATATGCTGATGTGGAAACTTTTGCCATACCAATGGTTAAGAAATATTCTTGAAGGACATTTAACTCAACATCATTTTTTCTAAAAGTATCAGATGCTCTAAGTGCCATTTCTTTGGAACCACCACCACCTGGGATAACCCCAACACCGAACTCTACTAACCCTATATAGGTCTCTGCTGCCGCAACTACTTTGTCAGCATGCATGGAAAGTTCACAACCACCGCCTAAACACATGCCATGTGGCGCGGAAATGGTAGGAATGGATGAATATCGCATTCGCATCATGGTGTCTTGGAACATCTTTATGGCCATATTCAGCTCATCATATTCTTGTTCCACTGCCATCATGAAAATCATACCTATATTGGCACCAACGGAAAAATTAGCCGCTTGATTACCAACAACCAAGCCCTGAAAATCTTTTTCGGCAATGTCAATAGCTTTATTTAATCCAGCCAAAACATCACCACCTATGGTATTCATTTTGGATTGAAATTCCAGATTTAGAATTCCATCACCTAAATCTTCTATAACTACGCCGCTATTTTTAAAGACTTCATTAGATTTTCTTATATTATCAAGTATGATAAACGAATCTTGTCCCGGAATTTTTTCAACAGCCTTTTTTGGGATATCATAAAAATGAGTGGCACCATCTTTAACTGAATAGAATGCATCAATTTCAGATTCTTTCATTTCAGTAACCCAAGACGCTGCCTCTAAACCTTCTGCCTTAATAAATTCCAGTCCTTTCTCTAATCCTACTGCGTCCCAAATTTGGAAAGGTCCATGTTCCCATCCGAATCCAGCTTTCATTGCATCATCTATCTTATACAGTTCATCAGATATTTCTGGAATCCTGTGTGATACATATGCAAACAGTGCTCCAAAACTTTTTCTATAAAACTCTCCGGCCTTATCTTTTCCTGAGGTTAATATTGGAAAACGGTCAACAACCTTATCTATAGTTTTGGTCAGTTCCAAAGTGGCAAATTTTGCGCTTTTTTTGGAACGATAATCCATAGTGTCCAAATCCAATGTGAGGATTTCACTTTTGCCATTATCACCTTTTATTTTTTTGTAAAAACCTTGGCCTGATTTGCTCCCCAACCATTTGTTTTTCATCATGGTATTGATGAAATCTGGCAATTGGAAAAGCGCTATCCGCTCATCATCTTTACAGTTCTCGTGAATTCCATTTGCCACATGAACTAAAGTATCCAAGCCCACAACATCCACAGTACGGAACGTAGCAGATTTAGGTCTGCCAATTACTGGGCCGGTAAGTTTATCAACTTCTTCCACAGTCATGCCCAAATCCTTAACAGTATGGAACAAGCTTTGAATACTGAAGATGCCTATTCTGTTTCCTATGAAGGCAGGTGTATCTTTGGCAACAACAGAAGTTTTCCCTAAATATTGTTCACCATAGCCGTTCAAAAAGGCTAATACTTCTAGAGACGTCTCAGGGCCAGGAATAATTTCAAAAAGTTTTAGATATCTGGCAGGATTGAAGAAATGTGTTCCACAGAAGTGTTCTTTAAAATCGTCACTTCTTCCTTCATTCATAAATTTTATGGGAATACCTGAAGTATTCGATGTAATCAACGTGCCAGGCTTCCGATATTTTTCCAAGTTCTCAAAAACTTGTTTTTTGATGTCCAATCGCTCTACAACTACTTCTATGATCCAATCAACTTCATTAACTTTTGAAATGTCATCTTCAAGATTCCCCGTGGTAATTCTATTGGCGAACTTTTGATGGTAGATAGGGGAGGGTTTTGATTTTAATGCTGTAATCAAAGAGTCATTGACCAATCGGTTGCGAACGGCCTTATCTTCCAAGGTTAATTTCTTTGCTTTTTCTTTCTCGTTAAGCTCTCTTGGAACGATATCGAGCAATAAGACTTCAACTCCAATATTAGCAAAATGGCAGGCTATTCCACTTCCCATGATACCAGAACCGATAACGGCAACTTTATTGATATGCCTTTTCATTTATAAACTTAGATTAATTAACAGTAGTTTTTATGTAGACTTTCTTATCCAGAATAAGTCTATTGATTATGTCCGCGGTTTTGAAAAATCCTAACAAATCGTCATCAGATACATGTTCGCGCACCACTTCGTTAAAACGCAATACCACATCTTTGGAATCTCTCCGTTTCTCTAACCCTAAAGCGGTTAAATGAATCAAAACACCTCTACCATCTTTTGGATTCGGCTTACGTTGAATATATCCTTTCTCTTCAATGCTTTTTAGAATTCTTGACAGACTAGTTGCCTCCATACCCATTTTTGGGCCCAGTGCTGTGCTCGGAGTACCTTTTTTTGGGTCAATACTTAGTAGCGTAAAACCAATGGCCATGGTAAGTCCATAATTTCTAGCTTCTTCGTTATACATTTTGATAACAGCTTGCCACGTGGCCCTTAAAGCATAGTCTACGGTTAAATCTTTCATAGAAGAGGTTTGGTAATGTCAAATATAGGAAAATTTATTATGCATGCATAATAAATTTAATAAATTAATTATTGCATTCAAAACAAAAGCCCACTATTGAAGTAGGCTTGTTTTTTTAAAAGTTGAACAGGCTTTTTATTAATACCCGTAGATACTATTATACAACTCCAGATACTTTTCTTTTACAATTTTTCTGCGCAACTTCATGGTAGGAGTAAGGTGTCCATCGTCTACACTCCAAACATCTGGAGTCAACCTAAACTGTTTTACTTTTTCCCACTTCGCAAATTCTTCATTTGCCAAATCTACTTCTTCTTGTATTCTGGAGATTACTCGCTCATTTAAAATAATGTCGGAGTTTTCACCAAAGGTGATTTTGTGGCGTTCGGCCCATTCGTATAAAAATTCAAAATTTGGTTGAATTAAGGCAGCTGGCATTTTTTCCCCTTCGCCCACTACCATGATCTGCTCAATAAAACGGGATTGTTTAAAACGATTTTCAAGCAATTGAGGTGCTACATATTTACCTCCTGAGGTTTTGAACATTTCTTTCTTACGGTCTGTGATTTTTAAAAACCCGTCTGCATCTACTTCGCCAATATCACCCGTATGAAAGTAACCGTCAATAATTACTTCTGCTGTTTTTTCAGGATCTTTATAATAACCCAGCATTACCTGCGGACCTTTTATACAGATTTCACCATCTTCAGCAATTTTAACCTCAGTTCTGTCTATTGGAATTCCTACGGTACCAATTCTAAAACCATTGCCCCGCATATCATTTACAGAAACAACAGGTGAGGTTTCCGTTAGACCATAACCCTCCATAACACCCATTTCCGCAGCATTAAAAATTCTGGCCAACCTTGGTTGTAACGCTGCACTTCCTGAAGCTATTAGTGCAAGGTTGCCGCCTAATCCTTCTTTCCATTTGCTAAAAATCAGTTTTCTGGCCAATGCCAGTTTCTTTTCGTACCACCAACCATTTTTTCCATAAGGCTCATATTTTAGACCCACTTCTACGGCCCAAAAGAAAAGATTCTTTTTTATACCGCCTAGTGCTGCACCTTTGGCAATAATTTTATCATATACTTTTTCCAACAATCGAGGGACAGCTGTCATTACATGTGGAGCTGTTTCCTTAAGATTGTCACTTATAGTTTCTAGGGATTCCGCATAATAGATTGTCACTCCTCTAAATTGGTACAGATATATAAGCATGCGCTCGTAAACGTGACAGAGCGGAAGAAAACTCAATGATTTAGTTTCACCATCCACAATTGGGAATCGTTTTGAGCTTTCTATGGCATTGCTCACAAGGTTATCATGGGACAACATGACTCCTTTTGGTCTTCCCGTTGTTCCAGAGGTGTAAATTAAAGTAGCCAAATCTCCTGGCTGCACATTAGCTTTTAGTCTTTCTACCTCGTCTTGATTGGAGTTATCCGTTCCCAATTCTAATACCTCTTTCCAGTTTTTACAATTGGATAGACCATCAAAAGAGTAGACATCCTTTAATTTTTTTAGCCTTGGGGTAACCTCCAATACTTTTTCCAAAACTTCATTACAAGAAACAAAACAATATTTGGCTTCTGAATGGTTTAATACGTATTCGTAATCTGATGCAGAAATAGTTGGATATATAGGTACGTTTTGAGCACCTATCTGCAGGATGCCAATATCCATAATATTCCATTCTGTTCTATTGTTCATAGAAATTACGGCAATCTTATCATTGGGTTTTACTCCCAATTTTAAAAGCGCCCTACTAATGGTATTGGCTTGATCAATATAGTCCTTTGTTGAAGTAGCAACCCATTTACCATCATATTTGGTAACAAGTGATTTTTCAAGGGGGAATTTTTCCAATTGATAATATGGAAAATCAAAAAGTCTGGTAACTGTTTGCATAGTAAGTTTCTGTAAAGTAATTGCAAAATAGCAAATCAGGCCCACACTAAGAAATGGAATTCTTAATTAGAGATTTAAAATGTTAAAGAATTAGTAAATTTTATAATGTAGGAGAAATTTCATCAAGTGAATAATAGACTTTCAATCCATTTGCTCTGGCTACTTTAACATCATTATCTGCCCCTTTTGATTCTCCTTCCAATCTCAAAACGGCATCACATTTCAATAACATTCTATGAGCGGCCGGATATTGAATTTCTTGCCAGACATCATCACCAGGCTCTTTTGCACCTGCCAACTTCAATAATGGCAATGCCAACCATTCTCCAATAATGGGCATATGACCCATTCTAAAAAGAGGTAGTGCAGCTGATTCTAGATGTTCAAGATTTTTTTTCATGAGTTTTGGGTCATTGTTGGTACCACTCCGGTACGGCCCAGCAATTAAGATCATCATGGTCATTAGTTTTTGTAAAGGAACCTATTAACTAAATCAGAAAAAATAAAATAGTTTAAGAAATTGAATATTATTTGCCATTGCGAACCATACTAAGGAATTCTGGGGTAATGCCTAAATACGAAGCAATTTGTTTTTGGTTGAGCTGTGATGCTATTGAAGGGTATTTTTCCATGAAGATGTCATACTTCTTTTTAGCCGTAAGGGATAGATTTTCCAGCCCCCTCTGTTGTTCACGGATGTAAGCATTTTGCATCAAAATCCTAAAAAACCTTTCAAATTTTGGGATTTCCAGTAGTAAACGCTCAAAATTGACTTTACTCAATAAAAACACCATAGATGGTTCCAGTGCCTCTATGCTAAGCATACTTTTCTTTTTCTTGGTAAATGCAAACATATCAGTAACCCACCAGTCTTTTATAGCAAACATAATGGTTGTTTCCTTACCTTCTTCACTTAGAAAATAAGCGCGAAGTATACCATTGTTCACAAAGGAAATACCATCGCAGAAAGCACCTTGCTCTAACAAAACCTGCCCCTTACCCAATCTTTTTTCAGTTAAATAAGAAGTGAACAATTCTATTTCTTTGGAGTTGAGCTGTATGTGCTTTGATACATTATGAAGTATGGGTTCAAAACTCATAACTCCTGTGTTTAGACTAGATGTAGTTTCATTCCCTCATGCGAAGCTACAAATCCGAGTGTTTTATAAAACTCCAAAGCGTCAGGTCTCTTTTTATCGGTAGTCAGTTGCACTACATGAGCGCCTTTCAACTTTGATCGCTCAATGGCCCATTGAAATAAAATTTTGCCAATTCCTTTTCCACGATAATTTTCATGCACACGAACAGCTTCAATTTGGGCTCTAATACCTCCTTGGTAGGTTAAATACTGAATAAAGCTTAGTTGTAATGTTCCAATGACCTTTCCAGACTCGTCTTCAATTACCACCAATTCCTGATTTGGATCATGGTCTATATTATCAAAAGCTTTAAGGTATTTTTCCGGTAGAGGCAATTTATAATCCTCACGTAATTTGCCCAATTTATCATTGGCAATCATTTGCACAATTACGGAAACATCTTCTTTTTTCGCTTTTCGAATCTGCAAGGTTACGAAGTAATTCTAGATTTAATAAACTTAAACTGTCCATTGTGATTGGACTCGTGCTCACAAACATGAAACCATTTACAGTAATTATTGGTAGGGCCCCAGGGAAATTCATTGTCGACGGCCATGAGCCAATCATCATCACGCTTGGCAAATTCTGATAAGGTGAATTCTCTAACCTTGGTCATTTCTTCCAAATAATAATCCAAAGGTTTTCCTTTGATTTCTTTTCTTGCTTTTTCACCTAAACCTGATGCCACGGACCATTTATCTGAATCTTCTTTTGACCAATCGCCCCAGGTTTTGCCTTCAAACGTATGAATTTGATAAAAGCGTTCGGTAGCAGCCAAATGCATTAACATGGCACCAATACTATTGGCATCATCATCTACCAAATAGTCCAAGTCGGATACGCTCATATCCTGCACTGGTCTTAAGATCACATATCGCATCCAATTCATCATAGAAACCAAAGTTCCTAGCTGAGGAGTATAGCCCTCCTTAGGTCCAAAGATGTTTAAATCGCTATCCTTGGTAAAACTTGGTAATGGTTTTAGATGCGGTGCTGCTATTAGGCCGGTTGTTCCGAGTGCCCCCATCGTTAACAAAGAAGACTTTTTAATGAAGCTTCTTCTGTTTACTCCTTGTTGATTTTCCATAATTATTGGTGGTCGATTAGAATCTGTAAATTACGAATTCTTTTCAACCCACTTTTTTGCATTCACAAAAGCCTCTAACCATGGTGAAACAACATCATTTCTATCTTTCGGATAATGTGCCCAGTTCCATGGGAAGGTGGAACGTTCAATATGTGGCATGGTCACCAAATGCCTTCCAGTATTATCACATAACATGGCAGTGTTATAATCACTTCCGTTTGGATTTGTGGGGTATCCTTTATATCCGTATTTGGCAACGATACTATAGTTTTCTTCTGAAAGGGGAAGATTAAATTTTCCTTCACCGTGAGAAATCCACACCCCTAGAGTGGTGCCTGCCAATGAAGAGAGCATAACAGAGTTGTTTTCTTGAATTTTTACAGAAGTGAAGTTGCTCTCATGCTTTCCGGAAGCATTATAGGTCATTTTTGAAAGCTTTTCATGTTCTGGATTGATCATATCCAATTCTAAAAACAATTGACATCCATTACAAATTCCTACGGATATCGTATCTGGTCTAGCAAAGAAATCTTTTAGTGCCTTATTGGCCTTTTCGTTGTACTTGAAGGCACCTGCCCAACCTTTTGCACTCCCAAGTACATCAGAATTGGAAAAACCGCCTACGGCACCAATAAATTGAATGTCTTCCAGTGTTTCCCTACCCGAAATTAAATCGGTCATGTGAACATCCTTTACATCAAACCCCGCCAAATACATGGCATTTGCCATTTCACGTTCAGAATTACTTCCTTTTTCACGTAAAATAGCTGCTTTTGGCCGCCCACCTTCTAATTGAACTCTAGATGGCAATTCACCAGTAAAGCTTTTGGGAAAATCATAAGCTAAAGGTTGATTTTTATAGTTGTTGTAACGGTCCTTGGCCAATCCATTTGCAGTTTGCTTGTCATCCAGAAGATAAGAGGTTTTAAACCAAGTATCCCGAAGTGATGTCACGTTAAGCCCTATCTCTATTCCATTATTTTTGATGCTCAACATGTCCGTAGAAGCTACGGAACCTATATTTTCAAAGTCAATGCCTGCATCTGAAAGTGTTTTTTCAATGGAGGCGTCTTTGGATTGAAACACGATTCCTGTATTCTCCGAAAACAATAGTTTGATAGTATCCGTTTCTCCTAAGTTTGATAGATCTAGGTTTGCACCCAATTGTGTGTCCGCAAAGCACATTTCCAAAAGGGTAGTAATTAATCCTCCAGAAGCCACATCATGTCCTGCAAGGATTTGACCTTTTTTGATTAGCTCTTGTACCGTATTGAAAACCAGTTTTAGGTAGCCTGAATCTAATACAGAAGGTGTTTCATCACCAATTTCATTAAGAATTTGGCTAAAGGAAGAACCACCTAATTTATATTCGTCTTTTGAAACATTGATATAGTAGATATTTCCGCCATCTTTCTGAAGAACGGGCTCAACAATTTTGGTAATATCGTTGCAGTTTCCGGCTGCAGAAATAATTACAGTTCCTGGGGAAATTACATCACCATCTTTGTATTTCTGTTTCATGGAAAGCGAATCCTTTCCTGTTGGGACATTGATACCCAATTCAATGGAAAATTCAGATACTGCTTTTACCGCTTCATACAATCTGGCATCTTCTCCTTCGTTTTTACAAGGCCACATCCAATTTGCGGACAGAGAAACAGAATGTAAACCATCTTTTAACGGCGCCCAGACCATATTGGTTAAAGCTTCTGCAATACTATTTTTACTTCCGGCAGAAGGGTTTATCAAACCTGAAATAGGGGAGTGCCCAATACTGGTTGCAACGCCTTCTTTTCCTTTAAAGTCCATTGCCATTACACCGCAATTGTTCAATGGCAACTGCAAGGGCCCAGCACATTGTTGTTTGGCTACACGGCCTCCAACACAACGATCGACCTTGTTTGTTAGCCAATCCTTACAGGCAACAGCTTCCAATTGCAATACGTTTTCCAGATAATCATGAAAATTTTCTAAACTATACGAAAGTGCATCATAATCTCTCTTAACGACTATGTCGTCCATTATGGTTTTTGGAGAGCTCCCAAACATATCAGCCAGCTCTAAATCCATTGGTTTTTCACTCGATTTTTGAGACTCAAAAATAAAACGGTGATCCCCGGTTACTTCACCAACATTATAAATAGGTGAACGTTCTCTGGCAGCAATTTTATCCAGTAATTCTAAATCTTTTTCTCCAATTACTAATCCCATTCGTTCTTGGGACTCATTTCCAATAAGTTCTTTTGCAGATAACGTTGGATCCCCAACAGGAAGTTTGTCCGTGTTGATTTTACCTCCGGTTTCCTCCACTAATTCAGATAAACAGTTGAGGTGGCCACCTGCACCATGATCATGTATAGAAACGATGGGATTATCATGACTTTCCACCATTCCTCGAATAGCGTTGGAAGCTCGCTTTTGCATTTCGGGATTGGAACGTTGTACCGCGTTCAACTCAATAGCTGAACTAAATTCTCCCGTATCTGCACTGGATACGGCAGCTCCACCCATACCTATGCGATAATTATCACCACCTAGAATGACTATTCTGTCTCCCTTTTTTGGAATGTCTTTTAAAGCCTGCTCTGCTTTTCCATATCCAATACCTCCGGCAAGCATGATGACTTTATCAAATCCTAATCTTCTGGATGTCACACTGAGCTTGTCGATGTGTGCTTTCCCTTCGCCATCTCCTTCGACAGGTTCAGGATGACCGCTTTGTAAAGCAGTTTCTTGGTGTTCAAAAGTTAATACAGAACCTGCGATTAAAGGCTGTCCAAACTTATTCCCAAAATCTGATGCGCCGTTGGATGCCTTTATCAAAATATCCATAGGAGTCTGATACAACCATTCTCGTTCTTGCATCCCGTTTTCCCAAGGTCTATTCTCTTCCAATCTGGAATAGGACGTCATATACACGGCAGTACCAGCAAGAGGTAAGGAGCCCTTACCTCCAGCTAAACGATCTCTGATTTCGCCACCAGAACCTGTGGCTGCTCCATTAAAAGGTTCTACTGTTGTTGGAAAGTTGTGGGTCTCAGCTTTTATAGACAAAACAGATTCGAATTCATCTTCCTCATAAAAATCTGGCTTATCGGCACTTTTTGGTGCAAACTGAACCACTTTAGGACCTTTTATGAAGGCTACGTTGTCCTTGTAAGCAGAAACGATATCGTTTGGATGCTTTTCTGATGTTTTTTTAATGAGTTTGAAAAGTGATGAGGGCATTTCCTGCCCATCAATAATAAAAGTACCATTGAAAATTTTATGGCGACAGTGTTCTGAATTCACTTGGCTAAAGCCAAAAACCTCAGAGTCTGTCAATTTTCGCCCCAACTTTTGGGAAAGGTTTTCCAAATAGCCTACTTCGTCTTCATTTAGTGCCAAACCTTCTTGCGCATTGTATCCAGCAATATCCTCAATCTCCAAAATTGGTTCTGGAGTTATGCTAATGGTATAGCTATTTTGATCAAGGCCATCATATTTTTGAAGGAGCATGGGATCATAATCGGTATGGGCTTCTTCAACAGCATGGAATTCTTCAATTCTGATGATTCCTTCAATCCCCATATTTTGGGTAATCTCCGTGGCATTGGTACTCCATGGGGTCACCATAGCTGCGCGGGGGCCAACAAAAAAGGCGTCGAGAGACGCCATATTTATCTTAGGTTGGTTGCCGAACAACCATGTTAGTTTTTCAATGTCTTTTGTTGCAATTTCTCGAGCGGTTTGGACTGCGAACACTTTTGTCGCCACATCTCCAAAGAAATGAATCATATCAGCCTAGTTGTTGAACGGATTAAGAAAATGCAAATTTACAAGTTTAGCTCGAATTTTGATCTATAGAATGGGTGAGTTGTTAACTAGGGGTGTTGATAGGTTTGCGCACCATAGTTTAGTGTGATTGTCATTTTAAACTTTGTGCTTTAGGTGTTTTTTATTTCCGTTATTCTTGCTAAATGATGATCGTCATGTTCAGCAACAAATAGAAACAAATCCATTACTCTCATTGGCTTTTCCAGTCGGGGATGTAGAGCTGTTTTATACACCTCTTGGTCAGATAATCCGGATAATTTTTCTAAAGTTGTTCTCCGTAATTCTTCAAACCTGGTTAGCAACTCATCGATATCTTTGGAATTATGTTGTGCGAAATCCGTTTGTTTATTGTCTAAGTCAGTTGGCCTCAAACATTTTTCTTGATTTAATATGTCTTCTGGTCGTCCTTGCCATAATGGCTCCAAATCAATTAGATGACCTATGTTTTCTTTTATGGACCATTTGCCCTTCGGTTTTGCTTCAAGCAGTTCTAATGGAATTTCTTGGATCTTGGAAGTTAAGCGAAGTGTGGTTCCCGTTAATCTTTCAATGATTGATGGAAAAATGTTTTGTTCGAATGAAAAATCAAATTTTCGTTCAAACCAGTTAATTTGTTTCATAATCCATATTCATTTATGAGTTTTTTTATTATCTCTTTAGAAAGTGCGTGAACAAAGGTAGCTAACTCTTGTATTTTGAAAAATAAAAGCCCCGAAAGGGGCTTTAAACAAAGTTTTTTAAACGAACATCCCGCCAGAGGCCTCAATGCGCTGGCCGTTTACCCATTTAGCATCTTCAGTACATAGAAAAGCAACAACACTACCAATATCATCACTTTCCCCAACACGACCTAATGCAGTTAAAGAGGCAATCATATCCACTATTTGTGGGGCTTGCTCAAAACGTTCTTTATTAAAATCGGTATTGATAGCACCAGGTGCCACTGTGTTGGCTTTTATCCTGCGTTCACCTAACTCCTTGGCCAGATAGCGCGTAAATACTTCAATACCTCCTTTCATAACAGCATAGGCGGCATAGCCTGGAAAAGAAAAGCGTGCTAGACCACTGGAGATATTAATGATTCCTCCGTCATCGTTCATAACATCAAATAAGGTTTGGGTTAAGAAATAAACTCCTTTCAAGTGTACATTCAACAGATCATCAAAGCCTTCTTCGGTTGTTTCCGCTATGGAGGCGTTGTATCCAAAACCAGCGTTGTTAATTAAGTAATCAATCTTATTGATGTTCCATTGTTCATCAAGCTCTTGAACCAACCGTTCTTTGAAAATTGGAAAATCATCCACCTTCCTAGTATCCAGTTTCAGTGCTATACCTTTACATCCCAATGCGGCTATTTCCTTTAGGGTGTCCTGTGCTGCCGCTTCATTTGAATTGTAAGTAATCACAACATTCAATCCTTTTTTAGCAATGTTTAAGGCCATGTCTTTACCCAATCCTCGGCTGCCACCTGTTATCAATGCAATTTTTGTAGTATTCATGTGTTTTCAGTTTTAATTTTTGAACACCACAAAGTTCTTTGTTATGGCAAGGATTTATTTGCGAACACCAATCCAATACTTGCAAAAATCAAACAATTTCTGCTTTTCTGAACTTAAGAGGGGAATAGGAGGTGTGTTTCTTGAAGAAATTTGAAAAATGTGCTGTTTCTTCGAACCCTAGGGAATGTCCAATTTCGGAAACGTTCCAATTCGTGTGTCGGATTAGAATCTTGGACTCTTTTACAACCCTTTCTGCAATAAGAATTGAAGTGCTTTTTTGCATGGTTTCTTTTAAAGCCCTGTTTAAATGGTTAATATGAACACCCAACTGTTTTGCAAAATCAGCAGGAGAACGCAATTGCATTCGTTGGGTTGGACTTTCAACTGGAAACTGTCTTTCCAACAATTCTGCAAACAATGAGGAAATTCGCTCTGAGGCATTGGAATGCATGTTGGAAGCAAGATTGGCAGGCTGAAGTTTCATTGCGGAATGAATCAGCTCAAAAACTAGGTTTCGAAGAATATCATATTTGTAGGCATAATCGGAATTGATTTCGGCGAACATTCGTTTAAAAACAGGAGTAAATGAATCAACTTGGTCATCAGTCAATTCAAAAACAGGATGCCCGCTGGGTTGAAAAACAGGGTAATTCAATAAATTTCCAAACTGATGAAAAAAGGCTTCTGTGAATACACAGAAATAACCAGTGAGCTGTTCATCAATTTGCTCCCAGTTGTATGGAATTTGTGGATTTGAAAAAACAAAGACATGCTTATCCACATTCACAATTTTATCAGCATAATGCACCCTGCTTTTACCGGTGACCAAACTTATCTTAAAATATTCCCTCCGGTTAAAGGGCATAGGCTTTGCCTTGGGACCGGCAAACTCATCCAATTTGAATACATTAAAATGACCTATTCCAGATTTTAAACTTTCAGGAACTTGATTGCCCGATTCTGAATAAAAGTTTTCTAAGGTCTTTTTCTTTACCATAAATCAAATTTATGAAAATCAAATAAAGAGTTGAAATGTAATTTTTAAAACGATACTAGTTAAACTGCCTTTTTGAGGAAACATGAATAAAATAGGAATGATGATTCTGCTCATCCTAATATTTAGTATTTTAGAAGGATAGTTTGCTAATTCAAATCCAACTCTATGAAATCTAATTACCACGCTTTACGAGGCCTATTTTTTGTGTTGACCCTTACAATGGGAGTATCATTGGTTTATGGTCAAAAAACCTATTCAAAATCTAAAATTACTAAACTGAAAGCTGAAGTCGCTGCTTTGGTGGAAGCTGATAAAAAGCAGGCTCAAGTGATGGTAGATAAAATTTTCAGCTTTGCCGAACTTGGTTTTCAAGAGGTAGAAAGTTCCAAATATCTTACAGGTATCTTAAAAGACAACGGTTTTACCGTGGAAAATTCTATTTCAGGTATTCCCACGGCTTGGTTTGCTAAATGGAGTAATGGTGATGGACCTGTAATTGCTATTGGTAGTGATGTTGATTGTATTCCCAAGGCATCGCAATACCCAGGGGTGGCTTACCACAAACCTATGGTTGATGGAGCACCTGGTCATGGCGAAGGGCATAATTCAGGTATCCCCCTAAATATTTCGGCTGTTTTGGCGGTAAAGAAAATCATGGAGCGTGAGCAAATTGGTGGTACGCTAATTGTTTGGCCTGGGATTGCGGAAGAATTGGTAGCGGCTAAAGCATGGTACGTACGGGATGGCCTATTTGATGATATTGATATGTGCATTTTTACACATGTAAGCAATAATTTGAGTGTGAGTTATGGTCCTGCACGGGGCACTGGGCTCATCTCAGTAGAATATTCTTTTGAAGGAGAAGCTGCACACTCAGCTGGCTCTCCATGGAGGGGACGTAGTGCCTTGGATGCAGCAGAGCTTATGAACATAGGTTGGAATTATAAACGAGAGCATTTGCATCCGCTACGTCGTTCGCACTCTATTTTCACAGATGCTGGTGACCAACCCAACGTGGTGCCTTCAAAAGCATCCATCTGGTTTTACTTTAGAGATATAAAATATGAAGGTATTATGGATATGTATGCTACTGCTAATGATATGGCAAAAGGGGCTGCACTAATGACAGGAACCACCATGAAATCTAAAGTTTTGGGTGCTGCATGGCCAAGACATTTTAATAAAGTGATTGCAGAGACCATGTATTCGAATATTAAAAAGGTAGGACTGCCTAATTGGTCTGAGGCTGACCAAACTTTGGCTAAAGCCGTACAAACGGAAGTGAGCTCTAAGAAAATTGAAGGATTGGCTGTAAAATTAGATACTATTGGATTGCCGGTGGTGGATCCCATTAGCGGTGGGTCTGATGATATTGGTGATATCTCTTGGAAAGTGCCTACGGTGACCATGCGTTTTCCTTCTAATATTCCTGGCTTACAAGGACATCATTGGAGCAATGCCATAGCCATGGCCACACCCATAGCGCATAAAGGGGTAGTAGCAGGTGCAAAAGTGGAGGCAATGACCCTTATCGACTTTCTGCTTAAGCCTGAGCTTTTAAAACAAGCCTGGGATTATTTTAATAACGAACAAACCAAAGAGACCAAGTTTGAGCCTATGATTTCTGAGGACGATATGCCACCCATATATTTAAACAAGGACAAACAAGACCAATTTAGAACTGCCCTTGAAAAGTTTTATTATGATGAAACTAAATATGACAGCTATCTAGAACAACTGGGAGTAAGTTACCCAACCTTGAAAGAATAATAGAGGCTAGCTTCTTTTTAAAAGGGCCATGTAAAATCCGTCATAACCTCTTTCGGAAGCATAGATGTTTTGATCTTTGACCAATTCAAACCCTTCTCCGGATTCAGAATTTAAGAAAGTTGAAACTTGTTCTGTGTTTTCTTGTGGAAGAATGGAACAAGTAGCATATACCATTTGACCATCTTTTTTGACCATTTTACTGTAATTCTGAAGGATTTCTTGTTGAATACCCATGATTCGGTCAATGAACTGGGGCTCCAGTTTCCATTTGGAATCTGGATTTCTTCTTATCACACCCAAACCAGAACAAGGAGCGTCCAGTAAAACTCTGTCTGCACTATTGCGTAGTTTTTTAATCACTTTTGTAGAGTCTATAGTTCTGGTCTCTACATTGTGGACACCATTACGTCTTGTGCGTATTTTTAGCTTTTTTAGTTTACTTTCATAAATATCCAAAGCAATGAGTTGCCCTTTATTTTCCATTTGGGATGCCAAGTGCAAGGTCTTGCCGCCTGCTCCAGCACAAGCATCAATAACACGTTGACCGGGTTGCGCTTCTAAAAATGGAGCGACCAATTGTGAAGAGGCATCTTGTACTTCAAAGAGGCCATTTGCAAAAGCTTCTGTGGTAAAAACATTTTTGCGCTCTTTTAGTTTCAATGCATCTGGGTATCCATCAATGGCAATGGTTTCAATTTCATTTTCGGCAAGCAAAGCCTGAAGTTGTGTTTTCTGGATTTTAAGGGTATTGGTTCTTAGGATGACTTCAGCTTGTTTATTTAGAGCTGCAATTTCCTTGGTCCATAGATTGTTTCCAAGGGCTTGCTCTCCAAGTTCATCTAGCCAATCTGGAACTGATTCCCTGAACTTTCTTATTTTGGATAGTTCATCAAACTTACCTTTTATACGTCTTTCCGGTGTTTCTTCAAGTTGTTTCCAATCTGGTAAGCTAATACCCTTTAGAACACACCAAACCGTAAATAATCGGAACAGATTAGGTCTTGAATAGGGCTCATTTACTTCTGCAATTTCAGTATACAAACGCTTCCAACGTACAATATCATAAGTGGTTTCAGCAATAAAACCTCTATCACGGGCTCCCCAGCGTTTATCGTATCGCAATACTTTTTCAATGACCTTGTCTGCATATTCCTTCTCATTGAAGATTAGGTTCAAGGCATCTATAACGGCAAAGACGAGGTTTCTATGTAAACGCATCCTGAAAATTTTAGGAATGCAAAGGTATGGTTTCTTATATGATTCCGATTACATTTGAAGAAACCTTATAAAATGGCAAAAAAGCTAATATTTATTGTTGCATTAATGATAATTGGGTGTTCCCAAAAAGAGAAGTCGCAAAACTTTTCAACAGTTGAAATAGAGACGATTTTCAGTGACTCTGTAAGTATCAGGGCAATTGAGTTTTTGGATAATAAAACATTGGCGTTTGCGGGGAGCAATGGAGTTTATGGTTCTGTTGATGTTAGAACAAGTAAGGTTCGAACCAATATTCAAAAATTTGATTCCGTACTTCCGGGATTTAGAGCTGTAGCGCACACAAAAGTTGACTTCTTTATGCTTTCAGTGGCTAATCCTGCTTTATTGTATAAAACAGGTGAAAATGGACAAATGGAATTGGTTTATAAAGAAGAAGGCGAAGGTGTTTTCTATGATGCCATGAAGTTTTGGAACGATAGAGAAGGTATTGCTGTTGGAGATAGTATGGATGGGTGTCTATCCATAATTATAACAAGAAATGGAGGGAATAGTTGGGCCAAACTTTCTTGCAATGTATTACCAAAAGCAAAAGAGGGGGAAGGGGCATTTGCAGCCAGTAATACCAATATTGAAATTGTCGGAGATAAAGTATGGGTAGCTTCTACTTCTGGCACTGTTTATTATTCTTCAGATAAGGGCCGTTCTTGGGAGGCACAACAAACACCAATATTGAGCGGAGAGCAAACGGAAGGAATTTATTCTATTGATTTTTATGATGAAAACTTAGGATTTGGAATAGGAGGAGATTATTTAAAATCCACTGCCAATGCTAAAAACAAAATAGTGACCAAAGATGGCGGGAAGACATGGAAGCTTGTTGCGGATGGACAAGAGCCTGGTTATAAAAGTTGTGTGCAATTTGTTCCAAATTCTAGTGGGAAAGGTATAGTGACAGTTGGATTCACAGGGATTTCATATTCAAATAATCAAGGTGAAACATGGAAGCCATTGAGTGAAGAAGGTTTTTACACTATTCGTTTTTTGAATGATTCGACGGCGTATGCCGCGGGGAAAAATAGGATTGCAAGGTTGGTATTTAAATAAAACAGCAGCGATATTATCGCCGCTGTTTCAACTAAAAAATAACCAAACCAACTAAACGTTTACTACTATGTAATTTCTACCTGTCTTCTTGTACCAAACACCTCTGTATTTGTATAATTTTCTTCCATTGACCACTACAACTTTTCTGGCTCTCGGGAGTCTTCTTATTTTGATTCCTACTGGCGCAGCACATACTACATATTTTTTGTTTTGTGCTTTGTACCATACTCCATCGGCGAAATGGAAATTGATTTTGTTGTGGACAACCACTTTGGGTTTAGTAACCTTTGTTACGACCGTACCATGTTTTGGGTATACACGAACAACCGTTCGTTGCGCATTTGCAGCGACCATAGTTCCTAAAAATGCGACTACAACCAATATTGTTTTTACTGCTTTCATACTATTTTTTTTAATGGTTTTCTAATAGTATGACTTTAGTATTGGAAGAAGGTTTAATTGCAAAAGGAGCCTTTCGGCTCCTTTTTAATGTATTTTACCGAGTTTTGGTTTTATCCACCACCCATTTTACGTTTTCGGTATTGTTGTAATAATCGTTTTTTAAAATCTTCTTCTGCTTTTAAGAGGAGCAACGTCTTTTTGGGTGGGATTACTTTCCTGATTTTTGCTATAAAATCTTGTTCAGCATTGTACTTCTTCTCGTGCATGACAATGTATTTGTCCAATAGTGCGGAAGTTTCTTCTTCGGACATATTTTCAAGTAGTGCAGCTTGGGATTTTAATTCTATCCGTTCATTTCGTCTAATACTCCCCAATATTTTTTCGTGTTCATTGTAAATGGGCCAAAACAGTTGCGCTTCTTCACTTGTTAGGTTTAATCTCTCCGTGATAAAGGCCACTTTTAGTGTTTTTATGCGTTCCCTTCCAGGACCTTGAGCATAAAACCAGGTGGCGCTCATCATAAGCATGGATAGTATGAGTAGTCTTTTATTCATAATAGTTGTAATCTAAATTTAAATCCTCAATGTCCTCCACATTTTCATCTAAATATTCAAGGATGTTTTCATCTTTAAGGGCATTGTCCAATACATCATTTACTTCCAGACTGTTTAAGGACACTACTTCTGCTATTTCGTAAGTGCTCATATCAAGTTCTGTAGTTTCAAAATACGCGTCTATTTCTGCACTGACCAAATCTTCAAATGTTATTGGCGCATCTGTTTTCCAGGTTAGTCCAAAAATCAAAATAAATATGGCAGCAATTGCAGCAGCACTGTAATAGAATTTTTTATAGGACTTTAATTGAACAACTTTGGCCTCTTTTGTTTCCACTTTAAAAGTATCAAAATACTCTTCTGGAACACTAAAACCATCAGATTTTGGAATTATGGATTTTCCCTGTTCATTTTCTTCCTCGTTAATTTTGTCCATGAGTCGCTCATGGAAACTATCAAAGTAACCTTCAGGGGTTTTGAATTTATTTTTGTGGTCCTCTTTCATACTACGACTTTGACTTTTAATCACTTAAAAGGTTTAATCTGCCTTAAGATACGTTTCAATTTTCTTTACTGCCAAATGATAAGAAGCTTTTAAAGCTCCCACTGATGTTTCTAAAACCTCTGAAATCTCTTCATATTTCATTTCTTGAAAATATTTCATGGTAAAAACCAATTTTTGCTTGTCTGGAAGGGTGGCCAATGCCTTTTGCAATTTCAGTTGAATTTCATCTCCTTCAAAATAAACATCGGATTGTAAATTCTCTATCAATGACATTTTTAGTTCCTCATCACTTATCCCCATTTTTTTTGACTTCTGCTTTAAAAAAGTCAGGGATTCATTGGTGGCTATTCGATACATCCAAGAATACAGCTTACTATCTCCTTTAAAACCTCCAATGTTCTTGTACACTTTTATGAACGTATTCTGGAGAACATCATCCGCATCGTCATGATTTAGGACAATCCTGCGTATATGCCAATACAAGCGTTCTTTGTAAGTGTTGACCAACACTTCAAAGGCCTTTGCTTGGCTCTCTTTTTCTTTTAGTTTGTTGACTAAGGCTTCCTCAGCAATCAATTGTTCTTACAATTTGGTGCTTTGACTCTGTTTGTATGAAAAGGTTTAATTATACAGTGAAAGACTGCATTTCAACCAGTTTTTTATAGCCTTTTTTAGATTTCATGAGTTCTTCATGGGTACCTTGCTCCACAATTTTTCCTTTGCTGAGCACAACTATGGAATCTGCATTTTGAATTGTTGAAAGTCTATGGGCAATGACAATGGAAGTCCTATTTTGCATCATTTTTTCCAAAGCATCTTGTACTAAACGCTCACTTTCGGTATCTAGAGCCGATGTAGCTTCATCTAGAATCATGATTGGTGGATTTTTAAGAACTGCTCTTGCAATGGAAAGTCTTTGTTTTTGACCACCACTTAATTTATTGCCGCTATCCCCGATATTAGTGTCATATCCATTAGGCAGTTCCGTGATAAAATCGTGGGCATTGGCTACTTTGGCCGCTGCTATGACTTCATCGTCAGTTGCCCCCTCTTTACCAAGACCTATATTATTTTTAACGGTATCATTAAACAAAATGGAATCTTGTGTCACCAATCCCATTAAACCTCGAAGCGATTTTTTAGTAATGTTCTTGATATTCGCGCTATCTATTAAAATCTCACCCTCGTTTACATCGTAAAAACGGGTCACCAGATTGGCAATGGTACTTTTCCCACTTCCGGATTGCCCCACAAGTGCTACCGTATGTCCTTTTTTGACTTTGAGGTCAAAACCTTTTAAAACATAGTCATCTTCATATTTAAATGAAATGTTTTTGATAGCAATATCATCCGTAAAATCTGTTTTCTCAATGGAATCTTTACTATCGGCAATTGGATTTTCGGATTCCAATATTTCTAAAACACGTTCCGCGGCAGCATTCCCTTTACGTACGCCATAGGAAGCTTTGCTTATCGCTTTGGCTGGAGTAAGTATGTTATAGGCTAATCCCATGTAGGCAATGAAAGAAGAAGCATCTAGAGTCTTGTCCACCAAAACCATTTTGCCTCCAAACCATAGTAATACACCGATCACTAAAATCCCTAAAAACTCGCCAGTGGGTGAAGCCAAGTTTTGTCTGTTCAACAAAGAATTAGAGAATCTAAAAAACCGATTTGTAGAAGCTTTAAAGATGTTGAAAAACTTAGATTCAGCGTTAAACGCTTTAATTACTCGCAGACCTCCAAGCGTTTCTTCTACTATGGAAAGGAATTCTCCTTGCTCTTTTTGAACTTTATCAGATTTCCTTTTCAGAGATTTTCCAATTCTGGAAATAATCATTCCAGCAATGGGAATAAAGACAAAAACAAAAATGGTTAGCTTGGCACTAATACCAAACATGATTAAAATAGTAAAAACAATGGTCAGAGGTTCCCGCACTATTAATTCAAGTATGGAAAGAAAAGAATGTTGAATTTCCAATACATCTGAAGTTATCCTTGCTATGACATCTCCTTTTCTTTTTTCAGAGAAAAAGGATATTGGCAGGTCTACTATTTTCTGATACATCTTGTTACGGACATCCTTTAAAACTCCATTTCTCAGGAAGGTAATAAAGTACATGGCCAAATAGTTGAAGACGTTTTTAAGAAGGAATAGGACCAAGACCAACCCAATGACCAAGACCAAACCTTTCATTTCGTCATCACCGGAGTACTCATTTACGTGATAGTTTATATAGTCCTGTAAATAGTCTTTTGACTTGGAAAAACCTTTATATACAGGTTCTACCAAAACTTTTTGTTCAGGTTTAAACAATACATCCAACATTGGGATCAATGCTGCAAAAGAAAGTGCACTAAAAAGCGCATAAAGAATATTAAAAAATATATTCAAAAAGCCGTATTTGCGATAGGGTCTCGCAAATTGGAGAATCTTTTTAAAGTAATTCATTCACCTATAAATTCAGTTCGGAAAGGATGCCATCAATTTTGGTATCCAACTGCGAATTTACGGATTTATAATCCTCCGCTTTTTCTAATTTGGTATTTGTGCTAATGTAAAATTTCACTTTAGGTTCTGTGCCGCTAGGTCTGGCAGCTATCCGAGTACCATCTTCAGTTTCGTAGATCAACACATTGGATTTTGGCAAATCAATTGGTTTTTCCTCACCGGTCAGCACGTTTTTGGCAATTGAAGTATTGTAATCTTCAACCCAAATTACCTTTGAACCTTGTACAGATTCCACAGGGTTTTCTTTAAAATCAATCAGCATTTGTTTTATTTCCTCAGCACCTCTTATTCCTTTTTTGGTCAAAGAAATCAGTTTCTCTTTATAAAAACCAAAGTCTACATAGGCGTCTATTAAATCCTTGTAAAAAGAACTTCCGTTTGCCTTGGCATTGGCAGCGATTTCACAGGCCAGTAGGGTAGCGGTAACGGCATCCTTGTCGCGCACAAAATCACCTACCATATATCCAAAACTCTCTTCTCCACCTCCAATAAAAGTTGAATCGGGAAAATCCTTGATCATCTTGCCGATCCATTTGAACCCTGTTAAGGAGGTTTTACATTCCACGTTATAAGCTTTTGCCATTTGTTCCATCATCGGTGTGGAAACTATGGTTGTTGCAATGAATTCATTGCCATTGAATCCATTTTCCTTGTATTTATCTAAAAGGAATTTGGTCATCAGCACCATTGTCTGGTTACCGTTGAGCAATTCTATTTTTCCTTCCAAATTTCTTACGGCAATCCCTAATCGATCACTATCTGGGTCAGTGCCCACCACCATATCTGCTCCAATTTCTTCAGCTTTTTTTATTGCCATTGATAAAGCTTCTGGCTCTTCTGGGTTTGGCGATTTCACAGTGGGGAAGTCTCCATCAGGCTTTGCCTGTTCTTCTATAATTGTTACATTCCTATAGCCAGCACGTTTTAAAACTTCTGGAATTGCAGTTATAGAAGTCCCATGAAGTGAAGTGAAGACAATTTTAAAATTGTCTTTGTCTTTTGCGCCAAAACTTCCTTTACTTACTGAAGCTTTAAAAAATGCTTCGTCAACATCTTTATCAATAAGTTTAATAAGACTTTCATTGGCTTCAAAATTAATATCCTCAAAAGAGAGGGAATTAATTTCTGCAATAATCTCACCGTCTTGAGGCGGTACTATTTGTCCACCATCAGTCCAATATACCTTGTATCCATTATATTCCGGCGGATTATGGGAAGCAGTCAAAACAATTCCAGCATGACAATTTAAATGCTTCACGGCAAATGAAAGCTCAGGAGTAGTTCGCAATTCAGAAAATAAGAAAACTTTGATTCCGTTTGCAGATAAAATTTCAGAAACTGTTCGTGCCAATGTATCCGAATTGTGCCTGCAATCATATGCAATCACAACCTTAACTTCTTCTGTAGGGTAAGTTCTTTTTAGGTAATTCCCTAGCCCTTGTGTGTTTTTTCCTAAAGTATATTTGTTTATTCTATTGGTTCCAACACCCATCATTCCGCGCATGCCACCCGTGCCAAATTCCAAATCCTTGTAGAAACGTTCTTTTAGTTCCTCTGTATCATTTTTGATAAGGTTTTGAATTTCTTTTTTGGTTTCTGAATCAAAAAAATCGGTTAACCAAGTCTGTGCGGTCGAGAGAATGGAATCCATGTGTTGTTGCTAAGTTTTATGCTTTTAAAAATACGAAGAATCTGTATTTGATTCTTGCTAAATATTAATTTTGTTGGAGATGGTATAGCGGGTATCGTTTTTTCTGGAACGCACTAAAATCTCGCCTATAAAACCAGCTAAGAAGAACTGTGTTCCAATCACCATTGCAATTAATGCAATATAGAATTGTGGTCGTTGTGTAATTAAACGCCCAGTTGGATTCAGAAACAATTTGTCCACACCCAAATAAATAGAGAACCCAAGGCCAACTATAAACATAAGTACGCCCAAGGCCCCGAAGAGATGCATGGGTTGCCGCCCAAATTTTGAAACAAACCAGATGGTAATCAAATCTAGAAAACCATTGATGAAGCGTTCAGCCCCAAACTTGGTAGTCCCATATTTTCTTGCTTGATGTTGCACTACTTTTTCCGTGATTTTTGAAAAACCAGCATTTTTGGCCAACACGGGAATGTAACGATGCATGTCTCCCGAAACCTCAATGTTCTTCACCACCTCATTTTTAAATGCCTTAAGTCCACAGTTAAAATCATTCAATTTTACACCAGATGTTCTTCTAGCCGCCCAGTTGAAGAGTTTTGAGGGCATATTTTTGGTGATAATGGAATCATACCGTTTCTTCTTCCATCCAGAAACAACATGGTTACCGTCTTCTTTAATTAATTTATATAGTTCTGGTATTTCCTCTGGGTTGTCTTGCAAATCTGCATCCATAGTAATGACCACATCACCTTGAGCAGCTTTAAAGCCAGCATGCAACGCCTGGGATTTCCCAAAATTTTTCAAAAATTGAATCCCTTTTACATTGTCGTTTTTTACGGAAAGTTCCTCAATGGTTTTCCAAGAACCATCAGTGCTGCCATCATCAATAAAAATGACCTCATATAAAAAATGATTGGACTGCATAACTTTTGCAATCCAATCATGGAGTTCTATAAGTGATTCTTGCTCGTTAAGTAAAGGGATTACAATGGAAATTTGCATTGTTCATTTCTGGAATTCCCTTCAAAAATAGTATTTTTTGTCTTAGTATGCGGGTTTGGCTTTTTTCAGAATTAAACCGCTAACCAATCCTAAAACGAGCCCTATTAAGATATTTAATATCAAAAGAAAAGGATATCCCATCCACCAGAACTTTATGCTCTGTTCTTTTTGTACATCAAATTGTTCTTGGGTGATTTCTCCACTTTCCAGTGCTGGGCCTAGACGTGCATCCATAATTTTAGAAGGTGTATCTGGGTCTATGACGTTTACTAGAACAAGGTTGTATATTATTGCAATAATTGCAGATATTAAAGCAATACCAGCTCCAATTTTTAAAGCTTGGCTAAGGGTCAAAAAACCTTCATTTGCTTTTCTAAAGTTAGAAATACCAATAAAAGTAATAACTGCAGCTAGCACAACACCGATGATCATAAGTGCAGGGCTTTGTGAAGTGTGCATGTCTTGGGTATAAAGCATGATTCCAAATATCACACTGATACCTCCCAGGATTAATCCGTAATTAAGGGAGAATTTTCCTGTTTTTGGTTGATTTTCTTCCATTTTATATAAAAATTTATTGTTGATTGTAGCTTGTTAGTGAGTAACATAAAAGTTTTGTTACACTCAAAGGTATATTTTTTCTTTTTCACGATATTTAGGTTGGAATTATCAAAGAAATTATTAAATTTGCACCTCGAAATTCTGAGATTTAAGTTTTAAGACGATGAGAAAAGGTATACACCCAGAAAATTATAGATTGGTAGCTTTTAAAGATATGTCCAATGATGATGTATTTCTTACAAAATCTACAGCGGAAGCAAAAGAGAATATCACTGTTGATGGTGTTGAGTATCCTTTGGTAAAATTGGAGATATCTAGAACTTCTCACCCTTACTATACAGGTAAGACCAAATTGGTTGATACTGCTGGTAGAATTGATAAGTTCAAGAACAAATACAAGAAATTCAGTAAAGAGGAAAAAAGCGAAGAATAAGCAATTTCCCTTAATAATATTTAACGCCTCTGATAATTGTCAGAGGCGTTTTTTATTTTTACACCATTCAAACTACAACCATGAACTATATACTTTCTGATGGACCCCAAAGAGAATCATTGCTTCCGTTCACTTTTACAAGGCCTGTCGCGGAAATTAGAATAGGAATTTTAACCATTCGCGAAAAATGGGAAAAGTATCTGAATACAGCGGTAAGCTTTAAGACAGAGGAGTACTTATCGGAAAAATATCCAATGAAGGAAGCTGCGGATAATGTTGTAATTACTTCATCTTATTTACCTAGCCAACAACTTTTAGAAGCTATATCCTTTTTAAAAGAAGGAGAAGCTGTTTTTTATGAGGACAAAGTGGTAGCATATCGCACCAAAAACCCCAAAGAGAATATTGACTTTTCAGAATACACAATTATAAACTATGCAGGAGGAATACTTACTGTAGACCAGACATGGGATATCTTTTCTAAGAACGGGGAAGCTTTACGGGCTGACTTTGATTTAATTACCAAAGGTCGAAAAAGCGCTCCAATTTCAGGTACCAATAAATTAATCTGTCCTGAAAATATGTTCGTGGAGGAAGGAGCAATTATAGAACATAGTATTTTAAATGCGACTAAAGGCCCTATATATATAGGTAAAAATGCAGAGATTTGGGAAGGATGTCTTATCCGAGGAGCTTTTGCATTATGTGACAATGCCATTGTAAAAATGGGAGCAAAGATTTATGGCCCTACCACTGTTGGACCTTCTGGAAAGGTTTGTGGAGAAATTAATAATTCTGTGATTTTTGGATATTCTAGCAAGGGACATGATGGTTACCTAGGAAATGCAGTATTGGGGGAATGGTGCAATATTGGTGCGGGATCTAATAACTCCAATTTAAAGAACAATTATGCCAAAGTACGCATATGGAACTATGCCACAGAAAAATTTGACCATACAGGGCTACAGTTTTGTGGACTTATGATGGGTGATCATAGCAAAACGGCAATTAATACCATGCTCAATACAGGAACCGTAATTGGCGTAAACGCTAATATTTATGTTCCTGGATTTCCAAGAAACTTTGTCCCCAGCTTTAGTTGGGGTGGTGCTTCCGGTTTTAGCACTTACATGCCAAAAAAAGCCTTTGAGGCAGCAGCAGTAATGATGGAGCGCAGAGGGGTGAAGTTTGACGATAAGGAAGCCCGTATTCTAGAGCATGTATTTGAGTTGACCAAAAAATGGAGGAATTATTGAAGAATTTTCAAGTAAATAAATAATCTAATTTTCGGAAACAGCTTCAAACTCCTTTAAAAGGGCTTTGCTCATTTTGTCCTGTAAATCTTCACCTCCTTTTATAAGTTCTGATACATGTGCTCTATCTTTTTCAGAAACTTTTCTATGATTTAAACTCCACTCAGACATTGCTATCATAATAGGCATTAAATCAATACCTACTTTGGTTAATGTATATATGTTTTTTTGTTTGTGCTTAGCATCTTTTGTTTTAATAACAATTCCTAACTCCTCTAGTTTATTAAGCCTGTCTGTTAAAATATTGCTGGCAATTTTTTCATCAGATTCTCTTATCTCATTAAAGTATCGTTTCCCGTCAAACATAATATCCCTTATTATTAACAAGGTCCATTTATCCCCAAACACTTCAAGATATTGATTTATAGGGCATGATGATTTCAATTCCTTCATATTAAGTTTTATATTAAAACTAGTTGCAAAATAAAATTAGTTTAATATATTTGAGCAGTTGTTTTTTGCAACTAGTCAAATATACATTAAAATTCACATTGATGAACAGAGGTTATCTAATTGAAAATTATACTGTAATAGATAAGGAGAATTATGTTCCACCTGTAAAAACGATAAATGGAATACTGGAAAAGTTTAATGGGAAATTCTTAGTGGCAACACCAAAATCTAAAACCTTACATGGCAATCCGTTAGAGGTGGTCGTAGTTATAGAGTTTGAATCTGTTGAGAAGGCTCAAGAGTTCTATAATTCCAAGGATTATGAAGAGCACAAAAGACTTTATAAAAATACTACTCAAGGCTGGATAAGTTTAGCACCAGAATATTTTGGACAATAAAATTAATACTAATACATATGGATTTAAAAAAAACAATTAGAGTCAAAGCATCAAAAGAAAAAGCATTTAAAGCAATAACGACTGAAGTGAACAAATGGTGGGGAAACGTAGATAATAAAACAGCTAATGAAATTGGGCATGAGTTTTCTGTCTTTTTTGAAGAAGATACAGAATGGCGTTTTGTAGTTTCAGAGTTGGAAGAATTTAGCCATGTCGCTTGGAGGTGTATTCATGCAAACCATTCATTTTCAGGTCTTAAAAATATAAAAGAAGAGTGGTTGAATAGCAAAATATCTTTTGTTTTTAAAGTTTTAAGTGATGATATGATTGAAGTTTCATTTACCCACAAAGGACTAACCCCAAGTTTAAATTGTTATGAAATTTGTGATGCAGGCTGGACACATTTTATAGTTAATAGCCTTAAGCAATATTTAGAAACAGGAACTGGAACTCCAAATTTGGTAGCTAATACTAAAAATTAAAACTCAAAATATGAATAATCAATTATTAAAGAACAAGAATGCACTCGTTTTTGGAGCTAAGGGAGCTACAGGGCTACAAGTATCAAAAGCATTAAAAATGCAGGGAGCTACTGTTTATATGTCTGACATTAACGTAGATGGTATTGTAGAAGAATCGGAATTGGGCCAAGTGCGAAAGCTAGATACTTTGGACGAGGAAGCTGTTTTACAGTATTTTGATTGGTTTAAAAAGGAGGATATAAATGTTGATATTGTCATTAATTTAAGTGCTTCAAACCCTGCTGAATATAATCATGGAAAGCCCGCAATGGAAGTGTCGTTAGAGCAGTTTATGATGCCTTTGAAATCTACAACAGCTTGCCAGTTTCTTACCGCAAAAGCCGCTTACCCAATTATGTCCAAACAAGGACAAGGAGTTATTATTTTCATCACTTCTACTTTAGCTAAAGTAGGCTCTCCGTGGAGCCCTGCCTTAACGGCATCTCATGCCGCTACGGAAGGGTTGTTGAAAAGTCTGGCAAACGAATGGGGACCAGAGGGAGTAAGGGTAATTGGCGTAAGAACGGAGGCAATGCCGGATTCCCCTACAATTGATTATACCTTCACTACCATGGGTTTAAATATGGGAATAAGCAGAGATGAAATGCAGCAATTTATAGTGGAAAACAAAACGGCCATGAAAAAACTTCCTTCCACAGAAAATACGGCAAACGTTGTAGTTTTAGCAGCATCTGAACTAGCAAGCCATATGACCGGAACTATCATGAACCAATCTGTGGGGCACATTTTAGAGTAGTTACCTGATTAGATATTTATTCACTCTGTTAACATCAGCAGAGTGAATCAAGTTTTAAGCTGTATTTATAACGTTTAAGATATGGCTTCGATTTAATACTAAAACAAGTTCAGCATAAATTGTAACATTAATCTTGGTATTTGAGGTTTATTCCGCAAATGGTTGTCCTTCTCCAGTTTCACATAATGCCTTAAGGCTATCCAAAAATCTACCCCAATGATGATTGCAAAACCCAAAGAATTCACTTTCTTCTGCCCAATTTAAATGAGAAAACTTGAGAAAAGTAATGCCCTCTTTTTCTTCCAATTCAAAAGATAAATTAGTCCCAATCCACTCCTTATCTCCATCTACACATTCCCAATAGACTTCACTTGGTGAATTCAGTTTTGAAATTTTCATTTTGTTGAAATATTCGTCTCCAAATTTAAAATGATTTATGCTTCCTTCTTCTGGTTTTGCTGTTGTTTGACTCGTCCACCAGCCCTTTAGTCCATCCTCCATTGTAATTGCATCATACACTTGTTTCACAGATGCGTTAATTGTTAGGTTGTGTCTAATATTTGCCATTTGTTCTCAAGATGATTTATTTATTTTAACTATATGACGAACTCAATCCAAATAATTGGACAAGAATTGATTTTTATTGTCACTAACATTTAGGGGATGGCTTATTTGCAAGACCGGCCAATAACCAAAAATCAAATCAATTTAGTAACTTTGCAGCCCTTAAAATCAAGGGTTTACTCATGAACAAAAAAGTTGCCTTTTATACACTTGGGTGCAAACTTAATTTCTCTGAGACCTCTACCATTGCTAGAAGTTTTGAAGGTGAGGGTTTTGACCGTGTTGACTTTTCTGAAAAGGCGGATATCTACGTCATCAATACGTGCTCGGTCACTGAAAATGCCGATAAACGTTTTAAAACTATTGTAAAACAAGCTCAAAAAAGCAATTCAGATGCTTTTGTAGCCGCCGTTGGCTGCTACGCACAACTAAAACCAGAGCAATTAGCTGCTGTAGATGGTGTGGATTTAGTGCTGGGAGCAACGGAAAAATTTAAGATTACCGACTACCTTAATGATTTAACTAAAAATGATAGGGGAGAGGTACATTCATGTGAAATTGAAGATGCAGATTTTTATGTGGGAAGCTATGCCATTGGAGACAGGACCAGAGCTTTTTTAAAGGTTCAGGATGGGTGCGACTATAAATGTACGTATTGTACCATCCCATTGGCCAGAGGTATTTCTCGTAGTGATACTTTACAGAATGTACTGAATAATGCTGCTGAAATTGCTTCCAAAGACATTAAAGAAATTGTACTAACCGGGGTCAATATTGGAGATTACGGTAAGGGAGAGTTTGGAAATAAAAAACACGAGCATACCTTTTTGGATTTGGTCAAGGCTTTGGATGAAATAGACGGAATACATCGTTTAAGAATATCATCTATTGAGCCTAATCTTTTAAAAAACGAGACAATTGATTTTGTTTCCAAGAGCAATTCATTTGTGCCTCATTTTCATATTCCCTTGCAGAGTGGTAGTGACGATATTTTAAAATTGATGCGGCGCAGGTACTTATCCAATCTATACATTGATAGGGTAAATCGAATTAAGCAAGCCATGCCACAAGCTTGCATTGGAGTGGATGTTATTGTTGGTTTCCCTGGTGAAACAGATGAGCACTTCTTGGAAACCTATCATTTCCTAAACGAACTGGATATTTCCTATTTACACGTATTCACCTATTCTGAAAGGGATAATACCTTAGCAGCAGAAATGGAAAACGTGGTTCAAAAAAATATCAGAAGTAAACGAAGTAAAATGTTGCGTGGACTTTCGGTAAAAAAACGAAGAGCATTTTATGAGAGTCAGATAGGGAGTGTGCGCACGGTTTTATTTGAAGGAGAAAACAAGTCAGGTTACATTCACGGTTTTACTGAAAACTATGTAAAAGTAAAGGCTCCTTGGAATCCAGAATTGATTAACACACTGCATGAAGTGGAACTAACCAAGATAGATGAAGATGGATTGGTCCGTTTCGAGTTTGTTTCAGATAAAGTTTTGGCATAAAAAAAACCTCTCGAATGAGAGGTTTTTAGTTCTTTTTACTTTTTAATTAGATGCGTATTCCCACGGGGAGCATCTCCTTGTACTGTCTGTTCTTTCTTAAAAAACCTGCAATGTGTGGGCTAGTAGGAACAACCCTCAAGTTTTTCTCTTGTATCTGATGTAAAACGGCTTTGATAAAAGTTTCTTTAAAGCCTTCTTGTGTAATCTCTTCAGGAATTACAAGTTTGGTTAAAAATACTTTACGCTCTTGTGAAGAATACTCAATTTTAGCTAAATGCCCATCCAACTTAGTTTCAAATTGGCGCAAGAAACTATTGTCATTAACTTCCATTTCTGTCATATAGAATTATTTTAAAATTGACACTGTCTAATTACCGAAGTGGTAATTCTGTTGATCCCATTTAAATTGCATATGTGATATTAAGTGGGGCTAATTGCAAAAGGGTTACAAAATTAGTCAAAAATTAGTTAATTTCCTAGCCTAATAGATATTTGGTGAGAAATGCCCGACAACAAAATACATGTATACCTTATACCAGGAATGGCTGCCAACTCATCGATATTTGATGGAATTAAATTGCCTTCTGAAACTTTTGTAACGCATAAATTAGAATGGTTTATTCCTAAAAAAGGAATGACCTTTGAAGCATATGCCAAAGAAATGGCTCTGAACATTGTTCATGAGAACCCGGTATTGCTCGGAGTATCGTTTGGAGGCCTCTTGGCCCAAGAAATAGCAAAGCATATTAAAGTATCCAAAATTATAGCGGTCTCCTGTGTTAAAAAAAGCAGCGAACTACCTAAAAGGATGATTTTTGCCAAGTACACCAAAGTCCACAAATTATTGCCCACTGGTTTAGTAAACAATGTGGAGCTTTTAGCCAAATATGCCTTTGGCGAAACGGTTACCAAGCGACTAGAACTCTATGAAAAGTACCTTTCCGTTAGAGATAAATATTATATAGATTGGGCCATTGACAATATTGTAGGCTGGGAACAAACCATCCCGCCAAAGAACCTTGTCCATATTCAAGGTGAAAAAGATGCTGTATTTCCAATAGCGAACATTAGAGATTGTATTCCAGTTAAAAATGGAACCCATGCCATGATAATTCATCGCGCTAAGTGGTTTAATGAGAACCTGTCTGCAATTATTTTAGAAGAAGGAAGTTCTATATAGTATCTTTACGTAACACATAGAAGTGATAGCATGAAACACATTAAAAATATATTAGCGGTTATTGGATTAGTGGTAGTTGTCGGCAGTCTTATTTTCGCCGTACAATCTGCTCCAGAAGATAAAATGGAAAAAACAGAAGTTGTTGATGCTAAAAAAACTGCTTCTGACGGATATAAAATAAGTGCAATTGAGATTCCGCAGGATTTAAATTTTGCAGGAGAGCCAGTACCTTTTGAAGACCCGGAAATCATGGAAAGGGTAGACCGGGAATTTTTGGTGAACACCTATTGGCAATCCAATGCGTTGCTGTTAATGAAACGTGCCAATAAATATTTTCCTATTATAGAGCCAATTCTGGCAAAAAATGGAGTCCCAGACGATTTTAAATATTTGGCCGTTGCTGAAAGCGCATTGATAGACGTTGCTTCACCCAAAGGTGCAGCAGGGATGTGGCACTTTATGAGAGCGACTGCCAAAGAATATGGTTTAGAGGTAAATGCCAATGTTGACGAGCGGTATCATATTAGAAAGTCTACGCAAGCGGCCTGCGATTACATTAACAAATGGAAAAAACGTTTTGGCACATGGACGCTTACTGCTGCAACATATAATGCTGGTCCGGGCGGGGTTAGAAAATATATGAACATTCAAAAAGTAGATAACTACTATGACCTTTTGTTAGGTCAGGAAACAGGGCGCTATGTTTTTAGGATTTTGGCACTTAAGGAAATCCTCTCTAACCCTGATAAATATGGTTTTGATGTAGAGAAAGATGATTTCTATAAAGCAGTCCCCACATTTACAGTTGAAATTGATGAACCAGTTGCCAGTTGGGCAGACTTTGCTAAGGAGTATGAAATCAATTATAAAATTTTAAAGAGGCATAACCCTTGGTTGCGTGAACCTCACTTGAACAATAGCTCTGGTAAAAAGTATGTTGTTGAAATCCCTAACAAAGGGTATTACCGCAGCACCAACGCAGGTCAATAGTTTTACCTGACCATTTGGTTTTGAAAAAGCAAAGATTTTTTTGAGATTTCACTTATCGGTTCGGCTATGGCAAGTAGGGCAGGTACGCCGTCTGCGATAGCAGCGGGCGAGTTGATGTGCTGGCATCGTTTCCGTCTGCGCTGGTAGTCGGAGCTTTTTGTTTTGTATTTTTCTTTTTTATATCAAATGACAAATCCAAAAGATTTGGCGGACTTGGCAAACACGCCCAAGCATTTAAATTTAACACTTTATGCCCTATTTGCTACAGGCATTGTTGGCAATAGTTTTTTAATCAATCAGTTTTTCTTTTTGTAAAAGGTATCATCATAGGTGTTTTCTTCATATATGCTAAATATTTAGATTTAAAATTTTCCTTTAAATCTTTTTCTTCATATAGAGCTCCAATGAAGAAATACAAAGTCAAAAGAACGGCGAATACTAAATGTGTTGCTGACATCACTGGTGTAAACCATAGTCCCATAATGCCACCTAAGTACAACGGATGCCTTGTATATTTATAAAATGAAACCACTTTAAATTCTAATTCAGTATATGGTTTATTTAATAGTTCTAAATAGGTTTGTCGTAGACCAAATAAATCAAAATGATTGATTAGAAAAGTACTTACAAATAAAATTACCCAACCTAAAAAAAATAAAACGTACATAGTATAAAATAGAATGCTTCCTTCTTCAATTGTCCATATGTTACCACCAATTGGTTCCCAGTTCCATATAAGAACAAAGAGCAAAATACCTGCTTGTAGTACATAGGTACTTCTTTCTACGGGTCTTGGAAGAACTTTAGTAATCCAATTTTTAAATGATTTTCTAGCCATTACGCTATGCGGTACTGCAAAAAGTAATACAAGTGCAAGATTTTTTAAAAGCGCATAATAAAATGGGACTTCAGGATTTCTGTCGATTGATATTTCCGGAATCAAATGACTTATCGATAAAATCCAAAATAATAGAGAAGCAAAGCCAATACAATAACAGATAATTGAGTAGGCGAACATGAATAGTTGTTTCATAATATTTAGTTGAATTAATAATGACTCAAAATTCAATTAAATAAGCGACTACAAATTTGCTGAGCTGTCCTAAAAATATTCTCTAAAGCTCAAAAGTAACCTATGAACTAGCATTTAGTTTCCTAAACTGATTTGGGGGCAACTTGTATTTTTCTTTAAAGGCTCGAATAAAATGAGATGTATTCTTAAATCCACTATCATAACAAATTTCATTGATGTTCAATTGGGTGTTAATGAGTAGCATTTTACTGTAGGTAAGTCTTCTATTAATGAGCCACTTTGATGGTGAGGTTTCAAAACACTTTTTGAAATCTCTCTTAAAACTTGAAAGACTTCGCCCTGATAGTTTTGCAAAAGCTTCGATTGGAAGATCATATTGAAAGTTAGCATTCATAATATTTTCAATACTAGCCTTCTTTTGATTTGAGATCTCGAGCAATAAATTTTTAAATGCGCTATTGTTTTTATTAAGGGTGATATTGTAAATCAATTCTTTGAATTTTAGCTCCACAAGTTCAGCCGGAATAGCTTCATTCATTGTCAGATATTGTAAAATACTCTGTATTAAAATCTGGAACGAACTGTTGGTCTTAATTTTTAATATACCATCTTCTGTAACTTTGTCTTGAGAAGCTTTTGATGATAAATGATTTTGCAAAGTAAATTTTCTGATGAACTCATCATTCATAAAAAAGAGCATAACGCAATAGTCTTCTTCAAGATATTGCTTTGTAGCATACACCCCTTTTTTAACAAATAGTGTATCACCTGCAGTAAGACCATAGGTTTGTTTAGGAGTTATCCAATCTTTACGACCGTTAATAACGTATGTGATTAAGTGAGATTTAGTCCATAGTTGAAATTTTTCAACATTTAATGGACATTTATATTCCACCAAAAGAAAGTCATTTCCAATATGCTTATTGAATTTGGGATGCTTTTTGAAAAAATCATACACATCTATTGTCATAATCTTTCGAAAATATTCTAGTTCAATATATGTATATAAACTATTGAATTCAATATCATATTTTTTCTATTTCAATTATATTTATAGTAGTGTTAGACTAAATTGAAATTATTGCCAACGATAAGCTAAGTGAAGTTAAAGGATTTTATTTTGAAATGCTAGGTTGACTTGATGGGTATATCCATCAATTTGACATATAGGGAACTTAACATTTAAAGAAGAGATAACAATCGAAAAGAAGCAAGTGAAAGCTTAGATTTTCTTCATCTGCTGTTGCATCATTTTAATCTGTTCGGTAAGCATATTGTTTTTATCCAACTTCTTTGCTTCCTGCAAAAGCTGGGTAGCTTCACGCTTTCTTCGTTTTTGCATGGAAATGCCGGCAAGGCTTAATTTAGCCATGGCAACATCATAATCCATGGTCAAACCTAACTTCAGGGCTTTTTTAAAGTACTTTTCTGCTTGAGTAAGATTCTTTTGGGAGTAAATGATGCCGTGCAAATAATTGTAGTAGCCTTGTTGCTTTTTTATTAGGGCAGATTCAGGATTTTTTATTTTACTCAACCATTTTTGGGTTCCTTCCATATCTTGTTTACGCATTCTTAAGAATGACATAAGAATCAGTTCATTTCTAAAATAAAGGAAAATGAATACAAGAGAAAGAAAAATCAATGCCACACCATTACCTATATACCCTTCAATGAACTGATAGATGGCATATGCAATGATTAGTACGGCTATAACAAGTTTTATATTTTTGTTGAACATATTTAGTTGGAATTTTGCCTTAATTTAAGAGGAAGCAAAAGTACTAAAAACTAATTTAAATATTTTCTTTTAGTGCTTGCCAAAGTAAAAACTCTTCGTATATTTGCGCCCAGAATTTTAGAAGAAGATTTTGATTTTCTTTCTAGAAAAATCCAATAAAAGAGTTCAGAAATGAAAAGAACATATCAGCCGTCAAAAAGGAAGAGAAGAAATAAACATGGTTTTAGAGAACGCATGGCGACTGCCAATGGAAGAAAAGTTCTTGCGAGAAGGAGAGCAAAAGGAAGAAAAAAACTGACTGTTTCCTCTGAGCCAAGACATAAAAAATAATGACTGTCAATAACTTTTAATTAAAGGTGCTACTTTTCAAGTTTAGCACCTTTTTTTTGACCTATTTTTAAATTTTTAACAACGAGTAACCCTATTAAGAATGCCAAAAAGAGACGATCTTAAATCCATTTTGATTATTGGTTCTGGTCCTATTATCATAGGCCAGGCATGTGAGTTTGATTATGCTGGTTCCCAAGCGCTTCGTTCACTTCGCGAAGATGGAATTGAAACTATCCTGATCAATAGTAACCCAGCTACCATTATGACAGACCCAACGATGGCTGATCATGTGTATCTAAAACCGTTGACTACAAAATCAATTATAGATATTTTAAAAAAGCACCCTAACATTGACGCAGTCTTGCCAACTATGGGAGGGCAAACAGCTTTGAATTTATGTATTGAAACTGATGAGAAGGGGATTTGGGAGGATTTTGGTGTTGAAATTATTGGTGTGGATATTGATGCCATTAATATTACGGAGGATAGGGAAAAGTTCCGCGAATTAATGCTTAAAATAGGTGTTGGCATGGCACCGCAAGCTACAGCAACCTCATTTTTAAAAGGAAAAGAAATTGCACAAGAATTTGGATTTCCGCTAGTTATTAGAGCTTCATTTACGCTTGGTGGGGCAGGAGCTTCTATTGTATATGAGCCTGAAGATTTTGATGACCTGTTAAGTCATGGGCTGGAAGTTTCACCTATTCACGAAGTGATGATAGACAAGGCTTTGATGGGGTGGAAAGAATATGAATTGGAATTGCTTAGGGATAAAAATGACAACGTAGTTATTATCTGTGCCATAGAAAATATGGACCCAATGGGAATCCATACTGGAGATTCCATAACTGTTGCCCCAGCAATGACTCTTTCAGACCGTACTTATCAACGTATGCGAGATATGGCAATCCATATGATGCGCAGTATTGGTGATTTTGCTGGAGGTTGTAATGTACAATTTGCCGTAAGCCCAGATGAAAAAGAAGATATTATTGCTATTGAAATTAATCCAAGGGTTTCTCGATCATCTGCCTTAGCTTCAAAAGCTACTGGATATCCGATTGCAAAAATTGCAGCGAAATTGGCCATCGGGTATAATTTGAATGAACTGAAAAACCAAATTACAAAATCCACATCAGCTTTATTTGAGCCTACTTTGGATTATGTTATTGTAAAGATTCCGAGATGGAACTTTGACAAATTTGAAGGTTCGGATAGAACATTGGGACTTCAGATGAAATCAGTAGGAGAGGTGATGGGTATTGGTCGTTCCTTTCAAGAAGCTTTGCATAAGGCAACCCAATCATTAGAAATTAGACGTAACGGTCTGGGCGCTGATGGAAAAGGTTATACGGATTATGATAAAATAATGCACAAATTAAAAGTTCCAAGTTGGGACAGGGTGTTTGTTATTTATGATGCTATTCAATTGGGTATTTCTCTCAAAAGAATCCATGAGATTACTAAAATTGATATGTGGTTCTTAAAGCAATATGAGGAATTGCATTTTCTTGAACAGGAAATTTCAAAATACACCATAGAAAGCTTACCAAAAACACTTTTGTTGGAAGCCAAACAAAAAGGCTTTGCAGACAGGCAAATAGCACATATGCTGGACTGTTATGAAAGTGAAGTTCATAGCAAGCGTACAAATCTGGGAATCAATAGAGTATATAAGTTGGTGGACACTTGTGCCGCGGAATTTAAGGCTATGACACCCTATTATTACTCGACTTTTGAAGAAGAAATAGAAACAGCGGACGGCACTAGGTATGTTGCTAATGACAGTGAAGTTACCGATAAGAAAAAAATTGTCGTACTTGGTTCTGGACCCAATAGAATAGGGCAGGGTATAGAATTTGATTATTGTTGCGTTCATGGGGTTTTAGCTGCTGCAGAATGCGGATATGAGACGATAATGATCAACTGTAATCCAGAAACCGTTTCAACCGATTTTGATACGGCGGATAAACTTTATTTTGAACCTGTGTTCTGGGAGCATATTTATGATATTATTCGTCATGAAAAACCTGAGGGGGTAATTGTTCAATTGGGAGGCCAAACTGCTCTAAAGCTAGCTGAAAAGTTGGATAAATACGGTATTAATATCATCGGTACGACTTTTAAATCCTTGGATTTAGCTGAGGATAGAGGAAGTTTCTCAACCCTATTAAAGGAAAACAATATTCCTTATCCAAGATTTGGTGTTGCAGAAACTGCGGATGAAGCTTTGGAACTTGCAGATGAGTTAAATTTCCCATTATTGGTAAGACCTTCATATGTTTTGGGGGGACAGGGAATGAAAATTGTTATCAATAAAGAAGAGCTAGAAGCCCATGTTATTGATTTGCTAGGTAAAATCCCAAACAATAAGTTGCTTCTAGATCATTATTTAGATGGTGCTATAGAGGCAGAGGCAGATGCAATATGTGATGGAGAAGATGTGTATATCATTGGTATAATGGAGCATATTGAGCCGTGCGGGATACATTCAGGAGACTCAAATGCCACGTTGCCGCCATTTAATCTAGGAGAGTTTGTAATGCAACAAATTAAAGACCATACACGTAAAATTGCTTTGGAATTGAATACTGTTGGGTTAATCAACATTCAATTTGCCATTAAAGACGATATGGTTTACATCATTGAAGCAAACCCAAGGGCTTCTCGTACAGTGCCGTTTATTGCAAAGGCATATGGAGAGCCTTATGTGAATTTTGCAACAAAGGTGATGTTGGGAGAGAAAAAAATCAAGGATTTTGACTTTAAGCCACATTTGGATGGATATGCTATAAAACAACCCGTTTTTTCTTTCAATAAATTTCCAAATGTGAATAAAAACCTTGGACCAGAAATGAAGAGTACCGGAGAAAGCATTCTATTCATAGATAGTTTGAAGGATGATGAATTCTACAACTTGTATTCTCGAAGAAAGATGTATTTGAGCAAGTAATGGTGTTTATTGTTGTGTCATTTGCACTGCATCACAAGTGCCAACGAAAGGGATTCCATTTGAGCCAAATGCGTAGGTTATAAGTCCTACATATACATTGCTTCCAAAAGTGGGTGCGGTGCCAGGTAATGCTCCTGTTTCATTGTAGAGCTGCCAGTTATCTGCTGTTGTTTCGTAGTCTAGGTTTGGAGTTTGCCAATACACTGTTATAGTTTGTTGTTGATTACCAACTATTCTAATATCTGCTCTACCATCTGGAACAGTGTTGGCACCAATATCATTGACAGAAGAGTTGCCATCAACTGTATTTTTGCCTTCAATGGTGAAATAGGTATTACCCCTATGACCAACAACTACATGTGCCGAGTTAAATGAATCTAAACTTTCCACATGAATTTGAACTCCAGAAAATACGTAAAGAGAATTCATGGGGCTCGGTGCAATTTGAGAGTCGTCCAAAGTGCCAATACCAATATTTCTAGCAATGAACTCAAATGGAAAAGTCATCAGTTTTGCATCCAGTCTTCCCTGATCATTGTTAAAATGGAGTGTTACGTCATTAGTATTGTCTGTTAACTCAGCCCTATATCTTCCATCTACTCTACCCACTTGTGGTAATGCTGATGCATTATTTACAACATAATCAACCAAATCCCCCGTTCCATCAAAACTATCCGTTATAAAGGAGTTGTTAGCGTCATCTGGATTTGTATTGGTCCCTTCTTCTACTTCTTCAGGTGATTCCTCATCCGATGCAAAAGGCTCTACGCTATCTGTTGAACACCCAAATATTATGAATAATAAAAACAACGCTATTAAAAAGAGTTTCTTTTTCATAAACCAGTAGATTTCTGATTTATAACGAAATAGAAGGTTGTGAAGTATACCGTTTATCGAAAACACAACCCCTTCAGTTGGATTTTGAACAGCTTTATTATTTTGAAGAACAGAGTATTGGGAATGTTAGGGCTGAAAATGTTTCAAACCCTATCTGTATAACGAAAATTGTGGGTATATTATCTTTCCTGAAAGGACAACAAGAGGATTTAACGACCTATTTTTTTAAGGATTTCTCTACCCTTTCTATTCGTTCCGTAAGAGTTTTAACCAATTCGTTTTGCTCAATTAGCGCTTGACTAGCATTTTTTAGGCTATCAATTTCCTTTTGTTGCTGAATGGTGTAAAGAGTTAACTCTTCTATTTTTTGAAGTAGTTTAGCATCCATTTCTCCTAAATGAATTCCGTTCTTACCAATTTCCGATGCACTAGGTATATTTGGAAGATGACCATTTCTTTGGATATAGTTTTCAACCTTCTGAAGGCTTGGTAACAGATAGTCTTTTTCAAATACAAAATCTGGCCATCCATCGCTTTGTAGTTTCACTGTGACTCCCTCAGTAATTATACTTCCAACTACAGCTAAGGAATACCCCGTAGGAACGGTTGCTATGCCTATGCCCACGTTTCCAGAACTATAGGAAACATCATTTCCTGTGGTAGTCCATTGGGAATTTTGGACTGATGCCCCGTTCAAAAAGATACTGGTAGCATTTAGGGATCCATCCACATCCAAAGTAAAACCGGGGGTGTTGGTTCCTATTCCAACATTTCCAGCATTATAGAAGGAATCGTTCCCATTTAAGCTCCATACAGGCCCCTCAATTGGAGTTCCGTTAACAAGAAGTTCGGTTGCATTGATTGAACCAATTACTTCTAAATCATATTCAGGAGTTAGGGTGCCAACACCTACATTCCCTGATGCAGGAAAGGAGTTTTGCCCAAAAGCGAAAATGCTAAAAAGAAAGAATATGGATGTGTTAAATAAAATTGTTTTTTTCATTACCTACTTGCCAAAAAGTTATCTACTCGGTATAAGAATTAAAGAATATGAATTATAAAGCATCAAACAGAAAGTATTTTTATTCGTATTCTCTTAGCTCAAATGATAAATTGGTAAAATCATCCGCAAAGGCATTAATACCATTTTGTAATTCTATTCGTACTTGATTGTTCCCTACAATTTCACCTCTTACTCCTGTATGGGTAGTAGGCGTTGTATAAAAGATTACTGTTTTTCCAATATCAATTGTGCTATCCAATGCACCAACATATTTTCCTTGAGATTCTCTTGTCCAAACAATATTTAACCCAAGGGTATTTTCCAGTACGGAACTTTGTGGGTCATTTGTACCGGTCTGATTTATCAATGAAACATATGATAAATAGGAAAGCCCCGCGGTATCTGCATTACAAAGAAACTCAGATGTGCCCACTTCAGAAGCCTCTAACACTCCATTATCATTTAAATCTAAACCCGCCTCTATTTTAAACCCTCCATTGGTACAATTACTTCCAGGTTGTTCAATAAGCGTAGTGATTAAGCTGTTTAGACCATCCGTGCCGTTGGTTCCATTGGTTCCATTTGTACCGTCAGTTCCATCTTCTGGACTACATGCCATAGAAGAAATCAAAATGACTACTAATACACTAATTTTTTTGGTCAAACTCTTTTTCATGGGTTATTATGCTCTTAAACTCGCTATTGGCAAAAGTAGGAAACCATTTTTATAAGATATTAGTTTAGCGTGGTAAAGTGCAAAATATTAGATAAAATGCATTGAATTTGCTTTGTTGTAAAATTAGACAATGGTTTCACCCTATTCTAGGTAGCCACATGCTCATGGTAGCAGCAAAAATGCCAACTGCAGTAATGGCTGTAAGCATTAACAATCCTGCAGACATTAAAATTTGTGTTGTTTTAGTTTTCTTTTTTTGAACTAGAAAATAAAGCTCAAGTATGGCAAGAGGGATTAAGTATTGACCAAACCCTAAGAAAACTAGGAACGGGCCTCTAAATGTTTCCGGGTCAAAACCTACAGGCCCTTTATTTACAAATAGCCAAAACATGAGGCCAATTCTAAAGAACCAAACTCCCGCCATTGCAAGAAATAACCTAAGGGCCCACCGTCTGTGGACATCTATTTTTCTTTTAATGGCATTTCGTATTGCCAGATATGTAAAAATCATAATTAAGATTCCGTTGATGCTCACACTAATATCACCAATAAGACCACTTATTGTTCCTTTGGAGATTACCATATACACTCCGCTTAAACTTATTATAAAAGCAGCAGATATATAAAAACGACCGTTCCAGCGGTGCAATGAAGGTGCATGTTTTCTTAGCTGCGGAATAAACTGAATTGGCCCTCCCACCATAACAATGACTGCAAATAATAAGTGGATGGCAACAGCCAGATTACCCATACTTTCCCCTTCAATGTATCCGTGGGGCAGCACACGGTTCCATTTCATAAAGTCATTATCAATGGCAGCTCCCCCATAAAAGGAAGCAACATAAAAGGCAAAAATCCACATACCTAATACTGCAATTATAAACCATAGTTGTGCGGAAGCATTCAATACTTTGGATTGCCATGTGCTATCTGGTTTGACGACCTTGATTTCATTTGTTTTTGTAATCATGATTATTCGTTTTTGATTGATGAAAAAGTGATTATTGCGTTTTGGGAATATTTTGAGTTGTATTGAAACCCTTGGCGATAAGCCATCCCATAAAGGCAATCATATGGATCCCGTTTTGAGAAAAGAAGTAGAAACTGGGATTTATATCAAAAATATTTAACCAAGATGCAATGAAGACCAAAGAGATTGCTACCATACCCCATGCTGACAAAAACCGAGGGACAAGCTTTGTTTGGAATAAAAAATAGTAAAGGGAAAAGGCCGCTGATGCGTAGAGCATTAGACTCATAAAGTGAGCCCAGAAATACTCTTCAATTTTCAGTAGTCCAAGAGTGGAAAAAAGCTCAGTGTCGGTTGCTCCTGTACTCACAAATTCATTGGTTAAAGATAATAAGCTCAGATGAGTAATATTGCTGAATACAATAACTGCGAATTGTACTAGCCAGATACCAAAAAACCATAAGGCAAAGCTGTTTTTATACTTTTTTATGGCAGGGAAAAGTATTATGGCTATCACTAACCAAAGTGCACTTGTAAGTATATCTAAAAGAACAGCAATTCGCATTTGAAAAGAATTTTGAAAAATTTCATTTAAAAAGTCAGAAGATGCTACCATTGAAGTGGACAATCCTCTCAACACTACCGAAGGGATTCCCAATGCCATTATTAGAAGTAATAGAAAACCAATAGTTCTGCCTGTTTTTTGATTTGATTCCATGATTGTTCGTTTTTTGATTGATGATTTTTCTTTTGTTAGTAGTTGTAAATTTTCTTTTTTGCACATTCAAATTCTTCTAAATATGCCATTTTTTCGACTCCTCTATTAAAATTTAATGTCAAAAAAGCCAAAGCTTTTCTTGTCTCTTTATATGCAAATTCTGTGTCCTTTTTTCTCTTGTTGGAAATACTCAAGGCTATTCCTGTGATCAAGATTAAGAGACCGATTAGTACTGAAGGCAACAGTTTTGATTTATGTGCTAATATTCCAGCATCTGAGTGGACGCTTGTTCTTTGTTTCATGACTATTTGATTTTTGATTATGATTGATGAATAAACTCAGTTCCCTAAACTGTAGCTGTTCTTAATTTAAAAAAGGGGATAATGTAATGGTCAAAGACATACCTCCATGGAATAACAATAATGTCTAGAATAACGGCTACAATGCATATCCAAAAGAAGGATTCCGCTTCAGGTGTTACCAATGATGCCTTTTTCATGGGCAAATAAATGCCTAAAGCCCAAGTTGCTTTATATGCCAGTTGCAAGAAAAGCAGTGGTAACATTTTTAACGGATATCGAATGCCAATACCCATTAAAGTAGCATAAGAAGCCCAAAAACTAAAAGCAACACCAGTAATGTAGTCTAAAGGCTCGTTAGGAAAAAGTATGTATTCCCATGCCTGAAAAGCAAGCCCAATAAAAGTGAGTAAATAAAGACCTCGCATGAGTATCAGTCTGAACTTAGACGGATTTTTAGGAATGGGATTGCTCGAATTTTGATTTGTGGTTGATTTCATGGTTGTTCGTTTTTTGATTGATGATGATTGATGATGATGATTGTTCGCTTATTGATTATATTATTCTTCTTTCTTTTTGTTGCTGAACTCAACTTGATTGATTTTTCCTTTAATGTTTACTATTCCGGTTGATGTGTTTTTATGCTTCAAAAGGTTATAGGATAATTCTAAGTCTCCCGAACTTTCATCAGAAAACATTAGATTTAATTTTTCTCCAGATACCTTCCCTAAGGTTTTAAAATGTGCTTTGCCACCCAGACTTAATGATGTGAGTTCTGGATTGTCAATACGAATGGTTATGCTGTCTTTCTTTTTTAGGGATTTGGTTATTTCTATTATTAGTTCTTCGTTCAGTACAGATGTATGTATAGAATCAATAAGATGATTTGGCGCCTCAATAGTTAGGCTGGGTGTTTCCTTTTGTTGATAAAGGACTTTAATACGACTATCAATCGAAATACTATTAAAACTGGATACCAATCTATTTTCGGAAACCATTCTTGCCGGAACTTTGTTGGCATCTCCTTCTCTAACATAACTATGAACTGACAGTTGGAATGCTAAAGAAAAAAAGAGCAAAGCACCCAATGCACTCAATAAAATCAGATTACTTTTTTTCATTTTCTTGTTGGTTGTATGTGTTTTTCAAGTCATCAAATGAGATATTTAAAAGGATCATTTTTTTAAAAACATCCGGTAACATGTGCTGCATAAACTCCTTTCTTTTAATGTCCAATACCTTTGCATAACCATTTTCAGACACAAAGTATCCAATCCCTCTTTTGTTATAAATCACTTCTAAATCTTGTAAATGATTAAAGGCGCGTATTGCCGTGTTCGGGTTTACTTCTACCATCATTGCAACTTCCCGCACAGAGGGAATTCGCTCATCTTCTTTCCAACGTTTTATCAGAATGTTTTCGTAGAAAAAATCCACAATCTGTAGGTAAATAGGTTTGCCATTATCAAAATCCATATTTATACCTCCTTTTCAGTCATTTTAAAATAGGCTACTGCAAGCATTATAGGGCCAAACAGTAAGCTATAGAACCATTTGCCCATTACAGAAAGATCTTCACCGGCTTTATCAATTGCTTCAGAACCTATGGTCTCACCTGAAAAGACTCCATAACTATGGTTAAATATTGCAAAAAGGATAAAATTGAATAATAAGAAACCCAGAACCAGTAGGCCTAAAAGCAATATGGTCTTCCCAATTCTGTTTTTTGCAAATGTGATGGCCCCAACCAAAAATATGGGTTGAATCACAAAATATACTTTTATCACATTCCAATAATGCTCGGTAAAGATTGATAGCACATTAAAGTTTGCGTTGAAGATGACTGTTCCTACTGCAATGGCCAACATTCCCACGAATATTGCCAACAAAGAAAAAGCGACAGTGTAAATAATAGTTACCGTGAACCATTTTGCAGCAAGCCTTTCTGGAATTGATATAGGAAGGGATAGGTATAAATGGTTTGATTTAGTATCGTTAAACTCTTTAAAAAGAGAAAAAGTGAACAGAATTCCCATTGGAATATAGAAAAGTCCAAAAATCCCAAAAAATTCTTCTAACCCTAGCTGTTTATCCCATACCATGTTAAGTATACAAAATAGAAAGAGCAATACCGCAGTGACTAGAAAACCGGTTATAAAAGTGCTCTTATGAATGGTTAAATCACGACGTATAAACTGGCCAATTCTTGAAAGACTAAACTCCTGTGCCATGATGGATATTTTTTAGAACTGTATTTATTTTATTAGGCTCACTCAACACACCATTGAACAAGAGTTCAAGATCTACTTCGGTTTCTTCTCTGTCATTTCTAGTTAAAATGGTTTTGCCACCAAAAGATGATTCAGAATAAAGAATGGAGGGCTCTTCGGGATTGGGGGCTTTTCCAAACCAAAGACCTTCCGAAACTGTTTCCAAAGATTGATTAAAAACTACATGGGCATTGTCCAAAATAACCACATGATTGATAAGGCTATGTAAATCTCTAACTTGATGTGTAGAAATAACAATACACGTTCCTTCATCCACGGCTGAAGCCATTACTTTTCTAAACTGACTTTTTGAAGGGATATCCAATCCATTGGTTGGCTCATCCATTAAAAGTACTTTGGTGTTTGTGGATATGCCAAATGCGATAAGTACTTTTTTCTTCTGTCCAAAGGACAATTTAGATATTACATTGGCAGGGGAGAGTTTAAACTCTTCTATAAGTTCATAGAACTGTTCTTTTGAAAACTTTGGATAAAAAGGGGACTGTACTTTTTCAAAAGTTGCAATGGACAAACTGGGTAATTCAAAATCCTCTGGGACAAAAAACACATGTTGTAAGGCCTCTACATTTCTTTTTTTTGTGCTTTCACCTAGAAGAGCGCAAGTACCAGATTTAGGAAAGAGCAGCCCAGTCATAATCTTCATTAGGGTACTCTTGCCCTCTCCGTTTTTACCAAACAGGCCATAGATATTGCCTTTGTGTAAATCCAGATTAATGGATTTGAGCACTGGGCGGCTATTTGGGTAGTTGAAATTTAATTGTCTGACCGTTAACATTTATAGTGTATTAGATAACTAGAACACTGCAAATGTATTTAAAAAATCCATACGACCAAATATTTTTTAAAAAAGTAACTGATTTTTAGAGGGTTCTAGTTAATTAAAGCAAAGGACTTAGTAATGTTTTCAAAGTCTGCTCTATAGGTGTCCTTCCTGTTTAGCATGGTCCACGCCATAATCATATAGACTTTTTCATCACCTTCAATAAATGTTAAGAAATAAGTGATTTTATCCTCTATTCCTTGCACCTTCCCATCAATTTCTAGCATTTCCGCATCTAGACCATTAATCTCCATACTTACGGGAGTGGTCTCATTTTCTATATTCATACTTTCGGCAAACAACTGTAATTGTACATCTCTGTAGTTTTCCACTAAGGAATATTTATCGCTGTATTGATCCAATTCCTTAAAAACATCAACAAATTCTTCTTTTGGTTCATCAATGACTATAACATATGCTTCTTTGAAAACATTCTGATATTGCAAGGAAGCGTCATCATTAAGTTCTGATGTTTTCCTCATATATTTTGGGAGACTTACCTGATATTCGTTGTTAATCTCTATTTGATTGAAATTTTCAATATCAGAAGTGCCTTCTTTTTCCTTTGTCTTAAAATTTATACATGAAGTCAAAGAAAAACCTAGAATGATGAGCAGTAGGATTGTGGAGATTTTTTTCATGGTGGAAAGTTGGTTATTGGTTATAAAAACGATTATTGCATTATAATGTTGTAATTAGGTTTATTGGAATTTTGTTCAGCTTTTTCACTGAAGCTTTACAAAATATAAAATGTGCCATAAAAAAAGCCCCACTAGTTGGGGCTTGAATTAAACTGAAAGATTTAGTTTTTAGCTATTTTGTAAAAATTCATGAAGTCTTTCAAAAACTGAACCCCAACCGTTGTAGAAGCCCATCTGTTCTTGTTGTTTGCAATACTCCTCCGTCTCATGAACACAATTAAAGGTAAAATGGGTCTTTTCACCGTCTGCTTCAAAGATGGCCTGTATTTCCACTCCTTCCGTCATTGGTTTAAAGTTTGCAGTGGATACTATTCTTTTGTGCATGACAATTTCAGAATACACACCATCTGCGATAAATTCATTTCCGTCGGGCATTCGCATAGCGTACTTCCAATTTCCACCAACTGTAAAATCATGCTCAAGAACTTTGGTTTCCATTCCTTTTGGCCCCCACCATTGAGCAACGTGCTCAGGTTGGGTCCATGCTTCCCATACCAATGCAATAGGGGCATCAAAAGTTCTCTCTAGGGTTAATGTTCGGTTTTTGGGATTGTTTACTTCACTCATCTTTTTTGTTTTTATTCTGTAATTGGGTTAGGTAATTCTCAAAAGAATCCAGCTTTCCTTCCCATAGGTCTCTGTATTGATCTATCCATAAAAAAGCGGGAATAAGTTTTTTGGGTTGAATCATGCAATAGCGTTCCCTTCCTTTTTGATTAAAGGTCACAATACCGCATTCCTCCAATATTTTTAAATGTTTTGATATAGCCGGCCTGCTCACATCAAATTTTTCGGCCACTGTATTTACGGTCAATGCTTTTTTGGATAAAAGCTGAATGATATCTCTACGGACAGGATCTGCAATGGCTTGAAAAACATCTCTTCTCATCTTATAAGTAACCGATTGGTTACAAATATAAATGTAATCATTCGGTTACACAAGTATTTTTAAAAGGGTCACGAACAAATTCATGGTAATACTTAATTTTAATACATGTCATTGTACCCAACAACACCTTTTTAAGAGTATTAAAGGTTACTTTTAATCTAGCAAAACAGTTTATGCAATCATTCAATTTTATAGATATCATATTGTTTCTTGGGGTCAGTCAAGGACTTTTTTTGTCTATTTCCCTTCGGCTGGTGCATAATCGAAATAAGTCGGCAAATAAGATGCTTTCATTTCTATTGCTGATTGCGGTTTTAATGCTTTTTGGAAGAATTTCGGCATTTCGTATCCCAGAAAGTTGGGTTTGGCGATTTGGAGTTTTAATAGATACCACTGTTTTTCTTTTTGGACCATTTATTTATACTTATGTTAGAAGGTTAGTTTTTAATGAAGTACCTACATTTAGTTTAAAATGGTGGCATTATATTCCAGCAGTTTTGCACTTGGGGTATTACTTTTGGACATTAAGTATTCCGTTGAAGGCATTTAATACGCTCTACTTTTCAGGTAACTTGAACTTGATGTTTTTTATCGTTGAGGCAACGGGCTTGGTTTTATTTATTTTTTATTGGTTTAAGACCTTTTTCTTGATAAACCAGTATTCCAAAGAAGAGGAGAAACATTTATCATATCATCAGAGCATCCATCATTTTTTGGTTTTCTTACTGTCTACGTTGGGCATTTTCATGATGCTCTGGCTGATTAGCTTTTTAAGCGTTAATTTTCTTCGCAAGCCTTTTGTTTACATTAATTATGTGACCATGTGGATATCCACGCCAATATTTATCTATGTGGTAGGATATTTCAGCTTGCGCCAACCTGAAATCTTCAGAATTCCTTTTCAACACAAATCAAGGTCTGAAAAAAATCGCCTAAGCCCAGAAGAAATCCAGAAACTTCAAAAACGACTTCATTATTTTATTGTTGAAGAGAAAGTATTTCTTCTACCTGACCTTACATTGAAAGGTCTCGCAGATAAATTGAATACCTCTTCCAATAATCTATCTTGGCTTTTGAACCAAGCCTATCAAACTAGTTTTTATGACTACATAAACAAGTATAGAATTCAAGAATTCATTAATAAGGTAAATAACGGGGATCATTTAAAAAACACACTATTGGCGATGGCGATGGATGTTGGTTTCAATTCCAAGTCTACGTTTAATCGCGTTTTTAAAACAACCATGAGTACTACACCAAGGAGTTATGTGAAAAACAGGAACGTGGCCTGAAAAAAGGTGTCATTGTGTCCATTGCGTCGATATGCATGCTTACCATCTTTAGTTTTGAGAAATAACAATTTAAAACTGCAACAAGATGAAAACAAGTATTGTATTTTTTAGACCTCTATTGGTTTGCTTAACTTTTTTTATGCTAAGCTCCTGTATTGATGATTTTGAAGGAGGAGGGTCAAAGTCAAAGAAGGTAAAAACTCTTTTTGGAGCAGATTTCCCTGCAAATGATGGATTATTTGTTTCAGCAGATGGTACCATATTCGCTTCCAATTTTGGGATGTTTGACTCAGACCTCGGCAAGTATAGTGGAACGCAGGTATTTCAAATTGATCGTAATAGATCCATATCGGAAAAGGCCAGCGGTTTTGAAGCTCCAATGGGCGGTGTGATGGACAGCCACGGAAATTTTTATTTTAATAATGAGAATAATAATGATGCCGTTTCAGGAATTTTGATAAAAATAACATCTGATGGTTCTTCGTCAGAAGTAGGGGAAATAGCTGGTTGGCCATCTGGATTGGCCATAGATAACTATGATGTTATTTATGTTGCCAATTTTTTTGCACCTACAATACATAAAGTTAGTACTGACGGAACAATTTCTGTTCTAGCTACGGATGATAGACTTTTTGGGTGTGTGGGAATAGATGTTGACAAAGATGGAAACATTATTGCATCAAACTTTTTTACAGCTGATATTTTGAAGGTCACCCAAGACGGAGAAGTTTCTTTAATTGCCAACATTCCCAATACTACTCCAAATTTTGCTATTGGGTACATGACCATTTTTGAAGATAATATTTATGCTACGGGTATTGATCAAGACGTAATTTATAAAGTTTCCTTTGATGGAAGCACAGAAATTTTTGCTGGTACAGGTGAAAGATCTACTACAGATGGCAAATTGAGCGAGGCGACTTTTTCCCGACCTAATGGAATAGCAGCGGATGAAAAACGTAGAATCCTGTATATATCACAATTTGGTGAACCAGGACTTCGGATGATCAAATTTTAGTGCTCATTAATAAACCCGTTATGTTTTCACTTCACATAGTGTTGAAATATGACGGGTTATCTAGAAATATAACAAAACAAAGATGTCTTCAATTTCATAGAATAACTAAACCCGGGGCAAATCTTGAGAATTTATTTTTAGATACTTTATTCCAAACTATCTAGAGTAGAAGTTTTGTTGTTAAATAACTCAATAGCCTTCATATAATTTTCACCTCCCTTTTTGGTCTGATCATAAAGAAACCCATTCAAGTCAGGATGATTTTCCTCAATCCAACTTACAAGTTCAGCTCTGTTTGCACTCCATTTATCGTCATGAAAAACAACATATTTTACCATTTCAATGCTTTCCACTTTGCCTGAATTGAATTTGAGATATTCTTCAAAAATTACAGGCTCCTCATTTAAAAATTGTATTCTTTTGTCGGTTTTCGAGACCCTGACTTGAATACCATTTGTGCTTTCTGAAATGTTCAGGATTTTATATTCTGGCTTAAAAACGGAATCCCATTGTAGCCAATTTTTAAATCGATCTTTAGACAATACACTGCTATCCCCGTTTTCGTATCTTCTTACACTATCTAAGAAAACATTTGTTGCTGTTTTAAAATCATTATCATTTAACGATGTATAAAAAGATTTGGCCGTTTCTATTTTATCAACCTTCTGCATGTTTTTTTTACATGAACTAGCTATGATCAAAATCAAAAAAAACTGTACAATTCTAGCACTCATTCTTTTACCTCTTTGTCATACAAACTTAAACGTTTTGTCAATCTATCCATCATTTTTATAATCCTGACTGCTTTGGTTCCATCTGATTTTGCGTCATAAATCCAATCTAAATATGCTTTTTGTTTACCCTCTGTAAAAGAACGAAAGGTTGTAAAAAGCTGTTTGGGCTCATTTTTAAAACATTCCAAAATTTCACATGGAATCTCAAGTGATGAGTTATCTGGATAGAGTACCACTTTTACATAATCACCATCTCTTTTGTTGATTTTCTTTCTGATTTCTGCCTTAACCGGAAGAAAGAGCTGTCCATTGCCCATAGGCATGAGTTTGTAATGTTTTAAAGGATAATCGTCTATGGAACCTCTTACTTTTACCCATCCAAATGGAGCCTTTTTATTTTGCAGAACCTCAGGAATAGCCGCGTATGTCCAGCCGCCTTTACCTGGAAACTTTTGAAGCAGGTATTCTTCGTCTACAAGAGGCTTTTCCTTCTTCATTTTTAAGGGGAATTGTGGTAATTAGAAAGAGACACCTTTATAGAGGCGCTTCTTAATTGGTCATTAACTTTAGTAGCTACGAAGTATTTCAAAATGGGAAACACCTTGTTCTGATTGTGAATGATCAACTTCTTCCATAAGTTCAAAATACGCATGGCAAGCTGGATTCTTTTCAGCATTGCCCAATGCATTTTTTGCATCCTCAATAGTTTCCCAATACACCAAATCAATATAGTTTCTATCGAATTTTTCGAGCAAATCCCTTTTTAAAAAACCTTTTTGATTTTGAAGAAAATCCTTTTGTAGCACCTCGGAAGCTTGCATTAATTCAGCTTCTGTAACTCCTTCCTTGATGGTAAAAGGAGCCCATTCTAACAGTTGTTTGTTCTTGTTCATTTTTTGATGGTTGTATTCTTTTCTTTAGAAACAAAAATAAGAGAGGTGAGTGTCAACCGTATGTCAGTAGTATCTAAGAATAATTTTCCAATTGCGTATTAAAATATTCTTCCATACTGAAAGACTTGGCTTTTTCGGAAGTAGATGGCAATGTTTCTAGTTCTAGGATTCTATCCAATCTAAAATTTCGGATTTCATTCCTATGATGGCAAAAGGCAATTAAGATCCAATTATCGTCATTAAAATAAAGTCCTAAAGGTTCTACGCTTCGTTTGGTCACTTGATCACTATGTATGGTGTGATAGGTAATGTCCAGTAAGCCAAATGAGGTGATGGTTTTCTGAATTTCTGAAAGAAATTTGCTGGTGGAGGAAGTTGCATTTTTGTTGTAATGGATTATCCTACTTTCCAATAGTTCAACCTTTTCTTTCTGCCCATTTTTTAAGACTGATTTTATTTTGGTCAAAACAGAAGCATAGTTTTTTATGATGGAACTTTCTGCGTTTTGATGAACAAATCTTTCCGCAGTGACCAATGCATTTGCTTCCTCTTCTGTAAATGAGATAGGAGGTAAGTTATACCCATCTACAATAAAATAACCTGTTCCAGCTTCTGAACCAATTGGCACCCCTGATTCTTGCAATGTTTTTATATCGCGGTAAACAGTGCGTAAACTAATATCAAAACTAGAAGCAATTTCTTTTGCGGTAATTACTCGTTTGGATTGTAGTTTTACTAAGATGGCTGTAATTCTTGTTAGTCTGTTCATTTATTCAGAATAAACTTAAGGGTTTTGATACGTTGCTAAGCAATGCATTCCATCTATAAATTTACTGAGATAAAGTTAAAAACGGCTCGGATTTCCCCAAACCGTTTTGTTCTTAAAACTGCTTTTTTAATCCCAAAGTGGTTTGTGAGTGCTTATTGCAACTCGGTTCCAAACATTTATGACCGAAATAGCCATGATAATCTGTGAAAAATAATGTGCATCAAATTTTTCAATAGCTTTTTTATAAGTTTCATCTGTCAATCCACCCTTATGAATCAGAGTTACTTCTTCGGTAATTTGAAGAATAATTTTTTCTTCTTCAGAAAATACATCCGCTGTTTCCCATGCATCCAATAGAAAAAGACGTTGTTGACTTTCACCATTTTTTAAGGCTTCTTTTGTATGCATGTCTATACAAAAAGCACATCCATTTAATTGGGAAGCTCTAATTTTTATTAGCTCGTAATGCGCCTTTCCCAATCCACTTTGTTTCATATAATCCTCTAAACCAAAAATCGCTTTATAGGCCAAAGGTTCTGCTTCATCAATTTGAATTCTTCTATCCATTTTTAGTATGTTTTTGAATGTTGATGCGAAGTTATATGCACCAATTCTCAAAATACTTAAACCCGTTTAAGAACGTTTTTTTGCTCTTATTTCACTTACATATTCTGGTGTTAGGCCCAAAAATGAAGCAATTAGATATTGGGGAACGCGTTGGGCAAATAGTGGAAACTGTTCGGTAAAATGAAAGTAGATCTCCTCTTTAGTAAGACCGAACAAATACCTCATTTTCACCAAAGCAGCGCCATAGGAAATTTGATAAATGGTCCGGAAATACTTTTCAAGTTGTGGAAATTCTTTTAATAATTGCTCTTGTTTGCCGTGGGTAATGGTAAGCAGCCGTGTGTTCTCAACCGCTTGAATGGAAAAATCTGTTGTAGTTTGATTTAGATAAGCCAAATCATCTGTCATCCACCAGTTTTCAATGGCAAATTGAACAGTACGTTCTATACCTTTATCGTTTACAAAAAACATATGGAGGCAGCCATCCAAAACAAAATGATTGTCCTTGCAGATAGAGCCGGCTTCAACTAGAACCTCTTTTTTCTTCACAGTACGCAGCTCAAAATACCGAAACATTTTTTGAAAATCATCTTCTGTTAATTCTACATATTTATTAAAATGGCGGAATAGTTGTTTTGGCATTTTTTCTAGATTGAATTCAAATATGTATTTAACACGATGTTGCTGTTTATTCTAATTCAAGTTCGTAAATTCTAGACTCTTCACCCCAAGGGTGGTATCCTTGGCCTATATATGTAAAACCATATTTCTCATAGTATCCAACATGTTCGGTACACAAATATAAATGGGCAAACCCTCCCTCTTTGGCATCAGTTTTTGCCTTTTCCAAAAGTAATGCTCCATAAGCATTGCCCCTGTACTTATCTTCAATAAATACTGCACAAACCCAAGGGTATAAATCCCCTCTACTTATAAAATCATTGGTTATAAGCCCAGCGCAACCAATTATTTCGTCACCTTTTTTTAATAAATACCACTGCGGTAAAGGATTCCTTGACTCGGTACTATGACTTATGCAATCTTCATATATTATGGGCAACACACTTTTCCATTTGGCTTGGAAATATGCAATGGCTTTAGCTTTATAGCTAGGGTCTTCCCTTACGGAGATTATTTTCATATCAATCCTCCCACTCGGTATGAAAAGTACCTTCTTTATCCAATCGCTCATAGGTATGGGAACCAAAATAATCGCGTTGCGCCTGTATTAAGTTTAAAGGCAGTCTGCTGCTTGTATAGGCATCAAAATAAGTGAGAGCATTGGAAAGCCCTGGCAATGGAATGCCGTTTGTGGCGCCGTAAGCCACCAATTCCCGAGCGGCACCCACAGTTTCTTGTACTTTACCTACAAAAGAAGGGGAGAGCAGTAAGTTTCGCAATCCAGTATCTGCTTTAAACGCTTCGGTTATGTCGGCCAATAGTGCTGCACGAATAATACAACCCGCTCGCCATATCTTAGCAATTTCGCCCAATTCCAATTCGTATCCATATTCTTTGGAAGCATCAGCCAATTGGTGCATGCCTTGAGCATAGGTGATGATAAACGCAAAGTACAGTGCACTCTCGGCTTTGTCGACCAAAGTTTTCTTGACTACTGACTCCGGTATGGGACGGCCATACAGCTCATCCGCTTTTATACGTTCTTCTTTTAGGGCAGAGATTTCACGCATGCTTACGGCAACATCTATGGTCGGAACTGGAATTCCCAAATCCATGGCATTTTGTGAAGTCCATTTTCCCGTTCCCTTTTGTTTGGCCTTATCCAATATTTTATCTACCAAATGCCCATCACCCAAATCGTCTTTTTGCTCAAAGATTTCCGAGGTAATTTCAACTAAAAATGATTGTAATCGTCCTGCATTCCATGATGCGTAAGTCTGATGAAGTTCTTCATTGGTTAAATGCCCGGCTTTTTTCAAAAGATCATAAATTTCCGAGGTCAATTGCATCAATCCATATTCAATACCATTGTGAACCATTTTCACATAATTTCCAGCTGATTTTGGACCTAAATATGCAACACAGGGCTCCCCTTCATATTTTGCGGAAACAGCTTCAAAAATGGGTTTTACATGTTGATAAGCATCCCTGGAACCTCCTGGCATAATACTAGGCCCTTTACGGGCACCTTTGGCACCTCCGGAAACTCCAGCGCCGAAGAAATTAATGCCTTTTTCGTGCAAGTAAGCTTCTCTTCGGTCAGTATCAGTAAAAAAGGAATTTCCGCCGTCAATGATAATATCTCCTTTGTCCAAATGTGGGAGTAAATTTTCAATAACAATATCAACAACTTTTCCAGCTGGCACTAGCAACATAATTTTTCTTGGTGTACTCAATCCATTCACAAAAGTGACAACATCCGAAGTGGCGTTTACCTTGGCAGTATCGCCTCCTTCTTCAATCAGTGCGCTTACCTTTTCCTCATCTAAATCATTCCCAAAAGCGGTAAAACCATTATCCGCAACGTTTAAAATAAAATTACGCCCCATTACCCCAAGTCCTACCAGACCAAAATCATATGTATTTGCCATGTTCTTTGTTTTTGCTTTCCTGTGTTAAGACAACACTAAGTAAGCTATTTGTTGAATTCCGAACCTAAAATAAACGTTATATTCGTTATGCTCAAAATTAAATGGACAGGTTAATTTGTTTTTTAAGAAAAAGCGGTTTAAATGTTGGTTTTTGAGTCATCCAAACAAGTACACTTAGATATTTATGAAAAAGACCAATAACCAAATGCTCGTTATTTTTGGTGCTTCGGGAGATTTAACTGCAAGAAAACTCATCCCTGCATTATTCAATTTGTATGTTGCCAAGCAATTACCCAAGAATTTTGTGGTTTTGGGAGCAAGTAGAAGCAACCTAACGGATGAGGAATTTCGTGACAAAGTGGTTTACAAAAGCCCGTACCTAAAAGCAAAGATTGAAGACCTTAAAGAAAATTACATAAAAGGATTTGCCAATAGCCTTTTTTATGAAGATTTAGGCAGTGATTATACCACGGAATACACAAATTTTGCTGAACGAATAGCTACATTGAATGAAGCACATGGTACGAAAAACAATTATATGTTTTATCTATCTACACCACCAAGCCTATACGAGCCAATTGCCAAGAATTTGGCAGATGTAGGTCTAAGTAGTCAAGAAAAAGGATGGAAAAGGCTGATTGTGGAAAAACCTTTTGGATACAGTTTGGAAACTGCGAAAAAACTGAATACTGGCCTTCAACAATATTTTAAAGAACCGCAGATTTACAGAATTGACCATTATTTGGGAAAGGAAACAGTACAAAACCTTCTGGTAACACGATTTTCCAATAGTATTTTTGAGCCACTTTGGAATAGAAACTATATCCACCACGTAGAGATTACCAATGCAGAGAGTGTAGGGGTTGAAAAAAGAGGAGGCTATTATGATAAATCTGGTGCGCTACGCGATATGTTCCAAAACCATTTGATGCAAATAGTTTCTTTAGTGGTAATGGAGCCACCTATTGGTGACCAACCAGAGGAAATTAGGAACGAAAAGGTAAAGGCATTGAAGTCCCTTAGAATCATGAAGGATGAAAAGACCTTTTTTGATAATACCATTCGCGCGCAATACGTAGCTTCAGAGATTAATGGAGAAAAGGTGAAGGGCTATCGAGAAGAGGATGGGGTTGACCCAAATTCTACTACGGAAACCTATGCTGCTATCAAATTTTTTGTGGATAATTGGAGATGGGAAGGCGTCCCTTTTTATGTGCGAACCGCAAAACGTATGCCTACCAAGGTAACTGAGGTGATTATTCATTTTAAATCACCACATCATCAAATTTTCAAGGATTCAGGGGTTAACAATAAAGATAACAAACTCATTATTCGTATTCAACCCGATGAAGGAGTGTTGATTAAATTTGGAGTGAAAGTACCTGGGCAAGGCTTTAAAGTAGAGAGAGCCAACTTGGATTTCTACTATTCCAGTTTGGCGCAAACCTATGTGATGGAAGCCTATGAACGACTTTTATTGGATGCCATGCAAGGTGACGCCACATTGTATGCCAGAGCAGACGAGGTAGAAGCTGCTTGGGAGTTTGTAGATCCTATTTTAAACTACTGGAAAAATGGAAAAGATGTTAGAATGTATGGTTATGCCGCTGGAGTTTGGGGCCCTGAAAATGCTGATGAATTGATAGACGATTTAGGTTTTTGGCGAAACCCTGGTTCAAATTTAGCGGATGACCCAGGGTATTGTGTGATTTGTTAGTCAGTAGTCAGTAGTCAGTTAGTTCGAGCTGTCATCCTGAGCCTGTCGAAGGAGCGTGAAGAACTACAGAAGCTTAAGAAATTAATTTATGGAATTAAAAATATACAACGATAAGAACGAGGTAGCTCAACAGTTTTCAGCATATTTTGCTGAATTGGTAGATGGAAAGTCAGTTTTTCATGTTGCACTTTCTGGCGGAAGCACACCAAAAGTTGTTTTTGATGTTCTGGCTGATGAATTTTCATCTAAAATTGATTGGAGTAAGATTCATTTTTATTGGGGAGATGAGCGGTGCGTGCCACCAACAGATGATGAAAGCAATTATAAAATGACGTTGGAACATCTTTTTTCGAAGATTGAAATTCCTGAAACAAACATCCATAGAATTTTAGGGGAAAATAATCCTCAAGAAGAAGCAAAACGATATGGAGCGTTATTGGAAGACCGGTTGCCTTCTCAAAATGAAACGCCTCAATTTGATTTGGTCATTTTAGGAATGGGGGATGATGGACATACGGCTTCAATTTTTCCCCATGAAATTGAGTTGTGGAACTCCGACAAAAACTGTGAAGTGGCCATTCATCCAGATTCAGGGCAGCGAAGGGTTAGTATTACAGGTAAAATCATCAATAGTGCTCGAGAAGTAGCCTTTTTGGTTACTGGAACTGGAAAAGCAGAAAAAGTTGAAGTTATTATTGAAAAAATAGATGGGTATGAAGTTTATCCTGCTTCTTTGGTGAATCCAGATTCTGGAAACCTGATTTGGTTTATGGATAAGGATGCCGCTTCTGGACTTAATTAATCCAAATCTAGTTTAACATTTTGCCCCTTTAGAAGCTCCAAGTACTCGTTTACATTAAAGTTGGCGGATTCATATTTGCTATCTCTTGAACTAGCTGAAGCTTTACGTTCTAAACTTCGTGCAAAACGACGTATACCTTGTTTATCCTCTAATATTAAACCTGGAATAACAATATTTTTTCCAACATTATCCTTGGCAACCATAGTAAAATAGGAAGAATTACAATGTTTGGTTTTACCTGTGGTAATATTTTCGGACACTACCCGCACACCCACAACCATAGAAGTTTTCCCCGTGTAATTAATGGAAGCTTTTAAAGTGACCAATTCCCCAACTTCAATTGGATTTAAAAAATCCACCCGGTTCACAGAAGCCGTTACGCAATAGGCTTGCGAATGCTTTGAGGCACAAGCAAAAGCAATTTGGTCCATTAAGTTTAAAATATGCCCTCCATGAACTTTGCCACCAAAGTTGGAATGGGAGGGAAGCATAAGTTCAGTTATTGAAAGTTTTGATTCTTTTGCGGTTTTGAACTTTTTCATTTTAATTTTTAAAATGTGGAGATGCTTCAGGTTGTATTTCGGTGATAAAATATTTGGTATCGCCTAACCAGAAAAAGGTGGAATACCTTTCCTTGTAAGTCACTTTTACATATCGTCCTTGGTATTCCTTCATTTTTTCAATGACTTCTTCTTTGCTGTCCTCAACTGAAAAGGAAAAAATATTGGTTCCTGATACCCCTTGACTTATTTGTCCTTCCCAAGTTTTTACCAACACCCCTTTTCTACTGAATTTTATTAATTCGCCAGAGCGATATCCTTCACTAAAAGGAACATAATAAATGAAGGCAAAATAGGCAGCAATCCCGAATAGAATGACAGAAATGCTAATAAATAAAATCTTCCTCATGTGTTATAGCTCAAGTTTAGGTTCTTCATAGTCATCTTCTTCGGCGCGTTTTAAAATAGGTTCTGGAATTGACTTTTTGGCTTTGGCCCCCATTTTTTTAAGTTTTTCAATACTGGTAACAATATTTCCGCGTCCATCGACCAATTTGTTCATTGCACCACGGTATTCAGTTTTTGCCTCATCCATTTTTTTGCCTACTCGAGTTAAATCGGTTACAAAGCCCTCAAATTTATCATAAAGTGCGCCGGCCTGGCGAGCAATTTCAATAGCATTTTTCTGCTGTTTCTCGTTGTTCCACATGGTGTCAATGGTGCGTAGCGTAGCTAATAGGGTGGATGGGGTGACGATAACAATATTTTGCTCAAATGCCTTGTTGTACAGTGAGTTGTCATGGTTTATTGCAACCGCAAATGCAGGTTCTATGGGAACAAAAAGCAAGACAAAATCTGGACTTTCCATCTCATACAAATCCTCGTACTTTTTAGAAGATAGTTGCTCTACGTGTTTTCTAAGGGAATTAATATGATCCTTTAGATGCCTTTCTTTCAATTCATCATCGGCATTGATGTATCGCTCATAATCGGTCAATGAAACCTTGGAATCCACCACCATCTTTTTACCATCAGGGAGATGGATGATAACATCGGGTAAAACACGACTTCCATCTTCAAGGGTAAAGCTTTGTTGCACGCTGTACTCACGATCTTTTTCTAATCCTGATTTTTCCAGAACACGCTCTAAGACCAATTCTCCCCAGTTTCCTTGCATTTTGCTATCACCTTTTAATGCCTTGGTCAAGTTTTCAGCCTCTTGGGTGATTTTAAGATTCTGATTTTGAAGGTTGAGCAACTGTTCTTTTAAAGCAGAATGAATACTTATGTTTTCTTTTTGGGAGGCCTCCACTTTTTTCTCAAACAATTGTATTTTTTCTTGAAGTGGAGTTAAAATATTTTCAATACTTTCTTTATTACTCTTTGTGAATTTCGCACTCTTTTCTTCTAAAATCTTAGAAGCAAGAATTTCAAAATCTTTAGCAAATTTTTCTTGTAGCTTTTCTACTTCTTCTTTTTGTTCCGTATTGATGCGGTGTAAGTTTTCTAAATCAGCCTGATAGCGAACAATTTGGTTTCCTTGTTGTTCTTTTTCAGATTGAAGTTGTTTTTTCTCAGCATCACCAGACAATAGCTTATCATTTAAAGTATTGATAGCGCTGTTGAATTGTTGCTCACGCTCGTTCCAAACACTTTCATTGGATTTTGTTTTTAGCTTTTGAATGTACATGCCCAGAAACAAGCCAATGGCTATGGCCAATACTCCAACAATTAGATAAATCAAGGCACTACTCATAAAATTTATTTCTTCGGATAAAGATAAAGGATTCCTATGTTTCCTTCGACAGGCTCTGGATGACATTTTTGAATGCTAAAAGCCTATTTGTTTACCTTAAAAGAGCCTGTTTTTGCATCAAATTGAACCATTTCTGAAGGAAATAGGCGTTCAAAATGTTTTTGCTCAATTAACTCGCATGGTTGCCCAAATGGATTCTCGGCTCCATCCAATATTAAAATCTTATCGCATAATTGAATGGCCAAATCAATTTCATGGGTGGTAAAAAGTATGGTCTTTTGCTTATTGTGTGCTAATTGTTGTAGCAATTTTAGAATTTGCACTTTGTGATATAAATCTAGATGGGTAGTGGGCTCGTCCAATAAAATTAGAGGTGTGTCCTGAGCCATAGCACGTGCAATCAATACACGCTGTAGTTGACCATCGCTAAGCTCGTGACATTTGTTGTGCCTCAGATCATTCAATAAAAAAGCATCAAGACTATCTTTAATATACGTTTTATCGGATTGAGATAGTGTCCCAATCCAATTGGTATAAGGTTGTCTTCCAAGTGCAATCAACTCTTCAACTGTAAGATTTTTGGATGAAGGTTGCTCCGTTAATACTACGCTGAGTTCTTGAGCCAATTTTGGCGATGAGTAATTCGCTAGATTTTCACCTTTAATTGTAATAGATCCTGATAATTCTGGCTGAAGGTTTCCAAGGGTACGTAGCAGTGTTGATTTCCCTACTCCGTTTACACCAATAATGGCACATAATTCACCTGAATCACAAGAAAAATTGATGTTTTTGGCAACGGTTTTGGATGTGTAGCCAATTGCTAAATTATTAATCGATATGGTATGGGTTTTTGGGTTGGACATTAAAATAGCATTTTACGTTTTCGTACCAACAACCAGATGACCACGGGTGCTCCAACAAGCGAAGTTATTGCATTTATCGGCAGTACATTGGCGGAATTGGGCAATTGGGCAATGGTATCACACAATAACATTAAAATAGCCCCATAAAGAAATACTGATGGAATTAAAACTCGGTGTTCCATGGTATCAAATATTTGTCTGGTCAGGTGAGGTACTGCTAAGCCTACAAAGGCAATGGGTCCAGCAAATGCAGTAATACCTCCTGCCAACAATCCAGTGGCAATGATAATGACCAATCTTGATTTTTTTAAAGAAACACCAAGGCTTTGCGCATAGTTTTCACCTAATAAAAAAGCGTTTAGCCTTTTAATCGAAAGAATGCTCAATAGCAGTCCTACACCAACAATTCCGCTAAGAAGGATGACTTGTTGTGACGACAGATTGCCCACACTACCATAAGACCAAAAAATATAGCGCTGTAAGTTTTCTGCGGTTGAAAAGTATGCCAATACACTAACAATGGCAGCTGTAATGCTACCAAACATTAAACCAATGATCAGTAGTGCCATGGTATCTTTTATGCGATTTGCCACTAGCATTACTACAAAAAGTACAAGGAAACTTCCTATGCTTGCCGCAATTGCCAATGAAACATCACTCAAAAACACAAAAGAAGTAAGACCAGTAATGAACGATGCCCCCATTAAAAGTAGTGCAGCTCCTAGACTTGCTCCAGAACTAATGCCCAGAACAAAAGGACCTGCCAAAGGGTTGCGAAAGAGCGTCTGCATCAATAAGCCACTTATAGAGAGACCTCCACCCACCAAAATAGCTGTAAATGCCTTGGGAATACGATAATTCCAGATGATATAATTCCATGAATCAATTTTAACTTCCCCTCCAAATAATGAGGATAGTATGGCTTTAAAAGGAATTGTTACAGAACCTGAACTGACATTTAGTATCCATGCAAAAAACAATGCTAAAAGAATCAGCACAAAAGAAATACGATATGATTTGGCCTGCTGCATTTAGTTCAAAGGCATATAAAAAAGAGGTTTATGATCAGGAAGAAGTTCTGGGTGCAGAATCGATATTAAATCTTTGAGCACCAAATCTGGACGTTGAGGGGCCAGCTCATAAAAAAGAAGTCCACCCGTAGCTCCTTTATTTATAGCATTTGAGAAAACTCTTTTATTTGAAAATGCTTCAAATTGTTTGTAATGTGCATTGACCTCTTCCAATTCTGTATATGACGTATGCAAAGACGGGTTAAACCAAAATTCAGCCTGTTGACCTTTTTCTAAAACAGCTTCTAAACTTAATCCAACACTTCCTTTTACTTCAGTATCAGCCCAAAGGAATTTGGCGTTGGCATCTTTTAAAAATTGCCCCATCCAACTTTCCCCACCTGATACGTACCACACATCTTTGTACAGCCCACCGGTTAAAACGGTTGGTTTTTGTGTCGCTTTTTTAGCTAAAAGTTTGGTTTTGTTATACGATTTTTCAATCCCTTTAAAAATGCTATCTGCAACTGCTTTTTTTTGAAAGAAGGGAGCAAAGAACTTAATCCATTCCGCTTTTCCTAAAGGAGTCGACTCGGTCCAATCACCATTATAAACAACAGGGATGTTGGATTGTTTTAGTGTTTTATATGCTCTATTCACCCCATTTATTCCAAAGCCTACAACAACTTCTGGGTTCAATTCCAAGGCAATTTCAGTATTGATGTTTTCATTCGTTCCTAATTCTTTGATCAATCCAGAATCAATTCGTTTTCTAGCCACGGGCGATGAAATTAGGTCCATATTGGGAAACCCTACAACAGAGCCTAATACTCCCAAGGCCTCTAAAGAAGGAATATGGGTTGTTGAGGTCACTACCATTCTTTCTACGGGGATAGCAACTATAGCATCATATGCATCGCGAGGAAGTGTTATTGAAGCCAATTTTTCTTTGGGAATCAATGCATATTTAAAAGTGGTTTCGGAACCGGGCCAAGCAGATTTTACTTCAATCACCGTAAAGCTACCGTTATCCTCTACGGTAAAACCAGTAGCATGCTCAATTTTGACTTTTGTTTGGATTTGTTCAACAGGAAGAGGCTTCCTTTTTTCTGCACAATTAGAAAGAAAAAAGATGGTTGAAGTAATAAAAAGAAGTGCTGAAAGCAGTTTTTTTGACATAGCCCCAAATGTAAGATTATTTAACTTTTACAAAAAAAGATTAAACAGAATGATTACATTCGTGCCGAATTTTGGTTCATACAAGGAGCTTTTCTTTGTATGATTAAAAGGGAATCCGGTGAGAATCCGGAACTGTTCCCGCAACTGTAAGCTATGCCGAAACGATATTGATTTTTAACATCAATCGTAGTAGGTGCTTGCCACAACTTCAAGACCACTGCATTTAAGAGCGGGAAGGTAGTAGGCAAGACGCAAGTCAGGAGACCTGCCCAATTCAAACAAAAACATGTTAAACTTTCGGGTAAAAGGTTTACGTATGGGTACAGACATACTATTCTCCCGTTTATTGAAGTAAACGAAATGAAAAAAAGTCATTTATGGTTATGTGCTGCTATTTTAGCAGGCAAAGGTCTTTCTGCACAAGATGTACAGCAAGATGCTATTCAAATTCAACAATTACAGGAAGTTGTTGTAAGTGATTCTCGTTTTGAATTAAAGCGAGAAAATTCCGGTAAGACGGTTATTAAGATTTCTGCGGAAGAACTAGAGCGAAATCAAGGTAAAACCGTTGCGGAACTTATCAATACCAAAAGCGGAATTGAAATTGCTGGAAGTAGGGGTAGGGACGGTTCGGTCTTTGGCGTTTTTGCTAGAGGTGGTAGAGGTAGACAAGCTTTGGTTATTGTAGATGGTGTACGTGTTTCCGACCCATCTTCATTCTCTCAGGAATATGATTTACGGCTACTTTCCACTGCGAACATTGAATCTATTGAGATTATAAAAGGTGCCTCGAGTACTTTGTATGGAACTAATGCAGCCACTGCAGTTATCAACATTACCACAAAGAAAAACGCTAAAGAGAAGATTACCGGGAATTTCCAATCAACTGTTGGAACAAATCAAACTTCCGAAGACCAAAATTACAACCTAGGGAGTTTTTCCAATGCTGCTTCGGTAAATGGAACATTAAACAAGTTTTCTTATGGGGTTGGTTTTTCAAATCGTTATTCCAGTGGTCTTTCTGCCGCGGTAACTCCAGAAAATGAAGAAGACACTTTTTCACATTTTAGTACTGATGTAAAATTGGGATATCAATTCTCCAAGAATTTTGAGCTGTCTATTTATGGAAATCAAACCAAAATCAATAATGAGTTTGATGCAGCTTTAGCAGAGGCACCCAATCGTTCCAAAGTAAGTCAAGATAGAGTGGGCCTTTCAACAGCATTTAAATATACAAAGGGGTCGATTCACGTAAATACAGCATATACGGATTATGAAACCGATTCTAAAAGCACTTTTGGCGAGAGCATTTCTGATGGCGAGAATTTTGTTTTCGATATCTATAACAAATACATTTTTGATGAAAAATGGCATACCATATTGGGTGTAAACTATATTAAGGATAAAGCTGTTTTTACCAGTGAAGCAGATTTTACCATTCTAGATCCTTATGCCAATTTGGTATATGTATCAGATTTTGGATTTAACCTAAATACCGGGGTAAGGCTCAATACTCACTCGGAATATGGAAACCACTTTGTATACAATCTTAATCCGTCTTACGCTTTTTCCACAGACAATGGGTATGTAAAAGTTTTAGGCTCTTATGCCACATCGTATATCACACCAAATTTGATTCAGTTATTTGGAGACTTTGGTGCTAATCCAGAACTGGAGCCAGAGGAAAACAGAACTATTGAAGGAGGGGTTGAGTATTTTGTAAATGACAAGCTTAGGGTAAGTGCCGTTTACTTTGACCGAAATGAAAAAAATACCATCGGTTTTGATCAGAACTTTACCAGTATCAACATAGCTGATGAAATTGACGCCAATGGCGTTGAGGTTGAAACGTCATGGTCTCCAATTGAAGAATTTACTGTTGATGCTAATTATACATTTACGGAACGCAAGGGAGATAACGCTATTCGTATTCCAAAACATAAGGTGAATCTTACTTTAGGATATCAAGTTTGCAGTTCCACAAATATCTCACTCAATTACGCTTACACAGGAGATAGGGTTGATACTGATTTTAGCAGTTTTACTGATGTTGCATTGGAAGCTTTTTCATTGGTGAATTTGTATGTAGAGCATGAGTTGATGCCTAACAAACTGAAGATATTTCTAAACGGGAATAACTTATTAAATGAAGAATTTACAGAAGTGATAGGATTTACGACTAGAGGAAGAAATATAAGCGCAGGATTTAACCTCCAACTATAATTGGCTAACTTGTTATTATGTTGAAGGTTTGTTCTTTTATGCCCGCGGTTACCCAAATGATTTATGATATGGGTTTGGATGGGCATTTGTATGGTGTCACCTTTGAATGCCCAGAACAGGCGTTAAAGGAGAAAAAACCAGTTGTACGCTGTATTTTGGAAGGGAAAAACTTATCAAGCCAAGAAATAGATGCACTTTTTTCTGCAAGCAAGCATCAAGGAAAAGATTTATACTATGTGGATGAACCACTTTTGGAACAAATCTCTCCGGATATCATTTTTACACAAGACATGTGCGATATCTGCCAAATTGATACTGAATGTACTGCTGCAGCGGTAGCTAATCTGGAAAAACAACCAGAGTTGATTTCCATTAGCCCTGAATCATTGGAAGATGTTTTCCAATCTGCCATTACAATTGCTAAAGCAATGGGCAAGGAAGAGGTAGCGTACACTTATTTGAATGGACTGCATAAGCGTATAGATGCTGTAATAGATAAATTACGAGAAGCTAAGGCATTGCCAAAAAGAATTATGCTGATGGAATGGTTAGACCCGATATTCAACTGTGGTCATTGGATACCCCATCAAATAGCATATGCTGGGGGTATAGATATGCTTTCTAACCCTTCTGGAGATAGTATCGTAACACTTTGGGATAAAATAGTGAAGTATGACCCAGAGGTATTGGTTATTGCTCCGTGTGGTTTTACTGTGGACCGTACTTTGGAAGAGATACATATTTTAACCGAGAAAGAGGGTTGGAGCAATTTAAAAGCCGTTCAAGACAATGCTGTTTTTATTGCTGATTTTGATATGTTTACCCAATCCTCGGCCAATACTTTGGTTGATGGCATAGAATTGTTAGCAGGCCTTTTTCATCCAAATGTACTTGAAGTGCCAAAAAGGCTATCTGAAAAATATAAGCCTTTTACTATGAAAGTCATTCAACAATAAAATTGATGAATAGGTATAAAAAAAGCGGCTCATTGAGCCGCTTTTTTTATTTGGAATTTAATTTAATAGGTTTATCCAAAAACATATTGTCTTTACCCGGTTTAAACATTTCAGTGCCCATAAGCACTTTTCCTGTCATTAGCGGTTCAAAACTTGCCTTGCTGATTAAGCCAGTAATTTCTTGTAGAGCTCTTGCCAAAAGTGGTTCAGCAGGGTTGCCTAAAATTCCTAAGTTGCCAAAATCTTCTTCTAATACAATATTTGGAACCAAACCATCTGTATAATCAAAGAATCCGTCTGCATTCTCGTTTCGGCCTACCAAAGGTTGTATGGCCCAGCTGTTCTCAGGATTTATAGAATTTTCTCTTGAAGCGCTATAGATGTAATCGTTATCCGGATCGTCCACCATGGTGATGGAAAACTCATTTTTACCACGTGTGGTTTCTCCAATATGGATAACTTGAACGTAGGGTGCAAGGCCATTCATGACCAATTCACTTGCAGATGCCGAACTATTGGTCGCAATTACATAAACCCTGTTTAAGTTTAGCGTATTTATAGGGCTTCCATCATTGGTGGTCGCAGCAAAGTAATCTTCAAGTTGGGCAGCGCTAAATTGAGATTGTATTTTAGCGTTCCATCGTTGTCTAATATAGAGGTCATTGGTATTTGTTCCATAGATCATGCTTGCCAATAGGCGAGAGGAATTTACTGATCCACCAGGATTATAGCGCATATCCAAAACTAAATCTGTAACATTATCAGCAGCAAACTGACCAAAGGCATCATTTAACTGCTCATCAAAACCACGGGTAAAACCATTGTACATGAGGTACCCTATTTTCGCTCCACCAATATCCAGTGTATTGGCAACGAGTATTGGGTTTTCTGTCAACCCTTCAAGTTTGGTTAAAGACACTTCTTCATCATTATCCGTAATTGTAGTGCCATTAATAGTGGCTAATCCTAAAGAATAGGTATCGTTATCTCCAAATAACAAATCCCGAAAATTACCTGCAGTTAATTGTTGACCATCGACCCGAGTAAAAATATCACCGCGTTGTATGTCTTTGGTTGCTGCATCAGAATTGGGAATTATATAACGAACATAACCAAACACATTATCTCCACTAGCAAAGCTGACCAATCCAAACTCCAGACCATTACTTTTAGATATTCCATTAAGGCCGTTGACCAAGGTAGTATAGTCTTCATTTGAAAAGCTAAACCTATCTTCGGTAAACTGAATACCATTGTAAAAATCCAAAGGATCGGGAGTTCCTTGCAAGAACTCGGTATATTCAGAATCAGAGGAAAATCTATTGTCGGCTAAATTAGGAACTTCACCTTGCCAAAAGTACCATAGGTTCATGGCACGCCACATAAAGTTTTGCACAACAATATCTGTTGGTACATTTGCATCATCATCACTATTACATGAGTTTAGGAGAATCCCAAGTCCAACTAAAAGGAACAAATATTTTTTCATAGCTAATTTTTCGTAAGAATCATCAATTATCATTCCATATAATTAGGAAAGAATAGTAGGTTGGTGGTATAAATTTTTAAATTCTTACAAATTTAGACTACAAAATAGATACATATAAGGAGACTGCAAATTTTTTGTAACAAAATTCGATATACGTCGTCGTGATTATGTAGGCAAATATAAATAGCTTACAAACAACTAAGAAAACCAAATGAAACAGGCCGAATTTTTAAATGTAGTGATGCCCTTTAAGGACAAGCTATACAGGTTGGCTAAACGGTTGTTGGTTTCTCGGGAAGAAGCGGAAGATGCCACTCAAGAAATTTTGCTAAAACTATGGTCAAAGAATGAAACCATGGAAGAGTACAAGAATGTAGAGGCCTTTGCCATGACCATGACCAAAAACTTTTGTTTGGACAGATTAAAATCCAAGCAAGCCAATAATTTAAAGTTGGTGCATAGCAATTATAGCGATGAAAGCACTTCTTTACAGCGTCAATTAGAGGCGGAAGACAGTGTTAAATGGATGGAAAGAATTATGGATGAGCTGCCAGAGCAACAAAAAATGGTATTGCAGCTTAGAGATGTTGAGCAATACGAGTTTGAAGAAATCTGTGAGTTGCTCGATATGAAACCAACAGCAGTGCGCGTGGCGCTGTCACGAGCAAGAAAAGTAGTAAGACAAGAATTAATAAAAAAACATAGCTATGGAATTGGATAACATAGAAAAATTATTGGAAAAGTATTTTGAGGCAACCACAACGGTAGCTGAAGAAAAAGAATTACAAACTTATTTTTCTCAAGAAAGTGTAGCAACACATCTAGAGCAATATAAACCCATATTCAATTACTTTTCCAACGCCAAGGAAGAACGGTATACAAAGCAGGTTCCATTAAAACCTAGAAAAAACTATTATAAATGGATTTCCATAGCAGCCGTAGCAGTTTTTACCTTTGGCATTTATTTTGGTAATGAATACCAAGAGAAAAAGCAGGCAGAGTATGCCTATCAAGAAACCAAAAAAGCTTTTGAGCTCTTAGCAACAAATTTTGGTAAAGGCACAGAAAAAGTAGCCTATTTGCAGGAGTTTGAAACCGCAAAACAAAAAATTTATAACAATAATTAAATCGTAAATAATGAAAAGGAATATTTTAATAGTATTAATAGCCGCACTACCGCTTACGGGGTTTTCGCAATCACTCTTTGATAAATTTGAGGATTTGGATGATGTAACCTCCGTTGTGGTAAACAAAAGCATGTTCAATCTATTGGCAAAGATAGATGTTGAGGTAGATGATGCAGAAGCCCAAGATTTTATGGATGTGGCCAGCAGCCTTAAAAGTTTAAAGGTTTTTACAACGGATAACAAGCAGATTGGAGATGATATGAAATCTTCAGTGAACAGCTATCTAAAATCTTCAAAGATGGAAGAGCTAATGCGTGTGAAAGATAAGGATGCCAATGTGAAGTTTTACATTAAGCAAGGTAAAGATGAAGACCATGTTAGTGAATTGTTAATGTTTGTTACAGGTTTGAAGGAAGTAGAGGCCGATGGAAGAAAATTTGAAACCGTACTACTTTCTTTAACAGGTGATATTAATCTGAACAAAATAAATTCATTGACAAACAAAATGAATTTACCAAAGGAGTTGAACAAAGCAGGTAAGAAACAATAAATAATGAACAGTTTTCAATTGACGGGATGCAAATTTTAGTCAATTGAAAACTGTACAAAATCAATCAAAAAACATCAAAATGAAAAAAGTAATTATAATACTATTGATGGGAATACTTCCCTATATGGGAATCTCGCAGTCAATATTTGATAAGTTCGAGGATTCGGATAGAATAGGAACAGTGACCATTAACAATGGCATGCTAAAGATGGTAACGGTTATGATGGCTGATGACAAGGATGAGGACACCAAGGATTTTGTAGAGTTGGCCAAAAGCATTAATAATATCAAGATTTTTCTTTCCGAAGATGAAGGAGCTGCAGCGGACATGGCTACGACTATGAAGCAATATGTAAGGTCTTCGAAGTTGGAAGAGTTAATGAAAGTAAAGGACGGAGATACCAATCTTAGGTTTTATATCAAGAATGGGAAAAATGAGGATAGGGTAGAAGAGTTATTAATGTTCGTAACCGGAATCGATGATAAAGGACATGGGGGCAAACATCACAAGTTTGAAACCGTTCTGCTGACCATGACAGGGGATATTGACTTGACCAAAGTAGGTTCGTTGACCAAAAAGATGAAGCTTCATAAAGGTTTAGAGCACTTGGATAAAGAATAACATCAATCAAAAAACAGAACAATGAAAAATACAATCAAATTAGGTATAATGGTCATGATAGTACTGTTGGCTTCCTGTTCATCGCAGCAAAGTTTACAAGAGTATTATGTGGACAATTCGGAAAATCCAAATTTCATAACCATAGATGTTCCAGCGAGTATCTTAAAAATGGATGGGGTTGATTTAACCGAGACGCAGTCTGAAGCTATAGAATCTCTTCGGAAATTTAATCTGTTGGCGTTTAAAAAGAATGCCGACAACGCAGCGGAATATAAAATAGAAAAGGCAAAAGTAAAGGAGATTCTAAAAGATGACGAGTTTGTCGAACTAATGAAAATTAACTCTTCCTACGGAAAGGGTGTCATTAAGTACCTAGGTGATGAAACGGCTATAGATGAAGTGATTATTTTTGGAGATAGTAAGGATAAGGGCTTTGCATTAGTTAGGGTTTTAGGAAAGGACATGAACCCCGCACATATTGTGCAACTCATGCAAGCAATCCAAAAATCAGATTATAATGGAGAGGGATTAGGTGAAATCGGAGCATTTTTGAAAGGATAATAATCAAACCATCCAAGTAAACAAATCCCGGACAGCTTATGTTGTTCGGGATTTTTTATGCTTTAAAAACTATGATACAAGGGATTCTGTGACCTAATTTTTATCTTAGTGTCTCATAAGAACACTAACAAATCATTAAAAAACTATGGAAAAAGCACAAGAGTGGATGAACTACGGATTGGAATTAGCGAAAGAGTTTGGCCCCAAATTAGTTACCGCAATTCTCATTTATATTATAGGCTCATGGATAATCAAAAAAATTACTCGTACCACGGGTAAAGTAATGTCCAAAAGCAAGTATGATGAATCCTTGCAACGATTTTTGTTGAATTTGGTTTCTTGGGCCCTTAAAATATTCCTGATCATTATCGTTATTTCAAGGCTTGGGGTTGATGTGACCACTTTTGCTGCAGTAATTGCCGCTGCGGGTTTGGCAATTGGTCTAGCGTTACAAGGATCGCTATCCAATTTTGCAGGTGGGGTTTTGCTTATGATTTTTAAACCATACCGTATTGGCGACTTAATTGAAGCCCAGGGAGTTTTAGGAGTGGTAAAAGAGATTGAAATCTTTACTACAAAACTGACCACTCCACAAAATAAACTTGCCATTGTGCCCAACGGTGCCATGGCCAATGGAAATATTATTAACTATACTGCAGAAGGTAAGATCCGAGTAGATACCGTAATTGGTGTTGGCTATGGTGAGGACATCAAAAAAACAAAAGAGGTATTAATGAATGTTTTAACCTCAAACCCTCAAGTGCTGCAAGATCCTGCGCCATCTGTTAACGTTATGGAATTGGCAGATAGCTCGGTAAATTTTGCGGTACGTCCATTTTGTAAACCAGAAGATTATTGGGATGTGTATTTTGCTACGTATGAAAACTCAAAAATAGCATTGGATACAGCCGGAATTGAAATTCCTTACCCACACTCTGTTGAGATACATAAGGATGCCTAAATAAAATTAATGTCCTATCGAGCGCAGTCGAGATGTCTTTTTTACAATTAGTTCTCGACTGCTCTTTCGACTACACTCAAGATGACAGCTCGAACTGACGTCTCTAAAAAAAGCATCTTCAAGGTGCTTTTTTTATGATGCCAAAAATTAAATAACGTATTCGTTTTTCCAAAAGGGTCATCCATCCACTTCATCTAGATTTTTACGATAAAATTCCCGAACTTCACTTATCAGTTGCTAAAGAATCATTAAAACGATTTTTAGCTTATCGATAAGTGACATTCCCAAATCCACACCTCCTTTAATGTAAAAAATGCGTACTAAACCCCAGTATAATTTGCTGGGGTTATTCTTTTGAGCTCATCTTTAATAGCGTCCGAAACTTCCAGAGTATCAATAAAATTAGCAATGGAAACCTGTGTGATTTTTTCATTGGTACGCGTAAGGCCTTTTAGAGCCTCATAAGGGTTGGGGTAGCCTTCCCTTCTTAAAATAGTTTGTATGGCCTCAGCCACTACAGCCCAGTTGTTTTCTAAATCCTGTTCAAACTTCTCTACGTTCAACACTAATTTATTCAAACCTTTAAGTGTTGATAGGAAAGCGACCTGAGTGTGTCCAAAGGGAACACCTACATTTCTGAGCACAGTACTGTCAGTTAAATCACGTTGTAATCTAGAAATAGGAAGTTTGGCAGATAAATGCTCAAACAATGCGTTGGCAAGCCCTAGATTTCCTTCAGAATTTTCAAAATCGATAGGATTCACCTTATGGGGCATAGCAGAAGAGCCTACTTCCCCTTTTTTAATTTTTTGCTTAAAGTAATCCATGGAAATGTAGGTCCACATGTCTCTATTCAAATCAATAAGAATGGTATTGATTCGCTTTAAACAATCAAACAGCGCGGCCATGTGATCATAGTGCTCAATCTGGGTAGTAGGAAAGGAATGGTACAAGCCTAACTTTTCTTGAACAAATTGTTGGCCAAAAGCCTTCCAATCTATAGTTGGATAAGCCACTTTGTGCGCATTATAATTTCCGGTAGCACCTCCAAATTTAGAAGCACTTGGGATATCATTCAATAGGTTAAACTGCTCCTTTAATCTTTCTACAAAGACATCAATTTCTTTTCCCAGTCGAGTAGGGGATGCAGGTTGCCCGTGGGTTCTGGCAAGCATTGGAATATTTGCCCATTCCGCAGCCAATGCTTTTAACTTTTCAAATACTTCAAAATATAGCGGGACATAAACATCATTCATGGCGGCTTTAATAGAAAGTGGAACAGCAGTATTGTTGATGTCTTGGGATGTTAACCCAAAATGGATAAACTCCTTATGTTTTTCTAGACCTAAAGCATCAAATTTTTGTTTAATGAAATACTCAACGGCTTTTACATCGTGGTTGGTAGTCTTTTCAATTTTTTTGATTGCTAGAGCATCCTCCGTTGAAAAATCAAGATATATTTTCTGTAATTCAGGAAACTTGGCGCTATTAAAATCTGCTAGTTGAGGCAATGGAATTTCGCAGAGCGCAATAAAATATTCAATTTCTACCTGTACACGGTATTTTATAAGTGCTTCTTCAGAAAAATAATTCCCTAAAGCTTCAGTTTTATTGCGATATCTACCATCAATTGGAGAAATGGCATTGAGTTGGTTTAAAGACATTGACCAGGTTTTTGGAAAGCAGCAAAGATACTTATTAGTTAAGGAGTTTAAAAACCAAGTTTCTTAAGATCTGCTAAGGTTTTTCCAGCTCTAAATTTATATCCGGCAGTGCCCTCATGAGCAGTTTGTTCCAATATTAGTTTTAGTTCAGGATGAACCCAGTCAAATTTCATCCCCAAGTAATACAAGCTGGTCATGGCAAATACCTTGGCCGCTACTTTGTGCTCACCAATAAGCCAATCAAAACAAACGGTCATAATTCTTTCCAATTGCTCGGAAGTAACATGTTCATGGAAAGACTTGTCCTTGGTTTTAAAATAAGCTTCCATGCTTAATTCGCAAGTGTGAGCCATTGGACGAATAATGGATTCTGAGGTAAGATGTTGTATCCCTAATGTGAATTTTTCAAAGTGAGGTAAAAGATAAATTAATTTTTTTCGCATGACATGGTCAAACACCCAGCTGGCATTGAATGAATCTGATTTATCTTGTTCAAACACTTCTGACAACAGCGGCTCTATCAGCTCAGGTTGGGTTACCAATTGGGCTGCAAGTATGTTTATTTTTTCTTTTGAAAGTCGACCAGAATTTAATGCCGTATGTAATTGTTGTTTGGTCACAAAATCATATTTTTACTGAAATACCTTAGCCGATGAAAATAGCAAAAAAAATAGCAACTGCTCTGTTAATTATTCTTATTGCAATGCAGTTTTACAGACCTGAAAAAAATATTGCAGAAGGAGACTATGTTGCTGCTTTTGAAGCAGAGACCAAGCCAAGCCCCGCAGTGCAACAAATTTTGGAAACCACTTGTTACGACTGCCATAGCGCCAATACAGTATATCCTTGGTACAATAATATTGCCCCGATTTCTTATTGGCTGGACGATCATATTGAAGAAGGCAAAGAACATTTAAATTTTTCTGATTGGAAAAATTATTCTGCTAAGAAAAAAGACCACAAATTAGAGGAGTTGGTAGAAGAGGTAGAAGAAGGGGAGATGCCTTTGAATGAATACACCTGGACCCACAAAGAAGCCAAATTGACCGCTGATCAGAAAAAACTGTTAATGGATTGGGCCAAAACTACTAGGTCGCTTTATCCAGTAGCTGAGTAACAAGAGTGGGAACACCTTGCGTTGCTGTTTTGGAAATTACGGTTAGATTTTCAAAACTTGATTGATCAACACTTGGCTTTGGATCAACAAAGTAAATGGGTGTTTCTCTAGCCACAAAATTAATTAGACTTGCAGCGGGGTATACTTGCATAGAAGTTCCTACAATAATTAGGATACTTGCCTGTTGGGTAATATGGATTGCAGTTTCTAGCATGGGAACCATTTCTCCAAACCAAACAATGTGTGGTCGTAATTGAAATCCGTTTTCATCCAAATCACCCAAAACCAAATCCTTTTTCCAATCAAGAACATGATTTTCGTTTGCAGTGCTTCTCACTTTAAACAATTCCCCGTGCAAGTGAACCACGTGGGAGCTTCCAGCTTGTTCATGTAGATTGTCCACATTTTGGGTGACTATACTAACATCATAATTTTTTTCCAGCGTCACCAAGGATTCATGTCCTGTGTTTGGCAATACTTCCAAAAGTTGCCGACGTCTTTGATTGTAAAAATCAAGCACCAGCTCAGGATTTCTTTCAAAACCTTGTGGAGAGGCTACTTCCATAACATCATGTCCTTCCCACAGCCCATTGGAATCTCGAAACGTCTTTAACCCGCTCTCTGCACTCATGCCAGCACCCGTAAGAACAACTACTTTTTGTTTTTGACTCATATATCCTAAAAATAAGAAATTCATTTTTCGTTATATTGTCATAGATGTTTAATGATGATTTATTGACATATCTTGAAGGTTTTCTTACGGAAGAAAGAAAACAGCGGTTTCTAAATGTATTACAAAAGAGGACCAAGTACCTTACCGTTGCCATTGAAGATGTATATCAATTACACAATACAAGTGCGGTAATCAGAAGTTGTGATGCCTTTGGAGTACAAGAAGTACATGTGGTGGAAGACCGATTTGAAAAACGTTTGGACAAGAACATTGCCATGGGAGCCGAACAGTGGGTAGATATAAATCGATATCAAACTTCATCAGAATGCATTGCCACGTTAAAAGATACGGGATATCAAATTGTGGCAACCACCCCGCATAACGATTCAAGATTGCTTTCCCAATTTAAACTGAAAACAAAAACAGCTCTTTTTTTTGGCACTGAAAAAGAAGGATTAAGTGAGGAAGTTATGCAAAAAGCGGATGGATTTCTTAAAATCCCAATGGTCGGTTTTTCTGAAAGCCTCAATATTTCAGTTTCCGCCGCTATCATCCTCCAAAAACTGACCGAGGAGCTAAGAGCATCAAATATTGAGTGGCAGCTATCTGATATTGAGATACTTGAAAAACAATTGGATTGGACTAAAAAATCCATCAAGGATGCGGAAAGTATTATAAACAGATACCTTTTAAAATGAAGTTTTTGTACTTTAGGACGTAACCAATAAAAAAAAACAAATGATTATTCTACTTTACATTTTAGCAGCGATTGTTTTTATCGTTCTAATTTTGGGGGCAATTGCTCCAAAGACCTACAATGTTTCACGCTCAATAGAGATAGCTAAACCCAAGGCCCAAGTTTTTGAAAACCTTAGGTTTTTAAAGAATCAAGATGCTTGGTCACCTTGGAACAAGAAAGATCCCAATATGGAGAAAAAATTTACAGGAACAGATGGCGAGGTAGGAGCTGTCAGCTATTGGAACGGTAATAAAGATGTTGGTGAAGGCGAACAAGAGCTTACTAAAATAATTGACGGGGAACGTATAGAATCGCAACTTCGTTTTTTAAAGCCTTGGAAATCTACATCAGATGCCTATATAACCACAGAGCAAATAGATGATAATGCCACTAAAGTTACTTGGGGCTTCTCTGGAAAGAACAAGTTTCCTACCAGTATTTTTATGCTGTTTATGAATATGGACAAAGCTGTAGGTGGAGATTTTGAAGAAGGATTGTCTAGTTTAAAGGAATTAATGGAGAAATAGCATAATTATGGAGCAGAATATGGTGGGCTGGTTCGAGATTCCCGTCTTGGATATGGATAGGGCCAAATCTTTTTACGAATCAGTTTTTAAAATTGAGGTTCAAGTTCAGGATTTTGGCGGAACCCTAATGGGATGGTTTCCGTGGGCAGAAGGAAAAATGGGAGCAACCGGTTCTCTAATTCTTCAATCTGAATACAAACCGAGCAATACGGAGGGAGTGCTTATTTACTTTGCTAGTGTAGATGTTGAAAATGAATTAAATAGAATTGAGAAAGCAGGAGGAAAAATTTTGAAGCCCAAAACCCAAATTAGCCCAGAAGTGGGCTATATGGGATTGTTTTTAGATACAGAGGGCAACCGAATTGCTTTACATTCAAGGGAATAATTATTCCACTAATTCCAATAGGGCTATATCAAAATCATTTTCAAGAAGTACTTTTCCTTTAGTGACCATTACCTCGGTTTCAGAATAAGTATCATATAGTTTTGTGCCATCGCCAAAGAATCCCTTTACCCAAAGGGATTTTTTACCTTTTGGTAAATCCAGACCAACCACGACTTTGTCTTTGTAATCTCCATTCATATAGGTTCTGGAGAACACATAGGGAGATTTAGCCAACCTCTTGTGTTTACCGGCTCCAATAGCTGGATGGTTTCTTCGGAATTGTCCTAGTTTTTGCCAATGTTTATGAATTTTCTGCGTTTGAGGCAAACTGTCCAAATCCTCCCAGTTCATAAAAGAACGCAAAGTGGCGTCACCTTCTGTACCTTCAATGGTAAGGCTCCTAGCTGTTTCGTCACCGTAGTATACTTGTGATGCTCCCGGTGTTAACAATAGAACGTTAGCGGTATAGAAAGGTTTTTTTCGTTCCTTGTCAAAAGGATTGCCATCATCATGAGATGTTAAATAGTTCAATACACTCTTCCCTTTTAATTTTGTATTTAACAGGCGATTGTATTTTTTAAAAATGGTTTCGTAATCTTTATGGGCATCTACTTTTAAATCAAAATTTATAAGACTTTTAAAGCCATAATCGAAAAAATCCACTTTTTTATCCCCAAAATCAAATTCCCGACCACCAGAGATTCCGTAATTATAAACTTCACCAACCATGTAAAAAGGATTGTCATCCAAAATATGATTTGGATTTTTTTTCTTCCAAGTATCAAATGCATAGCTAGCCTCTTTATACAAATCTGACCAAGCATCTTCATTCACATGCTTTACCGTATCTACCCTAAAACCATCAACACCAAAATCGTTGATGTAATCGGTGAGCCATTTAATAATATAAAACCTAGGAGCCCTAGGGTATCCAGTTCGTTCAAAAAATAACTGAAGTTCATCCAATTCTTGACTTAAACGTCCTTCTTCTTTCCATTTTGCCAATAATGCATCTGGTAATTCAACGGGATCATTAGATTCCGTAAGTATATCTGGAAGATTTTTAACCAAAGTACAGGCGGTTGTGTTCTCGTAGTTGGTAAATTCACATGGTGGTCCAGTACGCACCCATTCTTCTGGCCAAACAGGGTCTTTTTCGGTAACGGGTCCAGTATGGTTTAATACTACATCCAATAGCACGCGAATACCCTTTGCATGGGCAGTTTTCACCAATTTCTCCAAATCCTTTCTTGTTCCAAAACTAGGATCGATCGCGGTCCAATCTTTGGCCCAGTAACCGTGATATCCGTATGTATTTCCTGTACCTTCATTTGTAGCGCCATGTATTTGCTCTACAACCGGAGTAAACCAAATGGAGTTAATGCCTAAATCTGTAAAATAACCTTCTTCAATTTTCTTGGTAATTCCTTGGATGTCGCCTCCTTCAAAACCTCTTAAAACACCAGTTTCTTCTGTTCTGTCAAAACTTATATCATTTTCTGGGTTTCCGTTATTGAAACGATCCGTTAAAAGGAAGTAGATATTAGCACCTTCCCAAGTGAAAGGCACTTCTTTTTTAATTACCATTTCCTCAACTACTTCAGTATCTTTTTTATCTATTTTTTTTACTTCTTTACAGCCAAAAAGAAAGGATAGTATGGACATAACAGTAAGTAGTTTTTTCATCTTTTGGGATTTTAGCTAAAACTATAAAATGCATGCGGAAATATAAAATTTATTTATACTCAATAATATAAAGCAGTTTTAAAGATGCAAACGAAAAATCTTTATCTTCTATTCAGTACTTTGTACTCTTCATAACAACTAGAGATAGCATCTAAAATCTGAAGGTCGTTGGCTGTATTGATGAAGGATTTGGAATAGCTACAATTATTAAGAATATCCTCAATATCAACTTTTTCCAGTTGCAGTAATTCTGTAAGTGTTTCCCTATCAAACTTTGAAGCTAGAAGGTTCCTAATATCTTCATCTTCTTTAATCTGCCTCAGCTTCCGCATTTGCTTCGGCTTTTTACCAAAAAGATTTCGTAGAAGGTCGGCCGGATTCAAGATGGCGCCCAGAACTTTGGTTACGGCACTAGGGCTTTTACTACCCCCTTCATAACTTTTTTGAAGCCCTGATATGCTATATTGATACGCAGTATTAATAGGAAGATTTTTTACATCAATCTCTAAGTAACCTGTTAATTGATAGGGTCTTACGATAACTTCCTCCAAGGCATAGGCAAGTTCGGTCAGGGATATTTCCGTTCCATCAAACTTGAACATGTCATTGGTTACCCTAACCTTTTGTGATTTAAAACCCAAAAAGGATAGGTACAAGGTATCATTTACAGCGGCCGGAATTGAAAAATTTCCTTTTTGGTCGGTAATTGTACCGACTACCTTATTTAGGTTAACAACGTGCACACTAACCATTGGAAAGCTTGTTTGCGCATTGATAACCGTAGCGTTTAATTCCCCTTCAACTATTGTATCATCCTCATTTTGAGCAAAACAAAAAAGTGAAATGAAGGAAAAAAATGTAAGTAGAACTCTTCTCATGCAATCTTTGTAGTCATAAAAGTACTAAACAAAGAAAAATAAATAGGTGCCCACCATCATTTAATATAGAATTAACTAATAAAAGCCAGGTCGTTTTTTGCCTCCACGTTTGCCAGAGCTACTTTTTCTACCTCCTCTGAAAGATTTGTTGTCCCCACCTTTTCTATGACCTCTGCTTCTGTCTCGTTTTTTGCCTCCGCTTCTTCCTGAACCTCCTGGACTTTTAGAAACTTCAACATTTACAAAACGACCTTCTACTTTGAACTCCGTAAAAGTCTGAAGTACATGTTCCGTTACTTGGGCATCCGTATTGAAAAAGGAGAAACTATCCTTGGTATCCACGTTGAAAACGTCTTCCTTTTCAAGATTTAATGTATCACGTAAAAAATCTTTCAATGACATCCAGTCGTAACCATCGCGCTCTCCTACATTGATAAAGTAGCGCACAGAACCGTTTGATGGTATGTTATCACCCTGAGAACGATCCTTTCTCTCTCCTCGATCTCTTCCATCTTCTGATGAATTTAAATCTCTGGTTTTACTGTAATAGTTATAGAAACGGGTAAATTCTACTGAAATAATTTTTTTGAGCAATTCATCCCTGTCAACACCTTCCAAAACATCGTTTATGGCCGGCAGGTAATTGTCTATCTCAGGATTTATCTCAGTTTCTTTGATTTTGCTAGCTAAATGGTACAGCTGAATTTCACAAATCTCGATACCCGTTGGAATTTTCTTAGATAGAAAAGACTGTTGTATTTTGCTTTCGATGGATTTTATTTTTCGTAACTCAGAACGAGTTACTATTACCATAGAAATCCCTGATTTCCCTGCACGACCTGTACGTCCACTACGGTGCGTATACGTTTCTATTTCATCGGGCAATTGGTAGTTAATAACATGTGTTATGTCATCAACATCTATTCCCCTAGCAGCAACATCAGTTGCAACAAGCATTTGTACTTGTTTTTTACGGAAGGAATTCATGACCAAATCCCTTTGATTTTGACTTAGGTCGCCATGCAAAGCTCCAGCGTTATAGCCATCTTCAATAAGCTTTTCCGCAACTTTCTGAGTATCTCTTTTTGTTCTGCAGAATATTACAGAAAAAATACCAGGATTAGCATCTGCAAGACGCTTAAGTGCAGAATAACGATCACGCCCACCAACTACATAGTACTCATGTTGCACTGTTGAAGTTCCTGCATTTTTAGTCCCAATAGTAATTTCTTGGGGCTTATTCATGAATTTTTTGGCGATTACCGATACTTCTTTTGGCATGGTTGCAGAAAACAACCATGTAAGTTTTTCTTTTGGTGTGTTGGATAAAATGTCCTTTATGTCTTCAAAGAAGCCCATGTTCAACATTTCATCTGCTTCATCAAGCACGCAATAATCGATTTTTGAAATATCAACCATTTTACGGCCGATCATATCCTTCATCCTTCCAGGAGTAGCAACAATAATCTGTGCTCCGCGTTTTATTTGCCTTGCCTGGTCAGATATGCTTGCTCCACCGTAAATGGCTACCGTACTAAGGCCTTTAACATATTTGGAGTATAATTTTAGCTCATTTGTAATTTGCAAGCAGAGCTCACGTGTTGGAGATAAAATAAGTCCTTGAGTTGTTCTGCTTTCTGATTGGATTTTTTGAATCATTGGAAAGCCAAAAGCAGCAGTTTTACCTGTTCCTGTTTGTGCTAGAGCGACCAAATCGGTCTCTTGTTCCAATAAAATTGGGATTGCTTTTTCTTGTACTTCTGATGGAGTCTCAAATCCTAGGTCGGAAATAGCATCCAATAGGGGTTTGTCCAACCCCAGGGTTTCAAATTTTGTCATTGTGGTATATACCTTAAATCGCAAATATGTTGTGTTGTATAGAGCGATTTTGTACTACCTATCCGAGCCCCTCACAACACCATGCCCATACTGGCGGCGTTAATAAAGGCGCAAAGGTACATCAATTTGTTAAAGTGGGAACTATAAAGCCCTGTTTTTGAAGAAAGCAACTAATTTTTGGATTGCAAGACCTCTATGACTTATTGCATTTTTGGTTTCTGCAGATAGTTCTCCAAAAGTCTTATTATACCCTTCGGGTTTAAAAATTGGATCATAGCCAAACCCTCCAGGTCCAAATTCTTTTTCAGTAATGTGTCCTTCTACAATTCCTTCAAAAGAGTAGCTTTTGTTTTTAAGATTTAAATGAATCACAGTTTTAAAATGTGCTGCCCTATTAGTGTTGCCTTTTAATTCTGACAATAGCTTGGTCATATTATCCTTTTCATTCTTTTGCTCTCCTGCATAACGAGCGGAATAAACTCCTGGGGCACCATTTAATGCATTGACAAGCAAACCTGTATCATCAGAAAAACAGTCAAAACCATATACTGAGATTATATGATCTGCTTTTATTTTGGCATTTTCTTCCAAAGTTTTTCCAGTTTCGGGAATTTCATCAAAACAGCCAATATCATCTAATGAAAGCAATTGGATTTCAGAAGGTAAAAGCGTTTTAACTTCTTTTAGTTTATGTTGGTTATGGGTAGCAAAAACAATTTTCAAGGCACGAGATGATTTAATACAGAGCTAAAAATAGTAATTTCGATTATCTAGTAGCAATAAAATGAAATTGAGAATAACACCACCTTTAGTCATGCTGATCTTTGCATGCTTAATGTATATTTTGAATCGATTTTTACCTTTTGGAACCTTTGACTTTTTTGGGCGTACAGAACTTGCAGTTTTCCTAATTTCCTTAGCTTTTATAGTCATGGCCTTAGCAATTTTTCAATTTTTGAGAGCAAAAACAACAACAAACCCTATTAATTTGACAAAAACAAGTAGTTTGGTTACTACTGGCATTTTTAAATACACCAGAAACCCTATGTATTTGGGCATGCTCCTAATATTGCTTGCTTTTGGTTTGAAGCTGGGCAATGCGTTCAATACGCTTTTGGCGGCAGGGTTTGTGTACTTTATGAACTATTTTCAAATTGAGAATGAGGAAAAAGCATTGACCGAGCTTTTTAATAAAGAATATATCATGTATTGTAAGGCAACTAGGAGATGGTTTTAGATTTAAATAGGTTCAAAAAGAAATTTTCTTTGGGCATTTTGTTCTTGGGGTTTGGGCTGAGTGCACAAACGCAATTCTTTTCTTCTTTTGATCAAACACAAATTGCCTATTCTGATGAGGGAGAAGGAGAGGCAGTGCTGCTTGTCCATGGATTTATCTCTAATAGTGCAATGTGGGGAAAATCGATTTTGAAGAAAGAGCTTTTGGAATCTGGATATCGAGTTATTGTGCCGGACCTAAGAGGAAATGGAAAATCTGACCAACCTGAAAACCCGGAAGCATATCAAAATGATGCGGAAGTAAAAGATTTGAAATCTATAATCGACCATTTAAGGTTGGAAGAATTGCATGTTGTGGGCTACTCAAGAGGAAGTATTGTATTGGCAAAACTTTTGATAAAAGAAAAGCGTATAAAAAAGGCAGTTTTAGGAGGCATGGGGGTTGATTTTACTAACCCAGAATGGGATAGAAGAATTCTTTTCATGAATGCTTTTGATGGTAAAACTAAAAAAGAGACGCAAGGAGCGGTAGATTATGCTACTTCTATTGGTGCAAACCACAAAGTTCTTCACTTGCTTCAAAAATACCAACCTGTGACTAGCTTGGCAGAGTTAAAAGAGATTAAAGCAGCTGTTTTGGTTATAGCCGGAGACGAGGATTTGGATAACGGGAACCCTTCCGATCTAAAGAATGAGATTCCAAGCAGTCAGCTACATATTGTATCCGGCGATCACAATAACACATATAAAACACAATCTTTTTCAACCAAAATAATTCAGTTTTTAGATTAAAAATCAGCATTTTGAAACATTTTGCAGATGATTTTTGATATATCCATATTTATAAACTGTTTTTTGTTGTATCCAATTTCAGGGATAGAATTAATGCTTATTTTTAAATCTTAATTTTTCGGCAAAATTCATGGTAGAAGTGGGACGTAAGTATGTTTTTGATTTTGATAGCACCCTAACTAGGGTGGAGGCGTTGGATGTTTTGGCAGAAATGACCTTACAGGGAAAATCTAACAAGGAGGAAGTTATTCAAGAAATTCAAGATATTACCAATTTGGGCATTGATGGCGATATCTCCTTTACAGAATCTTTGGAGCGCAGAATACAGCTTTTAAAGGCCCATAAAAATGATTTAGAAGGGTTGGTGAGTGAGCTTCGTCAGAAAATTTCTAAGTCCATTGCATCAAACAAAGAGTTTTTTGAGAAATTTTCAGATGATATCTATGTGATTTCCTGTGGCTTCAAAGAGTTTATTGACCCAATTGTTCAAGAATACAATATCCCATCAGAAAGGGTGTATGCCAATACCTTTAAGTTTGATGAGGAAGGAAATATAATCGGTTTTGATGAAGATAACGTACTTGCATCTCACAATGGCAAGATAGAATGTCTTAAAAACCTTGATTTAGAAGGAGAGGTACAAGTAATAGGAGATGGGTATAGTGATTATGTAATGCGGGAAGCTGGTATTGCCGATAAATTTTTTGCATACACCGAGAATGTGCATAGAGAAAAAGCGGCAAACAATGCAGATCACGTAACTCCAAATTTGGATGAATTTCTTTATGTAAATGATTTGCCCAGAAATATCTCTTATCCCAAAAACAGGATAAAGATTTTATTGCTGGAAAATGTCCACCCAGATGCATTTGAGAACTTGTCTGAAGATGGTTTTTCCGTAGAATTGGTAAAACATAGTTTGCCTGAGGATGAACTTATTGAAAAAATTAAAGGAGTTCATGTATTGGGAATTCGTTCTAAGACCCAAGTAACCCAAAAGGTATTGGATGCAGCCAATAAACTGTTGGTAGTAGGTGCTTTTTGTATAGGAACCACCCAAATAGATCTGGAGTACAGTAAGCAGAAAGGAGTTGTTGTGTTCAATGCTCCCTATAGCAACACGCGATCGGTTGTAGAATTGGCCATCGGCCATATTATTATGCTTATGCGTAATGTTTTTACAAGAAGTTCAGAAATCCATAACGGTACTTGGAATAAAACTGCGGCAAACTCAAGAGAAGTTAGAGGTAAAAACTTAGGAATTGTAGGTTATGGCAATATAGGTAAGCAAATGTCCATTTTAGCCGAGGCTATAGGTATGCGTGTTTATTATTACGATGTAGCCGATAAACTGCCGTTGGGAAATGTGATTAAATGCGACACTCTAGAAGATTTGCTTTCTGTTTCTGATGTGGTGACCTTGCATATTGATGATAATAAAACTAACAAAGGATTTATTGGAGAGAGGGAGGTCAACCAGATGAGAGATGGAGCTATGTTGATTAACCTATCCAGAGGGTTTGTGGTTGATATTGATGCACTTGCCAATGCGCTGAAAAGTGGAAAATTAGGAGGAGCAGCTGTAGATGTTTATCCTGAAGAGCCTAGAAGCAATGGAAATTTTGAAACCGCACTCCAAGGACTACCTAACGTAATTCTTACCCCACATGTTGGCGGAAGCACAGAAGAAGCACAACGAGATATTGCGGATTTTGTGCCAAATAAGATTATGGCATACATTAACTCCGGAAATACAGTAGATGCAGTAAACTTTCCTAATATTAGATTGCCAAAACATACCAATGCACACCGTTTTCTACATATTCATAAAAATGTCCCAGGAATAATGGCAAAAATCAGTGAGGTATTGGCCAAATATGAAATGAATATTACGGGGCAATATCTATCTACCGATGATAAGGTAGGGTATGTAATTACCGATTTGGACAAGGAATACAACAAGGAAGTTGTAAAGGCTCTTAAGAATGTGGAAAACACTATAAAGTTTAGAGTGTTGTATTAGTTTGTTTTAGTACTGACATAATACGGTTGTTCACATTCTGAAACTTCTGTTTCACAACATTTTTCTAACACACCCATTTTTTCGATTTAAATTGTAGGTAAATTCTTATGTAAAATTTTACCTGAATGAATATTGGGAAAATCAAAATATTTAAAAAGGGATTTCGGGCCTATTACCTGTTAGTGATTTCAATTGTTTTTTTGACAATCGTTATACAATCCATGACCCAGTACTCATTAAATAAACAGAGGTCCACTGCTCTAATTGTAAACCTGGCAGGAAAGCAGCGAATGCTAAGTCAACGATTGCTCAATGAGTTGTACTCATGTAGATATCACAATTGTGACTATGCAGAAATGAAGCTTACTTTGACCAGGTTGTATCAAATGAATGGGTTTCTTCAAGAAGGAAACGTGGGTTTGAAATTAGAAACTTTAAATGACCCGGAAATCCTTAAGGAATTTAGAAGGTTGGAACCCCATTTGGAATGGTTGTATAGTGAACTAAAGGATTTCCAAAACTTTAAAAATGTTTCCTTTAATGATGTTAGATATCGAGTAGATCGGTTTTTGTTTATAATGGATGGAATTGTGAATCAGTTCCAGAAAAAAGCAGAAAAAGACATTCGCACCATGATGATTATAGAACTAGAGCTTGCCATATTTTCTATTGTCATTATACTTTTTGAGATATTTTTTATTGTAAATCCTATCATTAATAGAATACTTGACCAAAAGAAAAAACTTTCAGAAATAGCTTGGCATCAATCCCATGTGTTTAATTCCCATATGAAGAACATTGCAGACCTTCAATATGTTTTAAAAGTGGAAAAAAAACCAGAAAGACAGAGAGAGATTTACGGATTTATTGGACAAGAATTAAACCACCTAAAAAAGGTTTCCCAAAACATGGTTAAATCGTTGGAAGAAACCGTAGAAGACCCTAAACCGTATGATTTAATGATTAGGAAAGTAGAAGGCTTTTTGGAAAAGTATAAACTAATGGGGACAGAGAAAACACTTATTGATGATGATAAGGTTCATTCCGTAAAATAGTAAAGCCCCTATAGAGCTGTTCTATTAAAAACAAACGTACCATTTGATGAGAAAACGTCATCTTGGATAAACTTATTTTTTCATTGCTTCTTTGGTATATGGCATCGCTAAAACCATAGGGGCCTCCAATTACCAAAACGAGATTTTTTAGTCCGCTGTTCATTTTTTTCTGTAGAAACTGAGAAAACTCCACAGATGTAAATTGCTTTCCCTTTTCATCTAAAATGGCCAGTGTATCAGCAGGTTGTAAATGATTAAGAATCAAAGCGCCTTCTTTCTCTTTTTGTAAAACCTCAGAAAGGTTTTTACTGTTTTTGATATCAGGAATTACCAAAAACTGAAATTTTACATAATGTTTTAGTCGCTTCTCATAAATAGCTATAAGTTTGGAGAGTTCGGAGCTATCTGTTTTGCCAATGGCAATTAACGTAATTTGCATTGTCAAAATTAATTTTTTCAAATTAAACAATAGCAACGGACAATAGACAGACTGATGTTTTTATTATTTTCGTTAAAACCCCAGCAGTAATGATTACCCAGGATCAATTCCAAAAAGAAATAGCACTTATTATAACAAATGCCATTCGTGAAGATGTTGGCGATGGTGATCATAGTTCGCTGGCTTGTATTCCCAATTCCGGAACAGGGAAAGCCAAATTATTGGTCAAGGATGAAGGCATCATTGGAGGTATTGAGTTTGCGAAACAAGTGTTTGAATACGTAGACCCAAATTTAAAAATTGAAACACGTATTGCAGACGGTACCCCCGTAAAGTATGGAGACATTGCTTTTTACGTTTCAGGGAGTACCCAGAGTATTCTTAAGGCAGAAAGATTAGTGTTGAATGCCATGCAACGCATGAGTGCCATTGCTACAAAAACCAAGAGCTACGTTCAACTTCTAGATGGAACAAGCACTAAAATTTTGGATACTAGAAAAACTACTCCTGGGATTAGGGCCCTTGAGAAATGGGCTGTTAAGATTGGAGGAGGGGAGAATCATAGGTTTGCTTTATATGATATGATTATGCTTAAGGATAACCATATAGATTTTGCGGGAGGAATAACACAGGCTATACAAAAGACACGACAATACTTATTGGATACCAACAGAGACTTGAAAATTATTGTGGAGGCAAGAAATTTGGAGGAAGTCGAAGAAATACTTCAATCTGAAGGAGTCTATAGAATTCTATTGGATAATTTTGATTATGAGGATACCAAGAAAGCGGTAGCACTAATCGGAGACCGTTGTCTTACGGAATCTTCAGGAGGAATAAATGAAAATACAATAAGACATTATGCCGAATGCGGTGTGGATTATATCTCTTCGGGAGCATTGACCCATTCCGTCCACAATATGGATTTAAGCCTAAAAGCAGTTTAATGTCGACAGCTATAGAAGAAAGGTTAGAAAAGATTCCAATTATTAATTGGCTGGTTCGGTTGTTGAAAAACATAAAATTAAAGGCATTTGAAGGACTTTCTTTTTACGATTTGATGGAAATGTATGTGTTGGGGGTTGTAAAAGGAACCTTGTCCAGCAGAGCAAGTTCCATAGCATTCAGTTTGTTTATGGCCCTTTTTCCATTACTGATATTCTTGGTTACACTTTTACCTTTTATTATCCCTTATGCAAGTGTTGGCAATGAAAATTTTGACGCACAATTTTTACTCTTTTTAGAGTCTTTTTTGCCATCTGCAACGAGTGATTACTTTGGGGATATTTATCAACAAATAAAAGACCAAAAGCGTGGAGGATTGTTATCTTCTACCTTTTTGATTTCTATTTTTTTGGTTGCTAATGGGGTAAATGCAATTTTTGGGGGCTTTGAGAATTCATATCACGTGGAGCTTACCAGAAACTTTTTCAGACAATATTTGTATGCTTTTATGGTTGGATTAATTCTTTCCATTTTACTGGTCATCGGAGCGGTGACATTTGTGTATTTCGAGTTTTATATAGTGGAATATACTAGCGAGTATTTAGGAAAGAAACTTGGATATGATATTGAAAAAAGTGACACGATAGGAATTCAGGTGACCAAAATTTTGTTCTTCATGCTGCTTTCCTATCTTACAACGGCCATTCTCTATTACTTTGGTACGGCAGAAGGAAGAAAGGCAAAATTCTTTTCGGCAGGAGCACTTATGACTACTTTATTATTTGTACTGACTTCCTATCTTTTTGGGGTGTATGTAGAAAAGTTCGCCAGATATAACGAGTTTTATGGAGCGTTGGGAGGACTATTGATTTTAATGGTGTTTATTTGGTTAAATTCTAATATTTTGTTGCTTGGGTTTGAATTGAATGCAACACTTAATTCCTTAAAGAAAAAACATGAAAAACAGCTTAAGGCTTAATAAATGTGCAGTGCTTATTTGTTTGCTGATAGTTCAAGCCTCATGGTCTCAAACTGTATTTGGGAAATGGAGGACTATTGATGATCGCAATGGAATTACCAAAGCAATTGTTGAGGTTTATGAAGAAAATGGACTATTACAAGCTAAAGTTCTTAAAGTTGTTGAAAAAGGGAAAGAAAATGCACGCTGTGTTAAATGTAAAGGAGAATTAAAAGATAAGCCTGTTAATGGGATGAAAATCATGTACGATTTTAAAAGAAACAACAAAGGGGAGTATAGAGGTAACAAGCTTTTTGACCCTGAACAAGCAATGACCTTTAGAGGCAGGGTTTGGTTAGACCCCAAAGATACAAATAGATTGAAGGTGAGGGGATATTTAGCTTTTTTATACAGAACCCAAACCTGGCATAGACTAGTGGAAGAATAGAAGATCAATTGTATGCCCTATTTTTTAGATGTTGTCCTGCCAATACCTTTAGAAAGACTTTTTACATATAGTATTTCTGAACAGGAAGCTGATTTTTTAAAGCCCGGCATGCGGGTCGCCGTTCCCTTTGGTAAATCAAAAATATACACTGCCCTAGCTTATAATATTCACAGCAATGCCCCTTTGGCTTATGATGCTAAGGAAATCTACCAGATTCTGGATGAACAACCTTTGGTAAATAAATTCCAACTAAAGCATTGGGAATGGATTGCACAATACTATATGTGTACTCTTGGAGAAGTAGTTCGCAGTGCTCTGCCAAGTGCATTTTTACTGGAAAGTGAAACTTTGGTATTGCTAAATAAAAACGCATTGGTAGATGAATTAGGGTTGAAGGATGATGAATTCTTGGTTTATGAAGCGCTGCAACATCAAACTGCTTTAAAAATTGGAGAGATAAGCGGTATAGTTGATAAAAAGAACGTATTGCCACTTGTAAATAGATTAGTTCAAAAAGGGGTGGTTTTGCAAAAAGAAGAGCTTTACGAACAATACGTGCCCAAGTTGGTTAGGTATGTAAAGCTTGGAGAAGAATACCATGATGAAACAAAACTTGAAGAACTTTTACGCAACCTATCAAGAGCGCCAAAGCAGAGTCAAGTAGTTCTATCGCTTTTTCAGTTGCAGGCAAAAAGTAAAAAGCCAATACCCATTGCTGATTTAGAAAAAGAAAGTGGCAGTTCTAGAGCTGTCATTAAAGCACTCATTGATAAATCAGTTCTTGAAGAATACCATATTAGAACGGACAGGGTTCAATTTGGTGAAGAATCTAAGACAGTAGAGACAATTTCTTTAAATCCATATCAAACAAAAGCTTTAGAAGCTATCAACAAAAGTTTTAGTGAGAATAAGGTTGCTTTGCTACATGGTGTTACCTCTTCAGGAAAGACGGAAGTTTACATCAAACTAATAGAGCAATCCCTTGAACAGGGTAAGCAAGCGCTGTACTTACTGCCCGAAATAGCCTTGACCTCCCAATTAATAGGAAGATTGCGTGCCTACTTTGGAAATAAAGTTTCTGTGTATCATTCAAAATACAGCATTCATGAGCGTGTTGAGGTATGGAACAATGTAAAGGACAATTCTGATAAAGCACAAATTGTAATAGGGGCGAGGTCATCCCTGTACTTACCATTTTCGAACTTGGGGTTAGTGGTTGTGGATGAGGAACATGAGAATTCTTTTAAACAATTTGACCCGGCTCCCAGATACCATGCCCGGGATGCCGCGATTGTTTTAACGTCTTTCCACGAAGCTCATTGCGTTTTGGGATCTGCAACTCCTAGCATAGAAAGTATGGATAATGCTAAAAAAGGAAAATACGGATATACCAATATTCAGTATAGGTATGGGGATGTTTTAATGCCAGATATTACATTGGTTGACATTAAGGAAGCAACCCGGAAAAAACGTATGAAAGGTCATTTTTCGGAAACCTTGTTCAATGCAGTTGCTGAGGCCTTGGAAGAAGGAGAGCAGGTAATCCTATTTCAGAATAGGAGGGGTTTTGCACCAATTATTGAATGTACTACTTGCGGTAATGTAACCCAATGTCCTAATTGTGATGTTAGTCTTACGTATCACCAGCACAGAAATCAATTGCGTTGTCATTATTGCGGGTACCATATGGCCTTGCAGCAAGGTTGTTTGGCTTGCGGAAGCCCTACTTTGGATAAAAAGGGATTTGGAACGGAGCAAATTCAAGAAGAATTGAAGCTACTTTTTCCACAGGCAAATGTGGGCAGAATGGATTTGGATACCACTCGCGGAAAATATGCATATGAAAAAATAATTACAGCTTTTGAACAACAGGAGATGGATATTCTTGTGGGAACACAGATGGTTACAAAGGGGCTGGATTTTAGAAATGTAAGTTTGGTAGGCATTATGAATGCAGACTCATTGTTAAATTTTCCTGACTATCGAGCTCATGAAAGGAGTTTTCAAATGTTGACCCAAGTTGCGGGTAGGGCAGGGAGAACAAAGAAAAGAGGAAAAGTGTTGATACAGACCTATAATCCTTACCATCAAATATTGCAGCAGGTTACTACAAACAATTATGATAAAATGTTTGAGGAACAGTTTTATGAAAGGGAGCAATTCAAGTATCCGCCTTTGGTTCGGATTATTAAACTAACGCTAAAAGATAAAGATTACAACAAATTGAATGAGGCCTCGCAATGGTTTGCCAGTTCATTACAGAATGTATTGGGACAACAAATTTTGGGCCCGGAATATCCACCCGTGGCTAGAATACGTAGAGACTACTTAAAAAACATCCTTATTAAGACATCTAGAGCCCAATCAATTTCACAAACAAAAAATAGCATTAAAAGAATTGAAAAATCTTTTAATGCTATTTCAAAGTATAAAAGTGTAAGACTGGTCTACAACGTGGACCACATATAATTATACGTTAGCAAGTGCTTCTGCTAATTCTGTCTTTTTATTTCTACTTAAAGGAATCTGTCTGCCCCCAACTTCAACATTCTTACTGTTGAATTTTTCAATCTTTTCCAGATTCACTATGTAGGATTTATGGATTCTTAGAAACTTTTCTGCAGGTAATTGCTGCTCAAAAGATTTCATAGTGGAAAGAATTACAATATTGGCTTCATCTGTAACCAATTTAATATAATCTCCCAATGCTTCGATCCATTTAATGTCGTTTAAAATAACCTTACGTTTTTTAAGGTTACTTTTTACAAAAATATGTTCTTCATCTTCATCAACCCTATTTATTTGTTCGTACTTGGCGACAGCTCTTTTTACAGAAGACTCAAATCGTGCCAATGTAATAGGTTTGTGAAGGTAATCGGTTACATCGTAATCAAAAGCCTTCAATGCATAGTCTGGCTTTCCAGTGATCAGAATAACCTGAGGAGGGTTCTCCAATGCCTCTAATAGGTCAAAACCACTAATGATTGGCATCTCAACATCTAGAAAGATTAAATCGATGTCATGGTTCTTAAGACCGTTCTTAGCTTCAATAGCATTACTATATTCGGCTACAAGAGCAAGATGAGGGTGATTGTTGACTAATTTGGCAACAGCCATCCGTTGCATTGAGGAGTCGTCTACAATTATACTTTTTAATTTCATAGAATGGGGTGATTTGTAGGGTTTTAAATCATCGGCAAATTACATAAAAAAGGCGTTTAACGGCAACAAAAGATGTAAACATGGTCTATTTTGTTGTGTATATTACCATATACGTCATGTAGGTCTGCTTGGTTCATTTATGTTAATAACTATTAATGTTTAAACGAAGATTTTATGCTTTTCTTGCGGGAAGAAGTAATTATTACTAATTTTGCGCTCCTTTAAAAACATAATATATGAACCATTACGAAACTGTTTTCATTTTAAATCCCGTTCTGTCTGAAACACAGATAGAGGAAACAGTTAAGAAATTTGAAGATTTCTTAATTAAGAATGGTGGCAAAATGGTCTCCAAAGAAAACTGGGGACTTAAAAAATTAGCCTATCCCATTCAACACAAGAAAAGTGGTTTTTACCACTTATTTGAATTCACCGTTCCTGGTGAAGTAATTTCTCCTTACGAGCTAGAATTTAGAAGAGATGAGCGCATTATGCGTTTTCTAACGGTTAAGTTAGACAAGCACGCTATTTCTTGGGCAGAAAGAAGAAGAACTAAATTAAAAGCAAAGGCATAGGGTTATGGCATCGATAGAACAACAAGCAAAATCAAAAAAAGATGGGGAAATCAGGTATTTGACCCCATTGAACATTGAGACCAATAAGCAAAAGAAGTATTGTAGGTTTAAAAAATCAGGTATTAAATACATTGATTATAAGGATCCAGACTTTTTAATGAAGTTGGTAAATGAGCAAGGTAAATTGCTTCCTAGAAGACTTACAGGTACATCTTTAAAGTACCAAAGAAAGGTAGCGCAAGCTGTTAAGCGTGCGCGCCATTTAGCTTTAATGCCGTATGTTGGCGATATGTTGAAATAAAAAATACTGAAGAATGGAACTTATTCTAAGAGAAGATATACAGGATTTGGGTTTTAAGGACGATGTCGTAACAGTAAAAAACGGTTACGGAAGAAACTACCTTATTCCCAAAGGTTTGGCTGCTTTGGCCACACCATCTGCAAAAAAGGTTTTAGCAGAAAACCTAAAGCAGAGAGCGCACAAAGAAAAGAAAGTTATTGATGAAGCCAATAAGAAGGCAGAAGCTATAAAACAATTAGAAATCAGAATTCCTGCAAAGGTAGGAGCTGGTGACAAATTGTTCGGTTCTGTTAACAATATTGATTTGGCCGCTGCTTTAGATAAGGCAGGTCATCAAATAGATAGAAAGTTTATAAACATCCAAGGAGGAACAGTAAAAAGAGTTGGGCCATATGATGCTCAAATCAGACTTCATAGAGAAGTGATTGTTGATTTTCCTTTTGAAGTAATCGCTGAAGCTAAGTAAATACTAAGTTTCGGTTAATAACTTGTTAAGAGCTATGCGTGCATAGCTCTTTTTTTTGTCCTATGTTTGTAGATACTCAAAAAACTAACTCACTCATTATGAAGAAAATTTTACCTCTTGGAATACTATTTTTCATGGTATTCACTTCAGCCTTTTCCCAAGTCACTACATCAAACATCAGAGGTACTGTTGTTGATGATCAACAAGCACCATTATTAGGGGCTAACATTGTAGCTGTTCATACACCTACAGGTACGCGTTACGGAGCTATTACTAACGAGGAAGGTAGATTTAACCTACTTAACCTTAGAGTTGGAGGACCGTATGAGGTGACCATCTCATACGTCGGATTTAAAAATAGTGTTAGAAATGATGTATTTCTTTCATTAGGTAAGACATTTAATTACAACACTGCATTGGTTTCAGATAGCCAAGCTTTAGATGAAGTAATAGTAGTATCTGACCAGACAGGAACTTTTGGTAGTGATAGAACAGGGGCCGAAACAAGTGTTGGGCGACGGGAGTTGACAAGATTACCAACGATTTCAAGGTCTACGAATGATTTTACAAGATTGGAACCAACGGCAAGCGGAGGATCTTTTGGAGGTAGAAATGATCAATTCAATAACTTTTCATTAGATGGTGCCATCTTTAATAACCCTTTTGGGTTAGATGCAGCACAACCGGGGGGTCAAACCAATGCAACCCCTATTTCTATTGATGCAATTGACCAAATACAAGTAAGTACAGCTCCTTATGATGTTACTCAATCTGGGTTTACAGGGGCTTCAGTAAATGCAGTTACTAAAAGTGGTACTAATGAGTTTTATGGAACTGTTTATGGTTTCTTTAGAAATGATGATTTAACGGGAGGTAAGATAAATGGTGACGATGTCTTTAAAACCGGTTTGGAACAAAAGCAGTACGGATTTAGTATTGGCGGTCCAATAGTTAAAAACAAACTTTTCTTTTTCATGAATTTTGAAAAAGATGACCTTACCTCTTTAGGAACAGATGGTTTTGTTCCTAACACGGGCACTGGAGCTGCTAATGAGTCAAGAGTATCACAATCAGATTTTGATTTGGTTGATGGATTGCTAAGGCAAGTTGTTGTAGGCCAAGACGGACAAGGCAATGATATTTTCTATGATCCGGGAAGAATTACAGGATTCAACTTTGACCAAGAATCAACAAAAGGTATTTTAAAACTGGATTGGAACATTAATGACAACAACCGCCTGGCTGTTATATATAATTTTTTAGATGCTTCAAGAGGCATACCTGCCAACCGTAATGCCATACAGTTTAGGGGACCAGATTTAGCCACTTTACAGTTTGAAAATGCAGGATATGAAATAAACAACAGAATTCAATCCGTTCAAATAGAATTAAACTCTACCCTATCCAATAATGCTACAAATAAACTTCAAATAGGATATACGCATTTTGATGATTTTAGAAATCCATTTTCTACGCCAGCACCAAGTATCACAATTCTGGATGCAGCTGGAACTTCAAGCTATATTATTGCCGGACATGAGCCTTTTTCCATTAACAATAGATTGGATCAAAAGGTATTCCAGATTACTGACAATCTAAACTTTTTTAAAGGAGACCATACCTATACCGTTGGTTTTTCTTTCGAAAAATTCCAATTTGATAACTCTTTTAACTTAGGAGTTTATGGAGCGCAGGGAGTGTTTTTCCCAACGGGAACTATTACCGATTTTCCCGATTTCGCAAGCTCTGGACAGTTACAAGCGGCATTTGATTCTGCCATTGCTGCAAATGCAGAATTTAATAGAAATGGACCTGGTGTAGCAGGAGGTTGGGCCTTGGCAGAGACCAATGTGGGTCAGCTTTCATTTTATGCTCAAGATCAATGGGACATTACCGATAATTTTAAGTTGACGTATGGAATTCGTTTTGATAAGCCATTGTTTTTTGATACATCGGAAAAAGCACAAGATGTTATTGATCGTAACTGTTGTTATAGCCCAACAACTGAATACACAGATCCATCAACTGGAGAAACTGCATTTTTCGATTCTACCCAAATGCCTTCAAACGATTGGTTAATTTCTCCTAGAGTTGGATTCAATTGGGATGTTAATGGAGACGCTTCCTTACAAGTAAGGGGTGGTTCAGGAGTGTTTACTGGTCGTTTTCCATTCGTTTGGTTAGGGAACCAAGTAGCTAATCCAAATTTCTTTTTCTACACAGTTGTAGATCCTGACTTTAAGTTTCCACAGGTATGGAGAACTAATATTGGCGCTGACAAACGTTTTGAGAATGGTATTGTAGCCACACTAGATGTATCTTATACAAAGGATATTAATGGTATACATGTGCAAAATTGGGGATTAGCCGCCCCATCCAGCACGCTTAATACCACATTTGACCAAAGAGCTTTTTACACAGATGCTGACAAGTCACCTAACTCTGCCTATGTATTTACAAACTCAGATGAGAATGGACGCATTTGGAATATTGCAGGAAAAGTTCAGAAAACTTGGGATGATGGTTTATATGCGCAATTAGGCTACAGCTTTTTAGATGCCAAGAGTGTAAACTCAATAGATGCCGAAATTACCAGTGATGCTTATAATGGTAATGCAGTAGTGGGTAATTCCAATACAGCGGTCTTGTCTAATGCTAGATATGGAGATAAGCACAGGTTTATTGGAGTTATCTCCAAGTCATTCAAAACGGGAACAACAATATCCACCTTTTTTGAATATGCAAAAGGAGGTCGTTACAATTATGTGTATGGAGGAAATATAAATGGAGATGATATTGGAGGAAACGGTGATGGATTCCAAAATGATTTACTTTACATTCCTACCGCTTCAGAAATTGGCCAAATGAATTTTAGTGATCCAGCACAAGCTCAGGCTTTTGAAACATTTATTCAACAGGATGATTATTTAAGTGATAATCGTGGGGAGTATGCAGACCGTTATGCTGCCTTGGCGCCGTGGAGAAGTACTTGGGATGTTAAGATTTTGCAAGACATTAAGTTGACTGATAAAAACAAATTTCAATTGAGTTTGGATATTTTAAACCTGGGCAACCTTATCAATTCTAATTGGGGCGTTGTGGAAATTCCAACCTTTAATCAACTATTGGGAGTTTCTGTGGACGACACCAACACACCAACATATACATTTGATCCCAATCTAACGAGTACTTTTGCTGCTAATACAGCTGAAGTCTCTAGATGGAGAGCTCAAGTAGGGGTAAGGTATATTTTCAATTAAAAAGAAATAATTTATAGTATAAAAGGCTACGCGAAAGCGTGGCCTTTTTTTATTTTTGCCGAATTAAATGAGCCGATTGGATTTTTTATTTTTCTCAAAAGTTTTTGAGCGAATTACATCTGACAGCGAAAATAGACATTACCAGATGAAATATGCACGATTGACACAGCAGCAATTGGAAGAATTGCACCCAGAGTTTATAAATTTTTTAGCAACACAATCCATCACTGGTGAAGAATGGACAGCTCTGAAAAAGGAAAAGCCAGAAGTTGCAGAAGATGAGTTGGATGTATTCAGCGACTTAATTTGGGAAGGAGTATTATCTAAGGTAGAATATCTGGAAAATATTTCTGAACTGCAGATGCATTTGTTTCACTTAACAGAAAAAGAAATGAAACTACTTTCTGTAAAGGTGATGAACCCAGAAATCGATCTGCGTACAGAAATAGGATTTAATTGGTTCAAACGCAATTTTCAGTCCGACTTTGTGGAGTATTTAACAGCCTCCAAGGCCTATTCTGATGATAAAAACCTAGATAAGTTTAATCTAATTCAGCAAGGAGCCGCAATTACCAAGGGGGACTTATATAAATGGTTTGACCAGATAATGGAATAATTGCTAAAGCACTACTTCCAAAAATATAAAAAAGGGTCTCCTATTAAGAGACCCTAATTTGATGAATAATCATCATATCAGCAATATATGCCAATTTCTTGATTAGTCTATGTCAAAGTACTTCACCACTTCATGATAGTTACTAACGTCAACATTAGCTGCTTTAAGAGATGCTAATGCATCTACTGGAGCTTTAACTTGTTGACCGCCGCCGCCATCGCCTACAGAACTGGACTGTTCAATAAGCACAAGGTGAATCTCGGCAAAATCATCTGTCCAACCAACTCCATTGTATTCGAAAAACGTAGCTCTTGCATCGCTAAAAGCAACTCCAAAACTGTACAGAAAGGCTCCATCGGTATAAGGCCCTGGTATTGGAATGTATAAATCGCTCGCCGTTTTTGCATAGGTTAAAATAGCATGGGTATCCAAAACCTCTGGGGTCAGTTCTGCCAGTAAAGAGGAAAACTGAGCATTAAAAACTACCGGATTTGCACCATTTCCCGGTTCCAAAGAAGTGTCGATGATAAGTCGTCTAACATTAGCATTGCCATCAACTCCGTTGGTACCATCAGTACCATCAGTACCATCAGTACCATCAATACCATTTGTTCCGGCAGCCCCGGCAGGTCCAGTTGCTCCATCTAACCCATCTGTTCCATCTTCTCCATCTGAGCAAGAAGTAATTAGGGCCATGGAAGTTGCTATCAGGCCCAGCATAAAAATTCGTTGTAATTTCATAATTTAAATTTTTTTGTTAAATTTTTTATTTACTGATTGGCACAAATGTATTGGAGCAGTGTACGATAAAAGAGACATAATTGACGTATGGTTCTTTTGAATTGACCACTTCGCTATATGTTCTAACGGATTTATAATTGAAAGGTTTTTTCTTGTTAACATTTAACCTTTTAATTAATTCAATAGAGATTATTATCTGCTATACATTGCTTTTAACCGTTGGATCTAACTATGAATGGATTTAAATACAACTTTACCCTTTCTAATTCACTCCATAAATTTGGCAAACCCACTATATTTGCACGAGAATTTTAATACATGGCAAAAAAACCATCCATACCAAAGGGAACCCGTGATTTTTCACCAATAGAAGTCGCTAGGCGCAATTACATTATCCAAACCATCAAAAAGCATTTTGAGATTTATGGCTTTCAACCTATAGAGACCCCTTCTTTTGAAAATTCCGAGACCCTGATGGGAAAATACGGAGATGAGGGTGACCGATTGATTTTTAAAATTCTAAACTCGGGAGATTTCATTTCAAAAGTGGATGATGTCACGTATAGCTCAAAAAACTCATCCTCTTTACTTCCAAAGATTTCAGAAAAAGCGCTCAGATACGACCTTACGGTCCCTTTTGCACGTTATGTGGTCATGCACCAAAATGAATTGGATTTTCCTTTTAAGCGCTATCAAATCCAGCCTGTTTGGCGAGCAGACCGCCCACAAAAAGGGCGCTTTAGAGAGTTCTATCAATGTGATGCCGATGTGGTAGGGTCAAATTCCTTATTGCAAGAGGTAGAATTGGTACAATTGTATGATGCCGTTTTTACAGATTTGAAACTTGAAGGAAGCATCATCAAACTAAACAATAGAAAAATATTATCAGGAATTGCCGAAGTCATTGGAGCAAAACACTTGTTGGTTGACTTTACGGTGGCTCTTGATAAATTAGATAAGATAGGAGAGGAGAAGGTTAAAGGAGAAATGCAAGCCAAGGGAATTTCAGAAGTAGCTATAGCAAAGGCAGCTCCGTTGTTTGCCATGTCGGGTTCCAGTTTAGAACAATTGGCGAAACTAAAATTGCTATTGACGGAATCTGAAATTGGAATGCACGGCGTGTCTGAATTGGAGGAAATTATCCATACGGTTGAAGAAATTGGTTTAAAGACTGCGAACTTGCAAGTTGATGTTACCTTGGCACGTGGGCTTAACTATTACACAGGAGCAATTTTTGAAGTAAGTGCGCCAGAAGGAGTACATATGGGCTCTATTGGTGGAGGTGGCCGTTATGATGATCTTACAGGTATTTTTGGCCTAAAAGATGTCAGCGGAATCGGTATTTCCTTTGGATTGGACAGGATTTACTTGGTTTTGGAAGAATTAGGACTTTTCCCAGAACGTTTAGACCAGTCCATTGATGTGCTATGCATCAATTTTGGAGAGAAAGAAGGTTTGGCTTCTTTAAAACTGGTAGGGAAACTCAGGGAAAAAGGTATTAAGGCTGAAGTGTACCCCACATCGACCAAAATGCAAAAACAGATGAAGTATGCCAACAACCGTAAAGTACCTTATGTAGTATTGATTGGGGAGCAAGAACTTTCAAATCAGGAGTTTGTGGTAAAAAACATGGATACGGGACAGCAAGAGACCTATTCACTAAATAAACCTGAAGCTTTTGTATTGTCACTTCGAGCGTAGTCGAGAAGTATGTTCTAAATAGGTCTCGACTCCGCTCGACCTGACAGCTTATAGGGTTGTTATTTTCTCAATCTCACCAATAATCTTTTTATAGTATGAAGTAGAATGGGGCACAAACCCATCTAAATCCTCATGATTTACTTTTGATTTAAAATCAGCTAGTTGAAACAGGGCTAAATCTTCGACCTCACTTTCTTGTTTGTTTAGATTTGAAATGGGAATTTTTAGTTCACACAAAAAAGTGTGATGGAATTCATTATCCATAAGGACATGGGAATGTTTTTGCATAGATTTAAAAATTCCAATTTTATCTAAATCAGCAGGTGAAATTTGTAAACCTATTTCCTCCTCAACTTCTCGTATCGCTGCTTCGATAGTATTTTCTCCAGCTCCAATATGACCAGCTACCGAAACATCCCAAAGCAATGGAAATGTTTTTTTGTCCTTACCTCGTTTCTGAAATAGGACTTTTCCGTCCGAAGTATAAAACCAGATATGTGCAGTAGGATGGAACAGACCTTTTAGGTGCGCTTCAGATTTTAAACAGGTTTGCTCTGTATGATTTCCACTTTCATCTAGAATGTCTACAAGCTCATCCATAATCAAATTTAAGACCTATTGTCGCATCGAGCGTAGTTGAGATGTATTGAGTGTGTATGTTTAGAAAGTTCCTCCCTTCGACAGTCTCAGTGTGACAAACCTACAGACTCAAGATGACATCTGAAAACAGGCAGTTACCCTCTAATCAAAATAACTAAAGCTTTCCCCGTCTTTTATGGTCAATAGCGTTTCATATATCAATCGGATAACGTTCTCTACGTCATCTTTGTGCACCGTTTCAACTGTGGTATGCATATATCTAAGCGGAAGTGAAATTAAAGCAGAAGCTACACCTCCATTGCTGTAGGCAAAGGCGTCCGTGTCCGTTCCGGTGTAGCGAGAAGACGCCAGACGTTGAAAAGGTATTTTTTTAGCTTCAGCAGTCTCAATGATGCGTTCTCTGAGTTTGTTTTGTACCGCCGGTGCATAAGAAATTACTGGTCCTGAACCCATAGCTGTCTCACCTTCCTTCTTTTTATCAATCATTGGGGTAGTGGTGTCATGACAAACATCGGTAACAATTGCAATATTGGGTTTTATGGTCTGCGTGATCATTTCTGCACCACGCAGCCCTATTTCTTCTTGAACAGAGTTGGTAATATACAGTCCAAAAGGCAATTTCTTTTTGTTCTCATGCAGCAAACGTGCTACTTCAGCAATCATAAAACCTCCAGCACGGTTATCTATAGCTCGACAAACAAATTTGTTTTTGTTCAAAACCTGAAATTCATCTGGGTAAGTGATTACACAGCCTACGTGTACACCCATTTTTTCAACCTCTTCCTTGTCCTTGGCACCTATGTCAATAAAGATGTTATCTAGTTTTGGCGGTTCTTCTTTGCTTCTATTTCTTGTATGGATGGCAGGCCAACCAAAAACACCTTTTACAATACCGTTTTTGGTATGGATATTTACCCATTTGGAAGGCGCAATTTGGTGATCGCTACCTCCATTTCTTATAACATATAGCAAACCATTATCTGTGATGTAATTTACATACCATGAAATTTCATCAGAATGTCCCTCAATTACAACTTTAAACTTCGCATCAGGGTTTATAACTCCAACAGCTGTGCCGTAAGTGTCGGTAATAAAATCATCTACATAAGGCTTCAAATAATCCATCCAAATTTTTTGCCCTTCCCACTCGTAACCCGTTGGAGAGGCATTATTTAGATATTTTTCAAAGAATTTAAGAGACTTAGCTGTAATGATTTTTGAAGCTGCCATGTATATATTTTAGTCCACAAACATAACAATATTCACTTTTATTTAATAGCCAAATCCTAGGTTTATCCTTAATTTTGGCAGGACTTATGTTAAATGGTTCTAATGTTTCGTTACAACTTGGTTATCGTTTTTTTATTGATCTCTGGTTCAAGCTTTTCCCAAGAAGTTGCTAAAGATTCGATTGCAGACTACTATGTTAGGTTTGAAGGTGATTCTATTCTCTATAGTTCCATTGAGCTTGATGAGGTCTTTATTTTTGGTAGACTGGAATTTGCTGATAGAAAAGAAAAACTCAGATACTATATTCTCCGTAGAAAAACTTTAAAAGTATATCCATATGCTAAACTTGCGGCGGAACGCCTAGTTGAACTCAATGATAGCTTGACTAAAATCAAAAGGAAAAGACACAAAAAGAAATACACTAAGGAAGTTCAGAAATATATTGAAGGCGAGTTTTCAGACAAGCTTAAAAAGTTGACCAGAACTGAAGGACAGATTCTGATTAAGTTGATTTATCGTCAAACGGGTAAAACGGCCTTCAACTTGGTCAAGGAGCTTAGGAATGGCTGGCGTGCGTTTTGGTACAATACTACTGCCAAGGCTTTTAAAATCAGTATAAAAGAAGAGTTTCACCCAGAGAGAATGCATGAAGATTATCTAATTGAAGATATTTTGCAACGTGCTTTTGCAGCTAACAAACTAGAACGTCAAGAATCTGTTTTGGACTATGACTATGCGCAGCTGAGCAATAAGTGGAAAAATAATCCAACCAAAAAGAACTAGTCCTTAGATTTCTTTCCAAAAAGTGCTTCCATAAAAGTCTTAATGGTATAAAAACCGAAGCCAATTGCTGTTATGGCCAATACTAAACCTACAATTAAAACTGGGATATAGGCAACATGTTCTTGGTTCTTAAAAGCTTGATAGATAACTAAAGGCGCTAAGAACATTAACCCCACTGTAAACCCAACATATTTGAGTCCTTTTACCAAAAGATCTTTATCCGTTCTCATAATATACTAAAGTAGGAATATTACAGTATATTTAATTGCTGTCCTTTAAAAAAATACGAATGGAATTATTGGTGCTTGTTGTAGTTGTATTGTTCATCATCATTGCTACTGTTAAATTTAAGATGCACCCCATTTTTTCATTGACCATGGCTACCATTGCTACTGGATTTCTTCTTGGACTTTCTCCAAAGGATATTATGGCAACCATAGGAGACGGTTTTGGAAAAACCCTTTCAGGAATTGGGCTTGTTATTGCTTTTGGAACAGTGATAGGTATTTATCTGGAAAAGACTGGAAGTACCAAAGTACTTGCAAACGCTGTATTAAAATTAGTTGGACTAAAACACTCTCCTCTGGCAATGAATCTTGCAGGTTATATTGTTTCTATTCCAGTTTTTTGTGATTCAGGATTTATTATTCTCTCTTCCTTAAACAAGGCCATTAGCAAGAAAACAGGCATACCTGTTATGGTTTTTGCCATTTCATTGGCCACTGGGCTTTATGCTGCACATGTATTTGTACCTCCTACTCCTGGGCCATTAGCTGCTGCAGCTATATTGGAAGCGGATTTAGGAATGGTTTTGGTCTTAGGGTTGTTAATATCCATCCCAGTGTCTTTAACGGGTTATGTATGGGCCAGGTTTATTGGAAAATCATTGAAAGAAGAAGTAAAAGAGGAAACAAACATACCAGAGGAAGAAGACCAAGATTATGGTATTAAACCTATACAGGCTTTTTTACCACTTTTGGCTCCTATTTGCTTAATTGCAATGAAATCAGTAGTTAATTATCCAACATATCCTTTGGGGAAGAATACTGTATTTCAAGTTTTTGATTTTTTAGGGAACCCAATAATTGCTCTGATGGTAGGTGTATTTTTTGCTTTTATGTTAGGAAGAAAAATACCTAGCAAACAAAAAGAAGGATGGGTCACTGAAGCTTTTAAACAAGCCGGATTGATAGTTTTAATAACTGGAGCGGGGGGTGCTTTCGGCGCCATATTGCGCACGATTGATATTGCATCCATAATCAATCTTGAATCCAGTTCTGGTATTGGAGGTCTTCTAATCTCATTTACCATTGCCATGGTATTAAAAACTGCTCAGGGTTCTTCTACCGTTGCCATAATAACTACATCAGCCATAATAGCGCCCTTATTGGAAACGTTTGGACTATTTTCAATTACAGATAAAGCTTTTGCCGTGCTGGCAATAGGAGCGGGTGCAATGACGGTATCCCATATTAATGATAGCTATTTTTGGGTTGTATCACAGTTTTCAAACATCAATGTAAAAACCGCTTTAAGAGGTCATACTTTAGGAACACTATTTCAAGGAGTTGTGGGAATACTTATGATTTTGATATTGTATCAAATTCTGTGATATTAAAAGATAGCAACTTTAAAATTTGAAATTATAGGTTACCGCTGGAATAATTCCAAAAATTGACGTTCGTGTTGCTTCATTTCTGCCATTATCTTCGTTTTCACTAAAGTTTATAGAAGCGGCATTCATGCGGTTGTAAGCATTATAAATACTAAAAACCCATTCAGATTGTACTTTTTTTCTAGAATTTTTTCGTGGAGTTAAAGTGGCCGAGATATCCAATCTGTGATAAGCAGGGAGACGTTCTTCATTTCGTGGACCGTAGAAAGGAATTGTAAGCCCTTGAAATTCAAATTGTCCAATTGGGTAGTTGGTAGGTTGCCCTGTTTGGAATATGAAGTTTGCATTAAAATTCCATTTCTCATTCAAATCATAACTGCCAAACAAAGAAATATCATGAGTTTTGTCGTAAGGTGTATTGTACCATTCTCCGTTATTGATTCCAGTTTCTAAAGAAGATATTCCATTGTTTGGAGATGAAGTTCTGCCTGGAGTACGTTGCTCAGATTTTGATAATGTATACGCCAGCCAACCTTTAAAGCGACCTTCATTTTTTCTTAGCAAAAGTTCCAATCCATATGCGCGTGCTTCGCCATTCAAAATCACTTGTTCAATAGCGTTATTAGCAATTAGATCAGCTCCATCTATATAGTCAATTCTATTTTGAATATCCTTATAAAATACTTCGGTTTCAAAAGAATACTCACCATCTTTTATATTTTGAAAGTATCCAACGGCATATTGATCGAGCAATTGAGGTTCAACAAATGGACCACTGGGAGTCCATACATCAAGAGGAGTAGGGGAGTTGGTATTGGAAAGGAGGTGTAAATATTGTGCAAGACGGGTATAGCTGGCTTTAACTGAACTTTTTCCATTAAAATTATACGAAAGCGATATTCTAGGCTCTAAATTGGTAAATTTCTCTAAACTGCTGCTTCTGTCAGCACTAATAGTGTCAATGGGCGTTCCTTCTCTATAGATTAATAGGGAAGGGTCAAAAATAACAGCGTTGTCATTTTGGTATACAAAAAACTCGTCTTGGCCAAGCCTATTAAAATGACTGACTCTTAGCCCGTAATTCAAGCTAAGTCTATCCGTTACTTTGTGCTCTATGTCAATATATGCGGCTGCTTCGTTTGCATACTTTTTGGTTAGCTGATCTTCAACTATCCCTGAATCTTCTCTATTGGGTTTAATTTTACCAGGATTAAATACGTAGTAAATATTGTTTACACCGTAGTTTACTTGAAACTTGTCGTTTAGATAATGCTTCAAATCATATTTTAAATTGAAGTTTTGAATACCTGAGTCCCATTCAAATCCAACAAAATCGAGCTCTAGTCCATAGAAGTAATCAGAATAGATAACAGATAAATTTGAAAAAAGTTTATCTGAAAACAAATGGTTCCATCTAAAATTCCCCACTGCGTTTCCATAGGTATTTACGAAGCTATCATTTATGCTGAACAGGTCACGACCAAAATACCCCGACAGGAAAATATTATTTCGGTCATTTATTTTATGGTTGAACTTTGTGTTTAAGTCATAGAAATATGCTTTGTTGTTTATATCGAATAGTGGTAAGAACAGATGGGCGTAGGATGCTCTTCCCCCTACCAAAAAAGATGTTTTATCTTTTACAATTGGACCTTCTACCAATAATCTGCTGGCTACTGCTCCAATTCCTCCATTTACTTTTACTTCCTTACTATTTCCTTCTTTCTGAAAAATCTCCAAAACGGATGATACTCTTCCTCCATACCTGGCAGGAATCCCGCCTTTGAATAATTTCACATCTTTTATGGCATCAGGGTTAAAAACAGAAAAGAGCCCAAACAAATGGGATGAGTTAAACACCGTGGCCTCATCCAATAAAATGAGATTTTGGTCCGCCGCTCCACCTCTCACATTGAATCCTGATGATGCTTCGCCGGCATTGGATACGCCGGGCAGCAAAAGCAAAGATTTTATTACATCAGCCTCCCCCAATACGACTGGAATCTGTTTTATTGTCTTTACAGCTAATGTATTAACGCTCATCTGAGGTTTACGAATATCCAGTCTCTCTGCGTTATCAGTAATCACTACTTCTTCCAACTGTTCCATTTTTTCAGTTAGACTAAAATCTCTTTTGATACTTGCATTTAAGATTATGGACTCTGAAATTTCTTGAAACCCCAAATAACTAACAATGATATTGTATTCTCCTTCTGGTAAGGTTATGGAATAAAAACCATATTCGTTTGTGGTCACGCCAGTTTTTAAATCGGGAAATATAATGGTGACGCCAATTAGGGTTTCGTTACTACTGGCTTCGGAAATAGTGCCACTGAAGGTGAATTTTTTTTGTGCTTGTAAAGAACCACAGATTATAAATAGTGCAAAGAAAACTAGAATATGTCTTTTTGGCATTTTACGTTTTTAAATATTGTTTGGGACTACACTAATTGACCTGTTATTTTGTTTCATTCTACCGTTAATAGTTTGGTGTCAAACTCACTGAGAGCAAAATAGCCAAATGGAAAGTCATTTGGGTTTGTTGTATTGACGATATTGCCTCTTACCGTAGCTGGAGGCACTGCAAAAGGACCGCCACCATCTTCTCCCGATTGCGCCAGTGCAAGATTTGCATATGTTGCAAAATTCTTATCAATTCCAAAAAGTGTGATGGCAAGCAGATCACCGGGTTCAACATCCTCATAGAAATAGGAAAATGTTATATCACTATCTTCAAAAAATTCATCTTCAACAACCAAGAAATTATCAAAACCAAAAGAAAACAAGTAATAATTGCGTTCGTCAGGGATATCTGTGAACCTGATCATCACTTCTGTTTCTTCTTCTTCATCAAACAAAAAACCATCCCCTTGCTCAACATCATCAATAATGGGAGATCTATTCAATTGTTGAGTAGCTGTAAATGTTTCTCCGCTATAATTTACTACAAGGGTGTAATCTCTATTAAATTCCAAATCAGGAAAACCCGTTCTAAACACACCTGGCTCGCTTTCCAATATGGAAAATGACTGGCCTGTTTCTTCATCAATAATCTCAACAGAGGCATTTTCTGCAGGAGGTAGTTCTTCTTGAAGGAAAGGTGCGGTAAGGGTTAGTTTTATTTGACCAACGGTTAAAGGGTCGCCATTATTTTCACTAAAACCTATTAGGGCATCTATAACCAATTTGGGTTCAGAAGTTGGTAAATCTATATCTACTACTTCCTCACAACCAACAAATAGAAAAATGGTTAGGATATGGTATATGTAATGTTTCAAGCTATTTTAATTGAAGTACGAAAGTCTAAAATAGACAATCATTAATTCAAATAATACGGTTTAACAGTTTCTTAATCCTAAAACTTGAAATTATGCTATGGTATTCAAGATTTTGTTGAATGTTTCGCTCGGACGCATTGCTTTAGAGGCCAGATTGGTATCTGGTAAATAATAACCGCCAATATTAACAGCAGAACCTTGTGCATCTATCAATTCTTGAGCAATCTGGCTTTCATTTGATTTTAATGCTTCAAAGATATTGGTAAATACAACTTTCAACTCTTCATTTTCATTCTGAGCCGCTAAGTGTTCAGCCCAATACAATGTCAAGTAAAAATGACTTCCTCGGGTATCCAATTCGTTTACTTTTCTTGAAGGGGATTTGTTGTTATCCAAGAACTTTTCGGTTGCTTTGTCCAAAGCTTCAGCAAGGACCAAGGCTTTTTTGTTTTCATTCTTTTCTCCATAATATTCCAAAGAAACTCCAAGCGCCAAAAATTCACCGAGGGAATCCCATCTTAAGTGTCCTTCTTCCAAAAACTGCTCCACATGTTTTGGCGCTGATCCGCCAGCACCGGTTTCAAATAATCCGCCTCCATTCATTAAAGGAACTATGGACAACATTTTGGCACTGGTGCCTACCTCAAGAATTGGGAATAAATCCGTAAGATAGTCACGCAAAACATTTCCTGATACCGAGATGGTATCTTTTCCTGCTTTGATGCGCTCTAAGGTAAATTGTGTAGCTTCTATTGGAGATAGAATCCGTATATCTAGCCCTTGAGTGTCATGGTGTGTAAGATATTCGTTGACTTTGGTAATTAATTCAGCATCATGAGCTCTATTCTTGTCTAACCAAAATATAGCTGGGACATTTGTTGCCCTTGCTCTTGATACGGCTAGTTTTACCCAATCTTGTATCGAGGCATCTTTCACCTGGCACATTCTCCAAATATCCCCTTGTTCAACATTATGCTGAATCAAGGTTTCATTATTAGATGAATTTACAACTCTAACTGTACCTATTTTTTGGATTTCGAACGTCTTGTCATGTGAGCCATATTCTTCTGCTTTTTGAGCCATAAGACCTACATTGGGCACCGTACCCATAGTAGTTGGGTCAAAAGCTCCATGTTCTTTACAAAAATCTATTGTGGCCTGATAGATACCTGCATAACTGCTATCTGGAATGACGGCTTTGGTATCTTGAAGTTTTCCATGCTTGTCCCACATTTTGCCAGAGTTCCTAATCATTGCTGGCATTGAAGCATCAATAATGATATCACTGGGAACATTAAGGTTGGTAATTCCTTTATCAGAATTCACCATGGCCAAATCTGGTCCATTTGCTATCGCTTCACTTATGGCGTTTTCAATTTCTTTACGCTCATCCGACGGTAACTCCTCTAATTTGCCAAGAAGACTTTCCAATCCATTATTGGCATTTACTCCCAGCGCTTCAAAAGTAGCTTGGTACTTCTCAAATAAATCTGAAAAATATGTTTTAAGTGCATGACCAAAAATAATTGGGTCGGAAACCTTCATCATGGTCGCTTTAAAATGTAACGAAAGTAAAAGGTCATCTTTTTTTGCTTCTGCAACTTCTTTTTTAAGAAAACTGACCAATGCATTTTTGCTCATTACCGTGGCATCAATAACTTCATCCTTTTGAAGTGGTACACTTTCTTTAAGAACGGTTACTGCTCCATCTGAATCAACCAATTCAATACGGACATCACCTGCAGACTTTATTGTCAACGATTTTTCGTTGTTTTTAAAATCCCCTTCGGCCATGGTAGCTACATGAGTTTTGGACTGAGAAGACCATTCCCCCATACTATGTGGGTTTTTTTTAGCGTAATTTTTAATTGCTTTTGGGGCTCTTCTATCTGAATTCCCTTCACGAAGGACTGGGTTTACAGCGCTCCCCTTTATTTTGTCATACCTGGATTTAATGGATTTTTCCTCCTCATTCTGGGGCTCATCAGGATAACTGGGTAGTTTGTACCCTTTTTGTTGTAATTCTTCAATGGCTTCTTTTAGCTGCGGTATGGAAGCACTTATGTTAGGTAACTTGATAATATTTGCCTCTGGAGTTTTTGCCAAATCACCCAATTGAGCCAAATCATCAGCTATTTTTTGTTCTTCACTTAAAAATTCTGGAAACACAGCTGCAATTCTCCCTGCAAGAGAGATGTCTTTGGTCTCAATGGTAATGTTGGCAGTTTCTGTGAATGCTTTTACAATTGGTAAAAAGGATAATGTAGCCAAGGCAGGCGCTTCGTCAGTCTTTGTGTAAAAAATCTTAGCCATCTAGGTGTTTTTATTTGAGCGGAGCAAATATACAATTTATGGCTGTTGCGATAGTAAGCGATTATGCTAAAAGTGTTTGATTTTGGAAAGAATAGATAAAACAAAAGCCATATCTATGTGTGAACATCGATATGGCTTTCTGAAAAGAACTAAAAGATTTTATTTTGTGTTGCCACAAAATTGCAACCATTGATTGCATCCGTTGCTCTTTTGACGTTTACTCAACACTATGTTTCCAATTTTTCAACTAAACAACATTTGTGCAAAGTGGTCCAATAGTTTCCTAAATCTTATCAAAACAGAAAATTGCTCTCCTGTCCGCACATAAAATTTATTATTTCTCTTTAAGGTCTGCCTAAGCTTTCCAGAATTCGAAATTCCTTTTGTGATCAGTAGTGTTACCAATTAAAAGGGAAACATCAGTTTTAAAGAACGTCAACTCTAAAATAGAAATTAGAATTTGATATAATCTCCTTCATATTTCTTCTACTAAAGTATAATAAAGTTGCAGATAACCAAATTTTGTAATGGATTAAAAATCAACAATGTATGAACTATGGTTATTAACAATTGTTCATAAAAAAAGCACCTATTTAGGTGCTTTGATTTATTGCTTTGCGATTTAAGGTTACCCTCTAATCTCTTTAATACGTGCCTTTTTACCAGTAAGTCCTCTAAAATAGAAGATTCTAGATCTACGTACCTTACCTTTTTTATTGACTTCTACTCTTTGAAGTGCAGGCATGTTGATCGGGAAAATTCTTTCTACGCCAACCGTACCAGACATTTTTCTAATTGTGAAAGTTTCTGTAGCGCCAGTTCCTCTACGTTGGATTACAACTCCTTTAAAGAACTGCGTACGTGTTTTTTCACCTTCCTTAATTTCATAATATACAGTGATGGTGTCACCAGATGAGAATTTTGGAAAATCTTTTTTTGGAACAAATTCGTCTTCAACAAATTTTATTAAGGATTCCATTTTGTATTTTTTTTAAACGTTTGACAAGATCAACTTTCACGAGTTTCGTCAGAGGTTGATTTTGAGATTGCAAAAATAGTGCAATATTTATAAATAGCAAGGTGTTTTTTACTTTTTAAAAAGCGGTTATTGAACCTTGTTTTTTTTTAAATACTTTGTGGCGTATAGAATGAGTCCCAGAGCAAAAAGAATGTATGGTATAACACCTATAATACTAGTGATTTTAGTAGCCTGTACCAAGGATTCGGTACCGTTGTAGGCTGCAACCTTATTCCATATAATGCTGCCTGCAGAAAACAACAGGGTTAAAATGCTTGCAATCAACATTAAAATAGTCGCACTATTTTTCTGCTTGACTACCATAACAATGCAGGCGATTATCACGATTAAATGCGCAATTCCATTTAACAAACCGCTAATTATAAAATGTATATATTGGTTGGTTTCCATATTACTTTAATAAATCTGGTCTTAGTTTAGTTGTTCGCTCCATTGCTTGTTCTTCCCGCCACTTTTCAATCTTTGGAAAATCTCCACTTAACAAAATTTCTGGAACCTTTAAACCTTTGTAGTCTGAGGGCCTGGTGTAAACTGGTGGTGCCAATAAATTATCTTGAAAAGAATCTGTAAGTGCGGAGGTCTCATCATTTAAGACTCCTGGAAGGAGCCTGATAATTGAGTCGCACAAAACTGCTGCAGCCAATTCTCCACCTGAAAGCACATAATCCCCAATAGAGATTTCCCTGGTAATGAACAAATCACGTACTCTTTGGTCCACTCCTTTGTAATGACCACATAGAATGATGAGGTTTTTTTTGAGGGAAACCTCATTAGAAATACCTTGATTTAATGTGTCCCCGTCAGGTGTCATGTAAATGACATCATCATACTCCCTTTCTTTTTTTAGCTTGGAGATACACTTATCTATAGGCTCTACCATCAACACCATTCCTGCCCCGCCACCAAATTGGTAGTCATCAACTTGTTTATAGTTACCAAGAGAATAATCCCTAAGGTTATGAAAATGAACTTCCACCAAATTTTTCTCAATGGCTCGCTTTAAAATTGAAGCTTCAAAAGGGCTTTTTAATAATTCTGGTAAAACTGTAATTATGTCTATCCGCATGGCTTGTAAAGAAAGTTGTCAAAGATAGCGGTTAATTTATGTTGGTATTCTTCCAGAAGTAGTGGAAGTAGTCTTCATCTTTCTCCCAACCCATTCGTTCATATAGTTTTTGGGCAGGGTTGTTGGTTGCTGTCTCCAGTGCCAACCCTTTAAATCCTTGCTTTTGGCAAAAGGACTTGGCGTGGTCCAGTAATGCTTCACCCGTTCCTTTTTTTCGAAACTCTGGTGAAACAAACAAATCATTCAATATATAAAAGGGTTGAAGCGATACAGATGAGAATGTTTTAAAAAGCTGCGTAAACCCAACAGGGTCGTCGTTCTCCAACGCCAAAAAAATCACTGTCTCATTATTAAAAAAACGTTCTTTAATAAAAGAGCGAGAGGCATCAAAATCTGATGATTGTTCATAGAACACCCGATATGCATCAAACAAGGGTACAATAAGCTCTAAATCTGATAAGCTAGCATTTTTAATCTCCATAAGACAAATGTAATTAATTCACTCTTCTGCGTTCATCTTCAGAACCGGTTCCTCTTTGTCTGGAGGACTTTAGTTTGTCATTTCCAAAGCTTCTTGAATAGGTTAGGAGGAAGGTTCTATTACTAAAGTCAAAGGTGTTTTCGGTGTTCAGATTTTGTTCCGGTATTTGAGTTCTACCGGTAAATTCAAAGGAATCCCACACATCATTTATAGCAAATCTCAGTGTCCCCCATTTGTCACCAAGTTTTTTTTGAAAGCCTATGTTCATTCCAAAAACAGGATCAAACTTCCTTATTCCAAATAGGCTGGCCCCAAAGTAGTTCATATTAATTTCTGAACTGAAACTTTTGGTAATGGTAAACGAATTGGAACTGTTTGCTCTAAAGGTATTCTGTTCAAAACTGAATGGGGAATCTTGTAGTACCGCGCTTACTTGGGTGTTTAGATATATGAAGTTATTCTGCATTTTCCACCAATTAGTTATGGTTATTGGGAGTCCCAAAGTCACCGTAAACAATTTGGTCTGATCATTATTTGCTGCTTCAAAAAATAGCCTTCCCGTGGCTTCATCAAAACGTTCCTGAAAACCAGATATAGATTCTTCTTCCACAGAATATTGAAAAGAAAGAAGAAATGATTTGTAAGTGGTATCAAATTTTATTGAGTTGGATGTTGCTGGTTGTAAGGCTGAATTCCCAGACAGAAAGGTGGTGGGGTCTATAAAAATAACAAAGGGCGCCAAATTATTAAATGTTGGCCGAGTAATACGTTTTGAATAGGATAGATTGAAACCTAACGTATCGTTTACAGCATGGGAAATGAATACACTTGGAAAAAAGTTTCCAAAATTTCGATCTACAACGCGACCGTCTGTTTCTGTGTCCAATTCAGAATCCGTATGCTCGTATCTAAGACCAAGTTTTAAACTTGTTTTCTCTGTCAGTTTGTAATCAATGGAAGTGTAGGCAGCAAGTATTTGCTCATTAAGGATGCTTTGGTTGGTCAATGTTGGGTCTTCTATAAAACTTTGCCCATCGAAAGTAGCAACGGAAACATCATTTTTAAAATCTGAAATCACTGCCTTTACACCTGTTTCCAATTTCAAACCTTCACTTAATTGATTGCTGTAATCTGCCTTACCAACAACTATGTTAATAGGAGTTGTTTTGTCGCTAAGTGTGAGTTCTTCTCGAAGGAAGTTATTATCCCCATCAAAAAAACTATTAGTATAGTCCGTTGGGTTTTCATCGTAATAGTGCAGATAATCTAAATCCACACTTACAAACTCATTATCTGTAAAGTTATGCTTCAGGTTGATGTTTGAATTAAAATGCTGCCATTGATTTCGTTCTGTGTTTAAAAGTTGTACAAAGGAAAAAGGCACGCCATTTTCGGTTTCTCTGCTATCATTGACCGCATCCATGGTCCATTTGTTATCATAAGCACCAACTAGGACTCCCAAAACTGTTTTGTCCGAAGCTTGATAATCTAAACCTAATCTTACATTGTGATTGCGTTGTACTGGGTCGCGGTCAGATACCGTGGCTAAATCAACGAGATTGTCTTGTTCATTTGTGAAAACTCTGGAAAAAGCAAATAGTTGTCCTTGAGAATCTCTTAGGAAAGAATAATTCCCAAAAAGATTTATCTTGTTTTTTCTGTAATTGAAGCTGATATTATCTGAGGTGGTGGTCCCATTGCCTATTCCTCCAGAGATTGAATAGGTGCCATTTAACCCCAAATCGGTTCTTTTCTTAAGTACAATATTGATAAAGCCCGCATTGCCTTCTGCATCAAAATTTGCTGGTGGAGTAGTAATTAACTCAATACTTTCAATATTGTCCGAGCTCATACCTTCAAGCAACTGAACAATACTTTCTTGGGGCATATAGCTTATTTTCCCATCGATCATAACAACAACACCGTTTTTTCCAGCAAGGGATATAGCACTGTTTTGTCTGTCTACAATTACCCCGGGAGAGCGTTCTAAAACTTCTAAAGCGGAACTACCTGCTGATACAATACTGTTTTCCACATTGATTACCATTCGGTCAATTTTCTGAACAAAAATTGGCTTGGTAGTCTGCACAATCACTTCATCTAACTCAACACCCTCATTTAAGATTAGTGTTTGAATTGTAAAATCGGTATTTTTTTGATAGACGAAAACCGTAGTAGATTTAGTTGAGAAACCAACCATACTAGCTGTTACAATATAATTTCCTGAATTTGCCCCTTCAAACTTAAATACTCCATTATCATTGGTAATTGCTCCTTTTACTAATGTGGAATCTGATGCGGTTTGTAATAATACGTTGGCAAAGGGAAGACCTTCACCATTACCATCGACTATTATTCCATTTATTTCTTGAGCTTTTACAAAAATGCAAATAAGAAACAATGGGATAAAAGTCAGTTTTCTTTTGTCCATGTTTTTTTGATTGATGATTAACTATTGAGCAATAGTTGGCAAATGCAAAAAGTGAGATTTTGGGTGGGAAATGGAACTAATTGATTGATTGTAAATCCCTATTCTTGAGGGAATTTAATCAAAAAAGCTTCCAAAAAGGAAGCTTTAACAATTATTTATTTTTTATTCTTGTTCAGTTCATCTTGGAGCTGACGGCTAATTTTTTGTTCGCGTTCTAATGCCCTTCTTCTATGATCTTCATATTCTCTTTCCACATCAGCTAGAGCCGTTTTGGCCTGATGCGTTAAAAAATTGCTATTTCTAAACCTATAAATAAAGAACAGCAAAAACAGCAATAGACCAAAAATTATAGACCATAAAATAAAGTTATAAGTCCCTTTACTGACCAAAGCCCCAAAAAACGACATGCTGTCCTTCTCCTCTGTGACATTTTTTAAATTATTTGTGGTCTCCTGAAGTTTAGCATTAAGACCATCTATCTCCGATTTATTGCTAGCAATGGTAGCGGATAAATCTTTTATAGACGTATTGGCGTTGTTGACAGAATCGAATATGCTCGTTTTTATCTTATTAAGATCCGTTAAACGTATAACTTCATATCTAATACCATTGGCCCTATAGTTACCAGATTTCCTTTCCAATTCTTGGAATTGACCTACAAGGGTTTCGTCGTTATTAGAATTAGAATTTTGTTCTTGTGCTAAAAGTGAAAAAGAAGCTGTTAGTAAAGCAAGGGTGAAAAAAACTTGTAATCGTTTCATGGTCAATATTCTTATTAATTTAGATTAAGGGTAGGGCGAAATTACACCAATAAACTAAAAATCAAAAGAAAAACATTTTCAAGGGTTATATCTATTTAAATTTTTGGGTCTAATAGTAGGTATAGCGTCTTACTTTGGCGATGTACTTTGCAAGTCTAATTACCTGATGGGAATATCCATATTCATTATCATACCATATGTAAAGCACTATACTTTTTCCGTCAGCAGATACCAAAGTGGCCTTGCTGTCATAAATTGATGGGGCAGAAGCTCCAACAATATCAGAAGATACAAGTTCATTGCTAAGGGAGTATTGTATTTGTTCCACTAAATCACCTTCCAGGGCGTACTTCTTTAAAATGGTATTGATGCTCTCTTTAGAGGTTTTATTCTTTACCTCAAGGTTCAAAATTGCTAGGGAGCCATTGGGAACGGGAACACGGATAGCGTTGGATGTTAATTTTCCTTTTAAAGACGGTAATGCTTTGGCCACTGCCGCACCAGCTCCAGTTTCCGTAATAACCATATTTAGTGCCGCGGCACGTCCTCTTCGGTATTTGCTATGCATATTATCTACCAAATTTTGGTCATTGGTATATGCGTGAATAGTTTCTAAATGCCCCTTTTTAATTCCAAGCGAATCTTCAATAACTTTTAAAATAGGGGTAATTGCGTTTGTGGTGCATGACGCAGCGGAGTAGATTTTGGTCTTGTCAGGGTCAAACTTATTATGGTTTACTCCGTGTACAATATTTGGAACTTCTTTTCCAGGAGCGGTAAGTAAAACTCTATTGGCCCCTTTGGCTTCCAAATGTCTTGAAAGTGCTGTTTTATCTCTAAAAGCACCTGTATTGTCTATAATTAATGCGTTATAGATGCCATACTTTGTGTAATCTATGTCTTCAGGTTTTGCAGCATTGATAAACCTAACCGTTGTGCCGTTTATAACAAGGGCTTTATTTTCCGCGTCAACATCTACCGTCCCCTTAAATTGACCATGTACAGAATCTGTTTTTAATAGAGCTGCTCTTTTTTCCAATATCTCTTGAGTTGCCTCACCTCTCACAACAACAGCTCTAAGCCTTAATTGGCTACCTCTGCCGGTTTTTGCCATAAGCTCCCGGGCAACCAATCTTCCAATTCTTCCAAAACCATAAAGAACCACATCTTTTGGTTTAATTTCTTTTGAAGACTGGGCATCTTTGAGCTTTTCTATAACAAAAGCCTTTACATTGAGATGAGTATTATCATCTGAGTGATATTCATAGGTAAGCTTTCCAATATCTAGTTTGGCAGGTGGTAAATTGATGTCGTTTATGGCGCGAAGAATCTCAACAGAATCAAAGATCGAGATGGGTTTTTGAACAAATTCACCCGCATATTCATGTAAATTGATGATATCACTTACATTTTTATCAATGATTTGATTTTTGAAAAGGACAACTTCAATGGCCTTATCGTACCAAAGATCACTAATGATTTTAATGAACTCTGTTGTTGCTTTTCTTCTATCGGATTGGAAAGCAAGTTCTTTTTCGTAAGACTTAATATCGCTCATAGATTCTGGTTGAATTATTGTTTTTAAATTCTCGGCAAAATTAGATATTTCAAACGTTTTCGTAAAGGATTTAGTGAATAAAAAAAGCACCTTAAGAAAGGCGCTTTTTTTGATGCTTTTTCAATACTTTTTATTGAAGGATAAGACGTTCTTTTTCTCCTTTTTCATTAATCATGGTAAAGCTTGTTCTGCCATATTTGGAAATTTCACTAAAAAGTGTTTTGGCATCATCGATATCTTTGATTTCCTTGTCGTCAACCTCAGTGATCACTTTGTTTTTTAGATTATACCTGCCATAACCTTCTGGCACGTCAATGATTTTAACCCCTTGCTTTACTCCAAATGCCTTTTTATCTTCTTTGGATAGGTTTCTAACCAGAAACCCAGTATTAGGCAAGATTATAGTTTGTTGTTTTTTGAGTGTTACTCTTTTGGAAACTCTTTTACCATCTCGATCTACAACTACCTCAATTACATCCCCTGGTCTTTTAGAAGAAAGGTATCCAGTTAGTTCAGAGAATTTCCTAACTAATATGTCGTCAACTTGTTTAATGACATCTCCAGTCTGCAGTCCGGCTTCTTCGGCCCCAGAATCTTCGCTAACTTGTGAGATATATACCCCTTCTATTTCGTTCAATCCGAGTTCCATTGCTTCTCTGGAGTTTATATTGGCTGCTGAGATACCCAATCGGCCACGTTGTACATTCCCAAATTCCATGATATCCTCGATGACTTTTTTTGCTATGTTGCTAGGTACTGCAAAAGAATATCCCACATAAGATCCTGTCTGAGATGTAATTGCTGTATTTATTCCAATCAGGTCTCCATTGGTATTTACCAGGGCGCCTCCACTATTTCCTGGGTTAACCGCTGCATCTGTTTGTATAAAGGATTGGTTTCTTCCTAATGATCTGGCTTTTGCGCTTACAATTCCCGCGGTTACTGTAGAAGTAAGGCTAAAGGGATTCCCTACTGCAAGGACCCATTCACCAATTTTGGCATTATCGGAATCACCAAAAGCCAAATAGGGTAACGGCTTGTCCACATTTATCTTTAAAAGAGCTATGTCCGAATCCGCATCCGCCCCAATAACTTCAGCTTCATAAGTCCTTTTATTGTTTAAAGTAATCTCCAATTGACTAGCCTGTGCTATCACATGATTATTGGTGACTATAAAACCGTCTGGTGAGATGATAACTCCGGATCCTGTACCAATTTGGGGAGTTTGCTTGCGTTCAGATCCATAAAAGAAGTCAGCAAGGTTATTTGAACTTTTGTTGATTGTTAAGTTTTTAACATGTACCACGGCGTTTACCGTTTTTTCCGCCGCAATGGTAAAATCAATTTCGTTGATTCCAGCTCCTTTTGCAGAAGTAGATAAGGTGCTTGTGCTCAAGAATGGAGTTTCTTGATCTGCAGCAACCCATTTATACGTGTCTTTTTCAAAAAATAATTTATAGGCTCCTAAAGTAATTGCGCCTGCAAATAGCGATACAATAAACAAACTGGCTATTCTCTTCATAATTCAATAATAATTTAACATTAAGCTTTAACAAAATTAGGTGAATTCAGTTTTAGCTTGATTAGTTTAACTCGTTTTTAACTACAAAAAATTCCTTAAAGAATACTCTATATTTGTTCCTTTGCAAGCAATTATGGTACTACAATTTTTCAAATATCAAGGTACGGGCAATGATTTTGTGGTTATTGATAATAGACAAGAGCTTTTCCCCAAAAACAATACCAAATTGATTGCCAAACTATGTGACAGGAGGTTTGGTATTGGCGCAGATGGACTTATTTTACTGGAAAATGATGTAGAATCTGATTTCAAAATGGTTTATTTTAATTCTGATGCAAGCCAAAGTATGTGTGGCAATGGCGGTAGATGTGCAGTGGCTTTTGCAAAATACTTGGGTATTATAGTTTCCGAGACCACCTTCAATGCTATTGACGGTTTACACTTTGCAAGTATCGAAGGAGATATTGTAAATCTCAAGATGAACAATGTAAAAGAAGTAAAAGAAAAACCCTTGTATAGCTTTTTGGATACAGGTTCTCCTCATCACGTGCAATTGGTTGAAAATTTAAATGATTTGAATGTGCAGATTGAAGGTGCGAAATTGCGCTATGGTCTTTATGGGGAATCTGGGAGTAATATTAACTTCGTGAAACAATCGGATAAGGACACTTTTGATGTAAGAACGTACGAGCGAGGGGTTGAGGATGAGACATTGTCATGTGGAACGGGAGTTACAGCGGTTGCTCTGGCAATGCACAAACAAGGAAAAACAGAATCCAACAGCGTAAATGTTAATACTCAAGGAGGCGTACTTACAATCAATTTTGCACAACAAAATGGATCGTATACTGATATTTTTTTAAAAGGACCTGCTAAACAAGTATATAAAGGAGAGATCGAATGCTAAGCTTAAAAGGGGCGCAAATTTATTTAAGGGCTTTAGAGCCAAAAGATTTGGACTTTCTTTACCAATTGGAAAACGATACCTCCATATGGGAGATTAGCGGTACGTTAAAACCTTATTCAAAAAAAGTGCTCCAGCTCTATTTAGAAAATACACATAGAGACATTTACGATGTAAAACAACTGCGATTGTGCATATGTAATCATAGTGATGACTGCATTGGTTTAATAGATTTATTTGATTTTGATCCCAAAAATAGAAGAGCAGGAATAGGCATTGTGATTACAAAGACAGAAGATAGAAATAAAGGGGTGGGCGCGGAAGCGATTTCACTTCTATGCGATTATGCCTTTTCAATCCTTGACCTTCACCAACTATATGCTAATATTCTGGAAGAAAACAAATCCAGCATTCATCTATTTGAAAAACTTGGTTTTGATAAAATAGGAGTGAAAAAGGAATGGATCAGAACCAATAGTGGTTTTAAAAATGAAATAATTTTCCAAAAAATAAATTCCAATGTATCTTAAAAAAGTACTTTGGGCAGCCGCCCTTCTAGGACTCTTAATCTTTGGTTTTATAGCCTATCAGATTTATAGCGCTATTTTTAGCCCAAACACCCAGTTTAATAATGACGAAGCTTTTGTTTACATACCTTCAGACGCTACTTTTTCAGAAGTAAAATCAAATTTAGATCCTTTATTAAAAGATATATCAACATTTGAAGCGGTAGCAGAACGCAAAGGGTATGTTGCCAATGTTAAAGGTGGAAAGTTCTCTATTAGGAAGGGAATGAATAATAATGATATCATTAACTCTCTTCGCAGCAATAATATTCCAGTGAAAGTATCATTTAACAATCAAGAATCCTTGGGTGCGTTGGCAGGTAGGATATCCGAGCAAATTGAAGCAGATAGCCTTTCACTGTTACAAGCTTTTAACGACAGGGAATTTCTTAGTGAATCCAATTTCAATGATGACTCAAAATTGGGAATGTACATTCCTAACACCTATGAATTCTTTTGGAATACAAGTGCCGAAAGCTTTAGAGATAGGATGTTGAAGGAGCATCAGAGGTTTTGGAGCAAAAATCGATTGGAAAAAGCTAAAAAACTTAATCTTTCTCCTTCCCAAGTCACTTCTTTGGCGGCCATAGTTCAGAAAGAAACCGTAAAAGCTGAGGAGCGCCCTAGAGTAGCAGGGGTTTACCTTAATAGGATAAAAAAAGGAATATTGCTTCAAGCGGACCCTACCGTAATCTTTGCCATTAAGAAGGAAACTGGTAATTACGATACCATTATTAAACGAGTTCTGTATAGAGATTTGGAAATGGACTCCCCATACAATACATATAAGTATAGCGGAATTCCTCCAGGGCCGATTACTATGCCGGATATTGCTTCCGTAGAAGCGGTTTTAAACTCTGAAAAACACGATTATCTATATTTTGTAGCGGATGTTTCCAACTTTGGATACCATATGTTTGCCAAATCTTTGGCACAACATAACCGAAATAAACAGCAATATATCCGATGGCTTGATTCTCAAAAAGTACGTAGATAACACTCCTTATCGTTTATTTTCAGCGCTTTAACGTAATTTGGGCTTCATTTAAGAAAAACTTAAGAGCTTTATAAGTGTTAAAGTAAAGTCTCCCCCTATATTTGCCGATCAAATTTAATTTCTCTGCTTTAGAGCATTGAAATCTTAAATATGTGAGTTATGAAAAGATGGATAGGTTTTGTTTTGCATCTTGCCATGATTGTAATTTTGACAAGTTTTGGTACATATACTGTAACCAAAAAGATGGACTATAAAGTTCCTGATTCGTTAAAAGTGAAAACGAACTTTGAGCCATTGGTTCTTCAAGATTCAATTAAGGCTTTTGAAGACGCTTTGATTGCCCCTCCTTTTTTAGGGAATGCTTATAATGGCTTTAAAGAGGCTCTGGCCTTTAAGGAGTCACAAGGAAGATATGGAGTGGTCAACACTTTTGGATATCTTGGAAAATACCAATTTGGATTAGGTACTTTAAATTTGATGGGAGTATATGATTCCAAAGAATTTTTAAATGACGCTGCACTTCAAGAAAGAACATTTGAAACCAATATTGCACGTAACAAATGGATTTTAAGAAGAGACATTAAGCGTTTTAATGGAAAGCGCATAAGAGGAGTTCAAATTACAGAGTCGGGTATTTTGGCCGCGGCACATTTGGCAGGAGCAGGAAATGTAAAGAAGTATTTACGTTCTTATGGAAAGAATGATGTAGCAGATGCATATGGAACTAGTATCTCTTATTATATTAAGAGGTTTGCAGGATATGATATTTCTGAGATTGAGCAAAAGAGAAACGCAAAAGTTTAGATACTTTTTTTAGTATGATTTATAAAAGCCAGGATTTAATTCTGGCTTTTTTATGCCTGAATGATAAATATGGTGGGTCTTTTGTTTAAATCAACATTGATTTCACTCCACTCATGAGCGATTTTAGTTTGTATAAACTCTGTTGGCAGAGTAATGTCGCAAGCAATACATAGTCGGGTGCTCTTATGTAATACTCTTGTTAATTCTTTTAAAAGCTTATCGTTTCTATAAGGGGTTTCCATAAATATCTGCGATTGTCCTTTCTCTCTAGAAATCCGCTCTAAATTTTTAATCATTGCTTTGCGTTCTGCGGCATCTATTGGCAAATAGCCGTTAAAAGCAAAGTTTTGTCCATTCATACCACTGGACATCATCGCCATAAGAATAGAAGAAGGACCTACCAAAGGAACAACTTGTATTCTTTTCTCATGGGCAACCTTAATTACATCAGCACCTGGATCTGCAATTCCTGGGCAGCCCGCTTCTGATAAAATACCCACATTAAACCCATGGATGCAAGGATCTAAATAGGTAGGAATTACTGCAGGATCTGTGAATTTGTTTAAAGGTTGAATATGTAAGCTCGGTTGTGATTTACTGGGGCTGACCTTTTTTATGAAATGACGTGCTGTCTTTTCATTTTCAACAATATAGTGGTCGGTATTTTCAATAGTCCTCTTTATGGAAATAGGAAGCACTTCCAAGGGAGCACTGTCTCCCAAAGTTGTTGGAATCAAGTAAATTTTACCTAAAACAAGACCCGGTTTTACTTCTTCCATTTATTTAGTTTAATTTTTTAACAATTGCTTCGCAAGCGCTGTTAATCATTTGGTAGACTTCCTCAAAGCCATCAACTCCACCGTAATAGGGGTCGGGCACCTCATTAAAGCCCAGATCCAACTCATCCAATAACAATCTAACCTTTTTTTCATCTTTTTTAGTATTGGCCAGACTTAAAATATTTATAAAATTGCTCTCATCCATGGCATAGATCAAATCAAACTTCTCAAAATCATTCTTTGAAAATTGCCTACACTTTTGAGTGCTGATATCGATTCCGTGTTTTTTTGCCACAGCAACGGACCTTTTATCCGGCGGGTTGCCAACATGATATCCTGCAGTCCCAGAGGAATCCACAAGCACGGTATTAGAATCAACTTTGGATTTTAATATGCCTTCGGCCAAAGGTGATCTGCAGATGTTTCCCAAGCAGACCATTAAAACTTTGGTTTTCATCAAGCTAAAAAGATTAAGAGAATTTTTTGCTCAGGTCTTCAATATATTTTCTGAACTGTTTATCGGTCTCAGCAAGATTATCAACTGTTTTACAAGCATGCAATACGGTAGCATGGTCTCGTTTTCCAATCTGGGAGCCGATACTGGCAAGGGAAGCTTTTGTAAATTTTTTGGCAAAGAACATAGCCAATTGCCTAGCCTGAACAATATGGCGTTTTCTAGTTTTGGATTGCAATGTTGCAACGTCCATTTCAAAATAGTCAGAAACCACTTTTTGAATATAATCAATAGAGACTTCTCGTTTAGTGTTTTTGACAAACTTCTCTACCACTTGTTGAGCTAGTTCTAGAGTAATCTCACGTTTGTTAAAAGAGGATTGTGCTATTAATGAAATTATAGCACCTTCCAGTTCCCTGATATTCGATTTTATGTTCTTTGCAACATGATCGACTATGTCATCTGGCATTTCTACCCCATCACGGTACAATTTGTTCTTTAAAATAGATATTCTGGTTTCAAAATCAGGACTTTGAAGCTCGGCAGAAAGTCCCCATTTAAAGCGAGATAATAATCGTTGTTCAATATCTTGCATATCTACAGGTGCCTTATCTGATGTAAGGATAACCTGCTTTCCGTTTTGGTGCAAGTGATTGAATATATGGAAGAAAACGTCTTGAGTTCCAGATTTACCAGACAAGAATTGTACATCATCAATAATGAGCACATCTATTAGCTGATAAAAATGAATAAAATCGTTCCTAGTATTCTTTTTTACGGATTCAATATACTGCTGTGTAAATTTTTCAGCAGAAATATATAGTACAGTCTTTTCAGGGTACTTGTCTTTGATTTCAACTCCAATGGCATGCGCCAAATGTGTTTTACCTAGACCAACACCTCCAAAAACCAACAATGGATTAAAAGAAGTACCGCCAGGTTTATTGGCAACCGCCATCCCGGCAGACCTTGCAAGCCTGTTAGAATCACCTTCCAAGAAATTCTCGAAATTGTAATTCGGATTTAATTGGGATTCAATCTTTATATTTCGAATACCTGGAATCACAAATGGATTCTTCAGCTCAGGACTCTTTGAAGTAATTGGCACATCTAATTCTTGAGGGCCAACAGCAGTACGATTAGAACTTGGAATCTGTTCTGTGAACGGTTCTTTATTACCGTACTTATTTTCCATTTTGATGATGTAAATAAGTTTTGCGTTACTTCCTAGTTCCTTGGTAAGAGCCACTTTTAAAAGTTTAACATAATGTTCCTCCAACCACTCATAAAAGAATTTACTGGGTACTTGTATGCTAAGTGCTTTCTCTGTTAACTTGATAGGCTTTATAGGCTCAAACCAAGTTTTGAATGCCTGCGGTTGGATATTATCCTTGATAAAAGCCAAACAGTTGTTCCATACGGAATTTGCAGTAACACTCATAAAAGTTTTTTCCTTAGTTTTTGTTGGTTAGCTTTAAAGCTTTAGACTAAACATCTAAGGGGAATTAGATGCTTATTGGATGCGACAAATATGTGAACAAATCTTTGAAAAAAAAAATGATTTTGTGGTTGAATATTCTATTTTTTTTTCGCATGTTTCATTATTGTTAACCAAGCCTCTAAATATATAATTTTTCAGTTAATATATGAGATTAAATTCATTTTCTTTTAGGGTCCGTTATGGAGAAACTGACCAAATGGGTGTCGTGTACCATGGCAACTATGCACAATACCTAGAGATGGGTAGGGTGGAGTGGTTAAGAGCTTTAGGTATTAGTTATAGGAGCATGGAGGAAAATGGAATCATCCTACCTGTAATTTCCTTACAAATAGATTATAAAAAATCTGCGCTTTATGATGATTTACTTACGGTAGAAACTAGTATTCGTAAAAGGCCTTTAGTTAAGATTGAGTTTGACTACAAAGTCTATAATGAAGCTAGAGATTTACTGGTCGAAGCAAATACCGTTTTGGCTTTTATGGATAAGAAAACGAATAGACCTATAAAATGCCCTGATTACATTTTGGAAAAACTAGATTTTTAACCCTTTGTTTTAATTGCAACATGTTGCATCTCTTCAAAGAGTTGTTTGGTTTGAGCTGCTTCACTCTCCCTAACCGAAATAAGTAGAGAACATTTCAGTTCCATTTGTTGTGAAACAATGGTAATTCCTTTTTGTTTAATTGAGCGCATTACCTTATCCATTTCTGGGTAATCGAAATGCAATTGAAAGTGGGATTCTATTGTTTTTTCAATGATAACCGCATTTTCCAAAGCCATTTGAGCAGTTGCACGATACGCTTGGATAAGCCCGCCAACCCCTAATTTAGTGCCACCAAAAATTCGGACAACCGCAATTAAAACATTGGTGACGTCAAAAGACTGAATTTGTCCATGAATTGGCATTCCTGCCGAGTTGTTTGGTTCGCCGTCATCATTGGCTCTATAGCTATGTGTCTTTTCGCCCAGTTGCCACGCATAGCATACATGATTGGCCGTATGGTGTTTCTTTCGCAATGATTCAATTATAGGTTTTACATCATCTTCTGAACAAATCGGAAATGCATAGCCGAAAAATTTACTTTTTCTATCCTTAAATAGAACTTCTGGAGAAGATTCTCTTATAGTTTTATAAATATCTTCTTCGTTCATTAAAACAAGGCTACTAGCATTATACTAACAATGGCCAAGGCTATGCCTCCCCAGTTTTTTAGACTTAGTTTCTCCTTGAAGATAAGAATTCCCAGAAGGGTTGAGAGCATTACAATTGCGACATTGTTGAGTGTGAAAATAGCTGCACTATCAAACCCTTCGTTTTGAAGTGCTCGTATCAAAAAGAAAATGGAAAAATAATTGGGGACTCCAAGTACAATACCTCCAATAATGTTTCTGAAATTTATTTTCAAAGGTTTTTTTACTGCCTTTATACCAATAAAAACAAATCCTGTAAGTGCTGCAAAACCAAAAATCATAGCTGAAAAAATAGCAACTTCTTTAGGGTCTAAATGATTTTCCTGAAAATATTTCATGCTGATGTCTATGATGCCTGAACCTAAGAAAACAAGCAACGGCAACAACAAGGCCTTTTTTGAAAGTGCAATTGATTTTTCCTTCATCGAAGCAAAATAAACGGCTGCCAACGCCAATAGAATTCCAATAATTTGAAATACGGATAATGATTCCTTGTAAAAAATAACTCCAAAGATCACGGGCATTACTAAAGACATCTTTGTGGCAACAGAAGCTACAGAAACACCCGCAACTTGTGAAGCTTTGGCCATGAGATTGAATACTAGTATAAAAAAGACTCCCAAAGCCAAGGTTCCTAAAAACCATGATTTGTTTGCAATCTCATTAAAATTTATATCGCCCTCATATAGTAACATGCCAACCACACATGCAACTACATAATTGGTAATAATCGCATAAAGTGTTTGGATTTTGTATACATCAAACAATTTAAAAATGACAAAAATTAAACTGGAACAAAGAACACTCAGTGCAAGGTTCAACATTATAAATAAGATTTTAATTGGGTAATGTCTTCCTTGCCTACTTGCAGGTTCCAAACATTTATGCCAATACTGGCTGCGGAGTCTGTATTTTCAAGAGTATCGTCTACAAACAAAGTTTCAGAAGCAACTAAATTGTTTTCTTTCAATACAAACTCATAGATTTCTGCATCTGGTTTTCGCATACCCATTTCATAAGAGAGGTAAAACACTTCAAAAGCATTTTTAAACCGATTGAACTTTTCCATTCCCATTTGCTGTTTTACATATTCAATATGAATATCATTTGTGTTGCTCAGAAGAAAAAGTCTATAACTGTTTTGTGCGGCCAAAGTTTCTACAAATTCCAATCTATTATCAGGAAACTCTAACAGGATTGCATTCCATGCATGTATTAAATCTTTCTCAGTAGCTGTGGGAAAATGTTCTGAAACCTGATTCAGGAAAGCACGGGAACCCATAGAACCCTTTTCATACTCCTTAAATAAAGTATCCAAATCTGGAGTTAGGTTTTTAAAACCGAACTTTTCCATGGCTTTGGGTGTTGCTGATTTATCCAAATCAATAAAAATGTCTCCAAAGTCTAAAATAATGTTTTTAATCATTTACAAATATTGATAGCGTGTCAGATACAATAGGTTTTGCCTCTAATAGTCTTCCTGAAATTTTGGGCGAGTTAATCCCACTTTTAAATGTTGTTGGTCCCTTAAAAATTCGCGCTTCATCCCATAAATTCGCATCAATAAAGGTTTGAAGGGTTTTAGAGCCGCCTTCAATCAGTAAACTTGTAATGGAATGTTTGCAAAGGACTGAACAAATCTGTTGGGCAACAGATACAGAGAAATCAATCAATTCATAACCAACCCCATCCAAGTATTTAGATGAATCATCAATTTGAGTAAATACAATTGTTTTTATACTCTTGTCCAAAACATGAAAACCTGAAGGAATCTTCAAATCTTTATCCAAAACAACACGTACTGGGTGTTTTCCGTCCCAACTTCTTAGCGTTAGCTTTGGATTATCGGCCAAGACCGTATTGGTGCCAACCAAAATTGCTTGTTCCTCACTACGCCATTGATGAACCAGTTGTTTGGAGTACGAATTGGTAATCCATACGGGTTGCGGTTTCTTTTTTCTCAATATGTCATCTGGTGCAATAAAACCATCTTGGGTCTCGGCCCATTTTAAAATTATATAAGGGCGCTTTTTTTCTTGGAAACTTAAAAACCGTTTATGATGAATTCTACATTCTTCTTCAAGAATACCAACAGTCACTTTGCAGCCAGATGCTTTTAATTTTTCAATTCCTTTTCCTGCTACTTTATCATGAGGATCTTGAAGCCCTATAAAAACCTGTGAAATTTTGTGTTTAATAATTAAATTGGTACATGGTGGAGTTTTACCAAAATGGGAACATGGTTCTAATGATACATAAAGAGTGGCTTTGGAAAGTAGCTCCTTGTCTTTTACTGAGTTAATGGCGTTTACCTCCGCATGGGAACCACCATACGGACTGGTATAGCCCTCACCAATAATTTGATTATTGTGAACAATAACACTACCTACCATAGGATTTGGTGCTGTAGTTCCAAGCCCTTTTTTGCCTAGTTGAATGCACCGTAACATGTATTTTTCATGTATATTCACATCGCAAAAATAGAACAATAAAACACAATATGGGTGAGGCCATAATTAGGGAAATTACTCCAGATGATAATGCTCAGGTAACACAGGTAATTCGCAAAGTTTTGTTGGATTTTGGAGTGCCAAAAGTGGGCACGGCTTATGCAGACAAGGCATTGGATAATATGTATGAGACCTACAATGCTCCTAACGCAACTTACTTTGTGGTCGAGGATGATGGACAAATTATTGGTTGTGCAGGAATTGCACAATTGGATAATTATGAAGGCAATGTTTGCGAGTTGCAAAAAATGTATTTATTGGAAGAAGCAAGGGGCAGGGGCTTAGGCTCTAAAATGATTATGGTATGTTTGGAAAAAGCCAAAGAATATGGTTTTGAGCAGTGCTATTTAGAGACAATGCCATATATGGAAGCCGCCCAAAAACTATATAAAAAGAATGGTTTTGAATACATAGACGCTCCAATGGGGAATACAGGCCATTATTCATGCCCGGTTTGGATGCTTAAAAAACTGTAGTGTGCTTCTAAAAGAAATCAAGACTATTTTCCATCAAGAATTAGATGTTATTTATCCTAAAGAAGAAGTTGATGCTTTTTTTTATAGGTTGATAGAGCACTATTTGAAGCTCGATAGGTTTGTATTGGTGCTTCAACCTAATCTTGCAATAACAAAAGAAGAAGAACAACCAATTTTTGAAGCGTTAGCAGGGTTGAAGTTGGAAAAACCCTTGCAGTATATTTTGGGTACAGCTCATTTCATGGATTTAGAGATTAAAGTAAATGAAAACGTGCTGATTCCAAGGCCAGAAACTGAGGAATTGGTAGAATGGATTCTTGAGGAATGTCAAGTCAAGCCCAGTCGAGATCTTAAAATATTGGATATTGGTACAGGAAGCGGGTGTATTGCAATGGCCTTGGCAAAAGGTCTTCCAAATGCTAAGGTATATGCCTTGGATGTCTCAGAAGAAGCTTTGAAAGTTGCACAAGAAAATGCTGAATCTAACCAGGTTGAAATTGAGTTTATTCAAATGGACGTTTTAAACCCCAATAATCTTGAACTTAAGTTTGACATTATTGTTTCTAACCCGCCATACGTCAGGGAATTGGAAAAACATGAAATCAAGAACAATGTAAAAGCATATGAACCAAGCTTGGCACTTTTTGTTCCGGATGAAGATGCTTTGTTGTTTTACAGGGCCATCATTGCTTTTGCAGAAAAACACCTTTTAGAAAAAGGGCATTTGTATTTAGAAATCAATCAATATTTAGGAAAGGAGACCAAAGCACTTTTAGAAGCGCATAATTTTTCAGAAATTGAACTACGTAAAGATCTCTTTGGAAATGATAGAATGCTTAAAGGTAAACTAGATTGATATGGACAGTATTGCGGTTTTTTGTGGAAGCAGTGAAGGGAATGACTCTGATGTGATAAATGCGGCCTTTCAATTAGGTGAGCATTTAGCTACCAAGGACATCAGCTTGGTTTATGGTGGAGCCAAAGTAGGATTAATGGGTCAAGTGGCTGATGGTGTCCTAGCCCAAAACGGTAAGGCAATAGGTGTGATACCTGATTTCCTAAAACGAAAGGAAGTTTTTCATCCCAATATTACCGAATTGATCATAGTGGAAACCATGCACGAAAGAAAATTGAAAATGCACGAACTGTCCAATGGTTTTATTGCCCTTCCTGGAGGGTATGGTACTTTGGAAGAACTATTTGAAATCATAACCTGGGGACAACTCGGACTGCATCAAAAGCCTATTGGAATATTGAATGCAAAAGGTTTTTTTGATTCTATGCTTCAGTTTTTGGATACAATGGTGACCAATGGATTCTTAAAACAAGAAAATCGAGATATGCTATTGATTGAGGATACCCCAAAAAATCTTTTGGCAAAAATGAAAGCATATAAACCTACTGCGGTTCCAAAATGGATTGTAAAAGAACAAACATAGATGACCAATCAAGAAAAAATCACTGCCCTTAGGGATGAGCTAAGGGAACATAATTATAACTATTATGTCCAGGACAAGCCCACAATCTCTGATTATGAGTTTGATGTAAAGCTGAAGGAACTTCAGGAATTAGAGCAAGCCCATCCAGAGTTTTATGATGCTGCTTCGCCCACACTAAGGGTTGGGGGAGAGGTGACCAAAAATTTTGAAACCATTCAGCATGAACACCGGATGTATTCATTGGATAATTCCTATTCCAAAGAAGATTTAGAGGATTGGGAAAAGCGGATTCAGCGTATTCTAGGTGATGTTGAAGTTGAGTTTACCTGCGAACTAAAATATGATGGAGCTTCTATCAGTCTAACATACGAAGAAGGAGCGTTGGTTAAAGCCGTAACTAGAGGTGATGGTTTTCAAGGAGATAACGTCACAACCAACATCAAGACTATAAAATCGGTTCCGCTGCAATTGAAAGGAGATTACCCACCCAAGTTTGACATACGAGGCGAGATTATTTTGACCTTGGAAGGTTTTGCTAAAATGAACCAAGAACGTCTTGCTAATGGGGAAGAGGCATATATGAATCCCAGAAATACGGCTTCAGGGAGCCTAAAACTACAAGACAGTGCCTTGGTTGCCCAACGTCCTTTGGAATGTCTGTTGTATAGCATTACCGGAAAAGGTTTAAGTATATCCACTCAGTTTGAAGTTCTTGAAAAGGCACGTGCTTGGGGCTTTAAAGTGCCTACGGTGGCAAAAATGTGCAAGACTACAGATGAAGTCATGCAATTTGTGGAGCATTGGGATGTACACCGTCATGATTTGCCTTATGAAACGGATGGTGTAGTTATCAAAGTAAATAGTTTAAGGCATCAGGAAGAGTTGGGATATACAGCCAAGGCGCCGCGTTGGGCCATGGCATATAAGTTTAAGGCAGAGCAGGTTTCTACAGTGCTACATGAAATTACGTATCAGGTAGGGAGAACGGGAGCTATTACTCCCGTGGCAAATTTAGAACCAGTTTTGCTGGCCGGCACTACTGTAAAACGTGCCTCTTTGCACAATGCAGATCAGATAGAAAAATTGGATATTAGGGTGGGTGATACCGTTTTTGTTGAAAAAGGAGGAGAAATCATTCCAAAGATTATAGCGGTGGACTTTACCAAACGCCCTTCGGATTCTGTTGTTACCAAATACATTCAGCATTGCCCGGAATGCAATACGGAATTGATTCGAAAAGAAGGAGAAGCACAACATTTTTGCCCAAATGATACTGGTTGTCCAACTCAGATAACGGGTCGTATCCAACATTTTATTTCTCGAAAAGCAATGGATATTGAAGGTTTGGGCGGGGAAACCGTAGAATTACTTTTTAAAGAAGGATTGATAGCGAATTATGCAGATTTATACACCTTAACTAAAGAGCAAGTCATGCCATTGGAGCGCATGGCAGAAAAATCTGCAGAGAATTTGGTCCATGGAGTTGCAGCTTCTGTAGTAATTCCTTTTGAACGTGTACTGTTTGGTTTAGGAATACGGTATGTAGGGGAAACGGTAGCCAAAAAGTTGGCAAAGGCCTATAAGAACATAGATGCCTTAATTGCCGCAACCGAAGAAGAATTGGTAACTGTAGATGAGATAGGGACCCGTATTGCTGAAAGTGTCGTGCAGTTTTTTGGAGAATCCTCTAATGTTGAAATTATAGAACGGTTAAAATCCTATGGATTGCAGTTTTCACTATCTGAAGAACAATTGGAAAATCAATCTGAAAAATTAAAGGGACAAACCTTTGTGGTTTCCGGTGTTTTTGAATCCCTAGGAAGAACTGAACTCAAAAAATTAATAGAGGATAACGGGGGCAAGGTAGCTTCTTCCATTTCCTCCAAAACCACTTTCTTGGTAGCAGGCGCCAATATGGGACCAAGCAAGAAAACGAAGGCTGAAGGCTTAGGGGTGCCAATTATTTCTGAACAAGAGTTTTTAGAAAAGTTAGGCTGATGGTACCAGAAACTCTTGAAGCGTTTAAAGATACTCTGGTTAAAGCTACTCCCTCTGTGGATTGGTCCCAAGCATTACAATCAATTTGGTGGGCAGCTAAGGGGAATTGGAATGCTTCTCATGATATTGCCCAAGATTTACACACAAAAATGGGCAGTCGAATTCATGCATATTTACATAGGTTGGAAGGAGACGATTGGAATGCGGGGTATTGGTACAGGCAAGCTAATGTGCCTTTTCCTAAATGTAGTCTTGAAGGGGAATTACAAAAACTGATAGAGTCTGTTTTAGAACACTAAGATTTTCGCACAAACCGCTGCTCTTGTGTGTCAAAAGCAAACTTATAAATATCATATTTGCCGCCACGGCCATCTTTTTCCAGTTTTTGGGCCACAATCATTTGTTCTCCATCACTACGAAGACTTATCATTCCGTAACGGGTAAGGTAGGAATTGATCTCTTTGTATTTCTTCACCATTTCTTCTTTTAAATCTTTTAGTTTTGCCTGATTAGCTGGAGTATCCACAAAATTTGCCAAAAAGTCATCATGCTCGGTCTTGACTTCTTCCCACTTTTGATATTTTTTCACCAACTCAGGAATGGTGGTTGAGGAGAAATCTTTGTTGGAACGAGCGAGTTCGGTACTAAAAATCAAAGGTTTTTTGCTATATCCTGTCTTTCCTATGGCTCCTAGAGTGTCCGGTCTGGGGTGACTGTAATTTTCGTTGTCACCGCTAGAAATTACTGTGCCCAGGGCATTTATATTTTCCAAAAACTCATAACTGAACAAATGACTACCGTGGTGGCAGGCCTTGGCAATATCTGCTTGTAAGGTGGCTTTGGCATTGGCGCCAAGTTTATGATTAATGTATTCTCCTGCTTCTTCGTTAATGTCCCCACCTAGCATCACCCGTAAATGTTTATACTTCAACATCAGTAAAATAGAGTGTCCATTCTTTGTTTTTCCATTGTCCTTTAAAAATGGCAGCACTTGTTTTCCATCCTTCTGAGAAATAATTGGAGCGATCACATTTAATGAAAGTTCATTGTCACCACCATTACCTAACAAAAAACCGGTACTGTCATTTAGGGCCTCAAAATCTGGTTGAGGTTGTTGCGCCAGGGACAAGGCCATGGTCTCTGGATATTGTGACCCCGTACCAGAAGAGTTTTGTGGGTCGTTCAAGATTGACTTCATAGCGGCATCCGTCAGTTCTAATGACAGTAAATATTTTTCACCATCTGAAAGCTCATCAACCTTGCCCAACTGAGTATTCCAACCTTTAGAATTATCAACAGGGCGATGTACAACGCCGCTATGATAGATTTTATCGAACTCAATAGCGGGTTCTTCAAAAATATCAGCAAAACCTAAATAATGATCATTATCTGGATGGCTGACTATGCCCTTAAACTTCATTGGTAAACTAGTATTTTTATCCAGATTGAAGCGCCAGTAGAGATACCGGTACATATTGTCGCCTTTGCCTGCATCAATTAAATAATGTTTATCGTCTGGAGTGACCATATGGCAACCATCTCCTTGGCCAATATCTATAAAATTGACTTCAAGGATACGTTCTTTTTGAATGTTTTCAATAGAAATCCAACCCCTTCTATTCCTGGAAAAAACTAATACACGGTCATTGACCACTTCCGTATCTAAAATAGTGATGTAATCTCCAAAGAGCAGATGTTGTACCCATTTTGATGAAGTTTCGCTTTCAAGAATTTTGGCATCTGGAAATCCTGCATAGGTAAACTTTCTAGATCCGTTAGTATTAAAAAAGGTATCATCTAATTGTGGCATGATTTTTTGATTTGATTTTACTGGTTAGGTATAGAAAAGGATGCTCTTCAATATAAGAAATTTCCTATATTAAGACTTGAGTAGATGTAAAACAGGTATTAAATTATGTGTGGATGATTTGATTTAGAGGGTGAATCGTTTCTAAAATCTAAAAAAATATTTAGAAAGTATCATAAACCTGGCCATGAGCTTTACACAGAAATGCTTACTCCATTTGCAGAAGTATTTTTCTGCCCATCAAAATAAAAATCAATACGGCCTAGATTAATACCGAAGGCTCCAACTTGGTTCACCAATACGGAATCTCCATTTTTATTAATACGGACATCTGGTTTATCCAAAAAAGTGTGGGTGTGTCCACCGATTATCAAATTTGTATAATGAGTACTTTGGGCAAGTTTTGTGTCTGAAGGCCTTTCGGGTCGGTCATAATCATAGCCTAGATGGGACAGACAAACTATAAGGTCACAGTTTTCTTCTTCTTTGAGCTTGCGTTCCATGTCCAAAGCAATTTCGAAGGGGTTTAGATATTTGGTCTCTTTGTATAGCCTTTTGGTTACCAAACCGTCTAAGGCAATGCCAATACCATAAACACCAATTTTTATTCCATCCACTGCATAAATTTTGTAAGGCTTAACAAAACCTTCCATTACAGTGTTGGTAAAGTCGTAATTAGCGGATAATAATTCAAACTTGGCGTGCGGGACCTGTGCTAATAATCCATCAACGCCATTATCAAAATCATGATTGCCTATGGTTGCCGCATCATAATTAAGCTTACTCATCAATTTAAACTCCAACTCACCTCCGTAGAAATTAAAGTAGGGAGTACCTTGAAAAATATCTCCAGCATCAAAAAGTAAGGTATTCGGATTTTCATTTCTGATATTGTCCACCAATGTGGCCCTTCTGGCCACTCCTCCTAAATTGGCATATGAAGAATGCGAGCTGGGAAAGGGATCAATGTGACTATGCACATCATTAGTGTGTAAAATGGTAATGTGTCTGCTATTAAGGCTGGAACACGAATTTAAACCAAGACCCCCAAGGCTTATTAAAGCTGAAGTCGCTGCCGTATTTGTTAAAAAATCTCTTCGTTTCATTTAATCAAGTTGAATAAATCTATCATCCACTTCAGCCTTTACACTGTCTACTTTTTTAAAATGGTCTATAATGGCATTACGTAAAAGATAACCTGTGTCTGTGGTAGAAATTATATCATTAAAAAAGCCTATACTAGGCCCACCCTGTACTAGATAATCAGATGTAGCAACATAATAGTTTCTTGTTTCATCAAAAGGACTGCCCTGTATGGTTACAGATTCCAAAGCACCTTTTTTGTCCAAAACAATCTGCAAGCCTGAAATGGGGTGTGCACGGTCTGCTGTCGACAAAAAGGTAATAAGTTCCCTTACAGCGGTACCGCTAAGCTCAACTACAGAAATGTAGTTTTCAAACGGCATAACTTCATATGCATTTCTTGCGGTTACATTCCCTTTGGAGATAATGGAACGTATTCCTCCTCTGTTAAGAACTACAAAATCCAGTTCTTTATGCATTTTGGATTTAAAAATTGGGTGGGTTTCTTGAAAAACAATATCTGCCATTAAGTTCCCCATAGAAGTATTGCGATTGCCATCATCCAACAAAAGGGAATTGGGCACATAGGCCAAGGTGCTATCCAAAACTTCATCTATCCTATTTTTAAAAGGAGCGACAAAATTTTCTATAGAATCGACCGCTTTGAAAGAAGTATCGATTTTTATTTGTTTTCCAGCAACCTTTGAGAGCCCCCCTTTTTCTTGGTTACAAGACAGTAAAAAACAAAAAGTTATAAATACAACAATTTGTTTTAATTTTAAATAATTCACGTAGTTATCTTTGTTAAGTAATCTTGGTAGAATAATTACCTTTGTAAAAATGCATAAAAAATATGTTTTTAAAAGGGCTCCAAGATAAATTTAAAGTTAAATCGGGTCTTAAATTTTTACAGGAGGAAATGGAAAAACCTCCTATGACCGTAGATAGGGAGAAAGGAATTACCAGCATTGGTTGTATAGTTGATGTTGATAATTTTCAGAACGCAGAGATATTTTATGATCTTATTGATGAGTTTTCTCTTAGGCCCAATGCCATAAAAATCATTGGATATAAAAGGGAATACGATAAAAATTCACCTTATGCTATCCAGATTTTTTCTGATAAGGATTTAGGTTGGAAAGGGATAATTGAAAACGGGTATGTGTTGGAATTTTTAGGCAGGGAATACGATTTGTTGATCAATTATTACGAAGAAGACAATTTGATGATGAAATTGTTATCTGTTAAAACCCCTGCAAGACTCAAAGTAGGTTTTGGAGCATTAGATCCAAAAATCAACGATTTAATTTTAAATACTCCTTTTAAAGACTTTAAAGTTTTTAAGGGTGAATTAAAAAAGTATTTGAAAGTATTAAAAGAATTGTAATGGAACAGTTAATGGGTACGGGTGTTGCTTTGGTAACCCCATTTAATAAAGATTTTTCTATTGACGTAAGTGCGCTTGAACAAATTGTTGAGCATTGCATTAATGGAGGTATTGATTATTTGGTCGCCTTGGGCACAACAGGTGAATCAGTTACCCTTTCCAAGACAGATAAACAATTGGTAATAGACACTATTATTAAAACAAATGCAGGTAGATTGCCATTGGTTTTAGGTGTAGGGGGGAATAATACGGCCGCTGTCATTGAAGATCTTACTACTCTAGATTTATCCGAGTTTGAAGCGATATTATCAGTTTCACCATATTACAATAAACCAACCCAAGAAGGAATTTACCAGCATTTTAGAGCTATTGCCGAAAAATCTCCAAAGCCAATCATCTTATATAACGTTCCCTCTAGAACTGGCAGTAATATGCTGCCTGAGACTACATTGCGTTTGGCCAATGATATTCCCAATATTGTTGCTATCAAAGAAGCATCGGGTGATATGAATCAAATTGACCATATCATTAAGGGAAAACCTGAAGATTTTTTAGTGATTTCTGGTGATGATTTTAATGCACTTCCTATAGTTTTGGCAGGAGGAGCCGGGGTGATATCAGTTTTGGGGCAGGGGTTGCCCAATATGTTTTCTGAAATGATAAGACTTGGAAGACAAGGCAATTCGGATGATGCATACGAAATTCACCATGCTTTATTACCCATTATGGAGATGATTTTTGAAGAAGGTAACCCAGCCGGCATCAAAAGTATTTTTGAGTCTCTTGGACTTTGTAAAGCATCTGTAAGACTGCCTTTGGTGGAAGCCACGATACATTTGAAAAGCAGAATATCCAGCTTTTTGAAATCATTGGACAAAGTTCACGCTTAAAGTTCGTTAAATGTTCGCTAAAACCTTAGCGAATGGAGAATGCTGCAGTTATTTTTGGAATTTAAATCTATTTTTTAAATCCGTTGATTATCACTAATTTTGCAAAATGTTTTTGAAAATGAAGTCGATTCTCCCTATTCTCTTTGTTGCCGTTTTTCTTTCTTCATGTAGCGAGTACCAAAAGGTGCTTAAAAATGAAGATGTTAAAGCCAAATATGACTTGGCTCAAAAATACTATGATGCTGAAGACTACAAAAGGTCAAAAAGGTTGTACGAGCAAATAGCACCAAAATATGTAGGCAAACCGCAAGGGGAAAGAGTGATGTTCTTTTTTGCGAACACGTATTTTAAAACCGAGGACTATTATCTTTCAGGTTATCAGTTTGAGCGTTTTATTAAGTCCTACCCAAAGAGTGATAAGATTCAAGAAGCTTCCTTTTTAGGGGCACAGAGTTATTATGAACTCTCGCCAGAATATTCCTTAGATCAAACAGATACGGACAAGGCGTTGGCAAAATTGCAGACCTTTATCAATACGTATCCAGAATCGGAATATTTTGAAGAAGCCAATGCAATGGCTAAAGAATTGACAACAAAAAAGGAAAAGAAGCAAATAGAAGTAGCTAAACAGTTTAATAAATTAGGACAGTTTAATTACCCGATCCTAGTTTCGGCAATGACAGCTCTAGATAATTTTATTTCTGACAATCCCGGTTCTGTCTATAGAGAGGAAGCCTTGTACTATCGTATTGAGGCAGCAACCAGTTTAGCCATTAACAGTACGCAGAATAGAAAGAAAGAACGTTTGGAAGACGCTCAGAATGCATACAATACTTTAATGCGCTACTTTCCAGAATCACAATTTAAAAAGAAAGCGGACAATCTATCCATCAAAATTCAAAAGGAATTAAGCGAATATTCCAGTTCCAAATAAATAGTTTAAATAAGCAGTATATGCAAGATTTGAAAAATACAAAAGCTCCTGTTTCTACAGTTACTCACGATAGAAACGAATTTGACGTTAAGACTGAAAACATTTATGAAGCAATTTCAATTGCTTCAAAACGAGCAATTCAGATCAATTCAGAGATAAAGAAAGAATTGTTGGAAAAGTTGGAAGAGTTTGCAACCTACAGTGACAGTTTAGAAGAAGTCTTTGAAAACAAGGAGCAGATAGAGGTTTCTAAATTCTATGAAAAATTGCCAAAGCCTCATGCATTGGCAGTTATGGAATGGTTAGAAGACAAGATTTATTACAGAAACACAGAAAAAGACGCTTAAGAAGTGCTTAGCGGTAAACACATCCTTTTGGGCATTACCGGGGGAATTGCCGCATATAAGACCACATTTCTTATTAGGCTACTGATAAAAGCTGGTGCTAAGGTCAAAGTTATTATGACTGAAAGTGCCAGCTCTTTTGTTTCCCCTCTTACCCTGTCTACCTTGTCCAAAAGCCCCGTGCTTACAGATTTTGTTAATCAAGAGGATGGTAGTATATCCTGGAATAATCATGTAGAGCTTGGACTTTGGGCAGATATTATGATTATTGCACCTGCAACGGCAAATACACTGTCTAAAATGGCTAATGGCACTTGTGATAATCTACTATTGGCAACGTATTTATCAGCAAAATGTCCTGTCTATTTTGCCCCTGCTATGGATTTGGATATGTACAAACATCCATCTACAGCTGAGTCTTTTAAAAAATTAAAATCCTTCGGAAATATTATAATACCAGCTGAATCTGGAGAGTTGGCCAGTGGTCTACATGGAGAAGGGCGCATGGCCGAACCTGAAGCTATTGTGGAGTTTATCCAAATGGATTTGGCAAAAGGACTTCCTTTAAGTGGAAAAAAAGTTTTGATTACCGCCGGGCCAACGCATGAAGCCATTGACCCAGTTCGGTTTTTAGGAAATCGTTCCTCAGGCACCATGGGTTTTGAACTTGCAAAAAGAGCTGCCAATTTGGGAGCTGAAGTAATTTTAGTTTCAGGCCCTACAAACCTGGATGTTAGCCATAGTCGAATCAATTTGATAAGGATTACCTCTGCACAAGAAATGTATGATGCATGTCATTTACATTACAATAAAACCGATGTTGCAATATGCGCGGCGGCAGTTGCCGATTATCGCCCAAAGCACGTTGCAGAGGAAAAAATGAAAAAGAAAGAAGGCGATTTACAAATTGAACTGGAAAGAAACCCGGACATTCTTCTTTCATTAGGCGAAAAAAAGATGAATCAATTTTTGGTGGGCTTTGCTCTGGAAACTGAAAATGAGCTTGAAAATGCCAAAGGAAAACTACAGCGCAAGAATTTAGATGCCATCGTTTTGAACTCTCTAAAAGATGACGGAGCCGGTTTTGGTGGCAATACCAATAAAATTACTTTCATTGATAAGAATTTGGATATAAAAACGTTTGATTTGAAGACGAAGTCAGATGTAGCTTCAGATATTTGGGAAGAAATTACCTCCAGAATTCATGCGTAGAATTTTATTGATCACTTTTTTGCTATCATTATCGCAAGTAACTTTTGCGCAAGAATTAAATTGCACTGTTACGGTCAACTCTGATCAGGTAAGCCAAACAAATCAGCAGATTTTTAGAACCTTGGAACGTTCACTAAGTGATTTTGTGAACAAAAGTAAATGGACGAACAGGGTTTATAAGGAAAATGAACGGATCAGCGCTAGAATGTTTATCACCGTAACACAGTATGAATCGGACAGGTTTGAAGCCAATATTCAGATTCAATCTTCAAGAACTGTTTTTAACACTTCATATGAAAGCCCAGTTTTTAATTATAAGGACGATGCTTTCAATTTTCAATATCAGGAATTTCAACCTTTGGTATTAAACGAAAACGTATTTGAGTCCAATTTAATAGGGGTGATATCCTATTACGTATACATTATTTTGGGATTAGATGCCGATACTTTTTCATTGGAAGGCGGTGACGATTTGTTTAGAAAAGCGCAGAATATTGTAACACAGGCACAAGGTTCAAACTTTTCTGGATGGAACCAAGAAACGGGACAGCGTACACGTTTTGAGTTGATTGATAATTTACTCAGTAATTCCTTTAGAGAATATCGCATAGCTATGTACAATTACCATAGAAAAGGGTTGGATATTCTTGGAGACAATAATAGTACCGGAAAACAGGTGATTGCAGGTAGCATGCGTTTGTTCGAAACCTTGATCAAGCGTAGACCAAATGCATTTTTGATTCAAACATTTTTTGATGCCAAGTCTGAGGAGATTAGAAATATCTTTTCGGATGGCCCCAAAGTGGATATCATTAAACTCAAGGAAACCCTTAACCGAGTGGCGCCATTTTACTCCAGTACCTGGAACGAGATAAAATACTAGCCCATTTCTCCAAAGAGATTTATCTTTACAACGTAAATCTTCAGCATTGCTAACAAATCTTTCTATTCAAAATTATGCACTAATAGATGATGTAAACGTTTCGTTTACGTCTGGCTTTACCACAATAACTGGTGAAACCGGAGCTGGTAAATCTATATTATTGGGTGGACTTTCTCTAGTTTTGGGAAAGCGAGCGGATTTATCGTCACTTAAAAATCAAGCGAATAAATGCATCATTGAAGCTGAGTTTGACATTTCAAAATATCAATTGAAAGCTTTTTTTGAAGTCAATGATTTGGATTATGAGGATAATACCATTCTAAGACGAGAAATTCTACCTAGCGGTAAATCAAGAGCATTTGTAAATGATTCTCCTGTAAACCTTGATATTCTAAAGGGATTGGGGGAACGATTGGTCGATGTGCATTCCCAACATCAAACCTTAAGATTGACGGAAAATGATTTTCAACTTAAGGTAGTGGATGCTCTCGCTGAAAATGGTGAGAATATAAAAGTTTACAAAACACATTTAGAAGAATATAGAAAGACTTCAAAAGAGTTGGAAGATTTAGTGGATTTCCAATCCAGTTCCAACAAGGAGCACGATTATAACAGTTTTTTGCTAAAAGAGTTAGAAGCAGCCCCATTAAAAGAAGGTATTCAAGAAGAATTAGAAGCCGAATTTGAGCAATTGAACAATGTTGAGCAAATAATGGAACAGTTATCACAAGGGCATCAATTGTTGAATGATGAACAAATAGGTGTTTTAGGAAAATTGGCCGATTTGAAGCGGGCTTTTCAAAGTTTGTCTGATTTTGGAACGTCATATTCGGCATTGAACGAACGTGTGCAATCCATTTTTATTGAAGCCGATGATATAGCCAATGAGCTGGAACAAATAAAGGACCGAGTGGAGGCAAACCCAGCAAGATTGGAAATTGTAAATGGACAATTGCAACAATTGTACGATTTACAGAAAAAACATCATGTAGGCTCAGTGGTTGAACTTATTTCGCTAAGGAACGAACTGTCTATCCAAGTTGATGCCGTTGAAAATATTGAATCAAAAATTAAGGAAAAAGAAGTAGAGGTTTCTAAAACAGAGAAACAGATAGAAGGATGGGCAACCAAGATCAGGAATGCCAGAAATGGGGTAATTCCAAGATTGAAAAGTATGCTTCAAGAAAGCTTGTATTCTCTTGGCATGCCTTCGGCAACTTTTAAAATCGAAGCAAACCCTTCTACAACTTTTAAATCTAATGGAAAGGACGACCTTGTTTTCTTGTTTTCTGCAAACAAGGGCTCAGATTACGGTGAATTGAAAAAAGTAGCATCAGGAGGGGAGTTATCCCGTATTATGCTGACCATAAAATCTATTTTGGCAGAATACGAACAGTTGCCTACCATGATGTTTGATGAAATTGATACAGGCGTTTCTGGAGAAATTTCTAACCGTATGGGAGAGATTATGCAACAAATGAGTAAGACCATGCAAGTGTTCTCTATTACGCACTTACCGCAAGTAGCATCAAAGGGACAACAACAGTTTAAAGTATTTAAGGAAGAACGAGAAGGAAGCACAAGTACTCAAATGAAAAGACTAAATGCAGATGAACGAATTAACGAACTTGCCGAAATGTTAGGAGGTAAGTCTGTATCAGAATCTGCTTTGGCTCACGCTAAGCAATTATTGCAATAAAAGAGTCCCTATTTTAATCAGATTAATCAAAGCAGCAAAACTCGATAAGAATAAATATCTTTGTCGCAAAACCAACTATAGATATATAATATGGCATACAATCTTTTAAAAGGTAAAAAAGGAATCATTTTTGGCGCTTTGGATGAGAATTCCATTGCATGGAAAACGGCAGAACGTGTTCATGAAGAAGGCGGAACTTTTGTATTGACCAATGCACCTATAGCAATGCGTATGGGGCAAATTAAGGAATTGGCCACAAAGACAAATTCTGAAATTATTCCTGCGGATGCTACGAATGAAGAAGATTTGCAAAATTTGGTAACCCAGGCAATGGAGATTTTGGGTGGAAAACTGGATTTTGTGCTACACTCTATAGGAATGTCTGTCAATGTTAGAAAAGGAAGGGCATATACAGATGAAAAATATGATTTTACTGCAAAAGGATGGGATGTTTCCGCACTTTCTTTCCATAAGGTCATGCAGTCTTTGTACAAATCTGACGCCATGAACGAATGGGGTAGTATTGTTGCCTTAACTTATATGGCGGCGCAAAGGACTTTTCCTGATTACAATGACATGGCAGATAATAAAGCTTATCTAGAATCTGTAGCAAGAAGTTTTGGATACTTCTTTGGAAAAGAAAAGAAGGTGAGAGTGAATACAATTTCTCAATCACCAACACCGACTACTGCAGGACAAGGAGTAAAAGGATTTGATGGTTTTATCAGCTATGCTGAGAAAATGTCCCCACTAGGTAATGCTTCCGCAGCAGATTGTGCTGACTATACGGTGAGTCTTTTTTCTGATTTGACAAAGAAGGTAACCATGCAGAATTTGTTCCACGATGGAGGGTTTTCCAACACTGGAGTAAGCCAAGAGGTTATTGATGAGTTTACAAAGTAATTAATATATATAGTTATAAAAGCCATCCTTTTTGGGGTGGCTTTTGTGTTTTTAGATGAATGCAATTTTATCCATAATCGTTCCCGTATATAACAGACCTGAAGAAATTCAAGAGTTATTGGAAAGTCTTGTAGAGCAAGATTTTAAAGAGAGTTATGAAATTGTTATTGTAGAAGATGGCTCCATAAAAAGTTCTGAAGAAGTTGTGAAAAACTTTCAGGAGAGCCTTCAAATTTCTTATTACTTTAAAGAAAATACAGGTCCAGGGGATTCCAGAAATTATGGGATGCAAAATGCAAAGGGCAATTATTACATTATTCTAGATTCTGATTGTATTCTTCCCAAACAGTACCTGAGTGAGGTCAAAAAGGAACTGCAAACAGATTTTGTTCACTGTTTTGGTGGACCAGATGCAGCACATGAGTCATTCACTACGGTTCAAAAAGCGATAAACTATGTGATGACTTCGTTTTTTACAACAGGAGGTATTAGAGGAGGAGGTAAATCGGTCGGAAAGTTTCAACCCCGTAGCTTCAATATGGGAATTTCAAAAGAAGCTTTTAGTAAAGCAGGCGGGTTTGGTCAAATCCACCCGGGCGAAGACCCAGATTTAACCTTTAGAATATGGAAAGCAGGATATGCCACCAGATTGTTTCCAAAAGCATTTGTTTATCATAAAAGACGGATAGACTGGAACAAATTCTATATTCAGGTCAATAAATTTGGCATGGTAAGGCCAATTTTAAACAAATGGCACAAAGGAACAGCAAAGTTGACCTATTGGTTTCCAACGCTTTTTATACTAGGATTGTTCGCATCAGTTTTGATGGCACTGGGGGGAATCATTTTGCCCTTAGCGATAGTTATAGCATACTTTTTGCTATTGTTTTTAGATGCATCAATTAAAAATAAAAGCATCAAAGTGGCTTTGTTGGCAATTTTTGCGGCATTAACGCAGTTTACAGGATATGGGATTGGTTTTTTAAAATCCACAATCTTGGTTAATTTTAGCAAGAAGGAACCTGAAACATTGTTTCCTAAACTGTTTTTTAAAAAAAAGTAATAGGTGTTCAAAAAAGCATTTAGTGGATTTAACAAGAGGAAAGTAAAAGTATTCTTCCTCTTTTTGATATGTTCATTTCTTGCCTGGTTTTTGAGCAATTTGTCCGAGCCTTACGAGTCTAGGGCCAACTTCAATTTGAATTATAAGAATTTGCCGGATACCTTGTTGTTAGGCAATAATGCTGTCAATTCCATTGAAGCAAAGCTAAGGACCAGTGGCTTCAAATTTCTCTATTACAACTTTGTAAATAAACGGGTAGAAGTAGACCTGTCCCAAGTGGTGAATAACAATGGAAACTACGTTTTACCGGAAGATGTTTTAAAAAAACAAATGGAACTCCAGCTTTCTCAAAGCATTTCCTTGATTGATTTGGACAGGGACGAACTTATTGTGGACCTTTACCAAGTTGCGACCAAGGAGGTTTCAATCAAAGCAAATTTAGACGTACAGTTTCAACAAAATTATATTTTGGAAGGCGACCCAATTATTACTCCGAATGTAGTTTTGGTGAAAGGGCCTAAAAGTGAAATAGACACGTTAAATACCATTTACACATCAAAAATAACTTTAGGAGATGTTTCTTCTGATTTCTCAAAGGACGTTTTGTTGGTTTTCCCTAAAAACCTATCCAATAGTATCTTTTCAATAAATAGGGCTAACGTTTCCGGAAAAGTGGTAAAGTTTTCTGAGAGGGTTTTCGATATTCAAATTCGGGTATTCAATTTCCCTAGTGGTTATCAGGTCAATACATTTCCAAATTCCGTATCTGTACTTTGTAAAGCCACCATTGAACAGTTGAAGTCAATAACGGCGGAAGATTTTGAGGTTATTGCAGATTACAAACAGCTAAATGGTTCAAATAACAACATGTTATTTTTAGAAATTACGCGGAAACCTGAAAACGTCCATGGCGTCAGGTTGCTTGAAAATAAAGTTAACTTTGTTCTGGAACAAAAATGATTGTTGTTGGTCTAACAGGAGGTATAGGAAGTGGCAAGAGCACCGTTTCAGGCATGTTTAAAGATTTAGGGGTGCCAGTGTACGATTCTGATTCAGAAGCAAAACGCTTAATGACCACTTCAGCTGAGTTAAAAAAGGCAATTATAGAGTTGCTTGGAAAAAGAGCCTATGATGGTAAAACTTTAAATAGAAGTTTTATTGCAAACCAGATTTTTGAAAACCCTGAAACACTTCAAAAGTTAAACAAAATCGTCCATCCTGCTGTAAGAACAGATTTTTTAGAATGGACAGAAATTCAAGAAGCGCCATACGTAATTCAGGAGACCGCCCTTATTTTTGAAAATGAAGCTCAAGAAAACTACGACTATGTAATTTTGGTGACGGCACCAGAAGATCTTCGCTTGCAAAGAGTAATGGAAAGGGATGAGGCAAGTAAGGAAGAAGTATTGAATCGCATGAGAAACCAAATGAGCGATGACAAAAAAGTAGCTCTCTCCAATTTTTGCATTGACAATATTAATTTGGAAATCACTAAAAAAAGGGTTGCAGAACTTCATCAAAGACTTGTAAGACAAGCAGATTGACCAATAATTTTAACATTTTTGTTAAGGTTAGGTTAAACGGTCAAAGGCCTAAATGTTAAATTTCTAATTTTACCCCGATGAACAAGAAGCTATTCGTTCTTCTCGTCATTCTTATGAGTTTATCCCTTACGGGGATAATTTTTGTTCAAGTGTATTGGATAAGAACATCAGTGAACGACAAGGAGGAGCAATTCTCAAGAACGGTTACAGACATACTGGATAAAGTTGCCAGCAGGGTGGAGAAGAGGGAGATGAAGGATTATTCAGATCGTTTGGCTTCATTGGTAGACAGCATTGGACAACCTAAAACCACTCAGTTCAGAAATTTTTTGTTTGTTGATAGAGATTTAAATTCAGATGAGATTCTCTTTTATTCACATGGAATTCTAGAGGAAGATTACAATATAACATCAACGTTCTTTGATAATTTAGGTGGGGAGGATACCACTACGATTAAAAACTTTACAAGCAAGCGCACCAAGGCCGTCTTTAAAGAAGAATATGGGCTGGATGGCAAAAGCTACAGTCTAACGCCTATTCAAAAGGCCGAAAAGATAGGAGGACTATCTAAAATTGATAAGGCAGCTTGGGAAGATGTTTTTATGGAATATGCCAAAAGTAGGCCAATACATAAAAGGGTATCCAAACAAGAATTAGAATTATTGTTAACTCAGGAATTAGGTAATAGAAACATAGATATAGATTACGAATATGGAGTGTACAGCCAAGGTTATCCGACCAAGGTGAAATCCAAGAAATTCAAGTTTTCTGAATCTAAGATGTACAAGGCTCCAATTTTTAAGGATAGTGAAGGAAACACTAGCTTTTCGCTATTGCTGACCTTTCCGACGATGAAGAAGTTTCTTTTTCAGTCTATAATGAGCATGGCGTTGTTATCCTTGATTTTTACATTGGTGATTATGATTGCCTATTCCAGTGCAATCTATCAATTGATAAAACAGAAGCAGATATCTGAGATAAAAACAGATTTCATAAACAATATGACCCATGAGTTTAAGACTCCAATTGCAACAATAAATCTTGCGGTGGAAGCTATCCGAAATCCGAAAACGATAGACGATCAGGAAAAAGTATTGCGGTATTTGGGTATGATAAGGGACGAGAACAAACGTATGCATGCGCAGGTTGAAAATGTGCTTAGAATATCCAAATTGGAAAAAAACCAATTAGATATCCGTAAGGATAGGGTTGATGTCCATGACATAATAGTGGATGCTATAGCTCATATAGAATTAATTGTAGAAGATAGGGGAGGATATGTAAAATCGAATTTAGATGCTGAGAGGTCAGAAGTTCTAGCTAATGATGTACACTTTACCAATGTTATGGTAAATATTCTTGACAATGCTGTAAAGTATTCAACAGAACCCCCAAAAATTGATGTTTTTACCGAAGTGGTTAAAAACAGTATAATTATTAAAGTAAAGGACCATGGTGCTGGAATGAGCAAGGCGGTGCTTAAAAGAGTTTTTGAAAAATTTTACCGGGAACATACCGGAGACATACATAATGTAAAAGGCCATGGATTAGGGTTGGCTTACGTAAAACGAATTATAGAAGATCATCAAGGTGAAGTTTATGCAGAAAGTGAAAAGGGAAAAGGAAGTACTTTCTTTATAAAACTGCCTTTAATTTAGAAAACTATGGAGATAGAGAAAAAGAAAATACTATTGGTGGAGGATGATCCCAATTTTGGGATTGTATTAAAGGATTATTTATCTATGAACGATTTTGATGTTGTTCTGGCTAAAAATGGAATGGAAGGTTTTGAAAAATTCAAAAAGGATAATTACGATGTCTGTATTTTGGATGTAATGATGCCTTATAAAGATGGGTTTACCCTTGCTAGGGAAATAAGAGAAAAAAACGAGAATGTCCCTATCATTTTCCTAACTGCAAAAACCATGAAGGAAGATGTTCTTAAAGGGTACAAAGCAGGAGCTGATGATTATTTAAACAAGCCTTTTGATTCTGAAGTGTTATTGATGAAGCTTAAAGCAATACTTCAAAGAAAGGCATCTAGCACATTGGCAGACAGTAAGCAATTTGAATTTGAAGTAGGTAACTTCCATTTAAATTCAAAACTTAGGTTCTTAAAATATATGGATGAAGAACCTGTAAAACTTTCTCCTAAAGAGAATGAATTGCTAAGGTTACTTGCATTGCATGAAAATGATTTAATGCCCAGAGAATTGGCTTTGACCAAAATATGGAGAGACGATAACTATTTTACGTCTAGAAGTATGGATGTATATATTGCCAAATTAAGAAAGTACTTAAAGCGTGATGACGTTGTGGAAATCCTAAACATTCATGGTGAAGGGTTTAGATTGGTTGTCAAAGCAGAAAATCAATAAGAGCTATCTCTTTTGAATATAAATATGAAACCACCTTTTTTAGGTGGTTTTTTTATACAAAAAAGTAAAGGATAGATACGGTAAAGATTCCTACAAAGGCAAGAATCGTGGTCATCATGGTCCAAGATTTAAAGGTTTGCTTTTCTGTAATACCTAAATATTGGCCTACCAGCCAAAAGCCGCTATCGTTTACATGAGAAAAGATACTGGCTCCAGAAGCAATGGCAATTACCATGCATGCAAGCTCTATAGGGCTTAACGCTGCATTTATAAGTAAAGGGGAGACTAATCCAGCAGCTGTTATCATAGCTACCGTAGAAGAGCCTTGAACAATTCTAACAATTGCAGCGCTTATAAAAGCAAAGGCCAAAACAGGAAAACCAGCATTACTCAAGGAAGTTGCCAATAATTCACCAGCACCGGTATTTGTCAATACTTGCTTAAAAACACCCCCTGCACCGGTAAGCAAGATAATGGTACCTGCCGGAGCCAAGGATTTACTGGTGATATCAAAAAGTTGTTGTTTGGTAAATCCTTTTCTGATTCCAAAAAAATACCACGCTAAAATGTTTGCAATAATTAAAGCTGAAAAGGGATGGCCCACTAAAGCTATTCCATTCAAAACAGTTTTATTGGTTATCCCCAATGCACCTGTTGATGCGATAGTATTGAAGAGGATAAGAATAATGGGGAAAGCAATGATTAGTAAAGTTTGCCCAATTGGAGGTAATATAGGAGGATCAACACTATTAACTAGTTTTGGAGCTTCCACAAATATCTTTTTTGATATATAACGACCAAATAACAGCCCGGCAATCAACGCAGTTGGGATACCGGCCAAAAAACCGACCAAAATAACCCATCCCAAATCAGCTCCAATAATGTCGGCAACGGCAATAGGACCTGGAGTAGGGGGAATAAAAGCATGCGTTATGGCCAACCCTGCCAGCAAAGGTATTGCGTACAACAAAAGTGATTTTCCCGTTTTGCGCTGTAAAGCATAGATCATGGGAACAAGAATGATAAATGCTACATCAAAGAAAACGGGTATTGCGATTAAAAACCCAGAAATGACCATAGCGGATGGCGCCTTTTTTAACCCAAATTTGGATACCATAAAATCCGCAATGGTTTTTGCCCCTCCAGAAGCTTCTAAAATACCGCCGAACATAGCACCCAGCCCTACTACTGTGGCCACAAAGCCTAGGGTGTTGCCCATTCCATCTTGAACAGTTTTAATGATTTCATTTGCATCTAAACCAGCAATAAGTCCAACGGTTATACTACCTATAAGAAGTGCTATAAAAGCATTGATGCGTAGTTTTAAAATCAAAAATAATAGTGCTGCTATACCAGCAACAACGGCTAGTAACAAGTTGGTAGTAATCATAAAATTGTTGGATTATGGTATGTTATGGTAAAACGTATTGAAGTCAAATATAAGTAATTTGTCAAATGCACTTTGAAACAAAAAAAAGGGATAACGTACGCTATATAACAATAGTTATCACAAAAAAAAGGGTACCCAACATGGATACCCTTTGTAGTAAATTTCACGAAAGATTTACCAGATATGAACTCTCTCTTCTACTGGCAAAAACATTTTATCACCTTCTTTAATGTCAAAAGCATCATAGAACTCTTGAATATTGAGTAGGGGTTGTATAGCCCTCACTTGACCTGGAGAGTGTGGGTCGGTTTTAATTTGAGTTTGTAACGCCTCATCTCTTGCTTTAGTTCTCCACACCGTTGCCCAAGACATAAAGAAACGCTGTTCCGGAGTGAAACCATCCAGGTTTTCAGGTCGTCCATTTTCAGCAAAATACCTTTGCAGACCATCGTATGCGCCAAGAACACCACCTAAATCCCCTATATTTTCGCCTAAAGTAAATTTTCCGTTCACGGCAACCCCTGGTAAAACTTCTACTTTGTCATATTGGGCAGCTAGTGCATCTGCTCTTTCTGTAAAAGCCGCTAAGTCTTCTTCTGCCCACCAATTTTTCAGGTTTCCATCCGCATCAAAACGAGACCCAGAGTCGTCAAAGGCGTGGGAAATCTCATGACCAATAATAGCACCAATTCCACCATAGTTCACAGCTTCGTCTGCAGTATAATTATAGAAAGGAGGTTGTAAAATGGCCGCTGGAAAAACAATCTCATTGTTCACTGAACTAAAGTATGCATTCACTGTTTGAGGAGACATTCCCCATTCACTTTTATCAACGGGTTCTCCAATATCTGAAAAGTTGTCTTCGCGCTGCCATTTATTCACAGCCGTCATATTATCGAAATAAGTTTTGTTAGCTGATATTGTCATTGTGGAATAATCTACCCAATCGTCTGGATAGGCTATCTTAATGGTAAACTTATCTAATTTTTCAATGGCTTTTAGCTTAGTTGAATCACTCATCCAGTCCAATTTTTGAATTCTGGATTTGTATGCTTCAATAATGTTTATAATCATTTTTTCAGCTTTGACCTTTGCTTCGGGAGGAAATTTGGCATCTACATACAATTGTCCCAATGCATCACCAACAGAATTATTTACAACCCCTAAGGCGCGTTCATCGGCTGCACGCTGTTTTTCGGCACCTCTTAGGTATTTACTGTAAAACTCCCAACTTGCACGTTCAATTTCAGTGGTGAGCCTTCTTGCTGAATTATTAAAAGTGCTCCAACGAACAAGAGTTTTCAAATCACTAATTGGTGTATTCTTTAGAAAACCATCAAGTGCTTTTGTGTACTCGAGTTGTGCAACGATAATAGTATCAAAGGCCTTTGTAGCTCCAAAGTCCTTTAGCATTTTATTGATGTCGATACTGCTCAACATGGCATCTACTTCAGCAATAGTCCTTGGGTTGTTATAGTTACGAGCATCCCTTCTTTGAACCTTGTCTAACCTTGGTTCCGCAAGCTTAGTTTCCAATTCCAGTATTTTGTCTGCTGAAACTGCCGCGTCGGCCTCACTGTCTCCTAACATTTGGAGCATCTTGGTTATATGTTTTTTGTATTCATCACGGATTTCTATGGACTTCTCATCTTCATCCAAATAATAATCGCTATCCGGAAGCCCTAAATTACCAGTACCCATATAAACGGCATTCATGGAACTGTTGCTTAAATCTGCTTGTACCCCAACACCGATCAGCGGTGATGAAACGGAAAGATTAGTAGTAAATATAGTTTGAAGATCTAATAGATTTTCAACATTTGCAATGGCATCAAGCGCAGGTTGCAAGGGAGTAATGCCCGCTTGATCTCTTGACACAGTATCCAGTTTTGTATTGAAAATAGCCAATGCTTTAGCTTGATCAGTATCTTCTGCATATGTTGATTTTTCTTTTGCCTCGGAGATAATTTCCAAGACATCTAAATCCGTAGATTTCCGTAATACGTAAAACCCGCCCCATATAGGACGGTCATCTGGAATCTCCGTGTTTTTCATCCAATTACCATTTACAAAGTTGTAGAAGTCTTCTTTTGGATTAACAGAGGTATCCATGTTTTCCAAAACAATACCTGGTATTTTCTCTACTTCAGCGGTTGGTTTTGATTTTTCCACGCAACTGGAAAATGCAATGATGGACGCTGCCAAAAAATAGCCTTTTTTCATTTTTCGATTTTTTAAATTAATTAGTCAAGCGTTTGACGCCAAAATCTCGAATTTGTTACGTACAATTTTCATATTTATTGGAAATTGTAATTGGTATACAGATGTTTATGAAAAGTGAGGCTGAAAAAGGCTTTATGATCTCCGTTTTAACTGGCCCAAGATTTCTACGACCATATCTTCCGGATTATTAGAAATTGAAATAGTTATAGCTTTTGTAGGTGCTTCAAGTGTATTAAATTGAGATTGAAGAAGTGCTAGGGGCATAAAATGCCCTTTTCTACTTTCTAGCCTAGATTTAATAAGTTCAAAGGTGCCTTCTAAATGAATAAACCCAAGATGATTTTCCATTCCTTCCAAAAGTATATCCCTGTAACTTTCTTTTAGTGCAGAGCAGGCAATTATAGCACCTGTAGATTTATGCTCTTGTGCCAACGCATTGAGTTTTATAAGCCATCCCTTTCTATCATCATCATTTAGTGGGTTCCCCGCCTCCATTTTTTCTATGTTCTCTTTTGGGTGAAAATCATCTCCATCAAAAAAAGGAATCTCCAATGTGTTGGATAATAGTTTGCCAATGGTGGACTTTCCAGTTCCAGATACGCCCATTATTATATATACCTTTTGAAAACTAGGCATTAGGATGTGTTTTAAGTTCTTCGGTTATTTTTTCAAGTATAATCTTAGGTTCGGCGTTGTAATCCAGCCAAAAAATATCTTTGTTTTTTCTTAGCCAAGTGAGTTGTCTTTTTGCAAACCGCCTTGTGTTCTTTTTTATTTCTGAAATAGCAAAGTCAAGAGTGAAGTGCCCATCAAGATATTCAAAAAGTTCTTTGTAACCCACGGTTTGCAAAGCATTGAGATCCTTGTGGGAATACAGTTTTTTTGCTTCGTCCAATAGCCCAGTTTCCATCATTAAGTCCACACGCTTATTGATGCGGTCGTAGATTATCTCCCTATCTGCTTGGATGCCAACATAGAAAGAATTGAAGTTTCTCTTTTCTTTTTTTTGATTTAAAAATGAAGAATAAGGTTTATTTGCAGTGATGCAAACTTCCAAGGCTCGAACTATTCTATGGGGATTATGTATATCCACCAAATGATAATATTTTGGATCTTGGACCAGCAGTTCTTCTTGTAAAGACTGTAAACCTTCTTTTTCAAGTCTTTGATTTAGTGAGTTGCGCAGTTTTGGGTCTATTTCAGGAAATTCATCTAATCCATTTACTACGGCATCAACATAAAGGCCACTTCCTCCAACCATAACAACATAATCCTTGTCTTGAAAGAGTTTTTCTATTTGGGCAATGGCTTCTTTTTCAAAATCACCGACTGAATAGGGTTCAAAAATGCTTTTTTGTTGAACAAAATGGTGAGGGATAGCTTGCATCTCTTCTTTTGATGGCACAGCGGTACCAATACTCATTTCTTTGAAAAACTGGCGAGAATCCGCAGAGATGATTTCGGTTTTAAAGTGTTCTGCAAGGGTAATTGCTAATCTGGTCTTTCCAATTGCGGTAGGCCCCACCACTGAGATCAAAGTTTTAGAACTCATAGCACATCTCCACAGTTATAGCAGTTTAGAGCATCATCCCGATGACCTTCTGCTGTGCAACTTGGACAAGCCTGTGTATTGGTATGGACTAAACTGTCTCCTTTTTCACCCCTCTTGTGCCTTGAGAATTCCACGGTTACAATCCCCGTTGGTACAGCAATGATTCCATAACCCAAAACCATGATGATAGTGGCTAAAAACTGTCCTAAATTGGTTTGCGGGGCAATATCCCCGTAGCCTACGGTGGTCAATGTTACTATGGTCCAATAGATACTTCTGGGAATACTGGTAAAACCAGCCTCATCACTTTCAATAAGGTACATGATGGTCCCCATGATAACGGAAAGAATCAAAACAACATAGATAAACACAGCGATCTTGGCTCTACTGGCTTTTAAGGCTGATTTTAGTTGAGATGCTTCCCCCATAAACTTTACAAGCTTAAGTATTCTAAAAATCCGTAGAAGACGGAAAGCTCTAACTGCTAAAAGTACTTGCGAACCAGCAAAAATATAGGAGAGATAAAGCGGGATAGTGGATACAAAATCAATAATACCATAGAGGCTAAACACATATTTCCATGGTTTTTTAATGCTGATGAGTCTTGCAATGTATTCCAAGGTAAAAAAAATGGTGACTACCCACTCCAAAGTCAATAGAATCTTGTGGTAATGTATGTCTACTTCCTTTATGCTCTCTAGCATCACAAGAATTACACTAAGCACGATTAGGACAAAGAGGACAATGTCAAAAAACTTTCCTAACGGCGTGTCAGCTTCATAAATGATTTCATGAAGTGTGTTTTTCCAACCAGAATGTATTTTATGCTCTTTCAAAGGGCGGGAGTTAATTCTAAAACCTTGAGTTTGTTATTTTTTCTCAAATAAGATTCAATAATAAAAGAGGTGTTTTCGTCGCTTGAAATTGGGGTTATAATGGATTCTAAGATATGAATATTATTTATTTGGTGATTAAGCTCTACATATCCGAAACCTTTTAGAGCCCCATTTTTAATTAAGATAAGACTGCGCTCTCCAATTTCCCTACCTTGGTCCAATAGTGCTACGCTCTTGTCAACAACGCTATACTTATAAAATGCTGCCTCTATTTTTTGGTTGTATTCGAAAGTATTCTCAATATCTGTACACCCTTCCATACATCCATTTTTAGCATGTTCACAAATTACATCAAGCCCTAAGGATGTTGGGCATAGTTCAAACTCAGCACTTATTTTGTTTAGAAAACTTTTCGCTGATGGAACACCATTAAAACCAATCTTTTGCTCCTTCTGAAATTTGTTTTGCACAATATCCAAAGTAATATGGGGAGTTCCATTTTTGGAAAAATTAATTACGTGAGAAAAGAGTTTCTTCTTTGTGATTGTATTGTGTTTGGGTTTTGTTTGTTTTAGTTCTTGATATTCTTTTAAAATAGCAACCAGTTCACCACCGGTAAGCTCGTAACTTACCTTTTTGGTCTCTTTCTGTAGCTTTCTCGCCAACTGTCCAACGTTTGTGAAATGTTGGTTTACCCGTCGTTTAATATCTTTTGTTTTTCCAAGAAAGATGATTTCCCCATCCTTATCATGCATATAATACACACCTGTTTTCGATGGTAAATCCGAGATGATATCTAGCTGTGTTGGTGAGAGTTCTCCTTGGGATTCTTCTCGAATCACTTCTTTGATAATCGTTTTTTCTGAATCTTTATCCAGCAGAAGCTTGAATAGTTTTAGAGTCGCTATTGCATCGCCATTTGCCCTGTGGCGATCACTCATGGGAATTCCCAAAGAACGTACTAGTTTGCCAAGACTATGGGATTCTGCATCTGGAAGCAATTTTTTTGAGAGGTCAACAGTGCATAATGTCTTCCGTTGAAAATCGTAGCCCAACCTTCTAAATTCTGTCCGAAGTATTCTGTAATCAAATTGGGCGTTATGCGCAACAATAACGGCACCATCGGTAATTTCTATAATACGTTTTGCTACTTCATGAAACTTTGGTGCGGAACGTAACATCTTGTTGTTTATCCCTGTAAGTTTAACCACGAATGGTTGTATTTCCCGTTCTGGATTTATTAAACCAATAAATTTGTCCACTACTTTATGGCCATCAAACTTGTGGATTGCAATCTCCATGATACCTTCCTCATTGTATTTTCCTCCGGTGCTTTCGATATCGAGTATGACGTACATGAAAAATGCTGAAAAAATATGAATTATGAATAGTTACGGGCTCCAAAGATACTACTTCCAATTCGCACCATAGTACTTCCCTCTTCAATGGCAATGCCATAATCACCACTCATACCCATTGAAAGTACAGTGATATCAGGTAGTTTTTGCTTTAGGTTATCAAAGATAGATTTTAAAGAGGCGAATTCTTTTCTAACCTGTTCTTGATCTTGAGTAAACGTAGCCATACCCATTAAACCTTCTATTCTAATATTTTCCAGCGCAGCAAATTCTTCAGAATTGAGCATGGCATCCAGTTCTAATGTGTCCAATCCAAATTTAGTTTCCTCTTCAGCGATGTGCATTTGTAGTAAACAAGGAATTACACGATCATGTTTTTTAGCTTGTTTATTGATTTCCAGAAGCAATCTAAAACTATCCACTCCGTGAACCAATGAAACAAATTCTGCCATATACTTTACTTTATTTCGCTGTACATGGCCAATCATGTGCCATTGAATGTCTTTGGGCAGGGTCTCCCATTTCTGGGTCATTTCTTGGATTTTGTTTTCCCCAAAAACCCGTTGTCCAGCTTCATAAGCTTCTAAAATGGCTTCATTGGGTTTGGTTTTAGAAACCGCGACAAGAGTTACTTCCTTAGAAAGTTTTTCCTTTATAGCGATAAGATTATTTTTTATTGACATTCGATTTTAGTATTCAATTCCGTTCAAAATTCATAAATGGACAAGCCGCTTCTCAGTTTAGGTTCTATATAGGTGCTTTTTGGCGGCATCACCAGTCCTGCGTCTGCAATGGCCTTAATTTCAGTCATATTAATGGGCACAAGACTGAATCCCACTGCAAATTCTCCCCTGTCAATACTATCTTTCATTTTAATGACATTGTGCTTTCCGTAGCCATAGGAGATACGTTTGTCATTCCGAAGGTCATGAATCCCTAAGATGGGTTCTAAAATGGTCTTGTACAGAATCTGAGTATCTAATTCACTCAAAGCATCAGTGAAATCATACACTTTTTTTCTTAAGTAGAGCGAGTAAAACTCACCATCCAAATACATGCTAAAATGATGTTTCTGAGTAGGTTTGTACAATCCATCATCTTTCTTTTCAATCCTGAAATAAGTATCTAGCTTAATCAAAAACTCATTTTTAGAATAGCCATTTAAGTCTTTGACCATTCTATTAAATTCATAGATTCTGATTTCTGATTCTGGAATAAGGTAAGCCATAAAAAAGTTATAGGCTTCTTCACCCGTATGGGAGGTATTGTCAGCCTTCATTTTTTCTGCCAATAGATTGGACGAAGCGCTTCTGTGATGGCCGTCTGCAATATAAAGAGCATTTATTTTAGCAAACTCGGTTTGGAGTTCTTCAATGGTTTCTTTATCCACTATTTTCCAAAGCTTGTGGCTTATTTTGTCTGTTGTGGTAAAATTGTATTGCGGTTCTTGCTCGGTTTCGTTTTTTAAGAGCGTGCTTATTGACTCGTTTTTAGCATAGGTCATTAGCACAGGTTCTGCATTGAACCCTACAGTATTTAAATAGTTTGCGAAGAGTTTTTCTCTATGTTGGATGGTGTCTTCGTGTTTTTTAATAATATCGTTCTGATAGTCCAATACACTACAGGCACAAAAAAGTCCCAAAGTTTTAAAGTTTCCTTTTGTTATCTGGTAGAGGTAAAAAGAAGCTTCTTTGTCTTTTTGGAAGATATTCTCTTCTAAAAACTCTAAATATCTGTTATGAACGAGTTTAAATCGTTCCTTACCTGCAACACTTTTATGGAACTTAAATCCGGGGTTTATGATGTGCAGAAAAGAAAAAGGATTAAACTTTAGTTGTGATTTCAATTCCTCCTTGGAATATTCTTCATAAGAGCGGGAAGCTACAAAAGAAGCCTTATCCTTTGTTGGGCGAATAGCCTTAAATGGCTTTACACGGGCCATTTTTAATTAATTAAATTGTGTTGAAACTTTTTCGGCCTTTCTAGATTCAGAGTAATCATAAAATCCTTCACCGGACTTTATGCCCAATTTACCAGCCGTCACCATGTTCACCAAAAGCGGACAAGGCGCATATTTAGGATTTTTGAAACCATCATACATTACATTCAAAATAGAAAGACAAACATCTAAACCAATAAAGTCTGCCAATTGCAATGGTCCCATTGGGTGTGCCATACCCAATTTCATGACAGTATCAATTTCACTGACTCCGGCCACACCATTATACAGGGTTTCAATGGCTTCATTAATCATTGGCATAAGAATCCTATTGGCCACAAAACCAGGATAATCATTCACTTCGGTTGGAGTCTTGCCCAAGTTGGCAGACAATTCCATAATAGTCTTTGTCACTTCATCAGAAGTACTATAACCCCGTATAATTTCTACCAATTTCATTATTGGTACTGGATTCATAAAATGCATTCCAATCACCTTCTCAGGTCTATTTGTAGCCGCTGCAATTTGTGTTATGGATATTGAAGAAGTATTTGTGGCCAAAATGGTTTTTTCATCGCAAACCTCATCCAAATCCTTAAAAATCTTCAGTTTAATGTTTAGGTTCTCCGTAGCGGCCTCAATCACTAAATCCGTATTTATAACACCTTCTTTTACATTAGTAAATGTTGAAATGTTGTTAAGCGTACTTTCTTTATCCTTTTCTCCTATAGAAGCTTTGGCGAGCATACGGTCCAAATTCTTGGTAATTGTTGCTAAACCTTTTTCTAAAGAGGCTTGTGCAATATCAATAAGATGCACTTGAAATCCATTTTGCGCAAAAACATGAGCAATTCCATTACCCATGGTACCTGCACCAATTACTGCAATAGTCTTCATTGAATTATTCTTTAAACGATTCTATAATTTGAAGGGCTACACGTAAGGCCTGTGTTCCTTGTGCTAAAGTTACTACTGGGTCTGTGTTGTTGTTGATTGCATCTGCAAAGGTCTCCAGCTCATCTAAAATGGCATTATTGGATTCAATATCTGGGTTTTCAAAATAGATTTGCTTTTTCTCACCTTCCGCATTCTGCAAAACCATGTCAAAATCTCCAGGTTTCTCAGGAGCGTCTTTCATTTTCACGACTTCTACTTTCTTTTCCAAAAAATCTACGGAGATATAGGCATCCTGCTGGAAGAATCGAGACTTGCGCATGTTTTTAAGTGAAATCCTGCTTGAGGTAAGATTGGCTACACAGCCGTTCTCAAATTCTATTCTGGCGTTGGCAATATCCGGTGATTTGCTTATTACGGAAACCCCACTGGCATTTATTTGTTTTACTGGAGATTTCACTACACTCAAAATAACGTCTATATCATGAATCATTAAATCCAAGACAACGGGGACGTCTGTTCCTCTAGGGTTAAACTCTGCCAACCTATGGGTTTCAATGAACATGGGAGTTTCAATATTGTCCTTTACAGCCAAAAACGCGGGGTTAAATCGTTCCACATGTCCAACTTGCCCCTTTATATTATGCTTACTGGCTAATTTCAACAATTCTTCAGCCTCTTTAAAAGTATTGGTAATGGGTTTTTCAATAAAAATATGCTTCCCTTTTTCAATGGCCTTTTTAGCACAATCAAAATGAGAAAGAGTGGGAGTGACGATATCAACTACATCTACTGCATCAAAAAGAGTATTGATATTTTCAAAATATGAATACCCAAATTCATCAGCTACTTTTTTTGCATTGATTTCATCTGGATCATAAAATCCTACAAGTTCATAGTTGCTGGATTCGTTTAAGAGCCTGAGGTGAATTTTACCCAAATGTCCCGCACCAAGGACACCAACTTTTAGCATACGTACTGTTTTTGTCAAAAATAAGGATATGGTATCACTCTTCCATAAAAATAAGAAGTCAACTAACTATAAAATTCGTAGAGAACTTTATAAATTCGTGTACCAGACCAAAAACATGAAAGATACTTTAAAGCATAGGGGTATGCGGAACAAGTTGGCAGAAGTATTGTCAGCTAAAGGAATACAGGATTCAAAAGTTTTAGATGCGATAAAGACAATACCACGACACTTGTTTTTAGATAGTAGTTTTGAAGACCATGCTTATCAAGACAAAGCATTTCCCATTGGGGCGGAACAAACCATTTCGCAGCCATATACCGTGGCTTTTCAAACCGAATTACTTAATATAAAATCTAATGACTCTATTTTGGAAATTGGTACGGGCAGTGGGTATCAAACCGCAGTTCTACTCCACTTGAGAGCCAAAGTATACACCATAGAAAGACAGCAGGAACTTTTTAAGAAAACTAAACTGTTTTTCAGCAAAATGAATTATAGACCAAAAAAAGTGATTTTTGGAGATGGGTACAAGGGGTTGCCAGAGGAAGCTCCTTTTGATGGGATTATTGTGACGGCAGGTGCTCCGGAAGTCCCAAAACCGTTAATGTCCCAGTTGAAAGTAGGAGGGCGTTTGGTTATTCCTGTTGGGATTGAAGAGCAAATTATGACACTTTTTACAAGAAAATCTGAAAAAGAATTTGAAAAACAGGAATTGGGTTCTTTTCGATTTGTGCCATTGCTAGAGAACAAAAACTAACTTTATTTCTGTTGTTATAATTTTTTTAAGCTCCGAATATGAACTTAGTACTGAGAAAATCTTTTTTATTGACTTTAGTTTATTTAATTAATGTTGGATGTGGCGATGATGATATGTCCAAAGATGAAGACAGTGTTTTAAAAAATGTTTCAGTGGAAATAATTTTTTTCGAGTTTATAGCGGATACCGGTAACAATTCTAACAGATTACGTTACGAAATAAAGTTTGTCAATCCAAACAATATAAATGTAAGAGGTTTTCATGCAATAACTACAAATGCTGATGGGCTTATCACGACTCAAGTGTCTTCCACTAACTCTCCATGCACCGAAATTGAAGCGAGCTCTGAGTGCACGATTAGTTATGATGAAGAGAGTTCACTTGATTTAGGTACAATAAATTTTATTGAGTTGGTATCTGCCGAATATACTTTAGCGGAATGACGCTATAATCCAAAAAGTAGACATCTTGAATGTTATATGTTTTTGTGTTAAAACTTCTATGAATTAAAGCTTTTCTTTATTCTTGATAAATCACGTTTGTTGTCTCGATCTTTCATGGTTTCACGCTTGTCGTACAATTTTTTACCCTTAGCCAGACCAATATTTATTTTGGCCAAGCCTCTATCGTTGATAAAAAGATTAAGTGGAATTATAGTGAGTCCTGATGTGGAAACTTCTTTGTGTAATTTTTTCAGCTCTTTTTTATTAAGCAACAACTTCCGCTCCGCTTTTGGCATATGGTTGTAATGGCCACCATGGCTATATTCGTCAACCTGCATGTTTATAACAAAAAGTTCCCCTCTGTCATTAAATTCACAAAAACTTTGAGATACTGAAGCCTTGCCTAAACGGATAGATTTTATTTCAGTGCCACCTAAAACAATGCCAGCGGTATAAGTGTCCAGAATTTCATAATCGAACCTGGCCCGTTTGTTTTTTATGTTGATATTTTTCTGCATTGTTGACAAAAATAGAAACTCTTATCCAAGAAAATTGTAATGTTACAATAGATTTTACGATTATCAATAAAACCGAACTAATGAAAAGATTTTTTGTTATAGCCTTATTGTTTTTATCTGTTGCTTGTAAAGAGAAGCCCAAAACGAATTTTACCGCTCAAGAAATTGTGGATAAATCCATAGAAGACAGTGGTGGTAGTCTTTACGATAATCATGGAACATCGTTTTTGTTTAGGGATAGAAAATACATTTCTGAAAGTATAGGAGGAAGGAAGGTATTAAAGCGAATTTCTTTTTTGGATTCTGTGACCATAACAGATGTTAAAACCAACACTGCTTTTAAGCGTTACATGAACGACACAATCGTAAATATATCTGATTCCATCGCAAATAGATATGCCAATTCTGTTAACTCTGTACATTATTTTGCTAGACTTCCTTTTGGTTTAAATGACAAAGCGGTAAGTAAAGAGCTTTTAGGGGAAGAAACGATAAAGGGAAAAAATTACTACAAGATCAAAGTCACCTTTGATCAAAATAACGGAGGTGAGGATTTTGATGATGTGTATGTATACTGGTATAATACGGAAACATTTAAACCTGACTATTTAGCGTATGATTTTCATGTAAATGGTGGAGGGCAACGTTTTCGTGAAGCTTATAATGAACGCTATGTTAATGGTATTCGTTTTGTGGATTACAATAATTATAAGGCTAAAACAAAAGAGACTTCTGTTTTTGAAACAGGAAATTTATTTGAAAAAGGAGAATTAGAGTTACTCTCTAAGATAGAACTTTCAGAAATAGAGGTTACTAAAAATTAGTCCATTTTCAGACGAATATCAGTTGCCACTCCATCAATGATTCTAACAATGAAAAGGCTGCTGTTGTCACGGTCATCCATATAATCATACTTTTCAATTCCCAACATATTGTTTACAAAGGTTGGAGTGGAATGACTATGACCAACGACCAACACATTAAGTCCTTCGTTTGAAGCTTTAAAGGCCTCAACATCCACAGATTTTGGGTCATAGTATTGAACATCAATATCTTTCTTTACAGAGGTTGGTGCAGCAGTCATTGAGGTGCGCTCATAATTGGTAGAGTATATCACATCCAAACCAATAGGGTCAAAAACTTCGGCCCAATGTATGGCCCTACCTAAACCATCTTGATTTAGCTCAGGGTCGTTGTTTTCAGGATCAGTTCTATCCTTTTCTGCATGTCTTATAAAATAGAAAGTGGAAACCACTGCTTCTTTGGTATTTTCCATATCTTTATTGGAGTCATTGCAGCTAATACTTCCAACAATAAAAATTGTAATTGCAATTATAAGTTTGGTTGTTCTCATGATTACTATTCTAAAGGTCCCTCTTGCGTTATATTTATGATATTTAAATGTAACATTTAATTTTCATTTTCTTGTATGCTTAAGTCCTTGGTTTGTTTTCTATTGTTTTTAATGACCATATTTAGTTGGTCGCAGGAGAGGACGCTTCCTCCAGATATTAGGCAACATAACCTTACCCAATTCAATGCAAACCTATTCAATGCATCTTATGCAACAGATTGGAACAACCCAAATTCTTTTTCTATTTGGACACGTTGGCAGTGGCAAACAGTAGATGGAGACCCAACCAGCATATTTGCCAACTATACCCATCAACTTAATCAAAGGTCAGCATTGGGAATTGGCTTTTTGCAACATAATACAGGAACATTTGTAGATATTGGAGCAAATATTAATTATGCGTACACTTTTTTGTTTGACGATAATATTAAACTGACAGTTGGAGCTAACCTTTTTGGGTTTCAACAAAAATTAGCAGATGATCGTTTTGTTCCAGATCCTGATATTGATTTACCACAATTAGAGAACACCAACGAATTTATTATTCTTTTTTCTCCAGGAGTGATATTACAAGTAAACCAATTCAACCTAGGTTTGGCCGTGGAAAATGCATTGGATTTTAATTTTTCTGAGAGTGGGGGAAGTGAGGATTTAAGAATATTAACGGGAACTTTAAGTAATGATTTCCCTGTGACAATATTTTCAGGTGAGGGCAACAGTTTTATAAGACCAATAGTTTATGTGAGAGCAATACCAAATGAAGACACCCAATTTGGAATCAATGGGCTGTTTTCAACCTCTAAATTCTGGGTACAGGGAGGTTACAATAGTTTCTATGGAGTTTCTGGAGGGTTAGGGGCAACCTTTGCAAAACAGTTTTCTATTGGTGGATTATTGGAATTTGGCACGGATACCTCTTTAAGTGATGAAGACCCTACTTTTGAGTTGATTGCTTCGTATCATTTTGGGAAAACAGATAGTCGTAAAAAAGTTATTGGTTTTGATGTAGAAAAAGATGATGCATTGGCTTTGGAACGGATTAAGGCCGAAGATGAGAAGCAAAGGCGTAAGGAACTTGAGGAAAAAACAGCCATCGAACAGGAAAGACTAAAAAAAGAACAAACAGCGGATACCAAAAAAGAGCAGGAACTTTTAACTAAGCAACAATTTGAAAAAGATTCCATTGCTAAAGTCCAATTAGCAGTCTTAAAATTGCAAGAAGAACAAAAAAGACGGGATAGTATTGCTGAACTTCAAGAAGCACAAAATGTTCAAGTGAGGCCAAACGAAAAATATGAGGAAGTAGCAAACGCAGAAGGTTTAGAACCAGGATTTTATCTTATTGCCAATGTTTTTGGTACAAAGAAGTATTATGAAAACTTCATGTTGACCCTTAGGAAAAAAGGATTAGACCCAAAATCGTTCTACAGAAGTCAAAATAAATACAACTATGTGTATTTGGAGCGCTACAATAGCATGAACGAAGCCCGTAATGCTAGAGACAGTAAATTTTTTGGAAAATACCCCGATAAAATTTGGATTTTCAGGGTTAGAGGGAAATGATAATGCAGGCTATTTTTTTATTTCCTTTTGCACCAGCTGTTCTAAATAGGCAATGGTGTTTACAAGATATTTTCTATCCCTTGTCATGGTTGACATGGCTATTGCTCCTTGAAGCATGGTAAACAATTGTTTGGCAAATTGTAGCGGTGGAACGGGTAAATAGATTTCTCCTTGTTTTATACCATTTTCTAAAACCAGTGCTATTTTGCCTTCTATTTCTTTAATGGTCTCCTTAACAGCTGCTGAGAGTTGATTGTTGTTGTTTTGTGCATCTACCCCAACATTGAGAATTGGACATCCGCCAAAGGGTAGTGTAAAAACATCATATTGTCTATAGAAACGTATTAGAGAAAAAAGCTTGTCCAGTGAATTACCTTCTACGTTCAATTTTTCATCAACAACAGACAAAAGATGGTTGCGGTTATATTCAAAAGCGGATAATGCCAGTGCTTCCTTGTTTTCAAAATTGCCATAAATGGCACCTTTGGTAAGTCCGGTTGCTTCAGTAAGGTCGCTCATACTGGTACCCACATATCCAAATTTATTAAAAATAGGTGCAACAGTCTCTATAATATATGCTGTGGTACGTTCTGCTTTTTTGGTCATAGTGGTTCTGGCTGATACGTGGCTGTTGCTAATATATAAAAAACATATACTGTATGGTATTTTAAAAAAGCAAATGCCCTCACTTTTAACAAAATAAGGGCATTAATAAGTTGAAAATTAGATTATTTCACCAATTCATTTTGATTTCTAAAGACAAGTTGCTCGTCAAATGAATCAAGAAGGACAATACTTTCAGCTTTTATCTTACCTGAAAGCAATTCTTTGGACAAATTGTTCAAGACCTCTTTTTGGATCAGTCTTTTTACAGGTCTTGCCCCAAATTGGGGATCATATCCTTTTTCTGCCAGGTAATCAATGGCCTCTTCTGTGGCATCCAAGGTAATATGTTGCTTGGAAACCATTTTTTTCAATTGTTCTAATTGTAATCCAACAATCTCTCTAATATTGGATTTATCCAGCGGAGTAAACATAATGATATCATCTATCCTGTTTAAAAACTCAGGACGAATTGTTTTTCGCAATAACCCCATGACCTCAACGCGTGCGGCACTAGCTGCACTTTCCACATCAACCACATCTTCAAACTTTTCTTGGATTATTTGACTACCCATATTACTTGTCATGATAATAATGGAGTTCTTAAAGTCAGCAACACGGCCTTTATTATCTGTCAATCTACCTTCATCTAAAACCTGCAGAAGAATGTTGAACGTGTCTGGATGCGCTTTTTCAATTTCATCTAAGAGCACTACAGAATAAGGTTTCCTTCTTACGGCTTCTGTCAGTTGACCACCTTCATCATAGCCAACATATCCAGGAGGTGCACCCACCAATCTGCTTATAGAATGGCGCTCTTGATATTCACTCATATCTATACGCGTTATTGCATTCTCATCATCAAACAAATAGGCTGCTAGCGTTTTTGCCAACTCGGTTTTCCCAACTCCAGTGTTTCCTAAAAATAGGAAAGAACCAATGGGCTTTTTTACATCTTGTAAACCTGCTCTACTTCTTCTAATGGCATCAGATACGGCAACTATTGCTTCTTCTTGACCCACAACGCGTTTATGCAAAACATCTTCTAATTGTAAAAGCTTTTCACGTTCGCTTTGCAACATTTTAGTCACTGGAATACCAGTCCATTTGGCTACTACCTCTGCTATATCCTCATTGGTCACCTCTTCTTTAATGAGTGTTCCAGCACTTTGCTGATTGGCCAATTCATCTTGCAATTGTTCCAGTTTTTCTTGGGATTCTTTTATTTTCCCATAGCGTAGCTCTGCTACTTTGCCATAGTCTCCATTACGCTCAGCACGTTCCGCTTCCAGTTTAAAGTTTTCAATATCCTGTTTGGTTTTCTGTATGTTGTCCACAACCGTCTTTTCGCTTTCCCATTTAGCAAAAACTTCGTTTCGCTCTTCCTTGATATTGGCAAGTTCTAGGTTTAAACTTTGCAGCTTGGCTTTGTCATTCTCGCGCTTTATGGCTTCAATCTCAATTTCCAACTGCATAATTTTTCTGTCCAGCACATCTAACTCTTCTGGCTTGGAATTGATTTCCATCCTTAGTTTAGAGGCAGCTTCGTCCATAAGGTCAATTGCCTTATCTGGTAGAAAACGATTTGTGATGTAACGTTGTGAAAGTTCTACGGCAGAAATTACCGCTTCATCTTTGATACGCACTTTATGATGCGCTTCATATTTTTCCTTAATACCTCTTAGTATAGAAATGGCACTCTCTGTATCAGGTTCATCTATCACCACTTTTTGGAACCTACGCTCCAGCGCTTTGTCTTTCTCAAAGTACTTTTGATATTCATCCAAAGTGGTTGCACCAATAGCTCTAAGTTCACCTCGCGCTAATGCTGGCTTTAGAATATTGGCGGCATCCATGGCTCCTTGACCGCCACCGGCACCTACAAGGGTGTGTATCTCATCTATAAAGAGTACTATATCTCCATCTGAAGAAGTAACTTCTTTGATTACAGATTTTAAACGCTCTTCAAATTCACCCTTGTATTTTGCCCCAGCAATGAGCGCTCCCATATCCAAAGAATAAATGGTCTTGTTCTTTAGGTTTTCAGGAATGTCCCCTTGCACTATTCTGTGGGCCAATCCTTCGGCAATTGCGGTTTTACCAACTCCTGGTTCACCAACTAGCATAGGGTTGTTCTTTGTTCTTCTTGATAGAATCTGTAAAACCCTTCTAATTTCCTCATCCCTTCCAATTACCGGATCAAGCTTGCCACTGTCTGCAAGTTGATTTAGGTTCTTTGCGTATTTATCCAGCGAATTGTAAGTGTCTTCAGCACTTTGCGAGGTCACTTTTCCACCTTTTCGCAATTCTTGAATAGCTGCGTTCAAGTCTTTTTCCGTTACCCTTTGGTCTTTTAGAATTTGCGATATTTTACTCTTGGATTTGAAAATAGCAAGCAGTAGATGTTCTATCGACACAAATTCATCATCTTGCTTTTTTGCAATAATACTCGCTTCATTCAAGGCTTTTCCTGCTTCTCTTGAAAGCATTATTTCTCCTCCAGATACCTTAGAGAAACTTTCTAATTCCTTTTCAAGGATTTGGTTGAGAAGTGCTGTATTGACATTTAGTTTTTTTAGAATAAATGGCAATACATTTTCGTCTACTTCGGAGATAGCCTTAAATAGATGTTCGTTTTCTATCTGTTGATGTCCAAGCTCTTGGGCAAGCTGCTGTGCTTGCTGTATGGCTTCTTGTGATTTTATAGTATAATTGTTGAAATTCATTTTCAATTGTTTTTATTTCTAACAATTCAACAACCTTACCATTGAGGAGATACAGTCAAAATGTCGCTAAAAGCCTGAAAACAAAGGACATTTCGTCAGTTTTGTAAGCTTTTTGTTCTTAATCGACATAACTATTAAATTTGTGACATGGGAATATTTGATAGTGTATTTGGAAAGAAAGATGATTCGGTAAGAGAGGAAAAACAAATTCCTTGGATTCCTTTGGTGTCGGTTGGGCAATTAGATGAAATTGCTGAAAAATCCAAAACACAAACGCAACTTATTTTTAAGCATTCAACTACTTGCGGTATTAGTCGAATGGTACTGAACATGTTCACAGGATCTTATTCTCTTGGAGAAGAGCATGATATTTACTTTTTAGACCTACATGCCCATAGAGATGTCTCAAATGAGGTGCAATACAAGTTTCAGGTCATGCATCAATCTCCACAACTTTTGATTATTAAAAATGGAGAAGTAACATACCATACTTCACATGGAGCCATTGCCGATACTGATTTGGCCCAACATGTTTAAGGAAAGGGTATGGTTGGTTCGAGCGCAGTCGAGAACTTTATGGAATGAATTTATCCGGTGTTGCCCAACTCCGCTCGCTTCAACCTAGAATTAATCGTTATAATGATTCCTGGCAATAAACTGATTTTGGGTAAGGATTGATTTCAACCTTGCCTTTAGATCTTCACCAGCGTCATATACCATTTGTTCATTGCTGGGAAATGGCACTGACCTAATATCCAACAAAGGAATCAAATCTATATCTAAAGCTCTTTTATCTCCTTTGTAATTTGCATATATATGTTCAAAAACAAACTCACTAGATAGGGGGTAAGAGTTAATTTCCTGTCCATTAGATAAATCCGTAAGACTTACTTTTGCTCCAATTTGAGCTGCTTTAAACTGTGTAAACTGATAAAAGTTACAACGTACTGTTCTAAACTTGTCTACTTTAATCTGGTCGCCCAAACTATCTTTTACAGCATTCCCTTGCTCATCTAATAGGAACTCATAACCGTCCTTAATCTGTCTTTCTTTTACGATTTGCTTTTCGTTTACACGTTCTGGTGAAATGTTTATTTCCCTAAAGTTTACATTCAATGCATAATCGTATTTAACGTTAGACAATGGGTTTGCATGGTACTCAGTCCAAAAATCGTTAATTCCAAAGGCATTGAAATCCAACAACTCATCTTCCAGACGCTCTGGAATGATTTGTTCTGTTTCATTTCCGATTTCTACTTTCACATAGTCCAATCCTTTAGTATAGGCCTGATCCATCTTGGCAACGGTCTCCTTATATCCAGGATTAATATCTTGCAGATACTTCAATTCGTTATATGCAGACCTGTAATCTACCTTTTCACGAGCGGATGTCAACAAGCCTGATGCATTATTGTACAAATAGTTTGATAACTCATTTTTGGTTGCAAGAATATTTGAGTCATAATTGGCAAATCCAAAAGAAGCATTTCTTCCCTCATCTTTTACAAACAATGGTAGAAGCGGTCTAATGCGCTGTTGAAGGCTTTTTAACTTCAAATATTTATTGTAAATAGCTTCCAGATTGGCTGGATTTCCATCTCGTTGTAAAAAGACGATTTCCTCTTCCTCACGTTGAGCATTCTTTTCAAAAGCATCTTCAAGCATTAGAATATAAGCTTGGTTGCCTTTTTTTGTCTTGTTTTCTGCCAAGTTTTTAATGGCCTTGTTCATAGCGGAAACATAGTTGCCACTATTTAAAGCTTCTTGGGTTTTCTTTACTCCGCCACAGGCTGCAAGTAAAGTCAATATACTAATGAGTAATAGTTTTTTCATGGCTTTTGATTTTATCGGTTTTCATATGGTTTTCAACAGCCGTGCCAAAAACCTACATTCTATTAACGAAAAAGGACAAACGGTAGTATAATATCGATAAAAGACATAAAAAAAATATTTTTAGAGCAGTTTTAGAATTCCTTCATTATTGTTAATTGTTGTTTGATAAAATCAATTTTTACAACATTTTTTTTCGATTTAATTAGCTATTCTATTCGTAATTTTAGCACTTCTTAATTTGAAAACAAATGCAAAGAGACCACGAGATTTTTGAACTGATAGCCCAGGAGGAAGAACGTCAGATAGAAGGTATAGAACTTATAGCTTCTGAGAATTTTACCAGTCCCCAAGTTATGGAGGCCGCAGGCTCAGTTTTAACAAATAAATACGCTGAAGGCTATCCTGGGAAACGTTATTACGGTGGTTGTGAGGTAGTTGATGAGGTAGAGCAATTGGCTATTGACCGTGCCAAAGAACTTTTTGGCGCAGTATATGCCAACGTTCAACCACATTCTGGTTCTCAAGCAAATGCGGCGGTATACCATGCTTGTTTAAAGCCTGGGGATACCATTCTAGGTTTTGATTTGTCACATGGAGGTCATTTAACCCATGGCTCCCCGGTAAATTTCTCTGGTAGATTATACAATCCTGTTTTTTATGGGGTAGATAAAGAGACGGGAACTTTAAATTACGATAAGATTCAAGAGATTGCGACTAAAGAGCAACCTAAATTGATTATAGCAGGAGCATCAGCATATTCTCGAGATATGGACTTTAAGCGATTTAGAGAAATTGCAGATAGTGTAAATGCCATATTGCTTGCAGATATCTCGCACCCGGCAGGATTGATTGCCAAAGGTATTATGAACGACCCTATTCCTCATTGTCATATTGTTACTACAACTACACATAAAACTTTAAGAGGCCCTAGAGGAGGTTTAATCTTAATGGGAGAGAATTTTGAAAACCCTTTTGGCATTCGTCTTAAAAACGGAAATCTGCGTAAAATGTCTGGGTTATTGGATTTGGCTGTTTTTCCAGGAAATCAAGGTGGCCCATTGGAGCATATTATAGCTGCCAAGGCAATTGCCTTTGGTGAAGCACTTTCTGATGACTTCTTACATTATATGTTACAGGTAAAGAAAAATGCAGATGCTATGGCAAAAGCATTCGTGAAAAGAGATTATAAGGTTATCTCTGATGGAACAGATAATCATATGATGTTGATTGACCTTAGAAACAAGAACATAACAGGAAAAGACGCCGAGAAAGCTTTAGAGGGGGCTGCTATTACAGCCAACAAAAATATGGTGCCTTTTGATGATCAATCTCCTTTTATCACTTCTGGAATTAGATTTGGAACCCCTGCAATTACTACTCGAGGCCTAAAAGAAGCGGATATGGAAACCATAGTAGGCTTTATAGATGAGGTTATAACGAATCCAGGGAATGAGGAACATCTTGAGCAAATAAGAAAAAAGGTCAATGACTTAATGAAGTCAAGACCTTTATTTAACGCTTAGAAACTGCGGGATGTACTTAGGTTAAGCCTAAGGTTTAAAAATAGTTTAATCCAATAGGAAAAAATCTTCTTTACGAAGTTGTTTTGTTTTGAGATTGTACACGATTACGTCATGTTGTAAATCGTCGTCAAAATATAGGCCCCAATACTCAAAATAACCTTTTTTGCTTTTTTCCAAAGCTAAAACACTTCGCGTGTGATCTTCAAAAACGGGAACGAAAATCTCATATGGCATTTCTGTTAATCCCTTGGTGAGATACACAAAATGCGCACTTGTTTTGAATATTATTGCGGCCAATTGTTCGGGGATACTATACTCACTGATTCTAGAAACGACAATAGAAGTATCCCTAAAGTGTAAAGAAAGTTCAGCGATGTCAATTGAATTGTTGTTATCATCACTCAGCTTTTGAAAAGCTGCATCAAATGAAGGTATACGTTTTTCACCTTCTACATCGCACGAAAAACCTCCCCAATTTCCTTTGTTAAAATGATGAAGACTTTCTGTAAGCCCAAAATTACAATATAAGTTCAGAATTAAATCGGTCTTCCCATTACTAGTATGGTAGTGGCATTGTACTTTTACCTCTGCATAAAAATCTTTTTCCAAGACTTTAATAAAATCGTCCAGCCCATCAGCGGTGACAAAAGCTTTTAGGCCATCAAGAGGGAAATTCGGATTGACTTTTTTCTGGAATGGCATACTCAACGGATTGCATAGTTGTTCTAAATCAAAGTTAAAGCGAATCTTTTTTTTTGGATTGAAGGAAAACCTTAAAAATTCTGGGGGTTTTCTCCTATTTGAGTCTTTTTTATGGCAAAAAAGCTGAAAAGTGGCCAAAATCTGACTAAAAACAGCTCTATAGGTGCGCTGGGAATTATATAAAACCTCTGTTTTTTGCGGCTAAAATCAAGGCAAGGTCATTCTCATTCTCGGTACCGAAAAGTGATTTCAAATGACGCTTTCTATTTTCAATAGAAGAAGGAGATAGCCTTATGTAATGTTCCAAATCTTTGTTTTTGGTGCCTATGGAAAGATGGTATAATATCTTTTTGTCTTTTTCATCCAAACTAATATCATTGGTCATTTTCTTTCTAATGGCAGAAAGCGCTTTGGATGAATAATATGGAGGATTTAATGTAATGGTCTTAACGGCATCTTCCAATGTTTTTGGGTCTATATCTGTTTTTACCAAATACCCGTCTGGGTCAACAGTTTTAAGAATGCTGTTTATTCTATAGTTATCACTAAAAGAGGACATGAAGGCAATCTTGGTTTCTGGCACCAATTTACGGGCCAAAACCCCTAAATCTTCTCCAGTATGAGGTTGGTCCTCATTGGGCGGAAACAATTGTACATCTAAAAACAAAATGTCATACTTAAACGAATTCACAGAATCCTCAATAAGTTTTCTGCCCATTTCATAGGTATTGGCGGTATCAACAATAATACTATGACCTTCAAAGACAATGCGCTCAAGGATAAACTTGTACCCAAGCATGGTCATCTCATGATCATCTATCGCTAATATTCGTAGTGTCTTCATACCGGGTTGATTTAAAATTTAAGATTAGACATTCAATACTTCTTTACGCGCTACAGTGCCATTTAGATTATCTAATCTTATATAATTGCTAGGTAATGAAACGGTAACGGTTGTTCCTTTACCTTTTTTACTGTTAATATCTAATGTACCTTTTACTTTTTTAACTCTTGATACCACATTTCGCAAGCCAATACCGCGTTTTCCTTTGTTTATATCAAAACCAACACCATCATCTGTAATCGTCAATTTTAGTACATGATCTTCTGTACTGAAATTTATTTTAGCATTTTCACACTTTGCATGTTTAACGCAGTTTTGCAGCGATTCCTGGACAATTCTGTAGGCGTTGATTTTTATATCGCCCTCCAAATCATCCCAATCTACATTTTCGTCATAAGTAAAAGAACAGGTAATCCCTGAAGATTCACTTATGGTGCTTATAAGGTCATCCAGAGATACAATAAAGTTATAAAATTTTTGATAAGAAGCATCACTAAGTTCGTGCGAAATCGTTCTTATTTCCTCTTCCAATTCTCTTAGTTTTTCAATAAGACTGGCTCTTTGTTCCACCGATGCTTCGTCGTCTTTATCATTTAATCCACTAAGAATCAATCTAATGCCTAGCATTTGACCTAAAATCCCATCATGTAGTTCTTCTGATACACGTTTTTGCTCCAGTTGTTTGCCTTCCTCAAACTTACCCTGTTGCGAAAGCATTAGGTTGTAAATCTCTTGATTGCTCTCTTGTTGTTTTTGTTGAAATTTTAGCCTGTTGTTGCTTATACGCTGCCAGATAATGGTAAAAAGCGCAATTCCTAGAAGTATAAGTCCCAATACGACCCCAATCCATATCTGTTTTTGGCGAGCCAACGACTCGTTTTCTTGAATTACCTCATCTGTTTCTAAACGGATACGCGCAAATTTATCACGGATGGCCCGTTCCTCATCTTTTATTTTTTCACTTAACTCATAGTACTCATTGGAATAGGCGACAGCATTTTCACTATCTAAATGAGTTAATAATCGGAGCACCTTTAAATGTTGATCGTTGTTAGAAGTTTCTTTTGCCAATATCATTGATTCTTTTGCATATTTTCTGGCATTTGTGGTATCTCCTTGATAAACTAAAAGCTCTGCAAAATACTGTTTGGCCCTCGCTTGATCGACGGAAAAACCAATGCTATCGTTTATACCAATAGACTTGGTCAGCAAGTTGTTAGCCTCAACAACGTTTCTTCTGCCTTTGAATATTGCATAACCTTGGCTGGCCAAAACTGTGGAGTATAGTAAGGGATTTTCTCTTCTTAAGTTTTTATCCGTATAAAGTTCGATATAATTTTTTTCTGCTTTTGAATATTCTTTATTTATCAGGAATCCATTTGCTATATTGTTTCTATTTTCCCAAAAATATACTTGCTTATTATTAGATTTGAATTTGTCAATATAAGAGCCAGCTTTAGTGTAATATTCTAAAGATTTTTCAGAATTATTCATACCACCGGCTATAATCCCCAATATATTATTACAATTATAAATTCTCTTGTAATCTTTCAAATTTTCAAAAATCCTCAGTGCTTCGGTAATATTCACTTCTGCTCCCAAGTAATCCTTAAAATAGTCTTGGATTCTCCCCATACTATATAATATTCTACCTCTTAATGAAAGTGATGTTGAGTCAACCGGTAAATTATTAAAACTTTTGTTTGCCTTTTTATAATGAAAATAAGCGCTGTCCATAACACCGTAAGACTTAAAAAAAGATGCCAAATCCCAATGGGATTCTCCGAGAGCCTTGTATATTTTATCTTTGTTGGATAAATCCAAAACTTGTTGATTCATCTTTCTAAATTTGATTGAATCTTGTAGTTTTTTATACGCCAAAGAAATTCTGGAAAGATGATCTAAACGGACGGTATCATTAGAAAGCTGATTAGCTTTTTTTGATGCTTTCTCTAAGTACTGCTTCCTTTGATTTAGATGAAGTTGTGCACTATCTCGAGCTATATTGATCCAGCTGTTTATTACTTCGGATTCTGGAGTAATCATAGTTTCTCCATTTGTGGATTGCTTTCCACAGCAACAGAAAAGAATAGAAAGTAGTATTAAACACTTGTTTTTCAAATTAATGCGTAAAAAAGTAGGTAATAATTTATTTTCTTTTACTACAAGGTAAAAAAAAAGCCCCAGACCAGATAAGATTTGAGGCTATGTTTCAAGATTGTCAGAATTTATAGTTCTCGATCATCATCAAGAGCGGATTTCAAAATAGGGAAACTATTTTTTGAAATAAAATCTCCAACATTGTTTTGCTTGAGAAATGTTTCATTAGTTTTTAAAATTGTCACATCATTTAAATTGGAGGAATCTTTATGATTGGAACCTTTAGTACAAGATAGTATACAAAGGCAAACATGTATTACGACAATTTTAGATAGAAACCTTCTCATCTAATTATAATAAACATTTTTATTGTTATCTGTCATCATCTTGAGCAGAATCTCCTCCAGTTGCATCCTGATCCTCTAATTCAGCCATTAGGTTTTCTGTTTCTTGTACATCAGTTTCTGCTTCGCAAGAAAACATTCCAAAAGTCATTACTGCAATTGCCAAAATACTTAGCGTCTTTTTCATAATATTAGGTTTTAAGGTTAGAACTTTAGGTTCATGGCAGCAAGATATCCAGCACAAGTGTGTAGCTGCACAATGCCACAAATGTTTTAGTATTTGTAGCAGTTCTATTAGAATTCTATGAAAAACTGTGAGAATTAACTTAATTAAGGGCCTTAATGGACGCTTTGGAGAGCATTTCTTTCAAAGTATCTACCTTTCCTTTATAGGTCTTGGAGAATGGCAGCTCTTGTTCGTTCTCATTGCGTAAGGTGCAAATGGATTTACCGTAATTAATACGCGAGACATACCGGCTATTTAAAATATAGCTTTGGTGAATTCGAATAAAACTTTCAGGAAGCTTTTCCTCAAATGACTTTAAAGTTTTAAAAGCACTTACCACATTGCCATCTCTCATGAAAAAGTCCGTAGCGTTGTTGTCGGACTTTAGATACAAAATGTCATTGGTGTCTAAATAGTGATAATCATTATAGGTTTTTAGACAGATCGTGGAGGGCATATTTTGTTTAGGATGCATTTTGCGTAAACGCATTACACTCTTGCGAACGTCAAATTCGTTGTGGGGGAGAATCCAATAATCAAAAAAACCACTTTTAATGGCATTATAGGCGTACTTTTTTGTTGTTGAAAAACCAATTACAATTGGAAGTTTCTGCATGAATTGGTTTAGCTCCGTTATCATTTGAAAGTAAGCCATGCCATCTTCAACCAGATTTACAAAAACCACATCTGGTGTAAATTTTAAAATGGTGTTTAACCCTTCTTCTGGATTTTGGGCAGTACCCATACAAGTGAAATCACCATACTCTTGCAAATAAAGTTGCAATTGCAGCTTTGTAGTAGCGTTAGAATCTATTATAGCGTAAGTATAGTCCATTTGTAAAGTACTGGGTGCAAGTTACTAACGTGTGAAAAGAACTCATTGCAGTTTTCCCTTAAAAAAACTAGGGATTTCCCGTAAAATCAATGGTTTTTTGTTAAATAACAGCGGACTTTCCCTAAAAGGTTAATTGTTCACAACATTTTCGTAAGCCCCAAGATCAGGGTTTTGGGTTCTATCTATCCCTAAAATGTCTGTTGGAATTAGAGGGATGACATTAGGGTCGGCGATGTCCAAAGCAGCGGAATTCATCCCTATTTGAAATTGATTTTCAAAAGGTGCTGTAAAATCTGCATCTTGGTTAAAGATTATATTCTGATATAACCCTACATCTTCAAAATTGTATAAAGGATTGTCTGTAAATTGATTGTTTGAATCATTGAACCGTAAGAGACAATTTTTAAAACTAAAATTAAAAGCCGCATTGGTATCTTGTTGTAACGAAAGTTCAATGGATTGGGTACCATCAATTATGCAGTTGATGAAATCTGCATTTTCCAAATCTCTGAGAACGATTTCCCCTGCAGCAGATTGCATAAAGTTATCTAGTGCTAGGGTTACTCCAGAACGGAAGCCATTGTTCCAATAATTGGCTAAAGTGCAATGTGTAAAACTGTATTTTCCGCCAGAGTTCCCATGGAATGAAACATTACCAGCACCACCCAGCACCGTGTTTTCAGCAACTATATTTGCTTTAGTGGCCCAAAGGTTACTATCTAAACTATTATAAACCTGTGAGTTCCTTAATGATAGGGTAGGAGTGGCCAAGACATTGTCGCCATCCACTCGCAGCCCAACTGTTGCATTTTTTAGTGTGAGGTAAGAAATACTATTATTAATGCTTCCTTCCCTTAACCAAATGGTTCCCCACTGTCCGGGTTCTGAAGCATAAGATGATTCTAGGCGATCACCCTCAAAAACAACTTCATTTTCCAATAGTTCTTGGTCTTCACTCAAAAGTCCATTTACCTGCATGGAAGCACCTGAGTTTACCAAAAGTCCGGAGTTTTTATGAAAATGTACACGAGCGCCTGCTTCAATGGATAAGACGTTGCCATCTGACACCGCCGCATACCCGTAAATCACATAGGGCTTTTCATTGGTAAAGAGCAGTTCATCTGGTTCTAGAAGAAAGCCTTCAATTCTGATCTCATTCCCTTCTTCATCCAGACCAAGTACTATGGTCTCCTTGGTGCCATTTGGCAATTCTCTTGGATACAAAAAGACAGCATCTTTTACCAAAGTAACCAATGGTATTTCCTGAGTATTGGCGCCATTGCCAAAAAGGATATCATCGGTATATAAAAACTCGTTTTCAAAGGTTTGGGCAACGTCAAAAGTTGTTTCAATAAAGACAAAAAGACTATCCTTGGCCAATAATGGTACATCATTGAATTCTTTTCCTGCCAGGCCATCAACATTAAGCCTATAACTGCTGTTCTGCCCACTTTCCAATCCAATAAAGGGGATTAGAATATCATCATTGCTTCTATTGTATACTTTTAAGGTATAAGTACTGCTTCCAATATTAGTGAAAATGGTATCCAAGAAAACGGTGTCTTTGGAAAACTCTAGATTACCGGTGCTAGGGGCATAGTCAAAATCTTTGCGGCAAGAGCTCCATGAAATTGCAAGAGCAAGCCCTAAAACTATCGCGATTAATTTTGCATACCAACGGTTCACACTTTAATGAATAAATTTTGAATCGATTCTGGAACGCGTTTTGGTCTAAACGTTTTAGCGTCCAAAAGGCACCATTCTGTAGAAGCGTTAACTAAAAGTTGCCCTGTTTTATTGTTTCTTATCTCCACAACTCTTATGGATAATGGCCCCTTTGTGTTTTTTATATAGGTGGTCACTTCAATAGGGTCGTTTAGCTTTGCAGGCTTTGCATAGTTGATATTGTGGCTTTTAACTACCCAGACAATCTCATTTCTAATAGCTTCATCCACAACTTCTAACCAATGGTTTTTTGATATTTCTAGAATCCATTCAATATACCTTATGTTGTTTACATGGTTAAGGTCATCAAGATCTTCTTTTACAACCTTAAAGGTTTCTTTGTAGTGCTGCATTAGCTTTTTTTGCGGATTTTCACCTCGAAAAGCTTATTCCAATTTTTGCCCGTTACAAAAAAAGTTTCTCTTTCTTTATTGTAAGCAACGCCGTTGAGAACAGAATTGCCCTCATCCCATTGAGGGCCTTTATCCACTTTGTTTTTTAGGCCTCCAAAATTTATGACACCTTCAATGGCGCCTGAGGTCGCATCAATAATCATCATGCTTTCCTTTTGGTAAACATTCGCATAAATTTTTCCATCTACATATTCCAGCTCATTGGCCATATTAAATATTGATTTGTTGGTCACGGTTTCTATATAGCCTTGTTCCTCAAGGGTAGTGGGGTCCAAAAACCATATTTTTTCCGTTCCATCGCTTTTGTACAATCGCTTTCCATCATTACAAAGGCCCCAGCCTTCGCGACTTTCACCGTAACTGAAATTTTGGATTTTCGCTAAGTTTGATGGGTTGTAAACATAGCCTAGTCCACTTTGCCAAGTCAGTTGGTATAGCTTATCATTCAGGAGGGTGATGCCTTCTCCAAATACGGTTTTGTCCAAATCTATTTTTTGAAGAATTTCCCCTGTTTCAAAATTTACTTTCCTTATTGTAGAAGCTCCTTTCTTTCCTGTACTTTCATAAAGAACCCCATTATAGAATTCTAGCCCTTGGGTGTAAGCCGTTGGATCATGAGAGTAGGTGTTAACAATCTCATAAGTATAAACTTCTGGCGCTTTTTCAGCCAAGAGTTTAATCTTTTTTTGAATTTCTACAGTCTGATTTTCAATACCAATCTTTGCGGTCAACACTTTATTTCCCAGAGTAGGTAGGTCTAGTTTTAACTTTCCATTGGTTAATTGTAATTCTCGACCATCAATAAAATAAACCGGATCTGTTATTTCAATGTTCTTTTTGTTTTTGATGGCAACCCCAACTTCTTGGTTTTGTTGAAACTTATTTTTATTTCCTTCAAGTTGAATACCAAAGAGTTTGGCAGGGTCTTTATCTCCTCCGCAAGCCATAAAAAAGAGTAAGAATCCGTAGACTGATAGTAGCTTTGTCATAGTTATTAAAACGTGTTTCATATTAAACAAGCTTGGTCATCGAAATTAAGAATGTAATATGATTGCAGCAAATTTAAAAGGTCGTATATTTGCATTTGGCAAGTCCTACACGACCAGCTCCTGCAAAATCCCCCAGGGCGGGAACGCAGCAAGGGTATGTGGTCGTAGCGGTGCGATGTAGGTAGCTTGCCTTTTTTTGTTCCCTAAATTCTCTTGAATTTGGGACTATTATTTTACAATTTTAAACCGTGAAAATGGATAGAAAAGTTGTTTTAATAACCGGAGGTTCTTCTGGCATTGGCAAGTCTATAGGGACCTATTTAACTTCCAAAGATTTTAAAGTATACGGTACTACAAGAAATCTAAAAAACTATCCAGATTTTAATGCTTTTGAGCTTTTACAGTTAGATGTAAAGTTGCCTGACAGTATTGAAAAAGCTGTTTCCGAAATTATTTCTAAAGAAGGAAGACTGGATGTTTTGGTCAACAATGCTGGAGTTGGTATTACAGGACCTATTGAAGAAACACCTCATGAAGAAATACAGAATGTTTTTGATATAAATTTTCATGGCCCAGTACATGTTATGAAAGCTGTTTTGCCGCAGATGCGGAAGCAAGGCGGGGGAAAAGTTATCAATATAACCTCCATTGCAGGATACATGGGTTTGCCGTTTAGGGGATATTATTCGGCATCAAAAGGAGCATTGGGGTTAATTACGGAAGCTTTACGGATGGAAGTCAAGGATTTTGGGATTTCCATTACTAATCTTGCTCCGGGTGATTTTGCCACTAACATTGCAGCTGGAAGGTACCATTCACCAGTTGTAGATGGTTCTCCTTACCAAGAGGTTTACCAAAAATCATTGGATTTAATGAATGAACATGTTGATGCTGGTGGTGATCCAATACAGGTTGCGGAGAAAATTTATGCAATAATTCAAAAAGAAAATCCGAAAGTACATTACCCGGTAGGTGAATTTATGCAAAGACTTTCGCTCTTTCTAAAGAAAATTTTACCGGACAAAATATACGAGAAACTTCTTCTCAATCATTACAAGTTATAAAGTGATGGCATGTTTTTTGATAAATGAAGAAACATGAAACAATCAAAAAGAACAATCGGAATTTTTGCAGTTATCGCAGCATCGTTTTTCTATGGCTGTGATGAAATTTATGAATGCATTTTTAATATTGAGCCTGAAATCCATAACAAACAATTGCTTATTGGTTTTGTTGGAGAAAGGTACTCGGATATTGTAACTGCTGAGATAAGTAATGAGGTAAACGATAACGACTATGATTATTTTTTTGATATTATAGGAGAACTTCCGCCAGGAATTTTTTATGATATCAATCGACGATCAGTAGAATTTTTTGGAACGCCAGAAGACACTGGCACGTATAGGTTTAGGGTAGAATTATTTGTTGAGTCCTATGATTTTGATGGTTTCGACGGCAGTCCAACATGTTCAGATTCCACAGTAAGAGAATTTACAATACAAGTTGTTGAATAATTTCACTTTTGGTTGGTTATTTTTTTGATTAAATATTGAAGTCAGGGCTTCTTATTGTTGTAAATTCGCAACTAATCCTATAGATAACTTAAAAACAGCACAATACGAATGAAATTTTTTATTGATACAGCCAATCTTGATCAAATCTCAGAAGCACAACAACTAGGGGTTTTGGATGGTGTAACTACCAATCCATCCTTAATGGCCAAAGAAGGAATTACTGGAAAAGAAAGCATCCTAAAGCATTATGTTGACATTTGTAACATTGTTGATGGAGATGTTTCTGCTGAAGTAGTTTCTACTGATTTTGATGGCATGGTGAAAGAAGGGGAGGAGCTAGCCAAGTTGCACGAGCAAATAGTTGTTAAGGTTCCCATGATCAAAGATGGAGTAAAGGCATTAAAATATTTTTCAGATAAAGGAATCAGAACTAACTGTACCCTGGTTTTTTCAGCAGGACAAGCGTTGTTGGCAGCTAAAGCCGGAGCTACATATGTATCTCCTTTCTTAGGACGTTTAGATGATATCTCTACAGATGGCCTAAACCTAATAGCTGAAATAAGACTTATTTATGATAACTACGGATTTGAAACCCAAATCCTTGCAGCGTCAATTCGCCACACTATGCATGTAATTGATTGTGCAAAAATCGGTTCTGATGTTATGACGGGACCGCTTTCTTCAATAGAAGGTCTTTTAAAACATCCACTTACAGACATTGGTTTGGAAAAATTCTTGGCGGACTATCGTAAAGGCAACGGATAAACAAAGAAAAAAGATTTAGGAAGCCCCAAAAACATTTGTTTTTGGGGCTTTTTTATTTAGAAGGAAGTATACAGATTTGCAAAGGCATCAACAATTACCGTGTCTTTGGCAATAACACATTTGTTTAAGCCATTTATGATCATCGCGGTTTGTATTTCTTTAAAATCCTCTCCACGAAATTGAGTGCTTTTATCAAGACGGTATTCTTCAATCATGCTTAACCACTGCGGATAACTCGTCCTTAAATTAATACCTACAAAATTGTGATCTGGGTATTTTACTTTTAATCTAGAAACATGATTGGTCACATTTCTAAAATGCCTTTTTTGGGAAGCGGCCCAAAAATAAAAGACGGTTTTTTTATCCTTACTGATTTCTTTTAAAGAAACCTTGTTCTGGTTTACATCAGTAACAATTAAATCTGGAAGAGTACTACTTGGTTGTAAATTTTGAATGCCCTGGTAAAGATGAGTAATTTCTTCTTTGTGTTCTTCATTGGAAGATAACGAACGAAACTTATCAATAAAAATCTGACATTCCATGTTTGTGGAGTTACGTTCTTTTAGCAAATAATCCATAGCTATATTTCTAAACAGAATATCCCTGAGCTCCGTTTCTTTAACCAAACTGTCAACAAGACTGAGCTTATGCTTGTTAAAATGTAAATGATTGTTAACCGCTGCTTTGTTTGCTGTCCCACAATTTTTCATGCAAGCCATATAGGACAAGTTGCCGAAGTGGTACTTCATAAAATCGAAATAGGGCCTAAAATATGTTAAATCCCTACTATTTAAATCTAAGGTTTTTCTATAGTCATAAAAGCCATCTTCTAAATCATGGATGGTTTCTTCACCAGTTTTTTTCTTGTGGTAGAAAGGATATTTCTCTTTATGGATGTAACTATTATAATCAATTGATGCTTTGGCTATGGACAATACTTTATTTGTTAATTGATTATCTTGAACCAGTTCTTCCAGATGTTTTATCTTCAAAAGTCTTAAAGAATCAATTCTTTTATTGAAGGCCGCAGGATCAAGCTTGTAGTAGTTGTGTATTAAAGATTCTTCATTTTCGTAAGCAAGGAACGTTTCAATCAAAAAATTGTTGATTTCACTTCCTTGACCAGAAAAGACAAGAGATTCATCAAACTCCATTGTATTTAGCCTTACAAGAATACTATCACCTTCTTGAAGATATAAATATTGTAGTTCTGGACTGTGGTCAAAATGGTAAAGACCCTCTTCAATTCCTTGTAGATTAAAAGCAAAACGATTGCCCTCATCCAACTTGACAGAGTCTATATAACTATCGTTTCTATAAAGAACAACATAGTCGCTAGTGGGGTTAACAATTTCACCTCCAAAAAAAACGGAAGGGCATCCACCTGATTTTTCAGAACACGCCAAAGTAGAAAGAAGAGAGAGGCCGAGTAAAAATCTTATCATATAAAGCTAACCATATGTTTGATCATCAAAATTAAGTATACCATATAATGAACCTTGTTAATGGCTAGTTAAATGTTGTAAAACACTGTAATTGTGTAGCTTAATAATGTGTTTTTAAATTAGTAATAAGGGTCGGTTTTAGCTATTTTTGCAAAAAAAATAATAGTTGCATGTTATCAGTATCTAATTTGTCTGTTCAGTTTGGAAAAAGGGTTTTGTTTGATGAAGTAAATGTGACCTTTACTCATGGAAATTGCTATGGTATTATTGGTGCCAATGGCGCCGGGAAATCCACATTTTTAAAAATTATAGCTGGGCAAATAGACGCCACTTCTGGGAATGTACATTTGGAACCAGGAAAACGGATGTCCATCTTGGAGCAGAACCATAATGCCTATGATAAAGTTCCCGTTTTGGAGACGGTTGTTATGGGTAACAAACCTTTGTTCTCTATTAAAAAGGAGATAGATGCCCTGTATGCAGACTATACCGATGAGAATGCCGAGAAAATAGGCGAGCTCCAAGTTCAGTTTGAAGAAATGAATGGTTGGAATGCCGATAGCAATGCTGCGGCGCTTTTGTCCAACTTAGGGATAAGCGAAGAGTTACATTACACCAATATGGCAGATATGGACTCAAAATTAAAGGTGCGGGTTCTTTTAGCCCAAGCCTTATTTGGTAATCCGGATCTATTGGTCATGGATGAGCCCACAAACGACTTGGATTATGAGACGATAAGTTGGTTAGAGAACTTCTTGGCCAATTATGAAAACACTGTAATCGTTGTATCTCACGATAGGCACTTTTTGGATGCAGTCTGTACTAACATCGCGGATATAGATTTTGGTAAAGTCAATCTTTTTTCTGGAAACTATACATTCTGGTACGAAAGCAGTCAGTTGGCTGCTCGCCAACGTGCGCAACAAAACAAAAAGTCTGAGGACAAAGCAAAGGAGCTCCAAGAGTTTATAATGCGATTTAGCGCAAACGTTGCCAAGAGCAAACAAGCTACATCGCGTAAAAAAATGTTGAGTAAACTTAAAATTGAGGATATTAAACCTTCAAGTAGAAGATACCCAGCTATTATTTTTGAACGCGAACGCGAAGCTGGAGATCAAATCTTGAATATAGAAAAACTCTCTGCTACTTCAGAAGATGGAGATTTACTGTTTCAAGATATCAATATCAACCTTGCTAAAGGGGATAAGGTTGCCATAATTTCCAAAGATTCAAGGGCAACATCGGCTTTTTATGATATTATCAACGGAAAAATAAAGGCTGACAGTGGATCCTATCAATGGGGTATAACCACAACGCATTCCTATTTGCCCGCTGATAATGATTCATATTTTAAAAGCAACATGAACTTGGTGGACTGGCTTCGGCAATGGACAAAAACAGAAGAAGAAAGAGAAGAAGTTTATGTGAGAGGCTTCTTAGGAAAGATGTTGTTTAGCGGCGAAGAGGCACTAAAGAAAAGTACAGTGTTGTCCGGTGGGGAAAAAGTACGTTGTATGTTGAGTAGAATGATGCTATTGCGCGCAAATGTGTTGCTTTTAGATGAGCCTACAAACCACTTGGACCTAGAGAGTATTACTGCATTCAACAATTCTTTAAAGAACTTTAAGGGCACTGTTTTACTTACTACTCATGATCATGAGTTTGTGCACACTGTAGCTAATAGGATTATTGAATTGACTCCTAAAGGTGCAATTGACCGCTACTCGACTTTTGATGACTACATGTCAGATAAGTCAATTAAAGAGCAGCGGGAAAAAATGTATGCTTTAGCAACGGTTTAAGCATTAAAATACTTACTGTTCCAAATAGCTGGGTTGAAATTTTTGCCTAGAGCAAAACCATAAAAAATAACAACTGAGGCTATACATTTGAACATAAAAAAGAAGATAATCAAAAACTCTCCTGTGGAATTGTTTTTTGAAAAAAGACCATTTGGAACCATAAGGGCAACCAGATAGCTTATCAAGAAAACAAAAAAGGTGAGATTGACAATGTTCTTAAATGGCCAAACCAACAATTTACGAAGTGGGTGAAGGTCATTGCCCCATTTATCAATAAGATAGAAATAGTCATTTCCAATTGGCGCAAAAAGCAATGGGTCATCTTTATCTTCTAATTTAAAAAGCTTAGAGGGTGCCATAATCTTAAACCCCTTTATTTCAATATTATGGAGGTTCTCCAAATCTTTAATTTTAGAAGTAGTTTTTTTAGGGATTTTTCCTTTGAAATACCTACCATCTAAAAAACGAAGTCGGTAATCAATACAGATTTCCTTTATTTGATTTATATGATAAATACGATTTGTCTCTAACAAGTCAAAATCAAAATCATTACTGCCAGAAGGATTTTTTGAAACAAGAACTACATCAATATTGGTCTCTTTTTCTATATTTTGAGATAAAATACGCTGTACTTCTTCAAGAATTTGAAGCTCTTTTTTTTGTTTATTTCGGCGAAGGTGAAGTTCGCGCTCAATATCCGTGTTTTTAAACATCATGTCCTTTTTTCTTAGCAATCCCTTCAAAGTTAGTGATTTGTGTTTTTGATTTTGAGAACTACAAAAAACCAAAATGTTAACATTGTGTTAAATTCGATGACGGTATTCAAAAAAAAACGCAATTTCCTTAAAAAGATGTAACTTATCGGAGATTTTGGCATTTAAACGTCTAAACATACTTTTAAAGCATATTAATTAAGGTAGTCCCAAAGATTAGAACATCTATGAAACCCCCATTCAAGAAAATCCTACTTGGTCTATGTTTTGCCCTTTCTGTAGTTGCTTATGCACAGGAGACCAGCTCATCAGAAACTAAATCAATTACACAGAATACAATTGAATCTGATCATCACAAAATTCTTTTTGCAGCTGTAAAAGCTACTGAAATGGAAGATATTTTGGATAAATCAGGACCTTTTACTGTTTTTGCACCTTCTGATGCTGCTTTTAGAAAGTTTTCCAATTCCAAAATGGAAAAATTAATGAATTCTAATGATAAGAGTGAACTAAAATCATTGGTTGGTTATCATATTGTTGCGGGTAATTTATCTGCTTCCAATATTCTACGTGCAATGTGTCGCGGAAATGGAAAGGCTAGCTTTACTACAATACAAGGGAAGAAGTTAAGTGCCCATATGGTTGGGTATGATATTGTACTTACAGACCCCGTTGGAAACACTGCTAGAATAACGTTAGCGGACGTTAATCAAAAAAATGGTGTTATACATGAAATTGATAGTGTAATACTACCAACTAGGATGTAGCAATCAGCGTAGTTCCGCTCCCAATTCTTTTTGATATTTAGACAATAGTTTTGACATCAATTTATCAATCTGTTTATCTGTCAATGTTTTTTTCTCATCCAATAGTGTAAAACTGACCGCATAGGATTTCTTTCCTTTGGGTAATTTATCACCTTTATAAACATCAAATAGATTTACATTCTTGAGAAGCGTTTTTTCTGTGCTCCATGCAAGGTCGTAAACCTGCTGAAAAGTTGCGCTTTCATCCAATTGCAACGCAAAATCACGAGTGACCTCTGGAAACTTTGGTATTTCTTTGAATAGCATGTTCCCTGTATTTATAGACTTTAGAATAGCATCCCAATCAAAATCAGCATAAAACACATCTTGTTTCAAATCAAATTCCTTCAGCATTGCTTTGCTAACTAATCCATAGGTTCCAAGTTCCTTGCCATTTAAGCTACAGCTTAGTCCTTCGGAATAAGAGTCATCACTATAGGGTTTCGTATCAACATTTTTAAGACCTAATCTTGTAAAAATGGTTTCCACAATGCCTTTCAAAAAGAAAAAGTCTGTTTTTTTGGAAGCCAATGCCCAGCTGTTTTCTGAGCGATTCCCAGAAACAAAAATTGACAAATGCTGTCTTTCTAGATTCTTCTTACCATTTTTATGGTAGGTCTTGCCAAATTCAAATAGTTTTAAATCTGCCTTTTGCCTATTGTTATTGTAACTGACAGTTTGAAGTCCTGAAAACAACATTGATGTTCTTAGAACAGATAGATCTGAACTTAAAGGGTTCAACATCTTAACAGCTTTTTTATCCAAGGCCTCTAAGACGTTTTGAGTGTCCGCTGCCACAAGGCTATTGGTCATTATTTCATAAAAACCTTGTGAAGCAAGCATGTTGCCCACAATATCTTGAATTCTATAGTTTTCAAATCTTGAGGTTTGGGCTATGGATGCAGTGAGTTTTTCTTTATAGTCTATATTATTATAACCAAAAACCCTTAAAATTTCTTCAATTACATCTACCTCGCGTTCCACATCCACTCTGTAGGTTGGAATAGTTAAACCAAGGCCAGATTCTGTAACGTTGTTAACCTTAATCTCCAGTGAAGCAAGAATAGATTTAATAGAATCTCTTGGAATCTCTTGCCCAATTAATGAATTGATTTTATCAAAAGTTAAAAAAACTTGTCTTTCTTGTGCTTTCTTCGGGTATAAATCAACTACTTCTGAACTTATGTCTCCACCAGCAATTTCTCGTATTAAGAGCGCTGCTCTTTTTAGAGCATACTCCGTAATATTAATGTCTATTCCGCGCTCAAACCGGAAAGATGCATCTGTGTTTAAACCATGTCTTTTTGCCGTTTTTCTAATGGAAACAGAATCAAAATAGGCACTTTCCAAAAATATAGAAGAAGTATGTTCTGTAACACCGGAATAGACTCCACCAAAAACCCCTGCAATACACATTGGTTTCTCCGCATCACAAATCATAAGATCTTCTTCGTGAAGTTCACGCTCCACATCATCTAGAGTTCTGAATTTTGTTCCAGCGGGTAAAGTTTTTACTTCAATTTTTCCTCCTTTAATTTTTGCAGCATCAAATGCATGTAATGGTTGGCCCAGTTCATGAAGTACATAGTTGGTAATATCTACTATATTGTTGATAGGAGATAGACCTATGGCCTTTAAACGGTTCTTTAACCAATCAGGGGATTGTTGAACAATGATATTGCTAATAGTTACACCGCAATATCTAGGTGCCAGTTGAATATCCTCAACTTCAACATCTATTTTAAGAGATCTGTTGTCAATGGAAAAGTTACTTGTGGATGGAGTAACCAATTCTTTCTGGATTTCTTGTTGCTCCAATCCAGCTTTTAAATCCCTGGCAACTCCAAAATGGCTCATGGCATCAGTACGGTTGGGTGTAAGTCCAATTTCAAAAACCTCATCATTCTCAATTTCAAATACTTTTGAACATAATGTACCCGGTTTTAAAGTATCACTTAAAACCATTATTCCATCATGACTCTCTCCTAAACCTAGTTCATCTTCCGCGCAGATCATACCTTGACTTTCCTCGCCTCTGATCTTACCCTTTTTAATTTTCCAGGCCTCACCTTCCTTAGTGTACAATGTTGTGCCAATTGTAGCGACGGGAACTTTTTGTCCAGCGGCTACATTAGGTGCGCCACAAACAATTTGCAAAGGAGTTTTTTCCCCAACATCTACAGTGGTTAATTTAAGTCTATCAGCGTTCGGATGTTTGTCACATGTAAGCACATGCCCAACAACAACATTTTGTAACCCTCCTTTAACCGATTCAAAGCTAGAAATGCCCTCGACCTCAAGACCTAAGTCTGTCAATAGCTCTCCTGTTTTTTGAGCATTCCAGTCAATTTGCAAAAATTGCTTTAACCAGTTGTAAGAAATCTTCATACCCCAATTTTAAAGTGGACAAATATAAAACAATAGGGTAACAGATTCAATGTAAATTATTGTATACAATGGTGATATTATAACTTTTGGGTCGTATTTTAGATTTTTAGGATAAATCTTTCAAATTATGAACAGAATTTGGTTTTTATTTATTGGCATAATAGTACTATTTACATCTTGTGAAACTAAAAAAATAGAACTGGCCGAAGGGGATTGGTTGGCTAAACTGGATGTTTCTCCAAATGAGGTGTTACCTTTTAATTTTTCATTAGCGAAAAATGAAGATGGATCTTATAGCATGGAAATGTATAATGCAGATGAAGTGGTAACTGTTGATGAAATTGAGATATGGAATGACTCCATACGCATTAAAATGCCAATTTATGAAGGATTTATTGCAGGTACTTTTTCTGAAAATGAGATTAATGGCAGTTTTATCAAAGAAAGCTTGAACAGGATTGTTCCTTTTAGCGCAAAGCATGGAAAACAAGATAGGTTTGATCAGAAAACTGAACCAAATATTAATATTTCTGGAATTTGGGAGGTCAATTTTGATGTGGGAACCGACAATGAATACCCGGCTAAGGGAATTTTTATGCAAAATGACAATGTGTTAAAAGGCACTTTTAGGACAAAAACAGGGGACTATAGGTATTTAGATGGAATTGTATCCGGTGATACCCTTAAACTTTCCACCTTTGATGGCGCCCATGCTTTCTTGTTTACGGCAAAAGTATCGGATAGCACATTGAATGGTTATTTCTATTCTGGAAACCATTCCGTTGAAAAATTTGTTGGCAAACGCAATGAAGCCTTTGAGCTACCCGACGCTAACACATTAACTTTCTTAAAAGAAGGTTATGATGGATTCGATTTTTCATTTCCAAATGAAACAGGCGGTATGGTAAGCTTGTCGGACCCTCAATTTAAAGATAAAGTGGTTTTGGTACAGATTATGGGTACATGGTGTCCCAATTGCTTAGACGAGACAAAATTTTATGTCGATTATTTAAACAAAAACCCAGATTTGGATGTTGAATTTGTAGCATTGGCATTTGAATATGCAAAAACAGAGGAAAAAGCATGGAACGGTATTGAAAGACTTAAAAATAGAGTAGGAGTGGAGTATCCCATTCTGTTAGCACAATACGGAACCTCTGACAAGCAAAAAGCAAACGAAAAATTACCCATGTTAAATCATGTATTGTCTTATCCAACAACTATTTATATTGATAAAAAAGGTGAGGTACATAAAATACATACAGGATTTAACGGACCTGCCACGGGTGAAAAGCATGAAGCGTTTAAAAAGGAGTTTGACGAGACGATCAACCTACTTACTACAGCAAGTATGGAGACTAAATAATTGTTGATTTCCCTAAATCAATATTCTCGTCATTCATGTTAATATCATCATCGATATCTACAATGTTATTTGCGATAAAGTCACCAACTTGATTGGTGCCATACTGGCTCTTTTGATTTAAGTCTGGAGTCACTATTCCTTTTTTTAGAGACTTGTCAACGGCTTCTCTTACGGCCATGGCCTCTTCAAAAAGCCCAAAATGCTCTAATAACATCGCTGCAGAAAGAATTGAGGCAACTGGGTTGGCAATATCTTTGCCTTTTGCCTGCGGATATGACCCATGAATAGGCTCGAACAAAGCACTTTCATCACCAATAGATGCGGAGGCCAAAAGTCCAATAGAACCACCAATTACACTTCCTTCATCAGAAAGAATATCACCAAACATATTTTCAGTCAATATAACGTCAAATTGGCTTGGGTTTAGAATGATTTGCATCGCTGCATTGTCAACAAATAGAAAATCTAGAGTAACTTCAGGGTAACTTTGTCCAATTTTGGTAACGACTTTGCGCCATAACCTAGAAGACTCCAAAACATTTGCTTTGTCTACCAAGGTGAGTTTATTCCTTCTGTTTTTAGCAGCTTTGAAGGCTAGGTGTGCAATCCTACTAATTTCTTTTTCAGAATACTCGCAAAGGTCGGAAGCTACTGTACCTTCATCATTTATTTTTTTCTCCCCAAAATAGATTCCGCCAGTCAACTCTCTATAAATGGTAAAATCGGTCCCAGAAATAATTTCTTTTTTTAGGGGAGAATTTTCGATTAAGGTCGGAAAAACCTTGACAGGTCTAATATTTGTGTATAGGCCAAGCTCTTTCCGTAATTTTAAAAGTCCTTGTTCTGGCCTAACTTTGGCATTTGGATTGTTGTCGTATTTTGGGTCCCCAATGGCTCCAAATAGCACTGCATTTGCTTCTCTACATAGTTTTAGAGTGTTATCGGGTAGTGAGCTTCCCTTTTTATCAATTGCGATGGCCCCAACAAGAGCTTCTTTGTAGATAAAGTTATGATTAAAGGTTTCTTCAACCGCTTGAAGACATTTAACAGCTTGGGCCAATACTTCTGGTCCTATACCATCTCCAGGTAGCAATGCTATATTCAGATTCATGTAATGGTAGTTTGAAGTTTAAAGGAAGAGGGCAATCAAGCCAAACTTTCAATAGTAATGTTGCTGGTTTCGATAATTTGATGAATATCCTCATCAACTATCTCCTTTTTGACATCTGCAAATTTCAGAAAGTTTTCATAGACCACATCCAATTGTAGTTTAGTAAGTTCATACCCAACATTTTTTGCGCGATACGCTAATGCCGCACGACCACTTCTAGCTGTTAATACAATAGAAGATTCACTGACACCAACATCTTTTGGATCCATAATTTCATATGTCTCTCGTTGTTTAATCACCCCATCTTGGTGTATGCCTGAGCTGTGGGCAAAAGCATTAGAACCAACTATTGCTTTGTTTGGTTGTACCGGCATCCCCATTTTTTGAGACACCATCTGGCTGGTATCTAAAAGGAGTGTACTATTAACACCAGTATCTAAATTTAGATATGGATGCTGTCTTAAAATCATTACTACTTCCTCTAAAGAAGTATTTCCTGCGCGCTCTCCAATACCATTAATGGTACATTCAATTTGTCTTGCACCATTAATTACACCGGCAATTGAATTTGCGGTAGCCAAGCCCAAATCATTGTGGCAGTGACAAGAAAGAATTGCTTTATCTATGCCAGTAACATTCTCTTTCAGGTATTTCATTTTTGCTCCATATTCTTCAGGCAAACAATACCCGGTTGTATCTGGAATATTTAGCACTGTGGCACCCGCTTTAATAACAGCTTCACAAACTTGCGCTAAAAAATCATTGTCGGTTCGTCCCGCATCTTCGGCATAAAACTCAACATCTTCCACAAAAGTTTTAGCATAGGCAACGGCATCCACAGCACGTTCAATTATTTTCTCACGAGTTGTGTTGAATTTGTATTTAATATGAGAATCCGAAGTGCCAATTCCTGTATGGATTCTTGGTCTTTTTGCAATTTTAATGGCTTCAGCCGCAACTTCAATATCTTTTTTAACCGCTCGGGTCAATCCACATACAGTCGCATTTTTCACTAATTTGGCAATTTCATGAACAGACTGAAAATCTCCAGGGCTTGAGATAGGAAAACCGGCCTCAATAATATCCACTCCCAACTCATCTAGACGTTCGGCAATGACCAATTTTTGTTTTGTATCTAATTTACAACCAGGAACCTGTTCTCCGTCCCTGAGTGTAGTATCAAAAATTTGTACCTTATCTTTAGTCATTATTTTAGTCAGTTTTATCTAAGCTATACGAAGATATGGTAGGAGTAATCAAGAACTAAAAAATGATAAAAATCATTACAACGTTAAATTGTATTTCATATTATTCAAACAGCTGAAATACAGTAATTTAAATTATATTTTTTACGATGACAAATGCCCATAGAGACACCTTATTTGTGTTGATAAAGTCGCTTTCTAAATCAGAAAAGCGTCAGTTTAAGCTGTATGTGGGTAGACTGGGGGTAAATACTGATGCCAAATTTTTGGCACTTTTCAATTTGTTGGATAAAATGCGGATGTATGATGAGCGTCAGATTTTGGAAAGTGGTATTGTTAAAAAAGCACAGCTTTCCAACTTGAAAGCACATCTATACAAACAAATATTGGTAAGCCTGAGGTTAAATCCTGTAAACCAAAATATACGAGTTCAAATACGGGAACAATTGGATTTTGCAACTATTCTCTATCAAAAAGGACTTTACAAACAAAGCTTAAAAATTTTGGATAAGGCCAAGAATTTGGCCATTGAAAATGAAGAGAAAAATGTAGCCTATGAAATTGTAGAGCTGGAAAAAATAATTGAGACCCAATACATAACAAGAAGTATTCCGGATAGAGCTGATGAACTTTCTGTGCAAGCAAAACAACTTTCAGCACATAATGTAATGACCAGTAAACTTTCTAATCTTTCCTTGCAGTTGTATGGGATGATGTTGAAAGTTGGTTATGTACGTAGTGACGAGGACCTGCGGAACGTACAGGACTATTTTGAAGCACATTTGCCATCATACAATCTTGAGGATTTAGGTTTTCGTGAAAAATTATGGCTTTACAAAGCCCATTTGTGGTATAGTTTTTTGATCCAAGATTTTTTGTCTTCCTATAAGTATGCTAGTAAATGGGTGGACCTTTTTTATGAGAATGAAGAGATGATCGCCTTGAATCCGGTATTCTTTTTAAAAGGAAACCATTACCTCTTGGAATCTCAATTTTTTGTAAAATATGGTTCACAATTTAAGGAAACCTTGGAGAGAATGGAAGCACAGGTGCATAGTCCTAAGTTTCCACAAAACGATAATATTACCTCATTGGCCTTTTTGTACATTAACTCCAACAAATTAAACCTGCATTTTTTGGAGGGCACATTTGATAAGGGATTGTATTTGGTCAATATTGTTGAATATGGAATTAAAAAGCATAGGGATAGGATTGATGAGCATCATATCATGTTATTATATTATAAAATAGCGTGCTTGTATTTTGGAAATGGCGACAACAAAAATTGCATTGTCTACTTAAAGAAAATTATCTCCAACAAAAACTTAAAAATGCGCGAAGATTTAATGTGCTTTGCCAGGGTCTTGAGCCTCGTTGCACATTATGAGGCAGGAATGGACTATCATTTAGAAGTGCAACTTAAAAGCACGTACAAGTTCTTGTTGAAAATGAATGACTTACATGCTGTTCAAAAAGAGATGATCAAGTTCTTGCGTAGCCTTGGAGATATTTATCCAAGCGAGCTTAGAAACGAATTTCAAAAGCTATATAATGAGCTGAAGAAATATGAAAATCACCCGTATGAGAAAAGAGCTTTTTTGTATTTGGATATTCTTTCATGGTTGGAAAGTCACCTACAAAATAAGCCAGTGGGTCAGATCATACGAGAGAAGGCAATGGCCATTACTCGTTAGTTAAAGGCATGCATTCCAAACAGGGTCATCAGGTGGCTTTGCTACAAATTTTATTGATTCTTTTTTCACAGGATGTTCAAATTCTAAACTTCTGGCATGCAAATGAATGCCACCATCTTTATTGCTTCTATCCGCACCATATTTCAGATCTCCTTTTATAAAACAGCCCATGGTAGCAAGCTGAGCTCTAATTTGATGATGTCTGCCCGTTTTTAAATCAATCTCCAAAAGGAAATAACTATTCAATTTTTTCAGAACCCTATATTCCAGAATAGCCTTTTTACTATTGGCAATCTCTTTTTTATATGCATATGATTTGTTTTGCTTTGGATTGCGAACCAACCAATGCGTTAAAACTCCACTTTCATTTTCTGGAGCCTTTTTTACCACTGCCCAATATGCTTTCTTGGTCTTCCCTTCAGCAAACAGCTTATTTAAACGGGGTAGTGCTTTAGAAGTTTTGGCAAATAGGACAATACCAGAAGTAGGCCTATCCAATCTATGTACAACGCCCAAATAAACATTACCTGGCTTATTATATTTCTCTTTAAGAGATTGTTTTACAACTTCACTTAACGGAACATCACCAGTTTTATCACCTTGAACAATATCACCGGATCTTTTGTTGACCACAATAAGATGATTGTCTTCGTGTAGAATATCAAGATTAGAAGGGCTTGAATGAATGGTTTTATCTGTCAAAGGAATTAGTATTGTTCTTCTTCATTAGGAAAATCCTTGCTTTTTACATCACCCACATATTGAGATATGGCAGTGCTCATTTCTTCATACAGGTTCATATATCTACGAAGAAAACGAGGGTTGAATTCATGGGTCATTCCTAAAAGATCATGCACTACCAAAACCTGTCCATCTACACCATTTCCTGCTCCAATACCAATTATGGGAATAGAAACGCTTTCTGCTACTTCTTTGGCCAATTTTGCCGGAATTTTTTCAAGAACAATCCCAAAACAACCTAATTTCTCTAACATTTTGGCATCCTCTTTTAGTTTCTGAGCTTCTTGTTCCTCCTTGGCCCTTACGGTGTAGGTGCCAAATTTGTATATGGATTGAGGAGTAAGCCCCAAATGTCCCATGACGGGGATACCGGCTCCTATGATTCGTTTTACAGATTCCTTTATTTCACTGCCACCTTCTACTTTTACAGCATGTGCTCCACTTTCTTTCATGATTCTGATAGCGGAACGCAGTGCTTCTTTAGAATCACTCTGATAGCTTCCAAAAGGAATATCAACAACTACCAAAGCTCTTTTTGCGGCTCTTACTACAGAACTAGCATGATAAATCATCTGGTCCAAAGTAATGGGCAAAGTGGTTTCATGCCCAGCTATTACATTACTAGCAGAATCACCTACCAAAATAACATCTACATTGGCAGCATCCACAATTTTTGCCATGGAATAATCATAGGAGGTGAGCATGGAAATTTTCTCACCGTTTTGTTTCATTTCGATCAGGGATTTTACTGTGACCCTTTTGTACTCTTTTTTGGCAACTGACATTTGGTTTGCTTTTGATGGCTAAATGTAAGCAGATTTGTTTAATTTGGGTTCTAATCAAAAAACTAGAAAAATGAAAAAATCAATCTTCTTGGTCATACTTATCACTTTTATTAAAGTGAATGCGCAAGGTCCAAATGCTTCAGAATATGACAAGCAAGCAGTTAAGGATGTTGTGGAAACTTTTTTTGATGGTTTTCATAAACAAGATTCCATGATTATCAAAAGTACACTGGCTAATGATGTAGTGCTTCAAACTACAGCAAGGAACAAGCAAGGAAAAACGCTGTTCAAGACAGAAAAAATTAAAAAACTGATAACATCCATAACCAGCATTCCTGATAGTATAAGTTTTGAAGAAAAATTGACCTCATTTTCAATCCAAGTGGATAGAACGATGGCTAACGCTTGGGTAGGTTATGAATTTTGGTTGAATGACAAGTTTAGTCATTGTGGCATAAATTCTTTTCAGCTTATCAATTTTGATGGGGAATGGAAGATTATTTATCTAATCGATACAAGGGGTAAGGCAGGTTGTCTTGAAGAATAGCTCAAAAAAATAAAAATTGTCTCTTTTCGGTTCAAACGCAATATTAATCCCTAATTTAAGTTTGAAAAAGATACTGATCAAGTGACGATTATGAATTATAGATTGCTCTTTTTGGTTTATCTTTTTATACTTAACCTTAGTTGTAAGAAAAATGATGAAAAACAGCTGGTTTTGCTAGCTGAAACCCAAAAAGAAAAGATTCAAGAAAAGCCAAGAACACTCTATTTACCTGATTTCGGCCTTTACTTAAATAATTGGCCCCAAAATTGGGTATTAGCCAACCATGGTAATGGATGTCAAACGGGTAGTAACAGTGTCAGTTTTATTTTTGGTACTGCCTATGAAACAGAAGGTATTTTAGAAATAGAGACAATTGGCGATTTAGGTGAAGATTATTTTTCAACTTTTGAGTTAAAGCAACGTAGTCTTTGGGGTGATAAAAAAAGAGTTGACCTCGATTTGGAAACTGTCGACGGGGGCAAAGTGAGGCTTAAATTTCTAAACCTTAACAAAAGGCATGAAAAATGGGCTGTTGAAAATGTGGCCTTTTTACCTCCTTTTGAAGATGTAATCATAGATGAAGTTACTTTTCCAAGTTTTCCAATATACGGCCCGCAAAAACAACAACGAATCAGCGTAATTTTTGATTTTAATATACTATCCTCTACCCGTGATTATCAAATGACCTTCCAAAATCAAACCTCTAGACTTGGTGTTAGTTGCTCCTTGCGAAATGAAATTAAAGGGAATGTGGAAACATCAATAGGGAAATCAAGTAAAAGGTTTGGTATTGGAGATATTATTTACATTGATGCCAAAGAAGAAAATGTAAGTTGGAAAGTGGTGCAAGAAAAAGGAAAATTGGTTGTTTTTGAAAAAGAGCATGGAAAGACAAAGACGCTTTATGAAATTCCAATTTCTGAAGACTATGATTTTACGTTTTACGCCAATGCAGAATAGTAATCAGTAAAATACCTGCCCCTATCTATCTATTAATTGTTTAAGTAATGCCCTAAGATTCGCTACCGGCTTAATCCTACAAATAAAAATCAAGAACGTTTTCAAAATATCTTTTGTATTATCTTTTAAATAGCGGTTTAAAAAGGTTAAATGATTAATTCGATAAAATATTAATATCATCAATTAATCGAAGGATTTCATCATTGTTGGTTCCATCATAAACTCCTCGTATTTGTTTGGTCTTGTCCACTAGTATAAAATTGGGGGTATGGATAAAATCCTGCAAACCGCCATCACCTTGGTCTACAACGGCAAAATAACTTTTACGGGCCAAATTGTATATGTGCTTTTTGTCGCCTGTTGTGATGTTCCATTTTGAATCTATGACCCCTTTGTTATTGGCATATTTTCTTAGAACAGGAACACTATCCATTTCTGGTGTAACAGACATGGATAAAAACATGACATCATCATTATTCAAGAAAACCTGTTGCAATTTTTCCATATTGTTTGACATAATGGGGCAGATACTTGGGCAGCGGGTAAAAAAGAAATCAGTTACATAAATCTTATTATCATAATCCTGCTGCGTAATAAGCTCTCCATTCTGGTTTGTCAATTTAAAGTCGGCGACGATATGATGATTTTCAACATTCTGCAGACTAACATCCACTAATTCTGGGTTGAAATCTTTAGGGCCAAAAACGGGCAATTCTGAATTTTCTTGAAAAATTAAATAAACAACAACCAAAACACCAATAGCAATAAAGGCCACTGGTAGTTTTGATTGTCCGAATTTTTTAAGCAATGTCATTTATTATAGGATTGACGTTTCAATTTCAATATCTGAATGCTCCCAGGCCTTATCAAATTCTTGTTTTATGGCCTCTGCTTCATCCACTTTTCCTTGAGCTTTCAAACTGTTGTGCAAACCCATTAATGACCATCCATTTTGTCTAAGCACATCCAAATCTTCTTTGTATATTTTTTCTGCCTCCTCATACTTTTTGGCTTTCATTAATATAGCTCCTAAGTTTTGCCTTGTTGGTATATGCCATGCCGCTGGTTCCGTGTAGGTAAGACCATCTTCAAATTCTACAGCATTTTCAAGGTGTTTTATTGCTTTGGAAGTGTCACCGTTCAATGCAGCCAATTCCCCAGCTACAACTTCATACGCTATATTGGCGGAATGAATTGATGCATTGTTGGCGGTAGCTACCAAATCTGCCAATTCTGGATCATTTTTCAATGTTTCAATCGCATCCAATTCTTCTTGGGCTTCTTTACTGTTTCCTTTACGGATAAAGGCAATTCCTCTAGCGTAATGCCGTATCAAATTCAAATGTTTAATTTCTGGGTTAGGTGCGGGTATGGTCAAAATTTCATTCCATTTACCAAATCTAGTGTATGCCAACATTGGGGTAGCGGCAAAATCCTGTAGAAAAGGCATGGTTACAAATTCGCCAACAGGCACTTTTTCAGCAGTTTTTTTAGCGGCATCAATGGCAATATCACTATCACCAAGTAAGCTAGCTGCAGACCATAGAAAATGAATGTTATGGGGATAATACCCTAAAGGATATAACCCTTGCGAATAACATTGCGAGATATAGTCCTCATCCGCCAGAATTGCTGCTTGATTGGCAGTTACTGCATCCAAATAACGCCCAACCCGAATGTAAATATGTGATGGCATATGCACAATGTGTCCCGCGGCTGGCATTAACCCTCCTAACTTGTCAGCACTTGCAACTGCTAAATCTGGTTTTGGGAGTTCAACCATATGAATATAATAATGGTGCGCTCCGGGGTTGTTTGGATTTATTTCCATGGCTTTTTCAAGTGCTGCTTTAGCCTCAGCGATGTTTGGAGAAGGATTCCCTTCTTCATCCCAATAATTCCATGGTACAGTATTCATAACTGAAGCTGCATAAAGAATTTGTACATCTGCGTCCTCTGGAAATTCTTCTAGCACTTCGGCCATAGCATTCATATATGCTGTATTTAGCTCCTCTATATCTTTGGTCAAATCTTCACTATATCTTGAGGTCAAAGCATTTATTAAAGCTTTTTCTTTGGGTGTGGCGCTAGTTATTAAATTTTTGGCCTTGGCCATAGCCTCATTCGTTTTTATTTTTCGATCATCCAGCGGCACAGGGTCATTTATATTTGGACCCAATGCATAAGCCTGACCCCAAAAGGTCATCGCGGATTTTGGATCTAAACGAGAGGCTTCCATAAATGACCTATGGGCTTCGGCATGGTTAAAAGCGTAGGTGAGTTTTAATCCTTGATTAAAAAATGTTTGCGCTCTATCATTTTTGGTAGTGATTGCAAAACTCAAATCTCCCAAATTTTCAAAAAGAGGAGAAATCTGTTGTGTAGAATCCACTACCTCTAATAAATACTTGGTGGGTGTACATTTAATAAAGCTAAAAGACGCTTTCTGATAGTTTTTGGGTGTTCCCGTAGAATTGTTCTTGGTCAAAAAATGAATCGATACTAATACTCCTAACACTGTTACGGCCAGGCCTAATTTTGTTTTCATGATGTTCTTATTATAATGTGTTCTTAATACTTTGGATTAAAATCAGCTTGCATATTGTTGGACAAATGCTTTGGCCTCTTTTATTTCAGGTCGTTCACTATTAGAACTTTTGGTGAGTTCAATAAGTTGATTAAAATAATATATTGCTTTTTCATTATTATCTGATTTTTTTGCTGCAATTGCAGCACCATAGACACCATTAAACCTATTAGGGTGCCCTTTTAAATTTACCTCATAAGCTTCTAGTGCTTCAACAGGTTTGTTTAGAGCTAAGAGCATATCGCCCAAAAGTTCATCAGCGGGTAATACTTCACCTGGAGTCACCGCATGTTTTGAAGTTTCACCTTCTAATTTAGAAGCTGTTTCCATCAAAACAAGCGCATTATCCTTATTGCCTTTTGCCAATTCAATCCAAGCTTTGGCGGAATGTATTTGTACATTTACTTGACCGGCTTTGTACACCTCTTTTGAATCTAGAAGACTTTGATGCAATGTCTCTAAGGATACTAGTTCATTTTCTGCTGATTTTACATCCGCAGTATGGGAATAACCCAATGCTTTGCCAAAATGTAACATGGCTTTTTCCCAATGCAAATTCTCCCATGGAAAGTTAATCGTTGGTAATTCAAGTTTAGAGGCCTGCTCCCAGTTTTTGTTCTCTAAAGCCATTCTAACGGGCATTGCGGTTAAAGCATAAGTGGCAGCAAAGTGGTCTTTGGGAAAAACTTCTTTTACTTCTTGCATTTCCTTCAATTGTTCGGCTGCTTTTTGATTGTCTCCCATCTGCAAATAGCCATATACCAAATAATCAACTGCATGAATTTCCTGTGCCCAACTTGCAGTTGGATTAACACTTTCTGCGTAGCAGGTTGCAGAAGATGCAGAATTTAGATTTGTGTTGATAGATTCGTCCCAAAGCCCCAAACGTGTAAATATATGTGATGGCATATGCTGTGCATGTGCTGAAGCTGGTGCAATTTCGGCATAACGTCTTGCTGTGGTCAATGCCTTTGCTGCAAGTTCTGGATAATCGTAATTATGAATAATATAATGTGCAATACCTGGATGGTTGGGTTGTTCCACAAAGAGGTCTTCTAGGATTTTTCCTGATTTTTTCTGTCTGGAATAGGTTTTATCATTGGGGTCCGCAGCGGCACGGATAGCCAATGCATAGAAAACTGCAGCTTCGGTATCCCCTTCATGTTTATGGTACAGCTCTTCCATTTTCTTTTCATACATTCTCTGTCTAGTCAGTTTGTCAATATTTTCCCAATCTGTATAGAAGACGCTAATCGCATCCAAATAATCCTTTTCCAAATCGGATTTAGGTAGTTTGTTTGCCAATTTTATGAGTTTCTCACCTTTTTCTAAATAACTAAGGTCAGATTGCATCCAAAGCGATTGAAAGATGCTCATTGAAACGCCCCAATATGCCATGGCACAATTTGGATCCATATCGATTACTTTCACAAATGCTTTTTCAGCTTCGGCATATTCAAAAGAATGTAACAATGACAATGCTAAATCAAACGTAGCTCTGGTCTCATAACTGCAGGATAATGAAAAATTTACTTCCCCAAAACTTTCTGTGCTGCATAATAGGAGTTCTCCTCTTTTAAGGTCGATGGAGGCTAATGCGGGGTTTTGTTTTTTGTTTTTACAGGCAAATAAACAGACGGTCAGAATTGTGCTTACTGCCAACCATACCTTTTTTGAATGTCTCATGAATTGAATAGAGTAAATAAAATGTTCCTTTTTGTTCTAGCGGGGGAATCAAATAGTGCTTAATGTGTCAATATTACGGTGCTGTCTCGGGAGATGGAAATCACGGCGCCGTAGGTCTGAATGGATAATTGTAACCAATAGTTGGTTGCAAATCAGGGCGTAAGGTAACAAAAGTTATGGGATGTTAGCAATAAAGATGTTCTATATGCTTGTTCTTAATATATTTTGGTATGTTTTGCTGTATTACTTACCAGTAATCAATTTAAGATAGAGCTGCTCTACCTTATCTCTAGCCCATGGAGTTCTTCTCAAAAATTTAAGACTGGACTTTATTGAAGGGTCTTTTTTGAAACAATTGATATTAATTCTATTTGCCAACTCTTCCCATCCATAATGCTCCTCTAACAGCTCCAATATATCTACCAATTTTACACCATGTAATGGGTTGTTTGGTTGTTGATTGAAATTATTTTGATTTTCCATGCAGAGATTTAGATTAACAATCACTTAAGAACACCCCAACTGCCAATCCTCCTTCTGAAGTTTCCTTGTATTTGGAACTCATATCCTTTGCAGTTTCCCACATGGTATTTACTACTTTATCCAACGGTACTTTGGTTTCCTTTGGATTTGTATCCAGGGCCAATTCCGCGGCATTGATTGCTTTAATGGCTCCCATGGAATTTCGTTCAATACAAGGAACTTGTACCAATCCGCCAATAGGGTCACAGGTTAGCCCTAAATGATGTTCCATAGCAATTTCCGCTGCAACTAGGACCTGTTCTGGTGAACCACCCAGCAGTTCGGTTAATGCTCCAGCAGCCATTGCAGATGAAACACCTATCTCAGCTTGGCACCCACCCATAGCAGCGGATATCGTAGCACCTTTTTTAAAGATACTTCCTATTTCGCCCGCTACTAACAAGAATTTTTTGATGTGCTCAAAATCTGCTTTATGATTTTCAATGACCATATAATACATTAAAACTGCAGGAATGACCCCTGCGCTTCCATTGGTGGGTGCAGTAACCACCCTTCCTAAAGAGGCATTTACTTCATTGACACTAAGTGCAAAACAACTCACCCATTTAAGAATTTGTCTAAACTTAACCTCTGTTTTTCGGATAGTTTGCAGCCATTCCTGAGGATTGGAGTAGGGGAATTCGCCTTTTAGTTTTTCATGCATTTCAAAGGCCCGCCTTCGGACATTTAGTCCACCTGGTAATATGCCTTCAGTATGACAACCCAAATACATGCATTCCAACATGGTATCCCAAATCCTTTGTAATTCTATATCAATTTCCGAATCTGTTCTAAGTGAAAGTTCATTTTCTAGAACAATGGCAGAAATAGACTTGTTTTTTTCTTCACAATAATGGAGTAGTTCGGTACCTGTTTTTATAGGGCAAGGAAAAGTTTTGAATACGGCCTTGTTTTCTTTGGAATGGAGGAGTTCTTCCTTCACTACAAATCCTCCACCAATAGAATAGTATGTTTCTAGCATGGAACTGCCAGATGACAAAACTGCTTCGAACTGTATACCATTAGAATGAAAGGGAAGAAACTCTTTTTTAAAGATGATGTTTTTGGTGAAATCAAAAGGTATTTTTTTTATGCCATCAAAATGAAGTTGTTTTTCAGCTTTTAAATCAGAAATCACATTGCCGATGCTTTCAGTAGGTACGGTTTCGGGATTGCTCCCCAACAATCCCATGACTACGGCAATATCCGTGGCATGACCTTTACCGGTGAGGGACAGTGACCCATACAAGTAAACTTTGACATTAAGAACAGACTCAAAAATTTCTTGCTCCTTGAGTTCGCTGATCCAACGCTCTGCAGCTCTCCACGGGCCCAAAGTGTGTGAGCTTGAGGGGCCTACGCCAATTTTGAGCATGTCAAAAACACTAATACATTCCATGGTTTGGGTATTATATGGGGCTAAAGATAAAGAGGCATTATGTAATTAATACTATCCTTCTGTTTTTTAAAAGATGACACCTTGTCATATTCTTTGACATGGCATAATCATTGACATTTTTAGAGCGAGACAAAAATGAATTTTCAATATATATAACTTTAGATACAATGAGCAAAATTATAGGTATAGACTTGGGTACAACAAACTCCTGCGTCTCTGTGATGGAAGGAAACGAACCCGTAGTAATCCCAAATGCTGAGGGTAAGCGTACAACTCCCTCTGTAATTGCATTTGTGGAAGGCGGAGAGATAAAAGTGGGTGACCCTGCAAAAAGACAAGCAGTAACAAATCCTCACAACACGATTTATTCCATCAAAAGATTTATGGGAAACAAATTCTCAGAATCTTCTAAAGAGGCAAAAAGAGTTCCTTATAAAGTGGTTAAAGGAGATAATGACACTCCAAGAGTAGATATTGATGGGCGCATGTACTCTCCTCAAGAATTGTCAGCAATGATTCTTCAGAAAATGAAGAAAACTGCTGAGGATTATTTGGGTCAAGATGTTACAAGAGCGGTTATTACAGTACCTGCTTACTTTAATGATTCGCAAAGACAAGCTACAAAGGAAGCTGGTGAAATAGCTGGTTTAACTGTAGAACGAATCATAAACGAACCTACTGCGGCTTCTTTGGCCTATGGTATGGACAAAAAAGACACAGACCAAAAAATAGTAGTGTTTGATTTTGGTGGTGGTACACATGATGTTTCCATTCTTGAATTAGGCGACGGCGTTTTTGAAGTATTGGCAACAGATGGAGATACGCACTTAGGTGGTGATGATGTTGATCAAAAAATTATTGACTGGTTGGCTGAAGAGTTTAAAAAAGACGAATCAATGGATTTGCGTGAAGATGCCATGGCATTGCAAAGACTAAGAGAGGCTGCTGAAAAAGCAAAAATTGAATTGTCTTCTTCTCCACAAACCGAAATAAACTTACCTTATGTTACGGCTACTGCTTCTGGCCCTAAGCACTTGGTAAGAACACTATCACGCGCAAAATTTGAGCAGTTGATAGATGATTTGGTAAAAAGAACTATCGAACCTTGCCAGACAGCTTTAAAAGCTGCAGGGCTTTCAAAAAGTGATATTGATGAAATCATCTTAGTTGGTGGTTCCACACGTATCCCAGCGGTGCAAGAAGCTGTTGAGAAATTCTTTGGTAAAAAACCTTCAAAGGGAGTGAATCCTGATGAGGTGGTAGCCGTTGGTGCAGCAATACAGGGTGGAGTATTGACAGGGGATGTTAAAGATGTATTGTTATTGGATGTTACACCACTTTCTCTTGGTATTGAAACTATGGGTAGTGTTTTTACCAAATTGATTGAGTCTAATACCACAATTCCAACGAAGAAATCTCAGGTATTCTCTACTGCTGCGGATAATCAACCTTCAGTTGAAATCCATGTGCTGCAAGGAGAGCGCCCTATGGCTAAGGATAACAAAACCATTGGTAGATTCCATTTGGATGGTATTCCACCTGCACAAAGAGGTACTCCTCAGATTGAGGTAACCTTTGATATTGATGCAAACGGTATCATAAAGGTATCTGCAACTGATAAGGCTACGAACAAAACACAGGATATTCGTATTGAAGCTTCTTCTGGCTTGACCGAAGAAGAGATTCAAAAAATGAAAGCAGAAGCGGAAGCTAATGCTGAATCGGATAAAAAAGTGAAAGAAACTGCTGATAAGTTGAATGAAGCTGATGGAATGATTTTCCAAACAGAAAAGCAACTTAAAGAATTTGGTGATAAATTATCTGATGATAAGAAAAAGCCAATTGAAGAGGCTTTGGAAGAACTCAAGAAGGCTTATGAAACCAAAGATTTGGTGATAATTGAGCCAGCTTTGGAAAAAATCAATGAAGCATGGAAAGTGGCTTCAGAGGAAATGTACAAAGCACAAGCTGACGCTGCGCAGTCCAATGGAGCTGAGGATGCAACTGCAGGTGATGCAGGAGCAAGTGATAGTGGTGCTGAAGGTGACAACGTAGAAGACGTAGACTTCGAAGAAGTCAAGTAGCCTATCCAGAGCAAAGTCGAAGGATAGGTTTTGAAGAAGTGAAGTAAATTTTCAAAATACATAATAAAAAAGCCCGCAATTTGCGGGCTTTTTTATTTTAAAAGGATTGGCTACGCTGCGTTCAATTGACGTATTTCCATCTCTTGAAGCTTCTTCAAAGCTTCGGCTTTCGAGTTCACATTAAGTTTTACATAAATATTCTGAATGTGAAAATTCACTGCGCTTGGTGTTACGCAGAGCCTATCCGCAATCATTTTATACGTATATCCTTGAGTGAGGAGCTCAATAATTTGATTTTCCTTTTTTGAAAACCTCTCAAAAGTTTTTATCTGAAAAGAGTGGATGATTTTCCTGGCAATATCATGTTCCAAGACCACTCCATGATGATGTAACTCCTCTAAAGCATTAAAGAACCGGTTTTTGGTCAAAGGTTTGGTCAAAAAGCCGTCCGCTCCCTTTTTAAAAGCTTCTTTTATAATTTTGAAATCACATTTCTGACTTGTCATTAAGATTTTAGGAGCTTCACTTTGCTTATTGAAATACGATATTCCATCAATTCCTGAGATTCCGGTCAGATTAACTTCAGAAACAACAATATCGGGGTCAGTTTTTGCTGAACGGCACATAAATTTATTTACTGAGGTATATATTTCTACTAATTGATAGCGCGACTCATCGCTAAAGTAAAATCTATAAAGGGGGTGCAATTTTTCATCACTATCAATAATCGCGATTTTTAAAGGGTTAGTTTTCATGTTTACTAGATTTGGGTTATCTGATTTTGTCATTGCTTGTCTTCATTTTACCTTAATTTAAGGCAAGATGTATCCTGTCTGCCATATCCGAATAAGGGAATACATAGGAAAAGCGGTTGCGTTTCAGAATATTGATTTGGAACGCAATGATAAGCTTCACCGATGCCCTAGATGGACATGCTGATAACAATCCTGTAAAGGATTAAATCAAAGTGGTGTAGAAAGAGTTTTTGGAGTGCTAAAAAAGAACCCTTATTTGGCCAGGGGGACTTAATGTAGCACTGAGAATTGTAGCTTTTTTCATAGGTATAAGATTTGGGATCTTGTATTATTTCGAAAATTAAATTAGGCTATTTTTTCTTTCAGAAGAACTTTTTGTGGCTTTTTTCGTTCAAATGCACTTTTCTATTTCTATTATAACAAATGAAATATGCGTAAAGAGAATCGATGTAAAGCTTTAAAAATCAAATAGTCACCTAACCGTATATAACAAAATAGGATGCCCTATTGGAGCATCCTATTTTTAGTAAATCGGTCCGAATGAAATAATACAACCCGCTTCTATGATAAACTTCAGTTCCCCCTGTTTAGTTCATCATAGGTCAACTATAGCATCTCGATATTTGACAAAATCAGATTAACCCTGAGGTAATGAACCGATCTATTTTTTTTAATCTTCAAAGGAAGTGCTGGTGTACTCGTTTGAAGTTTCAGCATTTAGTGCTGTTTTAAGATTTTCATCACTATAAGCTACCATGGTATTATCCATAGATTGCCTTCTATAGGCGATGGTCACTTGTTCAATAGTGTGGTTTTCTCCTCTGTTGGATACCACATAGCTCTCTCCTTTTTCTAGATCAAGTTGTATGGCGTAATCATCTCTACTACTATTAATATGACTTCCAAGGTTTACAGAAGGAGTAAGGGTGTTGTATGATACTTGAGAAGCATAGAGGTCCAGACCTCCAAATCCATCTCGGCCTTCAGAGGCAAAGAACAAAAGGGTGCCATTGTATATATTGGGGTATAATTCATCTTCTTTGGTATTTACCTTTGGCCCAAGGTTTTTTGATACACCTAAACTTCCATCCGCCTTGATATCGGCTACATAGATATCATATTTTCCATAGCTACCTCTCATATTGGAGGCAAAGAAAAGACGTTTGCCATCTTCTGAAACAGTTGGGTGTTTGGCAGAAGCGTATTTTGGGCATACCTTTAACTTGGTAATGTTACTCCATTTACCATTTATTTTTTCAGCACGATAGATTTCGTGTATTTGCTCCTTTTTTGAAAACACTCCATATAATGGTTTTTGCTCACTGGATTGGCTGAAGTAAGCCGTTTTACCATCTTTGGTCATTGACTTGGAAGGAATATAACCTTCAAGTGTTGATAAATGACCATTACCGTTATTTATTTTGATGGCTTCTTTACTGGTTTCAAGTTTCATCGGATTTTGTGCTGTAATCTGATTCATGTGAAACAAACCGATAATTAATGTCAAACTGTAGGTTAATATGCGTGTCATGATTTTGGGATTTGGGGGTTAATACATGACAAAGTTGAGGAAAGATTTTTGAGGATTACTTATCAATTTTTCATAGGTTTTGAATTTTAACGATAAAAAAGTGTATTTTATCGAAAATATTTTAACAATTTAACATGTGTGTAAGCGCATTATGTTGATTAACGATGTTTTTTGCATTTTGACCGACATCATCTGCTGCTAAACCGCTCATGCCATGATAGTTTCAGTTGTGCTTTTAACTACAAACCCGCTTGATTGGGAACACAATTCCTTAAAATGGCTATGTTTTTCTTAGTAGTGGGTCTTGGAAGAATCGGATACCAATCTATTGATTTCCATAAGTTCATTGTTTGTTAAGTGGCGCCATTTACCCACAGGAACATCTAGGTCTACATTCATGATACGGACACGTTTTAACTTCTTGACACGGTAGTCCAAGTACTCGCACATTCTACGAATTTGCCTGTTTAAACCTTGTGTTAGTACAATTTTAAACTGATTTGAACTTAATTGTTCCACTTTGCATTTTCTGGTGACCGTATCTAAAATGGGTACTCCGTTTTGCATTTTCTTTATAAACTCTGAGGTAATAGGTTTGTTTACCGTAACCAAGTATTCCTTTTCATGATGGTTTCTTGCACGAAGAATTTTGTTCACGATGTCCCCATCGTTGGTCATAAAAATGAGACCTTCACTTGGTTTGTCTAATCTGCCAATAGGGAAAATTCGCTTTGGATAATTTATAAAATCAATGATGTTGTCTTTTTCAACCCTGGTATCAGTGGTGCAAACAATGCCAATGGGTTTATTGAAAGCTAGGTAAACAGGTTTTTCTTTGGGTTCAGAAATTAACTCTCCGTCAACTCTTACTTCATCTTTAGGGTTTACTTTGGTGCCCATTTCAGGCACTTTTCCATTTATGGTCACCCTACCTTGCTCTATAAGTTTATCTGCGGCACGTCTGGAGCAATATCCTACTTCACTTAGATATTTATTAATACGGGTTTCTTTCATTTCCATTTATTACCGGACTATTGCTGTTTTACATTGGAAAACAACTTAACCGTGTAATCCAACAAATCTATACCACCTGGTTTTCCGTGACCGGGAACTACATATTGTAGTTCAGGGAATCTGTTTTTTACATTTTGAACAGTAGTTGGCCATTCATTTACATTGGCTTCTTCAATATAGCCTTTACCAGCGTTTAGTCCTTTTACCAAGCATCCTCCAAAAAGCACTTTTTCTGTTGGCACATAGCCTACAATATTGTCTTTTGTATGGCCTTCACCCATAAATACAGTTACAACACTTTCATCACCTACTTTAGTTATAAGTTCATTTTGAAAACTGTTTTGAGGAATTGCTGTGCTATCCGCTTCTTTTGCAAATTCAATTGTCAATTGGTTTGCAAAAGATGGTATTTCTGCATCATGAAATGCATTTAGACCTCCAAGACAGTCATCATGAGAATGGGTTACTATTACGGCTTTTACGGTTACTTTGAAATTGTTTTTTAACTGCGCTATAAGTTCTTTTGAAACCAAGTCTGTTGTGGGAGTATCAAAAATTATGGCTTCGGAACCATTTTTATATACCAGTCCGTTGCAAGGAACTTTTCCAAAACTCTCGGTCTTCAAATAGGATGTGTGTATGTAGGTGTTATCTGTTAGTTTTGTTATAATTAAACTATCAGATTTATAGATTTCCTTGGGCGCTGTATTGGCACACCCGAGAAGTATAAATAATACAATTATAGAAAGTAACTTGCACTTCATTTTTGATAAATAAGAATGATTTGCTAAAGATATTCAGAAATTTGTTCCCGTTAAAAGTAGTATGGGTTTCAACTGACTTTATTTTCAGTTTACTAATTCGTTTATATATGGTAATTACTGTTGTTTTAAGACTTTGCCACATTTTGTAGACCTGATATGATGAACTAGCTTATTTTAAGGTTTTTATTTTTGAGATTGTCTTCCAAAGTACTAGTCATTAACGCTTACTGATTTTATTTCCAGAAATAGCCTTTTGCCTTGAGCACTTAAAACGGTTGATGTCTGGGTTACGTTTTTTTAGGTGTTTTTGACTGACTCCACTATTTACGCGTTTTCGCCAACGTTTAAAACTGGAATTTTTAAGACTCTCCCGCATGAGTTTGATGACATCTTTTTCTTGAAGTCCAAATTGAAAAAGAATTGCTTCAAAAGGGGTGCGATCCTCCCACGCCATTTCTATTATACGATCTAACTCTCTTTCGGTGAACGATTCATTACTTGTCATCGAGAGATGTCACTTTTTCCCAGATCTGATCTGCATTTAAATAAAAACTTCCGAGAATATTAAAATTACATTGATTAGGCGCTATAAGAGATAAAAAAGATTCTGTATTATTTCTTTCATACAGATGGTAGACTTCCCCAATAATAGGTTCAAAACTAAATTTAGCATTGAAAATGAGTTGGTTATACTCAAATTCATGTATCATTTTTTCATACTCAGCCTTAAGCTCTAAATATTTGGTTTTAACCTTATGGTTAACTTTGTTGATGCTTCTATTTTTCCAGGCAATACTATCTGTCGCGGTAATGACGGGTGCACCAACATTTGTTGCATAAGGTTTTAAAGCAGCGTCGTATTTTTGACTCCCTTGGTCAAATACCACGTTGTCTGGCTTTTTTTCATATCCCATTTAAGTTGATGATATTAGACCAGTTGATCAATTTGTTTCATTATTTCCTCTGCTTCAAATGTTTTCTGATCACTTAGTTTTCTATTTGATGTTGAGAATCCATGGGCTTCTCTTAAAAGTTTTGCGTACTGTTCTTGCAATTTTTCTTTTTCTGTTCTCTTTTTGAACAATCCGAACATATTTTCTGGGGGTTTTTGAAATTATTTCTAATCTGTTTCTTCTTCTTAAGATAAAACAAAGATACAAAATGTTTAACCATTTTTAATATTAGTTAAACATTTTATGTTTTTAGACTGTAAAGAGAAATTCTAGGAGATTTTTTTCTTCGAATAACTTGGCTTTTATTATTCTGTGCTTAGTTATGTAAGCTATAACTGATCTTGACGTTGTAATGAACTAGCTTATTTTGAGGTTTTTATTTTTGATATTATTTCCCCCTTTGATTTGCTTGGTTTGTCCATATCTTCAATAGCTAAATTAACCGCTGCTTTAATCAAATCCTTTACTTTTTCATTGCGGTAATTGCTTACGGCTTTTATGGGAATGTGTCTAATCAATTTCCCAGTACCTGTGAGCAGTTTGTGCTTATCTTCGATTATGGTTCCTTTGTTAAAACCTAAATTCAAGTGATTGGTATATATTGGTATCATGCAAAATGCATCCGACATTTTTTCGGAAATGGAAAATAAGGATGTTAAGGCATGCGTGTGATATAGCAATTCATTGGCATCAGGGTAAACTTCAAGGATAAATACCCTTAAGTCTATAAATAGCTCTATCAAATGGGGGTCTTTTAATTCTAAAAAATTGAGAAAGTCAGGATGTATAGCACTTGGTTCCTTCATCTTTTTTCTTTTTGATTATTTTTCAATAGTAATCATAGGTTTGGTGTACAACAAAATGGAATATACCATAATCAATCCCATTATGGAAAAAATCATATCGTATAGGTCATACACATTGTTACCACCTAAATTATGGATTTTGGGTAGCTTCAGCGTTTTTTGCAATTTGTGAAAGCACTTGGTTTTCAGATGTATCCGTGCGGCTTATATTAAAATTTGAAATTATTCTGAAAGGTTCAGTTGCCATGAAATACCATATTTGTCTTCACACCATCCAAATTTTTTACCAAAGCCATAATTCCCCGAACCGTAGTTATCAAGAGGAACCATAATTTGGCCTCCATTTGAAGAAAGTTCTTCAAATAAAATTTGCATCTCGTTTTCTGAGTCACATTCAACGAACAGTGATACTCCTGGTGTAAATGACCAAGCGTGTTTAAAATTACTTTCGGAAACCCCGTACTCTGTACCATTTAATGTAAATACTCCATATTTGATAAGCTCTGGTGTTCCTCCAGCCTCTCCTTCCGAGTATTTTGATATGCTTTTGATTTCCGAATTCGGAAAGATCGAAGTGTAAAAATTCATCGCTTCTTCAGCCTTTCCGCATTGATCACCTACAAACGTTAGAAATGTTGTTGTCTGCATTTTCTTAATTTTAGTTCAAACCAATTTTTTTTAATCAAATAATTAACATACTTCTCGAAAGTTGCTATTATTGGTGAATTGCTGAATTGCTGAATTGGCAATTGTTAAGCTCTTTTTTGCATCGAATTACTGCCGACGTGTTGTATATGATTCGTTGCTTGGTTTAGCACATAGCTTTGCAAGTACACACCAAACTAAAAACCTGCGAAGATTTTCAGAAGTAGGCTTTTATCAGCAATTAATTTTATACAGTGTTGTAGCTTGTTTTTTCTATTTTATTCTTTCTTATTGATAATTTCAAAAATACAATACAAACTATGAGTAGTAAAATTATAGACAAAATAGAATCTTCTATACCAAAGTCACTTCCTATTAGTAAAATGGGTCCATCAAAATTAGAATTGATTATATGACCTTCTTCTGTTCCAGAGAGATTTGAACCATAAAAAGGTTGCGCAAAGTTCCATCCTAAATGAAACGCAAAAGGCAACCATAATCTTTTTGTATAGGTATACATTATACTATGTGCAAATCCAAAGCTTAATAATAGTAGAACAGACAATACTGTAACATTGTCATTCAACAAATGTGGCACTGTGAAAATTATAGATATTATTATCAAAGCCAAATAAGTTCCTAGCCATTTCTCAATAATTCTATATATAATCAGCCTGAAAAAAACCTCTTCTATTAAAGCTGCGATTACTAGAAATGAAAATGGTGCTAGTAGATAAGAAAAATCAGAAATACTGTCAACAGTATAGTAACCGAGTAGATAAAGAATTAATATAACCAACGATAAAACCAAAAAACCAAATAGAAAACCGCCTAATAATTCTGTTTTTAAATTTGTTTTAGACAGCTCTTTGATTTCTCTTTTTTCATATATTTTGAAAAAATAAAAATAGCTAAATAATAAAACAACAACAGAAATGTAATTTATAATAGTATCTCCAATTGGCTTGCTGTCAATAAAGTTATGTATCAAAGGTTTTGTAACTAAATTTTGAATTCCGATAAGTACTCCAAGACAGGTTGTAATCCCAAAAACTATTTTGACAATAGGAAAGTGAATTATTTTTTTTAATGTAAACTTCATCAATAAATTTTAGGTTTGTTTTATATAAGCTCCAACGACCTTAATAAAAGGTCGTTTTAATGCCGTTTATTTATTGTCGTGGGCTTTTTTGATTTGTATACCCAGGTCCTCTAACCACTTGTCCGGGCAATTCACCAGTATGTTCTCCACCTTTAAGTACTTGAGTTCCATTGACAAAAACATGTACCATACCTGTCGAGAACTGCAAAGGTTTTTCAAATGTCGCGTGATCTTGAATTTCATTTGGATTAAATATTGCCAAATCTGCATAGAAGCCTTCTTTTAGTGCTCCACGTTTTTTGATTTTCAAATTGGTGGCTGGGAGGGTAGTTAGTTTATAGATAGCCTCCTCCAAGGAAATCACTTTTTCATCTCTCACATATTTGCCAAGCAAACGGGCAAAATTGCCGTATGCACGAGGGTGTGTACTCGATTTAAGGAAAACACCTTCGGGAGCAGAAGATTCAGCATCTGAACCAAAGCTCATATAGGGTAACGCAATTTGCTTTTTTACATTTTCCTCTGACATCAAAAAATACACTGTTCCAACTCTACTACCATCTTGAATCACTAAATCCATCGCTGTTTCTTCTGGGGACAGGTTTCGCATTTTCGCTACTTCAGCTAAGGTCTTACCTGTGAGGTATTTCAAACTATCATTTTTAAATCCAATTAGCATTATTTTGTCCGCAGATTCTGCTGCCTGCATCAAGCTTTCCCATTCGTCAGTTGGAGTGGTCATTTCTTTTATAACTTGTTTGCGAATTACAGAGTCTTGTAACCGCTCTGCCCATTTATCATAACCTCCTTCTTGAACCCAAGGTGGCATGGAGGCATCTAAACCTGTAGCTCCGGCAATATACGTGTACATATCCGTAGTGATTTGCAAACCTGCTGACCTAGCTGAGTCAATTTTTGCGACCACATCATCAAACTTGTCCCAATTGGCTCTTCCACTTTGTTTAAGATGGTAGACTTCTGCTCTAATATTAGCTTTATCAGCAATTTGTATCAATTCGTCCAAGCTCTCTAATATTTTTCCGCCTTCGCTTCTCATATGTGATATGTACATCCCATCATATTCAGCTGCCACTTTGCAGATTTCAATTAATTCTTCGGTACTGGAATAGAATGCAGGAGCATAAATTAGCGATGAGCCAATACCCAAGGCTCCTTCCTCCATAGCTTGCTTTACCATCAATCGCATGGAATCAAGCTCTACATCTGAAGGTGGTCGGTCTTCAAATCCAATGGCATGGATCCGAAGCGTTGTAGCACCTACGAATGAAGCCACATTGGGGGAGATACCTTTTTCAACCAGAAAATCCAGATATTGTGCCAGTGTCGTCCATTTGATCTCGTATTTGATGTCGCCTTGTCTTTCCTGTTCTTCTTTTTTCATTTTTTCGTTCCATGGCCCCATTGACCACCCTTCTCCGAAAACTTCCAATGTCACACCTTGTCTGATATCACTTTGAGAGGTACCATCTTCTATCAAAGCGTCTACGGACCAGCTGAGCATATTTATAAAACCAGGAGCTACCACCAGACCTGAAGCATTGATTTCTAACTCGCTTTTTGCTCCTTGTAGATTGCCTATAGCTGCAATAGTATCCGCTCTTATGCCAATATCACCTGTATAGGATGCATTACCGGAACCATCAACAATTTGACCGTTTTTGATAAGTACATCATAGGATTCGGTAGAAGAGCATCCATATAAAATGGAGACACCTAGTAAGATTTGAAAAAGTGGTTTCATATTGTTCAGTTTAATTGACCATAACAACCCGCTAAACGCAGTTCGATGATTTCTACGGAAATATAATAAAATCATACAACAATGAAACCAGAATTTGGACTACCTAAAAATCTGGTCTTATTGTTCATCAAGAAGGCCGCGTTAGCGGTCGTACCTTGTTGATTTAGTTTGATATCGGGTAAAATAAAAAAGCCCGTAAACATAATGTTTACGGGCTTCTGGTGGAATTTGGCAATTCCCAAGCGGAGAAAGAGGGATTCGAACCCCCGGAGGTGTGACCCTCAACAGTTTTCAAGACTGCCGCATTCGACCACTCTGCCATTTCTCCTAATGCGGGTGCAAATATACTAACCTTTTTTATTTCTTTATAGCCTCTTCACTTTATTTTTTTTAAGTCGAAAGATTCCAATTTAAGCTACTATTTTTACGCCCATGGATCAATGGTACCATTATGCACTTTTAATTATTGTGGGTTTTGCGGTTGGTTTTATCAATACCATTGCAGGGGGAGGTTCTTTACTTTCTTTACCAACATTAATTTTCCTTGGACTACCACCTAGCGTGGCCAATGGCACCAATAGAGTAGCTATTGTTATACAGACCGCCATGGCAACCGCGGGTTTTAAAAGTAAGGGAGTGTCTACATATCCTTTTAATATCTATTTGGGTATTTCGGCTTTTTTAGGGTCTATTATCGGAGCAAAGATTGCAGTTGATATTGATGGCGAAGCATTTAACAGGATTCTTGCCATTGTAATGATGGCAGTGGTTTTGATTATCATTTTTAAACCTAAAATGAAGCTCATTGAAATGCAAGAACGCCTTACTGGAAAATATTTATGGCTCAGTATTGTAGTATTTTTCTTTTTTGGTATTTATGGAGGGTTTATTAATGCAGGTTTGGGGTTTTTAATGATTTTGTTTATGCATTTTGTCAATAGAATGAATTTGGTAAGAGTGAATGCGACAAAAGTGGTCGTGGTCTTTATCTATATGTTGTCCGCTTTAGCTGTATTTGCTTTTAATGATAAGGTAAATTGGAAACTTGGGTTCATTTTGGCCATTGGAAATGGAACAGGTGCTTGGGTGGCCAGTAGATTCTCGGTTAAAAAAGGAGATGGATTTATAAAGACATTTTTGGTGGTCATGGTGGTTGCCATGGCAATTAAATTGTGGTTCTTTACATAAACTATTTGTCGATTCCGTAACGACGAAAATTTTAAATTAAAATTATATGCCAGGTTTTGAACTTTTTGGAGATAACGAACGGAAACAAGTACAGGATGTGCTTGATTCTGGAGTGTTGATGCGCTATGGATTTGATGGGAACCGACAAGGGCATTGGAAAGCAAAAGAATTGGAAGCCGCATTAGCGGAAAGAATGCAAACAAAGCATGTTCACTTATTAAGTAGCGGTACAGCTGCCCTAACAGTAGCATTGGCAAGCGCAGGAGTTGGAGCAGGGGACGAGGTAATTATGCCCACATTTACTTTTGTGGCCAGTTTTGAATCTATTTTAGCCATAGGAGCAGTCCCAATTCTTGTTGATGTTGATGATACGCTTACTCTTAACCCCAAAATGGTAGAAGAAGCAATTACAGAACGTACCAAAGTTGTAATGCCTGTGCACATGTGTGGATCTATGGCAGACTTAGTGGCATTAAAATCTATCTGTACAAAACACGGCTTGCTATTATTGGAAGATGCATGTCAGGCTATTGGTGGCAGTTACCAAGGAAAACCTTTGGGAAGCATAGGTGACTTAGGTTGTTTTTCTTTTGATTATGTAAAGACGATTACTTGTGGGGAAGGAGGGGCTTTAATTACGAATAATGAATCGTACTATGAAAATGCCCATAAATACTCAGATCATGGGCATGACCATTTGGGCAGCGATAGGGGAGCGGAGCAACATCCATTTTTGGGATACAATTTTAGAATTTCAGAACTGCATGCTGCAGTGGGTTTAGCACAAGTTTCAAGGTTGGATGATTTTTTAGAAATTCAAAAACGGAACTATACTATTTTAAGAGAGGTATTATCCAGTATTCCAGAAGTTACCTTTAGAAGAGTGCCAGAAGGCGGAGTGGAGAACTATTCGTTTCTGAATTTTTTCTTACCTACCGAGGAAATCACCAGGAAGTTACATGAAAACTTAGGTGCATCTGGTGTTGATGCCTGTTTTTATTGGTATGATAACAATTGGCACTATTACCGAAAATGGGAGCATTTAACTAATTTGAAATCGTTGGGTAGTCTACCCAAAGAAGTTATAGATGGCTTACCTGACTATTCAAAATCGGATTTCTCTGCATCGGACCATTGGATAGGTCGCACTATTTCATGCTTAATTAAGCTAAGCTGGATGGAAGATGAAGTGCATCAACGAGCAGAAAGAATGGCAGGTGTCATTAAAGAGGTTGTTTAGTAATTTACGTAATCAACAATCTCTAAACCATAGCCAATCATACCTACACGACGCGTTTTTCCTGAATTGGTGAGTAATCTAATTTTTGAGATATTCAAATCGTGCAGAATTTGAGCACCAATACCAAAATCTTTGGTGTCCATATCAATTTTAGGCGCTTTTGTTACGCCATCAGGGGCTTGTATTTTTTTAAACTCCGCCAGACGACCCAATATATTCATATTTTGGTTTCCTTGATTGATGAAAATCATCGCACTTTTTTCCTCCCCATTCAACGCATCAAACATTTTGCTTAACGCTTCATCAGGGTTATTGGTCAAAGTGCCCAGAATATCATTATTGACCAAAGTAGAATTTATACGGGTCAAAATAGGCTCGCCACTTTTCCAAGTACCGCGTACCAAAGCAATATGAACTTGGTCATTGGTAGTTTGCTTATAGGCCCGTAAACGAAAATCTCCAAAGCGTGTTTTTATATCAAAAGCTTCCTTGCGCTCTATAAGACTGTCGTGCTCCATCCGGTAAGCAATTAAATCTTCAATAGAAACAATCTTAAGGTCAAACTTTTTGGCAACTTTAATAAGTTCTGGTAAGCGAGCCATGCTACCATCTTCGTTCATGATTTCAACAATCACCCCAGCAGGTTTAAGATCTGCCAATCTGGCAAAGTCAATTGCTGCTTCAGTATGTCCAGTTCTTCTCAGTACACCACCTTCTTTTGCAATCAATGGGAAAATATGCCCCGGTCTAGCCAGTTCATGTGGTTTAGTACTTTTTTCTGTAAGTGCTATGACTGTTTTAGCTCGGTCTGCTGCTGAAATACCCGTGGTAACCCCATTACCACGAAGGTCAACAGAAACGGTAAAAGCGGTTTCTAAAGGATCAGAGTTATGGGTAACCATTTTATGGAGTCCTAATTCTTCACACCTTCCTTCTGTAAGTGGAGTGCAGATTAGGCCACGCCCATGCTTGGCCATAAAGTTTATGGTTTCTGGGGTAACCATTTCTGCTGCGGCCAAAAAATCCCCTTCATTTTCTCTATTCTCATCATCTACAACGATAATGACCTTGCCCTGTCTGATGTCTTCAATAGCATCCTCAATGGCATTGAGTTCTACTTTCTTTTCTTTGGTAACCATTATTCTTTAGAAGCTTTTTCTTTCTTTTTGAACAGGTTTTTTATCCCGTCCACAATATGTCCAAATCCTATTAGGCCTTTATCTGCAGTGGCTCTTCTGGTTAAAGAGATTCCAAGTGGAAGCATGATCAATGTTGGGAGCCATGCCCCTAAAATGTTGCTTATGTTTCCTTCCTTGGCATAATTGCTGGCAAATACCCCAATAAAATAATAGGTCAAAAATAACATAATAGCAACAACCATAGGTAAGCCCAGTCCCCCTTTTCTGATAATGGCCCCTAAAGGTGCTCCCACAAAGAAAAGGATGATACATGAAAAAGCAAGTGCGTATTTCTTATGTAAGGACAATATATGGCTGTTATAGAATTTGAATCTTTTCTGTAATTCTTCCTTTTTGGTGACTACAGTGGTCAGAATACTTGATACCGTAGTTTTTGCATTGTTTACTACCTGTAAATGCTGCCATTCGGGAAGGCTAGTCAATAGTTCATCAACTGTTTTAATAGTATCGTTGGTAATCTTTTTGTTTTTTATGGTATCATTTACCGCTGAACTTATGAGTTGTGCTTTAATAAGTGTACTATCCTTTACTTTGGTTTCAGGGAACGCTCCCATACGGTTGACAATGTTTTTAGAAAAAGCTTCAACTTTTTCCAAATTGTTCTTTCCGATAGAGTCAATATCCTTAATTAAACGGCTAACATTTTTCATCTTATCCGTGGTAATATTTCTGTCTTCTTCTAAATCTTGATTATTTAGTTCCGAAATATCTATGTTGATGGTATATGTCTCAAACTTGGACTTGGCAAACGGATGTTTTTTTCTGTCTTTGCTGCCTTTGGGCTTTAATTCCTCATAATAATGACCATCTTTTAGAACCAATTGTATAATATTGGATTCTTCACTACTTATTAATTCACCCTCCTTAGCCTTTATGACCGTGTTGTTTACGCTTTGCTTTGTTTTTTTATGGATGATTACATTATCTAAAAAACGGTCCTGTTCCCCATACTTTTTATCCACTTTTATATTCATTCCCTCACCAGTACCTTCAAAATCACTAAAAATACCTTCGGTAATGGCCGCTGCCGGTTTTACCTTGGCAATATTCCGCCTAAGGTTAAACATTTTTTGTTCAGATTTTGGAATAACCGTATTGGCGAAGAAGAAGGTGACCCCACCTAGCAGGATAACATATACGATAAGACTGCGCATACCTCTTTGCAGCGATATCCCTGAAGCTTTCATGGCCGCAAATTCATAGTTTTCCGCAAAGGTGCCAAAAGTAAGAATGGAAGCCAATAATACTGTTAATGGCAATACTTTGTCTACCAATGTTGGGATAAAGTAGAAAATAAATTTACCGATAATGACAATGCCCAGACCTTTACCCGCTAAATCATCAATAAAGAGCCAGATTCCCTGAAAGATGAAAATAACGATCAGGATAAAGAAAGCGCTAAAGAAATTATAGAGAAATCGAGTTAAAATATACTGGTCTAGTATTTTCAATGCCTTAGTTTCTTATGATATAGTAACCTTTGTCTTCGTATTTTTTCGCGTCAAAGGTAAACAGGGTATTTGAAAGTGACTGATTTGTTTTGAAAGAATTAACGGTGATGGATGTTTTGGTGCTGTTTTCACCAGTTTGAATAAGCTTATAGATGTGTTTGGTCTGAATATCCACTCCTAACAGGATAGATTTAATCTCAGTATTTGAGTCAATTGGGGTTAATTTCACATATTGAATTTTTCGACCTTCCACATTTTGAAGGATGTCCCATTCATAATTATGTCCGGTTCTATAAAAGGTCAGCATTTTTGACGGGGTAACAATGTTGTTGTCCTCGTTAATATCTTCAACGGTTACTTCCTCATTTTCAGGAACAATGGTATATACTTTTCTCCCGTCATTTAACTGCTGCGCGCCTAAATAATCAAGTATATATTTATCACCGCTTATAGTAACATTTCCATTGGTTTCTTGTTTAAGGTTTGCTTCGGTATTTTCTAAGGTAGACTTAAAATCAATGTAGATATTTTCATAGCTCATTACCTTGGTATAAACATCATCTAGCAGTGTTTTTGCTTTGGAAGAATTTTGTCCATAAGAAAAGATGCCAAGAGTCATGATTCCTATAAAAAGAAGTTGTTTTTTAAACATGGTTTACTTTTTTTCGTTTTGTAAAAGTTGTTCTAAAGAATAAATGTCTGGGACCAACACTTGCCTTGCTTTACTACCTTCAAAAGGTCCTACGATTCCGGCTGCTTCCAATTGGTCAATAATTCTGCCAGCTCTATTATATCCTAATTTTAATTTTCGTTGAATAAGAGAGGCGGAACCCTGTTGCGCTGTTACAATAACTTCCGCAGCATCTCGGAACATAGCATCTCTATCCGAGATATCATAATCAATCCCCGTGCCAGAATCCTCACCTACATATTCCGGAAGTAAATGTGCATCTGGATAAGCGCGTTGAGAGCCTATGTATTCCGTAATCTTGCTAACTTCAGGAGTATCTACAAAAGCACATTGCAATCGGGTAACATCATTACCTTGGGTGAACAACATATCTCCACGACCTATAAGTTGATCTGCTCCTTGAGCGTCTAGAATAGTTCTGGAATCTATTTTTGAAGTAACCCTAAATGCAATCCTAGCGGGGAAGTTAGCTTTTATGATACCTGTTATCACATTTACCGAAGGTCTTTGCGTTGCTATTATTAAATGAATACCTATTGCTCTGGCCAATTGTGCCAATCTGGCAATAGGGGTCTCCACTTCTTTACCTGCGGTCATTATCAAATCTGCAAATTCATCAATCACCAAAACAATGTACGGAAGGAACTTATGCCCATCATTAGGGTTTAATTTTCTTGATTTGAACTTTACATTATATTCCTTAATGTTACGGACCATTGCCAATTTGAGCAATTCGTACCTGTTATCCATTTCTATACAAAGGGAATTTAAGGTATTGATTACTTTATTATTGTCCGTTATAATGGCTTCTTCAGAATCTGGAAGTTTTGCCAAGAAATGACGTTCAATTTTATTATAAAGTGTTAATTCCACTTTTTTAGGATCTACAAGAATAAACTTGACTTCCGCAGGATGTTTTTTGTAGAGCAAAGAGGTGATAACAGCATTCAATCCAACGGATTTTCCTTGACCAGTAGCACCTGCCATAAGCATGTGGGGCATTTTGGCCAAATCAACCACAAAAGTTTCATTGCTAATGGTTTTTCCAAAGGCAATGGGAAGCTCCATTTCTGCCTTTTGAAATTTGTTTGAAGCAATCACCGATCGCATGGAAACGGTTGTCGCGTTCTTATTGGGAACTTCAATACCAATAGTGCCTTTACCAGGAATAGGTGCTATGATCCTAATACCTAATGCAGCTAATGAAAGGGCAATATCGTCTTCAAGGTTTTTAATCTTGGATATTCTAACACCAGCTTCTGGAACTATCTCATAAAGCGTAACCGTTGGGCCAATTGTCGCTTTTATTTGGGCAATACCAATTTTATAATTCTTTAGGGTACTAACAATCCTATTTTTATTCTCCTCAAGCTCTTCTTGGTTAATGGTAATACCACCTGATGCTCCATGAGGGTCTAGAAGATCTAAGGGAGGGAATTTGTAATTTCCCAATTCCAGCTTTGGGTCAAATTCACCATAATCTTTGACCAATTTCTCAGCCTTGATATCTTTCTCTTCCTTTTCTTCGGTGACTTTTTCAACTTTCAAGGCTATGCCTAAATCATCTTCTTCTGGAAGATTGACATCTAAGCCAGCTTCATTTTTTATGGGTGGAATATCTTTTTTGTGAGTGTAAGTATCTACAACAACGGGAGTGTCGGTATCCATACTTAATTCGATACTTCCTTCATCTGAAACCAGCGTTTTTGTCTTTGGGGTGCTCTTTTTTAAATCAGATTTAAGATTCTGTCTTTGGGAACGAAAGAAGTTTGCAATGCCTTCTGGAGAGAAGTTGAACAATTGCACTAAGATTATAATCAAAACAAACAAAAGCAATAGGAACACTCCTATTTTTCCGGTATAGTCTTGAAGGAAATCATTCATTTCATAACCGATCAGGCCACCTAGAAGGGGTAGTTCAACAGCAAAAAAACCAAGTGCTACTGAAATCCAAATAATTCCAATCAAGCCCCAAATCCATTTACCTATGAGTCCCTTACTATCAAGTCCAAGAAAAAGATATAATCCTGTAATTGCCAGTAATAAGGGGAAAGCAAATGAGGCAAGGCCAAAGCCTTTGTACATAAAAAAATGACTTATGCCTGCACCAAATTTATTTAGCAAGTTACTTGCCTGAGCGTTTCTATCCTTAAACTCAGAAAGCATGCTCTGGTCTTCTTGCCAGGTAAAATAGAAAGACATAAAGGAGAAAAACAAAGCTATGCTGAGGACAATCAAAAGACTTCCCAGAATAATTTTATTTTGCTTCGAGAGTTTTAATGAAAAACCTTTTTTGGCGGATGTAGGTTTGGATTTTGTCCTCTTTTTTGCCATTAATCTTTTTAATATGGGGGCTAATTTACAAATTTACGATGCTAAAGACGTTCCTAGATGTTACTTAAACCAATTTTGGCACATAAATTAGAAGTCCAACAATGCCAGCCAAAATGGATACGATCATAACGGCACCAGCGGAGACATCCTTAATAAAGCCAATTTTAGGATCTTTTTCTGGCTGAACAAAATCAGATAATTTCTCAACGGCGGTGTTTAGCCCCTCTATCCCCATGACCATGCCAATGGCGATCAACTGAATCATCCATTCAGTGTTTGAAATATTAAAATAGAAACCTGCGCCCGTTACGACCAACGCAATTACAAACTGAATCTTAATACTGGACTCAGTGCGTAAAAGCAGGAACATGCCCTTCATGGCATACCCTACACTTTTTATTCTATTTTTTAGAAAAGACTCTTTAGGCATTCATAAGTGCTTCTAAAGCAGCCTTGTAGTTTGGTTCGTCCGCCGTTTCAGCCACTTGTTCTGTATGTACAATTTTTCCGTTCTGGTCTATTACAACAATGCATCTGGAGAGAAGTGTAGCAAATGCACTATCGGCGAAGGCAACACCATATTCCTTTCCAAAGCTTCCCGTTTTATAATCAGAAAGCATGTCTACATTTTCAATTCCTTCTGCTCCACAAAAACGTGCTTGGGCAAAAGGTAAATCTTTGGAAATGCATAAAATTTTTGTGTTTTCAAGTTTTGCAGCTTCTTCGTTAAATTGACGAACTGATTTTGCACAGGTACCCGTGTCCACACTTGGAAAAATATTCAATACAAGTTTGTGTCCGGTATAATCTGATAGAGAAACCTCGGATAGGTCAGATTTTGTAAGCTTAAAACTAGGTGCTGTTGTATTTGTTGATGGAAGTTCACCTACTGTATTGGCAGGGTTTCCTCCTAATGTTATTGAAGCCATTTTATAGAAATTTATATTGGCGTGAAGGTAAAAATATAAACGCTTATTAGCGCATTTATCATAAAATATTTAACCAGAATTTATAGACTACACTATGCATTAGCTGGGGTTGCCAGTTGCTTTATTTTAATTCTAAAAGCTGCAAACAACAAGGTCATAAATGGACTTAACCAATTAAAGATGGCGTAGAAAAAATATTCTGCAACGCCAACACCCAAAACACCGCTATGGTATGCACCACAAGTATTCCAAGGGATTAAAACAGAGGTTACCGTCCCTGAGTCTTCCAATGTTCTACTCAGGTTTTCTGGAGCTAACCCTCTTTCTTTATATGCTTTGGCGAACATTTTACCTGGTACAACAAGGGCTAAATATTGATCGGATGCGGTTACGTTAAGTGCCAAACAACTCCCAACTGTACTTGCAAACAAACCAAAGGTGGTTTTTGCCATGCTCAAAAGAGACTTCGTAATACGCTCTAAAGCTCCTATACCATCCATGATGCCACCAAATACCATAGCACAAACAATTAGCCAAATGGTCCCTAACATTCCGGACATTCCTCCAGATGAAAATAATTTACTCAAAGCAGGGTCATCTGTGGCAATATTGGTATCCACAGTGATTGCGTTTAAGATGCCCTTATAACCAGATTCAAAATTGAGACTTGTTCCACCACCAATACTAGTCACTATTTCTGGCTGAAAAATCAAAGCGAATACTCCTCCCAAAAGCGTTCCTATCAATAAAGCCAATAGTGGGGGGGCTTTTTTTACAATTAAAAAGATAACAACTAAAGGGACAATGAAAAGCCATCCATTAATATTGAAAGTGGAGGCTATATTTTTTAGAATGGCATCCGTGTCTGTAACTCCTGAAGAGTCTATTGTGAATCCTAGAATTATAAAAACCAAAAAGGTAATGCTAATGGTAGGAATCGTGGTCCAGGTCATATAGCGAATATGGGAGAACAAATCTCCCCCTGCCATCGCTGGTGCTAGATTGGTGGTATCACTTAAAGGCGACATTTTATCTCCAAAATAGGCTCCTGAAAGCACAGCACCTGCTGTCATTCCTAAAGAAATACCTAATGCTTCTCCAATGCCTATTAAGGCAATACCAACAGTCGCAGAAGTTGTCCAGCTACTTCCCGTTGCAATAGAAATGATTGCACAAATGATAACACATGCTGCTAGAAAAATAGTGGGATTTAGTATTTGCAAACCATAATAAATCATCGCCGGAATAATACCACTTACCAACCAAGTTCCAGAAAGTGCGCCCACCATTAATAAAATGAGCAACGCTCCAGTAGTGGATTTTACATTTTCTGCCACTTCAGATATCATTTGTTTATAGGAGACCTTGTTGAAGAAACCAACAATGGCAGCAACGGCGCCACCCAATAACAAAATAAACTGGTTGGAGCCACTAAGTGCATCGTCACCAAAAACATACACATTGTAAGCCAACATGCCTACCAATGCAAAAACGGGAATTAGGGCTTCCCAAATATTCAGTTCTCTATTTTCAATGATTTTTTCGTCTTCGCGATATTTGGCTTTTTTCTTCTTTTCAGACATTAATTGGAGTTTGGTAGAAGGTAATATTACGATTTTGAAGCTTGTTCTCCAAACTGATAGATTTCACCTTTCTAAACCAGAACGGCTTTTCTTGGTAGGATATCCAATTTCTCCATGCAAGAGCGCATTGTTAAATATGTTTTATGAATATCATTGTCCAAACCTATAGAAAAGCGGATAAGTCCTTGTGACAATCCTAGTTCTTCTTGTTCTTCCAAGGGAATTTCTGAAGAGGTAGATGTACCCGGAGCACTAAATAATGTTTTATAAAAACCAAGACTTACCGCCAAGTAACCCAATTTCTCTTTTTGCATTAATTCCATTAGAGCGTTGGCGTTTTCTAACGAACCTACGTCCAAAGTCATTAACCCTCCAAAACCGTACTCAGCATTCATTTGATTTTTCATGGTCTCATGTCCTGGATGGCTTTCTAGACCTGGGTACACAACTTTTAAACCATCTTTTTCAAAGGCTGTTGCCAAGTAATGCGCATTCTCACTGTGCTTTTTGATACGGACATGCAGGGTTCGCATGTTTTTTAATATCGAAGCAGCCCTAAGACTGTCCAATGTGCTACCTAATAGCATTCCAGCACCATCATTCACATCTTTTAAGCTAAGGCAAAAATCTGTGGAGGCGCAAACTGCTCCAGCCACGCAATCACTACTTCCGTTTATAAATTTGGTAAGACTATGTATGACAACGTCAGCTCCGAGTTTGGCTGCGTTTATATTTAATGGTGAAAAGGTATTGTCTACAACCAATGGAATCCCGTGCTTTTTTGCCAATCTAGAAAGCGATTGGATATCCGCTACCTCAAGCAAAGGATTACTCACTGCTTCACAATAAATCATTTTTGTTTTTGGGGTGATGGACTGCTCAACAATTTCCAAATTGGTAATATCAATGAAAGAAGTGGAGATATTGAATTTCTTCAAAAAGTTTTTAAGAAATGCATACGTACCTCCATAAATGGTTCGGCTACATACAATATGCTCGTTGGCGTCACACAATTGCATTATTACGGAACTAATGGCACCCATTCCACTTGCATATACATTTGCAGATTCTGTTCCTTCCAGTTGCGCTAAGGCCTCACCAAGATATAGATTGGACGGAGAGGAGTGTCTGCTGTATAGGTAACAGCCTTCCGTGTTGCCCTCAAAAGTATCGAACATGGTTTTTGCCGAGAGAAAGGTATAAGTTGATGAATCTGATATTGAGGGGTTAACGCCTCCGAACTCACCAAAATATTGCAAGTCCTGAATGTTTTCTGATGCTTTATAGTCCATTTGAATACTTTTTTAGTAAAAATACCTGTATGATGAACTAAAGTCAATAATAATAAGTAAATATAGATTTTAAACTTAAAATATTAATTTTTTTAGTTTTTTGTTCTATTTTTGATAGAATAGCAGGGTTTTAACCGAAAAATAATCAGAATGGAACTGGATGAAAAGGATAGACAACTAGTGAAATTGCTCCAAGAGGACTGTAAAAAAACTACAAAGGAGTATGCGGACAGTTTGCAATTATCCAAAACAGCAGTTTATGAGCGAATACGGAGACTTGAACGCACCGGGGTAATTACCAATTACGTGGCCCTGGTCAATAAAGAAAAGGTGCAACGTGACTTCACTGTGTTGTGCCACATTAAATTGGTGCAACATACCAAAGAAAATGTACTTCGTTTTGAACGTGAAATCCTAAAACTGGAAGAAGTATCAGAATGTTTTCATGTAAGTGGTGATTATGACTACATTTTAAAAGTGAATGTAAAGAACATGAAAAATTACAGGGAGTTTATGGTTACAAAACTAACAGCCATAAACAATATAGGGAGCACTCAAAGTTCATTCTCTATCAAAGAAGTGAAGAACAGTACTTCAGTTTATATTTAAGAAAGTTTAACGTAAAGCAGTGTTAAAAGAACAGTTTCATCGGGATGATATTCCTAATTTCTGATTAAATCAAGAAACAAACAACAATCAAAAAACACCTTTTTTACAAATGAATTCCCGTACGCGAGTTTTTCTCACGGTGCTGGCAACAATCATTGGCGGACTGTCATTGATGCTTTACACCACAATTTCAGAAGATATTTTATTTGATAATTTAAGTTTTTGTACCTCTTCATCACAAGACCTAGTTCTTGGTAGCATGTCACTTTTTACATCTGCTATTTTAGCAGGATTTATTGCAACTTTAATAGTAGTAAAAGACAATTTTTTACCCCATTTTTTCATTTCAATGTTCATTATTGGTAAAATGTCTTTTGCCGCAATGTGCGGTCAATGGCATGGTCCTTTATGGTTTGAGACTGGAATGAACCTATCTCTTATTGGTGGTGTTTGGTTAGGCAGATATGGCGCTGTTAAATTCCCTTTAGCTCCTTTTTAATTTAGGTTAAAGTGTTTTAAGGTGAGAAAGCATTTTGCTTCTCAAGCTACTGTTGGGCATTTTACCCAAACCTGCTCCCATATTGTCAATCATGTGGTGTGGTTTGGATGTGCCTGGAATTACACAGCTTACATTTTCGTTGGACAAAATGAATTTTAAAAAGTATTGTCCCCAGCTATTAATGTCTTGTTCTTTTGCCCATTGCGGGATTTCCTTTCCTCTTACCAATCTAAACAATGAACCACTTTCATAAGGTTGATTTATAATCGTTGCTGTATTGTATTTTCTAGCAGTTTCAAATAATGATTCCTCCGCATGCCTTGATTGGATGGAGTAATTAAATTGAACAAAATCAGGTCTCTCAGATTTAATTATTTCTTCTAAAGTGCGATGGGATGAATCCACATAGTGTGTAATGCCCCAATAACGTATCTTTTGTTGTTGTTTCCAATCTTTTAATGTTTTAACATGGGTTTTCCAGTCTGTTAGATTATGAATCTGAATTAGATCCATTTTTGCTTGCCGCATTTTTTGCATAGATGCTTCCATTTGACGAATTCCCGCTTGTTTGCCTGAGGTCCAAACTTTGGTGGCATAAAACAGCTTGTTTTTAAAATCCAGCTTACTGGTTAAATCACCGACCACTTTTTCAGAACTGCCATACATGGGTGAAGAATCAATAACGGTACCCCCTAAACGGTACATTTCCAGTAGTACCTGACTTAAAATTTCACGTTGTTCAAGAGCATTTCCAACATCAAAAGTTTGCCATGTACCAAGCCCTACAACTGGCAATGCTTCTCCAGTAGATGGTATAATTCTGGAAATTACTTTCTCATTTGTATTCAAGGGGTTTGTAAATGATTGGAATGAAAGCCCAATTCCTGCCAACAATGATATTTTTAGAGCTTCCCGACGATTGTACATTGTTTTCATGTCTTGTTGTTTAAAGTTAATACATTCTCTTTTTTTAGTTGTTGTTTTCCAAGTTGATATCCAATAAAGCTCCATAAGAAGGAAACAGGTATAGCAAGGAATGCAATAGCGCCCAATCCCCAACCAATAGCGACAAATCCAGCAAAAACCCACCCGACAAGTGCATCTCCTCCACGATAGATTGCAGTATCTATAAAATTTTTGGCTTTGTATTTATCTTCAAAAGAAGAAACGGTAAATAGGATTTCTTTGCTTGGACGCAATAACATAAAATTTCCAGCTCTGTGCACCACCATCAACATTGCAATGATGCTCAAAGAAGGATTTAGCCCTAGAATTATTAATCCAATGCCCATGATAAAAGGAATGGAAGCTAGAACCATGGATAATCCAGACTTTTTTATAATACTTCCGGTAAAAAACAATTGACCAATAATGGCTATTGTGTTTACCCTAAAGTCAATACTTGAAAAATAACGTATCCGCTCCGTGCTCTTGGTCAGCACTTCCTCTACAATATGCGCTTGCTCAAAATAAAGAACGGTAGAAATAGAGGTATAGAGCAGAACAAAGGCAACAATACCTATTAGGTATGGTGATTTAATTATATTTTGAATTCCCTCAAAAAGCCTTGTGACGTTTACAGTATTGGTTTTGATTACTTTGTTAAAATGCTGTTTCTTACCTGACAGTTTAAGAATGCCAAGAATGCATAAAAGAGCAATTAGCAAAAAGAAAGCAGCAACTACTAAAAGCATACTTATAGCATATCTTGAGCTTAGGTGATTTGCTATTACCGGCCCTGTTAGTGCTCCCAAACTTCCTCCGGAAGCAATTATTCCAAAAAACCGTTTAGATGACTTACTTGAAAATACATCGGCCATAAAACTCCAGAACAAGGAAACCACAAACAGGTTGAAAACACTTAACCATATAAAAAATGAAATGGCAACTATTCTTGAAACACCAAAAATTTCAAAAAGCAGATAAAATAGTAAGATGTTGCCAATGAAGAAAGAGTAAGAAAAAAGAAGCACTCTTTTGATTGAATTTCTAGACATCAAAAGACTAAATAAAGGAACAATACATAGCATGGCAACAAAAGTTCCAGTAAACAGCCATTGCATGTTTATGGCGCCATTTACAATACCCATTTCATCTCGTAAGGGCCTTAAAATAAAGTAGGAACACAGCAAGCAGAAAAAGTACAGAAAAGAACAACTTATAAGGCTTAGTTCCTTATTGCTATATTGTTTTAACGGTTGAAATATAGAAGTATTTAAATACTGTTTCATAGAAGCCTAAAACCCATTTTATTCGAAACCGAATATGGGAATTAGTGCTTTCTAATCCTTTTTGATTAGTGAATACGTCTGATGGATTTATAAAAGGCTAAACGGATGCTTTGACCTTCTGAAATTTTGTTGGGGTCACACCAGTAAACTTTTTAAAGGCAATATTAAAAGAAGATAGGGTATTGAACCCGCAATCATAGGCAATGCTTGCAATTTTAGTGTTTCTGTATTTTGGATGGAGCAGGCACTTTTTTGCCTCTTCAATCCTGTACCCATTTAAAAAATCAGGGAAGCTTTTTCCAATGGTATTGTTCACAATGTGCGAAACAAGGTAAGCGGGTAATTTTGCCTGCTTTGCAACCTTGTTCAAAGTGCAACTTGGGTCTAGATATAGTTTTTCATTTTTCATTAAGGATTGAAGCTGTTTTGCGCTATGAAAAAGTTCTTTCTCCGTGAGCCTTATGTTTTGATGCTTCCTTGAAGCTTCATGCTTTAAGAGCGAAGGATTCTTGAACACCAGAAACGCCATAAAGTAGATAAATGGTAGGTAGGTTACTGGCCCAAGCAAATATGGCGTAAGCCCTAGAATATAGTTGGAGAAATACAAAAATTGCAACAAAGCGGTCCCAAGGACTAAGGTTGTTATCCAGATAACAGAAGTTCTATCTATTGGTGATTGATGCTTTTTGGATAAAAACCGCACAGCCAAAAGAGTAACTGCCAAACCACTGTATGTTACTTGATGAAAAAGCAGGAAGGAATAGCCGCCAGAATTCCAAAAGCCGTTTAGCGAAAGAGAGGTGATGAAAAATAATAAAATGGAGCTGGGCACAAAATGTAAAAGATTTTGTGATGTCCATTTTTTTGGAAATAGAAAATACAAAGTGTAAAGAAACAGGGCTGGCCCTGAAATTGAATGTGCTATAAAACCAAAATCGATAAACCATAAGGGGATAGAATCCAAATAAACCCAAAGAATAGATTTGGTGAGGCGCAGTGTTACGGAGACAAAAAACAGGCAAAGTAAAAGGTTCCTAAAGTCTTTTTTTCGTTCGGAGAAACTGTAAAATGCCATTAAAAAGCTTTGGGCAGCCCCAATACCTGCTATAAATACTTCTATTTCTTTATTTAATCGTATAGTTCGCATAAACTAAATATAACCAGAAGTTGTAAAAATGTTAAGAAAAATAAGATAAGCTTAACAGCTAATGCCAGTTGTGATAAAATTGATGCAAAATCAAATCTCAAAAGAACAAAGCCTTTTCAGATAAACATTGTTATTTTTGTATTGATTATCGAACTAAATAATATCCCTAAGAAATAGATATGAATCAATATGATGTAGCCGTTATTGGCTCTGGACCTGGAGGCTATGTAGCGGCAATTCGCTGCGCGCAATTAGGAATGAAAACTGCAATTATTGAAAAGTATAGCACATTGGGTGGTACCTGTCTAAATGTGGGCTGTATCCCTTCCAAGGCCCTTTTAGACTCTTCGCATCATTATGAAGATGCCATAAAACATTTTGAAGAGCATGGAATTGACATTCCAGGCGAGATCAAAGTGAATTTAAAACAGATGATTGCCAGAAAGCAGGGTGTTGTTGATCAAACTACCAAAGGTATCCAGTTTTTGATGGATAAAAACAAAATTGATGTCTATGAGGGAGTAGGTAGTTTTAAAGATGCTACGCATATCAATGTAGATAAGACAGATGGAAAGAAAGAAACCATAGAAGCAAAACATACAATTATTGCGACTGGTTCCAAACCATCTTCACTTCCATTTATTAATATTGACAAGGAACGTATTATAACTTCCACAGAGGCTTTGGAACTCAAAGAGATTCCAAAACATATGATTGTGATTGGTGGAGGTGTTATTGGACTTGAATTGGGACAAGTATACAAACGTCTAGGTTCAGAAGTTACTGTTGTGGAATTCATGGACCGAATTATTCCAGGAATGGATGGTGGGCTTTCCAAAGAATTGATGAGGGCGATGAAAAAGCAGAAAGTCAAGTTCAGCCTATCACATAAAGTGAAATCTGTAGAACGCAATGGCGACGAAGTTGTAGTAAAAGCAGATGATAAAAAAGGGCAAGAAGTAACGTTTACAGGGGACTACTGTTTGGTTTCTGTAGGGCGAAGACCTTATACAGATGGATTGAATGCTGAAGCAGCTGGAGTAAAACTGGATGATAGGGGCAGAGTAGAGGTCAATGACCATTTACAAACCAATGTTTCCAATATTTATGCTATTGGAGATGTAGTACGAGGAGCTATGTTGGCTCATAAAGCGGAAGAAGAAGGATCTATGGTTGCAGAGCTGATAGCAGGACAAAAGCCTCATATCGACTACAACTTAATTCCAGGGGTCGTATACACGTGGCCAGAAGTTGCCGCCGTAGGCAAAACCGAAGAAGAATTGAAGGAGGGTGGAATTGAATATAAAGTTGGGCAATTCCCTATGCGAGCTTTAGGACGTGCCAGAGCCAGTATGGATATTGACGGCTTTGTAAAAATACTTGCAGATAAAACTACAGATGAAGTTTTAGGAGTTCATATGATTGGGGCACGCTGCGCTGATCTAATTACAGAGGGGGTGACTGCAATGGAATTTAGAGCATCGGCTGAAGATATAGCTCGTATGAGCCATGCACACCCTACCTATGCGGAGGCTGTTAAGGAAGCTGCCTTGGCCGCGACTGAAGATAGAGCGCTTCATATTTAGGAAAAACAATGAGCCCTGACTATCGAAATAGCCAGGGCTCTCCTCCTCCTCATAGCAACCCTACTTTATTAATATCACATTTGGGAAAGCGGCCTTATAGCCAAACCAAAAAGCATTATGGGATGGTAATCGTTCCATAAGTTGTTCACGTGGACCAATCAATTCATTTTCTGCGATTTCCCACTTATTTCCATTCATATCTGTAACAGTGCTTTCTCCATCATAATGAGTAAATGTTTTTCCTTTCGTTTTGTAGACGCGGTGCGCTCCAGTTTTATCTGTAAATACTGTAAAATGGATACTGCCAATTTTACCAGCGTAAATGACATTCTTTTTTAAGAATTTACTGCTGATGGCCATATTATCTTTAGTTTCTTCAGGTAACCGTATAGCAAGGATTTCATCTTTGTTTTTTAATCTAGGATCTATTTTAGGAACTGTAAACATTAATTTATCTGTTGAAAAATAATCCTTGTAGGCAACTCCCTCCCTATAATCCCTTTGGTGCCCAGTATTCAAAGACAGCACTTGGGTGTCTGGATGTCTTTTCTTCCATTCGCTCCAAGTAGTGGTAACTACACTTAAGTAATCAAGTTTTATTCCTTTTCCTACCAAAGGCCCTATAACAGGCTCTCCTTCCAAAGTACTCCAAAGAGATTGCGTGGCCTTGTCATACATAAGCTTGTTGGAGCGATACAGAAACCCACTGGTACCTATGCTATGGTTAATTCTATTATGCTCAGTTTTGTACAGAATTACGGTTCCGCACAAGGTGCAATACACCCCGGCAACGGGAACCCCGCCAACATCATCAACAAACATTTCATGCCAAGCTAAAATTTGTTTTGGGTATGCTCTGGCATCTCCATTTACCTCTATTCCAAAGACGGTGGCATTGTCATCTAAATAATTAGCTTCTATGGGAGCTATCATTTTTGGATTGCGTAATGGGGGAATGCCATCTTGAAATACGCCACCCCAGCGTACTTCATCCAATCTAATTAGGGATTGATCACTTCTGTCTAAAAAGTACTTTCTGAATTTAGGATCTATAAATTGATGAAGCTCTGCTTTAAAATGATAATAGGCATCAGAATATGTTGCTTCCTTATTCCAAAGCCATTGAAACCATTTGTCATAATCGAAACCAAATTGCTTGTTGGTTTTTTTTTCCAATAGCCTAAGTAGCTTATTGGAATGTGCCGGAGACTTTGAAAAATATAAAGATTCCAAGAGCATAATTTCATAACTTTCTTTCCAATTTTCGTCAATGAAATTGATTGCCTTAACGGTTACCCGAGAGTCATTTTCATTTAACAGATCTAAGAAATAAGCTGAAATCTCTTTTTCATTAACTGAAGGTTCTTTTTCAACAGCAACAGCTCTGTGATTCCCAAAGTGATATATGAAAGAAATAAAAAGGTAAATAGAGAAAAGCACCAAGCTTTTTACCTTATATGCAGCAAACATAATACAAGATTTACACTAGTTATGTCGGTATAAAAACCTATAAATCTTGCATTTAACTATTTTTTGTGAAAAACTGAAGAACCAGTTAGTTTTTAACCAACCCCAAAATTCTAAGTAGAAAAAGTCTTGCCTTATGGAATGCTTCTTTTCGTATTGGTTTACTTGCTTTGTAGATGCCAATACTTTGATTTTTCACATAGTCTATTCCCCAGGCAATGTTGCCCTTGATTTCAGATTCATGTTTGCCATATTTCAAAGCCAAAAATGTACAGGCAAACATGAACGCCAATGCACCCGCAATTACTACGGGGGGAATTAAAATGTGATTGAAAAATCTATACAATCCCAAACCCGTAAAACTTCCATAAAGAATAACAAAATGGATTACATATATAGAGAGGGTGCTTGCACCAATACTCAATACTATTTTGTTGGTCATAAACTTGCGAAGCAACATAAAAATTGCAAAGATTACGAACACATCACCTAATCTAATAAAGAGGTAATTATTAAAGAAGATATCTGCAAAAAGCTGTATGCCTGTTATTCTGTGTGTGTATAAAAAGAAATCCGAAGAAGCGAAAATCAATATGGACCCAAAAACTAGCGCTAAACTAATGGCAACTTCATATAGGTGCTTATAGTCTTTGAAACGGTTAAATAGAACAGAAATAAATCCTCCTATGGTGGCATATCCCAACCACGGAATTATTGTGAACACAGAACCATTTGCTTTGGTAAAGTAGTTTGCAATGGCATTGGGTAAAAATGAAAACGTCCATTGTTTAAACAACGGTTCAAATAAGAACAGCACAATAGTAATTCCTAAGAGTAGCGTTGGAAAGAGATGTTTTTTTCTTTTAATAGTAAAAAGATAAACCCCAATAAGTGTTAATATGGAAAGGCCAATACAATGCAGGACATCTACTAGATAAAACGAATCATAAATTTCACCGGTTAAGATTCCAAAAAGGTTCATTCGCAAGAAATAACCAATCAATAACAATTGCAATCCACGACGGATGCCTTTTTTTACTCTTGGGTTTTCAAACCCTTTTTGAGGAACCTTTATGAGCAGGTATGTGAAAATAAAACCAGAAACGGTAAAGAAAACGGGAGCTGTAATACCTCTAAAGTACTGCCAGACACTGAAAACCATGTTTTCTCTATCTCTAAAGACGGGGTCTAAAAGACCATCTATGAAATGACCTTGGAGCATCATTAGGATTGCCCATGCACGCATGGCATCAATAAAGAACAATCTGTTGGTCTTGGTATTCATTTACAAACAATTATCCTATATACTTGCTTAACAGCTAGTTTGGATGTTTCGCGAAGCGAAATTAGACAAAATACTCGCATGTATAATACAATTGGGGTATTTTAGCGAAACAATCAAAGTTTTTTCAATATGGCTGCAATTTTGTCACTGGCAGGTAGCAATTCTTCAATTTCCATTAATTATAGATTAGTACAACACACAACTTCTTCAATAGAAGGACATGAGATTCAATTGCTGAATATGGCAAGATATCCTTTTCCAATGTACAGTGAAGATGAGGAAAAGCAAAAAGGATATTCCAATTCTTTAATTGAATTGAAGAATGATATTCAAAGAGTTGATGCCATTATACTTTCGGTAAATGAACATAATAGTAATCCCTCTGCCTATTTTAAAAATTTAATTGACTGGTTGTCAAGACTAGAGCGTAAGTTTTTACAAGATAAAAAAGTGTTTTTGATGTCAACTTCTGGTGGTAAGCGAGGAGGGGTGGGGTCCTTGCAAGTAATCGAAAATATGTTGCCAAGATTTGGAGCTGAGATTATTTCAACATTTTCATTGCCATCTTTCCACGAGAATTTTGGGATAGATGGAATAACGAACGATAGTTTGAAAATAGAACATAACAAGGCCTTAAATACTTTTCTAGAAACTCTAAAGTAAAAACCTATTGCGCAAGCATCTTTCTTTCTCAATTTCCTCTCCTTCAATACTTAAGGACAACTTACTGGAATGGTCAAAAACATATGACAAGATTGTGTGGTTGGACAGCAACGAACATGTTGACAGTTACGGTTCGTACGATGCGATTTTAGCAATTTCAAGACAGACCGATAGGTTCGCCAAAATTATTAAAAGCACCGATGAAGCACATGAATTTATCGGTAAAAAGCAGGATTGGCTATTTGGTTATTTCTCCTATGATTTAAAAAATGAACTGGAAGATTTAGTTTCCGACAACTTTGATGGCCTTGGTTTCCCAGAAATTCATTTTTTCCAACCTTCAAAAATCATTCAGGTTAAAGGAAATAAAATCAGCTTTTTATATTTAGAAGATTGCGCGGATGAAATAGAAAATGACTACTCCCAAATAGAAAAGTTAACGCACTCTGAGAGTGAAAAAGAAGATCCTTCACAATCTGTCCACATAAAAATGCGCGTTCATAAGGATGCCTATTTTGAAAAGGCAAATAAGTTTTTGGAACATATATATCGAGGAGATATTTATGAAGCCAATTTTTGTCAGGAGTTTTATGCAGAAAACACATGTATTAATCCTTTGACCACCTACAAAAATTTAAACGCTATTTCCAAACCACCGTTTGCCGCTTTTTTTAGAGATGATGATAAATATTTGTTGTGTGCTTCTCCAGAGCGTTATCTTAAAAAGTTGGATGAAACCATTATTTCGCAACCCATTAAAGGGACCGCCCAAAGGGGAACAAATAAGAAGGAAGATGAACAATTTAGAATACTGCTTGGGAATGATGAAAAGGAACGTGCTGAAAACATTATGATTACGGACTTAGTCCGTAATGATCTATCTAAGAGCGCATTAAAAGGAAGTGTGCAGGTGAAAGAATTATGTGAAGTGCATACATTTAAGCAAGTGCATCAAATGATTTCTACAGTTGTTTCAACAGTGCCAAAAGATAAAAATCCGTTTGAACTTATTAAGGAAACCTTCCCAATGGGGAGCATGACGGGAGCCCCAAAAATTTCTGCAATGAAAATCATTGAAGAGTTAGAAGAAACAAAACGAGGGCTGTATAGTGGTGCAGTGGGGTATTTTGAACCTAATGGAAATTTTGATTTTAATGTGGTCATTCGTAGTATTCTTTATAATGCCAAATTAAAATACGTTTCCTTCTCCGTGGGAAGTGCCATTACTGCCAAATCAAATCCTGAAAAGGAATACCAGGAATGTCTTCTTAAAGCGAAAGCTATGAGAAGCGTTTTGGAGCAGAGCTGATGTTTATTGTTAATTTTGCACTATGCTAGCACAATTCTTGAGCCATATTGATTCTAACTTCACTTTCTTAAAAGGAAAGCGATTGTTGTTGGCATGCAGTGGGGGAGTAGACAGTGTAGTACTTGCGCATTTGTGTGTTGGTGCTAATTTGGATATCACCCTAGCGCATTGCAATTTTAATTTGAGGGGAAAAGAAAGTGATGATGATGCATTGTTTGTTAAAGATTTAGCGAATCAACTTGAAATAGATTTTAAGACAAAATCTTTTGATACCAAGAAATATGCTCAAACTCATAAGGGGTCTACTCAAATGATTGCGAGAGAACTTAGGTACCGGTGGTTTGATGAAATTATGGATACCGAAGGTTTTGATTATGTTATGACTGCCCATCATGCTGATGATAGCGTCGAAACTTTTTTAATCAATCTTTCAAGGGGTACAGGAATTGATGGACTTTCAGGAATTCCAGCGATGAACGAAAAGATAGTGCGACCACTTTTGAGCTTTTCAAGAAAGGCCATTTTAGACTATGCAAATGCTGAACACATTGATTGGAGAGAAGATAGCAGCAATGCGGAGAGCAAATACCTTCGCAATAAAATCCGTCAAGAAATTGTTCCAAGACTAAAAGAACTTCATCCAACTTTTTTGGAAAACTTTAAAGGGACACAAACCCATCTGCTTCAAACTAGTGTTATAATTCAAAGCCATATTGATAAACTTAAGGACAGTCTGTTTGAAAAAGGAGAAGGACATTTCAAAATAAATATAGACAGCCTGACAAAATTAGAACCCCTTGATGCGTATTTATATCAACTCTTTAATGAATATGGATTTACGGAATGGGAGGATGTAAATAGACTTTTAAATAGTATGAGCGGTAAAGAAGTGCAATCTAATACTCACAGATTAGTGAAGGATAGAGAGTACTTACTTCTTTCTAAAAAAGAAGACAAAAACAATGAAATTTTTGTTGTTTCTGAAGGCGCTGGAAGTATTGATTTTCCTGTTCAGCTGAAGATTGAAGAAGTAAAGACCCTTGAGGAAACGGCTAAAAATGTGGTTTTTTTGGATAAGGAAAAGTTAAACTATCCGTTAATGTTAAGGAATTGGGAAAAAGGCGACTATTTTTATCCTTTTGGAATGAAAGGAAAAAAGAAGCTTTCTAAATTCTTTAAAGATGAGAAAGTGGATGTTCTTTCAAAAGAAAGGCAATGGCTTTTGTGCTCAGACAATAATATTGTTTGGGTAATTGGAAGAAGGCCAGATGAACGCTACAAGGTTGATGATTCAACTAGAAATATTTTAAAAATTACATTTTCTGTATGAAGTATTTGTTTCTATTCTTAGGTTTCTTTTATGCTTTTTCTACTGTTCAAGGGCAATCTGAGGACAATCCTGCCCTGTGGTCCCATGAGGTTAAAAAAATATCAGATACTGAATACGAACTTGTCTTTAAAGGGAAAATTCAGGAAGGCTGGCATGTATATTCCCAATACACAGCGGAAGGAGGTTCCCTTCCAAGCGAATTCACTTTTGAAAATGCAGGAGAGGAATATGAGTTGGTTGGAGAAACAAAAGAGAGTGAGACCATAACAGAATACAGCGATGTCTTTGAAGTTGATGAGACTTTTTTCAAGAAGGAAGCAATATTTACACAAAAAATAAAATTGTTGAAACCCGAAATCACCCAGATTTCGGTCAACTTGTTTTATCAAATATGTAAAGAAGTATGCATTCCAAAAGATGAGCTGTTTCAAATCTCACTAAATGGAGATGTTTTTGTAAACGAGAATAAGCAGGTAGATGAGCACAGTGCGTTACTTAGCTCGTCTTTAAAGTTGGATTTAAAGAACAAAGAACTTCTAAACCAGGGAGATTTTGAGAATTTGAAGGGGGTATCCAATCTTTGGATGATTTTTGGTCTTGGGTTTTTAGGAGGACTTATCGCATTGTTGACACCATGTGTTTTCCCTATGATTCCATTAACGGTCTCTTTTTTTACCAAACAGACCAAACAAAAGTCTAAAGGAATAGGAAATGCCATATTGTATGGTTTCTTTATTGTACTGATTTACTTTTTGCTGAGTTTACCTTTTCATTTGTTTGATTCAGTTGACTCGCAAATCTTGAATACTATAGCGACCAACATTTGGTTAAATGTGCTCTTCTTTGTCATATTTGTGTTTTTTGCCTTTTCCTTTTTTGGGTATTATGAGCTAACCTTACCAAGCTCTTGGGCAAATAAAATGGATGCAGCTTCTTCTAAAGTAGGAGGAGGACTGGGCATATTCTTTATGGCTTTAACTCTTGCAATCGTTTCTTTTTCATGTACGGGACCTATTTTAGGAGGACTTTTAGGAAGTACCACTCTGGCTGAGGGTGATGTAGCTACAAACCTTTCTTCTGGCATGGTAGGTTTTGGTTTGGCTTTAGCATTACCATTTGCATTGTTTGCGCTATTCCCGACTTGGTTAAATTCCTTGCCCAAATCTGGAGGTTGGATGACCACTGTAAAGGTTGTTTTAGGGTTTTTGGAATTGGCACTTGCATTTAAATTCCTTTCAAATGCAGATTTGGTTGGAAATTGGGGCATTTTCAAAAGAGAAATATTTTTGGGTGTTTGGATTGTGTTGTTTGTTTTGTTGACATTGTACCTTTTCGGAATCTTCAAGTTTCCACATGATGGTCCAAAACAAAAACTTTCGCTCACTCGAAAATTCGTGGGATTAGTAAGTATTGCTTTTTCAGGGTACCTGATAATGGGTTTACTCAATGTTACAAACTTGAAATTGCTTAGTGGGTTTCCTCCCCCTGATTTTTATAGTATAACAGAAACAGAAAGTGATTGTCCATTAGGTTTAGATTGTTTCAAAGACTTTGAAGAAGGAGTAGCCTATGCGCAAGAGGTGAACAAACCTATTCTTTTGGATTTTACGGGTTGGGCCTGTGTCAATTGCAGGAAAATGGAAGAAAATGTTTGGAGTGATTCCAAAATATATCCAATGCTAAAAAATGAATATGTTCTCATTTCATTATATGTTGATGATAGAAAAGAACTCCCGGATAGCGAAAAATTTGATTTTAAGTACGATTCGGGTAGAATAAAAGCCATTGAGACCGTAGGACAAAAATGGGGTACTTTTCAAACCATAAACTTTAATGCTGCTTCCCAACCGTATTATGTGTTGTTATCTCCAAATCTTGAAATATTAAATGATGCGGTACAATATGTAGACAAGGACGTTTATGAAATGTGGCTCAGATCTGGTCTGGAAAAGTATCAGCTATCCATGAATAAATAACACCTACATTCTTCCCATTATTTTACCCTTTTTGGAAAAAAGTTTAACTTAGTTCAACTAATTAACTTAACCAAGCACCCCCGTGAAGAAGTTAAAAAGAGTACTTAGAGTACTTGTTCCTATATTACTTGCTGTAATCATTAGTGCCTTTTTATTCATAAACAGCCTTAAGCCCGATTATGATGGAGAAAAAGTATTGCCTGGGTTAGAAAGTGAGGTAACTGTTTTTTATGACACTTATGGAATTCCCCATATTTATGCTGATAATGAAAATGATGCTTTTCGTGCTTTAGGATATGCTCATGCACAAGATCGTCTTTGGCAAATGGAATTGCTTAGGAGAGTTGCTAAAGGTGGACTTTCTGAAGTTTTCGGAAGGGACTTGTTAGAAACGGATAGATTCTTTCTTTCTCTGGGAATAAGCGATTATACAGAGCAAACAGTTTCCAGATTAGATATGGATAGTGATATGGTGATTCTTTCAAATGCATATTTGGATGGGATAAATGAGTTTATTAAAGAAGGCCCTACACCTATAGAATTTTACCTTACAGGATTGGAAAAAACACCCTTCTCTCTTGAGGATATCTATAATGCAACGGGTTACATGGCCTTTAGTTTTGCCATGGCCCATAAAACAGATCCCTTGTTGACCAATATTCGAAATCAGTTTGGTGATGACTATGTTAAGGATTTAGCCATAGATTCGGATACTTCAACGGTTTGGATCAATAATTATAAAAGACCAGATTTAGATTCCATTGATATAAATATTATAGGTGGTATTACTCGCGCTTTGAAAAAATTGCCCATACCTCAATTTATTGGGAGCAATAGTTGGGTCTTGGCACCAGAGAAAACTAAAAATGGAAAAGTTATACTGGCAAACGACCCCCATGTTGGTTTTGCCCAGCCCTCTGTTTGGTACGAAGCTCATATGAGTACCCCTAAATATGAAAAATACGGGTACCACTTTGCAGGCATACCGTTTCCTGTATTGGCCCATGACAGAAATTTAGCCTTTGGCCTAACAATGTTTGAAAATGATGATATTGATTTTTACTTTGAAGAAACTCATCCAACTGATAGCACAAAGTATAAAACCGAAACAGGGTGGGAAGAGTATGAGGTTGTAAGTAAGAACATTAAGGTTAAAGATAGTGGTGACATCACTTTTACTTATAAGAAGACAAGGCACGGTCCTATATTGAACAATATTGCAAAACAAATCAAAGGAGAACGTCCAATTGCTATGTCATGGATTTATACCCAGGTGGAGAACCAGGTAATAGATGGACTGTATGGTATGGGTCATGCCGAAAACATAGATGAATTTGAAGCAGAATTACCCAAAGTACACGCACCGGGCTTAAATGTAATGTATGGTGATGCTGCCGGGAATGTTGCATGGTGGGCCACCGCCAAGTTGTATCAAATGCCAGATAGCATATCCACCAAATTTGTCCTTGATGGAACCACAGGGAAAGAAGAGCGTTTGGATTATCTTGATTTTTCAAAGAATCCAAGTGCGGTAAATCCACCTTGGAATTATGTGTATTCGGCCAATAACCAGCCAGATTCTATTTCTGGAAGGTTGTACCCAGGGTATTATTTGCCAGAAAATAGAGCTAGAAGAATCGTACAGCTGCTGGATTCAAAAAGTGATTGGGACAAAGAATCAACATCAGAAATGATACTCGATGTCACTTCAACCGTGAACCCAGCTTTGGTTACAGAGTTGATAAAACTTCTAGATGTCACCAACTTATCCGAAGAGCAATTGGTGCAAGTGGATGCACTCAAAAATTGGAATGGGGAGTATACGCTTGACAACACAAATGCAGTACTTTATCATAGGTGTGAGTATTATGTTTTAAAAAATACTTTTGAAGATGAATTGGGAGCAGAACAATTCAATCAGTTTTTGAGCACACATTTACTTAAACGCCATATAGCTAAGGGAACTAGCATGGAATCTGGGAAATGGTGGGATAATGTCCATACAAAAGATATAATTGAAACTAGGGATGATATTGTATTAAAATCTTTTGCAGATGCATGGTATTCCTTGATAAATGACTTTGGTACAGACCCAACCCAATGGACTTGGGAAAAGGTACATACTTTGGAACATGAGCATCCCATAGGTAAAGTAGAGTCGTTACGAAAGTTTTTTAATGTGGGTCCTTATCCGGTACATGGTACTAGGGAAGTTATCAACAATATGGCGTTTCCTTATGATAGCACAGGTTTTTATAAAGTCAATTCGGGACCATCAACACGTCGTATCATAGATTTTTCAGATATAGAGAATAGTATTAGTATTCTACCCACAGGTCAATCCGGAAACCCTTTCAGCAAGCACTACAAAGATCAAGCAGAACTGTTTGTCAATGGTAAGTTTAGAAAAATGATGATGAACAAGCAAGAAATTGAAAGTAGCGCTGAATCCGTGTTGATATTTTCTAAAGAATAGACTAAGTCGAACCGGATGTTTAAGAACTATATCTCATATGTTCTTTATGATAGTATATTTATCAGAAATTTATGTTAATTTTTAAGGATTTTCTATTTTTTTGCGCTTCAACAGGTTTGATGATTATAAATAGTATTTTAGTTTAGCTAATTTAAATAAGAATTGTCTTACCCCAGGCACAACCTAACATAAATTATGATTTGTTTTTTTAAGAATTCTTTAGTGTCATTTTTGGCCTTTAGCGTCTTTTCCATAGCCTATGGTCAAGATGTAGCGCAAGTAAAATATTATAATTTTTTTGACCAACAGGTCGGTGTTGAAAACACGGGACTGTATCAAGGAATTGTGTATGCCGAGCAATACAGAACAATCAATGAAAAAACCCAATTCTTTAAAACCCGGGACTTTCTTAAAGGTAGTGTCTGTTATGACGGACAGTGCTACTATGACCTGGATTTAAAGTATAACGTCTATGAAGACGAAGTTTTGATGAGGTTAATTACCAAAGCGGGAGGGGGTACAATCAAGTTGTTTAAAGATCATGTAGATAGCTTTGAAATTACGGGAAGCAATTTTATTAAAATTCTTCCAAAGGATGCACCTTCTTTGAATGCTTATGGTTTTTATGAAGTAGCCTTTAGTAACTCACGGTTTACTTTATACACCAAACACGTCAAGAAAAATTTTGAAAGAAAAGATAGGAAATCTCTCTATTACGAATTTTTGAAAGGTCAAAGTGAGCACGTCCTTTTTTACAACGATACATATACCATTATTAATTCCAAGAAAGACATAGTAGAATTGTTCCCAGCACAAAAAAAGGAAATCGACAAATTCTACAATGTGGCAAGATCACTAAGAAAATCAAACCCAGATGGTTTTCAGGTCAGTCTAATGAAACGCATTGAAATACTATTATCCCGAACCGAAAACCAATCAGGAGAATGAAAAAACTTTTTACTATCATCGTGCTTCTTGTAAGCACGCAATACGCCATTGCACAGGAAGAAATACCAAAAATTTCAGTTTCATTTACTAATGTAGATGTGTCAAGGGCACTTGAAATGATTGAGAACAAAACTGACTATAAATTCTATTATTTGGATGAGTGGTTAGAAAATGTGAAGGTTACGGGTAATTTTCAAGATACTCAGGTAAGCCTGATATTAGATGATTTGTTCAAAAATACTGTGTTGAACTTTTACATTTCTGATGACCAAAAGATATTTCTGTTGCAGAACAATCAGATTTATGATTCCCTCCCAGATGATTTTTTTGGAGAACAAGAAGATCAGCTTTCGGATGAAGAAATAGGATATGAGCAATTAAAAGACTTAGGACCTTTATTTGTTAATTCAAATGATGGTGCAAATAGAGGATTAGAAGTTGTAAAAATTGGTAGAGAAAACAGAAACAATAGAAGGAGAACCTTCACATTGACTGGAAAGATAGTTAATGCCAAAGGCCAACCAATACCAGATTTAGCTCTAATTATAAAAGGCAAAGATATCGGAACATCAACTAACGCAAGTGGAAACTACACGGTAGAACTTCCAGTTGGTGAGAACATTATTGAAACAAGAGGGCTTGGTATACAAGATTCCAGAACCAAGGTGATCTTGTATAATGATGGAGTTTTTAATTTTCAATTGGACGAAAGTGTTGAGGTATTGGACGAGGTGGTAGTGCAGGCCAATAGAGATCGAAATGTGGAAGCAGCTTTGACTGGTGTAACCCTTATTGAAGTTGAAAAAATAAAGAATATCCCCTTGGTTTTGGGAGAGAGGGATATACTCAAGGCTGCGGTAACTCTACCCGGTATTACCACAGCAGGTGAAGGTGCTGCCGGTTTTAATGTAAGAGGAGGTAGAACGGACCAAAATTTAATTTTATTGGATAATGGTGTTATCTATAACCCATCACACTTTTTTGGAATCTTTTCCGCTATTAATCCTTTTAGTACTGGATCAGCGGAAATTTACAAAGGAAATATTCCAGCTGAATATGGTGGTAGACTTTCCTCTGTTTTTGACATTACTACCAAAGACGGAAATACAGAAAAATTTGCAGGTGAAGCTTCCATTGGACCTGTGACAAGCAATATTGTTCTTGAAACACCTATAGTTAAGGATAAATCAGCTTTACTGGTTGGAGGTAGAGCTACATATTCAGATTGGATATTACGTTCCTTAGATGATGAACAATTAAACAATAGTACGGCTTCATTTTTTGATGTGGTTGCAAAATACAACCATACCATAAATGAAAACAATGAGATAAAAGCAACTGGATATTTTAGCCGCGATGCTTTTAGTATTACCTCAGATTCCATATTTGATTATAGCAACAGATTGGTTTCATTGAAGTGGGATCATAAATTCAGCGAAAAAACAACAGGAAGCCTTATTCTTTCTAACAGTGAATACAAATTTGGAATTGAGTTTAATGGCGAATCCAATGACGATTTTGATTTAGGATATAAGAACAATGAAACTGAGGTTAAAATAAAGATGAAATACCTTCATAGTGACAAACACAAATTTGATTATGGTATATCTAGTAAGCTTTATGTGGTAGACCCGGGAGATATTGTGCCACTAGGAGCCCAGTCAGATGTCTCTTCTTTGACCATACCTCAAGAACGGGGTCTGGAATCGGCAGTTTTTATATCTGATAGCTATAAAGTCAATGATAAATTGCTGATAGACATGGGACTCAGGTTTTCATTTTATGCTGCTCTCGGTGCTTCATCCCAGCGAATTTATCAAGATAATGCACCACTCAATAGCGGTACTTTTGTGGAGACTCAAGAGTTCGATAAAAATGAAGTGATCGAAACTTATGGAGGTCCAGAGGTGCGACTATCTGCAAGATATTTTATAAAGCCGGACCTGTCAGTAAAGGCAAGTCTTAATAACGCTTACCAGTACATCCATACATTATCCAATAACACAACGGTATCACCAACAGATACATGGAAGTTATCTGATTTAAATATTGAACCTCAGGAAGCATATCAGGCTTCACTAGGGTTATACAAGAATTTTGAAGGCAACAAATATGAGCTGAGCGTTGAAGGATATTACAAGCAACAAAAAAATCTATTGGATTATAAGGTAGGCGCCCAGCTATTGCTTAATGAAGCCATAGAAACCGAAGTGTTGCAAGGAGACGGAAAAGCATATGGGGTAGAGTTTCTTCTAAAGAAAAGCGAAGGAAAATTGAATGGTTGGTTAGGTTATACCTATTCACGTTCCTTTGTAAAATTGGATAGTGAGTTTAATGAAGAGAGGGTAAACAATGGAGACTTTTTTCCGTCAAACTTTGATAAGCCTCATGACATAAGTGTAGTTGCCAACTATAAGTTCACCAGAAGGTTTAGTGCATCGGCCAACTTTGTATATCAGACAGGAAGACCTGTCACATTTCCGATAGGAAGCTTTTCTTTCAATAATTCAGAGTTTGTTTTTTACAGTGACAGGAACAAGTTCAGAATCCCTGATTATTATCGATTGGATTTGAGCTTTAACATGGAAGGAAATCATAAGATCAAAAAGTTTGCACATAGTTTTTGGAGCTTTTCAATCTATAATGTATTGGGAAGAAATAACCCATACTCTGTATTCTTTGTAACGCAAGATGGAGATATAAAAGCATTCCAAAGCTCTATTTTCTCAATACCTGTGCCTACTATAACCTACAATTTTAAGTTTTAAATGTATGAAACTACTAAAAAAACATTTTTGCTTTTTAGTAGTCATCAGCATCGTTTTGCTATTTATTGGATGCGTTGAGGAATTTATTCCAAAAGCAGGTGAATTTAATGACATTCTTGTAGTTGAGGCTACAGTAACCAATGAAATGAAACATCACAAGATTTATTTGAATAGGACATATTCTTTTGAAGATGAAATTGCGCTTGCGGAAACCAATGCGCAGGTTATGATTCTTGAAGATTCAAACAACCAACATATGTTTGAAGAATCAGAACCAGGCGTATATACTTCAATCAATCCATTCAATGTTGTTCCAGGGTCTAACTACCAACTGAAGATTACCATGACAGACGGAAGTTCCTTTAGTTCTGATCAAATGACCTTGCCCCAGGGTTCCGCAATAGATAGTTTGTATACGGAACGTATTGTAAACGATTTTGGTGAAGAGGGCATGGGAATTTATGTAGATAATACCAATGCTCAAGAAGGTTCAAAAAACTTTCGATATGAATATATAGAAACCTATAAAGTCATAGCGCCAGATTGGAATTCAGTTGCACTGGTCAATGTACCGCAACCCGTATGCCCCATGGTAATAAAAGCAGGTAGAGAGCGGGAGGAACGTGTATGTTATACCTCAAAGAGCTCCAACGGTATAATTTTGGCCAGCACGGATAGCTTTGATGAGAACCGGGTGCAAAGATTTCTTGTTCGGTTTATTGATAGGAGCAATTACATTCTATCCCATCGCTATAGTATTTTGGTAAAACAATATGCGCAAAGCAATGCAGCACATTCCTTTTATGAGGCACTTAAAGAGTTTTCAAGCTCAGAAAGCTTGTTTTCCGAGACACAGCCTGGGTTTTTAGAAGGAAACCTGCATTCCGATTCTGATAGGAACAAACAAGTTTTGGGGTATTTTGATGTATCCACAGTTTCTGAAAAAAGGATTTATTTCGATTATGAAGATTACTTTCCTGGTGAAGAACTTCCTCCATATGCAGATCCATGCCAAAGAGCCGCACCAAAAGTGGCCGCAGGACATAGTTCTGAACCTAGGTGTATTCTTCCGGTACTTGTGGAAATGGATTTAATACGATACGTGACTGATAATTCAAGCTATACAGGCCCTCAGTCAGAAGGAGGCCCTTTTATAACAGTTCCCCGTGTATGTGGGGATTGCACGGTTTTAGGCTCAACTGAGATTCCAACATTTTGGGAAGAATGAAAAGAACATACAGCACATATAAACTTTTACCCATTGGTGTAGTGCTGAGCTTCACCTTAGATGGATGCATAGAAGAATTTGATGCTGAGTTCGAAGATTTTGAAAGTGCTATCGTTGTAGAAGCCACCATTACGAATGAAATGGAACAGCAACAGGTTTTTTTAAGCCGTACCTACAAGTTTGAGGAAGAAGGACCAACGGCAGAAACTAATGCCCAAGTAAGGATAATAGAAGGAGGCAATACATATACATTACAGGAAACCGAACCAGGAACCTATGTGTCCGAACAAACATTTTCTGCCCAACCAAACGTAGCCTATCAACTGCTAATAGAAACCCAAAATGGTAGAAGATATAGTTCCAATGAAATGACGTTGACCGATACCGCCCAAATAGATAATTTAAGTGCGGAACGCATAACCAATGATTTTGGTGAAGATGGGGTAGCTATTTTGGTGGATAGTTTTGATGCTACAGGAAATTCTAAAAACTTTAGATATGAATTCTCAGAAACCTATAAAGTTATAGCCCCAGAATGGAATGCCTTTGACCTAAAGAGTACTGGAATAGAATGTGGGGTGGATGTAATTCCAAAAACGGAACAAGATCAAGTTTGTTTTGCCTCAAATGTTTCTAATGACATCATTTTGGCCAGCACAGCCAATTTTGATGAAAATAGGATAAGTAAGTTTATGGTGCAATTTGTAAGTGGGGAAAACTATATCATTTCCCACCGGTATAGTGTGGAGGTGACACAATATATATTGTCAAACGAGGCATTTTCATATTTTGAAGCCTTAGACCAATTTTCAAGCACTGAAAGCCTTTTTTCTGAAAGCCAGCCTGGTTTCTTGATAGGCAATGTTTTTTCAGATGATAACCCAGATGAAAAAGTACTTGGTTTTTTTGATGTAAGTACAGTTTCTAAAAAACGAATTTTTTTTAACTATGATGATTTTTACCCTGGAGAAGATTTACCATCATATGTAAATCCTTGTCTGGAAATAGCACCTAAATTAATTAGCCAAGGCGGTGCTAGATGTATTCTTAGTGCTTTGGTAGATGCTAATCAAGTTAGTTACTCTAATGTAAATGATGACCCCCCTTTTGAAGAAGGCCCATTTCTGGTATTACCTCGAGAATGTGGGGATTGCACAGTTTTAGGCAGTAATGAACAACCTGATTTTTGGATAGAATGAGGAAGAGAAACAAAATATTCATAATGGTGATCGCTTCGTTTCCAATGATGTGTATTTGTTCATGCATCGAAACTTTTGAAACCAAGTTTGAGGATTTTGAAAGCGCTTTGGTATTTGAAGCTATAATAACAGATGAGTTAAAGCAGCATGAGGTAAAGGTTACCAGAACTTATGAGTTTGAGGATGAAGGCCCCGAGACAGAATCAAATGCTGACGTTAGGATAGTGGACGGAACGGGAAATACTTTTGTGTTTCAAGAAACTCTTCCGGGCACCTACGTTTCCAATCAATCTTTTGCCGCACAATCTGGAACAACATATCAATTGTCCGTAACTACAAATGATGGCAGGTCTTACAGTTCAACGGTTATGGAGATGACGGAAAGCACCACCATTGACGAAGTCTCGGCACAGCGCATTACAAATGATGAGGGAGTAGATGGAATGGCAATTTATGTAGATAGTTTTGATCCTTCTGGTAATTCGGTTAACTATAGGTATGAATATGAAGAAACCTATAAAATAATTGCACCTCGACATAATAAGAATACTTTAGAAATTTTATTTTCTGTCTATCCTGAATGTGAAGCCAGAATTGTACCCAGAGAAGTTGAGGAACGTGTTTGTTATGCCACCAACTTATCCAACAGGATTATCCAAACAACAACTAGTGAGTTGGATGAAGATAGAGTCGATAAGTTTCTTGTTCGTTTTATTCCAAGCGATGACTTCATTTTATCACATCGTTACAGTATTTTGGTGAGGCAGTATGTTCAGTCCAATATTGCCTATTCTTTTTACGAGACCCTTAATGAACTATCTGGCAATGAGAGCCTTTTTTCAGAAACGCAACCTGGATTTCTAATAGGAAACGTTTCTTCAGATAATAGCAGAGATGAAAAGGTTTTGGGATATTTTGATGTTTGTGCCACTAATGAGAAACGGATTTTTTTCGATTATAAGGACTTTTACCCAGATGAGCCTCTTCCTCCTTACATTGTCCCATGTGTTGAAAGTTCGCCACTGGAGATTAATCATCCACCAGGGACTTGCCCATTGATCAGGCAAATAGAATTGGATATTGTGGAACTAATTGGAGAAAATGAAGGCCAATTTCCTCTTGGAGGACCATTTATAATTGTTCCTCGCGAATGTGGAGATTGCACTGCACTTGGTAGTAATATACAACCTGATTTTTGGCTGGAATGAGCAAAAGAAGAAAAATAATAAAACTTACAACGGCTTCATTTTCCATAATGTGTATTGGTTCTTGTATAGAACCCTTTGATGCCAAATTCGAAGATTTTGAAAGTGTTTTGGTAGTGGAGGCCACCATTACGGATCAGCTTGAACAACAGCGCGTATTTTTAACGCGGACTTTTGAATTTGATGATGACGCCCCTTTTCCGGAATCCAATGCAAATGTTAGTGTTAAGGGAGGCGGTAATGTTTTTGTCTTTCAAGAGAGTGTTCCTGGTTTGTACTTATCAACCCAAGCTTTTGCCGCTCAGTCGAATATCGATTACCAATTGCGTATTGAAACTCAAAATGGAAGCTCATATAATTCGCAACAAATGACGTTGACCCAAGCAACGCAAATAGATGACCTGCGTGCTGAACGTATTTCTAACAATCTGGGGGAAGATGGAGTAGCTGTTTTGGTGGACAGTTTTGATTCAACGGGAAATTCAGTTAATTATCTATATCAATATGAAGAAACCTATAAAATTATAGCTCCAGATTGGGCTCCTCTGGATTATGTAATTCGGAATCAAGAGGGTGTAGATATGTTGGAGTTAATTCCAAGAGGCATGGATGAAAGAATCTGTTATGCTACGGATGTCTCAAACTCCATTATACTTGCAAATACTACAAATTTGAGTGAAGATAGAGTGTCCAATTACATGGTAAGATTTATGGGTAGCAACAACTATATTTTATCTCATCGCTATAGTATTTTGGTGAAACAGTTTGTGTTGTCCAATGCGGCCTACACTTTTTATGAGAGGCTAAATCAGTTTTCGGAAAACGAAAGTCTGTTTTCAGAGAATCAGCCTGGTTTTTTAGAGGGAAATATTTCCTCAGAAGACAGTAGGGAAAAGGTATTGGGGTTTTTTAGTGTAAGCAGTGTATCGGAAAAGCGAATATTTTTTAATTACGAAGACTTTTTTCCAGATAAAAGATTACCAGAATTTGTAAACCCTTGCAGACCTGTTGGAGTTGGTACAGGACTATTGGAACAAGTAAGAGCGGATGTGGTAAAATATTTTGGAACCATTGTGAATAACATTACAGGAGAAGTAGAAACAGCTGTTGTACCTAGGGTTTGTGGGGATTGCACTGTATTGGGGTCTTCTGAAATACCTGAATTTTGGATAGAATAATTATGATTAGAAATATATACTTTCTTTTGATTGTCATATTATCAACAATATTGATGAGCTCCTGTATTGAAACCTTTGAAGCCACTTTTGAAGATTTTGAAAGTGCCATAGTTGTGGAAGCGACTATTACGGACAAACTGGAACAACAGCGGGTATTTCTAACCCGTACTTTTGAATTTGAAGACGACGGACCTTCTGCAGAGACCAATGCAAGTGTTAGGGTAGAGGGTGGCGGTAATACTTTCGTTTTTCAAGAAAGTACGCCAGGTTTATACATATCTACGCAGGCTTTTGCAGCTGAACCTAACACAGATTATCAGTTACGTATTGAGACTCAAAACGGGAGGTCATATGGCTCAGAACAAATGACGTTGCCCCAAGCTACACAAATAGATGATTTAAGGGTAGAACGCGTTACCAATGATTTAGGAGAAGAAGGAGTGGCTATTTTGGTAGATAGTTTTGATCCTGCAGGAAATTCGGTAAATTATAGGTACCAGTATGAGGAAACCTTTAAAATAATTGCCCCGTTCTGGACACCCAATGATTTAGAAAGGACACCTGCAGGTGTAGCTACCGAAATTTGCCAAGTAAGTATTATTCCCGACGAAAGATCTGAAGAAACTTGTTTTGCAACTGATTTTTCAAATACAATAATTCAAACAAGTACTAAAGATTTAGCAGAGGATAGGGTAAGCAATTTCATGGTTCGCTTTATCAGTAGAGAAAATTATATCATTTCACACAGATATGGCATATTGGTCCGTCAATTCGTCCAGTCTAACGAAGCATTTACATTTTATGAGACACTGAATGAATTTTCAGGGAATGAAAGTTTTTTTTCAGAAACGCAACCAGGATTCCTAGAAGGAAACATTTCCTCGGATACCAATACAGATGAAAAAGTACTGGGTTATTTTGATGTTGCATCTGTAGCTGAACAGCGATTATTTTTTAATTATTCAGACCTGTTTCCTGGAGAAGAGCTTCCACCATATGTGGATCCTTGTAATTTAAGTGCTCCTCCATTTAGAACTCCTGGAAATCCTCCAAGATGTATTTTAGCTGTTCAAACGGACCTTGGTTTAGTCAGTTATGCAGGCAACAACGATAGTGCAGGACAGAATGAAGGCCCATATTTTGTTGCGCCAAATGTATGCGGAGATTGTTCTGAAATTGGTAAAGTAGAAGTTCCTGAGTTTTGGATTGAAGAGTAATTATTTATATGACAATAATAATGATGATGGATTTTTTAATCATTTTTAAAAATAGATTTTTGGTTGTTTTGGCTGGTATCTTACTTTACGGTTGTATTGACCCTTTTGATGCTGTATTTGTTGATTTTGAAAGCGCAGTGGTAATTGAGGCCACCATTACAGATGAAATGAAACAACAACGAATTTTTATTTCCAGAAGTTATGAGTTTGAAGATGATGGCCCTGTAGCTGAATCCAATGCTGTAGTTAGTATTAGTGATGGAACTGGCAATACATTTTCTTTTCAAGATGACGGAAATGGGGTGTACGTTTCTGAACAGATTTTTGCCGCTGAGCCAGGTAGAGAATACCAACTTTCCGTGATAACTCAGGATGGCAGAAGCTATGGGTCGGAAGTTACAGAAATAACACCGTCAACAATTCTTGATGAAATAAAGGCCGAAAGGATAACAAATGATGATGGAGTAGATGGTATGGCCATTTTAGCGGACAGTTTTGATTCTTCAGGAAATGCCAAGAATTATCGATACGAGTACCAAGAGACGTATCGCATTATAGCACCAACTTGGACCCCTACGTCGTTAGTTGGAGAGCCTGGTGGAGGTTGCGCATTGCTCAAAGTACCGAACACAACAGATGATGAAGTTTGTTATAGAACTGATTTTTCCAATAGAATTATTATCACTTCTACAGAAGATTTAGCAGAGGACAGGGTGAGCAATTTTATGGTACGTTTCATTAGTAGGGAGAACTATATCATTTCACATAGATATAGTATTTTGGTAAGACAATTTGTTCAATCAAATGAGGCTTTTACTTTCTTTGAAACACTTAATGAGCTTTCAGGTTCAGAGAGCCTATTTTCGCAAACACAGCCTGGTTTTTTGCAAGGAAATGTATTCTCAAATGAGAATGAAGATGAGCGTGTACTTGGTTTTTTTGATGTGAGTTCGGTTTCAGAAAAACGTATTTTTTTCAACTTTGATGATTTTTATCCAGGAGAACCACTGCCCCCATACATAGAATCATGTAGATTTAGTTCTCCGCCTATAGCCTCACCTGCGGGTTGTGTGTTACGCCCCCTTATTGAGAGTGGAGCAGGTATTTACGCAGGAGATAATGGGGAGCCTTCTGATGGCGAAGGACCCTTTTTTGTTGTACCTAGAGTATGTGGGGATTGTAATGTTTTGGGAGCTCCGGAAGTTCCAGAATTTTGGATTGAATGATAAAAAAGATAAGAACATATAGCCTATTTATAATCATTGCAACGGTATGGTTGTTTAATGGCTGTATTGATCCTTTTGAAGCAAATTTCGTTGACTTTGAAAGTGCATTGGTCATAGAAGCTACTATAACCAATCAGTTGAAGCCACAACAAGTTGTACTTACAAGAACCTATGAGTTTGAAGAAGACGGCCCTTCTGCTGAACCCAATGCAAATGTAAGTGTAAGTGATAGTGCTGGGAATACGTTCAATTTTCAGGATACTGGTAATGGGGTCTATGTTTCAACACAGGTCTTTGCGGCCCAATCAGGAATGGCTTATCAGCTTTCCGTAACAACTCAGGACGGTAGAAGTTATGGATCAAGCACTACTCAGGTAACCCCGGCAGCAACAATTGATGATATCAGGGCAGAAAGAAAAACAAATGATAATGGGGAAGATGGAATGGCCATTTTTCTGGATAGTTTTGACCCTTCGGGAAATGCCAAGAATTATCGTTATGAGTATGAAGAAACCTATAGGATAATCGCTCCAGAATGGAACCCTCGATCCTTAATAGGGGACCCTGCTGGAGGCTGTGGCTTGCTTAAAATACCAAACATTACAGATGAAGAAGTATGTTATAGAACTGATTTGTCAAATGCTATAATACTTACTTCTACAGAAGATTTAGAGGAAGACCGAGTATCTAACTTTATGGTGCGTTTCATTAACAGGAACAATTATATCATTTCACATAGATATAGTATTTTGGTAAGACAGTTTGTACAGTCCAATGAGGCATATACCTTTTTTGAGACACTCAACGAACTTTCGGGTTCAGAGAGCTTATTTTCACAGACGCAACCTGGTTTTTTACAGGGAAATGTATTCTCAAATGAGAATAGGGGTGAGCGTGTACTTGGTTTTTTTGATGTGAGCTCGGTTTCAGAAACACGTATTTTTTTTAACTACGATGATTTTTATCCGGGTGAATCTTTACCACCGTATATAGAACCTTGCCGACCAAGTGCTCCACCAATTATTAATGCTGGTGGGATCTGTGTCTTGAGACCAATAATAGAGATTGGAGCCGGAGTATATCAGGGAGACAACGAACCACCTGGAGAAAACGAAGGACCTTTCTTTATTGTGCCTCGTATTTGTGGCGATTGCAAGGTGTTAGGGTCGCCAGAAATACCAGATTTTTGGATTGAATGAATAGTAGAATGTCTACATATGGCTTAGGATTGATTATTTTAATGACATGTCCACTTATGGGTTGTATTGAACCTTTTGAGACAGAGTTCATAGACTTTGAAAGCGCATTGGTAATTAATGCAACTATTACAAATCAGTTTAAACATCAAGAGATATTGGTATCTCGTACTTATGAGTTTGAAGAAGAAGGCCCTACTGGAGAATCCAATGCAAAGGTAAAGGTGGTTGCGGGTAATGGAACAACATACGATTTTAATGAAACCGAAAAAGGTAAATATGTTTCAAATGCTCCTTTTTCCGCAGAACTTGATATAGATTATGTTTTGAATATTACTACTGAGGAAGGGTATTCGTACATATCAGATGAGGTGCAATTAAGTAATTTTACAAAAATTGATAGCCTATATGCAGAAAGAATGACTACAGATTTGGGTGAAGAAGGTATGGGAATCATGATTAACAGCTTTGATGCAACTAATTCTTCAAAGTATTACAGATATGAATATGAAGAAACTTACAGAATAGTAGCACCCAGATTTGTAGGTCGAGATTTGGTTGCTGGACCGGAGGGGTGGTTATTCCCGGGCAGACCCATTGATGAAAAGACATGTTATTCAACAGATTTTTCCAATCGCATTATTTTAACAGATACAGAAGATTTGAGTGAGGATAGGTTGTCACGTTTTTTAGTTCGTTTTGTGAATAGGGAAAATTATATTATCTCACATAGATATAGTATTTTGGTGAGGCAGTACGTACAGTCTTTTGAAGCATTTAATTTTTATGAGACGTTAAACAATTTTTCAAGCTCTGAAAGTTTGTTTTCGGAAACGCAACCTGGTTTTTTGGAAGGAAATGTGTTTTCTAATGAAAATCAGAATGAGAAGGTTTTAGGTTATTTTGATGTGGCGGCGGTAGACGAAAGACGAATTTTCTTTGATTATGAGGAATTTTTCCCAGGAGAACCACTTCCACCTTATGCCGACCCTTGCACACCGTCTTCACCAGAAGAAGACAAATTAGTTAATCAATTGGACTTAAATATAATTAAATACTTAGATACAAACCCTAACCCCGAGCCTACGACGGGACCCTTTTTTATAGTCCTTAGGGTTTGTGGAGATTGCACGGTACTAGGAACCTCAGAAGTACCAGATTTTTGGATAGAATAAAACAGAATTATGAAAAAACTAACAATTACAATCATTTTATTGGCTCTAGTTTCTTTGGGTTTAAAAGCTCAATTAACAACAAATGCTAGCCTGGCCAATATTCCACAGGAAAGTGTTTATCTGCATTACAATGAATCTTTCTTGTTTTCTGGAGAACATCTGTTGTATAAGTTTTACAGCTTGGATAATGTCAATAGAAAACTCAGTAGCATCAGTAAAATGGGTTATGTTGCTTTGGTTGATAAAGAAGGGAACACTGTTTTCAAACATAAAGTACGCCTCACAGGTGGTTCGGGCTATGGCAACTTTTTTGTGCCTACTTCGGTTCCCACAGGTAGTTATAGGTTATTGGGCTATTCGGAATGGATAAAAAACTTTGGTAAAGAACATTTCTTTCAATCAGATATCTATATTGTTAATCCATACCAAGCCACTCCGGATTCTTATTTGGAGCAACCAATAGACTCTTTACAGCCTGTTGTTTCCAAAAAGAGCACTCTCATGCCACTAAACACAAATGTATCTGAAGTTAACAGTACTTTGGTCAGTTTGACTGTTGATAAGTCCACAGCTGGAAAAAGAGAAAAAATAGCACTTAATATTTCTGGAATAAATGCTGCTGCCAATAATGGTAGTTATGCCATTTCTGTAAGAAAAACAGACTCTTTTTCGGCACCTGCTCAAATAACTTCAGGAATGTTTTATAAAGAGTTGCTTAAAAAAGGTTCCACTAAGATTAAAGTCACGGGGAATTCCTCAAAAATACCGGAGCTAAGAGGTGAGACAGTTGCAGGTATGATTAGAAATAAAGAGACTAAACTCCCAGTAAAAGACCTAAGAGTATCTTTTTCATTGCCTGGAGATAAGTATTTGTTTAAGGTGGCCACGTCAGATAATCAGGGAAGGTTTAGATTTATCCTTGGAAGGGAATATGACAATGCAACCGCAGCGATTCAAGTTTTGTCCAATGATTGGGATCTTTATGAAATAAGTATGGATGAAGAAAAAATCGATTCCGAAGGAATGGAGTTTACAGATTTTGTCCTTACCAAAGAAATGAAGGATTATATGCTTGAAAAAAGTATTCAAAACCAAATAGAGAATGCTTATCAAGAGGTGAAAGCGGACTCTATTGTCCCTGCTAGCCATGTACAACCTTTTTATAGGAAATTTGCCACGGTTTATGATTTGGATGATTATACAAGATTCAATAGTATACAAGAAACTATAGTTGAAGTTGTAGATCAAGTTGGGACTAGAAAATTGGATAATGGCAATCGCGTTTTTGAAGTTAGACCGGAAATTGGTTATACGGATGCAAGTCTTTTACCCATGGTTTTTGTTGATGGTCTTTTTATTAAAAAGCACGAAGATTTCATGGATTATAGCGCCAAGAAAATCAAAACAATAAGTTTTTCAAGAGACAAGGTGATTTTAGGGTCACAGTTGTTTCAAGGTGTGATCTCCTTTAAAACTATTGAAGGTGGTTTTTACGATGATTTTTTTACTCCCCATATTGTGAATGTGGAACTGTTTAAACCGCAATCCAATAAGGAATATTTCTCACAGGAGTATTCAGAAGAAGCAAAACAAGATCGTGTTCCCGATTTTAGACATCAATTGCTTTGGGTTCCTAAATTGGATATATCTAATGGAAAAAAAGAAGTGACATTTTATACATCTGATGTGGTTGGGGATTATGAGTTGGTTCTAGAAGGGTTTACATCAACTGGAAAGCCGGTATCCGTCAAAAAGAAAATTGTGGTTAGATAGGATTAAATATATTGCAAATCTTATCTAATGTGATTTTTCTTTTAAATCTATATGCTCATAAAAGTATACGGCAGCGCTGTCTTTGGGGTAGAAGCCACTACAATTACTGTAGAGGTTAATGTGAACAAAGGAATAGGTTATCACTTGGTAGGCCTTCCAGATAACGCGATAAAGGAAAGCAATTATCGTATTGCAGCAGCACTCCAAAACAATGGGTATAAAATCCCGGGGAAGAAAATTACCATAAATATGGCTCCGGCCGATTTACGAAAAGAAGGTTCCGCTTATGACCTTACCTTAGCCTTGGGAATACTTTCGGCTTCCAACCAAATACAATCCAAGAATATAGACAAGTATTTAATTATGGGGGAACTGTCGCTAGATGGGGGATTGCAGTCAATAAGAGGAGCTTTGCCTATTGCCATAAAAGCACAAGAGGATGGTTTTAAAGGATTTATACTGCCAAAAGAGAATGCAAAAGAAGCAGCTATTGTCTCGGATTTGGAGGTTTACGGGGTAGAAAATATTAAAGAGGTAATAGATTACTTTGATACTGGTAAACCCTTAGAACAGACCAAAGTAAATACCAGAGAAGAGTTTTTTAAGTGTTTGAACTTTCCTGAATTTGATTTTTCGGATGTAAAAGGACAAGAAAGTATAAAACGTTGTATGGAGATTGCCGCCACAGGCGGGCATAATATCATTTTGATTGGACCACCAGGAGCAGGAAAGACTATGTTAGCCAAACGCCTACCATCTATTCTTCCACCAATGACTTTGCATGAAGCATTGGAAACCACAAAAATCCATAGTGTAGTTGGTAAGGTGAAAAATATGGGGTTAATGAGTCAACGTCCTTTTAGAAACCCACATCATACCATTAGTAGTGCAGCTTTGGTGGGTGGGGGCAGTTATCCTCAACCAGGTGAAATTTCTTTGTCTCATAATGGCGTTTTGTTTTTGGATGAACTTCCAGAGTTTGAACGGCGTGTGCTTGAAGTGATGCGGCAACCTATGGAAGATAGAGAAGTAACCATTGCAAGAGCAAAATTTACGGTTACCTATCCCAGTAGTTTTATGTTGGTTGCTAGCATGAATCCCAGTCCTAGCGGGTATTTTAATGATCCTGATGCTCCTGTAACCTCATCGCCAATGGAGATGCAACGATATTTGAGTAAAATTTCAGGTCCTTTATTGGACAGGATTGATATTCATATTGAAGTTACTCCGGTACCTTTTGAAAAGTTATCAGAAGAAAGAAAAGGGGAGAGTAGCGTTGAAATTCGAAAAAGAGTAATGGTTGCACGAGATGTTCAAACTAGAAGGTTCTCAAATTTAGAACAGGTGCATTATAATGCACAAATGAATACCAAGCAGATCAGGGAGTTTTGCGTTTTGGACAAGGATTCAAAAGAATTGCTCAAAAACGCTATGGAACGATTAAATCTTTCGGCCAGAGCATATGACAGAATTCTAAAAGTTGCAAGAACAATTGCTGATTTGCAGAATGTGCAAAATATTTCAACCACACATATTTCGGAAGCTATTCAATACAGAAGTTTGGATAGGGAGGGGTGGTTGGGATAGAGTAAATTAGGCCATCACTTTCTTCAAGGCTTGAATAAAAACTTCCATTTCCTGCATTGTCCCAGTACTTATTCGAACCCAATTGTACATTGGGGGGAAAGGTCTGCCAATAAGTACATTCTCCTTTTTCATTGCGGCATTGACCTCGCGGATATCTCTACCAGTCTTAAAAAACACAAAATTGGTATGTGATGGTATATACTCTAGTCCCATTTCCGAGAAATTACTATATAAATAGTCTTTGGCTTCGGTGTTTTTTAAAATGCTAAACTTATAAAAATCATCATCTTTCAGCGCCATTTTAGCCGCTTCAATAGCTAATATATTTGTATTGGCCATTACACTGGCTTTCAATCTATCTGCTATATCAGGTCTGGCAACAAGATAGCCAATACGAAGCCCGGCCATACCATATACTTTTGAAAAAGTTTTGGAAACAATAATATTACGTCCTTTTTTAACCAATTCCACCATGGAGGGATAGTCCGGCTCCGTAATGAAATCATAGTAGGCCTCATCACTAAATATCATGGCTTTGCTATCCATTGAGGTACAAAAATCCGACAACCCCGATTTGTTTAACAATGTACCCGTAGGGTTATTGGGATTACAGATAAAAATAAGTCCGGTTCTATTGTTAACTCTTTTGGCCATTGCCTCTAGATCATGCTCCATATTGGTATTAACAGGTACACGATGCACGTGTGTCCCAAAATTTTCTGCATATCGCAACATGGCTTGAAAGGTTGGGTCAGCTGCAATGATTTCCCTTCCACCAAGGCCATAGGTAAGTCCTGTTGCATGAAGCCCTTCAGTAGAACCTCCAGTGACAACAATATGATTTTTGGGTACACCTTCCTTTTCTGCAATCATTTCAACCAGTTCTGACAATGCCTTAAAGGGGTAACGACATGCTACATCAAAAGCTTGGGTTATAGCTGTCCTAACTTCTTTGGAAGGCCCAAAAGGATTTTCATTGGAATTTAGTTTTACTACACCATCTATTTTAAAAGGCCTTGCCTCAAAATCTCTAGCAATAATATCTAATGGCCCTAAAAGAGCAAAACCACTTGATAACCCCACAGTCTTAAGCCAATGTCTTCTATCTATATTTTTCATACCCAATTATTTATGGTCAAAAAGGTACAAAAAATAAATATTGAGAGCTTTAAAAACCACTTTGAATAACTAGGAGTATTAGCTTAACCAAGGAAGGCTGAACAGAGTGGCACCCGAAACTCTTTTAAATATGTTGAAGCTTTGATTTCATGCTAATGATAGCCACACTCAAATAAATTTCCGAGTGTTATTACATCATAGATGGCTGGGACTATATGCTGTAAGTTTAGTATTACAGATAGAAGAGGATAGCATTATAATTTTTTTTTAAGTCTTTAATTCTCAATTTCTTAAGTAAACTATAAAATTGGATCTAAAACATCAAAAATTAAGTTAATTATTTCATTTTCTGCACTTTAAGGACAGCTTTGTTCTAATTTTGCACCCGTTTTCTGAAAAAGAATAAAGTATGCAATGTGTGGAATTGAACCCCATAGGAAATTTTGACCCATGGGAGCAAGATAAGATAGATGAATTGCTACATCAAGAGATAACCCATTCACTTGGGGAGCGATTGGTGTTTGAAAATGAGAGCGTAAAACTTTGGGATTTACATCTGGACCCTGGAGAACGCATACCATTTAGACATCATAACACCAATTACAGTTGGGTGTGCACCACGGGAGGTTTAGCATTGACCCGTAATGGGAACGGTAAAATAAACATGGTCAAACTTGACCCTGGAGACACCGAATATTGGGAGTTCAAGGGCAAGAATTACGTCAATGATTTAGAAAATATTGGCGAAGACCTTATTGTTATAAATATTTTGGAATACAAGGAAAACAATGTTGGAAAACAGTTGTTGTTTTCTGATTAAATTGCCTTGATGTTCGCCTTTAAGCCAGTAATTATTCCTAAGATATTTTCTACCGTATCTTCCAAGTAGTATTTTATTGCCAAATGTGGAATTCTTACAGTTGTAAATCCATTTTTAAAAGAGTGCATTGCTTCTTCTAAGTCATTTATTGCTTGTTCATGGGTAATCATGTTATAGTCCTTGTCAATTTCAATATTAAGTTTCACCCTAGAAATTGCAATATCTACAGATTTTTTTCCATCCCACCATTCTAGCATAGGATTAGCTCCAGCAACTTTTAGCGCGTAAAAAAGTTGAATGGCCTCAACGGAAGTATTATTGTCAAGAATGATTTTTTTGATTAGTCGGGTATGCCTCTCACAGAGTTCAACGCCTAAAGAATCCATGGATTCCTTATGTTGTTGGTACCCGATAGTTTTATCGCAGTCCTTACATGTCATGAGTATCGGTCAAGTTTAAGTCAATTATTTGATTTGGGACTATTATAACTTTTACATTTTCAAATTCGTATAAAAAATCGATGTAAAACACTCTACTTTTAGACGAAATGCATTTTTTTGGATGAAATGCATTATTTCTAATAAAACCTTTTAATTTGAAGAATGAAAAACAACAATAAATATGTTTAAGAAAATAGGGCCTGGTGTATTGGTAGCCGCAGCATTTGTTGGGCCCGGCACAATTACAGTATGCACTTTGGCGGGAGTTCGTTTTGGATATACGCTTATCTGGGCAGTATTATTATCCATTTTGGCCACAATAATACTTCAAGAGATGGCGGGTAGGATAGGGGTTGTTTCCCAAAATGGTCTTGTTGATGTTATAAAGAATGAATTAAAAGTCAAATGGATAAAAAACACAATAATAGGGATTGTTCTGGGAGCTATACTTGTTGGAAATGCTGCATATGAAGCTGGCAATATTGGTGGGGCAACTCTAGGACTAGAGGGGTTATTGGGACAGAAGGAATTAACACCTTTCTACCCGCTTTTAATCGGTGGTTTTGCATTTCTTCTTTTATGGTTTAGCAGTTATAAAACATTAGAAAAGGTGTTCGTTGGTCTTGTAGGAATCATGGGAGTTTGTTTTGTGGTCAGCGCAATTTTAACCAACCCTTCTGTATCCGAAATTTTAAAGGGTATGTTTATTCCAGGATTGCCTGAGGATAGTCTGCTTACCGTAATCGCATTGGTAGGAACTACCGTGGTGCCCTACAATCTGTTTTTACATGCATCTTTGGCCAAGGAAAAATGGAAATCTAAAAGTGAGCTTAAATCGGTAAAATGGGATACAATAATTTCAATCGCATTAGGGGGGGTAGTGTCCATAGCAATACTTATTACTGCATCAGCAGCACCAATACAAGATGTTGCCAATGCTATGGATATGGCAAAAGGTCTTGAGCCTTTATTTGGAAAATCTGCAATTTACTTCATGGGTATTGGTCTTTTGGCTGCGGGAGTTACCTCCGCAATAACGGCCCCATTGGCGGCAGCTTTTGTAGCAAGTAGCTGTTTTGGATGGGATGGAGCAATGAGTAACAAAAAGTTCAAGTTAGTATGGTCTGCGGTATTGTTTTCTGGTGTTTTCTTTCTGTCGTTTGATATAAAACCCATTCAAGTGATACAATTTGCCCAAGTGGCAAATGGGATCTTACTGCCCGTAATGGCCGTGCTCCTGCTTTGGATCGTAAATAAAAAAACTGTTATGGGAAGCCATAAGAACTCGTTGTTTCAAAATGTATTAGGATTCATTATCGTTGGGTTCGCTATTTTTTTAGGGATAAAGAGTATTCTAAAAGTTATTGGTTTGTTCTAGATGGGAAATTGGACGGTTAATATTAATTGTGATGTTGGTGAAGGAGTAGGCAATGAAGCTCGACTACTACCTTTAATTAAGTCATGCAATATAGCTTGCGGAGGACATGCAGGTGACCTAGAGAGTATGACAGAGGTAGTTAAGTTGGCAAAAATCCATAATGTAAAAGTAGGTGCCCACCCATCATATCCAGACAAAGCCAATTTTGGTAGGGAGGTAATGACAATTTCAGATTCAGAATTAAGACAAAGTATATTAAATCAATTAAGGACTTTTGACGAAGTTCTTAAAAAAGAAGAAATACAGCTTCACCATATTAAGGCGCATGGTGCTTTATATAATGAGACAGCAAAGAACGGTAAGCTTGCGGAGCTTTATCTAGATACAATAAAGGACTATAAAAGTAAAGCTTGTTTATATGTCCCATATGGGTCGGTTATAGCAAGCATTGCAGCGGAAAAAGGATTTAAATTACAGTATGAAGCATTTGGGGATAGAAATTATAACAAGGATCTAAGCCTTGTGTCAAGAAAACTAGATAATGCCCTTATTCAAGAACCTGAAAAAGTACTGCAACATATATTGCCAATCATAAAAGAGAGAAAAGTGAAGGTAGTTACAGGCGAAAAAATAAAAATAAAAGCAGAAACAATATGCATTCACGGAGACACCTCTTCTGCATTGGAAATATTGATGTATCTTTCTCAAGAATTACCCACACATAGGTAGAGTTGTAAAGGTGAAAAGTTACCCCATTAACATCAAACAATATGGTCAAAATTCAGTTCTTGTTGAATGGCCAAATATTGTAAACGAAGCTGTATTAGAAGATATTCTTCAATTTGTTGACTCCTTTAAAAACTTGAATTTAGCCGGGTGGGAAATGTCTGCAGCGTACAACTCATTAACATTGGTCAATTCCAAGGAAGAAGTTAACTTCGAAAATATTGAGAAGTTAATTTTAGATTGTTATTCAAACCGAACAGATTCTAAAGTCAAAAGCAAACGATTTTTGTGGAAAATACCAGTTTGTTATGATGCTGATTTTGGAATTGATATTGAAGAAGTTTCCAAAACATTGAAATTGTCTATTGGAGAACTCATAGAATTGCACACCTCTTTTAAATACACCGTTTATGGAATAGGTTTTTTGCCTGGTTTTATGTATTTGGGAGGATTGCCAGCAACGTTGGAAATTCCAAGACGAAAAGAACCAAGATTATCCGTCGCCAAAGGGTCAGTAGGTTTGGCAAGCAAACAAACAGGTATTTATCCGCAGGACTCACCTGGAGGCTGGAACATTATTGGGAGTTGCCCAATTCCAATCTTTAATCCTAGTTTGGAAAAACCATGTTTTGTAAATGTTGGAGATAAGATACAGTTCCATAACATATCAAGGGCCGAGTATGATTTACGCAAGATTGAAGGTGAAGTAGGCATATATAAACCTGAAAAAATCGCTTTGGATGCTTAAGGTTTTAAAATCAGGTTTTTTTACGAGTATACAAGATTTAGGAAGGTTGGGATATAGGGATATGGGAGTTCCTATTTCTGGGGCAATGGACAGCCATTCGGTAAAGAAAGCGAATTTACTTTTGGATAATAATCCAGATGCTGCGGTTTTGGAAATTACCATGACCGGTCCTACCTTATTATTTGAATCCCCAACGTATATCTGTCTTTCAGGAGCTTATTTATCCCCAACACTTAATAACAAACCTATTGAAAACTATCAAGTCATAAAAATTACAAAGGGAGATATTCTGTCTTATGGCAAATTGGAAAATGGATTTAGAAGCTATTTGGCAATAAAAGGGGGCTTCCGAACTACAAAAGTTTTAGGGAGTCGTTCGCAGTATTTTCCTGTAACGGAGCACAGGTGTCTTAAAGATAGAAATGAAATTGATTATGAAGAAACAGTTTCTTTTAACCCTGTAATATCAGGAATCAAAATGGGGAACCATTTTGATTTGGATTACTTGGAAGTGTATAAGGGCCCGGAATTTTCTATTTTATCGGATAACCAATTGGCTTCTCTTTTTGCAAAATCTTTTTCTGTATCTAAAGCAAATAACCGAATGGCGTATCAGCTTTCTGAACTTATTGAGAGGCACAAAAAATCTATGCTAACCTCTGGAACACTGCCCGGAACAGTTCAGTTAACACCAGCAGGAAGACTGATTATTTTAATGAAAGACGGTCAAACAACAGGGGGCTATCCAAGAATATTGCAACTTTCCAATGCTTCTATAAATGTATTGGCACAAAAAAAGTCTGGAGACACCTTTTCCTTTAAACTCTTATAACAGTTAGACCAGTTTGTAAACCTCTTCAAACGGGATTCTAAAACGAGGCCCGTATACTCCTTTGTCATCTCGCACTCCACAACCAATAACCATATTTATTTCAGAACTCCGTGGCAAACCCAAAGCACGTTTTACCAATAAGGTGTCACTGCCTTCCATAGGACAAGTATCATAACCTTTGGATGCCATACTTATCATAAAATTTTGAGCGGCCAATCCTGCGCTTTTATGCGCCACTATGCGCATGTCGGACGCTCGAACTTGACGATAGGTGGGCTTGAAAAAACCAACTATTTGAAAAATTAGATACTTCAACCATCCAAAAATCCCCATAAAATCAAAATAGACAGAAGGAATAAGTTTTCTATAGTACGCAAGAGCAAACTTTTCTCTAGAGGTATATTCCTTTTGGGGTTTCTTGCCATATGCCGATTCCAGAAAGGTAAGATTAGACCTGACTCTTTTGCGCCATAAATCTTTTCGGGTTACAACTACAACCATTTGTTGAGCTGTTTTAGCTGCATTTTGGCCCAAGCAGGCTTTTACCATGTTATTTAAAACATCTTTATTGGTGATATGATAAAACTCCCAAAGCTGCATATTACTGCTAGTAGGGGCTAAAATGGCATTTTCAATACATTGTCGAACCGTATTGACATCTAATTCAACATCACTTTTAAAAATACGGACGGATCTTCTGTATTGAATAGCTTGGGTAACTGTTTTTTCCATGTCGTTAAAGATACCTAAATGTACTTTCCATTAAATATTTTTTGTATTATTGAATTGTGAAAGCAAAAAATCTAATTAATGGTGTCGTCATTATTATTCCAAATTTGGAATGATACAGCTATACTATTTATTTAAAAAAGCCTGTATCAAAAACGATACAGGCTTTTTTTATACAGTCAATGAAACTAAATGGATATGGGATTTTAAATTGGTATAACTATCTGAAAAACAAATGAATATGTTGATATTTTTTTAAATGAATTTAGAACACATCTAACTGTTAAAATTATTGAGTTTTTGAAACATCTATCTTTGATTATAAGAGTAAATTCAACAAAAAACCGGATTCGAAAGAAATATATTAATGGAATTGAATAAGTATAGTAAAAATGTTACACAAGACCCAACGCAACCTGCAGCACAGGCTATGTTGCACGCCATAGGATTAACGGAAGAAGATTTAAAAAAACCGTTGATCGGCATAGGAAGCACAGGGTATGAGGGAAATCCATGTAACATGCACCTAAATGAGTTAGCTACCTATGTTAAAGAAGGCACACAACAAGGAAATCTTGTGGGCTTAATTTTTAACACCATTGGCGTCAGTGATGGTATTTCAATGGGAACTTATGGCATGCGTTATTCACTTCCATCAAGAGATATTATTGCCGATTCTATGGAGACCGTAGTTCAGGCAATGAATTATGACGGTTTGGCAACTGTTGTTGGATGTGACAAGAATATGCCTGGCGCACTTATGGCAATGATTCGTTTAGATAGACCTTCTATTTTAGTCTATGGGGGGACAATTGCATCTGGATGTCTAAAAGACAGAAAACTGGATGTAGTATCTGCATTTGAAGCTTGGGGAGAGAAAGTCGCGGGGACCATTAATGAAGAAGAATACAAAAGTGTAATTCAAAACGCTTGCCCAGGTGCAGGAGCATGTGGCGGAATGTATACTGCAAACACTATGGCTTCTGCCATTGAGGCTTTGGGAATGGCGTTGCCTTACAATTCATCAAACCCTGCTGTTGGTGATAAAAAGAAGCAAGACTGTATTGATTCAGGAAAAGCGCTAAGACACTTATTGGAAAACGATATCAAACCAAGTGATATCATCTCTAAGAAATCATTGGAAAATGCAGTTCGGTTAATAACGATACTTGGCGGTTCTACAAATGCTGTACTTCATTTCTTGGCAATCGCAAGAGCTGCTGAAATAGATTTTGGTTTGGCAGATTTTCAAAGGATTAGTGATACCACACCTTTCTTGGCAGATTTAAAGCCAAGTGGAAAATATTTAATGGAAGACCTACACCATGTAGGAGGAGTTCCTGCTGTTATGAAGTTCATGCTAAAACATAACATGTTGCATGGAGACTGTCTTACCGTTACAGGAAAAACAATAGCCGAAAATCTAGCTGATGTTGCTGATTTAACAGAGGGGCAACAAGTTGTAAAGGATTTAGAGAACCCAATCAAAGAAACAGGGCACCTTAGAATACTTCATGGCAATCTTGCTACGGAAGGAGCGGTTGCAAAGATTACAGGTAAAGAAGGATTGCATTTCTCGGGACCAGCAAAAGTTTTTGAGGGTGAGTTTGATGCGAATGACGGTATTCGTGATGGATTGGTGAAAAAGGGAGATGTTGTAGTCATTAGGTATGAAGGACCAAAAGGAGGTCCAGGAATGCCAGAAATGCTAAAACCTACTGCTGCTATTATGGGAGTAGGATTGGGTAAAGATGTGGCTTTGATTACAGACGGGAGGTTCTCCGGAGGAACCCACGGCTTTGTGGTGGGTCACATTGCACCAGAAGCGCAAGATGGTGGAGCTATAGGATTGGTGATGGATGGAGACATTATTACCATTGATGCAGAGAAAAATAGTATTTCCATGGCTGTTTCAGATGAAGAATTGGCAAGCAGAAAGGAAAAATGGGTACAACCACCTTTAAAGGTTAAAAAAGGAAGTTTATACAAATATGCCAAAACAGTTTCATCTGCCTCGAAAGGCTGCGTAACTGATTTGATTTAATAACAATTTGGGGTTTTAAGGGAGCTTTATTCCCCAAAATATTACGCTTATGGAAACACTAAAAGCACAAAAGAAAGATTCTGAAAAAGACACCGCTATGCGAATAAGTGGTGCTGAAGCTATAATACATTGTTTGTTGGCTGAAGGAGTAGATTTAATCTATGGATATCCAGGTGGAGCAATTATGCCCGTTTATGATGAGCTATACAAATTTCAGGATAAACTAACGCACATTTTAACTAGACATGAGCAGGGCGCTACCCATGCAGCACAGGGCTATGCAAGAGTTAGCGGAAAAGTAGGGGTTGCTATGGCAACTTCAGGCCCCGGTGCTACAAATTTGGTTACTGGATTGGCAGATGCCCAAATAGATTCAACGCCAATGGTGTGCATAACAGGTCAAGTACCTAGACATTTGTTGGGTTCAGACGCCTTTCAAGAGACAGATATTGTTGGGATTTCTACGCCCGTCACTAAATGGAACTATCAAGTTACCAAGGCTAGCGAGATTCCCGAGATTATAGCAAAAGCTTTTTACATCGCAAGATCTGGGAGACCTGGGCCTGTATTGATAGATATTACCAAAAACGCTCAGTTTGATGAGTTGGATTTTACATATGAAAAATGTAAAGGAGTTCGTAGTTACAAACCTGTTCCCGAACCAGACTTAAAAGCAATTGAAGAAGCTGCCGAGCTTATCAACAATGCAAAAAAGCCATTTATAGTTTTTGGACAAGGAGTAATATTAGGAGAAGCAGAGGAAGAACTCAAGGCATTGGTGGAAAAGGCAGGAATTCCAGCTGCTTGGACTATTTTGGGGCTATCGGCAATGGACACCGCCCACCCTTTGAATGTGGGAATGGTAGGTATGCACGGCAATTATGGTCCAAATGTGTTGACCAATGAATGCGATCTACTCATTGCCATAGGAATGCGCTTTGATGATAGAGTAACAGGTAGCTTGGACACCTATGCCAAACAGGCAAAAGTGATTCATTTTGAAATTGACCCAGCAGAAATTAATAAAAATGTAAAAGCAGACGTAGCTGTCTTAGGAAATGCTAGACAGACTTTGGATTTATTATTGCCTTTGATTAATAAAAACGAACATGCAGCATGGAAGGCTGAATTCGACAAAAAATATCAAATAGAATACGATACTGTTATCAAAAATGATATAACACCTACTAAAGAGGGTTTAACTATGGGTGAGGTCATTGAGCAAATCAATATTTCTTCAGATCATAAGGCCGTTATTGTTACAGATGTAGGACAACACCAGATGATTGCCTGCAGATATGCCAAGTTTAAACAATCTAAGAGCAATATAACTTCAGGAGGATTGGGAACTATGGGATTTGCATTGCCCGCAGCCATAGGGGCTAAAATGGGAGCAATGGACCGCGAAGTGGTTGCTGTTATTGGTGATGGGGGCTATCAAATGACAATTCAAGAGCTGGGGGTAATCTTTCAGCATAAAGTTCCGGTTAAAATTGTGGTGCTGAACAATGACCATTTGGGTATGGTTCGTCAATGGCAAGAACTTTTCTTTGAGAGCAGGTATGCTTCAACGGTAATGGTTAACCCAGATTTTGTGAAGATTGCAGAGGGTTATCACATCAAATCAAGAAGAGTTTCGGTTCGTTCAGAATTAAAGGATGCAGTTGCAGAAATGATTGCATCCAAGGATTCATACTTTTTAGAGGTTAAAGTGGAGAAAGAAGATAATGTATTTCCAATGATTCCTTCAGGAGCATCTGTTTCAGATATTAGACTTAAGTAGAGATGGATCAAACTAATATTTTAGATACACCACAAGTGTATCCAGAGTTACTTGCTAAATCTAAGGAGATTGGATTTACTATGCCTTCAGACATGTATATCGGAACATTTCTTAAAACTTTGGTCTCTTCTAAACCAAATGGGAACTTTTTGGAGTTAGGCACCGGTATGAGTCTATCTCTAGCTTGGATGCTGGAAGGAATGGACATGAGTTCAAAACTTATTAGTATTGACAATGATGAAGAACTTATTCAAATAGCGAAGGATTTTTTTGCCGATGACCATAGACTTCAATTGGTTTGCGCTGATGGAGATGTATGGTTGTTTCAATATAATGGAGAAAAGTTTGATTTAATCTTTGCGGATGCATGGCCAGGAAAGTACAGTTGTCTGGATGAAGTTTTGAAACTAATCAAAGTTGGAGGTTTTTATGTGATTGATGATATGAGAAAACAAGCCAATTGGCCGGTAGGTCATGAGCACAATGCATCTTCATTAATTAAGGTATTGGAAACAAAGGAAGATTTTACAATTACAAAAATGGATTGGTCAACAGGAGTTATTGTTGCCGTGAAAACAAAATAAATATGGAAAAACAGTGGTATACCATCTCTGTCTATTCAGAGAACAATGTTGGATTACTAAATAGAATATCTGGAATATTTTTAAAGAGACACATTAATATAGAAAGCTTAAATGTCTCTAAATCAGAGATTGATAATGTTTCAAAATTCACAATAGTTGTTGTGGCTCCGGAAGAATCGGTCAGAAAGATTGTGGGACAGATAGAGAAACAGGTAGAGGTGATAAAAGCTTACTATCATACAGACGATGAGACCATTTATCAAGAATCTGCTTTGTTCAAAATATCATCAGATTTATTGTTTGATGAGAGACAGATTCAAAACATTATCAAAGAAAGTAATTCACAAATTGTAACCGTGGCTAGAGACTTTTTTGTTTTGGCCAAAACAGGACGCAGGCATGAAATAGACGAAATGCACGATGCCTTTGAACCTTATGGTATAATGCAGTTTGTACGTTCAGGAAGAATTGCAGTAAGTAAAGCAGCAATGCCAATAACCAGTATTTTAGCAGAATTTCAAAATCAATAAATAGCACAAAATCAAAAACTAAAAATGACAAATTATTTTAATACGCTATCACTTCGAGATAAATTAGAACAGTTAGGAAAATGCAGATTTATGGATGCCAGTGAATTTGCTGATGGCGTTACTGCGTTAAAAGGAATGAAGATTGTAATTGTAGGCTGTGGTGCCCAAGGATTAAACCAAGGTTTAAATATGAGGGATTCAGGTTTGGATATTTCATATACCTTAAGGGAGGCTGCGATTAAAGAGCAAAGGCAATCCTATAAAAATGCCAAGGAGAACAACTTTAATGTGGGAACCTATGAAGAGTTGATTCCTAGCGCAGATTTGGTTATCAATTTAACTCCTGATAAGCAGCATACCAATGTGGTAAGCACTGTAATGCCTTTAATGAAAAAAGGAGCTACACTTTCCTATTCCCATGGCTTTAATATTGTAGAAGAGGGAATGCAAATCCGAAAGGACCTTACGGTAATTATGGTGGCTCCAAAGAGTCCAGGTTCTGAAGTTCGTGAAGAATATAAGAGAGGTTTTGGAGTACCTACCTTGATTGCTGTACATCCAGAAAACGACCCTGAAGGTAAAGGTTTGGCGCAAGCAAAAGCTTATGCAGCCGGAACTGGCGGGCACAAAGCAGGAGTATTGGAATCTTCTTTTGTAGCTGAAGTAAAATCAGATTTGATGGGAGAGCAAACCATTCTTTGTGGGTTGTTGCAAACAGGTTCCATCTTATCTTTCAATAAGATGTTGGAAAAAGGAATTGATGCTGGGTATGCTTCAAAGTTAATTCAATATGGATGGGAAACCATCACAGAAGGATTAAAGCATGGAGGAATCACCAATATGATGGACAGATTATCTAACCCTGCTAAAATAAAAGCGTTTGACCTAGCTGAAGAATTAAAAGATATTATGCGTCCTCTTTTTCAAAAACATATGGACGATATCATGAGCGGTCATTTCTCTAAAACCATGATGGAAGATTGGGACAATGATGATAAGAATTTATTGGATTGGAGATCAGCGACTGGTGAAACAGCTTTTGAAAAGACCCCAGCCAGTAATGATGCTATTTCAGAGCAGGAGTTCTATGACAATGGAGTTTTAATGGTTGCTTTTGTGAAATCTGGAGTAGAATTGGCATTTGAAACCATGACAGAATCTGGAATCATAGATGAATCGGCATACTACGAATCCTTACACGAAACACCTTTGATTGCTAATACCATTGCAAGAAAAAAGTTGTTTGAGATGAATCGTGTAATATCTGACACGGCAGAATATGGTTGCTATTTATTTGATCATGCCTGTAAGCCTTTATTGACAGATTTTATGAAAACTGTTGAGACTGATATTATTGGCGAAAAGTATGGAGAAGGAAAAGACAATGGTGTTGACAACGTTAAGCTTATCACAGTGAACAAGGCACTGCGCGAACACCCTGTGGAAGTGGTAGGTGCTAGATTGAGAGAATCAATGACCGCTATGAAGCCCATAGCTTAGACTTGAGTTTCTTATAAATTGGAAATTAATAACCTGATGAAAGAAACGGTAGCTACATATTTTCCGCAAATAGCTGATATCTATGAAGCTGCCAATACTATTAAGCTGGTTGCTGGAGAAACACCTTTACAGCAAAGTATTCGTTACTCGAAGAAGTATGATGCCGATATCTTGCTAAAGAGAGAAGATTTACAGCGGGTAAGAAGTTATAAAATTCGTGGTGCTTTCAATAAAATCAGTTCCCTTACCAAAGAAGAACTAAAAAATGGTGTGGTTTGCGCTAGCGCAGGAAACCATGCTCAAGGAGTTGCGTTTGCTTGCAATCACTTAGGGGTTAAAGGAACTATTTACATGCCTGCGGTTACTCCAAAACAAAAGATTGACCAAACCAGAATGTTTGGTGGAGACTGGATAAAAGTGGTGTTGGAAGGGGATACTTTTGATGATTCCCAAAAGGCGGCCAAATTGTTTTGCAGCCAAAAAGATAAAACTTTTGTTCATCCTTTTGATGATGCAAAAACTATTGAAGGCCAAGCCACAATTGGGCTAGAGTTATTAAACCAGTCTAAGGAGCCTATAGATTATATTTTTGTCGCAGTAGGTGGGGGAGGATTGGCGGCCGGATTATGCGGTACATTTCAAGCGTTGTCTCCTAAAACCAAAATCATTGGTATAGAACCAGAAGGTGCTCCCTCTATGAAAATATCCATAGAAAAAGGGGAATTGGTTGAACTGCCCCAAATTGATAAATTTATAGATGGTGCTGCCGTTCAAAAAGTTGGAGAATATACTTTTCCAATTTGTAAGGACTATCTGCACAAAATGGAAACTGTGCCAGAAGGGAAAGTATGTCAGACCATTTTGGATTTATATAATAGAGATGCTATTGTTGTTGAACCCGCTGGAGCTTTAACCATTGCTGCTCTAGATGATTTTAAAAACGAAATAAAAGGCAAAACTGTTGTGTGCATTGTTAGTGGCAGTAACAATGATATTACGCGTACTGCAGAAATAAAAGAAAGAGCTTTATTATATGGTAACTTAAAGCATTATTTTATCGTTCGTTTTCCACAGCGTCCAGGAGCCCTCAAAGAATTTGTGGCTGATATTTTAGGTCCAGATGATGATATCACACATTTTGAATACTCTAAAAAATCGAGTAGGGAAAATGCACCAGCGGTCGTTGGTATTGAACTAAAATCTTCCGAGGATTTAAACCCATTGATTGAACGAATGAAAACCAATAACTTTTTCGGTGATTACCTCAATAACAAGCCTGACCTTTTTCAATATTTGGTGTAATCGGTATAACAATTTTAAAACCTTTTCTGATAAAGGCACTACTAAAACGTTTTCGTAGCTAAACCATTGAAAATAAAGGGTTTTTCAATCTTTTTTATGTTAACTTTATTCAATATTTAAGCTAGTAAATAGAAATTAATTCTAATTAAAAAGCATAGGATTATGCCAATTAAAACAGCAATACCAGAAGAATTCCAAATTACCTCGGAAATACATCAAAAAACCTATTTGGTCAATGGTGAGTTGAAAGAATGGAAAGGGAATAACACAACAGTAATTTCAACAATCTCGTCAACGGAGAAATACGAGCATACCGTTTTAGGAAGTATTCCGGATATGGGAGAAGCTGAAGCGTTAGAAGCGTTGGATGCAGCGGTAGGGGCATATGACCAAGGTCAAGGGGTATGGCCGACCATGAAAGTAAAAGACCGCATTGAATGTATGGAATCCTTTGTAAAAAAAATGGAGGAGAAGCGAGAGGAAGTGGTAAAGCTCTTAATGTGGGAAATTGGCAAATCGCTACCGGACTCACAAAAGGAGTTTGATCGTACCGTTGAATACATTTATGATACCATTGAAGACTATAAAAAATTGGATCGTGATTCTGCGAAGTTCCAAAAACATGATGGGGTATATGCCCATATCCGTAGGGGACCCTTGGGTGTAGTTTTATGTTTAGGGCCTTATAACTACCCCTTAAACGAGACCTTTGCTTTGTTGATTCCAGCGATTATTATGGGGAATACAACGGTATTTAAACCAGCCAAGCATGGGGTTTTGTTAATAACGCCGTTATTGGAGGCCTTCCAGAGTAGTTTTCCAAAAGGCGTTGTCAATATTTTGTTCGGAAGGGGCAGGGCAGTGGCGGCACCTATTATGAAAACTGGCAAGGTAGACGTGTTGGCGTTAATAGGAAACAGTAAATCTGCCAATGCATTACAGGACCAACATCCAAAAAGTAACCGATTAAGGTTGGTGTTGGGGCTTGAAGCTAAAAATCCGGCTATTATTTTACCAGATGCAGATTTGGATTTAACCATAAATGAATGTTTAGCTGGTACACTTTCTTTTAATGGACAGCGATGTACTGCCTTGAAAGTGGTTTATGTGCATGAAGATGTAAAGGATGAGTTTTTAAAACGATTCTCAGAAAAAGTAGACGCCTTAAAATTTGGAAATCCTTGGGATGATGGTGTAAAACTAACACCCTTGCCAGAGCCAGGTAAGCCTGCTTATATTCAAGAATTATTGGATGATGCCAAGGCAAAAGGTGCTAAAATCAAAAACAAAAAAGGAGGAAAACAATCCGATAATTATATCTGGCCAGCAGTTTTGCACCCAGTTTCTAAAGACATGCGAGTGTATGAAGAAGAACAGTTTGGGCCTATAATTCCTGTGGTTTCTTTTAAAGATATAGAAGAACCTTTGGATGATATGGCGGAGTCCAACTACGGGCAGCAAGTAAGTTTGTTTGGTAAGGATGTGTATACCCTATCTCCATTGATTGATTCGCTTGCCAATTTAGTGTGTAGAGTAAATTTAAACAGTTCTTGTCAACGAGGTCCAGATGTTTACCCATTTACAGGAAGAAAAGATTCTGCTCAATCTACTCTAAGCGTTCATGATGCACTACGTTCTTTCTCTATTAGAACCTTTGTTGCTTTTAAGGACAATGATTTGAACAATGAAACCATTGAACAACTGTTAGAAGCTAAAGTGAGCAATTTTTTAAGCACGGATTACATTTTGTAGTAGTCTTTTGGAATGTGATCAGGAATCGGGAATGGTAATTATTTCATATTTCCAATCTTTTTTTGTTTTATGACCTTTTAAGAGGTTTGGTGGTTTTATGCCTCCATAGATAAAAGTAGTGGCAGGTATGGATAATAGAATTGCAGCTGAATTTTGAGTGATAACATAAATAAGAAACCCCACTGTAAGTGCCGTAGCAGCATTATAATAGAAAAATCCACTGATAATAATAGAAGCAAGCAGAGGATTCCGTTTCAGTTTTATAATTTCATCGATTGCTACTTTTCTATGTTTTATTAGAATATAGTTTTTGTCCAAAATTGCAAACCTACCCGATAAGCGTTCTCCATTTTTAGTCTTTAGTCTTATCCGTTTATGTTCTTTTATAATTATTTGTTTTTGTAGGGTAGAATTTGTGATTTTGAGAGCTTTGTTTTGTGAAAAAGTTATAATAGTAAAAAGCAAGCTAAACAATAGAAAATGTATTTTCATTTTTAAAGTTTCTGATAAAAAAACGAACAAATAATATGCCTTAATTACAATCTCCAATACAAGGTTCTGCACCCTCATAATCACTATCCGTTATTTGAAAAAGGAATTTGTCTTTACCGATTGAGACATAGTCCGTGTCTCTTAATAAATTTCTGTTGGCTGGATTGAAAGCAGGAACTCCCATTTGCATGAATTCAATTGTGTACGTTGCTTTTTTTTCATTATTGAAAACTGCAATTATAGAATCTGCTTCAAGAGATGCCACAGGTAATCTTAAGTTATTGCTTTCAGGTAAATTTTCCCACGGCCCCCCGCTCCTAGTAAGCACTGAGCCTTCCAATTGGTTGGATGTATTTAATAAAGTCTCATTATACCTGCTGGGTTCGCCATTTTTATAGAATTGCAGGACAATTTGAAAAGAAGAGCTGTTTTGAATAACATATTGCCTATCAAACATGGGAGCCTCTGGGCCACAGGCCATGGTTAAAAGAAGTAAAATGATTGGAGATGAATATTTCATTGTGTTTATAAATTAATTTTGCCAATTATTGAACAATTCATCTAAATGTATCTCTGTTGGATTGTTAAATCTGGCTTTAATGTTATTTTTCCACCCCCGCCATGTTTTTGCTCCTCTTAACCCCAATTCCAATTGTTTTACAGTATAACCTTTTACCTTGTCTTTTGGAAAACCTGAACCATAAACGGAACTTTGATTAAGGTTGTCAATCATATCATAACCAACAGAAGTATAGTGATTTTCATCTAAAATCGTCTGGTTTTGAAGATTATCAGACTTGTATTCAAAAGATTTGAGTCGATATAAGTTTCTGTACCTATTCAAAACAAAAACAGTTTCTACTGTGGTTGCCCATGTTTCCATTAACCTACGTTTGCCATTTGCAGTCGGACCAAGGTTTTGGCAGCCATTAAAAGAGGTACATGGTCCAGTATACGCACCCCATACTATACTGTTATATGACTTGCGGTCCACCCTCCTGTGTGCAGCATGGGCAAGTTCATGTATAATTGTTCCGTACACTCTATCCGAAGTCCTGCCCCATGCTTGCAAAGAGATGTCTGCTCCTAAATATATTGAACGGGCTTTCACATAGGAAGACTGCCCACTTTTAGGTCTAGCAGCAATCTTAAGTTGTTTTCTTAAAAATTTATTTCGAGGTGGAGAAGTTAATCCGAATCTGCTGCCGTAATAATAGTCCAATGCTCCTTGATGTATTAGGGCATAGTATTGTTGTTTGTCATTTACTATACTGCTTGATGACTTGCCTAAATTTACATTCCAATTGCCTCTACGTTTTGGTCCATTTAATATTGCTTGTCCAAAAGTACCTGAACGGATACTGTATTCATATCGATCCCATTTGATACTATAATTTGCTTTTCTTCTAAATCTCCCTACACATTTAAAATTACCTGAATTGTTTGTAAAACCTCTATGGGTAGTAAACCATCGCCTTGCACGAACCTTAAGACCGGTTACAGGCACATAGGACCTTGTGATATGGTCATAAACTCTTACCCTTCCAGATGGTCGCCACCTTCTTCTTGAAGCTAACGGGTTTTCTTTTTCAAGCTCATCAAGATTATTAGTTAATCGTAGTGACTCATCTACTAATCTATCAATGGTTTCTTTAGATGCAAAACTATTGGCTTTAAATTCATTGGTATCACTATCTTCATCAGGTATGAAAAGTTCTTCTAAAACCTCGAACTCGATGTCAGTGGGGGTCTTTTTATTTTTTGGTATAGAAGCATATTTATAAGTAGGTTGGCTTTGTGGTAATTCAGGATCATGATAAAAATCACCATCACTAATTATTTCATAATCTAGAGGTAAGTCATATAAAACAATTGTAGAGTCATTCTTCAATTCCGCCAACTCTTCCGCTGTTTTCGGTTTAAATCTTATATATAGATGGGTGGTTATGATTTCCGAATTTTTAGTGACTTTGGATTTTTTTGAAAGACTGTCCCAAGCAGTTCTCATGTTTTGTACAGAGTATGGGTTTTCAAGTCTTTCTCCCAGTTGTGTCATACCCTCTATTTCATTTTTTTCCTCTAATAAGTTATCTAAGGCTTTTGTCTTTTCAGAAATATCTGTCTTTTTAGGATAATACTCTTCTTTTTGGCAGGAGAGAATTAAAAATATTGGAAGAACAAAAAATGGCAAACGGATTTTGCAGCCTTGTTTCATATTGTAGCATAGGTTTGGTTAAACAATAGGGGCGCTGCTGTAAATCCAAATTGAACTGTATCCTATGAAACTAGGAAAAGCTTACATTTTTAACTTTAAGAATTGATGAATAGACTATTTGAATTGATGAATCTGTAGGTGTGAGAAAAATATTTTTCTAGAGATCAAATAAAAAAGGGGGCATTTTGTTAAAAATGCCCCCTTTTTTATTCCTGATGTATTTTTATAAATTCTTAGCCAACCAGTCTCCAACTTCGCTAGTTTTATAAGCTGTTCCACCTTCGGAAAGATCTTCAGTGACAACACCTTCAGCTAAGGACTTATTTACTACAGTTCTTATTGCTTCAGCTTCATTCTTTAAATCAAAATCTTCAAAAAGCATAGCTGCGGATAAAACGGTAGCCAACGGATTGGCAATATCCTTGCCTGCGGCTTGTGGATAAGATCCATGAATAGGTTCATATAATCTGGCTTTTTCTCCCACCGAAGCCGAAGGCATCAACCCCATGGAACCTGAAATCACGGAAGCTTCATCAGTTAAAATATCACCAAAAAGGTTTTCGGTGATAATAACATCATAGTCACTTGGCCATTGCACCAAACGCATGGCAACGGCATCAACAAATTCATAAGAAACTTCTACCTCTGGATAGTCTTTCTCCATAGCTTGGACAGTTTCCCTCCATAGACGAGAAGATTCCAGTACGTTGGCCTTGTCTACACAACAAAGTCTTTTTGAGCGAGTCATGGCCATTTCAAAACCTTTTTTTGCCAAACGTTGAATCTCAGCACGGGTATATGTCATGGTATCAAAAGCGGTATTTCCATTATCTTTTCTACCTCTTTCACCAAAATAAACACCGCCTGTTAATTCTCTCAATATAATCAGGTCGGTACCCTCAATGCGCTCCCTTTTTAATGGAGATTTATCAATTAATGATGGAAAGGTAAACGTGGGTCTAACGTTAGCAAAAAGCCCCAGTTTTTTACGCATTTTAAGAAGACCTTGTTCCGGACGTACTTTAGCAGAAGGGTCATTGTCAAAACGAGGATGCCCAATAGCGCCAAACAACACTGCATCTGCAGCTTCACATATTGCATGGGTTTCATCGGGGTAAGGTTCGCCAACCGAATCAATAGCTGCAGCACCAGTCAATGCAGGTGTCCAGTTTATTTCATGATTAAATTTCGCAGCGACTGCATTAGATACTTTTACGGCTTGATCTATCACTTCTGGACCAATCCCATCTCCTGCCAATAAGGCTATGTTTAATTTCATGTATACTTTTTATAGGTTGTTTTCTCAAATTAAATTGAGCATTTTTTCTGTGGCTTTTATAGCAGATACCGTTTGATCGGAATCTAGGCCTCTGGTGGTAAAATCATTTTCTTTGGTTTGCCAGGTTATGATGGTCTCACAAAGCGCATCTGAGGTACTTCCTGGAGGAATACGAACTGCATAATCCACCAATTTTGGTAATTCCGTTTTTTCTTTTTGATATACTTTATGAAGGGCATTTATAAAAGCATCAAACTGCCCATCGCCTTGCGCATTTTCCTCATAAGATTTTCCATCTATTTCAATAGAAAGGGTAGTGGAAGGTTTTAAGCCTTTAGAATGAGTCAGAACATAGGACCTAACAAAAACGCGTTGTTGATGCAATTCACTGTTTAAAACATCAGAAATAATATAGGGAAGGTCCTCTTTTGTGACACGCTCCTTTTTGTCGCCTAGTTCTATAATACGTTCTGTTACCTTTTTAAGTTCATCATCGTTAAGTGTTAGCCCTAACTCTTGAAGATTCTTTTGAATATTTGATTTGCCAGATGTTTTTCCTAGTGCGTATTTACGTTTTCTACCAAAACGCTCTGGCAATAAATCATTAAAGTAAAGATTCTTTTTACTGTCTCCATCTGCATGTATTCCAGCCGTTTGAGTGAAAACATTGTCTCCAACTATAGGTTTGTTGTCTGGAATGCCAAAACCAGTAAATGCCGAAACCAATTTACTCACTTTATATAGTGATGATTCCTTTACTCCAATCGAAATCTCGGGCAAAAAATCATTGATTACCGCAACAGCACTTGCTAAAGGAGCGTTCCCTGCCCGCTCTCCCATACCGTTAACGGTTAGGTGCAACCCATGGCAACCAGCTTTCAAAGCTTCCATAATGTTGGCAACACTTAAATCATAGTCATTATGACCGTGAAAATCAAAATGTGAATTTGGATATCGCTTAATGATTTGACCTAAAAAATCAGAAGTTTCATGATACGTGAGTATGCCCAAAGTATCTGGAAGAAGTATGCGTTTTATAGGTTGGGTTGTTAGAAAATCTAAAAACTGAAATACATATTGAGGTGAATTTCGCATTCCATTGCTCCAATCTTCTAGGTATACATTGGTTTCTATTCCCAAAGTTTTAGCCTTGGAAACAACCGCTTCAATGTCTTTGAAGTGTTGTTCAGGTGTTTTCTTTAATTGATGGGTTAAATGGTTAAGAGATCCTTTGGTCAATAAGTTTTGCACTTTTGCACCGGTTTCTACCATCCAATCCAATGAAATTCCTTTGTCTACGAAAGTAAGAACCTCTATCCGAGATAGATAACCTTCGGTTTTTGCCCAATCCGTAATGCTTTTGACCGCCTTAAACTCTCCATCTGAGACTCTAGCCGAAGCTACTTCTATTCGGTCCACTTTGAGTTCTTCCAACAGCAGTTTGGCCAGTGTAAGCTTTTCTGATGAAGAAAAGGACACACCTGAGGTTTGTTCACCATCCCTAAGGGTGGTATCCATTATTTCAACAGTACGTGTTTTCATTTTAGATATAGTGGTCTTAAGGCATAAAAGCTGCCCTATAAAGGAGTGTCCTCAGCAAACTCTCGTATTTCTTTCTCGATGTTCAAAAGGAAATCAATATCGTCAAAACCATTTAGCATATTTTCCTTTTTATAATCATTGATGGCAAAACCCTCATTTTCATTGGTTTCCAAAATGGTAATGGTTTGCTCGGGAAGACTGATTTCCAATTCAGTATTTGGATTTTTCTCAACAGCCCTGAAGATTTTATCCAAAAACTCTGGGCTTACCTGCACTGGTAAAACACCAATGTTTAAGCAGTTGTTTCTGAAGATATCAGCAAAAAAACTAGATACCACGCAACGGAACCCATAATCATAAACGGCCCATGCTGCATGCTCCCTGGAAGAACCGGAGCCAAAATTTTTACCCCCAACCAATATTTTTCCTTTGTAAATGGGATTGTTCAATACAAATTGCTCCTTAGGTGTATTATCTGGATGGTATCTCCAGTCTCTGAACAAATTGTCTCCAAAACCTTTTCGTTCTGTTGCTTTTAAAAACCGAGCTGGGATAATCTGATCAGTATCCACATTTTCTATTGGCAATGGGACTGCTGAACTTTTAAGTATATTGAATTTATCGTAAGCCATTTTGTGTTCTTTTATTTAAGCGATTACTTCCTGCATTAATTCTCGTGGATCTGTTACTTTTCCCGTAACTGCCGCTGCCGCTGCAACTAGTGGGCTGGCCAATAATGTTCTGGATCCTGGACCCTGTCTACCTTCAAAATTTCTGTTTGATGTACTCACGGCGTATTTACCAGCAGGAATTTTATCATCGTTCATTGCCAGACAAGCTGAACAGCCAGGCTCTCTTAGTTCAAACCCTGCTTCATGTAAAAGATCAAGAATACCTTCAGTTTTGATGGCTTCTTCAACTCGGTGTGAACCTGGAACTAGCCATGCAGTGACATTATCCGCTTTTTTTCGTCCTTTTATGATGGAAGCAAAAGCTCTAAAATCTTCAATTCTACCATTGGTACAGCTTCCTAAGAATACGAAGTCTATAGGTTTTCCTATCATAGCTTCACCTTCATTAAAAGCCATATATTCCAATGATTTCTTATATGTGGCATTTCCTCCTTCCACAGCATTTGCCAGTGGAATACCATTTTGAATTCCCATACCCATACCAGGGTTTGTACCATAAGTAATCATTGGTTCTATTTCCGAAGCGGTAAAAGAAATCTCTTTGTCAAAAACGGCATCTTCATCAGAATAAAGTGTTTGCCAATAATCCATGGCCTTATCCCATGCAGAACCTTTAGGAGTATACTCCCTTCCTTTTATATAGTCAAAAGTTTTCTCGTCTGGAGCTATCATTCCGCCTCTAGCTCCCATTTCTATACTCAAATTGCAGACAGTCATACGTCCTTCCATAGACATATCTCTAAAAACCTGCCCTGAGTACTCCACAAAATATCCCGTGGCACCGGAAGTGGTAAGTTTGGAAATAATAAAAAGTGCTACGTCTTTTGGTGTCACCCCAATATTTAAATCTCCATCTATATTTATGCGCATACTTTTTGCTTTGGGCTGCATAATACATTGGGTGGAAAGCACCATTTCAACTTCGCTGGTACCAATACCAAAAGCAATTGCACCGAACGCTCCATGCGTGGAGGTATGAGAATCTCCACAAACAATAGTTGCCCCAGGAAGTGTAATTCCATTTTCAGGACCTATAACGTGTACAATTCCGTTTTTCTCATGCCCAAGGCCCCAATAGGGAATGTTATGGGCTTTGGAATTTTCTTCCAAGGCTTTTAATTGATTTGCGGACAGTTTGTCTTTAACGGGTAAATGCTGGTTCAGTGTTGGGGTATTATGGTCTGCAGTGGCAAAGGTGCGTTCTGGATACAGCACTTTAACGCCTCTATTTTTTAGCCCCAAAAAAGCTACGGGACTTGTTACTTCATGCACCAAATGTCTATCAATAAAAATCACATCAGGGCCATTTTCAATGCGCTGCACTGTATGCGAATCCCATACCTTATCAAATAGTGTCTTACTCATAGTTGTGTTCAATAATTAATAAGCTGGTAAATTTAAAATATGTAAAAAAAAGTGGTGGTATTTTGTTGCGAAAATTACGATGTTCAAGGATGGTTTTAAAATCGATTTGCCTCTTTACTCATGATTTTAGGGGATTTCAAACAAAAAACATTTTAATTGTTATCCGCTTAAAGACGATTCTTAAAGAACTGATTTTAAGAAAATGCGCTTAAAGGGAAATTCCCGATAAATGTTTACTTTTTGATTAAGGAATACATTAGGATTTACGTATTGATTTTGAATACATTATGCCTAATCTGTTGAAATTTAACATGTTTAGTTCTATTTTAACATTGCTGTAACGCTATGGAGACATTGCGCTTTCTACTTTAGAGGATCGACCTAAAAGTTTATTCATTAACACATCAAAAACGAACAAATGAAAAAAAGTTACTCGGCCATTTCGGCCATGATGCTTATTGCGATTTTTTTTATTTCCAATAGCACTTTTGCCCAATTAGATTTTCTACCACGTGGTAGTCAAACGGCAAAAGTATCTCAGCGCATTGGAAACACAGATGTTACCATTGTTTATTCTAGACCTAGCGTAAATGATAGAGAAGTTTGGGGGGCATTGGTTCCTTACGGTATGAACAATTTAGGGTTTGGTACTGCTACCGAATCTCCATGGCGAGCTGGTGCCAATGAAAATACCATCTTCAAGGCTTCAGATGACCTAACCATTGGTGGGAAAACATTGCCCGCAGGTAAATATGGTCTACATATGATTGTGAATGAAGATAATACCGCTACTGTTATCTTTTCTAAAAACTATGATGCTTGGGGTAGTTATTTCTATGAGCCAAGTGAAGATGCACTCCGTGTAGATGTTGAAGCTAAAGAAATTGCTCATGTGGAACAACTTACGTACACTTTTAATGAAGTTGATGCCACTTCTGCAGTAGCTTCATTAAACTGGGAAAAAAAGCAGATTCCATTTAAAGTAGAAACAGACGTCACGAACAATGTTCTTGCAGACATACGTCAAAAATTGCAAACCTCTCCTGGCTTTAATAGACAGACATGGGAACAGGCGGCAAATTACGCCCAGAACAATGGTGGTGATTTAGATGAAGCCCTAGGTTGGGTAGATGCTGCAATTGCCGGACAGTTTTTTAGCCAAAAAACCTTCAATAACCTGAGCATAAAATCTCAGATTTTGACAAAGCAAGGAAAAACTGCAGAAGCAGAAGCATTGATGAAGGAAGCACTGCCTCTAGGAACAGTTTTTCAGGTACATGGCTATGGCAGACAACTTATTGGTCAAGGAAAAAATGCTGAAGCTCTGGAGGTTTTTAAATGGAATGTAAAAAACCATAAGGACACATGGCCTGTACATTATGGTTTGGCAAGAGGTTATTCCGCCGTGGGGGATAATAAGTCAACAATAAAACATTTGAAAATAGCTATGGGAAATGCGCCAGCACAAGCCAACAAGGATAGAGTTGCGGCTAACATTGCTAAAGCGGAAAAAGGAGAAGCAATCAACTAAATATAACCACTACTCATAGGCAAAAAGCCCAGCGAAAGCTGGGCTTTTTAACTTATATAATTCCAAATCGTTTTTTGCTGCATCATTTTTGTATAGGCAAAAAGAATGGAACGATTCTCTTCCCTTTCCAATCTGGGGTCATCTTTGAACAGCTGTATGGCATGGTATCTCGCCGTTTTTAATATCTGATTATCCTTTACAATATCCGCTATTTTAAGATTGAGAATGCCACTTTGTTGTGTTCCCATTAAATCTCCTGGACCGCGCAGTTTTAAATCAACTTCAGCAATTTCAAAACCGTCGTTGGTACGTACCATAGTTTCTAAACGTGTTTTGGCATCTTCAGATAACTTATGGCTGGTCATAAGAATGCAAAAGCTTTGTTCGGCACCTCGGCCTACACGCCCACGCAATTGATGCAACTGGGAAAGCCCAAACCGTTCCGCACTTTCAATGATCATTACCGAAGCGTTGGGAACATTCACTCCAACTTCAATAACAGTGGTAGCGACCATGATTTGAGTTTCTCCTTTTACAAAACGCTCCATTTCGTAATCTTTATCACTTGGCTTCATTTTCCCATGTACAATAGATATCTGATAGTCAGGTAGGGGAAAATCTCTGGCAACACTCTCATAACCATCCATTAAATCCTTATAGTCCAATGCTTCGGATTCTTTAATCAACGGGTATACCATATAGATTTGTCTTCCCTTTTTTATTTCATCCCTGATGAATTGAAAGACTTTTAATCTATTACCGTCAAATCTGTGGACGGTCTTTATGGGTTTACGTCCCGGCGGCAGCTCATCGATAACAGAAATATCTAAATCGCCATAGAGGCTCATGGCCAAAGTTCTAGGGATTGGGGTAGCGGTCATGACCAAAATATGGGGAGGGACTTCATTTTTGTGCCATAATTTTGAACGTTGGGCCACGCCGAATCTGTGCTGTTCATCTATAATGGCCAACCCAAGGTTTTTAAATTGGACCTTATCCTCTAGAACTGCATGAGTGCCCACTAGAATATTTAACTCCCCATTTTCTAACTGTTCATGAATACTATTTCTGTTAGATTTTTTTGTGGAGCCAGTTAACAACGAGATATTGATTTCCATATCTCCTAACAGTTCTTTAAGGCCATTGTAATGTTGATTGGCCAAAATCTCGGTTGGCGCCATTAAACAGGTTTGAAATCCATTATCAACAGCCAACAGCATGCACATTAAGCCTACAATGGTCTTTCCAGAACCAACATCACCTTGAAGAAGCCGATTCATTTGAGCATTACTGCCCATATCATTTCTAATTTCCTTAATTACCTTTTTTTGGGCGTTGGTAAGTTCAAATGGTAAGTGCTCCTTAAAAAAAGTATTAAAATTTTCCCCCACATTGTCAAAGGGCAATCCTTTTATTTTTTGTTTTCGAAGGAGCTTTTTGGAAATTAATTGGAGCTGTACATAAAACAATTCTTCAAACTTGAGTCTGAACTGTGCTTTTGCAAGCAAATCCTGGTTTTTAGGAAAATGGATATTAAAAAGCGCTTCGCTTTTGGGAATTAGTTTTAGTTCATCCAAAATAGCATTTGATAAAGATTCTGGAAATTGCCCTTTACATTCCAAAAACAACTGTTGCATCATTTTGGCAATAACACGATTTGTAATCCCCTTGGCACTAAGTTTTTCAGTAGAAGGATAAATAGGCTGCATTGCAATTTTTAAACCTTTCTGATGTTCAGATAACAACTCCATTTCTGGGTGGGGCATAGAAAATGTGCTGCCATAGCGGGTAGTTCTGCCGAAAACAACATAGGGTTCATTCAGCTTCAGGTTTTCCCTGATCCATTTATGACTGCGGAACCAAACAAGTTCCATTTCTCCTGTTTCATCCACAAAACTGGCTACCAAACGCTTTCCCCGTTTCTGTTCAACAGTTTTAATACGGATAATTTTTCCAACCACTTGAACATCGGCTCCACTGGGTTGAAGTTGATTTATCTTGTAATAGCTGGTTTTGTCAAGATATCTGTTTGGAAATAAGTGTAGCAAATCCCGATAGGTTTGAATACCCAACTCAGACCCTAAGGTATCAGCCCTATTTGGCCCTACACCTTTTAAATATGGAATGGGAGTTTCAAGAAAATTGGGATTCATCAAACTAAAATATGTAATTTGGAAAGACTTTTGCTATTTACAAATCATGAAGCTACGCCCCATCGTTCTTTTTTTTCTTTTTGGACATATGTTATTGTCCCAAATACAGGATAAAGTGGATTTTATAAGAGCTGGGGTTTCTGTTGAAGCATTTCCAGAGGAAAAACGGATTGATGGCACTGTAGCATATGAATTTCAAGTTCTTAAAGATGTGGATTCCATTTTTTTGGATGCTGTCAACATAGATTTACTTTCTGTTTTGTTAGACATGGAGAAAGTCAAATTTGTCAATGATGGAAAAACAATTTCCATCAAAAGAAAATTTAAGAAAGGAGGCTCGCACATTATAAAACTGGAATATACTACTAAGCCCAAACAAACGGTTTATTTTTTAGGTTGGGAAGATGAAAATCCTTCAAACGATCAAATATGGACACAAGGTCAAGGGAAATATACAAGCCATTGGTTACCAAGTTTTGATGATATGAACGAGAAGGTGGAGTTTGATATGCACATCACAGCAAAAAATGGGTTATCTGTTTTTTCTAATGGAAAATTGGTAGAAAAAAATGTCGTAAAAGAAAACAAAGAGGTATGGACTTTTAACATGGACAAACCTATGAGCAGCTATTTGGTAGCTTTTGTTATAGGCGATTTTGAAAAAAGGACCACAGCTTCAACTTCTAAGATTCCAATAGAATTATATTATGAGCCTAAGGACAGTTTAAAAGCCGAACCAACCTATCGATATACGAAAGAAATTTTTGACTTTTTAGAAAAGGAAATAGGGATTCCATATCCTTGGCAGAACTACAAGCAGATACCGGTACAAGATTTTTTGTATGCAGGGATGGAGAATACAGGGGCTACTATTTTTTCCAACACTTTTATGGTGGATTCCATTGCTTTTGCTGATAAAAACTATGTCAATGTAAATGCCCATGAACTGGCACACCAGTGGTTTGGAAATTTGGTCACGGAACAAAGCGGGGAACACCATTGGTTACATGAAGGTTTTGCAACATATTATGCTTACTTGGCTGAAAAAAAGATTTTTGGGGAGGAATACTTTTATTGGCGTTTATTGGAGACAGCTGAGGCGCTTAACAATTTCTCTGGAGATGGAAATGGAGAAGCGTTGACCAATTCTAGTGCCGGCAGTCTTACTTTTTATGAAAAAGGAGCTTGGGCCTTAGTAATGCTCAAGAAAAGAGTAGGAGAACATAGTTTTCAACAGGGAATCCAAAACTATCTGTCTCAATATGCATACAAAAATGTTACAATTTCAGATTTTATTTGGGAAATAGAGAAAGCATCTGGAATGAAGCTTTCCGATTTTGAAGAAACCTGGTTACAAGAATCTGATTTCCCTTTTGAAAAGGTGAAGGATTTTTTGATTGATAAAAGCACTTCTATTTGCACCTACTTCGATATTAAAAATAACATCAAGAAGAAAACAGATTCAGTAGGAACCATTTTAACAGATAAATGGGATGTGCTGCAGTCGGATGATTTAAAATACCGATTGATTTTGGATTATGGCAACGACTTATCGGTAGATTTTCTAAAAAAAATACTGAATGAAGAAAGCCTTAAAGTTAGACAGGCAGTAGCACTTTCACTTGGGAAAACACCTTTACTGCTAAAAGAGGAATTTGAAAGTCTTTTGCTGGATAGGAGCTACAAAACTATGGAGGCCACACTTTATCGACTCTGGACAGATTTCCCAAATAATCAAAAAACATATTTGGATAAGACAAGGAAGGTTATTGGTTTGCCCAATAAGAATGTAAGGTTGCTTTGGTTGACCCTTGCGTTGGTAAGCCCGGAATATAATACCAATCTAAAGCCAGGTTATTTTGATGAACTAAGCAGTTACACAGGTTCAGCGTATCATTTTGAAGTAAGACTTTTGGCATTCCAATATTTGAAAAATATTGGAGGATTTAATGATGAAACCCTTAAAAATCTGGTCGAAGCCTGTAGTCATCATGTTTGGCATTTTAAAAAATCTTCCCGCAATATTTTAAAGGAATTTTTGAAAGGAGAAGGAAGCATTGCCCGACTTAAATCAATATACCCATCTTTGGGTCAAGAACAACAACAATATTTAGACAAAGCATTGAGTAAATGAGAGCATTGGTGATTTCTGGTGGTGGTAGCAAAGGGGCTTTTGCAGGCGGAGTTGCTCAATTTTTAATACAAGAGGCCAAGCATGAATACGATCTATTTGTTGGCACCTCTACGGGAAGTTTGTTGATTTCCCATTTGGCTCTAAACAAGTTGGATAAGATTAAACAAATTTACTCTTCGGTGAACCAAAAGAGTATTTTTAATAATTGCCCATTTCTGATTAAGAAAAAACATGGTGTTGAGGTAATTTCCATTAACCACTGGAACGTGGTAAAAAACTTCATAAAGGGTAAAAAGACATTTGGAGAGAGCGAGAACCTTCGGCATTTAATAAGGGAATCCGTAACACCGGAAGAATTTAATACCTTAAAACAGGGCATAACAGATGTAGTGGTTACCGTATCCAATCTATCGTTGAATCAAGTGGAGTATAAGTCCGTTAATGATTGCACATATGAGGAGTTTTGTGATTGGATTTGGATCTCTTCCAACTATACACCATTTATGAGTCTTGCAAAACGAAATGGTTGTGAATATGCAGATGGTGGACTGGGTAGCTTGGTTCCTATTGAAGAGGCTTTAAAAAGAGGCGCCACAGAAGTAGATGTTGTGGTGCTGCATACAGAGGTGAATTATTTAAACAGAATGCCTGTAAGAAACCCGTTTGAGCTAATGACCACAACTTTTAGCTTTATGTTGGATAGAATTGAGAATCAGAACATCAGAATAGGTAAACTGGTTGCCAACCAAAAGGATGCAATCATAAATCTCTACTATACGCCAACAATATTAACTACAAATTCCCTTATTTTTAATAAAGAACGGATGACTTTGTGGTGGAAACGAGGTTATCTATATGCAAAAAATAAAAATGAAGAAACTAGTCCTATAAACCCTGAACATCAGGAGTAGGGATTACCAAAGTTCACCTACTTCTTTCTTTACAAAACTTAGTGCGGTGGTTGATGGAGATTGTTTTTCCATGGTTTGGTTTAAGATATCCTCTCTAAGTTTATCTGGTGAATCCGTTGCGCTCATACCCGCAGATCTAATAATTTGAATAGTAGCGTTTTTTGCCGCTTTTATGATGTTCCAACATTCTTCAGACATATAAATTTGTTGAGAAAGATTATGTTCAAATTCTGTTTCAACCTGTTTTATGAGCAAATTTTCATAATCGTTCTTATCCTTCCCTTTTGGAGCAACACGCACTACCAAACTATTGATTGAAATTCTTTCCAAGAAAAGAACCATTCTTTCATAAGCTTGCAATCGAACAGGCAGTGTGTCTTTTTGTGAGTCTTTATGAAGTAGAAAGCGTCTTCGGCCTTCTTCATTTCGTGTATGTAATCTAAAAAAGTAAAAGGCAATGGCTCCGGTTACTACAGCAGGCAATAAATAAGCAAAAAGTTGAAAGATGTTATCTCCAGTCATGGAATAGTTGGTTTTTTTGATTTTATAGAGATAAAACGCAGTAAAGTTTTAAATAGTATGAAAGCTTAATAATCAAAGTAATTGTTGCTTCAACATTTTTTGCCCCTTATCAGTTACCAGCTTTCATATCTTCTTTAACCTTATCATAGAAACCTTTATAATCTGGTTGTAGTCTGATGGCGATTCCTTCTTTAAAATTTCCATCTTTAACGGAAATGCCAATATTTTCAGTGGAAACTTCAAAAGAGTCCACTAATTCTTTTGAAATGGCATTTACCTGATCAAAGGTTACTCCAAATTCCCCTGTAATATTCAATCCTTCTATTTTCGTTTTTAAGGTTGGGTTGGCTATAATCACTTTTGCCACATTTTCTAGCCAAGTTTTCCCTAAGTCAGTTAATTCAGAAGAAGTGTCAGAACCAAATAATGTGTTTAAACTGTTGGATATTACAATGTCCCCATCTACAAAATCAGCTTTAGCTTCGCTGCCCATGGTCTGCTTTACTCTTCCCAATAAAACAATAGCTGTGGAATCATTTGATGCTATCATTTCATTGATGCCACTGAGCTGCTTTTCTTTCCGTTCTAAAGCCGCTAAGGTTGCATTGACATTATCACTGCTCTTTTTTGAAAGTTCTGAAAAACTACTTAAATTTTTAAGGAGAGTGCCATTAGCATCACGGAGGCTTATATTTTCATTTTCTAAAGTTTGTGCTTTTGCCTCGCTTGAAGAGATTTTTCGCTTTGACTGTGCAAGTTCATCCTCAACATTTCTTATTTCGGTTTTTAAGTTCTCTATTTCCGCAAAAAGCTCGCTTTTTTTCTGGGAAAGCCCTGCAGCTGTAAACAATAGCGCCAGTAAAATAGGTAAATGTCTTTTCATAGATTCGTATTTATTGTTTTTTGATTTTGAAGGCTAAATTATGATGTTTTTTCCAAAGCAGTTTTTCCACCAAGATATTCGCAGTCATAAAGCTCTTGCATGGAACTAAATGGCACTGCTGTCTTTTTATAACGATAAACAGTTTCCAAATCACTACTTAGATAATCATCATCCACATTTACTTGTATGTCATTCATAGTAAACTGACTTGGGTGCTCATAGCCTGCAGCATGTGTAATTTCTATAAACTCTTTTCTAAAGGTTTTAAAATATTGAGCTAATCTGTCTGATTTTAAAGGAACATTGATGCCATTTTGCAACCATTTACTTTGGGTTGCCACTCCGGTTGGGCATCTGTTGGTATGGCAAACTTGTGCCTGAATGCACCCAATACTCATCATAGCTTCACGAGCCACATTAATACAATCAACACCCATGGCAAACGCCATGGCCGCTTTGGCAGGGAAACCTAGTTTTCCACTCCCGATAAAAACAATACGATCCGTAAGATTTCTATCCTTGAATGTTTTGTAAACCGATGCAAACCCATAGACCCAAGGTAAAGAAACATGATCAGCAAAACTTGGAGGAGCCGCACCAGTACCACCTTCACCACCATCAACGGTAATAAAATCAGGTCCTTTTCCAGTTTTCTTCATTAAATCGGCCAATTCATTCCACTGCTCCATTTTTCCAATGGCCGCTTTGATACCAACGGGAAGTCCAGTTTCCTGCGCTATCGCTTCAATAAGTTCTAAGAGTTCTGGAATTGAACTAAACGCTTTGTGTGTGGCGGGAGAGAGGACATCTTTTCCAACTTCAACACCTCGTATGTTAGCAATTTCAGGGGTAATCTTAGCTCCGGGCAAAACACCTCCTTTACCTGGTTTTGCTCCTTGTGACAGTTTTATCTCTATGGCTTTGATGCACGGGTTTTCATCCACCAAAATTTTCATTTTTTCTATGGAAAAATTACCTTCTCTAGACCTGACACCGAAATACCCTGTGCCAAAATGGAATATGACATCACCACCCTGTTTATGATAGGGTGACAGGCCCCCTTCACCTGTATTATGATAGGCATGACACTTTTTAACACCATGGTTCATGGCATCCACTGCAGCAGCGGATAGCGACCCAAAACTCATAGCTGAAATATTGATAACCGAGGCTGGTCTATACGGTTTTTTACGTTTGTTGTGCGCTCCAATTACTTTTGCACAGGGAAGAAAGTATGGGTTCTCAATATTTGGATGATTGGACCTCATTTGATACCCAATCATGGCATTTTTTATAAAAATGTGCTGATGAGAATAGATATCCCTATCAGTACCAAACCCTTCATAATTGTTTTCCTTTTTGGCTGAAGCATAAATCCAACCTCTTTCTATTCTATTGAAGGGCAGTTCTTCTCGGTTATTGGCAACAAAGTATTGGCGCATTTCTGGGCCAATACTTTCCAACCAATATCTTAAATGCCCTACTATTGGGAAATTATGGCTTATGGTATGCGCTTTTTGAAAAAAGATGTCACGTATTGCCACAAACAGTAGAAATATGAGAATCCATGCCCACCAAGGAACATTCGCCAAAAAATCCAATAAGATATCCATTTTACATATTCAGATAATCCAATGCCAGTTGGGTCATGGTTTTTACACCTAATAACAAGCCACTGTCATCAATTTTAAAGTCTGGAGTATGATGTGGAAAAGATTCAGTACTTCCGGGTGTCATACCTCCAAGGAAAAAATAAAACCCTGGGACCTTTTCTTGAAAATAGCTAAAATCTTCAGCGCCGGTAATGGCTTTATGAATGGTAACATTTTCTTCTCCCGCTACCTTTTTAAGGGTAGGGGCCATCTGAGCGGTCAAATCCAAATCATTGTATGTGATAGCTGTAGAGGTATGGATATCTATAGTAGCATCACCTCCATAAACTTTCGCGATGGCAGGTACCATTTCTTCCATACGTTTATTAATGAATTTCTGCATTTCATAGTCCAAAGTTCTTATGGTACCAATCATTTCAGCACTTTCAGGAATAATATTGGAACGAACCCCACTGGTTATTTTACCAACGGATATAACAGCAGCTTCGTTAATCAATTCAGTTTCCCTACTTATAATAGTTTGCAGACCATCAATAATTTTAGCACTTATTAAAATTGGATCAACTCCTCCCCATGGCTGAGAGCCGTGTGTCTGCTTTCCTTTTACATTGATTACGAAACGTTGAGCCGAAGCCATACTACCCCCTGGCTTGTATTTTACAGTTCCTACTGGGGTTTGTGAGTTAATATGAAGACCAAAAATGGCATCAACATTTGGATTTGTGAGTACACCTTCTTTTACCATTAGCAATGCTCCACCTTCTTCACCTGGTGGTGGTCCTTCTTCAGCTGGTTGAAATATAAATTTTACTGTTCCTTTGATTTTGTCTTTGTTTTTGGAAAGTACTTCGGCAACTCCCATTAAAATGGCAGTATGGGTATCGTGTCCACATGCATGCATGACACCTACGCTTTTACCTAAAAATTCTGATTTCACTTCCGATTTATATGCAAGATCATTACGTTCGGTGACAGGTAATGCATCAATATCTGCTCTTAGCGCTACCACTTTACCAGATTGGTTGCCTTTAAGTAAGCCAACAACGCCGGTTACAGCTACTCCGGTCTGTACTTCAATACCAAGAGACTTTAGATGTTTTGCAATTTTCTCGGCAGTTTTAAACTCCCTATTGCTTAATTCAGGATTTTGATGGATATCTCGCCTCCATTCAATTACTTTGCTTTCAACCGCTGAATAATCTTTTTCCAGGTTGGGGCCTTGTGCCCAGATGGATAAACTGGTTAATAGGAAAGTAAGTGTGAAAATTTTGTTCATATATGTTGGATTTAAAATTTTATAAGTCGATAACCTTCATTTTGAAGCTGAATCAGTGCAGTCATTGCAGAAAGCGAAATTTTGGTTCCGGAAATAAGTTCATTTTTAGGATATTTCCGTGAATTTGAAGACTGGCCGCAAAGAATAACTTCTACCCCAGAATCCATCAACGTTTTTACCATATCATAATTTGGGTTAGGAACGCCAAACCTGGACTTGTATGCCTCATTATCAATAACATCCTTAGAAGCTTTATTGTGCACCACTAAAGTTACTTTGAGTTGTGATTGGGGAACACCGCCTTGAACGTGCATGTTCAAGAATCGGGCGGCAGTTTCAATGCTTCTGTTAATTTCAGTGTGAGATTCAGGGCTGTTCATGATATCAAAAACTGCTTTGAACTCTGCATCGACATCTGTTTTAAAATCTGGATTTTCAACAGACCAAACTTCACCGTAATTCTCTATTACTGGGCCGGCTTGCTTCTTTTGAGCACTTCCGACTAAACAAATCAAACCAAAAAATAAAGGGAAAAAATAATTATGTTGCATTATTCACTCTTGAGTGTCTAAATATATTCAAAATCAAATTAAAACTACTTTCGTGTTTATAAGTATTGAAAGGATGATTTTAGCATGAAACCATTATTGGCTAATTTCACGTTTACTTAAAATACTTTAGCATTTGAATACTTTTTTGGATGAATTGAATGATGCGCAGCGAGCCCCTGTACTGCACAAAGATGGCCCCCTTATGGTTATTGCTGGCGCAGGTTCCGGAAAGACCCGTGTTTTGACCTACCGGATTGCACATTTGATGGATCAAGGCGTGGATTCCTTTAATATTCTTGCATTAACCTTTACCAACAAGGCTGCTCGTGAAATGAAAAAGAGAATTGCCACGATCGTTGGTAGTTCTGAAGCAAAGAATTTGTGGATGGGAACGTTTCACTCGGTTTTTGCAAAATTGCTGCGTTTTGATGGAGATAAACTTGGCTACCCGAGCAATTTTACAATTTATGATACCCAAGATTCTCAACGATTGATTGCTTCTATCATAAAAGAGATGGGACTTGACAAGGATATTTACAAATACAAACAAATACAAAATAGGATATCTTCTTATAAGAACAGTTTGGTTACTGTAAAGGCTTATTTCCAAAACCCGGAATTAGTGGAGGCTGATGCCATGGCCAAGCGACCCAGACTTGGAGAAATCTACCAAAATTATGTGGACCGTTGTTTTAAGGCAGGCGCAATGGATTTTGATGACCTTTTATTACGGACCAATGAGTTGTTGACGCGTTTTCCAGAGGTTTTGATGAAATACCAGGACAGGTTTAGGTATATACTGGTAGATGAGTATCAGGATACCAATCATTCCCAATACCTCATAGTAAAGGCATTGTCCGATCGCTACCAGAACATTTGTGTAGTTGGGGACGATGCCCAGAGCATCTATTCGTTTAGGGGTGCTAATATCAGTAATATCTTGAATTTTCAACGAGATTATGATGATGTGGGAATGTATCGTTTGGAGCAAAATTATCGATCTACAAAGAATATTGTAAATGCTGCCAATTCTATTATTGCCAAGAATAAAAATCAACTGGAAAAAATAGTTTGGACTTCCAATGATGAAGGGAGTAAAATAAAAATACACAGAAGTATTACTGATGCAGAAGAGGGTAGGTATGTAGCTAGCTCAATTTTTGAGAATAAAATGCAGCAACAAATGCAAAATGGAGAGTTTGCCGTTTTGTACCGAACCAACTCTCAATCAAGAGCCATAGAAGATGCTTTACGGAAGCGGGACATTCCATACAGAATATACGGAGGTCTTTCCTTTTATCAACGAAAGGAAATCAAAGATGTACTGGCTTATTTGCGAATGGTTATTAATCCAAAGGATGAAGAAGCTTTAAAACGGGTGATTAACTTTCCTGCAAGGGGCATTGGTCAAACCACCATTGATAAATTGGTTGTAGCTGCCAATCACTATGGCCGTTCCATTTTTGAAGTGATGGAACACATGGAAAAACTCGATTTGAAAATCAATACGGGAACCAAGCGTAAGCTGGGCGATTTTGTAACGATGATCAAGAGTTTTCAGATTATGAACGAAGGTTCTGACGCTTTTACTCTTGCAGAACATGTTACTAAAAAGACAGGATTATTATTGGAATTCAAAAAAGATGGCACTCCTGAAGGCATAGCCAGAATGGAGAATATTGAAGAGCTTTTGAATGGAATAAAAGATTTTGTAGAAGGACAGAAAGAATTGGCAGATGCTACTGGAGCGATATCAGAGTTTTTGGAAGATGTTGCCTTGGCAACAGATTTAGATAAGGATACAGGAGATGATGACCGTGTAGCATTAATGACCATTCATTTGGCCAAAGGACTGGAATTTCCTTATGTCTATGTTGTTGGGATGGAAGAAGATCTGTTCCCTTCTGCGATGAGCATGAACACAAGAAGTGAGTTGGAAGAAGAACGAAGATTGTTCTATGTGGCATTGACCAGGGCTGAAAAACAAGCATTTCTTACCTATACACAAAATCGATACAGGTGGGGAAAACTTATTGATGCAGAGCCCAGTAGGTTTTTAGAAGAGATTGATGAGCAATATGTTGAGAATCTTACTCCCGTTAATGATGGCTATCGATATAAATCCATGATTGATGTTGATATTTTTGGTGATGTGGATAAAAGCAAGTTACGTCAAATAAAACCAAAGAACGGAGCACCTCCAGCTGTACATAAACCAAATGAAAATCAACTACGAAAACTTAGAAAACTAAAACCTGAACTAGCAGCTCCAGCGAACAATACAGGTTCTATTGACCCTAATTTGGTTGAAGGTTCTTTGGTAAACCATACCCGTTTTGGAAAAGGAAAGGTTTTAAAAGTTGAAGGAATTGGTAATGATAAAAAAGCTGAGATTCAATTTGAAAGAGGAGATATTAAAAAACTACTGCTCCGCTTTGCCAAGTTAGAGATTTTAGAAGGGTAAAGGATTAAAAGGCTTGTGTGAGTCCTCCAAAATTCATTTTGAATGATTCAACTATTGCACGTATCCACAAAATACCTGATCAGTGAATTCCACAATGGGGTTTTCTTGGTTAAAAGGAAACGTATAAATATTGAAATATCCTTTTTGATCTCCATAATCTAGATTACAGTCAATTTCTCTAATATCATTATTGCTTGTAGCATCTACCAATTCTGCAAATAGAATTTCCCGCTTTTTTATTAGGGCTTTCGCCATGTGTTTGGATAGAACATGTTTTTCACTTTCCATATTATAAATGAGCAAAGGCCAATTCTCTGAGGCGCCACTACCCGAAAAGAAAAGAAATTCGTTCTTTTTTCCAATCAAACTAGCTACATCTTTTAAGTTAAACGTTAGGGAATCAATACTTGATGAATAAATAGAAACCTCTGTATTTTTCTTTTTATAATTATTGGTCACTTGTATTTCCAATAGGTCATTAAATTTATAGATATCTGTTTCTCCTTCTTTATTTTTAGATAGTGGAAGCTCTGAACCATTTAAAAAATTAAAGGAATTTCTTTGCTCAAAATCCTTTTCTTTTGACACATTACTTAAGTCTATTTCTTCTCTTAAATGTTCATTATCATAGGTCTTTCCATTGAATGTCATAGGTCTATACACAACGGTTGAACCCCAAGCTTCTGGTTTTAAAATTAATGACCCATCTTTTTCTATATTAAAATCCATTTGAGATTCAAAACCCAAATCCTCAATGCTATAGTAAGAAGCCATGGAGCTTTTGTTATTTGGAAATATATTGGACTCTTCTAAACCTTCATTAACAGAAGTATATGCATCTACCTTGTAATAATATTCCATTGCGGAATACTTACCCCATCCGTGAAAGAGGTATAGAGGTTGTTTCCCTTCTGTTTTTAAAGTATAAATTTCATTGTAGCATGCCGGATTCCCGCTTAGTGATGTAGGGACAACCTTTTTGTTTACAGTAAACAGTGCAATGTTTTTATAATTTATCAAAGACTCACCGATTCTGGTATCCCAAGAGAATATCCCTATCTTTTGATTATCTGATATAGCGAAAGTAAAATCATGTTTTTTGTAATAGTATGATGTACTTATCTCAGACAAGACTTTTGGAGATTTCACTTTTTCTATTGTCTTTCTGATATGCTCGTTGACAAGAATTGCAGATTCTGAAAATGAAGAGTTATCTGGATCAATACTTGATAGTCTTTGTAGTAATACATCTAAACTATCAATTACTTGTTTCCCATTATCAAAGCTAAAATTTTTAGCATATAATTTGTTCTCTATTTTTTGATTAGAGCAGCTTAATGAAACCAATAGGAGAAAAAAAGTCAGGGCTTTAATGTAGGGGCTAAGCATCATGATTTGTGCTGATTAGATTAAAATCAACATAAAATTGGTCATTTTTTTAGTGTGGTACAGGGAGAAATGGATTCATGACCTTTTTCATTTGATAAACAGCGTATTTGACCAAAGGGATGCACAAAAGGTTAAAAATTAGGGTTTTGACAACCCTTGCTTGGACTCAAACATAAGTTTTGCCCATAATCTTTGTTTCTTTGTATACAATTTGATTGCTAGAGATTATTGCATTTCAAATTTTTAAAATGATTTTATTTAAACGGAACTCACATGGCGGAGCTGATAAAGCTTTATGAAGAAAACCCAAACCCTAAACAAGTAGAGAAAATTGGGAAGGTGCTACGAAAAGGCGGGTTGATTATTTATCCCACTGATACCGTATATGGTCTGGGGTGCGACATCACGAACTCTAGAGCTTTGGCAAAAATTGCCCGTATAAAAGGTATAAAGTTGGAAAAAGCGAACTGGTCATTTATCTGTCCTGATTTAAGTAACCTTTCAGACTTTGTGCGACAAATAGATTCAGTAACATTCAAAATTTTAAAAAGAGCACTCCCAGGTCCTTATACTTTTATTCTTCCAGGCAACAATAACCTTCCAAAGGACTTTAAGAAAAAGAAGACTGTAGGCATAAGAGTCCCCGATAATGAAATTGTGAAGGCCTTGGTCACAGAATTGGGGAATCCAATCGTATCTACTTCCATTTATGATGAAGACGATATCTTAGAATACACAACCGACCCAGAACTTATATTTGAGAAATGGGAGAATTTGGTGGATATAGTTATTGATGGAGGATATGGCGGAAACATAGCCTCCACAGTTATTGATCTATCCACTGGGCAGCCTGAAGTTATAAGGGAAGGTAAAGGTAGTCTGGATATTTTTTAAGAAAGCTTCTAAAAACAAAAAGCGGCCCTAAGGCCGCTTTTAAATTTACTTTATAATATAAATTATTTTCCAGACCCACCAATTGCAGGATCTTTCATTCCTTCTTCTATCATGTTATAGAATTGGTCAATTTTTGGAAGAACAACAATACGCGTTCTTCTATTTTTTGCCCTTTCAGCTGCAGTATCGTTTGATGCCAATGGAACATAAAAACTTCTTCCGGCAGCGGTCATACGTTCAGGAGCCACGTTAAAATCTTTTTGCAATGTTCTTACAATAGCTGTTGCTCTTTTTGCACTTAAGTCCCAGTTGTCTACCAAAACACCACTAGAATAAGGAACGTTGTCCGTATGCCCTTCTACTAAAAATTCGAAATCTGGTTTGTTGTTTACAACTTTAGCTACTTTACCTAAGACTCCTTTGGCAGCATTGGTTATGTTGTAACTTCCGCTTCTGAACAACAATTTATCAGAAATAGAAACAAAGACTACACCTTTCTCAACACTTATTTCAATGTCTTCATCATCTAAATTGCCAAGAACTCCTTTTAAACTTTGTACCAAAGAAAGATTTACAGAATCTCTTCTTGTAACAGCATCTTGCAACTTTCTAATGGTTAAGTCTTTTTCTTGCAGACTTTCAAGAGATTTTTCAAGATTTTCAGCACCTTTTGTGGTTAATGTAGTCAAATTACCCATGTTGTTGATCAACTCTTGGTTGTTTGCTTTCAAAAACGCGTTTTGATCTTCTAGGGTTTGCAATTTTGAAGTTGCAGACGCTTTCTCCTCTAAACAATCGTTAAGTTTAACAGTTGCCGAGTTCAAAAGATCTTGGGTTTCTTTTTGCTGTGCTTCTAGCTCAGCATATTTTTTTTGTGATACACATGATGACAATAAAATTGCCATTGTTAATGTTCCTAGGAAAACTTTTTTCATAATCTGAATGTATAAATTAAGGATTGTTAAATATCAATGCTAAAATGGTCAGGCAAAATTAGATAAAAATGAAATTTTAAATATTTCGCCATCGTTAATCTTTTACTAAAATGTTAAAATTCTTTATTTGATGTACGAAATGAGACCAGACTATGGATGTTGTTGAATAGTACTTTAATATAAAATTAGCTTTTTCTCTTTTTTTGTAAAACCTCCTAAAGTTAGCATAAAAACTTAGATGTGCGCGCAGAATGGCAAAGCAATGGTTAAACCTAAATTGAAAAACAAAACGTAAAGCGGCTATACCATCTAATATCAGTCGCAAAAAAATTATGGATAATGCCTTTTTTCTTGGCAGGTTTTTGGTGATGGAATACAGAGAGTTCCTGAAATTAAGAAATGTCTTTTTTGGGTTCATATTCTTTAAGGTAGAACCCCCTAAATGATATACTTGGCTCTCTCCTACATAATATACCTTGTGATTTGAATTTTTGGCCCTCCAGCAAAGGTCGATTTCTTCTTGATGGGCAAAATAATCTTCATCAAATCCTTTAAGGGCTTTAAAAACATCACTCTTAATAAACATGCAGGCACCAGTAGCCCAAAAGACTTCTTTTATATCATCGTATTGACCTTCATCCTTTTCCAAAGCTTGAAATATTCTACCACGACAAAACGGATACCCCAATTTATCAATAAAGCCACCTGCTGCACCAGCATACTCAAAATATTCCTTTCGTTTTAAATCCAATATCTTGGGCTGTATGATGGCTGCTTCGGGGATTGTGTTAAAAGCTTCAAGTATAGGTTTCAACCAATTGGCGGTAACTTCAACATCAGAATTTAAAAGACAAAAAAGATCAGCCTCAATATTCTTTAATCCATCATTGTATCCTTTTGCAAATCCACCATTTGTAGTGTTTTGGACAATACCTATGGTTGGGTAGGTATCTTTTATAAATGCAACAGAATCATCTGTACTGGCATTGTCAACAACATATATACTTGCTCCATGTGAATGGGCAATAACCGAGGGAAGAAATTTTTCTAGCAATGTCTTCCCGTTCCAATTTAGTATGACAACGGCGACTTTCAAAACGGGAGCAAATTAACGGCTAAAATCAGGAATTTCCTTCAAAAACCTATATTTTTCATTTTCAAGATCCATTTCGCAATAATAATGGTCAATACCATTCGTCACCATTAGGTAGTTGGATTTTAAAAGATAATTGTACTGCGCAATCTGATCAAACGTGGTTTGATCAATTTTTATATCTGGTGATTTGCACTCTACCAAGATTTCTATAGCGCCATTTGGTTTAAAAACGACAATGTCATAACGCTTTTTCAGATTGTTGACAACCAGTTGTTTTTCTATATTGATGAGACTCTTGGGGTATTTTTTTGTTGAAATTAAATAATGGATTACATGCTGGCGTACCCATTCTTCAGGTTGCAGCACCACAAATTTTTTGCGGATCACATCAAAGATATGGAGCCTATTTTCGCTATTTTTGATTCTAAACGAATACTTGGGAAAGTTCAACGCTTGCATTGGACAAATTTGATGATTTTTTCTGAATGGATAGGATAAAGGAAATTGTTGCGAACATTAATCAAGGGACACCAAAACCTATTTATTTTTTGATGGGTGATGAACCCTATTATATTGATAAGATTTCAAAATATATTTCGGATAATGTATTGACGGAAGATGAGAAAGGATTTAACCAAATGGTTCTTTATGGAAGGGAAACCAGCGTGGATGAAGTAATTTTAAATGCCAAACGCTTCCCTATGATGGCCCAATATCAAGTTGTCATTGTAAAAGAAGCGCAGCATCTTTCTCGTAACATTGAAAACTTTAGTGCTTACGTTGAGAATCCGCAACCTACTACCATACTTGTAATTTGCTATAAATACAAAAAGCTGGACAAGCGAAAAAAGCTGTATAAAACCATTCAAAAAAATGGCGAACTTTTTGAAAGTAAAAAACTGTATGAGAATCAGGTTTCCGAATGGATACGGAGGACATTAAGCGGAAGAAAACGCAAGATTTCCCCAAAAGCCTGTATGTTGCTTGTGGAGTTTTTAGGGACTGATTTAAGTAAAATCAGTAACGAACTAGATAAGCTGGCCATAGTTGTGCCGGAAACAATAGAAATTACTCCAGAGCTGATTGAGGAGCATATTGGGTTTAGTAAGGACTTCAATAATTTTGAACTTAAAAAAGCTATTGGAGAAAGGAATGTGGGTAAGGCCACCCGTATTATTAATTATTTTTCTCAAAACCCCAAGGATAATCCATTTGTGGTTACCATTACCTTGTTGAACACTTTTTTCACCCAACTTTTGCAATATCATGGGCTTAATGACCATTCTCCCGGCAACGTGGCCAAAGTGCTTGGTATAAATCCATATTTTGTAAATGAATTTACCGTTGCAGCAAAAAATTATCCTATGAAAAGTGTGAGTGGGATAATCTCAAGTTTACGGCAACTGGATTTAAAAAGTAAAGGAGTTGGAGCAAACAATATGGCACAGGCCGATCTTCTAAAAGAACTGCTTATAAAAATTGCATAGACCTATTTCTTGTCTACACTATATTTTCCAGGTCCTAATAGGAAAACAACAATAAAAATTGTAGCATAAAGCAATGCCAATTCTTTCTTCCCAAAAGGGTCGGCTCCATGAACTACTATGGCTGCAACAAGCATTGTAATTGTTGTGGGAACAGCGGCCCAACGAGTTTTAAAGCCAATGATTATAAGGATAGGACATATAAACTCACCAATTACAGTCAAGAAGAGGGTAGGAGCCTGACCAATCCCCAATGGATTGGGAAAATCAGTATTACCACTTATAAGATTCTGAAATTTTGGGTAACCATGGGTCAACATAAAAGCAGAAGGGACAATCCTAAGAAGAGCAAGTCCCAAATGTATTAGAATATTGTTTTTCATTGAAGGGGGAATTTAATTTTCGTGAAAGTATAAATTATGTCTTAATGAAAACAATAATTATTTATTAAAAAAAAAGTTAAGTCGAAAGCCAAGTAGATTTCAATATTGAAGTTATTACGGTTTAACCCATTGCAGGATAAGATTGTGGGTCAACTTCATTCATGATTTCATATACCTTTTCAAACATATCTTCTGCATTTGGTTTTGAAAAATAATCACCATCTGAAGCATATGCAGGGCGATGAGCTTTGGCAGTAAGTGTTTGTGGTGCACTATCTAAATATTTATAAGCTCCTTGTTTTTCAATAATTTCTTGAAGCAAATATGCAGAACACCCGCCAGGCACATCCTCATCAATTATAAGAAGTCTATTTGTCTTTTTCAAACTCTTTGTCAAGTCATGTTCAAGATCAAAGGGGAGAAGAGACTGGGCATCTATGACCTCGGCATCAATACCAACCTCTATTAATTCTTGCGCAACTTTTTCAACAATCCTTAATGTAGATCCATAAGAAAGTAGCGTAATATCCTGGCCTTCTTTTATGGTTTCCACTTTTCCGATAGGAGTACAGAATTCACCAAGATTCTCAGGCTTTTTCTCTTTTAGGCGATAACCATTAAGGCTTTCAATAACCAGCGCAGGTTCATCACTTTTCATTAATGTATTGTAAAATCCAGCAGCTTGGGTCATATTTCTAGGCACCAAAATGTACATTCCCCTAAGAAGGTGAATTAATCCGCCCATTTGCGATCCAGAATGCCAGATACCTTCTAATCTGTGCCCGCGAGTTCTTACAATTAAAGGCGCTTTTTGTTTTCCGGCGGTACGGTATAATAATGTTGCCAAATCGTCACTAAGGGTTTGCAGCGCATATAGGATATAATCTAAGTATTGAATTTCTGCAATGGGTCTTAATCCTCTTAGAGCAAGCCCTATACCTTGGCCAATAATGGTCGTCTCACGAATTCCCGTATCTGTAACTCGAAGCGGCCCATATTTTTTTTGTAGTCCTTCAAGTCCTTGGTTTACATCACCAATATTTCCGGTATCCTCTCCAAAAACCAATGCTTCTGGGTATTTTTCAAAAAGTGCATCAAAATTATCACGCAGAATTACTCTTCCATCCACTTGCTCTGCATCATTTAAGTATGATGGTTCAAAAACTTCAACGCTAAGGGCGCTATTGGCCTGTTCGCTATAGAGGTGAGAACTAAATCTAGGCTGTGTTGCAGCCATAAAGTTTTCAGTCCATTGTTGAAGTGCTAATTTTTCTTGTGTTGTTTCTCCTAGAAGATACCTTAAAGCCCTTCTTGATTTTACCGCTAAATCTTTTTTTAGTGGTTCTTCAATGGCTATTAGATCATTCTTCAATTTTGATATAAAACTACGATTGGCACTTTTTTGAGCAGCATTTTCAAGTAGCTGGACCAGTTGTTTTTTTGCATCAAGATGTGGTCTTAGAAATTCTGCCCACGCTTCTTTTTTTGCAGCACGCACCTTTTGTTTTATTTCCCTTTCCAAGCTTTTCAGCTCTTCCTCGGTATAAATACCATTTTCAAGAATCCATTCTCGAAAGCGCTTATTACAATCATTCTCACGTTCCCATAATAATCGCTCTTCAGATTTGTAACGTTCATGTGAACCTGAAGTGGAATGGCCTTGCGGTTGGGTAAGTTCCGTTACATGAATCAAAACCGGCACATGATTTTCCCTTGCTATTTCTGATGCATTTTCAAAAGCATGGATGAGCGCAGTATAATCCCATCCAGCAACTTTTAAAATTTCATATCCATCATTGTTATCATCACGTTGTAACCCTTTTAAAACTTCGGATATATCTCCTTTTGTTGTATGAAATTCTGCAGGAACAGAAATGCCATAAGCATCATCCCAAACACACATTACCAAAGGTACTTGAAGAACCCCCGCTGCATTGATGGTTTCAAAAAAATGCCCTTCACTTGTACTTGCATTGCCAATAGTCCCCCAAGCTACTTCATTACCATTAATGGAGAAATTGGTTTGTTCAATATCCTTAAGGTTGCGGTAAATTTTAGATGCTTGTGCCAAGCCTAATAGCCGTGGCATTTGACCGGCGGTGCATGAAATGTCTGCACTGCTGTTCTTTTGTTTTGTTAAATCTTTCCAGGTACCATCTTCATTTAGACTATGTGTTGCAAAATGGCCACCCATTTGTCGGCCAGCGCTCATGGGTTCTTTTGCTATATCCGTAGTAGCGTAAAGTCCATGAAAAAACTCTTTTGGGCTGAGATACCCAAGGGCCATCATAAATGTTTGATCACGGTAATAACCGCTCCTAAAGTCTCCATCTTGGAAGGCTCTGGCCATGGCCAATTGTGGCAATTCTTTGCCATCCCCAAAAATTCCAAATTTGGCCTTACCGGAGAGTACTTCCCGTCTACCCAATAAACTACATTCCCTACTGGTAACAGCCAATTCATAATCGTTTAAGATTTGAGACTGAAAATCATCAAAGGAAATATCGTTTCTAGTGCTGGAATCTGGCTTCATAGACGGTTGCAAATTTCTGCAAATTTACGAAAATCAGTTCAGAAAAGCAATGAGTAGTCTTGTTAATAAAGTAACAATTTTGTAAAAAATGTTTAAAATAATAAAGAATTATTCAGTCATGACTTGTTAAAACGCTATTTCGTTGCGAATATTTTAAACTAAAACCACTTTCTAGTAAAAAGACGTATAAGCGTTTTTGGACTCAACGTTACCACAAACCGGATGCGCTCTCCATAATTGGGTTGGGCAATTTCATAGCCGTTATTGGAGTATACTGGAAAGTATAGTTCGAAGAAATCAGTGACAAAATTCAAGCGTACCCCAGAATCGTATTTAAATCTCGCATTTTCACCACGATTTTTAATAGCACCGATATCGCCATATAACTCAATCCACTGCCATAAATTAAAACTGAGGTTACCGGTTAGAATCCAATCGTTTCCAAAGCGGTCATCAAAAATAGATTTAAAACCACCTTCTGATAGAATGAATTGCTGACTGGTAAGACCTGTAGCATTTTGGGATCTGTTCAAATAATTTAAATCAAAAAGATAATCTGTAGGTCTGTCCAATGCAAAGCTGAAAAAGTCCGAATCGCTGGTATTGCTGATGAATTTTCCAGCATAGAGCCTTAGATTCAATTGACGGTTATTGTCGAACAGCGTGCGCTGCTCCCATTCGAAGGATAATTTTGAAAAATTTCCTGACACTTGACCATCAAGCACCCAAGATCTGTATCTGAGAATATTGTTGTCAATATCACCATATCTAATGTTGAATACGCTGAAATCAGGCTCAGTGTCGATTTGATCAATGATACTTTCATCGATGGTCCTAAACACATTTCTGAGTCTTGCAAAAAGAAATTGCCTACGATTTGAAATGAAATCATTGGGTCGCCAAATAAAATTAACAGCTGGCGTAATTGTTGTAAACCGAGAATTTATATCAAAGAAGGCCGTACTGGCGTTCATGGTGTAATTAATGGAGTTCAATTTGCCTTCATCGAAAAAATCACGTATTCTAAAACCAACACTTCCAACCAAAGATTTTTCTTTCATTGAATATCTTGGTTTAATATCAAAAGAGAAAGGTTGATTGATAATCGGTCTGTTGTTTAAACTGATACCTGCGGAAAGACCGTTATTGACATCGAACTTAAATTCAGGCACCCAAAACAATTGATTATAATATGGATTTTCAACATCCTTTAAAAAGCGTAATTGTAATTTCTTATTGCTTGAAAAAAAGCCATTTAGACTTTTCCAGTTATTTCTCTGGTTAACTTCAGGAATCTTTTTATCGTAATTTAAAACCAACCGTGTCTCCTTGTTTCTTGGTATGGTAAACGTACGGGAAGTGTCAATTTCCTTAAACCAATACTTCGATACCACGGAATCTTTTTGAAGTCCAAATAGGGATATTGGAACATTGGAACCGGTTCTATTTTTAATCGTAAATGAAATGGAATCTTCAGTCTTGGTTACTTTCCTTATTTTAAAATCGATGTTGGTTCTAAGTGCAACATATTCATCAAAAAACCAACTAATATCTTTTGTCGACTTTTTTCTCAACATCGTCTCTAGCGTTTTGGCCTCTAGATTAGGGTGTAGCTTAAACTGGTCATAGAACTCCAGAATGGTACTGTCAATTTTGTCGTAACCAATGTACTCGCCCAAGTATGCCATGCCCAGACCTGCCTTGTAACTATTTGCTATTCTTTGATTGAATCGTGTTAGGGAATCGCTGGGAGTAGCTAATGCCTGATGGTCATTTCTTCGCACAGATAACATCTGTAACAGGTAGTACTGTTCGTTGAAGTCGGTTTTGGCGAGGTTATAAGAGCGAAAACCCCATAAGCGTGATAGTTTTCCTGTAAGTTTTTGGTCAGGATAATACTCGTCAACATATTTGATCAACAAATAATAAACAATACCATCCATAACCCATTTTTCCTTGCGCTCATCTAAAAATAATGTTTCTTTTAGGATACTGTTTAGGGCCGTTTTAAGGAACTTCATTTCAAACTGAAACTGTTCTCTATAGGGTCGTATAAAATTCGGTAACTGATTAATTCCATACAGCGGGCTTCTGTTATAATCCACTTCAGCTACCAAAAGGTTTTTATGTGGGTATTCTCCCAAATTGTCTCTGATGAACTTAGCAATTTTATTTATCGAGATTCCTTGGGAAATTTCATCATACTTGGAAGTTTCGATATCGGAAGTAACGGTTAAATAATTTGTTATGTGTGTAGTGAAATCCTTTAAGGGTGTGAGCAGGATTTGGCTGTTTTTTTGTTGTTTTCCAATTAAATGTGCTTCGTTTCCAATTGAAAAATCAGTATTTGAATTCACTTCGAAGTTAGTGGCCAAATGCAATCCTTTGGGATAGGTAATACGTATTTCAGTATTTGTGACATCGGTAATTTGATCGTTCAAATCTTTATTGGAGTATAGATGCCATTTGTCATCAAAAACTGCTGGTGTAAGATACCAATCCCGTAAATAATAACCTCTTCTGTAACCATGTCCATAATCAGTATATCGGCTACTTGGCAAATCAATCCGGTAGGTTAAAAATAGCTCCACAGATGCTCCTGGCTCCACAGGTTTGTTTAGTATTACCTTGATGATATCAATGGCTTTTGTCCTTTCCCATTTCAATCCCATGTATTCACTGTCAACAATGCTGGCAACTTTTGTAAATCCTCTATTTTTATCTTTTGCAAGGTGAAGGCTCTTGTTGAATTCTTCACCAAACTTTTTAGCCAAAGCTGTTTTTTTACTGGAATATGCGTGGTTCCAGTCATTGAAGTAAAGCGTGACAAGGCCTCGGTCAGAATTATTGACATAGGTAAATTTTTGTCTTATCTGAATTTCTTTGGTAGTCCCATTCAACGTAGCTTTTATCTCATTCTTATGTTGACCCAAAGCAATTAGGTTGATAAACAAGAAAGATAACAGTGTAATTTTCTGAATGAAACGTTTTTTTACCAAGGCTACGTATTAGAAATTTGGGCTAAAAGTTCGTCCCTTATAGAATGCATCAATAATTTTTACGACCTCGTCTTCTGTATCCACAATTTTTATAAGGTCAAGGTCTTTGGCGCTTATATTCCCTTCTCCCAGCATGGTGTCTTTAACCCAGTCTATGAGTCCGCTCCAAAATTTGGATCCAACTAAAATAATTGGAAATTTGTGGATTTTATTGGTTTGAATAAGTGTAATGGCTTCAAATAGCTCATCCAAGGTTCCAAAACCACCTGGCATTACCACAAAGCCTTGAGAGTATTTTACAAACATTACTTTTCGCACAAAGAAATAGTCAAAATCTAGGCTTTTGTCACTGTCAATATAAGGGTTGTCATGTTGTTCAAAGGGGAGTTCAATATTAAGTCCTACCGAAGTTCCACCGGCTAAATGAGCTCCTTTATTTCCGGCTTCCATAATACCTGGGCCACCTCCTGTAATAACCCCATAACCAGCATCTGCAATGCTCTTGGCAACATTCACCGCCAACTCATAGTAAGGTTCTCCTGGTTTAATACGGGCGGAACCAAATATTGATACACAAGGACCTATGGCACTCATTTTTTCAAAACCGTTGACAAATTCACCCATAATTTTAAATATGGCCCATGAATCATTTGTTTTTATTTCATTCCATCCTTTATGATGTTGTTCTTTCCGCATGTGTGTACTTTTTTATTAAACTGCCGACGCAATTTTGCGTTTGGCACTGTCCAGCTCCTTTTTCAAAAACTTAGCTGTGTAACTTTTATTGTCTTTGGCAACCTGTTCTGGCGTTCCTTTTGCCACTATCATTCCACCTCCTCGACCACCTTCGTAGCCTATATCAATAATATGATCCATCATTTTAATCACGTCCATATTATGCTCTATTACCAAAATGGTATTCCCTTTGTCCACCAATTGATTTAAAACTTCCATAAGCACCCTAATATCTTCAAAATGTAGTCCTGTAGTGGGCTCATCAAGTATGTAAAAGGTATTTCCAGTGTCCCGTTTAGAAAGTTCTGTGGCCAATTTTACTCGTTGTGCTTCTCCGCCAGAAAGCGTAGTGGATTGCTGCCCCAAGGATATATAACCTAGACCAACATCTTTTATAGTTTTTAGTTTTCTGTGGATTTTAGGGATATTTTCAAAGAAATCAACGGCTTCATTGATAGTCATTTCCAAAACGTCCGCTATAGACTTTCCTTTATATCTAATTTCTAAAGTCTCTCTATTAAAACGTTTGCCATTGCATGTTTCGCATTCAACATAAACATCTGGCAAAAAATTCATTTCAATAACCTTCAAACCACCTCCTTGGCACGTTTCGCAACGGCCACCAGCTACATTAAAACTGAATCGACCTGGTTTGTACCCTCTGATTGTTGCTTCTGTCGTTTTTGCAAATAAAGCCCGAACCTCACTAAACGTGCCCGTATACGTTGCCGGGTTGGAGCGTGGTGTTCGCCCAATTGGTGATTGATTTATATCTATGACCTTATCTACATGGTCCAATCCAGTAATCTTTTTATAGGGCATGGGTTTTTTAACGCCATTAAAATAATGGGCATTCATTATCGGATAAAGGGTCTCATTAACCAAAGTTGATTTTCCGCTGCCAGAGACTCCCGTAACACCTACCAATTTACCCAAGGGAAACTCGGCCGTGACATTTTTAAGATTATTTCCTGTACATCCAGAAATTACAATCTTTTTTCCAGTTCCTTTTCTTCGATTATGTGGAACAGCGATTTCACGTTTTCCAGTAATATAATCCGCTGTTAGTGTATCGTACAATTTTAAATCTTCTGGTTTTCCTTCGGAAATAATATAGCCACCATGTCTGCCAGCTTTTGGGCCAATATCAATAACATGATCTGCATGTTCAATCATATCTCTATCATGTTCCACAACAATAACGGAATTACCAATATCCCGGAGGGACACCAAGGAATTGATTAGGCGTTCATTGTCACGTTGATGCAAGCCTATGCTTGGTTCATCTAGAATATAAAGGACCCCTACCAGTTGCGAACCTATCTGGGTTGCCAAGCGGATACGCTGTGCTTCACCTCCTGAAAGGGATTTAGAGCTTCTGTTAAGTGATAAATAATCCAAGCCAACATCCAATAAAAACTGAATACGGGTCTTGATTTCCTTTATGATTTCCTCCGCGATTTTCTTTTGATTTCCTTCAAGAGAATCCTCTAGTTTTTCAAAAAAGCTAGCCAATTCTGCAATATCCAATTGCGCCAGTTCGGCAATATTTTTTTCTCCTATTTTAAAATAAAGGGATTCCTTTCTTAGTCGCGCTCCATTACAACTTGAACAAGAAACTCTATCCATATATTCTTTAGCCCATCGTTTTATGGAAGTGGAATTGGCTTCTTCAAATTGAGTTTTAATAAAGTTGGAAATGCCTTCGTAGTCAATTTTGTACTGTCTTTTTACCCCTAAGGTTTTGGAATTTATTTCAAAACTGTCTTTACCACCGTTTAGTATGATATCCATCGCTTCAGCAGGAATCTTATCCAATGGGTCTGTCAATTCAAAATTGTACCGTTGCGCAATGGTTTCCAGTTGTTTAAAAGCCCAAGAGTTTTTGTATTCTCCCAGAGGTGCGATGCCTCCTGTTTTTATGGAAAGCTTTTTATTTGGAAATATCTTCTGTTCGTTCACTTCATGCACATGCCCCAAGCCATTGCATTTTGGACACATGCCTTTTGGGGAATTAAATGAAAATGTATTGGGCTCAGGAGTAGGGTAAGAGATGCCTGAAGATGGGCACATAAGGTCACGGCTAAAGTAGCGCGGTATTTTTTCGCCTTCTTCCAAAGCCATGAGTACGTTATTACCGCTGTACATGGCGGTATTTATAGATTCATTAAGTCTTTTATGGAAATCCTCGCTCTCTACCACTTTCAAGCGATCAATAACAATCTCAATATCGTGGGTTTTATAGCGATCTACTTTCATTCCTTTGGTGATATCCAAGATTTCACCATCAACCCTGACTTTTACAAAGCCTTGCTTGGCAATTTGTTCAAAAAGCTCCCTGTAATGCCCCTTTCTAGATCTAACCACTGGGGCTAGAATGTTTATTTTTTTATCGCGGTAAGAATCTATTATGAGGTTTTTTATTTGCTCATCACTATAACTCACCATTTTTTCACCCGTGTTATAACTGTAAGCATCTCCAGCTCTTGCAAAGAGAAGTCTTAAAAAATCATAAACCTCTGTAATGGTACCCACAGTGGAACGAGGAGATTTTGATGTTGTTTTTTGCTCAATGGCAATCACAGGAGAAAGACCATCTATTTTATCAACATCTGGGCGTTCAAGTCCGCCCAAAAATTGGCGGGCATATGCGGAAAACGTTTCAATATAACGACGTTGTCCTTCGGCATAAATGGTGTCAAAAGCCAAAGAGGATTTTCCACTACCAGATAGACCGGTAATGACGACTAATTTTTCCCGAGGAATGGTAACATCTATATTTTTTAAGTTGTGGACCCTTGCCCCTTGAACTTCAATATTTTCTTCGTAGTTGATCATAGCACAAGATGCTAAAATACGGTTTTGGATTTTAAAAAGGAAGTGACTTCTTGTTTCGTTTTTGTTAATTGATGCCTTATTTTTGAGGAACGAATGTTATGTTGAACCTGTTGAACCTTAAGTTGTATTGTTGCCGCTTCGACAGGCTCAGCGTGACAAAAAAGTGTGGCCTCGAGCGCAGTCGAGAGGTCTTTTAAAATTTAACCTAAAATTGGTCTCGACTGCGCTCGACCTGACATTATTGAAATTTAACTTATGAAACTATTAGGCATAGGCTCACGTATAGACCATCCAGAATATGGAAAGGGTGTGGTTACAAATGTATCCTCTAAACATTATTGGGTTACTTTTTTGGAAAATGGATTGGAAACCATTGATATTGACTCAGAATTTGAAGTAATTGATGGGGTAGAGGACGAGGTGGACAGCGTCAGTTTTTTTGATGTGGAACGTTCTTTGGTCGCAATTCTACAAAAGTGGAGCGATACCTCTGAGAAAGTGGCAATAGCTGATAAATGGAGGGGTGGAAAACTTATTTTGGAACCAGGGGATGATTTGACCAACAAAGAAATGCCTATTGATACGTTCTTCCACAAGATTGTTATGGTACGGGACCGCATTCGGGTAATGGAACAGAAGATTAACAGCAGCAGTAATTTGGATGACCAAGAAAAGGTAGACCTACAACAATACATTACCCGTATTTATGGAAGCTTGACCACGTTCAATGTGCTATTTAAAAACAAGAGCGACCAGTTTATAGGGGAGCGGAGTAAGTGACTTAAACTTTAGGCACTGTATTTCAATTCCTAAACATTACTATAGAATAATACCTGAGGTTTTGGTATCGGTTTTATACAGGTGGTTAGGTACTGCTCTTGTTTCTGTCAACATGTCTAGAAATGGCTTCTTTTAATTCGTGATAGTTTGTTTGTATTAACCAATGACCTGAATCTAATTCTATAAACTCATAATCACTTTTCATGTATTGATGACCTTCTCTTACAGAATAAGAACCTATCGCAATGTCCTTATTTCCCCAAATAAATAAAGTTGGAACATTAATATCTCCAAGTATTTGAGCCCTAGCAGCTTTCTTTAATAACTTATAATTGCTACGGTAATAATTTATGGATGCAGTCATTTGTTTTGGGTTCCTGAAAACCTCTAAATAATCATCAATTTCATTTGACTCACTATTCTTCCATAATCTTTTTAATATTTTAAAATCATCTTTTCTAATTCGCTTTTCTGGAAGATATGGCAACTGAAAGTTTTTTATGTATTGACTCATTTCCCTTTGTTCCCCATCAACTACAATTGCTTTTCCAAAAGCTTGAAGATGTGGGACAGAGATTCCGGTCCAACTTAAAATTCTGTCTTGATAATCATGAACTACTTTCCAACCAATGACTGCTCCCCAATCATGGCCGACAAGATGAAATTTTGGTTTATTTAGAAACTTGGAAATGTCTAAAATGTCCTTGGCCAATTTATTTAAACGATAATGTTTTTTACCCTTGGGACAAGCATTTTTACTATATCCTCTTAAATTAGGTGCGACACAATAAAATCCGTTTTCGGAAAAACTGGACATTAACTTTTTCCACATATAAGAAGTTTCGGGCCAGCCATGTAAAAAAATCACTAACTCGTTTTCTTTATCACCATCAGTTCGGCAATCGAATATAAAATTGTCAATCTTTACTTCAATAGTTTCTTGCATAGTTTAGAGTTGTACCTAAATATAGCTAGGAAGAGTTTCAATTTCTATTTAGCGAGCGATAACGAAGTTCGTTGATTTTTCTTTTAGAATCAAGAGGTTTTCTACTCTAATTTAATCAGCAAATTGTTTTCGTATTAAAGGGCTTCCCAGTAGGCTAAAGATAAATTTGACGTTCATATGAAATGATGATGCTAAAGATGCTGTATTGTCTTTATATGTTTCCAGTCTTTCCTTATCATAATGAACTCCATTCAAAATTACGCTGGAAATAGAGGTCGTATTGTTGATATCATCCAATGGGTTTCCTTCAAGAATTAACAGGTCCGCAATCTTACCTTTGTTAATACTGCCAAGCTCATTTTCCACATTGCTGTAGGTTGCGGGAATAATAGTAGCCGCCCTCAATGCTTCTAAATTTGTTAGACCGCATGCGGTAAATTCTTTTATTTCTGTATGAAGCGCAAAACCTGGAAAAGCATAAGAATCCGTAACATCCGTTCCTGTCATAATTGGAACCCCCTTTTTGTGGGCCATCCCAACTTGAAATTTTGCAGCTTCATATAACTTCATGTTTATTCCTTTTCCTTCACTCGATTTATTGTATTCTGCAGCTCTTCCAACGTCTGGATTCCACCACAGTTTTTTTCTAAGTGTGGGGATATATTTAAGATTGGGATTTTCTATATAGTTCTGGTTATTGGCAAACGCAGATATTTTCAACATTTGTAGGGTAGGAACCCAATGCGCATTTCTTTCTTGCATTAAATCCATCAAGCGATTCGCTTTTATAGTATCAAAATTTTCGCTCATAGATTTTTTAGACTCATAATACATGGCTTTTTTATCCTGGGCAGTTAATAACTGGTCCGCTCCGGGAAAACAATCGAACAGGAATATTCTTCCGTGTTCAAAACTGCGTTGCCCTAAACCAATTGCTTCTTCTAACGATACGCCCAAAGGTTTGTGTCCTGCTATATGTAAACCATACTTTGGAGCTTCTTTTGCAATTTGTTTATAGGAGGCAATAGGAATATCCGAGTATACCTTAATAAAATCAGCTCCTTCTTTTTGATAATGCCCCAATAACTTGGGCACATCTTTTACATCTTCCACACTAAAAAATTCGGGGTATCCAGAGGGTACGGAATTGCTGCCGTTTATTTGATAGCTGCTCTGCTGAATATACCTAGGCATAACTTGCTCATGACTTTCAAGTTTTTGATTCCAATTAAGCCTGTCTTTGGTCCCTGCCCAATAGCTATCTTCCTCGCCCATTTGACCAGATAAATCCCTTATGGAAGTAACGCCGTTAGCAATATAGAGCGGATGGTGAAGCCATTTGGAGTGCTGTGTTGAATGGGTATGCATGTCCCAAAGCCCCGGAATTAGGTATTTTCCATGTCCATCTATTGTAAAAGCATCACCATAGTTTTTATCTGTCGTTATGCTATCTATGGTTTGAATCCTGTTTTCCTTAATCCAGACGTTTCTATTTTCAAGAATGCCCCCGGTATGTACATCAACAACATGAATGGATTTTATTAGAATGCTTTCGTGTTTTTCTGGTAGTACTATTTCTGGCATAGGCCATTTAAGCGCTGCAATAATAATTAGACTAAACACAGCCAGTGAAATCAACACAAATTTTAAAGTTTTAAAAACTTTCCTCTTCATCTTTAAGTTTTATAGGTTCTTAAGGGATGACGATACTATGTTGATTATGTTACCTGATTCAAAAGAAAACAATAAAGTGAAGTAAGTGATTTTAAACCTTGGAGAAGCACTTTAAAATATTAATGGCAGCGACAAAAATAATGTGATAGGTTTTGTTATCACTATTAGCTAAGAGGAGTTTTTATTCCTCCTTAGCGACCGATAACGAATTTCGCTGATTTTTCTTTTAGAATCAAAAGGTTATACGGTAGGTTATTACCTATTTTTCAACAGCCAGGGTAATGTTATTTTATCATTCCCAAAGCCCACACATCTTTGGCCTTCACCAAATTTCGTAGTGCATGTTTAATAATCCATTTCCTTTCTTTGTTGGCATTGGGAGCCCAACCTGCAACTAACGCTTTGGCAGTTTCTGGATTGTCCTTTAAAATATCGTTGATGCAATTGGCTACAGATGTTTGCACATATTTGCTTGTGTCATCTTTTAAATTTTCCAAAATGGGTAGGATAGGAGCAGGGTCTTTAATAAAGATATCCAGTTTGGTGGCCCAAGGCAATCGGGGTCGCACCCCTTCGCTACTTAAACGGCGTACATGCTTGTTCTTATCTACAGACCAGGTTTCCATTATTTTTAAAGTACGTTCTGGATAGGTTTCCAAATAGGGACGAATCGTGTATTCCCCCGTATTCCGTTTGGTAATTTCTTGAATGGCATTCATAGAAAGATCAAAATCCATCAAGCCATATTTTTCTACATATTTGGCTATTGGCATGACCCAATAATACTCCTTGAACATACCGGTTTCTTTTTCGTTTTCGGGACCAAGAATTTTTATCAATTGCGAGATAGCGGTGGGATAATCATCAGATAGATGGGACTTTAAAGTATCCGTAATCCATTCCACCCGATCTTTAAGTTCTAGATCATCCACTTTGCCGGCTACAGTTTGTACAAAAGAGCTTTTGTTCAATGCAACTCCCTGTTCCATGAGTTTGTCCGCCAGCAGGTTTGCCAAATCTGCATCAAACCAAAGTTTTAATTGTTTAAAGGCCATTATCTATGCTGTTTCTTTCTTTTCACTAAGATACTTCCAATACCGTTTTGGGACATGTTGCGTGTGCAATTTTCTATTGATTCGCGACTTAATGTTGGTGCTTTTAAAATAGTCGTTCCATAAGGTTTGGTAATCGTATTCATCATTTAAAAAAGCATCGCTTTTATGGATTTTATTAAAATGAACCTCTTTAAGATTTAGGGAGACCAGCTCTACGTGTTCCAGATTATAGAAAATACCATATTTGCGCTTTACATCATAAATCAACCATTGTTGGTCAGCATAACGGTTACGAAAATGTTTTGAAATCAAGGGCAAGACATCAAAATCAGGTTCTATATTGGCAAAATAGATATCATCCTTGGTCAATTGAAAGCGAACAAAGGCTTCCATACGGTGTTTTTCACGCCCAACAGAACGTGCCAATTGGCTAATGCGAAGCACAATACCATCTGAGTAATCCAGTTGTTTTCCATTTTTGGAAGTGATCAGCTTTTGAATGTAGGTATAGAGGATAAGTTCTATGCCATCTGCTTCGCTCAAAAAGGCAAAATATACATTGGTAATGGCATTATGACTTTTGCTGCGTATGCCGTTCCATACACGTTTGGCCTTTTCCACATTGGTAAATATGGTTTCTGTCTCAGAAAAGAGTCCGCTTTGGCCTTTGGTGTTGCGTTGAATGTCCACCACATCTATTTTTTCTTCAAAGGCCACAAAGACAGTGGTGAGGAAGCCATTAAAGCTTCCGTCGTAAATGAGGGTTTTTGAGTTTTTCATTAGTAATAAATTATGGGTGAAACGAAGTAATCTGCTTTTTTAAAGTAGCAAGTGATTTCTTGGCCTTGCTTTTGAAAACAATGAGGTCATAGCCTAGACTTAAGATAGTATCTCGACTACGCTCTATAAAATCTGGATTTTCTTGGGTTTGTAAAGTATTCATGGTGTTCTTTTTTTCTATTGTTTATACTTCGACACGCTCAGTATGACAATATCAATTAATTAAATAATGACAATTGTGTACTGTACTGATTCCGAAACTTTCCGGTGGATTGTTGTAGAATCATTCCTTTAATTTTCTCCGCATCCAAATCCTTACGTTCCCAATTTCTAGAATCGCAAATCATAAAATATTTGGCACGGTTAAGGGCCGCTCCAATTTTTTTGAGGTGGTCCCAGTTCAATTTTCTAAATCGTCTGGCATTTAAAATCTTTTCAACAGATTGCATACCCATTCCAGGAATACGCGCTAGCATACGCTTATCTGCAGTATTGATATCCACAGGAAAATGATGCATATTCCGTAAGGCCCAAGAAAGTTTTGGGTCTACATCTATATCTAGATTAGGATGGTCATTGTTCAATATTTCATTTACGGCAAAACCATAAAAGCGTAACAACCAATCTGTCTGGTACAACCTATTTTCCCGTAACATGGGTACTTGTGTGCCTATAGAAGGTAAGCGACTATCATCTGCAACAGGCACGTAACCAGAATAATACACCCGTTTCATGTTGTACTGCTTGTAGTAATAGGTGGCAGAATACATAATGTCTTTATCCGTTTCACCAGTTGCACCCACAATCATTTGGGTACTTTGACCTGCAGGGGCATATTTTGGAGTGCTTTTAATGACTTTTCGTTCATTTTTAAAGCGAATCAATTCGTTTTTAACCTTTAGCATGGGTTTGGTAAAATCTGCATGCTTTTTATCTGGAGCCAAAAGTTTAAGGCCAGAAATGGTGGGAATTTCAATATTTATCGAGAGGCGGTCCGCGTACAGTCCAGCTTCATACATAAGCTCATCACTGGCATCTGGAATAGATTTTAAGTGGATGTATCCATTAAAGTTCTCTTCTAGCCGTAATTTTTTAGCTACTGCAATGAGGCGTTCCATGGTATAGTCGGCATTTTTGAAAATACCAGAACTTAAAAACAATCCTTCAATATAATTTCTTCTATAAAAGTTGATGGTTAAATCCACCACTTCTTGAATCTTAAAGGCGGCACGTTTTACATCGTTGCTCTTGCGTGTTACACAATAGGCGCAATCAAAAATGCAGTGGTTGGTCAATAATATTTTTAAAAGGGACACACATCTACCATCTTCAGTATAGCTATGGCATATGCCCATTTTAGTGGCATTGCCCAAACCTTTGTCCTTATTGGCCCTATCACTACCACTACTGGCGCAAGAAACATCGTATTTGGCTGCGTCGGCCAGAATATTCAATTTTTCTTGTATTCGATTAAAATCCATTGTGTTTTGTAATTAATCCAAAATTATGGAAATATTCCTAAAAATGGAAATATTCCAAATTATTTTTTGGAAATATTCCAAATTTGTTATATTTGAGGTATGGAGAATGAGTTGACACTAAAACGTTTTATTGATATTCGAAGAGATTTGGGGCATACACAGGCCGAATTTGCCAAGTTGTTGGGTATTTCCAGTACTACGGCAGATATTGAACGGGGACGCACCAAATTATCAGGTAAAGTAGTAGCTGAGTTGTTGAAACAATTCAATATTAATCCACTTTGGTTGTTTGGAGAAAGTGAGGAAAAACATTTGGAAACTTCTAGAACCAGTGTAATTCCGAAGGTAGTAACCGTAGATAGTGCCGATAATGACAATATGGTTTTGGTAAATGCGAAAGCTGCTGCTGGATACCCCCAAAATATTGCGGATACTAGTTGGTACCATCAATTACCAGCGTTTGATTTGCCCATTCCTGAGTTTAGAAATGCCACCTACCGAGGTTTTCAAGTAGAAGGGGATAGTATGTTGCCTAATTTAAGACCTAACGATTGGGTATTGGCCAAATCTGTTGAGCATATTGATCACATAAGCGCAAATAAAATGTACGTTGTAGTGTTGCAGGATGCAGTATTGGTCAAGAAGATTGAAAAGCGACCAAACTCCAATAATATTACATTAGTTTCTTTGAATGAAACCTACCCACCATACGACATAAAACCCTTCCAGATACAGGAAATCTGGGAAGTGAGCAGTAAATTGACCTTTAATGTTGATGCCACTACTGACACGGGGCTGTTAAGACAACTTCATCAATCTATGGAGGAGTTGAAACAGCAAATGGGGACTGTAAAAAACTAGGGGATACTTATGAATACCCCCTAGCAACCAACCTTACTCTATGAAGGCTACTTCCAAAATCCCTTGCTGCGTTTATTAGCCCAAAATGGTCTAAGATACTCGTCTCGTAATACTAACTCATCATCATTGTATATGAGCTCTTTAGCAATATAATGGTCTTTTGGGAGTTTTTCTGTCCTAAAAGCGATGATTTCAATTTCATCGTTTATACTATTGTCAACAAATTCAGAAACCTTTTTTGTAGGTCCTAAATGCACATTCAAAACAACTTCATGGGCTGTATTGATTATCAAATGAGTACCAGATGCAGATTTGCCCGTAGTATATGTACAAGGGCCTTTTTTTATTTCTTGTATCACGCCCTTCAAAGTAACAAGTTCTGGAATATCCCCTTTGCGAGCTACTCCATCCGATTCTCCCATTCCTTTTTGGGAATGCCCCATAGTATATGCTGCCATAAGACAGATGAGTATCATGGATTTCAAAAGTTGTTTCATCTCAATGTATTTAGTGAATGAAGGTAGTAAGGATGCGAAATCTTTCCAATGATATGTATCATGCTGCGGCACGAATTTCATTTCTCATTGCATTAAATCTGTTTTAACAATTCTTGACTATATTAGTTGCTTAACCAACCTCTTGCTTCGCTGTGAAAAAACTATTCTTTGTTGTACTCTTTTTGAGTGCTTTTTCTAGTTTGTTTGGACAAACTAAACGAGATACGCTGTTAGTTGGATATACAACAGCCGCTCCATTTATTATTCAAGAAGGGGAGTTGTTGGATGGCATTAATGTGTGGTTATGGAACCGTGTAGCAGAAGAACTTGATTTGGAGTATAAAATGGTTCAAATGGATTTTAGTACTATGCTGGATTCTTTAAGACAGGGAAATATAGACGTAAGTATAAATCCACTCACCATAACAGGAGCGCGCAGTAAGCAGATGGAGTTTACCCATTCCTTTTTTGCTTCGCACTCTACCATTGCTGTTGCTAAAAGCTCATCCCTACAAAAACTGAAGAATTTTTTGGATGCTTTTTTCCATGTTAATTTTCTCAGAGGGTTTTTGGTTCTCTTTTTTATCTTACTATTTTTTGGCACCCTGATTTGGCTCTTTGAAAAACGCAGTAATCCCGAACATTTTCGCACTAGCCTTAAGGGAATCTGGGATGGTCTTTGGTGGTCTATGGTTACAGTTACCACAGTAGGATATGGAGATAAAGCTCCTAAAACAAGATTGGGTAAGATTGCAGCCTTGGGGCTAATGTTCAGTGGTTTGTTGTTTGTCTCAGGGCTTACTGCCAGTATAGCCTCAAGTCTTACGGTAAATCAACTTGCAGATAATACGGATAGTTTTGATGCTTTTAAAAAACGCAGCGTGGGAACAGTTAATAGGTCAAGTGCAAATGACTTTTTAAAGGCACATTTCTTTAAAGATATTTCTCTTTACAATGGAGTCATCCCTGGGTTAACAGATTTAAGGGAGGAAAAGATAGACGCTTTTATCTATGATGAGCCTATTTTGCAATATCGAATTAAAAAGGATTCAAGTTTAAATGAGCTGGAATTATTGCCGATTAAATTTGATGTTCAATTTTATGCCTTCGGAATAGCAAAAAACAATGTTGAGCTAGAACAAAAAATTTCTCAGGCCATTTTAGAGATTATGGAGACCCAAGAGTGGGGGGTAGTACTAGCTGAATACGGATTGAGCGAAATATGATTGAAATTAGTTATACCCTTTAATGTTTCCCATATCCAGAGTCAAAGGGCCTAGTTTATGAGCTTTTGGCAGATAAGCACCGCTTTCCATTATTTTCCAATCGTTCCAAGTGGCTTCAATTCCACCAATGGGAATAATTTTGACCCACATTTTAAAACTACTGGGAAATCCGTCTGGCTTCAATTTCCATAAGTAATGGTCACCTGGGGTTGTGCCACCTTGCGAATATGAAACCAACAAACCCTGAGACCCATCGTCAAGCACTACAATACTTCTCGCTGTACCTTTATCAAACACCTTATAGGGGGCAACCAACCAAAAGGAATCATTATTGAACGTTTTTAGGGCTTTGGCAATAGCTTTGTTTTCTTTTTGGTGAGAAATATGCTTCCCAGATTTTGTCACCTTGCTACTTTCCGTGTTGACCAGGTCTAGCTGTACCAGATATTCATCCCATTTTACATCAATGACTCCCTTTTTTCTATCCCATTTATATTGATTTGCGCCATTCCTGTATGACCATTCTAAAAAACGGGTCTCCTTATAGTTCTGATGATTAAGAGCATTTAGCATCTTATGTGCAAGCATATCTGCTTCTACACTTGGATTTCCTTTGGGTAAGGGTTCATGAACAAACCATAAGAAAAGTAGTAGCCCTAAAGCCAATACCCCTATAATTTTGAAAGCACGCTTCATTAAAAAAGCCTTTCTTTTATGGAAGTAGCAAGGGTATCTGCCGCTTTGGGATAAAGCCTAAACCAAAGTTCTGGTTCAAAGATTTCCAGTTCTGCCAAAGCCCAATTACCGTCATTGTCTTTAAAAATATCCACTCGGGCATAAATTGGAAGCTCTGGAGCTGCTATAACCACTTTTTCGGCAAATTTGATTTCCTCTTCTGAAGGCGTGTATTCTTGAACACTCCCGCCAAAATCATCCTGTACCCTAAAATCGCCAGGTTTGGCTATTTTTAAAACAGCATTGGTGAACTTTCCGTTGAATACCATCATTGATATTTCCCCTTGTTCCACTATATTTTGTTGAAACTCTTGAAGCATCATAGCCTCATTTGCAATCAATTCTTGAAAAACAACTTCATGTTGAATGATTTCTTCCGGTAGAATTTTATAGGTGTGTCTTGCCCCGCCAGAAAAACAAGGTTTTAGGACAAAAGCTTTAGAACTGAAATTATGATTTTCAATTGCGTTGTCATACGCTTCTTTTAAACTGGTCAGCGTCCCTTTTTCAATAAACAAAGTTTTGGGAATAGTAATTCCAGCGCTAGCCATATCCTGCATATAATGCTTGTCTATGTTCCAGCCAATTAAATTTTCAGAATTAATGAGTTGTGTCTTTCTAGAGACATTTTTTAGCCAAAGTGAAAATTCCGGAAAGCGTTCAAAACAGTCCCATGTGCTTCTGAACAAGGCATATTTGGTAGATGTCCAATCAAATTCAGCATCATCCCAAGATTTTCTTGTTACCCTAAGCCCGTTGTTCTTCAAAGCATCCGATACCAACGTATCTTCTATCAGCACAGTGGCAACAGATTTTTCATTACTTTCAGTATTTGCGTATTTGCGGTCTGTGAGAATTACAACATCGTATGCCATTCTAACCATTTTTAATACCCTACCGCAGTATCATCTCCTCTTTTGTCTGCGCCACCTTCCAACCTTCCATCTTTCAGCACGCGTATAGCATCTACTTTTCCTATAATAGGAGTACGTTCCTCGTTAATGATATATCCTTTGGATTTCATTTCACTTTTTAACTCATCAGAAAATCCTTCAGGTTCAAAAATAACCATGTCGGGTAACCATTGATGATGAAAACGTGGTGCATTCACGGCCTCTTGCATACTCAGGTTGTACTCATAAACATTAAGAATGGTTTGTGCCACTGCAGTTATTATTGTAGAACCGCCAGGAGTGCCCACTACCATATAAAGTTTTCCGTCTTTTTCCACCAATGTTGGAGTCATGCTGCTTAGCATACGTTTTTCGGGTGCTATGCTGTTTGCTTCGGCCCCAATAAGACCAAACATATTTGGGACACCGGCTTTGGAACTAAAATCATCCATTTCGTTATTTAAAAAGAAGCCAAGCTCTTCTGAATACAATTTAGACCCATAGCCTCCATTTAAGGTGGTTGTTGCGGAAATTGCATTTCCTTCACTATCAACAATGGAGTAGTGGGTGGTTTCCATACTTTCAACAATTTCTACTTCCCCATGTCCAACGTCTGATGACAATGTGGCTTTGTCAAAAGAAAAATCCTGCATGCGTTCTTGTAAATAGGCATCACTTAAAAGTACGTCTAGTGGAATATCCGCAAAATCTGGATCTCCTAAGAAATAATTACGATCTGCATAGGCACGTCGTGCAGCTTCGGTAAACAATTGAATCGATCTGGGAGAATTATGTCCAAATTTGGACATATCATGAGGTTCAATCATTTTAAAAATTTGATTGATGGTTACCCCGCCGCTACTTGGCGGACTCATGGAAATTACGCGTAAATCCTTATAGTTGAAAACTACGGGCTGACGCCATTTAGCTTCGTATTTTTCCAAATCTTCAGTAGTAATAAAGCCACCTTTTTCCTGAACAAAGGTTGCCAGTTTTTCAGCCACTTCACCTTTGTAAAAACCATCTCTTCCTTTCGCTAAGATTTTTTCCAAGGTTGATGCCAGAGCAGCGTATTTGATAGTATCTCCTTGGACAAAATTGGCAGCAAATTTTGTACTATCCCCGTTCACTTGAATAAAACGCTCTTTATAACTTTCTAATCGTTTTGCCTGCTTTTCAGTAACCACTACACCTCTTTTTGCTAACTCAATTACAGGAGCAAGTATATCTGAAAGTGGTAATGAACCAAACTTTTTGTGTACTTCCATAACACCAGCCACGGTACCCGGAACTCCTGCTGCGGTAGCGCCAACGGTGCTCATATCTGGAATTACGTTGCCTAGGGAGTCCAAATACATATCTCTATGTGCTGAGAGCGGAGCCTTTTCTCTATAGTCCAAGCCTCCAATATCTCCATTATTTTTTCTGTAGACCATAAAACCACCACCGCCAAGGTTACCAGCAAAGGGATAGGCGACTGCCAGAGCCAATTCAGTGGCCACCATGGCATCAAAAGCGTTACCGCCTTTCTGCATGATTTCGGAACCTATTTTGGAAGCTTCTTCTCTTGCAGAAACTACCATTGCTTTTTCGGTTATTAATCCAGTAGGGAGGGCAGGTTGTTGTTTACAGTTTAGAAATAAAAGAAATGGGATTGCAAGTATTATTCTTCGCATAGGGAATTAAATTTTTGTTGGGAAAAGGTAATCAATTCTTCAAAAAAAAGGGTAAACTCATTTTCAAAAGCACTGTAATGCTCTTCTAAATCTAAAATGGCAAAATTCATTTTGGATTTGTTTTTTGTTCTTCTGTTCATACCTGCAAGTACTTTTGAAATACCGTTCAAATCTGCGTAACTCAGCAACCAGTTGTCCGTAATCATATAGGGCATCATACGTTGCGTTGCCAATGGCAAAATGGTATAGTTGTCTTCCAGTAGATCATAAAAGTTTTCAATAAACTCTTCTAATGGTACTTTAGAATAGTTTTGCCAGTTTTTGGCCAAAAAATGATCGTAAAAAATATCTACGATCACCCTGCTGTAATGACTGTAGTTTTTGTGAAGTCGCTTACTGCTCTGTTTGGCAATCGGGTGAGAATCTGTAAAAGTGTCTATCTCTCTATGTAATAAAATTCCCTTTTGAATCCTTTCTGGAAAGTGTTTGAACTTATTTCCACGGATATGATCGGCAAAAAAATTCCCAAGGGTTATTTCCTTATCATCAAAAGACAGATAAATATGAGCCAAGAAATTCATTGCGATAGTTTTCTTTTCTGATGAAATTTACAAATTCAAAACATGGAATAGAGAATACCCGTTTATATTTGCAAAAACTTTTTTAACAATTATGACGCTTATAAAATCAATTTCAGGAATACGTGGTACTATTGGAGGAACCACAAATGATAATCTTACCCCAATTGATGCTGTAAAATTTGCAGCAGCTTATGGAACATGGTTAAAAGATTATGCAGGAAAAGAGAAATTGACCGTCGTTATTGGAAGGGATGCCCGTTTGTCTGGAGAAATGATACAGAATTTGGTGGTATCGACCCTTGTTGGGCTTGGTATTGATGTAATTGATTTAGGTTTGTCCACCACCCCCACTGTTGAAATTGCGGTTCCTATAGAAAAAGCGGATGGTGGAATTATCCTTACTGCCAGTCATAACCCCAAACAATGGAATGCCCTTAAATTACTAAATGAGCGGGGTGAATTTTTGGATGCAAAACAAGGAGCTATAATTCTGGAATTGGCAGAAAAAGAAGATTTTAACTTTGCCGAAGTAGATGACTTGGGAGAAATCATTAAGAACGATTCTTATATTGATATTCATATTGATGAAGTTTTGGAACTTCCTTTGGTAGATAAAGAGGTGATAAAAAAAGCAGGCTTCAAAGTAGTTGTAGACGGAGTTAATTCCACAGGTGGAATAGCCATTCCGAAGCTGCTGGAAGAATTAGGGGTTGAAGTAATAAAGTTGTATTGCGAACCTACAGGTCATTTTCCGCATAATCCTGAACCCTTGAAGGAGCATTTGGGTGATATCTGTAAGTTGGTTGTTGAAGAACAAGCTGATTTTGGTATTGTTGTTGATCCAGACGTTGATAGGCTTGCATTTATAAGCAATGATGGAGAGATTTTTGGTGAGGAATATACCTTAGTTGCATGCGCTGATTATGTGTTGGGAAAAACCAAGGGCAATACAGTTTCTAATCTGTCTTCCTCCAGAGCACTTCGTGATATTACAGAAAAACATGGCGGAACCTATGAAGCGGCAGCTGTTGGAGAAGTGAATGTGGTCACTAAAATGAAAGCTAACAATGCAATCATTGGAGGAGAGGGTAATGGAGGAATTATTTACCCTGAAAGTCATTATGGGCGCGATTCTTTGGTAGGGACAGCATTGTTTTTAATGTTAATGGCAGAAAAAGGAGGCACCGTTGCCGAGCTTAGGGCAAGTTACCCTAGCTACTTTATGAGCAAAAAGAAAATTCAGTTGACACCAGAGTTGGATGTGGATGCCTTATTGGAAGCCATGCACAACAAATATAAAAACGAGCAAGTATCAACCATTGACGGGGTAAAAATAGATTTCGCTGAAAACTGGGTGCATCTTCGTAAATCAAATACAGAACCTATTATTCGTATTTATACAGAAGCTAAAAGTCAGCAAGCAGCAAACGAGCTGGCAGACCGTATTATTGATGAGATTAAAGAGGTAGCTGGATTAGAATAATCTCAATCATTCAATTCGTAGATGATATCTTGACTGTTGAATTCAGCGGCGTCAATATTGATTCTTTTATCAGAATCAAGCCATAATTTCCAAACGCCGCCTTCTTTTTTTAATCCGACATTAAAAAGACCATAACCTCTAACCACTAAGTCAGGGTCATCTTTTCGTTTGGAACTAAAACGGTAATATCCTGTTTGGTAGGCCAATTCCTCTTTTTCATCGATGGCGGTAGTTAAAATGGTAAAAGCTATTCCCAAACGGTCATCGCGTTGCTTCATGTCGTTTAAAAAACCTCCAAAATTATCCATGTAGCTTTGGCCGTTTTCCACGATATTCTGATCTAAATAGATTCTGACAATATCTGCTGAATGGATTGATTTCAGTTTTTTTGAATCCAGATTGGCATATGCTTCCATAAACGGAATCCAAATATCTTTTTTAATAGAAGTGATTGTTTCTTCAGGAACTACTTTGGTTTCTTGCGCCATGGATAGCCCAAAAAAGCACAAAGTAATTAGGGCAAACAGTTGTTTCATCGTTTCATTTTTTGATTGTGATATAATTTAGGAAACAATAGATAAAGGAAACTAACTTTAAGAAAAGTTTATGTCATAAGCTCTTTACTATGAGAGGAGTCCGTTTTTCCAATGTACTATTTCACCATCATATAATGCATCCAATCCCATTTGAACGCAAGTTGCCGCTTTGGCTCCAGTAACTACATTGGATTTGGGCATGGAATTATGAAATACACTGTCTCTAAAATCTAACAACGCCTGTTTGCTTGGATCTAAATGCTCAACTTCTATAGGAATCCCTTTTTCTTGATCCCATTTTATAGTAGCGCCAGAAACCCCATCAACTTCACCAATTTCTTTGGCGTTTTTAGACTTTTCTGGATAAAACCAGGCTTTGGTATAGTCAATTGTAATAGTACCCTTATCTCCATACACCTTAATGAGGTAATCATCTTTTGAATTACTGGTTAAGCATGTGAATTTGGCTCGGACTCCATTCGGATAGCTATAAATCATATGAACATTATCTAGAGTTTCCCTTCCATCTTTCCAATAATCTATTCCGCCATCACCCATAACCTGAGTGGGAACTGCATTTAAAACCCAATTGCTAAAATCTAATTGATGGGAGCAGAGCTCTGCCAAAAGTCCTCCAGAAAACTCGCGATACATTCGCCAATTAATGGCTCTTTCATGCTCTGGATTTTGTACTGGTCTTCGCCAGTTACCATTTCGGTTCCATTGACATTCTATTGCGGTGACCTTACCAATTTTTCCATTTTGAATTAAGTCAACAAGGTGTGTGTATAATCTGGAACTATGATATTGGTGTCCAGTTTGGAATATTTTTTCTGATTTTGTAGCCTTGCCCACCAATTCTTTGATTGCCGAATATCCTTTTACCATGGTCTTTTCACAGTACACATGTTTTCCTGCATCTAGAGAATCAATGGCAATTTGACTATGTGTGCTGAATGGCGTGGCGATTAAAACCGCATCGATATCCTTATTATCTAGAAGTTCCCTATAATCTGAATAACCTTTTGCCTTACCATGAGCTTTTTCTAAACCACTTTGCAATCTAAATGGAAGAACATCGGCACAAGCACTAACATTCATACCTTCAATTTTATTGATTATAGGAATAAGTCCGCCGCCTCTGTCACCAGTTCCAATAACGCCTATATTGAGCACATCATTCTTAGATGGGTATAGTACACTGGCATTTATAGTGGATATTCCGGCTACAGCTATACCAGTTTTTGCAACAAAATCTCTTCGCTTCATTTTTTATAGTTTAGGTTCCCAACCTTGCTCATATTCTCTTTTCCAATTTTTCATAACGGCATCATCATTAAGCACTTTTCCGGTAGTTGTATCAATTTTCAAAGTGTGTCCGGCATCCTGAGCCATATTTCCTAAATGGCATAACATGGTAGAAACGCTGGCATCGTTAATATCCGCTTTTAAAGACTCGTCCTTTCTTATGGCATTGAAAAAGTTTGCAACATGATCAACGTCCATTACTATAATTAATTTTAAATCAATTATTTAATAACCCATAAAAGTATTGAGTTTTTCACTAACTGTTCTTGGCTCCAAACAATGAAATGGTTTTCTTTTTTTATGGAAATCACTTTTAAGCTGTCTACGTTAGAGAAATGCTTCTCCATAAAGGGTACGTTTTGGTAGGGTACCAATTTGTCTTCTTCGCCGTGAATGATTAAAGTGTGCTGCGTTAGCTGATTTAATTGAGGTTGCATCACCTTTAAATCTTCTTTAAGCATCCAAAGCTCGTCGTTGGAAGGTTTAAGTGCTCCGGGCACCAAATACTTTAAGGGAAACCAAGTTAATGGTTTACGCCACTTTTCTGGTTTTTCAGCGGCAGGGTCCAAAGCCCCGGCCAATATCACCAAGTTTTCATACAACTCTGGTTGTTCCAGTGCCATTTGTACGATTAATGGACCTCCATAGGAATGACCGATTAAGGTTTGTGGTTTCCCATTGTCCAATTGCCTCAAAAGTTCATTAAGAAGAATTGCTTGAGGTTTAAGCCCCATACTTCTTCGAAAATTACTATTTCCAAAACCTGGTCTATCAGGAGCTATGATTCGAAATTTTTTTAAGAGAACTGAATCCGTGAGATAGGCTTTATAGGCATCCCAACTTCCCGGGGATCCGTGAACAAAAACCAATGTTTGCCCATCTTTATTACCTGTTTCAATGTAATGTAGATCTTTTCCATGCAGCTCAAGGGTTTCATCTAGATAGGCTACGTTCTTTTCTTGAAAAAAGGCAGCTGTTTTTTTAAATGAAGTACGCATGGTCATACAAGAGTTGGCAAAAAGTAAATACCCTAATACAAGTGCAAAAAGAAGATGTCGTTTTTTAAATCGTTTTTTGATTGACATTGGAGTTTACCATGTTTTGAAACTCTTTGGGCATCTTATCCTTATGTTTCCACCTTTTATGCGTCCAAAAATAATATTCAGGAGCTTCATAAATAGATTTTTCAACCTCTCTCAAAAAAGCTTCAGAAATTTCGTATCCTTCTGCTTCTGTTGGCTTTTCGGATAGCACTTTAAAAGTACCTTGATAATAACCGCGTTTCAGTTTTTTAACCTTAAGATAAATCGGGATAATATCATGAACCTTACAAAGTTCTTCGCCTCCAACATGAATGGGTACGGTAATATTCATAAATTTTGCCCAGTGACGTGTTCTATTTAGCATGGGAGATTGGTCGCTAATGATACCAACCGTGATTAACTCACCGCTTTCTTTTGCATCTTTTATTATTTTTCTGCTTTCATGGGTTTTGATAAGTGTTGTGCCATACTTACCTCGTATATCACGTACTAATTTATCAAAGTGCTTATTTTGAATGGCTTGATAAATAGCATATGCTTTGGAGCTAACCTGGGAGTTTAAAGAAAAAACCCATTCCCAACTTGCATAATGCGGCATCATTATCATTATGTTTTTACCTTCGCCTTCCAGTTTTTTCATCACCTCTACATTGGTAAAAGCATATCTTTCATTCATTTGTCTATTGCTAATTCCCAAGGTCTTTGCCATTTCTAAAAATATATCGCAAAGATGTTTGTAGAACTTCTTTTCTATCAATAAACGTTCGCTATCTGATTTTTCTGGGAAAACCAATGCTAGATTACTGCGTACCACTTTTTTACGATATCCAACAACATGATAAAGTAATTGATACACGATATCAGAAATAAAATAAAGTATTCTGAATGGAAGTCTGGAAACCAACCAGAGTAGGGGGTAAGCAAGGATAAAAACAACTAATTGCATAAGTAAATCTTGTGGCAAATATAGCTATATTTGCCCCTAATATTATAGAATATGTACAATTTGCATGCGGCTACTATTGCTATTATCGCTGTGAATATCATTGTGTCTTTGAGAGGATTTAGTGATTCTGTTTTTTTTGATCGATACAAATTTAGCATTGGAGGAGTAAAAGCCGGACAAAGGGAAAGAACTGTAACGTCTGGTTTTTTGCATGTTGACATTTCCCACTTGTTTTTCAATATGTTTACCCTCTATTTTTTCGCCAATGTGGTGATTAATGGGTTTGGTCCAGTTAAATTTTTGATTATCTACTTTATTAGTCTTATCGGAGGAAGTCTTTTGGCACTCTTCTTTCATAAAAACGAACCGTATTATAGCGCAGTTGGTGCAAGCGGGGCTGTTACTGGTATTTTGTACGCAGCCATTCTGTTAAACCCCAACATGCAGTTGGGAATCATGTTTATTCCAATACCATTGCCTGCATACGTATTGGGTATAGCTTATCTTTTGTACTCGATTTATGGAATGAAAAGTAGATTGGGTAATATTGGACATACTGCACATTTTGGAGGGGCAATAGGCGGGTACGTAATTACACTGTTGTTTAGGCCTGACCTCTTTGTAACGGATACTTTAATAGTGCTTCTATTGGCAGTTCCCATTATAATTCTCTTCATTTTAGAAAAAATGGGAAAAATCTAAAGGTAACTCTTAGTAAACAAAAAAGCCCCAGACTAGTCTGGGGCTTTTTTGTTATAAATCCTTATTAGTTTAGTTAAGCAGTTCTGCAACCTTTTGTTCCAAAGCTGGGCCTCTTAAATCTTTTGCAACAATCACCCCGTTTTCATCTATAAGAAAAGCGGCTGGAATTGCATTAATGTTATATAACTGCGCAACCGGGTCCTGAAAACGTTTTAAGTTGGAGATATGGTTCCACGCAAGACCGTCAGACTCTATGGCCTTTGTCCAATCCTCTGCACGGGTATCTAAAGAAACACCAATTACATTAAGACCTTTTTCATGGTACTTATTATAAACAGAAACGATATTTGGATTTTCTGCCCTGCAAGGTCTGCACCAAGCTGCCCAAAAATCTACTAAGGTTAATTTTCCTTTTACATCGCTTAGTGCCAATAAATCTCCGTTTGGAGTAGGAGCAGAAAACTCAGGTGCTATACCTCCAATTTCGGTGGTTTTTTGTTTATCCAACTGCTCTCCTAATTGTTCCCCTGGCCTTGATTGCTTCATTTCTGGCGTTAGTGCGTCGTAAAGAGCCTTAACTTCATCACTGGGAAGCCCTTTGCTCATCATTAAATTTCCAATAATCAAAACAGAAATAAGGGCATTGGGGTTTTCCTTTGCAAAATCAACATTAAAAGTTTTTACCTCATCTTGAAATTCAAGATATTCTTCACGCAATGCAGTTACTGTAGCGGTATCTTGCTGTTGAGCCGCATTACGCATATCATCTTGCATAGATCTAGCCCGCTCAGATAGTTTTCTTGATTCGTTTAAGAAACCCATGAAAAGCTCATTTTGAGGAGTACCTTTAAGCTTAGCATAGTTCATGCTATCTTTCTGGAACTTTAAGTTGATGGCACCATTCTCAAGAATAAAAGGAATATTTCCTCCATTGGATTCTACAAAAATGTAATGAAGCTGCGGTTTTTCTTGTATACCTTCAAAACTGAAGACTCCATTTTCTATTGTGGTCGTATCAATGTCAATTAACTGATTAAGGGAATCTGTTGTTTTTAAGTATACGTTAGTACCGTTATCCAATTCACCGGTTACTTTTGCGTTCAAAGTAAAACCCTCAGGTTTTGAATTACATGATGCTAAAAACAATACCCCTAAAGTAATTGCAAGTATTTTTCTCATTTTTTACTATTTAAGGCGCTAAGGTATTCATTACTTATGTCATAAAAAAGCCCTCAACCTTATCTTGAAAGTAAAGGGCAATCATATAATCGGTGTATTAAAATTGATATCGGATACCTAGCGCGATGTCAAAATCAAAATCATTATCGAAACCACCATAGCCCAACAGCCCTATTTCAGGTCTAAAATCCAAGGATAGAAGTAAGGGAATATCGAAATTATATTCTACGCCAATATCTCCTGCAGCAAAAACAAAAAGGCCATCGTTGTCTTCTCCATTAGGTATTGGTTCAAAGTCTACACTCCCTAATCCGCCACCAACACCATAGTACCAATTAAAATTGCCATCTAATTGATGTACCCATTGGTATACTCCTGATAGTTTAAAAGCATCAAACTGTCTGCTGTCTCGCCAGCCCAAGTTGAATTCAGCTCTGTTGTAGCGTCCAATCGATTTTTGATAAGAGATTTCGGCGCCAAAACCGTCACTGTCGCCAAGACGAAGCCCTAAAGTATGTTCAGAAATGTCTTGCGCGCTGGCTGCTATTGTTGCAAACAAAAAAAGACCGGTAAATAATGTGGTAATCCTCATAAGTTTCTCGTTTAGTTAAAAATTAAAGATAGCTTTGTAAAGCTTTCTGACAATAAAACTTATTTTGACAACCAAAAATTGTTCCAGATTGGATAAAACTCTCTTAAAATCTCTCTCTCAAGAATTACAAGGCCAATTATTAATAGACCACTTAAGTAGGGCTCTATATGCGACGGATGCATCTGTTTACAGAAAGCAACCTGCAGCGGTGGCATACCCATTAAATGAGGAGGACATTCAAATTTTAATCTCCTTTGCAAACAAGCACGGTATTGGATTAATTCCTAGAACTGCGGGAACTTCCCTGGCAGGACAATGTGTAGGTGAAGGTATTGTTGTTGATGTTTCCAAACATTTTACCCAAATTTTGAATTTGGACAAAGAGAAAAAACAAATAAAGGTTCAACCTGGGGTAGTTAGAGATGAGTTAAATCAATATTTAAAACCATTTGGTCTTTTTTTTGGACCAAATACGTCAACATCTAATAGATGTATGATTGGTGGAATGGTCGGTAACAATTCATCTGGTACCACATCTATTCAATATGGTGTTACAAGGGATAAAGTGGTTGCTCTTAATTGTGTATTATCTGATGGTAGTGAAGCTTTTTTTGCTGATTTGGATAAAGATGAATTTGAAAGCAAGAAGAATCAAACTTCACTTGAAGGCATTATTTATTCAGCAATTAATACGGAGCTTTCCAACACCAATAACCAAGAAAATATTAAAACAGAATTCCCAAAACCTAGTATCCATAGAAGAAACACGGGTTATGCAGTGGATGAACTTTTAAAGAACAAGGTTTTTGGAGCTAATGAAGGAGATTTTAATTTATGCAAATTGTTGTCCGGGAGTGAAGGCACCTTAGCTTTTACTACCGAAATCACCCTACAATTGGATGATTTACCGCCGCCTTTATCAGCAATGGTAGCCACGCATTATAGTAGTTTAGAAGACTGTTTGAGCGATGTAGCCCCGGTTATGCAGCATAATTTGCATACCTGCGAGATGATGGACAAGGTCATTCTTGATTGCACAAAAAACAATAGAGCACAATTGGCCAATCGATTTTTTGTGGATGGAGATCCTGCGGGAATCTTAATGTTGGAGGTAAAGGCTAACACCGATGATGAACTGGAAAAACAATTGCAAGAATTACTGGCGAGCATTCAAAAATCCGGATTAAGCTATGCAAGCCCGGTTTTAAAAGGTGATGATATCAACAAAGCTCTTGAACTGCGCAAAGCAGGATTAGGTTTATTGGGAAATATGGTTGGTGACCGTAAAGCAGTTGCTTGTATTGAAGACACTGCGGTAGCCTTGGAAGATTTAAAAGATTTTATTGGGGAATTCACTCAAATTATGAAGGGCTATGATCAAGACGCTGTTTACTATGCCCATGCTGGAGCTGGAGAATTGCACTTAAGACCCATTCTTAACTTGAAAAAATCAGAGGATGTCGTTTTATTCCGTTCCATCACAACAGATGTAGCAAAACTCACCAAAAAATACAAAGGTAGCTTTAGTGGTGAGCACGGTGATGGTATAGTAAGAGCGGAATTTATTCCCTTAATGATTGGAGAGGCCAATTATGAATTACTGAAACGTATAAAATCTGTTTTTGACCCCAATAATATATTCAACCCAGGGAAAATTGTAGATGCCTTTCCCATGGATGAATCGTTGCGTTATGAAATTAACCGAGTTGAGCCCGAAGTAAAGACATTAATGGATTTTTCAGATAGCGAAGGAATTCTGAAAGCTGCTGAAAAATGTAATGGCAGTGGTGATTGTCGAAAAAGCCATAATATGACTGGCGGTATGTGCCCCAGTTACCATGCTACCAAAAATGAGAAAGATACCACGCGCGGTAGGGCCAATGCCCTGCGGGAGTTTTTGACCAATTCAGAAAAACCAAATAAGTTTAATCAGAAAGAACTCAAAGAAGTTTTTGACCTGTGTTTAAGTTGTAAAGCTTGTGCCAGCGAATGCCCAAGCAACGTAGATGTGGCGACCCTAAAAGCAGAGTTTCTTTATCAATATCAAGAAACAAATGGTTATCCATTGCGAAGCAAGTTATTCGCTCACAATACTAGATTCAATGCTCTTGGGAGTAAACTCCCTAGGCTGACCAATTCCATTTATAAGTCCAAAACAATGGGCGGTCTCCTTAAAAAAACATCTGGTGTAGCTGCGGAAAGATCTCTTCCAAAAGTTTACAATTTCAATTTTGAAAATTATTTAAAAAAGTTTAGGACTGAAAACATCCAATCCTTAAAGAAGGTGGTTCTATATATTGATGAATTTACTCAGTATTTGGATGTACAGGTGGGTAAAGATGCAGTAGAACTGCTTTGTAAGCTGGGATATGATATACAGTTATTTTATGCTGAAAGTGGACGAACATATTTGTCTAAAGGGTTCTTAAAACAGGCTAAAAAACTGGTGGAGAAGAATATGACTAAATTGGAAACCATACTTCTACAAAATATTCCAATTGTTGGCTTGGAACCTTCAGCAATACTATCATTTAGGGATGAATACAAGAGATTGCATCATAATAAAGAACAAGTAGATAAACTTGCTTCAAGTTCCTTTTTAGTAGAGGAGTTTTTAGCTTCAGAGATTAGCGAAGGAAATATAACCTCTGACAGTTTTACAAAAGAGGAAAAAGTAGTGAAGATTCATAGTCATTGCCATCAGAAGGCATTGTCTAACCAGAAAGTCACGTTTGACATGCTTAACCTGCCCATAAATTATAAGGTTTCTATTATTACATCGGGTTGTTGCGGAATGGCAGGCTCTTTTGGGTATGAAAAAGAACATTATGAAACCAGTATGAAGGTTGGTGAGCTTAAATTGTTTCCAGCTGTGCGGAAAAGCCCGGTGGAAACCATAATTTCAGCAAATGGGACAAGCTGTAGGCATCAAATTAAAGATGGAACGGAAAGGGATTCACAACATCCTGTTTCAATCTTGTGTCAAGCCCTGATTATCTAAGGTCTTTTCGTCTTTTTTTCTTCTATCACTTCAGAGATGGTTTCAATATCCAATTCTTTATCCGTTATGGAAGCGATAAGCTCATTCATGTCCATTTCCTTAAGGTCTTCGTCAACAAAGAAAGGCGATAGCTTGTCATGGTTATAATGGTATATTTTCCAACGCTTAAAAGAATATTCCAGAGCAGTTAAATTTTCTACCCAATCCCCAGAATTTAGGTAAAGACAGCTTCCATGCTTATTTTCATACCGCTCTTTCTTGGGTTGATGTATATGGCCACAGATTACATAATCATAGTCGTTTTCAATAGCAAGGTCTCCTGCGGTTTTTTCAAAATTATTGATATACTTTATGGCGCCTTTAACGCTTTTTTTTATGCGTTTGGAGAGGGAATATCGCTCACGTCCCATCTTAGCCAAACACCAATTAATAAAACTATTTATTAGGATAAGAATATCGTAACCGTAGCCACCAAGTTTTGCTAACCATTTTGCATTTTGGATAGACACATCAAAAACATCACCATGGAAAATCCATGCCTTTTTACCATCTAAATTGAGTACAAGTTTATTGGCAATTTTAAAATTACCCATTGAAGTATCACTAAACTTACGAAGCATTTCATCATGATTACCAGTGATATAGTAAACTTCTGTGCCCTTAGATGCCATACCAATAAGCTTTCTAAGTACTTTTAAGTGCGAAGCTGGGAAATAACGTTTGCTAAATTGCCAAATATCTATGATATCCCCATTCAGTATAAGTTTCTTGGGTTGAATACTGTTTAGGTAAGCGATGAGCTCATCCGCATGGCAGCCGTATGTTCCAAGGTGGACATCTGAAATTACAGCTAATTCAATCTTCCTCTTTTTCAATGATATAGAGTTTGTTGCAAAATAAGTGTGTAGGAATAAACTTAAAATCAAATTGAAGTCAATAATTTATGAGCATACCGTTAAAAAAACATCAATTGACACCCTTATACGTTACATAAACATTAACTGGCAAGCTTTTTTTTGAAAAAGATTTATAACATCTACCTTTGAAGCTTATTGAATTTTTGGTACATGGCAGGAAATACTTTTGGACAGCTTTTTAAACTAACATCTTTTGGAGAATCACACGGTAGGGCGATTGGCGGAGTAATAGACGGCTGTCCTGCCGGTATAGCATTGGATTTGGAAAAAATCCAATTGGAATTAAACAGGAGGAAGCCTGGCCAGTCTGCAATAGTCACGCAACGAAAGGAACCTGACACAGTTGAGATTTATTCAGGTCTTTTTGAAGGGAAAACTACAGGAACTCCTATAGGTTTTGCTATCCATAATACAAATCAAAAATCCAATGATTATTCACACATAAAAGATTCATACAGACCTTCTCATGCGGATTACGTTTACGACAAGAAATATGGGTTTAGGGATTATAGAGGTGGAGGTAGAAGTTCTGCTAGAGAAACGGCAAGTAGGGTAGTGGCAGGGGCTATTGCAAAGCAATTCCTAACGGATGTAAAAATCAATGCTTTTGTTTCTCAAGTTGGTGAAATGAAATTGGAAAAAGACTACAAAGAACTTGACTTTTCAAAGATAGAGGCCAATCCAGTGCGTTGTCCAGATATGGAAACGGCAGCCCGTATGGAAGAATACATAAAATCCATTAAAAAAGAAGGTGATACTATTGGCGGTGTCATTACCTGTGTCATTCAAAATGTACCAATTGGTTTGGGCGAACCGGTGTTCGATAAATTGCATGCTACTTTAGGAGGTGCAATGCTTTCAATCAACGCAGTAAAGGGTTTTGAGTATGGCAGCGGATTTAATGGAGTTACGATGAAAGGAAGTGAGCACAATGACTCCTATAACAGTGATGGCACTACAACAACAAATCTAAGTGGCGGTATTCAAGGAGGTATCAGCAATGGGATGGACATTTATTTCAATGTGGCTTTTAAACCTGTTGCAACAGTTCTTCAATCCTATGAAACTATAAATAAAGAAGGCGAGAAAGTGACAACCCAAGGTAAAGGAAGACATGACCCTTGTGTTGTTCCAAGAGCTGTCCCAATTGTAGAAGCCATGGCCGCTATGGTTTTGGCAGACTTCGCCCTTTTAGCGCGTACTAACAAAATATAATAGCTTCTTTAATTTTTTTCCACTCAAAATAGTATCTTACTACGCAAATTCCAACTATGCGTAAATTAGAATTACACTGGAAAATCCTTATAGGGATGGTGTTAGGTATTGTTTTTGGCTTCGTTATGACCCAAATTGATTGGGGTAAAGGTTTTGTCTCCGACTGGATTCAACCCCTGGGAACAATTTTTGTCAAACTACTTAAACTTATTGCTATTCCTTTGATTATTGCTTCTTTAGTCAAGGGAATTTCCGATTTAAAGGATATTTCTAAGTTTAGGAATATTGGTTTAAGAACCATAGGAATTTATATTTTAACTACCGTTGTGGCCATTACTATTGGTTTACTTCTTGTAAATACGTTGAAACCCGGAAACGGTATTTCGGAAGAAACGGTTGCCAAATTAACCCAGACCTACGCAACAGATTCGGGGGTTACTTCAAAAATAGAAGAGGCCACGCGTCAAAAAGATGGAGGTCCTTTACAGTTTTTAGAAGATATGGTGCCAGACAATGCCATAAAAGCTATGAGCGATAACGGCCTTATGCTCCAAGTTATCTTTTTTACCATATTTCTCGGGATTTCTATGTTACTGATTGGTGAAAACAGGGCAAAACCTTTAAAAGACTTTTTCGATTCCTTAAATGATGTGGTGCTAAAAATGGTAGATCTTATTATGCTTTCAGCTCCATATGCCGTATTTGCATTGTTGGCAGGAGTTGTTACTTCTTCCAGTGATCCAGATTTACTGCTAGCACTATTAAAATATGCAGGTGTGGTAGTTGGGGGACTGTTTTTAATGATAGTGTTTTACGCCATTGTTGTTTCCGTTTACACTAAAAAGAATCCGTTCTGGTTTTTAAAAGAAATGAGTCCTGCGCAACTATTGGCCTTTTCAACAAGTTCCAGCGCCGCTACTTTACCAGTGACCATGGAAAGAGTGGAGGAACACATAGGAGTGGACAAAGAAGTTTCTAGTTTTGTGTTGCCCGTTGGTGCAACCATTAATATGGATGGTACAAGCCTTTATCAGGGCGTAGCAGCGGTTTTTATTTCTCAAGCATTAGGCTTTGACCTAACCTTTGGAGATCAGTTAACCATCGTGTTAACCGCATTATTGGCCTCTATTGGCTCTGCAGCAGTACCAGGTGCCGGAATGGTAATGTTGGTGATCGTATTAGAGTCCATAGGTTTCCCAGCTGATAAATTGGCCATAGGATTGGCATTGATTTTTGCTGTGGATAGACCTTTGGATATGTGCAGAACTATAGTGAATGTAACTGGAGATGCCATGGTATCCATGGTTGTTGCAAAATCCGTTGGCAAACTCGGAAAACCAAATATCAAGGAGTGGGACGATCACTTAGATGAAGTTATATAACAAACCAAAGAAGAGTTATGAATATCTGTTTTTTAATGTATCCTTGGGAAGAAATTCAACCAGAAAACGATACGAGCCTTGCGCTTATTCATGAATGTGTAAAAAGAAAACATGGGGTGGCTCTGTGTACTCCGGCCAATCTAACCATAAGAAATAGTGTTACCAGTGCCTTTTGTACAGTAATCAATAAAATGGATAAGGTTTCAAGCAGCCTAAAAACGTTTTATAAACAAGCATCACTAAGAGAGGAAATGCTTCCTTTGGCCGGGTTTGATGTTATTTTCATGCGTGCCAATCCACCTCTAGATCCTTTAATGCTCAACTTTTTAGATTCTGTAAAGGATGATGTGTTTATTGTGAATTCCCTTCAAGGGCTGCGCGAAGCAAATAATAAACTGTATACTGCCGCATTTGGTGATAGCCATAGCAACATTATTCCAGCAACCCACGTTTCAAAAAACAAGAACTATTTGGTAAAACAAATCAATGAATCCGAAGCGGATAAAATGATTTTAAAACCTTTGAACGGTTTTGGGGGTTCTGGAGTAATCCTTATTGAAAGAGCTGCGATGTCCAATATAAAATCATTGTTGGATTTTTATGTAACTAATTCAGATGGAACTTCTAACTACGTTATACTTCAAGAATACATTGAAGGTGCTGACCAAGGTGATGTTAGAATTTTGATTCTGAATGGAGAACCCATAGGAGCTATGAGGCGAATACCAGGTTCGGATGACCATAGATCCAATGTTTCTGCAGGAGGCACTGTCGCCAAGCATTCATTAACCAAGGAAGAAAAAGCCCTTTGCAAACAGATTGGCCCCAAACTGGTCAATGACGGACTGTATTTTGTTGGTATTGACGTAATTGGTGGTAAGTTGGTAGAAGTTAATGTAATGTCTCCCGGTGGAATTACGTACATGAATAAAGTTTACAAAACAAAAATACAATGCAAGGTCATTGATTTTGTTGAAAGCAAGGTTATTGATAAACTGCAGGCTTTTGATAGAAGGTCTAGATTACGAAGCGAAGTGGAGAATGCATAAACGCTCTATTGAAGATATCATTCATTTCATTGAGGATGGAGCATGTTTTGAGGCAGTTTCCAGTGACTACTCCTTTACCATAAAAATAGATAAATACGTTCCTTACATATGCGGCGCGGTGCATGATGGACATCAGTTTCGTCAGTCACTGTGGGATAATTGTATACATACGGAGTATGAACGCTGGTATGAAGAAGATCCATTCACCAAACAAATGGTACAAAGCTTTCCCATTGTTATTGCAGGTTGTGACAGCCGATTTGAATATGATTTAAACAGAGAACCAGAGCGCGCTATTTATGAGGATGCATGGGGTAAAAAACTTTGGAAACAACCACTTTCTGAAGAGGAAAAACACTTGAGCTTAACAAAGCATCAAAATTTTTATAAGGTAGTAACCGCGCTGATTGCAAAATTGGAGGCCGAGTTTCAAAAAACATTGGTGTTTGATATGCATAGCTACAATTGGAAACGATGGGATAGGGAAGTTCCTGTTTGGAATTTGGGAACATCCAATGTGGATAACGATAGGTTTGGAACTTTAATAGAAAGTTGGCGAGCCAAGTTAGGCGCTATGCAATTGCCCAATGGCATACAATCTACATCCAAAATCAACGATACTTTTCAAGGAAATGGTTATTTCTTAAAATACATTACACAAAACTTTAAGGACACGCTGGTTTTGGCGACAGAAATCTCAAAAATATACTGCGATGAGCATTCAGGCGTTATTTATCCTGAAGTGGTAAAATCTGTTGAGAATCAACTTAAAGATTTGATACCTTTGCAAGTTGAAGAATTCCAAAAGCACGTATGATTGAAGTAAAACGGCAACTAGAGTTACAAAAGGAATACCCTGCGCTGTTTGATATTGATTCAAACTTGAACCGTTTGGTGAAACGAATTGAGTTGCTCAATTATGTGAACCCTTTGAACATAGAAAAGGAGAAACATCGTTTTTTTGCTTCAAAATATACCCTAGAACCAGAATTCAAGTATCCCAAATTAAAGTTTGACTCATACAAACTTCAGCGTCTTTTCTTCTCACAAAGATTAGAACGTATTGAAGATGAATCTATCCGTAAGTTATATCAAGATGTGATATATTATTATGCCAATATGATTCAATGCATTGAAACGATTGGACAAGGTAAAAAGTTTTATTACAATTCCCTTCGCGCATTTGGAACCCCAACGGAGAAGGATGTGCAGAATGCTAGATTTATACTTCATTTTAAGGATGAACCTAGTTCAGTAGATATGGATAAGGTATTTTCTCCAGATGAAGCCAAGGCTTATTTTGAAGACTATATAACCAGATATAATTTCCCGCTTAAAATTCGGTTTTCAACGAATATTGCTGCTGAGGCCATGGTGAGTAATAGCTCACAGACTTTGTTGATCAAGAAAAATGTCAAATTCAGTAAAAATCAATTGCTCACTTTGGCCAACCATGAAATAGGGGTGCATTTGGTCACTACATTCAATGGCCTAGATCAGCCGTTAAAAATATTTTCCAACGGATTGCCTAAAAATGTGGAAACCCAGGAAGGGTTGTCTGTTTTTAGCGAATATATGGGCGGAGCACTTACGCTTAGGCGATTAAAAGAACTTGCATACAGGGTTATGGCAGCGGATGGTCTAATAAAAGGTTATAGTTTTGCTGATACTTTTGATTTAATCCACGGGCAATATAAGTTAAATAGGGAAGAGGCATTTGGGATTACGCTACGAGCACATCGTGGAGGTGGTTTTACCAAAGATCGTTTGTATTTAAGCGGATTGCGAAAAATATACAAGCGGTATCAAAATGAAGAGCCGTTGGATATCTTGTTCACCGGTAAGGTTTCACTGGATTACGAAGAGCAGATGAATCACCTTAGACAATTGGGCTTGGTGCAACCCATTACTCATAAAAGTCTGTCATTTGAGCAGAAACTGAATACGAACAAGACGTTGGATTTTATACTGAACAATCTTAAATAGCATGCCATTTCAAAAGAAATGACATGCTTATCTATATGCTAAAGTGAAATATATCTTCCTCTAGGGTATTTTACCTGAAAAGAGAAACTTTCCTTTTTACTCTCCTGACTGTTTAATTTCATATTCCAGGTTAGCAAACCTGTTTTTTTGTTGTATTCTGCTGTCTGTGGCTCCACATCATCCACCTTTATCTCTTTGTTCTGAGAGATTGGAATTCTATCCATCAACTTTAAATCAATGGCCAAGCTTTTGCTGTTTTTTACCTCAAGGTCATAAACACGGTCCAAAGTGCGGTTACTTCCAGTAAATGATTTGCTTTTAAAATTACGCTGTTGTTTCCTGGTTACCGTAATACCTGGGTCAATACCAAGAGAAAGGGTCATTTCTTTTTTCACGGTAAAGGGATCAAGATTGGTTTTACCGGCATAACCACCTTCAAAGTAAACGTTGGCCTCGCCGGGTAATAATTGGTATTTCTCCCAATCTTTCAATGTAGCGGTAAGAAAAACATTTTCATTGATTAAGGGAGCAGCAAAATACTCATATTCAGCAGAGAGCTTAAAAGTATTTATTTCAATAGCTGTAATATCTCCATCAGAAACTATGGAATAAGTTTTTTTGATTACGAACTTGGTATTGGTCAAATCATCTTGTATAGAACTCTTCTTAGTGGTAATGACCACTATCCCATTTACGCCTCTGCTGCCATATAGTGCACTGGATTCAGCACCTTTGAGGACTTCCATGCTTTGAATTTCATTCTCGTCCAAGTCACCTTCGCCAAAACCTTCTAAAGGAACGCCGTCAACAATATAAAGTGGTTGCTGTGCTCTTTGAAAGCTGGAATTACCTCTTATTCGAATATCGTTAATTGCGCCGGAACTACCAGAACTATGGGAAATTTGAACGCCTGATACCTTACCTTGAAGCACAGAACTTACGGAAGACGATTTACTTGTTCCATAACCAACTACAACTACTTCGTCCAAAGCCGCTGCATCTGTTTCCAGTTGAGCATTGATTACTGAAGAGTAAATCGGTAGTTCTTGTGTTTTTTGTCCAATATATGAAATGACCAATTCCTTGCCTGAAATTACATCCAATGAAAAATTACCATCAAAATCAGTTTGTGTGCCATTGCTTGTTCCTTTTACAATTACTGTAGCTCCTGGTAAAGGACTCCCAGATTCATCTACAATGGTACCAATGACTTTCCGCACAGTAGGATTGTATGCATACCCTTTTTTCTTAGCCGAAGGCCTTTGTTGCTTGGCGTATCTGCTCACAAAGTTGAGGTATTTAGCACCTAGATTTGGCTTGTTCACATTCATATTTGGGTTTCCTGTGGACAATGTAACATTCACATTATCCCAATTCTTGCCAGTTTTCTGGTATACATGTGCCTTATAAGAAAGGTCAATAGGAGCATTCAGTTTTTTGGATTTGATATCATAGTTTGGAATCCATCCGGCATCTCTAACCAAATAAGAAATGGATAAATCCAGGTTTGCTGCTATGGGTGCATCAAAGGTGATAGTCAATTCTCCCTGTTCCTCTTCTGGAGCATTATTGACTTCGGCCAATTGCTTTCTTAATGTGCCAATTTCTAAATTGAACTTGTTTATTTTAAGATTGGTTCTAAAAACCTCGTTTTTAATAGCAGTTATACGCTCTCTATAGTACTTACTGATTTCCTTTACTTTCTCTAAATCCAAAGCTTGATTGTCCGTGCTTACCATTCTATTGGTAGTGATTACCTTTTCTTCTTCTTCCAAACCTGCAATCAAGTTTTTAAGCATGGTGATTTCGTGTTGGGTTTGGATAATCTCATCTTCCCATTTCTTTACTTGTGGATTGCCTTCCGATTTTTCCAAATAGTTTAAATCATAGGACATGGATAAGATGGAAACCGCTTGTAACCCAGAAATTTGAATACTACTCTCCTCAATTTTGGAAGAAAGTCCAGAAAAGACCAATTCATTGGTGCCTTCACTCAATGTGCATTGCGCCTTTCTGTATATCTGGGCACCGCTTAGGTATACAGTGACATCTTTAATTTTTGAAGGAATTTTTTTGTCGTTCCCAAACCCTAATATTGGGAAGAGCATGAGGAGAAGTATTAGCTTTTTCATAATTGTTGGATTTATAGTTTGGGTAAACTTAAGTGCAACAATCAATTTGTGAAATTAGAAATATGCAACCACTACCATTTGGATGGTAAACCGTGCATCTGGGTTAGGAAAGCCAAAAAGAAGGATTATTATGGAGCAAATGAGATGATAAACCCATCTGCACCAGAACCTGTAGATATTTTATTTTGATCTAGGATAAGTTGACCATTTGTAAAGGAGATACCAGCAAACTCTTGTTCATTTATTTCCAAAAAACTTTCATCATCCACCTCAATAATGGAGTAGGGGTACAAGCCTGAATCCAATCCATCATAAATAACATCAACCAGGACATTGTTGTTCACCACAATAAGTTTGGAATCAGAAGCATTAAAGGTCCATGTGATGGTTGCAGTTTCAAAAGTTTGATTCATGCCAACAAAACCACCACTAATGTTCTGTACATTCCAAACCCCACTCAAAATATCTTCTTTTGATTCATTATCTGAATTGGAACAAGCGGTAAGGGTTATAAAGCAAAGTATAGTAATGATAAACTTTTCCATAGTTAGGTTTTGTATTAGATAATAAATAGAGGTAAGCGTTGCTTTTACAACTTTTTAAAATATCTACTACATCACTTCGATGTAAAATTACTGCTACTCGGCAATTCAAAGCCTTCAAGGTCAAAATATGAAATAGCGGCTAATAGATGATCAAAAATATCCGCCATAATATATTCATAGTTGGCCCAGCGCTTATCATTGCTAAATGCATAGACTTCCATAGGAATACCTTGTGAGGTGGGGTCCAGTTGCCGTACCATAATGATCATTTCTTTATTTACTCCAGAATGATTGTTAAGATACGCATCGATATACTTTCTGAAAATACCAAGATTGGTCAGATTCCTTCCATTGAGGAGTATTGATTTGTCCACATCATGCTCGGTATTGTACTTGTCAATATCAGTACTTCGGGTCTTCAAGTATTCTGATATTAATTCAATTTTTTGAAGGGATTCCACATCACTCTTCTCCAGAAAACGGATACTTTCTTGTTTGATCAGCAAAGCTCTTTTAATTCGCCTGCCCCCAGAATTGGTCATGCCGCGCCAGTTTTTGAACGAATCTGAAATAAGGGCATAGGTTGGAATCGTTGTAATAGTCTTATCGAAATTCTGGACTTTCACTGTAGCCAGATTTATTTCTATAACGTCACCATCTGCTCCGTATTTATCAAAAGTGATCCAATCACCAATGCGTACCATGTCATTTATAGATACCTGAATACTGGCAACAAACCCCATGATAGTGTCTCTAAACACAAGAATGATAACAGCAGATGCTGTTCCCAAGGCTGTAAAGAATTTCCATAATTCAATTCCTGTGATAATCGAAAAGGCAAAGAACAATCCTAAAGCCCATGCGAAAATCATGAACACCTGAATATAGCTGTCTATCGGCTTATCCTTTAGGCTTGGTATGGTTTTAAGAAAGTCTTTAATAGTATGGAGAAGGCTTCTAACAATCCATAGAAAAAGAAAAATACCAACGACCTCTATAATTTTTAACAGGAAGGGTTCTGCTACCGGAAAATCCCGAAAAACAAATGGAACAGCTTTGAAGAGTATGACCAAAGGAACAATATGGGCGATATTACGTGGAGCCCTATTTTTGACCAAGAAATCATCAAAATGCGTTTTGGAGTTTATGGATAGTCGCGTAAATAGCCCAACCAATATTTTTCTTAGTATAAAATCAAGTAAGAACAGTATAGCAAGAAGGCCAATCAGAAGAATTGCAAGATTTATATATGAAGCCCATTCAGGTGCCAGTCCAGAATCAATTAAATAATCATAAATTTTGTGAGATAGCTTTTCCATAGTCATCATGAATCTAAAAATTTAGCTTGTAATTCTGGAGTCGGAATCATACAGGCATCCTTTTTGCCAAACCAATTGTATCTGTTGCGTGCGATTAGGTCGTAAATAACATCTCTAAACGATTTGGGTATCCAAATAAAGGTGCCCAATAACTTCCAACCTCCCCCAAATTCTTTTGCAATGTTCAATGCAGCATCTGATTTGGTAAAATAAGCCACTCCAGGTTCTATTAGAATGATGGAATCTACCTTGGTGGTATCAATAGCGCGTTCGGCGATAAGTTGCTCCCCAATTTCGCTTTGTAGGGCAGCATAGCGAAACGTATCTTTTTTGTCCCTTTTGATGACAAATTGGATAGCGCCGTTACAAAGGTTGCAAACGCCGTCAAACAGGATTATTTTTTTTTCTTTTTCCAGCATGATTGAAAATCCAAGTCATTTCTTATGTTCCTTCGACATGCTCAGGATGACATTAAGAAATAATGTTTTTCACACTGTAAAGATACGGTGCCTTTAGATCAAAGCCTAGTTTAAGGGAGAGAGTAGCATATCAATCTAGGATGATACCCTGTTTAATTTTTAAGATAATCGACTTATTGATTTCTTTTATGTCCTCCAAAGGGTTTTTATCCAACACCAAAAAGCTCGCCTCATACCCTTCCTTTAAAAGGGCAATCTTTCTATGAGGCAGGGTAGTGGTGGCCGAATTTTCGCACCACATTTTAAGCAAATCCAGATTACTGAACAGGTTTAGGGACTGCAGTAACTGGAACTCTCCAACTGAACTATCGTTGTACATATCAGAACCAATGGCAATCGTTACACCTGCCTCCTTTAGGATTTCTAAATTGGAGCGTACATTATTCAACAGTTGGTCGTAATTGGGTCTTTTCCTGTTTTTGGTGACCAAGGAAGCCGTGGTGGTCACCACCATGCCTTTTTGTGCAGCCAATTGAGCGTCTTCCAGAGCAATGTGCTTGCCGTTATGAATTTCGGGCAGGTGGGCAATTTCATCGACCTCTCCCGTTACCGCTACATGAAAATCGTGGGCCGTGGCCACATGTGCGCTAACCCTTAAATTGTTTTTATGCGCTTTTGCAACGATAGCAGGTACCAAGTCTGGATTAAGGCCTTTTTTGCCAAAATAGGCCGTATCGTTTTTCCGTTTTTGGTATTCTTCGGAATAGAGCAGGTTGATCTTGATGAAATCGGGCTTAAAAGATAGCACTTGGTCCCATTTACGATTTAGGTCGTCCGCATTGTCTATAATAAAATAACCATGAGATTCTATCTCTTCTATAGTGTTGAAAAGTCCATCAAAATGGCCATACCCAAGGAATCTTTTTCTTAGTGCAACAGGATGCCCGCCGCTTCCCGTTAAGGGCGCATGCGCCAAGCTTACGTCTATGCCGCTTGGTTTATTGTAATGGTGCATTAATGGATCTATCCGCTTTTTTATAGAAGAAAGGTGCTTTACATAAAACACGCCATTATCCAGGTAGGCTTTAATTCGTTTTTCCAGTTCGTAATCGCTTTCCAAGTTATGGTTATGGGCTTCGGCAAAAGGAGGGATAACATACTTGCCAGTGAGGTCAATAACCGTGTCATTTTGGGTATTTTCCTTAGAAAAACTTAAAATACCGTCTTTTACCCAAACAGTTCTTTTCACAAATGTATTTCCATTAAACCAAAGGCCATTAGTGAGTTCTATACGAAGGCCATTTGGGTTTAGCTTAGCAGTATTTTGTTGGCTGATACTAAGCTGGGTCACCAAAAAAAGCCCTAAAAGGAGATGTTTCATGGTTGTGTTGTTTATATAAAGACGAGAACTTTATTGAAATGTGACACGTTGTATATCAGTCTCGGCGATGGTTCCTAATAAAGGCATTTGTATTCCAAATATATTACAAGATACAATCTTGAGGCAGAGAAGGGCACTTCATCTTAGCTTGTGAAATCATCTATTTCCCTAAAGATTTCTACAGAGACCCGTTCTCCCAAATCATGCATGAATCCCATTTGGCTATGGTTGCCCTCATGCCAAAATTTCTTCCAGTCATCAAGAGAATCCCATCTTGCCATGGTTTTAATTGCTGTAGGGTCGTTATCGCTCTGTACCATAAAACTACCCCTTGCTCCCTTAACCTCTTTATGGATTTTATTGGTTGTTTTTTTCCACGTCTCAATAAAAAGCTCCAATTTTTCTGGTGCTACATTCCAGTTGTATAGTATTCGTATCATGTATTATTATTTAGACATTGCAAGATACAATCTTACTGTAGTTCGTGTTTTCTAAACCATAGTGTTTACCAAACCAAAAATATTGGCGGCGCCCAAAACAAGTTCAAACCATATGCCTTGAGTGATTTGTTTGTTTGGTTTACCATCAACTGCTATACTTGCAAGTCTGCCTATAGCAAAGCCAAGAAAAATCAGTGCTGCAATTACAAAGGAAGTAAAAGTAAAACTTGAGAAAAGGGTCCCCAGCAATGTTAGGATTCCCCCACAGAGCATTACAGCGCTTACCCCTCTCATTTCGTTTAATAGATTGACATTGTTCTCCAAGGTAATTCCTGAATTCTTTACATAGGCTTTTATGGGGTTGCTTAAGCGCATGGCACCCACAAACACCAACATAAGACCTGATAATGAAAGGATAACAATTTTGAAGATTTCCATTTTAAAGTGTTTTTTGGTTTATAGTAATGCAAAGCTAAGATAGTGATATGACAGCAGTGTGTCAGGGGTGCGACTATTATAGCTGTAAAGTAAGTGGCGCACAAGATACCATCTTGCGGTAGCAGGGTGTTATTCTGCGGAGAAATCAGCCATGCATTAATATTTTTATTTTGGTGTGGCACAGATCGCAATAAATTATAGCCATTGTTCTACACCGTTTTTATTGCGCTTTTGATGTCGTGATATAGATTTTCCGAATTCTCGACCATGTGCCAGTGTCCAATCCCCCTATATAGTCTATTCGGAATATTTTGCTCTTTTAGGAAATCCTGTGTTTCTTTTGGTGTGTCTAAATCTCCCCAAATGTATATTTTGTTGCAGTTCAAATTGTTGAATTCAAATCCGCATTTGTTGTTTTTTATATATTCTTGACTTGTGACCCCCCAATTACGCATTCCTTGTGGCATTGCAAATCTTAAGCTGCTATAATACCTTCTATACCTCTCTTCTTTGATTGCATATTCAAAAATTTCTCCTTCGAATGATTTTATGAAATCTTTGGCAGTTTTGAAGCTCAAAGGTTTGCTTGAAAAATAACTGTCGGCCTCCGTTAAATTACCTTCTATATTGAAAAAATAATTTATTTTTTCAGATTGCTGTTGACAAACCCAAGTTCCGATTAATGCTCCAATTGAATGAGCAACAATATTCACTTTTCCGCTGTTTTCGGTTTCTTTCTTAATTATTTTGGAGAGTAGGTCGGCATGTTCTTTAATCGATGTGTACTCACTATTCATAGGACTGACACCAAATCCTGGCAAGTCCACCACATAAAGATTAAATTCAGTCGAAAGGCTTGAATCAAAAACTTCTTTGTATGCCAATCCAGAATCGGCAAATCCGTGCAAAAACCAAATGGACTGCCTATTTTTCTCTATTTGGTTGTGCCTAATGAACAAGCCATCGAGGATTTTGATTTTCATTCGTAATGTTTTTTCAAATGGTGTAGAACGTATTAGGATATGGTCTCGTTTTAATGGCGTTTATTTCTTGTTTGATGCGGTTTTGAAAAGTTAAACAAATGCTGACTCAAATTAATTTACTTGTGCCAGAAGAGTTGATTAAGATAATAACCACAAACCCTAAAGCACCAAATGGTCAATAGAGTTCTCTTTTTTTAATTCCAAATATGTTTTGAAGTTTCGACTGTTTAATAGCTTCTCGGGTTGAAGTTACTTAAAATAGGGCATATAAAAGATACAATCTTGCGGTAGCGGGAGACAGGAAGTTTCATAATTGGTTTTATCAGTACTGTTCTAGAAATTACTATTAAACCGGCTATTGTTTTTTATACGTGGTTGTGTGTTAATTATATTCATTTACTACAATTACAACATTACCTTTTTTATGCCCTCTATCCACATGTTTATGTGCCTCTACAATCTGATGTAATGTAAATATTTTGTCAATAACGGGTTTTAATTGTTCTTTTTCAATGATTTTTTTCAGGATAATCAATGCTTCAGCCGACTCTGGTGAGTTTTTCCCCACAACTACTTTATTACTGCTTGTTAATGAAGTCCAAATCATTTGAAGACTAGGTATCGGCCTGGCAATATTCAAGTAGATTCCCTTTTTGCTTAGTACTTTTTTACAAGCCGAAAAAGGAAGTTTATCTATGGTTACAAATATGATATCATACGTTTCAAAATTTTCTATGAAATTATGCTTTGTGTAATCAATCACTTTATCAGCTCCTAAAGATTTCACCAGATCAAGATTCGCAGTGCTGCATACACCGGTTACTTCTGCACCAAAGTATTTGGCAAGCTGTAAGGCATATGTCCCCACACTGCCTGATGCTCCATAAATGAGCACTTTTTGTTCCGGCTTTATATTTCCTATTTTTTTGAGATAATGAAGCGCTGTTCGGGCACCTATAGGTATGGCAGCGGCTTCTTCAAAGGTTATGTTGGTTGGTTTTATAGCAATAGGACCATCTTCAGGCAAGCAAATGTATTCCGCATAAGCTCCAAATGTTTGCAGGGTAGCAGCAAAAACTTGATCTCCTTTTTTAAAGGTAGTCACATCCTTACCAACGGTTTCAATTTCACCCGAAAGTTCCATCCCTAGAATAAACTTTCTAGGTTTTCTAAGTCCAAGCATCAAACGAGCAGGAATCCAGAAGGATACAGGCACATTAAAACTTCGCACCCTATAATCCGCTGCACTTACAGTGGTTGCATGAATTTTTATCTGGACTTCATTGTCTTTAGGAACCGGTTTTTCTATTTCTTTTAATTGAAGAACCTCTGGAGGCCCATATTTTGTGCAAACAACTGCTTTCATATTTTTCCTTTTAAGCTATAGTCTGTTTAGGTTTATTTTGAACGCGCTTCTCGAATGGATTCCAATCCGTTTTTTAAAAACTTTATCACCATGGGTTTAACCAGCCATAATGGAATTCCTTTCAGGTCAAATTGAACACTATTACTAGCATGACAAGAGTTACTGGAAACAGGAGTGAAACTCCAAGAACCTCTAAAAGTTTCCACTCGATTAAACTTTTTGGAAAGTTGGACTTGACTTTCATTCCATGCTTCATGCCAGGTTACTCCTGCAGATCCGTCTTCATCATTGAAAAAGATATACCTGACACTCATTTCAGTATCTTTCAATGGAAAGGGTTCATTGTGAATGACGTAGGTTAAGAGACTATCTTTAGACTCGCTGACGATGTCATAGGTTGGGTATTTCTTGTTTTTCAAATCAGCAGCTTGATTCTGAATGTCTTGCCTGAAGATTACAATGCATGTTTTTGGGGATGCCTCTATGTCTCCTTCAATCTTAAATTCTGAGAAATTCGTTCCTTTGATTTTTCGGGAATAAATAGTCCATTTCTCACCTTCACCATCAGGACTTTTTTTTATTTCCTCAAATTGATAAGCACTCCATTCTTTAATACTTTTATTTCTTAATCGAATCGCACGATGTGTTGAGCAACTTGAAAATGTTAAGGAAGCGATCCCCAAAATAATAGTGTAAACACACAATACTGATAGTTTGTATTGGTGAGTAATCCCGTTTCTCATACTTCTTCGTCTTAATTCTGATATTTATTCGGCAAAATTAAGATGCATGAATTTTTTACACATTCACTTAAGTTAATGAGTATTGTTTATTTCCTATTTTACTCGATTAAATTTTCAAATCAATGAAAAAGATTTATTTGGTTATTTCTACAAGGCTTTCAAAAGTCGCCAACCAAGTACCATTCGGCCACTACTTTTTCTGATCTATGATTCTTTTACGAATTCTACTTAATGATTGTGGTTTAATACCAAGGTAACTGGCTATCTGGTGATGGGGAATTCTCTCTAGAAGGTGAGGCTTTGTTTTGAACAAATTAAGATACCTTTCTTCGGGTGAAGAAGAGACAAATTGACTCCATTCTTCTTTTGATTTGTTTATTTTTTCTATGGCTATTTCTTGAAAAATGGAATCAAGTCTAGGAATTGCGGCACGTATTTCTTCTTCATAGCCCTTGTCACTGATGGTCAAAATACAATCTTCTGCACATTCCCAATAGTGATTTGAGGGGGAGCCCTTACGTGAAGGAGGAGTAAATGTATCACCTTCCGTAAAGAAGGCCGTTGATATTTCTTCTCCATCTTTTATTAAATATTCTCTAACACAACCTTCCACTACCATGAAACACTTTGTCGGAACTTGTCCTTCTCTCAACAACAGTGTCCCTTTTTTAAACTCATCTACAATGGTTTTTTCAAGAAGGGTTTCAATTTCTTGTTTGTTCAGCATTTCGAAATTGCTGATCATGGACCTAATCTTTTCTTTTAAACTCATTGAATTATGTTTTAATTACGCGCTACGGCGTCAATAAACGTACATTTTAATAGCGTTTATTTCTTGTTTGATGCAGTTTTAAAAAGTTCAACAAATACTGAACTTAAATTAACTTGCTTTTGCCCTGAAGAATCGATTAAGCTTAATAATTACGACATCAATATAAGGTATAACATGGTCGCTTGAATACCATCAGACCCTCTTTTTCTGCCAAAAAATGTAATGCCTTTATCTTCAGAAGAATTTAACCACAAAAGTTATTTTTGAGAATCATTGCTTAGCAATTCGCCGTTTCTTAAGGCAGAAAAGAAGGATGATAAATCGTCTATTTGGCACATATACACAATGCATAGAATTTTTACTAGTTGGAGGTTTGATCTATAAACTCGTCCACATCCTTTTTAAATTTCTCCATAGAGGGTATATGCGTATACATCATATGGCCGGCCTCGTAATATTTCATAATGATGTTCTTTTTTAACTCAGCATCCAATCCCATATGGTTAATGGAATGCTCTACACCGTAAAAGACCGTGGCAAGGTCGTAATATCCGTTTAGGATTAAAATCTTTAAATCGGGGTTTCGTTTCATAGCCGAAGTCATATCTGGCAAGGTGGTCGTAGCGACTTGCATGTTCCATATAACGTTGCCACTGTGTTTCCAATCCCACTTAAAGTTTTTTCTTGTACCTGCGGTCGTAGTGTAGGTCAAATCTTTTCTAACGTTTAAATCGTTGTACAAATAATCTTTAAAGGCCGAAATGTAAGGCGAGGAGATGGCATCGCTCTGCGGGTCTGTGAGCGAATATTGAGACAACAAATCTTCATTAACTCCGGTAAATCTAGAATCGAGCCTACCCACGGTTAGGCCTTTGTCCCTTAGCACTTCTTGAAAATATTCACCATTAGTGACCCTCAAATCTGCTTTTATATAATACTCTTGGCTTAGCCCAGAATAGTCTGCCAACTTTTGGGCAACAGCTGCCTTTTCCGAGCTGCTTAATTGATCCCCTTTGAGTAGGGCAGGTGCATATTCGTTTTGGGTGAAGGTTCTTACCTCATTTAAGAAAGCCTCCAAACTTTCGCCCTTGTTTTTTACTTTATTATGATACCAGGCCGTTGCGGCATAGGTAGGATAATGGATTAAATAGGCGGTATCGTCTCCTGGGCCGAACAATAAATGCTGTAGATCAAAAACGGCAGAAACCATGATTACCCCGTTCATGGCGATACCCTTGTCTTGAAGGTGCTTTACCAAGCCTGCGTTCCTAAACGTACCGTAGCTTTCGCCCAGCAAATATTTGGGCGCGTTCATTTTTTCAGCTTTTATGATAAACTGTTCTATAAAAAGCCCAATGCTTCTAATATCTTGGTCCACACCCCAAAAATCTTCCCATTTTGCATCGCCAACAGGTTTGCTAAAGCCAACACCGACTGGATCTATCATGACCAAATCTGCTTTGTCCAAAATAGAAAACTGATTATTGACCACTTTGTAGGGAGCCGGTTTGGTGTATGCAGGATCATTGACTTCGATTCTTTTAGGTCCTAAAACCCCAAAATGTAACCAAAACGATGCCGACAGCGGACCGCCGTTAAACGCAAAGACAATGGGTCTGTTTTTACTGGAATTCGTCTTTTTATAATGCGTAAACCCAAACAAGGCTATGGGTTTATCGTTTTCATCCCGTAATTGCACCGTTCCCGTTTCCGTGGCAAGCGTTATGGTTTTGCCATTAATATTTACAGATTGGGTAGAGGTAAAGATTTCACCATCAGGGATTTCTTTTTTTTCTGATTTTTCTTGAGCAAATGCTACAAAGGTGAATAGCGAGAACGCTATTGTTAACAATTGGTTTTTCATTTGGTGTACGTTGTTAATTAGAATGTTTTTGAGTTCTTGTGGGACATGGTTGAAAATATGATTAAATATCGATTTATTACTTATTTTAAAGCTAAACTTAAATGGAATTCGCTCTTTTTCTAAGCATGACATAGAAGCCTGTAAAATATTCTTTTATCGCCAACGCTTTGCCGGTGTCATCAACCTCAAATGTAATGTAATCGTAGGGCCACTGTGCAATCCAAAATTTATGATTGCCCAAGTAGGTCATGGGGTAGCAAGTATCTTCAATACAATACAACAGATTTTGGTCTTCACCTTTTTTAATTTGGATAGTTCCCCCAATTTTTGAATCGAAACCAATGTAATTGCCGGTGTAGTTATTAGGGTTTTTTAGTATTTTTTTGTTAAACGAATCAGGGGTGACGCTGAATCCCAAATATTCAGCGGCAAATTGTGCAAATATATTTCGGGAGTTTGATGGGGTGCTGTCGGTATTCGTAAAGACAACAAATGTTAGGTCGCGCTCAGGAAAATACACCATGATGGCATAGGTGGATTTGTGCCCACCTGTATGCCCTATGATTTTTTCACCAAAAAACTCCCCGTTTCTTACACCCAGTCCATAACCGGTCTGTATACCGTCTGCAAGTATTCGAGGGGTTACCATTTTTTGATATGAAACTGAGTCGATAAAAATGCCCAAGGACCATTGTTTTGGAAATTGGGCAAGCATAATGGATGTTGCCGTCAAACCTCCATCCCCTTTAATCCAAGGCCAATGTGGGTATGGAATGTATGAATTGCCTTTCTTTTCCCAATAGGGGGACATTTCTGGTAATGAATCTGCTTCTGCAATCAATTTTAGACCCATGTCCCCAGGTTCGTTGATCACCCGATCAAATTCTTGTTGTAAGGATCGTTGGGTAATCCTTTCCACAATCATTCCCATTAAAAGGAAGCCAGAATTGCAGTAACTGTAATTGGTACCTGGTTCAAAAAGTAAGCCATTCGTGGCAAAAAAGGAATAGAAATCCTTTTTGGTAGGATTTTTGCCCGTTCCCACATACATCGAATCAATTGCCGTTGCGTATTCTGGAAGGCCAGAGGTATGACTGATCATGTGCGCCAGGGTAATTTTCTTTGCTTGCTCCGAATTGGGAAAATCTGGTAACAGCTCTAACAAGGTCTGATTCAGCGACAATTTTTCTTCTTCTACCAATTTCATGACCAAGGTGGAACCTATCAATTTGGAGATAGATGCAATCTTAAATCGGGTGGTATTGGAAACCGATTTGATTTTTGCGGTATCCACATACCCAAAACCGCGGTTGTACAAGGTATCTGTTCCCTTCATTATAGCTACTGAAAAACCTACTACCTCTCCTTTTTTTATGATGGATTGACCTAATGAGTCCAATTTCGCAAGAGATGCATTATCAACTGCATTGGTGTCCTCGGGAGTTGATTTGCACGCTACAACTCCTATCAGCGTAGTTATAAGAAATACAGAAAATATTTTTAAAGCTATTTTTCTCAAAACCAATAGTTAACAGCAGAAGTTAAGTTAAATTTTTCAATTTGCTGATTCGTCTAAAGGGTATTTAAAAAAGTGGTCAGGTCCATCTCTTTATCAAGGGCCAATTTCTTTTTTAATCGGTATTTGGATTTCAAAATACTATCTGGAAGTACGTTCAGCGTAGCTGCAATCTCCTTTGTGGTCAAATTCATCCGCAAAAAGACAGCCAAACGAATTTCTTTTTCTGAGATATCATGGTATAGCGTTTTGAGCTTTTGGTCAAAGTCATTGTGCACTTCGGAGAAATAGGACTTAAAGACTTCCCAATCCTTGTCCGAAGCGTTCTGCTTTTTTAGGAGCATCACAATACGGCGGAACTCTACCTTAAATTTTTCCGGAGAATTTTTAAGGTTTTCCAGATTCTCTTTGAGTTCTTGGATAAAGGTGTTTTTCTGCACCAAATGCAGGGTCTGGCTGGTCAATTCTTTTTTCTTGTGCTCGATTTCCTGTTTATAGATTTCTTCTTGTTTTTCGCGTGCTATTTTGTTCTTTTTTATGCGTTGTCGAAAGCCGAAAAATAGTAAACCCGAAAGTGCTATGCCCGAAAATGCTCCGCCTGCATATAATCCTTTTTGTAAGTTATCAGCCCTTGATTTCTCGTTTAATGTTTTGATTTCTTCTTCCTGTAGGGCGATTTCGGCTTCTTTCTTTTCGGTTTCGAAAACAGTCCGCAATTCTTCTATTTGCTGAGACTTTTTAATGGTGAAAATGCTATCCTTTAACTTGCTGTACAACTCAAAGTCGGCCATGGCCCTTTCATATTCCTTTAATTGACGGAAAGATTTAGATCGATGTAAATAAGCGTCGGATGCCTGAGGAATTGCTCCAATGCTATCTGAAATACCAATGGCTTTTCCAAAATAAGGAAGGGCTCGGGAAGGTTGGTTCATTTTATTGTACATAACACCTAAACTGGTGAATGCTTCATTGATTTCCGTAGGGTTTTCCATTTGCCCATATATCATAATAGAGTTATTTAGACTTTCAAGTGCTTTTTGGTCACGGTTTAAACTGCTATATGCATTGCCTAAAATGTTATGTGCACTGGCTTCCGTCAATCTAAATTCGTTTTCTTTAGCAACTTCAATGCAACGCAAAAGATATTCTATGGCCTTTTCTGGCTGGTTTTGGAATACCATATTCTCACCCATAAGCTTTAGGACATCACTTTCCCAAAGCAAATCCTTGAACTTCGTATAGACTTTTAAAGCTTGTTCAAGGTAAATAAAACTCTGTTGATAGTTTTCCAATTTCATCTCCGTTTGGCCTAATGCATTATATGCATCTGCCTCAAATAGAGGGTCTTTGGCTCGTGCTTTATATAACTCAAGCGACCTTAGCTGATTCTTTAAAGCTAAATTGTACTGGCCTTTTCTTACATTGATATCAGCCAGTGCGTGATACGTAGATCCAATATATTTGAAATCAATTTCTCTTGCGTTTTTAACTGTATCCCTGTTGTTAAAAAGGGCAATATTCTTGTTTAGATATTCTTCGGCTTTGGTGAAATCATTTTTCTTGTTATACAGCACGGCAAGTCCCATGTTTACGGTAAGAAGACCTCTTATATTTCTCAGACTTTCGGCTATGTCCAAGGCTGCTTGCTTGTAGTAGAGGGCGGAGTCAAGCTGGTCTTTGTTCAAAAAATAGAAACTTAGATTATTATAGGCTTGACCAAGGCCTTTTCCATTTTTTAATTCTTTGGAAATACGAACGGATTCTTGGGCATATTTATAGGCCTCATCAGGATTCGAGAAACTTAAATTCTGAAAGATGAGTGACCCAAGGTTTATCTTGATAGTGTCAATAGCTTGTTTGTTGTACTCTCTTATTAAACTATCAATATTTTTATATTCCTGGGCGTGTAGCAGGTTACAAAGACAAAAACCACCTACTAGAAGTAACTTGAAGAGGGATCTCATAATGAATTCAAAAATTGGTTCAAATCGGTTTCCTTGTCCAGCGCCAATTTCTTTTTTAATCGATATTTGGATTTTAGGATACTATCTGGCAGCACATTCAAGGTAGCAGCAATCTCCTTGGTGGTCAGGTTCATGCGTAAAAAGGCAGCCAGTCTTATTTCTTTTTCTGAAATGTCTGGGTAGAGGGTTTTTAGCTTCTGGTCAAAGTCGTTATGGACATCAGCAAAATAGGTTTTAAAAACTTCCCAGTCTTTGTCAGAGGCATTTTCCTTTTTTAGGAGCATCACAATCCGACGGAACTCTGCTTTGAACTTTTCGGGAGAGCTTTTGAGGTTTTCCAAGTTCTCTTTAAGTTCTTGGATAAAAGTGTTTTTTTGGACTAGATGCAAAGTCTGACTGGTCAGCTCTTTTTTCTTGTGCTCGATTTCTTGTCTGTAAATTTCCTCCTGCTTTTCGCGAGCTATTTTGTTCTTCCTTATTCGTTGACGGTATCCAAAGACAGATAATCCGAATAGGGCTAGGGCAGAGGCCATGCCACCGGCATAGAGCCCTTTGCGCAAATTACTGATTTCCACTTCCTGGTTCAGTGTCTCAATCTCTTTTTCTTGCAATGCGATTTCGGCTTCCTTTTTTTCGGTTTCGTAGATGGTTTTAAGTTCTTCGATTTGTTGAGACTTGGTTAAGTTGAAGATACTATCATTGATTTTTTGAAATTTTCTTTCATCCTTTAATGCATTTGCAGGTCTATCAAACGCTTCATTCGTGTATGCTCGATATTTATATGCTTTTTGCTGTTGGTCCAGAGTTCCTAATGAGTCGGCAATTTTTAACGCTGTATTCAGATGGTACATTGAAAACGTATAATCTCCTTGGAAAGCAAGTACATTTCCAATTTCATTACGAATAGTGGATTCGTTCAGTTTGGAACCGAAGTTGAAGTTTTTTTGTAAACTTTGATGTAATAAATCATACGCTTTTACATAATCCAAACGCTTTTTAGATAGGATTCCAAGTTGTAGCAAAGAATTGACTTCCATATCAAGGATATTCAATTCTTTAGCCAATGCTAGGCTTTTTTCAAAAGAGTCTTCAGCTTTTTCTAAATTTTCAATGGCTAGGTATGATTTTCCTATGTCACAATAAGTTCGGCATTGCCATACTTTATCACCAAGATCATTGTACATATCCAAGGCGCCTGAATAGTATGCGATGGCATTGGTATGGTTTCCTTGAAGATACTCAATGTAGCCAAGTTGTTTTTTAGTATCAGCATCTTGCCAAGGTTCTTCTTGAATGGTATCGAACATCCGCATACTTTTCAAGGTTTCTTCAAGTGCTATTTTATAGTTTCCCTTATCAATAAAAATTGTAGCTCTGGTTCTTATTGCATTCGCGAGGTTAAGGCTGTGTTTGATCTCTTTATTTATTACTATTACGCTATCATATAGCTTGATTGCCTTATGATAATTGCTCTTTAGCTGTTCTATTAGTGCGATTGCAGCAAGTGTTGTAGCTTTACGTTGTTGATTTTTTAGTTTGTTCCACTTATTTAGAGATTTTTCATACCAGTATAATGCAGAGTCGTTGGCGGCGGTCACCTTATAATACGTTCCGATATGATATAAAGCCACACCTTCACTTTCCTCCTTTCCCAACTTGGAAGAAAGCGTGAAAGCCTTAAAGGCATATACCTTCGCTTTTTCCGGAGTATTATAAATTTCCGCATAGAATAGCTCCTCCAGATTTTTAATTTTCGGCATTCCTTCAGAGATGGTATCTTGAATATTAAGTAGACTATCCAACAATTTGTTATTCTGGCTAAAGCTAGAAGTGCCGAGAAAGCAAACTAAGGCCACGGTGAAGCATTTTAGCATCATTGTTTTGAGAGGTTGATTATTTCACCAAGATACCAATTATATCATTCGTTAAAACAATCGATTCCAGAAGGCAAAAAGGACTTGTCCATAAAAAGTCTGTAGATTTTTATTTATGACTCAACATAAAAATGCTTGTAATGCATTGTTTTTATTGATATTAACATGAATTTGAGTGCTTATCAAAAAACCTGCTGTCCATGGTGCTTTTGAATGAAATCCATGCTGCTTGTCCATACTTTGTCCATGCCCAAAATTAGGGTCGGGGTGTTTTCTCCTCTAGGTTTGGGGTGTTGAATCCTAAAAACCAAATAATTATGAAAACAAATCAATCTCATTTAAAATTGTTGCCGTTGCTAGCTATATTTGTACTGTTACTCTTTTCTTGTAGCAGCGATAGCGATTCCCCGGAAATTCCAACAGATGATGACCCCATTTCTCAAGATGATGACGGGCCAACACCAACCACTTTTAGAGGGGTGGTTGAACAAGGGGGCGAATTTGAAGAAGTACCCCAGTCACGAACAGACGAAACTTTGGCAGAGGGTGACGAATACCCCGATGATTATACCTCTGGTAGTGGTTCGGATGCTGAGACGCTACGATTTATCTGTAAATCAAGAACAGTGAGTGTGACGGATGGTGCCGGAGAATTTCAAACATTGGGCGGTGTTGCCAGTGAAATATTTCCTGGAGCATTATTGCAGGGAAAAACCATTAACAATGTAAAGCCACAAGGCATCCCGCTTAAAAGAGCCGGAGGTAGTATCTCGTATAATCTAAATGATGGTAACCCAGAAGCATCTCAAGACCTGACTGAAATGAGTGAGTCTCAAGTTCGACAAGCGATGAACGATATTATTGCGGGAAGCACTGGAGTGGTACCCGCCAATTTCGATTTGGACTACGAAAATGTTTTTTCCGAAAAACAAGTTGCTTTGCAAATGGGACTTTCGTTTGAAGGTTACGGAGTAAAAGCTGAAGGTAAGTTATCGTTCAGTCAAGATAAAACCTATAACCGGGTTTTGATAAAACTCTATCAGTCGTACTACGATGTCAGTTATGATTTCCCAACGAGTTATGATGATGTTTTTGATGCTAGTGTAACTCCAGATGATTTGGACCGATTTATACAGCCAGATAATCCTGCTACCTACATTAAAAAGGTAACCTATGGTAGAATCTTTTACATGCTTGTTGAATCCACTTCTTCTTTGGAAGTAATGAACACGCAAATTGACGCTTCGTACAAAAGCTTTGACAAGGAAATTGAAGGGAACTTGGAAACAGATAGTATGGAGAAAATGGAAGACCTCAAACTAAAAGTTATTGCCTATGGAGGTGATTCTCAAAATACGTTTTCCGGATTGGGAGAAACTAGTATTTCGGAATTGGCCGATATGTTAGCTGCGAGCACGGATATTAGAACTGGTTTGCCCTTGTCCTATGAAATTTACTCGTTAGAAGATCCATCCAAACAGGTAGGAACCAATATTTCTACCGAAATGGAGGTTGTGGAATGTCAATTAAAAGGCGTTTTGCCACCAGTGTTGTATTCAAACCTTGTAGATCTTTTTGAAGATGGTATTGGCGCGGCCACTCAAATTCAAAATGAATACACCGCTATCTTCAATGGCGCTGGAACGGAATATATTATTTTTAATGCATCTAGTGGGGCTGTCTCTGACCCTTATAGCATTAAAGATGCGACTGCTCCTTTAGGAGCGACCACTTTTGACAATGTTGGCGCAGCACTACGGCAATTTTTAGATGAAATCTTTATTTTCAATGCGCAAGGAACCGAATATGAACTTTTGGAATATGACTATAATGGTATTGCAAGTATCCCAACGGCACCAATAGGGGAGTTTAGGCAACGTGACGGTGCCAATAGACGATGGGTGGTCAATGATAAATTTTCAGAAGTAAATGATGTGAACGATAATTTTGCTGATGGATCATTTATTGGCCCAGAATCTAGAGATGTTGACTGTGTTTCATTTCCATTGTTTGGAAAAGGTATAAAAGCAGCTGTTAGAAGAGATAGATATATACAGCCCGTAGGTATTTATACGGAACCATTTTCCACAAGAATCATTAATGGAGAGGTTACCTCAACATATTATTATTCCCTGGACACAAACGGTAGTACCTATAGCAGAAGAAACTATTACAATCCGTACTCTGTTACGGTGCCAAGTGGTACCATTGGTTTTGGTGATTTCAATTGTTGGGAATCAGAACGAGATGTCAGCGCACTACGGGGAGCAGTAGAAGCAGCATGTAAAATAAACATTAATGGAGATGCCATTCAGCGTATATTATATTTTACACCTGAAGGGTTATTAGTTGTGAAAGATTTGGTAGGAGACGAGGAAGGTCCTTACGCATTATAAAATGATTTAGCTACACAGTCGGCCGCTCAGGTTGGGTTCAACAACTTGATGCCGGCTGTTATTTTTATTCTCAAGAAATTGGAAATCTCTTTCTTAAGGTCTCAACTGCGCTCGACCTGACAAAGGATTATTTTTTTGCTTCAACCAGCTCCAGCTGGTCTATGCTTACATTGGTCATGAACATGCCGTAATTAACGGCGGCTTTATTTTTCTCCAAAGTATCAATGGTGCCCACCGCCTTGCCATCAAATAGTCGAACACGGTCACCTACTTTAAACACGGGTCTAGGTTTGTTCTTTTCTTTTTGGATTGCCTTTTTCTTTTCTACCTTCTTTTCTTGCCTGACCTTTACAATTTTCTGTTCCAGTTCCTGGGCAACTTGCTTCTTTTGTACTTGTTTGGCTTTGGTCTGTTTTGCTGATGTTTTTTTGCGCTTGCTGTTTTCGGTTTCTACAATCCTGAGCAACTCCGAGATTAAAGGCCGCTTTTTGTTATCCAAAAAATAGCGTTCTGCAGCCGTATTGATTTTATCACCCAATTGAATCATGCGTTGGTTATGATCATACAATTCTTGGTAGTTTTCCAACTTAGACTTGATTTTGGCATTTAGTTTTTCCAAACGTTCTGCTTCATCACGGGCTTTGGTTTCTTCATCCTGCAACCGGGAACCGGTTTGCACCATTTTGGACCGCTCTTTCTGTAGTTTGGCTATGGTCGCATCAAACCTAACCTTGCCCCGTTCAATCTTTTTCTTCGCTCTATTTATAAGCGAATATGGAATTCCATTTTTCTGGGCTACTTCAAAGGTGAAGGAACTACCAGCCTCTCCCAAGATCAACTGAAAAGTAGGTTCTAAGGTTTTAGCGTTGAAAAGCATATTGGCATTGGTAACATGTGGCAATTCATTGGCCAAAGCTTTTAAGTTGGCGTAATGTGTGGTTATTACCCCGTACGCTTCACGTTCGTAAAAGACTTCTAAAAATGCTTCTGCCAATGCACCTCCTAATTCAGGGTCACTACCGGTACCAAACTCATCAATTAAGAACAAGGTTTTATCATTGCATTTCTTTAGGAACTGATTCATGTTTTTCAAGCGATAGCTGTACGTGCTAAGATGGTTTTCAATAGATTGATTATCTCCGATATCGGTTAAAATTTTATCGAACAGACAAACTGTACTACGTTCGTGCACTGGAATTAGCAATCCACTCTGGAGCATCACTTGCAAAAGTCCGATGGTCTTTAGTGTGATACTTTTTCCACCAGCATTGGGACCAGAAATGACGATAATCCTGTTTTCCTTATGTAATTGAATGGTCTGCGGCCAGGTCTTTTCCTTTTTAAATTTATTCGTTAAAAAGAGTAGGGGATGATAGGCATCCCGAAGGAACAATTCTTTTTCTTCATTGATTTTAGGAAGCAGGGCATTCATATCCAAGGCGTATTTTGCCTTGCCTGCGGTAATATCGATATGGGTAAGATAATCTTGATATTGTTTTAGCAGATAATCATAAGGTCTGATAGAATCGGTGAGTTGATTGAGGATACGCTGTACCTCCTCTTTTTCTTCAAACTCTAGATTGCTGAGTTCCCGAACAAAATTGAGTGTGGTTTCTGGGACAATATAAACAATGCTGCCAGTTTTGGAACTGCCCATCATTGTTCCTTTCACCTTTTTACGGTGCATTGCTTTTACCGCTAAAACCCTTCGGTTCTCCACAACAGATTCACGGATATCATCAAGAAAATCCTGTGATTGGCACCTGGACAGGGCAACACTAAAACTTTGATTGATTTTTCCACGAACTTCATTGATCTGCATTCGTATGTGGCGCAACTCATTAGAAGCATCATCCCTAATTTCGCCAAATTTATCTAAGACATTATCTATGGAAGTCGGGATTTCGGTATTGACCTCGACTTTTTCTGTGCTAGCAAAGAGTAGGGGATAGTACTCTTTAAATTTTTTAAAGAATTTTTGGTGCAGCGCAACGGTTTTACACATGCCACCTATTCTTCTAAATCCTGAAACCTCTAAAGTGGTGTTTTCAATCTTCAGTAATTTCAGTTCGTTATTGATACTGTCAAAACCATGGTTTGGAATTCTATTATCATTGGTGAAGGACGCCAAATACTCCGATGTCTGCCCTAAAATTTCCAATAAATGCTCTTTGTCAGATATTGGTTGAATTTCTAAAGCAATCTCTTTTCCCAATTCGGTGTTGCATCGCCCGGCGACTTGCTCCAGTACTGTTGGAAATTCTAAATCTTGAAGTGTTTTGGGATGTATGCTTTGCATTTTCTTTTACTAGCAGCGCAAAGATAGGTATTCAGTCCACTAAAAAAAGAGATGGAGATGATTCGATCTGAAACAAGGCTTAGCCAGGTTGAAAAAAGTCAATCAATTTATAGAACCTCCTACGGGCAGACCGCTTGGGACGTTTTCAGGAATGGTTTTATCAAAGTTACTATCATTCAGTGTGTTTAAGAATGCTAAGATTCCTGCCATTTCCTTTACCGATAATTTTAGATCGTGAACAAAAGAATCAAATTTAGTTGGATCTATATTAGGGTTCCGAACCTTACTGTTAGAGATATCTTCGTAGAACTCCAATACACGCCTTAAGGTCATAAAACTACCGTTATGCATATAGGGTGCCGTGAATCTTAGATTTCTAAGAGATGGAGTTCTAAAGGCAAAACTGTCTTTTTTGTTTATGTCCGCAATGCCAAAATCCACAAAAGGCAGTTTGGAATTTTCTGGCACTCCCAAAACATGTATTTTGTAATCAGAGAACATGGGACCGCTATGACAATTGACGCAGCCTACTTTTTTGAACTGTTCAAACCCATCTTTTTCACGAATTGAAATAGCTTTGCGATTACCTCTCATATACTGGTCAAATGGGGAATTGTTGGTAATCAAAGTTCTTTCAAAAGCAGCTATGGTCTTTGCTAAATTTTCAACGGTAATAGGCTCTGTTTCATTGAAGGCATTCTTAAAGAGCGTCTGATATTCAGGAATATTCTTTAACCTATCCACAACAACCAGTAGAATTTCGTTTTCCGTAAAACCGTGACCCCGCATCTCCTCAAATGCTTTGATGGGCTCCAGTGCCTGTTTTTCCAGGCTTTTTGCTCTCTCGTCCCAAAACATAGGTGCATTTTCAGCTATATATTTTTGGTAATTTTGTATTCCGTTGAAAGCAGTATTTAATATGGTCTGTGCATTGCGTTTAACAAAGGGAATATCATTAGGAGTATTGAATTTTCTTTTACTTCCGAGGCCTTTGGCGTTGGTGCCTATAGATATGTCCAAAAACTCGGCGTAACCCATATCTGGATGGTGGCAGGTTGCACAGGAGATATCTTTATTGCCAGATAATATGGGATCATAAAACAGAAGTTTGCCCAGAGCTTCTTTTTCTATGGATGAAGGGTTGTCTTTTGGCGCTATCACCTTGGTGGGCAAAGCGGTGAAAATGCTTTTATCCTCAGCCAAGGTCCTATCTATATTAACTTCTTTAGGTTTTGGTTGCAAACAGTTTGCTAAAAGAAGAGAAATAAGAAGTAATAATATGGAGGACCTATGTTTCAAAAGGGAATGTCATATTTACAAGCAATGTAAAGATAGCGGAAAGCCAAATGCACAAGTATCATTTAGTTATAAACCCTGATTATTTCACCATTTCCTTTCCCCATGACGCTTCTTACATAGGCATTAACGGCTTTTTCCATTGAAATTGGGTTATGTCCTGGAAAGTAGTCCTTGTATTTTTTATAGGCATCTATTACCATTCCCAAGGAAACTACATTAAGTCTTGTTCTATTTTCAATCTCTAAAGCTGCCGCTTGCACAAAACTATGTATGCCACCATTGACCATGGCCGCGCTTGCGGTTTTAACAACGGGGTCATCTGCTAAAATTCCTGTAGATAAGGTAATTGAGCCACCTGGATTTAGAAAGTCTTGGCCTAAGCGAACGAGGTTCACCTGTCCCATCAGTTTACTTCTAAGGCCAATATGATAATCTTCTTCAGTTAAGTCCTTAAAGTTTGCCCATTTTGCTTCACCAGCAATGCAGATGATGGCATCCAGTTTGCCAGTTTGTTTAAACATGTTTTCAATGGACTTACTGTCTACAATATCTACAGTGACATCGCCAGAGGTTCTTCCAGCAATGATAACCTCATTATTTTCTGAAAAGTGGCTTGTTACTTTATTGCCAATAGTTCCTTTTCCACCTATAATCAATATTTTCATTCTGTATGTTTTCTAACCTTGCTCAAAGATAAATACTAATTGTAAGTGTGACCATAGCAAGAATGGCTAAAAGTAAAACCAATGGCCAAACAAACTTCAACCATTTGTCATAACCTACATTGACGAGGGCAAGAGATGCCAATATAATACCGGTTGGATTAATAAACTTGAAGAGTCCTACTCCATATTGATATGCATTAACCATAATTTCCCTTCCAATGCCAACATTATCTGCCAAAGGAGACATTATGGGCATGGTCAGCACTGCCATTCCTGAAGAAGAAGGGATGAAAAAAGTTAAACCGCTATATAGTAAACAAGTTACATTTATAAACAGGCCTTTATGCATACCTGAAGTTAGTTCACTTGCGTAGAACAATAAGGTATCGCTCACTTGACCATCTTCCATTAGAACCGTAATCCCTCTTGCAATACCGATTATAAAAGCAACTCCCAAGAGATCTTTTGCTCCCGATATGAATTCATTTACAAATTGTTTTTCATTAAGCCGGGTAATAAACCCAATCAATAATGCACCAGCGAGGAAAACAGAGGTCATTTCCAGAAACCACCAACCCAATTGGGAAACGCCATAGACCATAATAAGAAAACAGCTAGAAAAAACAAACAAGACTAGTTTAAGCTTTCCTGAAAGTTTTGTGGTTGTAGTGCTGGAAATTCCTGAAAACAAATTTTCAATTTCTTCTTTTTGATTATAGATGAGTGATCGTTTGGGGTTTTTCTTTACACGCTGTGCATAACGAATAATATAGGCAATACAAATAATCAGGCCTAGAAGAAGCATAATAAGTCGGCCATTAAGACCTTCTGTCCAGCTTATTCCGGCAGCATCTGATGCAATGATCGTACTGAATGGATTAACTGTGGATGCCAAAGTGCCAATGGAAGAACCAATGTAGATTGAAGCTATGCATGCCAGTGCGTCGTACTTCGCCGCTAAGAAAATAGGAATTAAAATGGGATAAAAAGCAATGGTTTCTTCTTCTAATCCGAAGGTAGTTCCGCCCAATGCAATTAATGTTGTCACCATGATTATCAAGATGAATTCTCTACCCTTTAATTTTTGTGCCAGCCACGCAATTCCAGCCTCAAAAGCTTTAGTTGCATTAACAATACTGATAAGTCCACCAATAATCAGAACCAGTAGAATAATATCTGTAGATTGCATAATACCCTTTAGAGGGGCTTGTATAAAACCAACAAAACCCTGAGGCTGCCCTTCCAGTTTTTGATAGGTATTTGGAATACTTATAGGTTTGGAAATGGCACCATCCTTGAATTTTTCTATCGGAATTTGAATTGCCAGCTCATCAAGGGTCTTTTGGGTAGCGGGAAAGCTAACACTTGTTTCCTCTGAAGCCCTAATCAATGTATCCGTTTTATTATCATATGAAAGACGATCATATTGCCCAGCAGGGATAATCCATGTTAAGAGAGAAACAATGGCTGCTATAATGAATAAGACAGTATGTGCCGTTGGAAATTTTATTTTTTGAAGAAAGGACATGGGTTAATTTTGAATGTTAGTCACAGGGAAAGATATTATTTTTAGATTTATCCGAAGAAATAAGAAGAATTAATGAATGTAAGTATAGATCTAAGCTGGAAACCTCATTTACAACCTGAGTTCGAGAAACCTTATTTTCAACAACTGACTCAATTTGTAAAACAGGAATATCAACAGCATACTTGTTTTCCCAAAGGAAAGGACATTTTTGCAGCATTTGATCATTGCCCTTTTCAGGACGTCAAAGTTGTTATAATAGGGCAGGACCCATATCATGGGCCTAACCAGGCCAATGGACTGTGCTTTTCTGTAAAAGATAATATCCCACACCCGCCATCGCTGGTAAATATTTTTAAGGAGATTAAAGTTGATGTGGAACAACCATACCCCAAAAGCGGCAACCTAGAACGATGGGCACAGCAAGGAGTACTGCTTTTAAATGCTACATTAACGGTAAGGGCGCATGAGGCAGGAAGCCATCAAAAAAAGGGTTGGGAGCAGTTTACGGATGCTGTGATTGAAACGGTATCCTCTAAACAAGAAGGTATTGTTTTTTTGCTTTGGGGTGGGTTTGCAAAAAAGAAATCAACCTTGATAAATAAAACAAAACATCACATACTTACTTCAGGGCATCCTTCACCATTAAGTGCAAACAGAGGCCTTTGGTTTGGTAATCAACATTTTAGTAAAACCAATGCCTTGTTGGGTCAAATGGGAAAAAAGTTGATAAGTTGGTGAATTACTTCTTGAAAGGATTTTCTTAAAGTATCACAAGAATTCGTACGTTTATAGACTAACACGACCATCAGAAAATTCTTAATAAATTGCGCAGACTGAAATCAGTTTTACTCGTTGATGATGACGATACAACGAACTTCTTAAATAGGTTTTTTGTAAAACAATTAGATAATGGTTTAACGGTTAACACGGCCAGTAACGGAAAAGAAGCTATTGATTTTTTGGAGGGCACTTCAGATGAAGATTTAATGCCCTGTTTACTTATTTTGGATACTAACATGCCTACAATGAATGGGTGGGAATTCTTGGACGCTTTTGATAAAAAGTTTGATAAGGGGTTTAAAGAAAAAATTGTGGTGGTCATGTTAACTGCCTTGGATACTGAAGAAACCACAGCTTTGGCACTGGCAAACCCTAATGTTAGGGATACAGCGCAAAAACCACTCTCTGATTTAAAGTTTAAGACTTTGATTAAGAAATATTTTTCTTAAACTTTGGAATATAGAAATTCTTTAGAATTTTTCACTTCATTAATAAGTTGCAGGCTAAGCAGTCTATTTTGCACTTCATTTAAGATTTTTACATCTATTTGATTCTGCCCCCAGGTTGTTTTGGAAAGCCAATCTTGAATATCCTCCAATTGTTGATTGTATCTATTTGCCAAAGTCCTGTCAATACTTGGAATTTGTTTGAATTCAATAGTATAGGTATTGATAATTTCTAAAATATGTTTAAGCAATTGTCCGTTTGTCTTTAAAAAAGCATTTGTTGCGGCGATAACAAAACAAGGCCAAGGGGTAGGGCAGTTTCCCAATCGTTTAAAGATACCTTTATCTACCAATGGTTTTGTTGTAAAATGCTCCCACATAAAATATGCATTGGAACCTTCACTAAGATTTTTAACAGCGCCATCTAGGTTATCTATTATGTCAAATTCAAGCATATCTGTATCCCAACCTTGATTTTGCGCATGTACATATGCCATTAAATGGCTTCCACTACCTATACGACTTACAGCAGCTTTGTCTTTTTCTAATTCCGATATAGAAGTGCGCTCACTGCTGTTGGCAACGTGAATTCCCCAAAGTAGAGGGGAAGAGATATACTCTTGTACAATTTTGGATGGATTTCCCTGAGAAATGCTTTTAACCAAACCTTCAGTGAGTATAATAGCCAAATCCGTTTCGCCATCATTCAGAAGCTGGCACATTTTTCCTGTGCCTTCTGGAATATTTGTCCATTCTAAACGTATGCCACGGTCTTCAAAAGCACCTTCTTCAATGGCTAAATGCCAGGGAAGATTAAAATGCTCCGGCACACCAATTATTTTAACTGTTTTCATAAGGTTTTAAATAGGGAAGGAATATTACCAAAAATCATATTAAGCCAATATTCAAGAAACAAGTTTTTCTAAAGTATATTTTATGAGGTCGTCCACAGTCCTAACAGCATTTGAAGAAAATTCTCCTGTAGCTCTATTGGCCAGAATAGCGTTTAAAGAAATTGCACGATGTCCATGTAGTTTTGCCAAACCATAAATGCCAGCTGTTTCCATTTCAAGGTTGGTTATTTGCTGGTTTTTATATAAAAAGGAAGCAAGTTTATCATTGAAATCCGTAATCTTTGGAGCTAACCTAAGGCTTCTTCCTTGTGGTCCGTAAAATCCTGAATTAGTTGCTGTTATGCCAAATCGTATACGATTTGAGGTAATCATGTCTCTCAGGTTTTTATCAGAATCCACAGCATACGCCACTATGTTATGTGCATTCCATTCCAGGAAACTATTAAGCTGCTCTTCTAGGCTATGATTTCTCACATGTCCAGCATCATAAAAGTGTAGCAAGCCTTCAAAACCAACTGCGGATGTGCTCAGTAAGAACGAATCAACAGGTATATCTGCTTGTATTGCACCAGATGTACCAATCCGTATAAAATCTAATTGTGTCTTCTCTTTTTTTACTTCTCGGGTAGTAAAATCTATGTTTACCAGAGCATCCAACTCATTAAAAACAATGTCAATGTTGTCTGTGCCAATACCAGTGGAGATAACCGTAATTCTTTTTCCGTTGTAGATACCTGTTTGAGTCAAGAACTCACGACTTCCCTTTTCAATTTCAATAGAATCGAAGTATTTAGTAACCAAAGGCACACGGGTAGGGTCTCCAACAGTGATTATGGTAGAAGATATATCTTCAGGTAAAAGATTAAGATGGTAAATACTGCCATCAGGATTCAGAATCAATTCTGAGTCACTTAAGGCCATTTTAGAGTTTTAGGATGCGATCTGTAGTAGAGTTATATAAGAAGTTATACTTTAAAGAACCTCCTAAATACAATTGATTATCACGTAGTTGAGAATAATAATTTGCTTTATTCGTTAAAACTTCTTTTCCTTTTCTTGTTAGTTTAACAGGATTGAAAGAACCAAATAGGGGTTTGAGCGAAGAGATCATGCGATTGTATTGTGTGTCTCCAAAACCATAATACCCTTGATTTGCTAGAACCTGGTTTAATAGGACAGCTCTGGATTCTGGTTTTTGACTTGCTGCTGTATCCAAAATACGGTTCTCCATTTCGTTAAGGCCGTTCTTAATTGTTGGAAAACGTTTTAGATGCGCTCTTAGAGCCTCGGATAAGTATTGAAACTGAAAATTGTTATGTGCAATCAGGTTTTCTAAGCGAATAGGGTTGTCACTGCAATATAATTGCCAGACGTAATCGGCAAATTCAATATCATCCTGAGATAAAATGGTTCTATTGTCGTAAAGATCCAGCAATTTCTCATCACTTAGCTCATTTAGACCATATAGTTTATCGCTTTCATCTTCTTTTCCACTGCACACTAATGATATTTCTGCATGCCTTCTGTGCGTTTTAAGCCAGCTGAGGACAGCCAACATATTTATTTGACAGAAAAGGTCGTATTCAAACCAAAGAACAATCTGATCTTGTTGTTTGTGGTTACATAGCGATCTATATTCCTTAAGGGTTTTCTCGACAAACCAAGATTTGGAAACTTTGTAGTTTTTGTTCAAAAATTCAAATCGCGTCTTCCAGAAGGATTCACTGCCTACGGCACATAGTGTCTTGCCTTCGCAGAGCATTTCTCTCCACGTGATAATATCTCCTTTTAGGTGTAACGATTGTAATTTTGACGTGAAATTGTCGCCGTTGGTAATATGCAACAGTGATTTCATTTTCAGTTTAGTTTTCGTCGGTTAGAGACATTAAATGTAAGATTTAAACCAAGAACACAAAAATTTTTTCATAAAACATTGGATGTCAAAGCTTAAATTTAACAACGTAGGAAAAATATGAAGAGAATTTTAGGAATAAAGATGCTATCCGCCAACTCTTTTAGTAGAAAATCCATGATCTTTCAAAAAGGCCATAATTTTATCTCGATAATCCCCTTGAATGATGATAAAGTCGTTTTTATAACTACCACCAACACTTAAATACGACTTAAGATCCTTTGTAAGTTTTTTGAAATCGGCATCAGAACCAGTATAGCCTTCTAAAATGGTCACTGGTTTACCTTTACGTTTTTCATATTTGCAGATTATAGGAGCATCTTGGAGCCAATACTTGGGTTGGTCTTTTTTGGGAACCTCATTTTCGTCAGGTTCATGGTCCGGAAATAAATTTTTGAGTTGATCTTGTAGATCCATAGTAAAACTGATTTAGGGCAATAGCTCTAATTGATTTTTATTTACGCTTATTGTGATTATATCACCATAGATAATTTCATCAATTTTAGGTAAAATTAATTCTAAAGTGGTTTTACTTTGTTCATGTTCTGTTTTGGTTTTTGGGTCTGGCATGTAGACTAAACCCTTGTGTTCAATCATTTTATAGCTAACGGTAACATCGAAAAAGTAGAAATTTTCTGGGGGAATGTGTTTTGTCCACTCCACTTGATTAAAAAAATACTTGGGATTTTTTATTTGATAATTAAAGGGGGATATGTCAATATTGAGTGTTCCCGGATGATACCTCGTTAAATCCAATCCAAGCTTTTTAAAATAGGGAGCTTGAATTGCAATTGTACCTCCAGGATAGCGATGATCACCTTTCTTGCCAGATGCAGCACCATGTCCAGGAATTATCTTGGCAGTTATGGTCATGAAATACTCATTTTTTCACCAGGCCTAGCTCTATCAGGCGTTCATGAAGATAATCTCCGGCAGTAATGTCTTCAAAACCTTTTGGATTTTGATCATCAATACAATCCTCAAGGCAATTTAAGGGCATCTCGCTTATCGGATGCATAAAAAATGGTATAGAGTATCTAGATGTGCCCCAAAGTTCTTTAGGCGGGTTTACAACTTGATGAATGGTGGATTTTAATTTGTTATTGGTTAGTCTCGAAAGCATATCGCCAACATTAATCATAAGTTGATCGGTCCTTGCTATGGCATCTACCCATTCTCCTTGATGGTTCTTTACCTGAAGTCCCTTGCCATGCGCACCCATAAGCAATGTTATGAGATTGATATCTCCATGAGCCGCAGCCCTAACGGCATTTTTAGGTTCTGAAGTAATTGGAGGGTAGTGGATAGGTCTAAGAATGGAGTTTCCGTTTTTGATCCATTCATCAAAATACATTTCATCTAGGTCAAGATGAAGTGCTAACGCCCTAAGAACATATTTAGCTGTCTTTTCCAGCATCTGATAGGTTTCTTTGCCAACTTTGTTGAATTCCGAAAGCTCTTTGACGTTTACATTGTCCGGATATTCAGCTTCAAGCTTTGGATTGTTCTCAACATATTGCCCAAAATGCCAAAATTCTTTAAGGTCGCCCTCTTTTTTTCCTTTGGCATGCTCTTTTCCAAAGGAGGTATACCCACGTTGTCCGCCTATACCTTCAATTTCATAGCTATCCTTTGTGGATTGGGGCAATTGAAAAAACTGCTTAATCTCCCCATAAAGTTGTTCCACCAAGTCCTCTGACAAAAAATGACCGCTTAAGGCAACAAAGCCTATATCCTCAAAAGCAGCACCTATTTCTGCTGTGAATTTTTCTTTTCTGGCAGCATCACCAGAAACAAAATCTCTAAGGTCTACGCTTGGAATTGCACTCATAACGTCAAATTTTATTTTACTATCAAAAGTAATGAATATTAAGAAACCTTTCTAAAAATTAGAAGGTCATAGATGGCTTTTTCATTACTTTTAACCCATTGAATTTTTTACTTTATGAGATATCATATTGGTAGTTTGGACCAACAAAAACTACTGGATTTGTACAAGGGAATGCTAAAGCCCAGAATGATAGAAGAAAAGATGCTGATTTTGTTGAGGCAAGGCAAAATTTCCAAATGGTTTAGTGGAATTGGGCAGGAGGCAATATCAGTGGGTGTTACGCAAGCTTTGAATAGCGAAGAGTATATTTTGCCAATGCACCGTAATTTAGGAGTGTTTACATCTAGGAACATTCCATTGCACAGGCTCTTTGGTCAATGGCAGGGAAAGAAAAGTGGTTTTACCCAAGGCCGAGATCGGAGTTTTCATTTTGGAACCCAGGAATATAAGATTGTGGGCATGATATCCCACTTGGGGCCTCAATTGGGTGTTGCCGATGGAATTGCATTGGCCGATATGCTACGCAGAAAGAAAAGGGTGACAGCCGTTTTTACTGGTGAAGGTGCAACTAGTGAAGGTGATTTTCATGAAGCATTAAACATAGCTTCAGTTTGGAACCTTCCAGTTATATTTTGTATTGAAAACAACGGGTATGGCCTTTCAACACCTACCAATGAACAATATAACTGCGAACACCTTGCTGATAAGGCTAAAGGATATGGAATGGAATCCAGGATTATTGATGGGAACAACATCATAGAGGTCTATTCAAAAGTGGATGAGCTTTGCAAGGCCATTAGAAAAAGGCCTAGACCCGTTTTGTTGGAGTTTAAAACCTTTAGAATGCGTGGTCATGAAGAAGCGAGCGGTACAAAATATGTTCCGGAAAAGCTGATGAAAAAATGGGAAAAAAAAGACCCAATAGCGAATTATGAGGCATTTCTACTACAAGAAGGAACTATAACTGAAGAAGAAATAGGACGACTTAAAGATGAAATTACAGAAGAAATCAACTCAAATTTGAAATTGGCCTTTGATGAACCTACCATTGATGTTATTGAAACTAAAGAATTAAAAGAAGTATATCAAGAATTTAATTATGAGCATGTTGAACCTAAAGGAGATGTAAAAAATATCCGTTTGGTTGATGCAATTTCTCAAGGCTTGGAACAATCCATGGAACGCTATAATGAGTTGATTATCATGGGCCAGGATATTGCAGATTATGGAGGTGTTTTTAAGATAACAGAAGGATTTACATCAAAATTTGGCAAAAGCAGGGTTAGGAATACACCTATTTGCGAATCAGCTGTTGTTTCTGCAGCTATGGGTTTATCCATAAACGGAATGAAGGCCGTGATGGAGATGCAGTTTGCTGACTTTGCTACTTCAGGATTTAACCCAATTGTAAATTATTTGGCCAAAGTACATTATCGTTGGGGCGAAAACGCAGATGTTGTTATTCGTATGCCTTGTGGCGGCGGGGTTGGGGCTGGACCTTTTCATTCACAGACCAATGAGGCTTGGTTTACAAAAACACCAGGTCTTAAAGTAGTATATCCTGCTTTTCCATATGATGCAAAAGGCTTGCTCAATACAGCTATAAACGACCCAAATCCAGTGCTGTTTTTTGAGCACAAGGGCTTGTATAGAAGTGTCTACGGGGATGTTCCTTCGGATTATTACACAATTCCATTTGGGAAGGCAAATTTGGTCAAGACAGGCGATTCGCTATCTGTAGTTACGTACGGGGCAGGAGTACATTGGGCATTGGAAATTTTGGAAAAATATCCAGAAATCAATGCAGATGTTATAGATTTGCGTACACTTCAACCTCTCGATATTGGAACTGTTTACACTTCGGTGAAAAAAACAGGAAAACTGATTGTATTGCAAGAAGACACCGTGTTCGGCGGTGTTGCAAGCGATATTTCTGCTATGGTAATGGAAAATTGTTTTGAATTTTTAGATGCACCCGTTAAAAGGGTTGGAAGCTTGGAGACGCCAGTTCCGTTTTCTAAAGGTTTGGAACAAAATTACTTGCCCAAAGGAAGGTTTGAAAAAACACTGGTAGAGCTTTTTGAATATTGAAATTACTTGGTTTAACATTTTTTTAACAACCTAGAAAGATAAATATGGTGTCTCACTCGTATATACTAAAATTTAAATTCCAATTCTTATGGTAAAAAATGCATTCTTTTTTATGATGATGGCCACATTTTTGTTGACATCATGTTCTGTTTCTAAAAGTGCAAGGAGCCAGCGTAATCTTTTCAGCGGTTCTTGGAGCTTGGACAACATTTCCTATGAAAATAACACAGGGAACTTTAAATCGGTGATTTTCAATGATGCAGATGATATTTGTTTTGAAGGAAGCGACTGGTTTTTTAGGGACAACAACAGTACAGGTCGGTATACAATCACTGGAGGCAGCCTTTGTCAAGGAGGAGATCGTTTCTTTAGATGGTCCGTTGTTGAGCCAACCGCAAATTACAGTAGTCAACTTCAATTCAAATTTATTGATGAAAAACGAAAAGATGTTTCAGGAGGGGTGGGCTATCGTTTAAACATTGCCAACATATCGGAACAATCCATGACACTTAAATCCAATGTTTCCGTAGATGGAGAGTTGGTCACTATAGTTTATGAATTCTCAAAAAAATAACAAAATGAAAAATATAGTATTAAAAAGCACAACCATTGTTCTGGCTTTGAGTTTAATGGTGAGTTGTAATGCAGTTAAAAACGCCAATAACACACAAAAAGGAGCTACAATTGGTGCCGCTGGTGGTGCAGTTATAGGTGGTATAATTGGAAATAACGTCGGAAAAAACGGTAATACCGCTTTAGGCGCCATCATTGGCGCAGTAGTTGGTGGTGCTGCCGGAGGGTATATCGGCAATAGAATGGATAGACAAGCCGAGCGAATTGAAGAAGAAATTCCAGGTGCGGAGGTAACTCGTGTAGGAGAGGGAATCAATGTTATTTTCAATGAAGATGCAGGAGTCTATTTTGATACCAATAGATCTGATGTTAAAGGAACTTCAGCCACTACTTTAGATAAATTGGCTGGAATCTTTAAAGAGTACCCAAACTCAAATGTTTTGGTTGAAGGGCATACAGATAGTGCGGGTAGCGAAGAATACAATTGGAAGTTGTCTCAGCAAAGAGCAGAATCCGTGACTAGCTATTTGGTAGGCAAGGGTATTTCCAGTGGTAGATTTAGTACAAAGTGGTACGGAGAGACCCAACCACGCGAAAGCAATGAGACATCAGAAGGAAAAGCTAAAAACAGGCGTGTTGAGCTAGCCATTGTTGCTAGTGATGAACTAAAGCAAGAGGCTTACCAAAAAACAAACTAAGAATACAAAACATTTTATGTTTTTAATCCCGGCCATAATAGGTCGGGATTTTTGTTTTAAAGAATTATCTTCATAGGGTGAATAATCCCAAAGTTGTTATCATTGGTGGTGGATTGGCCGGGTTGACAGCTGCGCTGGATTTGGCGCAAAAAGGAAAACAGGTCTTGGTTATTGAAAAAAACCAATATCCCAACCACAAAGTATGCGGAGAATATGTATCTAATGAGGTCAAACCTTATTTAGAACAGCTTGGTTTGGAATTGGGTAACCTAGGATTGCCAGAAATTGATACCCTTCAAATTAGCACACAATCAGGTAAGCTAATAGAAGTTGGTCTTCCTTTGGGTGGCTTTGGAATAAGTAGATACACTTTTGACCATAAGCTTTACTTGTTGGCGAAAAAAAAAGGAGTGGATTTCCTTTTTGATACAGTAGTTGATATTCAATTTGTAGGTGATGAATTTTTCATAACCTTATCTTCTAAAGAAAAAATATCCAGTAAAGTAGTTTTGGGAGCATTTGGTAAGCGCTCAAACTTAGATGTTAAGTTGAATAGAAGTTTTATTCAGCAGAAGTCCCCATGGCTCGGAATAAAATCACATTACAGAAACAATGGGCATCCCTCAAATGTAGTGGCACTTCACAATTTTCCTGGAGGATATGGAGGGTTGTCCCAAACAGAGACCGGAGATTTAAACTTTTGCTGCTTGGTTAAGTATGAAAGCTTTAAAAAAGAAGGGGATATAGCTTCGTTTAACCAAACTGTGGTGTCCCAAAACCCAATTTTAAAAGATTTTTTAGCCAATACAGAGGCAAAATTTGAAAAACCATTGAGCATTGCTCAGATTTCGTTTGAAAAGAAAAAGATGGTGGAGAATCACATATTAATGTGCGGGGATACGGCAGGTTTAATACACCCTCTTTGTGGTAATGGAATGGCGATGGCAATCCATAGCGCAAAATTAGCCGCAGAACAAGTGGTTATGTTTTTGGAAAAACCTAACTTCACAAGAAAAGATATGGAAAAAGAGTATCAAATGCTTTGGGAAAAGAATTTTGGCAAAAGACTCTGGATGGGTCGTCGCTTACAAGACCTTATGTTGCATACCAAGTGGTTTAATTTGGGAATGCACACTGTGGCCAACTCCAAAATAGTACTTCGAGAACTGATTCGTAACACACATGGCAATCCAATTCTAAATTGATGGATTTTTCTGTGCGTAGCGAGGAACTGGAACTCATGGATGATCCAAACATGGAGTTTGAGCTTTTGGATGCTGCCTATGCGGACATTAACAAATGCAACAAATTACTGGGGGGAGAGTCAATAACCGTAGACGCGGTATGGGAATTGGTGAAAGAGAGCGGCAAAAAATCGTATACGATTTTGGATATGGGTTGTGGAGATGGCACCATGCTAAGAAAACTATCCAAACATCTGAGTAAAAATGGGGTGTCGCACAATATGGTAGGGATAGACCTAAGAGATGACGTATTGCAAATTGCCAAGGAGAAATCTCACGATTACCCTAACATAAATTTCAAGAAAGAAGACATACTAAAAGCTGATTCCAGTCTTTCTTGCGACATTTTGATCAACACGCTTACCATGCATCATTTTGATGAGAACCGTATAGACGCTTTTCTAAACAAGTTTGTTAGCTTGGCCAAAGTTGGGGTGGTTATCAATGACCTTCAAAGAAGCAGAATCGCTTATGCTCTTTTTCAAGTATTTGGGTTTTTCTTTATTAAGACGAAGGTTGCAAAATATGATGGCCTTGTTTCCATAAGCAAAGGTTTTAGGAAGGATGAGTTGATAGAACTATCAAAAAAAATACCAAGTGTTACACATACAATTCAATGGAAATGGGCTTTTAGGTATGTATGGGTAATGAAATTTAACCGACATAAGAATTAATGGGTCCAGTACATGTAGTTGGAGTATCAAAACAATTGCCAAAGTATAGCAGGAAAACTTCGGATATTATTCCTTTCATAGATTTATGGCTTTCAGACCAAGACGAACGTTTTAGAAGAAAAGTGGTAAAGATATTTGAAGGGGCGGGGGTGGACCAGCGCTATGGCATAATGGATATTGAAGAGGTCTTTACCGCAACTTCTTTTGAGGAGAAAAATAACATATACTCTAGAGAAATCAAGATTTTAGGAGAGCAAGTACTTCAAAAAGCTTTAAATCAAGCGGAATGGGATGCAAAATCCTTGGACTATATCATTACGGTCAGTTGTACTGGGATTATGATTCCATCATTGGATGCCTATTTAGTTAATTCTCTGGGGCTGAGACAAGACATCATTAGGCTTCCGGTAACAGAAATGGGTTGTGCTGCGGGAGTTTCTGGCTTGATCTATGCAACGAATTTCCTTAGGTCAAATCCAGGGAAACGAGCAGCTGTTATAGCAGTCGAAAGCCCTACCGCTACTTTTCAGCTTAATGATTTCTCCATGGCCAATATGGTAAGTGCTGCAATATTTGGTGATGGAGCAGCATGTGTTTTGTTGTCTTCAGAAAAAGAAGCTGAAGGCCCAAAGGTCATTGGGGAAGAAATGTACCATTTTAAGGATGCTACTCATTTAATGGGTTTTGATTTAACCAATACAGGATTAAAAATGATATTGGACCCAGCAGTTCCGGAGGTGATTGCAAAACACTTTCCGCAGATTGTCCATCCATTTTTAGAACGATTTAATTCAAACATTGAAAAGGTCGATTATTTAATTTTTCATCCGGGAGGAAAGAAGATAGTGCAGACGGTTCAGGAATTGTTTGGTAAATTGGGTAAAGACATAAATGACACAAAAGAAGTATTGCAAGAGTATGGGAACATGAGCAGTGTTACGGTGCTGTATGTGCTGGAGCGTTTTCTGCTTAAGGAGACGGCCAAAGGGCAACAGGGAATGGTATTGAGTTTTGGTCCTGGATTTTCAGCGCAACGGATTTTATTGGAATGGTAATTTGTTTTGACAATGAAAGATTCATCTAAATGGGCTTTAATATTAGGAGGCAGTAGTGGACTTGGTTTTGCCACTGCAAAAAAACTTGCTCAGCATGGATTTAAAATAATAATAATTCACAGAGATAGAAAATATGATATTGAGAGGATTAAAGTAAATTTTCAAGATATTACTTTAACCAAAAATGCATTATTTAGTTTCAATGTAGATGCTATAAATCCTATAAAACGTGATGAATTAATCCAGGAAATCAAGAAGCTCATTGGAGTTGAAAAAATACATGTGCTTATTCACAGTATTGCAAAGGGCAACTTAAAACCCATGGCTAGTGAAAATAATGCTCTAAATAATCAAGATTTTCATTTAACTATTGATGCTATGGCTATAAGTCTTTATGACTGGGTAAAGGATTTAGTGAGTTCAAAGTTGTTTTCTGGAGACGCTAGGCTGATATCTTTTACTAGTGAAGGCAATTCCAAAGCATGGGAAAGTTACGCTGCTGTATCCGCTGCAAAAGCGGCTCTGGAAGCAATCACACGAAACATTGCTCTTGAATTTGCGCCGATTGGCATAAAGGCAAATTGCATACAGGCGGGTATGACGGATACTAAGTCCTTTCAGATGATACCAAATAGTGAGGTTTTAAAAGAAGAAGCGATAAAGCGAAATCCCAATAATAGACTTACGACACCCGAAGATGTTGCCAATGCTGCTTATTTACTCACAATGGAAGAGGCGAAATGGATTACGGGAACGGTTATAAAAGTTGATGGAGGTGAAAGTTTGCAATAGATGATGACACCTGATGAAATAATCGATAACCTTCCATATGCACAACCCTTTCTTTTTGTGGATGAGTTGATTCACGTGGATGAGCAATCAGCTGAAGGAACTTATGTATTTGAAGAGGATTCTAGTTTTTACAAAGGTCATTTTAAAGATTTCCCTGTTACCCCAGGGGTTATTTTAACGGAGTGCTGTGCTCAAATTGGCTTGGTGTGCCTTGGGATTTACCTTTTGCAAAAAGAGATTACTGAAAAACAAGATAAAAAACCGCAAATTGCCCTGAGTAGCTCTGAAATGGAGTTTTATTTACCAGTTTTTCCTAATGAAAAGGTGAAAGTGGTCTCAGAAAAAATGTATTTCAGATTTGGTAAACTCAAATGCAAGGTGAAATTGCTTAATTCTGAAGGAGAATTGGTGTGCAAAGGAATTCTAGCTGGAATGTTCAAACAGGTGAGTAATGGAAAATAGAGTGGTGGTAACCGGTATGGGGGTTTGTGCACCAAATGGAATTGGACTTTCTGAGTTTGTTGCATCACTAAAGAATGGAAACAGTGGGATACAATTCTACTCTGAACTAGAAAAATTAAATTTCTCATGTCAAATAGCTGGAAAACCATTAATTAATAATTCTAACTTGAATGAATACTTTACTAATGTTCAGTTAAAAGGTTTGAATGCCAGTGGCGTGTTTTATGGCGTAATTGCGGGAAAAGATGCATGGGAAGATGCCGGTTTATCATCCGTAAGTTCAGAAAACCCTGATTGGGATAGTGGAATCATATTTGGTACAGGAATTCTTGGAGTGGATAAGTTCAGAGAAGCTATATACCAAGTTGATGAGGGTAATGTAAGACGATTAGGCAGCACCTCGGTAATTCAGACCATGGCTAGTGGGATAAGTGCTTACCTCGGTGGTATGTTAGGTTGTGGAAATCAGGTCACTACTAATTCATCAGCCTGTACTACCGGCACGGAAGCTTTATTAATGGGCTACGAGCGTATTAAAAACAAAAAAGCAGTAAGGATGTTGGTGGGTAGTTGTAGTGATAGCGGTCCCTACGTGTGGGGAGGTTTTGATGCCATGCGTATACTTCCGAGAAACTATAATAACAATCCAGAAGCGGCCAGTAGGCCAATGAGTGCATCTGCAGTTGGATTTGTACCTGGCAGTGGGGCGGGAGCTCTAGTTTTAGAATCATTAGAGAGCGCTTTAGAGCGTGGCGCGAATATTTATGGGGAAATTATAGGGGGTAATGTAAATAGTGGAGGACAAAGAGGCGGAGGGAGTATGACTGCTCCAAACAGCAAAGCTGTTCAGCGCTGCATAACAAATGCTATTAAAGACTCAGGAATAGAGCCAAGTGATATTGAGACAATCAACGGACACCTTACTGCCACGTCAAAAGATCCTGATGAGATTACTAATTGGAGTCAAGCGCTTGGCCGCTCTGGAATCGATTTTCCTTTTGTTAATTCCTTTAAAGGACATTTTGGACATTGTTTGGCGGCCGCTGGGAGTATTGAGTGCGTTGGTGCCTTGCTTCAATTTAAGGAAAACCAGATTTTTGGAAACATCAATTGTGAGGATGTGCATCCAGAAATAGATAAATTGATAGATACTTCAAAAATTCCTCGTACAACAATGGACTTTGCGCCAAAAATTATTGCAAAAGCCAGCTTTGGCTTTGGAGATGTAAATGCCTGTGTTATTTTTAAAGCCTATAGCTAGAAACAAATTCTTAAAATAAAAAATGCAAGAAGAAAGATATCAGAAACTAAAGGAAATCGTACAAACCTATTTACCAGATGATGTTTCTGCGGAAGCCATACAAATGGAAAGTAATTTCACCCAAGAATTAAACATCAACTCGGCCAATTTAGTAGATATTGTGCTGGATGTTGAAGATGCTTTTGACATTATGTTGGAAAATGAAGATATGGACGGTATGCAAACAGTTAAGGATGCACTTCAAATAATAGATCATAAAATAGCTGCTAAATGAAAGAATTCTGGAATTACGTTTTGGAAAAAGTGACTGTTGATAAGCGATTATTGATTACCTATTGTCTCGTTTATTTTCTTTGGGGCTTTGGAATGAATTGGTTTGGAGCACAAATGGAAATTGCCAAGTTTACCTTTTGGTGGCAGGTGATTACCTGTTATATTTTATATATGGTTCCAATTTCTTTGGTATTAAGGGGTTTGCCTTTTCATATGCAATATGCCTATGGATTAATTGCCATGGGATTGTTGGAGTTTGGAGGATATGCTCTACAAACTTCGTATGCATATCCAAATAACATTTTGGATCAACTATTCAACATACGTAATTTTAGCCTAGGTATGGCACTGTTTTTTGCTTTGTACTTTCCTTTAGGTAATTGGGGTGTAGGTAAGATTTACAATATGCTGTTCAAAAAATAGCACGGGTTACTTAGCGTTCCTAAAAGGATATGGTGAGCTAGTTATTGATATCAAAAACCATTTTGACCTTCACTAGATTGTCTTCTCTTTTTTTCTTGATTTTAATTCCATAATCAATAGAATATAAAGAAGTGGTTCCAATGAGTTGATTTTCTTTTCTGGTAAAGGTGATAGTGACTTGTTTTGAAGTTTCTTTAATGGTAAGATTACCCTTTACCACTAGCTTTTCGCCTTCCAGTCTAGCTACATTACTTTCAAAGGAAATCTTTGGATAATCATCGGCATCAAAATACTTCCCACTTTTTAAAGACCAATTTCTTAATCCGCTATTAGTATCTAAGGTTTCAGAGGAAACAGAACCCTTAAAAATTGAGCTTTCTAAATTACCAAGATCTATTGACGATTCTGATTCAAAACCCGAAATAGTCCCTTTCACATTTTTGGAAACAAATTCAAATGATATTTGGGCACTCTTGATACTGGTTTTTTGCCCATTCACTATAGTAAAGGACAAGCCAATGACTAAAAACAAACAAAGTGAAAAGATTCTCATAGCAATTTTTAATCTAAAGTAAAGATTTGGTCATTAAAGAAAGGGACTACTTACAGAATTAGTAACTTTTGTTTAACATTTTGATATGTTCAACATACCCAATTGAAGTGAATGCTCCTTTCAGGTTATATCAGTTTTGAAAATTTGCAAATATTTAAGCATCAATTTTTTAGAATTAGCAATACAGGTTTAACTGAATGTTAAATATTTAAAAATAGAGTTAATTTTGTACAACAATGTAAGATAATTAGTAACTTAATGGAAGGTTTTAAGGCAATCAATACTTAAACAAAATATTATGAATGATGTAACCGAAAATAGCACTGGTCAAATCCAAGAACTATTGATTCGTATGGAGCGAAATAATAACATTATTCAAAGACTTTCCAAAAAGCTTAGCTCTTATACTTGCGAGCCCAATAATTCCTCCTGTTTTGAAAAACTATATGATCTTAGGCATAGCTTTAAGGTTTTTACTGGTCAACAAAAGCAAATTATGGAGCTTCTAAAGCAGAAAAGAGGAATGGCAAAGAGCTTGCAAAAAGATATCCAACTTCATTTAGAGCGATTTAAACAACTAGAGCAAGAGATGGCCGCTTATATCTTGGATACTAATCAGTATTCCTAAAATCTCATGTGCTGGATGCAGTTTTAATGGCTGCTCATTTCTTTGCATAACTTCATTTAGAATATATTTTTTACTCCTGTAAACATCCGTATTATTGCAGGGCAAACAGCCACATTTTTCAGAATGGGAAAGTCCTCTAATTCTACTCTTGTCATTCTTGCCTTTTTTGCGATATACGTAATATGGGGGTCTACTTATTTGCTCAATAAGATTGCCGTATTGGAGCTGCCGCCTTTTATGTTGGCTTCATTTCGTTTTACCACCGCAGGTATTTTAATTTTCATTATTGCGAAGATGATGGGAATTCAGATTTCAATTACTAGAAAGCAGTTGTGGAATACAATAATTGCGGGGTTCCTCTTTTTAAGTTTTGGCAATGGGGTAGTGGTATGGGCTCTCCGTTATGTTGATACTGGTTTTGCTGCTTTAGAAATATCTGCACAGCCGCTTATTATTTTGTTGCTGATGCGAATTTTGCAAGGAAAGAAAATACAACCAATGTCAGTCGTTGGTGTTATTTTTGGAATCATTGGTATATATCTTTTGGTAAGTCAAAAACAGGTTATAACCAAGGAAGGCTCAATCTTGGGCATGGTCATGATATTTTTCTGTATGTTGAGTTGGGGTTATGGGAGTTTGTTTGTTGCAAAAGCGGACCTGCCAACAAATTATTTTGTTAATACAGGTTATCAAATGTTTACTGGGGGTATTATTCTGGCCTTTATGAGCATTGGGTTTAGCGAAGATTGGACCTCGCCATTAGTTTGGAGCGGCAAGGTGCAAGTTGTAATGATATTGCTGGTCATTTTTGGAAGCATCCTGGCATTTACCTCTTTCAACTACTTGTTAAAATCAGTTTCTCCAGAGAAAGTGGCAACTTCTACCTATGTAAATCCTATCGTTGCACTCATTCTGGGCTGGTATTTCCTAAATGAAGAAATAACATTGCAATCCATAATCGCAGCTGTTGTATTGCTTACGGGGGTCTACTTCATTAATGCTAAAAAGACTTTGGCCATTTTTGAAAGGTTTAAAAGATAGTTTATAGCACCTTTCTCTCCTCTTTGTACAATTCAGTACATAAACCGTCCAATTGGCTACATTTCATTTTTACAAGAAAGGATTGAAGCACATCTTTGCTTCATCAATCAAAAAATAATCAGTACAATCAATCATCAATCAAAAAACGAACAATCATGAATCAACTATCAAAAATCTTTGCTGCCCTAGTCTTAAAGGTTATTCTTTTCTTTTTCCTGCTAAATGGAAGTTCTGTAAACGCTCAGCGCAAGAGTACCTCAATAAACGTTAGTGATAATGGAAAAACCTCTATTTCCGTAAAGAATGGTTTTGGGAATAATTTTCAGGTCGAGTTTAAAGGAGATATCACACTTTCCAATGATGACACTGATGTTATTGCCATTTCTGATGAGGGCTATATGGAAATAAAGAAATCTGCTTTTGGGAATCGCAGGAGGGTCTTTATAGAATCTAACAGTTCAGGGCAGCTTACCAAAAAGTATTATGTAGGAGGTTCTGAAAGAAATTTTGATTCTGAAGGAAGAAAATGGATGGCGGAAATACTTTTAGAAGTAGTTCGCACAACCACTTTAGGGTCTGAGCAGCGTGTTAATCGGATTTACAAACAAGGGGGAACATATGGTGTGCTTAAAGAAGTTGACTTTATTGGTAGCAATTATGTAAAAGCAAGGTATATAAAGCTATTGTTGAAAAAAGACCTTAAAAATGCTGACTTAATATCCATTCTAAATGTAATTGGCGATGATATTGATTCTGATCACCATAGGGCAGACATTCTAAAAAACAATACCTCAAAGTTTTTGGCAACAGAAGCTAGTACTTCGGCATATATTGAAGCTACCGCAGAGATAGATTCTGACCACCACAAAGCGGAGGTTCTTAAAAGATCTATTAAAGATGGTTCACTAAAGGGAAATCAGATGAATTCCCTTTTTACAATTGCAAAAGATATAGATTCCGACTATCATAAATCTAGCGTTCTGCTAACAGTACTAAGAAATTCATCTCTTAATACTGCAAATATGAAACTGCTTATAAGTACTGCGAACGGGATAGATTCGGATCATCATAAATCGGAGGTTTTGCGAAGTGCATTAAACTCTGATGGTCTATCAGATAGTAGTTTCCATACTTTGTTAAGTTCTTTGGATGACATGAGTTCGGACCACCATAAAGGGAATGTACTTTCTAAATTACTTCAAAAAGACCTTGACCCATCTTCACTTTCACATGTATTGAAACAAGTGGGGCACATGGATTCTGACAGTCATAAAGCCAATGTGCTAAAGTCGGTCGTACGGAAGGAGCTTTCAGATGAAAGTATAGAAGTTTTATTGGATGTTTTGGAGCACATGAGTTCCGATAGTCATAAAGCGGGTATTTTTAAACAAATGGCAAGAAAAACATATTCGGATACACAGCTTACCAAAATTTTATGGACCATTAAAGATATTGGTTCAGACTATCATAAAGCTGAATCACTACTTGCATTTTCCAGAATGGTTTCGCAAAAAGAAGCTACGGTAAAAGAAACCTATAGATCCGTTTGTAAAAGTATTTCATCTGACTCGCATTACAGAAAAGCCATAAACGCAGTTCAATAACCAATTAGAATTCTGACCACCAAAATACTCCAACTGCTTTAGCATAATAATGAGTATTTTGGTGTTATGGACAGAATTTTTACTTTTTTCTCAGACCGACCCACCATGGCAAGAAATCTGTTCCTTATCATCTTAGGCTTTATTGTTGGAGCCCTATTCTACAGTTTCCACAATTTTAGCGGAAAACCAAGTTTTTGGGAATTTGTTCTCAATGGTATTCTAGGTGTTGCCATTAGTTATGTTTTCCATTTCTGTAATCTTTTTTTGAACAAAACCATTCGCTGGAAACAACAGACTGGATTAAGACTTTTACTTGGAATTGTAATGCATTTGATTTTAGGATTGTGCATTATTTTTCTTGGATTAAAAGGATATGAAATACTATACCATGAGTACACCTTTTTCTCTGGAGAAGGAAGCAAGGTGCTATTGAAGATAGGTATACTTCTTTTTTGTACCGTCCTTATCTACAACATCATCTATTTAGTCTTTTATTCATACCGACAATACACCATGGGGCAGGTAATGGAAGTCCAGTTCAAACGGAAACAAACAGAACTTCAACTAAAAGCATTAAAATCTCAATTAAGTCCTCATTTTCTTTTTAACAGCCTAAATACATTGTCTTCTTTATTTCAAAAGGATATAAAAAAGGCAGATATTTTTATAAGGTCTTTGGCAAAATCCTATCAATATACCCTGAAAGCTTACAAAGAAGTGCTGGTTACGGTAGAGGACGAATTGGCATTTGTGAACTCTTATTGCTTTTTGGTGCAAACACGCTTTGGAGATTACCTCTCATTAGACTTGCAATTGACAGATAACGAACTTAAAAGCAAGATTCCGCCATTAACGCTTCAGATGTTGGTGGAGAATGCCGTGAAGCACAATATCATCAACAATGAAAATCAATTGAAAGTTCAAATAAAACCAAACAATGGTTTTTTAGAGGTATCCAATAATAAAACGGCAAAACGACCAGAAACAAAATCTTTGAAAATAGGTCTCAAAAATATTATTTCGCGGTATGAATTGCTAGCGGAAAAACAAGTGAAAATAGTTGACGATGAATACTTTACCGTAAAACTCCCATTGCTTACATGAAAAAACTGTTTGTTCATAAACCGCTGTTTAGATTATTGAGCCCTTTGTTCAGTGGAACTCTGGTGTATCTTCTTATTTTACTGATCAATAACACAATTGATGAACTTGGCGCTAATTTTTTTGGTCAGGAGCTTTATGTGTGTATTGGCCTTGCATATTTGATTCAGGAGTACGCTCGTATTTCAATTATAATTTTTAAAAGACTTAAAAGACCGTCCTCATTTTTTGTTAAAACCATACTACAGATTGTTAGTACAATTGTCATCAATATCGTTTTGGTTTCCTTGGCCATGCATTTGTATTTTACCAATGTACTTTACTACACCCCAAACAGTAACGAGTTAATGATATTTAATAGCATTTTCTCCGTTATTGCTTTGATTTATGTCTTGCTGTATGTGAGCCATCAGTTTCTGTATATGGTAAATACGGAAAAGTTGGAAAAAGAAGAATGGGCCAGGCAGGAAGTAGAAGAGGACTTTACGGATTTTAAGCGAGGTATAAATCCAGAATTGCTTTTTGAAAGCTTAGAAGCAATTTTGGTAGTTATGAAAGAAGACCCTGATAAAGCTGAGCAGATTACGGATCGTTTCGCCATGGTCTATAGGTATTTATTATCCAAAAAGAAGGATGAACTGGTTCCCATATCTGAGGAACTAAAAACGTTGAAAGAATTACTGCAATTATTCTCAGAACTCCCACATAGAAAAATGCAATTGGGCCAAATAACGGCAAATGAGACTTTGGTAGTACCTGGAAGTTTGCTGCGTATTGCTGAAAAGGTAATGCGTACAACAATTCCATCAGAGATTAAAAAAATGACCATTGATGTTTTAGAGTCTAAGAATAAATTGGAAATTAAATATAAACATGAAGAAAAGATTGATAAATCATTAAACATCAGTATTTTAAAATACATTCAAAAAGATTATGAATATTATGCTTCTGAACCTGTCAAAGTGATTCATGACGACGTTTTTAAAACCATATACCTTCCAAAATTGAGCTTAGAATGAAGATTGTAATCATTGAAGATGAACCTTTAGCATCAGAAAAATTAGAACGCTATCTTTTAAAATATAGTGAGAAGGTTGAGGTGCTTAGTATACTGCCTTCATTGGAACTTGCTATCCCATGGATTGCAGAGCATCAATCTAAAGTAGATTTGTTTTTTATGGATGTGCAATTGACTGATGGTCTCAGCTTTGAGATTTTCTCCAAAATATCTGTACAAAAACCGGTGATTTTCACTACTGCCTTTGACGAGTTTGCTATAGATGCATTTAAGGTGAACAGTATTGATTATTTATTAAAACCGATTATGTTCACTGACCTTTCAAGGGCCTTGCAAAAGCTAAAATCATTGAAAGAACAGTTCTCCAACCCTTTGGAGCTGGCACCGGTAATTCAAAAACTACAAGAAAAAAGCTATAAGGATAGGTTTTTGGTTAGAATGGGCAATCACATTAATTCCGTACAGAGCAATTCAATCAATGCCTTTTTTGCAGAAGGGAGGGATGCTTACCTGATTACTGAGAAAGGAAAAAAGTACATAATTGAATATAAACTTGAAGCATTGGAAGAGTTGTTGGACCCAAAACTTTTTTTCCGTGTTAATAGAACCTATATCGTTAATATCAATGCCATTACGGATGTTACCGTTTATGCCAATAGAAGGTTAAAGCTTATACTGAATTCTAAATTGGATAAAGAAGTAATTATTAGCAGAGAGAAGGTAGCCGATTTTAAGAAGTGGTTTGAAGGACTTGCTTAAAGTTGATCGGTTTTTTCTTTTAGCTCTTTTAATGCCCTGTTCAGACTTCTGGTGGTGACTCCTATATAATTTGCAATATCTTTTTTAGATATCACTTCGGTAAACTCTGGGAATATCTTTTTTAACCTGATTACATTGTCTTCAATAGGGTAGGAGTGCTGGTATGAATGTCTTGGGGCTTTGTACCTAATCTTATCTGCCAGAGCTTTCATAATCAATCTATTAAAGTGATTGTCCATTTCCAATAAAGCATTAAAACGAGTATGGGAAATGGAAAGAGTCTTTAGTTGTGTTATTGTCTCAACGGAACATATGGTATGTTTTTTACTGAACACCTCTAATTCTCCAAACTCCATTCCTTCGCCCAAAAATTCTTGGATAAATTCCTTTCCATTTTCATCAGAAATGTAACATTTTGTAATTCCTTCAGTAATAAAATATACTTTGCTGTACCTTCTATCCTGTTCAATTATTTTATGCTTTGGACTAAATTTCTCCTCACTTATATCATGCTCGTTCGCATCATATAATTTTTTTATATATCTGGCTAATTCAAGGTTTATTCTAATCATTTTTTTCAATGGGACAAATGTCCTTTTTAGTGCTGTGAAGAAGTAATTTCTTTGCCCTTAAAGTTACGGAATACGAATTGCCATGACAATAAGAAGAAACAAAATAGTACTCTCAAAACAAGGAATGTATACTTCAAAATTCATTCTTATTTGTTTGGGTTCCCTTTTCTTTTCGGCAAGTTATAATATGCTGATTCCTGAACTTCCATCTTATTTAAGCAGTTTAGGAGGTGCTAAGTATATTGGTCTTATTATAGCACTCTTTACACTGACTGCGGGTATCTCCAGACCTTTTAGTGGAAAACTTACAGATACAATTGGGCGAAAGCCTGTTATGGTTTTTGGAGCTATGGTGTGTCTGGTCTGTGGATGTTTTTACCCCATTTTAACTACAGTATATGGTTTTTTGCTCTTGAGATTATTTCATGGTTTTTCCACAGGGTTTACACCAACTGCAGCTTCTACTTTTGTTTCAGATGTTGTGCCAAGGGAAAGGTTGGGAGAGGCCATGGGTATTCAAGGAATAGCATTTAGTACTGGTTTGGCATTGGGTCCAGCTCTGGGTAGTTTTATCAAACTTTACTTTTCCTATTCGGTACTATTTTACAGTTCTTCCGCAATGGCTTTTTTAGCGTTGTTGCTGATAATGAATTTAAAAGAAACATTACCTAAGAAACAACCTTTTCGATTAGGGTTATTAAAAATATCCAAGAATGATATTATAGCTTTGGAAGCACTGCCACCGGCCATAATTACTTTTTTATCCTATGTTGGTTTTGGAGTGGTCCTTACCCTTATCCCAGATTGGACCGAAGCAGTTGGTTTTGTGAACAAAGGAGTATTTTTTATCGTCTTTACGATATCATCACTTTTTGTGCGATTTATAGCTGGAAGACTTTCGGATAGTTATGGCAGGATAAAAGTAATTGTTGTTGGCCTTGTTTTACTTTTGATTGCTTTGGTTTTGATAGGGCGCTTAAATACGCAATCTGGATTATTAATAGGCGCCTCAATATATGGCCTTGCAATGGGTATAATATCTCCTGCAATAAATGCCTGGACCATAGATTTAAGTCTACCTGAACAAAAAGGGAAGGCAATAGCCACTATGTATATTGCTTTGGAAGCAGGTATAGGTTTAGGTGCGCTATGCTCAGGATGGTATTATCAAGAAGCCACATCAAGAATTCCATTTATCATGTATTGCTGTGCAGGCTTAGCATTTGTAGGGATAGTGTATATTATCGTGATAAAAAGAAATAATATCGCAAAATATTAAAAAATCAAGGTTTTCAACGCTGTCATTTATTATCTTTAGCCAATTATATAAAAATCATCTTAAAAATCAATTCCAGGAGTATAATTTATGGCTAAATCGCAACAGACGTATAACAAATCAGAAAGAGAGAAAAAACGCTTAAAGAAAAAAGAGGAAAAGCAAAAGAAGAAAAATGCTAGAAAGGCCGAAATTAAAGAAAGCGGCAAGACCGGTATTCAGTTTGCGTATGTAGATCATAACGGTAATTTGACTGACACTCCACCAGATCCTTCACAAAAATTGGCTGTTGAAGCCGAAAGCATTACACTTGGTATTCCTAAAAAAGAAGAGGGTGATGAAGAAGAATTTGACCCTGTAAGAAATGGAAAAGTCTCATTTTTTGATACTTCCAAAGGATTCGGGTTTATTATTGATACTGAAAATCAGGAAAAATACTTCTGTCATGTCAGTGGTTTAATTGATGAAATAGCCGAGAACGATAAAGTATCTTTTGAACTGGAAAGAGGTATGAAGGGTATGAATGCCGTTCGTGTGAAGAAGATATAATAGCAATTATATTACTCCATCTAAACTTAAGACTTTTCAGTAATAGTAAAGGTTTGTAGGTTCATATTTGTATTATTTTACGGAACCAAAATTTTCATCTATAAGAATTATTTCTTTTGAAATATCTGTGAGTTGAATGCTTTTTACTTCTCCAGCTCCCAAAAAATGATAGCGAATACCTGCTATATCTCCTATAGACTCATGGTAGGCCTTTGAAAAGATTTCCTCATTTTCTGCAAAAAGAGTTAGGTGTTTTTCCCTCACTTTAATTTTAATATTTTTAAATGTAGTTAACGCTAAGCCAAGCTCTGAGAGGTCATGCTCTTTCCCGTTAAGATACGTTTCACTCAACATTATTCCCAGTTCAGAAGCACAACCTGGGATGGAAAAAGGGATAATTAATGAGCTTTTTGTTCCCATAATTACAATGGAAGCATGTTGACAAACGGCCCATTTGTCTCGGTATACATTTTTTATGGTGGTATTTAATACAAAATTGTCTCCAGATACTTTTTCAAAATTTTTGACATAATGGAATGATGAGACAAGAGGCTCTTCGCTCCTCACTATTTCATCAATGATGTCTGAAGGGAGCGATAATTTATTTGAAGTTTGGCGCACTTCCTTTATGTATTTTGGAATAGGCTGATAATCAACTGTGCCCAGCCAACCATTACTTTTAATGAATAAGTCGTGCTGCTTTATTTTTTTTCCATCAATAAGGAGTTTTGCTCTAAAATATCCGGGATAATAATATATGCCCGTTGCCTGTTTCTGCCCTGGTTTAATTTTAATGGTTTTTGTCCTGTCCCAAAACTGTTGAATGTAGATACTGTCTGATTTTACACCATTTAAATCAAAATCAAAAACTACAGAATTCGGAATGCCCTCAGCAATAGGATAACTTGAGAATTTAATTTGAGATGAATCAATAGTTGCATTTTTATTTCCAATTCCAATCATAGAGAACAATGAAATAAACACAAGGGTCAACACTGATGCCGATACCACAATGATTCTAGCATTAGGTGTAATTTTACGCTCTATCCATGAAGGATTTTTGCTATCCACCTTGTTTTTAAAATCACGCCAATTGAGATATCCTGCAAATTGTGATAGTGCATTCAACGTACTTATGCTCGGTGCATTTTCATAATTGACTCTTCCCCAAACACGTTTTAGTGTAGTAGGGCTTAAAAGTACATGGGTCTCTTTCTCTATGGTTTCGCTTAATTCTATAAACACTTCGTTATGCCATTGAGCAGCATTTCCCCAGCCTAGCTTATCCTCAATTTGGCGTAAGCATACCTTAACTAGTTTATGTTCTGGATATAGTTTCATTTGTTAGTACAAAAATCTTCAAAATAAACGTAATTGTCCAATAATGCCCCATATTGAACGAACTTGTTTCGCATTTTTTATGCTAATATTCGAGCTTAGTCCAATCAAACAAGAATGTAATGAAAACAAAAGCGGCAATATTTATAAATCTGTTGGGTACAGTTTTTTTTGTACAAACAATTTCTTCCCAAAAAATTATTCCATTGGACACTTTGCATTGGAAAATTGAAGCAAAAGCCTATGTGCTTGAAACTTATAAGGGACAACCTTCAATTTATCTTCAAGCAGGGTCATTGATTCTAAAAGATGAAAGTTTTTTAAATGGTACCATAGAGTATGACATCTATTTAAAAGAGGCGCAAGCGTTTCCTGGTGTATATTTTAGGATAAATGATGCTGATGCTGAACATTTCTATATTAGACCCCATCAATCAGGTAATCCAGATGCAAATCAAGCCGCACCTTTAATTAAAGGAATATCACCTTGGCAGCTTTATTTTGGACCAAAATACTCTTTTCCTTACCACTATAAATATGATGATTGGACTCATGTAAAATTGGTGGTCAACAATGATAGGGCACAGGTATATTTAGATTATTCAGAAGAACCCCATCTCTCTTGGAACCTTTTTCATGAAGCCAAAGAAGGGGAAATATCATTTAGTGGAGGTAATGCTCAAGGTATGTATATTGCCAATATTGTTGTAGATAAGGAAAAAGATGTTATTAAGAACTTTGAACCTATTGAAAGAAAACCTATAACCGGGTTGGTTCAGAGTTGGGAAATATCAGACAAGTTTGAAGAAAAATTATTAGTTGACCACACAAAGCTAAGATCAGTCACTGAATCAAGAACATGGGGTAAAAAGGTGACTATAGAGGAAGGAACTGCTGCAAACATATCAAGACAAGTTAGATTACGTGATGGAAAGCCAGGAAATACAGTTTTTGCAAGAATCATAATTAACTCTGATAAACCTCAGACAAAACTGTTTGAATTTGGCTATAGTGATCGAGTTGTCGCTATTTTGAATGAAGAGCCTATTTATAAAGGCACCAATAGATGGCGTTCCAGGGATTATCGCTATTTGGGAACTGTGGGCTTGTTTGATGCTATATATCTTGACCTTAAAAAAGGAAAAAATACTTTACTAATGGCTGTTTCCGAAGATTTTGGAGGTTGGTTGGTCACTGGAAAATTTGAGGACCCTTCTGGGATTAAAATTAAAACGAAATAATGCTCTTCTCCGTTAATTCAGAATATCAAAGCGATGTGTATACTTTACTGTAAATATTTGATTGTTCAGCGCATCTAAATCATCATCATCTTTTACAATATTGAATACTACAAATAAACCGGTGTTGGCATTTTGTAACCATCCAAAGCGAGCGTTCACCGCAGTAATACTTGATACATTATTACGCTGTATCAAGCTTTGTACAAACATTCTTGGCGTAAAGGAATAAGAAAGGCGTAGGCCTCCTACCAAAGCAGTCAAATTACCAGTTTCCAGTTGAATGTCACTATGACTAAAAGTAAGTGAAGAGTTAAAACGATCACCAACGCGGTAATTTGCAGTTCCGCTATTGGTAATACGATCACCATTGAAATAGCCGCCAATAATGGTTCTAGTACTCAGGGAAAATGCATTGTTGGCATTGGTAATCAAAATAAACTGAAGCTCTTCGTTCTTATACTCTCCAGCGGGTACTGTAACATTGGAAATGTTGAAAGGCTCTAAAACCCTTTCCGTAGTAAAGTTGATACCTGTATGTATTTCAAAGCCGCTTTTGAATTCCCAATGGTTGTCCACATGAAGAAAACCGGTTATCAGTTCATCATCAAAATTCCAATATCCACGGTATGAAACATGAGGACGTATTTCAAGAAGATTCCCCATGTTCTTTACTCTGTGTGCTTTTAAAATAAGAAATTCAGGTTTTTTAAAAGCAGTACGTTGCAAAAAACCAACCTCTGGATTAAAACCCGCTCCAACTTCGGTATAACCAGCTCGTAAATCCCATCCGTCCCAGTTGTAATTTCCTAACAATTTAAATGCATGGTCTTTTTCTTCAATACCTGGAGTGGTACTTTTGGCTACAAAACCGGTGACTTCTGCTTTGTTTCCAATTCCCCAGGTCCCATCCATTGCATATACCCGATTGTAATCATCTTCCATATTACCTAAACCCTCTCTATTGATAAACATACCACCTAGGGAAGACCGAGTTCCTTGAAAATCATGGTTTACCCGTGCCACGGAGAAATTATTTTGATCAATACCAGCCTCATCAACATCATCTGTAAACATACTCAAGAAGCCTACATTAGTTCGCCCTACTTTACCTGATAGTCTTGCTCCACCGATTATAGGCACCAAATCTCCATTGTCACCGATACCAATTCGACGGCTAAAGAATAAATCTACCTCTCCAGGGCTACCAACGCTAAATTGGCCGGCATTTTCTAAGAAAAAAGCTCTTTTTTCAGGGAAGAAAAGATTGAACCTATCCAGATTTACTTGTTGATCATCCACTTCCACTTGAGCAAAATCCGTATTGTATGTTAAATCCAAGGTAAGGCTAGGGGTAATACTGTATTTAATATCCGCCCCAACTTCAAAATTTGTATCTGTTTCACTTGGAGAAACAGCGCTGTTATTTACCACTTGTGTTAGCGCATATGGAATAAGTTTTAAATTCCCTGGGTTTCGTAAGTTCAACCCGTTGAGTTTTCCGGCTAGGGACAATCGTTTCATGTCAAAACCTAATGGCAATGAAGTCCAATATGCGGTCTCTGTATTTTTACTGATGTTTCTTCTAAAATTAAGGCCCCAAGTTTTGTCCTTACCCGCTGCAAAGCGCAAAGATCTAAATGGAATGGCAAATTCCGCACTCCACCCATAATCTCCCAATTGTGACCTCACTTTCCAAGTAGCGTCCCAATTTAAGTTAGTACCACCAATAACGCCACCCTGTTGCCTGTTGGTATTGAAACTTCCCTTTCCCTCATTATCAATCTGTGCATCATATTCCATTCCCTGCGCATTGGTGCCAAAAAGGAATCCGTTTTGCCTATCATTATAAGTGTCAATGATAAAAAGAAAACTATCTTCATCATTTAGATCTGCATCCCTACGCGAGTCGGAAACCACAATATTTTTGGCATCTTTATCATAGCAAACCACAGAAACATAAAATGTAGTATTGGTATACGCTATTCTTATTACGGTTTTTTCTGAAACAGCTTGCCCATAGTTTGGACGTAATTGAATAAGATTTTCAATGGCGGGAACAGTTTGCCAAATAGGGTCGTTTAGTACCTCGCCATCAATGTCAAAATCCTTTGATAATACAGTAGCCCTGTATTCTGGTATATTTTTGATGGAATCTTGTAATTGAACTTGTTGCGAGTGAACTGTGTGTAAGGTAAAAAAAGTGAAAAGCGTAAAGGCTTTGCAAAACAATACTTTCATGAAAATTGGTCTGGTTTGAAGGTTAAATATACTGTTTAAATGGGAAATTTTACTCAGATTGAGTATTTTGTAATAGCATTAAAACCTGTTGATTATGAAGCCATTTGAAAAATATATTATCAGCATGCTAATTGTGATTACGGCTGGGTGTGCATCTAATCCGAAATCCACAGCAACGACACAAGAAATTGAAGCCATAAACAGGCTTGTTTCTGAGAAATCTTTTGAAATTAAGGCTAACTGGGCAAATCCATTGGCAACAGGGAGCATTAACAGTATTGCAAATGCAGGTTTATTGCCCGTTGGAAGTACTGCTAACCGAATTGACCTATCCGGTAGCGCAAGTTACTTGAGAGTTATAGGAGATAGGGTAGAAGCCAATCTTCCCTATTTTGGTGAAAGGCAAATGGGGGGAACGTATAACAGCAATAATACCGGTATTCAGTTCGAAGGTGTTCCCAAGGATTTTGAGATTGTTCCTAATAAAAAGACTCAAGGGTATACTATGCGCTTTACAATAAGTGCTGCTACAGAAACGTATCAGGTGGTGGCGCAATTAACGCCTTCATTTTCTAGTTCATTAAATATTAATAGTACCCACAGAACTGCAATTTGGTATACTGGGAACGTGGGGGAGTATGCCAAGCAATAGAATTTCTACCAAGAAATTGGTTTGAAAGATTGACCAATTTTTAATCTTTTTCCAGAGGAGAGGACTATATATTCATCACGTTTATCTTTCTCCTTCGCTATAATTTGGCTTTTGTTCACAATATACTTTCTATGGATTCTTATAAAATCAGGTTGTAGTTGTTCTGCCAATATTCCTAAACGATCTCGCTTGATGAAAGTGCCTGCTTCTGAATAAAAATTCAAGTAATGTCCTTCAGCTTCAATCCACTCTATTAGCTCAAGGCCAATCGTTATTAGTTTTCGCCCCTTATAAACTTGAATGGTTTTTGTCTTGTCTTTCAGATTGTAAACGTAAGCTGCAGATGCAAGAATCAACAATAAATGATATAATGCCTCACGCCCAAAATAGTATCGTGCATATTCAGAATCAATAAAGTGATCAAAGTATCCAAAAGCGTGTAAAATGATATTGGATAAAACATAGAAAATGATAAGACTTAAAATGGTTGTGCAGGAAACAAATGGCCAAAACCATTTTGCATACCTTTTTTTAATTTCCTTTTGAAGCCTTAGCGTAAGGACTATGAAAGGTATAAATAGAAGCACCGAAACACATAGATATACTATTGACACCCAAACACTATAGCTGGAATGATTGCTATAGCGAATTATGTTTTGAATTAGGGTGATGATAAAAATGACAACAAGCAGAATTATGGATAGAAAATAAAACCGCTTTTCACTCTGAATTGCCCACATCCTTAAAAAATTTCGTAGCTAAGAAGATACACAAATATAATGACAACCTTTTTTGATTTAATGATGCTTAACCGTCTTGGAATCTATCCAAAGACTCCTTTAAGCATTTTTTCGGTTAAGCCCTTAGATTGTAACCATGCCACAAGTTCAGTCCTTTTTCCCACCTGGGCATGATGCAGTAAGGTAAAGCCATGTGGGCCATATGAATGCAGTAAATGCGGATAATCCGTGACTATTTTTTTAATGAAATCATCATACCCTAAAAAAGCGTAATTAAAAATATCTAACCGTGCACCCTTGCTCACTAAAAAATCAACAATATCTCTCCTGCCCATATGAGAAGCACCACCTACAGCAGTTTCAAAATCACCTTTCTTAAACTGACTAGCGCAATTGAGCAGTAATGGATGTTTTTCAAGTATTTTTTTTGTTTCGTCAAAGCTTTTATGTGCGGCCAACACGAATTCAAGAATTAATTCACTGCTAAAAACAGCTTCTTGGTTTACTGATGTTTTTGCAATAAGAGCACTTGGTGTTATAGCTAAGGCGCCTCCAATGAGTAGGTTTTGTCGTAGAAATTTTTTTCTATCCATTTTACTTGATTTTTATGTGAATACAAAAAACATGGATTTTGTAGAGTTTTATATAACTGGAGAACATTTTGTCCTAAAAGTGTGGTGAGCCGTCTTGAAAATGATAACCGTTAAATGATCTTTCTCAAATTTGTTTGTGGATTTTTTGAGAAAAAATGTACAATCTGCACAAATCATTTTTAACTTTTAAAGGAATTGCATTTGGAGTGAAGGCAGTATTTTTTGTTTATTTTCGGGTTGGTTAACAGTGCGCGATAACTCAAAAGAATACATGCAAGAACCAAGCTCAATTAATAGAAGAAAATTTATAAAACAATCAGGTTTACTTATGTCAGCGGCTATGATGCCTGTTTCTGGATTTTCTATGATCAATCAATCTAAATATAAAATGGGACTACAGCTTTTTACCATTCGTGACGCAATGGAAAAAGACCCAATAGGTAGTTTAAAAATAGCTAAGGCTTTGGGCTACGAAGATTTAGAAATTTACGGGTACAATGAAGAGCAGGGGAGTTATTATGGATTTAAAGCTTCAGAATTCAAAAGAATTCTAGATGATATCGGATTAACAGTTTCCAGCGGACATTATGGTTTTTCAGATTATTTTAAAAAATCAGAAGATGAACTAAAGCGTTATGTGGGGCAGTGCATTGAAGGTGCTCAAGCATTGGATAAAAGTTATATTACTTGGCCATGGTTACATCCAGATTACAGAACTATTGAAAATTTCAAATTACTTGCAGACAAACTAAATAAGATAGGGGAGCAGGTCACCAATGCTGGGCTTGGTTTTGCCTATCATAACCATGGTTTTGAGTTTGAAGACCATGATGGACAAATAGGATATGATGTCATTCTGAATGGCACAGACGCCAATTTGGTGAAATTACAACTGGACCTTTATTGGGTTGAACATTCTTCTAAATTGAGTCCAGAGAAATGGATTACCAAACAGCCAGAAAGGTATGTAATGTGGCATATTAAAGATATGGACAAAATAACACGGGATTATACGGAGCTAGGTAATGGCTCTATTGATTATAAAACCATGCTTCCTGATATTGACCAAACCGGATTACAGTTCTATTATTTGGAACAGGGAGGTAATTTTGCCCAGAATTCTATACAGAGCATAACAGATAGTGCTACTTACTTTAAGATGCATTTGAAAAAATATCTCTGAAATTACCCTAATTTTATAATTGCAAAACACTTAACATAGATTTGTAAGATTTTGAACGTTAGTAAAAACATCGACATGCTTAAAAGAATTTCATTTTTATTCATTTTATCTCTATTCATATTTTCCTGCAATGGAAAAAAAGAAAAGTCAAAAGAAACCATAGCTGAAGAAGTAGAAGAAGTTGAGCAAACTGAAACTACTTTGCCCTTGCAAAGTCTAAATATTCCAGAGGGGTTTAAGGTAGAGGTGTTCGCTGAAGGTATTGATGGAGCTAGATCAATGGCCATGGGTGATAATGGTACACTTTTCGTAGGCACACGAAACGAAAAAACGGTTTATGCACTTCAAGATTTGGATGGAGATTTTAAAGCCGAGAAAATAATGGTTTTAGACTCTACATTGGAGGTCCCCAACGGTTTGGCCTTTAAAGATGGGGCATTGTACGTTGCAGAAGTTGGTAGACTTTTAAGATATCCAAATATAGAACAACAACTTTCCAGCTCACCGCAACCAGAGGTAATTTATGATGATTACCCAACGGAATTTCATCATGGATGGAAATACATTGCCTTTGGTCCAGATGGAAAATTATATGTTCCAGTAGGCGCACCATGTAATATCTGTGAACGTTCTGGTGAAGATGAACGCTATGCTACAATCACTCGAATGGACCCAGATGGCAGCAATCGGGAGATTTATGCCAAAGGAGTTAGAAATACCGTAGGCTTTACTTGGCATCCAGAAACTGATGAATTATGGTTCACGGATAATGGTAGGGATATGTTGGGGGATGATACTCCGCCATGCGAATTAAATCGGGTTACTGAGGCTGGTCAGCATTTTGGATATCCCTACTGTCATGGAGGAACTGTTAAAGACCCAGAGTTTGGTGATGCATTCCCATGTTCAGATTTTGTTGCACCTGTTCAAGCTATGGGAGCACATGTGGCTCCGTTAGGGATTAAGTTCTATACCGGGAATATGTTCCCAGAAGAATATAAAGGACATGCCTTTATTGCCGAACATGGGTCATGGAACCGTTCTTCTAAGGTGGGTTATAAGATTTCATTGGTAAAGTTGGAGAACAATGAGGCCGTAAGTTATGAGACCTTCATAGATGGATGGCTAGATGATGATACGCAAGAGGCATTTGGAAGACCGGTTGATATATTATTCCTAGAGGATGGGTCTTTATTGATTTCTGACGATTTTGGAGATGCTATTTACAGGGTTTCGTATGATGATACTAGATTGGCTAGCTTGAACTAACCAAATTTAAACGAATAGTACTCAAAGATTAATCCAATAATTGAGCTTCAAAACTATTGCTCGTTGTCTTGGAAAACGAATGCTTGGAAGGATAAGTCCACCGTTTTCCGTCTGACTTTCTGCAAAAAAGTTATCAGTGTACACCAGAAAAATATCCGATACAGGCTTAAAGCGCCATTGTATTCTAGAATTAAGATTTACATTTTGAATCTGACTGTTAAACTGCACAAAAGTTGTCCAAAAGATGTTTTTGGTAAAAGTGAAATCAAAACGAGTGCCTATTAATAGTAAGTCCGCATCCTTGTAGGGCTCAGGGAGACGAATATTGTTATAGGCAAAGTTTAATGAGGTAAAACCCAGGGGTTGATACCTGTAAGTAAGTGTTCCTGCAAAATTGTATAGAGACCCATTAAAATATTCTCCAAGTTGGGAAGATAGATTATAGGAAAAAAACTTTCGAGCATCCGACCTATACGTTGCGCTTAAAAAAGAGTAACCATAATCTGTACCTTGATTCAAAGCCAGACCATTGAGTCCACTTGGATCAAAGGGATTCAATAAAAAGGTATATTGTTTTTCTGCGGATAACTCTAGGTAAGCTGTGCTTTTATAATTAAATCTATAGTTAAGAGCTAGATTCCAATCCAAATCATCAAATGAAATATTGTTTTTTATTAAATCTCCAGAAACTCCCGGACCGTGTTTTTGAATAACACCTTTTTCAGGATAATAGTTATACCAGATTTGTGGAGTTAATTGAAAGACATTACGTCTTCTTACAAATCCTACTTCGGGATTATAGCCCGCACCAATACTTTGACCAGTAAGATTGGATTCTAATTTATAGGTGCTATAGTTTAAAAAACCACCTAAAGCATAGTTAGAATTTGAATTGCCCTCGTCAAAAGACTGATGGTAGAACAATTTCCCATTCCAAGTATTGTCGTTAGTGGCCAAATTTGCATCAATCCCCAACGTTCTGTTGTAGGTATTGGGAGAAAAAGTAAAATCCCCTCCAACAGAATCAACAAAAGCTTGCTTGTTTATAAATGTAGCACTTAGATAAGACCTGCTCAGTATTCGCTGTTGTAAGGCCGCTACTAAATAATTGGTGGAAGCTAAACCTATGGCTTCATTTTCCTTTAGCTGTGCATTGAGCACTCCTAATCTTAAGTTCTTATTCAATTTCCCATTTAATCGTATTCCGCCATAGATTTCGTTTTGCACATTTTGACCAGTGGATTCATCCCGTGTTACCCCAATCCGTCTTGAAAAGAAGGGACGAGTACCATCAATTCCAAAGCTTGCGAACAAATCAGCATTTTCTAAAAAGAATTGTCTGCGTTCGGGAAAGAAGATTTCAAATCTATCTAGATTGGTTACCTGCTGATCTACTTCTACTTGAGAAAAATCGGGATTAGCGGTCACGTCTAATGTCATTGCCGGCCCCAAACCAAATTTGGCATCAAAACCAAAATCAAAATCGTTTATTGTGGGTGTGTCCGTTTCAAAGTTTTTGGAATTTCTAAAAATGCTATACGGAATTAGTGAAATGTTTGTTTTGGTCTTTTGCAAAGGTTCATCCCAAATTAATTGCTGGGTAAACGCAAGGTTGATGATAAACTGATTTCTTGGAATGGGAGTCCAAGTAGATTGCTCACTGTATTCACTATCAAACCTGTAAAAATTGATATACCAATTATTCAAATCCTTTTTATAGCGGAGTGTTTTAAAAGGAATTGCCATTTCCACCGCCCAATGATCATCATATATTTCAGCTTTGGAGTACCAAACGTTGTCCCAACTTGTAGAAAATGTATCTGAACTTGCCACACTTCCCCCATTAGCAATAAGCCCTTCTCTTTGAACGCCAAAAGGGTTTACACCAAATAGGAATGCGTTATTTCTATCGGCATAGGTATCCAATACAATGCTTATTACATCATTGGCCTCACCCCTAAAGTCTCTTCTTAAAGAAGGGGTAACGTAACCTCTGGGGCCTAAATTCATCATTTTAGCAAATACATAAAGGTTGTCTTCATCATAGGTCATCCGTATTTCAGTTTGTGCTTTTGCTGGAACGGAGTCGCTAGGGAAGAATTGGGCAAAATTCTCAGCTATTGCGGCTTCCTTCCAATCCAGCTCGTTCATTTGGGCATCCAACTCAATTTTCCCTTTGGCTTTTTTAATAGCCAATCCGTTTTGTGCTAAGGTGAATTGAAAAGAAGCAAAGACTATAATTATAATGATGAAAACAGTGCGCATAAGATGTTGTTATGAGGTAAAACTAATTTTGGAATCGACTTTCTTGTTATTGAATCGGGAATAGTGGTTATGGAATTTGAAAATTGGCAATAGCATAAGTCAGTTTTTTTTAGCTTAGTAGAAAAAGTTTTGGATTTAATAGGGGATGGGTATACTGGACATAAGGAGGAATTGACCATCAATGGCTTTTTGGTCTACTTTACAAGAATGCAGACCTATGAAAAGGTTGTTATTTATAAAGAGGTTGAAGAGGAATGGTTGCAATTTCATTTTCAACTGGCAGGAAGGACCAGAACTATTGTTGCAGATGATGTAAAGGAGATCATTATTAAACCAAATACTTTTACAATCATTTATGAGAAGTTAGGAGATTGCGCCATTCACTTTCCTAAGAACTGCAATTATGAAAGTTTCGGTTTTGTTATACAACCTGAGTATTTTTTAAACTCTTTTCTAAAGGATTTTAAAGAGCTGCAATCACTTAGAGCGGTTATTGAAACCAATGATGAATATTTTCTAGATCAGGAATATGCGTTATTGGACTCTAAGACCAGAAAAATAATCAATGATATTAAACACAATCCCTTTTCGGGGAATTTAAAAGAGGTGTTCATAGAGGCAAAGCTCATTGATTTGATATTTCATTCTATTCCTTTGTTGAGAGAGAAAACTAAAAATTCAATTCAGTTTACAGATGCTTCAAAACAAAAAATCATTGAGGCGAAGGAGTACATACATAAAAATCAGCACAAAAGATTATCCATTAAAGAAATTGCTAATGCCGTTGGGTTGAACCAATACTTTCTTAAAACTAAATTTAAGGATGCCTTTGGAAAAAGTGTTGTGGATTTCTGTATTGAATTAAAACTGGAAAGGGCATACAATGAAATTCAAAACACGGATAACAAAATAACCTTTATTGCATATGAGGTTGGTTATTCCAGTCTGGGTAATTTTTCGAATGCCTTCTACAAAAGATATAAGATAAGGCCCAGTGTATTAAGAAAAAAGCCCCACAGGAATACATAGGGATTTACGACGGATAACTTTTATCTAAAGATTAGTTTAATTATTTTATTGCCCGGCCTCTAATTTGTGGTGTAATTGGAACGAAAGGAGAATAGGAATTGTATTCTTCTATGGATAAGGAGCTAAAACCGGCAGACTCCAACAAAGACTTTGTGTCTCTTTTGGTGTTACATCCTTCAAAAAACCAAAACCAAGGTTTGAACGTCACATTTTGAACAAAGGATACAATTGTTTTCTCTTTTGCTTTAACATGCTCAATAAATACAAAAACACCAGCAGGTTTTAGAATACGTTTTATTTGTTCAACACATTTAGCAGGATTGGCCACTGTGCACATAACCAGGGTACAGGCTACAAAATCAATAGAATTGTCCGGTAAATCAATAGATTCCCCAATAACCGTTTTTATCTCAAGAGCTATCCCATATTTTTTTGCACTTTTCTTTAGGTTGGCATGCATATGAATATTGGGTTCTATGGCAATCAACTTTGTTCCTTTTTTAAGGTATCGCATGTTTGCTCCAGCTCCTGGACCAATTTCTACTACAGTTTCTGGATGTCCTTTAAAAAGACTTCTTTTTGACTTTCCAAAAAGATAGTTCATATACCCAGAAAGTACTTTAAACATCCAGGAATTGATTGGACCGCGGATAGCATTGTTTTTAAATTCGCTACTCATAATATTTACTTAGTTTATTTGTGTTAAAACTGCTTTGATGTTTTACAGTCTATTTTATTCTCTTTTTTTCTTCACTGGCGTTGGTTCCATCATATTTTGATTTCTTTTTGTTGGCTCCAAAACCTTTGGTGTAGGTTAAAGTCATAATACTTGATTCTGGGAAGTAAGTTTCCAGTGCATTAATGACAGGATTAGATTGATTGGTTCTTATTCTCCAATTATCCGAGGCAAACATGTTGTTAAGAGATAGATTCAGCGTACCATAATTATTTTTTAGCTGATACTGAATACCAAGGTTTAATGAACCTCTAGCTCCAAAAGAGCTGATTCCAAATAATGAGGGGGATTGGTAGTGTCCACTTAGCTCTAACCTTGTGTTTTTATTTATAGAAAACTGCTGAGAGGAGGTTACTTTGTATGTACCCTTGTTTCTTTTAAATTCAGAGTTCTGGAATCTTGTTTCTAAAGTTTCGTATTGGTAATTAAAATTGGTTTCACTTTGCCACCAGGCAGTAATGTTTAATGGTACTCGAAAGGAAAGGCTTAGGAAATTCCTTTTGTCTATGTTTTCGGCTTTAAAAATATATTGTTCTTCGTTTTCTGAAAGCCTAGGTTGAAACTCGATTATAGCATCTGTCTCAATTATATATTCTAATGATAGATATTTACCTGACCAACCCCATTCTATGCCTATTTTATCAATCAACGCTGGTTGTAAATTGGCATTCCCAGAATAGAGCGCATCTGGCCCCAAAAACAAGATAAAAGGAGCTAAATTATTGAAGCTGGGACGGTTGATGCGTTTACCATAATTTAGTTGTAGACTATGCATATCAGTAATCTGTTGGGTAATACTTATCGTTGGAAATAAATTGCCATACTTTCTGCGAATAATCTCTTCATCTTTGTTACCGATTAGTTCATTGTGAGTATGTTCAAACCGTAGTCCAGTAGACAATTTTGTGTTATTACCAAGTAGAAATTGAAATGAAGAGTAAAGGGCACTTATCCGTTCTTCCATTTGGGTCACGCTTGAAAGTTCATCATCAATAATTACCTGTAGTCCATTATCTGAACTCACTTCTACCGTATTTTTAAATTTTGATGAGCTGTTTTTAGCACCAAACTGGATGTCAATATTTTTGGAAAGGGACCAGTTATAGTCTAAACCAAAAACATTAAAAGTGATAGGGGTCTTTTTTTTGATTTCAACAAAATCCACCCCACTTTCATAAGAACTCGGATTGTCATCAGTGTAGTGCAAATGGTCATAGTCGAAGGTTAACTTATGATTATTCCCCAAGGATTGTTGTATATGAAAGTTCCCAGAAATATGATTCCAATGATTAATTTCTTTTGTTTCAATGTCTAATGACTCCAACTCGCTGGTACTGTTATTGTTGACTACTTTGTCAAAAGCTATCATATCCCATTTTGAATTATAGCCACTCAAACCTGCTCCAATATTTGTGCTTTTTAGTACATCGTAATCCAACCCTAGCGAATAGTTATGTGAAACCGTTATCGGCTTACGAAGACTACGGGTCTTTACTTTTTTCAGGTTTTCCAAACTGTTAAATTCGCTTTGCAAACCCCATTCTTCAGGAGAATTGTTTCTGTTAAAAGAATAGCTGCCATACCATCCTAGTTGGCCTTGTTGCGAATGGAAATTTGCAGACATACCTGTTTTTTCTTGTTCACCATAACCTCCCATAAAGGACAGACCACCTCCAGAATCATGATTGTTTTTAGATTTGGTTCTGATGTTTATCATACCTCCAGAACCATTGGCTTCATATGTAGCAGGTGGATTGTTAAAAACCTCCAAATGTTCAATTTCAGACGCTGGCATACTTTTTAACAAACTCAATAAAGCCTGTCCATCTACTCGGCTGAGTTTCCCGTTCATCATGATGGCTACTCGACCTCTTCCATTTAAAGAAAGTGTATTGCTCTGTTGATTTACTGATGTACCAGCTACATTGGACAAAAGCTCTAGTGCAGATCTTCCGGAACTAGCTATTTGTTGCTCTACATTAATGATTAAACTATTCGCTTTTCTTTCATAAAGCCTTTTTCTACCGACCAATTCTACCTCTTCAAGAGCAATTGACTCAGTCAGTAATTGTAAAACTCCAAAATCAAAACTGTCTCCTTGATAGATAAATTCCTGGATAAAATCTTGATAACCAATAGCAGCAATTTTTAAGAGAAATGAACCGTTGTTTAGGTTATCGATTACAAAACCTCCCAATGAATCTGTAATGGTTCCAGCTACAAATGTTTCGGCTTTTAAAAACATTACATGTACTAAGGGTACCGGGTTGTTCAAACTATCTTTAACTTGACCTTTGATAATATTGTTTTGAGCAAGCACAAATATTGGGCAACAGTATAGCAATACCAGCAATACTTTTTTTCTCATGATTGAAAAGATGGTTTAATAGTGCATACAGCAGCTAAGAGGATAGAAAGTGCCCATGTATTACAAAGAATAATGGACACTGGACTAACCTAACACTACTTACTTAACTAAACACTAATTACCGAATCTGGGTTTAGTAAGATTCCAGATTGATGGTGAAATTGCAATTGAAAGTAACAATACCCTGTCCTAAGTTTGAAAGGTTTACTTCGCCATCTAAGGCAACAGTACCTTCCATTCCTTCAAACTCAAAAGTTGTGCTTATAACATTATTTTCGGTTGGTGTAAATGAAGTATTGAAATTAAGCTCGTTATATGGAGGTTGTAATTCCTGGAACACTATATTTTCTGCCTGTATAGTTCCACGTCCATCCATATTGATCGAAGTAATTACTCTAGAGGTAATGGTGCCATCACTAGGAGTTTCACTATTTACAACACAATCTTGAAGTGTTCCGATTACATTTCCCGTCTCGGGATCTATAAGATCCATTAAAAAACAGTCAGGTTCTAAAGTTTCTCCAGTTTTGGGATGTACTATAGTTTTAGGTTGGCCCAGAGCTGTTCCGCGACCAATAACCTTTAATTGGATTTGTCTGGGCTCTGGACTATCTCCAGTATAATCGTCACTGTTACAGCTTAAAATAAATAATGTGATTGATGTTAAAAATATGCGTTTGATAACCTTCATGATATTTAAAATTGAATGTTGATGAATTGATATTCTTTTGATGATGGTAATTACTTATTAAAATGGTCTGGATTTGAATATTGCACTTGATAAAAAAAACGCATTACAGTTTCAGGGATGTTAATATGCTTGTTCATGTTAGCTGCTATTTGAGACCACTGATTCACATGTGGATTAGGAAAGGGATACCCACCTTTCACTATTTTTAAAAGAGAAACTCTTTTGTTCTTTTCTTTCGACCAGTAATCATCTCGGAAAAATGTGGAATTGGCCTTTGCAATAGTGGATGAAAGCGATGACAACGTGGCTTCATCGTTTTGCTCCAAAAGGGTTAACCAATAATCCAAGGTCTCATTGGTTGGCAGTACTTTTCCTCTGGTAAATCCGTCTAATGAAGTAAGCTCACCACCCTTATATGGGTTTATTGTGTCCGACACATTGTTTATGACCATTATGGAAACAGCTTTGTTGATAGGGACACAATCATCATTGGACGTTATAGGTAAATTTGCTCCAATTGCGGCGAATCCTTTAAAAACATCAGGAATTGTTTTTGCCAATTTATAGCACATATTTCCTCCGTTGAAATAACCTGTCACAAAGACATTTTTGCGATCAATATGGTATCTTCTTTCCATTCTTTGAATAATGGATTTAATAAAAGCCACATCATTGATGTCTTTGTTTTTTGTTTCGAAAGAGGCCTCACGTCTGCAATCATTCCAGTAATTTTTATAGCCTTGCGGATAGACAACGATTGTAGCACCCGTATTATCTGCCAATTTGTTAAACTCAAATCCTGTTTTTGTTTGAATTGACTTTGTGGTCATTCCATCACCATGTAAAACAAGCACGAGTCTAGAATTGTTAACGGGATATTGAGGAACGTGATATTCAAATGTTCTCCAATGCGCATCAATCATAATGGAATCCAGAACTGTTGTTTTTTCATGGCCACTTTGAGCGTTTATACTTCCCATGCAGAGGGCCAAAAAGATGATTAAGTAATTAGTATTCTTAAAAATTGTCATGATGCTAAAATTTATTAATTGATGAATTTGTTATGATTGATTAGTACACGTTTCATGTGTTTTTTAGACAATAGATGTTAAGCCCTTGTTATTTATAAAGGATTTGGCACTATGTTTTTACTAGTAAGAAGCTGCTTTTAAATCAGTTTGTCAAAATCTTGATATCATTGATTAAACGGAGTATTTCTTTATCATCGATACCATTATAAATGCCTCTGATTTGTTTTTGTTTATCCACCAGGGTGAAATTTGACGTGTGGATAAAATCTTGTAACCCTCCATCACCTTCATCAGTAACAGCAAAATAACTTTTGCGCGCTAGCTCATATATATGTTTTTTATTACCAGTGGTAACATTCCATTTAGAATCTATCACACCCTTGTTATTTGCATATTCACGTAGTATTGGAATATTATCAACGTTGGGTGTCACAGATAAAGACAGAAGCATTACGTTATCGTCATTTAAAAATTCCTCTTGAATTTTAGCCATATTATCGGTCATGATCGGACAGATACTTGGGCAGCTAGTAAAAAAGAAATCTGCCACATAAACTTTGTCTTTATAAACATCTTGGGTAATCGTTTTACCATTTTGATTTATTAATTCAAAATCTGCTACCGTATGATTTTCACTTATGCCCTGTATGCTTTTATCAACTAATTCTGGATGCACATCGGTAGGGTTATATACCATTAGCTTTTCCTCAATTGGTTGAAATATTATAAACAGAGCCGTTAAGACTATGGCAAAAAAAAGTAGGGGCAACATGAATTGTTTGATTATCTTAAGTTTCATTTTGACCATTGCTATAAAACTGAACTTGTTATTTTTATATCGGCATGCTCCCAAGCGCTATCAAATTCTTTTTTTATTTTCTTGGCCTCAACAACTTTTCCTTGGGCCATATAGGCGTTATATAGCCCTATTAGCGACCAACCGTTTTGTCTTAATACTGCTAAATCTTCTTTGTATATTTTTTCAGCTTCACCATATCTTTTGGCTTGCATTAAAACAGCGCCTAAATTTTGACGAGTGGGAATATGCCATGCTGCAGGTTCAGTATAGGTTAAACCATCTTCAAAGACCACAGCACTGCTAAGGTGTTCAATAGCTTTTGACAGATCGCCTTCCATCGCGGCTAATTCACCGGCTACCACTTCATATGCAATATTGGCCGAATGGATGGAAGCGTTATTTGGAGTAGCCACCAATGTTTCCAATTCCGAATCATTTTTGAGTTGGGCAAGGGCCTCCAATTCTTCTTTGGCTTCTTTCAAATTTCCTTTTCTGATAAAGGCCAAACCTCTTGCATAATGCCTGATAAGGTTAAGATGCTTTATATTGGAACTTGGAGCAGGAATCGACAAAATTTCGTTCCATTTACCAAACCTTGTATAGGCCAATAGGGGAGTCGAAGCAAAATCTTGTAGAAAAGGCATTTCAACAAGTTCTCCTACGGGTACCTTTTCAGCTGTTTTTTTAGCGGCATCAAGAGCAATCTCACTAGCACCTAACAAACTTGCCGAAGACCATAAAAAATGGATATTATGTGGGTAATAAGCTAAAGGGTACAACCCTTGGGCAAAACATTGGGAGATATAATCCTCATCTGCCAATATAGCCGCTTGATTGACCTTTACTGCATCTAAATAACGACCGACCCGAATGTAAATATGTGATGGCATGTGCACAATATGGCCAGCTCCAGGCATTAAAGAGGCCAGTTTATCGGCACTGGGAACTCCCAAATCTGGATAAGGCAGTTCCACCATATGAATGTAATAGTGATGCCCTCCCGGGTTTTCAGGTTTAAGTTTCATTGCCTTTTCAAGAGCGGCTTTAGCTTCTGCAATATTTAGGGATGGATTCCCATCTTTGTCCCAATAATTCCATGGCACCGTATTCATAACAGATGCCGCATATAAAATTTGAATATTGGCGTCTTCAGGGAATTTTTTAACCACTTTGGCCATTTCCTCCATATAGGCCATATTCAGTTCGGCGACATCTTTGGTCAAATCTTCACTGTATCTTGCAGACAATGCTTTTATCAAAGCCTTTTCCTTTGGAGTAGCATTTGATGCCAAATGCTTGGCCTTCGTCATAGCTTCATTTATCTTGTTCTTGCGTTCATCATCGGGTAGGGGGTCGTTGATGTTTGGCCCCAATGCGAAAGCTTGTCCCCAATAGGTCATTGCGGCATTGGGGTCTAAACGTGCAGCTTCCATAAACGAACGGTGTCCTTCGGCATGGTTAAAGGCGTAGGATAGTTTTAGACCTTGGTCAAAAAATGCCTGTGCCCTTTCCTTTTCCGTACTTATAGAAAAATGAAGGTTCCCTAAATTTTCAAATAATGGAGAAATTTGTTTTGTGGTATCTAACGCTGTCAACAAAAATTTAGCTGGAGTACACTTGACAAAATTATATGCTAGTTTTGATGAAACATCAGAGTTATTCCTGATTATTTTGGTTGCCGAAAAGTACATTATAGGAACAAGTACTGTTGCTGTGACTATAAGGCTTATTTTTCTCATAACTTTATTTTTTTATTTGATAATATGAATTTTCTCTGGGGAACAATTATTTAAACATGATATTGCCGATTAATGATAAAGGAGTCCATAGAGTCCCAGTTGTATTACATAATTGAGAAATGAAACTTTCCATAATCTTTAGTTTAAAACTTTAGACCGCAAAACTATACGGGGAGAAAAGCCTAGGCAAAAAAATGGCCTTGACCTATGTTAGGAATTCATTTTTGTACGTTGAAATATCTCGTGCAAATAAATACCCCTGTTTTGACAGAAACTCTGGGTTATACTATTATTTTTCATTATTTTTCTTTGTTGTCACATCCTTAAAACTCAACATTTCCAATATTCTATTGGATGCTCCATGATAGAAACCTGTTTCATGTTCATAGCTTTTTGGGTTTTTAAAGGTGCCGAACATCATATCTATTATGGGCAAATCGGTATAATTGTACCTATGTATTCCCTTTGCGTGGTGAACGGTATGGCTCTCCGGACGTTGGATGATGTATCCGAGCCATCTAGGGGTATTAATATTGGCATGCTGAAAAATGCCTAAAAAAGTAAGGGATAATACAATAATGGTGATAGCCTGAGGAGTCAATCCCATGATGAGGGCAAAACTAACCGACCCAACCAAAGACAGTCCTATCATATCATTTACACTAAAAACAAAGGCACTGGGAACATCTATCCTTTCCGAACTGTGGTGCATTTGATGAGATGTCCTAAATAGAAAATTGGATTTGTGCATGCTTATATGCCAGCCATATTGCACAAGTTCGAATAAAAATACGCCTAGAATGATCTGTACCCATAAACTCAAAGAGCTTAGGTCCATTAATTGGTAGGAAGCAAAAAAGTCATCCCATATAAGAGGAATGTAGGTAGTCAGAAGCACATAAGCAATAAAAAAGGTTATGCCTTTAAGTTTCCAGAATTTCATTTTAGGTAATCTTCGGGCCGGAAAAAGATATTCCCAAAGCATTAACCCGCCAAACATGACGTACACTATAAGAGAGATTGGATCAAATAAGATGTCTATGGGAGTTGGTAATTGTGAAATAAAATTTTGCATAATTGATAATTCTTGTTAATATTATAATACAGACTAGTTGGTGCAAATATAAAATTATTTCAATACATACCAACTAGTCTGTTTAATTTTTTTATCTTTAACAAATGGGAAGAGATGGAAAACCTACATATGATAAAATATTGGCCGAATCCAAAGCCTTGCTATTCGAAAATGGATTTTCGGGGACCAGTATAGATCAAATATTACAGAGAACCGGAATTACCAAAGGGGCATTCTTTTATCACTTTAAAACAAAGAGTGCATTGGCAAAAGCTCTGATAGAAGAGTATGCCAAGGAAGATATCTTGCACATGAACGAGGCTTTAAAAAAGACAAAATACTTAGAGGGAGATGCTTTGGAACGCCTTTTACAATTCATCCAGGAGTTTGTTGATATGATGTCCGGTTTATCGGAGCCTTATAGTTGTTTGTATGCTACTTATACCTATGAACCCAGTCAGTTCGATGAGGAAACGTTACGGCACATATCGGAAACTATATTAACATGGAGAAAAACCATGGAACAATTGATTAGAGATGTTCTACAAGACTATGATACCAAAATTGAAATTGACATCCAATCGCTGGCCGATCATACTGTTGTTATCTTTGAAGGTGCTTTTGTAGTATCAAAGGCCTTGAAGGGCAGAGACCTAACCACAGACCACTTAAAACACTTGAAAAATTATTTTCAGCTACTTTTTATTAGAAAAACCACGAAAGATTAAGGTGGGTATTAAGAATTCATTTTGTTCCTGATTCTACTAAGGCTTTCGGGGTGTATCCCGAGATATTTGGCAATTTTATTTACAGGAATATTGGAAATATACCTAGAGCGTGTTCGAAACATTTCTGCGTATCTTTCTTCCGCTGTTTTGGTTAATAGATCTTTTTCCCTATTGGATTTTCTAATATAGCCATGCTCAGTTGCAATTCTTCCAAACTTGTTTGCTTCCAAAGAAAATTCATAAGCGGACATTAAATCCTTACGTTCGATAATTTCCATTTCTGAGTCCATAAGGGTCGTTATTTGCACATCTGTCGGAAGTTGATCTAAAAAGGAGGTGTAGCCACAGAAAAAATCGTTTTCAAAAAAAAAGTCGATTATCTTTTCAGTCATATAACTTTTAATCGTCATCTCAACAATACCTTTGTTCATAAAGTAAAGAGAATCTTCTACCTGCCCGTATGTTGTGATACTGGTTCCCTTTAAAACAGTAACCTTTTTCATGGGAAAGGGTAAATCACTATAAGTGAATGAAGCCTTTAATATCTTATTATAAAAATCGATAAATAGCATTTGGTGAGGTCGTTAAAACGAAGTTGTTAAATTACTGCTTTTATTTGTTTTGACCTTTGAACCGCCAAAACAAAAAATCAAATACCTTCCTGCTGTTATTCCAATGTCTATTGAACAAAGAGACTGGCAATATTGTCCATTTAGATTTATCTTTAACCAATACAAACGACCACCATGAAATCATTTTTACGACATCTTTTGATTCTGCTAATACCAATAACAATTTTTGGACAGCGTTATGATCAAGAAAAGCTTGAAGAGTTAGCCGAAAAATATACCAAACAATCATTTACAGAACTTATAGATATTTTAAGTATCCCAAATGATGCTATTTTTCCCGAGAGTCTTGAAGAAAATATACAATGGTGTGAAAAAGCTTTTGGAAATAGAAATTTTAAAACCACCCGTATACCTACTGCAGTTGCTCCCTTATTATTAGCTGAAAGAAAAGGAAAAAAAGCTAAGAAAACGGTGTTGATCTACCTTCAGATAGATGGACAACCTGTAGATACTACAAGATGGTTTCAGAAAAGCCCTTACATTCCTGTTTTCAAGGAAAAGGAAGCCTCGGGCAACTGGAAGACTTTGGAGAATTATGACCTTAATAATTATCAGGATGACTGGCGAATCTTCGCAAGATCAGCTTCTGATGCCAAAGGCCCTGTTGCTATGTTCTTGGCTGCGTTGGATGCAATTTCAGAAAAAAACTTCGAGCCAAATTATAATATAAAGGTTATTATGGATTTTGAAGAGGAGTTGGGCTCGCCTCGTCTTCCCCAAGCCGTCATAGACAATAGGGAGCTTCTAAAATCGGATATGATGGTCATTTTTGATGGCCCACTACATATTACCAATAAGCCGACCTTGGTTTTTGGAGCCCGGGGAATAGCCACCATTACATTGACCACTTATGGGCCAATTGTTCCACAACACAGTGGTCATTATGGGAATTACGCTCCTAATCCTGCATTTGGACTCTCCAAACTATTAGCCTCTATGAAGGATGATGAGGGACGAGTAAGCATACCGGGATATTATGATGGTATAACATTGGATGAAGACACCAAAAAAATCCTGAGAGGGGTTCCAGATGATGAGGATTTTATAAGGAATAAACTTCAGATTGCCGATATAGATAAGGTAGGAAGTAATTATCAAGAAGCGATTCAATATCCTTCATTAAACATTAGAGGCATGCAATCTGGTTGGATCAATGAAAAAGCGAGAACTATTGTACCTAGTTGGGCTAGAGCAGAGATAGATGTTAGATTGGTATTGGAATCTGACCCACATCGCCTTATAAAATTGATTAGCTCACATGTTGAAAACCAAGGGTATTTGGTCTTAGATAGGGAACCGACTAAAGAGGAACGATTATCAAACAAAAGAATTGCAACCTTCACACATGAACTATCTTATCAATCTTTCCGAACAGAAATGAATTCTGATGTAGGCATTTGGTTAGAAAATGCGTTGGAAAAAGCTTTTGAGGATGATATCATTAAAATAAGAATGGGCGGTGGCTCTATTCCCATTTCACCATTTGTAAATACCTTAGGTATTCCGGCTGTAATAGTGCCTACCGTCAACATGGACAATAACCAACATAGCCCTAATGAAAATCTTAGATTAGGTAATTATAGAGATGGCATAAAAACGATGATAGCCATATTAACCGAAAAACTATGATCCCAATTAGATTTTTTGGATATCGATAGCGTTATAATTTAATATGATTTCTTCCAAAAGTATGGGCTATTGGCGAATAATAGAGCCTATTTTATTAGGTTCCATTGCCAATATTGTCATCAATTTTATTTTTAATCCAGCTAGTCCAGATTTTATTCTAGAAGAATTTTTCATTGCCATTGTTTTTGCCGCCATGCTTACCGAAATTAATAGAATTATTGATTTCAGATTAGAGCGAAAACTTAGCTGGACAAAAAACTTAGGGAAGCGTTTTCTGTATCAATTGGTGTATTTAACCGCGGCATTGCTTGTTGTCATTAATATCATCGGCAATATATATACCTGGGTGATAGGGGATGGGTTTTATTCATTAAAGGAATTACTCATTATTAACCTATGCGTTTTTGTTGTTGCCCTACTGTTTACTTTTTTTAAATGGTCGGCTCATTTTTATAAAAATTGGATGAATGCTGAACACAGTTTAAAGGATTCCGCCAAAGAATTAAATGAGTTAAAATCAGAGTTCTATAAAAGTTCAAACCAAATAGAACTACAAAAAGCCAACAGTATTTTACAAATAAGTGCGAAAGACATCAACTTTGTAAAAAGTGATTTAGGAGTTGTGTGGGTATATTATGATGGTACCAAAGCAGTTTTTAATGGGTCCCTTCTCAGTTTAATGGAATTGCTTCCAAGACATTTATTTTTTCTAGCTACTAGAAACACAATCATCCGACAAGAAACGATTTTGTCCATCTCACCATCTACCTATGGAAAAATTGATTTAAAATTGAAGGATATAGACAATGATAATACTTCAATTACCATAAGTAGGCTTAAAGCGGCATCCTTTCGCAGGTGGCGCAATAGCAGTTCAAATTAATTCTAATAGCACTTCAAGTATTTAGAGGTCATTTTCTTTTTTGACAAAACATTGCGATAATTTCTTTGTGTTATCAAAAAAACGAAAAGACATGAAATTATTTAGACTAATATTGAGTGCATGCGCATTAATTATGGTTGCAACAATTTCGCCTGCAGTTGCTCAAACTCAAAAAGGAAAGCTAGGCAAGATTCAAAAGTATATAGATGATGCCACCGGTAACAATCTGGTTGGAGTTTCTGTGTACATTAAAAGCCCAAAACTTGGAAAATGGATTGGTACTTCAGGGTATTCCGATTTAGAGAATAAGGAAAGGCTAAAGGAGAATGACATATTTGGATTGGCCAGTATTGGTAAAATGTATGTTGCTGTGTCTACATTAAAGCTTGTAGAAGATGGTAAAATAGGTATGGATGACAAAATACAAAACTACTTGCCCCAAGAGATTATAGATGGATTTGCCACTGCCAAAAATGTTACTGTTAGGCATTTGTTAGGCCATACTTCGGGATTATACAATTATAACAGAAATCCAGAACTCAATGAACTGTATTTATCTGGAAACCTAAAGCTAGATACCTTATCCCATATGGATGCATTGCGTAAATATGCTTACGGGATTACTGGGCATACCAAACCCTTGGGAGAATATAAGTATAGTAGCACAAATTATTTGCTTTTATCCATGATTATGGATACGGTTGTTAAAAAAGGGCATGAAAAATTTATTAGAGAAGATATCATTGAAAAATACAATCTAAAAGATACATATTATAAGCAAACACCACCTAAAAGATTGGTTGACCATTATGGCGATATTGATTTAAATGGCATTACAGAAAACTTATCGGCACAAACTATAGAGACCACAAATTGGTATAGCGGGGACGACGGTGTTTATGCTTCAATTGAAGAAGCAGCTAATTTTCTGGAAAGATTGATGAAAGGAGAAATTCTAGGGGATGAAATCTTAAAAGAAATGATGACATGGAATGATGAGAAAAAACCTGATTATGGGTTGGGATTAATGGCAGATAAAGCTTTCCCATATAAGTTTTTAATGGGGCATTCTGGAAGGGGTATTGGCATAACAACAGATCTGTACTATTTTCCACACCAGGATATGACCGTTGCCATATTTTGTAACTCAGGATTACGCTCGGCTTCAAAAGAATATGCAAAAACATATTACAAAATGCGTAATAGAATAATAAAAAAGCTATTCCTATTTTAGGGATAGTTTTTTCTATGGCAAAATTTTTAAGGTCCTGAATTTGAAGAGCGTTCTCAAGATAAAAAAATTATCCATGTTGATTTATATACTCTCTAGGGGTAAGTAAACATATCTTTTAGCAGGAATAGGATGACATAAAGGTAATTTATACATGCCATCGGGAAAAAGTGGTATTCCATCTCAATAGGTTTAGCCTCAATTTTGTATCTGTAATTAAAATCTAAAAAACATCATTATGGAAACAGCAACAACAGTATTGGAACAAGAATTATTGAAAAAGGCTAATGAAGTTACCGCACTTTTAGCAGAAGGTAAATTTATAGAGGCAATGGAAGAGTATTTAGATGACAATGTGCAGTTATTTGAAGGGAACAACCCGGCCAAAATAGGAAAGGATTTTTGCTTAGCAGAGGAAAAGAAATTGTTGGATACCGTGGTAGCGTTTCATGGATATAAAGTTATAAGTGGACCAGCGGTAAAAAATGATGTTACTTTTTATGAGGCCGTAATGGAGTTTAGAACCAATGATGGAACGGAGCATAAATTTGAACAAGTGGTGCGCACCAAATGGGAAAATGGAAAAATAATTAACGAGCGCTATTATCATGCCTAATAACCTATAGGTAATTCTAGTCTAGAAAACATTAAAGGGAAGCTTTTGCTTCCCTTTTTACATTGTATTTATTTGTTTTTCAATTTATTGAGTTAAAAGATATTTCCTTGCATGCTCAAGATGTAAACCAGGATGAATATCTTTTTATGAAACTAAAAATAGCTCATTAGGTTTTGAAGGTTTTCCCTCAAAACACTATAGGCTTTTATTTCTTTTTTTCCAGATTAAACCATGTGCAAATCCAGCCAAATAAATAATTATTGCACATAATATGAATGACAAATATTGTAGTTGTAATACGGTAATTAATGTAATCATTTTCTTAATATTTTATTAAACATATATCAATTTTTTACGTACAATTATTTTTAATTGATGTATGTATGTTTTCAGTTGAGGGATTTCCAGATAGACTAAGTTTCTGCGTCTTGGACACCTCAAAGCTTTGCATATAAAATTTGTGTTAAACCTATACTTAAGTAAAGAATACTAGGAGGATAGTATTGAAACATTAATCAGTCATATTGACTTTTGGAAAGTGATAATACGATATCTTTATGACAACATTTTTATAAATAGACTATCATCATGATTTTGAAATCCAACCAAATTAAATGGCGTATGCTTTTACTAATTACACTTAGTCTTAGCATGTGTTTCATCACTGTTGCACAAACCAAATCTACTAATAGCCAAATAGATCAAAAGCTGTATGAAACCTTGACATATCGCAATATTGGTCCCTTTAGAGGAGGAAGGTCAACAACAGTTGCTGGTCTGCCAGATGATATTTTCACCTACTATATGGGGGCTACGGGCGGCGGTGTTTGGAAAACTACTGATGGTGGAAATACATGGAACAATATTTCAGATGGATTTTTCAATACTACAGGTATTGGTGATATCACCATAGCGCCTTCAGACCCCAACATTATTTATGTAGGCACGGGAGAATCTCCGGTTCGTGGGGTTAAGACTTCCCATGGAGATGGACTTTATAAATCTATTGATGCGGGTAAAACCTGGAAACATATGGGTCTTGCGGCTACTCGCCATATTAGTGATGTTTATGTACATCCTACAAATCCAGATAAAGTATATGTAGCGGCTCAAGGAAATCCTTGGGGGCCAAATGAAGAACGGGGAGTATATCTTTCTGAAGATGGAGGTGTTAGTTGGGAGAAAATTTTATATGTGAACCAAGATTCAGGGATTGTGGATATGACCGTGGACGCTAACAATCCTAATTTTATGATGGTCGCTTCTTGGGATTTTCATCGTAAACCTTGGGTGGTGCAAAGTGGCGGACCAGGCAGTCGCATTTATAAAACTACAGATGCCGGTAAAACTTGGAAAGAGATTACAAAAGGCTTACCAGAACTTAAAGGAAAGATGGGCGTTTCTATTTCTCCAGCCAATCCTAACATTGTTTATATAGCCATAGATGCCTTGGGAGAAAAGGCTGGGGTATACCGCTCAGATGATGCAGGAGAGAGTTTTAAGCAAACTACAAACGACGCTACTACCTATGCAAGGTCTTGGTACTATATGCATATTATAGCCGACCCCAATGATGAAGACGAAGTTTGGGTCATGAATAGCTTCGCGATGAAATCCATTGATGGTGGTAAAACCTTTACAGGGATTATGGGAAGTCATGTAGATCACCATGATTTATGGATCAATCCCAACAATAGCAATATTATGATCAATGCCAACGATGGTGGAGGATCTGTGACCTATAATGGAGGAAAAACTTGGTCTACATTGATGAACCAACCTACCGGGCAGTTTTATAGGGCAATTACTGATAATCAATATCCTTACAGAGTCTATTCCGGACAACAGGATAACAGCACCATAGCCATTGATAGTAGAGTGGTTGACGATGGGATTGGAGAAATGCATTGGGATGTCATGCGCGCAGGAGAATCTTCTACAGTAGCTCTAGATCCAGATAACCCTAGATATGTGTATTCCACTTATTTTGCAAGCAATTTTGTAGAATGGGACCGAGACATTGATAATACCCGTATGGTGCGGCCTTATCCAGAACGGGTCACAGGTGAGCAACCTAAAAATTTAAAATATCGTGCCAATTGGAACGGTCCGGTAATCGTTTCTCCCCATAACCCAAATGTAATTTATTATGGGTCCCAATACATGATGAAGTCTTCAGATAGAGGGGTTACCTGGGATGTTATCAGTGAAGACCTTACACGTAACGATAAGGAGCATCAAGGGAAGGGAGGTAAACCTATCAGCAATGAACAGATTACCGCAGAGAGTTACAATAACCTTTTCAATATTGAGGAATCCCCAGTAAAAGAAGGTGTTATTTGGGTAGGGTCTGATGATGGCTTGGTTCATGTGACCCAAGATGGTGGCAACAGTTGGACCAATGTAACCCCAAAAGGACTAAAAGAAAGTATTATCAATGTTGTGGAGCCTTCACCCCATGATGCAGCAACCGCTTACATTGCGGTTGCCGGGTATAAGCTGAATGATTTTACCCCTCATATTTACAAAACAAACAACTATGGTAATTCTTGGGAGAAAATTGTAAACGGTTTACCTGGTGATACATTTGCCAGAAGTGTAAGAGAAGATCCTGACAGAAAAGGATTGCTTTATGCCGGTACAGAAACAGGTGTGTTTGTTTCTTTTAATGATGGAAAACTATGGTTGTCTTTGCAGAACAATTTACCTGAAGTTCCCATTACGGATTTACGTGTAAAACGTCAAGATTTGGTAGTTGCTACCCAAGGAAGAGCCCTTTGGATTTTGGATGACCTTACTCCATTGCATCAGATAACGGATGAAGTTGCTAAAAAAGACTATTTCCTTTACAAACCTCGTGATGTTCATGCGGAACTTTCTGTGGCCTATAGCATTGATGGTGGATATGGAGAAAATCCACCTCAAGGTGCCCAGATTCATTATACCTTAAATAAAGAGGTTTCAGAAAATACCCCAATGTCCATAGAGATTATGGATAGTAATGGACAGGTAATCCATTCAGAGTTTACAGATAACCCAAGAGTTGGGTGTGACACACTGGTAAAACCTCAGTTGAAAAGAAAGTTGGGCGCACATAGATACCAATGGAACATGAAAATTGGCCGATTTGATTGTCTGAAAGAATTGTATACTACTAACCGTGATTTAACGGCATATAATGCTGCACCGGGAAATTATAAAGTCCGATTGAAAATAGGGGAGTTTAGCCAAACTCAAGATTTTGAAATTAAAATTGACCCTCGCATAGCGAATAGTATAGATAATGTCGCTGCTGCCTATGTTGAAAGGGATGGAATATCCAAATCCATATATAAAGCTGCTACCGAAATGGCAAAAGGGGTTCGTGACCTCCAAAAAATTAAGCAACAATTGGATTTTATACTGGAGGTTTCTAAAGACCAAAATATAAAAGAACAAGGAATGGCGCTTAACCAGACTGCAGATGATTGGATATCCAGAATTCTACAAAAGGAAATGCGTACTTACCAAAGCAATTATATGTTTGAAGCCCGCCTTTTAATAAAGTTTAAGGATTTCTTGAATAGAATTGGAAAAGGAAACTTACCCATGACACCTGGAGTGAGAGAGGTTAGCAAAGATTATTTACAACAATGGAGTACATTAAGTAATCAATTGCAGGATATTGAAAATCAGAAAGTTAAAAATTACAACGCATTGCTAAAGCAAGCTGGCTTGCCAGAGTTGTATTGGCCAAAGTAAAAATGGAAAAGTACCCATCTAAAGTAAGCTATGGACTTTTACTTTTTGTAATGGTCATATTGGTTGGAAGTAGTATTCCAATGCTGTCACCACCGATATGGCTTGGAATTGGGATTAACACATTCGTGATGGTTTTTGTACTCATGATTTTTTTTAATCTAAATTATATTGTTGATGGAAGTTTGTTAAGCGTTAAACTTGGTTTTTTGGTAATAAAGAAAATCGATATACATTCCATAAAGATGGTAGCAGAAACAAATAGTCTTATAAGTGCCCCGGCTGTATCATTGGATAGGTTGGAAATCATCTACAATGATCATGATAGTGTCATCATATCACCAAAAGATAAATCTGGATTTATTGATCACATTACTAAAGTAAATCCGGAAGTAGTAATACAATACAAACCAACATGAAAACAATCACCACTCTCATTTTATTGACCATGACATTGAGTCTTGGCGCCCAGAACATCTATATTAAAAATATTAATGTCTTTGACGGCATCAGCAACAAGATTACAGCAGAATCAGCAATCAAAATAAAAGGAAAAACAATAGAGTGGGTGGGTGAGCAGTTAGCCCAGGACCCTACTGGGTACGAGGTAATAGATGGCCTGGGCTATTACCTTATGCCGGGAATGATAGATGCGCATACGCACATCAGTAATTTCAAGGCTGCCGAAAGAGCGCTCAAATCTGGCGTTACTACAGTACGATCTGCAAGCACAAAGTTCTATCAAGATGTGACGCTGAGTAACCTTTCAAAACAAGGAATTATACCCGGTCCAGATTTTGTTAGTGCTGGTATTTATGTTACCCCAAATTTAGGGGAGACTATACTGGCCGATGTTAGATTGAGCAATCTTAGCAAAGGTGTTCGTTCTGAAGAGGCTTTGCGTCAATTGGTAAGAATCAATGCTGAACGTGGAGTAGATGTTATTAAAACCAGAGGGACTGAGCGGGCCGGCCTTCCAGAAACTGATCCTAGGCAACAAACATACACCAAAGAACAACTAAGCATTGTGGTAGATGAAGCAGCAAAGCATAACTTAAAGGTGATGGTGCATGCCCACGGTGACGAAGGAGGTCGGGCAGCGGTGGAAGCTGGGGCAGTCAGCATTGAACATGGTACTTTTCTAAGTAGGGAGACCCTTGAACTTATGAAGAAGAAAGGCACTTATTTAGTTCCTACTTTTATTACCATTGAAGATTTAAAAGTTCCCGGGGGGGAATACAGCAATCCAACACTTGAGTTGCGCGGAAGATTTATGTTGGTAGAGGCCGAACGCACAATCAAGGATGCTTTGGACATCGGTGTTAAAATGGCAACAGGTGCAGATAATGATTATAGTGCAGAGAGTACCACAAGAGTTTCTTTGGAAGCAGAACACTTTGTTAGGTTGGGAATGACAAATTTTCAAGCATTGCAAGCGGCCACAAAGAATGGAGCAGAGCTTCTAGGGCTTACCAACCAGATTGGAACATTGGAACCTGGTAAGGAAGCTGATATGATTCTCCTTCCCAACAACCCATTACAGGACATAGTAGCCCTTCAAGATGTTTTATTGGTGATAAGCAACGGACAAGTGGCACTCAAACGTATTCCTTTTGCACTTGATGAATAATTATAGTTATGGACAATGTAGCTTTCTTAGAATTATTTGAACCGAACTCTCAGGCGTTGAGGATGGGATTGGTTTTAAGAGAATTGGTATTCTCATCATTTTCTGATGTTAATGAATCTATTGTAGGTGGTGCCAAGGTAAAATTAGCATTGTACAGTAGGGGAGGAAAAAACAATGTGCTTTGCGGTATACAGCAAGGTTCTGCGGATTCCTGTATGTTATATGTCCATCACGTAGATACCATTTCGCATAAAAGGTTGAAATTCAGTGGAAGTGGCAAACACGCAAAACGTATCAAGTTTTCAGATGAAAATGAAATTTTTGAGGAGGATATTACCTGGCTTTTTAAGCTCGTAAAAGACAAAGCTCCTTTTTGACCAATTAAAAGATTTCTAAAAAACATACTGCTGGTTCTAGGTCATTCGGTATGCAGTATTTTGTACCTTTATAAAGTATCGCCTTTAATAATCAGTATGAGACAATCGTTGATTCTTCTTTTTGCATCTTTATTTTCAATAGGTGCAATTAGCCAAAATGGTGTTGAGGTACCAGATTCGAACGCAAATATTCTTCCACGATTTACCATTGATGGAATAGACCACCCAGTTGGCGTTAATGGGGAAGTGTACAAAAACCTTAGAATTGAATATAGAGTTTCGGAAAGATTACAGATTCAATTACAACATTTCTATGATAAATTTGGAACACATGAACAAACAGGCTCTAAATTGCTTCTAAAATGGTACGTTAAAAAGAAACTTTTTTTGTTTGCAGGGCCAGAGGCCCTATTTGACATCAACCAAGTTACAGGTGAACATGAACTTATGCAGACCAATTTAAATATTGGAATAGGGTATGAGGTCAACCCTAGTTTATTGTTGGAACTTGGTTATCACTCTCGAACCAATTCAAATAAGGTAACAATAGGGAATTTTGGAAGACCCGTAAATCCAAATTCCTTCTCTCTACGCGCAAGTTTTTAGAATAAAGGCATTGCTTCTCCTTACTTTTGTTTTTTCCCAATTCTCAAAATTGTTGTTGAAACACAAAAACATCATTGAAAACACTTAAAAAATACCTGAGAAGAATGCTGGTAATTATATTTTCCCTAGTGGGGATTTTGGCAATTGCGTATCTACTTTTTGTGAATTATTATCCAAGTTTTGGTGGGAACGTATCCACAGAACAAAAAAATGAGTATGCAAAATCACCAAATTATAAAGACGGAAAATTTGTAAACAAAAAGGACGTCCCCAAAAATTTAAACTTTGGGGAAATGGTAAAACTTGCCTATAAGTTTTTCACTACAAAAGTTCCTAACGGTAATCCAGAACAGGATTTAAAAGTTGAAAAATTAGATTCAACCAATGTGGCCAACTTTAAAAATGATACACGGCTTATTTGGTATGGACACTCCGCTTTTTTATTGCAGATTGATGATAAAAATATTTTGATAGACCCAATGTTTGGAGCTGTCGCAGCACCACATCCATTGTTAGGGGGAAATCGTTTTAATAAAGAAATGCCGCTAGAAATTGAGAAGTTGCCCAATATAGATGCAGTGCTTATTTCACACGATCATTATGATCATTTGGATTATGAATCTATTACCAAGCTAAAAGACAAGGTGGACATGTTTTATACCCCGCTTGGTGTTGGTGTGCACTTGGAGGAATGGGGCATTGAAAAGGAACGCATAATTGAACTGGATTGGTGGCAAGAAGTACATTATAAAGACCTGTTATTTGCTTGCACGCCAGCACAGCATTTTTCAGGGCGAAAATTTGGAGGTGAACAGAGTACCTTATGGAGTTCCTGGGTTATTACGTCTGCAAAGGATAAACTCTTTTTTAGTGGGGACAGTGGTTATGGAAATCATTTTAAGGTTATTGGTGAAAAATATGGGCCTTTTGATTTTGCCATGATGGAATGCGGGCAATACAACGCCATGTGGCCAGATATACATATGTTTCCCGAGGAAACTGTTCAAGCAGGTATTGATGTCAAAGCCAAAGTGGTAATGCCCATTCACTGGGGTGGGTTTAAATTGGCATTGCACAGTTGGACAGATCCAATAGAACGCGTTGTTAGAAAAGGTATGGAGTTAAAGGTTCCCATTGCGACCCCAAAAATAGGGGAGGTGATCAACCCAAAAGATTCTTTACAGATTTACAATGTCTGGTGGAAATGAACACTTGCTATAGGCTCCTATATTTGGTTAGAAAGAGCATGAATTCGTATTTCTTCATGTTTCCCTTTTAACAGAACTGTACCCAAAGACCTTGATGAAAAAACACTACCTATTTTCAAATCTTTTAATAACACTTCAGAAATTAATAAATGAACATTGTGTTTGTTGCATTCCCCTTGAATCCGTGCTGAAGTATTGATAACATCTCCATGATAGGCCAATTCTTTCTTTACAATGCCAACTTCTGCAACCATTAAGACCCCACCATGCAGCCCAGCTTTAAATTCTGGAACTACGCCATACTTTTTAGAATAGTATTTTGCTTTTGCCATTTTTTGTTGTTGAAATGCAAAGAACAAACTCACACAATTATTGTTTGCTAATCCCTTTTTGTAGGGCCAGCTCAATACAGCTTCATCTCCAACATATTGATAAATTTCAGCATCATACTTTGGAACAACTTTATTAAGATCAAAGAAACAATCTTGAATCAGTTGACTGTATTTAAAATGCCCTAACTGTTCAGCTATTGTAGTGGAATCTTTTAAGTCCAGAAACATGAAAATTCGTTTTTCCTCTTTTGGGTTCTTATACTTCCCCAACAACATTTTTAGAAAAACACCTTTCCCAAATTTTTCAATGGCAATTTTGATAAATGCAAAAACCAAGGATAGCAAAACAACATAAAGTAGAATTGCCCAAAATGTTTTATTGGTACGCCACCAACCTATTTGATTATCTATGTTTATCTGACCTAGCGCAGAAAACATTTCTAAAACAAGCGTAAAAACAACGATGGTCAAAAAAAAGTATATAATTGTTTTAATTGCCAAGCTAAGCCCGAGGGATAGTTTCTTTGGACCAAATTTTTCAAAGACAAAGTCAATGGTTGCATATAAAAACCCGATTGAAAGCCCTACAAAAACATGATGGAGAACTATATTTGAAATAGGTATCTGTAGAAAATCTGCTGTTGATGAAATACCATCATTATCTCCTATGCCATAATACCGGAATACTCCGAACAACCCCATTGCTATTGACCAAAATAAGAGGGATTTCCAAAGAAGATTAAAAAATTTACTAAGACTTCTGTTCACCAAAATTTCATTAAAATTAGCTTTCTAGCAGTATTTCATTAAAAATAGAGTCCTTGCAACTCATTTTTTAGAATAAAATATAAAAAAAGAGAAAGTATAAAAATAACGTAATTATGAAGTCAAATAGTAAATCTATCTTAATGAATACAGCCCTTCACACAATTATTGGTAGTTTATTAAAGGGTTCATTTTACATTTTTATGATTAAATCATAAAAATTAAATGCGTTAATTGGCTATATATCAAATTAATGGCACCACCTTTGCAGTTCAAATAGTATAATAATTTAATTACATTACAATGAGTAAAGGAACAGTAAAATTTTTCAACGACACTAAAGGTTTTGGTTTTATCACTGAAGAAGGAGTTGAAAAGGATCACTTTGTACACATTTCTGGATTAGTAGACGAAATTCGTGAAGGCGATGCAGTTGAATTTGATCTACAAGAAGGTAACAAAGGATTAAATGCAGTAAACGTAAAAGTTATCTAATACATATACTTTCAAGTTTTACAAAAAGCCCATCAGCAATGATGGGCTTTTTTATTTTAAATTCTAAAAAAATGATTTTTTGACAAATGCTTTGGTTAAATCTACAAGTACATTTGACTTTCATCATCAAATCATAAAATGAACAGATATTGTTTTGCCTTTCTGTGCCTATGGTGCAGTACATTGCTCGCTCAAAACTTACCCCATTCTGAGATTAACCACCAAACTTCTTCCACTAATTTCTTAGATAAAATAGAATTCAGAGCAGGTTATTACGGTAATTTTTATTGGAATCCAGGTCTAACATTTGGAGCGGAATACCTCTGGAAAGAGAAGGTTCTTACCAAGAAAAAAAAACGGAGAACAAAGGTTATTACAAAACAATGGTTGCTAAATGGAACCTTTGGTCTTAGTTGGGATCCCAGAACAGAACTGGGTGTTTTTACAAATTACGGAATTCTCTGGCGGAGGACCAATACTAAAGGAAAACAGATTAATATTCAGTTTAACCCATTAGGTTATTATCGTGCATTTTTACCAGAAACATATGAAGTATCTGGTGATGATGTAAACAAGGTTTTTCTTCCTGGAAGAAACTATTATGCCCCGTCTTTTTCCTTCGGTTTTGGAAAATCACGAAAGGGCAAGAAACTAACCGGTAGGTATCTCAACTTTACCTATATGCTCCGAACTCCTTACAATGCCAATTCTCTGCCTTCATTCGCTATTGAATATGGTTATCGTTTTAACTTCAAAAAGAAAAAGAAAAATGCAAAAGATGGTTTATAATCAAGGAAAAAGGGTGTTGTTTTTACTTTCATTTTTCATTGTTCTCTCTTGCGCGAAAGAGGATATTGATGATTTGAGTGATACACTATATGTGCGCCACAAGGGTGCGGATATGCCCGCGCATATTTATGGTGACGCTTCAGAAAAAGTATTTCTTATCATTCTGCATGGAGGCCCTGGAGGAGATGGATTGACCTATCGTTCTGGAACCATTAAAAGTGAGATTGAAAAAACTTGTGCTGTTGTTTATTTTGATCAACGCGGTTCAGGGATGTCGCAAGGGAGATATTCAAAAGATGAAATTAGTGTGGATATAATGGCTGAAGATGTTCTGGCGTTGGTGAAAGTAATACGACATAAATATGGAGATGATTCCCAGTTCTTTTTGATGGGACATAGCTGGGGAGGAACTCTTGGAACAGCTGTTATGCTAAAAGATCAAGATGCTTTTAGAGGATGGATAGAAGTTGATGGTGCTCATGATGCGAAAGGAATATACTTTGAATACCCTGATAATTTCAGAAGGGTAGCTAATGAGCAGATTGCCGCAAATAGAAGCGTTTTTTTTTGGGAAGGTGTGAAAGATAAAATTGACGGGTTGGATACGACCACCTATACGGATGGTGACTTTTATTCCATGAATCGTGAGGCTTATAAAGCTGAAGAAAAATTGGCCAATGATAGGATTATCAATAAAATTAAAAGCAGTATTCAAGGGGAGCTGGCCGTCACAGCTTTTTTTAAAAATAATTTTTTAACCGTTGGGTGGAGCGGTTCACGAACACAATCTATTTTAGTTGAAGATCAAGGTATTTTTGAAAACTTGTCATATGCGAATAGACTCAATGAAATTACGATACCTTCTTTAATACTCTGGGGCAGGTATGATATGGTGGTACCGACCAAGTTTGCACAAGATGCCTTTGAAGGTCTTGGTTCCACCTCAAAAGAATTGGTCATTTTTGAAGACTCAGGACACTCACCAATGCTCGTTGAACCTGATTTGTTTGCTGAAGAAGTAATTGATTTTATCAATGAACATAAGGATTCAAACTAGTTCAATAGTACAAGTGAAAGAATCGCTCTAATTCATTTGAAAAACTGCATATTATGCTTGTAGCCATTACCAATAGGAATTTCTATTCTACCGATCTCTACATCGTTTTTGGTATATGCTGTGATTTTTTCACTATTTACGATATAGGAACGGTGTAAGCGAATAAAACGACTGTCAACACGTTTTTCAAAATTGGAAATACTTTCTTTTATGACAAGTGTTTCCTTTTCCAGATGAATTTTTATATAGTCCTTTAAGCTTTCCGTATAGAGGATATCATTTAGAACCACCTTGATTTGTTTTTTGGCCTTATTAACAAATATGTATTCACTTTTGTGATTGTCAATGGTTGGTTCCGTACTATTTTCAACTGTGTTTTGTTGCTTCAAAAACTTTTGAATGGATGAGAAAAAACGTTCAAAAAATATTGGTTTCAATAGATAATCCACTGCGTTTAACTCAAAACCATCCAGCGCATAATCCCTATAGGCAGTGGTGAAAATCACTTTTGGTTTATATACTAGGTTTTTAAAAAAATCAGTCCCTTTTAGAGCTGGCATTTCAATATCTAAAAACAGTAAATCTACTTTTTTAGAACTTAGAATGGAACTCGCATGTATAGCACTCGAACAGGAATCCAATAATTCAAAATTGGGAATTTTCTCCAGATAAGTTTCAAGGAGTTCCCTGGCCAAAGGCTCATCATCAATTATCAGACATTTATACATCATACATGTCCAATTTTAAATTGGCAGTAAAAGAATTCGACTTGTTTTCAATAATTAAATCATAAGCTTTGGGATATAACAATTCCAGTTGTTTTTTAATATTTTGAAGACCAATAGATTCCTTTTCCACCAAAGACTTAGTATTAATTGGTTTACTGTTTTGAACTTTAAAAACAAGTTGCTCCCTTATTTTTGATATGTTGATATTGATGTTAGCCTGATTCACCTCATTAGCGACACCATGTTTAAAAGCATTTTCTACAAATGTGAGCAACAATAAGGGCGCTACTTTTTCTTGACCAGTAACGTTTTTACTAAATGATATTTTAACCCTATTGGCATACCGTATCTTTTCCAGGGACAAATAGTTTTCAATAAGTGCTATTTCCTTATCCAGTGACACATATTCATCATTGCACCTGTAGAGGATATAATCCAAAATTTCTGATAGTTTTTGAATGACCTTAGGAGCGTTGTCTGATTTTTTTAATGTTAGCGCATACAGATTATTTAATGTATTGAACAAAAAATGGGGATTTAATTGATTTTTCAGGGCTAAAAGTTCTGCGGTTTTCTTTTGTTCATTAAGCCTTAACAAACGCTGTTTCTCTGTATACAATTTCAATACTGATAACAAAAAAGTTGGATATAAAAGATACAGGGATTTTGATATGAACTCACTAACATTTGTTGATCTACCCCAAAAGGAGGCATCTTCAAATCGTTTTAAATAGTTAACATAGGTGGCAGGGAAAGTAGGTTCAAAATAGGCCATACTAATCAACGTACAAATAAGATAAAAAGCCAATAATGTAATGACAATTAAAAGTACAAAGGCCAATGTTTTTCCCTTATTTAAAAGGTTTGGAATCAAATACTCTAGAATTACATATGCCATTGCAATCTGAATTGATGCTCGAACACCGTAAGTGATAATTAACTCGTTGGTTGTGGTATAGTACCAGCTAGAGGCAGAAGCGGAAAAAGCAAAAATCAACAGCCCAAACACAAGGTATTTGAACTTTGAAACTTCCAAAAAGTTTTGAACCTGATGTAACATAACATGTTCTATTGAATATAAAGGTACAAATCTAAAAAGGCCATTTCCAAAAAAGCCTTTCAACTACAGGTAAGTGATGCCAAAGAAGGGCTAACTGTAGACAAAAGCATTAAACATTAGCTATCAATCATTTGGCGCCGTTAGCAGTTTCTCTAGCCATCTTTTTTAGAGCGTGCACGACCTCCTTATAGTTTAGTCTTCAAATTGAAATTTTTATTCAAATGAATTGTATGCAAAAACCAATGGTTACAAAGGAGCAAAATTCACTTAATCAAAGAAAAATAATGATGAACCAGTTTATATTGATAGTTTGTAGTTTCTTCATTTCTATATCCTTTTATGGACAAAAGGGAACTATAACGGGAACAGTATTGGACAAAGATTCGCAAGAACCAATTCCCTATGCCAATGTAGTTGTAAAATCCAATAATGAAATTACTACTGGAGGTATTACTAATGAACAGGGAGGTTTTTCAATAAATGAAATATCCTATGGTAGTTATGATATTGAAGTTCAATTCATAGGGTATAAAACCTTAGTCCTCCCTATTTCAGTTAATAAGTCAATCAGAAAAGTCAATTTGGGAAGTCTGTTTATTGAAGAGGACGCCGTAGCTCTTGAGGCAGTAGAAGTATCTGCGGAGCGTTCTACAATCGAACAGAAAATTGATAGAAAAGTCATCAATGTAGGTAAAGATTTAACCACGGTTGGGGCCTCAGCTAGTGATATTATGGGAAACATTCCTTCAGTAAGCATTAATCAAGATGGGGATATTTCGCTTCGCGGTAATGAAAACGTTCGTGTTCTAATAGATGGTAAGCCTACCAACATTAGTGCCCGAGAGCTCTTACAACAGATACCATCAACATCAATTAAAACTATTGAATTAATTACAAACCCCACTGCCAAATATAACCCTGAAGGTATGAGCGGGATCATCAACATCACCTTAAAAAAGAATACCAATTTAGGGTTTAATGGATCTATAAATTCCGGGTTCACCTATGGGGAACGTGCTAGATATAACAATTCACTTAGTTTAAACTATAGGGCTGGAAAAACTAATTTTTACGGGAGTTATGGTAATAGACTGGGTAAAAGTACAACCGATGGAAGTGTAACCAGAACGGTGGAAAACACCAATCAGCTTACAAAGAGTTATACAGAAAATAACTCACATCTATTCAAATTAGGGTTGGATTACTTCATCAATGATAAGAATACGTTATCTATCTATACCAATCAAAACCTATTTGAAACTATAATAGACGGCAGTATAGCACTTAGTTTTTTTGATAATCCTTCTACAAATTTTATACGAATGGATATCACAAATAATGATAATGTCAATACGACCTATAATGCTGATTTTAAACACACTTTTGCCAAAGAAGGGCATACTATCGAACTGGAAATGGATTACAATGCCCTGGAAAGTGATAAGATGTATAGTTTTAGTTTTACCGGGAATAGCCCTATAACCAATTATGAGGAATTTATTGAAGACACTAGGACCAATACCACAATAAATTTGGATTATGTAAATCCTCTTTCACCAAATGCCACTTTAGAAGTGGGTCTGGAAACCCGCTTGCGCCGCACGGACAATTCCTATGATACGGGCAACCCAAATTTTAATAACTCCATCTTTTCATATGATAGAAACATCTATTCTTTGTATACCACTTTTAGTCAAAAATTAAATAAGTGGCAATATAACCTAGGATTACGATTAGAGGATTATAGTGTTGATTCCCAATTTAATGAAGTTGGGGAAGCTGAATTTAACTTTACAGATAACCTGTTCAATATATATCCGTCAGGGTTTTTAAAGTATGCTCCAGATGAAGAACAGAAAAACACTTACCAATTAAGTTTTAGTAGACGTATAGATCGTCCCTCCTTGAATCAAATCAATCCTATACGACAGATAAATACACCACAAATCATAATTACTGGGAATCCCACGCTTGTTCCCCAATTTACCAACTCCATAGAGTTAAATTATAGTAGAAAACTGAACAAAGGTAGTTTTACGGTAGGTGGTTTTTATCGAAGAATCAATGATGAAATTAACAGAAGGGGCTTTTTTGATGAAACTGATCCAAATCTATTGATCGTTGATTACGACAATTTCGACAGCAACAATGCATACGGGTTTGAGTTTTCGTCCAACTATCGTCCAACCAATTGGTGGAGCATCAATGGTAGTTTTGACGTCTACTCAAGAACGCAAAAAGGTTTTATTGAAAATGAAAGCGTACAGGTAAGCAATACCTTATTGAACGCCAAATTGAACAATAGCTTTAAAGCTACGAAAGACCTTACTTTTCAACTATTTACATTTTTCAGTGGCAAGCAAAAAATATTACAATATGAGCTTAAAGAAAATTTCTTCATGAATGCTGGTGCGCGCTACAATATTGCAAAGGGCAAGGGAACTCTTAGCCTTAACTTCAATGATATTTTTAAAACACAGCGTTTTGCCTTTGAAACCTACAGAACAATAATCCAAGAAGGAGAGTTTAAAAGAGATACACGTTCTATTTATATAGGGCTTGCATATCGTTTTGGTAGCGGTAAAAACAAAGGTCTAAAACGTAAAAAACGTGAGAAAAACGTAAAAGCAGATAAGTTTTTGTAGTTGGTGTTCTTTGCCCTAGCTATCCTTTTAAGAAAAGTATATAAGTCACTACTGGTATATGGAAAGCAAGGAAGTTGAGATACTTATACAAGACCTTGAACCAAAAGTAGAGTTATTTGAACCAAATGAATACATTCTTGATTTAACGTTACGGTAGTTTTGAAGGATTAATATTTAAAATGTATATCATGAATTCTTCAAAGAAAAATCAAAAACCCAGAACAACAGATAAAAGAATTATCTGTAAAACAATTCAAATGGCCTTAATCCTAATGGTGGTTATGACAAATTATGCTTTGGGGCAACAACAAAAAGAAAATCAAGAAATAGCTAAAACCGAAACTACTATGAAAACATTTGTGATTGAACGAATCATTCCCGGTGCAGGAAACCTGACCGCAGAACAATTAAAAGGTATATCACAGACATCATGTACCGTATTAGAAGAAATGGGACCAAAAATTAAATGGCAACATAGTTACGTAACAGGGGATAAGGTGTATTGTGTGTATAATGCCAAAAATAAAGAATTAGTTGAAGAGCATGCACAAAAGGGAGGTTTCCCTGCAAATTCAATAAATGAAGTTGCAACAGTAATAAGTCCCGCTACAGCTAATGAATAGTAACCTCAGAGAGGCTGTTCTAACCAATTATGGCCTCTCTAAATTATTATTAATATCTTAAAAGAAAATTACCAACCATGCCTATTTATATGGATTTTCATGACGTGCCAAAAGGTATTACTGCAAAACACGTTGCTGAGATGCATCAGGCAGATTTAAAAATTGAGCATAAGTATAATTGCCGAGGCTTAACTTATTGGTGCGACGAAAGAAGGCAAACCGCATTTTGTTTAATTGAAGCGCCAAACAAAAAAGCTATTATAGAATTGCACAAGCAGGCGCATGGCGATGTTCCACAACGAATTATAGAAGTAAACGATACAATAGTAGAGTCCTTTCTGGGCCGAATAGTTGATCCAGAAAAATCACAAAATACAAAACTGAACATCATTAATGACCCCGCATTTCGCACTTTAATGGTAGTCAAGTTGAGAAAAAACGCATTAAGAAAATCAGGTATAAATACTCTCAATGCAGCACTCCGCGGCTATAGGAAATCTATTGTCAATTTGGCCAGTACTCACGAAGGGCGGGTGGTTAAGCAAGAAACAGGTTATTTTCTAATGTCTTTTGCTTGTGTAACAAATGCTGTTTCATGTGCTATAAGCATTCAAGAATTGCATAACGTTGTTATTACGCCAGACATAGATTTTAAGATTGGAATAAGTGCGGGTATTCCGGTCACTAAAAAAGAAAACATATTTGAAGACACCATACAAATGGCCGAATATTTATGTGATATTGTCAAAGGAAATTTGACAATATCATCTGAGGTACGCGATTTATACGAAAGCGAAAACCAGAATACAATTCATAGCAATTTATCAATTAATGCATTGGGTAAGACCGATGCCGATTTTATCATTCGACTAATGGAATATACAGAAACAACATGGGTGGATTCAAATACCAGTGCAATGGATTTTGTTCAAAGCCTAGGCTATAGTAAGTCCAAACTGTATAGAACAATGATGAACTTAATTGGGAAGTCCCCAAACAATTATTTAAAAGATTATAGATTAAAAAAGGCACTCCTACTCATGGATGAACAGACTTCAAACATTTCCGAAATTGCCTATAAAACTGGATTTACTAGTCCTACCTACTTTTCAAAATGCTTTCAAGAAGTTTACGGTATGCTACCGTCAAATTATATTAAGCAAATTGTAGTTAAATCATAAGAGTTTAGTTCAAAGAATAGACTGTCCAAACAAGGATTCATTACTTTGCCTTCTTGATTTTTTATATAAAAATTTGTTTATCAGGAGGTTATTGAACTATTTTATTTCAAAAAAAACCAATATTGTAAGAAAAAGTATGTAAAACTGCAGGAAACCCCCAGTTTTTTTAAGGATTACCTTTAATGGATTCTAAAGTTGAATTACTACATTTAATACTCCAAAATTCCCCCATAATTTACTTTCCCCCGAAATACCTTGAGTAGGGTATTTACAATAGTTCTCCCATATATAGTTTTAATCTTATTAAACAAACTCTATGAAAACTAAGAACTATTTAATTCTCGGCCTATTCATGCTGTTCATCGTCATGCTTCTCATGCAATCCTGCTATTCGGTGCGTTTAAGAAGTGTTGAAGGAACCTACGAACCCGCTGCACCACTTGTGCGGAATGATTACTACCGTAATATGGAAGTTATTGAAATTGACACCGTGATTACCCTTGGTGCTATTGACAAAGATTTTACTTATCTCATTAAAAAGTCGGATAGATGCCCAAGCGGTAAACTACATACTGTGGAGTATAGAAATACTTTGGGAGCAGTTCTATTGAGTGGGATTACTTTCGGTCGCAAGCGAAAAGTAAAAATCAAATATGTATGCATGAAATCTAATTAAAACAATGAGTCATGGCTAGAACAACAAAACTTTCACTAAGCGAATGGGACACATTGCATAATAATGGTCCATGGAAACTAAAGACCCTTTATAAGACAAAACTGGAAGCATCCAGTTTAATGCCTTCAGATATTGATAGATACAACGACGCAGCGCAGGAAATCCAGCGGTTATTAACAGAAACTAAAAACAAAAATGAAGGTTTTAGGGCGTATGGTTCGGCGTGGTCCATGTCAAATATAGCCCATCAAAAAGACCGAATGCACTTTAATGCCCACATGAACACCTATTTCTCCTTTAAAGATCAAGACTTACATGCGTTATCCCGGTATGCAGCTGAGAATTTGTTTTTATTTCAATGCGGGAACATTATTAAGGAGATATCCGAAAAGTTGGAAGGTCATGGTAAATCCCTTAAGACCACTGGGGCAAGTAATGGACAGACCATTGCTGGATGTATTTCCACAGGAGTTCACGGGTCGGCGGTCAATGTGGGTTCTGTTCAAGATTATGTTGTTGGACTTAATCTCATTATAGGACCAAACCCAGGTGATATTGTGTATTTGGAAAGACACACAAAGCCAGCGCTCAATGATGTTTTTGCTCAAAAACTACGTTCAAGAGTTATTCGCAATGATGGATTGTTCAACGCAGCACTGGTTGGTCTGGGTTCCTTTGGTTTTATCCACGGGGTGGTAATTGAGGCTCAAAACCTTTTTCTTCTTAAGCGTTATGTAAAAAAAATCAAGAAAGAAACCGCTTTAGAATTGGCAGAAAAACTCAATTTTAAAAATTTTAAAGGAATACCTGAAGAGATAAAGAGTAGTGGTGAAGCCAACATCCCATATCATTATAAGGTATTTATCAATCAATATAGGGAGGATAAGGATAAAGATTATGTGGTGGAATTCATGTATAAAAAACCATTTAAATTGAATTATCCAGATCCCTTTCCGGTCATTAAAAAATCGATTTACCGCGACCTTGTTAATGTGGCTGTCGAAATCGGCTCAAGAGTACCTTCGACCATCCCTTTGTTTATCAATGCACTTAAAAAATCTATTCTTCCAAAAGTGGATGAAATCTCCATAGGAACCTTAGCAGAAACCTTTTGGGATGCACCTTATCAGGGTCCAGCTTTTGCGATCTCTTTTGGTGTAGATCATACCGATTCCAAGGAAACGTTAAAAATACTTTCCAAGGTAAGTATAGATGAAGGCCCTATGCCTGGAATTTTTGCAATGCGCTTTATAAAAAAATCGGATGCCACATTATCTTTTGCCCGTTTCCCAATCACCTGTATGATAGAAATTGATGGGGTACTTTGGAACGAAAAGAAAAAGTTGGGAACTCTAAAGGATTTATCACGAAAAATGATTGAAGCTCTACAACTGCATGGCATAGCATTCACCTTGCATTGGGGTAAAAATGCGGATTGGAACTTTCCAGGATTGGTGGACCATATGTATGGACAAGATGCTGTAAACTGGCGAAAGTACCGTTGCGCGCTACTTTCAGAAGATATGCAAAAACTCTTTTTGAACGATTTTCTAAAAGAGACCATGCTAAGCAAGAAGGAAACCGTCTTGGATCCAGACCTTATAAAATCACTTTTATAAAACTCATTTAAAACTTTAAATCATACAAATGAAAAGTAAAAAACCATTGGTGGAAATAGAATACGAGCTTAGGTTGACAAAAAAAATCTTGGAAAAAATCTTGGAGCTCAACAAGGACAAAGAACTTATCTCACCCAGCAACGAAGAGATGGATAAGATAGAGGAAGAGTTGCGTAGCGATTTACGGTTGGAATTCCCCAAGTATAAAATTCAAAAAAAGTAAAAAAATGGAAGCAAATATTTTGAACGAATTGGGCAATCGCATCCAAAACATTGTGATCAAGCCCAAAGTACAGGACAAAAGGGAAAAGAACCGTGGCATCTTGGCCATGGTATTTGTCATTCTTTTCTTCTGTGTCATTTTTGTGACCTTCGTAATTGGTTTTAACACCGCGAATTTTGGCACGGATGATTATAAAGATCTATTAACCACAGTTTCGTCCATTCTTTCTGGGCCTTTAGGGTTTATCATAGGATTCTACTTTAAAGAAAAGCAATCTCAAGAGCAGAATGTCCAGGAAGATGAATAGACCAGACAAGAAGTCATCATTTAAGTGTAAACAATAAATAGTTTGTAATGCAAATAAAAGATATTATAGTTACCGTAAGAGAGGCGCTTATAGTGCTCCTGTTTGTATTGTTATTGACAACCCCATCATGGGTCAAAAACCGTTTAGAAACTGCAGGATTTCAGAAAATTGATATGGGCTTTGCCGAATGGGAGTCCAGAATAGAAGCGTCAAAAAAGGAAGTGGAAGATGTTAAAAGTACGACCGAAGCTGCCCAATTAAGATTAAACCAAGTTGCGAACAGGTTGGAAAGTCTGGCCACAAGCCCTTCATACTCCAATCCGGCCGTAATAAAGCGACAGGTGAGTGAATTAAAAATGGAGGTTGATGCATCTGCAATTAATTTAAAGCGTTCTAATGAAGAGCTGGAAAAAAGCTTGGAAAACCATAAAATATTACTGAGAGAAGTACAAACTAGGCAACATTAGCATTAAAATAAAGGTTTACAATAAACATGGAAGAAGACCAAAAAGTAAAAATTGATCCTTTTAAGGGAATAGGGCTTTGTTTTAGTGGAGGAGGATATAGAGCAACCTTTTATTCATTGGGAATTGTGTCGTATCTAAACGAAGTTCAATTTGAAGACAAACCCTTATTGGAAGAAGTCCAAGCAATGAGTTCTGTAAGTGGAGGGACCTTATTGGCTGTAGCATACGCCAAAATGGCACAAGAACTAAAAACCGATTTCAAAACATTCTTTAAAACGTTCTATGACACTTTTACCCCTGAAAATGATACACTGCTAGAGACCGCTATCAACAAATTAGAAGATGATACAGTTTGGAAAGCAAATGAACATAAAACGAGGTCATTGATCAATGCTTTTGCCCTTGTCTATGCAGAAATGGATGTGTTCAAAGGAGATTTTTCGCTTTTTGAGACCCCTACATCAAAGCACCTAAAACAAGTATGTTTTAATGCTACGGATTTTTCATTTGGGCTTACATATAGGTTTCAAAATGATGGGGATTTTGGTAGCGCCCCATTGGATAACGCATTTGTTAAAGCTTTGCGACCCAAGATCAAGCTAGGTGATGTTATTGCTTCTTCCTCCTGTTTTCCATTAGGGTTTGAACCACTCTTGTTTCCTGATGATTATTTCAAAGACCAAAAAGATGAAAATTATCAAAAATTGAAAAGCTTAAAGCGTTTTGAGAATGGTGTGGGTATAATGGATGGGGGCATTGCGGATAACCAAGGAATTGGCAGCATGATGCTAATCAATGGTAGAATGAAAGGAGCTCTGAATCTTATTATTGTAAACGATGTAGGCAGTTTTAAGATGAAACCTTGGCAACAAGACGACAGTTACACTAAAAAAGGACCTTCAATTAAGCAATTTTTGGCCAAGGCCTTATCGTATTTTAAAATTAAGGCATTGTATATTATTTTGATTTTGATAGGACTTGCATTGATTATCCTTAACTCCATGCATGTTTTTAATACCTGCAATGAATGTGCTTTGCCAGTATTCTATATTATAGGTAGTATATTGATGGGTATAAGTCTAACGCTAACCTTTTTGGGAGGCCTTGCAACGATTGCCACAAAATTGGTGAAAGCAAAAATCGCTTCCCTTTTCAGAAAAAACGTCCCTGAAGTATTGTTGGACGATATAATCACCTTTAAAAAACTGGACATCGGCCTTGTACAGCAGATGCTTACAAATAGATTGACTTCCACAGTAAAAATGGTCAATGATGTTTTTTTGAAACAACTACGTCGCTTAAACTACGATTTGTTCTATTCCAAAAGCTCGCTAATACATAAGCGAATCACCACAACGGTATATAAACTTAATGGACAGGAAACCGCTTACTCAGGCGGTACTCCAAAATACAATGAACTAATTAAACCCGCTCCAAGTTCACTTTTAAAAGACGTGTGCCTAACAGCTTCAGAGACCCCAACAACACTTTGGTGGGACAAGGAGGATATTTTGAAAAACCGTATGGATACCCTTATTGCCTGCGGACAATTTATATTATGTTATGAGTTGATGGAATACATTATTGAACTTAGGAATTCTAAGCACGATTTAGATCTTGATTTTGATGCTTTGGATGAGGTGGACAACCAATTGAAAAAACATTGGATTGCCTTTAATAAGGACCCATTTTTTTTAGTTAAAGCAATGAAGAAATGAGTATTTTATAGTTAAGCATACTTCATAAAGTTGAAAATAATTAAAAGTAGGAACAATGCAACTTACCAAGAACTTTTATAAGATTGAATTTGAAAGTCGTGATGGGGCCAAGATGCCGGATCATGTACTCCAGAATATAAAGGAACTGGCCGATAACCTTCAAAAGGTAAGGGATATATTGGCAGAAGCCATAAACATAAACAGTGGCTATAGAAGCGAAGCACATAACAAGATTGTTGGTGGGGTGAAGAACTCGCAGCATTTGTTAGGAAAAGCCGCTGATGTTTCCATGAAGAACTATACTTCTAAAGAACTTGCGGTTATTTTTGAAGATTTAATTTTAAATGGCGTTATAAAGGAAGGTGGACTGGGGCTTTATAATGGTTTTGTCCATTATGATATTAGAGGCACACGTGCCCGTTGGAATCTTTCAACCAAGTATAAGGACTTCTATAAGTAAACAAAAACAATATGGCAGAAATTGATATAAGCTTCAAATTAGAAGAAGAGAAAGCAAAGGTTTTTTTAAAAGTATTGAGCAATGTGGGACAGAACACCACGAATGCTACTGTTAGACAGGTTATGAAGCATTTGCATCAAAACATTAAGAAAGATGTATGGGCAGAAGATTATACAGAATCATTGCTCATCGCCAAACTTACTAAAGAGACAGGCGTAATAGGAATACATAAAAATTCTAGCCTAAAAAACTATGTAAGACTCAGTAATCATGCAATGATTCATTATGTGCCTAATTGGTGCAACATGGTTTTAAAAAAAGTTGCTGTCGCAGGGAATTTAGGCAAGCCTCCTAAAAAGATAACCCCTCAACAGACCGTAAAAACCAAAAAAGTATCAGACCTTATTAAATTGATTGTCAATGCACTTCCATAGGTTTCAACTTCAGATTTTATTAGTGTTCGCATTTTTATTTTCGAATATGGGTCAAGCACAAGACCTTAAGTTTCAGGTAGGTCAATCTATTGATAATGAAACTACGAAAAACAAGGCGGCAACTATCATCGCTAGTTTTCCTAGGGACTCTGTTAGCAATTCCCATAGCATTCAAGGGTTTCTAGAACTTGGGTTAAATTTTCCGGATAATACCATAAAAAGCTATTCGATAAGTGCTTTCGTAGAAAAGCACAGTAATACATTAATAAGTAAAAGGCAGGATGTAACCCAATTTGGGGGGCAACTTACTTTTCATTTATGGGAAAAATCCCAATTCTTTTTATTAAAAAAATATAAAGTTAGATTTCTAGGAACTGCCAGATATTCTCATGACCATATTGCGGAAACAGATGGCGGTCAGTATCTTTTGCATTTTAACCTTGCTCCAAAACTAGGGGGAGGAAACTTTGGAGATGCTTTTCTCAATATTGAAAACATTTACCCCGGTGATGAATATAAAAATTATCAGAACGACCCAAATAATGAAAATCCTGATCCAAAGAAAAGATTCCCTTCTGATTTTATTCAATTTTCTAGTTCACATACCTTCGGTGTTGAATACATTTCTAATGAAGAATTGCTTTTAGGAAATCTTGCTTATACAGTCAATATATATCCATTAAGTGGATTGTTATACCGTACATTCGAGCAATATCGTATGTTACAATTCTCTTTTGGAATTGATAATCGATTTAATATTAATTCTCAAAATACAGAACTCTTTATAGGTAGCTTGTTGACAGCATCTGCAGGAGTTAATTTTTTAATTAACGCAGAAAAAGGGTATCAACTTGGCTTGGCGTATTCTTATCAGGAAGGAGGTCATGCTTTGCAAGGTCTCTCTGACCAAGTATTCTCACAGTTGGTATTAACTGCCAGGCTGGTACTGGATAATTCAAAATAAGCAATACAGATTTTAATTAAGAGCGGTTAGAAACTGCCGCCTTTTAAATTGTAATTCTTTTAAAAAGGAATTCCTACTATTATTTACACGCTTCTCGGATTTCGTGTGCCTATCTTTGCTCAAATTTATTTTATGTCAAAAGAGTTTTCCGACTTAGGAATTAACGAACAACTACAACAGACTTTAGTTGAATTAAACATTTCTATTCCCACAGATATTCAAAAGAAAACAATTCCAATACTATTAAATCAAAAAGAGGATGTAGTTGCTTTGGCAAAAACGGGAACGGGTAAGACCGCAGCATTCGGCTTGCCCTTAATACAATTGATTGATTCAAAAAATACCGAAGTACAAGCAGTAATATTAGCTCCCACGCGAGAATTAGGGCAACAAATCTATACCAACCTAGTTTCTTTTACCACACATAGCCCATCAATTTCTATTGCGGCTGTCTGTGGTGGTATTCCCATTAAACCTCAAATAGAACGCTTAAAAACAACAACACATATTGTTGTGGCTACTCCAGGGCGACTAATTGATTTGGTGCAGCGTAAGGCCGTCAACGTTCAAAATTTAAAGTATTTGGTCTTAGATGAAGCTGACGAAATGGTAAGCGCATTAAAGAAAGATCTGGATGTTATTGCAAAGGAAATTCCCAAATCTAGAAGAACACTTTTGTTTACGGCGACCATGCCAGGCACGGTAAAACAGTTGGTGCAGAACTATATGTCCAAACAGGTGGTGCACCTAGAAGCAGATATGGCAAAGGTTGGCCATCAAGGTATAGATCATCAATACGTGGTGGTAGAACCCATAGAGAAGTTGGAAGTATTGCTTCACTTTCTAAATACTAAAGAAGGGGAGCGCGGTATTATTTTCTGTAAAACCAAGGCTGCCGTTAATAAATTGGCAAAGAAACTGGCCATTAACAAATTCTCATCTGGTGCTATTCATGGGAGTTTGACCCAAGGGATACGCGACCGAATCATGGGACAATTTAGAGAAGGGTATATTGATATTCTAGTGGCTACGGATTTAGCAGCGCGTGGTATTGATGTTAAAGAAACTTCATACGTTGTTAATTACCATCTACCAGATACATATGAAGCCTATGTACACAGAAGTGGTAGAACGGCTAGGGCGGGGGCAAAGGGACTCTCTTTAAGCATTATACAACAAGAAGAAGTCATAGATATTCCTGATTTGGAAGAAGAGTTAGGTATTGTTTTTAGTGAATTCAAAAAGCAAAATGCTGAAAGCAGGGAAGAAACCAATTTGGTTTTGTGGGCTAAAAAAATATTTAAGACCAAGCCCAACCGTACCATTTCTAATGAGGCCAAGGAAAAAATAAAAACCATATTTCATCATTTGACGAAAGAAGAACTGATAGAAAAAGTACTGGCAGATTCTTTAACACAGAACACTAGTGTAAATTCAAAAACTGAGACTTCTAAAAAGAAGTAAAATCTATGGCCAATAGCATTCGAGAACAACAAGATATTTTGGAAAAAATAAAAATATATGCACTGAATCCAATGCAGGAAGAAGCTATTGCTGTCATTGAAAAAACTACGAATACCGTTTTGCTGTCTCCGACGGGTACAGGCAAGACTTTGGCTTTTCTATTGCCTCTTATGAAAGCATTGGATCCAGAATGCGCTCAAGTGCAGGCGTTGATTCTAGTGCCTTCTCGGGAGCTGGCCATACAAATAGAACAAGTAGTTCGCAATATGGGTTCAGGTTTTAAGGTAAATGCGGTATATGGTGGCAGACCCATAGCTAAAGATAAAATTGAATTAAAACATGTTCCAGCCATTTTAATAGGAACGCCGGGCAGAATTGTAGATCATTTTAGCAATGACCGTTTTTCAAAAACAAGTATTAAAACACTCATATTGGATGAGTTTGATAAGTCGTTGGAAACAGGTTTTGAGAATGAGATGAGGGCAATCATAAATCAATTGCCCCATTTGAACAAACGCATTTTAACCTCGGCAACGCAGGGTGTTAAGATTCCTGGTTTTGTGCGATTGGAAACTCCTACGACCATCAATTATTTAAAAGACAGAAAAGTATCCAAACTAGCCATTAAAACAGTGATTGCTGCTGATAAGAATAAGTTACAGACCCTAGTGGACCTGTTGCTTCATATTGGCAATGAACCCGGAATCATTTTTTGCAATTTCAAGGATAGTATTGACCGTGTGAGTGCTTATTTGGATAAAAACCGTATTAATTACGCCTGTTTTTCTGGCGGCATGGAGCAAAGAGACAGAGAACGTTCTTTGATCAAGTTTAGAAACGGCACATGCCAAGTACTGATCGCTACCGATTTGGCGGCAAGGGGTATAGACATTCCAGAAATGAAATATATCGTTCATTATGAGCTTCCTAGGACTGTAGAAGAGTTTACCCACAGAAATGGTAGAACAGCGCGGGTAAATGCAAAAGGAACGGCATATGTCTTGCAATGGAAAAAGGAGCACTTGCCTCAGTTTATTAAAAGAGATAAACCAGCAGATATTTCTAAAAAAGCACCTCATAAACCTCAATTTTGGGAAACCCTGTTTATTTCAGGGGGAAGAAAAGATAAAATCTCAAAAGGAGATATCGCTGGCTTATTTTTTAAACAAGGTGCTATCAACAAGGACCAATTGGGCATTATTGAGCTAAAGCTAGATTGTGCATTTGTTGCCGTTCCACTATCCAAGGCGCATGAATTGGTTGAAAAATTGAATAATACGCGATTAAAAAAGAAAAAAGTTCGTGTAACGGTAGTATAAGATTACTCTTTCGCTTCTATTTTAACATACCGAGCACCTTCCATAAAAAATTCCTTCAAGCGTTTTAATTTTGGATGCAGGTTTTCTGAATACATAACATACTGGCATTTTCTTATGCTTTCTGCAGTTGTGGTCAAAGCTGTATATTCACTTTTATGCGTTAAAAAATCGGCATCCTCTATGCTGCATATTTTTAATTCTGAAATGCTTACCCCATTGTTTAAAAATAATTTTTGAAGTGTCTTAGGAGTGGTAATAAGAATATCAATGCCCATATAAATTTCTGACTTTTGGACATCTATATGTAATTCTTCATAGCTGGCATAGATCCTTAGTGAACTGTACTTGGCGTAGTTAAAAAAAGCATCATACAATTCCAAAACTTTACTTTTGTTTTCAGCAATTACAAGAGCTCTTGGCGCGTTTCCCAAAGCCTCACACTTTAACTTATGCAAGGTTGTGAGTATTAAGGCAGTAGTCTTTCCGCTATCTTTTGGAGCAGTGCAGAAAACATTGGCGCCACTTTTTATAATAGGTATGCTTTTTTTTTGAAAAGCAGTAGGGCTTTCTATGGAAAAACGTTCTAAAGCTTCAAGCAAATGGGAGTGTAATTTTTTAAATGGCATACCTTTTATATAATGAAATTGTACTGGGGAACCTTATTGTTTTGATAATGCAAATATACTATCAAAGAATAGGAAGTCAGTTTGTCTTTTCAGCTGTCATATCGAGCTCAATGTCTTTGCTCCATGCACATAACTGATTTAGTATAGGCAACAGTCTTTCCCCTTTTTCTGTTAAGGAATATTCCACTCTAGGCGGAATTTCGGCATAAGATTCCCTAATCACAATTCCCCTGAGTTCCATTTCCTTTAATTGGTTGGCAAGAACTTTTCTGCTTATTTTATCTATTCTGATAGCCAGTTCTCCAAATCTCAGTTTTCGATTCGCCAACATGTATACGATTATTGAGGTCCACTTGTTTCCAATAATATTCATGGAATGTGTAATGGGACATTCGTTGGGGTTCTCTATTAATTTTCTTGCCATATTAGTTACCTTTTGGTTACTACTTTCTTGCGACAAATTTATAATAATATCTTTTATAAACCAATAATAGTTACTTTTGGAAACTAATAAGATAAATAAATTTAAATGAGTGTATTTGAATCACAGATTTTAGGTGAAATAAGCCTAAATAATAAGATAGTAATGGCTCCCTTGACCAGGTCCAGAGCCATTGACAATGTCCCAAACGAATTAATGGCAAAATATTACCGACAAAGAGCAAGTGCTGGACTAATTATTACCGAGGGAACTTCTCCATCCCCTAACGGTATAGGATATCCTCGCATTCCAGGTGCTTATTCCAATGCACAAATAGAGGGTTGGAAAAAAATAGCCGATGCAGTACATTCTGAAGGAGGTAAAATATTTGTGCAATTGATGCATACCGGTAGAATTACGGCTAAGGCAAATATGCCGGAAGGTAGCATTACACTGGCACCATCGGCCATTCAGGCTGCAGGTGAAATGTTTACAGAGAATGGATTAGTTGCCCATGAAGTGCCCAAGGCCATGACACTTCAAGAAATACAAACCACACAAGATGAGTATGTATTGGCCGCAAAACGTCTTGTAAATGAAGCGGGTGCAGATGGCATAGAGCTGCATGCGGCTAATGGGTATTTGCTGAACCAGTTTATAAACCCCAAATCCAACCAAAGAGAAGACGAATATGGAGGCAGTATAGAGAACAGAAGTAGATTTGTGTTGGAAACCGCTGAAAAAGTGGTAAAAGAAATAGGGGAGGACAAAGTTGGTATTCGTCTTTCACCTTATGGCGCTTTCAATGATATGCAGTCAGATTACGAGGCACTGGAAGATACCTTTGTTTACCTATCCCAAGAGTTATCAAAAATTAACCTGGCCTATATTCATGTTGTAGATCAAAGAGTAGCATTTGGAGCTCCTGATTTTACTATAAACATTAAAAAAATTATTAAAGAGAACTTTAAAGGAATTATAATCTCTGGTGGTGATGTTAATACTTTGGAAAAGGCGGAAGCCGTTTTGGAAAGTGGGTTGGATTTGGTCTATGTAGGCAGGCCTTTTATATCAAATCCCAATCTAGTAGAAAAACTGCAAAAAGAATTGGAATTGGTGGCTCCTGATTTTGATACATTCTATACCCCAGGTGAAAAAGGATATACCGATTATTAATTGAAAACAAAAGAATAGGATATGAATGCGATTGAAAATCTATCTAAACTTAAATTGGAATTGCCCGAGGCATCAACTCCGGGTGGTTCCTATGTTTCGGTAAACATTAGGGGAAACATAGCCTATATTGCTATCCAATTCCCAATAAAGAATGGCGATTTTTTTTACCAAGGAAGATTAGGAAAAGAATTATCAACGGAAGAGGGTTATAAAGCCATGGAAATGTGTGCTTTAAATGTTTTGGCGCAAATCGATAAAAAGGTTGGCTTTGAGAAGGTGGTGGGCTTAAATCATATGGATGTTTATTTTCAAGCAGGTGAAAATTGGGACGAGGCACCAAAGGTGGTAGATGGTGCCTCTGATTTGTTTTTAAAGGTTTTGGGAGAGCAGGGGAGGCACTCACGAGCTATTTTTGGAGTACAAAAATTGCCCTTCAATTTTAGTGTAGGACTAACTACATCCTTTACCATACAATAATCATTTTTGAAAAGCTTTGGTACTTACCCAATAAATATCCTGATTACTAGTATAAAGAAAATATTTTCCATCATTGGTAACCCATGGACATAATTCGTGCTTTTCGGTATTTATGGGATTTTTTAGACTCTTTGCATTGGACCATTCCCCATTTTCTTGTTTATGGCTTATGTACAGATCACCTCTGCCCAATCCTTCAGGTCTTACCGAACAGAAAATGATATAGGATTTATCTGGTGCTATAAAAACATCAGCTTCATAGGCATTTGTATTTATGGCGCCACTAAGTCTTTTGGATTTCTGGAATATTCCGTTTTTTTCTTCAGACGAATAAATGTCATAATCACGTTGATTCCCTTCTTTAGCATTTTTGTTTGAAGAATAATACATGGTACCATCGGAAGCAAAAGAAATATAATATTCGTTTTTGGATGAGTTGATCATGTTTCCTGCATTTATTGGTTCAGACCAATCGTTGGCACGTTTTTCTGAGTACCATATATCGTAATCATCTGTCTTTTCTCCATTCTTAGGTCTATCGGAAATGTAATATAGTCTCTTTTCATCTGGAGAAAGCATAGGGTCATTATAACCATATGTTGCATCTCCTATAATGATTTTGGGAGTGGTCCAAGAACCATTATCCAATTTTGAGTATCGTATTTCTGCCTTTCCATTTACTTCTACAGCAAAGAAAAACTCAGAGCCATTCGCGGAAAAAATAGAACCAAACTCGGATCTGTTCTCTTTGGAAACTACTCCTGGAGCAAATATTCTTGGTGTATTGGTTGGCAACTCTCCGCCAAGATGGTAAAGATATGTTTGAGCGCTCAAAGCGCTGCAACAAAAGTAAAAGAAGGATACTATCAGTGTGATTCTTTTCATTTTATGGGTTTTTAGATTGACATTCAATGACTACTTAATATTAAGTAGTCATAAAATTGCGAAATGTTACGCTTGCTTTACATTTTTCCTATAAAAAACTCTGCAAAAAAAGATAATGGAATATTTTTTCTGAAAGTGCCCTGTATTGTGGGAAAAAATGTATGAAATGAAACCCTAGAACGGATATTAATTACTTATTCAATAATTACCCCTTTTTCATCGGCCACAGTCTTTCCCCAATTGGCAATGGACGTGAGTACGGGCACTAAGCTTTCACCGAAAGGCGTTAAAGCATATTCTACTTTTAAAGGTGGTTTTTTAGTATAAACTTTACGGGTTATTAATCCATCTTGTTCCAACTGTTTTAATTGTAAACTTAATGTACGCTCTGTGATTGTAGAAATTAATTTATAGAGTTCGTTATAGCGTTTTTTACCATCAATAAGATAAATTAATATCACACTCTTCCATTTGCCGCCAATGAATTCCATTGCAATACTTGTTGTACATGAAAACAATTTATCATTATACTTTATAAGTCGTTTTTTATGCTCTATTCCCATAGCGACAATTTTGTTTTTAACAAAGATATTGCACTATAATTAGTTATACAACTATACTTTTTATAGGTTAATAAAATTATTATAAGATATTAATAATCAATAATATAAATGATTTTTCATGTAAAAACATCTTACTATCATTTTTGACCGTTATTGCGAGAAACATAAACTAACTATACTTTTGTCGCTATACTTTTGATAGTATTGTTCTCTATTAAATATTAAGAATATATAACTATGAATACACCCAACATTGCAAAAGAAGATATTTTAAACGCGTTTCAATATAGACATGCAACCAAAGAATTTGATAACACTAAGAAAATAGCTGATGAGGATATAAATTTCATACTTAAAACGGCTAATCTATCGCCTAGTTCTTTTGGTTTTGAACCTTGGCATTTTATAGTAGTTCAGGATGCGGAATTGAGAGAATTACTAAAACCTGTAGCATGGGGAGCCCCTTTAAAATTGGATACTGCAAGTCACTTTGTTTTAGGGCTAAGTATGAAAGCACCGATGACCAAATGGGATTCGGATTATATTATGTCCATGATGAAAGATGTAAAACAATTTCCTGAAGATGTAATTGAAATGTACTCTAAATTTTATAGAGAATTTCAAGAACATGATTTTAGTTTGGACAACGATAAAAAGCTATTCGATTGGGCTTCAAAACAAACCTATATCGCTTTGGGAAATATGATGACTTCAGCAGCTTTAACGGGTATTGACAGTTGTCCTATTGAAGGGTTTCATGAAGAAAAAGCAGAAGCATTGTTAAAAGAAAAATTTGATGTTGATACCAATAAATATGGTCTATCGTTTATGGTAGCATTTGGATACAGGAAAGAAGAGCCAGCAAGAGCAAAATCAAGAAGAGATTTTGAGGATATTATTACTTGGAAATAATTAGTATAAATGAGGAAAATCTACAGGACATTACTCACGCAATGCTTTAAACGATATAATGTAAAACCACTTTTCATTAAAGATTTGAAGTGTTTAACTATACATTCGGGTGAAACTCTATTCTAATAGTGGGAACACCACAATAAAAGCCATTGGGAGGTTATGAAATAACCTATATTTTTGGATTAAGTTGGCATTTTAGCGAAAATTAAACAAGTTTTAGGAATATGGTACGCTATTTGGTTTTATTAACTCCTAAACTTTTTTATGGAATCTATTGGTTTTTTTTACAGAGGTAAGGGGTTTAGCTTAATGCTGTTCGTACTAATTCTTTGCTGCTCTTTTCAAATTTGCAGGGCCCAAGCTTTTGAACCAGGGTATGTAGTTCTCAATAGTAATGATACGCTCTATGGATCTGTTAAAGACCGGAATGATGGAGCTCTTTTCAAAAAGATTAGATTCAAGGATGAACGTGGCAAGGTCAGGCGTTATAACGCAGAACATCTTTTGGGATATAAAAAAGGTATTCATATCTATGAATCTCTTTGGTATGCTGAGGAAAGCCAGTTTTTCAGGCTTGATTATTATAGCAGGACTGGATATGGCAAAAAAACTTTCTTAAAAGTATTGGCCAAAGGACCTCTAAGTTGTTATGCAAGGGAATATATACAGGATGACAATGATTTCCTTGATCAGTTTGAACTTTTTTTACGAAACGATGATACCACTATGCAAAGAGCTACCCAAGGCATTTTTGGTCTTAAAAAGAAACGTTTGACGAGCTATTTTTGGGATTGCCCTTCTTTGATAGAAAAAATAAGAAATCTTTCTATTACCAAGCCATTGGATGTGGTAACATACTATAATACATTTTGCAGGAATCTTTAATTTCTGTATTCAAAGTATCTTTCATAAACCTCAAATCGTCCTAATAAATTAAACATTTATTAATTGTTGAATCAAAGGAAACGATAGGAGTGTAGCGTAGTATGTGCAATGTACTTCCCAAAATAGTTTTATAATGATTACTTTAAATTTCCTTTGTCCTTCATAAAATGTATGTATTTCATCTAAATCAGCAGCAGTATTATACGATATAATACTGTGATACGTTTGATAGTTCCTTCACCTTTCAAATAGCTATATGATTCCCAAATCTTATAATTATCGTAAAATAGGTAATAATTGCAACTGGTTCCTGTTATTTACCATAATAACGTTTTTTAACGCTTGTAGCAAAGACAATACTTCAACAATAGAAGGGGAAGAAGAGTCGATTGAAGAAGAAAATACAGAGAGTCCAACTATTGACGAAAAATTCAATGTAGACATCAACCAAGATGGAACCCTGAATATTTTACTTTTAGGTCCTAGTGAATCTATTAATTCTAGTGTAGCAGCTTTTTCTCTAGAGCCCGTTGCAGAACAATTAACTTCTATATTAACTGCAGATACGAAAGTAACCACAGCAGTAAATGTGGAATATGAAGATACATATAGGGCTAAATCACTAACCGTAGGTTTAGGCAGCGATACTAACAACCTGTTCGAATATACCCATTACGCACATTCCCTTCTTCAATATTATTATTGGCCAGAAGGACAGACAGAACGTATGTCTAATTTAAAAGGTGATAATGAAAAAGACTGGGACTATGTAGTGATTGCAGCCGATCCATACATCATTTCTAAAACACCAGGGTTTTATTCACTAGGTGTAAACAAAATTGCCACTAAGGTATCTGAGGGAGGGGCTCAACCGCTTTTGTTAGTGCTGTGGCCAAAAGACGAACAAAATACAGCATCAATCTCCGATTTTGAAGAATTCAGTTATCGTTCCGCAGAAGGCTCCCAAGTAGAAATTGAAGTAGCGCCAGCGGGGTTAGCTTGGCAAGATCTTTCATCGGAACTGAAAGACGAGCAGACCACGCATCCCTCACCAAATGGGGCGTATCTGACAGCAGCTTCTATATATTCTCAATTATATGATCAAAATCCATCAACTTCGGATTACACATATAATGATATTTTGGCCGATGCTGTTTTTCAAAGTGTTAAGCATGCAAAAACCGAGACACATTTTTCAGGCGAGTTCAATTATAATTCTCCTTTTCAAGGTGGTAATGTCAATGATCCAATAATACGATACAATCATACGGGCACTAGCTCCGAAAATGGTATCATTGGTGGTTTGAATTGGGTCATTTCAAAGGAAGGTGGAACAGAATTACAGAGAGATGGTGCCCCAACTGTTCATTTTAACTTAGGAAGGGCAAATACTAATTTTGAAGCTAACAAACGGTATAAAATAGATGCTAGTAAGTTTGAATACTCAATAGGTTTTCCTATGCAAGATGGTTCCAGCACGGGAGATACTTCCATGTTGTATGGAATCGACAAGAGAGGCTCTCAGTCAGAAAACGGAACGGATTTAGGTGTGGCACTTTATATGATTCGTGAAAACGAATTACCAACCGCCAGAGCAGTACCCATAAGAGCATTATACGCTCAAATGCTAGAGTTGAATATAGCAGACTCCGCTTATCGTGATAACTGGCATATGAGTCGTGATTTAGATAGAGCTTCGGGCTCATATATCTATACCTTGTTAACAGGGAAATGTAATCTAGGTGTGGAGCCAACGGACATATCTTCTGCAGCTTGGCGTTCATGGCGAGCTCATAAACTTGGCTACGAAACTGCTTGGAACCTCATGTTTCTTGAAGGAAAAGTGCCCGAATGCAATTAGGAATGTTCTTCTAATTAGGTGTTCCGTAACCAATCTTAATTGAAAATTTTATTCTTGAAGATTGGATCAAAGCTACTTTAAAGCCACTTTGCCTTAATGTCTTTGTATTTAGTTCTTCCGATGGGGATGCGTTCGCCATTCTTCAACTCAGCCATATATTTACTTCCAGATGAAACATTAATTTCCTTGATCTCCGACATCTTCACTAAATATGATTTATGTATCCTTTCGAAAGAATAGGATAGGAGTTGTTCCAGTTTTTCGAGGGATTTATCATGCAATTCTTTTCTTCCATCCGTTAAGAAGAGTTCGGTGTAGACGCCAGCACCTTTTATATAAATAATATCCTCAATAGGCACTAATTGCATCCTGCCCTTTTTTTTTATCGCCAAAAATCTGATTTTGCTGTTTTCTGCCTTTTCTTTCGCGGTTGCTCTATTAAAGGCTTGTAGCAACCTATCTTGGTTAAAAGGTTTGGGAACAAAATCTAAAACGCCATGTTCAAAGGCGGTTATTGCTTGATCCTTATAAGCCGAAATAATAATAGTATGAAAAGACCCAGAAACTGCCTTGGTAAGAAGATCAAAGCCATTGTCGCCATTAAGGTTTAGATCCAGGAGAACAAGGTCCAATTCACTGTTTTCAATATGACGTAATGCTTCATGTAGTGTATTTATATGTTTTAGGGATTGTAGCGTACTTCCAAAAATGTCACGAGTCATTCGTTCAATTCTTTTGGCGATTCTTAATTCATCTTCAACAATTAAAACGTTCATCTTCTTACCTGTATATTTTTATGACATTTTTCCAACCATGATGTGCGGGTTCTGAAGTAAGTTCCCATTGGTCATGATAACTTTCCGTAAGGCGGGCTTTAATGTATTTCAGTCCCGTACCTTCTTGTCTTTGAGCTGAAGCTTGCTTTACAATCTCGGCGTAGGTTAAAAATGTGTAGCAATCATAATCAGCACTTGACTCAAAATGTAGTTTAAATTTGATGCTATTATCTTTCAGAGGTAGACTATGCGTAATTCCGTTTTCCAACAAAGTATGAAGAATTCCTGGAGGTATTTTTTGCTCAGGATTGATGCCTTCTTCCTCCCAAGAATAGTTCACTTCTTTTCGATATTCCATGATTTCCAAATGCGCACGACAAAGCGCTATTTCTTGACTAATCGGTATTAAGGTTTGGTTTTCTATCTGATTCAGCAAATCAAATTCCTTGGCCAGGGCCTCTATAAACAAAACACCTTTTTTTGGGGTCTCTTCTATCCAATCTATCAATGAAGTGAGCGTGTTCATCAGAAAATGGGGTTGAATATTCTTTTTAAGTAATTCTAAGCGCAGTCTCGTAGATTGGACCAATGAATTTTCATAGGCCAACCGTTGTTCTTTGATTCGTAGGGATAGCAAATACAACATGTTAAGCAGAATTAGACTAAAACCTGTGAAAAGACTAATATTTAATGAAACATAATGGCGAATGAATATACAAAGGAGTAAGGTAAGCAACACCAGAAGCGCACCTTTTGCTCTTTTATAAACCCCAAAAACTGCTATGCATAGGGAAAACAGCAACAAGCTCAGCGTCATATTTAATATGGTGAGATCAAATAAGTGGTGCTCAATAGAGAATATAAACAAAAGAATAGCGGTGTAAATACCTAAGAAGAGTTTCCATTTGGGGTAGGGGAACTGCATGGAAAAATAGAGTGGAATTAAAAACGAAATACCGAACATTAGGCTCGTGATTACTTCTAAACGCACGACATGCAAGCTATAATGAATCGGCACAGTCGTTTTCACAAAATGGGTCATTGTTAAGCCAAAAAAGAGCAAACAACTGATGCTAAAAATAAGCGCAGGGTATTCTTTTTTATTACCGATGAATAGAAAAAGAAAATAGATGGCAGTAATGAGAAAAGCCCCTGCAAACACATGCATATAGGAGTTTTGAATGAGTCTATCTGTTAATAAATCATCATAATAATCAATCTTCAGACCGTAATTGCCAATATGATCCGGATAATAATAATTGCTCAAACGCAAGGCCATTACATGTTCACCTGCATTGGTCAAATGGGTAGGTATTGTAAAAGTGGTCCACAATTTACCTTCCGGGGGTAAATCTGCTTCCTGACCAGGATTTCCATTTTTACCTATTAAGACGCCATCCCAAAATACTTCATACTCACCATAGACTTCCAATCGAAGACCATAAGGTTTTAATGTTTCTGGAGCTTTTAGAATATCGATTTTCGTTCTAGACCAGAAAATCTGACCATCTGGCACTAATGTCATGCGTTTTTCCCATTGTCTAGCATTCAAGTTTTTGGTCGCCCATTCAGGTTGATCTCCTATTTGAAATACCGTCCTGTATCGCGTAAAAATAGACTCTTGGTTTTGGGAACAAGAGGTTACCAATAATACGGGACATATGAGAAGAAAGTATAGTAGATGTCTCAAGCTTGTCTTGATGCGGTTAAAGGCGCAAGATAATCATTACAATCCGCCTCTTCGAGCAGTTCACTAGCGTATGGAGCAGTTGGGAAAATTTAGATTGGATGGATGGGAATCAAAAGCCAGATTTGTAATACAGAGGAACCTATTTATCTGATGTTATTTTAGACAACAAACAGAATAAACAATGAAAAACATAGCAGGATTACCACTTTTCTTATTCCTAATTGTAGCAACCCACAGTTTTGCCCAACATACCGATAGTGAGGCACCAAAGGCAACTGCCGACGAAGCTGCGCTACCATTCAGGGATATTCCGAATCTCGAAGAACCCTATACAAATGCTGCTCCAATAGAAAGAAATGATGGAATAAGAGTGGGCAAATTAAAACTTTCCGATCATGATAAAAATTCAATTTTAAAGGTCTCTCAAGAGATTTTTGATGGCAAATACGGTAATTACGATGCGTTGCTCATTTCGCATAAGAACAAATTGGTATATGAATCTTATTACAAAAAAGGTCGTATCGATTTGCCACATGGACAAGCATCTGCGGTAAAGGGCTACACCAGTTTGATCTTAGGTAGGGCAATTCAGCTGGGTTATCTAACTATGGAAGATCTAAACAAACCTTTAATTAGTTTTCTAAAAGATACGAACCCTAAGAAATTTACAAAGGGAGTAGAAAAAATCACACTTCATAAAGCATTGACAATGCATGGAGGACTAACCATTGATAGAGAAAAATGGAAGGAAATTGAGAATGATTCCGTTAAATTGAAAGGGCAGGGGCTGGTTCAAACACTACTTGAATACAGCAAACCCATTACTGATGAGTCTCAGGTCTTTTTGTATGGTAATTTCAATCCCATGATGGTGATGACGGTTATAGACGCCGTTGTACCGGGAACAGTTGAGGACTTTATTAAAAATGAGTTACTTGATAAGCTTGGTATTACCGATTATAAATGGTCAAAACACGCAAGTGGCTTACCACAAGCAGGATGGCGTGCCAGTATCATGTCTCGTGACATGATTAAATTGGGGCATTTGGTGCAAAACAAAGGTAAATTGAATGGGAAACAGTTTATTTCTGTCGCATATCTCGAAAAAGCCACAAGTGGCTTGGAAAGACCTGCAATAGATTGGATGCCTAAAAATTATCTTTACGGGTATTTTTGGTACTACACACCTGTAAAAGTCGGTAATAGAAGCTATGATGCGACTCTTGCTTGGGGAGGCGGAGGACAACGTGTTCTGGTAGTAGAAGAACTTGGTTTAACCATTGTCATCAATGGTCATGACCGAGACGATGATAAAATCATGACTCCAATTTTTGAAACGATCATACCGGCATTTGCCAAGAAGTAGCCACTATTATCAAAAACTAAGAAATGAGAAAAGCGTATTTCATTTGGATGTTTATAGGGGCACTATTTTTAAATGCCTGCGATACTAAAAAACAGCATGCAAAAAACAATGAATCCACGTCCGAAGAAACTTCCTATTTTGGACAAGAGCCACCGGGAATGACTCCCCAGCTGTTTGCTCCTGGGCTTGTTTCGGTAAACGGACGTTATGAGTATGCCGTTTCCTTTTCTCCAGATTTCAAGGAACTATATTTCTCAGGGGAAAAAGAAGATAGCCCTCAAGAGGTGCATTTTTCAGAGCTCAAGGAGGGTACATGGACGACTCCCAAAAAAATAACATTTACCAAGGGTAAGAAGAAGAGTGAATTTGAGGCCTTTGTAAATCCCCAGGGCAACAAATTGTTCTTTGCAGCTTATGATTCCATTTTTTCAGATGAGAAAATATGGATTGCCCAACGTTTGGGTCAGTCTTGGAGCGAAGCCGAACCACTTGATTCACCCATAAATGAAGATCTTGTCTTTTATCCGAACGTAGCGAAGAATGGCGATCTTTTTTATACTAGTATCTCAAAGGGAAAGATGTATTATGCCCCCAATAAAAATGGCAGCTATCCTGAAGTGCATGAACTTGGCATTGAATACGGGACTCACGGATTTATTTCCCCATCTCAGGATTTTATTCTGGTGGATGCCAAAAAAGAAAATGATAAAACCAAAGACAGGGATATTCACGTTTGTTTTAAAAGGCCCAATGGGAGTTGGACCCAACCCATTAATCTGGGTACTTCCGTAAATTCCGATTATACAGAAACCTGCCCAAGTCTGACTCCGGACGGGAAATATTTGTTTTTTAGCCGGTATAATGAAGAAGGGGAGTTGTCGAACATTTATTGGGTAGATGCTAAAGTCATTGATGCTGTTAAACCTGCAAGCTTGGTTTTGGAAGGTCCCTATCTTGGTCAAAAACCACCAGGCTTATTACCCGAATTATTTGCTCCAGGAATTGTTTCTACAAAAGATTGGCAAACGTTTGGTGTCTTCACACCCGATCTAAAAGAATTTTATTTTATCAGAGAAGTTGGAGAAACTGATAAGGATAAAAAAATGGAGTTTGTTGTTATTCAAAACAAGAATAATCAGTGGCACACGTCAGTAGTTTCACCAAGAGTGGGTGAACCTTTTATCTCTCCCGACGGGAAGACCATGCATTTAGGTACTAGATATAAGGAGCGTACAGAAACTGGGGATTGGTCAGAGATAAAAAGCCTTGGCGTTCCATTTAAAGACTACCCAATCATGCTACTTACAACTTCGGCGAAAGGAACCTATGTTTTTGATTCAATGGGTGAAGGCCTCCTTCGTTATTCAAGATTAGTTGATGGAAAACGTGAGGAACCAAAACCGTTTGGTAAAGAGGTTAATACGGGAAAGTATAATGCCCATCCGTTCATTTCGCCAGATGAATCTTATCTTCTTTGGGATGGAAGAAGAGATAGCGGTTATGGTAAGGCTGATATTTATGTAAGCTTTCGACAGTTGGATGGTTCTTGGGGTGAGGCCATTAACCTGGGAGACAAAATCAACACCGAAACTTCAGAATTTGGTGCGATTGTTACTCCAGATGGAAAATATCTAATTTTCAATAGAGATGTGGGTAAAATAAAACCAACAGATAAATACGAAGATGTAGATATATTCTGGGTAAATGCTCAAATTATTGAAAACCTTAGACCAAAGCAATAATTCATATCAAAAGGTAGAAAATATGAAAACTTTTAAATTATTACTATTGATTTACCTCGTATCGATAAACACGGTATTTGCTCAAGAAAAGAACTCAGTAAAATTAGAACCGTCTTATTTAGAGTTACCACGAATACAGGTAATTCCATTAAAGGATACGCAGGCCAATAGACAATACGAACTTTATATTAAGCTACCAGAGGCGTATTCAGAAAACAATGATAAATCGTATCCTGTAATTTATACAACCGATGCAATGTGGAACATGGAGATGTTATCCGGTTCAACAGAATACATGTTGGAAGAGATTATTCTAGTTGGAATCTCTTGGCAGAAAGACATTGATGAAGGTCTAAAAAAAGAAGTAGGAGAACATGTTAGTCGGTTCCGAGATTACAGTTTTCGTAAATCAAATAAACCTGAAATTCAAACAAAATTTCAATTTGGACAAGGCAATAATCATCTGGGTTTTATTCGTAATGATATTATTCCCTATATGGACAATACGTATCGTACTGACCCAAATAGTCGTACCTATTTCGGTTATTCAATGGGTGGTGAATTTGGTGCTTATGTACTATTGTCTCAACCGGATACCTTTAATAATTACATTATTGGTAGTCCATCAATCAAAAATGAAGTTGAATATCTATCTGAACTTAATACGAAATTCGGACCTTATGAAACCTCAAATAGAAGCTCGAGTCTTAATGCCAATGTTTTCATTTCATATGGTTCATTAGAAGAAACGATGATGGAGCCTATTGAGGCTTTTATTAAATTATTAAATGATAGAAGAGATGACGGTTTAACCGTACTAAAAGAAGTGATTGATGGAAATCACGGAACTGCATTCCCTATGACCGTGATGCGAAGCATTAGCTGGTTGGCACAATTGAATGAAACTGTAGTTAAAAGTCCATATTTAGGGCAAAAAGTACCTGGTTTGGTACCAAAACCTTTTGCTCCTGGGACAGTTACAAGCGAAAACTGGGAATATGGCGGGGTTTTTACACCCGACTTAAAAGAGTTTTACTTTATAAGAGAAGTTCCGGGTAGTGAAAAACAGGAATTCGTGGTATTTGAGTACAAAAATGAGCAATGGGAGCAGTCCGTTATCTCAAGCAGGGTAGGGCAGCCTTTTATTTCGCCTGATGGCAAAACAATGCATTTGGGCAAACGATATAAGAAACGAACCGAGACAGGCTGGTCAGAGATAGAGCGTCTTGGGTCTCCCTTCGAGGAAATACAGATCATGCGCATGACGTCCTCATCAAAAGGGACCTATGTTTTTGATGAGATAGGTATGCCCAACGGAGATGGGGTCCTTCGTTATTCAAGACTTATAGAAGGGAAACGCGAAGCCCCCCGACCATTTGGAAAAACAATCAATACAGGAAGAATGAATGCGCACCCTTTCATTGCTCCTGATGAATCTTACCTAATTTTTGATGGAGAACGTGAAGGTGGTTTTGGAGATTCTGACCTCTATATCAGTTTTCGACAAGAAGATGGTTCTTGGGGCACTGCCATAAATTTAGGTGAAGCCATTAATACCGAAGCATGGGAAGCCGCAGCGACGGTGACACCCGATGGCAAATATTTGTTCTTTAACAGGAATATAGGTTCGAATGATTACGAAAATGTAGATATCTTTTGGGTAGATGCAAAGGTGATTGAAGATCTTAGACCCAAGCCATAAAACTCGGATGAAGTCCCATAGGTACATGGCAGTAATCTACTGATAACCAGTATCATTTTGACTTCCCAACGCAATACTTTATTTTAATTGTCAACGTTACATATATATATGTAACGTTGATACACAAAGTGCTAAAATGGACAATTATGGCCCCAATCACCCCAAATCCGTTTTTTGAGATAATTTTCAAATTAAAGTATGCGCACCAATGGTTAAAAACATCCACGAAATTGGTGTTGTTCTCGTTTTTGTCAGTACTGCTAAGCTGCAATAATTCGCTGGAACCCGTGTCGCCCGAAGATGTAATTGATCCAGTCAATGAAATTGTGGATTCAGGAGATGCTGCCCTCAATTATAGAAACAACTGTGGAGGTTGCCATGGACAAGACCTGGGCTCATTTGTGGAACGCGAGTGGACCTACGGCAGTGCTCAGGACGATGTCATAAACTCAATAACCGATGGATACGCGAGCAATGGTATGCCAGCATACGGGTCTGCTTTAAGTGCTAAAGCAATCGAAGATTTGACCACCTTTATACTTACCGAAATCGATGGAAAAACCAAGGCGATGTTGGAGGAGGAGAACCCTGATTTATCAGGCTTAATCTCATCCGATGACCTTACATTTCGATTGGAAACCTTAACCGATGAGATTCCCGGCATTCCTTGGGGGATAGCACAATTGCCCACTGGTGAAATTTTAGTGACCGAGCGTGGGGGAGGACTATTTTTGGTTAATAATGACAAGCAACTGACAGCAATTACCGGTGCCCCAGCTGTAGTTTCACAAGGACAAGGGGGACTGTTGGATGTAATCGTACATCCAGATTTTGAAAATAATGCATTTGTGTATCTATCCTATTCTCGGGCCAACCCCAATAATGCATCCGAGCGGACCACCGCAGTGGCAAGGGGTAGGTTAGAGGGTAACAGTTTGGTTCAAGTGGAGAACATATTTACGGCACTTCCATATCTTGGTAGTACCCACCACTATGGCTCAAGACTAGAATTTGATAACGATGGCTACCTATATGTTTCCGTTGGTGATCGTGGATTCAGAGAGGTTTACCCCCAGGAATTGGACAATGCTATCGGAAAAATACACCGTATCCATGACGATGGTCAAATCCCTACCGATAATCCTTTTTATAATACTTCGGGAGCTGTCAATTCAATTTTCACCTACGGCACACGTAATCCCCAAGGCATGAGCTTGCATCCGGAAACCGGAGCAGTTTGGGAAGGCGAACATGGGCCTCAGGGCGGTGATGAAATCAATATCTTGGAAGCAGGGAACAATAATGGTTGGCCGGTTATTTCATACGGTATCAATTATGATGGCACCATATTTACAGACCTTACTGCATTAGCTGGTATGGAACAACCCATATACTACTGGACCCCTTCCATTGCTCCTTGCGGAATGACATTTGTATCTGGCAATTTTTATGGAAATTGGAGAAACGACCTGTTCGTCAGCTCGCTCAAATTCGAATACCTTCATCGTTTAAAGATGAATGGCAACGAGGTTATTGGCCATGAAACGCTGGTGGATGGTATAGGCAGGGTACGTGACGCACATATGGGTATAGACGGGTATCTATACATTGTGGTAGAGGGCCCCGGTAGACTTATACGCTTGGTACCTGAACAATAGCGCCTAGCTCTAATTGCGGTTAGATGGTTGAACTAGTTTGGCCTTTTTTTGATGCTCGAAATCTGAAAGGGTGTCCATGGGAATAAAGTGGAACGTAAAAATGGTCTAATTCTTAAATGCTGAGTTCCTTTTTCAAAATGGTTTGGAATCGTGTAGCGCTTAAATAGTGGTCATCCAGTAATTTGCCATTATGCAATAGATTGAAAACCCCAAAGCCAGAAGGTGCCATCTTAGCCTCATTTACGGTTTTTATCTTGGACACTTTTAGATCTACTCCATGGTCCATTGCAACGTTAAGTATGGCGGTTACCGACTTTTCGCTCCACGGACACTGGTCTGCATAAAGCAAATGCCAACCTTTATACTTTCCTTGTTGGTTTGTCCAGTTGTAAAACTTTGGTTTTTTGCTGTTGTTGTTCCATGTTTTCGATAGTAGTTCAAATCGATCCTTTGCTTCAATTTGCTGAAAGCCGTTTTTCTCAAAAAGTGTCTTATTGGCCAGCCAACCACCGTTACTGGTTATGACACATAAACCATCAAGCCCTAATGTTCTTGCTTCATTTTCTGCATCTTGAATGAGCATTGAACCAAACCCTTTACTTCGTTCTTTTTTTGAGTATATGTAGGTGCAATGGATAAACATATAGTTATCGGCATCTACTGGGCGCCATGCATTTTTTGCAGGAACATACTCAATAAAACCAATCATTTTACCTTCATCGTTCTTGAGTATCTTTATTCGTAAACCTTCAGCATAACGTTTTTCATACCACTGGGCCTTGTCTTTAAATCCCTGTCTTTTTCGGTCTTTGATACAGAAGAAGGTCTCTTTTGTTGCATTTTCAGGGGTTACCGCTATTATTTTCATGGTTTTCTTTTTTGGACATTGAAGATTAAAAATGCCAGCCTAGTTTAAGTGAGATTTCAGGGATTAGGAGCGGTGTTTCATAGATGCTGTTGTCTACCAGTACTTCTTTATCACCTGCAATACGGAGATGTGCAGCTGCCCAGGGGTTTAGATAAAAGTTCTTGTAAAATTTCCAAACATAACCGCCGCCCAGTGTGAAAATGGTATTGTTGTATTCTGCTGTTTCCAATTTGGCGTCGGTTTGTATGCTTGCGTCCCAATACTCCAATCCGGGTCCAATCCACCAGCCTTCAAAGTCAGGTTTGAAAAAGTAATCCACAATGGCCGCATAGACCTTCATTTCATTATTGGTAAAACCATCTTCAAGGATAAAATCTGGTGTTTCAATCTTTGTAATTACCGCCCTGTATCTAAAATGCTCGTGGCCCACCCAGGCAGAAGCATAGTATCCCTCAAATATGTATGGCACCGCATCCAATTCAAACCCTACAACGGTTTTCTTTACTTCGTCTTCGGCGTTTTGCCCGTATGTCGCTACTAATAGTAAAAAAGAAAAAAGGAATGTTAGCGATTTCATGATTTTCAAGTTTTATAACCCCTAAAAGTATTCTTGAAAACTATGACCTACAATGATATATATCAGCATGTTATCTGACTTTCATTTTATTGGAATCTAGACGTATTACTCTTTTTCAGTAACAATCATTAGAACCTTTTTGTTTGCAAGTCGCTTAAGTGACTCCAGATCATTGATATTTGGATTTCTCGGCATGCTAATAACACCTGTAAAGTGATTATTGTAAATAGAAGCAATTTGAAAGGCATCTTCGCTATTGGCAGAAAACCCCAGAATGAAAAGTTCGTTCAAAGAATAAGTTTTCTCTAAATAATCCAACAAAACTTTGATTGCTGTCCTGTTCTCCATGTGTACAAGACTTTCAACCAATATCCACCCATGTTTTTCAGAATTGGAGCCAAAATATCTACATCCCAAATTTAGACTTCCCCCATCCAATCCCGGTCCCAACAATATTGGGTAAGTATTATCAGGCGAAAACTTCTCCGGTTCAGTAACTCTGACCAATAGTTTTTTCTGTCCCAAGGGCAGTTCAACTACTTTTTGCTGGGCATGAACAAATAAAAAACCCAGGCATAGCAAAAGACTTAAAAAATGTTTGCTTATGGTCATGAGAAGTTTTTTTAATTTTCTGTTAGTTTTATGATTTCGCCTGAAGAAATTTCCAATAAATGTATCTCCGCCCCTTCTTCAAAACTGGTGTTGTATGCTACATGTTTTAAGTCTTTGTCAATGGTGGTAAACATAATCCCTTTATAGGGGACTATGCCCAACTCCTTTAAATCATTTCCCTCCAAATCCTCTAAAATGAGAGTAGTTGAATCTTCATTTTCTACCGATTTTATTGCATGACCCCCTGTTATGAATTCACCTTCCAGCTTTGGAATGTCAAGGGTACTCTTTGTTTTTAGATCGAACAATTGTTTTGTTACAACATAATTTTCCAAATCGTCTATTCTATTGACATAAAGTTTGCCACTTTCGGTCATATGTGGCCTATTTGTTCTTCCGTTTTCGGTAAGCCGTTCTACTTTACCTCCTTTGGCGTAATATGCATCTGGAGTAAATCCCTCTTTTGGCCAATGAAAGAAAAAATATCCCTCACCGGATAAATCCCATGAAGTAAACATATGAAAACCATTTTCGGTCACTTTTGCAAGTTCTTCAAGGCTATTTCCATCGGTGGTTACTGCCATAATCTTTGCACCATCGTTCACAAAATTTGTGTAAGCAATTTTTTTTCCATCTCGTGACCATTTAGGCTCGGTGTGAAAACCAATTGAGTCTAAAGTGGAAACCTCACGTAGATTACCGCCATCCAAATCTGAAATAAAGATCCTGGCCATATTTTGAGCCCCGTCAACATAGGAATAGTAAGCAATTTCTGAGTCTATCGGGTTAAAGCTAGGCCCTAAATCTGGTGTCCCCGTTTTCTCTTCCTTCTTTTTTACCAATGTGGAATCCACTATTGAACCATCTTGCTCTTCAACTTGATCAGAACTTGTTTTTTGCTTGCATGATATGGTCATCAAAGAAATTACAAGTATTATGGTCAATTTGTTTTTGATTTTATTCATTGTCAACATTTTTTGGGCAATCTATACAGTAAAATAGTTTTATGGTAGCGGATTGTGATAAACAGGCCATATTGTGATTAATTGGAGGGGTATTCTGATTTTCACCCCAAAAAAGAACATTGGTCACATTGTCCTATTAAAGATGCTTTTACGGTCCTACTTTGGGATGAATTAAAATTTATATTCCATGAAAAAAACAATGGTCAAAGAGTGCTTTACACTATTATTGGTGCTTTCATTCTGTTATTCCAAAGCACAAGTCAAAAAAGAAAATATATTGACTGCCTGGGACGGCATGACGAAAATGGTAGTGGAAACTGCCAAAGCAATGCCCGAAACACATTATAGTTTTAAACCAACAACTGAGCTACGGGATTTTGCTGAACAAATGGCACATACTTCTGGGGCCAATTATCTTTTTGCATCGGTGGTTAAATTGGAGACACCGGACCCTAATCCTATAACAGATACCAAGGAAAAAAAGGAGGTAATTGCCCAAATGGAAAATTCTTTTGCTTTCATCCGATCAGGAATTCAAAAACTTCGTGTAGAAGACCTTGCCGAGGAAATCGAATTTTTTGGCAACAAAATGTCAAGGCTACAATCTATTTTAATAATGACCTCCCATCTTCAACGAGAGCATGGTAAGACTACAATTTATGTAAGATTAAAGGGTGTTGCACCGGGACCATCCGGTGGTTGGTAGCCAATTTTAGGTTTCTTCCTTGTAGCCGGCTGAGACCACTTCACGCTGGATAATATATTCAGAGCCATTATAGCAAAGTTTGGAATTTCCGACTGGAATGGTTTCTTTCGGTTTCACCGTATAAAGTCGATGGATTTCTTTGGCGGGATTTCCAGGAAAATTGAAAGTCACTTTGACCGCTGTTTTTATGGTCATTTCGCCCTCGGTACTTTGCAATGCAACTCCATTGCCACAACCATTGGGATCTAGGTTGATCAAACTAACTTTTTTTGATGCATCTTGGCCAAAAACTTCTCCATGATAATCGATGCCATATTCATTTTCCTCATGTAACAGATAAAAAATTTCCTGATAGGATAGTTCGCTGATGTCCTTAGGTTTTACCTCCGTTTTGGCATCGTCATTTATGGTTTCCCTTTTTCCATTTTTACAGGAAAGGAACAAAAGAAAAACAAGCAAACCGAATGTGTAAACGTATCTCATCATCTTAGAAAATAAAAACATGAATTAATTCATTTTTATACCTTAGAAAGGTAAATTGATAGTATGCTGAAGCAACTCTTCCAAAGTTATAAAAATTTGCCCATTGCTTTTGGTAAAATGGGAGTTGCCGTTTTTATTGTGTGCTGTTTTTTTATTGCAAAAGAATATACCAGCCACTTGGTCAATGATTACAATTTTCCCTTTAGTTGGTTGTTCATCAGTTTAAAAATATCAGTCAATTATACATTGTGGCTGGTTCTGGCACCATGGATAGGAAGCATTACAAAAAAAATAACTTCCAAGAGAAAAACAATACTTGGTTGGATGGGCATAATAGCTTGCATTGTGATTATTTCGGCGCTTCACAGGGCCTTGTCCACAAAAGTTTACGATTTGATCTATTTTATGGATACGGGATATATGAAGAATTTTTTTGGGCCCAACGGAATCGTTGCCTTAGCAGTGGGTAGCTTTTCGAGCTTGATCGAGCAATTGGTCATCATTGCCTTATTTTTAGGGGCAGACTACCAAAAACAATACCTTAAAAATCAACAAGCTCTAATAAATGCCCAAATCAATACGCTACAGATGCAGTTGCATCCGCATTTTCTTTTCAACACCCTTCACTCCATTTCCTCCATGATCGATATAGACACTCAAAAAGCCCAAAAAATGTTGACCAAAATAGGGACCTTGCTCAGGAGCCTGCTGGAAAACGAAATGGAGCAGATGACCACTATAAAGAATGAGATAGAATTCATCAAACATTACTTGGATTTGGAACAAATCCGATACATTGATAAAATGCAAATTGAATATATAGTCCCCAAAGAACTCCTAGGCGCAGAAATTCCCAATATGATATTGCAGCCTTTGATAGAGAATGCTATTAAATATGGAGTGGTGACTGCCACGAAATATGGAAAAATCACCATTGAAATTGAAAAGGTATTTGAGGAGACTCAAGGGGTGGAATATGTAATGATGCAAGTATCAAATACCTTGGAAGAAAGCAGTCAATCAGTGATGGAAAAGGGAACCGGTTTAGGGCTTAAAAATATTAGAAAGCGACTTGAAGGGATTTATGGGAATCTCTTCAAATTTGAATTTGGTCTTACACATTCCGAATTATATATAGCCAAAATTTCCCTTCCCTTTAAGACGATTTAAATGAAACTGCGTTGTATTATAATCGATGATGAGTACCTGGCAAGACAACGTGTGCTCAAATTACTGGAAAAGCACCGTAATGTTTTGGTTGTGGCAGAGTGCAGAAATGGGAAAGAAGCTATTGAAAGCATTAAACTAAAAGAACCCGATTTTATTTTCCTCGATGTCCAAATGCCAGATTTAAATGGTTTTTCCGTGTTGAAAAGACTTGATAAGGTTCCTTATGTTATTTTTACTACTGCCTATGATTCCTTTGCGCTCAAAGCCTTTGAGGTCAATGCGGTGGATTACCTATTAAAACCGTTTGACCAAGAACGGATGGATACTTCTCTTGAGAGAATGATATCACTTAAGAAAGCTGACAAAACCTACGAATTGCGTAATATATTGGACAATCTTTTCAAGGAACTTAAGCAAGATGGAGGTGTAAACCACCGAACCGACTTCACAATCAAAAAAAATGGAAGATTGTTGCATGTTGATACTGAGGATATCATATTTATGAAGTCAGAAGGCAATTATTTGGAACTCCACACAGATTCGGCAAAGCACCTTTATAGGGCTACCATGAACGCCATAGAAAATGAACTATCTGCCAAAGAATTTGTACGAGTTCATAGATCTTTGATGCTTAACAAGAGATATATCCAGGGTTGTTTTTATTTGAGCAATTCCTACTACAAAATCAAGCTTAAAACTGGTTTGGAATTTACTTCAGGGAGGTCTTATAAAACCAATATTATATCTTATCTGGAGGAAATTGGTGGGTGATTCCCAACCCTTGAGCGTTATTTTATAAACAAACTTTCTCAAATTTCACAGTTTATCACAAAATGTGTTTCCATTTGCAATTGCTCAATTAATTTGTGGCAAAATGAATTCTGATTTATGAATTTTTCCAAAAACGCATTGAGCATTACTAAACCATTATATAGGGATATAATTCAGTTGTTTCCCTTGATAATCGTTCTGCTATTTAGCTTTTCATCTTCTGGACAACATCAAGAACGTGAACGCATCTATTTTGATTCAGAAATAGGGAATAAAAATGTAGCCTCTTTTGAAATATTCTCAGTTTACCCAGATGGAAATGGATTGAAGCAGCATACTTTTGATGCTGTTCCCAGAAGAGCCAATAGCTCACCTAAATTTTCTCCTGACGGAAAACATGTGATTTTTGGCACCTATAAGTACGGAGGATATAAAATAGCCATTGCCAATAGTGATTTTACCCAGCAACGCAAATTCACCATAGGTCCTCATTATACTTATGTTGGCTCTTGGTCTCCTGATAGCAAAAAAGTAACCTATAATAAAGTGGACACAAAAAGGGCTCCATATTTTCAAGGTGATTTTGAGATTTTTGTTATGGATTTGGAGCGATCAACAGATGAAAATATCTCAAACACCAAAGGGTCCGACTTTGGTCCCCAATGGTCCAGTGATGGAAAAAAAATCTTATTTGGCTCTGACAGGTCGGGAAATTCTGACCTCTATATAATGGATGGGGATGGGAAAAATATCAAAAATATTACCAATACCCCTAAGATTGATGAGTTTGGTTTCTCCTGGTCCCAGAAAGGAGACAAAATTGCCTTTCATGTAATACATCGGGATGCCAAAAGTAAATATATAGATTTATATACCATGAATGCGGATGGAACCCAAAGAAAAAATCTCACCAACAATCAATCTGCAAAGCGAAATCCTTTTGTTCCATATTATGATGGCGCTCCACCCATATTTTATGGATCTTCTTGGTCAAAAGATGGAAAAAGAATCGCCTTTTCGTCGAAAAGGAATTCTAGTAATTTCCAAATATTCATCATTGAGTCAAATGGAGAGAGGCTTGAACAATTAACCCATAATACGGTCAACAATGTATTTCCGTCATGGTATACTGAAAGATGAGAGTCAAGTAAGTACCGTAGTTTGGTAAGCGAAGTGGATTGTAGCAATACATTATGTAAAATAGAAACTAAAGAAAAGTTTCTAGGAACACAGCGGGTAGCAAGTGCTTGGAAATTTTATTTTACTCACAAGCGCTTATTTAATTGTACATTTTATTTTATCAGTTACAGAGGGATATTTTACATAATAGAATTATGACTTACGTTTTTGATTCAACCTTAACGGTATAATGGCAGCCGCATCATCTTTCTTGATTATTGCTTCAGCCACTGGCTAAACCAATAATACAAAATGTATCATAATGTACCGCGTTATGTAACTTGAGCTTTGGGTACGTCATAAAAAGGTAAGGTCTTGTAGACCTTTTCTTTTTTGAGCGAGATGGTGCGCTGGCAAAGTTGTTACAATCTTCCTTGATTTTTTTCTTTTTAAAAACTTCTTCCAAAAAGGTAATGGAATACTATTTTACCGAACCCGCAGAGTGGGGGAGGTGAAAGTGTATGAAATGGCATAAAAACTGCTATTGTTAATAAAAGCACACTAAAATCCCTCCAAATTGCAGAAAAACCCCAGAAATTCTAAGGTTTTCCTGCAATGAGTTTCCATACTCATTTTCTATATTTAAGTACTCCAAAGTATTGACTTCCTACAACTTACTTCCCCCATTTCTATAGAATTCCTACAACTGGGTATTTAATAAATTAAATTTTATAACAACTTAGAACATACTAATTAATTAAAATCTATGACTTATGAGAAATCTAATTTTAGTGTTGGCATTATTAGCAATTACTTCTTTAAAATCACAACAGCTTGAACTCAAAAAAGTCGTTAAAGAAATTCAGGTCGCTTTAAGCGAAGCGGAAAGAGAGATTGACTCCAAAAATTTACCTGATTTCAAAAGCGCAACTGTACAATTCGAAGGAGTAGAAACAAGAGAATATGGAGGGTCTGTTAAACTATTTATCTTCACTTTTGGAAAGAAGAAAACTCGAGAAAGTAGTTCGAAGGTAACTGTTAAGTTGAAAAACAATCCAGATGGAGCGGCAACAAGTGCGGAAAAAGCGTCATTAGGAGATAAGCTTAAAAAAATGATTGTGGAGTCAGCTTATTCGGCTACTGCAACAAGCGATGGTTCATTTAAACTTGTAGCGGATGAATTAACTGTAGAACTCAAATTCACTATAGAAAAGTCCAAAGAGGGTTCAGGAGAACTAGAGATTAGTCCGGTTACTATTTCAGGAAATGGTAAATTAAAGAACAAATATGTTCATACAGTTACAATCTTATACTCTAATTCAAGTGACTAAACATTTCCATCTATTTTCTTGTCTCATACTTTTTTTTGCTAACTCTTTAAGTGCGCAATTTTCTTGTCAGATAAAGGAAGAGTTGGCTCAAACGAAGCCGCAAATAAAGTCAAAGTATAAATATTCTGTCGGGACAATTGGAATTGCTTCGGCTTATGTGATTTCATCTAATGGGCTCTTAGTAACTGCCTACCACAATTTGATTGACTCAAACGGTAAACTGAAAACCAATTTAAAAATCAAGTTTCCAGAAATTCCTGGCAAACCAGAATTTCAATTTGATTTCGTAGGAGGAGAATTCAATCCCCCAAGTAAAAGAAATAAAGTTCGAGTGGATTTGGCTCTTTTGAAAATCAAAGAATCCCAAAAATGGACTGAAGCAATGAAACTCATAACACCGTTTGACATTCACTTCAGAACAATGTCCAGAAATGAATATATTCATTTTTATTTTACAAAAGAGAATGAGTCTACAATTGCGGTAAGGGGAAGGGAAATAGCAAGATCTGTCAGCTCTTCGAGCTTTTTATCTGAAGATACCGTAATTGGTGGGGCTAGTGGAAGTCCATTAGTAAACTTATTTGGTAGAGTGGTTGGGACTTGTTATCATGGGGAAAGCCAACAGGGGTCTTTTTATAATAGCAATAGTAGATTGTTTGATTTGTTGCGGAAGGTTCAGATACCAGAGAAGATTAACAAATTATTTATAAAAATCATCAATGGTCAAATTGATGATGCTAAATTATTATCCTATATGGATATGCATCCAGAATCAGGAAGGCACAGCAACAAATTAAGCGATTTAGATCTATATTTTCTGGCACGTAAAATTAGTGAGTCATCCAAAAACTTCGAAAAAGGTTATGAATACATAGGTTGTTCCTTATTGGAGACTTTAGTTAGTAAAGGTTTTGGCATAAAAAAGTTATCAAAAATTTTTCCCAAAAGATTTGCCTCTCTGGTGGCGAGAGATTTATACCGCAAAACTTATGAAGTTCCGAGGAGTCAAAGAGAGACTTTTCTTTTGGCTTCCAAATCCTTTTACGAGAAGGCTTTTGAGTACAACACAAGTTTAGGATTCAAACAGTTTGACGCTGAGCTATCCTCAGAATTTGGTTCAGGAAACTCAAGTTTCTATGAAAACTTAAAATATCCTAATTTGGCGGACAATCCTAAATATGTGGAGGAAGTATCAACTCTTATGATAGACTACGGAAAAGTACTAAATGATTTATCATACATAAATGAAAAGAGTTACTCTGAAAACAATCGATTGCTATACTTGCTAAAGGGAGTAGAATTAACAAATAATGAAATTAAGCAATCCAAAACTCTTGAATCTATTGGAGATATATTAGCTCGCGAGGGAAATCTTAACATCGCAGCTGAATTGTATAGTGAAGCTTGGGTAAGGGGTAATCAATCTGATTTATTGGCCAAAAATTATGCTTTTATAGCTGCAAAAGGTGATATTTCTAAACCACTTGGTGCCATATCAGAACCTTCGTCAATTGATTCAGTAATACAAAGTGTTATTAAGGCATTTCGCATTAGGTTTTAGAATTCGTTCTATGAAATATTACTTTAAATTCTAACTGGTCAAAGAAGATAGCAAAGTCATAAACAGCTACCTCCATTATTATTGATGTAAATTTCCATAACTGCCTCTTTGAGTTCCATGAGAATATGACAGCAATTTTGCCGCTCCAAATCTGAAAAGGTGTCCATGGGATAAAGTGGAACATAAAAACAGTCTTGTCCAAGCTTTGGGTAAAGGAAAGAAGATCGCCTTCGTGGCATTCTTGAATATAAGAGAGTAGGGGAGTGAGGTCATTAGTGTTTAGCTCATTATTTTCTTGACTCATGTGTAAGAAATTAATATCAAATATTACGATTATCTGAATAAATAATATTGAACTCTAAATTATATGTTTTTTGAAAACAAATTAAACCCTTTTAGCGATATATGAAATTCGTAACGTTAAAATGTTTAATTAGAAAAGAAACTATTTTTAAAAAATGATTTATTTATTTTTAACAATACTATTACTTGGTCAATCACAGGGGCCATTAAAACTGCTAATAAAGTCAAATAATGAGTTATACCAAGAATTATGTAAATTGGATTGATGGATTAACTAAAGATCAATTTGATGATTTCATTAAGGCTTTCATAATGGATTACTGGAAAATAGAAACAGTCTCTATTACTGATGGAACAAATGACGGAGGAATAGATGTTAAAATAATTGAAGATAAAAAAAGCAAAAAAATACCTATTCAAATAACTGTTGATAAAAACCTTTACGGAAAACTAGGTAAAGACTTAACAAAAGTATCAAAGTTGATTGATGAACATGATTATTCAAATTCTTTTTTTTTCTATTATTCTAAAGGAGCCTCAGAGGATAAAGTAATTGATTTAGTCGACCTCGCAAGAGAGGATTTTTCTATAGACTTAAAATTATTTGATAATAAGTTAATCGCCACATATTTAGATAAACCAAATTTTTATCGTTCTAGAGAATCTTTAAGACAGGTTTTTGGAGATTTTTTTAATGATGAGGAGTCTTATTTTGATGAAAATCAAAAAATGTATTTTGATTATTTATCGTATGCTGATGATTCGCAGGAGCTTAAGGAAAGGTTTATAACTTCCTTTATATTGAATGAATTTTACAAAAGTTCAGATAATGAAACTACTATTGGTAGCATCGTAGAAAAAGTTAAGAAAGAGTTTGGAGCACAAACATCCGAAAATTATTGTGCAAGGTTGATAAACCTACTTTCTACTAATAAAAAAATAGAGAAATGTACAAACGGTAATTTTAAACTAACGGATAGTGAAAGAAGGTTAATTAAAGAGATACGAGAAAATTCAAAATTATCAGAAAGAGAGTTTTCTTCAAAGCTTCAAAATTTAATAAATAAGAAAGACTCAGAACTTGAGATAAGACTTGTAATAGAAAAATTAAATGCAATTTTCGAAAGTCAACATGAGATAGATATTAGTGAAATATCTTCTTTAACAAGCGAGGAAGGCACGAACAAAGAAATAAAAGAGTTTTATGACTACGTTAAGGGTTGCTTTGGAGAAAGTTTAAATTACAAACAGTTTTTGGAGGATGTTTTTAATTTATGTATTGAGAATAATTTCTTGGCAAAAATATCTGCTGGGAAGCTATTTAAAAATCTAATGGACAATCCTGAATTTAGTGAATATTCAAGAAGAACCAATAAAGAAGTATTTATTGACACTCCAGTACTGATTTATTTACTGCTAGTCTTAAAAGAGAAAGATTATAAATATGATAATTATAAGTTCAAAATTGCTAAAGAATTATTTGATTTAATATCATCAGATGATGAATCAGCTTGTTATAATACAACACAGCATTATATAAAAGAATTAGGTGATTATTTCAAAAATGCGGCTAGGTTAATACCAATCCAAGAATCTGGTCTTTTTGATTCCTTAGGTGGGTCAAAAAATGAGATACTAAATTTTTACATGTCTTTGAAAAAGGATAAAATATTTACAAATAGTTTTAAAGAATTTATAGAATCATTCGGTGTTAATGTTTCAAGAATTGAAAGCGATGAACAAAATAATTATTTGGATCAATATCTAATACGGCTATTTAAGGACAATGGTATTTCAATAGATGATGTTCCCGCATATAACACAGACTTTTATAATAAATATGATTATGGAAGAATAGAGAAAACAATTGCTGAAATATATTCAAGATCGGGCATATCTCGTAAGCCAAGGTCTTTAAAGTTCGACTCTCTACTGTTTATGCATATTTATAGTATTAAAGAAGATTTGGTTGACCCTACAGTAATAACCTGGGATAAAAGTTTTAATTTATTCAGGAAGGAATTTCAACCTAAAAACCCCAATTTCAGATACTGGCATTTATTTACACCTGGAAAATTTTTAGACCATATTTCTCTATTAAAATTCAAAATAAATGGTGGTGCAATATCTAATGAGATTTTATCGATGATTGAAACTGATTATGAGGTCATAAAAAGAGTTAGAAAATTATCTGATGTATTAACTTCCATTATCGATTTAAAATCATCCAGCGGTATTAATTTGACAAAAGGACTTGCTGACATAAGAGAAACTTACGTTTATGAAATAAATAAGGAGCATGATGAAAAAGTTGATTCTACAGAAATACAACCTGTAGATGAAGCTGTTTCCAATCTAGTAGACTATTATAGTTCATCAATAGGTAAATATAACTTTGATGATTTTGTTGAATCATTACGGGACCAATCTGTTATAAATCAGTTACTTGTAATGCTTGAAGATGAAATGAATTACTTCATAAAGTATAATAAGCTTTCCACAAAATATAAGAAACGATTTGATAAAATAATAAAAGTTTCAAAGAGTTCGGAACTATAATGAGTTATATCCTTAATCAACAAAACTAAATTGATTGCAAAAGAAAGGAGAAAACAACAGGAGGTTTCGTTTCTATTTGACATAATGTTATAAATCCTTTCAAAAAAGCTGATTCGGAGGAGGATGTGGGCAAGTGCTTAGAAATTTACGCTCCAGCGAAATTTTAAGCTTTTGTGCCAGACTAACGAGAAGTTCCTGAAATTTTTCTTTTCCATATTTCCAATAAAACCAAAGGTTTCAATAAAAACGAAAAGCTGAGCTTTTAATGGCGCTGGCCAAGTGGCTGAGAATTGCGTATAAAAATACGAGCGAATAAAATTTATCTAGTAGATGAATTTTATGAGACTGCGAGATGATGAAGATGGCAGCATTTACTTTTTATGAAAGCAATGTGCTGTTGGCCGAGCGGCAATTTGACATAATGACAAATTATGAGTACAGCTAAAAGGTTTGTCGTCAGGGTTGACGAATTTCGAAGTTTAGAATAAAATTTATTCTGTGTGGAAAATCTCCGGCAGCGTAAATTAAAAAGCTTGATGACCCCGTTGGTAATTCTCTTAAAAGCCACAAATGCGAGGGATATTTTACATAATAGAATTATGACTTACGTTTTTCAATAAACCTTTACGGTATAATGGCAGCCGCATCATCTTTCTTGATTATTGCTTCAGCCACTGGCTAAACCAATAACACAAAATGTATCATAATTTATATTATGTAAAATAGAATATGTATGAAATAAATTTGCTACTCCTTTTCTACTCTTGTATCCATTTAAAGACAATCTTACTTTCCTTTATCAAAACAGACGTTACGTCTTTGGTTGTGACTTTAATTTTTCAAAGGTCATAAAGAAATTGATCCAGATATTTCTAGAAGTTCTTAGGATCAATGGCAAGGCCATAAACATGATCACCACAATTAAACCATATGTAGTAATCAAACTTAAATCAAAAACCAAATAAGACAGTACAAATGCTAAGCTGGCAAAAGCAAGTCCAACGGGATAGCTCACATACATGGCCCCATAAAAAAAAGAAGGTTCAATTTTATACTTTGTATTGCAATGGCCACAGCGTTCTTCCATCTTTAAAGTACTCGACAGCTTATATGGGTTCTGCTCAGTATACATGCTTTCATTTTGACAAACAGGACATGTCCCGGTAAGAATGCTATATATTTTGGTTCCTTTTAAAAATTTCATAATTCACTCTTTATTGTACTGTAGATGATTGTTTTATATGATAAAATCAACTCCTCTCCTTTCTCATTTGCTTCGCAAAGGTACTAAGTCATTCAGACAGCATACCAACACAATTAACTCCATTTTTTGTACTTTTAGGACATTATTATTCCATGCAGCATATTCCAATACTAAATATTGAGCAGTTTGAACAGGAGGAATCACTATCAGATTTTTACAGCAACGATTTGCAGCAACATTTAAAAAAGAATGCGCAAATTATTCATAAGCCCCATAAACATGACTTTTTTCTCTGTGTACTATTCCGTAAAGGTTCTGGTGTACATGAGATAGATTTTAATACCTATCCGATACAACCTGGAAGCGTATTTTTCTTGAAACCTGGTCAAACACATTCTTGGAAGTTTGATAGTACTCCAGAAGGCTATATTTTCTTTCATACCCCCGACTTTTACGAGTTGTATTTTCTAAATAGAAAACTCACCCAATTTCCGTTCTACTATTCCCTTAAAAATCCGCCAGACCTTACTTTAACGTTAGAGGAACTTGATAATATTGCCATGCGGTTCAAAGAAATCAATATAGAGTACCATCAAAGTTCAACCTATAAAAAACAAAAGCTTATCAGCCTTGTAAACCTTGCCTATATTGATTTAACCAGGCTCTACGCAAGTTATGAACCCATTAAAAAGGTTTTGTCCTCTACCTATTTACAGACATTGGAAACTTTGGAAAGCATTATTGAAGAAGACTATAAAACGGGGAAATCTGCTAAATTTTATGCAGATAAATTACATATTACCCCTAAGCATTTGAATAGAATCACCAAAACTACCTTAAACAAAACTACCACAGAATTAATTACAGAAAGGGTTTTGCTAGAGGCCAAACGGCTTATTGTACACTCGGATAATTCCCTAACTAAAGTAGCGGAAAGATTGGGCTACGAAGATTATGCCTACTTCTCTAGAGTTTTTAAAGTAAAGACAGGCAAAACACCGTTAGAATTTAAAAAGAGCTACCAATAAAATGCTTCCTAAAAAAGCGCTATTGCATGATCAATACGGGGATATCAAGTTTTTTGGCAATTTGTCTTGCAGAATCTGGCTGAAACGATAATCCTTTGGTTTGTTTTTTGGTGATGCAAAACAACTGTGTATTGGTTTTTAGCACATAAGAGGCTAAACCGTCCAAAGCGTTAGTTCCTTCGGAAAATACATAAGAAACCGTTTCTTTTGTACTTGCTTCTTGCTCAACTGGTTTATCTTGAGGACTACGAACGCTAAAAAGTTTTAGCGGTTTTGTTGTTTGTTTGTTTAAATCGTTGATGACGCCAAGCTTGCTTTCTTCGACTTTATTTCCATAAATGCCCAAAGAAATATCTTTAAAGGAATGTAGTTTATGGTCCTCACCCACTATTAATACATTCACATTACAATCGCTTAGTACAAATTCAGTAATGCCATTACCAAGGAAGTTGGCCAACTTAGACTTTCGCTTTCCTAGAACCACTATATCTATCTGTGAATCAGATAAATGGTCTTTAATAGAACCTTTTATATTGCCATATGCAATTCGAGAAGTTATTGGAAAATCTTCTTTTTTGCTTATTTCTTTGATGTGCTCTTGTAATTGAGCTTTAGTGGTTCTATTATCCTCATGTATGGTCCGCATTGCAGACAATTGGTTTTCATATTTAACAACCTCAGTTGGAGCTTTTACATACAATACCTCTACCCTTCCGTCAATTGCTTTGGCCAGTTGTACCGCATTGGTCAGAGCAATTTCCGAGGCTTGGGATAAATCCATTAACACCAAAAGTTTGTATTTGCCATTGTTGTTTTTAGTACTCATGTTTCTGTTGTTTTATGCACGTTTGTAGGAATAATTTAAAGATAATACTATTGCTATCATAATATAATAGTTTAACTTTTGATTAATAAAAGTATAACACTGAGCACTTCTGCCCTTTTCATTCAAAACTGTTTGTTGATGGTGCTTGAAAATGAAACGGTAGGCCATTTTCTTTAGAATTCTGGGATTAGCAATATGTTTGATGGCAATTATCTAACGGGAGTGTAAATTTTTTTTAGAAAAGATGCTTTATTTTCTTAACCCATTTTATGGGAATGTTATACGGAGCGTAGCGTATGGGGATATCTATCCAGTTAGGTTTTCGTATAATGGCTTTTTTATGGGAGAATAGGTCAAAGGAATGTTTGCCATGATATCCTCCAATTCCTGACTGACCTACCCCGCCAAAGGGCAATCTTTTGTTGGTTATTTGCATTACAGTATCATTAATTACCCCACCACCAAAACCATACTTGTCAATAATTCTTTTTTGGAACTTTTTATTGGTAGAAAATACATACAATGCCAAAGGATTTTCATGTTGTGTTACGTACTTATGAATATCTTCTTCTGAATCATAAGAAATGATGGGCAGTATGGGCCCAAAAATCTCATCTTTCATCAAATCGTTTTTAAAACCAGGTTCATCTACCAATGTTGGCTCAATAAACCGTTCGGCATCCTTACAAGTTCCACCGAAGAGTATGTTTTCTCCTTCCAGCAATCCCTTTAATTTGTTGTAATGGCTGTCAGTGGTTATCCTAGCAAAATCATTGGATTCTTCAATAGGATCGCCATAAAATTTTCTGATATTAAGTTTCAGGGCCTCTACAAGTCTATCTTTTACCGTCTTTTCAACCAAAATATAATCAGGAGCAATACATGTCTGTCCAGCATTTAAAAACTTGCCCCAAACAATACGCTTTGCTGCCAACGTAATGGACGCGGTTGCATCAACGATACAAGGGTTTTTCCCACTTAATTCCAAAGTAACTGGAGTAAGATGTTCCGCCGCACTTTTGTAAACAATCTTTCCCACTCGAGAACTTCCAGTGAAGAAAATATAGTTCCATTTTTTTGTCAGGAGTTCTTGTGATACGGGTATTCCGCCTTCAACAACGCTAACATATTCTTTGGGAAATACCTTTTCAATTATTTTTGCAATAACCTTAGAAGTTTCGGGAGTCAATTCCGAAGGTTTAAGCACAACAGTGTTGCCCGCTGCCAAAGCTCCTATCAACGGGGACATGGTCAATAGGAATGGATAGTTCCAAGGCGCTATGACCAATACATTGCCATACGGTTCTGAATATATCCAATCTGAAGAGGGGAAATTTGTCCAAGTAGCACCAACCTTTACCGGTTTGCTCCAAAACTCTAGATGATCAATGATGTATTTTAATTCTGAAAGCACCATTTGTGTTTCTGTGGCAAGTACTTCGAATTTTGGTTTTTTGAAATCTATATATAAGGCATCGCAAATAGCGTCTTCATTGGCGACCAATTCTTTTCGTAATCGTTTTAAATATTGTTTACGATAAGTAACGATCTTTGTTTGTTGCGATGCAAAAAAATCTCTTTGACTTTGTACTAAATCTTCAATCATATGCAATCCTTATTGACTTTACCCTGCCCTCTTAAAAAGGAAAGAGAACTAGGATAAAGTTCAGGAATCTAAAGTTACACTAGATAAAAGAATATTGCTAATTCCTCTATTGTTTTTGAAGTTACTATACCTGTTCAACAAAAAAAGCACCGACTATTCGGTGCTTTTTTATATTGTATGTTGTTTTAATCCTTATAAGGTAACCTCTTCCATGTTTCCATTGGGCAAGGTGATAGTAGCCAGGTTATCGCAAGTGCCATCGCCAAAATCAACAGTAATGATAAAACCGTTTTTAGCCACACTCATACTACCGCTGGTTAAATTAGCACAAGTAAGATTACCAGTTAAATCGTTTACAGTCTCTATAACATAAGTATTTCCATCTGCTTGTACCTGCCAATTTCCAGATAGACTAAATGTGCTTGTTTCTAAAGTTTCGCCAAAAGTAAAACTGAAGGTTTTGGTGCCACTTTCAGAAATAATACTTTCATCTTCCATTTCAATGGACATTTCACTGGTGACTGTAAATGAAATGGTGTTCTGTTCAAGACTACTTGTCAAAATGTAATTTCTGGTTCCATTGACCTTAAGGTTGCCAATGTAAAAATCAACATAAGAAGCTGTAAAGGCAGCAGTTTCATTGCCAACTTGATACGTGACAGTTAAACTACCATTAATGTTTTCCGTACCGTTAAGAACACAATTGTTGAACGTAACAACAAAACCTGTTTGTGAATATTCGGTTGAATAACAATCATTGGCCTTATTGGAAGATTTTCCTGCAACTGCGTTATTTGCAAAAAGTTCAGCCAAAACACTATCTACAGCACCGGCAGCTTCATCGGTTTCTAAAATATTTTGTAATTCCGTTTGCGTCAATTCTACATCATTTGCTGAAGACACACCGTCTTCGCTACAGCCTTGTAAGAAGAGAAGGGCGAAAGCAGCAATTGATAATGCATGGATTATTCTAGTTAGTCCATTCATGATACTAAAGTTATGGGGTTATGCTCCACTAACGGAAAGAGGACTTTTTTAGTGTACCTTTCTCTATTTTATCGATGAACGGCTTCCTTGGAAAACAATCGAAAGAGCCCCCATATTTAACCTTAAATCACTTCAACAATATCTGTTTGATTAGCATTGAACTGCATTCGTTTTCCAGACCAATATGAAGCAGCAGCCAAATGGGAAGGTTTAACCGCATTTAACCCTACATCAATGGGCGCTGTGAGCTGTGCTCCTGTTTTAATGGCATCAAAAAAGTTTTTGACATGTGCATAAGTTAGATTTTCATCATTTTGAAAAATAACTGGATCGCCTTTGTGCGGGGTATAGATGTATCCAGCCCTAAAGAGTTCCAATTGACCTTCTGTACCATGAAAAAGGACAGAGTCGTGCTGGTTTTTTACAGGCATAACGCTGCATTCAAAAGTAAAATTCCATCCTCCTTTATATTGAATAATGGTATTTACGGTATCTGGATTGGTCCTATCGTCTTTAAGATGATAGATCCCTCCTGTTGTAACTGCATTTATAGGGTCTGTATCATCCATCATCCATTGCGCCACATCACCCCAATGGGTCAAAAGATCAGATAGGATGCCTGTTCCATATTCCTTGTAATGGCGCCAACCATCATATCTAGGCCAGTAGTAATCCATTTTTTGTGAAGGTCCAAGAAAGGTATCCCATTTAAAGTTTTCTGGCATTGGTTGCTGTTGCAACTGGCGCCTTTGCCAACCAAAATTGCTCCAAACGGCCCTAACAAAAACCATATCTCCCAGTTTTTTAGAACCTCCAAAGAATTCTTCTTTTACTCTTTGATACATCTGTCCGCTGCGCTGTTGCGTTCCTGTTTGGCACACTACCCCACTATTGGCTACGGCTTCTTTTAGCATAGGACCTTCGTTATAGTGTAAGGTTACCGGTTTTTCCAGGAGTAGGTGTTTTCCAGCTGCTAAAATTCGGATAGCGTAATTCTTGTGTAAATGGTCGGGTGTGGCCAACAGTACGGCATCAACATTATCATTGTTTAATACTTCCTCCAAATCATAGGTCATTGGAATTTTGCCCAACTCCAAATACTCCGTTGTTCTTTTTACTTGTTCATCCCAGACATCGCAAAACATTATCGGTCTTATCTGATTGGTCTTCAACATCTCTCCCAACACCCATCTACCACGTCTCCCCGCTCCTACTACTGCAAGACCTATTTTATCATTGGACCCAAGAATATTTCCATAAGATGCTGCAGTTAATGCTGCCGCTCCAGTTCCTATTATAAAGTCTCTTCTCTTCATCTTGTTTAGTTAGAAATTAGTCAGTAGCAGGAGTTGCATGGAGTAACTCCATACCAATAGAGGTTCTTGGTTTAAAACCTTTCCAATTTCCCGTAGTTGCATCAGGTTCAACATTTAAATATTCTTTATAATCAGCATCTTTCAAATTAACACCTAAAAATGCTGTGATAAAGTGTTGGTTAACATTATTAATACGTCTCATGTCCCATACAGAATCAGCATATCTTAAATACTCATCTATATGCAATCCGGGTTTCATAGTGGCAGGTGCAGGAGGGTTTGGTGCCACATTATGTCTTGCATTTATATACGTCAATAAATAACGATCACTATTTACCGCGCCTTCATAAATGGCCTTAATACCTTTTTCATATCCTGAAATATCATCTTGACTACCTGCTACAAAAAGCGTAGGTGTTTTTAAACCTGCCAACCCGTTTGCATCCCACACACCATTGGCCATGCCCCAAGGCGCTAAAGCAACAAACGCTTTAATTCTTGGGTCGATGGAATTCTTATAGGTTTCGTTGTCCATACCTCTTTTGTCCAAAGCATCGCTGCCGCCAGTCATCGATTTAAAAAAGTCTAAAGCGCCAGCACTGTAGCCAGCTCCACAAGTGTTAAGACCTCCATATCCTCCCATGGAATACCCAATGAGTCCAGTTTTATCCGTATTCACCAAACCTGCTAAAAAACTGTTGCTATCTGAGGATGAAAGTTTGTCAATTTCGTTTAGTACAAATAACTGGTCCAATGACCTATTTGCTAACGTACTGGTGAAATTGGCAGCATCTTTATAGGTAGAATCTGTATGGTCAATAGAAACGACCACGTAGCCTTTTGAGGCTAAGTTCTCTCCTAAATACGTGAACAAAAACCGCGAACCTACATATCCATGAGACAAAATAACTAGGGGATATTTTCCATCGTCTTTAATGGCTACTGCATCCCTCAAAGCTCTTCCTTTAAAGGTAAATGGAGTAACCGGGCGACCTTCTGCTCCATTTCTTCCCAACACCTGAGTATACGTTTCAATTTCTTTAACTCCTTCTGGCACTAGGGCTGGATACCACACTTCTATGGTAATTGGACGATCATACATTTCTCCTTTCCCCTCTTTTATACTTAAAACATCCAGTTGATTTTTGTTGACCAAATTTATCGTTTGCACTCCAACTCCATAGTTACCTCTAGCGGTGAGTTCGGGAGCATCCGGTAAGGCATCTCCAATAAGAAACTCATCTTGCGAGTACGAATTATGACTGATTATTAAAAAGAGTATTGTAAAAAAAGAAAAATAGGTGCTCTTGGCCATTTTAAGGGTTATTTTATATTCTCTTAAATGTAGTGAAATTATGTGCGAAATTTAAATACCGTAGCAGTTCTTGCTCATACTCCATGTGTCATACCAAAGAATATTAAATAAATTGTTTTTTCTTTACAGAAAAACTGAAAAAGAAATTGTGTTATGAAAAATTTAAAAAAAGTATTCTTCCTTTTAGCATTTACAGTTTTAATAGCTTCTTGTAACATTGATGATGGTGTAGAAGGGATTCCACCACCAAATTTTGATGTACTAGGTCTCTGGGATTTAGTTGAAGTTAATGTTAACCCTGCTCAGGATTTGAATATGGATGGAACAGCCTCTACAAATTTGATGGATGAGTTGGATTGTTTATCTGGAACTTTATTAATTGATGGAGATTTGGTTTGGACTTTTGAGCAATCCAATTTAGACATAACACCCATAACCAGTGGTCAGTTTAACGTAAGTTGCGCAGATACCAATTCCGCTACAGGAACCTGGTTTTCAGATGAGAATGAAGTTACTTTTGATGGAGATGATGCTTTGACTGCACTTAAAATCTCTGGAGATCAACTGGTCAATGAAGTGGGCGAAGACCTTCCTGGAATACAAAGTTTTGCCTATGTACGCAGGGTGGTAAATTAAGTATTTGTATATTCTAGGTTCGTTAACCTCATTTTTGATACCTGAATGACATAGATTATGTTCAGACTTTTATTTATTTTCTTTTGTCTTTGCTTGTATTTTCCTCAGCTATACGCGCAGGCAAATTCCGTTAAGGTTGTTGAAAAAGAATCAAACAATAGGATTACTTTTTTTGCAGTGAATGAGACGTTCCAAGATTATGATGTTCTTTTTGAAGTCAAGGGTACAAACTTTAGGCAAAGTGCGGCTAAACCAAGATTGATAAGAGTTCCGGCAACGTCAAAGGTGCATTTGAAAACCATCATTCTTTTTAGGGACAAAAAGCCTGTCTACACTAAAAAACTGATTGTAAATGATAGCTTATCCAAAAGGGCCCTTAAAAAAGAGTTTGAAATATTAGACATTCCGCCACCTAAGATCAAGCCCAAAAAACAGATTACCATTTATACTACCAATAATTGTAATACTTGTGATAGTATTGTTACAAAACTAACCGATGAAAACTATCTGTTCAGGAATGTTTTGCTCAATGAGAACCCTGAAGTTAAAAAACAAGTCGGTAGTTTCTTGGCTAAATCCCCAGAACAGATGGACACCATAACAAGTCCAATAATTAGTTTGGGCGGAAAACTTTATAGCTGGATTAAATCCTATGCAGAATTACAGGAAGAACTAAATAGAGAATAAATAATTCTTATTCAGGTTTTTGAGCTAAGAGCACCCACATTTGTTTATCCTCTTCCCTTTCCCATTTGCCGTGGTTTTTTATTTCGGAAATAATGGTGAAACCAGCTTGCACCAATTCTTTACGAACATAATTAGCGCCCAATGAATGGGCACTAACTTGTTCTTCTCTTGATTTGTTTTTTACTCTTTTCTTTAGTTTTTCCATGAGCATCACCTTTCCGCCGGGTTTTAAGGCATTTTTCACATGTTGAAGTATTTGTTCATGGGAATCCATTTCATGATAGGTGTCCATGATAAAAACTACGTCCAATTGGTTCTTTGGAAGTTTTGGATTGTCATAATCTCCTAGAACCGTTTCTATATTGGTTAGTTTTCTCTTTTTTGCATTGCTTTGAAGTGTTTCCAAACGGTCACTTCTAACATCTACCGCATAAACCTTTCCTCTACCCAATACTTTTTTTGCCAAATGGATTGATAAATACCCTTCATGACACCCAATATCTGCAACCTTATCTCCTTCTTGCACACCAGACATTTCCAGTAACACTGAGGTTTTCATCCAATCATCCCGTTCTAGCCAATCTTGTTCCGTATATTGGGAATGCAGCCCAAAAACAGCAGTAAGACCCATGAACAGAACGAGATGAATGTTTTTTTTCATTACTTTAATTAATCTTCAATAAGTCCTTGGCCCTCAATCCACGGTGCTCCTGCTGCTTTCAATTCTGTTTCAAGTGAAGGAAGCGTATTCTTTACAAGTACGCTTAACTCCTTTTTAATTGATTTTAATTGATTATCAGCTCTTTTTAATGCGATTTTGTGGTTTCCAGTTGGTCCATACGTGTTCCTTAGTGCCACTAGTCCAATAAAGCTACCGTCACCTGGAGATGGTGGATTCTTCTCCCCTACTTCATTTTTGGCAGGACTGCCTTTCATTTGCTTGCTAAGTGATTGCAGGAGTGTTTTTGCATTGTAAATTTTAGAAGAAAGTGCCGCTGTTGGACTTTCAGCTTCATCCATAGCGCGTTTCATGGCATTTACATTGGCTATAGCCTTCTCCAATATGGAATTCGTTGCCGTTAAATCTTGCTGGAAGTTTTGGTACATACCTCTAAACGCATCTATTTCTGCAGTTGGTTTGGCTGGCAAAGCTCCTTTGGATAAAGGTTTAACTTCAAAAGATTGAGCACTTGACAGTTGTTTTAGCTCTCCATCTACACGTTGATATAATTCAACCGAATAGGTTCCCGGAGTTGCTAAAAATGGTGAACCGAAAAAATCGTCGTCATCACTTTTTGGATTCTTTAGCTTTATTCCAGTTCTATCTGCATAGGTAAGGTCCCAGGAAACACGATTGAATCCTTTCTTATTTGTCCCACTTACGGTATTGACAACTTTTCCATTGCTATCTTTTACAAGAAGCAGTACTGCAGATTTCTCCTGATTTTTTTCATTCTCCAAAGCTTCCCAACCAGGAAATGAAACATTACTTTTTTGCTTGTTGAGCTCTTTTTCCTTTTCTGTTCTTGTATCCTTTAATGTTTTTAGTTTCTCAGGCAAGAAATAAGTAAATGTTGCTCCATAAGCAGGGTTCTTTGCGGTATATTCAGAATTCCCTTGACCATAAACTTCATCTTTTTCAATATACCAATAAGCAGGCTTTACTTTAAAAAGTGTTGTTTCGCCCATTTTAGAAGTATCAAAATCACGTAATGGCGAAATATCGTCTAAAACGTAAAAACCTCTACCAAAAGAAGCCCCTATTAAATCATCTTCCCTTCTTTGGATGGTAATGTCTCTAAAAGATATGGTAGGCAGGCCACCTTCAAGTCGCAACCAACTGCTTCCGCCATTACTGGTAAAATAGATGCCGTACTCTGTAGCGACAAACATAAGGCCTCTCTTTTTATGGTCTTGAACAACTCTCCATGTAATCAACTTTTTAGGTAGATTTCCATTTATAAATGTCCAGCTATTTCCTTTGTCAGTACTTTTTAAAAGATATGGTTTGTAATCTCCAGCTTTATGATTGTCCAGTACCAAATAAACAGTGTTGGCATCGTATAAATCAGCGCGAACATCATTTACAAAAGCTCTGTTTGGAACTCCTTTAATATTTCCTAACATTATTTTCTTCCAAGTCTCTCCCCCATTTTCAGTCACCTGAAGAATGCCATCATCGGTTCCTGCGTAGATAAGACCTTCTTGCAAAGGTGATTCAGCCAAAGACGTGATAGTGTTGTAATTGGACATTGCACCTACATCCCATGGATTGTCCCAACTTTGTTGTCTTCCTAAAATAGGCAAAGTCAATCGTTCTTCATTTCTGGTTAAATCTTGGGAAATTGAAGTCCAATCATCCCCTCTATTTTCAGATTTCCAAACACGATAAGACGCAAAATATAATCTTTGTGGGTTATGAGGGCTCACCAAAATTGGCGCATCCCAATTAAAACGTTCATGTGGTTCTCCTGCGGAAGGTTGTGGTTGAATAAAAACAGTCTCACCAGTCGTTTGGTCAATTCTCCATAACCAACCTTGTTGAAATTCACCATAAGTAATATCGGGATTACCTGGCTCTGTAGCGGATTGATGACCATCTGCTCCTAAAGTAATCCACCAATCTGAATTCAATATCCCTGCTTTGCTCCTTGTTCTAGAAGGGCCTCCATGAGAACCATTATCTTGTGTTCCTCCATAAATGTTATAAAAAGGTGCCGAATCATCTACAGCAACCTTATAATATTGTGTAAGGGGAAGGTTTCCAAAAAACCTCCATGTTTTTGTTAAATCATAAGATTCGTATAACCCACCATCAGTACCAAAAAGCACATAATCGGGGTTTGATTTTTTAAAGGCCATAGCATGACTATCCACATGCTTTTTTTCCTCATTCATAAACTCAAAATGCTTCCCGTGATCATTGGAGATTTGAACGGTATTACTCATTAAATATAACTTACCTTCTTGATGGGGCGAAGCATATAGCTCTTGATAGTAATGAGGTCCTGTTCCGCCAGAAACAGCATCCGATTGTTTTGTCCATGAAGCTCCTTGATTGTTTGTAATGAACAATCCTCCTTTTTTGCGATCTAATTCAATCGCAGCATATATGGTTTCATTATCAAATGGCGAAATTGCCAATCCAATTTTACCTAAGTTCGATTTTGGAATTCCATTGGTCAATGCTGTCCAAGTTTCTCCTCCATCAGTACTTTTATGTAAACCTGAACCAGGGCCACCGCCCATATAAGCGGCAACGGTTCTATGTCTATCCCATGTAGCAGCATACAAAACATCTGGATTGGTTTGATCCATTACAATGTCCGTAACTCCTGTCCATTCACTATTACCAAGTGTTCTTTTCCAGGTTTTTCCACCATCAATGGATTTGTAAAAACCACGCTCTCCGCCTTTACTCCAAAGAGGTCCTTGTGAGGCAACCCAAATGATATTGGAATTATCAGGATGAACTATAATTTTTGAAAGATGCTCAGAAGTTTTGAGTCCCATGTTTTTCCATGTCTTTCCTTCATCATGGCTAACATAAATACCATCGCCAAAGCCTACATGTCTTCCACCTACATTTTCTCCAGAACCCACCCAAATAGTACTTGGATTGTTTGGATCTATGGTAACGCATCCAATAGAATAAATGGATTGCTTATCAAAAATAGGCTTCCAAGTAGTTCCAGCATTAGTGGTTTTCCAAACCCCTCCAGAACCTACAGCAACATACCATACGCTTTCATTTGTTGGATGTATCGCTATGTCCGCTATACGACCAGATGTTAGAGCAGGTCCAATACTTCTAAATTCTAATCCATCAAAAGTGGTAGAATCTGGCGTTTGTGCTGATAATTGAAAAGTAAAAAAGATAAATAAGAGTAGTTTGAAGCAAATTTTTGAGCTGTGTTTCATGTATAGATTTTTTGGTTGAATTAGCACGGTAAGATAACCAAAAGCTACATGCTTATTTCTAAAAGAAATGTGAAAATAAATCCTTCTTTTCAAAAAGATATAGCCTACTTTCTATCTTTTAATCTATAAACAAATTTTAACCCGCTCCAATCCTCATCAATAGCAGCTACCTTCACGTCTACAAGCCCTATAGATAAAAGATGTTCACGTATGGGCTCGCGTTTTAAGTCTGTTTGGATGTTGGAGGTGCCTTTGGGCCAACTAACCCATAATGCCCCGTTTTTTTTGAGACTATGTTTACAACTGCTTGCAACGGCGGCGAGTTCATTAAAAGAAGTACAGAAAAGATGAACAAAATCTGCAGATTCTGCTTCTTGGTTTTTAAGCATAATTATGTTTTCAGGAAAATCTGCAAATAGCTTAAAATAATGCTTAGGTACATTTATCAAAAGAATTGAAAACCCTTCTTTAATGCCTAGTTTTTTTGAAAGTGGTGTTCCTGAATATCCGCCAGGCATAGAATTGTTAGTTTAGTTTCTCTGGAATTTCTTTTTTTGAAGTAATGCGCCATTTATCATCATAAATGGAACGATATCTTATTTCAAAATCAAAATCATTGGAATACAGTTCTTCCAAAACTTGAAAAAAAGCATCATAATCTTCTTTATTTCCTCCTATTTGTAAAATATTTCTAACGCCATCTGCAGGAATTGCCAAACCACGATTTATGCTAGCGTTGTTTAAAATAGGAATGCTGTCCATAGATTTAATATTGGCTCTAAGAAAATCCTTGAATTCTAGATTATAAGTTTTTCCTTTGTAGAACAGAATTGTGCTATCAATTATTGCTGGGCCCACTCCATGATTGACCAACTGAAAAGAATAGATGTTTTTTGAACCAATTTCTGAGGTTTCAATCATCAAATAAGGCATTGCGGATAGGCGACTTTGTTTTTCCATGATATTGGTCTGTTTCACAAATATGATCAAAGTAATCACACTAATGAACATTGCCACAAGCCCGAAAAGCTTATCAGAGGTCCAGAATTTTTTCTTCATTTAGTAATTTTATTACATACTCAAATATAAGAAAGCACTGGATTCTTTTTTGGAATCATAGCAAGATTAAACTCAAGCCTTGCTTTCCACAAAGGTTAACAAACCCATTAATGCTTTTTCAATGTTCTTCCTGAATATCTTTTTACCGAAAAGGGTCATTATTAGTTTTTTAATTGGAGACTTGGCCTTCCAAAACAGCTCAATTTCCAGTTCGCAACTATTTTCAGAAATAGGGGTGAAAATATAGAATTGATAAAACTCATCCACAGGCGGTGGACTTGTTGTAAACTCGCCATAAATTAGGCTTCCTGGTTTCACCTCTTTTGTGGCGGTAGTAAAGTTTAAATGCTTTCCATTTACCACGCAAATATGCTCAGAGCCGGTTCGTGTCACTTCGTTTTCATTATACTCTAAACGATCTATTCCCTCTGTCCAATTATGCCGATATGAATAGTTTGTAATGTATTCCATAAGTTCCTCTGCAGCCAGAGGAAATTCTTTCTTTATTTTTATTTGGGGCGGTTTATCAAAATAAACATTATTGGGTTTATCAAATGGGCGTAGTTTAAGCTCACTTGGGTCAATTATGGAATAGATGTAATCAATCTCCCTGCTGTCATATGAATCCGATCCTTGCCTGAATCTAAAAATTTTACTGGAATAGTAAGGGGATAGCATGATGTCCAGGGCCAGCGTTCTACTGATAAGGGCATAATTATCACTATCAACAGAGTTTTTCAATAACCTATGGGCCTCAATCACCTGCTCTCCAAAAGGCTTTCTGGTTCCTTGTACCTCGATATGCTGAAGATTACCACTATGGGCAACTATCTTTAACTGAAGATTTGGTGCTGTAGCACAAGCATTACAAGGACAAATCCTATTTTTCTCCAACATCTTAAGATGACTGTAGAAAGCGGTGAACATGGATTCAATCTGTGCTAAAAGATTCTCTTGGGACGGAATATCATTTTCTTTATAGAAGAAAAGGGCGTCCCCTTCAATCTCGGCTAATTTTAAATCTTGTGTATTCGCATTGAGAAGAACTTCCAAAAGCTCCGATATTACATGTTGACTATGCTCTACCTCGGTAGTCTGGATAAATTTGGTATACCCAGATATATCTGGGATAAACAGTAAAGATTTTGACATTTTTTTTGATGATGATTTGTGTTCAATTGGTCTGAACACTATTAAAAAACTTACGAAAACATGAAATAGAGGTTATGGTTTTTGTACCTCCATTTCGTCAAGAATCTTTTTGAAACCGAGCGCAACTCCATTGGTCCATCCAAAACCATCCTGAGTCTCATACTCCCCTCCTCCTGACAGTAAAGATAGATCCTCTACATTATACTTTTCCATCATTTTCCCTGTGTTTTTGTAGACTTTCTCATTTAATGCCAACCAGCGGGTCATAATCTCAACAGCTTCTTTTTTATACCCGTAATTTAAAAGTCCTTTTACAGCGATCCATTGTAAAGGTGCCCATCCGTTAGGAGCATCCCATTGTTGCCCTGAATGCTCTAGGGTGGTTACGAGGCCGCCATCTTTCAGGAATTTTGAAATGATGACATTCTTTACCTGTTCGGCCTGTTCCGCTTCGGCTACCTCAAAATAAAGAGGAAAAACCCCTGCTAGTGTAAGTTCTGAAGTAACAGCTCCTTTTTGGAAGTTATAATCATGGTACAGGCCACTCTCTGGATTCCAGAAGTATTTTTGAATGGCTTCCCTCCTTCTATTTGCCTTGTCTTTAAAACGCTTTCCATGGCTTTGATCTCCTTTAATTAAATACGCTTCTGAAATTGTGTTTTCCATAAAGTATAAGAGGCAGTTTAAATCCACAGGAAGTATTGAAATAGTTTCTGTTGTGCCAAAGACATCTTTTTCGCCAAACCATCTAGAGCTAAAATCCCACCCAGAAGCAGCTGCGGATCTTAAATTAGTATACAATTGCTTTTTAAGGGAATCCGTTTCTAATTCAGAAGCTAAATGAAGGTCTTCTTTATGTGCTTCTGGTCTTGGTGTAAATCCTTTATCCCAATAACGGTTTAAGAAAACATCCTTGCCAAGTTTGACCACATGATGATTGCTTTCACCTATTTCTGTATTTTCAACTCCATTCATCCAGAAATTATATTCTTTTAGCAATTGGGGCAAATAATTTTCAAGGGTTTTTTCGTCTTTTCTTGATATAGCGTCAACCATCAATGCAAAAAATGGAGGTTGAGACCTTGTTTTATAGTAATTACGGGTGCCGTTTGGTATAAAACCAATGGAGTCGATTAGAAAAGCGAAATTGTCCACCATGTTTTTGGCCAGATCATCCCTGTTATCGGCTAAAAGACCTTCTAATGTAAAATAACTGTCCCAATAATAAATTTCCTGGAACCTACCTCCCGGGACTACATATTTATAGGGAAGCGCTATTCTGGATGAGTGCGGTATAACGCTATCGGGCCCTCTGGTCAGGTTATCCCACATAAAGGTGATATGCTCATACATGGTTCTGGTTGTATCCGTCTCAAATACTAATGCCTTCATGGATTTATCCTCAAAATTCTTACCCACGAATTCTTTAAGACTAAAACCGTCCAAATCTTTTTCTGACAGATATTCAGTTTCAAGTATTGATGCTTCTTTTTTGGGGACTAAATCAACAAAAGCTTTTGAATCTTTGAAAATGGCAGCTAACTGAACGTCTTTAAATAATTGGGTTTCATAAAGACTTTCAATTTGTACTTTTTTATTTTTTTCACATGATACTACTAAAAGAAAAGCAAGAATGAAATAGGTGTAGTGAATTTTCATAAAACACGAGTGATCGGTTGATGTTTAATTTAGAAAAGTAAGGAATTAATTCAATTCGGTAAATACTTCTGCCAATAATTCCTCAACAAGTTCGAACCTGAGCAAAGGGCCATTTTCTGACCTACTTTGATTGTTTAGCATTGCAATACTGACACCGCTGGTAGGTTCATAAAGCATGTATGAACCATATCCGCGCATTCCTCCGGTGTGCCCCCATGTTTCCCTTCCTGCTAGATTGATCCGTCTAACACCAAGACCGTAGCCATCAAATATTGGTGTCCCGGTATCAATAAAAAGAAAGTCCAACATTTTGCTTTTAGATGTTTCTGTCAAAGCATTTCCTTCATATAATTGGTAAGCCCACATGGAAAGATCTCCTGATGTAGTAAAAACATCGGCAGCGGTAAAAAATACACTGTGATAAGCAGCCTTAAAATCTGCAGAAATATCTTCTATTTGACCATTACCATCACTATCTCTCCAGGGATTGGCCATTGGTCCTACAACGTCCTCATCTGTTCCAAAATAAGTGTTTGCTAGCCCTAATGGACCCCAAAACCTAGTCCTCATTGCTTCGCCTACGTTTTGTCCAGATACTGCCTTAATAATGAGACCCAAAATTAGATAGTTTGAATTTGAATATTCATAACGTTCTCCAGCACTAAATATAGGTTCCCCAACATATGTGACCAACTCTTCAGATGGTATTGCCGTAGCTAAGTCACCTTCAACCCTTGTCCAGATATCTGGATGCTGAAAATATCCTTTTAAACCTGTCAGATGATTGAGTAATTGAAAAATAGTAATGTCTTCGTCAATGTTTTCGGATTCCAAGGTTAGCCAATCCCCAATTGTATCATCTAGACTAAGTAATTCCTCTTCTTCCAATTTTAAAATAGTTGCCGCAACCACGGTTTTCGTAATACTTGCGATACCAAATTTCATATTGGTGGTAACTGTTTCTGTTTCGCTAGAAAATCCACCAACCAATCCCCATCGTTCTTGCCCGTTTACCCTAATAGAAACGGATACACCTTTAAGACCATCGGAAACTTTAGCGTCCACTATTGCTTGTAATCGTTCCTCCGTACTAATTTCCGCTTGTTCTTCTTCATTTTTCTCTGGTTGATTGTCATTTGAACTGCATGACAAAAAGAGAATTAGGAGTACGAAAAGGGAAAGGTTATCAAAAGGTTTCATAGACTAAAGGATAAAATTGATAGCTTAAAGTACTAAATTTTAGCTACTAAGGTCTTAAATCGTATACGATTTGTATCTTCATAGTATGTATCAAAATCAAGTTTTGCGAAATACCGTTAAGAACCATTTATTAGATCAAATACAAAAAGGCGAACTAAAAGTGGGCAAAACCATTAATCTCGCTGCCCTCTCTCGTAAAATTGGGGTTAGCGTCACACCTATTCGTGAGGCTCTAAGCCAATTAGAACAGGCCAGAATAATTAAGGCTATTCCTAATCGGGGTTTTGTAGTGTCTCAGCTTACCCGAAAAGAGGCTAAAAATCTCTATGAAACCATCGCTGAATTAGAGGTAATGGCACTTGAGAATTCTGTTTTTTCTGAAGAAGATGTTCAATCATTACGATTACACCAGTTGAAACTACAACAGTCCCACACTTTTATGACCAGATTGAAGGTCAGATTTCAATTTCACCAGCTTTTAGTACATAAATGTTCCAACACGGTTCTTTTGCAGATTTTAGACGATCTTAAAGCAAGACTTCTCTTTTATGAGCAAGGTTATGGGCAAGATGCTTCTTTTTACGAGAACGTGGACAACCAGAACGAATCCATTGTTAGGGCAATTGAAGATGATAACCTTCCAACAGCGGCGTTGATACTTAAAATGAATTGGATGGTTGTTTTAGAGTATATTGATAGACAAATGAGCGCATAAGGTTCTCAATTAAACTCAAAATAAAGAGTTAAGAATTCCGTTAACTATGTATTAAATACTTCCAATGCAGTTTTTAAACAAAGAAATTGAAGTCTTGGTAAGACGTAAGAAATCCAAATCATTGATTAAAAAACAGATTTCTTGTGGAATCTTTCAAGAATATGATACTCAAAACGAGCACTCCGAAAAGGAATGACTTTTTTCTTTTTAGTTGCATTGTTTACTTTTGAGTAAACCCTATTGACCATTGAACCAAGCTTATCCTGATTTAATCTATAATGGAGTGTTGCTCTGCATCAACATTCAACTCGTGCTTATTTCACTATTTTATTTTTATAAAAGGCAATTACGCTTAGTTATTCTTGGAGCCCTTTGTTTTTTCATAGGGGTTATATTCATCAATAATTTATATTGGAATATAATAAAGGAGAGTTTCTTTCTGAGTTTGCTAGTAGGTGCTGGTAAAAACCTCTTTTTTGGCCCACTCATCTACCTTTATGTTTCTACCACTCAAACATCAAAAAACAAATTAAAGAAGCATGTTCTGGCACATTTGGCCTTTCCTTTTTTAATCCATATTGTTTATTTGACTATTAAATTTGGATATAGGTCCTTTTATGCCCAGAACTATTATTGGGTAGTCATTTCCCTGGGGTACATTTTATTTATAATATCACTGTTTTATCTCATTCTAGGAATAATAGATTTCAAAAAAAATACCGGAAAACCATTGTCCCCAAAAGTGAAGAGAAGATATGGGTACTTTTTGTATATTTTGTTAAGCTATTATTGTGCCATCAATTTATATAATATCTTACCCTATCTCACAAACTCTCCTTTTTTTGCTGCAAATTTTTTGACTTTAAACAGGTATGTTTTTATGCCTATAGGATTACTGATCAATACCTATCTACTGCTATTTTCAATTACTGAATTCTTTAAATTCAAATCTTTTTTTGTGCCAAGTGGGTTATATCAAAAAACCATAGTTGACCCTGCAGGAATAGGTGAAATAACTATTAAATTGAGAGAGGGTTTAGTCGAAAAAAAATTATACGCTGAGCCTAACCTGACCATTTCTGATCTTGCAAATGAATTACAAATGGATAAAGCAAGGTTGAGACATTATTTTAAAGAACAGGAAACCAGTTTTAAAAAATATTTAAACACGATTAGAGTCTCTGAGTTTAAAACACTCTTGTTGAACAAAGAATTTCAAAATTACAACCTAACTGGACTATCTACAATGGTTGGGTTTCAGTCCGAAGCCACTTTTTTTAGGGTTTTTAAAGAGATAGAAGGAGTTACCCCAAGTGAATTTCAACAAAAGAATAATCTAAGCTTATAGTTCACTGACTTTTGTAACTGTGAATACGGCGGGGGTATTTGCAACGTTGCAATCATCAACGTTCATTTGGGCAACTATCCTGTTGGCATTCCCACTTGTATCCAAAGTGCCGGCACCTGTATATGTACCTGTGCATGGGTTTCCCGGATCAATATTAAAATCTACCCGTATTATAAAATTGGTCAATGACATTGTTTCAGGGTTGTAATCAAAATTGAACGTGCCATCTTGCGGATTACTGCTACAACAAGGGGAAAAACTATTAGTTTCAAAAAAATCTCCTTCAAACTTATTTGTAGAGGCCATATTCACTATCAATGACATAGGGACGGTAATGTCATTTCCATCAATAGTAATTTCAATAGAACCGGTGTAAAAACCTTCAACAGTAGCAATTGTATCCTCAGCTTCTTTCTCACCACTATCATCACTGTTAGAGCATGATATTAGTACTAGTGCAAAAGCAAGTAAGATGAGTATATTTTTAAAAAATTTTGAATTAGCCATTGATATTTTTTATCAATGTTATGCATTAATCAAATTCTAGTTCAAAAAAAACACTCTCAAAACGTTTTATTGATACCTATTTAAACAAAGAGGTGTCCAGACCAGGAAGTAAATTCATAGCATTTTTATAGTAGACCTTCTCTAGTACTTCATCTGGTAAATCCAACCCGTACATGGCCCAAAAAGCATGGTATTTTTTATAGTACGGAAAGTATTCGTCAGCACTCTCCAAAACCCTGAAGTAGGTAGGGAATTCTTCTGGTTTCCAACTATCCTTGCCAAACAAAATCCTGTCTTGATATTTAATGAAGAATTGCTTGGCTCTTCGGGGTTGTCGCCCTAATTCAGCAATTATGGCGCCAATGCCTACGGACATATTGGGTATTTCTTCCATTAGCTCCCCTAGCCTATCCAAATTATTGGCGTACCAGCCCATGTGAGCGTTAATGAATTTGGTTTTAGGATGTTTTTTAAACATTCTATGTTGCTCATCAATAATTTGTTGCCAAGGGGCAGGATCAGTGGCAGAGCGCTTTCTCCTTGGCCTGGTCTTTAGTTCTAGCCATCTTTCATTATCCTTGTTCATAGGGTCCCAAAATGATTTTGGGTCTGCAGCATGTATTAATACTGGAATTCCTAGTTCTCCACATTTTTTCCAAACAGGGTCTAACCTTGGGTCATCTATAGCAATTCTGTTTCCATCAATGTCTTTATTTCGTAATCCTAAGCTTTTATAAATTTTTAGCCCTTTGGCACCACTCTTTACATCCAATTCCAATTGGGCGGCAGCTTGCTCTCCCCAATTTGAATTCCCAACCCCATTGAAATCAACATTGGCAAAAACCACAAACCGATTGGGATAATTGTCGTTAACATTTTTGAGCATTGCACGTAATCCTTCCCCTGAGCCTCCACTTAGGTTCACCATTACTCCCATGTTCATTTTATCCATATCCCTGATTAAGCTGGATAAATCTTGGGTGGCCATTCTAAATTGATGGCTATGGATATCTATAAATGGAAATTTAGCTTTGCTCACAGGGTTTTCTGGAACAACCAAAGTAGATTTTGGATTGTATTCTTCAAAACCCATTTCTTGAGCATTTGAAAAATGAAAACAGAACAAAGTTATTAAAGTAATAGTGTAGATTTTCATATCTAAATATTCATTTTATCAATTAGTTGAATATAATTTTTTGGAGTATCGATATCCAATTCTTTTCCATTAGGAAACACTGCTTTTATATCTGTATGATATTTTTTAATGATATGTCTTGCACCATATTCCTCATTCAAATTCACTAGTTCTGGAATAATGGATTGATGAAAAACTGCCGGAACTCCTAATCTATTTTCGTAAGATGTCGCAACAATTTTAAAATTACCTTGATCAAATTCTTTTTTTAATTCATTCAAATAGGAAGTATCTATCAACGGTTGGTCAGCAAGCATAATCAAAAGTCCTTTTTGGTCCAGATTTAGTTTCAAAATATTTTGAACGCCTATGGAGATTGAACTCCCTATGCCTGATTGCCAGTTTGGATTATAAATCGTCTCTACATCCAGTACTATAGCTTTTTTTATCTCCTCTTTGTTTGCCCCCAAAACAACAAAGACTGAATCTGCCACCTGTTTTGCAGTATCTACAGCGTTTTCTATAAGTGTAGAAGTTCCCCAAGGCAATAACTGCTTAACCTTCTCTCCCATTCTTGTGGAAGCTCCTGCGGCCAATATTAGAATTGAAATTCCTTCTGACATCACTTAAACATGGATCTTTCCGACCTTATCCTTTAAAAGAGAGGGTTCTTTTTTATTGACAACAGCTAAAATCTCTGACAATACGGATATAGCAATTTCTTGTGGTGTTTCGGCACCAATATCAATTCCCGCTGGCCCATGAATTTGTTCTAAATACTCTTCGGAAAGATCGGGACACCTTTCCAAGAGGTCATCAAATAGTTTTTCGCGCCTTCTTAATGGACCTAAAAGCCCCATGTAGGCTCCTTTTTCTTCTTTAAGTGCTATTAAGAACTGTAAATCTTTTACAAAACTATGTGTCATAATGATTACCGCTGTCTGCTCATCCATTTTTAGTTGGAAAGTTTCGGGCTCTACCATAATGAGCTTGTTGATTCCGGGGAAATCATTTTCAGTCTTTTCTTCCTTTGGATTTGCCACAATAGTGACCTCCCAGCCCGTTAAAGCAGCATATTTACATAATTGAACGGCATCATGCTCAGCACCAATGATTACCAACTTGAAGCACGGATGCATTTCTTGTTTAAACCTTGGAAGTTCGTCTGATAGGTTTTCCGCTGTTGGGTTTACAAAAAACGATGTATCATCAAAATGGAAAACGGTGTGATAGTTTTTGCTTTCACCTTGCTCCTTTTTGTAAAATGAGTTTATAAAAAATGGCGATCTTTTATTTATAGTGTCCCAAAATTGAGTTAGGAAAGGTTTATTTGGTTTAAAAATTTCCAAAAGAATGTAAAGAATCCCTTCACAACCTAAACGATACCTGCCATCGTATACCATTACTTTTGACACTTTACTGGAGAAAACGGATTGTGCTTGTCGCAATACCTCTTTCTCAACGCAACCTCCACTCACAGCACCAACCATGTCTCCATTCTCGAAAATCAACATACGAACACCAGGCCTACGGTAAGAAGATCCATCCAAAGCAACAACAGTAGCTAATACTGATGCCTCACCCGATTGCTGTCTTTTCTCGTATTGTTGAATTATAGTCTTTAACTCGTGTGTCATGTTACATTATTCTTCTTGTAGCTATCAACGGAACTAACTTTTTGCCTTGGTCTAGTACCTGTTTTGGACTTAGCTGAATAAAACCATCAACTTTTGAAAGACCTATAAGGTCACCTGAACCTGTGGTTGTCAATGTTTTTGCAAACAGCTCACCATTATTAATACTGACATTGACTCCAATAAAAAGGGTTAAATCTGTTTTGTTTGTTATTGGCTCATTTAAAAATACAGCAAATTCTGGAGTGGTTAATCCCAAAGTTTTGTTAAGCCAAGGTTTAAAATAAACATGGTAGTTGACAAATGTGGAAACAGGATTTCCGGGGAATGAAAATATCGTAGTATTCTGAGACTTGAGTTTTCCAAACCAAAATGGTTTTCCGGGACGCTGCAGTACTTTATGAAATATTTTTTCTACTCCCAAAGCATCAAAGGTTTCGGGTAAAAAATCAAATTTCCCTTTAGAGACGCCACCACTCAAAAGTAAAACATCATAATTTTTTAGTAAGACTTCCAGCTTTTCTTTTAAAATATCAGGTTCGTCAACCATATGATATAGGTCTGCAGAAATACCTTCTTTGGCCAACAATCCTTGCAGGGTAAATGAATTCGATTTCCTAATTTGATATGGAAGAGGTTTTTTATCTATTTCTACCAACTCATTACCAGTAGCTATTACCGCAATTTTTGGAAGTTTTTTAACTAAAACCTCAGACTTTCCAACAGATGCTAAAACGCCTATTTCAGCCGCCGTTATTTGAAGGCCAGGCATAAGCAGTTCTTCACTTTTAGCAACATCACTCCCTTTGTAGTGAATATTTTGACCTTTGGTGACGGGTTTTAATAGCGAAAAAGCTCCATTCTCCAATAAGATATGCTCATACATGACAACGGTATCTGCATTTTCTGGAACCATAGCACCGGTCATTACCTCTATGCATTCAGCATTGTTTTGCAAAGTTTGTTGCGGACTACCTGCTTGAGCAATTCCTGAGATTTTAAAGGTTTGGTTTGGTGATAAAACGCCATTAAAATTGATGGCAATTCCATCTTTAGTAGCTCTATCAAACGGAGGGAAGTCCCTGTCCGCAAAAATGGTCTCAGCAAGAACCCGATCAGTAGATTGCATAAGGGAAACGTGTTCGTTCCCATAATCGAGGGTGTTGTTCAGAACCTTTTGTAATGCAGCTTTAAAAGAAATCATGAAAATATTGTTAGTTGCAATCCATTTTTTAATAATACCCGTATCCCAACAAATAAAACCAGAAACGCAGTAAGCAGTTTGATTCTATTTGAAGACAGCTTTCCAATACTTAGCCTAACGCCCAACTGACCGCCCAATATTACGGCAAACAATAGTCCAATAATTCCTGGCCAAAACACTTCAAATGAATTACTCACAAACAAACCGCCAATGCCAGAGATAGAATTGACAAGGATAAAGAAGCTTGCTAAAGCAGCTATGACAATGGGTTTGTCCCATTTCATATGATTAAGTATAGGTGCTAAGAAAATACCACCGCCAATACCAACAAGACCCGACAGCAACCCTATACAACCACCGAGTATATAAGAAACATAGTTTGGGTACTTTTTAATAGTAGTGTTTGGTTTGAGTTTTAATGTTTGATAGGTAAGCGCAATGGCTGAAATAATTAAGGAAATGCCTAAAAGAATAAAGAAAACATGTTCTTTTAACCGAAAAGATGCTCCAAGAAATGCGAAGGGAATACTTGTAACTATAAAAGGAAGAAACCTTTTAATGTGCAAGTTCCCGCTTTTATAAAACAAAAAACAACTTCCCACAACGACCGTTAAATTGCATAAAAGCGCTGTACTTCTTATGGCGAAGAAGCTGGTCAACACCAACGTCAAAATAGCCAAATAGCTTGATCCACCGCCAAAACCAACTGCAGAATACAAGGTTGCAACAATGAAAAAAGAAAGAAGCAATAAAATAAAATCGCCAGAGGCTAAGGACATACGGTCATCATTTTATTCATACCTCCTAAAATATGATAAAAAGTCAAGTCTGGATGGACCGTTCGGAGTTGTTTTAATGCCAATTCACTTCTTTTTCCTGATTGACAGATGATGTAAACCTCTTTGTTAGAGTCGATGTGTTTTTCAATTGCGTCTAGACTGTTTAGAGGAATGTTAATTGCTTCATCCAAATGATTCTCTTTGAACTCTTCGTTTGTTCTTACATCTATTAACGTGAATACTTTGTTTGATTCTCGAATTGACTGAAAAGTCTTTGCACTTACTGAAGGAACTATATCACAATCTACTGGTTCGTAAAAATCTTGAAGCTGGGTTATTTTCTTGTTCGTTGAATTTGTTTTAAAATTGATTTTGCTAAGCTGTTGGTTTAGTCCATCGTACAAAAGAAGTTTACCAGAAAGCACTTCCCCTATTCCAGTCAAAACCTTTACCGCCTCTAAAGCCTGTAAGGTTCCTATAATTCCTGGAATAACGCCCAGAACCCCATTTTCATTACAATTGGGTATTTCCTCTGCATTTGGCATTTCTGGGTATAAGCAGCGATATGTAGGCCCGCCTTGATGATTAAAAACACTTACATGCCCTTCAAAACTGTGTAAAGCACCATAAATAAAGGGTTTGTTTAGAATAACACATGAGTCGTTAATTAGATACCGCGTCGGAAAATTGTCTGTGGCATCAACAACAAGGTCATATTCTTTAATGACTCCAAGTGCATTTTCTTTGGTCAAAAAAGTATCATACACTTTGAAAACGGTTTGTGAGTTTTGCGCCTTTAACTTTTCATGAACCACATCCAATTTTAACCTGCCCAAGTCTTTTTCAGTATACAAGACCTGTCTTTGCAAGTTGTGCAGTTCAACAACATCTTGATCCATTAAGCCCAAAGTACCAACCCCCATAGCATTAAGATATTGAAGCACTGGCAGACCCAACCCGCCAAGACCTACTACCAAAACTTTGGCTTCAAAAAGCTTTGATTGCCCATCAGGGCCAAAATCCTTCAGACTGGTTTGCCTTATATATCTAGAACTCATTGGTCGTTTCAAGTTTAGATTTTATGAACTCATAGTCAGAGATGGAATTGGCGTTATACAACACTTCATCATGCTTCGGGTTAACCAATTCAACATCTGAATTGATTAAAAACTTTCTTGGACATGTGCTTTCCGAGGTTTGCAGGTATGCAATGGCCTTTCTTAGTCCTTCCGGTTCCCAAATGGTGATTAAAGGTTCTGGTAAATTGGTCTTCTTTGTAGCATATGACGTCGCTAATTTCTTTTGATTTCTACTGTCAGCCAAGTTTTTTAAAGCTTCCAAATCAATCAACGGTAAATCGCACGCCAACACTAACCACGCTACATCTGGATAGGATTTATGAGCACTTAAGATTCCATTAAAGGGTCCTCGATATTCGTTTTGATCTACAATAATGCTGAAGTGATTGTCCATAATTGATTGCTGTTCTTCACGTACACTTAGAAAAACATTGTCACAAGTATGCTCCAAGAGTTTATATAAGTGCTCTTGTTGTGGAACGGAATGATATTTAATCAACCCTTTATCCGAACCCATCCGAGTGCTCTTCCCTCCTGCCAATACCAAACCATATAACTTGGTTTTTTTCATCCTGTAATGTTACTAATGATAAAATCACCCCCCTATAGAGGTCATGGAGCTGTCAAAAATGGTAGTCGCGTGTTCATTTTGCGCTTCAAAACCTGTTTTTGCCCTGCTCCCAACAGCTTCTAAAATAGCATCCTTTATGTTTTCTTCTGGCGAATGCGTGCGGACAATATCTCTAAGGTTTGTTTTGGGTTTTCCATACAGACATGTAATTACATCACCTGTAGCCGTAACTCTCAGTCTATTGCAACTTCCGCAAAAAGTTCTACTGAATGACGGAATAATGCCAAATGTACCCTTATGCCCTTTTATTTTGTAATTAACAGAAGTGGATGTTGCAGGTGACACCAACTTTTCAAAATCTGAATATTGTTTGCTGATGTGATCCAGAATTGCTTTATGATTCCATTTAATAGTGGCAAAATTTTTAGAACCTCCATTAAATGGCATTTCTTCAAGAAACCGAATAGAAACATTGTAATGCTTCATCACTTCTAAAATTGGAAGAATGTCCTGCTCATTTTGACCATCCAAAACAATAAAATTAATACGGACGTTAAACCCTTCGGTAATCAACCTAATTAAATTGTTGTGAACAGTATCAAACTGTTTTCTCCGAGTGATTCTTTCAAAAGTTTCCCTGTTTATTGAATCTAGACTTACATTGATATTTTTAATGCCCAATTCTTTTAGTTCATCAATGTGCGGACCAATTAAAGTAGCGTTCGTGGTGACCGAAATATCATTGAGCCCTTTCATTTTACTCAATTCTCTTAGCAAAACCATCAAATCCTTTCGTACAAATGGTTCTCCGCCAGTTATCCTGATTTTATCTATTCCCTGATCAACTAAAACTTGGCTTATTTGCATGAGCTCCTTTATAGATAGAAGCTTATCATTTTTTACAAAATCGATACCTTCTGAAGGCATACAATAATTACATCGCAAATTGCACCTATCTGTAACTGCGAGCCTTAAATAATTTATTTGTCTATTGTGATTGTCTATCAGCATAATTTATCCTCCATAGCTATCGAAAGATACTGTTTATGCGCTTATTATCCTCCACTTACTGGAGGAATAAGCGCTATTTCGTCATAAGAATTAATGGTTTCATTGTCCTCGGCATATGTGTTATTAACTGCAACAGCCAAAGAGGATAACTTATTGAGTTCTGGATACGTTTCTCCCAGAAACTGCTTTAATTCTTTTACAGTTTTCGGAATTTTTCTACCTGTAACACTTGATGTAGGGACGGATAATGTGGGACTCCCCACAATATCTTTAGTAATCCCAAACAATAATATCGTCATAAAATCAACCTATAATTTCCTTACTCGGTACTTTTAAAAGTTCTGGTGTTTTGGTGAATGGCTGTTTATAGAGTCTATTGCCGGTAGCCGCCTTGAACGCATTTGCTACAGCACCGCCTGCCGGAGGTAAAGTTGGCTCGCCCAATCCAGTAGGAGAAAACTCATTTTTAATAAAGTGTGTTTCTACCAATGGTGCCTCCTTCATTCTAATCATTCGGTACTTATCAAAATTACTGGCAGTTGGTCTTCCATTTTCAAATTGCAATTCGCCATACATGGAATGTCCTACACCGTCAATGACCCCACCTTCAATTTGGTTTAGGGCTCCCATAGGGTTGACCACGATTCCACAGTCCACAACACAGGTTATTTTCTTTACTACTGGCTCTCCATTTTCAACTTCAACATCTGCAACTTCAGCTACATGGGTATTATGACAGTAATAACTAACAAATCCCTGATGTATATTCTTTGGTTTGGTTCCCCATCCAGATTTCTCAACGGCAACTTTAATCACCTCTTTCATGCGGTCCGGTGAATACTGAATTCGCTCATCCTCTTCTGGTTTGACTTTGTCAAGCAGGTCCAATCTCATTTGAATTTTATCCGCTTCCATGAGCTCAGCGAGTTCATCAAAGAAACTCTGCTCAGCATAGGCCAAGAAATTGGTATATGGCGCTCTCCAAGCACCAGTGGTAATGTTACTTTTATAATTAGCAGTATCCACTTGATAATTTTCTATGGCTCCTGCTGGAAAGAAATTAGGAATCAATCCATACATATTGTCATTTATGGCTGCTTCTTTTAAATGGTAAGCTGTTATTTTCCCATCCTTTACTCCTGCTTTGATCCTGTATTTGATGGCCATTCTATAAATACCATCTTCCATATCATCTTCTCGAGAATAAACCACTTTGACGGGCTTTTTGATGACGCTGGAAATTTCTGCAGCTTCAAGTACAAAATCCCCATACAATCTTCTACCAAAACCACCACCCATTCTGGTCATTTCCAAGTAAATGTCACTTTCTTCCCGTCCAAACATTTTGGCTACAAGGCCCGCTTTCCATGCTGGAGTTTGAATTGGACCTGCCAAGTGCACTCTCTCTTCAGTAACATTGGCAAAGAAATTCATAGGTTCCATACAATTATGAGGCAAAAAAGGAGACTCATAAGTACGTTCCAAAATCTCATCGGCTTCAGCAAAAGCCTTTTTTATGTTACCATCTGAACGTTCCATTTTAAAGGTACTTCCATCTAATAAATCTGTAAGTATTTTATCATGCTCTTCAGTACTTTCCATGGAAGTGTCCTCTTCCCATTCCGCCTTTATAGCTTCTTTTGCTTTCATCGCCTGCCATGTAGACTCAGCAACAACCACAACCTTATCACTTGAAGATATTTTACTTGAAAAACTAGGGTCTTCCGCAAGCAGTCCCCTAACTTTTTCACCAATTTTTATAACATTCAACACACCCGGCATTGCTTTTGCCGCTGTATCATCATAGGAAACCAATTTGTGACCAAACGCTGGTGGACGTACCACAGCAGCATAGACCATTCCGTCAACTTTATAGTCCAATCCAAATAAAGGTTTGCCCGTAGCAATCTTATGGATATCCACATTGGGAGCATCCTTGCCAATAATTTTATAATCTTTTGGTTCTTTTAATGCCACATCTTCCGGAACTTCCAACATGGATGCATCTTTTACCACATCTCCAAAGCCCAAGGTTTCACCTGCAGCATTGGTAATAATACCGTCGCTAACTGTGCATTCTGAAGCGTCTACTCCCCAACGAGCTGCCGCGGCATTGATCAACATTTGTTTTGCCGTAGCACCAGTTTGTCTAAGGGCATCCCATCCATGACGAATGGATTGACTGCCTCCTGCTACTTGTCTAGTATAGTTTTCAGTATCTAGGATACCTTGTTCTACATAGACATCTTTCCATGCCACATCAAGCTCTTCAGCAATAATCATTGGCATGGAGGTTTTTACCCCTTGACCTATTTCTGGATTAGGAGAAAAAATGGTCACTGCCCCATTGTCTGCAATTTTGATAAAAGCGTTGAAGTCATTGTAATTTAACTGGGAAAGATCTATTGGTGGTGCGGCCTTTGGCTTGCACGCCTGGAATAAGTTGAAACCAATCAGCATACCGCCTCCTGCGAGCGACGAAGTTCGCATAAAAGCTCTTCTACTGAATGTTAATGCTGTATTTGTTGACATTTTTGTTGTTTTTGATGTAAAAAGTTGGCGTTAAATTAATCCATGTTTTCAGCTGCAATCATTACAGCTTTTCGGATTCTGGAGTAGGATGCACATCTGCAAATGTTTCCATGCATTGCATTTTTAACGTCATCCTCTGAAGGATTGGGATTGCTTTCTAAAAAAGCTGAAGCCGTCATAATTTGTCCAGCCTGGCAATAACCGCATTGTGGAACATCTACTTCTTTCCACGCTTCTTGTATTGGGTGAGTTCCGTCTTCAGATAATCCTTCTATAGTGGTAATAGCTTTACCGTCTAGTTGGGCCAATGTCATGGAACAACTTCTCATAGCTGTACCATCTACATGAATGGTGCATGCACCACATTGTCCAATTCCACATCCATACTTGGTGCCGACCAAATCTAAATGATCTCTTAGCACCCATAAAACTGGAGTGTCCTCAGAAACATCTACTGTTTTGGATTCTCCATTGACTTTAATTTGATACGTTGGCATAGTTTCTTGAATTGATTGAATTTCAATTAGATTTCTTGTTGAAGTTACCAAAATTTGGTTTGATTGGTTTTTTTTTAACAAGACAAGACTTTTTTTAACTTTTCTTTAAATCTATTGTTGGTTTGTAAGGTAATTTTCAAACAAAATGAGCGTTTTGCAAACAGAACCTCAACTATTATAAAATGAAAAATGTATTGCAATACCTCCTTATTTCAATTTTTACCTTCGCTCTTTTCTCATGTGGAAATGCGGATGATGACGTGAATTTTGATATCAATCAAGGCGAATTAGGACAAGGGAAAGACCCGGACAATTGCCTCGGTTTTGAAGATAACGAATTACTGTTGTCCATTCAGGAGCAGTTTACGACATTGCCTGGTAAAGTTTCCATTCTGTTCAAAGTTTCTGATCTTCAAGGAAACCCCATTTCTGGTTTAACAGCAAACCAATTTACCATATATGAGCAAGGTAGAAATGATGATTGTTTTAACACCATTTCATCCTCAGAGTCTCAAGCCAGAATTTCTTCAAACTCCCAAGTTTTTAGCAATAACACTTTATTGATTCTGGATTTGAGCAATAGTGTGTTAGAAAGCAGTCTAGAAGAACTAAAGACAGCTTCAACGAGTTTTGTTACCAATGTGATTCCATCACCTGAAACAGACTCTTTTAAAATGGCGATTTATTGGTTCGATGGAGAAAATGAATTACACCTTCTTAACCCATTAACATCTTCTGCAACAGAACTTACTGCTGCCATTGATGGTATTACAGCTGACATTAGCAATGATCCTTCAACTGACTTGTATGGTGCAGTTATTAAATCAACGAACATTGCAGAAGATCTAATTCAAGAAAACAATCAGGCTTCGGTAATAGGTGCTGCTTCTATTGTTTTATTTACCGATGGTACAGACCAAGCATCCCGTTTTACAGAAGAAGCTGCTCTAAAAGCTGTCAATGATGCAAATCGTAATATTTCCTTTTTCACCATTGGTCTTGGTGCTGAAATTGATACCGATGTGTTAACCGAAATTGGAAAAACAGCTAGCGTTTTTGCTGGAAACAAAGAAGAGTTGGAAACCACATTTACACAGATTTCCCAGCGTGTTTCTGAACAGGCAAATAGTTTTTACCTGTTTGAATATTGTACTCCTAAACGGGATGGCAGTGGAAACAACAACTTGGTGATCCAATTAAGTAACGGAGGTCTTCAAGGAGCTGTACAAACAAAGTTCAGCGCTGATGGGTTTACAGGAGGATGCGAATAATCTTCTCATAAACAACCATTTGAAACACTATAACAAAATCGTTTGTATGTGTCTTTTATAAAGTATTATCTTGGCACAAAACGAAAATACCTTTGTTATGATTTCTACTAAAAAATTTCACTTCATCTTCATTTTCACCTTTGTTGTTCTTTGCTCTTTCAATGTAAACAGTCAAGAAGCAAATCCTTTGGAAGGTAGATGGGATATTGAGATGGAATTTGAAGGAAAGACAGTTCCTTCCTGGTTAGAAATTAGACATTCAGGGCATGCTACCCTGGTTGGTCGCTTTGTTTTTGCTTTTGGAAGCGCAAGGCCTGTTGCAGAAATAAAAACTCAAAATAATACATTCAGTTTTAGTATTCCACGCCAATGGGAACCCGAAGGAGAAGACATGAGGTTTGAAGGGACTTTGGAGGGTAATACTTTAAAGGGAACAATGCAATATACCAATAGAACCACATGGAATTGGAAAGGGGTTAAATCTCCAAAACTGGATCACAACGAAAACCCGGAATGGGATAAGCCCTTAGTTCTTTTTAATGGCAAGGATTTATCTGGTTGGAATACGGATGGTTATAGTCAGTGGGTGGTTAAGGATGGGATATTGACCAGTCCTAAATCTGGAGTAAATCTGATTAGTGATGAAAAATTCATGGATTTTAAATTACATACGGAGTTTCGATACCCAGAAGGCAGTAATAGCGGTATCTATCTTCGTGGGCGTTATGAAGTCCAAATAGCGGATAATATAGGTCTTGAGCCTTCTGACATTTATTTTGGAGGTATCTACGGATTTTTAGAACCCAATGAAAATGCAGCTAAAGCTGCAAATGAATGGCAAACTTATGATATTACCCTTATCGGAAGAAGAGTCACCATTGTAGCTAATGGTAAAACGATAATCAACGACCAAACTATACCAGGAATTACAGGAGGAGCTTTGGACAGCAGAGAATGGCAACCTGGTTCTTTCATGATTCAAGGAGATCATGGCCCGGTTGAATTTAAAAGCTTTGTGGTGACACCAATTAAATTGCCTTCTTACGAATAGATTTCTATTGAATTTTAGTTGATACGTTTAAGCTGGATATTACGCCACCTTACCTTGATTCCTCCCCCATCATGAATTTGCAGTGCAATGGCACCTTCTCCCTTGCCTATTTTTTCATCAGTAAGTTTAACCATTTCTACACCGTTTAACCACGTTGTAATATTTGGTCCAACCGCTAGAATTTTCATGGTATTCCACTCCCCCATTTTTAATGCCTTATCTTTTTCAAGTTCTGGTTTTATTAACCAACCACGACCATAAGACTCATAGATGCCCCCAGAACTATGTTCTGGGGGGGCAACTTCTACTTGCCATCCTGTTACCTTGGTTCCTTCAAAAGTTGATCTAATAAAAACACCACTATTGCCATTGTTTTCTTGTTTAAACTCAACAGTGAGTTCAAAGTTTTTATAAAAATCTTTGGTGCTTAAATACCCGTAATCGGCATCAGGGCCACTCTCGCAAACGAGTTCCCCATTTTCAACATACCATTTTTCAGTACCATGATTGACCCAACCTTCCAGGTCCTCCCCATTAAACAAATTGATTGTGGTTTCTTGTGCATTGCCTGCCTGAAATAGCAATACGATTAAAAGTGTAAAAAGACTGTTTTTCATGTTCAAAAAATGCTTGATTAGATATTCAAGGTACTGATTCTTTGAACTTATTAGTAGGGTTTTTAGACCAATAGTTGTTTTAAACATATAGACAACAACTAATTACATCCCAATAAACTATTCAAAAGTTTAACTCAAAAAAAATGCTATGGATGTAGTAAAAGAAATTATTAAAAACAGTGCTATAGGTCCTCTTTCCAATTGGTATAAAGGCTTGGTACTTTCCTTGTTCTCCTCAATTGTAGGTGTATTATTGATTATGCTGGTACTATTATTGAAATATGGTCCAGAGATTAATATTCAATATGGGTACTAACGGTAAATCAAACCATTCCCAAAGTTTTGTGTTTCTATGGGTTTTGATAAATCTATCAAGAAACCATTAATAACAGCATGGGTCAATTCTCCTCCTTTTTCTAAAAAGAAAGTCGGGTTTACACCGGGTTGAAGTTTGAAATCCTGTATTTTATAAGATTCCGATACAAAATGGCCGGGCAATTCTGTATAAGGAATGGGTGATAAAAAGTCAGATTTAAAATACCCATACCCAGATTTGAAAGGGCTATTTTCAGCATTCCATGTATTTCTGGTATTGGTATTTATCGCTCTGGGATAAAGTTTTGCGGGCACTATTTTGTATCCTGTTGCATCAAATGTTTCATAGCCATAAAACGTGGATAGATCGCCCTGATCAACAACAATACTTTTATAATAAAAAGATTCATGCTTTTCATCGTCTACTTCTTGGCGGTGTATGCCCAAGTCCAATATGTATTCCTTTCCTAAAAGCTCGTAAGTCACATGTTCCAGTTTTAAATCGAAGAGTTTACGATCATTATGGGGTATTTTTTCGTAATCCTCAATTGGAATATCTTGATAGCTATTTTTTGCTATGGTATATAGCGCAGAAAGGATGGAAACATAGTTTAGCTTTCGTATTTCCTGCTTTTCTGTATCATTGGCATATCCACCAGATTCAATTAAAATAAGGCTTGTCCCCCATTTAGCAATATTATCTCCAAAAGCCCGAGGTTCAAAATCATCATTGTATCTCCCTACCTGTCCTGGAGCATATTTCTGAATGATATTGTTCATATAGACAATGACCTTCATTGCATTTGAGCGCACATCATTAATATCCTTTTCATAATTAAAAGCGGTCGCCAAATAGGAAATGGTAGCAGGTTTATTGGTTAATTCAGCATTGTAATAGGTGCTTTGATCATGAAGATTAAAACCAAACTTTGCATCTAAACTATCACGAAGTCTTTTTAATGTTCTCCCTTCCGGTGACTGCAATCTTAAAGCATCTCTGTTGATATCAATTCCTAAAGCATTTCTTCTTTGATATACCTCTGCCCCATCCGGATTGAGCATCGGCAAAAAATGAAGTTTGAGTTTTGAAAGAATTTCATCTTTTTCCTCCTTAAAAACTGGTGCATCTAAAAAGTTGAGAATATCAAAAATGGCCTGAGTGGCGGTTGGTTCATCTCCATGCATTTGGGACCACAAAAAAATGTTGGTTTCCCCAGACCCAATGCTAATCAAGCTTAAATCTCGGCCTTCTATGGATTTCCCAACTTTTTGTACTTCAAATTTAGGATTTGCCTCAAACCTTTCAATTAATGGCTGTATCTGTTGATGTTTTATTCTCCTTTTATCCAAAGAGGGTTCTTTAAACTCCTCATAGGTCTCATATAATCTAGATGTTATGGTTTCTTGGGAATACGTTGTTAAACTAAAACACCCTATAAGGAATAATACTATTTTTTTCTGCATGCTCTTATTTTGATGGAACAGGTTTAAAATTAAATCTTTTTGTCGCTTTTCGCACTTTTTTCATGAAATCCATTCCTGGATCAGTCTTTTCGGTTCGGTATCCATCATCTACTTCCAGCCATAATGGATGTCCTTCAAACTGGGTATATTCTTGATGCCCAATTACATACTCAATATTATATTTCGTTGCCAAATGTTCTACCAAGAAAATATTGGCTTTTAATTGTTTTCTGGTCAGCGGTGTTTCCTTGGTTCCTCCAACGTTTTCAACGCCTATTGCACAATGATTTAACCCAATTACATGTCTGGCCATTGTGGTTTCTGGCATTAACCGATAAATGGTGCCGTCTTGGTCCACTAGAAAATGGGAAGAAACATTCAAACCACTCACACTTTCAATATCTGGCCTCCAATTTGGCAAGGTTGATTTTTCAAAAGCTTCAAAAGATTTTTTAAGGGTTGGAATGGCCGTCCAATGTAATACGACTATTTTGGGAACAATCTCCGCAGTTTCTTGTTCTAAGTTATATCGTTGTGATAGATATTCCTTTGTTAGTACAATACGTTCTTCATCAAACACAATGGGTCTGTCTACAATCGTCTTTTGAACATTACATGACCATATTACACTTATTATAAATACAATTAATCCAATTCTTCTCACGTATGTCTATTTAGATGATGTAATAGTATCAATAGGAATGGCATAGCAAATACTTAGTTTTCGTTTTCCCCATTCCCTTGCTTTTTTAATATCCTTCCCCATATAAATATCGATTCTGTTTTTCCACCTTCTATTCATTTTATCCTTCACATAAAAGGTGTCCGGAAAAGTATCGATCATTACCATAGTGTTGTGCCTTAACCCTTGATATAACAAATCTCTAGATACCGCAATACAGTTCATTCCAGGTCTTAGGGTATCTCCCCATGCTGCAATATCTGGATTGGTACTCGTGGTTTGCCATGCCACCGAATTGTAAGCAGAAGCAGTAACTTCAATAGTCTTCCAATCCCAATTACTTTTCTTAATGGGTTCAGATTTCTCTTTACAAGCAGTTAGCATCAACAAACAAAGGATTAACTTCTTCAATAAATTTTATTAGGGTTGGCATTTAAAGATATAAAATCTACCTGCATTATTTTGGAAGCGGCACATAAGAACCGTCATGGTCCATCATGGGGAAAGTTTTGTTCTCCCAGTTCTTTTTTGCCAAATCAATTTTCTCCTTACTTGACGAAACAAAATTCCAATAGATATGGCGTTCTTCTTCAAACGGCTCACCACCAAATAAAAGCAAATGAGAGTTGGGCTTCAGTGTAATTTTGCAAGTATCCTCAACTTTTGATACCAGTATATTTCCTTTTCCTATATCCTCTTCGCAAGCCAGTATCCCTCCTTCCACAATACAAATCCCTATTTCCCCTTTAAGATTTCCATGAACATTAAGTTCATAGGTTGATGAATTTTTTACTTCAACCATAAAAAGTGACGAATACGTTGGGACTGGAGACTTTTTTCCATAACCTCCGCCAGCTACCAAAGTGAACTCCGCATCACCATCATTCCATTTTGGCAAATCTGCTCCATCAATATGGTGAAATTCTGGTTCCATATCTTCCAACTCCTTTGGGAGTGCAATCCAGATTTGATAGCCATGGGCAGAAAACACTTTGCCGTTACGCATATCCTTTGGGGTTCTTTCTGAATGGGAAACTCCCTTACCGGCAGTCATCCAATTCACAGAACCTGGACTTATGCGCTGTTGGGTTCCAATGCTATCTTGATGCATTATTTCTCCTTCCAGCATGAAGGTCAAAGTTGATAACCCAATATGCGGATGTTGATCTACATCCATGTATTTTGATGGCCCAAGCGTTGTCGGCCCCATATGATCTATAAAAATAAAAGGGCCTATCATCCTTTTCTTTCTGAAAGGAATCAGTCTACCCACTAGAAAATCACCAATATCTCGGCTTCTTTCTTCTATAATCATTCCTAGATTGGACATGAAGTAAATGTTTATATTTAGTCCCTGAAAGTTACAACAAATCTTATGCTATGAAACTACTTAAACGTGTACTAATCCTCTTGCTTATTACTATTGGTGTTCTAGTATACTTAAACTACACCAAACTGAACATCATCTCTGGGTATGCCGCTAAAAATATGGCTTCTAGCGTTTTTGTCGCTGAAAGGTCTGCTGAATCCATTACCCAATACGACAACAATGTCCCGCTCATCAAATTGGCCGAAACTGAAGTTGATAATGCAAATAAATTGGCATCTTCGTCTGTTTATGGGTTCATGCAACGTCAATCCGTCTATAGAGAAGGGTTGGGAACTGTACTCATAAACGATGATTACGATTCAAGTGAGTTTACGTTAAAACCAAATCGAAATAGAGCTTCTGATACCATTCCTTACCCATACGGTCAACTTAATCCAAAAGACACGGTCTTTCCAAAAATTGATATGGCCCAGTTGAACAAAGCAGTGGCAACCGCCTTTTCTAATGCTGATGTACAAAAAACCAGAACGCTTCTAGTTTTATATAAAGGACATCTAGTAACTGAAAAATATATAGATGGATTTACCAAAGACACGCCTGTTTTAGGATGGTCCATGGCCAAAAGTGTGTTGGCAACCTGTTATGGAATCTTAGAACATCAAGGAAAATTGGGAATGGATTGGCCTGCCCCCATTGCGGAGTGGAAACAGGATGAACGAAAGGATATCACCTTAAATCATTTATTACGCATGCAGAGCGGCCTAGAATGGGAAGAAGATTACACCAAAATCTCCGATGTTACAAAAATGCTGTTTTTGGATAGTGATATGACCAAAGCCCAAAAAGAAAAAAAGGCAATCGCCAAGCCGACAGAAATTTGGAACTATTCTTCTGGTACCACAAATCTGCTTTCTGGAATCTTGAGACAGCAATTCAGGTCGCATCAAGAATATTTGGATTTTCCTTATTCAGCCTTAATTGACAAAATAGGAATGTATTCCATGGTTATGGAAGCGGATATAGCTGGAAACTATGTTGGATCTTCTTACGCCTGGGCAAGCACAAGGGACTGGGCACGTTTTGGACAATTATATTTGGATAAGGGTTTATGGAATGGAGAACAACTTTTTAATACCGCTTGGGTAGATTACATTACAGAACCGACACCTCATTCTGATGGTACATACGGCGCACATTTCTGGCTGAATGTAAATGGCAGGTATCCAGATGCTCCAAAAGATTTGTTTTCATGCAATGGTCATGAAGGGCAATATGTGTTTGTAATTCCGTCCAAAGATTTGGTCATTGTACGCACAGGATTGGCGCAAGATCCTCTTTTTGATGTAAATACATTCTTGTCAGAGGTCGTTAAATCTGTACAGTAAATCGATATTTTATATTAAAATTTAGCGTAAACCACAATAAAACGGCCCTTCACAACAATAATTTCATTTGCGGGAACACTGGTGCTACATTTACATCGTAATAATAACAAAAAATAAATTTTTTCATTTTCATATAGTGTTCTCGTAAAAGAGTCTTGTCCTTAACGGCAAGGCTCTTTTTAGTTTGACCCATAGGGTCTTTTGTTATTTACACTATTTATGAAATGATTGAACTGATTATACTGAGCCTGTCATACTGAGCCTGTCGAAGTATTGACAGTGAACGGGTATTAAGGCAACCATTTATCTTCTCCAAAATCAGGTTTGCGTTTTTCCAAGAATGCATTTCTACCTTCTTTGGCCTCATCGGTCATATAGGCCAGACGTGTAGCTTCGCCAGCAAATACCTGTTGCCCTACCATTCCATCATCCGTTAGGTTCATGGCAAACTTGAGCATTTTAATAGAGGTAGGCGATTTTTCCAATACCTCCTGCGCCCATTGATAGGCAGTAGCCTCCAATTCATCATGTGGAATTACAGCATTGACCATTCCCATTTCAAAGGCTTCTTGTGCCGAATAATTTCTTCCCAAAAAGAAAATTTCCCTTGCTTTCTTCTGCCCTACCATTTTTGCAAGGTAAGCGGAGCCATAACCCCCGTCAAAACTGGTAACATCAGCATCCGTCTGCTTAAAAATGGCATGTTCTTTACTGGCAAGGGTCATATCACACACTACATGTAGGCTGTGTCCGCCACCCACGGCCCAGCCAGGTACCACAGCAATGACCACTTTGGGCATAAAACGAATCATTCGCTGTACTTCTAAAATATTCAATCGGTGTTGACCGTCTTGGCCAACATAACCCTGGTGTCCCCTAGCCTTTTGATCACCACCACTACAAAATGACCAAATGCCATCTTTGGTAGATGGTCCTTCAGCAGAAAGTAGCACTACTCCAATAGAAGTATCTTCCTGCGCATCATAAAAAGCTTTAATTAATTCACTGGTGGTATGAGGTCTAAAAGCGTTACGCACATTGGGCCTATTAAAGGCAATACGGGCAACACCTTCGCATTTTTTATAGGTGATATCTTCAAATTCTATGGCGGTCTGCCATTTGGGTGTCTTTGTCATTCAAAAAGTATTTGCTCAAAGATAAATAGATTGCTTGATTCTAAAGTGTCTCCTAAATTTGCATTGGTTTTTTGTAAATAATAATGTTGGTAGCCTTTTGATTGTAACAAAATATTAAATCTATCAACATATTACTGTAGACCAATTGATATGGCAATACCAAGAAATTTTTTAAAAGAATCACCCAATCTAATCCAAAAATCAAATTTTACATTTTTTTCTGGGATTATAGTAGGTACTTGCTATGCGGTTACTTTTTATTTTCTGCTATACATGTCCAGGGAAATTCTTCGAGTCTTTCATATATCCGATTTTTTTGATATCTGGATATTATCTGAAGAAGAGGTGAATTTTTACAACCTTTTTTATGCATTTCTATCGACTATCTTGGGGCAATCTATTTGCTTTTCCATTTGGTTTGAAAGACCTAAAAGAATTTATGAGAAAAACTATAGACATAGAATGCAAATTGTCACAGACCACAAGGTTTTAAATTGGTTTTTTCTTGCTTGGTTCTCAAAACTGGCTGTAATGTATGCAGTTCTGTTCAGCACTTCATATACCAGTGCCGATTTTTATGTTTTTAGTTTTTACCCCAAGTACAATTACTTATTCGTATTGATTATTGTTGTGTTGTTTCTTCAAACCTGGGTTGGGTTTTTACGGAAATACAAATTCATTGGGTTCAAGTGGATGTTGGGTTCGGCACTTATTATTTCATTAATGTCTTTTGGACTATCTAGAATCAATATTGTAGACTATAAGTCACTCAATGAATATGTCTTGAGCAAAAATATTTATCATCAGCATAATTTGGAATTGCCTGAATCAGACTATTTTGAAATACAGAATAACCAAGAAAGAATAGAACGGATTTATATGATTGATATTCATGACAGTTTAAACTCTGAGCCCTTACTTATAATGGACAGCGAATATTTTTCTTTTGAAACATTACCTGACAAAATACTTGAAGAAAAAAATAGACGATGGTCAGGAATACGTAACAGTGTGCAATTTCAGTTAAATATCTCTCCATCAATAAAAATGGACTATTTACAGCTTTTAAAAAAAGAACTAGCTAACCTTAATATCTCATATTTAAGCTATGGGGTGGTTCCCAAGGATTTTGAGTTGGACCGGAAATATTATAAAAATTATATGTTTTCAATGGTCAATCAATACCATTCTAAAAATTTCCATGGAAGTGAAAAAGGTCACTTTGAGATTTTAGTGGAGCTTATTCATTCAAATGTATACTTGTTGAATAATAAACAAATTTCCGCCTCAGAATTTCGGGAGCATATAAAAGACTTGATTAAAAAGCATCCTGACTATGTAATCACTATTTCTTTCAACAAGGATACAATTTTTAAAGACTATTTCTTTGTAGTTCAAAACTCCTTTGCGGCGGTACTTGATTTACGCAATGCTCAAAGTATAGAAGTATTCGGAGAATCGTATGATGAATTATATTACGAAAAACAAAAAGAACTTATTCAAGAATACCCTTTACGAATAATAGAGGTCAAGAAAGGGGCTTTCCCCATTTTCGAAAGGCATGAAGGTTTAACACCACAACTTCTGGATATAGATGTTCTTAAATAATCTTAAATATGCTATGCAATACTCAGTTGCACTTTATCGAGATCCCTACTCCATTTAAAATATGTTTTGTTGCCATGCGTTCAACTTATTAAACAAGAACACTATGCATAGCCTCAAATCTTATATTCATCTATTTACATTTCTTTTTCTCTCCGTCTTAATTCTTTCTTGTAGCAAGGAAGAAGACGGTATTGATGAATCAGCACAAGACATGCCTGATTCCGATGAAGAGGTGGTTGATAATCCCGACAATACAGATACTCCCGATACCCTAACTCTTGAAACTGGTTTCACTATAGATGAGGAACAGATGTTCACTAATCTTATACTTTCTGAAAGTGAGTACAACAAATTCATTACGGACGAGGGGGATATGCAAATGGTCTCAAATAAAGTATATGAGTATTTTAATGATGATTATGATTTTATCATCATTCTCAATGTAGAAGACTCACAACCAGCTGGTCTGTACTTTGGGTTGTCCACCCCGGCAAAAAATGATATACAGGGTCTTGGAAGAAGTGTTTGGAACAATACTGCTGCGTTTGGTTCCGCCGGAAAACTTAAAACGGTCATCCATATGCCAAGGGTAGAGTATATAAGAAATGGCCCATTTTTGCATGAGATACTACATTACTGGAGTAATCATGGCCTTATCCCTACCACTGCTGGCGGTCATTGGGGTTACTCAAGTGTTGGCGGACAATTGGGTGGTTTTGACGAAATTGAAGATTTAGGAAGTAACACATACCGAGGCTTGGTAGATGGTGAAGTTGGGTTTGGCTTGGTAGCAAATGGCGGAAATTCAGTGCCTTATTCAAATTTGGAGCTTTACGCCATGGGACTCATCAATGCCAGTGAGCTTGAAGCAGTAACCGTAGCGGAGAACCCAAGTTCAACCTCGGAATTTGGTGTATTTACAGCTGATGCCATTACTATTTTAACTCCAGAAGATATTATTGCCGAAAACGGCGCTCGTGTCCCCTCTTCTGAAAACGCCCAGACGGAGTTTAATGCGCTGGTGGTTGTGGTTTCTACCGATAATCTCTCTCAAGATAAAATAGATACGCTAAATTCCAATCTTGAAAATTTTGCATTAAAAAGCGACCCCAATGACTCATGGGGAAGTCTCTTTAATTTTTGGAAAGCGACATTGGGTAAAGCTTCTTTTAACTTTGATATAGCAAATGAACACTTAAAATAGACTCTATTTGAGTTTGTTTAAGCCCTAATGTGTCTTCTTCTGATTATTTTCCCGAAAGCATAGTGATTGAGAAAATTAAATTCTTCTCTGGTATTGCATTGGGTCTTATATCACATGAGATAAGCTGTTGAAAAATATGGGATAACCTAGGGTATAACCGCTTGATTCTGTGAGAAAAATCAATGAACTTCGTTATCGGTTGATATAGCTCATTAAAACGAGACCATATCTTAAACGTTACCCAACATTTGAAGACAGCAACTTACAAATTAAATTCAAAGTCTATATTGAGATTAATAAGAACAAATCTTATTATTCTATTTCTGTTGTATGTTTTGAACTATTTCTTTTTTAAAGTTTATAATCCGACTGTAATTCTAATTACAATTGGACAATTTTTCATTCTGTTTAACGGACCAGCAATTTATCTTTTAATAAACTATTATAAGAACAATAAAAAAACGGAATTTTCTATTGACAAGAATTCCAATAAAATTTCAATTATTGAAAACGGAATAACTAAAGAATATTCACTGAATGAAGTTAAACATTCAATTTACAATCTTGGAAAATATTGGCAAAATGCAATTGACAAAAACTATCGAATTCCAACAATTTTCTCTGATTTTGGATATTGGGACTTGACCTTTGATAATGGAGACCGATATTATCTTACGACTTTACTTCAGGACTTTTTATTAGAAGAAGATAAAGTTAAAGACACAAAGTACAGATTTAGACTTATTCCATATATTGACAAATCAGAAACGGAACAAGGAATTGAATTAAAACCAATAGAATACAAGCCGAAAAGTAGAACCGAAAAACTGAAAGAAAGTTATAAGGTAAAAACTAAAGAGGAACTAAAATATATTGTTGAAAATAAAAGTAAATATCAAAAGGAAGCAATTAAAGTAGCAGAACAAATTCTGAAAGAAAAAAACGTTGGGTAACACCGTATATAATTTATTGCTAGTTCTAGCCTACTTACGAAAATCCTTTCGGATTTCCTATTCGGTTTTTATTTGCTAAATTACGTGCTTAACCACGCAACAAACCATATCGAAACCACCTTCCTGCCTCCTATTTTTCTTCTATTTATATGATTTTGACAACTAGAATAAAATAGTTGCTTAGCTGTTAAGAACGCTTGGGACTAGAACATTACATTTTTTGAGTTTATAGGGAAAATCAACGAACTTCGTTGTTGGTTGATATTGTTCCCTAAAACGAGAACATATCTTAAACCTTATGCATAAACTTAAAAGAACAAGACTATAGATTAAAATTTTTAATGAAAACCATAATAAATTCTTTTAAAAAGCATATTCGTTTTTCAAATTTTTGGGTGAGAAATGGCTTTATAATTATAATGCTATCTATTTTAGTCAATCATCTTACGGAGCCAGAAAATTTCCCGTTTCATAGAGATTATAAATTTCCTTTATTGCCTATTCTTGTTTCAATTATTGCAGGAAGTGTAGTATTTCTTATCGCTAGCTTTAATTTCAAATATTATAAAAACAAATACTTCGCTAAAAAAACGAACACGCAACTACTATTACGTTTCCTGTTTTCAACGTTAGGCTATATTACCATACTATATATCTCTTTGTATTTTGGTTTAAATGGTTTCATTAATGGAACTGAATCATACAATATTTATTATCTACTAACAGGGCTATTGGTTACCTTACTACTGAACACGCTCCTAATTGCCATTTTATTTGCACCTGATATTTATAAACTCCACAAGCTTATCTCCATAAAAGGCACACTTAAAGTTCAACAAGGTGGTAAACTAACCTTAGTTAAGTATCCTGAAATTGCCTTTATATACAGTGAAAACAAAATAGTATACGTAATAAAAACTGATGGAAGTTCCATTATTACTGATTTCACTTTAAATGAAGTTGAAAGTAAAATCAGCGAACAAAGTTTTTTTAGAGCAAATAGACAAATAATCCTTCACCCCCGCTCTGTTAAACAAGTACAGTCCATAGAAAATGGAAAACTATCTGTGCTACTCAAACCTACTATTGCCAGCAAAAAACCTTTTCAGATAAACATTAGTAGGTATAAAAAACAAGAATTTATGAACTGGTTAGAGGGTAAGCTATAAAATACAATGATTATTCAGCTATTGTTTTGCTACCATTCAGTAAAAATGGTCTGTATATCACTGTTTATCTTGCTTTATCGTTTTTACTTCGTTTAAAATTAAAAACGATAAAAAAAATGAATAAGACCTTTTTAACTACAAAACTAATACCTGTAATCGCCGTTATTCTTTGCTGTATTCTATACCTATCAAGATATGATCAAATAATCATAGCAGCATTAATATTATTATTGGCAAGTGCTATAGAGTATAAAAAAGATTGTTTTAAGTCTTTAGGCTTTCAACGTAAAAGAATAAATGCAAAAAGTCTATTAGTAACAGCGCCACTATTTGGTACAACTCTTTTTCTGTTTTATTACTACATAATGGTGCCAGGTGTGACGCATCTTACAGGACAACCCATGGACTTTTCTGCCTTTGAAACTTATACGGGGAACTTGCCTGCCACAATGATTTTACTTGTTTTTATTTGGATATCAGCAGCATTTGGTGAAGAAATTGTCTTTAGAGGATATTTAATGAGACAGTTTACCAAGTTCTTTGGTTCTAGCAAAATAAGTCTTGTAGTTAATATTCTAATCTTTGGGTTTATTTTTGGGTGGATTCACGCGTATCAAGGAATAAGTGGTCAAATACTAACAGGAATTCTGGGTATGCTATATGCCATCATTTTTCATATCCGTAAAGACGACTTGTGGTTCAATATTGCTGCTCATGGTTTTTTTGATACCACTGCTTTGGTATTTATATATTATGGTTGGAGTTAAGAATGCTTGGATCTAGGGCATTACATTTTTTGAGCTTATAGCGAAAATCAACGAACTTCGTTGTCGCATATTGCAACACATTAAACGAGACCATATCTTAATGGATGCCAAACATGTTAGCATAAGTAGAACACAAAAACTACTAACTTATTAATACGGACAATCGTTATAGCATTAAACACTGTCTTTGCCCAAGAAAATATTGAAAAAGCTTCTAGCTTTCCACCCTTAGAAAATTCTCTCCTTGGCCAAAAACCGCCAGGTATAATTCCTGAAGTTTTTCCTATGGATAGCTCACCCCTTCATTGCACCAGATGAAAGTTATTTAATTTGGGATAGTGAACGAGAAGGTAGGTACGGTGATTCGGATTTGTATATCAGTTTTCGCCAAGAAAATGATTCGTGGGGACCTGTTATTAATATGGGAGAAGACATAAACACCTAACTTGAGGATATATATGGTAGTGTAATGCCAGACGGGGAATACTTATTCTTTCACACGTAATTAGCTGAAGGAAAAGCCATTATTTTTTGGGTGGTCACCCAGGTTATTGAGAACCTTAGGGACAAATAATAAACCACATCGAAGCAAGCAAAAGGCCTCTTGAGAATTTCTTCAGTCAGGCATGTAATCGTGCATCTTACAGTTTCTTATTTTAGGTAAAATCGTTATTAAACGGGATAAATTCAAATGAAATTTGGGGTTTTTAAATGTGAATAAATGACCTGTTAAAATACTTGCATTGAAAAATAATCTTGATTTCACTTTTTTCCCGTTAGATTTACAAACAACTAACCAACACCAAAACTATAATGACATCGTACTCCGTAAGTGAAATCAACAACATTTTAAAGGGCGAGCTAATAGGCGATACCACCCAAAAAATTGAAGGCCCTGAGGAATTGCAAAAAGCAAGCTGTAATCAAATCACATTTATTGGAAGTAAAAAATATGAGCGGTTTTGGGCAGATTCAAAAGCCAGCGTTGCCCTTGTAAGCTGTAATGAAAACATTGAACCTGGCGAAAATCGTGCTTTCCTTAAAGTAAAAAATGTCGATTTGGCCATGGCAGAAATATTGGAGCTTTTTAATCCTTCAACACCTGTTTTTGATACAGATATACACCCAACTGCCGTGATACATGAAACCGCAAAAATTGGTGATGGCTGTAAGATTGGTGCAAATTGTTATGTAGGTAAAGATGTAGAATTGGGCAGCGGAGTAATTTTATACCCAAATGTTTGTGTGTTTGATGAAACCGCTATCGGTGATAATACTGTTGTTTGGTCCGGAACCGTCATTCGTGAGCGTTGTATTATTGGCAGTCATTGCATTTTTCATGCTAATGTGAGCATTGGGGCTGATGGATTTGGATATAGACCAAGCGAGGATGGCAGAGGACTGGTTAAGATACCGCAGATAGGGAATGTCATCATTGGGCATTATGTTGAAATTGGTGCCAATTCGTGTGTGGATAGAGCAAAATTCAGCTCCACTATTGTTGGTGACGGTTGTAAAATTGATAACCAGGTGCAAATAGCTCACAACAGCGTTATGGGACGTTCTTGTATTATGGCAGGACATAGTGGACTTGCAGGTTCTGTTACTTTAGGTGATGGTGTTATTATTGGTGGAAGCGCCTCTATTAAAGACCACACCATCATACATTCAGGTGCCACCGTTGGTGCTGGCTCTGGAGTTATGAATGATGTGGAAGCGGGAAAAACGGTTTTAGGTTACCCGGCACAAGATGCCAGAGATATGTTAAAACAATGGGTCGCTGTAAGACGCCTTACTAAAAACCAATAGCACAACTTCTTGATTATGAATTAAAATTCATCGAAATTCGTTTTAAACCGTTGATGCTTATCTCATCTATTCAGCAGCACTATTTAAAACAACACTATGAAATATTTATACTTCTCACTTCTTATTCTATTCACAAGTTGCATATCACAAGTAAAAGAAGAAAAAAAAGAAACTCCGCTATATGACTATGATGTAGAAGAAAAAATAGCTGAGTTAGGCATTGAACTGCATACTCCAAAAATTCCGCCAGGCCTAAAAATTAAATTGGCCAACAGAAGCAACAACCTAATCTATTTATCTGGAAATGGCCCAATATCCCATGACGGGGAACGTACCATAGGGAAAGTAGGAACAGATTTAACCGTTGAACAAGGGTATGAAGCAGCTCGGTTGACTGCAATCAACCATTTATCAGTATTGAAAGAAGAGATTGGGGATTTGAACAAGGTGGTGAGAATTGTAAAAGTATTGGGAATGGTAAATTGCGATGCTTCCTTTGAAAACCATCCGCAGGTGATCAATGGGTATTCTGATGTATTGATTGAGGTTTTCGGAGAAAGAGGTAGACATGCAAGATCCGCTGTTGGGATGGGTTCTTTGCCCTGGAACCTGGCATGTGAAGTAGAGACTATTGTTGAAGTAAGCGATTGAAGTTGTTTACCATAGAACTTATATCCTCTTGATTTTAAGGGAAAATTCATCGAACTTCGTTCAAAATCACCATAAAATGAAAAAACGTATTCTACTTACATCCCTAGTCGTTCTTGTTTCTTCTTTTGCCCTTGCACAAAAAGACAAGAAAAAGATAATCGATGCTATGGAGTCTAAATATGACCATTATGCTGGCATTGCAAACGAATTATGGGAAAATCCTGAGTTAGGGTATCTAGAGGAGAATAGTTCTGCCCTTTTGCAAGAGGAACTCAGTAAAGAAGGGTTCACCATAGAAAAGGGAGTTGCAGGCATCCCTACTGCGTTCACTGCCACATATGGCTCTGGAACACCGGTGATAGGAATTTTAGGTGAGTTTGATGCACTCCCGGGCATGTCTCAAGCGGCAGAACCAGTTTTTAAAGCAAGAGTTGATGGAGCGCCAGGACAAGCTTGTGGACATCATCTATTTGGCACAGGTTCAATGGCTGCAGCTATTGCAGCAAAAGATTGGCTCAAACAATCAGGAAAATCTGGAACAATTAGGTTTTATGGCACTCCAGCCGAAGAAGGAGGCTCTGGAAAAGTATATATGGTACGTGCAGGACTTTTTGATGATATAGATGCGATTGTTTCATGGCACCCGTGGGATGCCAATAATTCTAACCCAGGGACCAATCTTGCAACGATTTCAGGAAAATTTAGATTTCAGGGGAATTCCTCTCATGCCGCCGCAGCTCCGCAGTTAGGGCGTTCCGCACTTGATGGCGTTGAAGGAATGAACGATTTGGTAAATATGTTGAGAGAGCACACTACAGAGTCTACCCGTATCCATTACGTTATTACAAAAGGTGGTGATGCCCCTAATATTGTTCCAGCGGAAGCAGAGGTCTACTATGTAGTTCGCCATGCCAACAGAGAAGAAGTAAAAGCTGTTTGGGATAGAGTTGTTAAAGCTGCTGAAGGCGCCGCGATTGGAACAGAAACTACGATGACCTTTGAAATTATCGGCGGAACTTATGAAAGATTACCCAATGAAGCCTTAGCTACACTAATGCATACAAATTTATCCATCGTTGGGGGTGTTAATTATACCCAACAAGACATTGATTTTGCGAAGGAATTGCAAGAGAGCTTGGGAGCAGCGAAACCATTGTCCAATGCGAGTGCCATTGCACCAATGGTTTTTACTTATGGTAAAGCCTCTGCAGATACAGGCGATGTTAGCTGGAATGCACCTACTGCTGCAATTAGAACAGCAACCTGGGTACCCGGAACACCACCACATAGCTGGCAGGCGGTTGCTGCGGGAGGTACATCAATTGGTTTTAAGGGGATGATGGTAGCTGCAAAAACAATGGCGCTTACCGCAATTGATATTTATAAATCACCTAAATTATTGAACGAAGTGAAAGCTGAGTTCAATGAGAGAAGGGGTGCTGATTTTAAGTATGAAGCACTATTGGGAGATAGAAAACCCGCTCTGGACTACCGGAAATAAAACATGTGACAAATCTCTAATACGGAAGCATCCCGTTATTGGACAAGTTCATGACTTTATATTTTACATTTCGCTGTCGTAACGTAATCATTTTTACATCTTCCTCATTGGTTTGGTTGTTCCTAAGCGTAAACTTTAAGTAAGTAGGCAAATTAACTTGATTGCCTAAATAAGTCATATTAATCAACCATTGTCCTTGCTGCATATCATCAATGTCAAAACTTTCAGATAGCGCACCTTGCAACCGTTTTTCATTAGCAATTTCTGTCGCATTGTTCCAATTATAATACTGGCCTTGAGGATTTACAAATTGAAGCTCAAATTGGGTATTGGGGTCATTCCATTCAACCAATAAGCTAAAATTACTTTGTTCCCCAAACGTGAATTTGGATTTGTCTACCCCAATTTCCTCGCTATGGCTTTGCAACAGATTTAGCATCTCTTCTTTAACAATTTGGTCCAAGCCATTGTTTTCAAGTATGTTCTGTATAGCAATGTAACTCTTGTACATATTCCATGCCTTTTTATACTCCCCTACTTCAACAAGCATTTTTGCTAAATCCCGTTTTGCCTGTGGAGTCTCTTTAATGGCATGAATTTGTTTATAAATGGAAAGGGCTTCTTGCTTTTGCTGTTCTTCCTCATGGGCATAAGCAAGAATTTTGAGTGCATCTATTTGCTCGGGAAATTGCTCCAATAGATTTGACTTAATACTGTTTGCTTTTCTTGGATCGTTCCAATGATCATCAAAGATTTTGCTGGCTTCAAAATAAAAACTGGGGGTGTGCCCATAGTTTTTTCTATCACTAACATATTGTGTGTAGGCCTTATCCACTGTAGGCGAATTTGCTATTCTTTGTGTATAAAGTGGCTTGCTTGCTAAACCATTGGCCAGCTCAATAGCATCATTGGAGTATGTGTTTTGTGATTTGTTTTTAGAATCTTCAGTGACTTCTATATCATCAAATGTATTGCTTATGGTACGCACAATGATGATTCCACCAGGAGCCAAACTACCATACCTGGCAGCTGACCAAGCAGCTGGCATTAACGTAATGTCTTTTATATTTTGAAGGCTAATGTGTAATGGAGGATTATCAGCAGGATATACATGCCCGTCTACGTCCCAAGACATTGGCTTTCTCCTGTACATTACTATTTCATAATCTTCTGGATATTTTCTTACCACGTCAATACCTGCAAATTTGCCTTCTAGAGCATCCATTAGTGTCTGTGCTGCTATACTAATTTCCGAACCTTCCATTTGCTTAACACTAAAACCAACTTTATTCATGTCCAGAACACCATAACGTGTATTGATATTTTTGTTTATGGGTTTGTGAAGTTCCTTTAATCTCGCATTTTCCTCCAATACCACTTCATCCAAGGCCGTTACACCTACGGGCATAATGATCTTCAGCATTCGTGCCGATGTATTTACCACTGTTGAAGTAGCCTCTCTTCCTGGGTATGAAAAATCCAAAACCTCCCCATTAAGTGCTTCAATGGAAAAATTACCTCTAGAATTTGTCCTGGTTTGTCTATCACTATCTCGCACCTTAACCAGCACATTTTGTAAGGGGGTATCCAAATCACCTACACTACCCGTAACCTCAGAAAACTTCTGAGCCGTTCGGTTTGTGTATTCCAAATTGTCCACCATATAGCGCTCCGTAAATTGAACCGCCAGCGCCATATTATCCAGTTTTTCCAGATTGATGTAGTTGCCTCCATGGTCTTCTGCAATTTCTTTAAGTAGAGTGTGATTGGCAGTATTATCACCGCTTATGGTAAACAGCGTTCCGTACCAGTCTTTGGTAGCATCCACGGAAAAGTTTTTCCCATCGGTAAAGAACAAGGTTTGTTGAGAGGTTTTTATTTTTTGCCAAAGCCTGTGATCAATGGCCCCATCATAAGTAGTGGATTCAATGGCCTTTTTTAGCGTATCCCAATTACCGTTACTAATGTTATGAGACGTTCTTTCCCCAAGATGATAGCCCATCGGTTGAAAAGTTACCTGTACATCCCCCCAGTTTTTAAAGTAGTTGTCCAGAAAACGGAATTCTTTATCCAAATCTCTATCCTCCATGGATAGCGAAGTGTCCCAAAGTAGCATTATGTTGTTGGATTTATCTCTAAGCTTGGCTTTTGTTTCAACAATCTTTTCTTCTTTCTCTACAGCTGAGGTGTTTAGGTTGAAAGCAATGGTAAATCCTTTTCGCATGCGTTTCCACCGATCTTGACTCAATAACCTGGTATATGACCTAGACCCATCATCAAAGGCGGAAATTCCAATACCTACCCTACTCCCGTAAATTTTCAAAAGTTCTAAGCTTATAACAAAATGGGAATCCACTACTATATTATAGGGGGAAAGGTCTATTGCAATAGTACCTTGACGTTGTCTTATGGTGTGCAAAATATTCCCATTGGAGATATTTTTACCGGGAAGCCCATTTTCAAACTCATACACGTTTACACGTACCAACAAACTGTCCGAGATATTGGCGATGATATTAAAGGAAACATCTTCCAGTTTCAAAGGTCCACGTCGCAACAATATTTTAGAAGCATGCTCTCCGCCCAGGGCCAGACTATCATTCCAAAATCCGAAGAGCCGTTTGGAACTGCTTTGATACCCAACTCGTCTTTTGTCAGCATCACTACTTTTAACAGTAACCCCTTCAAGCTGATAAGGTACCGGTTCCAGTGCAATGGTTGGATTGATTTTTAGAATATCGAGAAACGCTTGGGTAGAAAATTTGAGTGTTTTATAGCCTATTCTAGATATTTGAAGGGTGTCTTTTTGATTGATTTCATTTTCATCCAACTCGAATTTAAAAGTGCCATCAAAATCTGAAACGGTTCCTTTGGCCCTATCTATAACTCCAATATTGGCAAAATCTACAGGTTTACCTGAATCAAATTCAATAATAGTGCCTTTAACAGAGATTTGACCATTTAATTGGTTGTAAAACACAAAAATAAATACCAGAAAAACTACCCTTAAACCACTCATAGAAGAATTTATTTCCCCTAAGCTAATAAAATGGTTAAATATTCCTTCGTCAATTAATCAATATTATTTTCATTTCGAAATGACAAGTTTCTAAAGGATTAAAAATAGTTGCCCCCCCATGTTTTAAAATTCATTAGAAAAAAACAATGAATAGTGTAACTATTTTCTTTTCCTTAAGTATATCTGTTATAAAAAAAACAATGAAACTCAAATTAGCATTAATATCCATTTTGACAATTTCTGGCATAATAAGTAGTCAAAATGAGCAGAACGATTATAAAATGATTCAGTCAGAATGTGATTCCTTATTACTTAACCAAGAAATACAAGCAATTTCGTTAGGAGTTATTACAAATGGAAAAGTGTATAAATTTCATGTAGGTAAATTATCTACAGGGGAAACACCAAATGATAATACTTTGTATGAAATAGCTTCTTTGACTAAAACGTTTACTGGAACCTTGCTGGCACAAGCCATTTTGGAAAAGAAAGCAACTATTGATGATGATATTAGAAAGCATTTATCCGAGAATTTCGCAAACTTAGAATTCAATCAAAAACCTATTACGTTTTGTCATTTGGTTACTCATACCAATGGCTTACCAAGAATTTTTCCTGATAGCCCTGGACTCTTTGAAAATCCGGATTGGGATAATCTTCCTTATGAAATCAATAAACTACAGGTTGGATTTAGTAAATTTCAATTTTTTGAGGAACTACATAAAGTAGCATTGGACACGGTTCCTGGATTCAAATTCAGTTATTCAAATGTCGGAGCCAATTTGCTAGGCTATTGCTTGGAAAACATGTATGATAAACCATTTGAGGAATTGTTATCCGAACATATCCTTAAACCGCTTCAAATGACGAAAACTCGTATTACCGTTCCTTCCGGGGAAGATAAAAAACTGTTGGCCTTGGGGCTCAACCCTAATGGTTTGGTGATGCCCTCAAGAGCTGAAAAAGAAATGAAGGCAGAAGGTGGGCTATTTTCTACACTGGATGATATGATAAAGTATATGGAATTTCAGCTAAACGAAGAAAATGAGGTAGTGAAAATTTCCCATCAAGAATTATTGAATGGAAAATATGGGGATTTCGAAAATGGTTTGTTCTGGCAAATCTTTAAGAATGGAGGAAATCCCACTAAAATCTTTCAAAATGGCGGAGCCTATGGGACTTCTAGTTGGCTAACCATAATTCCCGAATCTAAAGTTGGAGTTATTATTCTAACCAATGTCTCTGGTCCCACCATACATCAAAAGTTGAATGCTACAGCAAATAAAATTATTGAACTGTTAGAGTAAAGGTTTAATTCCTGTACTTCTGTCTAAAAAAACAATATGTTAGTTGTTGAAAAACAGATGACAATCTACCACAGCACCTCTTGATTCTGAGAGAAAATTCAACGAACTTCGTTATCGCTCGCTAAGCAGGAATTAAAACTCCTCTTAGCTAATACTTTCTAAGCCATTACCGAAATTTGGAAATTGAAAATAAAATATTATTAGTATTGGATTTAGATGAAACTCTAATTCACGCAACTGAGCGAAAACTCGAAATTGACTTTGACTTTCAATATGCCGATTATTTCATTTATAGAAGACCAAATCTTAAATGGTTTCTGGAATCTATGAGTGCTGATTTTAAATTAGCTGTTTGGTCTTCCGCTGACGATAAATACGTTGAGGAAATAGTTGAAAAAATTAAACCTGCAAATATTGAATTCGAGTTTGTTTGGGGAAGAACTCGTTGTACAACAAAAAGAGATTATGAACTTGATGAATATGTTCACGAAAAAAGACTTAAAAAAGTAAAAAAGAAAGGCTTCTCAATTGAACGGATATTAATGATTGATGATTCTCCTGAAAAAACAAAAGACAATTACGGAAATGCAGTTTATGTGAGTGCATTTGAAGGAGACCAAAATGACTCTGAATTGAAAACTCTTGCGGAATATCTGAAATCCATAAAAAGTAGCTCCAATGTGCGGAGTTTTGAAAAGAGAGGATGGAAAAACAAAACGGCTTAGAACACTATATATAGCAAATTGGGCGATTAGTGTTTAATCGAAAAGTTTGTGTCTATTTACAAAGTCGCCAAATCTTTTGATTTGTTATTAAAAGAGAAAAATTAAAACAAAATACAAAACATTTGGCTTGTGGCTAAACCGAAAATAATTGTCTGTTTTCTGCCCAACTTGCCATATATTTAACGATAACGAAACTCCCCTATCCCCTATTCTTTTCTTCAATCCATTTGGCCATATACTTGGTGCTTGCCAAGGTTTGGTGCTGTAGCAGTCGTCCCATAAAATTGTTATTTCGGTGCTCTTCCAAATGCTGTTGTAGCTGCTTCAATTGTTTTTGCAGCCTTTCTAGTAGTATTTCTTTGCTATATAGGGTATTAATCAGGGTAACACCTTGCACTTGCGCTACCTCCCACTTTTCTTTGTTTTGGTAATGTTCTACAGCGACTATTGCAAAAGCATCCCAATCATTGCATACGGCTCCATTCCAAGGTAAATCTCCATGCATACCTTCAGCCCCAATGGCTGTGGTAATGCTTGGGGTTCCGTTTTGCATGGCAGTAATCAATTTTCCCTTTATCCCAGCACCAAATTGTAGAGGAGCCAAACTTACTTTGGCATTTTGGAATACAGTTTCCAAATCCTCTGCCCAACCCATTACATGAAACCCTATTGCCGGGCTCTGCATTTCCAAAACCTGCTTGGGTAGATAAGCTCCATAAATATGTAACTCGGCGTTTGGCAATGCCTTTCTAATTAAAGGCCAAATAGTCTTTTTTAGGGTGATAATGGAATCTACATTAGGCGCATGCTTGCCGTTGCCCACGCAAACAAAATCCTTTCGTTCTTCAAACGTAGGCCATTCCCCTATCTCCTCTTTTGTGAGTTTTCTTAGCATAAAAGGGAGATAAATGAGCATGTCTTTGGGGATATCCAATTCATTTTGAAGCAATTCCATCTCATAAGAAGAAATCATCAAAGAAACATCTGAGCGGTAAATGCTCGCCACCTCTCGGAGTGTCATTTCATGTTGCTTCCATTTTTGGGGAGTAAAAGCTTCATTCTTTTTATGGCATTCTTCCCGTGCTTTTCGTAGCGAATGTAAATCCTCTGTATTTAAAACTCTAAGTGCTTGCGGAGCAAACTGGACAACACGCCATCCATACTGCTCTTCCGTCATAAATCGGTCAAAGACAACAATGTCTGGCTCAAGCTCCTTAACATAATCATCAAAACTGGAGTGATTTAATTGTAGGGTCACGGTTTCTACCTCCAATGCTTCTAAATCCAAGCTATATATTGTCTTAGAAGCCGCCGAACCAAAAGCGATATAATACCCCAAATCATTAAAAGCTTGTAGTAATTGCTGCATACGATGACCTGCCGCTGTAGTTGCTGGCTCTGGCCACACATAACCAATAAAGAATACTTTTTTCATCTTGGCTACATTAGTGCCGCGAACTTTTTAGAGATACTGGAGCGTAGCTTGCGTTCATAATCCTCCTCTAACCATTCCTTGTAATTCTTGGTGTTGTTCATGATGCAGTAGGAATATTGACGCACGCGGTATGCAATTTCTTCTTTTAGCTCCTTGGCCAAAATACGGGCATCAAAAACATCCTCGCTATTCTCCAAGCAGATTTGAGCGTGTTGTTCAATACTCATCTCCAACACCAGTTTGGATTTTCCTCCTTTGGCAAATACTTTTTTGTACTCTTGCTTAATATCAAAAGTGATGTTTTCAGATTTGCTGAACTTTGCTTTTAGCTCATCTGGCATTTCGTAAACGAACTCCCGTTCTATATCCTCATCATTTTTAATGTTTTCCAAGTAGAAATCAGGGAAATGGAAGATTTCTTGCCAGTCCAGAGGTGAGTCCCAAGGACCAAAACGGGCCAGATTGTTCCCCATGTCTATTACGGAAAACTCATTTTTGTTGGGCAGAATTCGTGATCCCCTACCAATCATTTGAAAGTACAAGGTGAGTGAACGCGTAGCTCTGTTTAGGATAATGGTTTGTACAGTAGGCTCATCAAAACCAGTGGTTAAAATACTTACGGATGTTAGAATTGCTCCCGGGGTATTGGCAAACCATTCCAATATTTCTTTTCGTTCAGATGCCGTATTCTTATTATCTAGGTGCCTAATGTTATATCCAGCCTTTTTAAAGGTTTCAAACACATAAAGCGAAGTGTTTATACCATTGTTGAAAATAAGTGTCTTGGTGCCCTTGGCAATTTCTTCATATGCAGAGACCAACTTACCAAGCATACTATGGTTACCATAAAACTCATCTGAAGACTTTACGGTATAATCACCGTGTATTCCCAGTTTTAAGGTTTTTAGGCTAACATCATAATTATAAAGGTTGGCCTTGGCCAAAAATTCCTTTTCTATTAAAGATTTAATGGATTCCCCTATGATCAAATGTTTGTAATGATCCTTCATGGGAAGTTTTATATTGGAACTTAAGGGTGTGGCGGTAACGCCCAATATGGTAGAACCTTCAAAATATTTGAACAGCTTTCTAAAAGAATTGTAATGTGCCTCATCTATAATTACAAGACCTATATTGTTGATGGTGACCTTTTCTTCTTGTAGCCTATTGTTCAAAGTTTCCACCATGGCCACAAAACACATATAATCGTCTTGGTCCTGCAGTTCTTTTACCTCGCTATTGATGATTTTATTCGCTACTCCAAAACCGTGAAGCATTTTAGAGGTTTGTCTGCTCAGCTCTATCCTGTGGGTGAGCACCATGACCTTTTTGCCCGTATCCTGAATGTATTTTCTGGTGATTTCAGAAAAAACTACCGTTTTCCCGCCACCTGTGGGCAGCTGGTACAAAATATTGGTGCCATCCGGCAACTCATCAATATGCTTGAAAATCTTTTTTAGATCTTCTTGCTGGTAATCGTATAATGTTTTTCTGCTTATTGCTCTTTCTATCTCCAAAGGAAAAATGGATTAAATGTTCCAAAATATCAAACCTTACAAAATTAGGAGTTTTTTGAACCACTGCTAAGCTTTATTTCAGCATTTCTATTAAGATACTATCAACAATTGTTTTGATAGTGATTTTTGCCCGTGTTTTGGTGAAACTCATAACATTTTGATAACAATAACAAATGTAGTTTGGAAAATCCCCTTTTATGATGTATCATGTAAGTTATAATCACTAGAAACTAAATACACATATGAGGCAGCTAAAAATCATAAAGCAGGTTACTAATAGAGAATCTAAATCCTTAGATAAATACCTTCAAGATATTAGCAAAATTGATTTAATCACTGCCCAAGAAGAAGTTGAACTGGCTCAACGTATTAGAGAGGGCGATCAGGCTGCTTTGGAGAAACTGACCAATGCCAACCTTAGGTTTGTGGTATCGGTGGCCAAACAATACCAAAATCAAGGATTAAAATTACCAGATCTTATTAATGAAGGTAATGTGGGTTTGGTAAAAGCTGCTAAACGTTTTGATGAGACCAGGGGTTTTAAATTTATCTCTTATGCGGTATGGTGGATTAGACAGTCCATTCTTCAGGCTTTGGCGGAACAATCTAGAGTTGTACGTCTTCCGTTGAACAAAATTGGTTCGATCAATAAAATCAAAAAAACATTTTCTTACTTGGAACAGGCCCATGAAAGGCCACCTTCTCCTGAAGAGATTGCAAAGGAACTGGATATGACGGTTACAGAAGTAAAGCAATCGCTTAAAAATTCTGGAAGACACGTTTCTATGGATGCGCCTTTAAAGGAAGGAGAAACTTCAAGTTTGTATGATGTATTGAATTCTTCTGAATCACCAAATCCTGATAAAGATTTAATGCACCAATCGCTAAATACTGAAATTAACAGAGCTCTGGAGACGCTTTCTCCAAGAGAAGCTGATGTTGTTCGGTTGTATTATGGTATTGGAGATCAACAGTCCATGACTTTAGAAGAGATTGGAAGCACTTTTGATCTTACTCGGGAACGGGTTAGGCAAATACGAGAAAAGGCGATTAGAAAGCTTAGACATACTTCTAAAAGCAAAATTTTAAAATCCTATCTAGGTTAGGATTTACAGCAATAAAAAAGGGGATGTTATAATTAACATCCCCTTTTTCATGATATACACTTTAAACTATCACGGACGGCTCAACTGACTAATATTAAAGTCAGTAAGCATTTCATTTAAATCTTGAATAAAATTCAAGTAAGCTGTATTTTCTTGATTTTGATTTTTCATAAGATAAAGTTTGGGGCTGTTACTATAAATAATCCAACTCTGCCAGTTCGTTTATGCTTAAAATTTCATTAAGCTCCTGAAGGAACGCCAAGTATTCTTCTCCGTAGGTGTCGTATAACATAGTATTAGGTGTTTAATCTTTGGGTTGTTGTTATAACGTAAACCTATTAGAAAGATTATTCTGGAGCAATAAATTGTGGTGAAATTCTTAGTATAAGTTGTGAAATCGCAAAAAATATACTTTATAAGAAAAATAGTACTTTTCTGAAGTTTGCTTTAAGATTGTTTCTCTTTCTCTGATTCAAAAATGTCCAGAGAAACCTCAAAATCCATATTTAGCCCCTTTACTTTCGCTGGCTTAATATCAAATTCATCATATATAAAACAGAGGTCCATGGGTAATCGCGATCGCTCATTAGAGATCGGGCGCCCCAATTTGTTCAAAAGCGCACATTTAACCTCAAATGCTTTATTGCTGAGTGCGAGGTTTTCGCTGTTTTCAAGTTCTTCAAGAAGCGGAAGCTCTTTGGCATCCCCTATCTCTAAAATTTGATTTAAAAGAATAAGTTTACAGTCTAGATCAGTAGCGTGTTCAAACAACTGATGAAAGATACTTTGAAAATGTTCAGGTAGGTTACTATCTTTCATGATGTTGGGTTTGGTTTTTACATATCTCTCAGCACATCAATTTCAAAATCAACCAACTCTTCAACTTTTGGGTATTCCACTAAGAACTGATTGTATAGAAAGTTAAGGTACTTTATATCGTTATCTGTTTTGCAAACGGTACTCATTTGATTGGTAATTTCTAACAAGCTTACCGTTTTCATCATCCTAAGGCATGGTTGTATTTTTTGACAAGCAAAATCCACTCCTCTAAAATTCTTGGTTTGTAAGTGTACTTTTAGACCACCTATAAACTCCAATATATTTTGTTTGTAAAGCCTGATCAGCTCCTCCAAAAGCTCCATTTGGCCCATACATTCCGTTAAAACAGGTTTTAAGTTTACTTTTTGGGTGGAAAAGACTGATTCTAAATTTTCTTCTACAATTTTGGTGCTTGGGATTGTGCTTCCTATATGTTCCATATGCTCAGGGTTCTCTCTATCATTATTGCTCAAATGTTTGCTAACCGTTTTAAGGGCCTTTGCTATGCGCTCTTGCTTTTTGGTCAAATTGGTTGTTTCCAATAATTGAATCAAGGAAAAAAGCAATTCGGTATTTGATGGGGTCTCTTGTATATTCTCAGAAGGTGATTCAGGTAGGGTTTTCTCTGCCCCTTTAATTCCTATCTGTTCATAAATCACCTCCAACTGGTTCATTTCTGGAACACCAAAAACTTTATCTTCCAAACCCGTTTTAAAACTATCAAACGACTTTTTTAACCTTCCTGCCTCTACTGTGCCCAATTCTTCATAAGAAAAGCTACTTAGTCCTATTTCCAATTTTTCCAAATACGTCAGTAATTCTCGTGTCCCCAAATCTTTTATTATTAGTGGTTTTAACTATCTCTAAAAATGTTGATTTTGGTACGGGATTACAACTTAATGTTCTATACCCTGTGCATTTTGTTGTCAAATTGCTTTATTTGTAGGTGTAAAAAAACAGACATGAGATATTCTTACCTATTGGGCGCTATTACAATTCTATTTTCATGCGCAGAAAAGAATCCTAAAAACACCGAAACCTTGGAGGAAAAAGCAAAAAAAATACATGAAAAAGTGATTACTATTGATACTCATGATGATATCAATATAAAGAACTTTACAGATAGCATCAATTACACCCAAAATTTGGATACACAGGTGAATTTGCCAAAAATGGAAGCTGGTGGCTTAGATGTAGCATGGTTGATTGTCTATACGGGTCAGGATTCTTTAAATGCTGGAGGATATGCAAAAGCTTCAGAAAATGCCATTTCTAAGTTTGATGCCATTCATAGATTGTGCGAAGTGTACGCTCCGGACAAAATGGAATTGGCACTTACTTCTGATGATGTAAGACGAATTAGCGCATCCGGTAAAAAAGTAGCGATGATTGGGGTTGAAAACGCCTATCCTATTGGTGAAGATTTGTCCAAGTTTGAAGAATATCAAAAACGCGGCGCACGTTACATTTCATTATCCCATAATGGACATAGTCAATTCTGTGATTCCAACACGGGTGAAAAGGATAGTCTATGGCTATATAATGGTTTAAGTGATTTAGGTAAAAGTGCTGTAAAAGAGATGAATAGACTTGGAATGATGATAGATATTTCTCATCCATCCAAAGAATCTATGAAACAGATGATAGTGTTATCCAAAGCACCTATTATTGCTTCCCATTCTTCCGCTAGAGCGTTGTGCAATCATAGCAGAAATTTAGATGACGAGCAGCTTTTATTATTAAAAGAAAATGGTGGCGTAGTCCAAACCGTGGCGTTTAGCTCATATTTAAATACGGAGAAGCATGAAGCAAGAGCTGCATACCTGAAAGAAATTCATAAACAACTAGCAGATTCTCTTGAAGTAAACTGGTATGAACGTTCCCAATTCTCTACCCTTACGGATCAAGAGTTGATTGAGTTTATGGAAAACCGTTTAAAAATCATAAAATTGGCCAATGCTGAAGCGGCAAAGGATAATACAGCTCCCCCTGCAGTAAATGTATCGGATTTTGTTGATCATATTGACTATATGGTCAAGCTTATTGGCATTGATCATGTTGGTATTAGCTCAGATTTTGATGGCGGAGGTGGAATTGAAGGCTGGTCAGATGCCTCTGAAACATTCAACGTTACCCTAGAGTTGGTAAAGCGTGATTATTCTGAAGAAGATATAGCAAAACTATGGGGAGGAAACTTGCTCAGAGTATTAGATGAAGTGCAGGCAATAGCCACCTCTCTAAACTAAAACTCCTCTTTTTCTTTTTTTGCCAGACGATCCTTAACGTATTCCACTTTGGTTTTTCCGTGGGGATTGGGATTCCCTTTGTCATCCAGGTTTACCATGATAATATTATCAACGGTAACAATACTTTCATGTGTCATTTTGTTTCTCACTTCGCAATTAAGTGATATTGAGGTGACCCCAAACTTTATGACTTCTATTCCAATTTCAACGATATCGCCCTTTTCCGCGGTACTCATAAAATTGATTTCTGACATATATTTAGTGACCACTTTTTTGCTTTCTAGCTGCACAATACTATAAAGTGCAGCTTCCTCATCAATCCATGCAAGGAGCTTTCCTCCAAACAGCGTTCCGTTGGCATTTAGGTCCTCTGGTTTAACCCACTTTCTTGTGTGAAATCTCATTTAGCCTATTGTTTTCATGTTCATTTAGAATAAAATTAGGCTTTTGATCACTCCAATTAATTTTCATTTGAGTTTTAACAAAAAGATTCAATTATTATAAAGTTTGTTAATCTTAAAATAAACTTTTCTTAATTAAGTCGCATAAAAACTGAAATAAAAATAAATTCATACATCAATCAAAACTAATCTAACACAAATGAATGCTACTTCGGATTATTATTCGGACCCCAGCTTTACCATTTTTAGAGTACCTACATGGCGTGCCCATTTTTACAAATTCCTGTCAGTTGATATTTGGGGAAACCTTCCAGGAAATATTCAACGTAAAATTTCTGCTTGGTATAGTTCTTTTTACAATAAACCTGCTTCTAAAAAGATTATAAAACCATACATAAGAATAAATTACTCGGATGAAAATTATCTAGATAAGTTTAAGCCGCCTTATGGAAAAAAGGATTTTGAAAGCTTTCAGGATTTTTTTATTCGTGAGTTTAAGTCGCTGCCAAAAAATGAAAGCCCTTATGTCTGGCCTTGTGAAGGGCTGTTGTGTGATGCCGATAAAGTGCATGCGTTAAATCTTGTTCAGGTAAAATCCGATACGCGTTCAATCTCTACAGTATTTGGGTTACAGAAAGGACAAATACCAAGAGAGTATACATTTACCAACGTTTTTCTACATAATAAAAACTATCACCGTATACATTCCCCCATAAATGGAACCATATTAAGAATACAGCATGTGCCCGGGGATCTTGTGGTGCTCAGGCCATGGATATATAAGGAGAATCCTTCGTTACCTGCATTTAGAAATGAGCGCTATAACATAGATATCAAAGATGAAGATGGCAGAACGTGGTACATATCCATTATTGGAGGTCCCGCAGTGGGCACCATAAAGCTTTCCAAAAACATTTGTGTTGGGAACAACATCAATAGGTTACAGGAATTGTCGTTGTTCTATTTGGGATCTACATGTTGTATGGCAGCTCCAATTCCTCCACGCCATCATATCAAAAACACCTTTGTAGAGGTAGGTATTCCCTATTAAAATAAAGTATTGGGTTTACTTTGGTGCAGCGTATTGGGAATAGTAAGATCACTGTCAAATTCTTTATTGAGTTTTTCTATAAAATAAGCAGATAATAAAGGGGATTCCAACTCCAAATTCTGATGTACAAAAAAATGAATATTCTTCAAGCCTAAATTCTTCCATATAGCTAATCTACTTATCCAATCATCCATTCTTGGATAATCGGAAGCATGATTTGCTCCCACATACCTAATGAATGCTTCGTTGTTCGTTAACCGCATGTGCATTAAATCCCTTCTACCAGCAGTGTCCACCAAGACATTGGCAATGTTGTTTTCTTGCAGCAAATGGTAAAGCTCTTGTGCTACGTTCTCATCATTAAACCAGTCCGTATGTCTAAATTCCATGGCCAACGGAAATTCTTTTGGCCAGTATTCTACAAACTGCACTACCCTATCCCAGTTTTTGGGATTAAAGTTGTTGTGCATTTGTAAAAAAATAGTCCCCAATTTATCTTTTAGAAGTGAGGTCACCTCCAGATACCGGTCTGCTATTTCATATACTTTGTCATTAAGTCTTCTCAAATGGCTCACCTCATTGGTCATTTTTGGAAAGAACTTAAAACCTTCAGGAGTTTTATCGTACCATTTTTGATATTGTTCCGCTGGAAAGATTCTATAAAAAGTAGCATTCAACTCAATACAGTTAAATTGCGAAGAATAATATACCAACTCATCCTTAGTTCCCCTTGGGTAAAAATTCTTAAGGTCTTGCCTGTTCCACTTTGCACAACCAACATAAATGTTTGTTTTTTCATTTTTCTTGCTTGTTGAAAGCACCACTTGGGTATCTGGATGGTCCTTTGGGATAGTAAAATCTACTAATTCTGGTTGCTCTACTTTTCCGAATTTCATGGATTGGAATTTGTAATAAGAAGACTAAGTTATGAATAAATGAACCCTGTTCATAACATCGTTAAAAACTATTGCCTCAGTAAATTTTGTGCGGTTTTTGATTATGTAATTTTATTAAAACTTCCAATTATGGATTCAAGATCCAAGAATCTTTTGGACATTCGTCCAGAGATTAAACAAGCTCAACTGTATGATAGTATGGGTTTAGATGAGCGATTTCAGAACCAGACTTTACGCCCAGTAATCAAACTTCAAAACTTTTTATTAGTAGAGGTTTTTAAAAACTACATTCATAAGCATAAGGATGCCTTTTATGAGTTGTCGTTGGAAAAAAGGTTGGGCTACATAGAAAGAGCAATCCAAAAAGACATCAAATTCAGAAACTCTTTAAAAGGCATGATCATTGGTCAGTTTACTGTTGAGGAATATCAAACCTATACATTGAACTCTTCTGCTTTGAACAAGAGAATGATGAATATGGTCATAGAACGATTAAAGGATCAAGTCCAGCTACTGGAAAATGAAGTGCTAGTCTAAAAGTGACTCTCCATTTAAATTGGTGGTCAAAATATCGCTCATCAGGTCAAAGTATGGTCTAATCGTTTTAAAAGATTTATCCACTTCTTCAATAAATGAGGTAGACAAAACTTCTTTGTCTTTAAAGTTTCTGACGAAAATGAATTGCTTTTTCTTGATTAAATCAATGTTTTGATGCTCTTTGTCAAACCCCTTTGGGGCAGTTTTTACACCATCGCCTTCTAGCTCTCCCCAAATATCCTTGAATGACTTTTTATTGATGACACTTCTAAACTCAGAAGCATCCATCTCTAATTCTTTTCGTATTCTGAATAGATCTTCCTTGTTGGGCTCCCAAAATCCTGTGGCCATAAAGGTTTCACCTGGTTTGATTCTCAAATAATACCCCCCTCGTAAATGTGCGCCCAATCTTGAGAACGATCCCGCGAAATGCGTTTTATAAGGTGTTTTGTCCTTGGAAAAACGAACATCCCTATAAATACGGAACATCTTCATTTTTTCAATTTCATCATGGGCGTTTAAGCGCTCTTGAACGTTTTCATAAAAAGATTTTACATCGGCTTCATGTTTTTTAAAAGTGATTTTATTGTCTAAAAACCATTCTTTGTTGTTGTTCTTTGCAAGTTCTTTTAGAAAACTGAAAGTCTCTTTTGTAATTACTGAATTATTCACAGGACTAAGATATTGTGTTATTTTTAAGCTAAAGTTAGCCATTTCCATTACCCAGTGGTAACGATTTGGCTATTTTTAAACTTTATTTTTCATCATGAATAAGGAAAAAATCATTGAAGAACTGAATAGGCATAAAAAACAACCCTATTTAGACTATAGGTTAAAAGAGGAAACCGAAAATTTCACCAACAAGCTTTTTTACACACTTTTTGATGTAAATACGCCGGTAGCCGAAAACTTAGATATTCTTGAGGCAAAGTTTAGTACGCTTGTGAACTTGGCATGTTGGGATTTAGAAAGACCCTGCACCAAGGTATGGGACAATTATGTTTCTTGTTTGCCTGAAATTTTAGAAAAACTGAATTTAGATGCCGAGGCTATTCTTAGTTGTGATCCGGCCTCGCTTTCCATTCAAGAAATATATATGGCGTATCCCGGGTTTTATGCGATTGCCATTTATAGATTGGCGCATGAGCTTTATACTCAAGGGTTCCCTCTAGTACCTAGATTGATGACGGAATACGCCCACAGACAAACAGGGGTTGACATTAACCCTGGGGCTGAGATAGGCAAATCATTTTTTATTGATCATGCTACCGGTGTGGTAATTGGAGAAACGGCCATAATACATGACAATGTAAAAATCTATCAAGGTGTCACTTTAGGAGCGCTGTATGTGGCCAAAAGTCTTCAAAAAACCAAAAGACATCCCACTATAATGTCTAATGTGACCATCTATGCTAATGCTACGATTCTTGGTGGTGAAACAGTTGTTGGTGAAAATTCTGTTATAGGAGGAAACGCTTGGCTAACTGCTTCCGTTCCTGCCAATTCAACGGTTTTTCATACACCAGAGATAAAAATAAAAACGGTTGCTAATGTCTAAAAGTGTACTTGACCTTATTGGGAACACGCCTTTGGTAGAATCCAAAGTTTTAAATACCAACCCCAATGTAAAATTGCTCTTTAAATTAGAAGGACACAACCCAGGTGGCAGTGTCAAGGACAGACCAGCACTAAACATGATTAAAAGTGGTTTGGAACGAGGTGAGATTACCAAAAATTCCAAGCTTATAGAGGCTACTAGTGGAAATACGGGTATTGCACTTGCTATGATAGCTGGAATTTATGGATTAAACATAGAGCTGGTTATGCCTGAAAACTCTACAAAGGAAAGAGTCCAGACCATGAGAGCCTATGGCGCCAAGGTAACTTTAACTTCGTCAGATGTTGGTATAGAAGGTGCTAGGGATTATGTTGAAGCGAAGGTAAAAGAAGAAGGCTATCTAATGTTGAATCAGTTTGCCAATAATGATAATTGGATGGCCCACTACAAAACTACTGGTCCAGAAATTTGGAAGGATACAGAAGGAAGCGTAACCCATTTTGTTTCTAGCATGGGTACAACCGGAACCATCATGGGTACTTCAACTTTTTTGAAAGAACAGAACCCAGCTATTCAAATAGTTGGAGTACAACCAACGGATAATTCCAGAATTCCAGGTATACGAAAATGGCCTGAAGAATACTTACCTAAGATTTTTAATCCAAAAAAAGTGGATACGGTAATGGAAGTAAGTCAAGAAGAGGCCCAAGAAATGGCTAGAAAACTGGCTATAGAAGAAGGAATCTTTTCTGGGATGAGCAGTGGCGGAGCAGCTACAGTGGCACTAAGGCTTGCTCAAAAGTTGGATAGCGGAACCATTGTTTCCATAGTATGCGATAGAGGAGATAGGTATTTATCTTCAGATTTATTTGACTAAGGTTATTCCAACTCTAGTTTTATCCCGTCTCTATAATCTTCAAATTCATTCAGGTTATTGTGATTTCCATTTTTTATCGTGTACATTTTCTTATCAGCATGTGGAATGGCATCAAAGAGTCTTTTTCCAGATTCATAAGAAACAACATTGTCTGTAGTGCCATGAAAAATACGAATGGGAGCTTTTACCTTTTGAATGTACTTAAAAGAGGTCATTTTATATTTTAAAACCTGTTTGATTGGCAAAATAGGAAAACGATCTTGTGCAACATCAAGTAAACTATAAAAAGGAGTTTCCAATATCAGTTTTGATGGTGTATGGTTTGAAGCTAAATGTGTTGCTATACTTGCCCCTAAAGAACGACCATAAACTATAATATCTTCATCGCTATAGGTTTTCAACGCATACTCATAGAACAATTGTGCATCAGCATAAAGTGCATTTTCACTAAGTTTTCCTGTACTTTTTCCATAGCTTCTATAATCCATTACAAAAACATCATATTGTAAATCCACAAAGGATGATGCAATCTCTCCCCATCTAGAAAGATCACCTGCGTTACCATGAAAATACAGCAGCAAACCCTTTGGGTTTTCTATTTTAAAATGAAGGGCATTTAGTCGAGCTCCATCGGGAGTGTCCAAAAAGACTTCTTCAAACTCTGAAATGAACGAATATTCATAGTCAACAGGAAGCTGTGTAGGCAAAAAAATAAGTTTTTCTTGAAGAAGATAAAGCATTAGAACAAGAAGAGATAAAATGGTTAAAATGAAAATACCAAAACGCTTAAGCTTTTGCATTGGCACGTTTTGAAGAATGTTTTACATTAATACTTGAACCCTCTAGGTTGACTTTTTGAGGGCGAGTGGTGATAATTTCGGTAAGCATTTTATGGTAGGACTCAAAAGTATTCAAATCCTTGTGCCCTCCTCCTATTACCGTATAGAGTTTTGTGAGTTCCGGTTTAATTTTAGACAGTTTTACACTTGTTTTGTAGGGTATTAACCTATCATCGGTTCCATGGATAATATGAATTGGACAGTTTACGTACTTTAACCATTTATGGGTTGGCATAGGAAATTTTATAAGCAACGATAGTGGCATAAAAGGAATGTACTTTTTAGCAACCTTACTTAAACTATAATATGGCGCATCCAATATCAACATTCTGGGGTTGTTCATAGAGGCCAGCTTTGTTGCAAATCCCGAACCCATAGAACGCCCATACAGAATAATGTATTTTTCGGAAACCTTTTCTTTTAGCTTATTGTAGATTACCTGCATATCTCTTTTTACCGCCTTTTGGGTTCTTCTGCCCGTACTCTTTCCAAAACCGCGATAATCTACCATAATTACATCATAGCCATGCCTCGTAAAATCAACGGCAAACTTCCCCCATCCTTTAATACTTTTTGAATTTCCTTTTAAATAAAAAACAATCCCTTTAGGGTTTTCCGCCTTAAAACGCAATCCATTTATTGTGGCACCATCCCTGGTTTCTATATTGTATTCCTCAATTTCTTGATTGTCATAATAAAATTGAAAATCCTTGGAAAGCTTTTCAGGCTTAAATAAAAAGTAATCTTGTAGAAAGTAGAGCAAAACGCTTATCAAAATATAAACTGAAAGTACTATCAGTAAAATATAAATCCAGTTTTGCATATTCATGATGTTTGTTCCAAAATACAAAAAATCCAGTTAAGCTTTATTACTTGCGCATATGCAAATAAATTTCCAAAAGTGTAACAACTACAGTAAGTTATAGTCTTATGAATATTGCATCAATCAAACTAACAATCATGAAAACTTCAAAAACCATCCTTCCACAAGAAAGAATTGAAATTATAGATGCCCTTAGAGGATTCTCTTTAGCTGGTATTGTAATTGTTCATATGGTTGAGAATTACATAGGCGCACCAGCACCCGGAGGCTTTAATGAGGCTGTGCATCAAGGTATTGGAGATGATATTGTCGATGGCTTTATAGGGCTCTTTCTAAGAGGGAAGTTTTTCGCTTTGTTTTCATTTCTATTTGGACTGAGTTTCTTTATCCAAATGGATAATGCTTCGCAAAGAGGGGAATATTTTGGCGGCCGTTTTCTATGGAGATTAGTTCTTTTATTATCAATAGGTTACCTACACAGTCTTTTTTATGCTGGTGATATCTTAACGGTTTATGCGCTACTGGGAATTTTATTGATTCCATTTTACAAAATCAATAGTAAATGGATTTTAGGAATTGTTACCCTTCTTTTTTTAGGATTGGGAAGATACATTGTATTCTTTTTTACAAAGGGTGAAAACTTATTTGGAAATATGGACATTACTCCAGATAATCCAATGGTATTGGAGTATTACAGTACTTTAAAGAATGGGGCTTTATTAGATGTTTTTTCTGCAAACTCATACAACAGCCATCTTAATAAAATGAATTTCCAATTTGGAGTTTTTGGAAGGGGTTATGTTACGTATGGATTTTTTCTTTTAGGTCTTTATATAGGGAGAACAGGTTTTTTTCAAAACTATGAAAAACATAAAAAGTTGATAAAACGTACTTGGATATCGTCTTTGGTATTATTTGTAGTTTCTGGTGCATTAATGGCAGTGACCTTTGGCAGTATGGGAGAAAATGTGACTTTTGATAAATGGATAGCAATGTTTGGGCTTACTGCAATGGACTTGAATAATGTGGCCGTAACCTTTATTCTTATCAGTGTTTTTATAATTCTGTATAAAAGGACAAAGCCCCAAAAATGGTTGGTCAAGTTTGCGCCATATGGCAAAATGGCATTGACCAATTATTTCTTTCAAAGTGTTATTGGCACCTTTCTACTTTTTGGATGGGGCATGGGTTATATTGGAGAATTAAGGAATACCTATACGTTTGGTATTGCAATATTGGTGATTGCAATGCAAATGCTATTGAGCAAATGGTGGCTTAATAAGTTTCGTTACGGTCCCCTAGAGTGGCTATGGCGCAGTGCAACTTTTTTAAGAATTTTCCCATTAAAAAAGTAGTTTAGTCGTAAACACTATAGTATTTTTTCGGATTAACTAACATACTTAACTGTTTATCGATTTGTTTGAAATGTACCGATTGATAATCCCGTTCTTTGAATGAAACTTTTGAGCGACCCAAATCTCATTCGATATGAACTTGATTTCTAACTTACTTACATGGAAAAGAAATAGTATTATTATCTTGATAATACTCCTCGCTTTGATTATTCTAAACTTTTATGGCCTGTATACCAGCAGGTTCTATTTTTTAAAGCCAGACAATTATATTTTCCCTTTATTAAGTAGTGCACATTTTCTGTATTTATATGTGATTTGGTTTAAAATAACCGAAGGTGAACTGCCTGATCCCAAAATGCGTAATTTGGAATATGCGCTCTATGCAATAATGATTGTATATTTCTTTAAAATCTATGATAGTGCTCTAGTTTTAAGCAGCACCTCTGAATACCAAGAACATATAATGCCGACTACTTTTGTTCCCATTGGCACCATTACTTTGGTTTTGTATTGTTTATTACCATTATTGACGTTGATGTCTTTCTGGCATAGAAAACAGCATATAGGGCAATACAATTTTGAAAACTACAATGACAATCTAAATATCTGGCAGTAGTATTAAAGGCTATAATCCTCTAATGTAGCTTCCGTACAAGTCTTTAAACTGATACCCTTGCGTGAATCGTTGTTTGCTCAACTTTTTATGGGCAACCAATCCCCAAAGCAATAATTCTTTCATAAAATAAGAGTCTTCTTTTAAAACCTCTGGTTGATGTTCGCGTAGTAAATCATTTAAAGGAACCACAGCATCTAGCTTGGCTCGGTATTCTTTATCGGAATCTTCATCCAACAAATCAAAACCTTCCCCATCAAAAAACCAATGGATTAAATCATCATAAACGGTTTCGGCATCTTTACGCTCCAATTTGGAAATCTCTGGAAAATAGCTTGGGAACAAAGACTTTATGGAATCCTCCACCAATATTTCTGCAACGGATCCAGCACCTTCTTGTTCTCCTTCGTAAACCAGCTCAATTTTACCGGTTATGGAAGGGATTACTCCCATAAAATCACTTAAACGAACGGTAGTGTTCTTTTCACTAGATTTCATCATTCGTCGTTCCGCAGTACTTAGTAAATTCTCAAAAGCGGTTATACTCATTCTTGCACTTACACCACTTTTTGCATCAACATATTCACTTTTTCGCGCTTCAAAACTGATTTGTTCCAAAACATCCATTGCAATTTCGGGTACATGAATGTTATCCGATTGTCTACTATCTAATTGAGCTTCTTGTTTGGTTATCTTCTTTGCGATGTCTATACTTTCTGGATAATGGGTAAGTATTTGTGAGCCGATTCTATCTTTCAATGGAGTTACAATACTACCTCTATTGGTATAGTCTTCAGGGTTTGCTGTAAACACAAATTGTAAATCCAAAGCAAGTCTCAACTTAAATCCTCTAATTTGTATATCCCCTTCTTGCAATATGTTAAACAGCGCCACTTGAATTCTTGCTTGAAGGTCTGGAAGTTCATTTATAACAAAAATACAGCGATTTGCTCTTGGTATCATTCCAAAATGAATCACCCTATCATCCGCATAAGAAAGCTTTAGGTTTGCCGCCTTTATAGGATCTATATCCCCTATTAAATCCGCAACGGTTACATCTGGCGTGGCTAGTTTCTCATAGAATCGTTCGTCCCTATGAATCCAATTGACAGCGGTTTCATCACCTTTCTCTTTAATGAGCTCTGTAGCAAATCTAGAAATAGGCTGAAACGGATCGTCGTGGACTTCAGAACCTTCAATAACTGGAATCCATTCATCCAATAACTGAACCATTAGCCTGGCCAGCCTTGTTTTAGCTTGTCCTCGAAGACCCAGTAGGTTGATGTTATGTCGAGATAAAATGGCACGCTCCAATTCCGGTATTACCGAGTTTTCATAACCCCAAACACCATGGAAAGTTTCTTCTCCGTTAGCGATTTTCTCTAATAGATTTTCTCGCAATTCATCCTTAATGCCTTTACTCTCGTACCCAGAAGCTTTTAATTGCCCAAGGGTTTTTATTTTATTGTGATCTAGCTTCATCGTGTATAAGTGCTATCCTTTAATTCTTTTTCTTCTATTTTGTTCGTAATCCTCAAAAATCATTTCCCCTAATCCTTTCAGTCCGGTATAGAATGCTTTCCCTTTATTGGCTTGAGTAAATTCTCGTACAAACTGCATTAGATAAGGGTCTTGGGCAATCATAAATGTTGTTATGGGGATATGCAATTTTCTGGCCTGTTGCGCCATAGCATAACACTTCTCCACTATATAATCATCAAGCCCGACGCTGTTTTTATAATAGTCCCCGTTGGGTAGTCTTAAGCAAGATGGTTTTCCATCGGTAATCATAAAAATCTGCTTGTTGGTATTCCTTTTTCTCCTCAGCATATCCATAGCCAACTGAAGACCTGCAACGGTATTGGTATGATATGGTCCAACCTTTAAATAGGGTAAATCTTTGATTGGAATGGGCCAAGCATCATTGCCAAAAACCAAAATGTCCAATGTATCCTTAGGATACCGGGTTGTGATTAATTCAGCAAGCGCCATAGCTACTTTCTTGGCTGGAGTTATTCTGTCTTCTCCATATAAAATCATACTATGGCTGATATCTATCATTAACACAGTACTCATTTGAGCCTTATACTGGGTGTCTTCCACTACCAAATCTTCTTCACTCAAAGAAAAACTATCTAAACCATGATTAATTTGGGCGTTTTTTAAACTTTCCGTCATAGAGATATGCTCTAGGGCATCTCCAAAACGATACTCTCTAAATTCTCCAGTATGTTCATCTCCCCTGCCCGATTTGCCAGTTTTATGGTTTCCAGAACCGCTTCTTTTTAATTTCCCAAATATTTGCTCCAAAGCCCTTTGCCGTAGCGCACGTTCTAATTTGGCCGTTATGGATAGACTTCCACCGCCATCACCTTCTTCGCCTTTTCCTTCACTTTGTTCTCCGTCTGTATCAAACTCTTCGCGGATAAAGCCTTTGGCCTTTAAATCTTCTATAAAATCATCAATGGTATAATCGTCATTGGTAAGCTCATACTCCTTATCCAATTCCCGCAGCCAATCCAAGGCCTCTTCCACATCTCCAGAAGTATGCGTGACCAATTCTTGAAAAATCTCAAAAAGTTTTTCGAACGGAGTTTGATCAGGAGCTTCGTAGGTGGTAAAACGAAATCCCTTTCTTGTATTCATAGCCATTATATAAAATTAACACATTCTGGTTCTACCATCACGGCTTTAATGAAAACTTAACGCTTCTGTTTATGTTTGTAATCATGGAAAAGGAATTATGTTTTGGTTTTTACAATACTCCTCCCCTTTGGATAAACAAACAATTTGGAGTTCAACAGTTTGAATTTCCTCATATTCAATTGTCAAAATTTGAATCAAATCCGATTAATGAACGGTTGAGACTTGGCCATCAAATGGAGTATGTATTTGACCAACTTATTTCATTTTCTGAACACTGGGAAGTCATTGCAAAAAACATATTGATTGATAAAGGCAAAATTAGATTGGGTGAACTCGATTTTATCATTAGAAATAGGACAACCGCACAGATTTACCATGTAGAATTGGCTTATAAGTTCTACATCGTCAATCCAGAAATATCTGAACCTATTCAACGTTTAATGGGACCCAATAAAAAAGACATGTTCTTTACCAAATTGGATAAATTGAAAGAAAAGCAATTTCCATTGTTGTATGCTGCAGAGCTAAAAGATAAACTTCAAAAATTACAGGTAAACCCAGAGACCATTAAACAAGAAGTGTGCTTTAAAACGCAGCTTTTCGCCCCCTATTCTGATATTCCTATTTCAATACGACCATTAAACAAGAATTGCATTGAAGGGAACTGGATTCGGTTTGATGATTTCAACTCACAAGCGTTTAAAACATTCGAATACTATATGCCATTTAAAAGGGAATGGGCAATAGCACCTAGTTTAAATAGAGCATATATCACTCATTATGAGATACTTTTAGAAATTAACTTGAGGATGTTAAAAGAAAATGCGCCCATGCTTTGGCTTAAAAAACCAGATGGCACCATTGAAAAACTGTTTGTGGTTTGGTGGTAAGCTTGTATCATTTGATAAAATTTTTAAACTAATTTAATCTATATGCAACCTTTCACAATTTGACTTGTCTTTAGATTATAATTGAAAATTTATGCTAAAGAACTTTACTCAATTTGTTTTACTTCTAGTATTGCTATGCTGTAGTTCACAATTAAAAGCTCAGGAAGAGGAACCTAAAGATTACATTGAATTTAATGACCGTAAGAATGTAGTTCATGGGGTTTATTTAGGGCTTACTGCTCACTATGGGGAATTGAAAAGTATACCTACCTATGGTTTTGGTTTTAAAATGGCCTATGTTGCCAATCAACAGTTTGAAGTTGGTATAGCGGCTACCGTTCTGCAGTCAGACCAAGAGTTCATTACCGTTCAAGATGTTGACAATAAACTCATTGGAGCATATGTAGGAGCACACTTGGAACCTATTTTCTTTAGTAAAAAAAGGGTCAACCTATCTTTCCCTTTGTTCGTTGGAGTAGGCGGAATTGGTTACACAACCCCAGGGGAAGACGATTTTGATGATGAATTTATAGATGACGAGTTTGAAAATGTAAATACTATTTTTGTTGTTGAACCGGGAGTAAGTGCACTTTTCAACATATCCAGATACGTACAATTAGAGGCAGGTGTCAAATACCGTTTCACAAATAAAATAGATTTGGCCACTAGTCCTATTAAGAGATTAAATGGCTTTTCTACTGGTATTGGCGTAAAAGTTGGCGTCTTTAATATGGGAAGAAATCGTTACAAGAAAAATATTTCGGAAAAAGAATAGCACTCTACCTATTTATGCCGCTCCATCAGCACCTTTTCAATATCATTCAGTGTGTATCCTTTAGCCTGTAACAATATCAAGTAGTGAAACAGTAGATCGGCACTCTCACTCAGAAAAAGTTCATCATTGTTGTCCTTTGCCTCAATAACCGTCTCCACCGCTTCTTCCCCTACCTTTTGAGCTATTTTATTAATTCCCTTTCTAAAAAGTGATGCTACATAGCTATCGGGGTTTTCAACATCTTCTTTACGGGATGTAATAATCTCTTCCAAAGTGGAAAGAAACCCATACCCCTGAACATTTTCTTCTGCCCAACAAGTATCCGTTCCTTTATGGCAGGTTGGCCCTTCTGGATTTACAGAAACTAGTAAGGTATCATGATCACAATCATTTTTTATGCCTATAAGTCCTAAGAAGTTTCCACTCTCCTCTCCCTTTGTCCAAAGTCGATTTTTACTACGGCTAAAGAAAGTAACTTTCTTGGTCTTTTGGGTCACATCTAACGCTTCTTGATTCATATACCCCAACATTAAGACATTCTTTGTCTTAGCATCTTGAACAATTACTGGAACCAATCCGTCTGTATTTTTAGTGAAGTCTATTTTCATATCTATAATCTAACGGGGATTCCCTCTTTCTTAAGTTCTTTTTTTAAATCTTTTATTTCAATTTCCTTAAAATGAAAAATACTTGCCGCCAAGGCAGCGTCGGCTTTTCCATCGATAAAGGTATCTGTAAAATGCGAAACAGCTCCTGCTCCACCTGAAGCAATTACCGGAATGTTGACAAGGGTAGACAATTTTGCCAAAGCCTTGTTCGCAAATCCGTTTTTTGTACCATCGTGATCCATGGAAGTAAACAGAATTTCTCCTGCTCCACGTTCCTCAACTTCTTTGGCCCATTCAAACAAATCAATTTCCGTAGGCACCTTTCCCCCTACTAAATGCACTTTCCAATTGCCACCTACTTGTTTGGCATCTATAGCAACCACAATGCATTGAGACCCAAATTTGGATACCAATTCATTGATTAACTCTGGTCTTTTTACTGCTGAAGAATTGATAGAAACTTTGTCCGCTCCGTTTTGAAGCAAAACATCGACATCCTCGACTGATGATATTCCACCACCAACGGTAAATGGTATGTTGACTTTTTCTGCAACGTGATACACTAGTTCCGCCAAAGTCTTTCTTCTTTCTTCAGTAGCCGAAATATCTAAGAATACCAGTTCATCCGCTCCTTCTTGGGCATAAATTTCTGCAAGTTCCACAGGGTCACCAGCATCCCTTAAATCAACAAAGTTGATTCCCTTTACGGTACGTCCGTTTTTAATATCCAAGCAAGGGATTATTCTTTTCGTTAGCATTTAATCTTCATTTTTTACCGTGAGGTCCACTCCATCATAAAATCCCAGATCTCTATTATTCAATATCTTGGTCCACAATGCTATTTGCCCTGTATGATAAGACAAATGCTCAACTACATGAACAATGTTTCCAACACCAGAAAACTCAAAACCCTGGACCGATCTTTTCTTTAATAACTCTTCAATAGTAACTTCTGAAATGGCTTTTTTTGCGTCTTCAACTGTAGAAACCAACTTCTGAAAAAGTTCGTTTTTGGTATATCCTGACAATACTGAAAACTCTTCATCACGATTTCGATTGTCCTCTATACCTTGAAGTGAAGCAATTCCGTATTGGGTAATGTTACCGCATAAGTGCAAGATTAAATTTCCAATACTATTGGTCGCTTCATTTGGCTTCTGCCAAATTACTTCTTCAGACAACTTGTCTAAGCAAATTTTTATCATTCTTAGACTTTCGTCCATTCGATAATTTGCATTGAGCACAAATTCCTCTTGTATCTGATTATCCATTTTCCAAAATATAGTTTTCCAACTGCTTCAAGCTAATTCTATTTTCATAGATGGCTTTGCCAATAATAGTTCCTTCACAACCAATTTCTGCTAGTTTTGGCAACTCCTCAAAACTAGAAATACCACCGCTTGCAATCAAATTTATACCAACTACCTCTATATCTTCTACCCCACTCCCTGTAACTGAAGTTTCATTTTTCATTGTCTTGGATAAAATCTTTTTATAAAGATCAAATGATGGGCCTTCCAGCATTCCGTCTTTGCTGATATCCGTACAAATAATGTATTTAACTCCTTTTTTCTGATACGATTGAATAAAAGGGATTAACTCCTTATCAGAGTCTTCCAACCATCCGGAGATTGATACTTTTTCATCTTTGGCGTCAGCACCCAAAATGATTTTTGTTGAGCCGTATTTTTGTAGCCACCCTAAGAAGGTTTCTTTATCCTTTACTGCAATGCTCCCTCCTGTTATTTGACTTGCACCGGATTCAAAAGCGATATGTAAGTCCTCATCCGTCTTTAAACCGCCTCCAAAATCAATTTTTAAACTGGTTTTGGTCGCGATACTTTCCAACACTTTATGGTTGACAATATGCTTTGATTTGGCACCATCTAAATCCACCAAATGCAAATGCTCTATTCCATGAGCCTCAAATTGCATGGCAACTTCCAATGGATTTTCATTGTATACTTTTTTGGTGTCATAATCGCCTTTGGATAATCTGACACACTTACCGTCGATAATATCTATAGCTGGAATTATTCGCATTTAGTTCGTCTTTTTAAACATCCATGTTTCAGGATTGGGAATGGATTCAAAACCATAAGTCGCATAAAGTGAATGGGCATCATTGGTGCGTAATCCCATTCCATTTACATTTTGTAATTCCGGGTAATTAAAAATATAGTCCAAAAGCATTTTTCCGATTCCTTTTCCTTGATGTTTTTCTACAACAAAAACATCCATTAACCACGCGAAAACCACAAAATCCGTAGCAATTCTGGCAAAGGCAATTTGTTCTCCATCTTTGGCGAAAACACCAAAACATAATGCATTCTCCATAGATTTAACCACCAATTCCTCACTTCTTCCTTTCGCCCAATAGGATTCTTCAGAAAGGTATTTATGAATCAATGGGACATCCATTTTTGATTTCTCAGTCGATATATAAAAATTAGCACTCATTATAGTTCTAAAAAGTTTTTCAAAATCTGTGCTCCTACGTCACTACTTTTTTCAGGGTGAAATTGTGTTCCATAAAAATTATCTTTCTGCAATGCCGCGCTATATCCCAGGGCATATTCTGATTCTGCTATAGTTTCATCACCAAGTGGCGCATAATAACTGTGCACCAAATAAATATGGGATTTTTCTGGAATGGTTTTGAATAAATTTGATTTTAACCCTCTGATCTCATTCCACCCTATTTGAGGCACTTTTACAGATTTTGGAAATTTTACCACATCTAAATCAAAAATTCCAAGCCCATCAGTATTTCCTTCTTCAGAAAAATTACACATCAATTGCATTCCTAAACAAATACCCAAAACAGGTTGCTTTAAATTAGGGATTATCTTATCCAAACCACTTGTTCTTAACTTGGTCATTGCAGAGCTTGCTTCGCCTACCCCGGGAAATATCACTTTATCCGCATTTTGAATTTCTTCAACATTGTCACTTAAAACAGCATCGTAGCCCAAACGTTGTATCGCAAATTTGATGCTCTGAATATTCCCCGCACCATAATTGATGATTACTATCTTCATTTATAAAATTCCCTTTGTAGATGGTAGCACCATCTTTTCAACATCTCTTTTCACCGCCATTTTAATTGACTTTGCAAATGCTTTAAAAATTCCTTCGATTTTATGGTGCTCATTTGTTCCTTCAGCTTTCACGTTCAAGTTGGCCTTTGCGCCATCAGTAAAGGATTTAAAAAAGTGATGAAACATCTCTGTTGGCATATCACCCACTTTTTCACGATTAAAGCTTGCATCCCAAACCAACCAATTACGTCCACCAAAATCAATTGCTACTTGTGCCAAGCAGTCATCCATGGGTAAACAGAAGCCATAACGTTCTATGCCTAGTTTATTCCCTAGAGCCTTAGAAAACACCTCTCCTAATGCAATGGCTGTATCTTCAATGGTATGGTGTTCATCCACTTCTAAATCACCATTTACTTTTATTTCCAAATCCATTTGCCCGTGTCTGGCAAGTTGGTCCAACATATGATCAAAAAATGCCAGCCCTGTATTGATATTGCTTTTTCCAGTCCCATCTAGATTTAGTTTAATTTGGATATCAGTTTCATTGGTCTTTCTTGAAATCTCCGAAACCCGATTTTCCAACTTTAAAAATTCATAGATTTTCTCCCAATCGTTGCTCTCTAAAACGATATGGTCGTCAAGTTCTTCTCGCTTTACCGTAATCTCCCCAGTTCCCAAATTGGTCTCATCATTAATGAAAATTCCTTTTGCACCTAAGTTTTTCGCCAATTCCATATCCGTTAACCGATCACCGAGCACAAATGAATTTTCTAGATCATATTCTTCAGTAAAGTATTCAGTTAGCAAACCAGTTCCAGGTTTTCTTGTATCGGCATTGTCTTTAGGAAATGTCCGGTCTATAAAAACCTTATCAAAAACAACTCCTTCATTTTCAAAGGATTTCAAAATGAAATCATGAACAGGCCAGAAGTTCTCCTCTGGAAAGATATCAGTACCTAGACCATCTTGATTGGTAATCATGACCAATTCATAATCCAACTCTTTTGCAATTTTACCTAAGAATGTAAATGCTTTGGGATAGAAAATCATTTTTTCAAATGCATCTATCTGTTCACCAACAGTTTCTTTTATGATGGTACCATCTCTATCTATAAAAAGTACTTTTTTAGCCATTACTTTAGTTCTTTTAAAATAGCAATCAGTTTTTTGTTCTCATCCGGAGTACCTACTGTAAACCTTAAAGTATTTTCACACAAAGGCTGATTACTTCTGTTACGCACCACAACTTGTGCCTCCAAGAGTTCTTGATATCTTTTGTCCGCATCATCAACTTTCACCAACACAAAATTTGAATCTGATGGGTAGGTCTTATTCACAAAATCCAATTCATTCAATACTTGAACCAAAGTTTTGCGTTCTTTTAAAATCTGCTCAACTTCCTCTTGAACCATTGTATCATCTAGTACTCTTTTGAGCGCTTGATACTGGGTAAGCTGATTTATGTTGTATGGCGGTTTTATTTTGTTAAGGATAGCAATAATTTCTGCGGATGCATAGCATATCCCCAAGCGAATACCTGCCATACCGTAGGCTTTGGACATTGTTTGAGTAATAATCAGATTTGGATGGTTAGCCAAAACTAATAACCAACTCTCGCTTTCTGAGAAATCAATATATGCTTCATCAATGACCACTAGACCATTAAAGTTCTCTACCAATTCTTCAATACGCTTCTTTTGAAAGGAGTTACCAGTTGGGTTGTTGGGTGAACAAATGAATATGATCTTGGTTTTCTCATCTACGTTTTCTAGGATTTGGAATACATCTGGTTCAAAATCAGATGTTAGCAGAACTTCTCTATTCTCAACGGCATTAATTCCAGAAAGTACTTTATACATACCGTAGGTTGGCGGTAAGGTGATGATGTTATCTTGGTTAGGTTCACAGAAAGCTCTAAATATCAAATCTAAAACTTCATCACTGCCGTTTCCTAGGAGAATATTCGTTTCAAGAACTTGTTTCTGTTCTGCCAAAAGTGTTTTTAGGCTACGTTGTTGTGGGTCGGGATAGCGATTCAGACCATTTTCAAAAGGGTTTTCATTAGCATCTAAAAAAATCATTTTAGAGCCATCAGAAACATACTCATCTCTTGCTGACGAATAAGGCTTTAACCCTCTAACTGTTTCGCGTACTAATTTATCTATATTGAAAACCATCGTTATTCCAAACTTTTTAGTCTTAGGGTCACAGCATTTTTATGAGCCTGCAAACCTTCTGCTTCTGCCATTAGTTCAATTGCATTACCAATACCCAAAATCCCTTCATGATTTATTTTCTGAAAAGTCATACTCTTCATAAAACTATCAAGATTTACACCACTATATTGCTTTGCATATCCGTTTGTGGGGAGGGTATGATTGGTTCCTGATGCATAGTCTCCTGCACTTTCAGGTGTATAGTTCCCTATAAATACTGAACCTGCATTAACCGTATTCTCTATATAAAATTCCTCATTTTCTACACAGACAATATAATGTTCAGGACCATATTCATTGATTAAATCAATTGCCTTTTCATCGTTATCTATTAAAATAAGCTTGCTGTTCTCAATAGCTTTTTCAGCTATGGCTTTACGTGGAAGTGACTGTATTTGATTTTCTATTTCCGCTGCAACACCATCTAATAGTTTTTCTGAAGTAGAAACCAATATGACCTGACTATCTATACCGTGTTCCGCTTGGCTCAATAAGTCTGATGCCACAAAGGCGGTATTGGCAGAATCATCAGCCACAACCAACAACTCACTTGGTCCTGCTGGCATGTCTATAGCTACTCCATATTTTGTCGCTATTTGCTTAGCTACAGTAACGTATTGATTTCCTGGTCCAAATATCTTATAAACTTTTGGGATGGTATTTGTCCCAAAGGTCATGCCCGCTATGGCTTGTATACCGCCAACTTTGAAAATCTGTGTTACTCCGCACAGTTGAGCTGTATACAAAATTGTTGGATTGATTTTTCCTTTTTGGTCAGGTGGCGTGCAAAGGATGATCTCTTTGCAACCGGCAATCTTAGCAGGAACTGCCAACATCAAAATTGTTGAAAACAGCGGAGCTGTTCCACCTGGGATATACAACCCAACTTTTTGAATAGGTTTTTTCTCTTGCCAACACAGAACCCCAGGCATTGTTTCCAACGCTACTTTTTCTGTTTTTTGAGCAGTATGAAACCTTTCAATATTTTTTTTGGCTAAAGAAATGGCTTGTTTCAACTCTTCTGAAACTTCAGTTGATGCCTTTTCTAATTCTTCTTTAGAAACCAAAAACGACTCTAATTGAATCTTGTCAAATTTTTTAGTATAATTTCTTATGGCCGTATCTCCATCAGTTTTTACCTCCTCAAAAATTGTATTGACTGTTTCTTCAATATCCGAAACGCTTTGAGTAGGCCTTTTTAGTAGCTCTTCCCATTTTTCTCTATTTGGATAACTAATTTTCTGCATAGCTTTTCAAAATCTTTTTTGATAGTGATAGCCTACCATTTGATAGCCCTCTCTTTCCCAGAACTTTTGACCGGATTTGTTCTTTGTATAACAATTAAGTTCAGAACCTTTACACCCAATGGATATAGCGTAATTAAAAATCCATTCCATCATATGCTTGCCAACGCCTTTACCTTGGTATTCTGGCAGAATGAATACATTATCCAATTCAATATGCTTTCCAATATAATATTTGGTCAATATCCATAAACCAGAAATGCCAATAAGCTTGGAACTGTCATAAACACCAACACACTGATATCCATTGGAAAACATCTCCTCTAATCTTTCATTTAATACTTCAACAGAAATAGAAGGGTCAAGTCTGCTCAAAAATGGAACAATTGTTTTTTTGTCCTTTTGCCCTATAAAAGCTATGTTGTACATATTATAAAACCATTTTTTCAATTGGGCAAACCAAAATCCCTTCAGCTCCAGCCAATTTTAATTCGTCTATGACTTCCCAAAAAGTGTCCTTCTTAATTACGGTATGTACTGAACTCCAACCTTCTTCTGCTAATGGCAATACCGTGGGACTGCGCATTCCAGGCAATAAGGCAATAATGTCATCCAGCTTTTCATTAGGTGCATTCAGTAAAACATATTTATTATGTCTTCCTTGCAATACTGATTTTATTCTAAAGCGAAGTTTTCCTAGGATTTCCTTTCGTTCTTCTGAAATCTTTGAAGAGACGGCCAATACCGCTTCACTCTTTAAGATTACCTCTACCTCTTTTAAATTGTTTTTAAAAAGAGTGCTCCCACTGGAAACGATATCACAAATGCCATCTGCCAAACCAATATTGGGAGCTATTTCCACAGACCCATTGATTATATGTAAATCTGCATTTACACCTTTGGACTTTAGATAATCATTGACAGTATTTGGATACGAAGTAGCAATGCGTTTGCCTTCTAAATCCTGAACAGAATTGTATGATACACCTTTAGGCACCGCCAAACATACCCTGCATTTTGAAAAGTTTAATTTTTCAGCTATGGTAATGTCCGCTCCTTTTTCCACCAACACGTTTTCTCCAAGGATAGCGATATCAACTACACCATCTCTTAGATATTGGGGAATGTCACCATTTCTAAGGTATAGTACTTCTAATGGAAAATTGCGTGCCGTGGCTTTTAGTTGATCTTTTCCATTGTCGATGGAAATCCCGCAATCTTTTAAAATCTTTAAAGAGTCTTCGTTCAAACGTCCACTCTTTTGAACAGCAATTCTAATTTTTGTCATTTCATTACATTTTGTTTGGAAATCAAACAGGTACAAAAACAAAACCCGTTTGATTTCTCAAACGGGTTAGAATATATTTTAAAAACAACAATACATTTCTATCTCGCCTGAGTGCAAGTATAAAAATGGTGATGATGTGTGTTGTTATTTCTCATTTCGACTTCAAAAGTAGAATATATTTTTATATCAAAAAAGAGTTATTTAGTTATTTCCCAAAATTAAAGGCAGGCCAGAATCTCCACTACCTACAATAACAACTTTTGAATTTGGAGATTTTGAAAGCTCCAATGTAGCATCTATTCCTTTGTCCTGAAGTATTTTATCCGTTAAGGAAGCACTTAAAATACGGTTGGCATCTGCCTTACCCTGTGCTTCAATAGTTACTTTTTCTGCCTCTTTCTTAGCGGTAACTAATCGGAATTCATATTCCAAAGATTCCTGTTCTTGCTTTAATTTTCGTTCTATTGCCTCTTTGATGGTGGCAGGCAAGGTAACATCACGTACCAATACTTCGTTCAATTGGATATATTGCCCCTCTACGATCTTCTTTGTTTCTTCAAAAATTTCTTGTTGAATAGCATCCCTTTTGCTTGAATACAATTGTTCCGGTGTATACCGGCCAACCACGCTTCTTGCGGCAGAACGAATTGTGGGAAGCAATACTCGTTGAATATACTCTGTACCTTTCTCTTGGTGTAGTTTTCCCAAAAACTCCCGCTTTGGCTCAAACCAAGCTGAAGCGTCAAGCTTAATCTCTAGACCATTCGAAGACAACACCTGCATTTTTTCAAATACTTCTTGTTGACGTACTTCGTAGACGTACACCTTGTTCCAAGGCGCCACTAAATGAAAACCTTCTCCTAAGGCAGGTTCATCTGTTACAACACCGCCACCAAAAGTTTTGTAAAGCACTCCCGCTTCACCTGAGTCAATGGTAATGGCCGACTTTGAGGTTAAAATAACTAAAAAAATTATGATTGCTATTGCTGGTAATGCAATCTTTGGTAATCTATCCATGTTTTTTTATTTTATGTTAGTCCGTTAAATTTTCTGATAAACCATTCTAATGAGAGGGTCAAAACAATTATTCCGAGTAAGATTCGGAAATCGATTAAAGATACGACATTTTGCTTGCTCTTTTGAATTGGAACGTACTGTTCAGCACCTGACAGATTCTCTATCAATAAATCCATGTCATTAGGAAAGTAAATTGCTCCATTTGTATTATCGGCGAGCTTTTCAAGCTTGTTGTAATTTGAAGATATGGTTTGCTTTTCAGGATTGAAATCTAGGATTTTAAAAGATGCTGAGCGCTTTAGGTTCTCCCCTTCTGCAATAACTGTAAAATCATATTCACCAGCATCCAAATCACTTAGATCAATTTCAAAAAAAGAACCTTTTAACAACATGGGAGCTTCTCTAGAAAACCCATTTTCCTTTCCATCAATTTTGATACTGATATTGGAATTTGAATCAAAATTATAGCTTTCATCAAAATATGAAGCTCTAATTCTGGCCATACTAGAGTCATCAAATACTAAATCAAAATCTAGTTCCAATCTGCTCCTTTGGTTATCGCTAGCCAAATAAACCATCAGCTTGCCTATAAAATCATCAAAATCTTTGAAATTTTTGCCATTGCGATAAGTCTGAGCTCTCCATTTCCATACATTTTCCCCAAATAATACAGCTTCTTTTTGCTTGTCTTCAGCAATAATGGCAAACAGAGGTTTGTCCAAATCTATTCCCCTGATTCTTTGAAATAGAATTGTCTCTGCTTTTTTTTTAAAATCTATGTCTCCTAAACCGTTTTGCAAAGGTGGAAAATCAACAACATTGAAATTCCCAAGTCCAAAAATGGCAAAAGCATTATTAAGAACAGGAATTATTTCTTCGTTCTGATTAAAATTTTCTTTAAAGAAGCTTTGCTGCACTTGGTTTAAAAATCCCCAATCTGTTTTTGTTCCTGTAATGGTGAAAATATTGGCTCTTATTTTTGATAGATGGTCATATACGTTTTTAAACTTACGGTTGGGTTGATATAGGATAAAGAGATCAGTGTCTATAAATCTATCTATTGAAACTGTTGGTTTTAAAATTGTAACGGAACGTTGTTCATTAGTTTCAATTGATTTTTTTAATGCCCCTACATCTGGATGAAGTACATCTGAGATAATGGCAACATTGGTTTTTTCATCAATGACTTCAATGGCAGTCTCTTTACTATTGTTAATGATGTTTTTTTCATTTTCAAGAGGTTGAACATCTATTCTAATTGACTTGACCCCTACGCTTCCTGCCTCTAACAATGCATTTATAGTCTGACTGTTTTGGTTTTTATTCAGATCTATGTTCTTGGTATAGATTGATTTTCCATTTAAGGAAATGGTCACGGTCTTTGAGACTGACTTTGAACCTTTATATAGAACTGTGGCTTCAATAGGAAATTTGTTTTTCAGAAAAGCATAGGTATTTGTATTGACCTGTCCTATGGAAATATCCTCATAAGCAGTGGTGTCACCAACAATTACAGGGTTTACAGATAGGTCATCAGATAAGTTTATATACTCGTAATCTTTCCCTAGCGTTTGATTGCCATCTGTAAAAAGTAGTACTGTATTTGAACCGTTTACAAATATTTCATCAACGGTAGAAAGTGCATTGGAGATATCTGTATTTTTTTTATCGAAATATAAAGAGTCAGTTTGCGAAATTTTAGCTCCGAAGGTATATTTTTGAATAGAAAACCGGTCATTTAAATCTTGATTTTCTATTACGTTTTTTACCTGGTTTTCAACTGAGTTTTCTGATGAGGCATCTTGCATAGAGGAAGAATCATCCACTAACACAATGAGGTTAGCTTTCTCTAGAAAATATTCGTGTCGTGTAAACTTTGGATTGATCAATAAAAGTAATGCACAAAACAAAGCCACAAAACGAAGTCCTGCCAGAATAATTCTAAGATTGCCCTTTCTGGGGTTTTTATAAAAATATTGAAAGAATACGGTGGTAAGCGCAGCAAGGACTGCTAAAACAATAAGGAGTACCGTACGTATTTCCATTAATTTTTAGGTTAACATACCACCATCAACATTAAGGACTTGACCGGTAACATAAGCAGATAAATCTGAAGCCAAGAACAAGCACGCATTAGCAACATCTTCTGGACTTCCACCTCTTTTTAATGGAATCGCATCTCTCCAACCTTGAACGGTCTTTTCGTCTAATTTATCAGTCATTTCAGTTTCAATAAAGCCTGGTGCAATTGCATTGCAACGAATGTTTCTTGATCCAATCTCCAATGCTACTGATTTTGTAAACCCAATCATTCCTGCTTTAGATGCCGCATAGTTGGCCTGCCCTGCATTTCCTTTCACCCCTACTACACTGCTCATATTTATTATTGACCCTTTACGTTGTTTCAACATGGTACGTTGAACCGCTTTGGTCATATTGAAAACAGATTTCAAATTGATTTCTATCACTTTATCAAAATCTTCCTCTCCCATTCTCATCAAGAGGTTGTCCTTGGTGATTCCTGCATTATTTATAAGGACGTCGATACCATCAAAATCCTCCAATACCTTTGCTACTAACTCCTCTGATTCTGAAAAACTTGCAGCATTACTTTTATAGGCTTTAGCCTTAACTCCCATACTTGAAAGTTCTTTTTCAAGTTCTAAAGCTGGTGCTTCGCTAGAACTGTAAGTAAAAGCCACATTGGCCCCATGTTGTCCAAATACCTGAGCTATTCCTTTTCCTATTCCTCTACTTGCTCCAGTAATGATTACATTTTTGCCCTCCAAAAGTTTCATAATATTCAAAATTTAGTCGTCTGGTTGATAATCAAATATAGTTTTTGTTTTACGTATTGACGAAAAAAAATCCCGTATAGCACGGGATTTACAATAGTTTTAACGATTGGTTATCCAATCACTTCTTTTACTTTAACGCCTATCTTTGCAGGAGAATCCACCACATGGATGCCACATTCGCTCATGATACGTTTTTTAGCTTGAGCAGTATCATCACTGCCTCCTACTATAGCACCCGCATGCCCCATTGTTCTCCCAGCTGGTGCAGTCTCACCTGCAATAAAACCAACAATAGGTTTCTTGCTTCCACTTTCTTTATACCATTTGGCTGCATCTGCTTCTAATTGACCTCCTATTTCACCAATCATAACGACACATTCTGTCTCTGGGTCATTTATTAAAAGTTCTACGGCTTCTTTTGTTGTTGTTCCAATAATCGGATCTCCTCCAATTCCTATAGCGGTAGTAATTCCTAATCCTTGACGTACTACTTGATCTGCAGCTTCATATGTCAATGTTCCTGATTTAGAAACAATTCCAACGTGTCCCTTCTTGAAAACAAAACCAGGCATGATACCTACTTTTGCTTCACCAGGAGTAATAACACCTGGACAGTTAGGACCAACCAAGGTACAATCCATATTTTTTATATAATCATTCGCCTTTACCATGTCAGCAACAGGAATTCCTTCTGTGATTGTAATAATCACTTTAATTCCAGCACTAGCAGCTTCCATTATAGCGTCTGCAGCAAATGCAGGCGGCACAAAAATAATAGTTGTATCAGCTCCTACTTCTCTAACAGCATCTTCAACTGTATTAAAGACAGGTCTTCCTAAGTGCTCTTGCCCACCTTTTCCTGGAGTAACACCACCTACAACATTGGTTCCATATTCAATCATTTGACCTGCATGGAATGTTCCTTCGCTCCCTGTGAAACCTTGAACAATTATTTTTGAATCTTTATTTACTAGAACACTCATATTTTTCTGATTATTACGCTGGACAAAAGTATGGTTTTGTCCATAATATTTAAAGTAATTTACTTGCTATTTCTTTTAGCATTCTTAAGCAATGAAGGAAGGTTTTTTATAGTTGCCAATTCTTTCATTTTTGCCCGTGCATTTGTTGCTGGGCTACCAAAATAAGTTTTCCCACCTTCCAAACTTTCGGCAACACCAGATTGTGCATATACCACAGCTCCCTTACCAATGGTAATTCCACTAATTACTCCAACTTGGCCCCAAAGCGTTACTTCATCTTCAACAACTACGCAGCCAGCTATTCCCGTATGGGAGGCAATTAAACATTTTTGACCTATTACGGTGTCATGTCCAATTTGGATTTGATTGTCCAGTTTAGATCCTTGTTTTATAGTTGTGTCTCCCGTTACTCCCCTATCAATGGTACAAGAAGCGCCTATGTCCACATTATCCTCTATTACTACTCTGCCGCCAGAAAGCAGTTTATCAAATCCTTCAGGCCTATTTTTATAGTAGAATGCATCTGCTCCAAGTACTGTTCCACTGTGGATAACAACATTGTTCCCGATAACACAATTATCATAAATGGAAACATTGGCATGGATAACACAATTCTTTCCGATTTTTACGTGATTACCAATAAAAGTGTTGGGTTGAATTATAGTGCCATCACCGATTTCTGCTGTTTCCGATATTGAACTGGAAGCACTTTTAAAGGGTTTAAAAAAATGAGTGAGCTTATTAAAATCTCTAAATGGATCATCAGAAATTAGAAGCGCTTTTCCTTCTGGACATTCAACTTTTTTATTGATAAGGACTACGGAGGCATTGGACTCTAAAGCTTTATCATAATACTTTGGATGATCCACAAAAACAATATCACCTTTCTCTACTACATGGATTTCATTTATTCCTTGTATTGAAAAATTAGAATCTCCAATAAACTCAGTATTAATTATTTCTGATATCTCTTTTAAAGTATAGGTTCTAGGGAATTTCATTCAGGTTATTCTTTTACCCTTTCCATATAAGCGCCTTTTTCTGTGTCAACTTTTATCTTATCTCCTTCATTAATAAAAAGAGGTACGTTGATTCTTGCGCCAGTTTCCACGGTAGCAGGCTTGGTTGCGTTAGTGGCTGTATTTCCCTTAACTCCAGGTTCAGCATGTGTTACTTCCAATATTACGCTAGCGGGCATATCAACAGAAAGAGGCATACTATCTTCTGTGTTGAATAAAATGGTAACTACTTGGCCTTCTTTTAATAAATCAGGTGCGTCCAATGAGCTTTTCTCCAATGAAATCTGGTTATAGTCATCAGTATTCATAAAATGAAAGGTGTCTCCTTCTGCATATAAATATTGATAGGAGCGAGTCTCTACTCGTACATCTTCAATTTTATGGCCTGCAGAAAAAGTATTGTCTATTACTTTTCCTGTAGTAACACTTTTAAGCTTGGTTCTAACAAAAGCAGGCCCTTTGCCTGGTTTTACATGAAGAAATTCTATTATTTTAAAAATATCATGGTTGTATTTAATACACAACCCTTTTCTTATATCTGAAGTACTTGCCATAGTTTTAATTTGAACTGAAATATCCTTTCATAATTCCTCGCTGCGAATCTCTTATAAATTGAAGGATTTCATCACGTTCAGGAGTTGCTTCCATTTCTGCTTCTATAATAGAAGCAGCTTGGGAATTGTTATAATTTCTTTGATAAAGTATGCGATAAATATTTTGTACCTCTCTAATTTTATGCGCCTCGAATCCTCTTCTACGTAATCCTATTGAATTGATTCCAACATAAGAAAGTGGCTCTCTAGCTGCCTTTACAAAAGGTGGTACATCTTTTCTTACCAATGAACCTCCGGTAACAAATGCATGATTCCCTATAGAAACAAATTGATGCACAGCTACCATACCTGCCAAAACCACATTCTTTCCTATAGTCACGTGACCTGCTAATGTAGAATTGTTGCTGAAAATAGAACCATCCCCTACAAAGCAGTCATGGGCAACATGGCAATATGCCATTATTAAACAATCATTTCCTATTACAGTTTTCATACGGTCCACCGTACCCTTATTTATGGTAGCACATTCACGTATAGTGGTATTATTGCCAATATGAACAGTTGTTTCTTCTCCTTGATATTTTAAATCTTGGGGTGTGGCAGAAATAACGGCGCCAGGAAAAATATTGCAATTTTTTCCGATACGGGCACCTTCCATTATAGTGACATTGGAGCCAATCCATGTCCCTTCTCCTATAGTCACATTGTTATGAATAGTTGTAAAGGGTTCTATAACAACATTTTTGGCAATCTTAGCACCAGGATGCACGTAAGCGAGGGGTTGATTCATGCTAGTCTTATTTTACTTTTATAATTTGAGCCATTATTTCTGCTTCTGAAACCAACTTGCCATTAGCATATGCTCTTGCTTGCATTTGACAAATACCTCTTCTTATAGGAGTCATTAAATCCAGTTTAAAAATAAGTGTATCTCCAGGTACAACCTGTTGTTTGTATTTTACATTGTCTATCTTCAAAAGATAGGTCAAATAATTTTCAGGGTCTGGTACGGTACTTAGCACCAATATACCTCCTGTTTGTGCCATTGCCTCTAATTGTAATACTCCAGGCATTACGGGTGCTCCAGGAAAGTGTCCAACAAAAAAGGGCTCATTCATAGTGACATTCTTCATCCCAATTACATGCTCTTCTGATAACTCCAAAATTTTATCGACCAATAAGAAAGGTGGTCTGTGCGGCAACATTTGCATTATCTGAGTAATATCCTTCACCGGCGTGGCATGCAAATCTACTTCGGGAACGTAATTTCTTCTTTCTTGCTTAATAATTTTTTGGAGCTTTTTTGCAAACTGGGTATTTACATAGTGCCCCGGCTTGTTAGCGATAACCTTTCCTCTAATTCTAGTTCCCGCAAGTGCTAAATCCCCTACCACGTCCAACAATTTATGGCGTGCAGCTTCATTAGGGTAATGCAGGGTCAAATTATCCAGTATCCCATTTGGTTTTACAGATAACTTCTTTTTATCAAAAGCTTTTTCCAACTTTTTCATGGTGGATTCAGATATCTCCTTATCCACATAAACAATAGCGTTATTCAAATCACCACCTTTAATTAAGCCGTGTTCCAATAACATTTCCAACTCATGCAGGAAACTAAAAGTACGGGCATCTGCAATCTCTTCTTTAAAGTCAGAAATTTGCTCCAAATTAGCATTTTGGGTACCTAAAACTTTAGTGCCAAAATCAACCATTGTGGTGATTTGATACTGATTGGAAGGAATAACGGTAATCTCGCTGCCAGTAGCTTCATCCTTATATGAAATAATGTCTTTTACCACATATTCTTTCCGGTCTTGCTCTTGTTCCACAATTTCGGCTTCCTCCAAAGCTTTAACAAAAAACTTTGAAGAACCATCCATGATGGGTGGTTCTGGTGCGTCCAATTCAATAACAACGTTATCAATGCCAAGACCAACCAATGCGGCCAAAACATGCTCTGAAGTTTGAATTTTTACTCCGTTCTTTTCTAGATTGGTGCCACGCTGTGTATTAACAACATAATTTGCATCCGCTTCAATTATAGGTTCTCCTTCCAGATCTAATCTTTTAAAGGCAAACCCATGATTTACTTTTGCTGGAACAAAAGTCATAGTGACGTTCTCACCGGTATGTAACCCTACTCCTTCTAGCGTTACTTTATTTTTTATTGTGCATTGCTTATTGCTATTCACCTTCAACTTTTTTTTCGAGGTTGGTGATTGTATTTACCAGCTTTGGTAAATTTTTAAAATGTACATATGATTTATTGTAGTCCCCATAATTTAATGCGGGCGACCCTTGAAGAACTTCATCGTCCTTTACATTTCTTCCAATTCCTGATTGCGCCTGTATCCTTACCCTATCACCTATGGTAATATGCCCCACTATACCAACTTGGCCACCAATAAGACAGTGTTTGCCAATTCTGGTAGAACCTGCAATCCCCGTTTGGGCAGCTATAGCGGTATGTTCTCCAATCTCAACATTATGTGCAATTTGAATTTGATTATCCAATTTTACACCTTTCCTAAGTATAGTTGAACCTAATGTTGCTCTATCTATGGTTGTGCCTGCTCCAACGTCCACATTGTCTTCCAAGATAACGTTGCCTGTTTGTGGGACCTTACTATATTCTCCTTTTTCATTTGGGGTAAACCCGAAGCCATCTGCTCCAATAATTACTCCACTATGAATTACACAATTATTACCGATAATAGATTCCGAGTATATTTTTGAGCCAGCGAAAACCATAACATTATCTCCGATGGTAACATTATCACCAATGTATACATTAGGATAAATCTTAACGTTCTTGCCTATTTCCACATTATCCCCTAAATAGGAAAATGCTCCAAGGTAAAATCCATCTCCGTAAACAACACTATCTGAAATAAAAGCCGGGTTTTCAATTCCTACTTTATTATTCTTTACCTGATTATAATATTCCAGCAATTTGGAAAAAGACTTATACGCATCCTCTACCTTTATTAAGGTTGTGGATAAATCCTGCTCAGGAATAAAATCCTTATTAACTATTGTAATGGACGCTTTGGTTGAATAAATGAAAGAAGTATACTTAGGGTTCGCTAAAAATGTAAGAGATCCTTTTTCTCCTTCTTCTATTTTGGATAGTTTGTGTACAGCAATCTGAGGATTTCCCTCAACTTCTCCCTCTAAAATTCCGGCAATTTGGGTGGCTGTAAATTTCATTTCAGCAAAAGTAACAAAATTTGTTAAACAGGTTCTTTTGGATAGCAGCTATAATATTTTGTTACCGTTTTGGAAAGAGCTTTTAAACTAAGCTGATCAGATTCCTTCAAAACGTCTGTGACTTTTCCATTTTTCTTGAGAATATTTATGGTTTGATGGTTTTCACTGTAGGCCTTGTTCGTTATCTCCCCTTGAAACACAAAATACTCAGCTTCTACTCTTGTAATATTTTGGTTCTGGATTACGCTATTGATCTTTTCCTCAAACTTTTGCGAATCAATAGGCTTGTTTTTAATCTTTACATTTAGCAAAGTTCTGTTTAGGAGCATTTTACACATTTTGGAAAGTACAAAGTCATCGTGAAATTGCCATGATTTTATGGCACTCATAATATCTATATCGTCCAATTGTGCAAATTTCTCCAATAGTCGAGTGTTAAAAGGAATAGCAGTATTCTGACTCAGAAAAAATAAAAAGGCTTGGCTTCCTTTCAATTCTTTTCCCATTTCTAAAAGTTCGCGAGCACGGCGCATGACACGAACCAACAATTGTTCTGCAACCAGTCCTGTTTTATGAAGGTATACCTGCCAATACATAAACCTTCGGGCCATTAAAAATTTTTCAACAGCATAGATTCCCTTTTCTTCCACAACCAAATGCTCATCAACAACATTCAACATAGAAATAAGCCGTTCAGAATTTATGTTTCCTTCCGTCACTCCTGAATAAAAACTGTCTCGCTTTAAATAATCCAATCGGTCCATATCAAGCTGACTGGACACTAATTGGTTCATAAAGGGCTTAGAATACTCTCCTTTAAAAATGGCAATTGCTGTTTCCAATCTACCGCTAAATTCCTTGTTCAGTTCCGTCATAAATTCCAAAGACAGTCGTTCATGATTCAAGTCAGGAACTATAAACCCTTCCAGCGCATGAGAAAATGGTCCATGGCCAATATCATGGAGCAAAATAGCACAAAGCAATCCCGTTTCTTCATCTGGACTAATCTCAATATTTTTCCATTTAAGGATTTGTATCGCTTTGGTCATCAAGTGCATACTCCCAAGCGCATGGTGAAATCTTGTATGATGCGCACCAGGGTAAACCAGATAAGACATGCCCATTTGCGAAATTCTGCGCAATCTCTGAAAGTACGGATGAGCTATCAGGCTAAAAATAAGTTCATTTGGAGTTCCAATAAAACCGTAAATTGGATCGTTAAAGACTTTAAGCTTATTGGTTTGGACCAAGGAGTTTGTTTTAATTACACAAAGATAACTACTATATGAACAAGATTACCATTCTATGGGTCGATGACGAGATCGATCTATTAAAACCCCATATCCTTTTTCTTGAAAAGAAAAACTATAAAGTAGTTACCAGTCAAAGTGGTCAGGATGCATTGGATGAAATAAAAAACACCTTTTTTGACATTGTTTTTTTAGATGAGAACATGCCTGGGCTTTCTGGTTTGGAAACCTTGACCGAAATTAAAAAGCATGACGCTTCCATACCTGTGGTAATGATCACTAAAAGTGAGGAAGAGTATATTATGGATGAGGCGATAGGTTCTAAGATTGCCGACTATTTAATTAAGCCTGTAAATCCAAATCAAATATTGTTGTCCTTAAAAAAGAGTTTAGATAACTCGCGGTTGGTTTCAGAAAAAACTACTTCAAATTATCAGCAAGAATTTAGAAAGATTGCCATGGATTTATCCATGGTCAACAGCCATGAAGAGTGGGCAGAACTTTATAAAAAACTTATTTACTGGGAACTTCAATTGGAAGAAATTGAAGACTCTGGAATGTTCGAAATTTTAGAATCTCAAAAAGTTGAAGCCAATTCGCAGTTTAGCAAGTTTGTGGATAAGAACTATAGTGATTGGTTCAAGGATAATGATGGTCCAGTCATGTCCCATACCCTTTTCAGAGAAAAGATTCAACCAGAGTTGGATGGGAACAAGACTTTATTAATAGTAATTGATAATTTAAGATATGATCAATGGGTTGCTTTTGAAGAAACACTGGCAGTGCATTACAAGAAAAAACAAGAGGGGTCATATTACAGCATTCTTCCTACGGCAACGCAATATGCAAGAAATGCGATTTTCTCTGGACTCATGCCTTTGGATATGGAAAAACAACATCCAAATTGGTGGAAAAACGATACTGATGAAGGTGGTAAGAACTTGTTTGAAGCAGAGTTTCTAGGTGCTCAACTAAAGCGATTGGGATTAAACTTAAAGTGGGAGTACCATAAAATCAGTAGTCTCCGTCAAGGAAAACAATTATCTCAAAACTTCAAATCACAGAAGGATAATGATCTTACGGTACTCGTTTACAATTTTGTGGACATGCTCTCCCACTCCAAAACAGAGATGGAAGTGATAAAAGAGTTGGCCTCTAATGATAAAGCGTATCGCTCACTCACTTTAAGTTGGTTCAAAAATTCGCCATTGTTGGAAATTATTCAACAAGCCCAAAATATGGGTATGAAGTTGATTTTGACCACAGACCATGGAACCATTAATGTAAAACAGCCCTCCAAGGTAATCGGTGATAGAGAAACCAGTCTTAACTTAAGGTATAAGACAGGAAGAAGTCTTACGTATGAGGACAAGGATGTACTCGCCACCAAAAACCCGCAGAGCATTCATCTACCAAATATCAATTTGAGCAGCTGCTATATTTTTGCCAAAAACGATTTGTTTTTTGCGTATCCAAACAACTACAACCATTACGTAGGTTATTATAGAAATACCTATCAACATGGTGGCGTATCATTAGAAGAAATTATTGTTCCTTTTGTAGTTTTGGACCCAAAATAATATACTTTGAAAATTACGTTTCAGCTTGACGAATTAAATCAGGTCGCAAAAAGTTTTTTAAAACATACAAAGGGAAAGACCATTTGTTTTTATGGTGAAATGGGTGCAGGTAAAACAACCCTGATTAAAGCTTTGGTTAAAGAACTTGGAGGAATTGACTTAGCGAACAGCCCTACTTTTGGTTTGGTGAATGAATATCAAGATGCCAATGAAAATCTTTTGGCCTTTCATTTTGATTTTTATCGAATAGAAAATGAACTGGAGGTTTTGGACCTTGGTCTTGAAGATTATCTCAATTCCAATGCTTGGTTATTTATAGAATGGCCAGAAAAAATTGAAGTATTACTGCCTGAAGATACTGTATCTGTTTACTTACACTTTATCGATGAAAACACTCGCTCAATCGAGTTTAGTCTAGATTGACTCTATTAAAACATATCTTCTCCTCAGTTTCGATGAACTGCAAATCTGTCGTTAAAAAGCTTTCTTTATAGGATTAAATGCAATTTTTATCGGTGAAATGCATTGTAGGTTGGGAAATTTTCCTACATTTGTTCTTGAAATGAATTCATTTATTAACCAAAAACTCTTTTACGATGAACACTAAAAGACTATTTTTTGGATTGCTTGCTATTGGTTTCTTGGCAATGACTGCAGTTTCTACTACTGTCATTGATGTAAATGATGATCAGTCTGTAAGTATTGAAAAAAGTAAAATTAAAAGACCTAGATAGGTTTATTTAGTTTTATTTGACTCAAAAGCCCTTCTAATGAAGGGTTTTTTTTTACAATAAATTCTTGTATTTATAGTTATGCATATATAATGAATGAAAGAAAGGGTATAAGAAACAAATTACTTTTGGAAGGGTTATTGGTGCTAATGATTGCAATTACACCAATAATTTTTTATTCCTACAAGTATGTTCCTTATGGTGAACAAGAAATTGATATTCTATTTTTCACGTTTACCGCAAACGGTTTTGAGGATGTTGGAACAGCTTTATATTTTTACCTTACCAAGCTTGCTCCATTAATATTGTTAGTTTTATGGTTCGTTACCTGTAAAAATTGGTGGTACCACGCTATACTTATTCCCATTTCCATGTATGCTTTCCAACTTTACTCGACTTTCACATCAGATTCAAATAAGGTTGACGAAAACGAAGTTCTATATGTAATGGCTGTGACAATGGTTATTGTCCCAATTGTATATTTCATTCGTATAAAACTTTTCGACAAACATGTTCATGGTATAGATTTGGATGCCATGGATACAGAACTACAAATACTAAAAGAAAAAGAAGAACTACGTAAAGAGCGAGAGAAACTGGAACAACGTCAACATACCCTTTCAAAAAAAATGTAAATTTGTTATTATGCTCGTCTAGAGTTACCTTCAGATTTTCATTTTATGAACCAACCATCTTCTCCATTTAGTAAACAGCAACTTTTACCTCAAGAAGAAACTTTAGAAATTCTAAAGCAAAAAGGAGAACTTTTTATTGGTCTTCCCAAAGAAAATCAATACCAAGAAAAACGTATATGTCTTACCCCAGATGCTGTTAATGCCATTACTGCTCATGGACACCGCGTATTGATTGAGTCAGGTGCGGGAGACGGGGCCAATTTTTCAGATGCCGATTATACCAATGCTGGTGGAGAGATAACCAGAGATACCAAAAAGGTGTTTTCGTGTCCGCTAATTCTAAAAGTGGAACCACCTACCCTATCAGAGATAGATTTGCTCAACCCACAGACAATCATCATTTCCGCCCTTCAGATTAAAACACAGTCCAAGCAGTATTTTGAGGCAATGGCCAAAAAAAGACTTACTGCAATAGCTTTTGAATACATAAGAGATGAAGATGGAAAATATCCTGCTGTACGATCATTGAGTGAAATTGCGGGTATTTCTTCAATCTTAATAGCCGCAGAGTTAATGGCCACCACCAATAAGGGCAACGGCTTAATGTTTGGCAATATCAGTGGTGTTCCTCCGGTTGAAGTGGTGATTATTGGAGCCGGTACCGTTGGCGAGTTTGCCGCGCGTTCTGCACTGGGACTTGGAGCAAACATTAAAATATTTGATAATTCCATAACCAAACTTCGTAATATTCAAACCAACCTTAACCAAACGGTATACACTTCTACCATTCAACCTAAAAATCTTTTAAAGTCTCTTAAACGGTGTGATGTTGCCATTGGTGCCACAAGAGGACAGGACCGCTCCCCTATTGTAGTCTCCAGTACTATGGTTGAAAATATGAAGAAAGGCGCCGTAATCATTGACGTTAGTATTGATATGGGCGGCTGTTTTGAAACCTCTGAAGTAACCAGCCATGACAAACCAACTGTAGAAAAATTTAATGTAATCCATTATGGTGTCCCAAATATTCCATCACGATATCCGCGAACATCTTCCATATCCATTAGTAATATTTTTACCCCATATTTATTGAAAATTGGAGAAGATGGTGGATTAGAACACTCACTTCGGTTTGACAAAGGATTGCGCAATGGCCTGTATATGTACCATGGTATTTTAACCAACAAATCTGTTGGGGACTGGTTTGAACTTACATATAATGATATTAATTTTCTTATTTTTTAAAAAAGCATGGCATTTTTAAAGCGTTTGGGATGGTACCTTGTTGGATTATCCATCGGAATTGTATTTCTTGTTTTTTTTCTAAAGAAAAAAACCGATGAAACTGGAACAGAGTTTTGCTATTTCCCCAATTGTAGGGTTCTAAAAGATATGAGGTCCAAGCCTCTTGTTTTTTCTGAAAATATGGGAACTACCGCCAACGATTCACTCATAGCAAAATCTTTCTTAAGAGAGGGAAGTATAGATTTTGGCAAAAGCGACACAAAAGCCAAACCTTGCAAAATCTATTATATCTCTAATACGGTAGAGGGTAAAGATTGGGTAATGAAAATGAAGAATTGCAATGATAGGGTCATTGCTGAAACTATTCAATCTAGGGACTAAATATCCAGTTTTCGTCTTTTCTTTTCTTTTTGCAACAATCCAAGTTCTCTAGTGGTCTGGCCAGCTACAGAAGTATTTTCCTCTGCCCTTCTTATAAGATATGGCATTACATCTCTAACTGGTCCATAAGGAACATATTTGGCAGCATTGTAGCCTTCTGCCGTTAAATTATAGGTGATATGATCGCTCATTCCGTACAATTGACCAAACCAAATATTGGGATGGGAGGCATTTAAACCTTTATCCTTCATTTGGGAAACAAGCTTTAAACAACTTTCCTCATTATGTGTTCCTGAAAAAATTGAAATCTTGTCCAAATGGTTCATCATAAAAGAAATGGCCTCATCAAAATTTTCATCCGTTGCCTGTTTCGATTCACAGATTGGGCTTTTATAGCCATGTTCTTTTGCCCTTTCATTTTCTTTCTCCATATACGCCCCGCGAACTACCTTCAAGCCAATTTTAAAATTTTCAGAAATAGCAGTATCATTCAATTCATTTAAAAAATTCATTCTATCCCATCGGTACATCTGTATGGTATTGAACACAACCGCTTTTTTCTTGTTGTATTTCCGCATCATATCCAAAGAAATGGCATCCGCAGCATCTTGCATCCAACTTTCCTCTGCATCAATCAATAAACATACATCAAGATCATGTGCTTTTTTGCAAACTTGATCATACCTGTTTAAAACACGCTCCCATTCAGCAGATTCAACATCGCTTAGTGTTTTACCCTCACTGACTTTCACATAGAGTTCAAAACGGCCAAACCCAGTAGGTTTAAACACAGCAAAGGGAATAGCAGCCTTTTCTTTTACAAAATCCAGGACTTCCAACGTCTTGTTCAAAGCAAAATCAAACTGGTCTTCTATCTCTTTTCCTTCCACCGAGTAATCCAAGATAGAACACACCCCGTTTTCGAACATTTTATCAATAATGGGCATGCAATCTTCCTCGTTCACCCCACCACAGAAGTGATCAAAAACTGTTGCCCTAATCAAACCCTCAATAGGGAGGTGCGCCTTAATGGCAAAATTGGTCACTGCTGTTCCAATTTTCACCAATGGTTCGTTTGCTATGAGTTTAAACAGGAAATAAGCGCGTTCTAATTCAGAGTCTGTTTTTAACTGAAATGCTATTGCAGTATTCTCAAAATTTGGGTACATTATTATCGATATATTAAAGATTCAAATATAAGTAGGGATTCTAGAACATTATCTATAAAAATAGTCTTTATTTAGCAGTGCAAATTAAATTATGGAGTCTATAAAATCGCATTCATACGAGGTTCATTTGGAGGAATTGGCGGAAGCTGCTCTTAGACAACACATTGCAAAAAGCAATTACTCCAAGGTGTTTATTTTAGTTGATGAGAATACCAAAAAGTATTGCTTACCCATTTTCAAAAAGAAGCTTGAAAAAAGGGTTGATGCTATTCTGGAAATACAATCTGGAGAAGACCATAAAAATATAACCACTTGCTCAAAGGTTTGGGAGTTATTGTCTCGCCATGATGGAGATAGAAAAAGTCTTTTGTTAAATCTTGGTGGAGGTGTTCTTACCGACTTAGGAGGTTTTGTGGCATCCACTTTTAAACGAGGTATAGATTTTATAAATATTCCTACTACCCTACTTTCCATGGTAGATGCGTCTATAGGTGGAAAGACTGGAGTTGATTTAGGGGCTTTAAAAAATCAGATTGGAGTCATCAATCAACCACAGATGGTATTGGTATTCCCTGGGTTTCTTAAAACACTGGAAGCCAGACAATTGAAAAGTGGGTATTCGGAAATGTTGAAACATGGCCTTATCATGGATGCCGATTACTGGAAATCCTTGAAGGAAAAGAATGAATTTATAGATGCGCTATGCATTAAAAAATCCATTTCCATAAAAAACGATGTAGTTATCCAAGACCCTACCGAACAAGGTTTACGAAAGATTTTAAATTTTGGACACACCCTTGGGCATGCCATTGAGTCTTATTGTTTGGAAAACCCTGAAAAGGAAACACTTTTACATGGAGAAGCTATTGCTATTGGTATGATCCTAGAGGGCTATTTTTCTCATGAACTAAAAGGATTGTCTAAATTATCCCTACAAGAAATAAAAGAAACTTTTCTGAGACACTTTGGACGTGTAACCTTTGACAACCAAGATATTAAGGCCATTCTCAAGCTTTTAAAGTACGACAAGAAAAATTCACATGGTGATGTCAATTTTGTTTTACTCCAAGAAATAGGAACTGCGCTTATAGATATTAAGGTACCGAACAATCTTTTTGCCAAAGCATTTGCTTACTACGCAGAATAGCAAGTATATATACTAAAAGTTGCCATTGACAACTCTTTGGATTTATCAGATATAAAAATTCATAGCTTAGGTTAGGAAATCAAAACCCATCCAGTATGAAACGAATATTGATAGATTACAAAAAATTGGACCACAAGGTTGCTGCTGTTTTAATAGATTCTTACCCCTATGGTTATGGTGATGAAGATATTATTACCCTTAAAAAACCAAATGGGGAAATCATTGAAGCTGTTGAAGTAAAGACTGATGATGCCATTTACTTGGTTAAAATTAGTAAGAGCCTTTCCAAGTTTATCTCAAATTTTGAGGAAAACATTGAAAAAGAATTGGATAAGAATGTAAATGCAGAAGCTGTTCTTGATTCTGAAGAGAATGAATTCAACAATCCAGAATTGGAATCAGATACGGATTTAGAAACTGATAGCCTATACTAAAAAATTACTCTACCCTAAGAATAGCGTTCTCGGATTATTTTTAAATGATGGGCCTGGTGTCCACATATAATGAATCCCATTGCCCTAGTACTCATCTTGGAGTCACTGGCCATACCAATCCGTTTTAACGCGTCATCATCAAAAGATTTAAAGAGGCTAATGGTGCCATTTCTTACCGCTTGGTATTCGTCCAGTATTTCTTTTTCCGTCTTTCCAGAAGCATTAGATTGGGGTACGTAGATATCTTGATCAAAACCAGCCAATGATGTATCATCATTTCTCCCAAATCGTAGTGCCCTGTATTGAAACACACGTTCAGCATCAATAATATGCATTAAAACTTCTGCCAAGGTCCACTTTCCCTCTCCATAAGAATAGTTTAGTTTTCCTTCTGGAAGTCCTTCCATAAAAGATGAAAAATCTACCATCCCCTCTTTAAGGCTATCCATTAAATTAACATCTCCTAAAGCAAGAATGTAAGTATGGTAATAGGGGTTATATTCAGAAACAGGTAAATCTGTGCTCCTCATAGTAAAATAAGAAAGTAAATTAAAAATTACAGTTCGTTAAAAATGGTATGCATCAAACGTTTTTTGTCGTTGATACTTTCTTCTAACGAAATCATTGTTTCTGTTCTACTGATACCGTCAATATCATCTATCTTAAAAATGATGTTCTTTGCATGCGTAGTATCCTTAGCCCTTATTTTACAGAAGATATTGAATTTCCCTGTAGTGATATGAGCAACAGTAACATATGGAATTTGGTTAAGACGTTCCAATACAAATTTGGTCTGATGGGTTTTTTCAAGAAAAATACCAACATAAGCGATAAAAGAATACCCCAGTTTTACATAGTCCAGTGTAAGTGAAGAACCTTTTATTATTCCAGATTCCTCCATTTTCTTTACCCTCACATGAACTGTACCAGCAGAAATTAAAAGTTTTTTAGCAATATCCGTAAAGGGAGTACGGGTATTATCTATTAACATGTCTAATATCTGGTGATCAATTTCGTCCAATTTTACTTTACTCATTGCGCTATTATTTTCAACAAAATTAGTTAATTAAGAAAATATACGTAAAAAAAATGCTTTTTTTTTAAATAAAATGTAAGAACTGAGTCCAAACACCTATCTATTGTTCAGTTATGATAATTAAATTAAGAATTTCCTTACGAAAAGATAATGCCTCGAAATCTTTTTGCTGCGAGCAATCAAATGTTTCGTGGCCGAAACACTCTTTTAATTCATGGATACCGACAATTTCTGGTACAAACAAAATGGCTTTTTCCTTTAGTACTTCTTTAAATCGAATTCCAATACAATGGCTTGGATTCAAATTTGGATTAACTACCTGAGGGTTTTTAATCAAAACATCATAAAACAGTTTCTCATTCTCCGGAATCTCAAAATAATCATCAGTTTTAAAACCTTCAACCTTTTCGTGAGCTATTATATCAAGCCCTTCCAATAATGACTGAAAGATAAATTCCCTGGTTTTTTCCCTATGGTAATCCTTTGGGTAATGTCCAGCTTCAAACAATATGGTTGGGACTTCTTTCATCTGAAAAAAATCACCTACACAGTTATCATTAAATGCATCATCGTACCTCCCCACCTGCCCTGGGATTTCTTTTTGCAGCATGTTATTCATTGCAACTATGAGCTTCATTGCCGTTTCTCTTGTGGGAGTGACATTGCGCTCACTATCACTGGATGGAGATAAAAAGGAAACTGTTGCAGGTTTTTCAGTTTTGCCCGCACTAAATAATGTGCGTTGGTCATGAAGGTTAAAGCAATAATCAGGTTTAAATTCTTCAAAGACATTCCGTAATGTCACACTTTCTGGCTGTGTAAGCAATTTTGCATCTCTATTTAGGTCAACTGTGTTTGCATTTACCCTAGTATATCGCTTTGCTCCATCAGGATTTAAAATGGGTATCACCAGAATCGTGCACCTTTCATTAATAGCTTTAGCAAGTTCGTCATCAGAGGTCACAAAATTAATCATGTCCATTACAGCTTTTGTCGTGGTAGATTCGTTGCCATGCATTTGTGACCACATCAATACTCTTTTATCTCCGTTCCCCAGAGTAATTGATTTTATGGTATCGCCTTCAACTGACGTTCCTATATTTTGAAGTGTGGAAGGGTCAAGGTTTGCAAACCACCTCTTTCGCAATATTTCAAGAGTGACATATCGACCTTCTATAGTTCTTTCTTTATAATCTGAATGATTAATCAAAGGCATTGAAATTTGATTAGAGTTTACAAAAGTAAATCATCTATATGTTATAAATGTGAACGATTATCATTGAATAAGTTTACAATTGTACTCTATTTTATAATGATAAATTACAAATGTGTCAAGCATTTTTAAATTCAATCAACATATTTATAATAAGCATTATAAACAACTTTAAAAGAGATATTTACAGCACATTATATAACTTAATAGTTTATAATTATCAGTAATAATATACCAAATATTCATTGCGTCTAAGGAAAACAATGAATACTTTTATACAAACTTAAATACAATTGTGAACGATAAGATTATAGAACGCATACAAACGGTAATTGACCATTACGGACTTACCATATCTTCCTTTGCAGATAAGATAGGTGTTCAACGTTCCAGCATTTCACATCTTCTAAAAGGAAGAAACAAACCGAGCTTAGATTTTGTAATGAAAGTAGTTCAGACTTATCCTGAAGTTAATTTGTATTGGTTGCTTAACGGAAAAGGGAATTTTCCCCATTCAGAACAAAATGAAGATTCCCCTACTCCAACTTTCCCTTTAGCTTCTCAAGAAAAAATTATACCAAAGGTTGGGGAAAAATCCAATTTAGGTAAAGTCGAGGCGTCAAGAATTGTAATCTTTTATACAGATGGAACTTTTGAATCTTTTGAGTTAAAAAATAGTTGAGGTTGTTTATCTATTTCGGTTCTTTCCATTTACTTTGTAATTATGATGAAGCAAATAATTCTTGGTGCATTGCTAATAACTTTTAGTGCCTGCAACGAACCTCCCCAACGTAACTGCAAAAACTTTAAAACAGGAGATTTTTCATTTACCAGTATCATTAATGGAGAAGAGAAAACAACAACATTTTCTAGAACCCTAGAAATTGAAGTTGATAATTTTGAAGGAAAGCAAGACACCTCCTCTATAAGGTGGATCAATGATTGCGAATATGTTCTGAAAAACAAGAACCCCAAAAACAAAGCTGAAGAAAAATCAATTCATATAAAAATATTGACTACTTCAGATTCTTCTTATACATTTGAATATAATGCCATTGGCGACAAGCGTAAATTTAAAGGAACCGCATACAAAATACACTAACCATGTTTGAAATCTTTACTAGCCCTGATGCCTGGATGGCATTGTTGACCTTGACTTTTTTAGAAATTATCCTGGGGATAGATAATATTATCTTCATCTCTATTGCAGCTGGCAAATTAGAAAAGAAAGATAGAAGAAAAGCAACCAATCTTGGATTGGTCTTGGCCATGGGTATGAGAATTCTTTTGCTTTTTGGGATTACCTGGCTTACAAAGATGAAAAAACCTTTTCTTGTTGTTGATGAGTCATGGATTACCGGAGGCATTAGCTGGCAAGCTCTAATTTTATTTTTAGGAGGTCTTTTCCTTTTATATAAAAGCACTAAGGAAATCCGCGAAAAAATTGAGGACAAAGGTCATGATGAAAGAGAGGTTACAAAATCACGCTCATCATCATTGACCAATGCAATTGTTCAAATTACCGTGATCAACATTGTTTTTTCTTTTGATTCTATTTTAACCGCCATTGGTATGACCAATGGTATTTCTCCCAACCCAACAGATGCATTAGTATTAATGATAACTGCTGTTGTTATTTCAGTAGTCGTTATGATGTTGTTTGCCAATCCAGTAGGGGAATTTGTAAACAAACACCCTTCCGTACAGGTTTTGGGATTATCTTTCCTTATCCTTATTGGGTTTATGCTGATAACCGAGGCCGCACACTTATCACATTTAGTAGTGTTCGATAATGAAATTGGGGCTATACCTAAAGGATATCTTTATTTTGCGATAACATTCTCCTTAATGGTTGAGTTTTTTGACCTTAGAATGAAAAAGAACAAAAAACAGAACACCGAACTTTCCGAAGAATAAGAATTAGTTTGGACGCTGATACGCCAATTCTGGATGCTGTTGTTTATGGTCCAGATGAAGTTTCTGCTGTTGTTTTACCGTAAGGGTGCTACCATCATGACTCCACCCAGGTGGGCCAAAGATGTACATTAATTTGTGAGATAATTTCTTGGACTTTTTCACATCATTCCATATGTCCTTAAACTCATGGGTGAGAATTACAACTGGATTATACGAATCTGGTGAGTGAATCACTCCGTATTTTACATCAACATCATCATCAAGTTCCTTCCACGTACCAAACATCTTATCAAAAATATTTAGAAACCCACCATGGTTTTTATCCAAGTATTCCACATTTTGAGCGTGATGTACTTGATGCATAGTATGTGTATTGAATATTTTTTCTATAAAACCCATTTTTGGAACATAAACGGAATGCAACTGAAATTGCCATAACGCTTCAATTCCTAAACAAACAACAACCATTTCAGGAGGAAAGCCAATTGCGGTCATCCACATATAAAATAGGGGTTTGTAAAGAATAGTAAACCATCCGTTACGAACAGCAGTACCCAAATTGAAATTATCCGAAGAATGATGTACAATATGCGCGGCCCAAAGAACCCTTATTTCATGATTGGCTCTATGAAACCAATAATAGGTGAAATCATCAGCTAATTGACATAAAATCCAGATGTACCATGCATAGCCAAAAGACTCATAGCCCAGAATATTTTGACGAACACCATCAACCAAAGGATTGCATAATTCATATACACCTTCAAAAAGAACAATGGCAAAAATAACCTTGAACAAAGGACCTATAACAGCAGAACCTACACCCATAAAACCACTTGCGGCTAAATCTTTCCAGACGTAAAGATGATCGTCTCCATGTGTTTTACTATAAGTAAGCTCAAATAAGATAAAGGCAATAAAAACAGGTACACCGTAAACTAACGGGTTAGTGAAATCCATATATAAAATTTAAGCTATTGGGTTAGGTGTGTATAACTTGAATGCCAAAATAGTTAGAAAAATGCATTAAAACAAAGTTGTTTGATCAGAACCTTCATCTTTTGAATCTATTTCATTATCAGCAAAGCCTATGGACTCTTCATCAATTACTTCTATCTCTTCAGGAACAGTTTCTTTAGGCTCTTCAAAAGGCAATGATTCCAAGGCATTAATATTTTTAACCTTCTCTGACGTAAGCTGATTTCCAATTGCCTTTATACCTTTTATGCCTATAAAACTTTCCACATCTATTTCTTGATTTGGTCTTGCATCCTTGCCTCTTGGTTTTGGAAATTCAATTTCAATTACTGGTCGCCAATCAGTGGAAACCAATTCAAGATGGGATTTTGGGTGTTCGGAAATTACTAAATCCTCCTTGTTAGGACTCTCAATTAAAAACCGTTTTATGTAATAGCGTTCTTTTTCACCTTCATAATGCACTATTGAAATAGGTTTCTTTGGATTCCACTTTTGCAAAACGATCATATCTTCATTAAACCGGGTCAATAAGTCTGGCGGAATTGTTTTTACTTTCCCTTTTTGGTCAATGATCAATAGTAAATCATCTCCTTTAAAATCACCTAGCAGTTCTCCTCTACCATCAACGTTCAAGCGCCCCACGATATCATCAAACCAAATTTTTCTGGGCTTAAGCGTGGAAACTCCCTTTTCTTTGAGCTCTATTCTTTTTACGGGGTATTTTGTGACCAAATTTCCTTTGGAGGCTCTTCCTTTTATCAAAAGGTCAGCGAAATCCAAATCCCATTTCAATTTCTTAATGCTACCAGATTGTCTAAGTAATACGGTAATAGTCTCTGCCTCTCCATTGGGGTTGGCCGAAAAGTAATGCATATCGGAAGTAGGTTTACCTCCTGCCAATTGATACATCTTATCACGAGTTATACTTGTAACATTAAACCTTTTGATATAGCTTGGGCCTCCCCTTCCGTCTTTATAAATCATATTATAAATAGTACGACTATCCTTCTTTTTAAATACAGCAACATGTATGATGCCTTTTCCAATGAAGGTTTTGGAGTCAACTTTGGTCACCATCATTTCACCTTTTTGTGTAAAAACTATGATGTCGTCTATATCACTACAATCTGTAACATATTCGTCTTTCCTTAAGGAAGTCCCAATAAAGCCTTCTTCACGATTAACATAGAGTTTGGTATTTCTTATGACCACTTTGGTAGCCTCTATATCATCAAATATTTTTATCTCGGATTTACGTTCACGACCTTTACCGTATCTCTTTTTAAGCTCTTTGAAATAATCAATGGCATAATCCACCAAATGCTCTAAATGATGCTTGGTTTGAGCAATCTTCTCTTCTAAACTATCAAGAAGCTGCTGCGCTTTTTCCAAATCAAACTTAGAAATACGTTTAATGCGGATTTCTGTTAAACGAACGATATCCTCTTCCGTAACTGTTCTTTTAAGGTTTTTTGTAAACGGCTTAAGACCCTTATCAATTGCAGCAATAACACCTTCCCATGTCTCTTCTTCCTCAATGTCCCGGTAGATTCTATTCTCAATAAAAATTCGCTCTAAGGACGCAAAGTGCCATTGCTCTTCTAGTTCTCTAAGTTGAATTTCAAGTTCAGCCTTTAACAATTCAACAGTGTAGTCCGTTGAACGTTCCAGCATTTCTGTAATCCCAATAAATAAAGGTTTGTTATCTTCTATGATGCATCCTAAAGGAGATATGGAAGATTCGCAAGCCGTAAAGGCATATAATGCATCTATGGTTTTATCTGGAGAAATTCCATTTGGTAAATGAACCAAAATTTCTACTTCGGCCGCTGTATTATCTTCAATTTTCTTAATCTTGATTTTACCTTTTTCATTGGCTTTCAAGATAGAATCTATTAAAGATGATGTATTTGTTCCGTAGGGTATTTCATTAATGACCAAGGTGTTCTTGTCAAAAGTGGAAATTTTAGCACGAACACGAATCTTTCCTCCCCGTACACCATCGTTGTAATTAGTAACATCTATGATTCCCGAAGTTGGAAAATCTGGAAACAATTTAAATCGTTGTCCTTTTAAATGTTTAATGGACGCATCAATTAACTCGTTAAAGTTATGCGGGAGCACTTTAGTGGATAGCCCCACCGCAATACCCTCAGCTCCTTGCGCCAATAACAATGGGAATTTGACAGGAAGATTTACCGGTTCTTTCTTTCGACCATCATATGAAAGTTGCCACTCTGTAATTTTTGGGCTAAAAACAACTTCCAATCCAAATTTTGAAAGGCGGGCTTCTATGTATCTTGAAGCTGCAGCTCTATCTCCAGTTAGGATGTTTCCCCAGTTCCCCTGTGTATCTATAAGTAAATCCTTCTGCCCTATTTGAACCATGGCATCTGCAATACTTGCATCTCCATGGGGGTGGTATTGCATGGTATGGCCAACAACATTGGCAACTTTGTTGTACCTACCATCATCCAACTCTTTCAATGCATGCATTATCCTGCGTTGCACCGGTTTAAAACCGTCTTCTATTGCTGGAACTGCACGTTCTAAAATAACATAAGAGGCATAGTCTAAAAACCAATCCTTATACATTCCGGTCACCCTTGTGAGGCTATCCTGGGAACTGTCTTGGCTTTCTAAACCTTCATCATTCAAATCTTCATTCTCTTCCATTTAGAAGGGGATACATTTATCTGGTTTATAGTTAGTTTTCTTCTACTAAATCAAGTTCTACTTTAAGGTTTTTTATGATGAATTCTTGTCTATCAGGGGTGTTTTTCCCCATATAAAACTTCAATAAATTATCAATGCTCATTGCCTTGTCCAACATTACAGGTTCCAAACGGATATCGTCGCCAATAAAATGTTTAAACTCATCTGGCGAAATCTCCCCTAATCCCTTAAATCGTGTAATTTCTGGTTTACCAGTAAGCTTTTGAATAGCATTTCGTCTTTCTTCTTCACTGTAGCAATAAATGGTTTCTTTTTTATTTCTAACCCTAAAAAGAGGAGTTTGTAGAATATACAAATGGTTTTCTTTTATCAACTCTGGGAAGAACTGCAAAAAGAATGTAATCAACAATAAACGTATGTGCATTCCATCAACATCAGCATCCGTAGCTATTACAATATTATTGTAACGCAGATCTTCCATTGATTCTTCAATGTTCAAAGCTGCTTGTAGTAAATTGAATTCTTCATTTTCATAAACGATTTTTTTGGACATGCCATAGGAATTCAAAGGTTTACCCCGCAAACTGAAAACCGCTTGTGTATTTACATCTCTAGATTTGGTAATGGAACCCGATGCCGAATCTCCCTCCGTAATAAACAACGTAGACTCCAATCTTCTGTCCTTCTTCATATCTTGAAGATGAACACGACAATCCCTAAGCTTTTTATTGTGTAAACTTGCTTTTTTGGCGCGATCACGAGCTAGCTTTCGAATTCCTGAAAGTTCTTTACGTTCTTTTTCTGCTTGAACAATTTTGCGCTGGATTGCTTCTGCGGTACTTTGGTTCTTATGAAGGTAATTATCAAGGTACTTACCCATAAAATCATTAATGTAAGTACGCACAGTAGGCAGTTTTCCGCCCATATCCGTAGAACCTAGTTTAGTCTTGGTCTGACTCTCAAAAACTGGCTCCATCACCTTAATGGAAATTGCTGATATTATTGATTTCCTTATATCTGAAGCATCATAGTTTTTTCCATAAAAATCACGGATGGTCTTTACAATGGCCTCTCTAAAAGCAGCTTGGTGCGTTCCACCTTGCGTGGTATGTTGCCCGTTTACAAACGAGTGATATTCCTCGCTGTACTGAGTCCTGCTATGGGTAATGGCCACCTCAATATCCTCTCCTTTTAAATGGATGATAGGATACAGCATGTCCTCCATGCTATTATTGTCTTCCAATAAATCCTTCAATCCATTTTCTGAAAAGAATTTTTCGCCATTAAATACAATGGTCAACCCTGGATTAAGGTATACATAGTTTTTGAGCATGCGTTCTACATACTCGCTCCGGTATTTGTATTTTTTAAAAATAGATTCATCTGGAACAAAGGTAACTTTGGTCCCTCTACGTTTTGTGGAATCGATCAGCTCTTCATCCACCAAATTCCCAGCTTTGAATTCTGCAGCTTTTAGTTTTCCGTCCCTAATCGATTCAACTTTAAAAAAGTTGGAAAGTGCATTTACCGCTTTTGTTCCAACTCCATTAAGCCCTACGGATTTTTTAAAAGCTCGGGTGTCGTATTTTCCACCAGTGTTCATTTTGGAAACCACATCTACCACTTTCCCTAAAGGAATGCCACGTCCATAATCACGAACATGAACCGTACTTTCTTTGATATTGATTTCAATGGTTTTACCGGCGCCCATGACAAACTCATCTATACAGTTGTCCAGGACTTCTTTGAGAAGAATGTAGATACCATCATCGGCAGATGAACCATCTCCCAACTTGCCAATATACATACCGGGACGCATGCGAATATGCTCCTTCCAATCCAGGGAACGAATATTATCCTCGGTATACTTGGTTTCTGCCATTAGTTAAGGGTTAATCCTTGCTAATATAAAATTTAGGCTGAGAAATAAAAATGTGGACTGTAGAAAGTAATCAACAAAAGCTGTTGATATACCAACAAATACTATGATTGGATTTAAACATTGAACCTAAAATGCATGACATCACCATCTTTTACAACATATTCCTTCCCTTCTACACGCATTTTACCAGCTTCTTTTACCTTGGTTTCGCTTCCATACTGCACATAATCGTTGTAAGCAATAACCTCTGCGCGAATAAACCCTTTCTCAAAGTCTGTATGGATTACACCTGCAGCTTGAGGAGCGGTTGCCCCAACTGGAATGGTCCAAGCTCTTACTTCCTTTACGCCTGCCGTGAAATAAGTTTCTAAATCCAACAATTTGTATGCTCCTCGGATTAATTTGGCCGACCCTGGTTCTGACAGCCCTAAATCTTCCAGAAACATTTGTCTTTCTTCATATGTATCCAATTCGGTAATATCAGCTTCTGTGCCCACAGCTAAAAAAATAACTTCAGCATTTTCATTGGCCACAGCTTCTTTTACCTTTTCAACATAGGCATTTCCATCAGTAGCAGCTTCTTCATCTACATTACAGACATACATTACCGGCTTATCTGTAATCAATTGTAATGGTTTTACATATTCTGTACGGTCATCATCACTAAGGGAAATAGCACGAACAGATATTCCTGCTTCAAGACCTTCTTTAAGACTGGTAAGCACAGCTGCCTCTTTTTGGGCATCTTTGTTTCCTGTTTTTGCAGTTCTCTTAACTTTGTCCAATTTCTTTTCAACACTTTCCAAATCTTTTAATTGGAGTTCCATGTCAATAGTTTCTTTATCACGCATTGGATCTACAGATCCATCCACATGAACAATATTGTCATTGTCAAAACATCTGAGCACGTGAAGAATGGCATCTGTTTCTCGGATGTTTCCTAAAAACTGATTTCCAAGTCCTTCGCCTTTACTGGCTCCTTTAACCAGCCCGGCAATATCAACAATTTCAACCGTTGCGGGAACAACTCGCTCTGGGTTTACCAATTCCTCCAGTTTTTCCATTCGAGCATCGGGCACGTTAACAACACCTATATTGGGTTCTATGGTACAAAAGGGAAAGTTGGCGCTCTGCGCCTTTGCATTAGATAAGCAATTAAACAAAGTTGATTTTCCTACGTTTGGCAATCCTACAATACCCGCTTTCATGTTCAAGTTTTAAGGGTGCAAATATAAGCCCATTTATAAATCAATTTTAAAATTATTATAAATGCTCGCGAGTATTAAACTTTTTAATTTTTACAGTGGTCGTTAATTTGTGACCTTTCATCCAAAAGATCAATCCTTGGGGTAATAAAATTATGGCAATACTGTTATAACAAAAATTTTAGATACCAATGATCAATACCGATTGCGAGCCTTTTGACGTATCTTATGTTATCGATGATAGCGAGGTTACCTGTAAAGTCCATAAAAAACTGCTAGAAAAATCTAAGCTTTCAAAGAACCAACTAACCTATTCTTCTCCTGTACAAGCGCTTAAATACTTAGTGCGAGACATTAAAGCGCAAAAGAAAATATTAGTGTTATTGGATTTAGAAATGCCCGGAGTGAACGGCATAGATTTTCTCGATATCATAACTGGTTTGGAAGCTTCAAACAAACAATTAAGTGTTTATGTTGTGAGTTCTACAATCTTTGAGCATTTAGATAATGCTGTTATTTACAACTCAATTATAAAAAGGCATTTTAAAAAACCGCTGAAACCAAAAGATTTATCTCAAAAAAATGTTATCAATGATTGCTTTGAGGAGTTTGCGTGTTAATGGGTAGAGAATCAAAAACTATCTAGCTAGAATCCTTGAAAAAGCATGTAAAATCCGATAACAACGACTGAGATAATCCCAAGTATGGCAATTACGGAAAGTGTACAGCCTATCTGCTTCCAAAATCCATTATATGTTTCTTCCTTTTCTTGCATAGCACCTCAAATCTTTATGGTCTGATAAAAGTAAAAAGAATTGATGTATCTACGTTTTTGTAAGCAGTATAATAAACAAATAGAAAAAGTGTGTACCAGTTCATAACTTTAGTGCATGACAAAAATTACATTACAAGGAATATTATACGATGAGAAGTCTTCTTTTTTAAAAGGTCCAAGATTGGCTCCTCCCCTAATTAGAGAAGCTTATCACAGTAATTCTGCAAATTACTTTTCTGAAGATGGTACTTCAATAACCTCTGATTTATTAAACGACAAAGGCGATTACAATATCTCTGAGTATTTCGATATTGAGAAAATAACCGCTGAAAATCTTGAAGAAGGAAACCCTCTTTTAACTTTAGGAGGCGACCATTCCATTACCTTTCCTATTATCAAAGCATTTCAGAAAGTGTATGGGACAATAGATATTTTGCATATTGATGCTCATAGCGATCTATATTCCAGTCTGAATGGAGATTCCTTTTCTCATGCATGCCCTTTCTACAATATCATGCAAAATAATCTAGCAAACCGATTGGTGCAGGTTGGCATTCGCACCTTAAATTCTGAACAACGAGAGAATGCTGAAAAATATGGGGTTGAAATTATTGAGATGAAAGATTTTGAATCTACCAAAATGCCAACATTTCAAAACCCATTATATCTATCGTTTGATATGGATGCTCTGGATCCTGCTTTTGCGCCCGGTGTATCTCATCATGAGCCAGGCGGTTTAAGTACGCGGCAAGTAATCAATATTATACAAAAAATTAATGTGCCCATTATTGGAGCGGACATTGTAGAATACAATCCAAAAAGGGATGTTAACAACATGACTGCAATGGTATGCGCAAAGTTGTTTAAAGAAATAATTTCAAAAATGCTTTAAAAACCTTGAGGTTACCCATCTGGGTGCATAAACTTCTGCTTTCCTAGAAGCTCATCTTCGGTCTCCACACGATCTTCATCTGGCACACAGCAATCTACCGGACACACTGCTGCACACTGTGGCTCTTCATGAAAGCCCATGCATTCTGTACATTTATCAGGTGAAATATAATAAATCTCATCGCTTATGGGAACTTGTACTTCATCAGCATTAACTGCTTTACCATCAGGCAACACTACGTCCCCTTCAAGAGAAGTACCATCACTATAACGCCATTCATCAGCTCCCTCATAAATTGCAGTATTTGGGCACTCAGGTTCGCAAGCACCACAATTAATACATTCATCTGTTATTATAATTGCCATAATTTTCTTTTTCCTTTATGCTGAAATAATTTCAGCATGCTTACTTTTGAGCAAAAATAAACCCTACCAATTTAGTGTACAAATATAATGATGGCGTATACCTCTACATTGCAAGCTTTTGTTAAACTTGGAAGTTTTATTACTGATTTTTGTGAAAATCATAATTCCATAGACAGTGAAAACCACCAAGAGTTTCTCGATGCCGTAATAAGAGCAGAGCAGCAAAACAGTTGGTTTAACCAAGAAAATATTTTATTTGCCCTCAAGCAATGGTCATTGTTACTCACTGAAGAACATTTAACAAATTGGCTTTCCCATTATAGTTTTGATTCATCTAAGGAAACAAAAACTGTTGGACTTGTAATGGCCGGAAACATTCCATTAGTAGGATTCCATGATTTTTTATGTGTTTTGTTGTCAGGAAATAAGGTTTTGGCAAAACTATCATCAAATGACATGGTGCTTCTCCCTTTTCTTTCTAAACACTTGATAGCTCAAGACCCAACACTTAAAAACAAAATACAGTTTATTGAAGGCAAGTTTGAAAGTTTTGACGCGGTCATTGCAACTGGAAGCAACAATACAGGCAGATACTTTGAGTATTACTTTGGGAAAAAACCGAATATCATACGAAAGAATAGAAATTCTGTAGCGGTTCTAACGGGAAACGAATCAAAAGAACAGCTTTCTGCCCTAGGAGAAGATATTTTTAGATACTACGGATTGGGGTGCAGAAATGTTTCAAAAATCTATGTGCCGAGAAACTACAATTTTGATGAGTTTTTTAATGGTATTTTTCCTTTTAAGGATATTATCCATCAAAATAAATATGCCAACAACTATGACTATAATAAGGCAGTTTATCTAATGAGTGAGTTCAAAATTTTGGACAATGGTTTTCTAATTCTAAAAGAGGATAAAAGCTTTTCATCACCAATTGCTTCCTTGTTCTACGAATATTATGACACTGTTTCTGATTTAAAAAAGGAAATACAGGAAAACGAAGCGCATATCCAGTGTATTGTATCCAATGGAATACTGGAAGAAGAGATTAATTATGGAGAGACTCAAAAACCAAGATTGGATGACTATGCAGATGGAATTGATACTATGAACTTCTTATTGCAACTCTAATAAAAATTAGATCTTTTTGAATCGTTTCCGTTTCCTATAATTTTTCGACCTTTGCGTCTTAATTTATTAGAAATGAAAAAGCACAATTTTAGCGCAGGCCCTTGTATTTTGCCACAAGAAGTAATGCAAAAAGCTTCCGAAGCAGTTGTTGAACTTGACGGCATTGGACTATCCCTTATAGAAATTTCTCACCGAAGCAAAGAGTTTGTTGCTATTATGGAGAAAGCACGTTCCCTAGCTCTGGAGCTTTTAGGTTTAGAGGGGAAAGGATATCAGGCGCTGTTTCTTCAAGGTGGTGCAAGCACTCAGTTTTTAATGGCTGCATACAACTTGTTAGATAAAAAAGCAGGTTACATCAATACTGGCACATGGAGTTTAAAAGCCATCAAAGAAGCAAGATTGTTTGGAGAAATAGTAGAGGTTGCCTCTTCTCAAGACCAGAACTTCAATTATATTCCAAAAGGATATTCTATCCCTAATGATTTGGATTATTTGCACCTAACTTCCAACAATACCATTTTTGGAACACAAATAAAAAAATTCCCTAAAACTAATGTCCCTATAGTTTGTGACATGAGTTCGGATATTTTTTCTAGGCAGATGGATTTTTCCATGTTCGATTTAATTTATGCAGGGGCACAGAAAAACATGGGACCGGCAGGCACAACATTAATAGTCGTTAAAGAAGGTATTTTGGGTAAGGTATCACATAAAATCCCTTCAATGTTAGATTATGCAGTACATATAGGAAAAGACAGTATGTTTAACACTCCTCCTGTTTTTCCTGTTTATGTTTCTATGCTCACCATGCAGTGGTTGAAAGATTTGGGTGGAATACCTGCTATAGAAGAAATTAATGAAAGAAAAGCAAATCTTATTTATTCTGAAGTAGAACTAAACCCCGTTTTCTCTGGATATGCGGCCAAGGAAGATCGCTCTATTATGAACGCTACTTTCAATATTACAGACGATACCCTTAGGGAAACCTTTGATGAAAAATGCAAGGAAGCAGGAATCAATGGAATTAAAGGTCATCGTTCCGTTGGCGGCTACCGTGCATCTATGTACAATGCCCTTCCTTTAGAAAGTGTAGGTGTTCTTGTGGATATAATGAGCGAGTTAGAAAAGAAAGGATAGGTAAATGGGTAAAATTTTAGCAAACGACGGAATAGCTCAGACTGGGATTGACTTACTTGAAAAAGAAGGTTTTGATGTAATTACAACAACAGTTGCACAAGAGCAATTGGCAAATTTTATTAATGATAACGATATCAGTTGTCTATTGGTAAGAAGTGCTACAGAGGCAAGAAAATCATTGATTGATTCCTGCCCAAACCTTAAACTTATTGGTCGTGGTGGAGTTGGTATGGACAATATTGATGTTGACTACGCAAAATCAAAAGGAATTCATATTATAAATACACCTGCGGCATCTTCAGAATCCGTTGCAGAATTGGTTTTTGCGCATCTATTCGGAGGAGTTCGGTTTTTGTATGACTCAAACCGGAATATGCCATTAGATGGAGACAGTAAATTCAAGCAGCTTAAGAAAAGCTACGCCGGTGGCACCGAGTTGCGAGGAAAAACCCTTGGCTTAATCGGGTTTGGAAGAATTGGTCAGGCTACAGCTAAAATGGCATTAGGCCTGGGAATGAAGGTATTGTTCCATGATAAATTTGTTCCTAAAGCTACTTTGGAAATTCCTTTTTTTGATGGACAATCCATAAAGTTTGAGCTAGAGAACAGCCCTATGGACATTTTACTTAAAAATTCAGATTTTATAAGTGTTCATGTTCCAGCACAGAAAACCTACGTACTTGGTGAAAAAGAATTTAAACTGATGAAACCCGGCGTTGGAGTAATCAATGCTTCCCGAGGAGGAGTTGTGGACGAAGTTGCATTGGTTGATGCTTTGGAGGCTGAAAAAATAGCCTTTGCAGGATTAGATGTCTTTGAATCTGAACCAAATCCAGAAATTCGGATATTAATGCACCCACAAATATCTCTGACTCCCCATATAGGTGCTGCTACCAAAGAGGCTCAACAGCGCATAGGTTCAGAATTGGCCATGCAAATTATCAAACTGCTTAAATAGTTCATTTTTATCTGTCTAGGCAAAAGGTTCTTTTTTGTACATTGTCACTCTAAACTAAACACTATAAAATGTCAGGATTATTAGATTTATTAAATAGCCCAATGGGCAAACAATTAATCAGCGGCGTTGCTGGTCAAACTGGACAACCAGAAAACAAAACAGCAGACGTTCTAAGTATGGCTATGCCCCTTTTAATGGGTGCCATGAAGAAAAATGCCTCTACTCCTGGAGGCGCGCAAGGCTTAATGAGTGCATTATCATCAAAACACGATGGCAGTATATTGGACAACCTTGGAGGTCTTTTTGGAGGCGGGGTTGATCAGGGAGTTATGGATGATGGCGCTGGGATATTAGGTCACGTGTTTGGGTCTAAACAACCACAAGTTGAAAATGCACTGAGCAGCAAATCAGGAATCGATGCTGGCTCAATTTCACAAATATTAAAAATTGCCGCACCAATTTTATTAGGTTACTTGGGCAAACAGACCAAACAGCAAAATGTTAGCAGTCCAGATGCTTTAAGTGGACTTTTAGGAGGCCTTATGGGAGGCGGCAATACTGCCAACAAACAACAATCGTTGATTGAAAGCTTTTTAGATTCTGATGGAGATGGCAGCGTAATAGATGATTTAGCTGGAATGGTATTAAATAGTGGAGGCCAAAAAAAGAGTGGCCTTGGAGGTCTTTTAGGAGGTCTTTTTGGAAAATAAATACCCATCTTAACTTTATTTAACAAAGCCATTTAGAAATCTAAATGGCTTTTTTTGTACTTTAATATTATGAAAAAGAACGTTTTAAATAAGTTAATTGCATTAATCTTGGTTTTAGGATTGTTTGCATCCTGCACGGCAAAAAAAGAAGCACTTGATATTTCAACCAAAGAACAAGAAGTGTTCAATTCCAAAGTGGAAGAAAAAGTTGAGATAAAGAATGAAGAAACAGAGTACGAAATCATCATTATTGAACCTGGGTTTTATACATGGCTACAAAGTATAGCAAGACCTGAAGGTTATTACTCTCAACACTTTTTAGAAAACAGAAATAACCTAATGGTAATTAATTGGAACCAAAGGGTATTGCAGCCACAGCGCTTCAATCCAAATTTGTACGAACTTCAAATAGATTACAATCCCGGTATTGATTATGGATATGAGGTGAATTATAAATTGTATAACTATTTCATTTATTTTCAACGCAAATACAACCAACGTTTAGGTCCTTTCATTCCTAGAATTTAAAGTATTATTTTTGCCATCGAAATTCTGTCGATGGAAAAATTAAAAAAACGTTGGGGAATAGAATCCAACTTCCAAATAGTAGTTATTTTTATTGTTTTTGGTGTTACTGGTAGTTGCGCTGCCAAACTTGCCGCCCCTGCCGCTGACTTAATTGGGCTGGACAAAGAACAGCTTTCTGGTTGGATTTATTGGCCTATTAGAATACTGTTGATTTTTCCCATTTATCAAGTTTTGCTGGTTTTCTTTGGATGGTTGTTTGGTCAGTTTCAGTTCTTCTGGAACTTCGAGAAGAAAATGTTGAAACGTATGGGATTAGGTTTTTTGTTTAATTAATTATGTTTTCCTTAACACAACGGAAACCAACTAATTATATAGATTTGTTGCACAATGAAGGATTTTAGAAAAATTCTTGGGCTTTTTATATTCGTTTCCTTGATGTTTGTCAAGGTGTCAGCACTTCACGTGTATTCACACCAAGACGGTAATCAAGAAAAAATTGAAAATTGCAAAATCTGTGATTTGGTAGTTGAAAACCAAGGCGTAGAGCTTAATCAAGTTGCAAATTCTGAAGCCTTTCATCCTACATTTCTTAACTTACAAGACAATAACTTTTACTACATAAGTCTTAACACTAAAAAAGACTTTTCTTATCACCTATTTTCTAGGCCTCCTCCTCATTACATTAGTTAATCGGCCAAAGCATTCCGTCTTTCTATAGCGGACTATCTATTTTTTACTAATTTATTTTGTTCAGAATGAAAATATATATTTTCATTGCATTTTTACTTGTAATCCCTATATATGGGTTTTCCCAAGATTGTACCGACATCCTTACGGGTCAGGTTATGGATTATCACAACAAAACACCTCTAGAAAATGCAAGTATTCAAATATTAGGAAATCAAAAAATCGTAAAAACCGACAACAAGGGAAAATTTCAAATCCCAAGTCTTTGCCCAGGTCTTTACGAATTGGAAATTTCGCATCCTGAGTGTACAACCACTTTTATTAAAGTGGAAGTAGATGGAATTACATGGATTGATATAAAGTTAGAGCATCACTTAGAGGAACTTGAAGAAGTAAAGGTGGTCGGTGATGCTGTTGCTGAAAAAACCAATTCCGCCCTAGAAGAATCATTAAAGCTTAAAACGTTGGAGCAATTCAGTTCTGGTAGTTTAGGAGATGCTTTAAAAGAGTTGGCGGGAGTTTCATCTTTAAATACTGGAGCCAATATTGTAAAACCTGCTATTCATGGTCTCAACGGCAGTAGGGTTTTAATACTGAACGATGGCGTGCGAATGCAAGATATGGAATGGGGAGATGAACATGCTCCCAACATAGATATCAATGCAGCAGGAACAATATCAGTAATTAAAGGTGCTTCTGCACTGTTATACGGAGGCGATGCTATTGGTGGTGTTATAGTTATGGAACAGGCAAGGATTCCTGCTAAGGATACTTTGTATGGCAAAAGTATTGTAAACGGGGTTTCAAACGGTAGAGGCGGAAATATAACCACAGAGCTTATCAAAGCATTTGAGAGTGGATGGTATCTAAGAGGACAAGGATCATATAAACGATTGGGGGATCATGAAGCTCCAGATTATGTGCTCTCTAATACTGGAGTTCAAGAAATAGGAGCTTCTTTACAGTTTGGAAAACAGCTTTTTACTTGGGGGTGGGATGCAAAATACTCTTATTATAATTCTGAAATTGCTGTACTTAGGGCCTCTCATATTGGCAACATTGATGATTTGATACGAGGTATCAATAATGGTCAACCAGAGATAATCAGACCCTTTACCTATGACATTCAAAATCCTAGACAGGAAGTTACCCACCATTTGGGCAAGCTAAAATTCTACAAACGATTTGAAGGTCTGGGCAAATGGAATGTTCAATATGACTATCAAAACAACAGGCGTTTCGAATTTGATGTGCGAAGAGGAGAACGTGATAACCAAGCATCTATAGATTTAGAGTTGACCACTCATACCTTTTCAACTGATTTTAAATGGGATGCCAAAGAGCTGTACGAACTTCAGTTTGGTATTTTAGGGAGATTTCAAGAAAACTTTGCTAATCCTACCACAGGCGTAAGGAGATTGATACCTGATTATGAAAAGTATGATTTTGGAGCTTTTGTTACGGGAGAATATCGGTTAACCGATGAAATTCTTGTTGATGCAGGTTTTCGCTATGATTTTAACCGTATTGATGCAAAAAAGTTTTACCAAACGTCTAGATGGGAAGAACGTGGTTATGATCAAGAGTTTCAAGATTTGATAATTAATGATCTGGGAACACAATTGCTTACCAATCCAATATTTGATTATCATAATTTCTCTACAACATTTGGTGCTCAGTACGCTGAAAACAGTGGTTCTGTAATAAGAATTAATTATGCTCTTTCGCAAAGGGCTCCTAATCCTTCAGAACTGTTCAGTGATGGTTTGCATCATTCCGCAGCACGTATAGAGTTGGGTGATCTTCGTATTAAAAGTGAAACTTCCCATAAAATCTCAGCATCATATCAGCAAGATTTTAATAACTGGGGATTTACACTAGAGCCCTATGCTAATTTCATTCAAGATTTTATTCTTTTGGAGCCAACGAGTGTAGAGTTTACCATTAGAGGTGCCTTTCCCGTTTGGGAGTATCGACAGACAAATGCAAGGTTATTGGGAGTTGATACTGCTGCCTATATTGATTGGACGGGTAATTGGAGAACGGACCATCAATTTTCCTTGGTTAAAGGAACAGATACTGAAAACAACAGCGCATTGATCAATATACCTGCTGCAAATTTTAGAAACAAACTGACTTTTGTAAAGCCAGAATGGAACAATTTTGAATTTAGTTTGGAAAGTCAGTATGTATTTGAACAAAACGAGCACCCAGATAACATTACCGCATTCTCACCTGAGCAGCAACAAGAAGTAGTATTGGAAATAAACACACCACCAGAAGCATATCATCTGTTGGGTGTTAGTTCAAAAATGGAGTTTCCGTTTAAAAACAATTTAAAACTTACAACCAGTCTTACGGTCAGTAACCTTTTAGATACAAATTATAGAGATTACCTAAATCGGCAACGTTTTTTTGCAGATGATTTGGGTAGAAATATCATTTTACAATTAAAACTCAATTATTAAATAAAATTTAAATTAAAGACTATGAAAACAACTAAATTCTTATCACTTGCGCTCTTAACCGGAACTTTATTAGTAGGCTGTTCAAGTGATGACAATGACCCAGAGGTAATAAATCCAGAGGAAACCATTACTACAATGAACGTTACTTTAACTCCTCAAGGAGGTGGCACGGCCATTACTTTACAATCTCAGGATTTGGATGGCGATGGACCCAATCCACCCATGATATCCATATCTGGTAGCTTGGCTGAAAATACTGTTTATGACGGAACGGTTGAGTTACTGAATGAAACAGAGACACCCGCTGAAAGCATTAATGAGGAAATTGAAGGAGAAGCGGCTGAACATCAGTTTTTCTTTATTCCAAATAATACTCTAAACGCAACTATCGCTTATGACGATGACGAATCTGATTATGTTTCTGCTGAGACAGGTGTAAATTTCACTTCAACAAATCCTGTAGGTATTTCGTTTACTGTTACTACTACTGATGCAAGTACAGGAACTTTGGCAATTACATTAAGACATGAGCCTAAAAAACCTAATGATGGGACTTTGGCAGATGCAGGAGGAGAAACTGATATTACACAAGCTTTTACCCTTGTTATAGAATAATTTAAAAGTACAGTTACGTTTGTTAGTTTAAATCGGGAGATGACTTTGTTCAACTCTCGATTTTTTTATCTTTTTTTGAAGAAAAAACATAGGTATACAACCACATTATTGTAAAACTGGGTATTATATCCAATCCGGGTATCAATTCTTCAACAAAAGTGACCAAACCGGCAGCTTGACCAATTTTACCTTTGTACAATCTAGTCATGAGCCAACCCGCAATTGGTGCCCAAATAACATCTGAGAACTCCCCTATTCCAGGTATGACAAATGATAACATTCCAATACCATCAAACAATAATCCCAAAAATAGGTTGCGATACTTTAGGTCTTTCTCTTCTGCCATAGATGAAAAATACCAAATAGGAATGAATTGGAAAAATTAACTATGATAAATCCGAACTGATAAGTTTAAGGAACTCATTTCGTGTCTCTATTTTTTCAAACTGCCCTCTAAATCCAGATGTTGTTGTCACGGAATTCTGTTTTTGTACGCCTCTCATCATCATACACATGTGAGATGCTTCAATAACCACGGCAACTCCCTTTGGCTTTAATGTGTTATTTAGACATTCCAAAATATCATGTGTCAATCGTTCCTGCACTTGTAACCTACGAGCAAAAACATCCACAATACGGGGTATTTTGCTTAAACCTACAATATGTCCGTTGGGGATATATGCTATATGAGCCTTGCCAAAGAAAGGAAGCATATGGTGCTCGCATAAAGAGTACACTTCAATATCCTTGATAATGACCATATCATCATAGTCTTCCTTGAACATGGCCCCCCGTAAAATTTCAGCTGGATCTTGTTTGTAGCCTTGTGTCAAAAATAACATTGCTTTTGCAGCCCGTTCTGGAGTTTTCACTAATCCTTCACGTTGTACATCCTCTCCTATCTCATCTATAATTTTTGAAAAGCGTTCTTTTACTTCATTAGTAACACTAATGTTGTATTCTTCCATGCTTTGATATGGTGCCATAAGTTATTTAACTGTATTTAGCTTGTTTGAAAAATGCTTGTTTAGCTTTTTAATTTTTGGATCTATGATGAACTGACAATAGGGTTGATTAGAATTGTCGTTATAATAATTGTGGTGTTCTTGCTCCGCAATGTAAAATGGTTTTACTTCAGAAATAGCAGTAACTATAGGTGATTCAAACACCTTTTCATTCTCCAAAAGAGCAATAAATTCCTCTGCTAATTCTTTTTGTTCTGGATTGGTATAGAAAATTTCACTTCTATACTGAGAACCAACATCGTTACCTTGTCTATTCAATGTTGTAGGATCATGAGTAGCAAAGAAAACTTCCAATAATTCGGTAAAAGAAACTTCAGCTGGATTAAATGTAATTTTTATACCCTCAGCATGCCCAGTTCTTCCGGTACAAATTTCTCGATATGCTGGATTTTTGATTTCTCCTCCCGTATATCCCGAAACTACCTCTTGAACGCCATTAAGCCTTTGAAAAACAGCTTCTGTACACCAAAAACAACCGCCAGCAAATATGGCGGTTTCTAAAGAATTATTATTCTGTTTATTCATTCTTTTGTAAAGTTAAACAAAGTTAGTGATTCCACAATTTGAAACCAATTATAAAATTTTGATAAGTAGTCGTTACAAGATGCTAAAACTTTATTTGAAACTTACGATTTTTGTTCACTCAACTGTAATCATTACTTTCACCCCAATAAGCGGTTTTACATGATAAAGGCGAATAACATCCAAAAATACTATGGTGACCTTCAAGTTTTAAAAGGGGTTGATCTAGAGATAAAAAAAGGCGAAGTGGTATCCATTGTTGGTGCATCTGGGGCCGGGAAAACCACATTGCTGCAGATTTTGGGCACCTTGGATTCCCCTTCCAACAAAAAGGAAAGTTCATTGTTAATTCATGATACGGATGTTACTCAACTAAATGACAAGAATTTGGCTAGGTTTAGAAATGAACATATTGGATTTATTTTTCAGTTTCATCAATTATTACCAGAATTCACCGCTTTAGAAAACGTCTGTATTCCAGCTTTTATAAAAAAAACTCCTAGGGCTCAAGCTGAAAAACGCGCAAAGGAGCTTCTAGACTTTTTAGGTCTTTCTGATAGATATGACCACAAACCCAACGCTTTATCCGGCGGTGAACAACAACGTGTGGCTGTAGCCCGCTCATTGATTAATAACCCTTCTGTGATTTTAGCAGATGAGCCCAGTGGTAACCTAGATTCTGAAAGCGCAGATAACCTTCACCAACTTTTCTTTCAACTTCGTGATGAATTTGGACAAACCTTTGTTTTGGTGACCCATAATCTAGAACTGGCCAACATGGCGGACAGAAAGCTAACCATGGTTGACGGATTGATTGTTTCTTGATCTTATGACAAAATCCGAGCTGAAAGATTTTCTGGATGAAAAGGTAGTGCAATACAATAATCCCAAGTTCCTTGAAGATGATCCCCTACAGATTCCACATCGTTTTTCAAAAAAGGAAGATATAGAAATCAGTGGTTTTTTAACTGCTACCATAGCCTGGGGAAACCGAAAGAGCATCATAAACAATGCCTCGCGAATGATGGAGCTTTTAGATAATGCTCCTTATGATTTTGTTTTAAATCACACCGATACAGATTTAGAAAAATTGGTTCCTTTTGTCCATAGAACATTTAATGGCAATGATTTGTGCTATTTTATCCAAAGCCTGCAAAACATATATACCAAACACAATGGGTTAGAAGCTGTTTTTGTGAAGCATCAGCAGAAAGATTCATTGCAATCCGCTATATCAAAATTTAAAGCCATTTTTTTTGAATTGCCACATCAAACCAGAACCATGAAACATGTTTCCGACCCTAACAAAGGGTCTGCCGCAAAACGCATCAATATGTTTTTACGCTGGATGGTTAGGGACAGCAACACCGGGGTTGATTTTGGTATTTGGAAGCAACTAAGCTCAAGCCAACTCTCATGTCCCCTAGATGTGCATTCTGGCAATGTCGCCCGAAAACTAAAATTAGTAAAGCGGAAACAGAATGATGCCAAAGCTTTAGCTGAGTTGGATAAAAGCTTAAGAAAACTGGACTCAAAAGATCCAGTTAAATACGATTTCGCACTTTTTGGACTTGGAGTTTTTGAAAAGTTTTAATACACCTCTCCTACCTCAGTATCTGTAAGGGTTTTTATAAAGGCCACTAGTGCTTTCTCTTCTAATTCCGATAGTTGTAGATTATCAAAAGGAAGAGTTTGGTATGGTAAATCAAAGCCTAGCCCACCACCCCCACCAAGGTTGTAGAAATTGATTACTTCCTCCAAACTTTTATAAACTCCATTGTGCATATATGGTCCCGTTAGTTCTGCATTTCTAATTGTTGGAGTTTTAAACATCCCACGATGTACCTCCAATTCCTCATTATGCCTCCAATAAAACCCTAAATCATCATCTAATGTTTTGTTGCTAGAAGTTTCAGGCACACCAACAACTTCCTTTTCATGCTCCGTAAAGAATGGTGGAACCGTCCCATTTGTTAACGGTATAAAATGACAGGTAGCACAAAGTGCTTTGCCCATATATAAATTAAAGCCCAATTTTTCTTCTTCAGTAAAAGTGTCCTCCTCACTACGGATGTTTTTATCAAACTTAGAATTGAATGCGTTCAACGTTGAAATATAAGAGGATATGGCACGAATGATTTCCGTATTCCTAGCAGAAATTCCGCCATACGCATCTTTAAACAGTGGAATATATGTGGTGTCCGCTAAAATTTCTGTTGAAAATTCATGTACAGAACTATCAAACTCCTTATCATTCGTAAATACAGATGTAATTTGATCTAATAAATTCGGAGATCTGCCATCCCAAAAAAAGCTTTGTTGAAAAGCTGCATTAATCAATGTTGGTGTATTTCGCTGCAATAACTTTCCGTTCTTATCCAAGTTTAAAGCTATTCCGTCTGCCCATGCTTTATTTGGATTATGGCATGTAACGCAGGCCATTTTTCCATTTTGGGACAGTTTGGGGTCAAAAAAAAGTTTCTTGCCCAATGCAATTTTTTTTTCTGTGGGGTTACGGTTGATGGCCGGTGTAAAAAACTCAACATTAAACGAATCTTCTTCAAAAAAAGTTGGTGCATCAAAATTGAAGGGTTTGTTGTTTACTCCAACCCACAACTTACTTTCTTTACGTATGGCAACCCAATCTCTTGTAATTGGATTCATATATTGCCGAATAAAAGTATAGCGGTCAAAGGTCTCAAAATTGGTGTTTGACTTAACAAAACCCACAGCCTTTTCTATATTGTTTTGAAACTGCAAATCCAATTCTTGATTTTTATTTAGAATTATTTTTCCAATACTTTTAGTATAGACCTCTTTTAGACTTTCCAGGGAAACTATGGTTTCATTTAATCCAAGCTGGCTTACCGGTGTATCAAAACCAGAAATTGACAGACTAATAATCCGCATTAATTGTTGGTGGGTGGCAATAAAGAAACGTTGGGGAGTAACTTCTCTATCACGTATGTAGTTTTGAAGGTTTTTGAGCATCCCAATGGTAATTGAGACTTCCTCTTTATATCGTGTTTCACTTTCCTCACCTTCATAAATACTTTCTTCAATTTTTTGTAAACCTACTGGCAGTAATATCTTTTGACTATCATCAGTAACGACCGGAAGCGCAGGCCCATTGGCTCTATGCCCTACTCCAGGGTTAAGATATGAAGCATATGATTCTGCTTTTTTAAAGGAAATTCTTGCCTTTTGGAATACTACTTTTGCACCATCACTCGTCATTGGCAGTTTTGAGAGCTCATCCAAAGCGGTTATGGCATCGGTAATATGCTTTAAATAATAGTCCTTAACGGGTTTCCAATCAACTTTGCTTTGTTCATTTGAAGCAATAACACTTTCTTTTGGCTTTTGCTTACAGCTGAGACTAAAAACCAATAAAACAACTAATAGGCGATTCATTTCTGGCAATTTTTTAAAGAAAGAAAGACCTCCATTAAAAATGGAGGCCCTTACATTGATAATACTTAAACTTATCTGGGGAGTCCTTTTAAAATAACTATTTGACCTCCTTGATCATCTTCTCTTGCACCGTTTGCTATAGCGGTTGCATTAGTTTCCATATCATGACCGTCAATATTCTTAAAATCATCACTTTCCCAATAATGAGGCTGTAGGTTCAACAAGAATGTATTTGGAACGCCTATTTTGTCCGATATATCCTCCAATGCTCCAAATTCTCCACTAAAACCGGTACTTCCATTAGGGTCGAGGTCTTGTCTAACTACTAATTCCAATACTGTTTTGATGTTGTTACCATCCAAATCGGACTGATAGATATATGCGGCATGCCCCCTATCAAAAGAGTTAGGGTCTTCCTGAACGTAAACAAAGTTTTCGGTAACGGTAATGTTATCTGGACTTTGTAGGCTTGCTAAGTTTCCGTCCATATTATTGGTATCTGTATTACCGGAAATAATCTGTGTCAACTTTCCAGTAAGTGGATTCGCCTCATCCAATTCCAATTTATAAACTGTTCCCCAGTCGTTGTATGTACCTCTACCAGGTCCTCTTCCGGTCACAGCGACAAATACATTTCTTCCGTTTTCATCAGACCCCTTTTGGTAGTCCACGTCTTCTACCCTCATAAATGCTGATGCAAAAACTGCTACACAAGCATCCTCCATTTCAGACTTGGTCAAAGAAGCACCATTGGGTATTTCCACGAACTCAAAATCGTATGTCACGCCATAATCCAAATTACTTTCATTATAAATTGTGGAGGCGACAACATCGGTAACGCCATCTGCACCATCAGAAATTTGCTTAAGTCTTAATACGTAAATCTTTCCATTGTTTAGGTCCGCATCCCCTTCTTCTGAATAATATAAAGTTATCTGACCTTCGGAACCGCTGGAATCATCATCTCCACCTATTATTACAGTTTTACCAGTGTAAGCATCTTTTGGTAATGGAACTGCGTTTTCCCAGGAGAATTCACCTAAAGCATCCAAACCAAAATCTGCGGTTGGGGTTGGGGTGTCAATATAGGGGTCTATCCCTTTAACATCATAATTAAAGCTTTCAGAAGCGGAAAGAAAAAGGTCGGTTGCCCCACCATGTATATCAGCTTCCCACATAGTACCTGAACATTGACGTGCAAAATCAGCAACACCAGAGTTCAATAACCAATCCCCGCCTATAGGGTTCAGGTTTTCATCCAATTCTATTCGTGCAACTGCATAATCGTCTTCCGCATTTACAATATATAGGTAACCATCACTATTGGGGTCCTTTAAAAATCCAGCACCATCTGCTGCTCCTACAAACTGAAATCCATCATCAAGTATATCAGTTGAGCTAACTAGGGAATACGCTTTTACAAAATTGAACTGAGGTTGAATGGCCACCAAAGGTTCCAATTCTGATTTGTTTTCAAACATGGTAGCAGCTGGAATAAAGTCTTCCCCGTCCTGGCCATCTTGACCATCCACTCCATCTACACCATTGGTTCCATCCAGTCCGTCTTCACCATCACAACCAGTAAAGCCAAACCCAATGGCTATTGTAAATATTAATCCAAATAACAATTTCTTCAAATTCATAATTTTAGTTTTAGGTTTTGTTGAATTCTCCAAAACTATTTATGAACCCTTAGCATTTGGTTACCTCAATATATTGATTTGATTATGTCATTTTTAAGAAACTGTTAGTTTGTAAAGTTTAAGTGTACTTAATGTTCCTAAAATTTAAGCTAAATGTTAACTTCATTTTTTAGAAACCCTGAATGGACCGTGATGTATGAAATAGCTATGGAATCACTATCCTGCAAAACCATAATTAGGAGTAAAGTTTAGTTTTACTTTCTGGCCTCCTTTGGAAATGGATTCATATATCGCCTCCACAATCATCATATCCCGTTTTCCCATTTCACCAGGGACTCGATTGATTGTATTAAGCTGAATATGCTTTGCAAAGTCGTCCATTTGTAATTTTTGCTGGCTTTCTTGGGGGAAATTTAACTCGCCTTGGGAAGTCCTTCCTGCTAAGGGAATATAAGTACTAGCAGGGTCCAGTTCAAACCAACCTCTTTCACAGGAAGCAAAAAGTCTGTTGGCCCTTACATTGTGTGAAGTCATAATGTTTCCAACTGCACCGCTTTCAAATTCAAATTGGGCAGTAATTGTTTCGTCGGTATCTTTAAAATAGGATGGTCTTGTGCTATACTCTTGGGCTGCAACCGAAATTGGGTTTTCCCCTGTTCCATAAATAACGCTTTGGATTGCATAAACCCCCATATTCATTAATGCCCCGCCTCCAGATAATTTTTTGTTCAACCGCCATTGGTCAGGGTCGGACATGGAGCGGTACCCTGCATCTGCAGAAATATAGTTTATGGAACCGAAAGCTTTTTCTTTCACCAATCGCTTTACTTCTTGCGTATATGGTTCCGAATGCAATCGATATCCAATCCCCAGTTTGACGTTGTTTTCCTCACACGCTTGAATTATGGCATCGCATTCCTCCACGTTCATTGCCATTGGTTTTTCGCAAATGACATGCTTTCCCGCTTTGGCTGCCCTAATAGAAATATCTGCATGCATGCTATTTGGAAGCACTACATAGACCACATCAATAGCGTCATTTTTGACGATTTCATCAAAATTTTGATAGTTGTAAATATTCTCCTTTGGAATACCATATTTACTGGCCCAAACTTTTTCTTTTTCCGAGGTTCCTGTTACTATTCCCGCCAAATAACAATATTCTGTTTCTAATAATGCTGGTGCCAATTGATAAGTACTATAACTACCAAGACCTACCAACGCAATACCCAATTTCTTTTTATTTTGATTCGTTCCCATTGCACAGGCCATTGGTGCAGCCGCCATTAATGTAACCCCTCCTACTCCTTTGGTTAAGGTTGAGTTAAAATCCCTTCTAGAAATTTTTTTCACGACATCTGGTTTTAGTGACAAAAACTAAAGTTATAAATAAAAGGCTCTTAATGATAGGTTTCAGTCTAATTAGAATTGCTTTAATACAGAAAAATGTCATCCAAAATACTTAATTTTAATACCAGACTAATTTAACACGAAATGATAAAAAATCAACTTGCCTTTTGCATGTTATTATGCACCACAATTGCATTCTCCCAAAATAGAAAATTACCAATAGACACCACTGTTACCACCCAGCACAGTGTTACCATAAACGGTACAAGTCTTAATTACACAGCAACTACAGGAACCCAGCCTGTTTGGGATGACATGGGAGAGCCCATAGCTTCTCTTCATTATACGTACTACACTAGAAATAATGTAAAAAACAGGGCAGAGAGACCATTATTGATATCGTTTAATGGAGGTCCAGGTTCGGGATCCGTTTGGATGCACCTTGCATACACAGGCCCTAGAGTTCTTAAAATAGATGATGAAGGTTACCCAACCCAACCATATGGGGTGAAGCAAAACCCCTATTCTGTTTTGGACGTTACCGATATTGTTTATGTTAATCCAGCAAATACGGGATACTCCCGTACCATTCCTGAAACAGGCGACAAAGTTGACCGAGATAAGTTTTTTGGAATTAATGCTGATACCAAATACCTTGCGGAGTGGCTGAATACCTTTGTTACACGAAACAATCGCTGGAGGTCTCCTAAATACATTGTAGGGGAAAGCTATGGTGGAACTCGGGTAATGGGACTTTCTTTGGCTCTACAAAATCAACAATGGATGTACCTTAATGGGGTAATTATGGTTTCCCCTGCAGATTATAAGGTAATTCGAGTTGGTGGTCCAGTTTCAAGTGCATTAAACTTACCTTACTATACAGCAGCTGCGTGGCATCATAAAGTATTGCCTTCAGATTTACAAGGCAAAGATTTATTAGATGTTTTACCAGAATCTGAAGAATATACCGTCAACACTTTAATACCAGCAATAGCCAAAGGTGGTTTTATTTCTGATGCAGAACGTTCGGCCGTAGCTAAAAAAATGGCCTATTATTCCGGATTGAAGGAAAAGGATATACTCGATCATAATCTAAATGTTCCCACTCAATTTTTTTGGAAGAATTTATTGAAGGACAAAGGAGCTTATAATATAGGAAGGCTGGATAGCCGTTATTTAGGGATTGACAAGCAACTTTTTGGCGACAGTCCTGATTACTCAGCTGAGTTGACTTCATGGTTACATAGCTTCACTCCTGCTATTAACTATTATCTACAAGAAGAGTTAAAATTTAAAACGGACATCAAGTATAATATGTTTGGCCCAGTGCATCCGTGGAATAACGAAGATGATAATACCAGAGACAACCTTCGTCAAGCAATGGCCCAAAACCCCTATTTGAATGTTTTGGTTCAATCTGGGTATTATGATGGGGCAACAACTTATTTTAATGCTAAGTACACTATGTGGCAGGTAGACCCCAGTGGACGAATGAAAGATCGTTTTGAGTTTAAAGGCTATCGTTCTGGCCATATGATGTACCTAAGACGTGAAGATTTGCAAAAAGCCAATGACGATATAAGATCCTTTATTCTTAGGACTATGACAAAAGGAAAAAGTGCTAAATACTAATAACTAAAGAATATGAAACAGTATGTAATCTTCTGCTTAATGATGGTTTTTGCCATGCAAGTTGGCGTATCACAAGAAGTTCCACCAAAAGAATGGCAGATAAAAACAGCATTATTGGCCGTGCCAGCCGACTATAAGGATGGAGCAAAGGTATATGGATATGATGCCAATGGAAATTTTACCACCTTAAGAGAAGGTGACAATGATTATATAGCACTAGCTAATGACCCAAAAAAAGAAAAATTTTCCACAGCGGCATATCATAAAGACTTGGATCCTTTTATGGCAAGAGGTAGAGAGTTAAAAGCCCAAGGGAAGGAATTTAAAGAAATTTTTGATATCCGAGAGGAGGAAGTGAAATCTGGTAAACTAAAGATGCCAGATAAGGCAACGCTATGCGTATTTACTGGAGAGGTTAGCGCTTATTCGCAAGAAATTGAAAATGGCTATGTTCGTTATGTTTTTTATATTCCTTTTGCTACAGGAGAATCTACTGGACTGCCAACAACACCTACCCCTCCAGGTCATGCATGGTTGATGGATCCTGGAACGCACAGAGCACATATTATGATTACGCCTCCAAAGAAAAAGTAAAATGCGCCTTTTAATAGTAATATACCTTTTATCAACCCTATATATGAGTGCTCAAGATTGGCCGAATCTGACCAAATATCAAAAAGCGAATAGTGAGTTGACTGAGCCTTCTTCTGATGAAAAAAGAGTTGTCTTTATGGGCAATTCCATCACCGAAGGCTGGTCCATGGCTAACCCCAATTTTTTTTCTGACACGGCTTATGTAAATCGCGGTATTGGCGGACAAACCACTCCTCAAATGTTACTGCGATTTCGGCAGGACGTAATTAACCTAAATCCCAAGGTAGTGCTCATTCTTGCGGGCACTAACGATATTGCGGGAAACACTGGCCCAATGACCCTTGAACAAATTAGGGACAATATCCTTTCTATGGTTGAATTGGCAGAAATAAGTGGTATCTGCCCAATTATTTGTTCCGTTTTACCTGCTTACGATTATTCGTGGCGCCCAGGTTTAAATCCAAACACCAAAATACCAAAACTTAATACAATACTCAAAAGAGTAGCCGAAGAAAAAGGTATCATCTATCTTGATTATTTTACTGCAATGGCAGATCAAAGAAACGGACTTCCAAAAGACTTGGCTGAAGATGGGGTTCATCCCACAAAGAAAGGATATGACATCATGGAAGTTCTAGCGACTAAAGCTATCAAAGAAGCGTTAGCTAAATAAAGAACAACTAAACTTACTGTGAAAATGAACTGGTTTTTACCATGGGGTATCCACTAAGGTGCTAGATATGTTAGCCTTCAAAGATGTAGCAAAGAAAGTTAAAGGCATAATCTAAAAAGTTGAAAAAAAGAGCATTTAAAAAAATCGTTTTGTTGATACTGCTATCATCAATCGCATGTTCTAAGAACGATGAAGGGGTGTCACCTGTTGACCCAAAACCAGGTCAAGACGTAGTGTTCCTTCCGGTTGTAGTTCACGTGATTCATTTTGGCGAAGCCATAGGAGAAGGTCCAAACCTTTCGGATGAAAGAATACAGCGTCAAATTGGGATATTGAACGAGGATTTTAGACGTAAGCAAGGAACAAGAGGCTTTAATAATCATCCGGCAAGTGAAGATTCAAAAATTGAATTTATTTTGGCCAAGCAAACCACTGATGGAGTATCCACGAATGGTATTAATAGAATAAACGCTGATCAAGTTACCATACCAGATTTGGGTTATAACCAGAACCATTATGCGCAGTATGATTATTGGCCGCCAGATCAATTCGTCAATATATGGATAACTCCCTTACCAGAGTCCGCCATGTGTCTGGCTTTAGGAGAAGCCACCGGACCGGATACTGAGCTCCCTGGCAGTGAATTCTTAGCTTTGCCAGGACCTAACGATGCAGAAGGAATACTTGTAAATTGGATGCATTTTGGAGAATCCGATATTGATTGTCATGCAAAATATGGTCGAACGTTAACACACGAGATGGGGCACTATTTAGGATTGCTCCATACTTGGGGCAACAGGGACTGTGAATCAAATGATTATTGCGATGACACACCGGCAGTTGATGAGCCGGTTTACGGTCGAACAACCTTTATGGGTTGCAATAATGAAACTGTATTGATTGAGAATTATATGAACTATACGGAGGACGATGTAATGAACATGTTCACAAAAGATCAAATAGCTAGAATGCACTATGTATTAAAAAATCATACAGGTCGAAAAGCATTAATTAATAGTGTTGGCCTTAGTAATCCCTAAAAAATGTCTCATTCCAATCCAAATAAGTGGCACAAAAAACCATTGACAGATCATTCACAACTAAGCGATAAAGAATTTGAAGCTTTGTTTGAAAAAGGAGACCTACCTCCTTCTCTCTTTAGTCATGAAGCACATCTAAGATTGGCCTGGCTTTACATTAAAAAATATGGCCAAGAAAAAGCGGCTGAAAAAACATGTGAAGAAATAAAACAGTTTGACCGTTTACATGGGAAAGGAGATAAATTCAATACCACTGTTTCTGTTGCTGCCATCAAAATGGTACATCATTTTATAAAAAAATCAGAATCCAATGATTTTTATACGTTTATAAATAAATTCCCAAGGTTAAAGACAGGTTTTAAAGAGCTGTTACATCAACATTATGGCCTGGATATCTTTTCAAATAAAGAAGCCAAAACCAGTTTTATAGAACCCGATTTGCTGCCTTTTGATTAATTTGCAAAATGCAAGACCCTAGGGTAAGTATTCTAATTCCCTTTAAAAATACAGCGCACTTTCTTTCAGAATGCCTAGACTCCATTTTAGAGCAAACGTATTCTAATTGGGAGGTATTGGCAGTCAACGATCATTCTGAGGATGGGAGTTTAGATTTACTCACTGTTTATGCTCAAAAGGATTCGAGAATCAAGGTTTTCAACCATGAAAATCATGGCATCATCACTGCCCTGAGAACTGCTTATAAGAATAGCTCGGGAGATTTTATAACACGAATGGACTCCGATGACATCATGAAACCCAATCGGCTTGAGGTTATGGTAAAATCCTTGATTGAAAATGGAAAAGGACATGTAGCGATTGGAAAAGTAAAATACTTTTCAGAAAGGGGAATCAGCAATGGATATGAGCGTTATGAGGCGTGGTTAAATGAGTTAACTGAAGTTGGAGAGAATTACAATGAGATTTACAAAGAATGCGTAATCCCTTCACCTTGTTGGATGACATATAAAAAAGACCTTGATACCAGCGGTGCATTCGAGCCGGACAGGTACCCTGAGGATTACGACCTTACCTTTCGATTTTATGAAAAAGGATTGAAGGTTATTCCTTGTAATGAAATTTTACACCTTTGGCGAGATTATGATAGCAGAACTTCCCGTACCAGCGAACATTATGCCCAAAATTATTTTTTGGAAATAAAGCTTTACTATTTTTTGAGACTGGATTATGACAAAAACCGCCCATTAGTACTTTGGGGTGCAGGATTTAAGGGAAAAACCATTGCAAAAAGTCTTTTGGAAAATGAAATTGATTTTATCTGGCTATGTGATAACCCACAAAAGATTGGAAAAAACATCTATGGTAAAGAGTTGGTACATTTTAAAACCCTGAAGGATATAGAAAGCCCTCAAAGTATTATTTCTGTTGCCAATGAACAGGCCCAAAAAGAAATTAAGGGCTTTTTCAAAGGCATAAATCAACAGTCCATGCATGACTATTTTTTCTTTTGCTAGGACAACATCAATTCATGCGTAAATAAATTACCAAAGTCTTAACAACATAAATTCTAAGTCAAAATTGTTTTAATCCCTATATTTGTTCAATCAAAGTTGGGAATGCAATTTAAACATCCAGAAATCCTTTGGGCCCTCGTACTTCTTTTAATTCCCATTTTAATTCATCTTTTTCAATTACGCCGTTTTAAGAAGACTCCTTTTACCAATGTAGCTATGCTACAAAAAGTAGTTTCTGAATCCAGAAAAAGTAATACACTAAAAAAATGGTTGCTATTGCTCACCAGACTGTTGTTATTTGGTGCCTTAGTAGTTGCTTTTGCTCAGCCTTTTTCTGCAAAAAAGACGGCTTTACAGCAAAAGGAAACCGTAGTTTATTTAGATGATTCTTTTAGTATGCAAGCGAAAAGTAATGGCCTTTCATTGATGGAAAAATCTATTCAGGATTTAATAAAAAATATTGACCCTGAAAGTACTTTTAGTCTCTTTACAAATGAGAGAACTTATAAAAACGTTACCATCAAGGATATTCAAAACAACCTGCTATCACTTCCCTATTCACATAAACAATTAAGTCTTGAAGAAATACAACTAAAAGCTGGAACCTTATTTTCCAATACTGACAATACATCCAAGGATTTAGTTTTCATTTCAGATTTTCAGACAAGAATGGGAACATTGACCAACGATTTGGACTCAATCATCAATACCTACTACGTCCCTGTACGCCCAAAAGAAGCTCAAAATGTTGCCATTGACTCTGTCTATTTGGAAAACAGTACAACAGAGCAATCTAAACTTACGGTATTGTTGTCAGGAGAGTTAAATGATGAAAACTTGCCCATATCCTTGTACGATGGTGAAATCTTGATTGCCAAAAGTTCTGCTGATTTTAAAGCAAATGGAACAGCCGAAGTTGAGTTTTCAATTCCTTCAAACAAGGAATTAAATGGGCACTTGCGTATTGTGGACAATAGTTTGAGGTATGACAATCAATTCTTTTTCAATATTAATAAGAAAGAAAAAATAAAGGTTTTGGCCATTAGCGATTCAGATAGTGGTTATTTGGAACGCCTATTTACTCAAGACGAATTTATTTACAATAAGTACCTATTGAATCAGTTGGACTACAGTGTTTTGGACCAACAAAATGTTGTGATTCTGGATAATTTGAAAGTTATTCCCAACAGTTTACAAAAAGTACTTCGTACTTTCAAAGAGGACGGAGGAACATTGATCATAATTCCCTCAATAGAAAGCGATTTGACTTCTTATAACCAGTTTTTATCTGGTTTCTTTGCTACTCAGTTTGTTGAAAACCTGAACGTAAATAAGAAAATAACCACTATTTCTTTCCAACATCCATTGTACAAGAATGTTTTTGAAAAAGAAGTGTACAATTTTCAATATCCCAACGTAAAACAATTTTTTAAAATTCAATCTAGAGCGCCTAAAATACTTTCTTTAGAAGGGAATGAAGCCTTTTTGTCAGGTACTGATGGGTTTTACTTTTTCTCTACTTCTTTAGAAATTCAAAACTCAAATTTTAAGAATTCACCTTTAATCGTGCCCACTTTCTACAATATGGCAGCATTCAGTTTAAAAGCGGCTGATGCATACCATACTCTTGGAAGAACAAATACAATTGATATCCCCATAGGTTTGGGTAATGATAACATATTAAATGTGTCAAAAGAAGGCTATGAGTTTATTCCTTTACAGCAGACATTTCCAAATAAAGTAAGATTGACTTTTGGGGACACCCCTACTGTTGACGGTATTTTCAGCATCAATAATGAAGGTGAACCCTTTAAAAATATAAGCTTTAACTACCCTAGAAATGAGAGCAATTTGAGTTATTTAGATATTGACACTATTGAAAATAAAAACACACAAGATTCCATTACTTCCCTTTTTGAGTTTTTGGAAGCGGAAAGCAGTATTACCGCTTATTGGAAATGGTTTGTTATTTTAGCACTGCTTCTAGCCCTTGTGGAAGTAATTATTCAAAAATTTGTTACATGAACATTCTGCTGAAGTCTGCAAAAATAGTATGTCCAGAAAACAAGGCACTGCATTTAAAAAAGCGGGACATACTTATAAAAAAAGGAATAATTGAAAAGATTGCTGCATCTATTGATACACCCTCCGGGGTTAAAACAATTGAGCGTAAAAATCTTCATGTTTCCTTAGGTTGGTTTGATACGAGTGTAAGTTTTGGAGAACCCGGCTTTGAAGAAAGGGAAACCATAGAAAATGGTCTTGGTGTTGCAAGCAGCAGTGGTTTTACGGATATTATATTGAATCCGAATACAAATCCATTACCAGATTCAAGTTCAGATATTGTTTTTTTGAAAGAAAGAGCAAATGGAAATAGTACAAACTTGTATCCCTTAGGGAGCCTTACCGTTAATTCTGAAGGAAAAGACTTGGCAGAACTCTTTGATATGAAGAATTCGGGAGCGGTAGCTTTCTATGACTTTAAAAGACAGATTTCTAACCCAAACCTTTTAAAGATTGCACTGCTATATGCTCAAAATTTTGATGGGCTTGTGTATTCTTATCCGCAAGACGGACAAATAAAAGGAAAAGGTATCGTGCATGAAGGACATGTTTCCACGATGTTGGGGCTAAAAGGAATACCGGCCATGGCAGAAGAACTACAGATAGCCAGGGACTTGTTTATTTTGGAATACACAGGTGGAAAACTGCATATACCCACGATTTCAACAGCAAATTCTGTAAAACTTATTGCCAATGCTAAAAAGAATGGCTTAGATATAAGTTGTAGTGTGGCTATCCATAATTTGATCTATACCGATGAAAATTTAAAAGAGTTTGACACAAATTATAAAGTAATGCCTCCCTTGCGAACCAAATCTGATTGTAAGGCACTCATCAAAGGGTTGAAAGATGGAGTGATTGATTTTGTAACCTCGGACCACATACCAATTGATATTGAAGATAAAAGAGTGGAATTTGATAATGCAGCTGCTGGAACCATAGGATTAGAATCTGCATTTGGAAGTTTGATCCAAATTTTTGACTTGGAAGATACCATTGCCCTTTTAACTAAAGGCCGAGAACGTTTTGAACTGGAAACCCCAACTTTTAAAGAGGGCACAAAAGCTTGCGTAACTTTGTTTGAGGTTGATTCTGACACTATTTTTAGTATGGACAATATTCACTCCATCTCTAAAAACAGTATGTTTTTGGGTTCTCCATTAAAGGGTCGGGCATACGGCGTAATCAATAACAATCAAATCTTAATCTAATATTTTGAGCGAGGCTAATTCAGGAAAAACCGCTGCAATAATAGGATATATAACAATCGTGGGATGTCTTATTGCAATTACAATGAACATGGAACCTAAAAATTCTTTTGCTCGTTTTCATATACGTCAAGCATTTGGAATTCATGTGTTTTTTCATGCGTTGGCCATTGTATTTACCTTTATGGGTGTAGTCTATGCCCCTTTTGTCCTCTATATTCTTTACTTGATACTTTTGGTGTCTGGATTTGTACAGGCATCAAATGCAAAAACCAAACCGCTGCCTTTTTTAGGCGACCATTTTCAAAAATGGTTTACCTTTATTGCATAATTTAGATAGATGTCCCCCACCCCATTATCTTTAGAGTACCTACTTCGTCCTTCATCCATCAAATCGGGTAAAATCCCTGCATGTTTTATGTTTCATGGTTATGGTAGCAATGAAGAAGATTTGTTCTCATTTGCCCCTGAGCTCCCCGAAGAATTGTTAGTGATTTCAGTCAGGGCACCTTATGACCTTGAGCCTTTTGGACATGCTTGGTATGCCATTAATTTTGATGCTGAATATGGAAAGTGGAGTGATGATGAGCAAGCAAAAGTATCTAGGGATAAAATAGTTTCCTTTATTGATGAGGCTTGTGATGCTTATAATTTAGATAAAGAAAACATTACGTTATTGGGTTTCAGCCAAGGAACAATTCTTAGCTACTCCGTTGCACTGTCCTTTCCTGAAAAAATAAAAAATGTAGTTGCTCTTAGTGGATACATCAATAAAGGTATTTTATTGGATGGTTATGAAACTAAAAATCATAGTTCTTTGAATATTTATGCCTCTCATGGTCAAGTTGATCAAGTAATTCCTTTGGAATGGGCACAAAAAACTCCGGATTTTCTTAAAGCTCTAAATATTAATCATAAATATGAGGAGTTTCCCATAGGTCATGGGGTCTCACAACAAAACTTTTATTCATTTAAAGAATGGTTGGTTAAGCACATTTAGTTGCTTCGGGCATAAAGCAAGTGATCCATTAAAATAAAATCTACTCCCAAATCATCTTTAAGCTCATATTTAATCACCAAATCTCCCCAGTATTTGCCATCGGAAAAATCAGCTAGAATCCATTTGTGATTCAATATTTTGATTTTATTGATTTTAAAATCATTTTCCATGCCTTCATATGGCACCAAAGGATTATTTCCTTTTTTTTCATTGGTTTCCAGTAGTTTATCTTCAATGTAACGGGCGGGGTTCTTTAAATTCAGGTGGTCATAGTACGCCAATGCATCATCATTGTTCTCTAATGAGAAATATTGAATATCCAGTATTTTCAATTGAGATTGTTGAAGGGAATCTTTTAACTCAGTAACTTCTTTCTTTAAGTCACCAATATCTTCGTTAACAGCTTTTTCAAAATTGCCTGTACTTATAAATTGGTACAGGACTATTAAGGCGGCAAATACAAAAAGGTAAAGGAAAATCTTGTTTTTCATTATTCTTAAATCTTCAATTGTAAATTATCGTAAGCCAAAAATATATTCTTTGGAAGTTTTTTCTGCACTTCTTCATGAAAGCCCAACATATGGCTAATATGAGTGAAATAAGTTTTTTCTGCCCCTACCATTTGTGCAAAGGCAATTGCTTCTTGTAAATTAAAATGTGAGTGATGAGGCTCCTCTCGAAGCGCGTTGACCACCAGCACCTTTGCTCCCATCATTTTTTTAATTTCTGCTTCTTCAACACTTTTCACGTCTGTTAAGTAAACAAAATCACCAAAACGGTACCCAAACACTTGAAGACGGTTGTGAAAGGCTTCAATAGGTATTACTTCCAAGTCTTCTAGTTGAATAGACTCATTATTGACAACCTTGGTAACTTTTACGGCAGGTGCTCCAGGATATCTATTTTCATCAGCAAAAATATAATCAAATCTTCTGTTAAGTGAGCTAATTACTCTTTCGTGTGCATAAATGGGGATATCACCTTGCCGAAAGAAAAAAGGTCTAATATCATCTATTCCCGCGGTATGGTCTGCGTGTTCATGGGTAAACAGAATACCATTCAATTTGGTTACCGAATTTGTCAACATTTGCTGTCTAAAATCTGGTCCGCAATCAATTACGTAATTAAAGTTTCTCCATGAAATCAGTACAGAAACCCTTAGTCTTTTATCTCTTGGATCCTTGCTCAAACATACTGGATGATCACTTCCAATTACAGGAATTCCTTGAGAGGTTCCTGTTCCTAAAAAAGTAATGGTCATCATATCATCCATTAAAATCAAAATTATAACTTATTTATTTAATAGATTGGATGAAGAGTGTAACTTTGCTCATATAAAATACTGGTTATGTCCACTGCAACAAGCAACCAAAATCCTTTTGAAAATATTCCTTCGACAAAGGCAAAAACACTAAGAATCAATTTAAATCCCAATATCTACGGAACTTTTGCCGAAATAGGTGCCGGTCAAGAGACCGCAAGGCAATTTTTTAGAGCCGGGGGTGCATCTGGAACTATTGCAAAAGCTATGAGTGCCTATGATAAATCTTTTAGTGATGCAATATATGGTGTTGAAGAAGATGGCCGGTATGTGACACAGGCACGCTTAAAACGTATGTTGGCTCATGAAATGCAATTGGTGGAAGAGCGAATTAGCCGCGAAAACAACCCTGATTATCTTTTCTTTTCTTTTGCCAATACCGTGGCAACCATTGATTTCTCAAAACGATATAAAGGACATGGTTGGATTGGTATCCGGTTTCAATTGGATCCAAAACAAAAAGAATTTGATGAGATTGTTTTACATATCCGCTTTAAACAAACCGAAGCAAGATTACAGCAAGAGACATTGGGTACCTTGGGTGTTAACCTTATTTATGGGGCATTCTTTAAAAACCACAAACCAAAGAAGTTATTAAAATATCTGTACGATCATATTGATAAGGATACCATAGAAATTGATATGGTCAATTTTACTGGGCCTCATTTTAAAGAAGTTGACAATAGATTAATGAGTCTACAGCTTATTAGAAATGACATGACAGATGCCGTAATGTTTGGACCTGATGGAAATAACTTGTTACCGGCTTCAGTACTTTATAAAAAGAACATTTTAGCCTTAAGAGGTAGTTTTAGGCCAGTTACCAAGGTAAACATGGACATGTTCCAAAAATCGTATGACATTTTTATACGGGAACAAACCGTGGAATATGAAAATACCATTGTAGTTTTTGAAATTACCCTCTCTAATCTTAAAGCATCTGGAGAAATTGATGAACAAGACTTTATGGACCGTGCAGAGCTTTTAAGCTCATTAGGACATACCGTGCTGATCTCCAAATTTCAGGAATATTACAAACTTGTAGAATACTTTAATAATTATACCAAAGCTAAAATTGGACTTACCATGGGAGTTAACAATTTGGTTGACGTTTTTGATGAAAAGTACTATCGTGATTTAAGTGGTGGTATTCTAGAAGCTTTTGGAAAGTTATTCTTTAAGGATTTGAAGGTGTACTTATACCCCATGAAGGATGTTGCTACTGGGCAAATCATGACCAGTAACAATGTGAAGGTACACCCGAGAATGAAGGAACTTTACAAGTTCTTTAAATATAATGGGAAGGTAATGGACATTATAGATTATGATCCAGATATCATGGATATTTTCTCAAGAGAGGTATTAAAGCGAATTACTACTGGCGAGGACGGATGGGAAGAAATGCTTCCAGAAGGTATCGCAGAAATGATTAAAGAAAAACAGCTTTTTACCAGAAAGTTATTACCAGAAAAAGCCTAGAAATCATCTTTGTAATAACAAAAAACAGCACTTTCCAAATGTGGAGGTGCTGTTTTTTAAGTATAGTTAGTGTTTAGTTTAAAAGTTGTGCGGCGTGATCTTTCGTCTTTACTTTTTCTATCACCCTTTCAATTACTCCCTCTCCATCAATGACAAAAGTGGTTCTATGCAATCCGTCATATTCCCTCCCCATAAATTTCTTAGGACCCCATACACCAAAGGTTTCTATTACCGTATGGTCTTCATCTGCCAATAATGGGTACTGAAAAGCATATTTATCTCTAAAATTTGTTTGTTTTTTCTGAGAATCTTCGCTGACCCCTAAAATTTCATATCCTTGTTCCTGCAAAAGTTTGTAATTATCCCTCAAATTACAGGCCTCAGCAGTGCAACCTGGAGTATTTGCGCGGGGATAGAAAAAAACCACCAATTTCTTTCCTTTATAATCTCTAAGATTAATAGTGTTTCCATCTTGGTCTTTTGAAGAAAATTCAGGTACTTTATCACCCACTTTTAGCATGTTCATATGTATTCAATCTTTAATTTATTGTTTAATATATTTTTTATAAAGTTAAACAAAAATGAATAAACTTGACAAAATTAATTTCACGATTAAAACGTTGGATGAACTTTATCCAACAATCCCAATACCTTTAGACCATAAAGACCCATATACATTATTGGTTGCTGTGCTCCTATCTGCACAAAGCACAGACGTACGCGTAAATAAAATCACTCCTCTACTATTTGAAAGGGCTGACAATCCGTATGATATGGTAAAACTTACTGTTGATGAAATACGTGAGATTATTAGACCAGTAGGCCTCTCCCCTATGAAATCTAAAGGCATTCATGGGTTATCGCAGATTCTGATTGAAAAGTATGATGGAGAAGTACCACAAGAAATTGAACTATTGGAAGAATTTCCAGCTGTTGGGCATAAAACTGCCAGCGTAGTGGTTTCTCAAGCATTTGGAATTCCGGCCTTTCCGGTAGATACCCATATCCATAGACTTATGTATCGCTGGGGGTTCACCAATGGTAAAAATGTGATACAGACTGAAAAAGATGCCAAGCGATTATTTCCCAAAGAAATCTGGAATAAATTGCATCTTCAAATAATTTGGTATGGCCGGGAATATTCTCCAGCAAGAGGATGGGACATTGACAAAGACATCATTACAAAGACAATTGGGCGAAAAACAGTGCTTGATGAATACTATAAAACCAAAAAGAGCCGCTAATTGCGGCTCTTTTTGGTCTTTTTTTGAAGTTGTTAATTCAACGTTACTTCAAATTTGTGTTTTTTGTAATCAACTACTTGAATCGATTTAGAGTAGCTCAGCAAGAAATCAATTGTTTCTCGTCTAGCTTTTACCGATTTAACGGCTTTTTGTTCTTCAGAGTAAATGTTTTCCATATTCTAGCATTAATGTTACAATTAGATAACGCCGCTAAAATGGAAATATTGCTATGTTCGACCTAATGCAGATTAATTCGTTAAAACGATATTATTGCGCTCAACTATCTTTCTTAGGTTGATTAGAGCATATCGCATTCTTCCTAAAGCTGTATTGATGCTCACTCCTGTATTCTCGGATATTTCCTTAAAACTCATATCCTTATAGATTCGCATCATCAAAACTTCTTTTTGATCTTCAGGTAATTCATCAATCAAAAACGTTAAATCGCTATCAATTTGATCTTTGATGATTTGTTTCTCAGCATTTAGCTTTTCATCTCTTATAACAGAGAAGATGTTGAAATCATCACTACCCTCAAACTTGGGCATTCTTTTATTCTTACGGAAGTGGTCAATGATAAGGTTGTGTGCAATACGCATTACCCATGGTAAAAATTTACCTTCTTCACTATAAGAACCTCTCTTAAGTGTTTTAATTACCTTAATAAAAGTATCTTGAAAGATGTCCTCTGCAACATCTCTGTCCATTACTTTAGAATAAATAAAACTGGAAATTCTTTGGTTATGCCTGTTGATTAAGACTTCAAGAGCCTTTTCTTCACCAGCAATGTAATTCTTTACTAATATCGAGTCTTCAATCTGTAGTTCCATACAAATTACTTTTTGGTTAAAATTAGGAGCCTCCCTTCTGTTAAGAAAGACTTTAGTTATTAGCTTAATTTTAAAAAAGTAATTATTTCTGTATAGGCCTATCAGGTTTTTAATTACACATCAAATATAGATAAACAGTGTGCCCAGTAAAAAACAATGTTGTGATTTGGGCATTTTTAGATGTTAACTGATACAATATACGTATTAAGTGTGGTGTAGCGTATCTTTGAAACGCAAATTTTAACATATGACCCTTATCAAGAACGTGGATCCCAAGCGTAATATTATTATTAAAGGTGCTAAACTTCACAATTTAAAGAATATAGATGTTGTAATTCCTAGAAATAAGCTGGTAGTGATTACTGGGCTTTCAGGTTCTGGCAAATCTAGCCTTGCTTTTGATACGCTATATGCCGAAGGTCAAAGACGCTATGTAGAGAGTCTTTCTTCGTATGCAAGACAATTTTTAGGAAAACTGGACAAACCCAAAGTAGACTATATAAAAGGTATTGCTCCTGCCATAGCCATAGAGCAAAAAGTTAATTCTACAAATCCAAGATCAACAGTAGGGACTACAACAGAAATCTACGATTACTTAAAATTACTATATGCCCGTATTGGTAAGACCATATCCCCAGTTTCTGGCAAAGAGGTCAAAAAAAATACGGTTACAGATGTTATCAATTACATAAAACCTTTAGAATTGGGCACCAAGCTATTACTCTTGGCGCCTATTACTATTAAGGATGAACGAGACCCAATAAAGTCTTTAGAGCTTTTCTCTAAACAAGGGTATGCGCGTATTAAATATAAAGGAGACGTTTTACGAATAGATAATGCTCCAGCAACTATTGGCAGAAACTTTGATTTGGTTGTGGACAGGGTCATTGTAAAAGATGATGAAGATTTTTACAATCGTTTGGGCAATGCAGTGGACAACGCATTCTTTGAAGGAAATGGTAAATGTATCATTGAAAGCTTAGAAAGTGGCGAAACCAAAACCTTCAGCAATCAATTTGAATTGGATGGAATAAAATTTTTAGAACCCAACGTACACCTCTTTAGTTTCAATAACCCTTATGGAGCTTGTCCCAAATGTGAAGGTTATGGAGATGTAATAGGTATTGATGAAGATTTGGTCATTCCAAATACGGCCTTGTCAGTTTTTGAAAACGGAGTTTTCCCTTGGCGAGGAGAAAGTATGGGATGGTACAGAGACCAGTTAGTAAATGCCGCTTACAAGTTTGATTTTCCAATTCACAAACCTTGGTTTGAATTAACTGAGAAACAAAAACAATTGGTGTGGGACGGTAATGAACACTTTATAGGTATACATGCATTTTTTCAACAACTAGAAGAAAAAAGCTATAAAATTCAGAATAGAGTAATGCTTTCCCGTTACCGTGGAAAGACCAAATGTTCAGTTTGTAAAGGGAAACGATTGCGAGAAGAAACCAACTATGTAAAAGTAGGCGGGTATTCTATTTCGGATTTAATTGAATTGCCGATAAAAAAGTTGACTCCATTTTTTGAAGAATTACAACTTTCTGAGCATGACAATACCATAGCTAAAAGATTACTAAAAGAAATCACCACCCGATTGGATTTCTTGAGCAAAGTAGGATTAAGTTATCTAACGTTAAATCGAAAATCGAACACACTATCTGGCGGAGAAAGCCAACGTATCAATTTGGCCACTTCTTTGGGCAGCAGTTTGGTGGGGTCCATGTATATTTTAGACGAACCCAGCATTGGTTTGCACCCAAAAGATACCGAAAACCTAATTGAAGTATTGTTGTCCCTTCGAGATTTGGGAAACACTGTTATTGTGGTTGAGCATGACGAAGATATCATGAAAGCCGCTGATGAAGTTATAGATATAGGTCCAGAGGCGGGAACCTTAGGTGGTGAAGTTGTTGCTACAGGTAGCCTGGACCAAATTCTGACATCCAATTCCCTAACAGCAGATTACTTAAATGGTACCAGGGAAATCAAAGTGCCTTCAGAACGTAGAAACTCCAAGCATTACATTCAAATAAAGGGAGCAAGAGAAAACAACCTTAAAAACATAGACGCTACCTTTCCTTTAAATGTACTTACCGTGGTAACGGGAGTTTCCGGTAGTGGAAAAAGTACTTTGGTCAAAAAAATATTATACCCCACTATTTTAAAAGAAGTAGGTGGTTACGGTGAAAAAGCCGGTCAGTTTACTAAAGTAGAAGGCAAATACAGTCATATAAAACATGTAGAGTTTGTAGATCAGAATCCAATCGGTCGTTCTTCTCGATCTAATCCGGTTACCTATATAAAGGCCTATGACGATATCCGTAATCTTTTCTCTTCGCAAAGGTTGAGTAAATTAAGAGGGTATCAACCCAAGCACTTTTCATTTAATGTAGATGGAGGACGTTGCGAAAAATGTAAGGGAGAAGGTGAGATTACAGTAGAAATGCAATTTATGGCGGACGTGCATTTGGAATGTGATGTCTGTTCTGGTAAACGTTTCAAAAAAGAAATTCTTGAAGTTCAGTTTGAAGGTAAAAGTATTGATGACATCTTAAACTTGACAATTGATGAAGCCATTGAACACTTTAAAACCCATAAACAAGACAAGATTGTAAACAAGTTACAACCATTGCAGGATGTAGGTTTAGGCTATGTTACTTTAGGGCAATCCTCCTCTACCCTTTCTGGTGGCGAAGCACAACGTATTAAATTGGCTTCCTTTCTAGTAAAGGGAAATACCAAGGAAAAAGCATTGTTCATTTTTGATGAACCTACCACGGGACTACATTTTCACGACATAAAAAAACTGCTGAAATCTTTTGATGAACTTATAGCCAAAGGACATTCCGTTATTGTGATAGAGCATAATATTGAATTGATAAAATGTGCTGACTATATTATTGACCTTGGTCCAGATGGTGGTGAAAATGGAGGCTATTTACTAGCCGAGGGAACTCCAGAAGAGTTGGTTCAAAATAAAAATTCACATACTGCAAAGTACTTGTCAGAAAAACTATAACATATATAATGTTCTGATAACTATTTTCAATACGATATGCCAGAAGAAATAAATCCTTTGTTAACGTTTATTCTCGATACTGTTGCCATCCCAAAAAGTGAGGCACAGGAAATTGTGGCCAGTTTTCAACATAAGAAATTGAACAAAGGTGAATTTCTAGTAAGGGAAAATCAAATAAGCGATGACTACTTCTATTTAGAAAAAGGTTTGATGCGCACATTTTTATATGATTTGGAGGGCCATGAAATAACAACCGATTTTTTTGTTGAAAACAATATTGTCTTTGATGTTACTTGTTTTTTCAATCGTGTTCGTTCAGAAGTTAATGTTCAAGCAGTTACAGAATGCACTGGCTATCGAATTTCTTACGAAGAACTCAATGCCCTTTTTCATAATAAACATGCTTTTCGTGATTTTGGCCGTGCCGTCCTGGTGAAGGGTTTTATTGCTTCCAAAAAAAGAAGTTATGCCATGATCAACAAAACGGCGGAAGAGCGATATCGAGGATTATTGACTACTAATCCCAAGATTTTGAAATATGCTCAATTAAAACATATTGCCTCATATCTTGGAGTAACAGATAGCACGTTGAGCAGACTTAGAAGAAATCTGCAGTAATATTATTTCTTGCCTTTTGTCAAGTAATATTTATAAGGTTCAATGGAAATTTGTCATATAAACTTTATACAAATGGCAGAATCATCAATGTATCTATCCATAGGGTTTGTGCTGACCACCCTAATTACACTTTGGTTTCTTTTCAAAGCATCAAAGAACATAAAAGTGATAGTGGGTATTACCATCTGGATGATAATCACGGGCATACTTGGAATTTCCGGGTTTTACAGAAATGTAGAAGCTTTTCCGCCACGGTTTGTTTTTTTAATTGGTCCGGCAATCTTATTTATTCTAGCCGTTTTTCTGTTGCAGGATGGACGTAAGTTTGTGGATGGTTTGGATTTAAAATGGTTAACACTGCTTCATATGGTTAGAGTTCCTGTTGAGTTTGTCTTGCTTGCCATCTTTTTAGATGGATTGATTCCCGAACTCATGACTTTTGAAGGCTACAATTACGATATACTCTCAGGAATTACGGCTCCTATTATTTATTATTTGTTTTTTGTAAAAGGTTGGATTGGCAAAAAAGGCCTGTTACTTTGGAACATTGTCTGTTTATTGCTCTTATTAAACATCCTTACTATAGCCATTTTTAGCGCTCAAACTCCTTTCCAAAAATTGGCGTTTGACCAACCCAATATAGGTGTAGCGTATTTCCCATTTGTATGGTTGCCAGCTGTAATTGTACCTATCGTATTGTTTTCCCATTTGGCAAGTATTAGGCAATTATTGGTGATTCTTCCCAAAAAACTTTAAAGAATAAAAGGTTGACCTAGCTCTATGTCAAATGGGCATCAAACCAAACTCTCCTTTCATGAAATTCACCATCATCAATCTTAGAATTAAGTCTGCAAATAAAAATATCTAAATCATTTTTAAAATAAATACCTAATAATCAATTAGTTAGATTTAATTATTTTTTTTTGGCACGCTGTTTGGTATTTACTTGTCGGGATGTGAATAATTGCATTCGGAATTTAAAACCTTATAGTATGAAACATTTAGTACTCATTTTTGCAGCGGTTCTTTTAGGTACTCCAAGTATCAAAGCTACCACCATGGAAGATAAGGTTGCCATCAGCAATGCTTATAGATACGGAAACTCTTTCATTTTTGTAGAAAATGGAATTACGTTTTCTGTATATCCCGATGGAGAATTTGATTTTTATATAGACAATCAAGTAAATGTTGGTGTCAATGCCCGTGTTGGGAATGTTGGTTTAACATTTAACTCAGGATATAACTACAACCCTTTTGTTCAATATGATGATTACGGTTCTGTAGTACAAGTAGAAAACATCCCTGTTTATTATGACCATTACGGACGTGTATCACAAATAGGTAGTATTGATGTATGGTACAGAAACGGTCGTGTACGTAGACTTGGTGGATTGAACGTTTTTTACAATGGTGGTGTATTTAGTCACCATACTGGATATATCAATATCTATAACAGACATTATGTGTACAGACCTTTTCATAGGTATTTTGCAAGACCGGCAGTATCGTTTTGTAATGTTTATAACAGACCATATAGAAGGTACTACAACCCTGTAAGATATACGTATTACAGACCTTACAGAAACAACTATAGAAGATCTTATGCATCTTATGGTAAAACATATAGAAACGATAGAAGGCATAGAAGAGACAATATCTATAGAAATGACAGAAGAGTTTCGCAACGAAACAATAGTGTAAGAAGAAATGATAATTATGGTAGAACCAATAGATCTGTAAATCGTAACGATTATAGATCGGATACCAGAAGAGTGAGTGGAAATACTACCACAAGAAGGTCTGTTGATCAAGGTAACTATAGAAAAGGAAATGCTGTAAGCCGTTCTAATAACAGTGTAAAAAGAAATACTGGCACTAGTAGAACAGTAAAACAGAGTGAGTATAGAAGAGGAAATGTTGCCTCAAGAAGCAATAATAACAGCAGAACGGTTACACAAAGACAAGTGACGCGAAAGCCGAACAGTAGAACTGTAACCAAACGAGAAGTAACCACAAGCCCAAGAAGCAAAACGGTTACCCGCAGTACAACTAATACTTATAAAAGGCCACAGGCTAGAAAAAATACAAGCAGGTCGGTTGCAAGTAGAAGTAGTGCACCAAAAAGGACTGTATCCAGAAGTACTAAGACAACAGTAAAAAGAAGTTCTGGTAATACAAGTTCAAAAAGAAGTAGTAATTCAGGCACTAGAGCAAGAAGCTCACGAAGAGTGCAATAAAGATAGTTTTTAGGTTGGTTAGTTGTTTACCCCGTAGTTGGATTTATCCGCTACGGGGTTTTTCTTTTCAGCCATTTGGAAAGTACCCCTGAAACATCCTCTGAAATTTCAAAACGATATAAAATACCAAGGTACATCAACACAATTAGTGCAGATTTTAAAATGATATTTATGATGGGGTGAAACGGAAACTGCAAAAGATGAAATAATATACCCAATAACATCAGTGTAGCAAAAACTTTAAATGTAGCTCCCGTAAAAGGTAAGAAACCAAATTTTAGCTTTACAAAAACAAGCTTTACTAAATTAAATATGAATATGGAAATAAAACTGGCCAGTGCAGCACCTTCCAGTCCAAGCTTAGGAATAAGCAGAAGATTAAGAAGTATGGTAAGCAAGGCAAGACAGATACCAAAAATAAGTACCGTTTTATAGTATTTTGAATTGAATAAAATAGAATTATTATTCCCTAACATAGAATCGAACACCTTTGCCAAACCAATCAAAAAAACAATGGCAAATCCATTTCTGTAAGATTCTGGAAGTAGTTGGTATAAGTCTTCCAAATTGAGAATAATCAATACAAATAATATTCCTGAAGCAATAAACAAGGTCAAGGAAGTTTTTTTATACAAGGTTTCCAGTCCAAAAAGATTGCCCGAGTTCAACAATTCAGCGGTTAAAGGATAGGTAATTTGGTGCATTGCCCTGGAAGGCACAATAATTACCGTAGCAATGTAAACCGCCACCCCGTAGTAAGCCACATTTTCAATTTTAATAAACTGATTCAGCATCACCTTGTCTATTTCCAATAAAATCAAAGCCGCAGAACCGCCTAGAATAATCAAAAAAGTATAAACAAGTATCTCCTTGGTGTTAGAAGGGAAACTAAAATTAAACTTCGGGAAACGAATGCTGTAAGCATATAGTTTGATAATGGCAGTTCTTAAAAGATAAAGACCAACCAAACATTTAAAGAAAAGGTCCAAAGAGATTACATCAAAGTATAGCAGCAATAGTAATATAGAAACCCCAATACGTCCAAACACCTCTTTCATGAAGTTGCCAAAAACCGACTTTAAATGTACTTTACACCAAGAGAAGAATACTTCAAAATATGCCATGGATAGCGCTACCAAAAAAACATACCAGACATAATCTTTCACCATGGGGTTTACCTGTGAAATCAGAGCCCCTAACTGTTCTTGAAATAAAAAGGTGATAATGCCCAAAGGCAAAATACCAAGTAACGGTATTAACAACATCAAAGTCAAGAAACCATCTTTTTCAGAATTTTGATAATTACTATAAAACTTCACCATGGTATTGTGCACGCCAAATGCCATTAACGGCATTAAAATAGCGCCAGAGGCCAATATAAAAGTAACCAAGCCAAAATATTCATCAGGCAAAATCTTAGTGTAGAGAAACAATGTATTTATCGCTCCAAAAACAAACCCCAAATAGGTGATGCTAATGTTTTTTAAAGACTGCTTTAAGACGATTCCCATTGAATGAAATTTGCCAGTGCTTTGGTAAGTTCTTTTCTGTGGTACTTTTCAATTCCTTTAGAATTAAAATGCAACGCTCCCTTTTCATATTTATCAAACCAGTTTAAAAGTACATTTTTTAAAACAGTCTTATCACTTTGATTGCATATCTCCCCGGAACCGGTTTCTTCAACAATTTTTCCTGCTTCCCATCCTTTAGGACCCACCGCTAAAATGGGGCGTTTGGCATTTAAATACTCAAACAGTTTTCCAGGGATTATCCCTTTAGTTTCTTCTGAATCAATTTCTAACAATAAAAGAACTTGTGACTTTTGCTGTATTTCCAATACTTTTTCATGAGAGAGATAACCTAAGTGCTGTACATACGAATCCAATCCATTAGAGCTAATAGATTCTACGACCTCTTCCCCTACTACGCCCGTCAATTTAATTTTTAGCTGGTTTTTAAAAGCTACATTTTCTTCAATCAATTCTTTTAATGCTTTCCACAATGCAATTGGGTTTCTCCCTGTGAGCAAAGAACCAACATGGGAAATAGTAAAATCAGCATCCAGTGTAATCGGATCAAGAGTTTCATCAAACCCATTGGTAATGACCTCAATTGGCTTATTTGTAATTTGTTCAAACTCCGTTTTTGTAATGATACTGGTAACTACAATTTTATCGCAACCAACAAGTACCGCTCTTTCCAACGCTTTATGTTTTTTTTCAGAAGATTTTGATAACCGCAATTTCTTATGATAGCCAATAGAAGTCCAAGGATCCCTAAAATCAGTGATCCATTGTATTTCCTCTTGTTGCTTTAAACCAAGTCCAATTAAATGTAAACTATGAGGAGGTCCTGAAGTGATAATCGTCTTAATCCCTTCCTTTTCAATAACCCCTGAAAGATATTTTATAGATGGTTTTACCCAAAATTTACGAGCGTCGGGAATAAATAGATTTCCCCTGATCCAAAGCAAAGTTCTCTCTACAATAGATGGTTTCTTTTCTTGAATAATACCAGAACTAATAGTTTTGGTCTTTTTTTTAGATAACAAAGAAGCCCATGCATAAGGCTCTTTTATAGGCTGTTTTAATATTTGAATACCTTCTGGAATTTCATTGACCAAGTTTTCATCTATAATGGGGTAACTTGGGTTTTGGGGAATATATACAATGGGTTCAATATTAAAATCCCTTAAGTATTTTACAAATTTTAGCCATCGCTGTACTCCCGGTCCACCAGCTGGTGGCCAATAGTATGTTATGACCAAGATTTTACGCATTAAGACTTGGTTTTTGATTTCTTAGGCCGAAGTGAAAATCCAAGGCCCCCAACAATAATGAGTCCAAGTAAAATAGAACTGCCCAAGGCAATTTTACTTCCTGTTTGAATGATTTCAGGTTCAAATTTAAACTCAATCTCATGCTCACCTGCTGGCACTTTAATTCCACGCAGTGCATAATTTATCTTATAATGCGGCGCGGCTTTTCCATCAACAAAGGCATTCCAACCAGATGGATAATGCATCTCAGAAAACACAGCAAAACCATCGTTGGTATTTGCTGATTGATACTTGATATAGTTAGGTCGATAATCCAATAGCTGTATTGATGCAGTTGAGTCAACAACATAATTGGATTTTGTTACTGTTGGATATGTATTGGTATTGATTACCGCTTGCTTTTTAGATTCAAACCCCTTTAATCCTTGGATTTCATCATTTGCAGATTTAACAAATTTTAATTGCTCCACAAACCATGCATTTCCATTGGTATTATCATTAACGGCCGGAAAACTATTCCCTTCTTCGTCCTGTTGAATGATATATTTTACATTCAACATATTCAATACCTCAATATTGTTTTGGTACAAATGGTGTTCAAACAAATCTTGAAGTTGTCTAGGTTTTGCTGCATGGTACCCTCCAACCGAATTATGAAAATAAGAGGTCCTAGCGCCATTTAACCCTTCTTGTGGATCAAAAACTCGAAACACAGAATTGTCCTGTTTAATCAGTTCGTCTATTTGATTGGCCTGAAACGGTGTATTGACGTTTCTTTGGCGAACAAAATCATCGTTGTTTACATAACGTAGGCTCACTCCTATCAAATCAAACAAAATCAATGCTCCCAAAACCAGTGTAACTAGGTTTTTGCCAAGTTTTTCCTTTATAAAAAGCCATAAAGCAACAGCGGTCAGCAAAACAAAAATCAAAGATCTAATCGTGTCACTTACATAAACGGCTTCTCTATCCCTATGAATCATGGTCATTAACTCATCTCCAAAGTAGCCTCTATACGTTTCATCCCGTAAGCCATCAAAATCAAAAAAGCCTTTCAGTAAAAATATGAATACACCCAAGCCTAAGGTTATAAAGAAACTAAGTTTGAGTGCAGTCAGTTTTTTTGTTGCTTTTACGTTTGATTTAAAAAGTTCTCTTACTCCTAAAATACCAAGAACTGGAAGGCACAACTCCAAAACGACTTGGATAGACGATACTGCTCGGAATTTATTGTATAGCGGAAAATAGTCAATCATAAAATTTGTCAACGCCGGGAAATTTTTCCCCCAAGACAATAACAAGGCTAAAATAGCACCTGTCAATAACCACCATTTCTTCTTGCCTTTAACCATAAACAAGCCGAGTACAAACAAAAAGAATATTATAGCACCCACATATGCAGGTCCTGCCACTATTGGCTGGTTCCCCCAGTATAATGGCATACCTCCTGAAAATTCAAGTGCCTTTGTTGGAGAAAGACCTTGTCCAGTCAAATATTCATAAGCCTTGGATTTTTTTCCTAAATCTTCATTTCCAGAACCCCCAAATAATCGCGGAGAAAATAAGTTTAATGACTCCGCTATGCCATAACTATATTGTGTAATGTATTCTTTATCAAGACCGCTCTCAATTTCCTTTGAACTACCGTCAGGTTTTATAGTCAACTCAGATTTTCCACGGGTACTCCAATCTGCATATTCTTTAGTGGCCATAAGACCTGTCGCATTTGTAGCTATGGATAATGCGACCGCTGCAATCAAAATTCCAACCGAAACAAAATAGTGTTTTAACTTTTTGTCCTTTATGGCATAAATCAGATGAACTAACCCCAGGACTAGAACCAACAGCATAAAATAATAGGTCATCTGGTAATGGTTGGCATTAATTTCCAATGCCATCGCTAAAGCAGTAAGGATAAAGCCCAATAAATACTTCTTTCTAAAAACAAGCACAATTCCGCCTAAAACCATAGGAATGTAGCCCAGCGCATGTGCCTTTGCATTGTGCCCCACACCAAGAATAATAATGAGATATGTGGAAAAGCCGAAAGCCAAGGCACCCAAGACCGCTAATCGGTATTCAACCTTTAGACAGAGCATTAGAACATAAAATCCTATCAAATACAAAAACAGATAATCCGCCGGTCTTGGTAAAAACCGAATCAGTCTGTCTAATTTCTTGATATAATCATGTGGGTAATTGGCTCCTAACTGATATGTGGGCATCCCGCCAAAAGCACTATTGGTCCAATAAGATTCCTCCCCCGTCAATTCCTTGTAGTCATTTCGCTCCTTGGACATACCTTTGTACTGGGCAATGTCCGATTGAAAAATCGCTTTGCCCTGAAGCACCGGGTAAAAGTATACTAGTGAGGCTAAAATGAATAAAGCAATTACACAAATATTGGTGATAACGGCTTTTGGAGAAAGGTTCATGGATTGATTTTGAAAAGACAAATATTAGTCAATTTCTTCAAAATCTATATATTCTCCAACTTTTTTTGAAGGATTGGGCTTTCTAAATGATTTTTTAGAAGATGTGGCCTTTCTTTCATTATCAGGTTTATTTCCAAAATCCTGATAGTTGCCAAATTGTTGTCCAAAACGTTCTTGGGTTTTCCTCATAGCATAATTAAGCAGTTTGGGTGCCAACCATTTTAAAAGCATTTTTACTGCGTAGTATACTAATACAAGTACTAAAATCGTTTGTAATAAAACCATATAACAATAGCTATTGCGTCAAAATTACATTGTTAGTCTTTTAATAAGCCCGAAAGTATCTTAAAATAGTATTAAAATCAGTTATATGGATCTCCACATTATAAAGAAAACCCTTTTTGTCCTCTTTTTTGTTCCGCTTTTTACTAATGCACAATACACAGATGTAATTAACTCCAACAGACCTGGTAGAGCAGTGAGTGCCTATGCTGTTGGGAAAAATGTGGCCCAGGTAGAAGTCGGACTAGTTTATGAGCAGCAGGACAACGCCTCGATAAATTCTGATTCAAATATTTTTGGAGCGGACTTCTCTATCAGATACGGATTGCTCTTTGAAACATTGGAAATTAACTATGAAGGAACCTTCATAAATCAAAATATAACTTTTACAGATTTAGGTACAGATGAAACCAGAACAGATTTTTCTAGAAATAGGTTAGGATTAAAGTATCTGATTTTTGACCCTTTTAAGAATCCAGAGAATAATAAACCTAATCTTTATAGCTGGAGGGCCAACAATGTCTTTCAATGGAAGAACTTAATTCCCGCAGTTTCCCTTTACGCAGGAGCTACTTTTAATTTAGGGGAGAATCCATTTTATGTAGGTGACCCAACAGTATCTCCTAGGGCAGCTATTGCAACTCAAAGTAGGCTTTCACCACGGTTTGTACTTATTTCCAATTTCGCTTATGATAGAATTGGAACGGATTTTCCAGAATTGAGCTATGCCGTTTCGCTTTCGCATGCATTTAAAGATCCCAAATGGAGTGTTTTTATTGAAAACCAAGGAATTAAAAGTGATAGATACTCAGATATTTTATTACGCTCAGGTGTAGCATATTTGGTTAGCCCAGACTTTCAAGCAGATTTTCATTTAGGCTCCAATTTTAAGAACTCCCCTTCCCGTATTTTTGCTGTTTTAGGTTTTTCATATCGATTGGATTTCCACAAGGATAAACTAGTGGCAATTGAGGATCAAAAAGGCGGCCAGAACGGAAAAATCTCAAAAAATTCGGCAAAGAAAAAACAAAAGAAAAAAAAGAAAAAGAAAAAAGATAAAATAGACTTTTAAGTTTTACGGGTATCATTTTTCTTCTGTTTAGAATATTCCTAATATTGGCCTTACAAAAAATAATGTATGGTCACCATAAAGCAAGCTCAGTCCAAAGCTGATTTAAAACAATTTGTAAAGTTTCCATTTTCGTTATATCAAGATTCCCAATATTGGGTACCTCCCATTATCAAAGATGAGTTAGAATCTTTTGATGCGGACAAAAATCCTGTTTTTCAAAATGCCGAAGCCTCATATTTTCTTGCCTATAAAGATGGTAAGCTGGTGGGGAGAGTAGCCGCAATCATAAATTGGATAGAGGTAAACGAGCAGCAACTAAGAAAAATGAGGTTTGGCTGGTTCGATTTTGTTGATGACTTTGAGGTTTCTAAGGCTTTATTGGAAAAGGTGGCGGAAATTGGAAAGCAACAACAACTTGAATATATGGAAGGGCCAGTTGGTTTTTCTAATTTGGATAAGGTAGGCGTATTAACCGAAGGTTTTGACCATATTGGTAACATGATTACTTGGTATAATCACCCATATTACCAATCCCATTACGAAAAACACGGGCTTGTAAAGGAAAAAGAATATTTAGAAAATAAGTTTCCGTTTGCAAATGCCGACCCCAAGATATTTTCCAAAGCCAATTTATTGATTAAAAAAAGGTATAAACTAAGGGAACTTAATTTCACGAATAGCAAAGAAATAATGCCATGGGTAGACAAAATGTTTGATCTATTCAACAGTTCATACTCCAGCCTTGCCTCTTTTGTAAAAATCACAGATGTACAAAAAGAATATTTTAAAAAGAAATACATCAGTTTTATAAATCCGGAGTATATAAAATTTGTAGTTGATGAACAGGATAACTTGGTCGCTTTTGCCATTGTCATGCCTTCATTTTCTAAAGCGTTACAAAAAGCAAAAGGAAAATTGTTTCCAACAGGGGTTTTCCATCTCTTAAAAGCTCGAAAACATAGCAAGGATGTTATCTTTTATTTGATTGGTATTCACCCAGATTATCAAAACAGAGGGGTAACGGCTGTAATTTTCAATGAATATCATAAGACCTTCCTGAAAAGAGGTATTCTCAATTGTATTAGAACCCCAGAATTAGAAGAAAATACAGCTATCAGGCAAATTTGGAAACATTTTGATCCAGTTACCCACAAACGAAGAAGGACATACAGAAAAGCACTATAACTACTCCCCCATTGCTGCTGCAACAGCCGCAGAAAGTCTTTTATAAGTTCCGTTCTCTAGTCGCTCACGTATGGCAGAGAATGCATCCAGGGTCTCAAGTATATCCTGCATGGTATGTGTGGCAGTTGGTATTAAACGTAATAAAATTAACCCCTTAGGTATTACGGGGTAAACCACGATAGAACAGAATATTCCATGGTTTTCTCGTAAATCTTTGACCAAAGCCATTGCTTCGGGGATACTGCCATTTAAATAAACTGGTGTAACACAACTAGTAGTAGTTCCTATATCAAAACCACGTTCCTTAAGACCATTTTGTAGGGCATTTACATTTTCCCACAGTTTTGCCTTAAGCTCTGGCATTGTGCGCAACATGTCTAAACGTTTAAGAGCGCCTTTTACATAAATCATGGGTAATGATTTAGCAAACATTTGAGATCTTAGATTATATTTTAGATATTCTATTATCTCTTTATCAGCAGCCACAAAAGCTCCTGTACTTGCCATTGATTTGGCAAAAGTTGCCAAATAGACATCTATCTCATCTTGAATTCCCTGCTCTTCTCCTGCTCCTGCTCCTCTTTTACCAAGAGTTCCAAATCCGTGAGCATCATCAACAAGGAATCTAAACTTGAATTTATTCTTAAGTGCAACAATTTCTTTAAGTATTCCCTGCTCTCCCCGCATTCCAAAAACACCTTCAGAAATTACAAGTATTCCTCCACCTGTTTCTGTAGCCATTTTTGTAGCTCTCTCCAGGTTTTTTTCTAAACTCTCAACATTGTTATGTTTAAAGGTGAAACGTTTACCCATATGCAAACGAACCCCATCAATGATACAGGCGTGGCAATCTACGTCATACACGATAATATCATCTTTTGATACCAAAGCATCAATAACAGACATAAAACCTTGGTAACCAAAATTCAATAAATAGGAAGACTCTTTGTTTACAAATGCAGCCAACTCTTGCTCCAATTGCTCATGGAAATCCGTATGGCCGCTCATCATACGCGCACCCATTGGGTAGGCTGAACCATGCTCGTGGGCAGCATCGCCATCAACTTTTTTAACTTCAGGTAGATTTGCAAGCCCCAAATAGTCATTGATACTCCATGTAATAACATCTTTACCTTGGAATTTCATTCTGTTGGAGATAGGACCTTCTAATTTTGGAAACACAAAATAACCTTCTGCTTGTGATGCCCATTTTCCCAAGGGACCTTTATTTTCAATGATTCTATCAAATAAATCTCTCATCTACCTCAAAATTGTTTCAAGTGCAAAAATATAGATTTTATGCCAACCTCGCATAATGAATTTGGTATATAAAAAAACGGTAATGGAAACCATTGCCGTTTAGTCATTTACATTGTCAAGCATTAGCTTACTTGATATATTCTATTTTTTCAGGTGTTTCGGCATTCTTTGTATCAAAGAACCCTTGGTTTTCCATCCATTCGTTGCTATACACTTTACTCATATATCTTGAACCGTGATCTGGGAATATAACCACAACGTTACTGTCTTCAGAAAACTCTCCTTCAGTGTCTAATTGATATAAAGCCTGCATTGCCGCACCACTGGTATAACCAACAAACATACCTTCTGTGTTGGATACTTTTCTGGCCATGTGCGCGCTTTCAGCATCTGTCACTTTGATGTAACGGTCAATACAATTGAAATCAGTTGCTGCAGGAATCAAATTCTTACCTAAGCCTTCAATTCTATATGGATATACCTCGTTATGGTCAAATTCACCCGTTTCGTGATATTTTTTCAATACAGAACCATAAGCATCAACCCCTAATACTTTTATATCGGGGTTTTGTTCTTTCAAGTAGCGGGCAATGCCAGAAATGGTACCTCCTGTGCCACTACAAGCTACTAAATGCGTAATTGCTCCATTGGTCTGATTCCAAATTTCTGGGCCTGTAGTCTTATAATGCGCTTCTATATTCAGCTCATTAAAATATTGGTTAATGTATATAGAATTGCTGGTTTCATTATGCAGTCGCTTTGCCACCTCATAATAAGATCTTGGGTCATCTGCACTAACATGCGCAGGACAAACATATACTTTGGCTCCCATTGAGCGAAGCATGTCTATCTTATCTGGGGATGACTTTGAACTTACCGCCAAAATACATTTATACCCTTTTACAATGCTAACCATGGCTAGGCTAAAACCTGTATTTCCAGATGTAGTCTCTATAATGGTGCTCCCGGGCTTAAGAATTCCCTTGCGCTCGGCCTCATCAATAATATAGGCGGCAATTCTATCTTTAGAAGAATGACCAGGATTAAAGGATTCAATTTTAGCGTAGAAATTTCCGGTAAGCGGGTCTGCAATCTTATTTAGCTTAACTAAGGGGGTATTTCCAATTAAATCAAGAATATTGCTATAAGCATTTATCTGTTTTCTCATAACTGGGTCTAGGTAAGGAATGAATTTAGATTACCTCAAAATTTATTCGGTGCAAAAATAACAATTTTTATTTTAAGGTATCTTGCTTTCTAGATCAAGTATGAATGCGTATTCTTTTGCTGTTTCCTTCAAGGATTCAAAGCGTCCAGAAGCACCTCCATGGCCAGCATCCATATTGGTATCCAAAAACAAGATATTATCGTCTGTTTTGTGTTCCCTTAACTTTGCGACCCATTTAGCTGGTTCCCAATACTGTACTTGTGAATCGTGCAAGCCTGTGGAAACATAAATATTGGGATAATCTTTAGCAACAACGTTATCATATGGTGAATAAGACTTCATATAATCGTAGTATTCCTTGTCACCAGGGTTTCCCCATTCATCATATTCACCTGTGGTCAAGGGGATCGAATCGTCCAACATGGTCGTTACCACATCAACAAATGGAACCGCCGCAACTACTCCGTTATATAATTCAGGGGCCATATTTACGATAGCTCCCATTAAAAGCCCTCCTGCAGAGCCACCGCTTGCATATAAGTGATCTGCGCTTGTATATTCTTTCTCTATTAAGAATTTTGAGCAATCAATGAAATCCGTAAATGTGTTCTTCTTTTGCAGTAATTTTCCATCTTCATACCATGGCCTCCCCAAATATTCCCCTCCTCTAACATGAGCAATGGCATAAACAAATCCTCTATCCAATAGGCTTAAACGAATAGATGAGAAATATGGGTCAATCGTGCTTCCGTAAGAACCGTAAGCATATTGAAGCAAAGGGCTGGTGCCGTCCAAGCTGGTATTCTTATGATGCACCAATGAAATCGGAACTTTAACCCCATCTCTTGCGGTTGCCCATAGTCGTTCCGTTCGGTAGTTTGTTTTGTCAAACTTACCTCCTAGAACTTCTTGTTCCTTTAAAACCTTTTGGGTCTTTTTCTCCATATTAAAATCAATGATGGCATATGGTGCTCCCATTTCATTGTAATAATATCGAAGTTCCTTAGTATTAAAATCAAGGTTAACGGATGTCCCTGCTACATAGGTCTCACTAGCAAAGGGCAAATGGTAACTATCAGTTTTATCCCAACGAGAGATTTTTAGCTGATTAAGTCCATTTTCCCTCTCTGAAAGCACATAGTAGTCTTTGAATATATCCACATCTTCCAATAACACATCTTCCCTATGCGGAATAAACTCCTCCCAATCTTTAGAAGAGGTGTTTTCATCTGAAGTTTTCATCAATTTAAAATTGGTAGCACCATCTTTATTGGTAAGGACGTAGAAATTTCCATTATAATGTGCGATTGAATATTCTAACCCTCTTTCTCTAGGTGAAAAAATCTTAAAATCACCTTTTGGGTCATCAGCGCTCAAAATTTGATATTCTGAAGTAAGTGTGCTTACTGAACCTATTACTATGAACTTTCTAGACTTCGTTTTATAAACAAACGTATTGAACGTTGAATCTTTTTCATGAAAAATAAGTTCATCATCAGTAGATGGAGTCCCTAACTCATGTCTATAAATTTTATCTGAACGTAAAGTAACCGGGTCTTTTTTGGCGTAGAACAACGTTTTACCATCATTGCCCCAAACGGAACTCCCTGTGGTATTTTCAATTTTATCTGGATAAACCTCTCCCGTTGCTAACTTTTTAATTTGAATATCATATTGCCTGCGAGAAACAGTGTCAACCGCAAAAGAAGCCATTGTGTTGTCTGGACTGATTGAAATCCCTCTTAAGTTGTAATATTCATGGTCCTTGGCAAGCTCATTACAATTGAACATCAATTCATCATCTGCCTCAAGGCTTTCTTTCTTTCTTGAATAAATTGGATATTCTTGGCCAGTTTCATATTTGGTGATATACCAATACCCATTGTATTTATAAGGAACTGAAGAATCGTCTTCCTTTATTCTAGATTTCATCTCTTGAAAAAGCTCTTCTTGGAATTTCTTGGTATGAGAGGTCATTTTAGCGTAGTACTCGTTTTCCGCATTTAAATGATCTAAAACATCCTGATTTTCCCTATCGTTCATCCAATAGTAATCGTCTATTCTAACGTCACCATGTTTTTCAAGCTTTGCGGGAATCTTTTTTGCAACTGGATGTTGAGCACTCATAGGTTTTTCTTTGATATTTTGACAAGAGGCGGCAAAAGTAAGGTATAAAATGAAAAAAGTACTTCTTAAAACTAAGTGCTTCATAGTTTTTGATTTATGCCAAATTACTACTTTTGAATCTTTAAAACTATAAACAGAAATAGGATGTTTGGAGATATTATGGGAATGATGGGTAAACTAAAGGAAACCCAAGAAAAAGTGAAGGCAACCAAGGAACGTTTAAATACTGTATTGATTGATGAAACATCTTCAGATGGAAAACTGAAAGTTACCCTAACGGCCAATAGAGAAATCAAGTCCATAGAAATTAATGATTCCTTAATGAAAGATAAGGAACAGCTAGAGGATTATCTGGTTCTAACCCTGAACAAAGCTATTGAAAAGGCAACCAATGTTAACGAAGCAGAATTGGCAGCCGTTGCCAAAGATGGGATGCCCAATATTCCAGGAATGGATTCTTTGTTTAAATAGGTCCTACTATCCTATAGTCTTCAATACTTTTAAAAAGTGCAAATGCATTTCTTTGGTATAGTCCAAATGCGTTACAATACGCAGTTTTCCTTGCCCCATGCCAATAATGGAAATATTGTTTTCTTCAAGTTTACCTAGAAAAGACTCTGCAGACAGTTTTGACTCATCTAACTCAAAAATGATGATATTGGTCTCAATTGGTTCCACTTTTTTAATGAATTCCAATTTTTCTAACACCTCGCCTATTTCTTTGGCCTTTCTGTGGTCTTCTTGAAGTCTGTCTATATGATTATCCAAAGCATAAATTCCAGCTGCTGCTAAAAACCCAGATTGTCGCATGCCGCCGCCCAACACTTTTCTTATTCGTAGGGCATTGTCAATAAATTCTCTATTCCCAACTAATACTGAACCTACCGGACAGCCAAGCCCTTTGCTTAAACAAACACTTATAGAGTCAAATAAGCTTCCGTATGCCTTGGCATCTTCGTTTTTTGCTACTAATGCATTCCAAATACGAGCACCGTCTAAATGGTAGTTCAGCCCATTATCCTCACAAACTTTTTTAATCTTTTTTAGTTCTTGGAAATCCCAGCATGCTCCGCCACCTTTATTTGTGGTATTTTCAATACACACCAAAGAAGTCAAAGGACTATGATAAAAATCTGGAGGGTTTATAGATTGTTCTACTTGATCAACCGTCATCATTCCCCTATTGCCATCCACCAATCTACAAGACACCCCACTATTAAAACTGACCCCTCCCCCTTCGTAATTATATACATGGGCATACTTATCACAAATTAGCTGTTCTCCAGGTTGGGTATGCAGTTTAATGGCAGCTTGATTGGTCATTGTGCCACTTGGAAAGAACAATGCTGCCTCCATTCCAAAAAAGCCAGCTACTTTTTCTTCCAGTGCATTTACGCTGGGATCATTTTTAAAGACATCATCACCTACTTTGGCGGTCATAATGGCTTCCAACATACCAGCCGTTGGTTTGGTGACAGTATCACTTATTAAGTTGATTTTCATTTACGGTCGAAGATTAATTCATACAATCCATCCCAATAGGCGAGCCATCCGGAATTTTAGGAACTGGAATAACTTTAAATGCAGAAGGTTTGCTTAGAAAAGCATCTATTCTTCTCACCATTTCTGAAGAAATAGCGCTTTTCCCATTACTCAAAAGAGAGGTTCTTAACTCCTTCAATGATTCATTCGCAATTGCATTTACCTGAGGGTGAACTTCTTTATGTGCAGCAAGATTCATAATATGGTACAAGACCCTAAAATTAATGGTCTGCTGCACTTCATTTAAATAAGTATCCTTATGATTTTCTTCTATAGTATTTTGAAGTAATTTTCCAAAAACATTATTTAACCCTAATTGATCTTTATCAATACTTTTTTGTTGTATCAATCTAGAAGCACGTTCTGGATGCAACAACAGCCCCAAGGTCATATCGGCAGAAGTTTCGGCAGCAGAGAGAGCATCAAAAGAAATTCCTGTTCTCCCTTTAAAAGATTCTCTGGAACGGCCGTAACCTATCGCTCTGGGCGGGAATAAATCCAGTTTTTCTTTTGGAATGGCCACTTCTTCCGCATTTAAAGTCCTTAGAATAGATTTTAAAGCATTCTCTTGCGTAGCTTGGCTTATGGAATAGACGGCACGTTGCCCATCTCCTTTTATAGAATAGTTATAATCCAATCCACCAATTAATTTTGAAACAGCTTCTGTTTGATATCTATGGAAAAAATACAAGGGCGCAAAAACGTCTTCAAGCACTGAGTTGGGTTCCCCTGTACGCACATTATCTATAGAAAAATTATTAATGGCAGTTTTTCTGATCTTCAATACGTTTTCCAATTCCTGAGAAGCATTTCTACCATTATCCCATAAATGTGCCAAGGCATGTGCTCCACCTTGTGGACGCGCATCTTGATCAGAGATATAACGTAATCCATCTGTTTGCGCTTTCTTCAAAATGGAATTGAGTTCTTCTTTTTCGTTTTTCCCACTAGTAAAATCTGAATATGAATAGGCAACGGTTACCTTATCCCAAACCCCAATACCCGTATCATAAGCATTGGAGAAATCAATAGTATTTCCATTAAGTTCAAATTGTGGGTGTGGATAATCCATTACTGAGGCCCTACCATTTGTACTTGCCGCAAAATTGTGGGCAAAACCAAGAGTGTGTCCTATTTCATGTGCAGAAAGCTGACGAATCCTTGCCAACGCCATTTCTAACATGGGCTGGTAATTATCATCGCGTTCAGCAAAAGGCTTGTTCATGAGCGCTTGGGCTATTAAAAAATCTTGTCGAATACGCAAACTCCCCAAACTAACATGTCCCTTAATAATCTCACCAGTGCGCGGATCGGTAATACTGCTGCCGTAACTCCATCCTCTTGTTGAACGATGTACCCATTGGATCACATTATACCTAACATCCATAGGATCGGCATCGTCTGGTAAAACTTTCAGTTGAAACGCATCTTTGTACCCGATAGCTTCAAAAGCTTGGTTCCACCATCTGCCACCATCCAATAAGGCAGAACGAACGGGTTCTGGTGTTCCATTATCCAAATAATAGACAATAGGTTCAACCGCTTCACTTGTAGCAGCACTTGGATTCTTTTTCTCTAAACGGTGTCTTGTTACAAAACGCTTTAGTATTGGTTCTTGAACCGGAGTTGCATAATCATAATATGAAAATGGATATGAACCACAACGTGGATCAAATTCTCTCTTTTTGTAATCATCATCTGGTAATTCAATCAACGAATGGTGTTGTGCCACGGTTACCAAACTAGCATTTGGTGTAACGGAACGAATATTATTTCCTTCAGGAGTTCCACTAAAAGTAAGGGTGACATCGAATTCCACATTTTTAGGGAAGGCTTTGGTCCTATCAAAAGCCCAAGCGCTTTTAGATTTATCCAAACTATAAGACCCCTGCTTCGTTCGCTTCAATCTAGCTGAAACTCCGTGGGCATCACGCATTAAAAAATCTGTGATATCTATTAAATATTTCCCTTTAGATTCTTCTTCAATCTTAAACCCATGCAGTACAGACTTGGCAAAGGCTTGTTGTACAGATTTACGCTCCAATTCATTATTGGTAAGTGCTCTAAATTTTAAGTTAGGCTGAACTAAAAGCAATTTAGCACCTGCCTTTTTAAAGTAGACCACTTGTTCATTTCCCAGTTGGCCCCTATCTAAACCTATATCGTTACTACCAATCCCACTGCTTAATGAGTATACGTACAAGAATTCTTTTTCCAGCTCATCCACTTCCAAGAAAATCTTATCGGAAGTATCATCGTAATAAAAATTGAAGTAGCCATTGAACATTTGATAATCCTTGATTTTATCAAAACTTTGGGCATTTAAAAAGGTGGCCGTGAAGACAATTGGCAAAACGTAAAAAAAGTATTTTTTCATATCAGAATAGTTGTAGCTAAAATTATATAAATTTCGTTGCTCCACAGCATTGAAACACTATTTTTGCTTGAAATTTAATTTTATGGTTACTACAGATCAGCAAAAAGATCTTATAGAGCGCCTTGGTGCGTTAAGGAGGTATCTTTGACATTGATGCCAAACTTATTGAAATAGAGAACGAAGAGGAGAAAACCATAGCCCCAGGATTTTGGGATAACCCACAGCAGGCCCAGGTTCAAATGCAAGTTCTTAAATCTAAAAAAAGATGGGTGGAAGATTTTAATTCTGCTAAGTCCCTTGTTGGAGATTTAGAAGTTTTAATGGAATTCCAAGATGCAGGGGAAATTTCTGAAGAAGAAGTGAACCAGCAATATGACAAAGCAATTCTTACCATTGAAAATCTGGAATTCAAGAATATGCTGTCCGATGAAGGTGATGAACTCACTGCTGTGCTGCAAATAACCGCTGGCGCTGGTGGTACGGAGAGTTGTGATTGGGCAGCTATGCTCATGCGAATGTACCTTATGTGGAGTGAAAAGAACGGTTATAAGGTAAAAGAACTCAACTATCAAGAAGGAGATGTAGCCGGTATTAAAACGGTTACATTGGAAATTGAAGGGGAATTTGCTTTTGGTTGGTTAAAAGGTGAGAATGGAGTGCACCGTTTGGTGCGTATTTCTCCCTTTGACAGTAATGCAAAACGACACACTTCCTTTGCTTCAGTATATGTGTATCCTTTAGTGGATGATACCATTGAAATTGATGTGAACCCCGCAGATATAGAGATTACCACAGCTCGTTCTAGCGGTGCTGGGGGACAAAATGTAAACAAAGTAGAAACAAAGGTGCAGTTGGTGCACAAGCCCACAGGAATACAAATTTCATGCTCGGATTCACGCTCGCAACACGATAATAGGGCCACTGCAATGAAAATGCTTAAATCACAGCTTTATGAAATAGAACTAAGGAAAAAACAAGAAGCAAGGGCCGAAATTGAATCCACAAAAATGAAAATTGAATGGGGTTCTCAAATTCGTAATTACGTAATGCATCCATACAAATTGGTAAAGGATGTTCGCACAAGCCATGAAACTGGTAATGTTGATGCTGTTATGGATGGTGAAATAGATTCATTTTTAAAAGCGTTCCTCATGATGATGGGGCAACGCGAAGAATAAATTAAGATATAGATATGATTAAAATTTATCACAATCCAAGATGTAGAAAATCGCGTGAAGGTTTGGACCTTTTAGAAAAGTCTGGGAAAGATTTTGAAGTAGTTCTATACTTAGAAAATGTTCCCACACATGGTGAGCTAAAAACAATAATCAAACAATTGGGTATTCCTGCCATGGAATTGGTTCGCAAGAATGAAGCAATTTGGAAAGAAAAGTATAAGGGGAAAACGCTTTCAGAAAATGAAATCATTGATGCAATGGTTGAAAACCCCAAATTAATAGAACGCCCTATTGTTATAAATGGAAATGAAGCAGTAATAGGCAGACCTTCCGAAGAAATAAATAAAATAGTGTAACTGAGCCAAAAAATGGCAAGGGTTTTGCATTCAAGAACTTAGATAGAAATCTATTTAACATATATTTAACCAAACTAGGTTAAACCTTGATCTAATTTTAAAATCATACATTTTGAATACAATCATGAAAAACACACAGACCATCATTTTATTCATGCTCTTAATAGGGCTATTTTCAATGCCCACTTTAGAGGCTCAATATGGAAATCGATATGGAAATAATGGGTACGGCAGAAGACAAAGTACGTTGCCTCAAGCCCAAGAAACACCTAAAAAGGAAGATCCGCTTACGGCAGAAGAGCTTGTTGATGAGCGTATGCCCTCCATAACAGAGTCCATAGGGTTAAACCCATTTGAAGAGGCGGTAGTGAGAACAACTTTGATAAATTCCGTTCGGAAAAGAATGGAGCTTAGAATATTGAATTTGGATCCACCCAAAATGCAAGAAGAATTGCAAAAAATAGTGGCCAACCAGAATGAAGAGCTAAAATCTGGCTTACCAGAAGATAAGTTCGATGCATTCCAAGAGCTTCAAGAGAATAGGTTCAATACCAAAAAGGCTAAAAAGAAGAAAAAGAAAAAGAAGAAATCCAAAGAATGATATGAAGAAACTGCTGCTGTCCTTTTTACTACTGAGTACGATAACAACAATTGCACAAAGACCACAAGGACAGGGCAACCGACCAAATCCAATAAAAATTACAGGAAAAGTATTGGATACAGATACTGGTCGACCTCTTGAATATGCTACTTTAATACTCCAGCGCACTAAAAATCCAGAAAGAATAACAGGCGGCATTACCGATGCCATGGGTATGTTTGAGGTAGAAACCTTTCCTGGAGTTTATAATATTCGCATAGAATATATTTCTTACACAACATACGAGGTCAAAGCACAGGTCTTGCGAACTAGTACAGATTTAGGTACCATTAAATTATTTATTGATGTAGAACAGCTTGAAGATGTAGAAGTTGTGGGCGAACGTACCACGGTTGAATTGCGTTTAGACAAGAAAGTCTATAACGTAGGAAGTGATTTAACGGTAAAAGGTGGTTCGGTAACAGATGTTCTGGACAATGTACCATCCGTGACCGTTGATGTTGAAGGCAATATAAGTTTAAGGGGCAATGAAAGCGTACGCATACTTATAAATGGCAAACCTTCTGCACTTTCTGGGCTAAGCCCAGATGCGTTGCAACAGTTGCCAGCCGAAGCTATTGAAAAAGTTGAGGTCATTACAAACCCATCCGCTCGTTATGATGCTGAAGGTACCGCAGGAATCTTAAACATTATCCTTAAACAAAGTAAAACGGCCGGATTGAACGGTTCTGTCAACGTTTTTGCTGGAAACCCAGATAATTTTGGTGGAGCTTTAAGTTTAAACTTGAGAAGGGAAAATTTTAATATTTTTTCAAATACCACATACCGCTATAGAAATGCTCCCGGAAATGCGCAGTTTCTTCAAGAGAATTTTAATGATGATGGCTCTACTGATAGTTTTCAAGATGAGTTTAGAGAATATCGGCGAGAACGAGATGGATTCAATACCAACTTTGGTTTTGAACTTTTCCTTTCGGAAAATAGCAGCATCACCAATTCTTTTGTTTATCGAAAGACAAATGGGGAAAATACAGTCGATGTTGATTTTTTCAATTTTGATGCCCTTAGAAATCCTACAATTCAAAGAAATAGATTTACGCTGGAAGATGAAGAAGATGAAAATGTACAGTATTCCTTAAACTATGAGAAAAAGTTTAAAAAAGACGGGCATGTATTGACCATGGATTATCAATATTCCAAAGGAACGGATTTTGAAAATTCTATAATTGATGAAGTAATTCTCGGTGAAAATATTTCATTACCAACGGAACAAACGATCAATGATGAAAGTCAAATTAACCAATTGGCACAATTTGATTATGTTTTACCCTTTGGTAAGGATAATCAATCACAATTTGAATTGGGATACCGTGGAACCTTTAACAATTTTAATACCGATTTTGATTTTGGTATTCTAAACACAAATGGCTCTTTAAATGTTGATCCAAATTTCAGTAATGAGCTAAACTACCGTGAGTATGTTAATGCAGCATACACGCAAATAGGAACCAAACTAAAGAAATTCAGCATCCTTGGTGGTTTGCGAATAGAAGCTTCAGATATTGGTATTGAATTGGTGGAAACTGATGAGAATACGGATAAAGATTATGTGGATTGGTTTCCCTCTTTGTTTTTGGGCTATGAGTTTTCTGAAATGGAACAATTGACAATTAGTTATAGTCGTAGACTTAGAAGGCCACGATCTAGGTTTATTAATCCATTTCCTTCACGTTCTAGCAATACAAATCTATTTCAAGGTAACCCAGATTTAAATCCAACCTACACCAATGCATTTGATTTGGGCTATTTAAAAAGATGGGATAAACTAACGTTCACCACTTCTGCTTACTATAACCGTTCAACAGGGGTATTTCAGTTTATTACACAAGAAACCGGAGATTTTGTTGAAATTGAAAACCCTAACAATCCTTCAGAGCCAATTTTAGTGCCCATACAGGTGCGCACACCAATTAATTTAGCAACTGATACGCGCTATGGTGGAGAGCTGACAACTACTTATACTCCGAAGAAAGATTGGCGATTTACCTGGAATTTAAATCTCTTTCAACAACAATTAAGAGGAGATTTCTCGTTTATAGATTTTCAAAATGAAGAAGTTGTTCAAAATTTTGATGCCGATAACTTTACTTGGTTTACTCGTTTAAGTGCCAAGTTACCGTTACCCGGGGCAATTGATTTTCAGTCCAATCTTTTTTATAGAGGAAGACGTGTTGATGCCCAAAATGTAAATAAAGGAATACTATCTACAAATTTGGCCTTCAGCAAAGATGTAATAAAGGACAAAGCAACGCTTTCTTTAAATGTTAGCGACCTATTTAATTCTAGAAAGAGAAGAACGGAAACTAGAACAGAAAATGTTTTTACGGAGAGTGAGTTTCAATTTCGCGAACGCCAAATCACATTATCGTTTTTATATCGATTTAACCAACCCCAGAATGAGAGAACCAGAAGGGACAGAGGAAGTGGAGAAAACGGGGATGATGATATAGAATTTGACGGATAACAAAAAAGAGGCTAAAAGCCTCTTTTTTTATTCATTTCGTTTGGCTTTTTTAGCCTCGCGTTTTTCTTTGTACATTTCTATCAAGTTACCGAACAACCAGTAAGGCACTACAAAAGTCAATAAGAAAATCATTAACCAGAAACCGATGGTCAAAATGGTTAAAAAAGCTAAGAAACCTAAATATTGGTCAAAATCAAACATTACTTTTTCCTTTTGTTTAACAAAGATACCGTGATTTGATTAAAAAAAACAAATCTCTAATTAAAAAATATTCATTTGTGCATATGTCATGTAAAATAAATTCATGAACCCCTAACTTTGCATATCCTTAAAAACATAAAAAATGAGTTTTAGAATTGAAAAAGATACGATGGGTGAGGTACAAGTGCCCTCGGAAAAATATTGGGGAGCACAAACTGAGCGATCCCGTAACAATTTTAAAATTGGCGCGCCCGCTTCCATGCCTTTAGATGTGGTTTACGGGTTTGCCTACTTAAAAAAAGCAGCAGCATATACCAATCACGAGCTTGGAGTACTTGCCGTGGAAAAACGAGATTTGATTGCGCAAGTATGTGATGAGATTCTTGAAGGAAAACATGATGATCAATTCCCTTTGGTTATCTGGCAAACTGGTTCAGGTACTCAAAGTAATATGAATGTCAACGAAGTTGTAGCCAATCGTGCGCATGAAATTGCCGGAAAAAAAATTGGTGAGGGCGAAAAAACCATACAACCGAATGATGATGTCAATAAGAGCCAATCTTCTAATGACACTTTTCCGACAGGAATGCATATTGCAGCTTATAAAAAAATTGTAGAAGTTACCATTCCGGGAGTTGAACAACTAAGGAATACTTTATATAAGAAATCACAAGAATTTAAAGATGTGGTCAAGATAGGGCGCACCCATTTAATGGATGCCACTCCCCTAACCCTAGGACAAGAATTCTCAGGTTATGTATCGCAGCTAGATCATGGATTAAAAGCATTACAAAATACCTTAGACCATCTTAGTGAACTTGCTTTAGGTGGAACCGCAGTTGGCACAGGGTTAAATACTCCAAAAGGATATGATGTTTTGGTAGCTAAGCATATAGCTCAATTCACAAAACATCCGTTTAAAACTGCTGAAAACAAATTTGAGGCGCTTGCTGCCCACGATGCCATTGTAGAAAGCCATGGAGCACTAAAGCAGCTTGCTGTATGTTTAAACAAAATAGCCAATGATGTTAGAATGATGGCTTCAGGACCGCGTTCCGGTATTGGAGAAATCATAATCCCTGCAAATGAACCCGGTAGCTCCATTATGCCTGGTAAAGTAAATCCAACACAATGTGAAGCTATGACCATGGTCTGTGCCCAAGTAATAGGGAATGATGTTGCCATTGCCGTTGGTGGTACCCAGGGGCATTATGAGCTTAATGTTTTTAAACCCATGATGGCCTCCAATATTTTGCAATCTGCCCAACTTATTGGTGATGCTTGTGTAAGTTTTGATGTTAATTGTGCCAGTGGCATTGAGCCCAATCATGAAGTAATTAAAACACTTTTGAACAATTCTTTAATGTTGGTCACTGCTTTAAACACCAAAATTGGTTATTATAAAGCTGCTGAGATTGCCAATACAGCACACAAAAATGGAACAACTTTACGCGAAGAAGCTGTTAACTTAGGTTATGTTACCCCTGAAGAATATGATGAATGGGTAAAACCGGAAGATATGGTTGGTAGTTTGAAATAGAAAGCCTTCCAAAATGAATAAAAAAAGCCCGGTTCATAACGAACCGGGCTTTTTTATAAAATACGGATAGTGTGTATTATTTTAATGCGAACTTAGAAGTTCCCAATAATTTTAGACCGTTGTCATATACATTTACCATGTAGTTTCCCTTTTGGAAATCTGAAGCAGGCTTGTTAATGTAATCGCAAACATCTAAAGAACTGTTTTCGTAGTAGAAGTTAGTTCCTTTACTGTAAGTTATAGAAGCACCTTCTTCGCTAGACTTAGAAAAGCTATCTCCCAATACGTTACCTTGAGGATCAAGAACTTCAATAAAGAATTCTCTATCACCAGCTTCAGCAATTACGTTATCAGCAATTGTAAAACATACTTTGAATTTATCAGTAGATTTAGCTCTTGAAGTAGAAACCAATTTTCCGCTGTTTCTTTCTCTAACTGCATCAACAGTAAAAGTAGAAAGACTTAAAGCAGAACCTCTTTCAACAGCATCTGCCAATTGAGTGTTTTGCACTACTAAAGAATCATTAAATACCGTTTGCTTTTCAAGTTCAACAAATGTGCTGTCTCTTTGCATAGCCAATAATGAGTTTGAGCTTGTTAAAGAATCAACTTGCTTTAACAAAGCTTCTCTTTCAGCTTTAAGAACGCTAACTTGTCTTCTGTATCTAGAAAGTGAAGCAATATCAGCTTTCATTCCATGAACAGAATCAATGTATTTTGCAATGTTATCTCTAGCAGCAACCAATTCTTCATTAGTAGCATTACTTTCTAAAATAGCTTTATCATATTCTGATTTCAAGCTGTTTAAATCTTCAACAACCAACTCTTTTTCTTGAGTAAGTGCGGTAGTGGTCTTTTTCTTATCTTGGTAAAGGCTTACTGTATAAATAATAGTTCCTAAAAGAACTACACCTAGTAAACCAGCTATTACCTTTAATCCGTTGTTACTTTTTGTTTCAGTCATAACTTTTAAATTAATTGATCTTGCGTTTAAAGTGTATTTAATCAATTGTGTTCTGTTTATATACGCTTAAGCTTTTATTTTGGATTATTAAGGATTAAATAATGTTAAAAAAATAACCATCAGTATATTGAAAGTGTTAATTTTAAAGGGCTAACAAACTCCTTCGTTATGAAAAAAAAATATTTTTTATCTGCTTTTACCCTACTCTTAATGCTTGCATGTAAGGAAACTAAGGGTCAAAAAGACATGGTTACGTCCAAAGAAGATGTAATCAACGCTTTAAAAATTATTCCGATAGAACATGCTACTACAGTTTTGGAATGGAATGGAATTACCATATATATTGATCCGGTTGGAGGAGAAAAAGCTTTTGAGAATCAGAAACAGCCTGATTTAATTTTAATCACGGATATCCATGGAGACCATTTTAGTTTGGAAACACTGCAGGAGCTAAACACTGGAAAAGCCAAAATCATGGCTCCTCAGGCAGTAGCAGATAAGATACCAGAAGAATTTACCCCTCAAATAGATGTTTTAAACAATGGAGATTCCAAAGAAAGATATGGTATTACGGTTGAAGCTATCCCAATGTACAATCTAAGAACAGAAGCTTTAAAATTTCATGCCAAAGGCAGAGGAAATGGTTATGTGCTTACTATAGGTGGGCAACGCATCTACTTTTCAGGAGATACAGAGGACATTCCAGAAATGAGGGCACTACAAAATATTGATAAAGCTTTTATTTGCATGAATCTTCCATATACAATGACTGAGGCAAGTGCTGCAGATGCCGTCTTAGAATTTAAGCCCAAAGAGGTATATCCTTATCATTATAGAGGTCGCCCAAATGTAAGTGATGTGATAAAGTTCAAAGAAATTGTAAACAAAGGAGATGCAGCTATAAAGGTGGTACAATTGGACTGGTACCCCAATGATGATTTTTAGAATGATGAAATATTGATGGGTTATTGTCGTTAATGATAGTGAATCAACCCAAATCAATACTAAACCATGGCTCCCAAATCCTATGTTTTGTTTGCATTTGCATTAGTTTTTGCTGTAAACACAAGTTTTTCAAATCAGTGTGACAATTTTTATGCAAAAGTCACCTATGGTCTCAGTCATTCAAAAAAGGCTTTAACCGCAACCAATTTTGAGCATCAGACATATTATGCTGAAAGAGCTATGATTGCTCTGGAAAAATCAAAATCCTTCATGGAGGAATGCAGTTGTGCCAAATCTAAGGACAAAACCTTAGACGCCATTGAAAGTTTAAATAAAGCTACAGATCCCGTAGATTGGGATGCAGGGCGTTACTTTTCAAAGAAATCCATTGCCATCATCAATGAGTTAATCACTATTCTAGACGAATGTACTTTAGGTGTTACTGCAACAGCTGTAGTTGAAGATAGCGCAAATAGCTCTCTTGAACACGAAGCATATTCAGATGCAGAAGAAAGTGAACAGAATTCCATGGAAATGGAAATGATAACCGTTTTTGATAAGCATGCCAAAGATAAGTTGGTTTCGACTCAAAAGGCCATTGAACAATTGATTTTGCTTTCAAAATCCTTTGATCATAACTCATCTGAAAATGGAAAAGACCCTAACAGTCTGGAATTCCATCAGAAAGCATACCTTCAAGAGGCAAAAAAGCTGCTTGAAGAAGGGTTAAAAGCATTTGAAAAAGAAAACTAATATTCTTTAACGAATAAGTTTTTTGTATTTAATACGCTTGGGCATAATATCTGTTCCCAGGCGTTTCTTTTTATTTTCCTCATAGTCCGAGAAAGAACCTTCAAAGAAATACACTTGAGAATCACCTTCAAATGCTAAAATGTGAGTACATATTCTATCTAGGAACCACCTGTCGTGAGAAATAACTACCGCACAACCTGCAAAATTTTCCAATCCCTCTTCCAAAGCACGTAGTGTATTTACATCTAAATCATTGGTAGGCTCATCCAAGAGCAATACATTTCCTTCTTCTTTTAGGGTCATCGCCAAATGCAGTCTATTACGCTCACCTCCAGAAAGCATATTTACTTTCTTATTTTGCTCACTTCCGGAAAAATTAAAACGGCTCAGGTATGCCCTTGAGTTTACTTGCTTGCCTCCCATCATAACTAATTCTTGTCCATCACTAAAGTTTTCCCAAATAGATTTCTCTGGGTTAATGTTGGAATGGCTCTGGTCTACATATGCAAGTTTGGCCGTATCGCCTACAATAAATTCTCCTTTATCTGCCGTTTCCTCACCCATTATCATTTTAAAGATTGTAGTCTTACCAGCGCCATTGGGTCCAATAATACCAACAATACCGGCTTGCGGAAGGCTAAAGTTTAAATCTTCATATAACAGCTTATCCCCATAAGCTTTGCTTACACTTTTGGACTCAATCACATTGGTTCCCAATCTTGGCCCGTTTGGGATATAGATTTCCAATTTTTCTTCTAACCGCTTTTGATCCTGACTTAAAAGTTTGTCATAGTTGTTTAAACGTGCCTTTTGTTTTGTCTGTCTCCCTTTGGCTCCCTGTCGTACCCATTCCAGTTCGCGTTCTAAAGTTTTCTGACGTTTTGAGGCTTGTTTACTTTCCTGTGCAAGGCGTTTGGATTTTTGACCCAACCAACTTGAGTAATTCCCTTTCCATGGAATACCTTCTCCCCTATCCAATTCCAAAATCCATCCCGCAACATTATCCAAGAAATAACGGTCATGCGTTACCGCAATTACGGTGCCCTTATATTGTGCCAAATGATGTTCTAACCAATGTACGGATTCTGCATCTAAATGGTTGGTGGGTTCATCTAAAAGCAAGACATCTGGTTCTTTCAACAATAACCTACAAAGTGCTACCCTTCTCTTTTCACCTCCGGACAACACCCCAATCTTTTTATCAGATTCTGGTGTGCGTAGAGCATCCATTGCAATTTCCAGCTTGGTATCCAATTCCCAAGCATTGGATGCATCTATCTTATCTTGAAGTATTGCTTGCTTATCCATCAACTTCTGCATTTTGTCTGCATCCTCATATACTTCGGGCAAACCAAACATATCGTTGATTTTATTGTACTCATCAAGAATGGCAACCGTTTCCCCAACACCTTCCTTGACTATTTCCAGTACGGTTTTTTCATCATCCAACTGTGGTTCTTGCTCTAGATAGCCAACAGAATAGCCCGGTGAGAAAACCACATCACCTTGATAGTTTTTGTCAACTCCTGCAATAATCCTTAACAAGGTTGATTTACCAGAACCGTTGAGACCTAAAATCCCAATCTTAGCTCCGTAAAAAAAGCTCAAATAAATATTTTTTAATACTGGGGTGTTAGCAGTTTTAAACGTCTTTGTAACACCGGACATTGAAAAAATGACCTTCTTATCGTCTGACATCAAGTAGTTTTTTAGTTAAGAAATTGGAAAGCTATACTCTACCTTTAAGTGCATTAAAAACCCAAGCAATTGCAAAGAAACCAACACCTACGGCAGCAAATCCATACCCTGCGACTTCATCATATTTAAAAGCGCCCAACGCTATCATTCCCATGCCCACAAAAATCATTATCCAAGTAGCCCAAGCGAGCACTGTATTTTTATTCATTCCCATATAGTTAGTTCAGTAGAAAATCAAATATCGTAAAAATTGATATAACCATAGTGGCCTAATCGTAGTTTATGCTTCAAACGGAAATTTCACTCCAGCTTTTTCCCGCACTGCGTCCAATAATTCAGCTAAATCTAAGCTATTTTGATGTGACCATAGGTCACTTTGCAGTTTTTTGGCATTAATGCATTTATGTACTTCTTTTATCTCATAAATAAAACCATTTCCCTGTTTTGGAAGATCCACTTTTTGAGTTTCTTCATTTTTTACCAAAGTATAGCCATCCGCTTCATGCCATCTGGGATTGATAAACAACTCTCCTTCGCTTCCGGAAATTTCTGCTTGCATATCAGATTTACTGGTCAATCCGCTATATAACATAGCTTGTGCGTTTTCATATTGAAAAATCATGGATGTTTGCAATTCGGTTCCATTTGAATGAAAATTGGAAGAAGCGAGGATTTGCTTGGGTTTTCCCAAAATTAAATACGCTAAAAAAATGGGATAAATTCCAATATCCAATATTGAACCTGAAGCCAAATTGGGATTTAACAACCTTGAATCCATAGTTCTATCCAAAGCATAAAAAGCAAAATCTGCATGCAAATAGGACACTTTCCCAATTGCACCTTCATCAATTAAATCCTTTACTTTTTTAATAGATGGGTTAAACCTTGACCACAATCCTTCCATAAGAAAAACCTGGTTTTGCTTTGCAACTTCAATAAGTTCTACAACTTCAGGTTTGTTTATGCCCAGCGGTTTCTCGCAAAGTACATGCTTACCAGATTGCATGGCTTTAATTGCTAAATCTTTATGAAAGTTATGTGGTGTAGCTATATAAACAATATCTGCTGTGTCAGATTCAAAGAGTTCATCATAACTGCCAAATACATTTTTAATAGAAAATTCATCAGCAAACTTTTGCGCCTTATCCAAAGTTCTAGAAGCTACCGCAGAAATTTCAGCGTCTTCAACGAGTTGTAAGCTCGAAGCAAATTTGTCGGCAATATTTCCAGGGCCAATAATGCCCCATTTAATTTTACTTTTCATATGTAATCAAAAGTAATGATTATAACTCCTTATCTTTAACCAACAAGATGAAATTGGTTTATAAACTATGGATATCAACTTCAATAAAAACGAAGATCATAATAAATTAAAACTCTCAGAGCTTAGAAAAAAATTGACGGAAGTCAAGCTAGGCGGAGGTAAAAAACGTATAGAAAAACATCATGCCAAAGGCAAGATGACCGCTCGTGAGCGTATTGAGTATCTTTTAGATAAAGATACAGATACTGTTGAAATTGGTGCTTTTGCAGGAGACGGTATGTATGAAGAACATGGTGGTTGTCCATCTGCTGGGGTCGTGGTGAAAATTGGATATATTCAAGGTAAACAATGTATTGTTGTAGCCAATGATGCCACTGTTAAAGCTGGGGCGTGGTTTCCGATAACCGGGAAGAAAAACTTACGGGCCCAAGAGATTTCCATTGAAAACAGACTGCCCATAATATACTTGGTGGATAGTGCAGGAGTATATCTGCCCATGCAGGATGAAATTTTTCCTGATAAAGAACATTTTGGTAGAATTTTCAGGAACAATGCCATAATGAGCAGTATGGGAATAACACAGATTTCTGCAGTAATGGGAAGCTGCGTTGCTGGCGGTGCATACTTGCCCATTATGAGTGATGAAGCTCTTATTGTGGATAAGACGGGCAGCATATTTTTAGCCGGCAGTTACTTGGTTAAAGCTGCTATTGGAGAAAGTATAGACAACGAAACCTTAGGTGGTGCCACTACCCATTCAGAAATTAGTGGAGTAATTGATTATAAGACCAAAGATGATAAGGATGCTTTAGATAAAATAAAGAATATCGTTGGTAAGATTGGAGATTTTGACAAAGCTGGTTTCAATAGAGTTGAGACCAAAAAACCAGTTGAAGATCCTAAGGACATTTATGGTATTCTTCCGGCATCAAGAGGTGATCAATATGACATGTTGGAGATTATTAAAAGACTGGTAGACAACTCTGAATTTGACCAATACAAAGAAGGTTTTGGAAAGACCATTCTAACTGGTTATGCCCGTATTGATGGCTGGGCAGTAGGTATTGTGGCTAATCAAAGAAAAGTGGTCAAAACCAAAAAAGGAGAAATGCAGTTTGGTGGTGTTATCTATTCTGATTCTGCCGATAAAGCCACAAGGTTTATTGCAAATTGCAATCAAAAGAAAATTCCATTGGTCTTTCTACAGGATGTTACGGGTTTTATGGTGGGCAGTAAAAGTGAGCATGGCGGTATTATAAAAGATGGTGCCAAAATGGTAAACGCCGTGAGCAATTCGGTCGTTCCTAAATTCACCATAGTTATTGGAAATAGTTATGGAGCAGGGAATTATGCCATGTGTGGAAAAGCTTATGACCCAAGGTTGATTGTAGCTTGGCCAAGTGCAGAGCTTGCCGTTATGAGCGGAAATTCCGCCGCTAAGGTATTATTGCAAATTGAAAAAGCTTCGTTGGAAAAAAAAGGAGAGGTATTGGATGCTGAAAAAGAGAAAGCGTTGTTTGATAAAATTAAGCAGCGTTATGATAATCAGATTTCACCATACTATGCCGCATCCCGCATATGGACAGATGCCATTATAGATCCATTGGAAACCAGAAAATGGGTTTCCATGGGAATTGAAGCAGCAAATCACTCACCTATTGAAAAACAATTTAATATGGGGGTTTTACAAGTGTAGCTATTGTACAGTGAATTTGGCCAATTGTTGTTCATCATCCATATCCTGAAGACGAACCAGATGTTCCTCACTAGTTTGGTTAGGCTTTCCAAAATTGTATTGAACAGTACATTTTAGAAAAGTTGGCGCTTTATTGCCACTTGTTCTATTACCAAGGTAAGTAACGTTCAATATCCAATCTCCCTTAGTATCGGCACCAACAATTTCAAACTGCTCATTGGCAAAACCGTGTTGCAATTCATCCAAAATTCTCTTTTTATCACTTGCGTCCGTATGTTCCCAATTAAAAAACCGCTTTTGGGGATTTACAAATTGAACAACAAACTCAGCATCTGGATTGTTCCAATCCAACATCAATCTTGCATTATAGGTTAGATTGTTCAGATACTTCTGATTCACTTTTTTGATGTCTAGATTTTTTCGCTCCTTATTTATCAAATTTCGTATCTCGGTACCAACAACTTTTTCCAGACTACCAAAATTTAGCTTTATGTTAGCCGTACCATCCGCAATGGTATTGAACATATTCAAGGCATCCTGATAGTTTCCCATATTTCTATGAGCTATGGCCACATCAAAATAGGGTTGGATTTTATTTGGAAAGGCATCCAACATCTTATTGGCGGCCAATAGTGCCATTTTATGATTTCCGCTTTCTTCAGATTTTAAAAACATTCCTCTTAGTTCTTCAAATTTGGTATCCTCTTTCTCTAGAATGTTTGATAAAATTCGCTCCGCTATTTCTTGATTGGAGGTATAGAAAAACCCATAAACATCCAACAGATATTCCGAAGTTTCCAAATATTTACCTCTTTGATTTAGATAGATATTGTATGCTTCTTGCAGGTCTTTTCCTTTTTTCAGCTCTTTTAAATATGGCGTCACCAGGGTCTTACTGTTCACCTTGATCTTGCCATCATAAACATTATTGGTTAAGCGCGCTAAATCTTTTTTTTGTTTTCTTGGACCATCAAAAGTGGCAGTTTTAGTGGTAATCAATAGAACACCATTAGCTCCTTCACTCCCATATCTGTTTGTTGCAGAAAGTCCCTTTAATACCGTAATACTAGCGATGTTCTGGGGGTCAATAAAACTTGTGTCAGCAATTTCACCAGAATATGAATTTGACCTTTCCATCGGGACGCCATCAACTACAATTAAACCATAGTTATTCCCCAATATAGAATTAGCAGGACGCATTTTTACTTCACTTAAATCTTCATTTTGTCCTAAACTAACACCGGAAAACTTCCCTTGCACGGCATTATTTACGGTCGTGGAAACAGGAGCAATATCTTCATCAGATATGGACTGTACCGCGTAGCCAATTTTATCTTTATTTTCTTTGCCGTATGCCGTAATTATTTCCTCTTCTTGAACTGGTACTTTCTCGGTTACAATGACTTCATCCAATTGTATTCCACTTTCTTCAAATGAAAAGTTAAGGGCAAAATTATTATCCAATGTATGCTCGGCTATTTTGTTTCCGTAAGACACCACCAAGGTATCACCTACAGCTCCGTTTATTTTAAAATTACCTTGGATGTCAGATGAAATCTGTTTTGCCGGAAAACCTTTAATGTAAATTTTTGCGGAAGCCAAACCACTGGTTCCATTGTATATTGTTCCTGAATATTCTTTTTGATTTTCCTCAGAAGCCTTTTTATTCTTTTTGTCCAATAGGTTTACCAAATTTCCATTATTGACAATGGCTAAAAGGTTTAAACTAGCCCTATCAAAAAAATTGCTGCTATTTACAATATAAAGTTCTCCTTCAAAATTTGGCGAGGAAGCACTTATGTTTTGCTTTCCATCGGTAAACAAAAGGACCTCTCCTTTGTCCACATATTCTCCCAATTCTTCATAAGAAGTTGCTCCATCGTAAACTATAGTTTTGAGCTTTTCTTTTATTTCGGACCAGTTGCCAGAAGCTACTTTAAAGTCATTTTTGGAAATAATTTGATTGCTAAATGTAAGCAGGGTCACATCAGCATTTTGAATGGTTTTAAAATAAGCATCCAAAAAATAATATTCTTTTTCAATATCCCTATCCATCATGGATAGTGACACATCCCAACAAATAGTAACATTTTTTTCTTCTTGAGCAAACATTCCATTTTGCAGTCCTGCAAGCAACACTAAGAGTAAGCCTATTCGCTTCATTTTCCTTTAAGATTTAAGAACGATTAAGTTGAATTAATCTATTTTAGGGTTATGCCGTTAAAGCTTTCATTGAAGTTCGCTAAAGGTAAAAAACTATAATTAAACAAGTATTTATTTCAAGGAACATTTTTTGATTTCCATACTTGTTGAGAATATGGAAAAGAATAACTTAATGAAGTTCTTTTAATTTAAGGATAGTGATGCTCCTTTATTAATACGGAACAGCGCTTGGTTTACATTTTTGGTCCCAAGCTTAAATACCTTTACCTCTTTTCGTTGCAATTTTGAACCGTAATTATGATACACTATTGCTTTTAAATAAGTTGGCGTTAAACTTTTGTTTCCCAAGTATTTCACATTGACCTTCCAATTTCCTGAAAACGAGTCGTCTATCAAATATTCTGCGCAAGAATATCCAAAATCCTTTTCTTGACTAATAGTCTTTGCATTTTCTTGGAGAGTATGTTTCCATGTATAATATTGATTGTCTGGGTTTACAAACTGAAGTTCAAATTCAGCCTCACTATCATTCCACTCCAACATCAAACGAGTACTGTCAAAATCTTCATCTTCAACCTCTATTTTCATATTTGCCGGACTCTTAATCATATCGGTCTTTTCTAACGTAAGAAGATTATTGAATTCGCGATTAATAATTCTTGAAAAACTACTGGTGTCCGTTTCCATTAAACCTTCATCTAACAGATAAAAATAACGGGCATACAGTACTGCCGCTCTTTTCATGTTATTGAGGTTTCTATTGCTTTTAGCAAGATCCAGATAAGATTGTCTATACTGCGGACGTAGAATAAAAGCACTTCTAAAGGCTTCATGTGCCAAATTATATCTTTCATGTGATTCATACATATAAGCCAACGCCTTTAAAAGCACTGCGTTGTTTTGGAACAAGCCGTAACTATTTTTGATGATAGTATCAGCATAGTCTTTTTGGTTCCATTTCTCATAAAAATATTGGTAAGAATCCAATAAAAAATATGGGGAACTTGAATATTTTTTTGAATTTTCTTCAAATGAGGCCTTTGCCACTTTAAAACTACTGGAGCCTTGTAATTCTTTTAAGTATGTAGGCGCATTTTTCATTACTTTTTCTTCTGTAAGGGCCGTACCATTGTATTGATTGTTACGAAGTCTCATTCTATCAAGATATAGTCCATTTTTATCTTTTGGAATTGTTGTACCTGTTTTAGTGTTAATCACCACCACTCCTCCTTTGGCCAAATTTCCATACCGAACCGTTCCAACGGCTGATGGTATAATAGCAATGCGGTCAATATTTTGAACGTCAATAAAATCTGGGAAATCTGTAAATACCTGACCATCTATATCAAAAACCGCAGGCCAACCGCTTCGTAAGAAAACTGCTCTGGCTCCACCAACTGTATTTCCTCCGCCAAAACCCATTCCTGTGGATACCCTTACTCCAGCAAATCTTCCTCTAAGTACATTCTCAAAATTATACTCCCCAGGTAAAAATTCATCTGCATCCATTATTCTCAAGGAATAAGAGGTCTTTTCCTTATTTAAATACCCAAAAGCTGTTTTGATGATATTTGGATTGTATGGATAATCCATTTCCAATTCTTTCTGGCTATTACGCCTATTCCTTGTAACCGTTACATTCTCTAATTTTTCCACTCTAGGGAACATTACCACATTTAAAGTCCTTGTAACATCTTCCACCCGTATCTGTAATGGTTCCATTCCATCTGCATTGTAAAATAACATGTCGCCAGTGCTCGCGACAATTTTATACCTACCATCTGTATTAGAATTGGATGCAACACCTTGGTTCACTACTTGAATTCTAACATTTGGCATTGGACTTCCGCCATTTGTAACCTTCCCGCTTATTAAACGTTCTGTTGCTAAACCGGAGAAAATCATAAAAAAGGATGCGATAAAAGTGAAGAGTTTTTTCATAGCTTTAAGTTTAGTCACCATATCAATTGATTGATATAGTGATAATTACTTCCTTAAATTACTAAAAGAAAAATATAAAGACGATTTTAGTTTCCTAAATATTCCTTAATTCTAAGATTAAGCAAAAGTTCTTTTTTCTATTTTAATTCAAAGAAATGGATACTCCGTTATTGATTTGGAACAACGCTCGGTTAACATTTTTGGTTTCTAATTTAAAGACTTTTGTTTCCTTGCGCTGCTCTGTGGAGCCAAAATTGTAATAGACATTGGCTTTTAAAAAGGTGGGAGTCAAACTCTTATTTCCCAAATACTTCACATTAACATTCCATTTTCCTTTTTCAGGTTCATAGATTAAATATTCTTGGCATGAAAAGCCATGGATTTTTTCATCCTGAATCCTTTCAGCATTATCTACCATTGTATGTTTCCAAGTAAAATATTGTCTCTCTGGATTTACAAATTGTAGTTCGAACTCGGCTTCACCGTTATTCCATTCAAAAACTAAGCGGGTGCCTTTAAATTCTTCTTCCGTTTTTAAAAATGTTTTATCACTTAAAATTGTGCTATGATGTACAAGGAGATTGTTAAACTCTTTTTTTATTATTGGTGAGAACGATTCGGAGCTCTTGAAAAATGATTTGTCGACCAAATAATTATACCTAGCATAAAGTCTGGCTGCATTATCTACATCATTTAAATCACGATAATTATTTGCCAAATCCATATAAGACTGCGCATAATGCGGTCTTAGAATAAACACTTTCTTATAAATCTCAGCAGCCCATTTAAAGTCCCCTACTTCATCAAGTTTATAGGCAAATGCTTTAAGTATGGTTGGGTTTGTTGCAAATTCTTCTTCAATTTTTTTTCCTATTCCCTTCCGGACTTCCTTGTCATCAAATTCATTTTTAAAAAACGAAAAAACATCCAGATAAAAGTAAGGTGATTTGGAGTATCGCTTTTCTTGTTCTTCAAACACTTTCTTTGCCTCCTGTTTGTTAGTGGCCAAGTAGAACTCGTTCAAATATTTTGATTTAGATAGTTGTTCGTTTTTGACCGTACTCCCTTCCTTAAAAAAATTATCCCGCAACCTTGCTTGGTCATAAGGTTTATCCTTTCCAGGCTCTCGCCTGCTAAAACTTGCAACTTTAGTATTTATAATAATCAATCCCCCTGCCGCAATACTACCATATTTTGCGAGGCCAATAGGCGTATTTATTACTGCAATACGCTCCATACTCTCCAAAGAAATGTAAATAGGAGCATCCGCTGTAATTAGTCCATCGACTTCAAAAGCAGCTGGTCTTCCATTACTCATTGAATTAAATTTTCTTGGCAGAAAAACCTTAGGTCGTGCAGGATCAGACCTATCTACCTTTATTCCTGGTATTCTATTCTCAAGCGCAGTAACAAAATCAATTGCCGAAGGATTTAAATCGTCAGTGTCAATAATCCTTAATGAAAATCCCGTTCTTTCTTTGTCCAGTATTCCAAACCCTGTTTTAATTAGGTTTTTGTTTTCATTAAATTCATTAAGTAAATCTTTCTGGGTTTTTCGCTTTCTTTTTGTTACGGTTACACCTTCTAGTTCCTCAACCTTATCATACAATGCTATATTTAAAAACTCGGTAACATCTTCAATGATAATCTCAACGGGTTGCTTTCCCACATAACTATAGACTAAGGTTTGCCCTTCGTTAGCAAATATTTCATATTTACCCAGCTTATTTGTTTTTATTCCTATGTCCGTTCCTTTTACAAGGATATTTACATTTTGTAAAGGTTCAAACCCATCGGTGATAATTCCGCGGATTTTTTTAATCTCTTCTTGCGAAAAAATGATTGAAGTGAGTAATAAAAAGGTCAAGAATACTATTTTACGCATAGTCATACGGTTTAATTCAACCTTCTTAAAGTTAAGGAATTAAACAACATATTGTAAAAACGACACAAGGGAGATATAAGAATTTAATGTCCTAAATGTAGTTTTACTCTTGGTATTAGCAATAACTCTGTTTGCCGCCCATTTACATATCTAAAGCCATCTTCACCATAAAATCCAGCTTCTTCCAACATAATCCGAATATCCCGTTTCCATTCTGGGATATTGACCGTAGCATTCAATTCAATGGCATATACTGTATTAGGGTTTAAGGGATAATTGTCCCCGTCATCTTTCATTACTCCTCCTTGGGAGTCCCACATGCCTATTGTAGTGCCCGCAGAGTGTCCGTAAGTTCCTAAGGGGTGCGTATAGATTGCAGGACGTAAACCCGCATCCCTGGCCTCCTGTAGCGCTTTAGCCAAAATTTCGTTACCAGTCCTGCCCTTTACCATGTTTTTTGTCAAGAAATCTTGAACGCGATTACCATCTTTTAAGGCATTCACTAAAAATGCTGGTGCTTGCTTCTCATTGGGTTTTAATACATAGGCCAATTCTTGGCAATCGGTGTTCAGTCTTAAATAAGTGATTCCAAAATCACAATGCAACAAATCACCGGGTTGAATAATTAAATCATCTGGCCTACCAGAGAATGAATACAAATGACCTACAAGTTCCTCGCTAGTTCGTTGCACATCTACGGTAGGATGAAACCAGGTTTCCAATCCCAAATCTGTAACTTTTTGACGCATCCACCACTCTACTTCTGTTGTGGTCGTAACTCCTGCCGTTATAATTTTTTCGGAAAAAGCTTCAGTAATAATATCATGGGTAATATCTACCAATTGGTCATATATCACCATTTCTCTTGGCGTTCTGGTTTCAATCCATCTTACCGCTAACTGTTCAGCTGAAACTACTTTGGATTGATACTTTTTTGGAAGATTGGCCATAAATTCATCATAATCCGTTTTGTCCAGTCCATCTGCAATATTATGATCTTTAGAAAAGTTGAGACCAATCTTTTTTGGATTCCGTTCCTCGATCAACTGCATGAGTCTTTTCCATTGGTTGGGTTCTTTTTCTTTATCCCAAGCGGACACAATGCTCTTTCCAACATTGTAACGAGCCACCGCCAGTTTATCTATGGTACCTTTTGCACTATCTCTATAAAAAAGCAGAATGGTTCTCCTTCTTGCATTTAACCAGGTGGCGGGCAGCATTGTTTTTATTACCGGGTCCTCATTATATTCCCTAGAAATTACCACCCACATGTCAATTTCTGTGTCATCCATTAATTTGGGAAGCAAGTTGTTGAACCGTTCTTCTAAAATTTCGTCTACCACTCTAGCACGCTCAGATTCTGGCAAAATTTGTTGTGAATAGGAAAGAACAGAAAATGCAATAAATAAGGAAAGGGTAATTTTTTTCATAAAAGTTGATTTATCGTTTGAATTTACAAAACTTAACTAATCTGAAGTAAAGTTTTTTCACGATCTATCTTCCCGCTTTCGGTTTCAACAAAGGATTTTAATAGATGGATTTCCTTTGGAACTTCGTATTTCGTCAGTTCCTTCAATCCATTTATCTTTTTGAATAACTCAGTTTTTGATACCTGCTCATCTTCAACAAGTAAAATCAATTTTTGACCCAGTGTATCATCCGGCATTCCAGCTACAAAAAAACGTGAATGTATTATTGAGGATAGTTTTGCTTCAATTTGTTCTGGAACTAATTTGATTCCCCCAGAATTAATAATCGAATCATATCTTCCAAGCCATTTAAAATGGTTGTCATCTATTAATTCTACCATATCATTGGTGATGATTTCAACATCTGAAATATTTGGAGCATTGATGACCAGACATCCCCTGTTATCTGTTGAAACTGTTATACCTGGTAGTGTTGTAAAATAAGTCTCGACTGCGCTCGACTTGACATGATTCTCGACCGTGCTCGACTTGACATAGTCATTGCCGATTCTCTTTACTGCTATGTGGGTAATGGTCTCCGTCATGCCATAGGTTTCAAAAATCTTACTCGAAACCAATTCCAATTTTTCTTTCAAACTTTTGGCGATTGGAGCGCCCCCAACTATAAGGGTCCCTATTTGTGGGAGTTGTTCTAGAGAATTTTCTACTTGTAACGGCACCATTGCTGCAAAATCATATGTACTATGAGTATTTGCCAATGGAGTTGATGAAGGCGCTACATAATCCAATGCCAGCCCTAAAACCATAGCTCTAACCAACATCATTTTGCCAGCGATTCCGGAGCATGAAAGACACAGCAATGCTGTATCCCCCTCACTAAGATTAAAGTGTTTACCGGTAGCTATGGCCGAATTGACCATATGCTCCTTTTTTAGAATGATTTTTTTAGGTTTTCCTGTAGAACCAGAAGTATAAACCTCTACCGTTGGCTTATCGGTTAACCAATCCAATAAAAAAACACCTATTGAAGCTTCAAAAGAATCACCTTCCTTTATTACACTATAGGCTATTTCTGAAAGTTCATCAAGCTTATAATGAACCCCGTTTAATTTAAATGCGGGTTGTATGTTATGCCAATAGAGATTCACTGTCGTTCTGAGCTACAAATTCTTCCTTGGTAAGTACTTTACCAAATAGTTTTTCTTTCCAATTGCTCCATCCATATTTTCGGGAGAACAAGAACAACAAAATGGGAAATACCACAAATACAGGAATCAAAGCATCCCAACCTAAAACTGGTTCAGAAATATCTCTGTAAATGGAATCTGTTTGAAAGGCAGTCCAATCTGCAGTAACCAAAAGGGCGGTTATTAAATTGTTGGCAGCGTGGAAGCCTAGGGCCAACTCCAATCCTTCATCCATTAGGGTCATAATCCCTAGAAAAAAACCGGTTCCTATATAATACACCATAATGCCATAGCCCAATTTTTCCACTTCTGGGTTTGCAATATGCATTAATCCAAAAAGAACAGAAGTAACCACAAGCGGAACCCAGCGGTTCTTTGCCAAAAGACCCAAGCCTTGCATCATATGTCCTCTAAAGAGATATTCTTCAAAACTGGTCTGCAAAGGAATCAGAAGAATAGCAATAATGGCCAAGGGTATAAATTTGGACATATTAAAATTGAGCTCATAACTATCTGGAGAAAAGTAAATATCTATTACGGTTAATAAAATGGTTAACCCTCCCCACAATCCGAAAGCAAAAAAGATTCTCTTCCAATCTACTTTTTTTCTTGACGTAGTCAATGATGTTATGGATTGTTGATGAACCAAGAAGGTCCATCCGAGTACAACAATAAGGCCAACTGCCAAAGGAGCTAAAAGAATAATCAATACTAAATTAGAGCCAAATTGTTCAATCATTTGTTGCAAAGCGTCCTCTACACTGACCGGAGAAGTTACCGTTGCTACATAATTAATGCCCATAAAACCAATAAAACATATTGGTATGATGAAGTATTTCCATAGCCCTATATTGCCTTTGTATCCCTGTTCTATATACATAAATCTTCTATTAAATTAGTCTTCCAATGTTTATCCTTCCTATAGAATAGCTTTCCGTTGGAAACCTCTAATGGGCTGTCCAAATTATTGGTAAATAAACTACCAGTACCCAATCCTTGTGGCATATCCGTTTTTAAGGAATAAGTCCATTGCGCAATGGCATTAAGCCCAATATTGCTTTCCAATGCACTGGTCACCCACCATCCAACACTATATTTTTCGGCCAAATCTATCCATTCCTTACATCCTACATAACCACCAACCAAACTAGGTTTTAAAATGATGTATTGCGGCTGAATGGTTTGTAGCAATCTTTCTTTTTCTGTTACAGTAAAGATGCCAATTAATTCTTCATCTAGAGCTATGGGCAAAAGAGTCTCTTTACAAAGTGCTGCCATTGCCTGCCAGTTATTTGGTTTAATGGGCTGCTCAATGGAGTGAATATGATATTCTGATAATTGTTTTAACTTCTCTAACGCATCTTCCTTGGAAAAAGAACCATTGGCATCAACTCGAAGTTCAATCTCTTCAGGAGTGAAATTTTTTCGGATGGATTTTAAAATGGAACGTTCTTTCTCAAAGTCAATTGCGCCAATCTTCATTTTAATGCAACCAAAGCCATCTTGTAGTTTTTGTTGTAATTGAGAGAGCATAAAGGCTTCGTCTCCCATCCAAATTAAACCATTAATGGAAATGGGGAATTCGTTTTTGGTAAATTCCGAAGGAAATAATTCAAATGGATTATCTGAATTGAAGGATAAAAAAGCCTGCTCCAAGCCAAATTGGATTGATGGAAATTCAATGAGCTGTTTTAGCAGTTCTTCTTGACCCAAGTGAATGTTATCGCAAACCCATGATAGTTTAGATTCGTAATTTGGAACATCATCAATACTTAACCCTCGTAAAATGCCGCACTCACCAATTCCATAAGTATCTCCATTTCTCAAAATAAGAAACCATGTTTCTTTTTTAGTCATCACACCACGTGAAGTTCCACTGGGGGTTTTAAATTCGAGAATGTACTTTTTATAGGTAGCTTTCATCCAATGGTTTCAAATTTAACCATATTTAGCTTGAATTTTATTCAATGTGGATTAGATAATTTCTAAGAACTTTTTTGAACAAACAATAGATTCTGGCAGGAAAGGCAACGGCATGCAAAAAGAGAAAAACTTGTTGCGCTTTGGAAAAAAGATAAGAATTAATTAAAGTTGAACCAGAACCTTACTCCTTCGCTTGCTTTATCAATATTCAATTTGGATTGAAGTTGATTTACCAATCTATTCATCAAACGAATGCCCATAGAGGAATGAGTGCGCTCTTCCGTATCTTCAGGCAGTCCTATCCCGTTGTCCGTATATTCAAAATATCCTTGCTCCCCATTTTTACGAAGATGGATGTAGATTTTTCCGTTTTCATCATTTTCTGGAAAGGCATACTTAAAAGAGTTTGAAACCAGTTCATTTAAAATCAAACCAAATGGAATGGCCCTATCAATATCCAATTCTGTGCCTTCAGCATCAATGGTGATCGTAATGTTATGGCCACCTTTTTTATAAACTGACTGCACGCTGTTAATCAAACTTTCAATATAGCCTTGCATTTCAATAACAGACAAGTCATCATTTTGATACAACTTCTGATGGATAAGTGCCATGGCCTTTACCCTACTCTTTCCTTCTTCCAATGCCTCTATGGCCGCCTTACTTCTAGTATTTTTGGTTTGCAAACTCAATAGACTGGAAACCATTTGAAGGTTGTTCTTTACCCTATGGTGAATCTCTTTTAATAAAGAATCTTTTTCAACAAGGGCATTCTCAATAATGTGTTTTTGTTCCGCTATTAAACGTTGGTTTTTAATACTTTTTAAATACGCATAGACCAATCCGGCAAAACCAAGCAACGTAAAAATCAAAGAGATAAAGACCAAGTTGATTCGCTCATCCTTTGCTTTCATTTCACTACGCGCCAGCTCATTGATTTGCTTTTGTTCATCTATCAATCGCTGCGAATTCTCTAGGTCCTCATTGGCCACTATAGTAACCAATTGTTGTTTTATAATTGAAGATTGCGTTTTGGTAAGAGAATCTTTTATTCTTTCGTTGCGCTTATAGTACGTAGCGGCATTCTTGAAATTTTCAACTTTGTCATAATATGCGGCAAGTAAACTATTCCGTTTAATATTTTGTACCGTATTTATGTTTTCAAAATCAATATTCAAGCTTTTCTTAGCGGCAGAAAATCGTTCTAATTGTAAATTAGCATCAGCAAGGTTAAGTATATTCTCAATGACTTCGCTTTTGTGCGCATTTTTTGAAGAGGTGGTTAAAACTTCAATACTTGTTTCCAACAAAGGGATGGCATCTTCATATTGATTCAACAGGACATGACATTTTCCAATGTTTCCTTCAATTTCTGCTTTTAACAAGTCACTTTCAAAAAGTTGTTCCTCTGTCTTTTGTTTTGATATATCATTAAGAAAAACATCCAAATAAGCCTTCGCCTTCTTTAGCTCACTCAATGCAGTTGGGGCAGAGTTGTCCAACCTCAAGTAGTTACCCACCTTACTGTGATATTTGGCCAGACCATAAGAATCATTATCTGCAATGGTAGGCTTAACCTCCATTATATATTGGTTTCTAGCTTTTCTGTATAATCCTAGATTGCTGTAGATATCATAGAAAGCAACATTTTCCGTCAGGCCAAGTTCTCGTTTTTCCTTCCTAATTTCTATTTGCTTATCGTATAGTTTAAGGTTGGCATAATTGCTATCCAAAACATCCAAAACAATCTTTTTTGAATTAGAGTCCAAGGAATCTTTGGAAGCATAAAGTTCTTTTGCCAAAACAATACTCTTATCATACTCACCTAAATCATTGTAGACCTGTGTCTGCATAACCTGATAAAGACGGGTAGCTATAGTATCGTTGGTCTTTTGAGCATTTGAAAGATATACCTTGATAGTATCTAACCAATCATAAGCAGAGTTGACATTGTATCTATTTACGGAGTTGAAAAAAACATCGAACCGGCTTGAAGGGCCATTAGTATCTTGGAACTCTTTTAAAGTACTCTCCTCTTCATTTTCTATAGACTGTGCAGAAGCATTCAATAGAAAAACAAAAAATAATGCCGAGAAAATTCTTTTTAAGTTACGTCCCATTAATATACCTCGCGTAATAGCAGAAAGATTTAGAAAGTCTATAATTATTTTTTTATGCTTACTGTTGTTTGTATCAATTTTACCGTAGTAAAACCTACTATTAAATTGAATGATCAATACACAAAAACCTTAGTTATTGTAAGCAACTTTTCTAATCGTTGCTGTATATAAAGAACGCTAGTTTAGACACAAAATTAAATCCAATCTAAAGGAGTTATTCGGTATTGTTGTGAAAGTGCCCATTTCTGTTGTGAAACGGCTTTAAGCATATGTGAAAACCCTTTTATCGATGTTTTTTGCATTTCATGGATTGACAAACCTTCTGAAACTAAAAAAGGTCCCGTCAAATTTGACAAGACCCTTTTACGAGAACACTATATGAAAATGAAAAAATTACTTTTCTGAATTAATAACACTGCTAAAGTATATGCATAACTACACAGTAGAAAAATATTGTTGTGAACTAATCAAAAGTTGTGGTAATTCAATGTTTCTGGGATGATTGCATAAAAAAAGTGCCAAAAGGCACTTTTAAAATTATGATTACAATGAACTTGTATTAACTATTCATTGAAGAGATTATGAACTCTTTAAAATCCTTGGATATAGGTATCAAGTTATTGTTTATGACAATATCTTTTGAATTGATTGCATCAATATGGTCCACATTAACAATGTAGGACTTATGCGCTCTATAAAATTTATTTTTGGGCAATTTCTCCAAATAGTCCTTCAACGGAGAGCGAACCAAAAACTTTTTATCTACAGTATTTACCTCTAAATATACATTGTCCGCCTTGATGAATTGAATATCACCAAATTGTATCCTATAGTATAGATGTTGTTTCTTAACAAAGATAGAATCCTTTAAAACAGAATTGGAAGTGAAAGTATCACCTTCGTTTCCAGTAATTTCTTTACTATTCTCCTTTCGGGCATAATTGAAATTAGACAAGGCTATTTCAATTGAGGTATACAAGTCCTGTTGTTCAAAGGGTTTAACCAAGTAACCATCCGGTTTAACTGTCTTTGCATTTTCAACTGTGGCTCTGTCCGAGTTAGAAGTTACAAAGATGAATGGAATGTTATATACGTCTCTAATGTGCTTTCCTAAGTCTATTCCTGTCTTATCCGAAGCCAGAATAATATCAATAAGCACCAGGTCTATGTGGTTATTTTTCAATACTTCAACAGCCTGTTCGTAAACTATCACATTGTCAACAATCTCATACCCGATTTCTTCAAGCATAGATTGCATATCGTCTGCAATAATTACATTGTCCTCAACAATTAGTATTTTAATGGGGTGTTCCAAGTTTCGTAAGGTTTAGTGAGTTGTAAACCAAAATTACAAAAAATTATTAACTGCTACATAGAACAGCAAGGAGAGTAAGAAAGTGCTCAACGCTAATTTTTTAAGTTCTCCATCAAGTTTTACAGGTTCCTTTGTAATAATAACCTTACGGATATGTATTATAATAGGTATAAAAGCCAACATATAGAATGCATGGGAAATACCGATTTTCTCAATCCAAGTATATCCCAAAAGGCAGAGAAAAGCTAGTGTAATGAGCAAAACATGATAGCGTTTGCCGTTTTCGAAACCCATCTTAACAACGAGTGTGTTTTTTTCATGTTTTTTGTCTGAGGAAATATCCCTTAGGTTGTTCAAGTTTAAAACACCTACACACAATAATCCGATGGTGATTGCTGGCAATACCGAAACCCAATCCAGCGATTTTGTATAAAGAAACATACTTCCTAAAACACCAACCAATCCAAAAAACAGGAATACAAATATATCCCCAAAACCTTTATATCCATATGGCTCGGAGCCCATGGTGTATCTAATGGCTGCCCAAACGCATAAAATTCCTAGAACAAAAAACGAAAGAACATATAGAAGGTTTTCTTTTCCGAATGCCAAATAAATCAATCCCACGGCAACAAGCATACTTATCATTGAAGAGGCAACTATACCTTTTCTAAGTCCTGATTGTGTTAGCAAACCACTTTGTAAGGCTCTTGCAGGTCCTATTCTATCTTCATCATCAGTTCCCTTTACACCATCTCCATAGTCGTTTGCAAAATTGGAAGTGACCTGAAAACCAACTGTTGTCAATAGCGCTAAAATAAAAATAGAAAGTTCAAAAAAGCCCTGCTTTACTGCTAATGCAGTTCCAACGATAATTCCCGATAGTGATAATGGAAGTGTTCGTAACCTAGCAGCTTGTATCCAAGCCTTACTTTTTCTCAAAATTAATAAGGGTCTTCTATTTTAACCCTTTTTCCATCTTGGTAAGAGGCAACAAAAGCATCTTTAAAGCCCATATTGACCAATTGCTTTCTGAAAGATTGAGCCTCATCCAATGTTTCAAAGTTTCCTAATGAATATGCGTAGAAAGGGTTGGTTTTAACAAAAAGTGTGTTCGTTAGGGCTTCAGAAGCCAAAGTAACATTATTCTCAACAAATGATTTTACCTGAACCGAGTAAACCTTTTCTTTATCTAAAAATGCTTTTGCCAAGTAAAATTCCTTAACCAAGCTAAGCTCTTCATTTTGTACTTTAAGATTACCAATTCTAGTTTTTATAGCATCTAAGCTGTCAATGGAAACCAGTAGGTTATTTTGATTTTCAAATGAATTTTTACTGCTAAGGCCAGCAGTAAAAGATGTGATGGCAAGGGTTCCCACAACAAAAAGAGCCGTAAAGCCGAGCAGTATATTACGATGCAATCTTACCTTACGTAAATCTTTGTTTTTATACTTTATTTGATCCAAAAGTCTTTCGTTAATAATCTGGGCCTTGTCTATATCCTTGTGTAGGTCCAACAAATCACTTTCTTCAATAAAAGGCATATTAGGAGGGTATGAGTTCCGACGTTACGCTAAAAGCATAATTGTCAGTGAGTTATTATCTACTTATACAAAAGTAAAATATTTGACCTAAGAAAAAAATTTAACAGTATCAATTTAATTCATTTTGAATTAACATTTCTGTAACATATTTAATTTCAGGTAGTTACAAAAGATAAATACCATCATCTGCTATGGTAATTTTTCTTTCTTTGTACAACGTTCCTATTGCTTTTTTAAATGCTTTTTTACTTAAGTGCAATGTATCTTTGATTTCTTCCGGAGTGGATTTATCATGCAAAGCCAAAAAGCCATTATTTTCTTGCAGTTTTTCAAAAATGAATTTCGCGGTTGGCTCCAACATTTTGGCCCCTATTTGCTGCAAGGAAATATCCACTTTATTATCTGGTCTAACAGCTTTTATGTAACCTTTCATTCTGTCTCCAATGGCAATTGGTTTAAAAATATCACTTTCAAATATCAGTCCCTTGTACTTATCCTCTATTATGACTTCGCGCCCTAAAGGTGTTTTTCTACTTATCATTATTTCCACTTCACTGTTCACTTCTAAAGCAAAACCTTCATTGGATAGAAATTTATTTAACCGACTAGAACCAGTCAACCTAAAGGTTTTTTCATCCAAATAACAGTGTACAACATATTTTTTTCCTTGTTCCATTTCAACTCCCTGTTCTCTAAATGGAACCAGTAAATGCTTCTCTAAACCCCAATCCATAAATGCGCCATAAGCACCTACTTCAACAACTTTTAGGAATGCAAAACCATTTCGTTTTACAAAAGGTTTAAGGGTTGTGGCTATAGGACGTTCACCATTATCCAAGTAGCAAAAAACTTCTAAATCTCCATCAATTTCAAAATCGTCCGGAACATATTTATTTGGCAATAGAACCTCTGTTCCCTCTTCATCCCCCAGAAACAAGCCAATACTTGTGCTTCTTAGCACTTTTAGTGTGTTGTAATTTCCTAATTCTATCATAGGACAAAGGTAGATTGAAATATGGGTATAAAAAAAGCCGCTTTACAGCAGCTTTCTTTACATGATAATACTATGTTAGTTGTAAATGGATTCTTTACCAAAATGCTTGGCTAGCATATAGTAAATAACCGCACGATGCTTGTTCTTGTCCGATCTTCCATATTTATCAATAACGCTATTGATTGCATCCATTAAATCAGAACTATCCGCAAGACCCAATTTCTTCATCAAGAAGTTGTTTTTTACAGTCTGTAATTCTTTGTCATCTGATCCAGAAACTTTTGAAGCATCCAAATTATAGATAGCTGGTCCTAGTCCAATGGCCACTTTGGTCAACAAATCCATGTTTGGCGTTTCACCAAACTTGTCTTTAATGTCCGCGGCATACTTTACAATTAATTCATCTCTTTTACTCATGGTAGTTAGTGTTCTTAAAAGATTAAAATATTACTTAGGTTCTAAGATATAAAATCGAAGTAACTAAGCAAAATTTTGTTATTCTCTAGGCGAGGAGTAACTACCTCTAATATTTTAGGCATTTCCGAGGGATTATAGAAGTTTTTCAAGCTAGTATTCAATTGTTTTTCATTCTCAATCCTTTCGTATATAAATCCATGCATTTCAGCAAGGTGACTTGCTGTTTGTTGATGCGTGGTTTCAAAAAAAGTGGAGAAATCATCCGTGTCTTCTTGCCCTGGTAAAATTCTAAAAATACCTCCGCCAGAATTATTGATGAGTATGATCCTAAAATCCGGGTTTTTATAATTGTTCCAAAGGCCATTGCCGTCATAAAAAAAGCTAAGATCACCAGTAATTAATACTGTTGGCGATTTCTCATAAATAGATGCTCCAACTGCTGTGGAAGTACTGCCATCAATACCGCTTGTACCCCTATTGCAAAAGACCTTTAGAGATTTATCCATAGGAAACAATTGACTATACCTTACTGTAGAACTATTTGCCAAATGTACTTGGTACCCTTTTGGTATATTTTGTTGTATCTGGCTGAAAGCCTTAAAGTCTGAAAAACCTATTTCGGACAAATATGTCTCCCGCTTACTTTCATAGTTATCCCTTACCCTACTCCAATATGAATTGTAGTTGCCATCTGCCCCTGGTTTTGAATCTGGCATCGCTCTAAAAAAATCCACGGGGGAAACTTTTATATGTTTTGAAAGACAAAAAAAGGTGTCCAACGCTTTTTTCCCATCAATATGCCAATGTGTTTTGGGTTTATAATTTCTTAAAAAAGCCTTTATCTTTTTTGAAACAATCAATCCGCCAAATGTTACTAGTAAATCAGGTTGAAGCGCTTCAAAAAGATCCTCACGTTTATCTGATTTTTCTATTGGAGCAATGATGCTATCGATACTCGGAAAAAAATTGGGATGATGCACATTGGACGTAGTTTCCGTAAATACCAAGACGTTGTCATCATTTGCCAGCTTTTCCAAAATTTCATTTTCAATTGAGTCGGGTTGATTTACCCCTACCAAAACCATTTTACGCTTACTGGTGTTCCAAATGGAAATCAATTCCTTCAAATCATCAATTTCTTGACTGCTTTCAGCAGGAAACATGGTGTCTGGGATATTTACACTAGCTTTTTCAGTAAGGCCATATAAAGGTTCTTCAAAAGGTATATTGATATGTACCGGTGTCTTTTCTAAAATTGCTTTATCCAAAGCCAGTGCTAGTTCCGCTTCATTAAACTTTTGAATTTTTTCTTGAGTTTCTAAAGAATTTGTTTCAGAAAAAGACAAGACTGTCTCAGTAACATGGCTTACATCTTGCTTCAAATTGGCCGAATACCCAATGTGGTTTTCAAAAACATTTTTTTGACGAATGGTCTGTCCATCGCCTACATCAATTTTATAATTAGGTCTATCAGCAGAAACTACAATCAAGGGAATATCACTGTAAAATCCCTCCGCAACAGCAGGATAGTAGTTTAAAAGTGCACTGCCGGACGTACAAACCAAGGCTACCGGTTCCTGTAATTGCTGGGCCATTCCTAAAGCAAAGAATCCCGCACACCTTTCATCCACAATGCTAAAGCACTTAAAAAAAGAGTTTTTAGTAAAGCTCAGTGTTAATGGTGCGCTTCTGGAACCAGGAGAAATAACAATATTTTTAATTCCCCTAGATTTAAAATAAAGAACAACCGTTTGCGCTGAGGGGATATTTGAGTACATCATTGGTAACAAAAATACATCTCAAAAAGGTATTCCCCTAAAATTCTATACTATGAAATTAGATGATGTTCAACATGGTCTTGCTTTTGTTCTGTGTCTCAGACCATTCACTTTCCGGGTTGGACGCTGATGTAATTCCTCCTCCAACAAAAACAGATGCATTTCCATTACTGATTTCCATACATCTTAGGTTCACGAACAGATTTGCTTCCCGTTCTTTTTTAAGGTTGAGTTCACCTAGAAATCCTGTATAAAAAGTACGCTGATAATCTTCGTTTTTTAGGATAAAGTCTTTTGCTTGTAATGAAGGAATTCCACAAACAGCCGGTGTAGGGTGCAAAGAGTTTATAATATTCTTTATGCCTGTTGTGGCAGGCAATTTCCCCTTGATATCCGATTTTAAATGCCACAGATTTCCTGCTCTAACGGATTCAGCTTTGCCCATATCCAGTTCTATCAAATTGTTTACCAGTTTTTCCTTGACATAGTCTGAAACCATTTTCTGTTCGTCGATTTCTTTACTTCCCCAATTGGGCACAGAGTTCTCCTGTATTGGAAGTGTTGCTGCCAAAGACATTGTATGTAATACTTCATCCTTTATCCTCACTAAAGTTTCAGGAGTAGCACCGCACCAAACACCGATTTTAGGGTGAAAAAACAAATAACAAAAAGCATTGGGATATCTTTTTAAAAGGGTATTAAAGATTTCTTCCGGACTTCTAGAAAGTTTTACTACTATTTTTCTGGATAAAACAACTTTCTTAAGTGCCCCAGTATTTATTTCATTGATCCCTTTTTTAACTAGCTCCAGGTGATGGTCTTTTCCTAAATCAGTAGTTGATACTTCATGATTATCACTTACATCTTCGATGCTAAAAGGAACTTCCACTACCTCATCAGCATGTATCAGGGTTGCATTGTCCTTTAAATCAAAAGGAGCAAAAACAAATCCTTTTTCTTCAAAATTGGTGGTGCTATTTAATTCATCATTGGATTGAAAAACACCAATTACCTGACTCTCTAGTGGTTTTCGATAAATAGAAAAAGGAAGGTCGTTTTCAAAACAACGATTGACCTTTTCAAGAAGCTTATGGAAATCTTTATTTTTTTGGTAAGGCAATGGTAGTGAGTTTACAGTTGGAAATTAAATCACCTTCCTCATTGGTGATTTTTATTTCCCATAGTTGAGTGGTCCTCCCTTTATGGATTATGGTCGCCTTGGCATACACAAACCCTTCTCGTATTCCTTTTACATGATTGGCCGCTATCTCTATACCCCTAACATAAAACTCCTGTCCATCTAAAAAAATATAAGAAGCAGCGCTACCAACGCTTTCTGCTAAAGCTACGGAGGCACCTCCATGCAAAACACCATCAGGTTGATGTACCTTAGGGGTTACCGGCATTCTACCAATTAAGAAATTTTCACCTACATCTATATAAGTAATGTCCAAGGTTTCCATCAATGTGCCCTTGCAAATACCATTGCAAACAGATAGAATTTTCTCTTTATGCTCGTTCATCCTTCTATTTTTTGTAAAATTACGGAAAGCTATGTCAATAATATATTAAGTAAGGCTAGACAGAATACATTCAATGGAAAAGACCGTATCATATACCACAAAAAACACCTATATAACGCTTAATACGTTAACTCCTAAAACAAAAAATGTATGGTTGGCCTTTCATGGAATTGGGTACTTAAGCAAATACTTTATAAAGTATTTTAAAGATTTAAACGCTGAAGAAAACTACATTATAGCACCACAAGCTCCCTCTAAATATTATTTAAAAAATGAATACAAATACGTTGGGGCCAGTTGGTTAACAAAAGAAAATACATTGACCGAAACCAGTAATGTCATTAATTATATTGATGCAATTTTTGATGCCGAGCAAATACCTTCAGACCATAACCTTATTATATTTGGTTTTTCTCAAGGAGTATCTATTGCCACACGTTGGATAACTCAAAGAAAAATCAATTTTAAAACGCTTATTCTTTATGCAGGGGGTATACCAAATGAACTTGAAAAAGAAGATTTTGATTACTTGGACTGGAATTCATCCAAAGTTAAAATAGTATATGGCAACACCGATGAATACATGAATATGGAACGATTAAAAACTGAGAAAAATAAAATCACTCATCTTTTCCAAGAAAATTCGGAAATCATCAGTTTTGATGGTGGTCATGAAATGAAACCGGGAATAATTAAAACCTTAATTTAATTAATGAAAGAATCAAAAAGGTATTTGGCCAACGTAACCCTTGTTGTAAAGGACTATGATGAAGCCATTGATTTCTATACACAGAAATTGGGCTTTAGACTTGTTGAGGATATTAATCTTGGAGATGGAAAAAGATGGGTGCTAGTTGCTCCCAATGATGCCCAATGTAATATTTTGTTGGGAAAAGCAGTGGGTGCTGAACAAGAAGCTGCTATAGGAAACCAAACTGGCGGTAGGGTATTCTTTTTTTTACATACCAATAACTTTTGGGAAGACTACAATACTATGAAAGAAAAAGGTGTGATTTTTAAAGAAGAACCCAGAAAAGAAAGTTACGGGACGGTAGTTGTGTTTGAGGATCTGTATGGAAATCTATGGGATTTGCTGCAACTAACTAGTTAGGATTTTCCTCCTTGGTTTCCTCAACAGGGTAATACGTTATTTTACGGGTAGTATACGTGTTCTCTGGAGTAATAATCTGCTTAATCCAATTCTTTTCCGCATTACTATCAAACTGAAAGATGTATTCTTTTACAGACATTGAATTTGAGATCTTTGTGACAACTTTTTCCAACATGTCATCTGTATCATAAGAGTAGATCATTTTTTTATCTGAGACAAATTCTTTCTTGGTCGGACTATGCAAAAACACTTCTTTAGAAACAAGTTTTCCTGTAACATCATACACCTCTTCTATAGCCTTGTTAGACTCCCCATCAATGTATTCTTTGGTCAAAACCACTTTAAAAGTACCTTTCGTATTTTTCCGTTCAGATGTTCTAATGGATTTTTCCATTATTCCATTTATCAAAAAACTTTTTGTGAGCTCATTTTTATATGGAGTATACTCAACACTCGTTTCATCTACCCCTTCACTATTTGAGGTTGTAATCTTAGTCAGTTTTCCTTTTTCATCATATTCATACTCCTGTTGTTCCAGAAACTCTTTATCATACGAAATAATTTTTTCCAAAATTCTTTTTGGAGACAAAGTATCAATGGAATAAAAATTCGCCATAGATGTGGTTTCATCCAATACATTATCCTTATAACTCTCCATCCGCTTTTCTAGAAGCTCGCCATTATCATATTTGTAATACGTAATATCCTGGTCAGTGTCATTGTATTGCGTAACTGTCTTTGTTAAAAAACCCTCCTTGTTAAACTCAAAAAGTTCTTTGCCATAATCCGTGATGACCAAGCATGACTTCACCTTTCCATTAAGGTCAAAATCTTGGACTTTAAATATCTGAATCTCCTGAGCCCATAAACTAGGAATCAGTAGAATAGAAAAAAAGAAAAAGGCAATGTAGTTTTTTACCATGGTGCAAAATTACTTCTAAATGAGGCAACTAAAAAATTAATACTATGCTCTATATCTAAATTAACCGAAAGAAAACGATAATATCTAAAACTTACGCTCAGGAGCGAAAGGAGCAATTTCCATAGAAAGTTTTTTCTCAGAAATCATCTCAGATATCAATTTACCTGTTGCTGGTCCCAGACTCCAACCCATCATTGCATGCCCAGTTGCAAATATTAGGTTTTCATACTCTTTTGATTTTCCTATATAAGGCAATCCATCTGGAGTAACTGGTCTTAACCCGCATTGCGCATTGCTTTTGTCTTCTTCGGAAATCTTAAGTCCTTTGTAATATCCCTCTGCGCCCTTAGCAATGGCTTCAACCCGTTCTTTTCTTATAATATTGTTGATGCCCGAAAACTCCATGGTACCTGCAAAGCGAGTGAATCCGTTCATAGGGGTAACAGCCATCTTCGCTTCCATTAAAACGGCGGGCATAGAGATATTTGTAAAAGCGGCTACGTTTATACGATACCCTTTACCTGCTTGCAAAGGCAGTTTAACATTCAACTTTTTTGAAAGATGGGAAGTCCAAGAACCCGCTGCAAAAACAACCTCGTCTGGTTTATAAGTCCTTTTGCTCGTTTTTACTTCCGCTATTCTGTCTCCATTAATAACAATATCTAAAACTTCTTCATTTTTATTGATTGCCACTCCTTGTTTTGGCAAAAATTCCAACATTCTCTCCATAAACTGGGTTGGAGTTGTATGCCTATCACATTCATAATGGAAGGCTCCAAGAGCATTAAGTTCTATATTTGGTTCCATTTTTCGCAAACCATTGGCATCTAAATCATTGACTTCTAAACCTAAATCGCCTGCCCGTTTTGCAACCTCCATTTCATGATTTCTTTCTTTCTCAGTCTGATAAATCATTAACAGCCCTTTTCGCTCCAGTTGAAAATCTCCCAAATCTCCTGAAGCTTTTATGCCTTCAAAAAGGTCTCTGCTGAGAAGATTAATATCCATAATTACCGGCATAGCTTTTTCTACCTTGGCTTTAGTGGATGACTTTTTAAAGTACCAGGACCATTTCATGAATTCCATATCAAGTCTGGGTTTTATATAAAAAGGGCTGGAAGAGTCAAACATATACTTGATTCCTTTTGAAATCATGCCCGGAGAGGCCAATGGAATGATATGACTTGGCGTTATATAACCTGCATTAACAAAAGAAGCTCCAGAGGTTATATCAGATTTATCCAAAACAGTAACCTGATGTCCCTCCTTCTGTAAAAAATAAGCAGTTGAAAGGCCCACTATGCCCCCACCTATTACGATAACATTTTTATTAGCACCCATATTAAATCACCTGAAATCCATGCGCGTATGGATCATCATCTGTATCAATTGTAATTGTATTTCTGCCATATATCTTGGCCCACCCTTGAACACTGGGTATAATGGCTTTTTTGTTGTTGAGAAAAGTTTCCTTTTCCACTTTCCCAACAAATTTAGAGCCTATAAAACTTTCATGCACATATTCTTGGCCCAAGTTTAACAGTCCCTTTCCATTTAGTTGTGCCATACGTGCGGAAGTGCCTGTGCCACAAGGAGATCTATCTATAGCCTTTTCCCCATAAAAAACGGCATTTCTGCCAGATGAGTTTTCATCGATTGGTTCGCCTGTCCAAAGTATATGGGATACATGATTGATATTCGAATTTTCGGGATGTATAAACTCACCTGAATATTCTTTGTTAATTCTTGTTCTAATTTCTTGAGAAAACTGAATCAACTCACTCGCTGTAAAATCTTGGATTCCGGAGAAATTGGACTGCGGGTCTACGATGGCATAAAAGTTTCCTCCAAAACCAACATCAAAAGTTAATTCTCCCAATACGCTACTTTCAACTTTTAGTTTTTCAGCTGCCAAGTAACTTTTTACATTGGTCAACTTTACCCACTCTACTTTCTCTCTAGGCTTGTGATAATCAATTTCAACCAAACCTGCAGGTGTTTCCAACTTTACTTTTCCTGGTACTTTGGGTTTAATCAACCCTTCCTCTAAGGCAATGGTCATCGTCCCTATGGTTCCATGTCCACACATTGGCAAACAACCGCTGGTTTCTATAAAAAGAACTGCGATATCGTTTTCAGGATTATGAGGTGGATATAAAATACTACCGCTCATCATGTCATGCCCTCTCGGCTCAAACATTAAACCAGTACGAATCCAATCAAACTCTTTCATGAAATGCTGTCGCTTTTCCTCCATGGTGCTCCCTTCAAGCTTAGGACCGCCTTCTACTACAAGTCGAACAGGATTTCCGCAGGTATGTGCATCAATACACTTGAATATGTGCGTACTCATTTAGAACACGGGGATTTGAGGTCTGGTCTTTACTCCTTGATCAATAATAGCAAGTACTCTATCACGTTCTTTGCCTTGAAGTGGTAACCTAGGCAGACGAACATTCTCGGTTCCTATGCCTGTGGCAACTTCCGCCAGTTTTATATTCTGAACCAACTGCGGATTAATGTCCAACTCCAACAAAGGCATAAACCAACGGTAAATAGCTGTAGCTTCTTCCACTCTACCAGCTTTTACCAATTCATAAATGGCAACGGTTTCTCTTGGAAAAGCGCATACCAAGCCTGCTACCCAGCCATCTGAGCCCATTAGTAAACTTTCCATTGCCAAGGTATCAACCCCGCAAAGGATTTTTAGTCTTTCGCCAAACCTATTTTTAATACGTGTTATGTTCGTGATATCTCTGGTAGATTCTTTAACTGCTTGTATGTTGTCATATTCCAATAATTCATCAAACATATCTAGGGTGACTTCAATTTTATAATCCACAGGGTTGTTGTACACCATAATTGGTAATGAAGTACTTTGGGCAACCGCTTTAAAATAAGCCATTGTTTCATAGTCTGTAGACTTGTAACGCATGGGCGGAAGCATCATAAGTCCCTTAGCTCCATATTTTTCCGCATTTTCTGCCGCCAGTATTGCCTTTTTTGTAGTTTGTTCGGCTATATTCATCACTACGGGAATCTTTCCATCTACCAAATTAACGGTATGCTCAATCAACGTTCGTTTTTCATCATCATCTAATGTGCTTGCTTCCCCAAGGGTACCTCCTAAAATGATGGCATTGGCTCCGGCTTCTATCTGAGCGTTTATATTTACCGCGAACATTTTCATGTCCAATTTGTCTTCTTGGGTAAATTTGGTGGTAACTGCAGGCATAACACCTTTCCAACTAAACTGTGTCATAGTTTACTTTTATTTTTTGTCAAAAATAGAGTTACATCTTCTTTTTAAATTCCTGAAAATTATCTTATACTAGTATTATTTTATCCTATTATTCCAAATAATATATACTTTTAAGATAATTTGAGAATACATGAAAGTATACACATTTAAGATACCCAAAAAACCTGGAGAAAATATCTCGGTGCAAAGTGATAAAGGACCGGCGTTTTACGATAAACTCCATCAGCACGGAGAAATTCAGATAAGTCAAATTCTTGAAGGTGCAGGAAAATTGATTGTTGGAGATAGCGTCCATTCATTCAAAAGCGGAGATTTCTTTATCATAGGGAGTGGAATGCCACATTTGTTCAAGAGTGCAGCCAGCTCTACAAACTCACATATGATTTCCCTCTTCTTTAGAAAGGATTCCTTTGGCAGTACTTTTTTCGACATTGAAGAAATGAAGGAATTACAAAGTTTTTTTCTTCATGCCAAAACCGGCTTTAAGGTAATTTCCCCTAACCGTCCATTTATTGAAGATATGAAGGGTTTAATTTCTTCAGGGCATTTTTCAAGGTTTATGGTTTTGATTCGTTTACTTAAAAAACTAAGTGAATCTCAAAAAACGAAGCTTTCAGGATTTGTGCAACAAAAACAGCTATCCAATGACCATGGTGAGCGGTTACGGGCTGTATTCGATTACGTAATGAAAAATTTCAATCAAAAAATTGAGCTGGATACCATTGCTAAATTAGCTCATATGACACCCAATGCGTTCTGCAGGTTTTTCAAAGAAAGAACCAATAAAACTTTTTTCAGGTTTTTAATCGAAGTTAGGATTGAGCATGTATGCCAACTGCTTCTAAACCATACGGACATGACTATTGTGGAGGCTGCCAATACCTCTGGGTTCAACTCCATTTCAAATTTTAATAGAAAGTTCAAGGAAATAAAGGGAATTAATCCAACCGAATATCTTCGACAATTAAATTAAACATGCCATAAAAAATAAATACAGTTGCTATGGTTTCGTTATTTTTGGGAAATTTTGATAACAAAATATCTATGAAGAAAATAGCGCTGATTGTTTTTAGTCTTGCATTTTCCTGCAACACGGCTCAAAAAACAGTTTCTGAAGTTTCCAATACCGCAAAAGAAGCCGATCCTGTTGTATATGCGGAAACCATTACCCAAGATGAACTCAAGGAACATTTATATATATACGCTTCTGATGAGTTTGAAGGAAGGGAAACCGGACAGCCAGGGCAAAAAAAGGCTGTTGCTTACCTTAAAAATCAATATGAAGCTTTAGGTATTCCTGCTGCAAAAAAAGATGGCGACTATTTGCAAAATGTTCCGTTAGAAGTAACTAAAGTTCCAGAAGGGAATATTCAAATTAATGATGCTGTTTTTCAAATAGGTGAAGATGTAGTCACATTTGATGCTGCAAGTGGCACTTACAATGATATTGTATATGTTGGGTACGGAATTGAAGATGGTGATTATTCTGACTACAAAGAGTTGGATGTAAAAGGAAAATTGGTTTTAATTAAATCTGGTGAACCTGTAAATGCAGATGGAACCTATAGTCTTTCTGGAACCGATAAGAAATCCGCTTGGAGCAATATGTCCGAAGCCATGGGCAAAAAATCCAACCTTGCCATTGAGAAGGAAGCTGTAGGTGTTTTGTATTATGATACCCAAAACTACTTGAGATTTAAAGGTTATTTTGATTTTATGAAAAATAATAAAGGTGGAAAGATGTCTCTAAAGGAAGAGGTTACCAACAGTTTTATTGTTCTACTTAATCAAGAATCTTCCACAGCTATAATGCCGGACATTGAAAAAAACAATACGCCTAAATTAATTTCCACATCTATAAAACTCAATGCCACAAGCGGAAACGATGAAGTAAATTCTGAAAATGTAATTGCAATCATCAAAGGATCAGAAAAACCAGATGAATATGTAGTGGTGTCTTCCCATTTAGATCACATTGGCGTTACTGCCGATGGTCAAATAAATAATGGTGCTGATGATGATGGCTCTGGAAGTGTAGCACTGCTAGAAATTGCGGAAGCTTTTAAAACCGCCAAAGAAGCTGGTCAAGGACCAAAACGTTCTATAGTGTTTTTGCATGTTACAGGTGAGGAAAAAGGGCTTTTGGGTTCAAAATATTATACAGACTATGATCCTGTTTTGCCATTGGCGCAAACCGTTGCAAACCTTAATATTGATATGATTGGTAGAATTGACCCAAAAAGAGAGGGAGACAGAAACTATTTATATTTGATTGGTTCTGACAAACTCAGTACGGATTTGCATAATCTTTCTGAGGAGGTCAATAAGAAATACACCAACATTGAGTTTGATTATACTTATAATGATGAAAATGATCCCAACAGGTTTTACTACAGGAGTGATCATTACAACTTTGCTAAAAACAACATTCCCATTATTTTCTACTTTAATGGAACCCATGCAGATTATCATAGACCAGGAGACACACCTGATAAGATAAATTATGATCTTTTAGAAAATAGAACACGGCTTGTTTTTTATACGGCTTGGGAAGTTGCTAATAGGGAACATAAAGTAGTGGTGGACAAGGCCTCTAAGTAGAAATGATTATTGTATTAAAGTAAAAAAGCCCTCTTTTGAAGAGGGCTTTTTTTTGGGTGGAAGACGGGATTCGAACCCGCGACCCTCGGTACCACAAACCGATGCTCTAACCAACTGAGCTACAACCACCATTTAAGCGGTTGCAAAAATACTTTTTTTTATCAATTCAATCAAAAGAATTTGAACTTTACATTCACAAATAGTAAAAAGATTTGTTATCATTTCTTCTTTAGCATCTTCACGGTTTTGTATTTGTCTGTATTCAAACTAATAAATTATAGAGTACGTTTCTGAATAACCAATACTATTTTAAATATCCTCCATTATCGTATTTCTTATAAAACATCGATGAAATGCACTCTTTGAAGGGCAAAACACACAATTATCGCTTGTTCACAACAATTAATTCCAAAAAAAACTATTGAAAACTATTTTTACTAATCAAGGTTTAAAGATTTTATGTCCCAAATAAACCATTCCTTAAAGCTCCAATGTCTACTTGGAAAAGTAGTCATGGTTTTTTGTGCGCTACTATTTGCTTCTTCTGTTGAAGCCCAAAAAGATAAAAGAGATAGTATTGCATACAGATTAAAGCGCTTAGAATCCACAAATCGCTTCAACCCAAAGGATACCACACATATAAAATTGTTGTCAAGTCTAGCATTCTCTTATCGCTATATTAACAATGATAGTCTTTATTCAATCTCAAACAAGGTTTTAGTGCTTAGTGAAGCCGTAAACTTTACTTATGGTAAAATTAGAGCCTTTCAAGCATTGGGGAATTATTATTCTGATGAAGGAGATCGTCAAAAATCCAAAAAATTGTTTAAAAAAGCCTTAAAATTGGCAGGAGATGCAGAGGACAAAGAATCCGAACTAAGCATTATCAATGGTTTGGCAAATGATTATCGTGACGATGGCAACTTTGCTGAAGCATTAAACATGAATTTAAAAGGAATTGATGTTGCCAAACTGATTGACAGTAAACCAATGCTTTCTATTCTCAATGAAAATATTGCCGGTTTGTATGCCGACCAAAAGGACTTTGATAATGCGCTCATTTTTTATGATACGGTACAGGCAATAAACAAAGCGTTGGGCAATGACAAAATTCATGCCGAGACCCAGAGCAATATGGCTTCGCTATACAAAGATTCTGAGAACTTTGATCATGCTATGTTCAACATCAACAAAAGTATTACCACATTTGAAAAACTTAAAATCTATGATTGGTTGGCCTATGCCTACCAGGTAAAAGGGAGTATTTATCTGGAGCAAAAAAAGTACCAATGGGCATTGTACTGGTACGATCAAAGTAACTTGTTACATGACCAACAATTGGATGATGATAGGGAAAAAATTCAATTGCTCAACGGTATGGCCAAAGTATATTTAGGCTTGGGAAGGGATAGCCTTTCTTTACAATATGCAAATGTTGGTTTACAATTATCTGAAAAAATTAAATCATTACAAGGCCAAATAGATTGTTCTGAAACTTTGTACGAGCTATATAAAAACAAAGAGGACCATACTCGTGCGCTAACTTATTTAGAAACCTTTACAAAACTTTCAGACTCTCTTTCTAAAGACAAGAACAAGCAAAGTCTTTCTTTATTAAAGACTAAAATGCAATACGAACAAGAGAAGCAAGAACTTATCGCCTCTAATGAAGTGGCACTGGCTAAACAAAGAAGCTATATCTATCTTGCCATAGCAATATTGATAATCCTAGCTATCATTACGTTCATAATAAGGCGCAGTGAGCATATTCAGAAAAAGCTGAACAAGGAGCTACAAGAAAAATCTGAAGTGGTAAGTGAAAGAGAGTCCCAGCTAAATGAAATCAATAAAACGAAAACCAAACTGTTTTCTATTATTGGTCATGACTTAAGAGGTCCTATAGGTGCATTGCAAGGAATTTTAAAATTGTTTACCGACGGTGAGATTGGAAAAAACGAGTTCATCTCGTTTATACCCAAATTAAAATCCGATGTGGAGAATATATCTTTTGCTTTAAACAATCTACTGTCATGGGGGCAGACACAACTTAATGGTGTAGTTACCAAGCCCAAAAGAATTTCTTTGGATAAATTAGTTAGTGGAAACGTGAGTTTACTCTCGGAAGTAGCCGCTGGTAAATCCATAAAAATAATAAATCAATTACCAGAAAATCCACTTATTTGGGCCGACCAAAATCAAATTGATATTGTCATTAGAAATCTGATGAGTAATGCAATCAAGTTTACTCCAGAAGATGGTCTCATAACTATTGAAGCTGAAGAGAAAAGAGATGTGTGGCAAATTATGATTCGCGATACCGGAATTGGCATGAATAAAGAAATTCAGAAAAAAATCTTTACGGACACAACCAATATCACCACTTATGGTACCAATAACGAAAGAGGTACGGGTCTGGGGCTTTCGCTATGTAAAGAAATGATTCTAAAAAATAATGGCGAAATTTGGGTAGAAAGCGTGTTACGCAAAGGGTCTTCCTTTTATTTTACCGTGCCAAAAGCTGAAAATAGGTACCAAAAAGCTGGGTAGTTAAATAAGGTCATCTAGGTTATCCACTCCAACAAAACGTTCTGCGTTAAACCCTTCCGCGTGTTCCACGCCAATAAGCCTTCCTAAATCCCTAGCTCTGTAGTTTACACTATCTATAAAGTTTTTACTACTGATAGGTGTTTCAGGCTCATTACTACTTGGGTCAAAAAATTGTGATCCATAAGCCAAAATAGACTCTGTCTTTTTTTCAATAAATCCTGATACATCCACTGCAAAATCCGGTTCCAAATTTTTCCATTGTATAAAATGATAGACAACCTTTGGGCGCCAGGCTTCTTGCCATTCATCATCGCCGTCCATTTTAGTATCTATCTTCACCAGACCGCTCAAAAAACAGGCATCACTTACCAATTTGCTTCCTTTGGGATGATCAATATGCCTGTCATCAATAGCGTTACAGAGAACAATTTCAGGGCGGTATTTACGAATCATTTTAATGATTTCCAGCTGGTGCTCCTTATCATTTACAAAAAATCCATCTGCAAATTCCATATTTTCCCGAACTGTAATTCCCAGAATTTCAGCAGCTTTGGTTGCCTCTTTATCCCTAATTTCTGCTGACCCCCTTGTTCCCAATTCGCCTCGGGTCAAATCAATTATTCCCACCTTTTTTCCTCTGGAAACTTCTTTGGCTATTGTGCCACCGGCACCTAATTCTGCATCATCAGGATGTGCTCCAAATACTAAAATATCTAATTTCATCAATGTGTTGTTATGCTGGCACAGCCATAGATTTCACTTTTGAAATGGCCTGTTCAATATCCCCTACTAAGTCTTCTATTTCTTCTATACCTAACGAGAATCTTATCAACGAATCTTTAATCCCTTGTTTTTTGCGATCCTCAGGGCTCATTAGAGCATGAGAAGTTTTTGTAGGTGAAAGAACGGTACTTTCAATCCCAGCCAAACTCATAGATGGTTTTATGAGTTTAAGGTGTTTAAAAAATAAGGAGGTATCAATTTCAGAATTCAATTCAAAAGAGAGCATTCCGCCAAATCCTTTCATCTGAGATTTTGCCAGTGCATGGCCTGGATGGGTTTCAAGCCCAGGGTAATATACATTTTCAATATCTTTGCTTGCGCTTAAATATGTTGCCATTTTCATGGCGTTGTCATTTTGTGCATTTACTCGAATACCCATTGTTTTAATACTACGCTCCAAAAGCCAAACAGTATAATCACTTAAACTGCCTCCAAAACAAATGGCCGTCTGAAAAACCTTATCCATGTACTCTTGCGAAGCCGCAATAACACCTGCACAGATATCTGAATGTCCACCCATATATTTTGTGGCGCTGTGTAAAATAACATCTATTCCAAAATCGATTGGATTCTGATTTATTGGGCTTGCGAAAGTATTGTCTATCATTGATACAATCCCATGTTTTTTGGCCAATTGTCCAATACCAGCTAAATCTGTAATCGTCAACAGTGGGTTAGATGGCGTTTCTATATAAATCACCTTGGTATTTGTCTTGATTTCTTTTTCAAAATCATCAACATTCCACCCATCTGTAAACGAATAGCTGATTCCATATTTTTCAAATTGGGTAACCGCGAAATTATAAGTGCCACCATACAATGTTTGCTGCAATACAATATGATCACCGGCCTGCAAAAAGGCCATTAACCCAGTACTGATGGCAGCCATACCGCTTCCAAAAATCAAAGCAGCTTCGGCATGTTCCAAAGCCGCTAATTTTTTGCACAATGCTTCTTGATTGGGCGTATTAAAGTATCTAGGATAACGCTTTATATCTACATCTTCAAATGCATATGAAGTACTCATATATAAAGGCGAAACAGCGCCTTTAAATTGAGTATCCTCTAATTCTCCTGTATGGGTGCAAGTGGTATTTATACCTTTTTGATTTATATTCATTGCTGTAAAACTTTAGGTTAAAGATACAAAACCACTTATACTTGAACTTGCTTCCAATTTCCTTTTTTAAACCAGATTATTGACATTACAGCTAAAAGAATTTCAGCTGCAGTGATTGCAATAAATACGCCTATTGCTCCAAAATCCAATACTATGGCTGCTACATAAGCTATTGGCAATTGAAACATCCAAAAAGAGAAAAAATTAATCTTAGTTGGAGTTTTTGTATCGCCAGCACCGTTGAATGCTTGAGTAACAACCATACCGTAGGCGTAAAATACATACCCTATCGCAATAATCTGAAGACAGAGCGCTCCGTTTTCAACCACAGTTGGTGTTGCATTGAACCATGAGATAATAGTCTTAGCAAAAATTAAATAAACAAGAGAAACCAAGCCCATAAAATATGCATTGTACTTTCCTGTTTTCCACACGGAGACCTCTGCCCTATCCGGTTTTTGAGCACCAAGGTTTTGACCAACCAATGTTGCCGCGGCATTGCTCATTCCCCAAGAAGGCATTAAAGTAAACATGATGACCCTTATTGCTATGGTATAACCTGCCAATACTTCACTGCCAAATTCTGACATAATACGCATTAGGAAAACCCAACTAGACGTCCCTATTAAAAACTGAGCTATGCCTCCCAAGGAGACTTTGACCAAATTGACCATCACCTTTAGGTTAAAAACCAAATCTTTGAAGGCCAATTTAATTTTACCCCAACCAAAGAACAAAATACCCAATTGAAAGAGCACAGCGGTTCCACGACCAATATTGGTGGCAATAGCGGCGCCCATTACACCATATTCAGGAACTGGTCCCCAACCAAAAATAAATATGGGGTCTAAAATAATATTCAAACCATTGGATAATACCAGAGTCCACATGGCAATAGAGGCATCACCAGCGCCCCTAAAAATTGCATTGATCAAAAACAACAGCATTATGGTTATGTTACCTCCAATTAATAACTTGGTGTAACCATATCCCTCCTCAATCAAGTCAGGTTCACCACCCATTAATGCCAATATTTCTTTAGCATAGAAGATTCCCAGGATTCCGAGTAAAATAGAAATGATTACACCCAGACCGATAGCCTGTACGGCTGCCTCTCTAGCTCCTTTAACATCCTTTTCTCCTATTCTTCGCGCCACAACGGCCGTTGCCGCCATACTTAGACCAATTGCCAGTGCGTAGACCAGAGTGATTACAGATTCAGTTAGGCCAATGGTAGCTACAGCATTTACGCTTACTTGAGAAACGTAAGCAATGTCGACCAAGGCAAATATGGACTCCATGAGCATTTCTAAAATCATGGGAATGGAAAGCATGAAAATCGCCTTGCGGATGCTTCCTGAAGTAAATTCTGTCTCTTTGCCAGTTACGGCAATCCAGAAATAATTAAGTAATTGTTTTAAAGAAGGTATCTTGGAATTTGTCATTATAAAAAATTATGTGTGAAAAAAGAATGAATATGTCAACCTGGCCGAATAAGTTTTTCGGCTACTTTTTTGGCTCAAAGCCAAAGGTGACATCTATCGTATACATAATTCTTATAACTTCATGATAAAGCAAAGATGCTAAAAAAAATGATATGCTACATCCGAATGCACATTATAAATTCAAAAAAAATTATAAAGTCATACTTTTATACTTAACTAGAAATCATCAAAACCAAAACACTAAAACCTTCTCTATGAGATTTATTTTAGCAACCCTGTTCATTGCGGTATTAGTCTTTACTTCTTGTAAAAACACAGCCAGTCCCATTGCTGCAGATACAGCCGTAAAACAAAAACCATCCGGTTATCAAGGTCAACAGCCGAGTCCTATTGTGCCCACCGTAAATAGACCTGTGCAAAAACAGTGGAAAGGAATATGGTCTTTTGATGATAATACCACCTTTTTCACCAATGATTTTGATGGTGCTCGTCTAAACGGAGTTGCAGTCGATGGAAATGATCATTACACCATATGGATAACCGCAGAAAATACACCTATTAATGTAAGTCCATGGTACGCATTTAAGGTGTGGACAGAAAATCCACGAGAGATTACCATTAAACTATCTTATCAAGATTCTAGAAGCCGTTATTATCCAAAAATCAGTACAGATGGCATTCACTTTAAACCCATTGACAGCACTGCTTATAAACCTATTAACTTAGGAGAAGGGGATTTTGGCATTAAAGCGGCACCAGAATTTGTTGAGTTGACCTTAGCAATTAAAAAAGAACCTATTTGGGTAACAGCGCAAGAATTATATACTTCCAAACGAGTAAAAAGTTGGGTGGATTCTCTTTCTGTAAAGCCATTTATCTCTAACTACGAAATAGGGAAAACTACAGAAGAACGGTCAATGCAGCTTATGGAAATAAAGGGAGATAGCACAGCAAAAAAGGCATTGATGATTATCTCTAGACAGCATCCGCCAGAGGTTACCGGTTTTATTGCAATGAAATCTTTTATTGAAACAATTTCTGGAGAAAGTGCACAGGCTGAAAAGTTTAGAAAGAACCATACAGTTTTTGTGGTTCCGCTGATGAATCCAGATGGGGCAGATAATGGTCATTGGAGGCATAATATGGGTGGTATTGATTTAAATAGGGACTGGCAAAATTTCAACCAGCCAGAGACCAAAAGTGTACGAGACTTTTTAAATAAAAAAAGTAGTGAGGGGTATGAGTTTGTTTTTGGTGCTGATTTTCATTCTACCTGGGATGATATCTATTATCCTTTGGACACAACAGTTACCGGCCAAAAGGGTAAGATTGTATTTGATTGGATAGAAAACATAAGCGATAGGTTACCTCAGAAAAAATCTAACGTAAAAGCTTCAGATAAGTTAGACCCTACCATGGTTTCGCGAACTTACTTTTACGTAAAACATAAAATGCCAGCTATTGTTTTTGAACTTGGCGATGACACGCCAAGACCATTTTTAAAAGAAAAAGGAAAGGTTGCTGCTGAAGAATTAATGCGTCTTTTAGACGGTGATTAAAAAGTTATTTTGCGTAATTGACTCGATACCTCCAAAAACTTATGCCGCCTAAAATAAACACCCCAAGTACGGTAAACCATATGAAGTTGGGAGTTATTACTTGGTCACCGCTTGCATAACTATGCAAACCAACCAAATAAAAGTTGACTCCAAAATAGGTCATCATAATACTGGCAAAGGCTATAATACTAGCAAAGCTAAAAGACCATTTTCCTCTGAGTCCGGGTACCAAACGCATGTGTATTACAAACGCATAGATCATAATGGAAATTAAAGCCCAAGTTTCCTTGGGGTCCCATCCCCAATAACGCCCCCAGCTTTCATTGGCCCATTGACCTCCTAAAAAGTTACCAATGGTAAGCATTACAAGGCCGGTGGTCAAAGCCAATTCGTTAATAACTATGAGCTCTTTTAAATTAAGTTCCATACGCTCTTTATTCTTCTTGGTGGTAAGAATAATCAGTAGCAAAGAAACAACACCTAAAATCATACCAACGGTCAGCGGTCCATAGCTGCCAACAATTACCGCTACATGAATCATTAGCCAATAGCTGTCCAGAACAGGCTGCAAATTGGCTATGGCGGGGTCTATCCAACTTTGATGGGCTACTGCGAGAAGCAAGGACGTTACAAAGGCACTTGCTGCCAGCGTCAACTCACTTTTCCTTCCCAAAGCCAAGCCTATTGCCATGGTCGCCCAAGAAACGTACAAAATACTTTCATAGGCATCACTCCACGGAGCATGGCCAGAGATATACCAGCGTAAAATAAGACCTGCAGTATGCCAAACAAATAAGATAATCACCAATCCTTTAAGTGCGTATGCAGCTGCCTTCCAAATTTCTCTGTCTTTAAAAATTCGGAATATCAGGATAAAGAACAGCAATAAGCCAACCATACCGTAATACTTGTACAATCGGTTGAAAATATCCAACTTGTTGTACATGATTTCAATCTCTACCTTTTTCTCATCAGGAAGCACCTCAGCACCATGGTTTCTTTGATTCTGTTTAAAAGCTTCTAGCAACATATCTGGCTGGGTATAATCTCCAGAAGCAATTGAAGTTTTAAGGGAACCCAAATAATAGGGCATTGAATTTCTTATGAAATTGGAATACAAAGAATCTGACACTTGATATTGTCCGGAACGATATTCAATGGCCGATATCCATTTATTATTTTCATCATTCAACAAGGGAAATATTTTAACGATCTGTCCGCTAAGGGCTATGTTTAACAAACTTAACCGTTCACCAACCTTTTTAAAATCCTTTTCAAAATTGGAAGGATTAGTGGTTGAAGTTGCCTTCTCCAAATAAGGTTGCAGCTTATAAGTCCCTTTCTCGTCAAAAAAATCTGTAGCTTTTACATACTTTGTTCCCTTTGGCACATCAATAATACTCCGAAGACTATCATTTTCTTTTTTTCCAAGTGCTATAAATTCGGTGTTGTACCAAATCCCTGGATTCATCATCATGGAAAGGAAGACTTGATTTGCCGTAAAGCCGTCATAGGTATTCTTCCCGCTTAGTCTACGCAACAACTCTGAAGCAAATGTATGAATGGGTTTCATTCTACCTCCTTCATCTTGAATAACAAGTGCTCCAAAACTTTCAGCATGTAGCTCGTCCACAATGGTGGTTTGAATAATGGAATCTACCAGTTCCTGTGGTGGAAGATTGGAATGTTCGTGGTTTTCAGAACCCTCATGTTGGGCTGTAGCCAAAGAAGTAAACAAGAAAAAAGCAGCTGCGGCCAAAGTTGCTTTTTTGGCTTTGATTTTTTCCAAAGATTTTTGAAGATCACGAAAACGGGTTTTCCCAAAGAACATGATTCCCATTAGCCCCAGATAGAGTAAAAAGTAACCAATATAGGTAATCCATGTACCCCAAAAGTCATGATTGACGGATAAAACAGTTCCTTTTTCATCTGGGTGAAAGCTGGACTGAAAGAATCGATATCCTTTATGGTCCAAAACATGGTTCATAAAAATATCATAGTCAAATGGACGTTCATCTTCAACAGTAATCTTACTCATAAAAGAAGCATAACCCGCTTCTGTACCTGGGTATTTTTCAGCAATAAAGTCATTCAACTGAATTGAAAATGGAAGCTCATATACTTTAGACCCGTAACTGAGCGAAAAATCCATCCCGCCTACTTTTACCTTATCTGAAAAATTGGAACTACCCTTTCCTCCCAATAATTTCTGTTCTACAGTTTCCCCATTTACAGTTATGGATACCACCAAAGCATCTTGTGTTGCCTCTGTAACTTCATTATCTGGAACTTTGACCACTCCATAACTCCCTTTAACCAAAGGTTCAGGAATTACAAACTGCATTCCGGCCATATTGTACAGGGAACGTAACTGTAATGTTTGAAGACTGTCATTCACGACTTCTCCTCGCAATTGATCGGCCATTCGCATAAAATCTCCAGAAAAAGGGGATTTAATTTGATAACCCTCGCTGTTCGAGTAAATATTTATCGCCCCATCCGTTTCATTGTTCAAAGAAAATAACACGTTATGAATACTGGCAACCTTTCCGTTTTCCAAATAGTGCTCATGGCGTTCACCATCACCTGCTTCAACAATTTTAAGGTATTCATTGCCGTTTTCATCTGGAATCAATCCTTCTTCTGCCCCAGCTATAAAATCAACATAAGAAATAGTAAAGGGTTGGCCATTAAAATCTGATTTCCATGGTAAACTGGAACGCATACCTTCTGGAGTAATAATCAAATCATCTTCTAACACCCTGCGTTTTGTCTCTCCTCCAATATCACCATCCACAAAAGCTGTTAAATAGGTTTTATCCGAATAAAATCTATTTTCGGTATTTCCTTCCCTAATGGGCATCACGCCTTCATAGCTTATATATCTTGTTACAAAAGCTCCAATTATGATCAAAACCCATGAAAGGTGCAGGGTGAGCACTGGCCATTTTTTCCAGCTGAAAAGTTTATAGCGGAACATATTCCCTACAAAATTGATGACAAAAAATACCATAATGGCCTCAAACCAGGTGGCATTGTAAATGTAAATTCGAGCTGTTTCAGTACTGTACCAACTTTCAACAAAAGTTCCAATGGCCATCGCAGTAGCGAAAACCAAAAAAAGAACAGCCATAAGTTTTGTAGAAAAAAGGGTCTTTTTAAGAATGTCTATCATCTAATTGCAGATGTGTTTTCAGCATGCAAAAATACCATCTTTTTACCATTTATCTTGGTGTTGATGCCCAGAAAAGGTTAAACAAATTTGTTAATTCTTCAAATTCCCAAAAGCTATGTCATGATGTTATTCAAATTGTAGAAATATACTTAGCAACGTCTATTAACAAATGCCTTAAAGTATCTTACACATAACGGTATCTGTGATTCTATCACATTTGCTAAAGCCAAAGCCAAATACGTCCTCTTTGTTAGCCGTGAGTTCATAAAGTTTTTCTTTTAGCATGCTTTTAGCTCGATGCAGGCGTACCTTAACATTTGAAATCGAAACATCCAAACATTCAGAGATTTCCTTAATTTTCATTCCCTCAATCTCCCTTAGCATGTATACCGTACGATACTTGATATCTAAAGAGTCAATGGCGTTTTCTAAAAGTTGTTTTGCCTCGTTTATAATAATTCTTTTTTCGGGATTCAATTGATTGTTATCAGGTATTTCCAAAATAGTATTTTGTTTTATTTCTGATGGTCGACGGTTCAAATCAATAACTTTTTCCTTTTCTTTTAATCGGGCCAAAACTTCATTGATTCCTATTCTAATTAGCCAGGTGGTATAAGATGAAGCATGTTTAAATTGATATAGTTTTTCGAATGCTTTTAAATATGTGTTTTGCATGATATCTTCAATTTCTGCGATATCATTTATATAACTTCTAATCACACGAAAAAGCTTTTGGTTATTTCGTCTCAAAAGAATTTCATACAGCTCCTTTTCACCTGAGAGAATGCGCTTAATTATTTCAGATTCAGGTATTTTATGGCTGTTAAAATCGCTTATTTTAATCGGTTCCATCATTTTGCTTTGTCTTTAGATGGTGTTTCATATAAATAGTTACAAAATTTTGTAACCTTTTTGAGCTTCTCTTATCTAAAGTTAAAAATTAATAAACCAATAAATGATGGATTCAAATGTTCAACAAGTAAGATTAATATTAAAATACACCTATGGTTTAGTTCCTATTATCGCTGGACTGGATAAGTTTACCAATCTATTGACTGACTGGAGTCATTACGTTTCCCCAGGGCTTTCTGATATAGTTCCATTAGAAGCTGGTGCATTTATGATGGTTGTTGGGGTAATAGAGATTATAGCTGGCGTTCTTGTGCTAGTAAAGCCAAAAATTGGCGCTTTAGTGGTTATGGCATGGTTAATAGCCATTGCACTTATTTTGGTTCTTAGTGGCACTTTTATAGATGTCGCAGTCAGAGACCTTGTAATAGCTGTAGGCGCATTCTCACTAGCTAAGTTGTTAGACTCTAAACCGTTATAACACCTTGTTAGTCTAATTACTTCCGTAGATTTCACTACAAGGCTTGCCTATTATTCTTGATTAAGAACCTGAAACTAAGTAACTTTAAGAAAAAACACTATGAAAATGGACAGAAAAACTTTTATCAAAAAAACGACAGGTGCCTTGCTTGTGGTAATTCCTGCGTATTCAATTTTAAGCTGCTCTGGTGATGACAGTGCAAATGGGGATCCTAACATTGATCCAAGTTCGCGTGATTGCGCCGCGAATGGTGCCAATGCAATTTCTATTAGCAGTAATCATGGCCATACCCTTACCGTTCCAAAAGTGGATATTGATGCTGGCGCTGAAAAAGAATATTCCATACAGGGAGGGTCAGGACACAATCATAAGGTGAAATTAACTGCTAGTAATTTTGCTTCTTTAAGAGGAAACAATCAAATTACTATCGAGTCCACTACTGGAGGGGCTCATAGACATGATGTCACCGTAGCATGTGCTTAAAATGATTATTGTATTTATAGCCGCCAAAACCTGGCGGCTTTTTTTGTTTTAGCCTTTTACACTTCATTGGCTTATTTTTGATTCATGTACTCAATTATTATTTTGGGAACGGGTAACCTTTCTCAGCATTTATGTCATTCTTTTTCGGAGGTAAGTTCAATAAATCTTATACAGGTATTTGGGCGAAATACAGAAACTTTGAAAAAGTTTAGCACATATGCGGAGACTTGTTCCAATCCTAATGAGATTAAAGATGCAGATGTTTATATCATTGCTGTAAAAGATGATGCCATTGCCAAAGTTTCTCAATCGCTTACCAGTAAAAAAGGAATTGTAGTGCATACCTCTGGAGCTGTTGAAATGGATGCCATAGAATCGGTCAACAGTGGAATCTTTTATCCTTTGCAAACTTTTACCAAAGGTAAAGCCATAGATTTTAAATCTATTCCTATTTGTATTGAAGCAAAACAAAGTTCAGCCCTTCAAGTATTGCGGTTATTGGGAGAGGCAATTTCAGAAACGGTTTATGAAATAACTTCTGATCAAAGAAAAAAGTTACATCTCGCCGCAGTTTTTGCCAACAATTTTACCAACCATTTGTATAGTATCAGTGAAGATATTTGTCTGCAAGAAGGATTACCCTTTGAGCTTTTGCAACCCTTAATACTTGAGACTGCCAAAAAAGTACAATCTATTACTCCAAAAGAAGCACAGACCGGTCCGGCAAGGAGAGATGATAAAAAGAGTATTCAAAATCACTTAAGTCTATTAAAAGATAAAAAACAAACCGAACTTTACATTTTATTTAGTGAAGCCATAAAAAAAGTATATGAAGAAGAATTATAAGGAACTTTTAAATGATATTACCACCTTCGTCTTTGATGTTGATGGTGTGTTTACTGATGGTTCAATTTTGATAACTACCCAGGGAGAAATGCTTCGCAAAATGAATGTTAAAGATGGTTATGCACTAAAAACTGCTTTGCAGAAAGGATATAAGGTCTGTATCATTTCTGGTGGCACCAATGAAGGTGTCAAGGAGCGCTTAAAAGGGCTTGGAGTAACAGATATTTATTTGGGAGCCCATCATAAGCAAGACCCTTTGGAAGAGTATCTTGACATTTACAATATTGATGCTAAAAACGTTCTATATATGGGTGATGATCTCCCGGATATACCTCCTATGAAAATGGTGGCCCTTGCTACCGCTCCGCAAAATGCGGTTGCAGAAGTGAAGGCTATTTCTGATTATGTTTCGCATAAAAATGGTGGTGAAGGCTGTGTACGTGATATCATAGAACAAGTATTGAAAGTAAGAGGCGATTGGAACGATAATTATAGTGCCAAGAATGATTGAACCTAATCCTCTAAACGAAAAACTTAAAGGCTACAAGCTTATTTTAGGTTCTGCCTCCCCAAGAAGAAAAATGTTTTTAGAAGAAATGGGGTTAGATTTTGAGGTAATGCCAAAATCTATAGAAGAAGTCTACCCAGAAGAATTACAAGGAGAAAAAATATCTAGGTTTCTCGCTGAATTAAAAGCGACTCCATTTAAAGGTGAATTAAAGAAAAACGAGATTGTGCTCACTTCTGATACCGTAGTATGGTATAAAGGGATGTCTTTGGCCAAAGCCTCTAACAAAAAAGAAGCTTTTGATATGCTTCGCACATTATCAGGAGATTGGCACGAAGTGATTACCTCTGTTTGCCTTACCACACCAACAATCCAAAAAACGGTAAGTGCAACTACCTGGGTAAAACTTATGGATTTTACCGATGAAGAAATCGAACATTACATTGATATGTGTAAACCTTTCGATAAAGCAGGTGCCTATGGCATACAAGAATGGATCGGAATGGTGGGAATTTCTAAAATAAAAGGACCATATACTAACGTTGTTGGCTTACCTACTCATTTAGTTTATAAAACGTTAATGGACATGGTTTCCTAAGCAGGGTTCCTTAATTTTACTAAAATTCCTTCCGTTATGAAAAAACTATTCAAAATAGAGTTTGCTATTGTATTGCTTTTAGTGATTTCTGTCACCTTAGTTTCTTGTGTTGAAAAAACGAAGGCCTCTAACAAAGAAATGGCTCTCAATACCGAAGAAGTATCTGAAAAAGTTGAAAGCCCAAAAAAGCAACTTTCTGAAGATTTTAAAAAATACTGGTATGCCGGTAATGCCGAAATCACTTCTTATAAATTAGAACAAGCCAGATATGGTGAAATTAGAGATGGGCATTCCGTACTCATATATGTTACTGAACCATTCTTGCCAGAAAAACAAGTAAAGGCCGACAGAGATAATTCCAATAATATTCCTGTCCTAAAACTAAACACCACAAAAAAATACTTAACAGGCATTTATCCTTACTCTGTAATGAGCAGTACTTTCTACCCGGTTTATGACAACCAACATGCAGTAAAAACAAGCCTGTCCATGCAAGAATGGTGTGGACACATGTATTCACAAATCAATAATAGGAAGCAATTTGAATTTATGTCCCACTCCTATTTTGAAAATGAAGCAGATCAAAACATAACATTGGAAAAAGATCTTCTGGAAAATGAAATATGGAACAAAATTAGAATCAATCCTAACGATTTACCTGTTGGAAATTTAAAAATGATTCCATCTCTGGAGTACACAAGGTTAAGACATGTAGAACTTAAGGCTTACAATGTAAAAGCTGAGCTATCAAAAAAAGAAGGAATTAGTAGCTATACTTTGGTTTACCCAGATTTGGAAAGAAGCCTTAGTATTAATTTTACTTCTGAGTTCCCCTACGCAATCGAAAGTTGGTCCGAAGATTTTAAAAGTGGCTTTGGTCCAAAAGCAAAAATAATGACCACAAAGGCAACAAGGTTAAAATCTTTAAAGACAGCCTACTGGGGGCAGAACGGAAATGAGGATCTAATCTTAAGAGATAGCTTAGGGCTATAGTCTTACCGTTTTTGTTATAATCGCACCCTGTTAAAGATGTTCTAAATTGCATCCAGCGTGATTTGAATCTTTCTATATTTGGAGCAACCACTAAAAAACTTCCTATGCGAAACTTTTGGGTCAGCGTTCTGACTTTAGCTACCGTTGTTTCAAACACCTACGCCCAAAGGCCAAATAAACCTTCATCTACAGAAATACATCATAGCCTTCAAAAATTAAATTTTTTAGGTACGGCACTATATATTGCTGCCCATCCCGATGATGAAAATACTAGATTGATTTCCTATTTGTCCAATCATGACAAGGCACGCACTGCTTACCTTTCCATTACGAGAGGTGATGGTGGTCAAAACTTGATTGGTTCAGAACTAAGGGAGCTTTTAGGCGTTTTAAGAACTCAAGAACTCTTGGCTGCCAGAAGAATTGATGGTGGAGAACAATGGTTTACACGCGCTAATGATTTTGGGTACTCCAAACACCCTAACGAAACTTTGAAAATATGGGATAAAGAAAAGGTCTTGGGCGATGTTGTCTGGGCCATCAGAAACCTAAAACCCGATGTTATTATAAATCGGTTTGACCATAGAACTCCTGGTTCTACTCACGGGCATCATACTTCGTCGGCCATGTTGAGCATGGAGGCTTTTGATATGGCCAATAACCAAAGTGCCTATCCAGAACAATTACAGCTTACCTCCACATGGCAACCAAAAAGAGTGTTTTTCAATACCTCTTGGTGGTTTTATGGTAGTCAAGAAAATTTTGAAAAAGCAGACAAATCCAACATGTTGAAAATGGATATTGGTGTTTTCTATCCAGAACTTGGACTTTCCAACAATGAAATAGCATCAATGGCCAGCAGCCAACATTTATGTCAAGGTTTTGGTAGAGTAACTACAAGAGGTTCTCAAGATGAGTATGTAGAATTATTAAAAGGAGATTTACCAGCAAGTAACAATTTGTTTGATGGTATAAACACCACCTGGTCAAGAGTTGAAGGCGGTAAGGCCATAGGCGATATTTTATACAAAGTGGAAGAAGATTTTGATTTTACAAACCCTTCAACACATGTTCCAGAATTGGTCAAAGCATATCAGCTATTGCAAAACATAGAGGATGCACATTGGAAAGCTTTAAAATCTGAAGAATTAAAGTCACTCATATTGGCATGCTCGGGACTGTATTTGGAAATTAGCGCTGAATCCGCATCCACTACACTAGGTAGTACCTCTAAACTTAATGTAGAAGCTTTAAACCGAAGCACACAAAATGTTACCCTGAAAGAAATCAAACTGATGGGTTCAGAAACAAACATGCTGCCCAAAAAGGTTTTATCAGAAAACAAGAAAGAAAACTTTAGCATTGAATTCCCCGTTCCAGAAACAGCAATCATTTCCGGTCCGTACTGGTTAAAAGAACAAGGTAGTCTGGGCATGTATACGGTTAAAAGCCAAAAAATGATTGGGAAGGCAGAAACGCCAAGTGCTTTCAATGCTCAATTCACGCTAGATTTTGATGGTGTTCAAATTAATTTTGAAAAGCCTGTTGTATACCGACATTCAAAACCAGACAGAGGGGAATTATACGAACCTTTTGTGGTGCTTCCGGAAGCAACTTCCAAAATAGAAGAAAAGGTTTTAATTTTTTCCGATTCCAAAACCAAAGATGTATTAGTAAGTGTAAAAGCTGGAAAAGATAGTGTTTCGGGTGAAATAGCATTGCAACATCCTTTGGGGTGGACGGTTTCTCCAAAAAGCAAATCCTTTTCAATTACGCAAAAAGGACAGGAACAATCCGTTACTTTTAAAGTAACACCACCTGATACGGATAGCGAAGGCAAAATCTCTCCAATTATCACTATTGCCAATAAGTCATATGACAAAGAGCTAGTGGAAATTGGTTATCAACATATTCCCAAACAATCTATCTTATTGCCTTCCGAGGCCAAGGTGGTTAGAATGAATATTCAAAAATCAGGAGAACATATTGGTTATATAGTTGGTGCAGGAGATAAAGTTCCAGAAAGTTTGAAGCAAATCGGATATCAAGTGCATATCATTGATCCAAATGACATTCAAAAAGGGTCTTTGGACAAATATGATGCAGTAGTAGTTGGTATTAGAGCATATAATGTTGTAGAAGATTTAAAGTTTAAGCAGCCTATTTTGTTTGACTATGTTGAGCGTGGCGGAAATATGATAGTACAATACAATACGGCAGGTAGATGGTCCAAGCAATTTGAGAATATTGCTCCCTATAACCTTACTTTATCAAGGGATAGAGTCACGGACGAGACAGCAGCTGTAAATATTATAGCAAACGATCATTCCCTTGTCAATTTCCCTAACACTATTAAGGAAAGTGATTTTAACGGATGGGTTCAAGAGAGAGGCTTATATTTTCCTAAGGAATGGAGTTCAGAGTTCACACCAATACTTTCAATGGGTGATGAAGGCGAAGACCCAAAAGATGGTAGTCTTTTAGTGGCTCCACACGGAGAAGGTCATTACATTTATACAGGTTTAAGCTTTTTTAGGGAACTTCCTGCTGGTGTATCCGGAGCATACAAGCTTTTTGCAAATATGCTTTCCGTTGGAAAAAGTGAAGTAAAAACCGAGAGTGATGTCAAAGGATAACATGGAAAATAGGCCTATTTGGAAGAAAGAGTATTCAATAGTGCTTCTGCTTAATTTTCTTTATATTTTGATTTTCTACTTCATAATGGTACTAAATAACTAAAATTCTTAATGGGCGTATTAGATTGGATTGTTCTAGGCAGTGCACTATTATTTATTGTTGGATATGGGGTTTGGAAAACCCAAGGAAGTAAAAATGTAGATGATTATGTTCGCGGTGGCAATGATGCCAAATGGTGGACAATAGGTCTATCCGTAATGGCCACTCAAGCCAGTGCTATTACTTTCCTATCCACTCCGGGACAAGCTTTTCATGATGGATTGGGTTTTGTGCAGTTCTACTTTGGATTACCATTGGCCATGATTGTTATTTGTTTGGTATTCATTCCTATTTATAAAAAACTAAAAGTTTTTACTGCATATGAGATGCTAGAAGGTAGATTCGATTTAAAAACCCGAACGCTTACGGCAATATTATTTTTAATTCAGAGAGGTTTAGCTGCAGGAATAACAATATTTGCACCTTCTATCATACTTTCCGCGGTATTAGGTTGGGATTTGCGCACATTGAACATCATCATTGGAGTTTTGGTTATCATCTATACGGTATCTGGAGGTACCAAGGCCGTTAGTGTGACGCAAAAACAACAAATGTTCATCATAATGGTGGGCATGTTCTTTGCTTTCTTTTTTATTCTTGGTTCCCTTCCAACAGGGGTATCTTTTGGAGAGGCCTTAAAAATTGCCGGGGCAAACGGAAAACTGGAGGTTTTAGATTTTAGTTTGGATACCAATAACAGATACACATTCTGGAGCGGTATAACTGGCGGATTCTTTCTAGCACTCGCCTATTTTGGAACAGACCAAAGTCAAGTACAGCGATATCTTTCCGGTAAATCTGTTCGTGAAAGTCAGCTAGGTCTTATTTTCAATGGTGTTTTTAAAATTCCGATGCAGTTTTTCATATTATTGGTTGGCGCAATGGTGTTCGTTTTTTATCAGTATAACCCATCCCCTTTAAACTTCAACCCAGCTGCTACCCAAGCGGTTATGGAATCAGAATACTTAGGAGAATATAAAGCTTTGGAACAAGAACATTTAGTACTAGAGCAAGAGAAAAAAATGGCTCAAAATGCTTTTTCTGCTGCTCTGGAGTTGAAGGAATACAATGCAATTGAGCAAGCTAAGCAGGACATTTTAAAAATTAACCAGAGAGAAAGAGCAAGCAGAGATACAGCCAAAACTTTAATAGCAAAAGCCAGTGATACGGTAGAGACCAATGATAAGGATTATGTTTTCATTCACTTTATTTTGGATAACCTGCCTACTGGACTCATTGGGTTACTTTTAGCCGTTATTCTCTCCGCTGCCATGTCTTCCACTGCATCCGAACTAAATGCCCTTGGAACGATTACCGCCCTTGATTTATATAGGAGAAACAAAAAAGAGAAAAAAGATGAGAAGCATTATGTTCTTGCAACCAAAGGATTTACACTGCTTTGGGGTATTGTAGCTATTTGCATAGCTTGCTTTGCCAATCTTTTTGACAACCTCATACAACTTGTAAATATTATTGGTTCCATCTTTTACGGCAATGTTCTGGGCATCTTCCTATTGGCATTCTTCTTCAAGTTCGTAAAAGGAAATGCTGTGTTTATAGCTGCACTGGTAACCCAAGTCATTGTAATTATTGGATGGTATATGGACTGGATGTCCTATCTATGGCTAAACGCATTTGGATGCATTTTGGTCATTTGCCTTGCAATGTTAATTGAAAGCTTCGATAGTTTTCTAAGTAAGCCTCCAATAAAGGCATAAAAAAACCCACGCTAGTAGCGTGGGTTTTCATTTTTTAAAAGAGAAGCCTTAAAGAGCTCCCCATTCTTTTAAAGAATCTTTGTTCATTTTAACATAGTCATCATTTCCTGCAGTTTCAGATGCAGCTAATGATTTTTTAGCAGTTTCAATAGCCGCTTTCTTATCCCCAGCCTTGGCATAAATCAAGGACTGCTGACGTAACTGCCAAAATCTTGGCTCTTCTGTCATGGACATTGCTTTTTCCATCCATTCTTTAGCTTTGGAAATATCTTTATCCGCATTTAAATAATAAACCGCTGCAGTATAATAATCTCCTGCACTGGGTCCTGCCAATGTATTCTCAATATCCTTAAGAACAGTTGCATCAGAAGGAACAGTAAAAGGAACAGCTACATATGCCTTCTCCCATAGAATTCCCAAGTTAGCTCCAGTACTTTTTAAATCATCAATAGTAATGGTAAATGTTTCTACCGGCATTGACATTGGATAAACTTGTACGGTAGTTTTCGCAACCACTTTACTATCATCCCATTCTTGTGGAGTTCCGCCTCCTTGAGTGTCAGTATAAAAGAATACTTCCCAGTTAGATTCACCTGGCTTTGTAAAAACTGAATATGTACCAGCCTTAACTTCTTGATCAGCTATGGCAACATCAGTGCTAAAGCTAACTTTTGTGTATGCATTAGCTCCTGTTCTCCATAATTTATTATAAGGAACCAAATCTCCAAAAATTGTTCTTCCGCGCATTGAAGGCCTTGAATAATCCACAGTAACATCAGTCAAGCCAACCGTTTGTTCCAATTTGGAAGAAGGGCTTGGGGCAGGGGTTGTAATCTGAGCTTCCACAGTAAGGGAAACAGATACAACGCATAGTAATAAGAGTAATTTTTTCATTAGAAAGTGTTTTAGATTTGTTAGTGCAACAAAACTAAATATAAAGGGATGTTAGGATTGTTAAGAAACCCTTAAAAGAGTGGTCCATCTTAAGGCAGGTTATAACACTTTGTTTGGTTTGAAAAAGACTTACGAGGAGAAGGCAATCTATTTTGTTTAATATTTTATGTTTTTTGTTAAACAATTTGAAAGTATCTTTGTAAAAAATTCTTAGATGAAATTATATCAGCTCCACTCAACCCAAGTATTGCCTATATCCAAACAAGAAGCATGGAATTTCTTGTCTAGTCCTAAAAACTTGAAGGTAATTACACCGGATCACATGGGGTTTCATATATTATCCGGAGCCGATAAACCAATGTTCTCAGGGCAAATCATTCAATACATCGTAAAACCATTTCCTTTCTTCAATACAAAATGGGTAACTGAAATTACACACGTGGCCCAAGGTGATTATTTTGTTGATGAACAGCGTTTTGGTCCTTATGCCTTGTGGCACCACAAGCATTTTCTTAAAGAAGTAGAAGGAGGAGTGCTTATGGAAGACATTATAGACTACAAACTTCCTTTCGGTATTTTGGGTCAGTTGGCCTATCCAATCGTAGTCAAAAAACAACTGCGGGAAATTTTCAAATACAGGGAGCAAAAATTAATTGAGCTTTTTGGAGAAGTTGAGGGTAAATCAAATACGCTCGAATTAAAATCAATTTAGAAGAATGAAAAAGAATATTTTACTAATTGGCGGATCGCACGGTATTGGTTTTGAAATGACTAAAAGTCTTGTAGAAGAAAACAATGTCTATGTTGCTTCAAGAACCAATGAAGAATTAGGAAATCTAGATGTACACCACATCCTTTTTGATGCCACTACGGATTCTTTGAATGAAACTCAACTTCCTGATGAAATTCACGGTTTTGCTTACTGCCCTGGTAGTATCAATTTAAAACCTTTTAAAATGTTATCAGTTGATACCTTTAAAGAGGACATGGATTTGAACTTCTTTTCTCTTATAAATGTGGTCAAAACAATACTTCCTAAAATGGCGGAAGGTTCCAGTATGGTGTTTTTTAGTACTGTTGCAGTAGGTACTGGAATGCCATTTCATACAAGTGTTGCAGCGGCAAAAGGTGCTATTGAAGGCTTTTCCAAGTCAATGGCGGCAGAGTATGCTCCAAAAATACGCGTAAATACCATTGCACCTTCCCTAGTAGATACACCACTTGCAAAACGTTTGCTCAATAACGATAAGAAAAAGGAATTAATGTCAGAAAGGCATCCCTTAAAAAGATATGGAGAAACAGCAGATATTGCCAACTTAGCGGTATTCTTGCTAAGCGAAAAGAGTACATGGATTACTGGGCAAGTTTTAGGAGTTGATGGCGGAATGTCCACTTTGAACGTAAATTAATGAAGGAAAAGATTTGTATTTTTTGGTTTCGCAGGGATTTGCGTTTAGATGATAACGTGGGTCTGTACCAAGCTTTGCAAACGGAGTACCCAGTTCTGCCCATTTTCATTTTTGATACTGAAATTCTTGAAAAACTGCCTAAAAATGATGCAAGGGTTTCTTTTTTTCATGGACAGCTTCAAATGATGCAAAAAAAGCTTCAGAGCAAGTTTGAAAGTGGTGTTGCCATGTATAAAGGCAATCCACTTAGAGTTTTTGATCAGCTTATAAAAGAGTTTAATATTGATTCAGTCTTCACAAATCATGACTATGAACCATATGCTAAAGATCGTGATATGCAAGTGCAATCATTTTTAGATAAAAATGGTATAAACTTCTACACATTTAAAGATCAAGTCATTTTTGAAAAGAACGATATACTAAAAAATGATGGAAATCCATATGTAGTCTACACTCCTTATAAAAACCGTTGGAAAGAAAACTTTAATCCATCAGTTCATCTTGTAGAATATGATACGTTTTCCAACTTTCATAAACTTTACAAGAAGGCGAATCTACCGAATTTGCAACTCAATGATATCGGTTTTGAGCAATCTAATATAAATGTTGAGGATTATAAGGTCACTCCTACCCTTATTCAACACTATGAAGAAACTAGAAATTTTCCAGCAAAGAAAAATGGAACGTCAAGATTGGGGCCTCATCTACGGTTTGGAACAGTTTCCATACGCAAAATGGTAAAAAAAGCTATTGCTGAGGAAAATGAAGTATTCTGGAACGAGCTGATTTGGCGTGAGTTTTTCATGCAAATTTTATGGCATTTCCCAAATACAGTGAATAATGCCTTCAAGCCCAAATACGACCGAATAGTCTGGCGCAACAATGAAGTAGAATTTGAATGTTGGAAAAAGGGGCAAACTGGCTATCCTTTAGTAGATGCTGGCATGAGAGAACTGAACACAACTGGTTTCATGCACAACAGAGTTCGTATGTTGGTAGCAAGTTTCCTATGTAAACATCTATTAATAGACTGGCGTTGGGGAGAGGCCTACTTTGCGGAAAAGCTATTGGATTATGACCTTGCCAGCAATATTGGTAACTGGCAATGGGCCTCTGGTAGCGGTGTGGATGCTGCTCCATATTTTAGAATATTCAATCCGACTACTCAAGTGGACAAATTTGATAGCCAAAAGGAATACATCAATAAATGGGTTCCTGAACTTCAAGACCTTACCTACCCTCCTCAAATGGTCGACCATAAAATGGCTCGAGAACGTTGTTTAAAAGTTTACAAAGAAGCTGTAGGTTAACTCTTTTTCAGTATTTTTAGTATTCGTTTTTATCCTTTAGGTTTCTTCCTATATAAATCAATGATTTGCCTAATGATACTGACTTTCTAAATGCGGACTAATTCAAACATTATAACATGAAAAAATTAACTACCCTAGTACTTCTTTGCTTGCTTTCAATACCTATGACAGCGCAAAAAATGAATTCAAACAAGAAAGCAATTGTTGCCTCCGTTGAAGCACATAAAGAGAACCTCATTAAGATAAGTGACTCTATTTGGGCTCTTGCTGAAACGGCATTCAACGAGTCTAAATCTGCAGAGGTTTTGGCAGACTATGCTGAGAAAAACGGATTGACCGTAACTAGAGGTGTAGCGGACATCCCCACTGCATTTACTGCTACTTATGGTTCAGGAAAGCCAGTAATAAGCGTTTTGGGCGAGTTTGATGCACTACCCGGTCTTTCGCAAAAAACGGAACCTACCAAAAATCCACGGATTGATGGAGCACCTGGCCACGGATGTGGACACAACATGTTCGGTGCAGCGAGTTTAGGAGCTGCAATAGCCATAAAAGAACAAATAGAAGCTGGAAAATTAAAAGGTACTGTGAAATTCTTGGGGACTCCTGCAGAAGAAAAGTTTTTTGCAAAAGTTTGGATGGTAGAAGCTGGGCTTTGGGATGATGTAGATGTAAATGTAAGCTGGCACCCGGGGGCTAATATAGAAGCCGATGTACAGAGTGGTCTCTCTTTGATAGATTTTATAGTGGAATTCTATGGACAGGCTGCACATGCCTCTGCAGATCCATGGAATGGTCGTAGCGCTTCTGATGCTCTGGAACTGTACACAACAGGAATGAACTACTATAGAGAACACATATTGCCAACATCTAGAATCCATTATCATATTCAGGATGGTGGACAAGTTGTAAATGTTGTGCCAGATTATTCTAAGATTTGGGTAAGGGTACGTGATCCTAAGCGTAAAGTAATGCTTCCTACTTATGAACGTGTTAAAAAAATGGCCGAGGGAGCAGCGATTATGGCCAATGTGGATTATAAAATATCCTTGGTTTCAGGAATTTATGAGGTTTTGGTAAACAGAGCTGGAGGAGAAATTATGCAAAAGAATTTGGAGCTTTTGGGCCCAATTTCATATACCGAGGATGAAATCACATTCGGCAAGGCCATTCAAAATGCAACAGGAAAACCTGAAATAGGAATGGATAGCAAAATTCAGCCTTTACGAGAAACGGAAAAAAGTCCAGGAGGTGGTTCCACAGATGTGGGTGATGTAAGTTGGAATGTGCCAAACATTAACCTAAGTGTAACCGTGGCACCTAAAGACACTCCTTGGCATTCTTGGGCCGTTGTAGCATGCGGTGGTATGAGTATCGGCCATAAAGGAATGGTCTATGCCTCTAAGGCAATGGCTATGACTATGGCGGATCTTTTTGAGAATCCAAAATTGGTAGAAAAGGTAAAAGAAGAGTACAGGACTAGAAAAGGTGATGAAAAATACGAAGCCATGATTGATGGTCCTCCACCTATCGGAAAAAACTAGACAGAATAGTTGAATTCTGCTAGATAAAATAGCGCGAAAAAAGGAACGCCATAAACCTTGAGGTAAACAATAAAAATGAAGAAGTATTTAGTGGTATTTGCCATGGGGTTGATTTTTCAGTCCCATGGTCAACAAAATAAATTGTCTCTTTTTGATAACCTAATCGGGAAAACATGGAAGGCTGAAGGCAAATGGGGTGATGGCTCAAAATTCAAACAAGAAATTGAGTTAAAATACAGCTTGGATAGTACGCTAATCATTACAGAAGCACTTGGCTTTACCAATAAAGAGCAAACTGTTTACGGTCCTAAGAACCATGGTATTCGAAAGTTTGATGAACAGTCAAATACCATCAAGTTTTGGGAATTTGATGTTTTTGGTGGAGTAACAGAAGGTACAGTTAAAAGCAAGGGTCGAGATATTATTTACACCTACGCTTATGGTGAATCAACTGTCACCGATTACTGGCAATATGTAGATGCACATACTTATGATTTTATTGTTGGTGATTTTGAGAATGGTCAATGGAAACAAAAATACTTAAGTACTCAATTTACTACCGCTAAAAGAAATGGGGTAAGTTTTGATTTTGACCATCAATCCCTTGTGGTCACCAATCTCATGAAAACAGGAGATTTTTACAAAGATGTTTTTGGTTTTGAGGAAATTCCACATCCAGAGCGAAAACCTGGATTCAGGTGGTTCAATATTTATGGGAACTCTCAATTGCACTTGATTAAAAAGGATGTCATTGAATTCAAAAAAGATAAGAGCATTCATTTATGCTTGGCAGTTCAGAATTTAGAAGGTTTTATTGAGCGTTTAATTTTAAAGGACATTGACTTTTATGATTGGCCCGGTAACAAAGGTTCTGTAACCGATAGAGCTGATGGTGTAAAACAGATTTACATTCAAGACCCTGAAGGCTATTGGATTGAAATAAACACAGCAAAACATTAATTATGAGTGATGCTATACTACAAACATTTCCTTTGGGTTTTCCATGGCAGACGCAAGATCCTTTTCTTTTTTGTGTGTATCATTTAGATCATTACCCAAAAGGAATTGAGACCATGGGACCAGATCCTAAACTTCTTGAAGGTAGAAATATGGGGAATGACTTTACCATAAAAGATGGATGGCGAATGTATCATGGGCAGACCATTCCAGGTTTCCCATATCATCCGCATAGAGGGTTTGAGACCATTACCATTGTGAACAAAGGGTATTGTGATCACTCAGATTCTCTGGGAGCAGCAGGAAGGTTTGGAGAAGGTGATGTGCAGTGGATGACTGCGGGGCGTGGAGTTCAACATTCAGAAATGTTTCCCCTGCTAAATACTGACAAAGACAATCCATTAGAGCTGTTTCAAATTTGGTTGAATTTGCCCAAAGCGGATAAGTTTGTGGAACCTCATTTTAAAATGCTGTGGCATGAAGATATTCCAATTATCGATGAAGGAAATGCTCAAATAAAGGTTGTTGCCGGAAGTTATAAGAATACTACAGCCAATGACCCTGCTCCCAACTCATGGGCTGCAAAAGATGAAAATGAAGTAGGTATTTGGAACATTCATGTCGATGCCAATTCGGAATTTACGCTTCCAAAGGCAAATACGCTTGTTACTAGAACACTTTATTTTTATGAAGGCTCTGAAATCTATTTTGGAGACCGAAAAGTGAATCCAAATTTTGGAATTGCTTTGGATGCATCACAAGAGGTTACTATAAAAATTGGCTCGGAAAAGGCGCATTTCTTATTGTTACAAGGCAAACCCATTGACGAACCTGTAGCAAAATATGGCCCTTTTGTAATGAACACAGATGAAGAGATCCAACAGGCGATGGAAGAGTATCGCTTGACCCAATTTGGAGGTTGGCCTTGGCCCTATCCAGATAATGTACATGATAAAAGTAAAGGACGATTTGCATTATACCCCGGAGGCAACTTAGAAGAAAAAAGTTAGATATGAATATCTAATTTGGATTTTTGTTCAATTCAACTAAACTTGAAATCAAATTGTTGTCCACTTATACAATTAATAGTTAGTTTTATACATATTTCCCAAGAAACCTCCAGTTTTATTAGGCATTTTGTCTAGGTATAACTAACTATATTATCATCTATGAGGCTTCCTACTTCCTTGTTTAAATCATTAATTACCATACTGTTGGCTACAACTTTTTGTTCTGCCCAAACAAAAAAGTTAGATAGTATTAAAAATCTTATGAAGACCGCCAATGATACTACAATGGTTAGTCTTATAAGATGGCGAGGCAACTATACACGGCCCCAAAGTACCGAAGAAGCGCTAAAGCTATATGATCAAAGTATAGAAAAAGCGAAGGAAATTGGTTTTGTACAAGGAGAAATCAAAGGTTTGTATTCCATTGGGGTAAGTTATGGCATGGCTGGCAACTATCCCGAATCACTTTTCCATTTAAAACAGTCCCTTGCCCTGGCAATCGCTCATAGCAAATTTGAAGATGTAAGTCTTAACTATGGAGCTTTGGGTATCGTTTATAAGCGCATTGGAGATTATTCAACAAGTCAAGACTATTACCTTAAGGATTTAAAACTGGCAGATTCACTTCAACTGGATACTGATAAATCAGACACCTATATAAATTTGGGGATTTTGTATGATTTAATGGACCAACAAGAAAAAGCAGTTGAAAGTTATGAAAAAGCGCTGGAGGTGGTACCAGAAGCTGATAGGGCCAATAAAGAAAAAACTGTTTTGGTCAACCTTGGAGACATGGACTTTGAAAATAAGGACTATGAGGCTGCCCTTAAAAAATTTATAAAAGGTGCTGCCTACGACAAAACCCAGAATAACGAAATAAACCTTTCCATTTCGTATGGTGAAATTGGCACCTGCTATCTTAATTTAGGTCGATGGAAACAAGCTGAAGATTATCTCTTAAAATCGTTAAAGCTTGCCCAAAAACTGTCTCTACAGCAAGAAGTTGTTGTGGCTTACCAAAATCTTGCCGACCTGTGGTTCCGTCAAAAAAGATATACTAAGGCTCTTGAATATTCGAACAAGAACTTGGAGTCTTTAAAAACAATGATTGGAGCATACGAACAAAAAAAAGATGCACATGAACTAGCAAGTAGAATCCACGAGGAAATCGGCCAACTTCCCAATGCTATACAGCATCTTGACCAAATGATGGCTTACAAGGATAGCCTGCTCAATGAGGCAAAAGTCAGGGAAATCCAAAATTTGCAAGTACAACATGAAGTATATCTCAAAGACAGGGAAATCCAAGGGAATGTACTTCAGTTGACGCTGCTCAACACTCAGGTTGCTCTCAACAACAGAAGGATGGTTTATCTATCCATTATCGCATTCCTTCTCCTATTTTCTGCTGGATTACTCTACTTTAGGTTTAGGGCAAAGAAGAGGGCAAATACTCAATTACAAGATAAAAACCAGTTAATCTCCGAGCAAAACCAGATTATTGAGGAAATGAATCAAAGATTGGAGAAACAAATGTTGCGTGCCCAAATGAATCCGCATTTTATCTTCAACTCCCTGAACTCTATACAGCACTTGATCAATTCTGACGACAGAATTAATGCCTTGAATTATCTTTCCAAATTTTCCAAGCTATTGCGTCAGGTACTAGAAAGTTCTATAAACATAAATTTGGTTTTAAGGGAAGAAATCGAATTGCTTAAAATTTATTTAGAACTGGAATCACTTCGATTCGACAATGCATTCAGCTACGATGTGGTTGTCGATGATCAACTGGATATCAACGAACATGAATTACCTATGTTACTAGTCCAACCCTATGCGGAAAATGCCATAATACACGGTTTAATGCCCAAACAAGGTTCAAAAGAACTTTTAATAGCATTCAATGATAAAAATGACTTTGTGGAATGTATCATAATGGATAATGGCATTGGAATCAACACTGATAAAAAGCAAGAGGAATCAGGAAATCCATCTAGGGGCATGTCGATAACGGCTAAACGAATTGAAAATCTAAAAAGGTTCACAAGCGAGAAGTTAATTAAGATAGAAAACTTAAATAAAGGGACTGCTACTGGAACAAAGGTGACAATCTTAATTCCAAAGAATTAAAGCATTCTATTAAATAGCCTCAAAAAACTAAACACGAACAATCTTAGCACCTATTGCCCTCAAACGTTCATCAATATTTTCGTAACCGCGATCTATTTGCTCAATATTATTGATTGTGGAAGTTCCCTTGGCCGAAAGCGCCGCTATCAGCAAAGAAACACCAGCTCTAATATCAGGAGAAACCATTGTGGTGGCTTTTAATGTGGATTTAAAATCATGCCCAATAACCGTAGCACGGTGTGGGTCGCATAAAATAATTTTGGCACCCATATCAATTAACTTATCCACAAAGAACAATCGGCTTTCAAACATTTTTTGGTGAATGACCACCTCACCTTTTGCCTGGATGGCCACAACCAACAGAATACTCAACAAATCCGGTGTCAAACCTGGCCATGGAGCATCAGCGATCGTAAGAATTGAACCATCAATATAATTCTGTACCTCATACCCATTCTCATGTCTCGGAATATAGATGTCATCACCCTTACGTTCTAGCTTGATACCCAATTTTTGAAAAGCATTGGGTATTTGTCCCAAATCATCCCAACTCACATTCTTAATTGTAAGTTCACTACGGGTCATTGCTGCCAAACCTACCCAGCTACCAATTTCAATCATATCTGGTAACATAGTATGCTCGGTACCTCCTAAAGTCTCAACACCTTCAATGGTCAAAAGATTGGAGCCAATACCAGATATCTTCGCCCCCATTCTGTTCAACATCTTGCATAATTGCTGCAAGTAAGGCTCACACGCAGCATTATAAATTGTGGTCGTGCCTTCCGCTAAAACGGCTGCCATTACAATGTTTGCGGTTCCGGTTACAGAAGCCTCATCCAAAAGCATATAAGTACCCTTGAGTTTTTCAGCTTCTACACCGTAAAAATATTCCTCCTTGTTATATCTAAATTTTGCTCCAAGCTTAATAAACCCTTCAAAATGGGTATCCAAACGTCTTCTTCCTATTTTGTCTCCACCTGGTTTGGGTATATAGCCCTTTCCAAATCTTGCCAATAACGGACCTACAAGCATAATGGAACCCCTCAACCCGCGACCATCTTGTTTAAACTGGTCAGATTGCAAGTACTCCAAGTTGATGTCATCTGCTTTAAAAGTATAGGACCCTTTACCTTTTTTTTGGATTTTAACACCCAAATCTTCCAGCAAAGCGATAAGCTTATTTACATCAATAATATCTGGAATATTATTAATAGTGATTTTTTCTCCTGAAAGCAAAACCGCACAAAGAATTTGTAGTGCTTCGTTCTTTGCGCCTTGAGGTGTAATTTCACCATGAAGTTGGTGGCCACCCTCTATTCGAAATGTTCCCATGTATTCCTTTGGAATTTAATACCTCTTTTTTCCTCTATTATTGTTTCGCTGACCTTTCTTATTGTTATTGTTACTGGTGCCGTTCCTGTTAGATTTGGCCAAGCGATTCTTAAGGAATTGTCCACTATCAGTCAAACTTTCACCATCCGGAGCTAAATCAATCTGTCCATCGCTCAAGTCTTTTAGATGATTAAAGATTGCTGAGTCTTCCACAGTATCCTTGTTCCAGTTCAGATAGCATTTTTTCATGTGATTTGCTATGGCATATTCCAAGCCAGAACGCATATCGCCCTTTTCCCAGCTTATGGCAACATCTACCATTCTTTTGATGTTGTTTCCATAAAACCTGTATTTAGGATGGTTTTGCGGATATTCCAAAGGTTCTGGACGTTGTTGCAATACTTCTTTAGGGGTAATTGGGAAAGGGGAATCTACATCCAATTTAAAATCAGACATGATAAAAAGTTGATCCCATAGTTTATGCTGAAAATCAGGAACATCACGAAAATGCGGCTGTAGATTGCCCATTACACTTATAATGGATTTTGCAACTTTATTTCGTTCTTCCCTATCCGCTATGGAAACTGCATGGTCAACCATTTTTTGAAAATGACGGCCATACTCGGGAATGATGAGCTTAGAGCGCTCTGTATTATATTCTAAATTCTCTACTAGATTCAAATTAAAGAGTTTAATGAAGTTAAATTATTGGGAAGTATATCCAATAACGTTCGCAAAATAATAAAATTATAGCAATCCGCGTGATTTAAAGGGAAATAACCCCTTCTACTGTAGATACTTCCTTGTATTTGGCAATTACCTCGTCAGGACTGTCTAAATGTACAGTAATGGAAATACTGGTATACGTACCTTTTTTAGATTTTTTTGATTCTATGACCGCCCCTGTGTTGTTGAAAATGTTATTTATTTGCTCTATTCGCTCCTCATCCGTAGGCACAATAAATTTGTATAAATAGTTAGATGGCCATTTTGTGGTCTCCAACAATTGTTCTTTAAGCCTAGAATAAAACTCATCGGATTTCTCCTTCTCCATTCTGCTATTTTTTTACAAAGATATGGGTTAGTCTACAATTTTTTTTCCTTCTTCCTATTTCATTACTTTGTGTTTATAAATATTTGTGGTTGAACAACAATAAAGTAGTCATTACAGGAGCACCGGGAACAGGAAAAACATCTATCATAAATGGGTTGGAAGACAAAGGTTATTATTGTTTTCACGAAATTATCAGGGATATGACCTCAAATGCAAAAAAAGAAGGAGAGGCGGAAGCATTTGTATCCAACCCTTTGGTCTTTGTAGAGGATGCTTTACAGTTCAATAAAGATTTACTTTCTGGCAGGGTGCAACACTACAAAAATTCATTAGAATTAGACGTTCCTTTTAGTTTCTTTGATCGTGGTGTTCCGGATGTCCTTGCATATATGGACTTCTTTGATCAAACGTATCAGGAAGAATTTATTTCTGCTTGTGAGGACCATCGCTACGACTCCATATTTATTGTGCCCCCGTGGCAAGAGATTTACATATCTGACAACGAAAGACTGGAAACATTTGATGAGGCAGAGAAAATTCACGAGGCTCTAGTCAACACCTATACTAGGTTTGGGTACGATCCCATTATTGTACCAAAAAACCCAGTTTCTGATCGTATAGCATTTGTTTTGGAAACACTTAATCCTAACTAGTGCAAAAGGAAGCTAAAACCATTTTAAAAGAGTACTGGGGTCATGATGGTTTTAGAGGGTCTCAAAAAGAAATCATTGATACTGTTTCAGATGGGAAAGATGTATTGGCATTAATGCCCACTGGAGGAGGAAAATCTGCTTGCTATCAAATTCCGGCCTTGTTAAAAGATGGTATTTGCATTGTTGTTTCACCTTTAGTTGCTTTAATACAAGACCAAGTAAGTCAGTTAAAAGAAAGAGGTATCAAAGCTCTTGCGCTTACTGGTGGTATTTCTTTTGAGGAGTTAAACGACCTTTTAGATAATTGTCTGTACGGGAATTATAAGTTTTTGTATTTATCTCCTGAACGTCTTCAGCAATCCATAGTTCAGGAAAGAATAATGGAAATGAACATAAATGTTATCGCTATTGACGAGGCACACTGTATCTCTCAATGGGGAAACGATTTTAGACCTGCTTACTTAGATTGTGCCATTCTTAAAGACTTAGCTCCAGATGCCCCTATGATTGCACTCACCGCTACCGCAACACCGAAGGTGGTGGAAGATATTGTTGAAAACCTACGGTTAAATCAGGCTAAAATATTTAAAGATTCCTTTTCTAGGTCAAACATTGTTTTTAAAGTAAAAGAGACAGAAGACAAACGCTATCAGTTAAAAAAATACGTGAGTGCCAACCCTGGAAGTTCAATTGTCTATGTGCGTTCCCGTAAAATGTCTTTGTTTCTTTCTGAGTTTTTGAACAAAAATGGTTTTAAAGCCTCGTTTTTTCATGGTGGGATTTCAAGAGCTGAAAAAGAGCAAAGGTTAGAGCATTGGTTAAAAGAGAAAGTAAATGTTATGGTTGCTACCAACGCTTTTGGGATGGGCGTGGACAAACCTAATGTGCGGCTGGTCGTGCATTATCAAATACCAGATAGTTTAGAGAGTTATTTTCAAGAAGCAGGAAGAGCAGGAAGAGACGGTAATACATCAACAGCTATTCTTCTTACTACAAAAGAAGATGAAGAATTGGCAAAACAACAATTTTTATCCTCTTTGCCAGATGTTGATTTTGTAAAGAAACTATATATGCAGTTGAATAACTATTTTCAGATTTCTTATGGGGAATCAACTGCAGAAACCTTTGCATTAAAATTCAATAAGTTTTGTAAACGATATGAGTTTAATCCTAACATGGCTTATAACGGATTAAGGATTCTTGACCAAAACTCCGTAATTGCATTGTCCGATACTTTTAATGAAAAGACTGCACTCAAATTTGTAGCTTCAAAAGCAGGTATTTTTGAATATCTAAAAAACAATCGTAAAAAGGCTCCTATCATTCAAACCATTCTGCGTACTTATGGAGGAATAACAGATTATGAAACGAAAATAAATCTTCATCTATTATCCAAAAAAACTGGAGTACAAGAAAAAGTCATTAAAAAAATACTGGAACAATTACACAAAGATGGTATTGCAGAGTATAAAAATATCACAAGTGATTTAGAGGTTACTTTTTTAGTGCCTAGAGAGGACGATCGTACCATTAACCTGTTTGCAAAAAAAATTAGAGATTTCAATACTGTAAAACAGGACAATATGACCTCCATGTTGGATTATGTAAAAAACACGAAAGTATGTCGCAGTGTTTTCTTACTAAACTATTTTGGAGAAAAAGCAAAAGATAAATGCGGTACATGCGATATTTGCACAAAAAAGGACAATGTGCCCTCAGGCACATTAAAAGATAGGGTATTTGACCTCTTGAAGACGGCTCCGCATACCTCTAGACAATTAATGCAAATAGTTGAAGGTGAAGAAAAGATAGTACTACAGGTGCTACAAAGATTGTTAGAGGACGAATTAATTATATTGAATCAGAAGAATGAATACATCATCAAAACATAATAATCCTTTACGAATTGTATTTATGGGCACTCCCGACTTTGCAGTGGGAACTCTAAAAAGCATTCTAGACGCTGGCCTTGATGTTGTAGGTGTAATCACAGCTCCGGATAGACCAGCAGGTAGGGGTAGAAAAATTCAAGAATCAGCGGTTAAACAATTTGCGGTTGCACATGATCTAAAAGTATTACAGCCTACAAACCTTAAGGATGAAGGGTTTTTGGATGAACTAAGAAATCTAGGTGCAAATCTTCAGGTAGTGGTTGCTTTTAGAATGCTGCCCAAAGTCGTTTGGCAAATGCCCCAATACGGAACGTTTAACCTTCATGCTTCTCTCCTACCCCAGTATCGTGGTGCGGCTCCAATAAATTGGGCCATCATTAATGGTGAAACAGAAACGGGCGTAACTACATTCTTTATCGATGACAAAATTGATACAGGAAACATTATACTTCAAAAAACCGAAGCAATATATCCGGAAGATAATGTGGGTACACTGCATGATAGGTTAATGGAGCTTGGTGCTAAACTAGTTGTGGAAACCTGTCTGCAAATTGCCAACAATGATTTTTCAACCACTGCACAAAAAGAATTTGATGATTTAAAACCAGCCCACAAAATTCATAAAGAAACCTGCCAAATAAATTGGAACGCTCCATTGAACAAAATACAGGACTTTATAAGAGGCCTGAGTCCTTATCCCGCTGCGTGGACACATTTGATAAATAATGGAAAGGAAGAAGGCATGAAAATTTATAAAACAAAAATGGAACCTTGCGAACATGAGCATCCTATCGGTAATCTTTTTTCAGATAAAAAGACTTTAAAAGTTGCTACAAAAGGAGGATATCTTCAAATTCTTGAATTACAATTACCAGGGAAGCGAAAAATGCAAGTATCTGAAATTCTGAATGGTCTAAATTTTGATAAAACTGCTCATCTTCGCTAAGCCCTTACTATCACTAGGCTTGCAAATGACCCCATTTTTTTTCAACTTTATCAACAAACCTTTCAAGTTATTAACAAAAAGCCCTATTTCCCTTGGTTTTACTTGCGTTAAAAGCAAATCCATATAAATTTGTTTAGCATTAAAATTATATTAACAACAATTAATTTAATTCCATTATGAACAAAACAGAATTAATCGATGCTATGGCAGCCGATGCGGGCATCACTAAGGCAGCAGCCAAAAAAGCATTGGAATCTTTCTTAGGAAATGTAGAGGGATCACTTAAAAAAGGAAACAGAGTTTCTTTAGTAGGTTTTGGTTCTTGGTCAGTATCCAGGAGAAACGCAAGAGATGGTAGAAACCCACAAACGGGACAAACTATCAAGATTGCAGCTAAGAACGTTGTAAAGTTCAAAGCAGGAGCAGAATTGAGCGGCTCTGTAAACTAATCAATTAGATTTTCAGATATATAGAAGCACTTCTTTTAAAAGAAGTGCTTTTTTATTTTAACAAAGTTGTAGTTTTTTGTAATTATCAGATATTATATTACATTTAGAAATAAGAATGTTGCACTATGGTTAGCGATGAACCTAAAAAAGGGAAATTATTGGTTGCGGAACCCACACTAACTGGTGATGTTTCTTTTAATCGGTCTGTAGTCTTACTCGCTGAGCATAACCATGAAGGTTCTGTAGGGTTTATCCTGAATAAACCATTGGATTACAATATATGTGACCTTATTTCTGAGATTACAATTCCCTTCAAAGTTTTCAATGGTGGGCCTGTGGAGCAGGACAACCTATATTTTATTCATAAAGTTCCTGAACTTATTGATGATAGCATCGAAATTTCGGATGGTATTTTCTGGGGAGGTAATTTTGAGAAAACCGTTGAGCTTATCAATAACAAAACCATTTCGGAACAAGATATCCGTTTCTTTTTGGGGTATTCTGGTTGGGACTCTAGCCAGTTAGACCAAGAGCTTTCTTCAAAATCATGGGTAGTAGTGCAAAATGAGTATGAAAGCAGCATCCTAGAAAAATCTTCCAATGCATTTTGGAAGGAGAAAATGGTGGAATTGGGTGGTGATTATTTATTATGGTCCAATGCCCCTGAAAATCCCTCTCTAAACTGATTTAGCCAATTCTAGCTTTGGCATTCAATTTTCCCAAAAGATTTTTTGCAACAGTATTAGTATATTCTTTTTTCCGGTATTTGTATATAGGTCTTATACCCTGAATGCTATTTGTTATAAAAAGTTCATCTGCTTTTTGAAGTTCAAATGGTGATATGGATTCTTCCAACAATTGATAATCCTCAGTAGAGTCAATTATTTCCATTAGTTTTTTTCTAATAATACCATTCAAACAGCCATCATCTAAAGGTGGTGTTTTTATAATATTCCCTTTTATCAAGAAAAGGTTTCCGTTAATGACTTCAACAACCTGTTTATCATTATTGATTAGCAAACAATTATTATATCCATTTTCTTTTGCGTAAACACTTGCCACAACATTAAGTATTTTATTGGTGGTTTTTAAGTTGGAGAGCATGTCTTTGTTCACAAAATAATCTTTGAACAGCTCCACTTCATAACTTACCTCATCGATAAGATAAAACGGAGATTCCAACGAGCTTGTTTCTATAACAAATGAAACTTCATTAGTTGTGGGATTGTACAATCCTCCTTCGTTCCTAAAAACGGTCAATCTAACCCTAGCTGGCTTTGCTTCAAAACCATTTTCAGTGATAGTTTTTATAATCTCTTCTTCAAGAAACTCCAAAGTAAATTCCATAGGGATTTCCATTCTTAGGATCCGCATGGAGGCCATCAACCTAAAATAATGATCTTCCCAAAAAAAGATAGTACCATTAATGCACCTAACAGTTTCAAAAAGAGCATCACCGTACTTTAGTCCCCTATTGTTATAATTGAAAATACTTTTTTCTTCTGAAAAAAGTTTGCCGTTAAAATTGACCATAAAAAAAGCCTTGAAAAAATCAAGGCCAAATATACGTTTTAGTTAAGAACCCTTCTATTTTGATCCAAGTACTTGTTTAAGATCCGATACTTGGTTTTCCCAAAGCATTTTTGCCTCATCCACTTCATCCTCATCAGCAAAATCAGTTATGAACAAAGAAACATCCTTAGTAATTTCGTCTACAATGATGCGCATTTCAAAAAAGCTGTCGTCTTCATTTTCTTCCCAAGAAAACTTAACAAACTCATCACTTTTTCGTTTCAACATCTTTGCATTTTCCTCAGAACCATCCCAAATAAAAGTGAACATTTCACTACGGGAATTTACATTGTCTGCATACCATTCAGATAAACCAGAGGGAGTGGAAATATATTGGTAAAGCAACTGTGGAGAAGCTTGAATAACAAACTCTATTTCAAATTTAATCTTATCACTCATTATAGTGCTCAATTTTTCCTTTCAACATTTGATATAATTCGGGAAGATATAAAAATAAATATCAAATAATAAATTAATTTGAATTTTGATTGAGCAAAAATTAAACTTTATATTTGCACCCGCTTAACGGCACCATGGCGAGGTAGCTCAGGTGGTTAGAGCGCAGGATTCATAACCCTGAGGTCGGGGGTTCAAGTCCCCCTCTCGCTACCATAAACCCTTGAAATTCAAGGGTTTTTTGTTTTATAGGGATTAAACACATTCGTTCCAAAAACCTTAGAGTGCAAAGCAAGGTTATTACGAAAATTGTGCATCTTAAATTACACAACATCTCTGATTCTTAGCTCATTCATTCAACATTTGATAGGAAATGAGAAGTTGAAATCAGTTATTAAAGAACCTCTGTTAAAGCCAAGGTTCTTTAATTACAACTATAGAGGTTTTAATAGTCTAGTCCAAAATGGTTCATTACGGCATGATAGTCATTTGTATCAACGTCTGCATTTTTCATAATTTCCATTTTTAAAGTATAAATTTTATTCAGCTTCAATTTCCTTTTTAGCGCTTGTCTTGTTATAAATTTTTATAAACCCATCTGCCACCTCATGTGCTAAAATCAGTTGATTCTTATTGATTCTTATTGAATTATTAAATGACTCTCCTTTGCCGATATCGAGTATATCTTTATAGCCTTGCCCGGAATAACGCGCCTTAGATTTTGTTAAATGATAGGTTCTGGTGGATTTCAAAGAATCATTTTCATACCTGTTAAACCTACACTCAGGTGTAAATTCTATGACGATTTTCTTCTTTATTGGAAACCCTCGCCCAGTTATACCTCCGCTTGTTTGTACCAACTGCCATTTTCCTATTACTCTTTCTTGAAGTGATTGAGAGAATACTTGGCTATTGAACCCTAGATTTGTTATTAAAAAAATTAGTATTAATATGTTTTTCATATTGCTTCCTCTTTCTGCGAGTAATAACGTTTTAAGAAATTAAGTGGTTTTCTTAAATCAAAGAGAGCCACTTGATCCAACCTTCTTAAATAAGCTTGGCCTCTTTTGAGATAGCAAGACTAACCCCTACGGTATATCCATTTTTTTGGAATGATCCGGTAATTAAAATGCTTTCATTTTGGTATAGCACATTAACATTGGATAAAATGCCAACAATTTCGCCAGTTGAACCGCTTTTCCAATTTAGTTTTACATTTCTTTTGTCAACCTTTCCCTGACTGTCTTGGTGCACATAAATTCTCACCTCGTTGCTTTGGTTATTGTCATTACGTTTTCCTTTAGGGTTGGCCTGAATATAGTCACGACCTTTATAGGCAATAATTATGCTGTTACGAAATGAAAGATCTAAGGAAGAGGCCACATCGCCCTTTTTTGGAGCTTTAAGAATCGTTAATGACCCGGTCATAAAATAGGCTCTTTTATTGCCTAGAACATCTTTCATAATACTTGAAAGATCTATCGGGTCATCTACATTAACCGTTGTCGAGGAGTAACTTAAATTCATCTTTTGAATTTTCAAATCGTTGGCCTTAACTGAAAAGACCATACATACTACTGCGATTGTACTTAAAATTGTTTTCATCATTTTTAGTTTCAAATAATTAATAGTTATGGGGAACTATTTTAATTTGGTAAGACCAGCACCTCAACCCTTCGGTTTTTGGCTCTATTCTTATCACTATCGTTTTCTACCAAAGGTTTAGATTCTCCTAGACCTTTTTCTTTCCATCTAAAGCCAGCTCCAGGTATTAATTTTTTTAACTCGGCAGATACGCTTTTTGCTCTTGCCAAAGACAATCTTTGATTACTCTCGGCACTACCTACATCATCCGTATGGCCTTCTACAATGACACTTCCTTTTTTGAGTACAGAAATACTTTTGGCCAATACTTTTAAAGCATCAATGCCTTCCGGTTTTAATACAGATTTACCCGTGGCAAATAACACTTTGCTATCTAAGTTCAAGCGCATGGCCGCACCAATAGCTGCAATAGCATCAACATCGGCACCTGGTAAACCACTGTCCATTTTTAAATCGGTGAGTCGTACATAGTAAAACAGTTCTCCCTGTTTTACAAAAGGGGCAATGTCAACCTCAGAAACGCCGCCATCAATTTTGCCAACCCTTACCCAAGTTTTACCATCTTTTGAAATTTCTAGGTTAGTCGGCTCAATTTGACCAATTTCAAAAATATAGAGGTCAGGGCCATTGACATTGGTCAAGGCATTATCAATAAATTGAATCGTGAGCGTGCCACCAAGACCCAAACTGTGTATACCAGTTATATCTTCCACATCAAAACCTTTAATTACATCTGGTTCACCTAGCACATTGTTTTTTTGTTGGGTCATTAATTTGGGGTGGTTTGCTTTTACAACCCTATCAGCAAATGAAAGTTTACCTAAAGGCAAATAGACCGCCTTTCTCATATGACCTACATAAGTTTGCCCGGCTTCTTCTCCAAAATATAAATTGGGGTTTAACTGTTTAAATTTTTTCTTGGCAGTTTTTGCCTTTCGCTCAAAATCTTTTTTAAATATCTTGACTGTTTTTCTTTGATGCTCAATGGTACGCTGGTAACGAGGACTGGCCTTTAATTCACCTGAAGCAATTGCCTCTTCTGTTTTCTCCAATTGGGCAAGTAATTCTACTGCTTCCTTGTCGCTATGCAATTGGCCCGATAATTTTCGTAAGGCTTCTATCTTTTCTAGTTCGTCCTCACTGGCCGGTACTTCATTTTTCCCAGCCACATCTTGCATTAAGTAACTTGCTTCTGTAAGGTCCATTTGCTCCATAACGTTGGTACCAGCCAAGGAATCAATCTTTTTTAATTTGGCCATCGTTGCTTCCGGCCCAGATTCTGCCTGTACCAACAGAATGGCTTCCTCTAAGGAAACTCCAGTAGCAGTGTTTTTTGATGCCAATTGTTCTTTAGATATTTTGCCTTTGGCGATGTTACCCTCTTTTGCTAGCCGAGCTTCTTCTCTATTCTTTATGGCTTCCTGGGCAAGAATTTTTAGACTATCTGGGTTATTGATGAGTTTTTCCATTTCCTCTCGTGAAACTCCGCTGTCTTCGAGCAAATCTAAAATGACCTCCATCGAAATCATTTCTTGCAATGAGCCCATACTCCCATCTTCTGAGCTACCGCTCATTTGCAATAGTTTTTTCAGTGCTTCTGTTTCAGGAGAAACATTATTTTCTTCTTTATCACCAGTGTTAAAAAGCCCGCCCAGTTGTTCTAGTGAAACTTCTAAATCCTCAGTTGATGCTTCTGATTGGTTTTCTTCGGAATTGATTCTATTTTCAGAATCGACCTCTGAACTGCTATCTTCTTTGACAGCTTCAGCGCATGAATAAAAAAGAGCAGTTATTGCGACTAATAGGATATAGTTTTTCATTTTTAGTCAATAATTTTAGTTCTACTATAATATTCTACTAGAGCTTTTGCTTGCTCTTTTATTGCTCTGCTTTGCCTACCATCAGGATTTTGAGTTGTATGACATGTCTCCATGGAAGCTACTACTCTTCTCATAGATTCAATATATTCATCAAATTTGGTGTTATATGCTATCTTAAGAGTTCTTACAGCAGGCATTATATTATCATGTAGAATACGTTGCCAAACAATTGCGCTTACTCCATGGACATTAGATCCAGCATTACCCCATGCTATTTTGTTATTTATGTCTTTAATTTCATGGGCATAAAAACTTTGAAGGTATTGAAAGTAGGCATCCCTAACTTGTAGTTTGCTTCTCCATTGCTGAAGACAGCGTGTGCAGGCAATTATATCATCACATAAAATAACAATTTGAGCTTCGTTATTTTGATTTTCCTCATCAAACTCTCGATCACGTTCTGATAGCAAAGCAACTTCTTGTTGGAGTTGCCGAACCTGTCTTCTTAACTGCTCTAACGCTTCACCGGTTTGATCAGAAGGAGGTACTCTTTGATCACCATCAGTAGGTTCACCGGGCATATTTTCACGGTAATCCCTATCAAATTCTTCATTAGCTTCTTTTATTCTTCTTAGAACTTCTGCAGCTTCTTCACCAGTTAATTCTCTAACTCCTGGTGCAGTGTCCATACGAAGAAGAACTGTTTCTAAAGAGGTGTCTCCTGCAACGACCATATCAGCCGCACCTATATTCATTACGGTTTCAACTGGTACTTGGTTAGCTACATTGCTTGTACGATATTCAACAAATACCGCATCTCCATTTGGATTACCAATAGGTACTGATTTCGGTGCATTGGACTGCGCCATTGTATAAGCCGAAAGACACAGCGCAAACCAAAGAACAAGGGTGGTTTTGGATTTTTGTTTTCGAATTAAAAACACCCCTAGCAATACTATAATTAAGGACAGTAACCCAATAATAATATACGTGAGTGTATTGTCATTTTTTTCTGAATTAGTTTCAGCAATGCCCTCATTTTTGAAAGATGTCCCATTCTTATCAGTGTCAGCTATAGTTGCAATACCCAAATTACTTAAATGCCTGTTGTATTCTTCTATATCATCCGTGACTCTAATAAGGCTTTTGGTTGATGGAAATTGCAGTCCTACTTTAACAATAATTAAGTATGGAATACCAGCGACTTTTGAAGACACGCCAATACCGGCAATTCCCATAGTTCTAAATATTTTATCTACGAACTTTTCACCGTCAGTTGAAATTTGTGATTCGACATTATCCCATTTTTCTTTATGAAAACTTAGGTCAATGTTGTGGTTAGGGGCTTTTGAAATAATCCTCACCATCACAGGGGCTTTGACCGAGAGCCCTTTAACCACAAAACGTTGTAAAGAATCAATACCTCCGGTTGTCCATTCCATAGCACCCATATAAGCACCATCATCCAGTTTGGTTAATTTTATTTCATGCGTAACAACTTTTCCAAAGGGGTCTATTAATTGGGTATTTCCTAAATAGCCGAATAGTAAAAATGATAGAATGATTATGATTCTCATTGTTATATTATTTTCTATGTTTCTTGAGTAGGTAATTAGCTAAATCAGTCATTTTCAACCGTAACTCTTCATGTTGTTCTTTAGTACGGTCGTTATTTGCGCTTCTAATACCATAGTTCATTAAAAAAGCTTGGTCATAATGTTCATTGTAAATGAGGAGTCTACCGTGAGCGGGTTGGTATGCTAGATAACAGTCACCTGTTTCCGCTAGTTGTATGTCCATTCCCATAATTTTTAAGCCTTCCCTTTTTCGTTTTAAATAACTCTCGATTTCTTTTTTATTCTGCGCCTTTGCAGTTGGAAAGGGGCCCCATGAGATTCCTGAATCATCACCTAAAGTGTTTTTCCCAAAACCTTTGAGGTTAAAAGCACATTTTCCTTGCCGTGGATATTGCGAGAGGTTAAGGTCTGTTTCAGCTACTTCAAGTACTTGCGCTAGTTCAGAAATATCAATATCACATTTGAAGTCGATTAACAGCGAACTGTAGTCCCCGGACTCTAAGGCCTTGGTATCGGCTTTTACTTCGTTAGTTGGGGCAGAACTTGATATAGTGGACGAGTCTTTTTTATCGCTTTTACAGGCTATGAAAAGCGTAAATATTAATAAAGCAATTATATTTTTCATTTGTTTAGTTTTAAAATGAGTTATTGTAATCAGCGGTTTCAATGCTAAAATTGGTTTCTCTTAGTGATGTGCAAATCATTTTTATTGGTTTGGGATTTTTTTGTGAGTAGTCTATCATTTTCATTTCAAGAGTAAGACCGTCTACCATGCTCACCCATGATTGATCTATACCTTTTAATCGCTTTATTTTCTTTGATTTTAGTTGTGTAAACGCTTTTTGAAATGAAATATCTGCTTCTTGTGTCACCCAAACTGTTCCTGACAGCTGCGGTCCAGTAACTTGAAATTCTTTACATATATACCCTATAATTTCTTTAGACTTACCAGTGGCCGAAATAGTAAACTCATTGCTATTCATTTCAGCGTCTTCGACTTCGTCCAAATCAATTTGTATGGAACTACTTGTTTTACGGTCGCCAAAATCCATAAAGGTGTGTATAGCAGAATTGGGCAAATCCATCACGGTAAAAAACTCTTGGTCTTTACCTGCAGTAAAAGAACTACCCATATATTCATCTTGGTTGGTTAAATAGTAGATGATATCTATAGTTTCCTTTTCACTAATAACTTCCATGATGTATTGATGGGTGAATTTATAAGTGGGTAGTTTTTCTGCTTTTTTCTTTTTAAAAAGCTTGCCTTTATTGTTAAATACAGTATCAAAAGTTTTCTCTGTTTCTTTTGCTGTTTTTTCTTCAACTTTTTGGGCAACTTTGTCTTTAGCTGCTGCTTCAGCTTTTTTTGTTAGTTTTTTCCAAAACTGTGCATTACTAACTATGGAAAAACTTAGTGCTGCAATTAATAGCACCATTTTTATTTTTTTCATACCCCTTACTTTTTATTAAAACTTATCTTTTTAATCACCTTATTTCTATGGATGATTTTTAAAACATAACTACCATCCTTTAAATGGTTGATGTTTAAGTAAATTTGTTTTTCGGGGGAACTATCAAGTGTACCTTTAAGGCTATTATGCTTTTGCTCCATGGCCAACTTGACTTTGAGAAATGCAATTCATAATCGCATTCAAAAGCGAATGTAGTCTGTGGTTTTAGAAAGGGCTATAAAATATGTAACAAGAGCTATAAGTCATGTAACAAGGCTCTAAACAGTAGTATTTGTAGAGTTGTTCAGGTGGATTTTTTTGCTGCCAAGAATTCTGAAGGTGTACAATTATAGGCTTCTTTAAAGCATTTACTAAAATAGGCGTGGTCATTAAATCCTACTGTATAGCCTACCTCTGATATATTAATATCTGAGTTTGTTAGAATTTGAACCGCTAATTTTAGTCGTTGTGATTTTATGAATTCTGAAGCTGAGAGTCCCGTTAAGGCTTTTAGTTTTCTATGCAATTGCATACGACTCATGTTCATGGTTTTACTAAAGTCTTCAATTGTAAAAGTTGATGCTTTGAGCTTTTCACCAAGAATAATTTGAACCCGCTCAAGAAACTTTTCATCAACGGATGTAATTGCAATATCCTTAGGTCTTAAAATAACTTCTTGGCTATATCTTGATTGCAACTTTTTTCTTAGTGCAACCAATGAAGCTGTTTTTGATTTTAGAATTTTTTGATTAAAAGGTTTGGTAATGTAATCATCTGCGCCTGTTTCAATACCAGTTAACTCATTTTCATCACCTGCTTTTGCTGTTAAAAGAATAACGGGAATATGACTGGTGAGTTCATCATTTTTAAGCGTATCGGTAAGCTCAATACCATCTTTTATAGGCATCATTAAATCAGAAATGATGATATCCGGTATTACATCCAAAGCTTTTAAAATACCTTCCTCTCCATTTATCGCTTGTACCACCTCGTATTCTTTTTTAAAGGTATCAGTTAACAAAGTTCTTACGTCTGCATTATCTTCAACAATAAGAAGAATTGGAAGTTCATTGTCTTGCCTTGTTATTTCCTCATGAAGCTCTTTTGTTTCTTGATTAAGGGAAGTAACAATAGGTAAAGGATCAATAGTTTCTCTAATCTCTGCATTTTTAAGTTTTTCTTTCTCTATACATAACGAAACCTCAAATAATGACCACTTATTTACTTCGCTGGTAACACTTATCTTTCCCCCATGTAATTCTGTCAACTCTTTTACTAGAGACAATCCAATTCCAGCGCCTTCATTTTGGCCATCTGTTTGATAAAATCGATTGAAAATTGTTTTGATTTGTTTATTCCCAAGACCTTGGCCTGAATTTCTAACCTTAATCCATAAAAAATTGTTTTCAATAGTTACCTGAAGAAGAATCTCACCCTTCACTGGGGTGTATTTTATAGCATTCCCCAGCAGATTGACAACAATGTTTTCAAGAGCTTCCCGGTCAAACCAAACTTTTTCTTCCTTATTTTGAATATCTGTTTTAAAGTTGATATTCTTTTGTTTGGCGAGATATAAAAATGATTCACACCACGCAGCTATCATTTGGATCGCACTATTCTTCTGCAATAGTAATTTTCGATTTCCACTATCAATTTTTGAAAGCTCTAAAAGCTGGTCTACTAAAGATGAGAGTCTTTTCGTATTTCTCTGGGCTATTTCAAAATGTTTTCTTTTTTCACCTGATAAATCCAATTCTTCCAGGGTTTCCTGTATTGGCGAGGAGATTAACGTTAGCGGAGTTCTAAATTCATGTGAAATATTGGTAAAAAAGTTAGTTTTTAGGGTATCAATTTCACGAAGTTTCGTATTTGTTTTTTGCCGGTTTCGATAGAAAAATAGTGTAAGGATTAAAATTGCGCCCACCAAAAAAAGAGAGAAAATATATTGCGTTCTATTCTTGTTTAAGATTTGATTTTTTAATTCAACTATTTGTAACTTTTCTTGATTCTCTTTGTTTTCTTGCTGACTTTCAATAAAGGCAATGTTATTTTTTTTTGTTTCTAAAGTTGTCTTAATGTCGTTTAATTCTTTTAATAAATTGTACGCTTTGTCTTTATCACCAATGGCCATATAAGATTCTGCCAACTTATCTAGAAGAATTAATTTTCTAGCTTTAAAAAGGTTTTTGTTTTCTATAATCTTTAACGCAGTCTCTCCACTTTGAATGGCGTTTTCATACTGCCCATATTTATTGTAGTAATGCGTAAAATAGGTATATGGTAGACATAAATATATACTGTCGCCGGTTTTTTCAAAAAAATTCTGTGATTTTTTTAGATAATGAAGCGCTTCTTCTTGCTTATTAGTTAGCACATAGGCATATCCAATAGTACCATACAGTACACCTTCTTGATATTTATTCGAATTCTTGTATTCTTCTTCAAGCTGTTTGTATTCTTCTAAAGCCTTGTGGGGGTTATTCAGATTAAATAATTCTATATGCGCTAACTTTAATTTACAAAAGTTAAAAAACCTTTTGGCTTCTATTTTTTTTGCAACATTAAATGCTTTTAGATAGTATATTTTCGCCCGCTCCGGATAGCTTAAATGCTCATAAATCCATCCTATATTGGTCAAAGCATTACAATGAATAGATGTTTCACGAGTAAGCTCAATCTTGCTTATGTGTAAAAGTTGGGTTAAAGCACTCTGATAATCTTCTTTCTTTATATAATACTCCGCCTGTCTGCGTAAGTAAATTGTCTTGTAATAACTGTTATCCATTCTACCTATAAACTCTTTTGCCTTTGCCATATATAGTTTGATAGAATCTTCTTTCTGAGTTTTATAATGGTAGTGCATTAAACTCGTATATGCCAAAAATTCGTTGTCCACATCTTTCTCTGTTTTGGAAAGTGATAGTAGCTTATGATAGCTTGTAAATGACTCTTTGAGGTTTTCCGTTCCAAAAAAAACTTCTCCTTTAAGGAACTGTACAAATAACAAATGAGAGGTATTGTTTTCTTTTTTCGCTTTGCGCTCGTAGTTGTTAAGGAAAGTTATCTTTTCATTAATGCTTGTTAGTAGCTCTAATCGATTATACAATTCTATTTTTGATTCAATACCTCCCAATTTGAGTTCGGAAACCTGCAATACGCTATCAACCTTCTTTTCCGTCTGCGCTTTGGGTGACATCACAATAAGAATATGAAAAAGCAGAACGTAGTATTTCATCATATTGATTTTAGGTAACTAAAAATAGTAAAATAAAGGAGCATCACTATTTATGGCTCTCTTCTTGGCTTTTTTCTTTTTACATATCCCGGCAATTGGTTTTAGACCTAAATTTGTGGTATGAAAAATACCATTTCTGAACGGGTTGCAGATTTTCTTAAAAACTTCCCTCCTTTTAATATCTTGGAGGGGAATCAGTTACAAAAGCTTTCCTACGAAGTATCCATTATCTACAAAGAAAACAACAGTATAATTTTCACAGAAAATGAGGAACCTCATGAATATTTTTATGTAGTCCACAAAGGTGCCATAGCCCTTGCAAAAAAAGACACGACCAATATTCTGGATATATGTGATGAGGGAGATATTTTTGGTTTGCGCCCCTTAATGGCAAAGGAGAAATACAAATTAGAGGCAAAGGCACATGAGGAAACGATATTATATGCTATCCCAATCAAGGAATTTAAGCCCATTGCCCTTGAAAATAAAAGGGTAGGTGATTTTTTGATTGAAAGCTTTGCTTCTAACACCCGCAATCCATATTCAATAAAACATAGTGGAAAGCTATATGGTGTTTCTAATAGTACTGATACAAATCCGGAAAGTAAACTTCTGGATCTTCAACCAGTTCGTTATTCCACAAATTTGGTCACTTGCTCAGAAAGCACCAAAATAAAGGTGCTTGCCAATACCATGACCATTAACAATGTGGGGTGTATTCTGGTTGTAAAAAAGAACCTTCCTGTTGGTATTATAACAGATAAAGATATCAGAAATAAGATTTTTACGGGTCTGGTGCCTATTACTGGGACAGCAAAAGAGGTTATGACATCCCCTGTTATCACGTACCCAAGAGAGCTTACCATTACCCAGGCTCAAATGGCCATGATGAAAAGCAACATAAGCCATTTATGCTTAACCGAGGATGGAACTCCTGAAACTCCTGCAGTGGGAATACTGTCCAAACATGATGTAATGGTGGCAATCGGTAACAATCCTGCGGTACTAATGCGGGCCATTAAAAGATGTAGAAGCACCAAAAGTTTACGTTCTATAAGGCATGGGGTAATGAATTTGCTAAGGGGATATTTAGAGGAGAACATTCCTATTAGGCTAGTTTCCAAAATTATATCTGAGCTAAATGATGCCACAATAAAACAGGTGATAAAAATTGTCATCAAAAATATGGATACCGAGCCGCCCGTTAGATTTGCATGGCTCACCATGGGAAGCCAAGGAAGGGCTGAACAATTATTGAATACAGATCAGGACAACGCCATTCTTTTTGAAGATGTCCCAAAAAACAAGCGAAAAGAGACCACTGCTTACTTTTTGAAACTTGGAGCAATGATAACCAAGGAACTTAATACTATAGGTTACGAATATTGTCCTGCAGAAATGATGGCTTCCAATCCATTATGGTGCCATAGCCTAAGCGAATGGAAAGAGGTGACCACCCATTGGATCAGTAACCCTGGACCCGATGAAGTGCTCTTATCCTCCATCTTTTTTGATTACAATGTTACCTATGGAGATAAAAAGCTTACTGATGAGCTTTCTAAACACATTTTTGAGAGTGTAAAAGACCATCCGTTGTTCTTAACACATTTAGCCAGTGGAGCTTTACAGAACCCATCTCCTACTGGGTTTTTCAGGGATTTTTTAGTGGAACAGGATGGAGCCCATAAAGATTTTTTTGATCTTAAACTTCGTGCATTGATGCCCCTGATAGATGCGGCAAGAGTATTGATTCTCTCCCATTCTGTAAAGTCTATCAACAATACGGCGGAACGCTATGAGAAACTGGCAGAACTGGAACCCCAAAACAAAGAATTCTATTTGGCATGTTCCTATGCCAGCAAAGCGTTATTAAAATTTAGGACCATTCAAGGTTTGCAACATAATGATTCAGGTAGGTTTATAGCTTTGGACAAGCTCAACAAAGAAGAAAAAATAAAACTTAAAAGAACTTTTAAAACCATTAAGGAAATTCAAGAATTATTGCAGGTACGGTTTCAAATCAAGAATATTTTAGGGTAATGAGACTTTTTCAAAAGAGAAAACAACAGGATTTACCAACTTTCTGGAAAGACTATTCCAATCAGTTTAAAGATAAACTTCCTGTCAACATTAATGAAAATCAGTTTGTAATTTTCGATACAGAAACTACGGGGTTTAGTTTTGATAGAGATAGAATCCTTAGTATTGGGGCTTTGAAACTCATCAACAAAAATATTCTGGTTAAAGAAAGTTTTGAGGTATACATTACCCAAACTCATTATAATGCTGATAGTGCTGAGATTCATGGTATTCTTAAAAAAGGAAAGAAAGAATGCATTACTGAAATTGAAGCGTTGGAACAATTCTTATCCTACATTAAAAATCATGTTTTGGTTGGACATCATGTAATGTTCGATGTTACCATGATCAACGAGGCCTTAAAACGTAATGGATTACCCAAACTGAAAAACCAAACACTTGATACTGGATTACTTTACAAAAGAACCTTACTTACCTCACCTGTACTGCAAAAGAAAGAGCAGTATTCTTTGGATGATTTGGCAGAAAAATTTAGCATTTCCAAAAAAGATAGGCATACAGCCTTGGGAGATGCCTATATTACCGTGATATCTTTCCTTGCTATTTTAGACAAGCTCAAGCCAAAAAATCTTGGTGACCTCATCAACAAACAAAAGCCACCAAAATTTGGACTTTGAGAATTATAGGCTCTCTTCAATAATTTTCTCAACAACCTCAGGATTCAATAAAGTTGAAATATCCCCTAAATTATCAGTTTCCTTTGATGCAATTTTTCTTAGAATACGTCGCATGATTTTTCCACTACGAGTTTTTGGTAATCCTGGTACAAATTGAATTTTATCCAATTTAGCGATAGGGCCAATATGCTCTGTAATCATCTGATTGATCTCTTTTTTTAGATTATCACGATCTCTAGATTCCCCCGTTTCTTTAAGAATAACATACCCATACAAGGCATTTCCTTTAATATCATGTGGAAAACCAACTATAGCAGATTCTGCAACAGCAGGGTGTTCGTTAATGGCGTCTTCAATAGGTGCTGTACCTAAATTATGACCAGAAACAATGATGACATCATCAACTCTACCAGTGATTCTATAATAGCCAACCTCATCCCTTAAAGCGCCATCACCAGTAAAATATTTGCCCTCATAAGCAGAAAAATAAGTGTCTTTATAGCGTTGATGATCTCCCCAAATCGTTCGTGCAATAGAGGGCCATGGAAATTTAATGCACAATCGACCATCCGCTTGATTACCTTTTATTTCTTTACCATGTTCGTCCATTAAGGCCGGTTGAATTCCTGGCATTGGTAAGGTAGCATAGGTTGGCTTGGTGGGTGTTGAAAACGGAATTGGTGAAATGAGCACACCGCCCGTTTCTGTTTGCCACCATGTATCCACAATGGGGCATTTCTTTTCACCAACATGATCATTGTACCAGTGCCATGCTTCTTCATTTATAGGTTCGCCAACTGTCCCTAAAACCTTCAAACTGGAAAGGTCATATTTGGTTACAAAATCCAAATTCTCTTTTGCCAGAGCTCTAATAGCCGTAGGAGCTGTATAGAATTGGGTGATTTTATGCTTTTGAACAATATCCCAAAATCGACCAAAATCCGGGTATGAAGGAACACCTTCAAACATAACGGTTGTGGCACCATTGGTTAAGGGGCCATACACAATATAAGAATGACCTGTAATCCAACCAATATCTGCTGTGCACCAATATATATCTTCCTCTTTATACTGAAACACATTTTTAAACGTATAGGCAGTATAAACCATATAACCCGCTGTGGTGTGCATCATTCCTTTTGGGCGACCGGTGGACCCTGAAGTGTATAAAATAAAAAGAGGGTCTTCAGCTTCCATAATTTCAGGGACGCAATCGGAGTATGCCTTATCCAGTAATGGTTGTAACCAATGATCTCGACCTTTTTCCATCACAATATCCGCATCGGTGCGTTTAACGACCAGGACTGTCTCTACACCTGGACACTGTGTTAGTGCATCATCTACAATACCTTTTAAATCTATTGTTTTGTTGCCTCTAAAAGAACCGTCAGAAGTAAGCACCATTCTTGCTTCACAATCATTGATTCTCGTGGCTAAAGCGGTAGAGGAAAACCCAGCAAACACCACTGAATGAACAGCGCCAATTCGAGCGCATGCCAAAACTGAAATAGCCAACTCAGGAATCATAGGTAGATAAATAACCACCCTATCCCCTTTTTGAATGCCTTTATCCTTTAAAACATTGGCAAACTTGCATACGCGCTCATGTAATTGTGCATATGTAATATGCTGCGCTTCTTCCTTTGGGTCATTGGGTTCAAAAAGAATGGCCGTCTTATCTCCTCTAATTCGCAAATGCCTATCAATGCAATTTTCGGTAATATTGAGTTGAGCACCATCAAACCACTTTATTTCTGGTTTAGAGAAATCCCAATCCAATACGGTATCCCATTTTTTTCGCCATTCAAAATGCTCTTCCGCTACTTCTTCCCAAAAAGCTTCAGGGTTCCGTACTGATTTTCTGTATACTTGAAAATATTCTTCTAAATGTTTGATGTGGTAATTGCTCATGAGTGAACTCGAAAATTTTTGAACTTTAAAAATAGCAAAAAAGAAACAGTGCTTTCACGATTCTATAATTAATCGACGGAAGGGAAATGTACGACTTTAACTTACTAAACAGCATCGACTAATGACTTACAAAAAACAGGAGCATTCTTAACAAAAACTGTAAATTGTGCCCAGCTACTTCAACCAAATAAAATAAATCATGCGAAACCTTTCCTTCTTAATAGCAATATTGCTTGCTAATTTTTCTGTTTTTGGGCAAACTAACCTATCCAAAGAAACAAAGGCCTACGTATCTCATGAAAGGGGAACATACCTGCTCCAAAACCTTACGTTAGTTGATGGCACCGGAAGTGCTGCCAAAACAAATCAAGATATTCTCGTTGTTGCCAATACCATAGAAAAAGTAGGTATGGATTTGCCAATACCTAAAAACGCCACTGTTTTGGATATGGAAGGAAAAAGTGCTATTCCTGGCTTGGTTATGTTACATGAACATTTGTTCTACCCAAAAACCACTCCAGAGCATATTTACGGTGTGGATCAAATGAGTTATTCTTTCCCAAAATTGTATCTGGCCGCTGGAGTTACTACCATGCGAACCGCTGGAAGTATTATGCCACAAGCAGATGTAAATATTAAAAAGGCCATTGATAAAGGACAAACCCCTGGTCCTAATATGGATGTGACCAGTCCCCATCTAGATCGAGAAGGCCTAGGAATCTATGAGTTAGGTGCTTTTACTTCAACTGAGCAGTTTATAAATGCCATCAATTTCTATGCGGACATGGGTGTAACGTCAATCAAAGTATACAATTTTATTACTCGAGAAGATCTTAAGGCAATTGTAAAGGCAGCGCATTCGAGAAATATGAAAGTTACAGGTCATTTATGTTCCATCACCTATCGAGAAGCCGCTGATATTGGAATTGATAATCTGGAGCATGGTTTCTTTGCAAGTAGTGATTTTGTCCAAGATAAGGTTGAAGATGAATGCCAACCTTTTAAAATGCGCAAGGCCATGTTAGAAATGTCAACAGATTCAGAAATGGTGACCGATCTTATCGACCATTTGGTGAGGAAAAAAGTTGCTTTGACCTCAACCATTAATGTTTTTGAGCCGTACACGGGTAGAGAAGTTGTGCCAGGTGGCGGCACCGAAGCGCTTTATACTAACGCCAAAGAAAGAGTGTACAAAAGATGGGCAAGCAAACAAGGTAGAGATTCCTTGGACTATATATTATTCAACAAATCTAAGGTTTGGGAAAAAATGTTTTATGATGCTGGTGGCCTGTTAGTGGCCGGTACAGACCCAACTTATGATGGTCGGATTGTAGCTGGCTATGCCAATATGAGATTGTTGGAATTATTTGTGGAAATGGGCTTTACCATTCCAGAAGCCATTAAAATATCCTCACTGAATGGGGCCAAGTATTTAGAAAAAGAGGCCTCTATTGGAACTATAGCACCTTCTAAAATTGCAGATTTGGTTATTATTGATGGAGATATCAGCAAAGATATATCGGCAATACGTTCTATAGATACCGTGTTTAAAAATGGTATTGGGTATGATTCCAAAAAACTTTTTGAGGCAGCAAAAGGCTTGGTCGGTATTCGTTAAATTTGATTTTTAGCTCTAGTGTTCCACAGCATCCCCTGCCCCACTCGGAATCCTTATGTTTTCTACAATTTCCTGAACATTTTCAGGTGGTGGGGAAGTAAACCCTGAAACCACAAGGGCAACTGCAAAGTTGACCAACATACCCACTGTGCCAAACCCTTCTGGTGAAATACCAAACCACCAATCTTTAGCTGTACTTGTTTCTGGATTTCCAATCCATTGCAGCTTAAAACGAGCAATGTAATATGTTGTTATGGCCAAACCAGCAATCATACCAGAGATGGCTCCTTCCCTATTCATTCGCTTGCTAAAAATACCCATCACGATAGCCGGAAAAAAGGATGAAGCTGCCAAACCAAATGCCAATGCTACTACTGAGGCCACAAAACCAGGTGGGTTAATACCAAAATAGCCTGCAACAATTACGGCCAAAACCGCTGAAAGACGAGCAATCAATAATTCTTTTTTATCAGATATATCCCTTGCAAACTGCTTTTTAATCAAATCGTGCGAAATGGAAGTTGAAATGACCAATAACAAACCAGCTGCAGTTGAAAGTGCCGCGGCCAAACCACCTGCGGCCACCAAGGCAATAATCCAATTGGGGAGTCCTGCAATCTCTGGATTTGCCAATACCGTAATGTCTCGATCCACATACAGCTCATTCGCAGTCATGCTAGGATTGGAAATTTTTCGTTGGCCATATTCAGCTCTACCCTCAACAAATTCAGGCTTTTTGCCTTCAACAGCAGAACCGGGTAAATATTGTATTTTCCCATCACCGTTTTTATCTGTCCAAGCGATAAGACCTGTATCCTCCCATTTAGTGAACCAAGAGGGGATTTCTTTATACGGAGTGTCTTGAACGGTTTCCATTAGATTGGTACGTGCAAAAACAGCTATGGCAGGAGCTGTAGTGTAGAGAATCGCAATAAACAATAGCGCATACCCTGCAGATTTTCGGGCATCCTTTACTTTGGGAACCGTAAAAAACCTGATAATAACATGTGGTAATCCTGCAGTGCCCATCATCAAAGCAGCTGTAATAAAGAATACATCCGTTGTAGATTTAGTACCGTCTGTATATGCGGTAAAACCGAGCTCGGTCATAAGTCCGTCTAATTTATCCAACAGATAGACCCCATCTTCACCAGCGGAACCAAAACCTAGCTGAGGAATTGGATTCCCCGTTGCCATAAGAGATATAAAAATAGCAGGTACCATAAAGGCAAAAATGAGCACGCAATATTGTGCAACTTGCGTATAGGTAATGCCTTTCATTCCACCTAAAAAAGCATAGAAAAGCACAACGGTCATTCCAATATATACACCAGTGTTTACTTCAACATCTAAAAACCTGGAGAAAACCACGCCGACTCCACGCATTTGACCAGCAACATAAGTGAACGATACGAAAAGTGCCGCAACTACAGCTACTGTTCTTGCCACATTGGAATAATAGCGGTCACCAATAAAATCTGGGACAGTAAACTTTCCAAATTTTCGTAAATATGGAGCAAGTAGTAATGCTAACAGTACGTAACCACCTGTCCATCCCATTAAGTACACAGAGCCATCATAACCTGAGAAAGCTATAATCCCTGCCATTCCTAAAAAAGAGGCCGCAGACATCCAGTCTGCAGCTGTAGCCAGGCCATTAGCTAAAGGTGAAACCCCACCTCCAGCAATATAAAATTCTTTGGTCGACTTAGCTCTAGACCATATCGCAATTCCAATATATAGGGCAAAAGTAATTCCGACAATGATAAACGTCCATGTTTGAATTCCCATATCTTATTCGTTTACCTCGTATTTTTTATCCAATTTGTTCATCAAACGGACATAGACAAAAATCAGCAATACAAAAACATAGATAGAACCTTGTTGAGCAAACCAAAAGCCCAATTTAAAACCACCCAAGCGAATGGTATTCAGTTCATCTACCAATAAAATACCAAATCCGTAGGAGACCAAGAACCAGATGGTTAAAAGAATAGAGAGGTACTTTAGATTTTCCCTCCAGTATTTTTTTCGTTGTGAGGCATCCATTTTTAGTTCAAGGTTGGTTTATTCTTGAAATATAAGAAATATGATGCAATAACCTAAAAAGCCATTTACCCTGATTAAGGTAACTTCTATAAACTTATTGTAAAAGGTTAAATTGAATTGAGGTATGAAGATATATTCTGACCAATGCGCTCTTGAATATTGGAAACATCTGCCTTCTCAAAAGTTTCTCCCATAATGCTCTCGTAAAGCTCAATGTATCGTTCAGAGACTGATTCTACATAAGCATCACTCATTTTTGGAACTATTTGCCCTTCCAATCCCTGAAATCCATGAGAGATTAGCCATTGGCGAACAAATTCTTTTGATAGTTGCTTTTGCGTCTCGCAATTTGCCTGACGTTCTTTATAGCCTTCAGCATAAAAATAACGGGACGAGTCTGGTGTATGGATTTCGTCTATCAAAACGATTTCGCCATCTTTAGTCTTTCCAAACTCATATTTGGTATCGACTAAAATCAATCCTCTCTTGGCAGCAATTTCTGTCCCTCTTTGAAATAATGCTCTAGTATATTTTTCCAATACTTCGTAATCGGTTTTAGACACGATTCCCCTATTCAGGATTTCAGCTTTGGAAATATCTTCATCATGATCTCCTTTTTCAGCTTTAGTGGCCGGTGTTATAATGGGTTCCGGAAATTTATCGTTTTCCTTCATTCCCTCAGGCATGGGTTCCCCGCACAAAATCCGTTTCCCTGCCTTATACTCCCGCGCTGCATGACCCGAAAGATAACCGCGAATTACCATTTCAACTTTGAAGGGTTCGCACGCCTTACCTACGGCTACATTAGCATCTGGGGTGGCCATTAACCAGTTTGGAACAATATCTTCCGTGGCTTGCATCATTTTAGTTGCAATCTGGTTTAGAATTTGACCCTTGTATGGAATTCCCTTTGGCATTACTACATCAAACGCAGATAAACGATCTGTAGCAATCATAACCAAAATATCATTTTCCAAAGTATAAACTTCCCTCACCTTTCCTTTATAAATGGCCTTCTGACCAGTAAAGTGGAAATTGGTGTCCATTAAAGTGTTTGACATGCGCTGTTAGTTATGGTGCTCAATATTCTTATAAGCGTCAATGACTTTTTTGACCAATTTATGACGAATTACATCTTTATCGTCTAGATAAATCATGCTGATTCCCGGTACATTCTGCAAAATCAAAAGGGCTTCCTTTAAACCAGAAGTCACTCTGCGTGGAAGATCTATTTGCCCGGGATCCCCTGTTAATAAAAATTTGGCGTTTTTACCCATCCGTGTCAGGAACATTTTCATTTGGGCATGAGTTGTGTTCTGAGCCTCATCTAAAATAACAAAGGCATTGTCCAAAGTTCTACCCCGCATAAAGGCCATAGGTGCAATTTGAATAGTACCGTCTTCTATGTACTTGTCAAGTCTCTCGGGAGCGATCATATCCCTGAGCGCATCATAAAGCGGTTGCATATAAGGATCCAGTTTTTCTTTTAAATCTCCGGGAAGGAAACCGAGATTCTCCCCTGCTTCCACCGCAGGGCGAGTTAAAATAATTCGTCTTACTTGTTTTTCCTTTAATGCTTTTACGGCCAAGGCTACACCTGTATAGGTTTTTCCTGTACCCGCAGGGCCGATGGCAAAAACCATATCATCTGTTTTACAAGCATCAACAAGACGTCTTTGGTTTGCTGTTTGAGCCTTAATCAGTTTACCACTTACACCATGTACCAAAACATCTCCACTGCTTTTAGAAGACGTGTAATCTTCCTTGCCATTGCTGGTAAGCACACGTTCAATCATATTCTCATCCAGCTTATTATATTTAGCAAAATGGGTTGTGAGCATATCAAATCGTTTATCAAACTCTTCCAATAGCTCTTCATCTCCGTAAACCTTAATTTTACTGCCACGTGCAACAATCTTAAGCTTAGGGAAATATTTTTTTAATAATTCTATATTTTCATTGCTTTGCCCAAAGAAATCCTGTGGGCTAATATCTGTAAGTTCTATGATTAACTCGTTCAAAAAAAGTGGGATATTTTAAGGTTATTTTTGAAGAAATTTTATTCTTTCTTTTTTATTTAATTTTACCCCACAAACTTAACCAAAAATCATTTTGAGCACGGAAAAACATATCAACAGTATTGCATGGCAATCATAACACTAACTACAGATTTTGGGCATAAAGACCACTTTGTAGGTGCCATTAAGGGGACAATCTTAAATAATTTGCCAGAAGTCAGTATTGTTGATATTTCGCACGCTATAAGTCCGTTTAACATCCAAGAGTGTGCTTACATCTTAAAAAACGCCTATCGTTCTTTTCCAATAGGCACTGTGCACGTGGTTGGGGTGGATTCTGAATTATCTCCCGAAAATCAACATATTGTGGTGCTCGTAGATGGGCATTATTTTGTTAGTGCCAATAATGGTGTCATTTCTTTGATTACTTCAGAAATTCAGCCAGAAAAGGTCATGCAAGTGAATATTCCCAATTTGAATTCTGCTTCTTTTCCAGTACTTGATGTGTTTGTGCAGGTTGCTTGCCATATAGCAAGGGGTGGAAAGTTAGAAGTAATTGGAAAGCCTTTTGATGCCCTCAGGGAATTGAAAGAATTTGAGCCTAGAGTTACCAATGATGGTAAAACGATAATTGGCAATGTAATTTACATTGATAACTATGGCAATGTAATAACCAATATACAAAGGGGTCTTTTTGAAGCTTATAGAAATGGAAGAAGTTTTGAAGTGATTGCAAGGACCAACAAAATAAAGACCATTCATAATAGCTATAATGGGATTATCAACTATAATCTGGAAAAGGGACAACGTAGAGGCCCAGGAGATGCTTTGGCGCTATTTAATTCAGCGTCCTATTTGGAGCTCGCAATATATAAAAGTGATCAAAATACTGTAGGTGGTGCTTCTACCTTACTTGGACTCAATTACAGGGATACTGTAACCATAAATTTTCTGTAAATGCTCATCCGTATCGTAAAACTTACATTTAAACCCGAAAATATTCCTAGTTTTGAACGAATTTTTGAAGAATCAAAACACGGTATATTGGCTTTTGAAGGTTGCACTTTTGTAGAATTATATCAAGACCTTAAAAATCCATGTATCTTTTTTACTTACAGTTTTTGGAATGATGAATCAAATTTGGAAAGCTACAGAACATCAGACTTCTTTAAAGGTGTTTGGTCCAGTACCAAAGTATTGTTTGCAGAAAAACCCGAAGCTTGGAGTGTTGCTAAAATTCAATCCTCAAACCAATTTTAATGTTTGCAATTTTTAAAAGAGAGGTACAATCTTTTTTTACATCACCTATAGGGTATTTGATTGTGGGCCTGTTTTTGTTGCTAAACGGTCTCTTCCTATGGGTCTTCAAGGGAGATTTCAATATTTTTGATTATGGTTTTGCCGATTTAGGAAACCTATTTTTATTGGCTCCCTGGATTTTTATCTTTTTGGTTCCAGCAATTACTATGAAAAGTTTTTCCGAAGAACACAAAGTTGGGACCTTAGAACTGCTGCTAATAAAACCCATATCTATTTGGAAATTGGTTTTGGGGAAATTCTGGGGAGCGTTTCTTTTATGTATTATAGCAGTCATACCTACCATTATTTATGTATTTGCAATTTCAAATTTGGGAATAACTGAGGGTAACTTTGATTTAGGAGTTGTTTTGGGTTCCTATTTTGGTCTTCTATTCCTGATCGGAGCTTACACTTCAATAGGGCTTTTCTCTTCAACACTATCAGATAATCAGATTGTATCCTTTATCATAGGTATTCTAATGTGTTTCCTTCTTTTTAATGGTTTTGATGCAATTTCATCCTTGTTTGCGGATGGAGAAACGCAACGGTTGATTCAAGAAATAGGTGCTAAATCGCATTTTGACAGTATTGCCGGAGGGATAGTAGATACAAGGGATTTACTTTATTTTATTTCATTAACGCTGTTCTTTCTGTACCTCACCTTTCTACGACTAAAACAAATACCAAGATGATGGGGAAATTTTTAATTTCTGTTCTTAAAGCTCTAGTTGCGGTGATTATTCTAAATGTCATCGGTAGTTTTGTTTCCACCCGTTTTGATTTAACAGAAGACAAACGGTTTACTTTATCCGCACCGGCTATTGATGCAGCTAAAAAGTTTGATTCCCCTGTAGTGATTGACATTCTTTTAGAAGGAAATATTCCACCAGAATTTTCCAAACTAAAAATAGAGACCATTCAACTATTGAAGGCTTTTGCTTCTAAAAACAAAAACATTAAATACAATTTGGTGAACCCTCTGGAGGATGAAACCCAAACACAAGAGACCATTGCCAATTTACAACGTATTGGTCTAACACCGGCCAATGTAACGGTAGAAGAAAATGGGAAAGTTTCTCAAGAACTTGTTTTTCCGTGGGCCATGGTCAATTATAACAACCAAACTGTTAAAGTTGCGCTTCTAAAGAACAAACTTGGTTCATCCACAGAAGAGCGTGTTAACAATTCCGTGCAACAACTGGAATATGCTTTCGCAGATGCTTTCACCAAATTGAGCATCACTGAAAAGAAACGAGTAGCGGTCATCAAAGGTAATGGAGAATTGGAAGATATCTTCTTGGCTGACTACTTGACCACAATTCAGGAATACTATAACATTGGTGCCATTACCTTGGATTCTGTTGCCAAGAATCCCCAAAGAGTCTCAGAACAATTAAAGGGTTTTGATCTTGCAATCATTGCAAAACCAACAGAAGCGTTCTCAGATGGAGAAAAATATGTTATGGATCAGTTCATCGTAAATGGAGGGAAATCCATTTGGTTAATAGATCAAGTGGCCATGGAGGTGGACAGTATTTTTAAGGGTGGCGGAAGTGCCTTGGCTACACCCCGAAATTTAAACCTTAACGATTTCTTCTTTAAATATGGTGTAAGGATAAACCCTGTTTTAGTTAATGATCTTTACTTCACACAAATAGTATTGGCCTCAGGTGAAGGAAATGATTCGCAATATAATCCGGTACCATGGTATTATAATCCAATGGTCTTTTCTAGAAACAATCACCCCATCAATACTAATATAGAAGCTGTGCGGTATCAGTTTGCAAACGCAATGGATGTTTTAGAGAATGATTATCAAAAAACAGTTTTGTTAAGAAGTTCTCCATTATCAAAAACTGAAGGTACTCCAAAACAAATAGGCTTGAATATTTTGGACACACCACCAAATAAAGAAGCCTACAATAACGGTAATCAACCATTGGCCGTATTAATAGAGGGAAAATTCACTTCTATGTTTAAAAATCGGGTGAGACCAATAAAATTGGAAAATACCCTGGAAGAAGGAGGCAATAACAAAATGATAGTAATTTCTGATGGGGATGTTATCAAAAATCAATTAAGAAATGGCAGACCTTTAGAATTAGGTTATGATAAATGGACCAATAGTTCTTACGGCAACAAAGAGTTTTTAGTCAATTGCACTAATTACCTCTTGGATGATACGGGACTTATAAACATAAGAAACAAGAAAGTATCCATACCATTATTGGATGTTGAAAAAATTACTGAACAAAAAACGAAGTGGCAACTTATAAACATTGGGGTTCCCGTTCTTTTGACTTTGGTCCTGGGCATTTTCTTTGGTGCCTCCCGCAAGCGTAAATATGCAAGTTAAGTGTTGATAAATTTGTTTCTTTACTTAAGCGTTTTAAGATATATTTGTTTCTATTGATTTTATGAGTTTTACCCACAAGAAGATTTCTGGGCAAACACAATGCTAAAAAAGAGTTCTGTTAATGAAATTTATCGTATCCAGTACATATTTATTAAAACAATTACAGGTTTTAGGTGGTGTAATCAACAACAGTAATACACTCCCAATTCTAGACAATTTTCTTTTCGATTTAAAACAAACGAAACTAACTGTTTCTGCCTCAGATTTGGAAACAACCATGAGTTCTGTATTAGAAGTTGATTCTGATGCAGAAGGCACCATTGCTGTTCCAGCTAGATTGTTGCTAGATACTTTGAAGACTTTTCCAGAGCAGCCCTTGACATTTGTTGTGGAGGATAACAATACAGTGGAGATTAGCTCTAACCATGGTAAATATGCTTTGGCATATGCCGATGGAGCTGAATTCCCAAAGGCAGTAGAAGTCTCTAATCCAAGTTCCACAACCTTACTTGGTGATATTTTAGCAACAGCTATTAACAAAACCATATTTGCTGCTGGAAATGATGATTTACGCCCTGTTATGAGTGGTGTTTTCTTCCAGTTTTCCACTGAAAATTTGACTTTCGTAGCTACTGACGCTCACAAATTGGTAAAATATCAACGGCATGATGTTACAGCGTCTGAAGTCGCAGAATTTATAATGCCAAAAAAACCATTGAATCTTTTAAAAGGTATTTTATCAGGTTCAGAGTCTGAAGTTACTATTGAATATAATGACAGTAACGCAAAATTCATTTTTGATAATTCAGAGCTGATTTGCAGATTGATTGATGGAAAATATCCTAATTACGAAGCTGTTATTCCAAAAGAAAATCCTAACAAACTATCTATTTCTAGAAATCAATTTTTGAGTTCTGTTCGCAGGGTTTCTATATTTTCCAATAAAACCACACACCAAATACGATTAAAGATTGCAGGTGCTGAATTGAATATTTCTGCAGAAGATGTTGATTATAGCAATAAGGCCGAAGAAAGGCTTTCTTGTTCTTATCAAGGTGATGATATGCAAATAGGGTTCAACTCTAGGTTTTTGACAGAAATGCTCAACAACTTAACTTCTGATGAAGTTTCCTTGGAAATGAGTTTACCAAACAGGGCAGGAATTTTAACACCCGCTGATGGATTGGATGAAGGCGAACACGTTACCATGTTGGTTATGCCAGTTATGCTGAACAACTAAATATTCAACCTAAATATTTTGAAAGCTAGAGCAATTGCTCTAGCTTTTTTTTTAAACGAATGGGATGGTCAAAAACTTAGACGGTGATTCCCCATTAGCTGCCTTTACCGCATTTACTATTGGTAATACAAAGCCTAAAATGGCAACTCCAATTAAGCCCAGAATTCCTAACCCCAATAATAAAATTGCCGGAATGCTAATTATTATATAAAGCAATAAGCTTAACTGTAAATTAATTACAGCTTTCCCATGTTCATTCATTCCTTCAACAGTCCTCCTAGATGTTAACCAGATGATTAGAGGCACTATAAACCCTCCAAAACCAGTTACATAGTGCAATAACTGCGAAAGATGTGTTATGGATAACAATGTGTTATCCTTCCTAATTACATTTTGATTGATGATTTCCATTTTTTGATTGATTTTAATGATGTACTATATCAGTATACTTTTTTGAACTAATGTTACAACATTCTAGTAATTCGTATTTTTGCCCTTATGTCTAAAACAAATACAATTATTGCTTTAGCAACTCCCTCTGGAACAGGTGCAATAGCAGTTATAAGGGTTTCTGGACCTGAAGCCATCGAAGTTTCAGATACTGTATTTAAATCTGTTAGAGGAAAAAAGCTGAAAAATCAAAAAAGTCATACCATTCATTTGGGTCATATCATAGAAAATGAAAAAGTCATGGATAAAGTTTTAGTTTCTTTGTTTAAAGGACCTAATTCTTATACTGGCGAAAATATCGTTGAAATTTCCTGCCATGGTTCTCCATACATACAGCAACAGATTATTCAGCTTTTTTTGAGAAAAGGTTGCTATATGGCATCTGCTGGTGAGTTTACACTACGTGCTTTTTTGAATGGTAAAATGGATTTAAGTCAGGCAGAAGCCGTTGCTGATTTGATTGCCAGTGATAGCGAAGCTGCCCATGAAATTGCAATGCAACAAATGAGAGGTGGATTTAGCAATGAAATTCAAAAACTACGGGAAGAATTATTAAACTTTGCTTCTTTAATTGAGTTGGAGTTAGATTTTTCCCAAGAAGATGTTGAGTTTGCAGACCGAACTCAATTTAATGAATTATTAAATCGTATTAGTGAGGTTCTAAAAAAGCTAATTGATTCTTTTGCCTTAGGTAATGTAATTAAAAACGGAATACCGGTGGCAATAGTTGGTGAACCTAACGTAGGTAAATCTACGCTCCTAAACACGTTGCTAAATGAAGAAAGGGCAATTGTTAGTGATATTGCTGGCACAACTCGTGATACTGTTGAAGATCAGATAAGTCTTTATGGAATAAATTTTAGGTTTATAGATACTGCGGGAATTCGAGAAACTAAAGATGTTGTAGAACAAATTGGTATTGATCGTACCTTTGATAAAATTGAAAAGGCCAAGCTGGTCATCTACCTTTTTGATGGTCCGGGTTTTGATAGATCAGAATTGGAAAACATAAAAAAACGCTATCCAAATAAAGAACTGTTACCCCTCTGTAACAAAGTAGATGCATTGGATAGTATTCAAATAGAACAGTTGGAATCAGAAATTCCAACTGTTCTATTTATTTCAGCAAAAAATAAAACGGGAATATCAGATTTAGAAAAAAATTTGTTTTCCTTAGTAGATGCAGGTGCTTTAAGCGGAGATGAGACCATTGTTACCAACAGTAGGCATTATGATGCGTTATTAAAGGCTTTAGAGGAAATTCAGAAAGTTAAAGAAGGAATAGATATTGGTATATCCAGTGATTTAATTTCCATTGATATTCGTCAAGCGCTTTTCCATTTAGGTGAAATTACCGGGAGTGTTACAACCGATGATTTACTTGGAAATATTTTTTCTAATTTCTGTATCGGAAAATAACTATTAGGCAAGCACACTTATCGCTTATCTTTGCAATCCAAATTTTATGCATGTTCAGTTTTTTTCATAAGAAAATCTTTTTAGTGGACTACCTCCACGGACTTGTGGATATGCATAATCACATACTTCCAGGGATTGATGATGGAGCAAAAACAGTTGATGATTCCATTGATTTAATAAAGGGGTTTTCAGAGTTTGGAATAACTAATTTTGTTTGTACTCCTCATATTATGAACAACTACTATCCCAATACTCCTGAGACCATTAAGAAGTCCTTTGAAATTTTAAAAAAAGAAATAGAAAATTTAGGTCTGGATACTATCAAAATAGATAGTGCCGCGGAGCATATGATAGATGACAATTTTGAAAGTATATTGCAAAACAATGCGGTAATGTCTCTTAAAAACGATTATTTACTTATTGAAATGTCTTACTTACAACCCTCTTTCAATTTTGATAACGCAATAGGTGAAATCGCAAAACACACTTACTTTCCCATTCTAGCACATCCAGAAAGATATGTTTACTTTCATCGCAAATATGGTACCTATTTAAAACTAAAAAAACAGGGAATTCTTTTTCAAATGAATTTATCCTCCCTAAATTCGGAGTCTTACGGAAGTGAAGTTCAAAAGATTGGCCAAAAGCTCTTAGAGGATAAACTTATAGATTTTATAGCTTCCGATGTACATAATCTAAGACAATTAAATCTAATTAAAGAAACAAAAATATCCAGAAAAACGTTAAATGTAGTTCTCCCAGTTATAGATCAAACAATCAAAACCTTTTATTGATTAGGAGAATTTCCACCATTTCTTGACAGTCTTACCATAACCGTATCCATATTTACCACCATAACCCAAGTCCGAACTTTTTACATCATTCACTATAAAAGAAAGTCCATTTAGTTTACCCTGTTTTTTCAGTTTTAACGGAAACTCAAGTACTTTAGACTCAGTGTATCCAGCACGAGTAACATAAAGTACGTGATTAGCATATTGACTTATCAATAATGTATCCGTAACAACCATTAAGGGTGCAGTATCCACAATTACATAATCATACTCCTGGGTAACTTTTTCAAAAAGCTCGGAAATTCTGCTATTCATAAGAAGTTCAGCAGGGTTAGGAGGTATTTTCCCAGAAGCAATTATATCTATATGAGCAGCATCGGTTTCTATTTTTTTAATAATGTCCTTTAATTGTACTTCATCACTATATAAAAATTCTGTCAAGCCTCGCACATTATCGGTAGTCCTAACATTTCTGTCTATGCCAGGTAAAAAAGAGTTTAACTTGGGGTTTCTAATGTCAGCTCCTATTAAAAGAACTTTTTTATGAGTATTTGCAAAAATTACTGCCAAATTAGAGGCAATAAAAGATTTACCTTCACCTGGTGTTGTGGAAGTCACAAAGATTATATTATTCTTTTCTCCATTTTTCTTGGGCCTGATTATATAATCCAAATTAGCCCGAAGAATTCTTAATGATTCGGCCAATACAGATCTATCATCTTTCTGTACTAACTTATCTTGCTTTTTTGTAATCTTAGGAATCTCAGCTAAAACAGGAACTTCATTAACCAATTTTTCTAAATCCAATTTATTATGAACTTTATTATCCAATAAGTCCTTAATATATACAACTGAGAATGGAATCAATAACCCTAAAATAAGAGCGGCTAGATATACAATTTTGGTTTTTGGCGAAACTGGAAACGGACTAGATGCATATGCCAAATCCACAACTTTTGATTTGGGCGTGGCCGAGGCAAACGTAATTTGGGATTCCTCCCTTTTCTGTAAGAGATATAAATACAGGTTTTCTATTGTATTCTTTTTTCTGGCTATATCCGTCAATACTCGTTGATTTTTGGGAGCTTGATATAGTCTTGACTGTGCTTGAGATAACTGTTTCCCAAGATTATTGACAGTTAAATCCAAATTGTTAGTGACATTGCCCAATCCAGACTGAATGCCTTGCTTTAATCCATCAAGCTGTTCGTTTAATCGAAGAATAGTAGGGTGCTTTTCACCCGTATCTTCAAGCAGTCGTTTCCGCTCCTGTATCAACTCGTTATATTTCTGAGTAGTATTTGCAATAGTTGGGTCAGACAATCCTACATTGTATGCTATTAAATCATACCCTTGTTTACTATCAACTTCATCCTTCATTGCCGAAGCGATCATGAGTTGTACACTGGCATTCTGCAACTCCTTCTCACTAGCAGCACTTACGTTAAGACTCATATTGGCTTGTGATGCAACATCTGCCAGCCCCCTATTGGCCCGGAATTCTTCCTCAGTCTGATCCGCAGATGCCAAATTTGAGTAAATATCATTTATTCTATCATCAATAAAATTGGAAGTCCTGTCAGCTATTGCTTTCTTATCTTCTATCGCATTTTTGTTATAAACATTAACTAAAGAATTTATGATATCTATAGCTTTTTGTTGTATTGGATCGACTAACGAAATATCCAGTATGTTGGAGAACTCGCTCACTGGTGATACTCTTATTCGAGATTGATAAATTTGTGCCATTGCCGCTACTGGACTAACTACGACTTTATATCTTCCTTTTGATAAACTGATACCCGTATTTGGTGTCATTACCATATCACCAATCGGAGTAGAAACGTTTTTCCCATATGCAACTGTTTCCACAGGGGCATCTTCTTCTTTTTCAGCATAGTCAAACGTAGTATCGTTGGATAAATCAACAAAAAACGTAAACCTAGAATTATGTATTACCGAATCTGGTTCATAAAAACTAATGTTAAATGGAAAAGGTTTTCCATAAATTTCAGAATCCACTATATTGCCTAAAGTATAAACTCTGATATTAATCCCAAGTTCTTTGACCACCTGCATGAGATTGGATTTAGACTTGATAATTTCAACTTCATCCTCAACTTTATTTTGTCCTCCAGAAATAAAATCCAAGTCCCTGAACACACTTAATTCTGATGATGAGCTTTTCTCCTCAATAATTTGAATTTTAGCTTGGGCTGAATATTGCGGCACGGAATACCTGATTTGCAAGTATGCGATACACAAGGCCAGTATTACCGAAAGTACAAACCACTTCCAATACTTTGTGTATCCCAATATCAATTCTTTCAAATCAATTGGCCCATTAGCCATTCCAAATTTCTTATTACTCATTCAAGAAAAGATTATGACATTAGTTTCTGGTCAACAAGACCACCGCAGATGTAATCAGTATAGATACTATTGAAATAGCTATTGAAGCCCGATTATCTAGATTTGAAGCTGTAACCGCAGATTTATTTGGTTCTACATAAACTACATCGTTCTGGGTAAGATAATATGCAGGTGATTTCATTGCATCCTTAGTGGTTAAATCTATTCTATGATGTACTTTGGTACCATCAAAGTCCCGCATAACTAAAATGTTATTCCTTAATCCCTTTATAGTCATGTCACCTGCTAGTCCTAAAGCTTCTAAGATTGTAATTTGTTCTCCGTTAACTTGATAAGTACCAGGTCTTCTAACTTCTCCTAACACAGTAATAGTGAAATTGCGTAAGCGAATATTAATAATTGGGTCCGTCAAATAATCTGAAAGATTATTTCGCAATAATACTCTTACGCCTTCCGGAGAAAGCCCTTCTATTTTTATTTTTCCAATCACTGGAAAATCAATCTCTCCGTTGTTATCAACAATATAGTCAACTTGTTCTGGGCGTATACCACCTTCAGAGGACCCTCTATAAAGGTTAAATGGAAGGCTGGCTTCCGGGTTCAAGGTTGATACATGTATGCTTACAACATCATCAATTTTAAATTTTGGCTCAAATGTATTGTTATCCACCAAAGTTTCAAAATTAGATGCATCTTGAAAGTATACAACATCCTTTTTTGATCCACAAGAAAATATTATCAATGAAAGTGAGAGTAAAAAAACTATTCTAAAAAATATCAGTTTTAGGGTCATTGTGAGAAAATTAGATTATGCACCATTTATTGGTAAAAATAGTGAAACTATGATTGAAGTAGAGCTTTATCTTGAATTTCATCATTCTTTATTTGGTTCTTTCCGGAATCATCTAATTTACACAGTTTTGAATTTTTTGAAATGTACTCAGGAACTATGGCTTTCATAAGTTTAACCGTGTTCTCTTTGAAAAATATGTTAGTTACACAAAGCTCATCAATGGCCGCTCTTATCCTTGTATATTCCAACTCCCGTACTTTACTTATCATGATTTTCTTATGATAAGTTGGTAACGTATTCTCCCCATTGGCCAAAAGTTCTTCGTACAATTTTTCTCCAGGACGCAAACCTGTTATTTTAATTTCTATATCTTCAGGATATCTCAATCCAGATAATCTGATCATGTTTTTTGCCATGTCAAAAATTCGCACGGACTCACCCATATCAAAAATGAAAATCTCACCACCTTCACCCATTGCTCCTGCTTCTAAAACAAGTTGTGAAGCTTCTGGAATTGTCATGAAATATCGTGTAATATCCTTGTGCGTTACTGTTAACGGTCCACCTTTTTCAATTTGTTTTCTAAACAAAGGAATTACTGATCCATTGGAACCCAATACGTTTCCAAAACGGGTTGTGATAAATTTTGTCTTACCCTGCTGTTCCATACAGCTAATATACATCTCAGCAATTCGCTTAGTAGCTCCCATTACATTAGTAGGGTTAACAGCTTTATCAGTTGAAACAAAAACAAATTTATCCGCATTATAGTTTACAGAAAGGTCAGCAATAACCTTTGTTCCAGCAATATTGATTTTTATTGCTTCATAGGAATTATATTCCATAAGAGGCACATGCTTATAGGCTGCAGCATGAAAAATTATGTTCGGACTATACTCTTGAAAAATATGATTCATTCTACTTTTGTCTCTGATATCTGCAACTATTGGAATAAAATTATGAAATCCATTTTGCTTTAACTCCTGCTGTAAATCATATAATGGAGATTCCGCTTGATCTAGTATAATAAGTGTTTTATACTTGTATTTGCAAATTTGCCTTACCAATTCACTACCAATAGATCCAGCTCCACCAGTTACAACTACAACTTTGTCCTTCAATTCTCCATCTATTTTTGAGCTTTGAATACTTATAGGGGCTCTATCAAGTAAATCTTCAATTTGGACTTGTTTAATTTGAGAAATTTTCAGTTCTCCGTTTATCCAATCTTCAACTGGAGGCACAATCTTTACTTTTACTGGCAGATCTACAATATCATCCACTAGTTTTCTTAGTTCGCTTGGAGCTATATTCTGTATTGAGAATATGATTTCAGAAATATTATGATAATGGATAAAGCTTTCATTTACCTTTTTTGAATCAAAAACTTTAATTCCATTAATCTGCTTTCCTATTTTCTGAACATTGCTATCTAAATAGCCAACAACGCGCAATCCTATTTTGGAGTGATTTACCAAAGCATTATGTGCTAATATTCCAGACTCTCCGGCTCCATATATTAGAACATTTTTAGATGTGTTTTGATTTGAATTCTTTAGGTATTCAAATCCTGCTTTAAAAATATATCTGGAAACCGTTAAAGCAATAAATGTCAATAAGCTATTTATGATGATAATCGATAGTGGTATTGTGAACCCATTAATAAAATTCGCCGATCTATTAGCCAACACTACCACTATAGTTGCAATACTGGCCAAACAAATCGCATTAAAAATTGCATATACATCTTGAACTCCCGTATGTCGTACCACTCCTTTGTAAGAACCAGAAATTAAAAATGACATTAGAAAAACCAAAGCAACTATAGGCAGTTGCATCAAAAGTTTTTGATGATCAAAATCAAAGCTTAAGTTAAAACGAATACAATATGATATTATAAAAGAAATGGATACTATGAATAAATCGATGGCCAAAACCATCCATTTTGATGCATAACGATCCACTTTATCAAAGAAGTAATTATATATCACAAATAGATTTTTGATGGGGTTAATTTCCATTGCAAACCTAAACATTGTTGTCAGAATTAATTATTTAATTCGGTAAATTAAAATATATCATCGCTTAAGTGCGCGTATTCTATTTGATGAGTTTTTTTACTTGTTCATTATAAGAATAAAAATAGGTGTTTCAGTAATTGGGTTTTAAGGTCCAGGTTCTTTTATCAGATATATAGTGACGTTTAACTAAAATCCAATTTAACTAATAACAACCTTTAACAATAATTAGGATATTTGCCATATCAAAATAAGCAGGTGTATGAAGAATAATCTATCTATTTGTCTTGTTGGGGGTGAAGACGCCCATAAAAGAATAGAGCTCTCTCAACACCTGATAAAAAAAGGTTTTGATGTTACCATCTTAGGCACCAAATCATACCAATACCCAAGCAATGTAACTTTTGTGAAGTATGAATTAAATAGAAAATCAAATCTTTTTTCTGATATCGTTACCATTTCACAGTACAGAAGAATTTTAAAAAAGAGGGAATTTGATATTGTTCAAACTTTTGATACAAAACCAGCTTTTATACTACCTATTTCTGCCATAGGCTTAAAAGTTAAGATTGTGAGAACCATAACAGGTTTGGGTACCATTTTCATGTCAGAAGAAATAAAATACAAAATCTTCCGAGCAATTTATCATTTATTGCATCGCTCTATTAGAGCAAAGGTTGCTCATACTACTTTTCAAAACGCGGATGATAGAAATTACTTCATTAAAAAAGGATTAGTAGACAAAGAAAAGAGTTCTTTGATTTTTGGCAGCGGAATAGACCTATTACAATATACTAGCCCTCCTCCTAAAACTAACAAACGTTTTACTTTTATTTGCGTTGCTAGACTTGTTTATGAAAAGGGCATTGTTAATTATTTAGAAGCGGCTAAAATTTGTTCTGAAAAAGGATATGATTTTAATTTTACGCTCGTTGGCCCACTTGAAGAAAATTCAAACAAACTTAATAAGCAAATACTAGAAGATTACAAAGACTATATTGACTGGCTAGGATCAAGAAAAGATGTAAAAAACTTACTTGCCCAATCAAATGCATTTGTTCTCCCTACTTTTAGAGAAGGGTTTTCTAGGGTACTTTTAGAAGCTTCTGCAATGGGGTTACCATCTATAACTACCAATGTACCTGGAACAAGGGAGATTGTTAGAACAAATAAGGAAGGGCTCTTAGTAGATGTCAACAACTCTAATGAATTGGCCCATGCAATGATAAAGATGGCCACTGACAAAAAATTGCACAATATCTGCTCTGTAAATGCCAAAAATCACGTAAAGCAATTTGGACTAGATCGAATTAGCAATCAATATATAAACTTATATAGGAAAATAGGTTAGTTGAACCTGACAAAACCTGAAAAGATTAATAGAAAAATAAATTATGAAGATACCATTTTCTCCACCATATATAAATGATGAAGTTAAACTAGAAGTTTTAGATTCGTTAAACTCCGGTTGGATTACCACCGGTCCGAAGGTCAAAAAATTGGAAAGTGAAATTGAAAGTTATACAGGTGCGTCCAATGTTCTTTGTGTAAACTCTTGGACTTCTGGAGCCATTTTAATTTTAAAGTGGTTTGGTATTGAAGAAGGCGATGAAGTTATCATACCTGCATACACTTATTCAGCCACTGCCCTTAGTGTCATTCACTCTGGCGGTGTACCAGTAATGGTAGATGTGAATGCCGATTTTAACATTTCCGCCACGAATATTGAAAAGGCAATTACTGAAAGAACCAAAGCCATTATGCCTGTGGATATAGCGGGTTGGCCATGCGATTATGATCGCATCAATGAATTGGTAAGAAAGAAATCGCATCTTTTTTTACCTAAAACTGAAATTCAAGAACAGCTGGGAAGAATACTGGTTATCTCTGATGCAGCTCATTCCATCGGTGCTTTATATAAAAATAAAAATGCTGGAGTACTTACAGATATTACTATCTTCTCATTGCATGCTGTGAAAAATGTTACGACAGCTGAGGGAGGAGCTGTATGCCTTAATCTCCCGGAACCTTTTGATAATGGAACTCTTTACTCCAATCTTAGATGTTATTCGCTGAATGGACAAACCAAGGATGCTTTTACCAAAAACAAAGCTGGTGCCTGGAGATACGATATTATTTACCCAGGTCTAAAAATAAACATGCCTGACGTGTTAGCTGCCATTGGATTGGGTCAAATAACAAGTTATAGAACCGAAATTTTACCGAAAAGACAAGAAATATTTCAGGTATATAACTCTTTTTTTAAAAATAAAGAGTGGGCAATCTTGCCAAATTTTTCAAGTGATGGTTCCGTTTCATCTTGTCATATATATGCACTCAGAATTAAAGATACCACAGAACAAGAGAGAGATAAAATTATCGAACTGATTTCTAAAAAAGAGGTTGCCGTTAATGTACATTTTCAGCCACTTCCTTTGTTAAGCTTGTTTAAAGAATCTGGGTTTAAGATTTCTGATTTTCCAGTAGCATTCGACCAATACAAAAATGAAATATCCCTTCCAATCTATCCTCAGTTAAAAGACGGAGAAATAAAGTTTATATGTGATACCGTATCTGAATCTGTGGAAACTGTTTTAAGGTTTAAAAAAGCCAACGTTTAATCATGAAAAGAGTTTTAGATATACTTCTCTCATTATTGGGCATAGTTTTTCTGTTGCCTCTGATGTTGCTCATTATGTTAATCATAAAATTAACCTCTGCAGGACCTTTACTATATAGACAGCAGAGAGTTGGCTTAAACAATAAGGATTTTAAAATTTTAAAATTTCGGACCATGTACATAGGTTCTGATAAAAAGGGACTACTAACAGTCGGTGACAGAGACCCAAGAGTTACAAGGATAGGTTACGTTTTACGAAAATCAAAACTGGATGAACTCCCTCAATTGTTTAATGTTTTCTTTGGGGAAATGAGTTTAGTAGGACCTCGACCTGAGGTTAGGAAATATGTTGATTTTTATACGAAAGACGATTTAATGGTTTTAGAGGTCAAACCGGGAATAACCGATTATGCCTCTATTCATTTTAGAAATGAGAATGAGTTACTCAAAGATTCAGAAAATCCGGATACCAAGTATATCAAGGAGATTTTGCCAATTAAACTAAAATTAAATAAAGAATATATTAAAAGAAAAAGTGTTTTTGAAGATTTTAAAATAATCTTCAAAACCTTTTCCTCTATTCTAAATAAATAAATCGAAGCTCTTAAAATGGTAATTAAAGAAAATCCTTTTACTTCTTCCATATATAACACACATTGGTCTGATTGTTTTTACCAAAGTAAAACACTATCCACATTCAATTTTTTGAATGGAATTGCATTTACTAAAAATAAATATCTCCCACTCTACTTTAATGCTGGTAAAGGAAAGTCATATGGCATGTCCTACACATTAAAAAAATCGAATGAAATTAAAGACTTTGCCCATAAAACAATCTTTATATATGATGTGCTAGACTATTTTAAAATAGATAAATCAATTTCCGTTAAAGGATTAGGACTAAAAACATTGTTTTCCAATGAAGGGTATCTAGTGGAACTTGAAAGTTTTGATAATTTTGATTCATATCTAAATAATCAGTTCAACTCAAAACAAAGGCATAAACTAAGATCAAGTATAAAAAAACTAGAGAGTTCACATGATATTGCTTATGAATGGTACCATGGTGAAATAACAAAAGACACCTTTACTTCTCTTCTCAATGCTTTTTATGATTTTATTAATGTTAAATATGAAAATAAAAAAGAAAAGAATAGTCATTTAAAAACAGGGGTTCGGAGTTGGTACAACAAAATGCTTTTTCAAATGATTAATGAAAAAAAGGCCTCATTTTTTGTTATCAAAGATGGTGGAATTCCAATATCTGTCAATCTATGCTATCATGCAGATAATGTAATGTTTGGAGCTGCAGCTCTTGCCAATTTCAAATACAAATCTTACGGTATGGGGTCCATTGCCATTTTAAAGTCTATTCAATGGGCGTTTGATAATGATGTCTCATTTTTTGATATGTCTAAAGAGTCATTTGGGTATAAACACAGATGGGCTACAAAAAAGTACATTGCCAGGCATCATATGTTTTATGATAAAAAATCTCTAATTGCGGTTTCATTGGTGAACTTCATTTCAATTTTATACAAGATGAAACAATTGAAAAAAAGAATAAGAGTTAATTCATAATACGTAAGCAAAAGTGTTTCTGTATAATTACTCTCAATTGACTTAAAATTGTTTGGAGATAATTCAAAAAATGAATTCAACAACACATAACATGATATTAAAGAACAATCCTTTTACATCGGAATTATATGTAAAAAAATGGATGTCTAATTTTCATAACTCAGGAAATGCGAGACAGTTTAGCTTCATTGATGATATAAAATTTACAAAGCATTCTGTTTTGCCTTTATACTTTAATATAGGAATGTTCAAATCTTGTGGTATGTCATACACCTTGTCAGAAAAAACACAAAGTGACTTTAAACACAGGACTTTTCTAGTATATGATGTTCCCGAGTACTTTGAAGTAAGTACCGAAAACGCTCCAACCAGATTAGGAATCAAAAAGATTCCCCAATATTCAGGTTTTTTAGCAAAACTTGATGATTTTGAGGACATAGACGATTACCTCAAAAAACAATTTCCAGCAAAAAAAAGAAGAAAAGTATTATATCCCAAGAAACAGCTTGAGGAATCATTTAGCATTTCTTACGAGTTTTATTTCGGCTCAATATCAAGAGATTCTTTTGATTTGCTGATGAATTATCTCTATGACTTAATTGAGGCAAAATTTGAAAAAAAACAAAATACAAATAGTCATACAAAAGAAGGAATTCGAAAATGGTATGAAGATTTAATCTTCGACATGATAAATGAAAATCAGGCATCATTTATAGTAGCAAAAAACGAAGATACTCCAATTGCAATAACTTTAAATTACCATTCTGAAAATATCTTGTTTTCTGCTGTTCCCGGGACAGATATGGCATATTCAAAATATGGAATAGGTTCAATCATGAATATGAAAGCTATCGAATGGGCATTAGAAAATGGGTATTCTTATTTTGATTTATCAAAAGGAAGTTATGGATATAAACATAGATGGTCTACTATGGAATATAATTTTGAATACCATGTACTATACGATAGAAAATCTCCAATAAGTGTTTTAACAACTGCCTACATAGTTTTTTACTATAGGCTGAAACAATATTTGCGAAAAAAACTAAGAGGGTAATCTAAAATAATTAGTCCAGCACTATTTTGTGTAACAATGACTCTCCTTGAATAACATAGTAGTTTTCAGTCTTATGCTGATAGACTATTACATTTTTTATAGGTTGCGGTTTTGAAAATAACAAATCGTAAATAATTGATCTCAACTTATGATGAGTTTCTTCTATAAGAAAAACCCTATTTAGATTCTCCTTATTGAAATTGGCTAAATCTAATTCACTAACTTCAAATTTATCATTTTCTTTATCTTCTTTTTTCCCTAAATAGAACTTGATTCGAGAATAAACCTTATTGATGTTTTTATCTCTTAAAAACTGTTTAAATTTAAAATAACCGTACAAATAATTCCCCAAAAGCGCAGCTTTTATAGAGTTTCGGTCATATAGTATATGGTTTTCAAAGTAATAAGATTCATTTGCCCATCTTGTCTTGTAATCATAAGTTCCTTTGGAATAATCAAATTTCCTAATACCATTTTCAAAACACCAGCCCATTATTTTAATTATCAAAACGTGTCCTAAATTATACCTTCTAAAATCAGTATCGAATGTTGTTATTGCAAAATAAGCACGTTCATCAGATAGAAAACAAAATGATATCGCTATAGGTTCTTTATCACTGTAAATGACATTTAACGAGGCTTCTTTGTTCAAAATCATCTGGTAACAAAGGTCTTTGTAGTAATTCCTAAGTTTTAAGATGTTATTTTCAAGGCCTAACTCTCCAAATCTTTTTCCTATCAGTTCGATCAATTTTTCAAAATGAAATTCGTATTCTTCTACAGAAATGGTACCATGAAAAACTTTAAACGAAGTGCTAAAATTGCCATCTAATCTTTTGAGATATTTTCTAAGATTAGTTCGGCTTTTCGAAGAAAATTGTTTGGAAAAATAGTCCTCAAAGCAGTTGAAATCAGTTAAATTAGATAAGTACCCTTTATACTGAGGAACAATTCTAATTTTTAGATTTGAGTCAGACTTAATCCCCTTTCTAATTCTATCTGAGAGAACATCATAAATTAAAAAGGTTTTTCCTTTATAATCTGTTTTCTCTTTATTTATATCGTAGAACGTTCCATTAGTAATATTTTTTCCGACATTATAATAGAAAAAAGAAAGCTTCCCATTTATAAATCTTAAGGGATTAATAAATTTAAAGGATGAACTGGTGGCATTTTTCGAGAAATGCTGTGTCCAAGAAGAAATAAAATTTTCACCAAAAAATGGGTGGCGATTTTCCATATTGGCAGATTTAGATTGTTGCATTGTGCAAACATACCAATCCAATAGATTCCTTCAAATCATATACTTAAAAACACGTTGAAATATATCCAATTATCTTTAAAAGTATACATGTACTTACGCATGTTGAAAACATATTGATGAAAAATGAAGAAGGAGGCTTAGATAAGCCTCCTTCTTCATTTTTCATTACAGCCAAAAATTTTATTCAAGTTGTTTACTAATCCTGTGTTAAAGAATACAAATACTCCTCAATATTTGTGTACCCATTATCGTCAGAATCACCTGCACTATCATCTACATCTGGATTAAAACCATTAGCAATTTCCCAGCTATCTGGCATACCATCATTATCAGAATCAACCCTAGCAGTTCCTAAAGCCAAGTCAGGAAACCCTCCAACTTCTTCTTGTGTATCAATTATACGACCCGTTCCATTCCTAAATTCACTTAATATTCTTTCATCAACAGCATCTACATGCGGCACCTTTGCACCTGAATTCCCAAGAACATCCTCTAAAGCAACTGCCGGTCCTGTCGCCACTATATTACTACTAATTGGAGGTGAACTTTGCATTACAGAATTATATGTAGCATCGTATTCTACAGAATTACCTGGAACCACAAACACGTTATCTGAAATATAAGATTTTGTAGTATTCAAAGAATAATCACTGTCTGTAATATAATCTATCATTTGAGGATTACTTGATTTTGCTCCATCAGCTCCCGATTTATAATAGTTCCCTATTACGGCAAAAACATTTCCAGAACTAATACCAGAAGCATAACCAAAATTATAAACCACATTGTTAATCATCTCAAATGAGTTTCCTCCTCCAGAACGTATATTTCTTTCACTATTATGAGCAAGTAGGTTTTGATAGAAAGTGATTTTCTGGGCATTTAGACCTATCAACGCTCCTTTTGAATGAGCACCCTTGTCATGATGCGAGCTATTTAAAGCTTCAGAAATTATGCAATTTTGTATGGTAACGTTTTCTAAAGGGTCAGTTAATCTTCCTGCCATTCCTATATTTTCGTCAATTGCCCAACTAATAGAACAATGATCAAAAATCATATTGTCACCTCCCCTGCTCCCGAATAAGGAAAGCCCGTCATAATCGTCACTATTTCCACCAACAACAGTTCCATTTGCATTTTTGTAGCCGCCGTCACCGACTCTTATTCGTAAATACCTAAAAATAACATTGCTAGCGAATATTCTGATGGAAGCACCTGAGATGGTAACTCCTCCACTATTTGAAGGTGCGGATTGCCCGGCAATAGTGATGTCATCATTGTTTATAGTAATACTTGAAGACAAGTTTATTGTTCCTCCTACATCAAAAATTACTATTCTCGCTCCTGATTCTTCACAGGCAGCTCTTAACGAACCTTCACCACTATCATTCAAATTGGTAACTTTTATAACTTTACCTCCTCTACCGCCAGTGGCATTACTCCCAAAACCCATTGCAGAGGGAAAAGCCTTAAGTGCTCCTGAAATAAACTCTGTAGGTCCCTGTTCTTCTTCTTCATTTGTTTGCCCTTCATTGTCTTCTTCTACATTTGGCTCTTCTTCATTTTCCTCTTCTATGTTCTTTTCAACTTCTTCTTGGATAGATTCATAAAATAAATCATTGTCCTTGGCACAAGAACTAAGCAGGTTAATACAGGTAAAAAAGAAGATTACAAGCATTAGGTTATAAGAGATTTTCATGATGTGAGGTGTATTTGGGGTTTAAAATTATAGATTTAAAATAAGAGTGTCGTTGAAATACCGGTTTTTTCGATAAAATGCACTTTTTTATAAGAACCCATTGTTTCAACGAAATTTCTTTTTTGATATTAACTTGTTAAATGCACACCCCTTGTACGTAGTTTACCGATTAAATAGATCATCTCATCGGTGATTTTAACACCTTATTAGATGTTTTTTCGATGAACTACAGTTTTCGTTAACATCTTGAGAGTATTTGCTTCAAAAACACTCTTCAACATATCCAACTGATTTTTATTTGACCGATACAATAAGTATTTCATCAAAGTTTACCCAAAAAAGCCTTTAAAGCCATTTACTATTTTGATATTTGCCATATAAAATAATATGACATGAAGTTATTGGTGACTGGGGCCGCAGGCTTTATAGGATTCCATGTTTCTAAAAAACTATTAGAAAAAGGGCATGTTGTAATCGGCCTTGATTCTATTAATGATTATTATAGTGTAGATCTGAAATTAGCTCGTTTATCGGAGTTGGGTATTAGTTCCCAAAATGCTCAACGGTACAATGAAATGACACAAAGCGATACATTTTCTTCATTCAGGTTTATAAGACTAAAACTTGAAGATCGTGCTAACCTTCCAGATATTTTTAGAAATGAAAAATTTGATGCCGTTTGTAATCTTGCGGCACAAGCTGGTGTGCGCTATAGCCTAGAAAATCCTGAAGCTTACATTGATAGTAATATCTCTGGATTTTTAAACGTTCTTGAATGTTGTAGAAATTTTTCCATTGAGCATTTGGTATACGCTAGTAGCTCTAGTGTGTATGGTTTGAATAAAAAGGTACCATTTGAGACTACTGATAATGTGGATAACCCTATAAGCCTCTATGCGGCAACTAAAAAAAGTAATGAGCTCATGGCCCACACCTATAGTCATCTTTTTAAGTTTAAGACTACCGGGTTACGTTTCTTCACAGTATATGGTCCTTGGGGAAGACCAGATATGGCAATGTTCCTTTTCACGAAAGCAATTTTGGAAGGAAATCCAATAAAAGTTTTTAATAACGGTAAAATGGAAAGGGACTTTACCTATATAGATGACATCGTGATAGGGGTAGTAAAGATTCTTGAAAAAAAATCTTCTGCAAAAAAAGAAAATAACAAGCTATACAGTGTTTACAATATTGGCAATAATAGTTCTGTTAAACTTATGGACTTTATAAATGCAATAGAGCAAAAATTGAACCTTATCGCAAAAAAAGAATTCCTTCCTATGCAACCTGGAGATGTGCAAAAAACATGGGCCAATGTTAATGACTTAGTTAAAAACTATGCCTACTCCCCAAACACTCCTATTAAAAAAGGAGTTTCAGAGTTTATTGATTGGTACAAGTTTTTTTACAACAAGTAGCTCATTTATTCTTGCAAGTTTTCTTTTGAAAAAGATCTGAAAAAAACCAATAATGTTTTTACTCCTAACACTTAATCGAATTTAATTGGCATTTAAAATAAAAGCCATAAAAGTTAATTTTCTTTTGCTGATTTTTGCAGTCAATTTGTAAATCTCAATAATGAACGGTACAACACTTGATTTTGATTCCAAATATCTGGTTTTAGTAACTGGCGGTGCCGGTTTCATAGGTTCTAACCTATGTGAATGGCTTTTGTCCAATGGAAACAGGGTTCGTTGCCTAGATAATTTTGCCACAGGTAAAAAAGAAAATATTGAGCCTTTTTTGTCTAATAACAATTTTAGCTTAATTGAAGGGGACATCAGAAATTTAGAAGATTGTCAAAACGCCTGCAAGGATGCTGATTATGTGCTTCACCAAGCTGCTTTGGGTTCAGTCCCCAGATCTATAAACGACCCCATTACCAGCAACGAAGTGAATGTATCTGGATTTTTGAATATGTTGACCGCTGCAAGAGATGCTAAGGTAAAACGTTTTGTATATGCCGCCAGTAGCTCAACATATGGTGACTCTAAAGGTCTCCCGAAAGTTGAAGATATAATTGGCAAACCATTATCCCCCTATGCAATCACTAAATATGTGAATGAGTTGTACGCAGATATTTTTAGCAAAACATATGGCATTGAAACTATTGGACTTAGATATTTCAATGTATTTGGGAGAAGACAAGATCCAAATGGAGCGTATGCCGCTGTTATTCCAAAATTCGTTATGCAGCTGATGAATCATGAATCTCCTACAATTAATGGGGATGGAAGTTATTCAAGAGATTTCACCTATATTGACAACGTAGTTCAAATGAACATCTTAGCTATGATTTCCAATAAAAAGGAAGCTGTGAATACCGTATACAATGTGGCTTTTGGGGAACGTACCAATTTAAATGATTTAGTTGGCCTTCTAAAAGAGAACCTAAGCGTTTTTGATAGTGAAATTACAAAAGTAAATGTAATCCATGGAACGAACAGACAAGGAGATGTACCACATTCACTGGCTTCCGTGGAAAAAGCTAAAAATCTTTTAGGGTACAACCCAAAGTATAGCATTGAAGAAGGACTTAAAGAAGCTGTAAAGTGGTACTGGGGAAACCTGAGAAACTAGTATCCAATGTTTCTTGGTTCTCGGTAAACTTTCCAAGCTCAATTCTATTATATCAATATTTCTTGACAAGAAGAACTGATCTAAATAGTATTTTTGCCTTAATTTTTTAACAATTAAATTGAATCCTGAATGAATTTGACTGTAATAGGTACTGGTTATGTTGGACTTGTTAGCGGCACTTGCTTTGCTGAAATGGGAAATACAGTAACCTGTATAGATATAGATACAAAAAAAATTGAAAAACTTAGACAGGGAGTCATTCCAATTTACGAACCAGGACTAGAAGCAATGGTTCAAAGGAATATTCAAAACAGAACGCTTCATTTCAGTACAAATTTAAGCCACCACCTTGACAATTGTGATATTGCATTTATAGCCGTTGGCACACCCATGGGAGAAGATGGTTCTGCTGATTTGCAGTACGTTCTCCAAGTTGCAAAAGAAATAGGTCAGCATATGACCACCCCCCTTATAATAGTAGATAAATCAACAGTTCCCGTAGGCACCGCAGACAAGGTAAAGTCTACTATTGAGAAGGAGTTAACAGCACGTAATGTTAACATTGAGTTTCATGTGGTTTCCAATCCTGAATTCTTAAAAGAAGGAGATGCGATCAATGATTTCATGAAGCCAGATAGAGTAGTAATAGGGTCAGATGATTCAAATGCCACAAAAAAGATGAGGAGTCTTTATGCGCCATTCTTTAAAAGTAATGCCGATCGCCTTATTACAATGGATGTTAGATCTGCTGAAATGACAAAATATGTGGCAAATGCCATGTTGGCCACTAAAATTTCATTTATGAACGAAGTTGCCAATATCTGCGAACTCGTTGGCGCTGATGTAAATAAAGTTCGCATCGGGATTGGTTCTGATCAACGAATTGGATATAGTTTTATTTACCCTGGCAGTGGATATGGTGGATCATGTTTCCCAAAAGATGTCAAAGCCTTAAAAAAAACTGCTTCAGATTACGGTTATCAAGCACAACTCATAGGAGCGGTGGAAGATGTAAATGATAGACAAAAATTTGTGATTGCTGAAAAAATAATCAAAAGGTTTGGAGAAAACCTTTCCGAAAAAACATTTTCCATATGGGGCTTGGCCTTTAAACCTGGAACTGATGATATGCGTGAAGCTCCCGCCATATATGTTGTCAAAGAATTGAGCAAAAGAGGTGCAAAAATACTGGCATATGATCCCAAAGCTATTGACGAAGCCAAACACTTCTATTTAAAGGACGTTCCAAATGTAGATTATCGTGACTCAAAATATGAAGTTCTTGAAAATTCTGACGCTCTTGTTCTATTGACCGAATGGAAAGAATTTAGATCACCTGACTTCGATGAAATCAAAAAGCAGTTAAACCAAGCCATTATATTTGATGGAAGGAACCAGTACAATGACGCATTAATGCAGGAAAAGGGATTTGAATACTTCCAAATTGGAAAAAAATAAGAATTCAAAAAAATATGACTAAAAAGCTACAATCAGATTCTCAATTGCCTAAAAAAATCGATAGTATTGATTTTTTGAGGGTATTTGGTATAGGTATTGTGGTTCTTAGGCATTCCTTTGCCCCTTTTACTGGTTCTTGGAAAATAGGAGAAGTATTTAGCTATAGTGAATCAGCAAATGTACTTGGTTCTTACATTTCCACTATTTCAATGCCTCTTTTTGTTTTTATTTCCGGCTTTTTATACTGCTACCTAAGAAATAATCTAAAGAAATATAAAACGTATCCTATTTTAGTCAAAAAAAAGGTCAAAAGACTTCTTATACCTTTTCTATTATTGTCTCCTATATATATATACTTTTTCTTAGATTTTAATTCAACTTTAGAGTTTCTTAATTATATATGGGCCGGTCCTGGGCACCTTTGGTTTCTTTCAATGATTTTTTTGCTTTTTCTACTGTTTTATCCATTGGAACCCTACTTCAAAAAAAACATTTTAAAGAGCATAGTCATCATATTATTTTTGTTTTCACTGAGCCCTATTACACATTATATTGGCATTCCTACCTTGGCCAAGGTGTTCAAATACCTCCCTTTCTTTTACATGGGATATCTTTTCCATCTAAAAAATGAGATTGTATTGCATTATTTAAAAGGGAAATTCTTTTTGTTTTTTCTAATACACCTAACCCTTTTTGTTTTTTTCCTGATTCTTCCAAATTATATTGAAAATAGAATTTTAGGGAGCCTAATCGCACATTTCAAACTTATACCATTGGGGATTTTTTCTATCGCGTTCATCTATATCCTTTTTATCAAGTTAGAAGAACTTATGCCAGAAAGATTTAAGAAACCAATACAGTTTATCAATAATAACAGTTATTATATCTATTTAATTCACGAACCTTTTCTAAAACTATTTTATGAGATTGATTCCATCCAATATTTACCCATTTATCTAGTTATTGTGTTAGGGTTTACTACAAGTTTCATGGGATCCTTGTTTTTGGGAGAAGTAATCTTAAAATTCAAACTCGGCAGATTATTGATAGGTGCCGAAACTAAAAAATTAAAATTTAATCAATGAAAGAATCATCAAAAATCGCCGTAATAGGCTTAGGATATGTAGGGCTGCCATTAGCTCGTTTGTTTGCTACAAAATACCCTGTTATCGGTTTTGATATTAGTAAAAATAGAGTTGAAGAACTTAGAACAGGAGTTGATACTACCTTAGAAGTAGATAATGACGTTTTAAAAGAGGTTTTGGCCGATACAAGTGATATTCCGACCACTGGTTTATACTGCACAGATAGTCTTGGTGATATTTCAGATTGTAATTATTACGTTATTACCGTACCAACTCCGGTAGATAATACAAACAGACCCATACTAACTCCGCTATACAAAGCCAGTGAAACTGTAGGTAATGTTCTTAAAAAAGGTGATGTAGTTATTTATGAATCAACGGTTTACCCTGGGGTCACCGAAGATGAATGCGTTCCTGTACTAGAAAAAATGAGCGGTTTGGAATTTAACAAGGATTTTTTTGTGGGCTATTCCCCTGAACGTATAAACCCAGGTGATAAGGAACATACCGTAGAAAAAATTCTAAAAGTCACCTCAGGGTCAACACCAGAAATTGGAAAAAAAGTTGATGCCCTTTATGCATCTGTAATAACTGCCGGCACGCACCTTGCGCCAACAATTAAAGTCGCCGAAGCGGCTAAAGTGATTGAAAACTCTCAAAGGGATATCAATATTGCTTTTGTAAATGAACTAGCGAAGATTTTCAATTTAATGGACATTGACACTAATGACGTATTAGAAGCTGCTGGTACAAAATGGAACTTTTTACCTTTTAAACCAGGTTTAGTCGGTGGACATTGCATTGGGGTTGATCCATACTATTTAGCACAAAAGGCCCAGGAATATGGCTATCATCCTGAAATTATATTGGCAGGTAGGCGCATGAACGATGGCATGGGGAAATATGTTGCATCAGAAGTTGTTAAGCTCATGATCCAAAATGACATCAAAGTAAAAGATTCCAACGTTTTGGTTTTAGGAATTACTTTCAAAGAAAACTGTCCAGATGTTAGAAACACAAAAGTAGTTGATGTAATAAAAAACTTAGAAAATTATAGAATCAACATGGATATATATGATCCTTGGGTAGAACCTGAGATAGTATATAATGAGTATGAACTTAAAACACTTAAAGAGCTTCCGTCCAAAAAGTACAATGCCATTATATTGGCTGTTGCGCACAATGAATTTTTGAAACTTGACTTAAATGAAATGTTATCGGACAAGGGAGTAGTTTACGATGTAAAAGGTGTTTTAGAAAAAGTGGCCACTAAATCACTGTAGTTTGTGGTAATTTAATCCCTCAAGATTATATGTTATCATCAAAATTACGGAACATGTTGCAAAAGTTAGGAAGATTGGCAAAACAGCCTCTTGTCCTAAACTTTGCAATAGTTGGCGGGATTACGGTTATAATAAAGTTACTCGGGTTCTATAAAGAGACCATTGTTGCTTCTACTTTTGGTCTTTCCGAATTACTGGACACTTTTTTGATCGCATTATTGATTCCAACTTTCATACAAAATGTGTTCATAAATGCTCTGAAAAATATTTTCATTCCAAATTACATTTCAGAGATAAAAGGTGAAGGTAAATTAGCTCAATTCCAATCAATAGTATTCGTTATAACTTTATTATTTTGTATTGTTTTCTGTCTTTTAATCCTGCTTTTTTCAGATGTTTTTCTTGATACTCTTTTCCCAGGGCATTCTGATCATTATTATGAGCTTATAAGGAAACAATTATACATAGTGCTTCCATGCATATTTTTTTGGGGCTTTTCAACCTTGGCAAACGGTCTACTGGAAATTTCCGATAAATACCTGGTATCGAGTTTAGGAGGTATCTTTTCTGTAATATCCATTATTATATGTTTGGTTTTTTTCAAAGAACAACTTGGGGATATGGTACTTGCTATTGCAACAGTTATAGGGAGTTTTCTAAGTTTTATTTTTGTTTTTTCAGCTGCACTTATATTTAAAGAGATAAAGCTGTCCGTACCTAAATTGAATGCAAATTCCAGATTGATGATTCAGCAATTACCTCCAAAAATATCTTCTGGTTTACTTGCTGGACTCAATAATTTTGTGGATCAATTTTTTGCAGCCCAACTAGTTGTAGGCTCCCTATCAGCAATTAACTACGGAATTAAAATACCGTCCTTTACTATTAGCATCTTAATGATAGCCTTGGGTAAAGTACTATTACCACATTTTTCAAGGCAAATAAATGACAATATCCTTAGAGCGTATTCTCAACTATTTAAAATGCTTAGATTAATTTTTATATCCGCCTCTATAGTAGTTATTTTTGGAATCTATTTTTCTTCTGATATAATATCTTTACTTTTTGAAAGAAATGCGTTTAATTCTGAAAACACTAAAGTTGTTGCCAATATTCAGATAATCGCACTTATTTATATTCCATTTCATATATGTACATTGATATTAGCACGCTTTCTTACAAGTATAAATAAAAACAAGTTCATGGCTTGGATTTCTCTATTTTGGCTTACAGCTAATATTATATTAAATTATTTGTTGATTAAACCATACGGGGTGTATGGTTTAGTTATGGCTACAACTATAATATATATTCTAAGTAGTTGTTTATATTCATATTATACTTATAACCAATATCAAATAGCTAAATCAAAATTATAAAATGTAGCAACAGTGCCTTTCTGATAATTTTACTATTAGAAACTCTTAACTTGGACTATTTTACAAAAAGAACTGTTGCATTATTATGAGTGAATTCGTAAGATATATAGCACTTGGATTAATAATACTTAACATGCCTTCTTTCCTGCTGGTAAAGGTCAGTTCAACAGCTGGGAGTTTGAGCAGTGCCTTAATGTATTCAATTCTGATTTTCTATGCCATCTTGGCGAAAAGGGTTGTGTTTTTAAAATTCTTTTTGATTCTGGGGTTAAGTTATTTCATCATTTCCGGTCTCCAGCATTATAGTGGTGATGAATCAGTTTATGTTTCAACTTTCATAAAGTTCTTTATCATAATTATATTTGGGGCAGAAGCTGCTCGAAAAACCTCAATAACCGAAGTATTTTATATACTCTTAATAGGGGCATCTTCAATTATAATAAATGCAGTATTATTTGGCGATAGCTATGGCCGATATAGTGGTTTTTATTTAGATCCAAATGCCGCAGGTTTTATATGTATAACCGGTTTTGCCATTACATTTGGCCTAAAAAAGAGAAAACTCCAGTTAATTGGACAATTTGTTTTTTCTCTTGCAGGATTTCTGACATTCTCGCGTACCTTCATTTTGTTATGGATAATCCTTATTCTTATATCTTTAAGATTAAATCCAAAAAACATAAAAGTTCTGCTAGTTGGTGCATTGATGATAACATTGCTCATATCCTTTGCAAGCATTTTTAAGTTAAATACAGTTAGATTTAATCAGCTAAAATCGATTATTAACAATGAACAGGTTTCAACCAGTGAATTAAACAAAGGGTCACGTACCACAACGTGGTCGTATTTTTACGATTATATTTATGACAAACCCATGTTCGGTAATGGTTATGGCTCATTTCAAGGTAGAGGCTTACGAAGAGTCGGCCCTCACAATTCATTTCTTTTGGTTATTGGTGAATCTGGAATATTTCCCTTTGTCGTTTTCTTAGGACTATATGCATTTATAGTATATAGAGGTTTCCTCATTTTTAGTGATAAACCATATCTTTTGATGATGGGTCTAGGTCAATTTTTGTTTTTATTGACAAGTCATAATTATTTTACCGCTTCTTACTTAATCTTAACCACAATTTGGATTTATTTGAAAACAAAAGAAACATCTAAGGAAATATGAGGCTAGATTTTGTCATAGCGCATCTTGGCAGTGGAGGAGCACAAAGGGTAATGGTATTACTTGCCAATCATTTTTGCTCTTTAGGTTATGAAGTAAACATTATCACTTTCAACAAAGGATTAGCCTTTGATTTGAATAAAAACATCAATTTGGTCAATCTTCATGATGGTAAAATTCCTAATCATACACTAAGGAGTTTATGGAAACTGCTTACTTACTATAGAAAGAAAGATAATAGACCTTCTATTATGATTTCCTTTATAACACAATTAAGTTTTGTTGCCATTATTGCAGCTAAATTATATAGAATAAAAATAATAGCTTCAGAACATAGTAATTGTCTAAGTGCTCAGAAGCCCATTTTCTTAACAAATTTTGTGCGTAACTTTTTGTATCCCCTTGCAGATTATCTTACTGTATTAACATCTTATGATGTTGATTATTATTTAAAGAAGAAAATCAATGTTACTGTTATGCCAAATCCTCTTACCTTTGATATTGCACCTATAAAAGACTCACCAAAATCTAAGGTAGTGGTTGCTGCAGGTAATCTTGACAGGTATCATATTAAGGGCTTTGACAACCTTCTGGATATCATGACCCCCTTACTATTGGCAAAGCCAGATTGGAAATTAAAAATAGTGGGGGGAGGTGAAAAGGGACTTAGTTTTTTAAAAGCTAAGGCAATGGAAAACAAAATTTTGAATAGTTTAATCCTCCCAGGTTTTAGAAGTGATATTGCGGAAATTATGCAGGAGTCGGAAATTTTCATCCTTTCCTCTAGGCATGAAGGCTTACCCATGGTCCTATTGGAGGCTATGTCACAAGGTATGGCATGTATATCCTACGATTGTATAACTGGACCTTCTGACATTATAACACATAATCTGGATGGATTTTTGGTTGAAAATCAAAATATAGAGGAAATGAAAATGCAAATGGCTATTTTAATGGATGATGAAAGTATCAGAAAAAGATTTAGTCAAAATGCCATTAGAAGCCTGGAAAATTTTAAAATCGAAAATATTTCCGCCAAATGGGAGAACCTTTTTAACAATCTCATCAAAGAATGATTAGAAGTATATTTAAAATTCTAAGAAATTATTATCATATCTTCACTAAATCAGGTGTTGAATATGCTAGAAGTTTGGGTGTAAATGTTGGGGAGAATTGTAGAATTCTCACATCTACATTTGGTTCTGAACCTTGGTTAATCACAATTGGAAATAAAGTAACCATTACTGCTGGAGTACGTTTATTGACACACGATGGAGCAACTTGGCTATGTGAAGATGAAAAAGGTAGAAGACACCTGTATAGAAAGATACAAATTGGCAACAATGTTTTTATAGGATCCAATGCCATATTGATGCCGGGCGTCAATGTTGAAGACAATGTGATAATAGCCGCTGGAAGTGTCGTGACAAAATCCATACCCAGCGGGGTTATTGTTGGTGGAAATCCAGCAAAAATTATTGGTGACTATCACAAGTACAAAACCAGGGCGCTTAATGAGTTTGTGTCCGATGCAGATATCGATTTCAAAAAAGGAAAGAAAACTTATAGCAACGAAGCGTTAGATACATCTTTCAAAGATTATTTGAAGTAAAATTCCTATTTCAGTAATTTATTTGTCTTATTTATACCAATATTATAAACACAGAAAAAGTCGTTAAACAAACCTTTTAATGTTTAACACTCTCAATTTCAACTTAAGATGATAGATTCCAAAAGAAGATATAAAGAATATATAGAGGCCGATAGAAAAGCACGAGGAATTAAAACTGTTGGTCTCAAATCTAGATTAAAAGAATTGATTTACCCAACGCCTACTTGGGAATTTCAAAAAAGACTTAGAAAGCTTGAATACTATAATAACTGTAAAAGAGGTATATTTTCCAGTTTGTATAAAAGATATTTGAATTATAGGTTTAGAAAATTATCAATTAAACTGAATTTTTCAATTCCTTTAAATGTTTTTGGCCCTGGTTTATGCATACTTCATTATGGTACTATTGTGGTAAACTCAAGAACCAGAGTGGGGAAAAATTGTAGAATGGAAGTTTGTGTAAATATTGGAGCCTCAGGTGGTACTTCAGATGCCCCAACAATAGGTGATAATGTTTATATAGGCCCTGGCGCAAAAATCTATGGAGGTATTCAATTGGGCAACAATATTGCTATCGCGGCCAACTCATCCGTTAACAAGTCTTTTGAAGAGAATAGTATTCTTATTGCTGGATCACCAGCTAGGAAAATCAAGGAATTTGATGTTAAAACCATAATTAAACATATCTGATTTGAAAATTGAAATCACTTTTGTTCTTCCATCTCTATCGGCAGGTGGAGCGGAACGTATTATGTCTTTTATTGCACAGAACATAAATCCGGAAAAATTTAATAGCACACTATTGATAGCTGGTTATGAGAAAGATAGCGCCTATACCGTTGAAGGGATCAAGGTGGTCTATTTGAATAGTGCACGTGTTAGGTATAGCATAAGGGCAATATATAGCTATCTAAAAAAAAACAAGCCAACTATTGTCGTAAGTTCAATTGCTCATTTAAATACAAGTATAGCTTTAATCTCTATTTTTTTTCCGAAGATAAAATTTATAGGTAGGGAAGCTAATGTTTTAAGTGTGATCAAGCAATTTAAAAAAGGAAATGATTGGTTTCAGTCATTCTTACTTAAAATAAGCTATCGCCTATTCGACGCTATTATTTGCCAGTCCAAAGACATGATGAATGATATGTTGACCAACTATGGAATTCCAGAATCAAAGCTTATACTCATCAACAACCCAATTACCGATGAGTTCGAGGTAAAAGCCGATATAGAAAGCCAAAATGAAAGTCCCCGAAGTTTTGTAACCGTGGCTTCCTTAAAAAAGCAGAAAGGGCACTTAAGGATTTTAAATGTATTGGCCAATGTACAGTATCCATTTACATATACTTTAATTGGTGATGGCCCTCAAAAGGATATTATTTTTGAAACCGTAAAAACTCTGGGACTAACCAAAAAGGTGACACATATTCCTTTCTCCTCAGAGGTATCAAAGTATCTGGCTAAAAGTGATTTTTTTCTTCAAGGCGCATACGTTGAAGGATTTCCAAATTGTCTTCTTGAAAGCTCAGCAGTGGGCACTCCAATAATCGCATTTAAAGCACCTGGAGGTTTGGATGAAATTATACAACCAGATGTTAATGGCTATATAGCTGATAATGAAATGGAATATCTAGAATATTTGAACTTAGAAAAAAAATGGGACCCCAAGAAAATTAGTCAATCTGTTTACAACAAATTTTCTAAAGAAATTATTATTAAAAAATACGAAGATTTATTTTTTAAAGTTTAGCTGGACAAGCTAAAATAATAGTCTTTCCCCCTCGTTATTCTAGTCGTTGAACACTTACAAAATGAAATTGAAAAAAGATATTGATTGGCTTACCATTGTTACCCATGATGCTAATGGAGGAGCCGAACAAACACAAAAAAACCTTATTTCCTATTTATTGGAAGAAGGTAAGATATGTCATGTAATCATTTTAAGAAAAAAGCATGTTAGCTTTTGGAATGACTTAGAAGATAAATGCAAAATTGTCTATTTTCCTTTTCCATCACACTCAGTAGGATATCTTTGCCTTTTACCATATCTAATATGGTTAAAGAGTAAAAATAATATTTCATACATTTTCTCCTCTCAAACTCTAATCAATGGTCTTGTAGGTGGGTATAAAAGATTTGGCATACTAAAAAAGTCAAAAATAATTGTTAGAGAGTCCACTTCCATTTTTCAAAGATCTTTAAATTTCTTAAATAAGAGAAAGTATTTACTTGCATACAAATTGGGATATCCAGGTGCAGATTTAGTTATTTGCCAAACAGATTTTATGAAGAAGGAGCTTATAAAAAATCTTTCTTCTTTAGAAAAGAAAGTGAAAATCGAGGTAATATCAAACCCAATAAATCATAAAGAAATTAGATTGAAAGCGCTAGAAGTTATTCCTAGTCTCGAAACTGATAACTATATGGTAACAGCTGGAAGGTTGATTCCTGAAAAAGGGTATGATCTTCTAATAGATGCTTATCAAAAAGTTCATTCCAAGTTAGAAGGGCATAAATTATTTATTCTAGGCAAAGGTCCTGAAGAGGAAAATTTAAGAACTCGCATAAACACCCTAGGACTAGAGAATCAAATCTTTTTGAAAGGATCTGTACCAAATGTATATCCCTATTTTAAGAATGCAAGACTGTGTGTTATGTCTTCTCGTGTTGAAGGTTTTCCCAATGTCTTACTTCAAATGATGTCGCAAAACGAAAATGTGGTATCCACCCTATCTGCAGGTGATATTGGCGAAATTCCGTGCATATACACATCACCAGTTAATGATACCGAACAACTTGCATCTACTATTCTTGAATGTTATAAATCAGATAATTCGGGAAAACGCAAAGTCATGAATCAATTTCTTAAGAAAAGAGGATTAGACGTTTTTATAAAAACAATAGAAAACCATGTAGTTTAAAGTAGTTTGATTTCCATCACTCAATAATATCAGGCAATTGATTTCTGCTTGATTATTTTATCCAAAGAAGAGGCAACCTCTGCCATGGTAATACTTTGAAAACCATAGACTTTATTCAATTTTCTGTAGTGCTTCATTATTTCATTAAGCGTACTAAAATTTTCATTTGTATTGGTACCAAAGTTATGCGGGTGCCACCAAAGGTGATAAATCCTATCATTTTTTGCTGCATAAGACATTCCTCTTTTTATGCGTGCCAACTTTAGTTTTTCCAGTAAGATCCCTGTCTTAGCTTTGTATGGTCTTAAAAACCTACTTGAAGGAAGGTTGTATGGTTTCTCCTTTGACAAATCATCCATCGTATAAGTATGATGTCCCGAAATGTTAATATAGCAATCCAAGGTTCTAAAAACTCTTTTCATCAAGGAAGTTTTTTCTTCACTCTCAGGACGATGAAACCATATTTCCTCATTACCTCTATAAATCTTTATACCATTATCAATGCATACTTTTAAGTGCTCTTTACTACTTTGATTTCTTGGAAAAACAAGGGATTTGATACTAACTCCCTTTTCTTTGGCAATTCTAACCGCTGCTTTCATATCTGCACCAAAGTCGATTGGGGTCTGTCCGTTCTCTTGACAATAGTAATGTGAAAAAGTATGACTCCCTATCTCATGTTCCGAAGATTTTTTTATCAACTCAATCAATTCTGGTGCATAATGGTAAGGATCTTCTTTTGAGTCCTGTTTAACTTCTTTGAAATTATCTTCATATGGAGAGAGACCAAGATCCTTATATGTCGGCTTTATGTCAGGGCTATACTTAACAAGTTCTGTTTTGTTCTTTGCAAATAAAAAGCCAACTGTAGCAAAAGTTGCACGAACTTCGTACTTCTCAAAAAGTGATAACAATTCTGGAAGGATTTGATGGACTTTCGCAATGGAGTCTCCATAAGAATCCAAAGATCTTTTATCCCTTACACCCCAGAACAACTCAAAATCCAATGATATTACAAATTTCCCCTTAGCTTCCATAAACTACTGTTATATAATAGATATACTTACATATATGTTCGCAAATTATATATAAATACTTTACACAAATGATGTCACTCACCTTTGTATGTTCTTAGAAGTAAATTCCACTCATATTTGACAACCTAATATGCAAGTAAAGCTTGCTTTTCCTTGTTTTTAATTTTTCATTTACCCTAACTGATACAATGGGAATTTACAATCTTCAAAATATATTTGGCAATAACCTTGGTTATTTTTCTCTAAATCTATCTCTGCAATATTGCTGTTAGCATTATCGTAAGGATTTAAAAAGTTTTTAAAACCCCTCCCCTTTTATATTTTCTAAAAAATACAACAGTCCAATATAATTTGGCGTGTTGAGCTTTTAGTTTCTTTTTAAATTTTAAAGATGATTTGTTAAAGTAATCTGTTATACTATAAATCTTATTAACTCCTCTTTTTCTTAAAAACGCATAACTATGGTATCGCAAGTACGGAGCCAAGTTTTTACCTCTATGACCGTTCAAGGTAAACATGTTCAATAAATAGGCTTCGTCCTCTTTCAAATCAACCCTTTTATGTCTAAAATCAATAGTATTGTATTCAATGAACATAAAGGCTGCGATTTCCTGATTTTGCTTAACTCCAATGCATGTTTGTCCTTTATCAAACCCTTTACATAATTTTTGAACATTACCCACATTAGATTTCTCCCCTACTATTACCATATCCTCCTTGTTCAAAAATTCTATGGCATAAGTATCTGAATCCATGGGTATTATAGGTTCTTCAATTTTCAATACATCTTCTACTTCTAAATATTCAATGCAAATGTCCAACCCAATCTTTTTTAGTCTATTTCTTAACCCAAAAAGAAAAAGTCCATATTTGATTTTATCTCGAAACCAACTAATTCTTGTCTTTAGATTCATAATCTAGTTCACTTAGATTTTACGCCCATAACTTCCATCACCTGGCAACAAGTTCATTTTCTTACGCAACTCTTCAGGTTTCATTATTGCTCTAGAATTTGCCTTAGCAATAGTATGAACACGTCTAAGCAGGCTCTCATTTGTGGCCAATTCGGTTCTGTCCGTATCGTACCAAATGTTATCTTCAAGTCCCACCCTTACTCCTCCACCTATCGCAATGGCGATAGAATTCATTTGTAATTGGGTCGTTCCGATACCTGCTAAACTCCAAAATGAATTCTTGGGTAAGTCTTTTATCATTATTCCGGTATGTAACAGATCAGCTTGAGCACATGCTATATTCCCCAATAATAAGTTAAAGTAGTAAGGCGATTGTATGAGCTCTTTATGTTCTAAATATTTTGCATAATTTATCATACCCGCATCAAAAACTTCTAGTTCAGGAACAATACCCTGTTCTTTCATAACACGCGCAAGATCTTGAATCATTTGTGGTGAATTTGTACTGGCCACTTTATTGAAATTTAAAGAGCTTAGTGTCAAACTGCCCATATCAGGCTTCAAATCTCCCTCTAAAAACAAGGCTTCTGATCGTTGTTCCAACTTATTGAAATTTCTACCACTTAGCGATACACATATCACCAGTTTTGAATCAAATTTTCGAATTCCTTCAATAATTTGCGCGTAGGTTTCTTTTTTATAGGTTGGAATTCCTGTATCCTCATCCCTTGCATGTAAATGCACCATGGTGATACCTATTTCTGTGGCTCTGTGCACATCCTCCACTATCTCTGAAACAGTTACTGGAACATGAGGAGTCATTTCCTTAGTCGGTATCATACCGGTAGGAGTGAAATTGATAATTAGGCTTTCTTCCATAAGTTATTGATTGTTTGATGGCTAAGCTAAAATTCTTTTAACTATTCTAGTTTTTTTATTAGTTCAAAGGATAATCAAATCGGTTATTCGACCAGTTTTCCTTCAAAAAAGCCATTAAATTGACCTATTTGTTTTTCCAAAAACTCCGTTGAACTGGTTTAGATGAACTTTGAAAGAGAAAGTAACATCACTAGCATTGTATTGGTTAATTTTGATACATGATAATGCAATATTATTCATGTACCGATCTTTCTGATATTCATCATTTTTTTCATTGTATTAAATGAAACGCTTTGTTTTACTATTACTTCTACTAATACCTGTGATTGGAATTTCACAATCCAAAATTCGGGGTACCATATTGGAACTTGATGCCAAAAAAAATGAGATTTTACTTTCCGGAGTGCGGGTTTATTGGTTAGGCAGTTCCATAGAAACAACTACGGATGAAAATGGAAGATTTAGCATTCCTTATGAGAAAGGGTTTCAAAAAATTGTAGTGGAATCTCCTAATCATGAAAGCATTACTGTTCTGGCAAACAGACCAAATTTGGGAAAAATACGCCTGCATAAACAAGTGAACTTAGAAGAGGTAATTGTTGAAAAAGAGGTTGAACCTCTACAAAAATCCTTGTTTAACGTCCAAAATGTAGTAACAGTAAGTAGTAGGGAAATGCTTAAAGCCGCATGCTGCAACCTTTCTGAAAGTTTTGAGACCAACCCATCCATTGATGTGAATATTTCTGATGCCGTAACTGGTGCAAAACAAATTCAAATGCTAGGTCTCACAAGCCCATATCTTTTATTCACTCAAGAAAACATGCCACTAATAAAAGGGGCTTCTCAAATCTATGGCCTTTCTTTTATACCTGGGTCTTGGGTAGAAAGTATACAGATAACAAAAGGATCAGGAAATGTTGTTAATGGTTTTGAAAGTATTTCAGGTCAAATCAATACAGAACTTGTAAAACCATTAACTGATAAAAAGCTTTTCGTAAATCTATATGGAAATAACTACGAACGTTTTGAATTTAATACCAGATATAATGAAACATTCTCGGAAAAATTGGGAATGGGAATATATATCCATTCTAATCTAAGAACTGGTAAAATAGACAACAACTCTGACACATTTTTAGACACTCCATTATCGAAGCAAATTAATGTAATGAATCGTTGGCAATATTTAGATTCTAAGAATGGGTGGGTTGGCTTTTTAAATTTACAGTATTTAGACGACCAAAAACAAACTGGACAGGTGTCTTTTGATCCAAACACTGATAAATTCACAAATAATTTCTGGGGAAGCGAGGTGGAAACGCAAAGATTGGATGTTTCAGGTAAGCTTGGGTATGTTTTTCCAAAACTCAAATATCAAAGCCTAGGCCTTCAGCTTGCTTACAGTCAACATAATCAAGATTCGTATTACGGATTTAATCAGTATGACATTTTGCATGATTCTTTCTATTCTAACTTAATCTTCAATAGCATCATAGGTAGTACCAGACATAAGTTCAAAGTTGGGTTAAATTTCAACTACGATAGTTTTAACGAAAATGTAAATGAGGAAAAGTACATACGAGCGGATAAATCCATTGGTTCATTTTTTGAATATACTTATGATAGTTTAGAAAAACTGAGTTTTGTTCTTGGTTTACGCGTGGATAATCACAACAGGCTGTCTACTTTTATAACACCAAGATTTCATTTAAGGTACTCTCTATGGGAAAAAGCGAGCATAAGAAGTTCTATCGGAAAAGGGCGACGATTATCAAATATTTTTGCTGAAAACCAACAGTTATTTGCATCTGCAAGACAAATAAACGTAATAGAAAATGATGGTCCTATTTATAGTTTAAATTCCGAAAAAGCATGGAATTATGGTGTTGGATTTATACAAAAGTTCTATTTAGGGAATCGTCCGTTTGAATTTTCTTTTGATTTTTATAGGACCGTATTTCAAGATCAAGTGGTGGTTGATTGGGAGAATCCAACAGAAATATCTTTTTATAACCTTACTGGTGAAAGTAGCTCAAATAGCTATCAAATAGACTTAAATTATGAACTTTTACAAAGTTTAAAAGTTCGTATGACCTATAAGAATTATAATGTTCCCATTGACTATGCTTCTGGAAGGTTTCAAAGGCCTTTTCAATCATCAGATAGGTTTTTCACAAACTTAAACTATGAGACCTCCAGTGGACATCATGGTTCTCAATGGCGTTTTGACTTCACATATAACTGGCAAGGCAAACAAAGAATTCCCACAATGGCAAATGAAACATTATCAACTTTCAAAGATGGGTTTTCAAAAGGTTATAGTATATTGAATTTTCAAATCACAAAAGTTTTTTCCCACGGATTTGAAGCTTACTTGGGAGGTGAAAATATAGCTAACTTCACTCAGGCGAACCCAATAATAGGCAGTGATGACCCATTTGGACTATTATTTGATACGACACAGGTTTATGGCCCAATATTGGGAGCAACATATTATGCTGGAGTTCGTTTTAAAATTTTAACAAACATCTAATTATGAAAAAAAATCTTCTTTTTACTGTTTTGTTTATTGTATACATTACTAATTCTTTTGCACAAGAAAAAAACAAAAATTTAGTCCTTGATGTTAAAGGAAATTGTGGAATGTGCAAAGCTCGAATAGAGAAAGCTTGTCAAAAAATGAAAGGTGTTAAATTCGCATCTTGGGATATAGCTTCCAAAAAACTCTCGTTAGTGCTTGATGAGGCCAAATGTTCCCCTCTTGAGGTGAAAAAAATCATTGCCTCAGTTGGACACGATACAGACGAAACCAAAGCTAATTTGGACACCTATGAAAAACTACCCGCTTGTTGCAAATACAGAGATCCAAATAGTATAAATATGGATCATAGTGGTAAACATTAAAATTAGATAAAGGGGAGCTACGATGGAATTTCCACATGTAAAACATTCAAAAAGCTCACTTAACTTCAAAAGCATGCTCAATACTTTACAGTCTCTACTTCAAACTTTTTTTCTTCAATATTAACACTCTTCACCTTATACCTGTAACAATTGCCGTTAATAGGTTGTTCAAGATAATGTGCAAAATTGATACCTTCAATACTAAATTGAAGTAGTGCATCATGCCTATCTAATTTAAAAACAAAAGACTTAATCTCTGAGGTATCTCTGTTTGATAAATCGTTGAAAGAATGGGAAAACATTCTCACATTAGTTAAATGATAATTCGAATGGTTTATAACGCTTATCCATGTATCGTCTTGACTTTTACGTTTGAGGCTAAGTAAAGTAAGAATTAAAAACATCAACCATGCAAGCCTTATCATAGTTTTATGACTCTCTTGGCCAGCAATAGTTCGCCAGAACCATCTGTAACCCTAACAACATAAACACCTACTTTTAGACCGTATAGTTTATTAATGATTATGCTATCGGTGTTTTGAAAAAATTCCTCTTTGACCAACATTCCCATCATATTAAATACTTCTACTTTGCAATCTGTTCTTTTGTTCAAATTAATGGTAATCTTCTCCGTAAAAGGATTAGGAAATGCTTTTAAGATAATAGGAGAATCATCATTTTCATTTTCTTCCCAAACAATTGGCTCAAGGTCTACAAAATCATAAGGTTTTTTCTTTCTGATAACCGGTTGCCCAGATTTAGCAGCCAAAATAGCCGTCTCCGTATCTATTTCCATAACAAACTGACTTCCTGGTTCGGCCTCAAATCCTGGCTCTAAAATTATCTGATTAACAGATTCAAACTTACATACTGTTCCCGAGGGCACAATAAAATCATTCCCTGCCTCTATTGTATATTGGTAATAAAAATGTTCTTCAGCATTATATGTATTGCTTACAATATAATTGTCCAATTCTGCTAGCTGGTTTTCGGCATAAAAAACACCCAAAGACCTAGTGTCTGTGATATCATTGGGATTTACTAGAGGTAAAGTCTGGCCATCAAAAGAATAAGTCCCATCATAACGCAACATTGAATCAATAATATAGAAAGAACCTTGATTTGCTTCTTCCCAATCATCCCATACCTTGTCAACAAATGTATGGTGCAAATAAAAGGCAGGATCACGTGGAGATGCTGAAGTTGGCATAACTCCTCCTGTCCATATGTGAGGGCTAGCATGTCCTCTTCCTCTTTCAAAATTATTTGAAAATGTATAAAAATCGTTAGTAGACAAAAGATTAGCCAATCCCTGTACTGAAATTAAAGTCCCTGAAGCTCCCAAGTTTCTTCCTAAACTCCAGTTGGTATCAAAGCTTCCTAAAAAACCCTCGTCCCACAATGACGAATTTACAGATTGATCTGTGGAAGAATCCCAATATGCAAGACTAATTCTAGGGTTTATATCCTGCACAGCCTGCTCCATTTCGAACATTTGTCTTCTATGCCAAGGAAGAAAAATATCTCTTTCAGCCTCATTCAACAAGTTAAAGTGAATATCTAATCGTGTAGGATCTGCTGTGTTATCAAAAGAGAAAAAATCCATATGGAAATTTGCCAAATCATTGAATAAATCCGGGCCTTCACGTAATTGATAAAACGCATTGACCAGTTCAGCCTTTTCGTAATCAGTCATCTCTAAATGATTCTTCCGAATACTCTGGCCATTAGTGCTCCACGTAATAATTATGCAGAAGATTACACTTAATTGGTAGATATGTTTCATAAAATAAATATATTTCCTTTGACTTAGTTTTTATTCTTGTCTCCTTTTATTTCTTTCTCCAACTCAAATAATCTAACAAGAATCTCCTCTACACGATTATTTTCATTTTCAAGCCTCTGTATTTTCTTTTCTTGTTGAATAGTATATAACGTTAGTTCTTCAATCTTTTGGAGTAATTTGGCATTCATTAGTCCTAAATCAATTCCTTTTTCCTCAACTTCTTCAGCACTCGGAATGTTAAGCAAATGTCCATACTCCAAAATATGGTTTTCAACTTCCTGTAAGGAAGGAAGTCCATATTTTTTTGTGAAAACAAAATCAGGCCAATTTACTTGCAATTCCACTTTTACGCTCTCTGCAATAACGTTACCAGCTACCGCTAGTCTATATCCCTGAGTATCTGTTGTACCAATACCTACATTTCTATCCGCAAACAAATCTCTAGCTTGCCAATCTACTGTAATCAGATTAGCATTATCTGTAGTATAATTTGTTGCCCCACCAGAGGTATTAATATTTGTTGTATTACTGACAGGTGAAGTGTTTCCCGCACCGTCCAACGCAAATACCGTAAAGGCATATCCCGTGGAGGGTGTAAGGCCCGTTACATTGAACGTTGTGGCTCCCCCGGTAAGCCCGATGCTATTGCCATCCTGAAAAACCTCATAATCAGTCACCCCGATATTATCGGTGGAGGCATTCCAGCTTAGGTCAGTGGTGGTATCTGTTGTATTACCAGCCGCTAGATTGGTTGGTGCCGTGGGTGAATCCGTATCGGCCAATGTATTCATGTTCTCTGTATTACTGACAGGTGAAGTGTTTCCTGCAGCATCCAATGCAAATACCGTAAAGGCATATCCCGTGGAGGGCGTAAGGCCCGTTACATTGAACGTTGTGGCTCCCCCGGTAAGCCCGATGCTATTGCCATCTTGAAAAACCTCATAGTCCGTGACCCCAACATTATCGGTGGAAGCATCCCAACTCAGGTCAGTGGAGATCTCCGTTGTATTGTTGGACGCCAAATTCCCAGGTGCTGTGGGAGCTTCCGTATCATCTTCCAATGTATTCACGTTCTCTGTATTACTGACAGGTGAAGTGTTTCCCGCACCGTCCAACGCAAATACCGTAAAGGCATATCCCGTGGAGGGTGTAAGGCCCGTTACATTGAACGTTGTGGCTCCCCCGGTAAGCCCGATGCTATTGCCATCCTGAAAAACCTCATAATCAGTCACCCCGATATTATCGGTGGAGGCATTCCAGCTTAGTTCAGTGGTGGTACCTGTTGTATTACCAGCCGCTAGATTGGTTGGTGCCGTGGGTGAATCCGTATCGGCCAATGTATTCATGTTCTCTGTATTACTGACAGGTGAAGTGTTTCCTGCAGCATCCAATGCAAATACCGTAAAGGCATATCCCGTGGAGGGCGTAAGGCCCGTTACATTGAACGTTGTGGCTCCCCCGGTAAGCCCGATGCTATTGCCATCTTGAAAAACCTCATAGTCCGTGACCCCAACATTATCGGTGGAAGCATCCCAACTCAGGTCAGTGGAGGTCTCCGTTGTATTGTTGGACGCCAAATTCCCAGGTGCTGTGGGAGCTTCAGTATCCAATGTATTCACGTTCTCTGTATTACTGACAGGTGAAGTGTTTCCCGCACCGTCCAACGCAAATACCGTAAAGGCATATCCCGTGGAGGGTGTAAGGCCCGTTACATTGAACGTTGTGGCTCCCCCGGTAAGCCCGATGCTATTGCCATCTTGAAAAACCTCATAATCAGTCACCCCGATATTATCGGTGGAGGCATTCCAGCTTAGGTCAGTGGTCGTACCTGTTGTATTGCTTGCCGCCAGATTGGTTGGTGCCGTGGGTGAATCCGTATCGGCCAATGTATTCATGTTCTCTGTATTACTGACAGGTGAAGTGTTTCCTGCAGCATCCAATGCAAATACCGTAAAGGCATATCCCGTGGAGGGCGTAAGGCCCGTTACATTGAACGTTGTGGCTCCCCCGGTAAGCCCGATGCTATTGCCATCTTGAAAAACCTCATAGTCCGTGACCCCAACATTATCGGTGGAAGCATCCCAACTCAGGTCAGTGGAGATCTCCGTTGTATTGTTGGACGCCAAATTCCCAGGTGCTGTGGGAGCCTCAGTATCACTTCCTACAGGTATTATTGAAACATTATCTAAATAAATATCTGTGCCAGCTAAACCTCTATTATAAAACCGTAGTGTTTGATTGGCCGAATTTGTAGTAAATGTAATAGTGAACTCTTGTAAAGTTGAATTGGCAGTGGTAATTGGTGGGTTAATTGTAGGAACAGAAGATGTCACCCCTGCCCAAACTTCAACTTGAATATTAGCTCCAGGTCCTTCAGCTAAATATACTTTCATTTCATAATCAGTTCCATTTTCCAAGTTTGGAGTAATTTGAACCCTGTCGTTTGCTCCATCCACACTAGTTCCTCTATATGAATATGTCCCCACAGCAACAATTCCTGTTTCTACAGCGGTTGTACATCCAATTCCTCGAATATCTGCTAAGGAACCTACAGAATTAGCCTCATTAATGGCCGAAGCAGCATTTGCTGAGGTAAATTGTTCTTGAGCATTTACTTGAATGGCCAAGAAGAGCATAAAAAAGATTGATAGTAGTAGTTTCATGGCATGCATTTTCTGATTTTTAGTTGTTTAAAAGGATATTATTTCAAAAGTAATTCATTATTCTCCCATCAGAATTTTAATCTATGAACTGCATATAACCTCTATAAACTACATAAGAAAACAAGTATTGATTTGGTATAAGAAAATTTTCATTATCAAGCTGAAAAACAGCACCTTTATTGCTTGTTCTATGTATCACAGAATGTTATTTTATATCTATGTTTTTTCAACATAATGAAAGTTGGTCAATTTTTAAATCAACACTGAATATTTGCTCACAAATAATTCCGATTTGCATCATGTATCGTAAAAAAACTCCTCAAATATTTTTCTGATTTATAGTGGTTTTGATTCAAGTTCCCATTGGGCTTTTAGTATACTCAAGTTTCATCTTGTTCGATTTTCCTTCAATAAAATAGGTGTTATTGCTAGCTTTGTAGACTTGAGTAGAACTAGAATGCTCAAAATTTATGTATTGAAAATCATATACTTTTTCTCGTAAAAATGAGTACTGCTGGAGTTCTTCAATATTAAGTTTTAACAACTCGTCCCTGTTAACAATATTATCAATGGGAATAGCTTGTACCTGTAATTTAAAATCCTCATCCTTTAAAGGGGCTTTTTCTCTTTGGAGAGAAGAAATCAACTTCCAGCTGAAGAACTGACTTTTTTTGGCACTTAATAGTTTTTTCAATACCGCAAGTCTTCCCACCACATAGGCAGTTGCCATCTTGCCAATACTGGCGCCACAATAAATAATATGACTTTTATATGTAAATATAACATTACTCCATTCTCTTTTGTAGCGAAGATCACCCCACATCATATCATAGCGATCAAAACCATTGTTCAAACACCATTCTACATTTTTTACAGTATCTATTTGACCTAACCCGAACTTCGCATAATCAATATCATATGAACAAATTGTGCTTACCAAAATGTTTTGGTAATTATATCCTAAAGAAATTGCTATAGGTTTATCTTTTACACATATTGTAAAAAGAGTTGCCTTTTTCAATAAGATTAAATCATAGACATTTTGTTTATATTCCTTCCATCTTTTTAAACCTTCGTGCTGCATTCCTTTCTGAGAAAATCGTTTTTGAATCATTAACCGAAAAGAATCGAACAACATATCATACTCTTCTCTCTTAATTTCACCATAATAAGATTTATAGGAGATATCAAAACATTGTTCCAACCTTCTTATCTTCCTATTGATTTGTTTTCGCTGTCTTTTTAAGTTATCCTTCATATAGTCATCCACATTTGAATATCCTTCCAAGTTGGCCATAAAACCAAGTCTAGAAGGTATTTCAAAAGCATTGCATCGATCTTCCTTGTTTATTTTAATATCAAAATAAGGTGGAACGCAGCCTACTACAACTATTTCACTGTTTCCATTTTCGGAAAATGTTTTATTCCCATAAATGATTTTGTTATTTGTATTGTTCCTAATACTTTCATAATGCGGAATAACCCTTCCTTTCTCAAAGAGTTCAAAATAGAAGTTTAACCTTTTTAGCTTCATTTCTTTTCAATTATTTAATCCTTATACATATCAATTAAAATAGTCAAGTATAATCCTATTATCAAAACAAATGTTATATAACCAATAGCTGTCCTACCTGCCAAACCAATCAGGTCATTAGATAGCACAGAAGGTTATCAAATAGAAAATACTTGGGGGAATAAATTTAAGAGGGGGAATAAAACCCGACCTTTTATAGCTTAATCAGGATTCATCGAAAATCTTGGGGAAAGATATTATGACACTAAATGTACGTTTTTTTTATAAAAACTCAAGTTTTATTTTGTTGGTTTTACCTTCAAGCAAATACATTTTTTCTTGAATTTCATAAACATTTATAGTTCTTGAATGTTCGCTATTGGCATATTGAAAATCATAGGTTGGTTGACGTAGTAAAGCATATTCTTCGGAGTCGTCGATGTTAATTTTAAATAACCCATCCTTAGAGTACGCATTGTCCAACTCCATAATTTTATAAATTGGTTCTCGTTTTTTATTCTTTTGTGGTTTCTGCTTTTTTCTAAAAACATTAAGTTTTTTAAAACTAAATGGCAAAAGATTCTTTGCCTCCAAAAATTTTTTAAATTGAGAAAACTTTGTGATGGTGAAAGCTGATAGTATTTTTCCCAAGTTCCTTTTTGCAAACAAAACATGGTCTTCATAAGTGAAGATGTTGTTACACCATTCACGTTTATACCTAAGGTCTCCCCACATCATATCAAAGTTGTCATACTCATTTTCAAAACACCATTCAATTTTTTTCAGAACCTGAATATTCCCAAGTCCAAACTTTGAATAATCAATATCATAAGAAGAAATAGCACTAACCAATATGTTCTGAAAATGGTAACTTAATGAAATTGAAATCGGTTTTTCACCATCATAAATACCAAAGAGTGAAGCTCTTTTATTCAAAATCATATTGTAAACTGTTGTTTTATAATCTTTCCATCTTTTTAAACCCGCATGCTCTATGTTTTTTTGTGAAAAACGTTTTTGTATCATCACTTCAAGTGCATCAAAAAGTGAGTTATATTCGGCTATGTTCGCTTCACCATAAAGTGTTTTGTAGTTAATATCAAAACATAGTTCCAGCCTTTTAAGCTTGCGTATGATATTTCTTTTCTGCTTTTTCAGGCAATCTTCCATATAACCATCTACACTATCATATCCTTTCAAGTTGGCTATAAATCCTTGGCGTGAAGATATTCTAAAGGCTCCACAACCAAAATTTTGATCCAATTCAACATCAAAGTACGGAGGAACACAACTAACCGCATACACTTTATTTTTTAGGTCCGTGGGGAAATTGTCTTTACGATTTAAAGACTGACCATTAGTATTATTATGAATACATCTGTAATGTGGAATTATAGAATCCTTTTCAAAGAACTCAAAATAAAAATTTAACCTATCAAATTTCAACAACTTCATTTTTGAGACAGTTTGGTTTCACTATTTGACTAAACCCTTCTAATTATTTAACAACTTTTCCTTTCTTAGAAACTCAACAATTTCCTCAGCTATCAATGTTCTTCCAAGGTTGTTCCAATGTGCATCATATATTAATGTCACTGGTTCCTTGGCATTCTTAAATGCTATACCATAATCAATATAACGTAATTTATGTTGGTCCAAGTAATCTATAAAAACTTTACTGGTTACCCTACTATCCAAAAGAAAGGTAGTTTTCTTTTTGTTGAATCCGTATTCGGATATTAATTTCTTGAAATTGGACATATATAAACTATCAATTTCATATACAGAAGGAGCCTCCTTTTCTGAAACCCTTTTCTTTTTAACAAACATGCTTCTAACATTTCTGTTAACATCTTTAATCTTATCCAGAAAACCAATATTTAATATATAGGTTGCCAGTTTGGAATACTTAAGGAAAGGAAAAAAGGGTTTACTGAACTTGGCCCTATGATACTCATTCCTTAAAAGGTCATCCTCAAATTTAATGTCAATAATTATATGATCAATCAAATCAAAGCTATCCTGATTATTATGTATCTTAAAAAGATGGTCTGCCAAATCGGTTGCAGAATGCCCATATTCGTATACTTGAATTCCTTCAATATGGTCTTCGACTTTTTTTCCCAAAGACTGTTTATAGTCTTGATGAAAACCTTCAATAAATGAGTCCCCGATTATCGCTATTTCAAAACCATCTATAGAAGGCTGGAAATCTCTATGGGAATTATATCCTGCTTTATTGATATGAAATTCCGCATAATTTTGTCTTCGATTTCCGTGTACTGAATATCCATGCTGCCCGGGCATCCATTTGTTCACATTATCATTATCAACAAATCTTGTTGGCATATCATTGTGAAGATGGAAAACCCGAACCAGTATTTCCAAGAATAGAAAAATGAGCACCAAATAGATTATGATCTTTGAAAGTAATCTAAACATAACTCAGAATTGGAAGTAAATAAATGATCTATCAACACCGCTCTCATAAAACAAAAGAATTCCAAATGCAATCAACGCATACATAATGAACCTCATAACTTTTGAGCTAAAGTTAAATGGGCTACGTTCATTTTTTCTTATTATATATTCATATATTACAAACAAACCTAAAAGGATGTGAAAATCGATCATCCTGTAACCTTTTGGGTGAAGGTAGGGTTGATAGGAAAAATCAAAAAAAGTGCGGCCAAGATAAGCAAATGCCCCAGATAAAGAATCTGCTCTAAAAAACACCCAGGTGATGGTGACCATAAAAAAAGTTCCAAGAACTAATATCAACTCCTTTAAACTTGGCAGTATTCTGCTTTCTGCTAATATGGTCTTTGTATACTTTCTATTATTTCCAAGTAAAAGAGTTGGAGCAAACAACATTGCATGAATACCACCCCAAAACACAAAAGTCCAATTTGCTCCATGCCAAAGCCCGCTCACCAAAAAAATAATGAAGATGTTTCTAACTACTTTAATCTTTTCAACTTTGGACCCCCCAAGAGGAATATAAAGATAATCTCTAAACCAGGTAGACAAAGAAATATGCCATCTTCGCCAAAACTCTCCTATGCTTCTTGAAAAATATGGGAATTTAAAATTAGACATCAATTCTATTCCAAATAACTTGGCTGTACCAATAGCTATATCCGAATACCCTGAAAAATCTCCATAAATCTGAAAGCCAAAGAACAATGCCCCCATTAAAAGTGTTGTTGACGGATATGTTCCCGCATTGTTGAAAATGTCATCAACCATTGGAGCTAAAGAGTCTGCAATAGCTATTTTTTTAAATAACCCCCATAAAATCAATCGTAATCCCCCAGCAATTTGACTATACTTAAATTCTCTTTTTTTTAGAATCTGGGGAAGTAGATTAGAGGCCCTCTCAATAGGTCCCGCAACAAGCTGCGGAAAGAAACTAACATAGGTCGCGAATGAAATAAAATCTTTGGTTGGAATCAATTTCTTCTTGTAAACATCCAGAGAATAGGACATCGTTTGAAATGTATAAAAGGAAATACCAACGGGCAATATAATTTTCAATGTCCATGATTGATGAATTGAAAACCCTAAAAAACGAAACGTCTCAATAAAAGAATCAGTAAAAAAATTAAAATACTTGAAAAATGCTAAAATACCAATATTGCATATTACGCTGATCCAAAGAAAATAACGTCTCTTATTTTTAGCTTCTGTCCTGTATATCCATTGTCCTACAATAAAGTCAACCAAAGTGGAGAATAAAATTAGAAGCAGAAAACGCCAATCCCACCACCCATAGAACATATAACTAGCTAAAAGCAGGAGTAAGTTTTGCATCTTGATACCCTTGTTTTTAAAAAACCAATAGATAATAAAAACAATGGGTAAAAAAACTAAAAACTCAAATGAATTAAAAAGCATCTATTTGTTGTTACTTGACCAAAACATAATTACCAATTACCAAAGCGTCCAATCCTGTGGAGAAAAAACATCTTATGGCATCTTTTGGAGATTCTACAACAGGTTCACCTTGAATGTTAAAACTTGTATTCAATACTACAGGTACTCCAGTTATCTTGCCTAATTTAGTAATTAACTCATGATATTTTGGATGTAGCTCCCTTCGAACCGTTTGAAGTCTTGCACTTCCATCCACATGGGTAATCGCAGGAATTACCGGTTGTTTATTTTCATGGACTTGACAGACTTTCAACATAAAAGGGGCCTCTACTTCCAAATCAAAATACTCCTTATAGGATTCAATAGTGGCTGATGGAGCAAAAGGTCTATATGCCTCTCTAAACTTTACTTCCGAGTTGATTTTATCTTTCATATCGGGAAATGCTGGGTTTGCAAGTATGCTTCGACTCCCTAGGGCTCTAGGTCCAACTTCCATTGCTCCCTGAAACCATCCTATGATTTTTCCTTGTTCTAACAATCCAGCAGCTACTCCACATACGTCTTCAAAATATTCAGACTTTAGCTTAGCACCGTCTAAAACTCTTTTTATTTCATCATTTGTATAAAAAGTACCTATGTATGGGTTATCATGAACAAACATTCTAGACTTTCCAAGTAATCCATTATACAAATAAAAAGCTGCTCCCATGGCCGTACCATTATCACCGGCGGCAGGCATAACATAAACATCTTTAAAAGGGCTTTCCCTTACAATTCGCCCATTCATAACGCTATTTAAAGATACTCCGCCAGCTATCACTAGATAATCAGTCTTAGTTTTTTTATGAAGGATTTTACAGATTTCCAGCACCCTGTCTTCCAACACAATTTGAAAAGCTGCTGCTAAATCCATATGATGACTCTCAAAGGCGGCTCCTGATTCTCTAGGTTCGCCAAACACCTGGGTAAACTTTTGAGAAAATCTTTGATCTGCCATATATTGAAAATTGAAAAAGCTGAGATCTAGTAAAAATCCACCATTCTCATCAACTCTTATAATTTTTTCAACTTTATGTTTAAAAGTGGATGGATTGCCCATTGGAGCCAAACCCATGGTTTTTCCTTCATCATAATTTGGTTTAAATCCACAAAATTGGGTAATCGCCTCATAAAAAGATCCCAAAGAGTGTGGGAAAAAATTCTCACTCAACTTGCTAATATCATTATTTTTACCATGGCCAATCCATGTAGTGGCCCATTCACCTGCTCCATCTATACCCAACAATGCAGCTTCCTTAAAAGGAGAAACAAAAAAAGAACCCGCCACATGTGAGAGATGGTGTTCGATAAAGTGAACTTTGGGAGAGGTTTTTGTGTTTTTCCAGCACCTGTTGTACCAATTCTTGAAATTGCGCTGCTTTAAATAGGCATGTACTAAATTATGAGCTATAAATCCAAATAGATTTCCAGATTTTGCTATCCTGATAATATTTCCTAAGAAATACCATGTTTTTTTTCTCCAGTTGTGCTTAGGTTTTATGGAAACCGCAATATAATCTATATCGGAATAAGCTATCCCAGCCATTTTCAGACATCTATCAATAGCCATTTTGGGAAACTCCGCTGTATGTTTTTGACGGTTTAGTCGCTCTTCTTCTATTGCCGCTATCAGCTTACCATCTTTTACGATACAAGCAGATGAATCATGGAAGTAGTAGTTCAACCCAAGTATTACCATACCTTTTGTTATTTTATTGGCTTGATTATATTACAAACTTACTATTTCAAATGCTGATCTTCTGTTTTCACTATGTTTAGTTTCTGAGCAAGGCGTATCGTTATCACATTCATTCGTCAGTCTAGTCTCTCCAAATGCATCATACTTAACTCTCTCAGACGCAATTCCCTTAGAAATCAGATACTCAACGGTTCGTTTTGCTCTTTTTTCAGATAGCCATTGATTATAGGTATCTGTTCCTCTAGAATCTGTATGTGCAGAAACCTGGATGACCAAACTTGGAGCACTTTCCAATATTCCAATCAATTTATCCAGAACCTCTTTATCTGCAGTGGAAAGATATGATGAATTCAATTTAAAATAGACTCTCCCAAGATTTTCAACTTCATCTTTAACTTTTGCACGCTTAACTTCTTCTTTTTTCTCTTTTTCTGCAGCCAATCTTGCCGCTTCTTTTTCTTTTTCCAATCTTTCTGCCAACAAACGAGCTTCTTCATCGGCTCTTTCTTTAGCAGTTATAGAGTCTTGAACCCTTTGTTGCTCTTTCTCAATTTCTTTTAAAAGTGCCAATTTTTCTTCTCCCTTTCTTGAAAGTTCTTTTTCAACATTAAATCGGTATGCAACTCCTACCGCATGTTGTATATGATTTGAAGAGTTTTCAGTGTTCATGGTCCATTTACCACTAGAGCTAAAATCCAAGCCCCAATGCTCAGAAAACCATGTTCTAAATCCTAAAACTGCATTATAAGTTCCTCTACCTTGATTGTTTGCATCGGTATAACCGACTCCAATACCAACATAGGGGTCAAAAAAACCAGTTTCTCCTAAAATCATATTAAGATCATAGCTTACACGAAAATCTAATCCGAAGTAATCAACATCTTCAGGGTTTACCGCATTATCTACTATTTTTCCTTCTTTATATTTGTTGTACGTACCTATTGCCTCAAGTCCAACTCCATTTTCAAAATAACGTCCAATACTTATTCTAGAAGGAAAAGGAACTACGTTCCAACCTTCTTTAAAATCAAATAGTTCACCGAATTCATCACCAGAATCATCAATAATATTCGTCCCGATGGAGACAATCCACGAACTTTTAACAATACTATCCTTTCTTGTTAATTGGGTTTCTTGAGCTGTAAGTGCTAAGGAAAATAAAAATACCAACACAGCAATAACTGGTTTTGTAGCTTTCATAATGTAAAATTTGAGGATTTGAGAACAAAACTAGTTCAACCGTACAAAATGACATCTTTTGTACTTTCAAGTGCTTTTATTTTCGATAAGAGGATTAAATACAAATAATTGTTGCCTTCTACCAACCCAATTTTTCGAGACTTAGTCTCTTGGAAGTATGGGGTATTTTATAAATATAGAATGGGTAGGAAACAAACTGATTTTCTGAGCTTTTCGCCTCTTTTGGAGGAACCATTTCAATTGTTATTAAAATTTCACTTTCAGATTCTTCAGTCTTTGAAAGCTTAGGTATCATCTGTCCTTTTTGCTTTCCTAAACAGACAATCAGGACTATTTCCTTTGAGAAATCTATAACAGGGACGGGAAGTCCCGGTTTGCGAGTTTTATTTATTGTAGTATAGAACTTGTTCAGAGATTTTACGTCCCTAACGACCATAGTCTCATATTCGTCAATACCGCTATATCCATCCTGCGCAATCAAAATCATATCATCCTTTTCTCCTGAATCTAATTGTATTTCCTTCTGGGCCTTACATGAGGTCAAACAGATAAATAATATCAACACAAAATGTCTCATTAAATTAATATGAATTCTTGAATCTTGATTTAAACGCATTCTCATAAACTTCTTCATATAATGGCAAAACATGCAAAATATCAAATTTAGAAGCCACTTTAAACGCATTTTCCTTGAATTTCTCCAACACTGCATCATCTCTTAATATCTGCAACGCCTTTGATGCCATCTCATCCACATCGCCTACGTTGGCGAGAAATCCCGAAATACCTTCCTTGTTAACTTCTGGGATTCCACCTGTATTGCTTGAGATTACAGCTACCCTGTTGATCATCGCTTCTAAAGCGGCCAAACCAAAACTTTCTGTTTCTGATGGTAATAAAAATAGATCCGAGAAGCAAAGTATCCTATCTATCTCGTTACTGTTACCTAAAAACAATACTTTATCCTTTATTCCCAAATCATCACAAAGCTGTTCTGCCATTTCTTTTTCAGGTCCTTCCCCTACCATCATCAGTTTTGCTGGGATTTCCTTTTGAATTTTATGAAACACATGAATTACATCAGGAATGCGTTTTACCTTTCTAAAATTACTGATATGGGTGATTATCCGTTCATCTTCATGAGCCATCAAAGATCGCTGGCAATCAGTATAATCCAGACTATATTTTGAAGTATCTATAAAATTAGGAATGACTTCAATATCTTTTTCAATATCAAAGATTTCCAGAGTACTTTGTTTTAAATCTTCTGAAACTGAAGTCACCACATCAGACTTGTTAATACTGAAGGTAACCGCTGGTTTATAAAATGGATGTTTGCCCACTAAAGTTATATCCGTACCGTGAAGCGTTGTGATCATAGGAATAAAAATTCCCTCTTCTTGAAGCATTTTTTTGGCCATATACCCCGCATAGGCATGCGGAATTGCATAATGTACATGCAAAAGTTCTATTCCATAGAGCTTGATTGTATCTACTAATTTGCTGGACAATGCCAATTCATATGGCTGATAACGGAACAAAGGATATTCGGGTACATGTACTTCGTGAAAATGAATATTATTCCCTAAAAGTTCTAAACGTACAGGCTGTTTATAGGTAATAAAGTGGACTTCGTGCCCTCTTTCCGATAGAGCAATTCCCAATTCTGTGGCTACAACACCACTGCCTCCAAATGTAGGGTAACAAACAATTGCAATCTTCATAACAACAAATCTAAATCAATATTTACAGTCTAATTTATAATAGAATCATAAATAGCTTGCTGAATTCTTGTTCTTAAGGCGGACTTTACCAAAAGTGTATTGCTGGCTGACGGATATGTTCTGTTGGATAAAAAAACATAAACAAGTTCTTCATCTGGGTCAGCCCAGGTATACGTTCCTGTAAAACCGCTATGGCCAAAGCTTTTTCTTGATACACACCCGCAAGTTGGTCCTTTATCCTTTATTTGGGGTTTGTCAAACCCAACTCCTCTGCGCACATCTTTATGGCAGAAATAGCATGTATTGAATTTTTTTACTGTTCGGTCATTTAAAAAACGCTTACCTCCATATACTCCTCCTTGAAGATACATTTGCATTATTTTAGCTACATCATTGGCATTACTAAACAAACCAGCATGTCCTCCTACTCCACCCTGCATAGCTGCTCCCATATCATGCACGTATCCTTGTACTGTCTGGTACCTAAAATATTTATCTTCTTCTGAAGGAACAATTTCATTCTTTGGAAATTTGTTCAAGGGATTGAAAGAAGTACGTTGTAAGCCCATAGGAATATACAAAAACTCATTTATCAATTCATCTATGGATTTCTCGTAGGTGTCTTCAATATATTTTTTAAATACATAATACGCCACATCGCTGTATCTATACCTGTTCGATTTTAATGATTGTCTACCGATTCTATTATAAATTGAATCTTTGTATGCATCTGTCAAATAAAGATTGTCAGAAACTCGGTATGAAAAACCATCAGTGGGTTGATTTCTATAAAAATCTGAGGATGGTTTTCTGTTTTTAGTCAAAGTGTCTATGTAAAAAGCAATCCATGCAGGTAAACGACCATAATGGGAAAGGGCTTTTAGAACGGTTACATCTTTTAATTCTGAAGAATCATATTCGGGTATCAACTCTTTGAACGTATTGTTCAGTGCAATTTTTCCTTCCTCCTCCATTTTCATTATCAAAGGCAAAGTAGAAAGGATTTTAGTCAATGAAGCCAAATCATAGATTGAATTATCATCAATTTCTTGTTCTGAGGCGTATGTTGGTTTGCCAAAACTCTTATTGTAGATAACCTTTCCTCTTTTTGCGATTAAAACTTGCGCTCCAGGAAACATCAAAGAATCAAGACCAACCTTTACTAAACTGTCCACAACAGCCAATTTGCTTGAACTTAAGCCAACCCTCTCTGGAATACTGTATCCTAAGCGCTTTAGTGTATTTAAATTAGTTCCTGTGTTGACTGGGAATTTGTCATTTGCTGAAACTGGCAATGTTCCATTGGCGTCCAAAGCACCAAAAATGACTTCAGCTGCTTTTTCCTGGGCAATTTCACTATTTTGATAGGCCAACACTACTCCATCAATCGTATCAAAATTTACTACATCCAAAAGTGCATAGGGTTTTGCAAATACTGAAAGTATGGTGTTGCTAGTTCTAAGTCTAGATATTTCTTGTAGCCAAAAAAGCTCGTTTTTAGAAAACTTATACCCCTTCCAAGGACTCTCATTACTTTTATGAAAACCTATAATTACTAAATTAAATTCTGCCAATGCTTTTCGGTACCCAGCCGCATCCTTAGCATTAATTTGTGTGATTTTCGCATATTTAGATAGTGTTTCAGAAAATACTTCTCCAGAATCATCACCAAATTTTACGTATGCAATTTTTTTATTTTCAAGTTTTTTTATGGGGAGTAGTGAAAAATTGTTCTTCACAACCGTAATTGCATTTTCAATAGCCTCTTCATATATGACATCATTTTCAATGTCGTTCAAATCCTCATAAAGATTTTCTAACGCTACAGCCTTGTAATTAGATAGGCCAGCTTTATACTTGGCCATCAATATTTTCTTGACAGAGTAAGCAAGTCTTTCTTCTGTGATTTTTCCTTCGTTATATGCCTCAAACAGTTTTTCTTTCGCCTTCAGAACGTTTTCAGGCATCAAAAGCATATCGTTTCCTGCAAGGAACGCTTCAAGTTCCACTTCTCCTTCTGGTGCAAATTTAGAGACCGCTTTCATGTTCAGCGCATCTGTAAAAATCAATCCTTTAAATCCTAATTCGGTTTGTAACAAACCTGAGACTATCTGTTCAGATAGTGTGGAGGGCAACCCTTCTCTAATTTCTATATTAGGAACATCTAGATGCGCAACCATTACTGAACTCAATCCGTTACTTATCAAACTTTTAAATGGAAATAGTTCTATAGAGTCCAATCGCTCTTTTGTTGAGCTGATTATGGGTAAAGCCTTATGGGAATCTGTTGCTGTATCGCCATGTCCCGGAAAATGTTTCCCGCAGGATAAAACACCTGCATCTTCCATTCCTTTCATAAATGCTATTCCTTTTTGGGCAACGTTCTTAGGATCTTCTCCAAAAGAACGGTTTCCTATAATCGGATTTTTTGGATTGTTGTTTACATCTATATCCGGTGCAAAATTGATATGCACTCCAAGTCTTTTTGCATGTTTCCCTATTTGAAAGCCTACTTTTTCAACTATGGAACTATCTTTTATCGCTCCCAAGGTCATATTCCATGGAAAAGCATAGGTAGAGTCCAAACGCATTGCAAGACCCCATTCCGCATCCATTCCTATCAATAACGGTATTTTGGAATGCGACTGATATTCGTTGACAAGTTTGGCTTGGCGAACAGGACCGCCAGTTGAAAAGATTATCCCACCAAGATTATGATCCTTTATGAGTTGTTTTATATTATCAGTTGCGGTTTTATTTTGGCTCGAAGAAATACTCACCATAAACAATTGTCCTATACGCTCTTCTACGGACATGTTATTGTATTTGGTATCTACCCAACCAAGTTGTGCCAATGAATCTTTAGTAATCAGTGGGTTGTTCTGACCACTAACACCTATGAAAAACAATAAGAAAAAGGGAAAGTAAAGGTTTATCCGCATAAATATCTTGTCTAGGACATGAACTTACAACTGATAAAAATATTGTATTTCACCGAAGAAAGCACTGTATTTAGGATAATTTAAGGATATCATCCTACAAATCTTGAATGCCAACTATCACTAGCGGGAACTTCCCAATGCTCTTGATATTCAATTTTACTAGCCACTAGGTTGTTAAATACAATGGTATTACTTGATATAGCCTTCTCCCTGGCCATTCTCTTAAAGTCTTTTAATGACTTATATGTTACATACTCCCCTTGTTTAAACGAAACATTCATTCTATCCAATAATTCCACATTATATTTTTGTTCCATACTTTGGATAAAATGAACTGAAGTATCAATTGAACATCCTGATGCTCCGGCTTTGCTTTGATCTAACCCAATTACTATAAACCGTTTGTATTTTAGCTCAAAGCCAGCTTCCAATTCACTCCCGTGGGCTGTCCATTCCTTTAAAAATGCTGTTAAACTTTCCTCTACTTCTTTTAGTTCTGCATCACTAAAGCTTCTATTGCACTGGTAAATCCAAATTCTAGCATTATCAGGAAGTGTTTCAAAAGGTACTAACATGAAATTATATTTGTTTAAGTGTATGCTCAATCAATTTAAGATGGACTTTAAGCCCTCTTTAGTATTGAAAATGAGTTCTATTTCTTCTTCGTTTAATGGTCTCCTAAATACTGCCAATTCATCCAGTAATCCTATGTAGTTTAATCCCAACATAATATTTGCTTTTTCCTCATCCCATGTAAAGGGATCTTTTATGTTAGGTGAAGCGCCCATGCTTTTACCATTTACAAACAATTCTGAAGTTCCGTTATCTGTATTTAACCCAGAAAAGTTAATGACAATATGTGTCCAGTCTCCCCTATTAAATTGAGGCTGTTCTACCGTAACCAATCGTCTCAAATAGTCTTGATTCTCATCTGGCCCTAATTTCTTTGGATTCCAAACTTCCAAATCACCTAGCACACCCAACCTAAAATTCCTTGGATTATTTTTGGTGAAATCGACCCATAGGGCGGCGTCATTATAATTTACATCGGTTATTTGAATAGGATCACAGTAACCAGGTTCTAAATCTTTTTCTGGATCCAATTGTAACCAGAACGATACCGCTCCACTCCAATTTTCCTTGGAATAGCCCATGTTTTTATGGGCTTTAAAAAAGGTGGTCATTCTGCTTTTTTTCTTAAAATCCAATGCATCCCCAGACAATCCCTTGCCCTTGGCAATTACCACATCTGGATTCAGTAATCCAGGTTTTGCATTTTCAATGTTCTTTCTTAAATCAGCTGTATAAATGTCTTTGTCTCCAACTGCTACATCTGCAGAAGTTCCATTATCAAACGAAGCGTAGAACAATAGATCATCTGCCATTTTATTTTCTGCCGAAAATGCTAGCATCAAAACAATACCAATAACAAGACTTACATATTTAAAAAGATGTTTCATACTATTTGGAAATTAAATTGTCTATAAACCTTCAGCATTAGCAATAAGTTCTGCTACATCCAAAACGGTAACACTCCCCTCTTTTTCATGTGCTTTAATTCCGTCTGTCATCATAGTATTGCAATAAGGACAGCCAGTTGCAATAATGTCAGGATTGGTATCCAATGCATCTTTTGTACGCAACACATTAATATCCATATCTCCTTTTTCTGGTTCTTTGAACATTTGTGCGCCTCCGGCACCGCAGCATAGTGCTGTTTTTTTATGCCGTTTCATCTCTACAATATTCGCATTCGTTTTTTTGAGAACCTCTCTAGGTGCATCATAAACCGAGTTCGCTCGTCCTAAATAACAAGGGTCGTGGAATGTAATACGTTTTTCTTTGTAAAACTCACCTTTAACTGACAGACGTCCATCATCCATTAGCTCTTTTATGAATTGTGTATGGTGAACAACATCATAGTTTCCTCCCAAACTTGAATATTCATTTTTCAATGTATTGAAAGAATGTGGGTCGCAGGTTACAATTCTCTTTATTCCATAGCCATTTAAAAGCTCTATATTCATCATAGCCTGCATTTGGAACAAGAATTCATTGCCTGCACGCTTCGCCACATCTCCAGTGCAACTTTCCTCCGGTCCCAAAACTGCAAATTCAACATTGGCTCTATTCAATATTTTCACGAAAGCCCTCGAAATCTTTTTAGCTCTATCATCATAACTTCCCGCAGAACCTACCCAGAACAATATTTCTGGCTGTTTACCTTCGGCCATAAATGCTTCCATGGTTTTTACACTAAGTTCCTCACTCATAGTTCTAGATTTATTCGTTTACCCAGTTTAAACGATCCATTTGATTATATGGCCATGGCGCACCATTGTTTTCAATATTGGACATCATATTGTTCAGTTCCATGGGTGCCGCTGACTGTTCCATTACCAAAAACCTTCTCATCTCTACAATAATGGATAAGGGGTCTATACTTACAGGACAGGCTTCAACACATGCATTACATGTAGTACATGCCCATAATTCCTCATGACTAATATAATCTCCCAATAATTGCTTTCCGTCTTCTATAAATTCCCCTTTATTGGTATCCATGTTTTTACCAACTTCTTCCAGTCGGTCACGAGTGTCCATCATTATTTTTCTTGGAGAAAGCTTTTTTCCCGTCTGGTTAGCAGGACATTCTGAAGTACATCTGCCGCACTCCGTACAAGTATAGGCATTGAGCAATTGCACCCAGTTTAAATCCATAACATCTGAAGCTCCAAATTTTTCAGGGTCTGGAGCATCATCTGCAGGGGCTGCAAATGGGTCCGCTGAAGGGTCCATCATCAGTTTTACCTCATTGGTGACCGCTTCTACATTGTTAAACTTACCTTGCGGAGTTAACTTTCCATAGTATGTATTTGGAAAAGCAAGTAAAATATGTAAGTGTTTGGAATAATATAGATAGTTCAGAAAAGATAATATTCCAATAATATGCAACCACCAAGCCGTACGCTCAACTAGTATCAAATTAGAAATTGACATGCCATCAAATAATGGTGCTATCAGTTGACTCACAGGAAAGGCTCCTGCTTTTGTATAATGAGCGGCATCTAATTGCTGTAATTGAAAATCGGCCGCATTCATTGTTAAAAACAAAAGCATCAGGACCAATTCAATATATAAAATCATATTGCCGTCTTTCTTGGGCCAACCATCCATTTCTGGTTTTATAAATCGCTTTAGTTTGATGATATTTCTTCTAATCCAGAAAACAACAACGGCAACAATGACCAAGAGGGCCAATACCTCAAAAGAACCTATTAAGAAATCATACAATGCTCCCAAAGGAGCAAATATTCTATGGGTTCCCAATACCCCATCTATGATAATTTCTAAAACTTCAATGTTAATGATTACAAAGCCTACATAAACGATAATATGCATCAACCCCGCAATAGGACGAACAACCATCTTGGTTTGTCCTAACGCAATCCGTGCCATATTCTTCCAGCGCTGAGGCTTATTATCACTTACATCAATATCTTTTCCCAGCTTAATGTTCCTAGATAATTTTTTGACATTTTTTGAAAAAAAACCTATTCCAATGATAAGGACAATGGCAAAAAGTATATTGGGCAAGTACTCCATATATTAATTCTGGTTTTGTGCGGCCGGATCATTTTCTGGAAGCTCGTATTCTTTTTGCTTCTTTCCAAAAACTGAAACATTAACGTACCTTTTTGGGTTAAGCCTAAAATCTTGCAATAGCAGGTCTAATTCTTTTGAGGCTGAAGTAAGATTTTCATACAACTTATCGTCCTGGGCAAGTTTACCTAAGGAACCTTCTCCTTTTTCAATTTTTCCAAGCACTTTATTAAGTTTCTCTATGGTTGTTTGAAAGTTAGAAACAGTTTCTGCTAAACCAGCATTTGCTAATGAATCTGAAAGCTTGGAAAAGTTAGCGGTAATATTATCTACATTTTTTAAGGAGTTATCCAATTGCTCTTTATTGTTTTCCAATAAAACATTTAATTTATCTGCGCTGCCCTTAAAAGAATTAACCAAATCATTTAGGCCAGCAATACTTTGTCTCAATTCTATTCTAGTCTGGTCATCAAGTACATCATTGACATTCATAAGCAATGAATCAGCATGTGAGACCGCACCTTCAACCTTCATTTGCAATGGTGTTAATTTCTCCTGCACCAAAGCTGTAAGCCCTGGTTTAATGCTGGACTTAAGCGTATCTCCAGATTTTGCCATGGGTGAATCATCAAAAACTGGATGGATTTGAATCCCTTTTCCCCCAATTATCCCTGTATCATAAATCTCAGCCTGACTGTTCTTCGAAAAATCATATCCTTCGTTAATCGAGAATGTAACAACAGATCTAAATTTATTGTCACTGAACTTTATACTTACCACATTACCTACAACAAGACCATTTATAGAAACCTGGGTTCCTTGTTGTAACCCACCTACATGGTCGTATACCGCATAAAACGTTTTGTTGTTTTCAAAAAATGAAGAGGACTTTAGATAACTTAACCCGAAAATCAATGCTAAAATTCCCGCAAGTACTATAATCCCAGTTTTGATTTCCCTGGATAGTTTCAAAAGGTTCTGTTTACTGTTCAAACAAAATTAGGAATATTTTTGACAAGGTAGCTACTGTTCTTTGCTCCTATTTTAACGCCTCGGATATTGACACTCTATTTCCGTTCTTATAAGCCACAATATAAGCCGTGGTGTATCCTTTAGTTGCCGCCTTTGCCTTAAGAAGCTTTGCATCATCAAAAGAGCTTGCATTTCCGTACATGTAGCGATACAAGTTTTTAAAAGGTTCTTTGGATAACTTATCCAATCCTTTAAAATTTTCACCCTTGAGAGGGATATTTTTGGCACTTGCCATAAGCTGCACCTTGAAAACCACACCACTTTTAGCTGGTTTTGTATCCGTTGATTTTTCTTTAACTGGCTTTACATCGGTTTCTTTAGAATTTGAAACGGTGGAGCCTGCGGTATTTGTTGATTGCGCTTTTTTTGTTGTTACATGAACTGCTCCAGAAGTATCTTCAATTACAACAGGCACATCACCAGGATCAAATCCGGTCGCAATATTTTTCTTGTAAGCTAGAACAGCTTCTGCAATGGCCATTCCCATTTCACTTTGGCCTTTCTTTGAATTTAAATAGCTTCCTTCATTTTTATTGGTCAAAAAACCTGTTTCAACAAGAACGCTGGGCATAAAAGTCTGGTGTAAAACTATAAAACCTGCCTGTTTTACCTTTCTGTCCTTTCTTTTCAATTTTTTAGTGAAGTTATCCTGGAGCTTTTTACCCAACAAAATGCTTTGGTCCAAAAACTCTTCTTGCATAATGGTAAGCCCTATTACAGATTCTGGAGAGTTAATGTCATATTCTGCATAGCGCTTTTCATAATCATCTTCTAAATAAATTACTGAGTTCTCCTTCTTTGCTACCTCAAAATTTTGTCTATTAACATGAAGTCCAAGAACAAAAGTTCCTGCTCCATGGGCATCTGAGCTATGCGAATCGCAGTGAACAGACACAAAAAGATCTGCATTTGCCTGATTGGCAATTTCTCCTCTAACAAAAAGGTCAACAAACGTATCGTCCTTTCTAGTATAAATAACTTTGATGTTTGGATTTTTCTCTAATTCTTCACCAGCTTTCAGTACAATACCTAACGCAATATTTTTTTCTAAGTATCCATTCCCTAGGTTACCTGGGTCATGACCACCATGCCCTGCATCTAAAACAACGACAAACTTATCTTTTGGTGGTACTTCGGTATCATTTTTGGTAAATGAAGTCAAAGGAAGTATAAAGAGTAGAACAAAAAAAGCTAGCTGACTTTTATTCATAAGAACTAAGTAATTATAGCGTTCTGAAATGGTTAAAAATATTGTAATCCCCAATCAACAGAACAAAAAATATATGTAAGTTTGATCCCAAAAACTAGGCCAAACTAGCACAAAAATAGGATTTATCACGTTGCAATCAAACAAACATCTTTTAGTTTTCCTTTTTGTTCTCCTTGGCGGCACAATAAATCTTCTGGCACAGGAAGATCTTATTACCCCTTTGCCAATAAAGGGAATGAATGATAGCATTACCGCTCCCCTGTTACCACCTAACATATTAAACGACTCTATTTCCACTGATTCAATACAATCAGATTCCGTTCAAGGGAAGCAACCCTTATTACTTGACAAAATTAAGTATAAAGCTAAGGATTATGTGAAACTGAGTCAAAAAGACAATAAAATTTACTTATATAACGAGGCTGAGATATATTATCAAGATACGGAACTCAAGGCTGGTGTAATTGTGATGGATTACATTAAGAACGAAGTATATGCCGGTAGGTTACAAGATTCTACGGGCACCTATTCCCAGTTGCCCTTTTTTAAACAAGGGACCAATGAGGTTAGACCAGATTCGATAAGGTTTAATTTTGATACTCAAAAAGCGCTAATCTGGAATTCAAGAACAGAACAACAAGCTGGACTGGGCCAGTTGGGTAGTGATGCAATGAAGATCTATGCAGAAAAAACAAAAAAGGAAAATGATTCTGTTTACTTTTTAAGTGAAGGAAAATTGACCACATCCAAAGACACAGTTGACCCTGACTACTATATTAGAATTCGCAAAGCCAAATTTGTACCCAAAAAGAAAATAATAGCAGGTTTTAGTAACATTTACATTGTGGATATTCCTACTCCGGTTGCATTACCTTTTGCATATTTTCCTTTAACTACAGGACGTTCTGCGGGATTGATATTCCCAACCTTTGGTAATGACCCCAATAGGGGTTATTTTCTTCAGAACGGGGGATATTACCTGCCAATAAGTGACTATGTGGATTTAAGCCTTACGGGTGACTTTTATACAAACGGGAGTTATGGTTTTAGGGCCCAATCGGTTTATGCAAAGCGATATAAATTTAGGGGTAATATAAATTTCAATTTTGAAAACTTAATTCAGAGTCAAAAAGGTTTTGATGATTTTAGCCGAACAAGTAATTACAACATTCAAATAAGACATACGCAGGATGCTAAAGCAAGTCCAAATTCTAGGTTTTCCGCTTCTGTAAACTTAGGTAGTAGCCAGTTTTTCACCAATTCATTGAATCAGGTCAACCGATCAAATACGCAAACCAATACGTTTGCTTCGTCCATAAGCTATTCCAAAACTTTTCCGGCATATCCGTCCGTAAATACTAGTTTGACATTGACCCATTCCCAAAACTCAAGAACACAGGCCATTCAAATGTCATTGCCAACTTTTCAAGCAAGTATGGAACGTATTTTTCCTTTTGCAAAACGTGATGGTATAAAAAAAGGAATTGTTCAGAATGTCAACTTTCAGTATGATGTAAATGGACAAAATAGTATAACCACAACGGAAGAGGACTTTTTTACCAGTGCAATGTTTGAAGGCGCACGTGTAGGAGCAAGACATAGAATTCCTATTGGAACCAATTTTAAGGTAGCAAAATATTTGAGCGTAAGTTTAAATGGTAATTATGAGGATGTTTGGGCGCTAGAGACCATTAGTCGAAGATTTGATGCTGAGCAAGAAGAAGTGGTTACAGATACCATTCCCGGGTTTGACAGATTTAATAGATATAACCTTGGGGCCAGTATGGGTACAGTTGTTTATGGTACATTTAACTTTGGGGAGGATAAAAAAATACAGGCTATAAGGCATGTTATGCGTCCATCAATAAGTTATACCTACGCTCCTTCATTTGAGCAATTTTATGAAACGTATACTGATGGTGACGGGGATGATGTACAATACACTCCTTTTGAAACCAGCTTATACGGAAGACCTTCCTTAAGTAAGAGTAATTCCATTGGCTTTTCATTACAGAATACACTGGAAGCCAAGGTCAGGGACAAAGATTCGACTGCTTTAGAACCAAGAAAAGTTAACATACTTAGTAATCTTACCCTATCCACCAGCTACAACTTTGAAGCAGATTCACTGAAATTAAGTCCTATTAACCTTAGTGGAGGTACTGAGATTATAAAGAATGTTCCCATTAACTTCTCTGCCACATTAGATCCATATGCGATAGATAACAATGGGAGAAGAATCAATACTTTCAATGTTAGTAACGGGGGTGGGCTTTTACGATTGACCTCTGCTAGAATCAACACAGGATTCTCATTAAGGAGTGATATGTTTAAAAAAGGTGGCGGTAAAAACAATGAAGAACCTCAAGATCAAGAACCTGATTATGGCGCAAATCCTTTTGAATTGGAAGGAGCGAGAGATGGGGAGACCTTTTTTAAGAATGAAAACCCAGATTCTGATGAAGTGGACAATCCAATTTACAATACCAAAATTCCTTGGGACATGAGGTTTACCTATGTAGCCACCTATAGCAATAGTAACAGACAAAAGGAAATAACCAATCACTCATTAATGTTTTCTGGGAATGTTCAACTTTCTCCTAAATGGGAAGTTGGGTTTAACTCCGGTTATGATATTAAAAACAAGGGTTTTGCTGATACACGACTTAATTTTAAAAGGGATTTAAATAGTTTTCGTTTGAGCTTTGATTGGACACCTTTTGGAAGGTTTGAACGATGGTATTTCTTTATTGGGATAAAGAGTTCCATTCTTAGTGATCTTAAATGGGAGAATAGAAGTCAACCTTTTAGATAAGAGATAAAATAAGATTAAATAACTTGCTTAATATATTGTCAATTAAAAAATCCTTTTCATGAAAAAAATAATAAATACTCCAAACGCTCCAGCTCCAATAGGTCCTTATAACCAGGCAGTTTTTATTAAAGATACACTATATATTTCAGGGCAAATTCCTATTGATCCATCAACAGGTGTATTGGTTGAAGGTGATATTAAAAAGGAAACCAGACAGTCTATGGAAAACCTAAAGGCAATTCTTTCTGAAGCTAATATGACTTTTGAAGATGTAGTAAAGACTTCCATCTTCATTAAGGATATGCATCAGTTTTCTGAAATAAATGAGGTGTATGGAGTCTATTTTAATGCCGAAACCGCTCCTGCAAGAGAAACTGTAGAAGTTGCTAATCTTCCAAAGTTTGTAAACGTAGAAATTTCTATGATCGCAATTAAATAGTCTCTCTATGGAATTCCATTAGACCTTCTATTGGACGCCTACGGATAACACCTAAAATTAAGTCATTTCGCTCTAGTACAGTAGCAAGTTCATCACTTAAAAAATGTGCAATACTGCCAACAAAGTTTATAGGAACTTTAGTGGCCAGTTCAAATTGCATGATATAATTATTCACAAACTGTTGCAATCCTTTGTCTATAACACCTCGGCAATATGGATGATCCTTATTTTCAATTATAAATCGGGCAAAGGTTGCCAAATAGGTATTGGGGTTGGGCTGTTTGTATAAGTGTTCCTTTATTACATCAGCTTCCAAATTATATTCTTTTGCAAATCTAATGCCCAAGTCCTGAGGCATTTTATGAAAATAGTAATCTCTTAAAAGTTTCCTTCCGAAAAAATTACCACTACCGTCATCCATTAAAATGTAACCTAAAGAAGTTACTTTTTGGAACAATTGATGCCCATCATAATAGCTACAGTTTGAACCTGTACCCAAAATACATACAATTCCTTGATGTCCTATTTTGGTAGTGGAATAGATTGCTGCAAAGGTATCTTCTCTTACCTCTGCTTTTGCATTTGGGAAAAAGTCCTTGAAAATTTCCTTCAAAAAATTCTTCATCCTATCGGTACCGCAACCAGCACCATAGAAATACAATTGGCTTACGACATCTTTGTTTTTGGAAAGTTCAAAATTGTTGGCTAATCTGTCCTCAATTACCTCTCTTGTTAACACTTCAGGACTAAGCCCTAGTGTCTGGGTAAGGAACAATTGTTCGCCGGTTTTATCCAAAGCAATCCAATCAGATTTGGTTGCTCCACTATCCACAATCAATATCATATGCCAAATTTTATTATGAATCCTGAAAAAGATCTATTGCCTTTTTCAGGATTTACTTGTAAGAAAATAAATTACAGATTTGCTACGTGTTCAGCTAAATCAACTAATTTATTGGAATAACCCGCTTCATTGTCATACCAAGAAACAACTTTGAAAAACTTCGAGTTTAATTCCATACCAGCTCCTGCGTCAAAAATGCTTGTTCTTGCATCTCCTACAAAATCTTGCGAAACAACAGGTTCATCTGTATATCCTAAAATACCGGCCATATCTCCTTCAGAAGCATCTTTAAACGCTTTCTTAATTTCATCGTAAGAGGTTTCTTTTTCTAACCTTACAGTCAAATCAACAACAGACACATCTGCAGTTGGTACACGGAATGCCATTCCTGTAAGTTTTCCCAAAAGTTCTGGGATTACTTTTGTTACCGCTTTGGCAGCTCCTGTAGATGCAGGAATGATGTTCAGCATAGCACTTCTACCTCCTCTATAATCTTTTCTTGACGGGCCATCTACCGTTAATTGTGTAGCTGTAGTAGCATGAACAGTGGTCATTAGGCCTTCTTCTATGCCAAATTTATCATTCAATACTTTTGCCAATGGCGCAAGACAGTTTGTTGTACAAGACGCATTTGACACAATTGTATCTGACGCTTTTACGTCATTGTGGTTAACACCCATTACAAACATTGGTGCGTCCTTAGATGGTGCAGAGATAACAACTTTTTTAGCTCCTCCATCAATATGATATTGAGCCATTTCCAAAGTTGTAAAAATACCTGTACATTCAGCAACTATATCAGCTCCTACTTCATCCCACTTCAAAACTTTAGGGTCTCTTTCTGCAGTAATTCTTATTGTTTTTCCATTTACAACAAGATTTCCGTCCTTCACTTCGACTGTACCATCAAATCTTCCATGGACTGAATCGTATTCCAACAAATATGCAAGATGCTCTACATCCAACAAGTCATTAATCGCCACAACATCAACATTACCTCTCTTTACTGTTGCACGAAACACCAATCTTCCTATTCTACCGAATCCGTTAATTCCTATTTTCAAATTTGACATTTTTACTGTATTTGGTTATAATTATGTAGTCATTATATCAGAAACTCTTAAGAGTTCTTCATCTATCTCTGTATGTGCTTTAATTGCCTCACTTATTGGTGTAAGTATTAATTGATTATCTCTTATACCTACCATATAGTTGGACTTCCCTTCCAATAAGCTTTCTACCGCCTTTACCCCCATTCTACTGGCGAGAACTCTATCAAAGCATGTTGGGTTTCCTCCTCTTTGCATATGCCCCAGAACGGATACTCTAACATCATAAATAGGTAGATGTTCCTCAACATATTCCTTGAGTTCAAAAACATTCTTTCCAATTCTATCCCCTTCGGCAACAATTACTATACTAGATGATTTCCCAGACTTCTTGCTTCGTTTTAAAGAATCTAACAAACGTTCTAAACCAAGGTTCTGTTCTGGAATTAAAATTTCCTCTGCTCCAGCTCCTACTCCAGCGTTTAAAGCAATATGTCCTACATCTCTACCCATTACCTCAACAAAAAAGAGGCGGTTGTGCGAACTTGCCGTATCGCGTATTTTATCAATAGCGTCTACAACAGTATTAATAGCTGTATCAAAACCAATGGTATAGGTAGAGCCCAGAATATCATTATCGATAGTACCTGGTATTCCCATCACAGGGAAGTTGTATTCTTCATTAAAAGAAAGAGCCCCAGCAAAACTTCCATTACCACCAATAACAACAAATGCGTCTACACCTTCCTTCTTTAACTGATCGTAAGCCTTCTTACGACCCTCTTTGGTCCTAAACTCTTCACATCGTGCAGATTTCAGAATTGTTCCTCCCTTATTAATGATGTTGTTTACACTACGGGCGTCCATAGGTTTAAAATCTCCATCTATCATCCCCTCATAGCCTCTGTAGATACCAACACATTCAATTTTCAAATATGCGCAAGTACGAACTACGGAGCGAATTCCAGCATTCATTCCTGGAGAATCACCACCTGATGTAAACACTGCTATTTTCTTAATTTCTGATGCCATTCAAAATTTTAAAAAACCAAAACTAGGAAACTTTATTTAATTAATGAATGACATATTAACTAATTTGTTTTCAGGCGTTTTCGCAAACGTTTTCGTAATTTTTTTTATCAAAAAATGATAGAAATATAACCTTAATTAGGTAACTTTTTGGAAGTCTTGTCTTTAGCAGTGAAACGAATTAGACTATCTTTTCCCATAATCTCCGTGGATCGTTGAAGTTCTGGGGCAACAATCTTCTTTTCCTTCTTTTTGAATACTTTCCGCATCAACTCTTTAAAACTATTAAAATCAACTTGATACGAAAGACCCAGGCCTTGTGTATATCCTTGACGTTCTGCCAAGAACTGTTGTATCTGGTTCTCTCTGTTAAAAATTTTAGCGCTTAATGTTCCTTCCTCATTAAGCAGTACCTGAACTTCCACATCTCCTGCAACTACGGTCTCAGATACTCCACCCACAGGAACTCCTACCCTTCCATTTACCAAAACCCTATCTGATATTTGGGTAGAAACTGTTACTCCTATTCTGTTTTCTGTTTGAATATCTGCATTAGCATCTAAATACCCTTGCTCATATGAAACGCCTAAATTGAATTTATCATTATCACCAGATAGGATTTGATTGAGAAGTCCAGATGCCGTTTGAATCAAGTTACCTGTTACAGCTTGTTGGTTTATACCTGTTTGTTCATTTACAAAAGTTCCTTGAGCCAAAAGGAAAAATGCATTACGCTCTTTTACCGTTGGATCTTGTAATCTATATTCTAGTTCTGATTGCACCACAGAATTGGTGCCAGGAAAATCGATATCAAAGTTAATGTTGGGGCTTTCCAATTCGCCATCTAAGCGTACAACGACTTCTGTTGGTATTCTTGCTTTATATCCCTGGTTATCCAGCAACGGTGCTGGGTTAGCGTTAAGCGCATAAACAGCTTCCAGATTAAGTTGTGCAGCCAATGGATCACGCTCCCAAAGTATTGTGCCTCCGGGGCGTACCTGGAATTTCTTATCTATTACCCCTCCATACCTAAAATTGTACTCTCCAGTAACCGCAACAAATTCCCCATACATATTGAATTTTCCATTGGTATTGATTTCTATAAGAAGAATACCTTCTCCTGTCCCTTTTAAGGAACTTCCTGTGCTCTGGTCCACCACAATTTCAACCTCAGCTTCTGGAGTTACCGCCAAGTCAAAAGCCATTTCCAAACCTTGGTAATCTTTTAGCACTCGTTCTTGTTTGAATGATTCGGAACCACCTTTTTCTATAAAATTGATAAATGAATAATCTCCAACACTCGTTACGTCACTAAGCGGTATTTTTAATGATGTTCCTCTTGCAGTGGTTGCATCCACCGCAATATTTAGAGCATCAGTAGAGCCATAAATACTTCCCGTCCCATTTATAAAACCCTTTCCATAGTACAGCGCTTCTTCATCGAATTCGGTATTCAGAATCATAAAGCGGTTATTTTTTGTGTCTACATCCAAATCAAGGGACCAATCATCAAAAGCGGTGTGGTTTATAGTTCCATCGAGAGTAGCTGTGGTACCTTCAACTACATCTGAAAGTCCAATATTGTCAAAGTAAAAAGTCTGGTCAAAAAGCCGAACTCGCGAATATGGTGCAAAATCATAATCTACATTTAGATAAGGTATGCCAATTCCTGCATCATTTAAACTAAGCGCACCATTTATTGCAGGGTTAGAAACACTTCCTGTTATTTTGGCATTTCCGCTAACACTACCTCTAATGTTTGAGACTACTCCATCTCCTAAAGCACTGAAAGGCTCAAGACGAAAATCGGTGAAGTTTGCGGCCAGATCCAACTGTCTATTATTGTTTTGGTTTGTAACCTTGCCATTTACACTCAACCGCTCTTTTCCATTATCATTTAAATAGGTGCTAACGCCAAACTGTGTTAAATCATTATTCCCAAAAATGCCTATTTCTAAATCTCCTTGACGGATTTTGTTAATACTAAAATCCCTAATATTTAAACTGGAAGTTGGTAAATACTTACCATCTTTTTGCAAAATGTTGAGAAACCCATCTACGGATCCATCCAATTTTAAGCTGTCTATTTCTGGAGTTATCTTACTGAGTGAGACAATTTTAAACTGTAGGTCCAAATCTTTGTATGTTGAATCTGCCAATTCTCCCCGTAGTCTTATTTGTTCCCTATCACTATTGTCCATCACAACGTCCTCAATCCTAATACTGTCCAAAGTTCTATTGATAATAACTTTGTTTTTGTTGTTACCATCTTTATTAAGCACCCAAACATTTCCCTTGAAATTGACATCAGATTTTTTTAGTCCGATTACCGATTTATTTTCTTTATTGAATGTATGATAGAAATTAAGCTTATAGCTGTCGTTGTACTCACTTCCTCCTCTAAACTCTGTTCTAAAGAATAAGGTATCCTTTAATTTGGTGTTAATAAGGTTGAAATCCTTTACATCATAGTAAACTGTGGACATATCCTCAACTGAAACGAAGGTGTTAAACAGTGGGTTCTTATTGTCAATTTTCAGTTCTATATTGTCAAAATCATTTCCAAAGGCTTCAATACTCGGAGACTTAAAGGTGAGTTTAAAATCTCCTTCATCTGAAACTATATTCCCTCGAATAAAGGTATTAGGGTCAAAAACAACCTCAGGAAAAAACACATCAACTATTTTATTATAGATTTTAAAGTTAAAGTTGAGCCTTTGTCCTTCCGATATCTCGAAAGGTTTGTAGTTTGTGTAGATGCTTCCTATGGAGTTCTGCACCAGTTTTCCTATTTCTTTTACCTTGAATTTTCCTTTTACATAACCGGTAATAATGTCTGGAGAGTTTATTTCCACGGTTCGCACAGTGTCTTGATCAAATGAGGAGGATACTGCAAAATCATCAAAATAATAGGTTTCGTTCTTATTTTGATACGTGGTATTTGAAAAACGTAATTGCCCCATGATATTATCCAGGGTGGTACCTTCAATGTCCATATTTAAATCTCCTTTAAAAATAGATACACTGTCATTGATGAAGTTTAACTTTTTAAGATCTGCATGAGCCACAGAAGCAATGAAGTTGAAGTTATTGGCATTGTCTCCAAAATCAGCCAATCCCTTAAAATCAAATTGAAAATTTTCATCTTTACTCACTAAAGAACCATCAAAAAGTTTTTCTTTTAAAACTCCAGATACCTTAAGGTTGTTGTATTCATAATTATTGAATTCCAATTTATATACTTCTCCAATAACCTCTGTATTCAAATATTCAGATGTAAAACCTTTTCCTTCCACATTGACATCCATAGTAGCTATACCCAACTGGTCATTTTCTGCAAAATTTCCTAAATCAAAATTTATTAGTGACACAAATCCAATGTAAGAAGCGTCATCTATTGCTTGAATGTTGGTCATTTGCAAATCCGTATAACTACTACCTATGGCGGTGTTCAAGTTAATCTGCACATCTAAGGAAGTTTCCGTCACCTCCGCATCTCCTCGGATGGTAAACTGACCAAGTCTTTGTATAGAAGAAGGGATATTTTTCCCTAAAATATTCGGTAAAAGCGATCTTAGCTGATAGTAACTAGATGTAAGGTTATCTATATCTGATCGCATTATAAATGGAGCTTCTTTGCTAAACATATTGTCAAACTCAAAGTCGCCTCTAATACCAGTGTTTTCAGATTGGATAAATAATTCCTTTACTTGCAATTTGTTTAATACCCCACTTAAATTTCCGGCAAATGAAACTACTTTATCCGTACCAAATTCATTGTAAAATGAGTTGACTTCGTTAAGTGCTATAGTGGATTCATTAAAATCTGCAACGACATTCACCCGATCTAAAAATTCTTTAAAATCTTCACGATTATAATTGAATACCAAGTCGCCTTTAATTTTAGATTCTTTGGTTTCAATTCTTAAGGAATCAAAGCGCATCTGCTGTTTGGTATACTTAAATTCCGTAGAAAGGTTTTTTAACCGTAACCCTCGTTTAGTCTCCAGTGATAAACCATTAATGCCAAGAGTAACTTCAGGCCCCAAAACTTGAAAGTCTTTTGCCAACACATCCATACTGGAGAAATCCAATATCTTTTGAGACTCCAAGTTTTCATCAATAAGTTTAAATTTCCCTTCCGAAATTTGTATTTCATCAGACGACATAAAAAAAGGTGGAGTGCCCGGTGCTCTGGGTTGTCCATCATCTAATTTTGCAACAAATACATCTAAATTGGTATCCCTCTCCCCTTTATAGGTTTTCAAATTGAAAAACAAGCCATCCACATCAATATCACCAAACTCCATTTTACCGTTGGCCATATTTCTAATGTTTAGAATGGAGGTGGTCAATTTTTCAATATAAACCAAGGTATCTTTTTGGTAATCTTCAACATAAATTCCCTTTATACCGGTGTTTAAATTGAATAATGATAAACTAAGACGATTTATGGAAATATTGGTGCCAAATTCTTCATTTAGAGATTCTGTGGCATATTTGGCCATCTTGGTCTGAACAGCAGGAATTGAAAGTATCAAGGAGCCCAATACCATTAGTAACAGAATCGCTAATATAAATCGTAACAGTATTTTCCTTAGTTTTCTGATAGGGCTTTATGTTTTACCTTTGCTTGACCAATTTTTGTTCCAAAACCTGTGGTAAATAAAAAAATATACATTCTTGCAATAGAATCTTCCTGTGATGATACTTCTGCGGCCATTTTGTGTAATACAAAAGTGTTAAGCAATGTAGTGGCAACACAAGAAATACACAAGCAATATGGAGGTGTTGTTCCAGAATTAGCATCTAGAGCCCATCAACAAAATATAGTTCCTGTAGTACATCAAGCCTTGGCCAAGGCAAATATCGATAAAAAACAACTATCCGCCATAGCTTTTACTAGAGGTCCAGGACTTATGGGTTCTTTATTGGTAGGTGCTTCTTTTGCCAAGTCATTATCATTGGGGCTCAACATTCCATTGATTGAAGTAAACCACATGGAAGCCCATATTTTGGCTCACTTTATTGATGATGAAAGCATGACCGTTCCAGAATTCCCTTTTTTGGGCATGACCATTAGTGGAGGACATACCCAAATTGTTAGGGTAAACAATTATTTTGACATGGAAGTTCTTGGTGAAACGTTGGATGATGCTGTAGGTGAAGCTTTTGATAAAAGTGCAAAATTGATGGGGTTGCCGTATCCAGGCGGGCCATTAGTAGACAAAAATGCACAACTTGGGAACCCAAGAGCGTTTGATTTTCCAAAACCAAAAGTTGAAGGACTTAATTTTAGTTTTAGCGGGTTAAAAACAAGTATTCTATATTTTCTACAGCGAGAAACAAAAAAGAATCCAGATTTTGTTGCTGAAAACATCAATGATATCTGCGCTTCTGTACAGTATACTATCTTGGAAATTTTAATGGACAAGCTCAAACTTGCGGTAAAGCAAACTGGAATTCAACAGATTGCCATAGGAGGAGGAGTTGCGGCCAACTCTGGGATACGAGAAAGACTAAAAGAAGCTGAAGAAACATTGGGATGGAAAACCTATATTCCCAAATTCCAATATTGCACAGACAATGCAGCAATGATAGGCATTGTTGGTTATTTAAAATTTCTAGAAAAACAATTCACTGACCAAAGCGTAGGGGCCAAAGCCAGATATGCTATTGGAAGTTGATTTTTAATTTCTAACTTTTCACTTTCAAATTGAAAAATGGCATATAACGAAGAAATAGCCTCTAGAATACGCCATGCTTTGGCAATATTTCCAGAAGAATTTACCGAAAAGAAAATGTTTGGGGGTGTTGCTTTTTTATATCATGGGAAAATGACCGTAGGCCCTGTAAAGAATGATTTAATGGTACGGATTGTAGATAATAAAATGCCAAATATTTTAAATCAAGAATTTGTAAGACCAATGGATTTTACTGGAAAACCAATGAAAGAGTTTGTTTTTGTATCCCCTGAAGGTTTTAAAACTGAAGAACAGCTTCAAAACTGGATTGAACTTGGTCTGGAACACGCAAAAAGTAAATTATAGCCATGCAACTCTTTTACAACCCATCTCTTGACAATAGCTTTAAGCAATTCTTTTTCTCTCCTGAGGAAAGCAAACATATTTTAAAGGTTCTAAGAAAAAAAGAAGGGGATATTTTACACATTACCAATGGAAAAGGATACCTCTTTCAGGCTGAAATCTTAACAGCAGATCTTAGAAAATGCAAAGCGCAAATAATTTCTACGGAAAAGAGTATTCCTAAACGCTACAGCCTCCATCTTGCAGTTGCCCCAACCAAAATGAACGACCGCTACGAATGGTTTTTAGAAAAAGCTACAGAAATAGGTGTTGATGAAATAACCCCTATCATTTGCGAACATTCTGAGAGAAAGACCGTAAAATTAGAACGTATGGAGCGGGTGTTGCAATCCGCAATGAAACAATCATTGCAAACCCATTTACCCAAGTTAAATCCTGCAATTTCTTATAAAGAATTTATGAATCAGGAAATGAGCGGTCTCAAATTTATTGCGCATTGTGATGAAGGTGAAAAAATGGAACTGAAAAGAAGGGTTGCAGCAGACAAAGACCTTGTCATTCTTATAGGTCCCGAGGGTGATTTTTCAAAGAACGAAATTAATCAAGCATATAACAAAGGTTTTGTTCCAGTATCTCTCGGGAACAATCGCTTAAGAACTGAAACAGCAGCTATTGTTGCCTGCACAACCGTTTCCATCATTAATAGCTAACCAGTAATCGGGGTTTTAGCAGCGCCCGTAATATCCAAATCATCAGTTTCCACAAGTACCATCAAGGTCAACTTATCTTTTGAAGACACAATCTCTGGAACTGCAATTGAAGATGTTCCTTTTTTAGTGGCCATCGGAATATATTTTTCCGCCACTACTATGTTGCTATTCTTTAAAGTTCTGTTTCTGTTTTCTCCTCTTTTAACAGAAGTTGTGCGCTCATCCAGTACTAAAACAACCCTTAGCAGTTTGTCTTTCAAATCTCCTTCAATAGAATAGTCAAACGATATTGAATTATGACTGGATTCATTAATATCCAAGTCTAAAACGTTATTGGTTTTTTTTGCTTTGTATTCGTTAATCTTAGAATACATTTTAGATTGATTTGAACCTACAAAATGCTCTTTTCCATTAATCACCAATTGTGGTGTGTAATTACTTCGATATTGGAACTTTCTATTATAGTCCCTCTGTTTTTTTGTATAGACCGATTTACTAAAAGGATCTTCCCAACCTATGTAGTTCCAATAGTCCACATGATAAGACAATGCATAAACCTCTTCCGTATACTGGTTTTTCACTTTCTCCAAAAGCACATCAGCTGGTGGACAACTAGAACAACCTTGTGAAGTAAAGAGTTCTAAAACTACGGGAGCTTTATGTACTATAGTTTCAATCTTTTTGTCCGCATACTTCACCTGTTCCATACCATCTGCTTTATACAAGGCCACAAGTGACATTCCAAAAAGAGCCATCGAAGAAATTATGATTTTTTTAAACATGAATACTGTATTTTTGATTTCTTAGTTATTCGTAGGGAAATGAGACAACTTACCAAGCTATGTGGTTTTTTAACTTTTTTTGTGATAGGCCTTTGCCACTCCCAAGAAATTGCGATTCTAAAATACGGTGGTGGCGGTGATTGGTATTCCAATCCTACGGCTTTGCCAAATTTGATTCAGTTCTGCAATAGCAACATAGGCGCCAAAATAAACCCAAAGCCAGAAACGGTAGAGATTGGCAGCGTTTCTATATTTCAATATCCCTATCTTCACATGACCGGTCACGGAAACGTTTTTTTTACTGATGAAGAAGCAGAAAACTTAAGTACTTATCTGCTATCAGGCGGTTTTTTACATATTGATGATAATTACGGCATGGAACCTTATTTAAGAAGGGAATTGGAAAAAGTATTTCCAAATAAACAATTAGAGGAACTCGGTGCTGATCATCCTATTTTTAATCAGAAGTATAAATTCCCAGCTGGCTTGCCCAAAATCCATGAACATGATGGAAAAAGGCCTCAAGCCCTAGGTATTTTTGAAGAAGGAAGACTAGTTTTATTGTTCACTTTTGAAAGTGATTTAGGGGATGGCTGGGAAGACCCATCGGTACATAACGACCCAGAAGAAATTAGATTGAAAGCACTACAAATGGGTGCTAATATTGTAGAATACGCCTTTAAAAGCTAGCTTATGACCTCTAAAACTATAGCCAACGGAATTTTAAGGGCAGTAACCATTATTGTTGGTATTGTTCTTTTGGGATATTTTTTATTTAAGATTCAATCCGTTCTGGCCTATTTGGCCATTGCAGCAGTAATTGCTCTTTTAGGAAGACCAATTGTTCTTTTTTTAAGACGAAAATTAAAATTCCCCAATACCCTTGCTGTTATCATTACTATGGTCTTGATGTTAGCTATTTTTCTTGGAATTCTAGCGCTCTTTATTCCTTTGATTTCTGAACAAAGTAAAAACCTGTCTCTTTTGGATATTGAAGCTTTAAAAGCAGATGTAAATACACTTTACTTACAGATTCTAGAATATTTTGGTGCTACCACGGACAACGTTACCCACTTGATTGAAGACTCGGATTTGGAGAAAAATGTATTGGAAGGGTTAGATTTGGGATTCATCCCCGACTTCCTTAATTCATTTGTCAACATATTGAGCAACTTTAGCATCGGTCTTTTTTCCGTTCTTTTTATTTCATTTTTCTTTTTGAAGGACAGCAAACTTTTTCAAAATGGCATGCTGACTTTTGTTCCTGACAATAAAGAAAGTAATTTGGTGAAATCTGTTGATAAAATCAATGGGTTACTATCCAGATATTTTGCTGGAATTTTACTTCAACTTTTTATTTTATTCGTTATTTATACCATTGCACTTTTGGTTGCTGGGGTAGAAAATGCTATTGTAATTGCATTCCTTTGTGCCCTCTTCAATATCATTCCATACATAGGTCCAATCATCGGTGGTGCAATCATGATAACTTTGACAATGACCAGTTTTTTAGGGGCAGATTTCAGTACTGTAATTTTGCCAAAAGCACTATACGTTTTTATAGGCCTAATCATTGGTCAACTTATTGATAATTTCTTTTCTCAACCCTTTATTTTTTCCACAAGTGTAAAATCACATCCTCTAGAAATCTTTCTGGTAATCATTATTGCGGGGCTTGTATTTGGTGTTGTTGGCATGGTGGTAGCGGTACCAGGATATACTGCAATAAAGGTGATTTTAAAAGAGTTTTTAGCTGAAAATTCGGTAGTCAAAAAGCTAACTAGAAACTTATAGTTATAGTTTGAATAAAATAATATTAAATACTGGTTTACAGGACTTTATAAATAAAAATTGGAATACTGACATCGTGTCAGTTTTATTAAAAAAACAATTTTTTGAAGGAGTTTCTCAAAAAGAGCTGGTTCAGCAGCTAGAAGCTAAAAAAAGGTGCAAAGACAAACTCCCCTCTTGGTTCAATGCCCCCAACATTTACTACCCAAATAAACTGAATGTTGAGCAAACCAGTTCAGAACAAACAGCTCGCCACAAATCCAAACTTATCAGCGGAAAAACACTCTTGGATTTAACCGGTGGATTTGGTGTTGACTCTCACTTTTTTTCAAAACAATTGGATACGGTTTTTCATTGTGAAATCAATTCAGAATTAAGTGAAATTGCAAAACATAATTTTGAAATACTTGGTCAAAAAAATATCATCTGTGTTCCTGAAGATGGGCTTCAATTCTTAAAAAAAACTGATGAAAAATTTGATTGGATTTTCATTGACCCCTCACGAAGAAATGATAACAAAGAAAAAGTTTTTTTACTGAAAGATTGTGTGCCTAATCTTCCAAAAAATCTTCCCTCTCTTTTTGAGAATACTAAAAATGTTTTAGTCAAAACCTCCCCCCTATTAGATATTTCTCAAAGCATTAAAGAACTGGATTTTGTAAAAGAGATCCATATTGTTGCAATCAACAATGAGGTAAAAGAGTTGCTTTATATTTTGGAACACGGTTTTAAGGAAGATATTTCAATAAATGCTATAAACCTCACCCAAAATCAAGAAGTGCTTTTTAGTTTTAGTTTACTGGAAGAACCTTCTGCGGTTGTTAAATATGATAATCCTGGAAAATACTTGTATGAACCCAATTCCGCTATTTTAAAATCAGGTGGATTTAAATCTGTAGCGAAAGCCTATGGCGTGAAAAAGCTACACCAGCACTCACATTTGTACACTTCTGAAGCCTTGGTAGGTTTTCCGGGAAGAGCCTTTGAAATAGTTAGCGTTCATCCTTATGCCAAAAACACTCTCAAGAATCTAAAGCTTACCAAAGCGAACATCACCACCAGAAATTTTCCCATATCCGTGGCAGAATTGCGCAAAAAACATAAGATTAAAGATGGGGGGGATGTTTATTTGTTCTTTACTACTAATGTGAATGAAAAACACATTCTTATAGTATCAAAAAAGGTGCAATCGACTTTTTAGAGTCAAGATTGCACCTTCGTTCTTTTCTTTCAAGATGAGAAAACCTACTTTACATAGTCAATCTCATAAAAAGCTCATGGGAACTGTTATCAATGTTACTTATTGAGCTTTCCATAGAAGCTTCATAAGCATATCCGATATGAAATCCAGAGCTTATGTCAAACATGAATAGTCCGCTGAGTGCTTCATCCAATCGATAAGATGCTCCGAACCTAAAGCGTTGACCAAAGTCAAAAATTGAAGTAATATCTACTGACAGTGGAGATGCGTCAACATAACGCAGCATGCTACTTGTCTGTAATGTTAAGTTCTTGTTCAACTTAAAATCGTATCCCCCCGTCAAGTACATATGTCTTCTATCTGTGCTCATAAAGGCATTACCGTCACTTTCTTCCAAACGACTGGGAGTCAATAGCTTTGGTGCAGATAGTGACACAAAATAGTTGTCATGCTTTAAATAAGCTCCCACTCCCACATTTGGAGTAAATCTACTCTCAAAATCCATTAAAGAACCATCTTGCCCCATGCCGTATGTTACAAGTCCAGCGGTATTTGCGCTATAAGAATTTCCACTTGCCTTAAGACCTAAGAAGAGGGTATAATCTTCATTGATCTTTAGTTTATATGAAAAATCTATAGCCACCCATGTTTGATTCTCTATAAAGGTTTGATCGTTTAAAATAGCCACCCCCAAACCAACGTTTGCACCAACAGGCATGGAGAAAAGTGCACTTTGACTCTCTGGAGCCCCCTCCACTCCAGCCCATTGACTTCGCAGTCCCAAGGTTAACTCTGCAGATTCGCTGGTTCCTGCATAAGCAGGGTTAATAAGGTTCATATTATATCTATAAAAAGTATATTGAGGGTCTTGTTGTGCAGCCATGAATTGAGTGCATAAACCTATGGTTATACCAAAAACCAATATTAAATTTTTCATTATTTTATTTTTTTGACTAATAATTAATATAAATCCAACCTTGTATCGGTTTTGATCCATCACCCAAATCAATAACATACATATATGATCCAGGTGGCAGTTTCTCATTATTGTTTTTATAGAAACCCTCCCAATTGTTTTGATAACCCTTTGTAGCAAATACCTCGTGGCCCCATCTGTTATATACCCGTACCACATTGTTAGGGTAATTAGTTATTCCCGGAACTACCCATCCATCGTTCATTCCATCTCCATTTGGTGTAAACGCCTGAGCGGGTACTATTAATGGTTCACTATCGGTTGGAAAATCATCATTATCGTCGACCAATCCATCATTATCATCATCGTCATCTGCATTATCTCCTGTTCCATCTCCGTCAGCATCGGCATCTTCGCTTGGGTCCAATGGAAAAGCATCTTCCATATTTGGAGTTCCATCGCCATCAGCATCAAGATCTGTATTGTCCCCAGTACCATCGCCATCGGTATCGATGTCCTCTGTAGGGTCTAGTGGAAATGCATCTACCGTATCTGGGGTACCATCACCATCTGCATCAAGGTCCGCATTGTCACCTGTGCCATCTCCATCGGTATCCATATCTTCATTGGAATCAAAAGGAAAAGCATCTTCCATATTTGGAGTTCCATCGCCATCAATATCAGAATCGGTATTGTCTCCTGTACCATCACCATCGGTATCGGTGTCCTCTGTAGGATCTAGTGGAAATGCATCTACTGTATCCGGGGTACCATCACCATCAGCATCAAGGTCCGCATTGTCACCTGTACCATCGCCATCGGTATCCATATCTTCATTGGAATCAAAAGGAAAAGCATCTTCCATATTTGGAGTTCCATCTCCATCAATATCAGAATCGGTATTGTCACCAGTGCCATCGCTATCGGTATCGGTGTCTTCCGTGGCATCTAATGGGAAATCATCATCCATATCTAGGGTGCCATCATTGTCATCGTCAGTATCAGCATTGTCACCCGTACCATCACCATCGGTATCGGTATCCTCCGTGGCATCCAATGGGAAATCATCGTCGGTATCCGAAGTGCCGTCATTGTCATCGTCAGTATCAGCATTGTCACCCGTGCCATCGCCATCGGTATCGGTATCCTCCGTGGCATCCAATGGGAAATCATCATCGGTATCCGGGGTGCCATCATTGTCATCGTCCATATCTGCATTATCTCCCGTACCATCGCCATCGGCATCGGTGTCTTCTGTGGCATCTCTTGGAAAATCGTCATCGGTATCCAAAGTGCCATCTCCATCGTCATCGTCATCATATACATCTGGGTCACCATCTCCATCCAAATCTTCCAAAGCAGTTAAAACAAAATCGTAATTTGTAGTACTCACTGCATCTGACAGATCCTTTACTTTGTAGTTTATCGTTGCATAGTCAGTTCCAAATTCTCCAGTCCCTGTTGTAAATACCAACTGGGTGACGTCATCTATCATATCATCATCTTGTACCGGATTACCATTGTAAGTCAATTGACCATTACTTGGCACATTGATTACTTGTATTCCATTAAAAGAATCTCCAATATCATCATCATAAAAAGCAAAATATGAGGCTTCAAAACTGAATGCTACATCCTCTATAATTTCTATGCTAAGATTAGCTCCTTCCGGTAAATCGTTGACTAAAGTCACATTTATAGTAGCTGTAACAGTTTCCGTAAGTGTATTGGCATCTTCAAAACGATACGTAAAACTATCTGAAGTTACCTCATCCCCGTTATGGACATAATTAAAGGTACCATCTTGGTTCAATGTAAATGATGAAGCATGGGATGGGTTATCCACCAAGTAATAAATCCTAGGATCTCCATCTACCTCAATATCATTAGAAGAAACATCGTCATCTAAGGTGTCATTTTCATTGATATTATACGTTTCTGCAACTGCCGTTGGTAAATCATCATCTGGAATAATGGATAATGTAATGTTTGCAGTAACCTTGGTACCGGCGTCATCCAACTCATAGGTTACAGTATCACTCCCATTCTCATTTTCATTGGGCGTATAAACAACCTGATTACTTCCATTTACAACTGCGTTTCCTTTGGTCCCTTGTGCAGTGATAGTCACTGTAGGAGTGTTATTGGTATCATAGACATCATTATATAGAACATCTATGGGGGCCGAGACCGAATCTTCATCCAAAATGGCCAAATCATCATCCGCTCCCACTACCAACGCAATGTTAAATGGTCCAAAAGAAGCAGTCCCAGTATTGCTTGCATTATCCCTGGCTTCCGCATGTATGTACCATCCTGTTCCACCACTTGAAAAAGAGACTATTTTAGATTGACTATTACTCCATGATGACCAGCTGGATGCATCTGAAGCAGGTGGTGTTGCATTCTGGATCAACACATATCGTTGCACATCAAAACCACTACCTAGATTTTCATCTTGGAAAGTGAGCAGAATTGGGTCTCCAGTATTCATAGATCCATTCTCAGGGGTCGAGCTCAAGGTTGGGTTTGTAGTATCATGAGTTACGGTCAGTGTCCTATAAAAAGGTTCTGACCAAACACCTGTATTGGTTTGTACTCTTAGGCTAATTATATATTCAGCCGATAGATTGTTATATGTTGAAAAATCCGTCATTTCCAAGGTAGAGTTGTGGATTTCCGTATCAGTTGGATTTCCTTCAGAATCATAAACCCTTTGAGTCACAATCCATTCTTCCGTTGACAAAGTTCTACCGTATGGGTCTATGGAATTGTTCTCAATAGTTATGGTCATGTTCCCAGTATAGGTAAACAACTCATCTGGTTGTATATTGAACTGCGCAACCGGTAAGTCCTCACTTGTTGCCGAACTGCTACTATCTACCAATATGTAAACACTTGTTGGACTACTCCATACACCTTGATAATCTTGCACGGTAAGCATAACAAGGTATTCCCCATCGGCCACCGAGTTCTTATCAAAAATCCCATTGGTCCAATTGTTGGATGAAGCGGCATCCACAGACTTCCATTTCCATTCTGTTTGTGCAATACCATTATTGGCTCCGCCATCTAAATCATAAGATGTGTCATTAAAAACTCCCGTAGCTGAACTATAGGTAAAACTCGCTACTGGTTTTCGATGAAAAAATAAGGTTGTAGGTGAGGTCGGTAAATCTTCAAAAGTAAAAGAATACCTTCCAGGTTTTTCATAATACTCTGGGACATCTTCTAAATATAGGTCATTCCAAGAGACTCTTCCTTCATTATTGGGAAAGAATGTTTCATCATGTGTTATCTTCCATCGTCCACTGGGGAAACTTGCATTGGCCGTATTGGTTTTCATTTCAGTAGGGTCAACAGCAATTTCAACTGAAGTGCCTGCGATAAAATAGTCTCCATTGGAAACGGTTTCAAACACATATTGATCATAAATGTATTGGGCCATGTCATCCATCCATGTAGGCCAACTTCCCAAGTCCCTGTTTATAAAGGTTCCTTTATCATTGTTTTGTTGTACAAAGCGTTCAAATTGTGTTCTGTTATCATCAAGCCCCCATCCAATGTAATGGATATCTTCATTGATAGTCCGCATTAAAATTTCAGCTAGGTCATCATCGTTATTGAAATCTTCTACTTCCTGATCATCTAAATTTACATTAAAACGCATGGCACTATTCCGCCATTGTGGCTCTCTTAGAACATCTTTGAATTTTTTAAGAGTTAAACTTGTTACCTCAATATTTTTAAAAGTAGCAAAGGGTTGGCTGTTAGAAAAGAAACCATAACTTCCTCCAATATCCTCAGTAGCTGTATAATCGATAACTTGAACATCATCTATCCAAATTTTAGCATTTTTGCCATTGACCTCCAATTTAACATGATACCATGTGGTATTGGAAGAGGGGTTAAATATGGTGCTTTCTGCACCTTGAAGACCTCTTAGATAATGCTGTGGGTTTGCTGTACCATCATCTCTTGTGATTTCATAAAGTCCTGATGCAAAACCATGAGATGGTATAAATTCTGAAGTAGTCAAGGTGCGTACAGCTCCCGAAAGATTAAACAAGTAGGATCCAACTGAACCACTTTCCATTCCGAAGGTAATTCCCATATCATCATTATCACCTCCAGAGGTGGTAATATCTACTTCTAGGGTATAGTTTGAAGAATCAAAAACTGGATCATAAAAACCAGCTAATAAATCATTGTTTATTCTTCTTATAACTTTATCAGCATCTACAAACTCCCATGTTTCAGGATTATACCCCCATCGTGTCCAATTATTGAAAATGGCTCCAGCATCCTCCGCATTAGAAGATATCGTGGTACGTTCAAATCCTTGTACATAAAGTTTTTCTGCTGGAATTCCTTTGCTTTCCAAAGCTGCTCCAAGATCTTCCTCAAAGGTATCAATGCTTTGACTTGTTATTCCTACTGTTAAGACCACATCAATATTCGGTCCCTGTTGAACTTCCATGTTTACTGTTTGGGCTGTCAAAGGCTGATATGACACACCCAAAAACACTACTAAGAATCTTAGTAATTGGTAATTTTTGCTATTCATAGTTGGTATTATTTAAATAAAGAAGTTGTGATAGTTGCAGAAGAAGTGGAGAAATCAAAAGTAAATTCCTCATCAACTGTTTCACAACTAAAACAGGAAGCAACATTGAAATTAGTTTTGGAGGCAATCATTTCTAAAAGCTCTATGCCTTTTGAATCTTTAGCCAAATTGCATGAATAAACCAATAGGTTTACATTCTGATAGTTTATAAACGCATTGCCGTTTAAATTTTCAGTAATTACAGTTGAGCTATAATTTTGATTGCCCACTGTAATTGATTTGCTATCCGTATTGCAAAAAAGATGGATATTTCTAGCTTGTTGGTTTAAGTTAAGTGCGCTTACCAGAATTTCTTGAATAGTGGTATTTGAGGTCGTTTCAATATACTGCACATCGACTGGAAGTGAAGCTAGCAATCCCTGAACATTGGGAAAGTTTTTGTCCACAATTACCACATCAGCACTTTGAGCATGTAAGGTAATTGTTGTTAAAGCAATACAAAAGAACAGGTAGTTCTTTAGGGTTTTGTTCTTGGTCAAGGAGGTTTTTCTCATGATATTTTGTAAATATTTTCTTACATATTATCAGGAAAACGGAAGAGCTTTGGTGTTATTTTATGAAATCGTCAAGGAAATTGACAAATATCAATTTTACATCATTTTTTTAAGAAATAATAGCAGGTATAGGGCCAAAAGCCATGCATGGATAGGAATTACCTCCCTTTGATTTTTTAATTTGAAGGGCATTCTGGGAAACTATGGGTGTTAAAAATCAAAGATGTTTGGTAATATTTATAAAAGAAAGGCGGTTTAAATCATACACTTTCTTTCATAATCCTTGAAAGGGTTTCTGGTCTCATCGCCAAAAAAGAAGCCAAATGTTTTCTTGGAATTCTGTCAACAAGTTGTGGTTTGTTGTTCTCTATAAAGTAATTCAGTCGTCTCTTGGCATTTGGTATCCTAGCTAAATAGACTCTGTTTTCTGCTAGAATGTAATATTCTTCAAGGAGCAATCTGTTTATTTGACGAATCTCTGGAAAATTGTTGAGGCAAAACTTATAATCTTCATAATCCAAGTAATCACAATGGGTGTCCTCTAGACTTTGTATGTACTCTTTACTCTTTTCATTTCTGAAAAAACCGGTTATGGAAGTGAAAACCTCATTCTCTGAATCCATCCATGTGGTAATCTCGGTTGAATCACTTACAAAGTACCCTCTTACCAAACCCTTTTTAATTATATAAAGACGGTTGCAAACCTCACCCGCCTTACTTATTATTTCATTTTTATTAAAAAAACAACTCTTAACGTTCTTACTCAAAAAGGATTTTAAACTTGGACTAAGTGGGTAAATGGAATTAAGATAGAGAATTATGTACAAGTTCTTCTCTATATTCTGGCTTGGAATCATTAAAAAGTTTGTTTTTGGAGGTATTGAACGATTTGCCAAAAATAATAAATTGAAGTGATTTTGAGCTTTTTTGGGTTTGAAGGTTTTACTTATGCTTTTGAAGAATTTGTTATGTTGACGGTAAGCTATATAGGCATATTTTTTGCTTTGGGAAAATTTCAATAATAAGTAAAAATCAATTACATTCCCATTTAAAATTGGCCACTTTATCATTGGAGCCAGCCGAGAGATTGTAATGCCACCATTCTGTCCTAATGGACCAAAATCCATGGGCTTCCATTGTTTCTTTCAGAAGTCTTCGATTGGCCAATATCTCCTCAGGCAAATCTACATTGTCATGGTATGCTCTTTTTCCAAAAAAATCGAAATCAGTTCCCATATTCAATTCGTTACCATCCAAATCAACTAAAGTAATATCCACTGCCCCTCCTTTATTATGGATAGAACCTTTTACAGGGTTTGCGACATATTGCGGATTTGGGACAATCTCCCACATCTTATATTGAACCGAATTTGGTCGGTAGCAATCAAAGAATTTTATTTTTACTCCATTTTTTATAAAATCCCTATTCGCTTCAATCAATGCTTTAGCTGTCTTAACTCTAGTATAGCACTCTGCACAATCGTATACTTTTGCTTTTAGGAAGTTATTTTCAGTTGCATAACGCATATCATAGGCAAAACCCTCGTTAAAATCCGCCAATCTTACAAAAGTGGTATCTGCTATACCTTCAAAAGATTTCAATACCTTTTCTTGAATTTGATTTGCTAGTGAATCTACTACGTTTACGGTATCACGTTCTGAGCTTGGTAAAATAACACTGACTGAGATATTGCCATTTCGCTTGCAACTAAGAATACCAACAATTAAAAAACATAAAAACAGCTTTCTCATTAATCTCTTTTTTGTTCAGCCAACCATTCATACAACTCTTCTGTAGTGTAGGCCTTACTCCATGAATTATGCCCTACATCTTTATACCTAGTGTACCTCACATCATAATTCATTTCTTTGAGCTTGGCTACCATTTTATCCGATTCCTCTACAGAAATCACCTCATCTCTGTCTCCGTGAAATACCCATATAGGCATTTTCTTATTTATCCAATGGGCATAAGGCAAAGGAGCCATTCCGCATACCACGGCCAGTGCTGCGAACTTTTTAGGGTATTGTGTGGCCAATTCCCAAGACGCACTTCCTCCCCTACTTAAGCCGCTTAGGTAAATTCGTTTTTTATCAACGTTGTTGGTTTCTACAATAGAATCTAGCAGTTTCATAATTGCCTCAGTATTCCACCACTTTCTCCTGTAAGGATTTTGGGGCGCTAGTACTAAAAAGGGGAACTGTTTCCCTTCGACCAAAAGTTTTGGAGGACCGTTCTTTTTTATTTCTTCGAGCTCAGCGCCCGACTCGCCTCCGCCATGTAAGAAAAGCAATAGCCCAAATCCTTCTTCTTTATCTGATTCATAACCTTCGGGATAGTATAAATAATACTTTAGGTTTTCAGTTGTCACGGTTTGCAGCTCATCCTCAATAAGTTGGGACTGTGCTGAACAAGATTCAAAGAGAAATAAAGTACAACAGAAAAGGGCTTTTAGCAAAAAATAGGGCTTTTTCATGTCCTAAGTTACAAAAGTTTGTCTGCTATTTCTCTCCAAGAATTTGCGCGGTCAAATCCTTGGGTGTTAACATTGTGTGGGGATGTAAATATGATGGTCTTGCCTTTAAAACTATCCAAATTATAACTGCGGTCATCAATGAGTACGTCTCCTTTTAAAATATGCTTATCTCCGCATAGTATTCTTTTTTGCCAAGGGATAAAGGGAAAGAACTCATCCAGCCAATCAGACTTTTCCCTGAGCGAGTTTGGAAATTGAGTGGCAGCTGAGGCGATATAAACTTCATGTTTTTTGCTTAGTTCCGCCATTACTTCTTGACTGTCTGGAATGACTTTAAGGTCTTGAAAAAAACCTATTTGCCATGCATGATTTTTAATACTTTTCTGATGTGCTTCTGGTACACATTGCCATGCCTCTTTACCGAGGCATTCTTCTATTCTAAGTGCTGCGTTGAACTCTTTGTTATACAATTCTATATGTGCTCCATACGTATCAGCAAGCACTTCGTCCATATCTACAAATAAGGTCATTTAAAAAATTTTAAGTTCCGAAGGAATGAAAAATGAATGTATTTACAAACTGTAAAAGGAAAAGATAATTGTAAGTTAATCTTTAATCATAACGAAATGAGGGCCTGTCTTTTAATAAGACGATGAATTTCCCAGAATCTTTTTTGTTGAATCTCGTTCTATTAAACTGGTTTTTACAAGTTTTGTGGTGTAGGGCATATCTCCTTCTTTCTCAATACGATCAATAAGTATATTTGCCGCTTGTTCACCTATATACTGACCATGTTGACTTACCATAGTCAAGGCTGGTGAAACATACTTTGAGAGACGTCCATTGGTAAATCCAACAATAGATATTTCTTTAGGTACTTCAATGCCTTTAGATTTTAAAATATTAAGGGTATTCACCGCGGTAATTTCATCCAAGGCTATTATTGCATCAATTTCTTTATTATCCAACAGTAAGGATATCAATAATTGTAAATCGTCATTTTTTCTTACCTCAACAATAAGTCTTTCATCATATTCTACACCATTTTCCTTGAGTGCTTTCTTGTAACCATCAACTCTCAATTTTCCAACACTAGAATTATATATAGCAGAAACTATTACAATTCTTTTACATCCCGTTTTTAACAAATGCTTAGTTGTCTTATAACCTGCTTCAAAATCATCAACAACGACCTTATCGCAATCTACCTCTTCTGAAACTCTATCAAACATCACTAGAGGAATTTGATTCTCAATCAAATTTTGAAGGTGTTCGACATTTCCTTTGGCCTGTGTTTCTTCAGATAAAGATAGAATAAGGCCTTCTACTGTTCCTGTACTCAACAACTCTACTGTCTTTAGTTCTTTCAAGTAAGATTCATCCGAAATACAACTTATAATGCTGTAGCCTCTAGAATTTGCCGTCTTTTCAATTCCGTAAAAAACTTGTGTGAAAAAATAATTAAGAATATTGGGCACTATTACCCCAATGGTCTTTGTGCTTTTTTTTAGCAAACTAAGGGCAACATGATTTGGTCTGTAATGGTGTTCTTTGGCATATTTCTGAATTTTTTCCTTTAGCTCCTTACTGATTTCATGACTGTCATTGACAGCTTTTGAAACCGTAGAAATGGATACTCCAAAATTGGCTGCAATATCTTTTAAAGCTATCTTTTTCATAATTATTTATTGTTATACAATTTATCGTATAACTCTTCTGAAGACAGAATAAAAGGTGCTCTTGAGGTTCGCTCTCTCCACCTTCTACTTATAGTGTCACTTAATTGCAGGCGAGCATCAATTTTTTTAAAAGTTGGGTTTTGGAGCCACATAGGGTGGGAATCCCAATGGCAGTTAATATAATGCACAGCCTTTACCACGTCAAGATTAGTATTAATAGTATTGAAAAAAGGTAAAAACCACTCATCCCATGCCATTTGAGCCTGGCTAGGGTTTGACAATTGCATTTCTTTAGTGATTCCTTGGTTTTCTTTTGGGTCCCAGACTAAATCAGAAGATGTTGGTGTAGCTTCGGCTATAAATACTGGCTTCCCTTTAAATCTTGCAAATTCAATCATTTTTTGCTTTTTCCATCCATTGAAAAAAGAGAATCCCAACCAATCTACATAATCATCACCAGGGTACCATTTTTCCAAATGTTTCTGGTCTGGCGCCATGGTCCCGGCGGATTGCCATACATATGCAGTATTGTTAACTCCTCTTGCTCTTAATTTGTCAACAATATGCTTGTAAGCCGCAATGATGGACTTTCTATCATAATGGTTCCAAGGGCCGTCAAATTCGTAAGCGATACGCAAGAATACTGGTCTATTCCCTAAAGAAATTAAAAAATCTCCAAGTTTATCAATATACTTATCATGGGTGCCGTCCGCTACCCTTTTTTCATGGTTCACAAATTGCAGACCAATGGCTAAAGCCATATTGGAATAATCAGGGTCAGTATGCTGTAACATGGCATTATAGTCATTATCCCCCCAATCATGCGTTTCCCAAAGTCCATCCAATCCACGTTGTCTTCGGTAAAAAGAATATTCTCCTGGGTTTATATTTGTGTAAGTAGTCCAACCTGCAGGTTTATCAAAATGGTCCAAATATCCATCATTATATTTCTCTAGCCCCCCAACAGCCTCCAGTTCTTGACCAACAAATAGCAGAACTCCTTCTTTTGGTTCAAATTTGGCCAACTTACGTTTTCCAATTTCCGCAGGAGTCACAGAAATTTCTTGCTGTTTGATGGGCTTGCAGGTGACCATCAGAAAAAGAACCAAAATGGATATAAGTGTATTTTTCATAATTCGTTTTATCCAGTGAAGTATGATAAAACCAAAACGACTATCACAATCAAAAATACTGAAAGTATAATGTCAATAGTTGATATACTTTCTTTGTTCAATTGTTTGTCTTGGGCGCTTAACGTGCCAAAAGAAAGCCCTTTAATAAGCGAGTAATCCGGTGGATTGGTAGCAAGACTAACACTGATACAGATAACAACCGAAAGGATAAACATAAAGATGGCCATATGCGCAAAATTGAGGGTTGCAAAAGTTAAAAGGGCACCTGATAAATCAGTTTGGTATATTTCTGCTAAAATCCTTAGTGCAGCCATCAATAATCCTGAGAACAGGGTTACAATCGCAGCTTTTGAATTTACCCTCTTCCATATCACTCCCAACAAGAAAACTGCTGTTATGGGAGGAGCTATATACGATTGAACACTCTGTAAATATTGGTACAATACCCCGCCCCCTATTTTTTCCATGATTGGAATCCAAATAATACCAAGAACCACCACAATAGAGGTTGCAATTTTACCAACATTCAAAAGCTTTTTCTCCTCGGTTAACGGTTTTAATTTTTTATAGATATCTATAGTGAAAATTGTAGAACAAGAGTTAAAAACCGATGCTAATGAACTCATTAAGGCAGCCATTAACCCTCCAGCAACCAATCCTTTTAAGCCAACAGGTAAAAGTGTTTTTACCAATACCGGGAATACTTCATCACTTTTCTCATAGGTAAGTACTCCTTGCTTGGCGAGGGCAAAAGCTATGATACCTGGTATTAAAAAGATGAAAATGGGCAGTAGTTTCAAATAGGCACCAAAAATGGCACCACGCCTACCGATTTTAATATTATTCGCCGCTAAGGTTCTTTGAACTATATATTGATCAGTACACCAATACCAAACCCCCACAATTGTTCCTCCTATGAGCATCCCTGTCCATGGAAAATCTGGATCCGATATTGGGCGCCACATATTAAAATGTTCACTACCGGCAACAAGTCGGAGTTCTTCCCAACCCCCTACTTTCTCTAACCCTAGGTAGGTTATAATCAAAGAGCCAGCAATCAGAATTATTGTTTGTAATGTTTCGGTATAAATAACTGCTTTCATTCCTCCAATAACAGTATACGCTCCTGTAAAAATCACAATACCTATTGCTCCATACCAAAAAGGAATTCCTAACAATTCCGAGACCACGATTCCACCTGCATAAATGGTTACGGAAACCTTGGTGATGACATAACCCACCAATGAGAATACCGAAAGAAACCATCTAGATCGGCTATCAAAACGTTTCTCTAAAAATTCGGGCATAGTAAAGGCCTTACTTCTAAAATAGAAAGGAAGGAACAACCAACCCAAAAGCAATACAATCCAAGCATGCAGCTCGTAATGTGCCATTGGCATGCCAGATTCCGCACCTGTACCTGCAAGCCCTACAACATGTTCAGAACCAATATTAGAAGCAAAAATGGAAGCACCGATGACAAACCAGCCAACATTTCTGCCGGCTAAAAAATAGTCTTCTGTATTCTTGTTCTTTTGAAGTACCACCCAAACAGCTACCCCAATAAGGGCTGCAAGATATGCACCCAAAACCCACCAATCAGCTGTTTCTAGTATTGATTCCATGTTTAAGGTTTATGAATATTGGTTTAAAATATTCTCAAACAATTCTTGTTTTCCACTGATTTGTTTTGGTTCACCATTTTTACCTGCATACTCATACAAATCCGTTAGTGATAATTTTCCCTGAGCAAATTCTGAACCTTTTCCCTTTGTAAACGAGGAATATCTATTATCTAACAAAGACTGATAAGGTGAATTTTCCAATACGGCATTCGCAATTAAAAGTGCTCTTGCAAATGTATCTGCGCCGCCAATATGTGCATGAAAAATGTCTTCTAAATCTGTTGAATTTCGTCTTGTCTTAGCATCAAAATTTACACCACCTCCTTGCAGCCCTCCAGATTTCAGAAAAACAAGCATGGCTTCAGCAGTTTCCATAACATTATTCGGGAATTGATCCGTGTCCCAGCCATTTTGATAATCCCCTCTATTAGCATCAATACTTCCGAGCATACCTGCATTAGCTGCTACCTGAAGTTCATGCTGGAAAGTATGTTGTGCAAGGGTGGCATGATTTACCTCGATGTTTAGTTTGAAATCATTTTCGAGCCCATACGCTCTAAGCGAATTGATTGAAGTCGCAGCATCAAAATCATATTGATGTTTTGTAGGTTCCATAGGTTTTGGTTCCACAAAAAACACTCCCTTAAACCCTTGGCTTCTGGCATAATCTTTTGCCATGTTCAAGAAACGTCCGATATTGTCTTGCTCCAATTTCATGTCGGTGTTCAAGAGAGACATATAGCCTTCCCGCCCTCCCCAGAAAACATAATTTTCTCCTCCAAGGGCAATTGTGGCATCCAAGGCAATTTTAATTTGTGCACCTGCTCTTGCCACCACATCAAAATTTGGATTGGAAGCCGCGCCGTTCATATATCTAGGATTAGAAAAGCAATTAGCAGTTCCCCAGAGTAATTTAACTCCTGAGACTTCCTGTTTTTGTTTGAGGTATTCCACGGTTTTTTGAACCCTCTTTTCAGATTCTGCAAGTGTAGCTCCTTCATCTACGAGGTCATGATCATGGAAACAATAATAATCAAAACCCATTTTCGTAATAAACTCAAAAGCGGCATCAGCCTTATCTTCTGCAGCTTTTATAGGGTCAGAAGCTGTTGACCAAGGAAAAACCTTAGTTCCAGGACCAAAAGGATCTCCGCCAGTACCGCATAAGGTGTGCCAATACGCTACCGCAAATTTGAAATGCTCACGCATGGTTTTACCAGCTACAACTTGGTCTGGATTATAAAATTTAAATGCCATGGGGTTATCAGAGTTCTTGCCCTCATATTTTATTTCTCCTATCCCTTTGAAAAATTCCTTATCTCCTAAAAGTGCCATTCTAAATACTATTTGTTTATTATTAATCCGAGTTCTTTTTTCCAGTCATTATATGCCTTCTGGTATTGTTCTCTATCCTTAAAAGGCATATAGGTCATTACATGGTCGTTTTTCATTAAAGATGAAAAAGTATCATATCCATTTGATGCTATTGTACATGCTCTAGCCGCTCCAACCGCGCCAGTGGTATTATATATTTCAATTTCTTGTTGAATTAGGGTAGCAATGGTATTTGCAAATATTTCAGAACGGAACAGATTATCATTTCCAGCCCTGATTACTTTAGCTTCAATACCATCAGATTTCATAAGCTCAATACCATAGACAAATGAGAAGGCTATGCCCTCCAATGCCGCCCTACATATATGTGCTTTTGAATGTCTATTTAGATTAAGGTTGACGATTCTGGTTCCAATGTCTTGGTTTAAGAGCATTCGTTCGGCTCCGTTACCAAATGGAATAAGGCAAACACCATCAGATCCAATTTCAATTTCAGAAGCCAACATATTCATTTCTTCATAAGAAGTCACTGCCAAGTTATTTAATAACCATCTATACTGAATTCCTGCGCCGTTGATACAAAGTAGTTTACCAATATTCTTTGCAATGTTTTTTTGATAGTTGACATGCGCAAAGTTGTTCACGCGAGAACTCTCTTTGACTGAAAGGTTATTGGTTATGGCATATACTACTCCAGATGTGCCTCCTGTTGCTGCCACTTCACCTGGATGGAACACATTTAATGAAAGGGCATTGTTGGGTTGGTCTCCTGCTCTATACAAAATCGGGGTCCCTTCTAACAATCCGCTTTCTTCAGCACCTTTTGCCGAAACTCTTCCTTGATTGCCAAAAGTATCAACAACCTCTGGAACTAAACTCTGTGGTATTTGAAAGTGATTTAATATATCTTCTGAAATAGCATCCTTTTTAAAATCCCAAAAAATACCTTCTGATAATCCTGAGATAGTCGTGTTTATGGCATTAGAAAAGCGATAGGCAAGGTAATCGCCAGGTAACATGAATTTGGATACCTGTTTAAAAATTTCCAGTTCATGTTCTTTTACCCAACCCAATTTTGATGCAGTAAAATTGGATGGGGAATTCAACAAATGTTCATCACATGCAAGCTCTCCTATTTCTTGATAGGCCTTATTGCCAATTTCAACTGCCCGACTATCACACCAAATTATGGATTTACGCAAAGGCTCCCCGTTTTCATCAACAATAACCAAACCATGCATTTGATAAGCAATGCCTATTCCAACAATATCCTTTTTTGAAACATTATGCGTTTTTTTAATTTTTTTGATTCCCTTACAGACAAAGTCCCACCAATCTTCTGGTTTTTGTTCGGCCCATCCTTTTTGAAGAGCATACATGGACATTTCTTCTTCAGGCTCTTGAACAACTCCTATGTTCTTTCCGCTACTGCGTTCCACCAAAGCTACCTTAACTGATGAGCTGCCTAAATCTATTCCTAAATAATACATGGATTCCGAAATTATTGGACTTACTCAAATTTAAAGAATGCTTATTCTAAAAAGGGAATTGAGGTCGTAATTTAATCAGGAAGGAGGCTAAGCAGTAACTCGTTAAGTATATTCAAAATATCATAACTATTTTATAATCATACAGTTATAAACAATTTTAGAAAACGAAACCTTTTCGAAAAGGTTTTCGTGAATTACGCTAATTACAGACATGATATCACTACTTCATTGTTATCATATCTAGATTTCCGAAATCAATAGACCTTACTGCTCCTTTAAATCAAAATTGCGGTCATCAGTTAATCATCAATCTTAAACCTGAATTGTTTTGAAAAATGTATTTGTAATTCTATTCACATTAATTATCTGTCAACTAACTATTTCTCAAGAAGACATTCCCACGCGAGAAGGTTTTAAATATATAATTTCTAGCACTTCCCAATCCATTAAAATTGATGGTATTGAAAGTGAAGGAGAATGGGAATCCCACAACCTGATTGATCAATTGTACAATCACAACCCAAGTGATAAAGGATTCGCAAAAAATAAGACCGAAATAAAACTCACTCATAATGATCAGATGCTATTTATAAGTGCAAAGATGTATGATGAGGGAAAACGGATAATACAATCCCTGCAACGAGATTCTGATAATGCTCATTGGAACAGCGATTCATTTACAATCGTTATTGACCCCATAAATAGAAAGCAAAATGGTGTAATGTTCGGTGTAAATGCCGGAGGTGCTGAAATTGATGGAAACCTTAGTATTGAAGTTTCTCAAACTTTCTATTCTGAAACCTGGAATGAACGATGGTATTCTGCTGTTAAAGAATATGATGATTATTGGTACGCGGAATTTGCCATACCCTTTAGTAGTTTACGCTATAACAAGAACAATATGGAATGGGGAATCAATTTTATTAGGACCGATAAAATTGAGAATTTTTACTACACCTGGACACCTTTCCCAATAAACTTTAACGCCATTGATGTCAACTATATGGGTACTTTAGAGTGGACAGATATCCCAAACGTAAAAACCAATACCATGTTCATTAAACCCTACTCCACTACCTCATCGTTTAAAAACAGAATAGGTGATGATTTTACTACTGAAGAAAAAATTGATGTTGGTGTAGACATCAAGGTTCCGATTACAAAGTCTCTTTATGGTGATATCACTGTTAATCCAGATTTTTCCAATGCAGATGTGGATCAAGAAGTAGTGAACATTACTCGATTTGATATTTCACTGCCAGAGCGAAGAGACTTCTTTCTGGAGAACAATGACATCTTTACCAATTTTGGAAATGAAAACTTCAGACCTTTCTTTTCGCGTCGAATAGGTTTGGCCAATAGTATGAGCATTCCCATTCTTTTTGGCGCAAAAGTTACGGGTAACCTCGGCAACAATTTAAGAATTGGGGTCATGAATGTGCAAAGTAAACAAGCTAAAGAAAGACCAGCTGAAAACAATACCATTGCAGCCTTTAATTATAAAGTGTTGAAACGATCTCTCTTTAAAGGATTGTTTATAAACAGAAATACTACAGGAGATACCACAATAGATGATTATAGCCAGAATTTTGGCGGAGAGTTCTCCTATGTTTCAGAGAAAGGAAACTTCAACAATACGATAACCTACCATTCAAGTATTGCCAAAGATTTTTCCGATGGACACTTTTTTGGAACAGAAGGAAGCTATAACACTCGAAAATTTGGAACAGGATGGGTCTTCAACACCATCAATGACCATTATAGAGCAGATTTAGGGTTTGCTCCAAGAATCTTTAATTTCAATGCTGCTACGGGTGACTTGGTAAGACAGGGATACACCTTTGTTAACCCATGGGTCAAGTACACCTTTATTCCAGAAAAAGAGAATTCTGTAATTATCCGACACGGTGCTAGAACATGGCATTATCTATACTACTCTGATAAAAGCTTATTTGAAAGGCAAAACAATCTGGCCTATGACGTATTTTTTAGAAATACCAGTGCATTAACTTTTACTGGAAACAATAGGGAAATCGATCTCCAGTTCCCTACCAACTTTTTAGGCGATGAGTTTGATAACCTACCAGTTCAGAATTATAATTTTTGGAATGGTTCTTTAAGCTATAATTCAGATATAAGAAAACGATTGACGTATTCTATGGGCGGTACCATAGGTTCCTTTTATAACGGAAATATTGCAAGTCTGTATTCTTCAGCAAACTTTCGTTTTGGTTATTGGGGAAATTTCAGCCTATCCTATGATTACAATAATATAGATTTACCCAATAATTTTGGGGATTTAGAAATTCATCTGGTCAAATTTAATGGTTCCCTTAGTTTTACCAATAAACTTTTCCTTAGCAATACTGTCCAGTATAATTCACTGAGGGAGAACTTTAGTGTTTTTTCAAGATTGCAATGGAGGTATTCTCCTTTGTCTGACATATTCCTAATCTACAATCAAAACAATACTACAGAAGGGTTTGATCTTAACAACAGATCCATTATTTTGAAAGCTACTTATCGGCTAGGCGTATAAAGGATTCCTGTTTTAATCTATACCTTTCTCGTTTTCTATCATCTGATGTTGATATTCGGTAGGATTCATTCCTGTGACCTTTTTAAATGCTGCATAAAAAGTGGATGGAGTATTGAATCCGACAGCATAGGCCAAACCTTCAATTTTTTGGTATTCTTGACTGTTTTGGGACAGTTCCTGAATCGCTTCCTGAATTCTTAAATGATTGATCAACTCAGAGAACGACTTTTCAAATTCAGTCTTAATCGTCCTAGATACCAAATAAGATGGATGCCCCAACTCTTTGGCAAATTGATCTAATGTTAATGAGGGTTGTCTATATATTTTTTCTACATCGATAGCTCTTTGAACTTTCTTTATAACCTGGGGATCACTCTTCCTGTTTTTTTGTTTTTTGGGAAAAAGCACTGGTGTTTTTAGGGCGAAATATAACAGTATATAGAACGTAGCTGATGCAAATGCAGCTCCAATGGTATAATTGACAATATAATCGGTATGATATTGTGCTAGGAATATTCCACAAAAAACGGTTATTGAAGTTAATAACATTTGGTTCCAAGTTCTAAGATCCTTGTTGCTCTTCTTCTGGAATTGTAAAAACCTTCTCCAGGCCATTGCCACATAAAACAATAAAAGATATGTAGTATACAAATACAATTCAGCTGCAAACTCTCTTCCAAAAACAGTAATGGCAAAAAAACCAATAATGGTGACTATAAAATGAAAGTAATCTTTTGTTTTTATCCGGCTAACTCCAACGTTGTTTGCATAATTCACATAAATCCAAAGTAATGGCCCTATGCTAGCCAAACCCAAAAAACCCAAAGCCATGCCAAAATTGGGCATTCCTAGAGAAAAACATAAAAAGGATTTGGAGCAACGTAAAGATAATGCTACAAAAAGTGCAGAAAGAAGGTTGACTTTTAGGCGATGCTCCTTCCTGATATAGAAAAAATAGGCTGCTACCAAAAAACCGCCTGGAATTGATATTCCGGAGAAAAAAGACAACATGATCATTGTATTCATAATAAAAACATCTCTGGATTTTCGAAATCAACATAAAACAGAGTCCTGTCGAACCTATTTTTGGAAAGTTAGTTGATAATCAGCTATAGTAGTTATATAAATAAATGTTAAAAAGTAGTTAACCCTAATTGAAAACGATGACTAGACTTCCCATTATTATATGCCTTTTTATTTACAGTATTATTTTTTCACAGGAAAGCACAGATAAATACGAAGGAAAAACCGCTACAATAGACAGTACCATAAAAACCTTGTATAGTGTTATTTCAGGTGAAAAAGGTGAAGAGCGCGATTGGGATTTAATGCGATATATATATCACCCTAAAGCCAAATTGGTGGCAACGGGCAAAAATCCAAAAGGTATGGTTGGTGCCATTTTCGTGACACCTCAGGAGTATGTAGAAAATTCTGGAAAGTGGTTGATCGAAAATGGCTTTTTTGAGGAAGAAATCCATAGAGAGGTTCAAGTGTTCGGTAATATTGCTCAAGTATTCAGTACCTATCAGTGCTTTAAAACCAAAACAGACAGCGAACCCTTTATGAGAGGCATCAACAGTATTCAATTGCTCAATGATGGAAACAGATGGCGGGTCGTAAATATTTTTTGGGCACAAGAAAGCGATGAAAATCCAATTCCAGTGGAGTTTTTGCTCAAAAGCTGATTTTTCTCTAAATGCTTTTTAATTTATTCCGTAGCGGCCGATGCTAAAAAAAATACTATTTAATCAGCGGGGAGAACTTAGGGTACTAGCAAAGCTAGTATCCTTTGTTCTTCTTTTTCAGATTATAGGCTTTACGGCGCTCAAGATTGGTGTTCCATTTTTTAAGGATAGTGCTTTCCATCTGTCTTTTATGGTAAATGTTGTTTCGGCTTTTGCGGTTGTCTTGGCCTTGTACATCTACTCCAAATACTTAGATAAAAGTTCATTGGCTAAGTATGGATTACATCTTGGGCTCAAAATTTGGAAGAATTTCATCCTTGGCATTATCATAAGTTTTGGTATAATCATATTGGTCTTGATCATACAAGGAAGTAATATTGTACTCGATTTTTCTCCAGGTACTGCTTTCCCAACCCATAAGCCTTGGCTTGTGTTTCTAAGTCAATTTTTGCGCTATTTCACAGGAAGTTTGTTTGAAGAGCTTTTGGCAACCTCCTTTCTTTTTATTCTAACTTTTTACTCATTTAAACCCAGCAATCGATTATACCCATACAGATACTTTTTTTCCATATGTATTTCTGCTTTGCCATTTGGCTTAATCCATGGCGCAAACGAAAATGCAACTTTTTTGGGAGTCTTTAACCTAATCTTGTTTGGTGCCATTACCACCTCCAATTTTGCTTATACGAGAAATCTGGGCTACGCTATTGCTTTTCATTGCATGTGGAATTTTGGTCAAAATATAATATTCGGTTTGCCTAATAGTGGTAAAGAGTCTCAGGCATGGTTGATAAAAACAACTGTAAAATCCTCAGACTTGATTTCAGGAGGAATATTTGGACTTGAAGGTAGTATCATTACAACAGTATTCTTCCTTTTAGTATTAACAAGCAACATTCGTATCTTAAAAAAGAGACTTTCAAAAAAACATTCATGAAAAACCGAGGCTTTAATTTATTGTTCCTATTTACTATTACACTATTTCCAATCGCCGAGGTATATGGCCAAAATGATGATACTCCAAAAACTGCTCTAACAGATTTTAATGACATTCAACAGGAAGTGTTCAAGGTAGAAAAGGCATTTCAGCAAATGACTCAAGAAAAAGGAATTGCCACGGCTTTCAAATTTTTTGCCGCTGAGAATGCAGCATTAAATAGAAATGGTAGATTAATAGAAGGGCAGGAAGAAATCTATGATTTCTATAATACCCCCATGTATCAAAAAGCTGCCGTAGATTGGAATCCTGACAAAATAGAATTGTCCTCCAGCAATGATATGGCCTATACTTATGGCAAATACGTATGGAAAATCCCTAATACGGAAGGTGAGCTACAAGAATATAGGGGCATTTATTTAACCATTTGGAAAAAGCAAGCCGATAACACCTGGAAATACGTTTGGGATTAATATTAAAGAAAATTGATATGATGAAAAAAGCAATTACATATGGACTTATACTTAGCTTGGTTTGTATCCTTTACTTTACAATCTTTAATTTTTTTGGAATTTCGGGTGAAAATCTAGTAGGTTGGTTGAGTTACCTTCCCTACCCTATTATAATCTATTTGGGTCTGCATAACAATAAGTCGTCTATATCCACCTATAAAAACAAATTCTTGTTTGGGCTATTTGTAAGTATAATCGGTGCATTATTAGGCTCCCTTTTCATGTATTTTTATTTAATCCATATTGATGACCTAATGATTAGAACCGCTGTAGAGAATCAAATTAATAGTCTTGACCCAAGTGGTGTGGATTACTATGAAACCATTCAAAAAATAAGAAGCATGGTCACCCCGTCTTTTTATCTAAAGTTTGGGACGGTAAGCGGAATAATCATTGGTGCGGTTATTTCAGCAGTTGCACCACTTTTTGTAAACACAAAATCCTTATAAAACTGTTTCCAACAATATATTTTCACACATGAAAAAATTATTCTTTCTAACTATTCTATTTGTTTCAGTGCTTTGTTTTGGGCAAGAGCCCAAAAGGGCTTTAAAAATGGTCACTTTTTCCGGTTCTGGCTATGATTTGGGGCTACAGCACGGTAAACAATTAAAAGATGGCATTGCCGCTATTATCTCAAAATGGAAAACAAATACTACCCGGCAGCTTGGTAAAGAGGCAGATAGCATTTTAAAAGAATTCTTGGAATATGCCAATTTTACTGAAAGCATTAAAAAATGGACTCCTGATTTATATGAGGAAGTTAAAGGTATTGCCGAAGGGTCAGGCCAAAAATTCAACGATATTTTTGTACTCAACCTTCTTGACGAATTTTGGGTATACGTAAACAATGTACATAACCATCACTGCAGCGGAATTGGAGTCCCTGCAATGAATGGAAATCCAGGATATCTCTCGCAGAACATGGATCTTGAGAATTACACAGACGGTTTTCAGGTATTAATGCGTTTGGAGCGCACCATAGATAGGCCCGAACAATTAATTTTAACTCATCCTGGCTTAATTGCTTTAAACGGTTTAAATGAAGAAGGTATCGGCGTATGTGTAAATACCCTAATACCATTAAATGCCTCATCAAATGGTTTGCCTGTGGCTTTTATCATTCGGCGCATCATCAATTCAACAAACAAGAAAAAACTACTCGATTTTGTAAAAAATGTCAATCACGCTTCCGGTCAAAACTATATTATTGGTATTCAGGGAGAGGTTTATGATTTTGAGGCATCTGCAAACAAGGTAGTTCGGTTTAATCCAAAGAACACTAATGGAGCGGTTTACCATACCAATCATCCGATAGTTAATGATGATGTAAAACCATGGTTTGAAAAATACAATCCTAAAAGCACTGATGCCTACAAACTAAATACCGATAGCCACCAAAGGTTCTATAGTGTAAAAGAAAGAATTGCATCACAACAGAAGCTCACGGACCAAGTGCTCATGAACACGCTTAAATCTAAAGACAGCAAAGAAGGGTCTGTTTGCAAGGCCAACCAAAATGATGGAATGGGTTTTACATTTGCATCCGTTGTAATGACCATTTCCGAAAAACCTTATCTCCAGATTGTTGCCGGCCCTCCGGACGAAGATGAATTCATTAGGGTTGATTTTAGTCTTAAAAAATGACTTTTTTATGTTTAAAACACTATCCTATTTGTGTACAATGTACCGAAGTGATATTTCTTCATATTTAATCAGAAAATCTATTTGTGATTAGTAATTTATAACTATGCAGCATCAAAAAACAAAATTCCTCAATACGTTTTTCCTAATTCTTGTCTTGACAGTTGGTTGTTCTTTTGGACAACAAGCTACTGACAAGGATCCTCTTTCAAAATATGCTGGAGCCAAATCTCCAGTAAAGCTGTTTCCTGGTGAAATATCCACGAGCAGTTTGCAATGGAACAATGCTTTTGCCCAAAAAAATAACTTAATTTTCTATTGTAAACGGCTGCTTAATCGAGAACAATTGGTCTTTCAAAAATATGATGGAGAACACTTTTCAGAACCGGAACCTATCCCATTTGACTCCATTTATAATTATTCAGATCCCTATGTCAATCCTAAAGGTGACCATCTAATTTTTATGTCCAACCTACCTTATCAGGTTAACCAAGATAGTATCACCACAAACTTTCAACTGTGGCAATCCCACAAACATAATAATGATTGGAGCAAACCGAAAATTGTGTTTCCAAATCCTGGCGGGGTAGGCTATCCTTGGCGCACCAAGGATGGAACACTATTCTTTTCCATGCTGCCCCAGGACGGTAGTAGAAGTTCCAACATTTATTTTGCATCCTATAACAATGGGAAATACGCTAAACCTATTGCCCTTCCTGACAACATAAACTCCAAGAACAGATTTGAAGGAGATGCTTTTGCTTCTCCCAATAAAGAGTTTTTAATTTTTGCAGCCTTTGATCGTGAAGGAAACATGGGCTTTTCTGATTTGTATATTACCTTCCATAAAGGTGATAACGTCTGGAGCGATCCAAAATCATTGGGGTCAAAAATAAATTCAAACGGATATGACGGAAGCCCTTATGTGACCAAAGATGAAAAATATTTAATCTTTACCAGTAGCAGGAATAGTCCGGGAGCCAATAGTTTCTTTAACCACTATATTGTAAAATTCAACAAAGAGGACTATAGAGATTAGTAAAGTCTCCTCTTAAAGCTGAAGGATTTTACACATTTACTCAACGAAAAGATTAATCAACATTGGAGTGCAAATTGACACCCCAATGCTGAAAAAACCACTTCCTAAGGGCAAGAGGCCCCAGGGTCCTTAATTAAAATAAGACTGGCATCGTCTAAATCACAAATTTCTTGTGGAATAACCGTTATTTGGTTTTCTTCTATATTTAATTCAACTAAACCGCTGAGCATACCCAATTCAGAGGGTAGTTCGGTAAGTAAGTTTTTTTGAAGTTTTAATGATAAAAGACTACTAAGGTTACCTATTTCTTTTGGGATAGCTGTCAATTGATTTTCATCTATGCGCAAATCAACCAGCTTGGTTAAATTCCCAATCTCATCTGGAATACTGGAAAGGTTGCAATATCCCAAGCTTAGATTTAAAAGTTCCGTAAGATTACCTATTTCAATTGGAATAGATGCCAAATTACGGCTACCATAAACAGAAAGACTTTTAAGCTTGGTAAGTGTGCCAATTTCCTCTGGTATTGCATTCAGGTCGTTGAATGTTAAATCTAATTCTATTAATTCAGTAAGATTCCCAATTGTAGGTGGAATTTGAGTCAAATCGTTATTGTGGAATACCAAATACTCCATGGCGGATAGATTGCCTATTCCCACTGGCAATGCAGTAAGTTCGTTATCTATCATTCGTAGTGCCCTCAATTTATTCAAATTTCCTATTTCCTCAGGAATTGACTGTATACCATTACTATACAATTGCAGGGTAGTCATTTCTGTAAGATGTTGAATCAGGGGTGTGATTATTGCCATTTTTTCACCTCCTAAAGCTATAGCCGTTACCCTTCCATTTTCTACCGTAACACCTTCCCAAGTTTCTATACTTTCTGAAAAATCCCAACTTAAGGTGTTATCAGGATTTGCATTGTACCAAGCAATAAGAACATCCCTATCCGTAATTGCTGCATTTGTAACAGAAATTGTATACTCTTCTGTAGTTCCATCTACAGCAGTTACTGTATAGACTTTATCATTTGTGAAATCAACAACAACCTTATCTTTTGGATTTACCTCAGCACCAGATGATATGGTAAGTGTAGGTGCCAATGCGGTCAAAGCTGTATTGTAAGGAAGCTCAGTTATAATGGTCTTATTGGTTTCATCAATTGTACCTGTTACATCTGCTGATAGCACACCATTTTCTTCTGCTAAAAAAACAAAGGATGTAATTTCCTTTTCATCCGAATTTGGAACTGTTACCGTAACCGTATAATTGGAAGTGGATTCATCCTCGGCAGTTACCGTGTAAATAACAGGGTTTGAAAAATCTTTTTCAACTTGACTATTAGGGCTTACTGTTGCCTTTTCAGAGATTTCAATAGTCGATTTTAGGCTAGTAACATCTATTACTTCTGAGAAAGCCAGAGTAATGGTCTTTTTTTCTTTATCTATGGTACCTTTAATATCTTCAGATAAGGCAGCATTATCTTCCACTAAAAAAGAGAATGCTATAATTTCTTTTTCATCACTTACAGTTGCATCATCATCATTGGTGCAAGAGATTAAGGTCAGAAATAAGGTGACTGTGAAAATTATTTTATTTTTCATGATTTGGGGTTTTAAACGTTCACTTCAAACTAAACTAACATCAAAAATAATTAGTTCTTACCCAAAAGCATTTGTCAAAAAATCAATTTTTTTAGTATTAAAGTTTGTTGGAAACAACGGAGAAAACCATGCTTTGTAAGCCCCAAAAATTGAGTCACCTGATAAGTACTCGTAGACCAATTAAAGACTTGCACTACTACTTTTGCTAAATACGAAAATACGAGGGGGGATGCCCATATGCTTTTTTAAAGACTTTACTAAAAACACTTTGGTCGCCAAAACCAAACAAATCTGATACTTCACTTACCGAAAAATCACCATTCTCAACATATTCCTTCGCTTTGGACAGTTTTAGTCTATTGATGTATTGATGGGGCGTTTTTCCAAAAGCCTTTTTGAAAGAATCGTACAAATGAAATTTGGATAAAGAGGAAACATGGGATAATTGGTCCATAGATATTTGATTCTGAACATTGTCATGAATAAATTCATAAGCAATAAGTAACCTTTTTAGTGTCTCTTCTTTTGTGGAGAGCTTCTTTGCATCAATCTTATTGGTAATCTTGTTTCCCAATAACTGTTCTTTACATATGGATTGTAGTACTTCTATAGTAAGTTCTTCAGGGCATAAAAATTCATACCTGTATGTATTACTTTGATCATAAATATTTTTAAGTAGTTTCCCTGATGAATAGTAATCCGAGTTTAAAGGTTTTTCTAAAAAAGAAAATGACTCCTGACCAAAATGTGAAGGGTCATCCAATAATTGCTGATTATGATCCTTCAAAAAATGAATACACTGACTGCTTAGACTGTTTGGTATTCCAAAACTCAAAACATCTATATAGTCATTGTTTTCATTTAAATATTCCCAACCTTCGTTCGGGTTCAATACAAGAAAGGAATTGTCCTTTGCCTTAAGCCTTGTATTTTTATGCTGAAACTCTCCATTGCCTTCCTTAAAAAAAATGACCGTCAAACAGTTTTCCAAAAACTCGTAGTGTTCAAAACGAGCTTTGTATCTCATTAAAAAACTTTCTTGTTGTGAATAATGAGGGGGCAACTCAAATTCTTTCTTTTCAAAGTGGTTGTAATATTTATCTTTAAACTTATTCTTCATTATCAATGTACATCTCTCCTTTATGAAGGCTTAAACATTAAAGCAGTATTTATCAAATTGGATATAAAAGATTCAAATGGTAGAAATAGTTGCGCGAAAAATATTTTATTGCCTTTCAATATTAAAAACTTCAAGTAAACTTCATATCTAACAAAATCATAAAATAAACTTTGCTTCCTTGATAGATTTTATTTTCTACTTTTAGGGTCTGTATATTAATTTTTACATATCAATTTTGTCTTTTCAGAAGACATTCTCCTAGTTAGAATGAACATGTTATTGGGTTTTCCTAAATCTTGTGCAATAGGATAGCTATGTCCACTCTTTTGTAAATCACATCATTTTTAAAAACACCAAAAGCGGTCGACAATTTAAATCGACCCTCTTTCGCATTAGCCATTACTGGCTTTATGATGTGAGAGGTAATTACTTCAATAGAATGCAAAAAAAACAATTGATAAGTAGGGATATAGAAATCTTTTACAATAAGGCTTCAGAAGAAACCAGACTGGACAAAGGAATGGGAATATTCGAGTTCGAAAGGATTAAAATGCTAATTGATAAATATTTACCATTTCAATCGGCTAAAATAATAGATGTGGGTGGTGGTACTGGTAAATATGCCGAGTGGCTCTCCCAAAAAGGTCATTCGGTTTTTCTGGTGGATCCTGTTCCTAAACATATTGACCAAGCCATGGCAAGAGCCAATAAATTGAAAAACAAGTTTAGTGCTCATCTAGGAGAAGCGAGAGCGCTAAGTTTTCCTAATAATTTTGCCGATGTTGTGATTTTACACGGCCCTCTTTACCATTTACAAAGCAAACGTGATAGAGAAAAAGCCATCAAAGAAGCCAAAAGAGTTACGAAATCGAGAGGTGTTATTTTAGGGTTTTCAATTAATTATACAGCATCAACCCTAGTTGGTCTGTTGCAGGGGTTAATTCACAAAAAAACGTTTTTTGAAATGTGCAAAGAAGAGCTTACGACCGGGGTACATAATCCTCCAAATGATTTTCCATGGCTTCTTGCCGAAGCCTATTACCATAAACCTGAAGAACTAAAAGAAGAATTTCAAGGACAGGATTTGATTTATTTAAACACCTATGCCATTGAAGGTATTGCTTGGTTAGATAAGAATTATTTCATAAGTATATCGAATGAAAGGACTAAAAAAACACTAATGGATTTGATAGACATTACTGAGAATGACACTAATCTCCTAGCCTTTAGCCCGCATATGATGATAGCCTCAAAAAAGCAGTAAGTAGTATATCTATAAAAGCAATAGTGGTCCAAAATTAATCTTGGCCATTATTGCTTTTTTCTAATTTATACTAGATTAAGATGGACTTAAGTTGAAATTGATTTTTATCATTTTCTAAACAAAAGTGAGAGTATATTTTAGCTGTCTACTTCCTCAAATTTAAAAATCGTGGATTGGTCGAAATCAAAAATAAGAACGACGGTTTTAGCATATATCTACTTGCTGGCCGTAACAATTCAAAGCTGTACTATGGTAAACGTATCTGTTAGCAACAAAAGAAATCCTGCTCTCCAAACTTTGGAATTTGGTAAAAACCTGAAGGTTACCACTTGGGGAGCCATAAAGGTGAACAAAGCCGACTTTTTTCCTTCTAGTTTTCAAATCCTATCTAAAGGAATTGTACTATATATAGATCCTGTAGAAACGGACATTTCGGAAAAGGCCGATTATATATTCATTACTCATGGGCATCCCGATCATTTTTCTATAAAAACGATTGAGAAAATCGTTAAACCAGAAACTATTATCATATGCCCTAAAAGTGTTTCAAAAAAACTATTAAAAAAAGATTACAACATAAAGGAGGTGGGGCCAGGACAACTTGTTGACTTGGCTGGCATCCAATGTAAATCAGTGCATGCGTATAATACCAAAAACGTTTTTCTATGGATAAAAGCGCACCCCAAATCAAAAAAAAATGTAGGTTACGTCTTAACACTTACGGATAATACCAGAATTTACCATACAGGAGATACAGACTATATTCCTGAAATGGAAAATATCAATGATATTGATATTGTTATGGTACCAATTGGAGGAGACAACTTGACCATGAACATTGATGAGGCAGCAAAAATGGTGAACAGAATAAGACCACAAATTGCTATACCCATGCATTATGAGCTTAAAAACAAAGCAATTTTATCGCAATTCCGCAACTTGGTAAATGAAGAGGTAAAAGTAAAATCCTTGGAATAGATTTAGTTTAATCCACCTAAACTAGCTATTTAACAGGCAGTAATATGAAATATTCTTTAGAATTATTCAGCCTGTTAACTTTTCATAGGGTTCTCATTTGCAACTTTGATTGCTTGATATCCTACCGTTGCCAAGGCAACCAACATTGTTCCCATACCGCTCATTACAAAAACAGACCAAGAAATATTAATACGGTACGCATATTATCATAAACTTTCCAAGGTTTGATGAAAAGCGAACTTTAAAAACATTATGTGGTCGTTTCCTTTTTTCTCATAATGTTATATTTTTATTATTAATCAATAGTAATACTATTATTATTCAATAGTTTAACTATTAATTATGAATAGTAATAGTATTAATCTAAACTATGTGATCTAATTTCGCCATGTATAATTTAAATATCATGGTTATGAAAACAATTTTGAGTGCCACAAGTATTTTTTTAGCATTGACAACATTGGGTTTTTCGCAAACAAACTATAGTTTAGAAACTTCCAGTGAAACAATAGAAATTGATAGAAGCCGTATTCTAGTGGAAAGTGTATTGACCAAGGAAGAACAAGCAGCACTTACACCTGATGATGTCTACAATAGTTTAGCTGCCGGTAATGAAAGATTTGTTCGAAGTGACTTAACAGCAAGGGACCATTCCATACAGATACGGGAAAGTTCCGATGCCCAATACCCCAAAGCCATTGTACTTTCGTGTGTTGATAGTAGAATTCCGGTAGAAGACGTATTTGATAAGGGAATAGGCGATATTTTCGTTGCACGGGTTGCAGGTAATTTTATCAATGACGATATTCTTGGAAGCATGGAATTTGCCACCAAGGTAGCGGGAGCAAAACTTATTCTAGTAATGGGACATGAGAATTGCGGGGCCATTCATTCGGCCATTGATGGTGCCAAATTAGGGCACGTCACCAAAATGCTCAAAAATATCCAGCCAGCAATTGAACGATCCACTAAGTCCGAAGGGCCAAAATCATCCAAAAACAGATTGTTCGTTCACGAGGTGAGTGAGAACAATGTTCGACATGCCATGGAAATGATAGTCGAGGAGAGTGATCTGTTAAGAACAATGCTGGAAAAAGGAGAGATTGGTATTAAAGGAGCTGTTTATGATATGGATACCGGAGTGGTGAATTTTATCAAATAGTCTTTTAACTTAATCTAAAACATGGTCTAGGATAGTATCCTAGACCATGTTTTTTTAAATGATGCGTTTATATCACTAAAACAATTTAAAGAAGTAAATTCAAACAACCATTCAGCGAGATTTAGTTTCATAAAACGAACATTTTTAATACTCCATAGATTTTCTAAACTGGATTCGTTAAACGGCCTTTATTAGGGTACTACTCCGTCCGTAAACTTTTCACAGGGTCAGAAATGGCGGCTCGAATCACTTGGAAACTTACGGTCAGTACGGTTATAATGAAAGCGGACATTCCGGCAATAGCAAAAATCCACCAACTTATTTTTATTCGATACGCATAACTTTCTAACCATTGGCTCATAAAGTACCAAGCGATTGGAGTAGCTACAAAAACCGATATTAGGACTAAACCAATAAAGTCTTTGGAAAGCATGGCCCATAAATTCATAACCGATGCGCCTAACACTTTACGTATTCCGATTTCTTTTGTGCGTTGTTCTGCCATAAAAGATGCAAGACCGATGAGACCCAAACAGCTAATAAAAATCGCTAGTAAAGAAAAAATCCCCGAGAGTTTTCCGATGCGTTCCATTTCGACAAATTTCTTGGCATAGTTTTGATTTACAAATTGATACTCAAAAGGGACTTCTGGCACATATTTCGTAAATACATCTTTAACAATTGCCAACGCTTCGGATGCGCTCTTGTCCGTATTCAACTTTAATTCAATGTAATTTGCATTGTAAATGTAGTCTATCATATAGATGGCATGTTTGACCGATTCGTAAGGCGACTCCGATAGCATATTCCTCACGACACCAATTATCTTATGTTCGCTATTGCCCCACTTCATTATTTTGCCAACAGGGTTCTCAAGACCCATATATTTTACGGCGGCCTCATTGATAATGTAGGCTGTAGAATCAGTTGAAAATTCTCTTGAAAAGTCTCGTCCTTCAACAATTTCCCAATCTACTGTCTTCCCATAGTCATGTGTGATGTAAAAATTAGCAAATTCATCATTGAAGCCTGGGTCTTTTCCCTCCCATGAAAATCCATCATTGCTGTTGAATGCAGCCGTAAGTGGACTTGATGATTCCGACATTTCCACGATTGCATTCCGGTTCTTTAATTCGTTTCGTAGCAAATTGTACTTACCCTCATAGTCAGAAGTCGAGATTTCCATTATAATCAGCCCTTCTTTATCGTAACCCAGCGGTCGTTCTTTTGAATGTTCAATCTGTTCCCTGACGACTATGGTGCCAACAATAAGAATCACGGAAACCGTAAATTGCCATACTACAAGAACTTTTCTAAAAGCCGATGCGGAACGACCAGCCTTAAAACTTCCCTTCAATACTTTAACAGGTTTGAAAGAAGATAAATAAAGAGCTGGATAGCTTCCGGCCAAAAGCCCAACCAACAGTATGCTTGATAGACATATTAGCCAAAACACAAAACTATTGTAGGGGAATACTATCTGTTTACCGGCCAATTCATTAAAAAAGGGAAGAACAATCAAAACCATTAAAAGAGCCACACAGAATGATATGAAAACGACAACAATGGACTCGCTCAAAAACTGATTGACTAATTGCCCTTTGTTTGAACCCAAAGACTTTCGTACACCTATTTCTATATTCCTTTTCACGGAATTCGCGGTACTCAGGTTCATAAAATTTACACATGCCAATAAAAGGATAAAAAAGCCGATGATACCGAACAACCAGACGTAACGTATGAAACCACCTGTTTGAACACCGTTTTTCCAAGAGGATTTCAAATGCCAGTCGGCCATAGGATGAAGAAAGATTTCAGTCTTTAGAGCTTTTTGAGATGCGTCTAGTTTATCATATTTGATATTCTTGATTTTTCTGTTAATCGTTTCGAAGTTCGTATTGGCGGCAACTTGAGCATACAGTTGATAGGAATTGTCGTCCCATCGTGGATTTTCGATTGCGGATTTGACCCAATCAACAGATGATGTATAAAGCTTCCAAGGTGCAATGAACATAATTTCTGAAAACTCCGAACTAATGGGCAAATCCTCATACACTCCGGTTACCACAACATTAAGTTCATTATCTAATTCTACTACTTTTCCAATCGGATCTTGATTTCCAAAAAAAGAGTTTGCGAGCGATTCTGAAAGAAGAATAGAATTAAGTTCTTTCAAACCATCGCGGCTACCTTTCAACATTTTTAAGGAAAGTATTTCTGGAGCGCCCACATCCATATAGTTTCCTTTTTCCGTAAGCTTTTTGTCATCTTTTGAAAGGATATGCTCCCAAGTGAAAGAGGACATGACTACATGCTCAAAACTACCTCCAAAGCTATTCTCCAATTCTGGCCCCATAGGGGCAGGAATTGAATTTTGAGTTACTCTTTTACCACTGTTTGTTTGGTGCTGCCATACTTGAGCTATGCGTTCATAATTATCGTGATATGTATTAAATGAGAGCTCAGCGGTAATCCAAAGCCCGATAAGCATTACCACCATCATTCCGACCGCCAAACCACCAATATTGATAATGGAGTAACCTTTGTTGCGTTTCAGATTTCGCCAAGCGATTTTCAGATTGTTCTTGAACATGATTCTCGTTTTTAAATTGATGGCTTAGCAAACTTGCCCAATGATGGAAAACAAGTACTTACTTGGCACCTAAAGTGTTGTGGATTTTTTACAACTATATTTATGCCAAAAATTTAAATGATTGAATATCAATTATCTAAATTAAAAAATCAATAATTTCTTAGCCACCACTGTAAAATAACTATACATACATTGTACAAATAGTTTACATCATACAGAGAAGTTTTATAGAAAGTATAATTTCAACATTCAATAGTACATTAGAGTATTTTAAAATAAACAGTTTTTAGGATTATTTGATCTTAGCTTCAAAATACATCTCCTGCTTAAAAACAAGTTATTTTCTAATTCCGTTAAGATTTAATTACATGTTCTTTAAGAAAGAACGAAGAATGAAAGTATAGCTTTACGCAGTTACATCAATCGCGTATGAAAATAAAACTACGATTCTTAACTCTCATTTTAGTACTACTCTTTTCCTTTTCGTATTCTGGGTTTGGTCAAGAAACGATTGTGACCGTAAATGGAAAAGTTAAGAGTTTGAGCAATGACGTCTCAGATGTATTGGTGGTTAACCTAAGCTCACAAAAATCCACAATTACCAATAATGAGGGAGCTTTTTTTATTGAAGCCAAATTAAACGACTCCATACAATTTACCGCTGTTCAATACTTGACCAAAAAAATTATGGTTACAAATACCATTTTAAACACCTCTTTGATGCTCATTCATTTAGTGGATAATATCGTTAAATTGGATGAGGTAACTGTTATGCCCTATAGTTTATCAGGAAACATTGACCTTGATATTAAAAGAATCGGTAACGGCCCCGTTGCTACTGCATCATCCTTAAAACTGCCTAATTCAAATGTTCAAGTTATCACACATAATGAAAGACTGCTATTAGAGGCAGATAGAGGAAAATTTATCAAAGGGGGCATTCAATTGGATACTCTTTTCTTTTTCCCCATTGTTGGTCTTTACATGGACCTAAATGTGCACAAAACGCTCAACTACATTTCTGGAAGGACAAAGAAACTGAAAGAAATTGTATCTGTAGATGAGGGCATTAAAATGGAAAAAAAAATCATCAATATGTTCTCAAAAAAAACCATATCGGAAGAATCTGGAATTCCTCTTGAAAATATTGATGGCTTTCTTACTTTTTGTATCTCACAGGAAGACTTTTCTAACTTATCCAGTGCGGGGAATTCCTTTGAAGTTTGGAAATACCTTATGGCCAAAAGTGAAGAGTTCAAAAGAAGCCGGTAGTTTTAGAAAAACTGCTTTTTACTTAGTTTTTTTATCCTCCCTTTTTCAAACTGATTTAAATCAAAAGCTCAACAATCAACAGTTCATATCTTTGCTTGAAGTTGTTTTTCCCACTAATGTTATTTATCGCCATAATAATTATTTACTTTATACTAGCGCTAGTCTTGGTCATTGGACTACTGTTAAACGGTGTTAGACCAAGTAAGACCTTAGCATGGCTTTTAGCAATTTTCACTATACCAATTGGTGGTGTTTTACTATATCTATTGCTGGGCAGGAATCGAAGAAAAAACAAGCTTTTCAATTTAAAAAGCGATTATTTAACTGATATACACTCCCCGTTAAATCAAGAATCGGTTAAGCGGCATCCTGACAATAGAAAAATCATAAAACTTATTAGTAAAACCAGTAACTACCCTTTAACGCATCAAAATCAAGTAAAGATTCTTAAGGATGGAAAAGAAACCTTTGAATCTATATTTTCAGCCTTAGAAAATGCCAAACATCATATACACATCCAATATTATATTTATGAGGATGGAATACTAGCAAATAAATTGTTGCAACTATTTAAAAAAAAGGTAGAAGAAGGGGTTAAGATTCGTCTTTTATATGATGGTATTGGCAGCTATTCATTAAGCAAAAAACATATCAAAAACCTTCAGAAAATTGGTGTTGAAGTACATCAGTTTCTACCCTTTAGATTTGGAAGGCTTTTATCATCAATAAATTATAGGAACCATAGAAAAATCATTGTAATAGATGGTTACGTGGGATTTACAGGCGGCATCAATGTCTCTGATAAATACCTTATTGGTGATGAAGCTTTAGGAAATTGGCATGATATCCATTCAAGAATACAAGGAAAAGCAGCTAATTATTTAGATAGGATTTTTGTTGCGGATTGGTGTTTGGCAGGTGGTGAAAAGGTAGAATCTCTAAAACATTCCAAGACAATATCAACAGAAAAAAACGGCATGGAAGTACAAATAGTCCCCAGTGGACCTGATGATGACTTCGCCACAATGGAACAGGTTTATTTTTCCATTATAAACAATGCAGAGAAGTACGTCTATATTATCAATCCTTATATCATTCCCAATCATGCAATTCTGCAAAGTTTACAGACCGCGGCCTTGAGCGGTATAGATGTGCGGATATTGATGTCTACAAGTACCGATATAAAAGTGGTTGATTGGTGCGTTAGGGCATATTTTGAATCTTATTTAAAAGCGGGTATAAAACTCTATTTATATCCTGATGGTTTTTTACACAGTAAAGTGGTAATCAGTGATGACCAGATTGTAAGCGTGGGAACAGCCAATCTTGATGAACGAAGTTTACAGCAAAACTATGAGGTCAATGCCATTATTTATAATAATGAGCTATGCAGGAATATGAAAGAAGATTTTCTGATGGATTGTTCCAAATCTATCTTACTTGATCTAGAAACACATCAAAAAAGGCCCTGGTCTACAAAGATTCTTGAAGGGTCAGCAAAATTATTGAGCCCTTTATTATGAAACAAATGTTTCATAACCCAATTCGTTTCTACATCCCTTTCCTTCATACCAGCAGTCAATATTGTAAATGGTGGTCTCTGCAATTTTCTTTAATGCCTCTTTGGTAACGAAAGCTTGATGAGGAGTTAGCAATACATTTGGCAGAGAAATCAACTCCTTCAATTGTTCATCTTTAATTCCCTTTTTACTATTGTCTCTAAAAAAAACTCCTTTTTCCGTCTCATAAACATCTGTGGCATATCCACTTAAAGACTTCGTTTTAATTGCCTTTATTAAATCTATTGTTTTCACTACCGCGCCTCTGGCGGTATTGACCAATAAAACTTTTGGTTTCATTATATCAAACAAGGATTTTTTGAACAAATGGTGCGTTTCATACGTAAGTGGAACATTGATACTAATAATATCTGCCTGTTTACAGAGATTTTCTAAATCCATATACTCTAAATCATACTGACTTTCTAGATAAGGGTTGTTTTTCAGATCGTTGGCAATCACCCTGCATCCAAATGCATGAAATAGCTGAACTAGAATGGAACCTATTTTACCTGTACCTACAATTCCCACCGTTTTTCCGTTTAAATTATGACCAACTAAATCATCCAAAAGAAAATTGTATTGACGCACTTGTTCATTAGCTTGAATCAGTTTCCTGTTTAATGCCAAGAGTAAGCATATTGCATGTTCCGCAATAGCATGTGGAGAGTAGTCCGGGGCATTGGCAATTCTTAAACCAATACGCTTTGCCGATTTAATACTTACATTGTTGTACCCTGCAGATCTAAGTGTAATAAATTTTACACCAAGATCTTTTAAAATTTCGAGAACTACCAATGAGGCATCATCACCGGAAAAAATAGAAATGGCTTCATACCCTGCAGCCAAAACAGCAGTGGTACTATCCAAGGCTTGCGTTACAAAGGTTAATTTGTATTTCTCTTTATTGGCATTGTTAAGGGTTTCTATCTCAAACTCTTTGGCACTATAAACTAGTAACTTCATCTCTATGTTCTTTACGGAAAATTAAATCTTGTTCCTTTAGTGCAAAAACCACCAGTTTTATATAATCATTAATGGTTTTATCAATATTTATAGGGTCGATTATATCAATATTACCCCTCCAAATAAGTTCCCGTTCCTTTCCTACACATATGCAATACAAGGAGGTCTCTGCATGATAAATGGTAAACTCCTCGTAATAATCGTCTTCGTAGAAAATGGGCTGATACTCCAAATAATCATCGTTAAAACTATTTAATGACCAATCCAAATTGGACATTCGCTTTCTAAACGTCTCTTTATTTTCCGAACCTATGATTTTGGTAAAAAGGATAGCATCAAAATCTTTATTCAGAAGCTGCTGCTCCACCTCCGAAAGTTCTTCTTCTGATTGTTCTGAGGAGGTAAACTCCACATCAAAAAGATCAATGCTTCTTATCGACTCTACATTTCGTTTAGAGAATTCATCTTTAAGTTTAGTTTCAAACTGTACTCTTGCTTCTTCATTCGAGGTCATTCCAACAAGCAATACCTTATTGGCATCAAACAGCACTATATCTGGATTTTTCCAATTGGTAACTAAGCTAGTTGAGGAACAACCTGCCGAAAACAAAATCATTAGAGTTATTATTTTTCTCATCTTCCTTTTATTAATAGTATCAAAGGGTATTAACAGGATAAAAATCCACAGGGCTAACTAAGCAATCTTTTTTGCTTTTTTTTCTTCATCACATTGGAAATGATTTTGAAAATTTTTGTTTTGGATGCTCTATAGTCAACAAAATAATCCTGTATCTCTTTTTTTAACTCGGCATGGGTTTCTAAATATGCATTCTCCATGTTTATCTGGTCAACCTCATCTACCATTATTAGTATTTGATTTTCGTGCAACTGCACTTTTTTAAAGATTTCAACCAGGTTTTTTTCTGCCTGGCTCAACGAATCCACAACCCTTTTTACCTCATCAAAAATCTTAACATCAATCAAGTCCAAAGTATAATCCTGTATCATAGTATTTAAGAACTTTTGCTCGTCTTTGGCAAATTTCAATTCTGATGACCATTTTTTGGATTCTCTGTGCATTTCATCTGCACTTAACCATTCTGTATATGCTTTTTTTATAGTGTTATTTTTCATAGCTAGTTTGAATTTAGGACGGTGAATGAAGCTTCATTCACCGTCCTTTATAAGATTAAACAACCTCAATAACACGTTTTGATTTTTCCTTAGCTTCTTCTGCTTTAACAAGGTTCAATTTTAAAATACCGTTTTTGTAAGTTGCCTTAACATCTTGGTTTTGATCAACAGTATTTGGTAATTGCATAGTTCTTTTAAAACAATTGTAGCTGAACTCCTTACGTGTGTAGTCTTCATCTTTTTCCGTTTCTTCCTTAGTTTTTTGTGCAGAAACTTCTAAAATGTCATCCTTCATGGTGATTTCAAAATCCTTTTTGTCAAAACTTGGGGCGGCAAGTTCAATTTCAAAATCATCATCATGTTCTTTAATGTTCATTGCCGGCAACGACTTTTCCAAGCTGAAAAAATCATCATTTACAAATGCGTCGCGATTAAAAAAATCCGCTAAATTCTCGTTCCATGGAAATCGGGTTCCATTAAATTTAATTAATGACATAGTTATATATTTAAGATTAATGAATACTATTTACTACCAATGTAAAAAGCTGCCTTTTGCCAAAAAATGATTTGAATCAACTCTCAAAGCACTTAAATTCAAAACAATGGTTTTTTTCTTTTTAAAACAGACCCTGCATAATTGTAGACTTCGGCCTTAAGTTTAAGGTAGTCATCATAGTGTTGCGTTACCTTTAAATCCAGATTTACATGTTTTTTGTAATAAGCCAGATCACATATTGCCGTTGTGCATTCCAAAATACCTCCCATGTTGTTTTCATGTTTGGAAATCAATCGTTTTAAACTTTCTTTTTCCTTTTTTGACTTTAAAAACTTCTGCTTGAAGATTTCTAGTTTTTCAAATAGGTTAGGCGTTCTTGGTTCAAAAACATATGACTTTAAAAGCCCTTCTATAAAAAGCATTTCATCTTGAATAAACTGGATTTGGGATTTCCATTTTTGAAGTTCCCAGTGGAGTTCTTCCATTTTTTTTTCTTGATGAAATTCTTTTTTTTTCGACACCTTCAAATCATTTGATTGAAAATGAAGGTAAACAACAACAATTGACCATAAAATGATCTAAGTCAATTTGACGATAAATCAAATGCCAAAAACACTTCTGGCAAGTGCTTTAAATTGATTGTCGGTCATACTATCCGCTTTGTCCAAAGCTTTAACTTTTAGTGCAAGCCTATGATGGTCTTTTTCCAAATAGGCCAAAAATTTATCCGCTGTTTCTGCCGGACCAAATATGGCAAGTTGATCTGCAATTTTCACAGAGGTTACTAAATTTTCAAAATACCTTTTTAGTTGATGTTTTTCCCGTTCAAGGTATTTGCTGTCCTGCACAACATCTTGTGGCCCCCATCTTGTCTTGGACCTAGACCCTCCCTTTGGATTAAAAAATTCCATATTTGAAGGAATGGTAAAGAATTTTTCAACTCCATTTTCAAATACTACACAATCAGCTTGTTGCTTGTCCAACCATATTCCAATTTGTTTCATACTAGTAGGTTTTTAATTATCATTGAGTTCCAATATTGGTATTTTTGGGTCGTAACCAATTTCCTTGACCATAGGGTTAGAAAGAATACTGCCAAAGAACAAGTGTTTTCTATTTAAAAAAGCAATTATGTCGCAATCGTTATTTTCTATAAAAGTATTGATCCCATCACTTACATTTGTTGCAGACAGGAAGCGGATTTCATAATCGGTCCCATCCAGAATATCTTGCAAGAGTTGTTTGTTGGTCTCTTCTTTCCGATTGAGTTTCCCATCTTTGTTTTTATCAATATGAACAACATTTATTTTTGAATCATGAAGTTGAGCGATTTCAATAAGATACTGTAACTCCTTCCTTTTATAATCAGATTTAAAATCAGTAGGAAAAACAATTTCCTTTGGAACTGAATAAGAATATCCTTCAGGCACGGCAATAACTGGGCATTCCTTTATTTTTTCCATTAAAGTTACCGTGTTCGTGCCAAAAATTTTTGCTTTTGAACTGTTGGTTCCCTTGGTTCCCATGACTATTATATCTATATCCTTTTTAGCAATTATACCTTTTACAGCCTCAATTAAACTATTGAATGTGCAGATGGTATGGAATTTATGTTTTGGATTATCTGGGTGTAATCTTATCATTTCCATTAATCGGGTCATTCCCTCTTCAGAGGTTCTTTTGGCGGTATCATAAAACTGCTCACCGGATTCGGGAACCATCATGTTATCCAGTGTGTAAGAAGATACCCGAAATACGTTTAAAACATAAAAGTCGCATTGAACATCCCTATATAGCTCAAGGGCATATCTTATGGCATTCAGTGCATTTTTTGAATAATCTGTAGGAAGTAAAATTCGTTTGTCCATTTTTATTGACTTTTGTTTTAAAACTAATTCATGGAAAAGTGAACTACTATGACTTTCGTCAATTTGCCTATTTGAATTCCTTAAAAAGTGTATTTGTGGTATTTCTTAAGATTTGGGGTGATATGGTAACACCAAAAAAGGCACTAAACTGCGCAAACCAATGTTCCGTATTATGGGCTCTACAAAAAGTCGCTCCAAGAAAGTATGTTTATTATGAACCATAGCTAGCAGTTGTATGTCATGTTGACTTTGAAAGTTATTAATAGCTCCTATCACCTCTTGATCTGGTTCATCATAAAAATAATGATTGGAAGTTGCCACTATTCTCTCGAGGATAGTTTTATTTGAACTTTGCTCTTTGGAAAGTCCATACGGTGATGAAACATGCATTATATGAATTTTAGACTTGCGCTGCTTGGCCAAATTCAACAAATAATCAAGGCCTGATAATTTGTAATCAATTTCAAAATCTGTTGGAAATAAAATATGATCCAAGGGTCTAAACTTGCTTTTTTTAGGGATGATCAGAACAGGTACGGTAGCTATTCTTAATACATGCACAGTGTTAGACCCCAAAAATATTCCCTTTGCTCCAGTTGCTCCCTGCGTGCCCATAATTACAATATCAATATTCTCATTTTTAACTGTATTTTGTACCTCATCAACCAAATTATTGAAGGCAGCGTGCGTAACAAAAGTGTGTCTAGGGTTTTTGAATTTTGAGACCAGGTTTTTTCTTATTTCCTCCAATTGTGTCTGCGCAACCTGTTGATGACCATCTGGAAGTCCCACTTTACCTGGACTGCCCAACATATAATCAACCCTGTAAATTGCTGGAGTATACGCATGCATTAAATAAAACACACAGGTACTGTCTTCAAACAGCTCGATACCATGGCAAATGGCATCAAAAGCATTCTCTGAAAAATCCGTTGGTAAAAGAATATTCATCATAGTGGCAATTTTAAATAGCTTACAATATTTTCAAAACTAGAACAGGAAGGTCTTCCATACTATGATTTAGATCAATTGCAATCCATTTCAAGTTTTTTAAATTGCACTATTAAACAATGAAATTGTGAAAGGAAATTTTAATGAAATCATTAACTCAGAACAACTTATTTTGGTTGATTTTTTTGCGGATTGGTGTGGTCCATGCAAAGTGTTGGCTCCCATTCTTAAAGAAGTTAAAGATGAAATGGGCGAGACCCTCAAAATTGTAAAGATAGACGTAGATAAAAATCAATCAATTGCAGGCAAGTATCAGGTGCGCGGGGTACCTACAATGATTCTGTTCAAGGAAGGGAAAACACTTTGGAGGCAATCCGGTGTGGTACAGAAATCTGAAATAGTGAAAACCGCAACGTCTTTTCTATAGTCACACAAGTAACTTTTCAAGAAGAATTTTTTTCTAAAATACCGCCGCATGACTTTTCTCATTTCAGCGGTAGACACACTTCTCTATTTTTCCTAAAAATTAACGGAAAAATGGAAAAATCAATAGAATCCTCAACACATAGTTCAATCAAAAGGAAAAATCTTAAAACTATCCTAGTGATGTACAACCATCAATTAACCAAGATGAAAGCGCAATTGGATGGGCTTTTCACAAATTCTTACGCGGTTGAAAATTTAGATGAGATACGAGAGATCGCAATGTTACTTCAAGAAATACGGCGTAAGATAAATATGTCGGAAAAAGAACTTTCAATGGGATTGGATTACAATGACATACCCATTCAAACAAAAAATAAGCTGAACACTCTAGACAAGGACTTCATAATTCTCAACAATGCTTTCTTGGCAATTGGCAGAATCAATAGGGAACAATCAGCTTAAGGTAAAAATGAAAGGAAATTAACCAGTAGGTCTTTTTTTAGTCGTAAAGATGCATTACCAAAAATGGAACTTGGGTATTGAAAGCAACTTTTTTTATTACGCTTTCATTGATTATTGTTTCAAAAAAACTGTGCCAATAGTTTATCATGCATACAATGCCAATATCATTGTTTTCTTCAACAAGCTCTTTTATTGTAATGTTGATAGGCTTTTCTTTTTTTAAAATTACAAGCTCATGATTCACCCCTTTAAGACGTTTTTGAATTAATTCATGAGCGGTTTTTTGATGTGGTTCAAGTGTATTTATATCACCTAAATATAGCACTCTTATTTTGGCATTAAGGATTTTTGCAATGTCAATCATGGGTTTTATTTCATAAGTATGGTAAGCATGTTCCAACCCCGTAATAAAGAGAATTGTTTCAATAGTATCATGTTTAAAATCATCTGGCACTGCTATAATCGGACAGAGATCAACATTTTTTATGGTTTTGTATGTATTGCTGCCCATAAAAACTTCTTTTAGCCCTGTTGCTCCCTTGGTTCCCATAATGATATAATCGATATCCTTATCGAATACAACTTGGCGTATTGCGTTGGTCAAAGTACTTATTCGTATAAGAGTATTGAATTTATGTTTAGGGTTTTCATAACTTTCTTCAATGCGTTTCAATGTCTTTTCCAATCCCCTTTTTGATTCTTCTTTGGTTATCTCGTAAAGCCTTGTTTCATTGGCCCTGTTTATTGTGGTAACAAGTCCTGAGGAACCCAATTGAAAAACATTCAAAATAAAAAATTCACATTCTTCGTTTTTGAAAAGTGATAGCGCAAACACGATTGCATTCCATGCGTTTTCAGAAAAATCTGTTGGAAATAATATCCTTTGCATAATGTATATACCATTTATTGATTACCCTTCAAAGTCTGGAAGGACCATTAGAGGGATACTGGTTTTAAATCCTACTTTCTTCACTACAGGTTCTTGCGTTAACCGTTCCAAAAATGTATGGGAGTAATTGGTAAGAACAATTAGGTCTGCAGCCTGTTCTTTGGAAAAATCTCGGATGGCTTTTGAAACAGTCGATTTTATAGTCACTTTGTAAAAAGAATATGGGTATCCTTCCAATCTTTTTTTTAAAATTTTCCTGTTATAACGTTGTAGGCTGCTCAGTCTAAATTCCTGGGCCACATGAAATATTTTAATCTCAGATTTCCATACATCTATTAATTCCAAAAATGGCTTCAATATCCCTTTCGGAAAAAAGTGCGCATATTCAGTAGGAAAAACTATGGTCTTCATTAATTGAAAATCAAATGTTTTTGGTACAACAATCAATGAGCAATTTTTTACCGCTTTTAAGACCTTAACCGTATTGCTTCCCATAAAAATCTCTTTTGCGCCCGTAGCCCCTTTTGTGCCCATCATAATGACATCAATATCATATTTTGGGATAAGTTCCTTGATAACAGTTACAACATTTCCTTTGACTGAAATTGTTTTGAAAGTATGATTTTGAATACCATGGTTTTGCTTAAGGTAGGTTGTGATTTTTTTCAGTTCTTTTTCTGAATAGTCTGATAATGATTGATAGACTTCACCTGCCCTAACAGAGCTTTTAAACCCAGCAATATTTTGTGATTTGGGTTCATAGACGTGCAGTAGATAAAATACACATTCAAAATCTGCGTAAAGCTTTATTGCGGTGAAAAGCGCATTCCAGGCATTTTCTGAAAAATCTGTGGGTAAAAGAATCTGTTTCATAGCACCTTATTTAATTATTTCTGATGTATCATGTAGCACCAGGAAAGGCACTGTACTGCTATAACCAATAGAATCCACGTTCTGTTTTAACAGCAAACGCTCAAGAAATGAGTGTTTTTTGTTCATCATAACAATTAAATCCATATCGTTCTTTTCTACATAACTGTGCACCACATTAGGCATATATGCATCCGTGATATCTTGAAAGACCACTGACAAACCTTTTAGCAAAACCTTCAAGTGTTCCTGGTTCTCTAATTGAATTGGAGTTAAATCATCTTCTTCAACAGCATGTACCACATGCAATAAGGCCTTGTTTTTTGATACTATCTCTAACAATGGTTCCAACTCGTTGAGATTGTATTTTGATGCATAATCCGTAGGTAAAAGAACTTGTGTTATTTTTCTGAAATCATATTCCACGGGTACTGCCAACACAGGACGTTTTGATTTTCTGATAACATGCACCGTATTGGAACCCAAGAACAGTTCTTTTGCACCTGAAGCTCCCTGTGTGCCCATAACAACCATATCTATGTCTTTGGTCTCGCAAACCTCCTTTATTTCATCTGTTGGGGTGTTGAAGGCGGAAAGTGTTTCAAATTGATGTTTAGGGTTCTTATATTTTTTTTCAATTCTTAACAGCGTATGTTCCAATCCACCCAATGATAAATCCACACCTACATCTGGTATGGCACTATGAACCGGCCCCCCGACCATGTAATCTACTCTATAGAATGATGGGGTATACGTGTTTAAAACATAGAACAAACACGCTTCATTTTCAAAAAATTGAAGTGCGTAATCAATAGCGTTCCAAGCGTTTTTAGAGAAATCGGTGGGTAAGAGTATCTTTTTCATTTTTCTAACTATTTATCTAGGTAAATTCTGCATGACCAGAAAAGGAATTTTAATCTTTAGACCTAATTCATCAACAGAAGAACGGTACAGCATATCTTCAAAAAATGAATGTCTTGAATTGACCATTGCCAACATACCAACATTGTTTTGGGTTATGTATTCCAATATGGCCTCAACCCTATTTTGAGTAGGAATCATTTTAAAGGAGAGATAGGCTTTTGAAAGTGTGCGTTTTAAGAATAACTTGTTGTCTTCCTGTCTATGGCTCAACACTTCAAAATCTGAAATATGGACACAATGAATTTCTGATTTGAACTCTCCTGCTAAATTGCCCAAAAGCTTTAATTCCCTTCTTTTATAAGGCAACATATAATCTGTAGGAAACATAATAACTTTGGGTTGTCTGTGTTCAAAATCTTGGGGGATTGCCAAAACCGGGCATTTAACGTATTTAAAAACCTCAATGGTAAAACTTCCAAAAGTTGTTTTATGGTTGCTGGTTTCTCCCTTAGTCCCCATTACTATCAAATCTAGGTTGAGCTGATCTACAAAGTCATTTACGCCATCCACCAAACTGTCAAAAGATGCAACTGCGTGGAAAACGTGCAAAGGGTTTGGGGGCATCCCAATTACTGATTGGATCAATACATCCAATTCTTTTTCAACTTCCAGTCTAATATCTCTTTCCGCCTTTTTCCTTTCACTAACAGTTGAATTATTAAACCTTCCATAGACTTTATCGGCAAAGGCATTCATAATATAGAACTCAGTCCTTGTGTTCTTATAAAGCTCTTGCGCATATTTTAGAGCATGTAGCGCATTTTCTGAGAAATCTGTTGGGACAAGGATAACATTCATAGTCAAAAACTTTGACTAAAAGTATACTAAGACCAAAAGGCATAAAATGATATTGGTCAATTAATGAGTTGTATCACCCTAGTTATTCATGGATAACATAAAACGGGTTTTTAGTATGGAAGCTAATTTTTTCTACAATCGAGTCGAAAAGAATCTGTTGTATAAAATTAAGGTTTTTTGCTACCATTATAATCATATCAATATCCCTGCTTTCCACAAAACACTGTATGGCAGATTTTACATTTTTATTTGTTATTGTATGAAAACTAAATCCTTTTTGGAAAGATTCTTCAAAGAAATCGAACAAATATTCTTTGTTCTGTTCTTGATTAGAATTAAGTTTCTGATCTTGTTTGGACACATTCATTATCCTAATTCGCCCATCACTTAAATGAAGTATTTCTGTAATAGAACTTAGAATACTATGGGAATAAAAAATATTAAAGTCTGTGGGAAATGCCAATTCAGAGGGTTTTGAAAAAACAACTTCTTTGGGTATTACCAATGTGTTGCACTGCACTTTGGTAATAACATCCCCAGCATTACTGCCAACTACTTTTTCTCTTAACCCAGATACCCCTTTGGTTCCCATGGCAATAAGATCAATGCCTTTGTCTTCTATTTGTTTTTTTACAGATTCTATAAAGAAACCGTGTTCATTGATAGCAAAAAAAGAATGATTGTTATTTGTACTCTGCTGTCTGGTTTTATCCATCAGTTTGGATAATACATCTTTTGCACCGTTTACGGGTTTGCCTAATACAGTTTTCCTTTCAGAATTTAAAATTGTATTGACATGTAACAGATAAAAATTACAATCCATTGAATAAAACAAACCTTGGGCATATCTCAGTGCATTTTCAGAGTATTCTGAAAAATCTATGGGAATCAAAATATTTTTCATTGTTAATGAAATAACACAACTAAGTTAACGTCATGAATATCAATTATGAATGATAAATATCATTTTGACACAATGGTAAAAACCACTACAGATTTTAATTAATGTACTGTAAAGATTCTTGGTCTAAAATCCGGATTTTTCTATTTTCAACGCTAATCAATCCTTCATTTTTAAAATCGGACAAAGTTCTAATAAGGCTTTCTGTAGCAATACCGGCTACATTGGCAAGGTCTCCTCTGGTAATTTGTAAGGGTTTTTCCAGTCCTTGATTCATTGCTTTTTCAAACTGCAGCAAGGTTCTGGCGGTTTTTTTCCTAACAGAACTGTATGCCATTTGAAGAAGCTGCTCTTTTATCTGTGAAATATTACCGGCCATGACTTCCATAAGTTCTAAAGAGACCTTTTGGTTTTCTTCAAGAATGGTTTTAAGCTTAGATTTAGAAATACCAACAAGTTCAACATCTTCAATAGCAACTGCGCATTCTTGATAAGGTATATTTTCCATTAAAGAAGTAAATCCAAGAAATTCATCAGCTGCATACAAAGCAGTAATCAGTTCTTTTCCTTGTTCTTCCAACTTATAGCATTTTGCAACTCCTTTAAGTATTAAGTAGACGTTATTAGAGTGGTCTCCTTCATTATATATGGTCTCTTCTTTCTTAAAAGAGTATTGTTCTCCATGATCATCAAAAAAGTTTTTGAGCTCATGCAAAGACCGTATTTCGTTTTTGTTCTTAATTGCTTCAAAACGGGCAGAAAAAGCACTGTCCATAAGTTTTGCCTTTTCAAGCCTTGAATGAATGGCACTTAACAGTTCTTCTTCTTCAAAAGGTTTGGTGAGGTAATCATCGGCTCCCATATCCATTCCTCTTCTAACATCTTGGCGTTCGGTCTTGGCTGAAACAAAAATGAATGGAATATGCTTGGTCTCTTCATAAGATGATAACACTTCAAGTACGCCATAGCCATCCAGCTCTGGCATCATAATGTCACATAAAATAAGGTCAGGGCATTCCTTTTTTGCAATTTCAATGGCAATCATTCCGTTTGCAGCGTCAAATACCAGAAATCCAGATAAATCAAGAAGTTCCGCTATATTTTCGCGTAAGGACAAATCATCTTCAACTAAAAGAATTTTTTTCACCTTCTTATGTTTAAATTGGAATCTCTAGTATAAAAATAGAACCTTTTCCCAGTTCACTTTCAAATGTAACATTACCGCCAAGGTTAATCAAGTGTTGTCTTGCAATATTAAGTCCAATACCAGTGCCTTGGGTGGTTAAAACATTGCTTGCCCTAAAGTACCTTTCAAAAATAAATGGTTGCTCTTCTTTAGGAATACCAACACCCTGATCTACTACATGAATCATCATTGCATCTTGACTGCGCTTTACAATCAGTTCTATTGATGTATTCTCAGGAGAGTATTTTATGGCATTATGTACCAAATTAGATAATGCAAGGGCCATTACTTTCTCATCAAATTTTATGGAAATGTCATCAATGTTCTTAGGGTATAAAATACGTTGCCCCTCTTTTAATAGTGTATTTGCGCTATAAACAACTTCATTGATCAATTTGCTTAATGGGAATAGAGCTGGATTATATGTAACCTTGCCAGATTCTAACCTTTCAAGTGAAAGAAAGTCTGTAAGGATGTCATCCAAATGTTTGACTTTGGATTTGATTGTTTCAATATGCTTATTCCGTTTTTCTTGCTGATCGGTCTCGGTATATTTGGACAATAGCGCCGTAGAAGTCAAAATACTGGTCAAAGGGGTTTTAAATTCATGGGATACTAAAGATAAAAATTTGGTCTTTAGTTCATTTAGTTTTTTCTCTGCTTTTAATGCCTCGCTAAGTTGCTCTGTGCGTTCTTCGACCTTTTTTTCAAGATTCTGTGTGTACCCTTTTCTTTCGGTTATGTCAAGAACAATGGCTACGCCAACCCGTTTTTTTCCGATTTTTGATAATTGCAGGTGAACTTCCACAGGATATGTGGAACCATCTTTTCGCTGGTGCATGGTTTCAAACTCAATCTTTTCCTTTTTATTCTTTAGAAGAGGTCTAAGAAGCCTGGTAAAACTTTCTTTTGAAAGCTCTGGTTTTATATCCAATATGGACATTTGTTCCAATTCTTCAATTGAATAGCCAAGATTCAATTGTGCGCCGTGATTAACATTTAAGAAAGTAAATGTATTATAATCAAAAACGAATATTTCATTTAGGGATTCATTAAAAATCCGGAACCAATGGTTAATCGCCTGTTCTGCTTTTTTACGTTCAGAAATATCGATTACCAAGGCCATCACATAATCTTTCCTCAATAATTTGAATGAATTTAGGCCGATTTCAACAGGGAACCCAGCACCATCTTTTCTAATGCCCTCAAGGTCCAAACCCAAACCCATACTTCTTTTTCCGCCCTCTTTTATAAATTCACCAAAATGTCCTTCGTGACAGCTTCTAGATTTCTTGGGCAATAAAGTTTCTAAAGATTTTCCATTAAGTTCTTCCTTAGCATACCCAAACATTTTATTTGCCACGGCATTACTGGCAACGATAAGCTGTCTGTCATTTACTATGAGAATTCCCTCAGAAATTGCTTCTGAAAGGATTTTAAAAATATTATTTTCTTCAAATAGTTTCACAACTTAAAGGTAACTCTTATTACTGATTTTGGTCATAGAAAAAAGATTTCATGACTGTTACTTTTGATTGAACATTAATATTAGCGGTATGTTAGATTCTAAAGAAGAAATGGGAAAAGTGTTTTACCAAAACCTGGGCAAACTTTTTTATGCAGTTGCACAAGCGGATCATAGTGTGCATGTTAAGGAAATTGATAGATTGAAAGAAACAGTAAGGGAAAGCTGGTTGAAAGTAGGCGATATTGAGGATGAATATGGCACAGATGCAGCTTTTCAGATTGAAAGTGTCTTTGATTGGTTACTGGAATATGAAAAGAATGGTGAAGAGTGTTATGAGGAATTTGAAGCCTTTTATACTGAACATCGTAAATTGTTCAGTGAAGAAATAAAGTATTTAATTAAATCTACATCAAAAGCCATAGCATCTGCATTTGCAGGGAGAAATAAATCTGAACTCATCTTGCTGGGCAGACTGGAATTACTTTTTAGAGGGTAATCAAATTTTAATCGTCATTATTGGGGTATTTGCCTGGTTGGCCACACTTTCTCCTATGCTTCCCATAAAAAAATGAGCCAAACCTATTCTACCATGGGTTGGTATAGCCACAATATCTGCAGATATATCATTGGCATAATTGAATATTCCTTGTTCAATGGAATAATCATTATAAATTTTGATAGGTATTTCTTCTCCTATCAAGGATGTAAATGCGTCTATTTTCTCTTGTATTTGAGAATTGCTCATAAAATTAATACCAATGGTATTGATATACACAAGATGAAGCCTTGCAGAAAATGTCAAGGCAAAATCTTTAACCTTGTTGAAAGCACTACAGTTTTCAGGTTTTAAATCACATGCAAAAACAATGTTATTAATGTCAAAACTTGAGCGTTTCTTTTTTATTACAATTACCGGCACCTCTGCAGTTCGTATTACTTTTTCGGTATTCGAGCCCACAAAGAAGGTTTTTAAACCACTAATGCCATGAGAGCCCATAACTATTAAGTCGATATTTTGTTCTTTGGCCACTAAATTAACCTCACTAAAAATCTTGAAGTTTTGGAGTACCGTTTTAACCACTACGTTTTTTAGATAGGGTTTATCCGTAAACGTTTTTATTTTGTCTTTAGCTAATTTGATGTAGTATTTAGCCTCTTCTTGTTCCTCAAGTTCAGATTTGGAAAGAACAGACTCAGAAAGACCAATCATATGAAAAATAACAATACTAGCATTTTGTTCTTTTGCAATTTGGGCCGCCACTTCCAAGGCATATTCTGAATATTCAGAAAAATCAACTGGTACCAATATTTTTTTCATTGACTCTTTATATGAGAAATTGAATGTAAAAGTAAATGGCGAATTTACCCCGAACCATGACCTATGTCATTTTGTATCTAATTACCTACTCCAACCTTTGTGGTAATCACTAAATAAAAAGTATGGCACTTAATTTTAACAAATATGCCGCGGAAGGAAATAAGTTCATGAATGACTACACCAAGAAAATGAATCTTGGAGATAATAAAGAGAAATCAGGACGCATTTTGAGTGCAATTCTTCATGCCTTGCGCGATATCATCCCAATACAGGAATCATTTCAGTTTATGGCACAATTGCCCATGTTTCTTAAAGCGGTTTACGTTCATGGCTGGAGCTTTCATGCTAAGAAAATTAAAACTAAGCATATGGCGGATTTTATTGATTTGGTTCGCCAACATGGCGGCCCGGCCGCAATCAACGATTATGAGTACAGTGATGAAGTTGCCGAAAGATATATCCAAACAACCTTTATCTTTTTAAGGAGGTATGTATCACTGGGTGAACTGGAAGATATAAGGGATTCATTGCCCAAGGAATTAAAAAACATGGTGTATTCCAATATTATGTTTTAAAAATAGTAAGAAAGCAAAAAAATAAGAGATGAAAACAATAATAACAATACTAGTAATTTTTTTGAGTGCGACCTTAACCGCGCAATTACCAAAAGCTTTGGATGAAGTTGCTCCATTCAGTGAAGGTCTTGCAGGAATTAGGAAGGGAAATCAATGGGCATTTATTGACGACCTGGGCAATATTATCATTGACTTTAGGGGAGATGTTTATTGGAACCCAAATGCGAATGATTCATCAGAGGGTGTAAAAGCAATTAGATACCCAAAATTCACCAATGGGCGCTGTATCGTAAGAAAATATGTTGATGAAATTCCCATATATGGTTTTATTGACACAAAGGGCGAGTTAGTAATTGAATATCAATTTTTAAACGTAAACCTTTTTAAAGATGGAGTTACCACAGGGATAATACATGAGAAAATTTTTAGGGGACGGAATGAATTCAAACTTAACATTTATGAAGACAAGTTTCATGAAGTATTAATGGATACTTCAGGTGAAATCATAGAATTTTTAGGAAGAAGGTATAATATACAATTGAAGAAAAGCAGGTACGAACTTCCTCGTATTACATCAAAAATACTCAATGATAAATTAGTTGCAATAAGAGTTGAAGACAATTGGGAAATTAGAAAATTAAACTTTTAGAGGTTGGTTACCAGTATCCTTTTTTTTGAGCTTAGTAACCTTTGTTACTGTAATTGTAATACAGATTTTAGTACTTCATCACATCAAAAAGTTATCATATAAAACATCTTATTTATGAAAGTAGAACAGATATACACAGGTTGCTTGGCACAAGGTGCCTATTATATTGAAAGTAATGGCGAAGCAGCCATTATAGATCCCTTACGCGAAGTAGACCCATACATTGAAATGGCCAATGAACGTAATGCTAAAATCAAATATGTTTTTGAAACGCATTTTCATGCAGATTTTGTTTCAGGGCATATTGATCTGGCCAAAAAAACCGGAGCTAAAATAGTTTATGGTCCTACATCGATGGAAACAGGTTTTGATTTTTTGTCGGCAAAAGATGGGCAAGAATTTCAATTAGGAAATGCTACGGTAAGGTTAATTCATACCCCTGGCCATACCATGGAAAGTAGTTGTTATCTATTAATTGACGAAAACGGAAAGGAAACTTCCTTGTTTTCAGGTGACACTCTTTTTATTGGTGATGTGGGCAGACCGGATTTGGCACAAAAGGTAATTGCAGAACTAACGCAAGAGAAATTGGCAGGACATTTATTTGATTCTTTAAGAAACAAAATAATGCCCTTAAATGATGACATTATCGTGTATCCTGGCCATGGAGCAGGCAGCGCATGCGGCAAAATGATGAGTGATGAAACTACAGATACGCTTGGACATCAAAAAAAGACAAATTATGCTTTGAATCTCAATCTATCCAAAGAAGCCTTTATTGATAGTATTTTAACAGGCTTAACCCCACCTCCAGGGTATTTTCCACAAAATGTCCTTTTGAACATTAAGGGTTACGAAGCAGTTGACCACGTTATTGCTAAAGGTACTACCCCACTAAGCGTTGCGGCTTTTGAAACCGCTATGGAAGAAACTTCTGCCATAATCATAGATACCCGTGATGCACAAGAATTTGCACGAGGATATATTCCAAACTCTTTCAACATTGGGTTAGATGGCAGTTTTGCCAATTGGGTAGGCACAATGATAGTTGATGTAGCACAACCACTATTGATTATTGCCGAAAAAGGCAAAGAAGAAGAGGTAGTCACTCGTTTGGCCAGAATTGGTTTTGACAATACCCTTGGCTATTTAGAAGGTGGTGTTAAAGCATGGCAACAGACAGGTAAACAATTGTACACCGTAAAATCGATTGGAGCAGAAAGGCTCGCATCAATAATGGAAGAGAAACATGTAAATGTTTTAGATGTAAGAAGAAAGAGCGAATACAATAGCGAGCATATGTTGCATGCTATCAACCTCCCGTTGGATTATCTTCAAAACAACCTATCAGAAATTGACAAAAATAAAATCTATTATGTCCATTGCAGAAGTGGCTATAGGTCTATGGTATTCATTTCAATTCTCCGTTCAATGGGTTATGAGAACATGATTGATATTAAAGGCGGATTCAAAGCGATGAAAGAAACTGGAAAGTTTGATATTTCTGATTACGCTGAGCCCACTACCATGTTATAAAATGAAAAGTCGATATCAAATATTGATTGTTGGAGGTGGAACGGCTGGCCTGATAGTTGCAAGCAGTTTGCTCAAAAAGAACCCAAAATTGCATATTGGTATTATAGAGCCTTCTGAAAGTCACTGGTATCAACCTGCTTGGACCTTGGTTGGTGGGGGCACCTATAATTATAAAAGAACCATGAGGCCCATGAAAACTGTGATTCCCAAAAAAGCTGATTGGGTCAAGTATGAGGTTATATCCATAGAGGCTAAAAATAACACTGTCACTATATCAAACGGTAAGCAAATCACATATGAGTACCTTGTTATAGCACCAGGGTTAAAACTTGCACCTTCATTAACAGAGGGCTTGGAAGAAGTACTTGACAAAGGGGTTGTCTGTAGCAATTATACCAATCCCAATCATACTTGGCAGGTCATCAAAAACTTTAAAGGAGGCACGGCACTATTTATACAACCACCCAAACCATATAAATGCGGAGGAGCTCCTCAGAAAATAATGTACTTGGCAGACGATTATTTTAGAAAGCATGGGATCAAGAAAAACACCAAAGTGGTATTTGCGTCAGCTAGTGACATCATATTTTCAGTGAAGAAAATAGCCGATACCCTTTGGAAAGTTGTCAATAGGAAAAGTATCAATGTCAAATTTAAGCATGAATTAAAAAAAGTAGATGGTGCAAACCAGATTGCTTGGTTCAACGTTTCGCCTGATTTTGTGGAGCATAATCCAATTCAACTTGAAATATTAGAAGAAAATGACTTGGTCGGAATTAAATATGATATGCTGCATGTAGTCCCAATCAATGTTCCTCCGGACTTCGTAGCCCAATCAAATCTGGGGGATGAAAAGGGATGGGTCGATATTGATAGCAAAACACTTCAGCACAAGCAGTTTCCAAATATTTTTAGTCTTGGTGATGCTAGCAATCTACCTACCTCAAAAACAGGCGCCGCCGTAAGAAAGCAGGCTCCTGTGGTCGTTAATAATATCTTACATCTTATAAAGGCCAAGGAACTAGGTAGTAAAACTTATGATGGTTACACTTCCTGCCCTTTTATAACCGGATATGGTAAAATGGCTTTGGCCGAGTTTGATTATGACAAAAATTTTATGCCAGATCCCAAATTGAAACGAATGTTCATCAAGGACTCTTCCAAAGAACATTGGCGTTTATGGATTTTAAAAAAGTACATTTTGCCCTATCTATACTGGAACAAGCTGTTAAAGGGCAAAGAGATTTAAAAACAAAAACTGGAGGCGATTTTACCATCGCCTCCAGTTTTTTCATGAACAAATTCTTTTTTAAGCCATTGTTTCTTCCTTGCTCTTATTTTTTGCAATTCGCTCAATTAAATCCGGTACTTTTTCAAATACTGCTGCCAATCCATGGGTTTTACCGGCCGCCAAGAATGATATTTCGTCTTCTCTACTTACCAAAAAACCGATAGGTTCTATACCGATTCCAGCACCAGCTCCCATTCCTTCTCCTCTACGTGCTTTACCTTCCGTGCCTTCACCTCCACCGGAGCCAAATCCCATGCCAACTTTAATAACAGGGACACATTTAAATTCTCCCAGTTGAAATTGTTCTCCAACAATAGTTTCCGTTTTTGCCTCGGACTTTATGAAGTCCGTAATCTGTTTCAATAATTCTTCAAAGTGTAAATCCATAACATTACGTTTTACTATTAATAAATGATTTAATAAGGTTTATTGGGCGGTTATGTAGGTGTATCAATAAAAAGTTCCTTTCTTCAAAGTTGACGTTAAAATGCGCCACATAATGGTTCAGAAAAGCAAAAAGGGGGAATAGTTTTGCATTGGTCAGGCAATCACCCGTATCAATGTCCAACACAAACTTCTTGACTTTAAAAGATTTCAGTAGCGCAAGTATTTTTTTTACTGAAATACCATTTCCCTTGGTCTTCTCCCTATTCCTGATTTTTTTCTGCTTTTTGGGAAATCGCCTTCTAAAGGGGTAGAAATAATGGTGAAAAAAGAAAGTCTTCAGTTTTAACTTTAGAATCTCTTCTTGGTCATGCTCCATACTTATAGTTGCCAAACCTCTTAGCCTAAGATAATATTGATCACTATCTGTATTGATATAAAAATCAATTGGAACCAATAGAAAACCAATGATCAACAACGCAAAAACCACCAATACAACCAAAGCAGCCATTTTCTGTTTTTACAACAAAAGAAATTGAATTAAAACCGATCTGCAATGACCTGTGTCATTACAAATTGTACCATATCAAAATACCTTTGAGAACAGTAAACAAAAAAATCAATGAAGATGAAAAAGACTTTGTTTTTAATTGCGTTCACGGTTCTAGGAACCATGACGCTTTATGCTCAGAAAGAGAATGGGAGTTCTGATAAAACTTCCAATTATGGGAAAATGTTCAACCCAAAGACCATTGAAACTTTTGATGCATCCGTAGCATCAATATTGACAATCTACGAAGCGCAAAAATCTACCTATGGGATACATCTAGAGGTGAAAAGTAACCAAGGAGTTATCCCTGTACATCTTGGTCCGTCTTGGTATATAGACAACCAAAATGTTTTGTTTTCTATAGGAGATACTTTATCTATTACAGGCTCAAGAATTACTTACGAAGGTGCTCCTGCCATTATAGCCATGGAGGTGCAAAAAAATGAAAATGTTCTGCTGCTTCGTGATAAAAATGGTTTTCCTCATTGGAGAGGATGGCAAAAAAAGAACAAAAGAAACAAAAAGTTTAAGTCATAGTAGAATATTCATAAAATATCATGGTGAAACATTTCCTTTTTTTCGCTCTTTTTTTTGGATTATTTGGGTGTAACAATAAAACGGATAAAATATTTCCAGAAAAAATCACTGTAACAGAATCTGTATATGCTTCTGCTACAGTTCAACCAGATAGCTTGTACCAAGCATATTCTTCAGTAGTGGGAATCTTAGATAGAAATCTGGTTGAGGAAGGTGATTTGGTGCGCAAGGATGAGAGTATTGTACAGATTATCAATACCTCTCCAAAATTAGGTGTTGCAAATGCCAAACTATCCTTTGAATTGGCAAGGGAAAATTATAATGGAAATGCTGCTGTGCTAAAAGGTATTATGGATGAAATAGAGGCATCTGAACTACAATTGAAAAATGATTCTATTAATTACTTCCGTCAAAAAAATCTTTGGAAACAAAACATAGGTTCCAAACTGGAATATGACAATAGAAAATTAGCTTACGAACTTTCACAAAACAAGGTAAGCCTCTTAAAAAGCAAATACGAGCGCACAAAGAAAGAATTGCAAACCCAAGTAAAACAAGCTGAAAACAATTATAAAACTTCGCAAACGCTTTCAGAAGATTTTACCATAGGTAGCAAAATTGATGGCAAGGTTTATGCGCTCTACAAAAACCCTGGTGAAATTGTAAATACCTTGGAGCCTATTGCAGCGGTTGGTCTGAGCGATAAATTTATGGTAGAATTATTAGTAGATGAAGTGGATATTGTAAAATTGAATTTGGGCCAAAGAATATTGGTAACCCTGGATGCTTACAATGCTGAAGTATTTGAAGCCAGACTACATAAAATATATCCCAGAAAAGATGAACGCTCACAAACCTTTAAGGTCGAAGCTGTTTTTGTTTCTCCTCCAAACAAATTGTACCCTGGCCTCTCTGGTGAAGGGAACATCATCATAGCAGAAAAAAAGGATGCTCTTACATTACCTAAGGAGTATCTTATTGCAGGAACCAAAGTACTGACGGAAGATGGAGAAGTAGAGGTTATTATAGGAGTTCAAAGTATGGATAGAGTGGAAATTCTAAGCGGGATTGATGAAAATATCGCCGTTTTAAAACCTAGGCAATGATTAATTGGAAGGTCATATTGAATATTGCCAAAACACATTTGGTCACCAAATTAAAATCTACGGTTACTGCTTCTTTGGGTGTCACTTTTGGTATTGGCGCTTACATAACCTTGGTGAGTTTTATGACAGGTGTCAACACCATGTTAGATGATCTGGTGCTCAACCAAACGCCTCACATACATCTTTACAATGAAATTGAACCTTCTGAAAATCAACCCATAGTACTTTATCCTGAATTTAAAGATGGTTTGAACCAAATACATTCCGTAAGACCTAAACTAAGCCAAAAGAAAATCCACAATGCATTGCCCATATTAAACTATTTAAAAGAAGATGATAATGTAAGAGGTGCTACTCCTCAAGTTAAAGCACAAATATTCTACCTCTCTGGTTCAATTGATTTAGGAGGCAATCTTACGGGAATAGACGTTATGGAAGAGGTCAGGTTATCAAATTTTCATGATTACATTACAGAAGGCACTCCTGAAGCTTTAAAAAACAACACCAATGGTATTTTGCTTGGGGCAGGTATAGCCAAGAAAATGTCACTTTCCATTGGTGACCGTGTTCAGATAAGTACGGTTAAAGGAACCCTTTTTCCATTGAAAATAGTGGGCATTTACCAAAGTGGAATTGCAGAGGTGGACAACATCCAAAGTTTTACCAATATAAACACAGTGCAAAAGATTCTCGGCGAGGCGGAAAACTATATTACGGATGTCAATGTAAAACTTTATGATATTGCTGATGCCCCCAATATGGCCAATCGTTTAGGAAAACAGTTTAATGTTAAGGCAATGGATATTAAAGAAGCTAATGCCCAATTTGAAACTGGAACCCAAATACGAAACTTGATAACATATTCAGTATCCGTGACCTTACTTATTGTTGCAGGCTTCGGAATTTACAATATTTTGAATATGCTCATTTATGAGAAAATGAAGGATATTGCCATTTTAAAGGCAACCGGGTTTTCTGGCACCGATGTTCAACTCATTTTCATGAGTCAAGCTATAATAATAGGAACCGTTGGGGGAGGTGCAGGACTTCTTATTGGATTTGGGTTCTCGCAATTGATAGATAATCTACCCTGGGAAACCGAGGCACTTCCAACAATAACCACTTATCCCATAAACCATGACCCAATGTTTTATGCCATTGGGATATCATTTGCTTTGATTTCCACCTTCATTGCCGGGTATTTACCATCTAACAAAGCAAAAAAAGTAGATCCAGTAGAAATCATCAGAGGAACCTAAGCCATGACTATTCATAAAGTTTTAGAAGCAAAAAACGTAAATAAATACTTTAAAAAACCTGTCTTGTTCCATGTATTAAAAGATATAAGTTTTGAAGTAAAAAGGGGAGAGTTTGCATCTATTATGGGCAAATCAGGTTCAGGAAAGTCTACATTGTTATATATCCTTTCGACTATGGATACTGACTATGAAGGTGATTTATACCTCAATGAAGAATATGTTACAGGAAGATCAAGAAACGAACTTTCCCAACTTAGGAACAAACATATAGGTTTTGTATTCCAATTTCATTATCTGCTTTTAGAGTTCAGTGTTTTGGAGAATGTAATGCTTCCTGCTAAAAAATTGGCCCAATTGAGCCATGAGGAGATTGAGCATAACGCCATAGAAAAATTGAAAATGTTGCATATTGATCATCTAGCTAAAAAAAAGGCAAATAGAATTTCTGGAGGTGAAAAGCAACGCGTAGCCATTGCACGTGCGTTAATCAATAATCCTTCAATTTTAATGGGTGATGAGCCCACGGGAAATCTTGACAGTTACAACGCAAAGAATGTGTTCGATATTTTTAAACAACTAAAAGAGGAAGCAGGTTTATCCCTTTTGGTGGTTACACATGACAAGGATTTTGCTTCTAAAACAGACAGAATCATACAAATGGAGGATGGCTGTATTATTAACGGTTAGCTGAAATATTTTTATAAGTGTTTATGAGATCAAGAAAAGGTCCAACAAAAAGTTTCTTATAATAACTTGAGTTCCAAATTCATTCTTTAACAGCGAATCTAATTGCCCAAAGCTGGAATTAAGATGACCTAAGTCATTTAAAGTATCTATTTACTGTATTAATTTTAGCCATAGTGGCTTCTAAATGAAAATAACCAAGAAAGTTGACAAAGACCTCTTTTAATTATACAATTATAAATCGTGTTACAGACCTGCTTGCTTGTACAAAATCTCCAAGATGAAAAAACGGCCAATCTCTTAAAGCAGAAATTGGAGAAACTAGGATTTGTTGCTAATGTTAGCATCAACCTTGCTGCACGTACTATCAATTTTGAGTATGCAACATTTAGGGATATGGATTCGGTGAGAAGAGAGTTGTGTAACATGGGCCACGCTCCAGTACTTCCAAAAAAAGCGCTGACAAGAAAGAGAAAACCAGTTCGCGTTCAAACCAGTTGAAACTATCTGACCTCCGTTTATTCAATTCGATAATCTATAATATCACAGTTGAAATATTCAAAATCTCCGTTCTTTAAATTCCAAATGGCTTTCATTTTAGTGGGGATAGAGAGACCGCATTTGGTTTGATAGTTCTCTATTTTGCCCGTAAAATCCTCCAGAGTTTCAGCTTTGTACCTTTTTGACTCAAAACGGTCTATCAATCCATTCTCATCAAAATGAAAAATCCCGTTCGTTGCAGTGCTTCCAACAATGATTGTAGCTTTCACTAAATTTTTGTCTATCTCCTTCCATTCTATAGTATTATTCAAAAAACCCACTGGATAAAAAACCAGTTCCCCTAGACATCTTCCCAAAGCACTTTCATCTGTCTCTTTGGATTGATGAACCGCTATTGATTTTAGTCCTAAGAAGCTGATATTAACTTCCCCTTTACCTTCTGTGCTTTTGTCTTTAACAAAAATGGGAAACGCTTTTGCTGCCCAAATAAATCCTGGGGGATTAGCGGTCATAAACTGTTTTGCCATAAAATGCATCCATTTTCCATCTTGTCTTTGTTTTATTTGACCCGATTGTTTGATAATGGCATGGCAATCTCTACATTTTCCAATAACACCTACTCTGATTAAGTAGCTCTTCATTTTATCAGGTAGATGAACCAAATCTTCTTTGGTCACCAGTTTCTCGGAGTTTCCAGTTAGATTAAAAAGTTGTTCTTTATCTTTTTCAACCTGTGCATTAAAATGATAATATCCATAGAAAATACAGAGTACCAATACAAGAACAAATACTACTATAACCAAAGCTATCATTTTTCCAAACTATTAAATTAAATAGTATTACCAAGAGCTTTCATTAAACGATATGTTTGTTATTATCGTCACGATAACAATGCCCATGTTCGCATAGTTAAGTTTTTACATTCAAACCTAGTATGAAAAAAAAGCAGTAGAAATGATTTTCATCATTAATCGATTTTCTTAATACATGAAATACGTTGTGGATACATCCTTATTTTGAGGGGTTGTTTGCATTTTAACCTCAAATACATCTATAACATTAAATAATCAGTGTTTTATTCATACCAATACTTTTAAATCAAACTGAAATAATACTAATAAAAAAAGTCCCATAGAAAAAGCATTCTATAGGACTGGTTCAATTAAAATATATAGGGATTTGATTCTTAGAAACCCTTAATACTAAACCTTTTTACTTCGTCTTTTTTGTATTCTCATTATCAAGCCAATAAATTAAATATGGAATGTTATAAGCATGCGTCCAACCAAAAACCCGGAGTCCCTGGTTAATTTCCCAATTGGTAAAACGTCCCGCACTCTTTGGTAGATTGGAGACTTTTAGCAATGCCTCGTTGTATGAATCTACAGTGTTGTATTCATCACTGCTTTTAGGCAATCTCCCTACTTCAAGTAGTTCAGCACGAATTATTGCTTCTTCAAAAAATGCTTTATGTCCACTAAACTCATAACCAATTAATAAAGGATAAATAGTAGCCAAGTAAGATTCCATTTCATGATTCAATGGGGGTACATCCCTTATCCAATAGGCATGATTCAGTAGCGCTTTCTTTATCTCTTTTTTACCGGTAATCTGATAGTATTTGTACAAGCCTTGCGCAACATATGTTTGACTGTATCCATACCTATCTAACAGTAAATTCCCTCCCTGTTCTTCTTGTAGCTGAAGCATTAGTCCAACCCTTTCATCCAACTCTTTTTTGTATTTATCAAGTTTGGTAGCATCATACAATTCAACAAGATTTAGTACAGACAAATACAACCTTCTTCCTCTTAAATCGTGCTCTCCCCATATACGTTTTAAATAGGTGTCTCCCGTCATTTTAGCAACTTCTAAAGCACGATGATCACCACTAATGTAGTATGATGCAATCCATCCCTGAATCCAGACATGTGCACTAAGCAAGGCATACCAATGTTCGTTGGCATGTCTCCTACCAATTCCTAAATAAGGTGTTGATTCTGGTTCTTCTCTATAATCCCAAAAGTCTATGGCATCATTTATCTGCCCCAAATAGTTTCGTTTTTTTGGCCAATGTACATTATCCACATCCATAGTATGTCTGCTCATGGCCTGTGCCATATGGAAGTATTTTGCATTGCCAGTTCTCATAAAATTGGTCCATAACATAAAATCAATTGTTGGCTCATTATTTGTCCATTGAAACCATTTTTTATTGTAGAAATATGTTTTCCCGTCGCCATAATCAAACATTCCATACCAAGGTTCATTGTCTTGGTTAAATGACCACCAGTCGTATTTGTACTGCAGAGCGTTTTCAAATTGAGGATACTTATCTGAAAATGGCGCCATATTGCCATATACCTTGGAATTTGAATACCATTCCGGAGTTGCATGAGCTATTGGACTATTGAGTACGTAATCCATTTTCTGATTTATGGTATTATCCGTTTGGTTATCATGAAAATAATAAAGGAATTCCGTGGTTTTAGTGATTCCCTGAGCAAAATTGTCTAGCATTCCACCGTCTGACTCTGTGTTATCACGAGCAAAACTCATAGGTCCATTTTCCAAAGGCCAAATATTCCCAAAGAGCGTTTTGGTGCTCGGATCAACCTCAATTCCTTTAGGATATTCCTTTAAAAAATTTTTGATTCCAATACTTACTCCTTTTTCACCATCAGAAACATCAATCCAACCTTTTGCTCTTTGTGTTTGATTTACAACCTGTTTGCCTTTTGTTACAACTGCTTTAAATATAGATTCATCACCTGTTAGCATGTTGTCACTTTCTCCATTTTTGGATTTACTCGTATATAAACTTCTCAAGCTCTGCCCATTATTTCTTTCAGGGCCTTTTTGTAAAAGACTTATCTTTTTATTCCCATCAAAATCGATCTTCTTAACTTCTTCTTCTAGGAATTTGGAATCCCAATTTCCAGTATAAAGCGGCAAAGAAACCTCTGCCTCATCACCAAGATGATATTTAAGCTGAAGCCCACAAGCCGCTATCTGATCATTTGGTTGTGTCCATCCAGCATCATTTGAGGTGTCTTCCGATATTATTTTCTTATTCTGGGTGGCAATATTTGCATGTTCTCCATCCTGCTTTTTATGTTTATCAGGAACACCTGTGTATGTCATCGTATGCAAAACCTTTACATATGTTTTTCCAGCATAAGTGTGTAACCTAATGGTAAATGGCGATAGGTTATTATCCTCTCTTCCATACATGTAGGTCCCTTCTACTCTAAAAATCATATGCATGGGGCCAGAACCTTTTTCTCTAAAAACTTCATTTATGATTGCCTTTGATGCATCAATACCTGAATCATCCAAAATATCCAGAAAGGTTCCTCTTTTATTTTCAGGAGCGGATGCTATCAGCTCATTTTCATCAAATTTTCCATTTTGATCAGAATCAAGATAAACTTCATCTAGAAATCCGTTTCCCAGTTTATTTATGGAAAAGGACAATGGTCCTGTATTTACCTTTATACCACCTCTAGGTCTCATATTGTTTGTGGAAACTATCCTTTCTTTAGACCTCATCGGCTCAACACCTTCACCGTATTCTAGAGTATAATCAGGAGCTACTTCAGAAAAAAAGAATACCCATATCCATTTGATGCTTTCATCTGCTGGCTCCCATGAAGTCACTTCTGTTGTCTGACAAGCTATTTCTTTTCCTTTGGAGTTCAATAACCTAACATTCCCTACAGAGTATAGTTCTCCTTTTGGAAACGGAATACCAATGGTTATAGGAGCCCCTTCCACATTGTTTTCAATGGTAATATTGAGTTTTTTGGTTTCAATAGCAAAAGTCTTTAGGCCCATGCAAATCAATAATACCAGTAATGTGTTCTTCATTTTATATATTTTTTATTTGGTACTATATTCCCAAATGGGACTACAGTGTTTCAGAATAATTATTCTTGTATTGTTTCCTCTAATTTTTGAAAGCATAAACTTGCGGCTCCCAAAATGGCAGATTCTGCCAACTCTGATGTTTCTATTTTTAAATTTTTTATCTGCTCTGGATAGGCAAATAAATTTATCTTTTGATCCATAGATTCCTTAAAAAAAGAATACGCTTTGCGTATTGATCCTCCAAGGATAATAGCTTCAGGGGCAAATAGGTATAAAATCGTATTAATTGCCTCTCCCAAGTGTGTGCCAAATTCTGCGAAAGCGGTTAAGGCCAAATCATCACCTTGTAATGCCCTATCATGAATCTCTTTTGCGCTCAGCCCATAATTATCAGCAAAAAAAAAGCTGCTTGTGTACTGTTCCAAAATGCTGTTTTTATACGCTATCATTCCTATCTCTCCAGCTCCTGATAGAACTCCATTGTAAATTTCATTGTTGATGATTATTCCCATGCCCAGTCCAGTGCCTATAGAGAGTCCAATAAAATTTTGAAAACCTTTTCCTTTTCCATATAACTTTTCTCCCATTGCAAAACAATTGGCGTCATTGTTTATGTAAGCAGGAATGTTATATCTATTTTCCAGGATATTTATCAAATGAACTTCTTTCCATGCGGGTATATTCTGTACATCATATACAATTCCTTTTAAAGAATCAACTATGGCCGGTACACCTACGCCTATAGCCTTGGTGTTATTGGTAATCAATCCATCAATACAATTGAACAAAAACTCCAGTGTTTGCTTCTCAGAATCCTCTGCATTTACAGACACATAAGACTGACCGGTAATTGCTCCTTCTTTAACAATGCCCGCATTGATGTTGGTACCACCTATATCTACCCCAAGAACCTCCATAACCCTAGTTAATTACTTGGCTTATTTTTTAATTGAATGGTTTTATTATTAACCAAGGGTTTTGCCAGGAAGCCTATGGATAGTACAAAAGCCAAGGGAATCAGTAAAAAAAACATCCCCATTTTAAGGCTTGAAACTTCGCCCAAAGCCCCGACCAAAAATGGAATAATCGCTCCTCCTGCTATGCCAGTGCACAATATTCCTGAAAGTGAACCATGATTTTCTTTTACAGAATTAAGTGCAAGAGAAAAAATAATGGACCACATAACCGAGATAAAGAAACCTATTGCCGGAAAAGCAAAAAGGGCGACTTTTTCACTTCCTGTTAAGGCCAGAACCAAGAATATCATTGTAATAGCAGTAGCTCCAATTAAGAGTTTTCTGCTATCCATAATTTTCAGCAACAGTAACCCAAGTAAACAACCTACGGTTAGCATAGCCCAAAAATAGGCTACAGTATCGGCGCCAACTGTCTGAGCATCCAAACCATGATATTGATAAAGAAATTGGGAAATCCAATTGCCTACACCTTGCTCTGTTCCCACATAGCAAAAGATTCCCAGAAAGAATAAAACGGTCCATTTATTTTTTAAAAGGCTGAAATACGAGCTTGAATCGCCAGCTACCTCATCTTCATTCTTTTCATATTTTGGATATCGAGTAAGAAATACAACAACCAACAATACAACAGCAATTATAGAAAAAATCATATATAACCCTACCCATGGTAGATTTTCAGGAACCAATTCTCTTATATAACCAGCCAGTCCAAATTCATTCGAATCCTTATCAACTACATATTTGTATAAAAAAGGACTCAGGAACGAAGCCAAACCAAACACCAGCTGGGCCAGAACAGAATTGAACGCAAAATGTTCCTCTCCTCCGGCAACCCTAAGCATTGGGTTTATAATGACTTGCAAAACTGCCATACATGAACCCAAGGCAAACAGTGTTATACTGAATACAACATAACTAGGAAAGAAAGCAAACCCCATGGAAGCCAAAGCCATAAATAGAAATGACCATGACAATAAGGTCTTATCGCTATACTTTTCGGATAAAAACCCCGCAGGAATAGACATTACGCCATATGCAATAAAGAAAGCAAAAGGTAGTAATCCCGTCAACGTTAGACTAAGGTCAAAACTATTCTTTACATCAACAATTATAGAATTCAGTATGTTGGTTATAAAAGATATTACAAAGAATATCAGCATCACCAAAGCTATTATATGGTAATATCTTTTTGAGGTCATTTTTTCGCTAGCCATTGGTTTATTGGTTTATCAGGTTGAGGTTTACTTTTTGCCAAGCATAGGAAAGAGTTGTTTTATTTCCTCGTCGGTCGGCTGTTTTCCATATTCGCATATTTCAAAAAACTCAACATGTTTGGCGTCGGTGGCAGTCATGTTTGGGTACCATTTCTTTATGGCGCTAGCTTCCGTAGCATCCCAAGTTTTTTCTCTTGCCCATCTTTGTTTTAGCCAATTAATTCGTTCGGCTTCTCCAGAAGGAACCTGACTCATATCCGCACCACTTACCCATGGCAACCACTCAAACATTTGAGAATCATGTGCTGCTAAAGCCCTCACTTTTGTATCTATTACTTCATCTACCACCACTGCAATATCTTTTGAAAATGGATATGGTTTTTGAAAATTATCTTTCATATAGATAAAAACGGGGTTCTTTTTTAAAGGCGGAGTATCCGGTGTAACATTAGGTACGATAACCAAATATGCAGCATCTTGGACTACGATTCCCGCGTTTCTATGATCAGGATGGTAATCGTTGGGGCGTAAGCCTAAAACGACATCAGCATTCCATTCCCGAATTTTTCTGATTACTTGATGCCTAACATTCAACGTAGGAATTAATTCCCCATCATGGTTATCTAATACATCATATTCAATTCCTAAAATTTCTGCAGCTTTTTTGGCTTCGGCGCGTCTTCTTTTGCCTAGTGCACCACCTCCTTGGGTCTGATGACCTGCATCACCGTTGGTCAATGCTACAAACTTCACATTATGCCCCATTTTAGCAAATAATGCAGCAGTACCACCAAACTTGGAATCGCAGTCATCTGGATGGGCTCCAATAGCAATAATATTCAATACTTTTTTCTCCTGTGCTTGGACCATAAATCCAACACACATGCAAATAATAAATAAGATATTTTTCATTATAAAGTTCTTTATTTAAGGGTTTTAAACTGATAATTGATAGTACAACTTGTCTATTTTGAGTTCTAAATTTGACATCAATGCATTGCCTTTTATAAGCATAAGCAGGTAAAATTTGGTGTTGGGGATAACTAAACAAACTCAAATAACAAACTTAAAATTAATTATCATTCTGATTGAAATTGGGATTAATATCCAATTCTCTTTGTGGAATAAAAAACAGATTTCTGATGTCGCCTGCCTCAATAACATCTGATTCGGCTTCCAATAGTTTTTCAGTAACAACTCCAAATCTTTTTAAATCTGGCCAGCGATGGTTTTCAAATGCCAATTCCAATTGTCTTTCATCAAGAAGTTTATCCTCAAAAGAACCGGGTGTAGTTCCATCTATAGGACCCAATCCTGCTCTTGTTCGTACTTGATTTATCAAACCATAACTCTCTGTTGATTCACCTAATGCTTCTGCAAGCATCAACAATACATCTGCATATCTGAAGACAACAAAGTTTACGTCTGAATCATTTTCAGTTGGTGGGTCGCTTTCGTATTTTCTAACATAATTCTGTACCACTACTTCTGCATCTACGTTAATCCATTCAGTTCCCATAGAGGGTTCAAATCTTAAGTCACCTACCTCATAAGCATTTTCCAAAGTGGCGGTTGGTCTATTTCTTCCAAAACCTTGACCTGTTTGCAAATCTGAACTTGGCGAAAAATCATTGGTAAAAGCACTTCCTTGGCCAATACCTCCGCTAATGAACTGTACTTCAAAAATAGATTCAACATTATTTTCATTTGATGCACCCCATAAATCTGCATAATTTGCAACCAATGAATAATTGTAGTCATTGATTATTCTGCGCAAAACAGTTTCTGCATCTGAATCCTGTCCTATGGTCAACAATACCTTTGCCAATAGTGTTGCAGCTGCTCCTTTGGTTGCTCTTCCTACATCACTTGCCGGGTAAGATACCGGAAGGTTTGCTTCCGCAATGGCTAAATCTGTGACCAATTGTCCATAAATTGTATTTGCATCTACTTGAACCAATTCATCACCAGGTACAAACGGGGTTAGTTGCAATGGAATGTTACCAAAGGCAACGGCCAAATGATAGTACATTAAAGATCTAAGGAAAATTGCTTCTCCTATAATCCTTTGCTTTAAACTAGCCTCAATATCTATCGGGTCTATTCTATCCAAAATAACGTTGCAATTGGCAATTACTCTATACGAGCCACTCCATGCTATGTCTACCTGTTCATTTAAAGGGTCTTCCGTAAATGCATTGATTTCGGTAAATTGTCTTGCTAAACCAGTAGCATCTGGTCCTTGATCTGTGTTATCGGAGCGCATTTCAAACATGGTCCAATAAGCTCTTCCATAAACCCCTGGCTCTTGCAGTCCAGCATAACTGGCATTAAGTGATGCAACAAAATCATTGGCTGTGTTGAAGAAGTCAGCTTCATTTCGATTTGAAATTGGTGCTAATTCCGTAAAGTCCTCACTACAAGCTGATGTAATACACAGCGTTATTAGTATTATGATTATTTTTTTCATCTTTTACAGTTTTAAATTAAAAGGTCAGATTGACACCCATTGTAATGGATTTGGTCAACGGATAAGCTCCATAATCTTCCCCTGGGGTTAAACTATTGTTAGAAATATTACTGACCTCTGGGTTATACCCTAAGTAATCTGTAATCGTAAACAAATTGGTTCCAGTAACGTAAAACCTTAATCTGTTGATACTATTCCCAAAAAGTTTATCTGTAGGTAATGAATATCCTAAGGTAACATTTCGTAATCGAATAAAAGAGCCATCCTCTACTTGAAATGAAGAAGGTCTATTATTATTACCATGGTTTCCGGTTTGTCTATCGGCTCTTGGAATACTTCCATTTCCTGGATCTGAAGCAGAACGCCATCTATCATTGAAAACAGCGTATGAATTAAAGTTTGCCTCTCCATTTTTCAGGTGTCTAGAAGTCAGGTTCAAAATTTCATTCCCCTCTACTCCTTGAATAAGAAAGCTGAAATCCAGTCCTTTAAACGTAAACCTGTTGTTAATCCCCCAAGTAAAATCAGGAAAATAACTACCGGTAACCGTTCTATCATCTGGGGTTATTTCACCATCTCCATCAACATCCCTAAATCTAAAATCTCCTGGAGAAGCATCTGGTGCTTGTGTGTCAACTGGAGCTGCATCAATTTCTGCTTGAGTTTGATAAACACCATCAACCACATAACCAAAATAGCTTCCAACAGGATCTCCTATCCGCGTAACATGCCTTACCCCAGCACTACCTGCAGAGAAAATGGGTTCATCATTCTCTCCAAGCGACAATACTTCATTTTTATTAGTAGACAGGTTAAAATCGGTATCCCATGTAAAATCACCAACAAAATTTTTGGTCCTCAATGCTATTTCAAAACCACTATTCTCAATTTCCCCTATATTCTGAAGTGCTGTTTCAAAACCAGAAACTGATGAAATGCCCACTTGTAACAACATATCCACAGTTTTTGTATTGTAGTAATCTGCTAAAAGAAATACTCTATTGTCTATCAATCCCAACTCAATACCAATATTGGTTTGTTGTGATGTTTCCCAGGTCAATTCTGGATTGGGAATGGCGGTTTGTATTAATCCGTTGATTTCATTTCCACCTAGATTGTAATTGTCAGGAGAAAGTAGTCCGATTGCGCCATAGTTTGGTATCTCAAAGTTTCCTGTTCTTCCCCAGCTAAATTTGAGTTTAAGCTCTGAAATTGTTTCTATTGACTTAAAAATATCTTCCTCGTTTAAACGCCATCCTGCAGAAAACGATGGAAAATAGCCAGTTTGATTATTTAATCCAAAACGTGATGCTCTATCTGAACGAATAGACCCCGTAAACAGGTATTTGTCCTTATAGCTATAATTCATCCTGAACAGTGCCGAAGCAAGTGTCCATTGTTCTTGAATTGAATTTCCTGCAAATACTTGACCTCCACTGATGGTGGTAACCAGGTCGTCCGGAAAATTATCTGCCAATACTTCTTTTATGGTAATATTATCTCTTTGAGCGGTATATCCTAAAACTGCATTAAAAAAGTGATTACCAAACTCCTTTTCCCAGTTCAATGTATTTTCCCAAACCCAGTTCGTCTCGGTAGAAGATGTTGCTTGAGCATAGGATTCACCTTCACTCGCATTTCTATACAAAAGTGTATTTCCTCTATAGAAATCCTGGTTGTACAGGTTTACATATGTTCCCCCAAAAGTTCTAAATGTAAGCTCGGGCAAAATTTCATATGACAATGCCAACGATGCCCTAGTTTGAAATTGAAATATTTCATCATCAATTGCATTTAAAATGGCCAAAGGGTTACTTGCTGTTGTTGTACCACCACCCAAATACGATTGGTTGTTTAACTGGTTGACCGTACCATCTGCATTATACGGAGCTACGGTTGGGGAATGAACAATTGCAGAGTAAACAATACCAGGAGGGCGTGCAAAGTATGGTGCTGAAGCAGGTACTCTCTGATTTTCAGTTATTGACGGAGCAACTCTTAAATCTAAGTTCAATTTATCAGTCAATTGTGAGTTCAAATTCAACATCATATTATACCTGTCAAAATTGGATTTATCCAAAATCCCTTCTTGACTAAAATAACTAGCGGAAGCAAAAAAGCTTGTTTTGTTCCGTATTGGAGATGCATAGGAAAAGTTATAACTCTGCGTTATTCCCGTTTGAAAAATTACATCTTGCCAATCTGTATCCGTACCGTCCCAATTAATGAACGATTCTGGTAATTCAAAATTCGTATCCCCTCTGTCTCCATCGCCAATAGGATCACTAATGGATGCTCCATCAACCGATGAAAGGTAATTGTTGTTTCTAGCATCCGTAGTAAAATCAATAAGCTCTTGAGCGTTCATTAAATCAATCTTATTTGCTACATTTTGAATGCTGAAAAAAGAATCGAAAGAAAATTTCCCTTTATCAGATGAAGATCCTTTTTTAGTTGTTATCAAAAGAACACCATTTCCACCACGTGAACCATAAATTGCTGCTGCGGAGGCATCTTTAAGAACTTGTATGGACTCAATATCATTTGGATTTAATGTAGCTAATGGGTTTACCGGTGGTGGTTGAAAAGCGGCACGTCTTCTTGATACGCCTCCTATTACCGAAGTAGTAAGGTTTCTAGATATTGGAATACCATCTATAACAAATAATGGGTCGTTACCCGCTGAAATAGAAGCTGAGCCCCTAACTCTAATGTTTGGCGCAGCTCCTGGTTCTCCAGACACTTCTTGCACTTGCACACCTGCAACTTGACCAATTATTGCGGCCTCAGGTGATAATGCAGGTACTTCTACAATTGATTCGGCACTGATAGATATAACAGATCCTGTAACCCTCTTTTTTGCCAGTGTACCATACCCAACTACAATTACTTCATCCAATTGTGCTGCATCTGGTTCTAGGTTAATTGTAAAAGTGGTATTAGATCCAATTTCAACTTCTTTTGATCTAAAGCCTATATAGGATACCATTAAGGTAGTACCTCCTTCTGGTACAGAAAGCTCAAATTTCCCATCAAAATCGGTAATGGTTCCAACATTGGTGCCTTTAACAGCAATTGTGGCGCCCAGTAAGGGAACATTGTTGTCATCCAAAACAGTACCTGATATGGTTGCTTGTTGCTTTTCAATGGTTTTGTTTGGAGTTTTTTCTTTTTTGATTAAATCCTTTTTAGGTTTAATTACAATCTGTTTTGCTACGATTTGATGATTCAAATCCATCTCAGAAAACAGTTCTTGTAAAAATTCATCAATACAAGTGTTTGTCACATTTATGGACACTCTTTTGTCAATATTGATTTCAGAAGCCTCATAGAAGAAATTATAGCCATTGGTTTGGGCTATTTTTTCAAAGACCTTTTTTAATTCAATATTTTCAAAATTTGCAGTGACCATATCATTTTGTTCACATGTAGCAGCTTCTACATGAGCAAAACAAAGCATAGCTATACAAAGGAAACATGCCTTTATTAGCCAGTTGGTTTTGGGAGTTATTAAATAATTTTTCATCTAAGTTAAATTTTAGTTAGCATTAATTTTGAATGGTTCATTTTTAATCCATAGGCTTTAGTCTAGTTTAGTTTGTGGTTTATCAATTTTCAGAGTGTTTCCTTTCATTGCGTATGAAAAGTTGGTATGCGCTTGCATAGTCTTAAGTATCTCGTCAATATTTTCGTTTTTAAATCTTCCACTATACCTCATTTCATCAAGTATTTCGTAGTTGTTCTTAATGTCAATATTGAACCTTCTCTCTAGTTTTTTGATGATGCTTAGTAGGTTCTCATTTTCAAAGACCAGAACACCATTCATCCAGGCAATATGATTTGTCACATCTACATTTTCAATAATCAAATCAGTGTCAGCATTTTTCCCCACCGCTTTTTGGTTGGGCACCATAAGCTTTGGTACTGCTATACCATCCTCTTTATAGTTTTGAAATACTTGAACCGAGCCTTCTACAAGGATTACTTCTTTAAGAATCTCATCTTGATATGCCGAAACATTAAATTCTGTACCCAACACCTTGGTTGATAAACCTTCTACATTTACCTGAAATGGAACATCCGCCTTCGCAACCTTAAAATAGGCTTCACCAACAAGCGATACTTCCCTTAAATCAAATCCATCAAAACTTTTAGGGTACGTCAACTTTGAGCCAGAATTTAAATGCACCAATGAACCATCAGCAAAATGGACTTTAAATGTTTTTCCATACGGTACATTAATTGTATGATATTCAATGTTGTTGGATTCCCTTTCTTTTTTATTATCGGATGAATACTCTAGCAGCCCATTTGTTTTAAGTGCTACAGTTTTATCTTTTAAGGTGAAATCAGAATAATTTTCAAGAGAAAAGTACTTTGAAGACCCATTGTTTATCTCTAATGAAACGATATTCCGGTCCATTACCTGAAGACCTGATTGATCGTTGGAAAAGTATATAAATGCCGCAGAGGTTAAAACAGCGATAAAAAGAGCTGCGTACTTTAATACATTTAAGTGAGCTTTTTTTCTTTTAGATCTAGTAACAATGGATAACATTGAAAGATGCTTTTCAACATCTGATGAGTTGAAACTGTACTTAACCCAAATCTCCGTTTTTATAAAATTTTCAAAATAGGCTCTATTTTCAGGAACCTTTATCCATTCAATTAAAAAAGCTTTTTCCGCCTCTGAGGTTTCATCATCAAGAAACTTAGAAATGATGATATCTACTTTGTTATTCATTGATTATTTAGCGTTTTCTTAATAGTAGACTTTAAAAAAGAGGTCAACCCCTACTTTTAATTCTGTTTTTTTGAAAAAAACTTGAATAAATCGTAAAACGATATTGAAATGAAAGAAAAGTACTATAATCAGTTAAGTGTATTCTTTAGTCGAAGCATTGCCTTGGACATATGCACTTCTACTGTTTTTACTGAAATATTCAATTTTTCAGCAATTTCCTTATATGCTAAGCCTTCTTTTTTTGCTAGTAGAAAAACGGTTTTACACTTTTTTGGTAGTTTGTCAATTTCTTGATTCAAAAGTAGCATTTTCCGTTCTGTATCTTCTGGATCTTTCTCAATAAGGCTTGCGATTGCGGCATATTGCAATTCTTGTATAAGGGCAAGTTCTTTTACATTCTGTTTTTGCAAGTCTTTATAAAGGTTATATGCCATCCTGAACAGATATCGTTTGATGTTATCCTTTATAATTAAATTTTTACGCTTGTCCCAAAATTTAACGAAGGTTTGCTGCACAATCTCTTGGGCCATCACTTGATTCCCACATATTACAGCAATATAACTGTTCAATTCATTAAAATAACAGTTAAAAATATGGGTGAAAGCCGGCATAACGCCCTCTTTTAAGTCTCCTAGCAGAATTTCTTTGTTGCGATACTTATCTTTTTCCATACCCCTGTTTTTAACTTGTTATAACACCGAAATGTTTTCAGTAATAGGTACTTCCCTTCTCACAAAAGATGCCCTTTTTACTTTGTTATTTTGTAATTCAAAAATGGCGATGGCATGTATTGTTTTGCCCTCGTCAAAGCCCTCAATAAATTGAGATTCAACAACCACATTATCATTAACCATTCTATTTAGCGTAGTCACAAAAAGGTCTTTGTTTTCACTAAATCTTTTGCCATATACTTTTCTGGCATCTGCAATACCCGAGCACAAACAGTGTTGTGACTCATATAGGTATGATTTAAACTCTGGATGCATAAAGGATACAAACTTTTCCAGATTCCTTTCGTTGTAGGCGGCCATGAACTTGTGTATTATTTTGCTTGCTTTCATGTACCTTAAAGTTTTCTGTTAATTACATATCTGGCTTCTTCCACTTGTGATGTATCGCTGGACAAATGCCTCCATCTGTATCTTTCAGAAAACATATGGGACTTTCCTTCAATCATATCCGCGGCCATTGCGCCTAAAAGTGGTGCCATTTTAAGTCCGTGCCCACTTCCTCCCGTGCTCACAGACAGCCCTTTTATATCTGGGTGGTTATCTATCCAAAAATGTCCATCCAAAGTATCTATGTACAAACACCTACGTGTAAAAACCAAAGGCGCCTCTTCCAATTCTGGGAATGTCATTTTAACGAAAGACCTCATATCCGCAACTTCAGCATCCGTAATTTGTCTATCGTCATTTTCTGGGTGAACTGGGGTGCCATTGGAATGTTTTGCAATCTTCACTATGCCCTGTTTCTCTAAGTACGGAAAGCCGTACCAGCCAGAGTTTGAAATGTCCGCCGTAAATACCGAGAAATGTGGCGGAATAAAATTGGCCGGATTTTTAGGCTTAAGCCAAAATACTGGGTGCCCCGTAGACTTCATATAGGGTTGTAATTCTGGGAGCAAAATTGGAGTATGTGCTCCAGCCGCAACCAGTGCGTGACCACATTGGAAAGTTTCCCCTTCCTTTGTGTTTACTGCGGTTAACCTTCCATTTTTAACTTCAAAACTAGCAGCCGTTTGTCCTTCATGTATCACAACCCCTAATGATTGCGCATAATCAGCTAATTTTTGAACCGTCAAAGCAGAATCAGCATAGCCAGCCTTGCTATTAAAGTTTGCATCTATATATTCCGCGGTATTTACCGCTGGAAAACGTTCAGATATCTCTTTAGCATCTAAACGATCTGAGGCGTAACCCGCTTCTAACAAGTTTTGGTAACTATGTTTTTCAAAAGTGTGTTTTTCGCTTTCAATACTGTCTTTACAAAGCATTAAAAAACCAACCTCGTGATAGAGTTTTTCATCAAAAAAATCATTCCAAGAGTGCCATTTTTCAATGGACATTTCTACCATTTTAAAATATTCTTTATCAGACCCGTACTCCATTCTAACGGCTTTTGTAACATCTGTTGATGCTGCCATATGATGTGGTATGGTATCAGGATTAATCAAGCCAACACTGTATTTCCTCTGGGCCAATTCTACCGCTGCGGTAATACCATATATTCCTCCTCCAATAACTAGAATATCATATTTTTTCATAGTTCATATTTGCTTCGTTACCTGTTTTGGCCCAATCTGACAATCGCTCCAAAAAAGAAAGGCACTTCTTTAATTCGTTAGTTTCAATAAATTCATCCGCTCTGTGCCCTTGATCCATACTTCCTGGACCACATACCACTGTTTCAAAACCAGCTTTTGAAAAAAATCCTGCTTCAGAAGCAAATGACACCGCACTCGTGGATTCGTTTCCGTTAAAAGAATTAACCATTCTAACTATTTCTGAATTTTCTGAAGTATCCAGACTGGGCACAATTGAAAATTGTTTGCTTGTTTTTATTTTAAAATTGGGAACTGTCTCTTGTTTTTCGGCAGTTTTCTTTTCACAAAACCTTTCGAAACAATCAAGAATTTCTTGAATGCAATCTGACGGAATGTTTCTAACATCCCAAGCAAACTCACATTGGTCTGCAACTATATTTACAGCAGACCCTCCATTAATAGTACCTACGTGAATAGTTGAATATGGTGGATCAAACCGGTTGTCAAAATCCTGTTGTTCAATAAAATCATCCATCTTTCCCAATAACCACTGAATCAAATATGTGGCTTCCTCAATAGCACTTATACTTTTTCTAACCTCGGAGCTATGCGCTGCTGAGCTATAAACTGTTGTTTTAAAAAATGCAGCTCCTTTTTCCCCATTTACAGTTTGCATTAATGATGGTTCTCCAATAACAGCAAAGCTGGGTTGTTCCTTGTATGCAGATTTAATTGATGAAACCAGTTGTTCACTAGCCAAACAGCCAACCTCTTCATCATAGGAGAAGGCTAAATAAATCGGTTTCTTTAACTTTGATTCTTTAAGATGTGGAACCATGGCAAGGCAGCAGGCCAAAAAACCTTTCATATCTGAAGTGCCTCTTGCATAAAGCTTGTGATCTTCCTGCGTTAGTTTAAAATCTGGTTTTGACCACTGTTGCCCTTTGGTGGGAACAACGTCCATATGTCCAGATAAAATAATACCTCCATCCACTTCTGGTCCAATGCGACAATGAATACTTACCTTATCTTCTGATGAATTAAATACTTGATGATAGTCTATATTATTATTTTGTAATGTCGTTGAGATATATTCCGCTATTGACAAATTACTTTCACCGCCCAAAACAGAAAACGCAACCAAATCCCCAAGGATTGAAATGGTATTGTTAAGCCTATTTTGAATGTTCTTTTCCATCATTGTATTTAGGTATTTAATAAGCCATTGAGTAAAATAGTTATGAGCGATAAAGGCAATATCCAAATCAAAACAATCTTCCAAAAACCCTGTAGTTTCATTGTTTTAGTTCCTTCCAACAAGTGCATTTTGAGTTTCTTGTACCCAACTATATGTCCAGCAAAAAGTACAGTAAGCAATCCCCCTAAAGGCAACATTATTGTACTGGTGACATAATCCAATACCTCAAAGACCGTTTTATCAAATATTAAAAATGGATTATCAGAATAAGAAAAAACTGCCGCTATAGATATGACTACAATACTTCCTATTACAGATAGCAAGGCAATATTCTCTGATAATTTGTACCTATCCTTAAAGCTATCTTTTAAACCTTGTATCGCAGAGATAAGTGAAGAAAATCCTGCCAGAAATAACAACAGGAAAAACACCGCCCCAATAATCCAACCATATTCCAATTTATTGAATACCGTAGCCATTGTAACAAAAATTAGATTAGGCCCTGAATCTGGGCTAAGGTTGAAACTAAAAATAGCCGGAAACAACATGAGTCCTGAAATAAACGCAAAAAAAGTATCTGCCAGAACAATCCAAATTGTACTGCTTACAAGATTGTCTTTGGTACTGGTATAACTGCCAAAAACAAATGTCACCGCCATGCCCACGCCAACCGAAAAGAAAAGTTGGCCCATTGCACTCATAATCACTTGAAAATTGATTTTAGAAAAATCAGGTGATAGAAGCCAACGATAACCCTCAACTGCCCCATCTAATGTAGCGGCCCAAATGGAGAGTCCCAGTATTAAAATTACCAAGCCAAACATCATACCTTTGGAATACCGTTCTAAACCTGATTTTAAGCCCTGTCTTACTACAAAAAATGCAGCAAGCATAATCGAAAAGATTACAATAATAACCGTTGACAAGTTTGATGCGACCTTATCAAAATGACCAGGAATACTTGCAACTGGCAGTTTTGAGATTTCACCAGATAAGCACTCCCAGAGGTATATGCCTATCCATGCCATAATCATGATATAGAAACCCATAATTAATATGCATGAAATAGCACCCAACCAACCAATGCTGTTCCAAAAAGGTTTCTTACCAAGTTTTCCAAAGCCAAGTAATATTGTGGTTTTGGACATACGGCCTAAAGCAATTTCAATAGTTAATATAGGAATACCTATAAGAAGGATTAAAACAAAATAAACCAACAAAAAAGCTGCGCCACCCCCCTCTCCAGCAACATATGGAAATCGCCAAACATTACCCAAACCAATTGCAAACGCAGAGGTGGTAATGATAAAGGAAAATTTACTGCTCCATCGATTATTGGACATACATTAATTGTTTTCAAAATTTTAACCCTTTTGATATAATCAAGTTAGTTTTGAAAGGTTTTCAAAACTTTTAATCTTTAGAAAATATCTTGCGATAGAAATCAATACAATGAATGTATGAAAAATAATTAAAATTGCAATATTAAAATTGTTATTTGTTAAAAAGCAATATTAATAGTGTTTATTTTGTTACATTAAAGCATGGTTCTTTTAAATATTTCGTTTCTTGTGGCTTATGAAAACAATAAATGACATAGACTTATCAAAACTCTCTAAAAAGAGACGATTAATAATTCAATACGCTTTGGATTACCCTGATAAGGTGGTGTTAATGCGAATGGAAGAACTTGGAGATAAGTTAAGTGTTAACCCTGCTACTATTGTTAAAGCTTGCAAGGCCATTGGACTTAATGGTTTTTATGAATTGAAAGAACTTTTAAAGAATGAGGTTCAACTTACAAGGGTAGATTCTATTTTCAGTTCAATGATAAAGGAGGTTAGAGCCCACTCCAATCCGCAGAAGGTTGCACAAGATGCTATACTTGGCGATATAATGATGCTTCAAAAAACCTATGATACCATTGACTTTGAAGTAATAGAGAAAATTGCAAATGCCATAATTAATTCAAAACAAACCTACATCATCGGATTGGGGCATATTGGGTTAGTAGCCAATTACATGGAGCGAATTTGCCGATCAGCGGTTCCTCAAATACATGCCAGTACTGAATATCATGGAGAGCTTTTTTTGAATATGGCTCATTTTTCAGAAGATGATGTTGTGATAGGTATATGTTTGGATAAATGCCAAAATCAAACCATAAATGCGCTTAGGGTGGCTAAAACAGAGAAGAATGCTACCACTATTTCTATAGTAGACAGTGACCTTTCGCCATTAATTGAATGCAGTGATCACCACATCACTATAAACAGTTCCAACAGCTTTTACTTTGGCAGCATGGTTGGCGCTTATTGTATTGTAAATGCTATTTTTTACAGTATCGCAAACATCTTAAAACCAGAGACAGTCTCCCATTTCAAGTTTTTTAGGACGATGTCCGAAAAGGACAATGTTTATAAAATATAGTCCTCAGAACTACTGAACTGATTCTATGCTATTTTGTATTTGAACTTTTTTATCCTCTGGACCATATTTGAGAGCAAGTTCAAAGGCTTTTCTAGCTTCCTTTTTTCTTTCGAGCACCTTTAATGCATTTCCTCTATTAAAATGTGCTCGCCAATAGGACGAATTTTTCTTTATGGCCTGTCCAAACACGTATTCTGCCTTATCGTAATTCTTTTCTTTTAGAAGTCTTCGTCCATATCGTTCCAGATAAACATCACTTCCTACCGTTATAGCTCTTTCTATGGCCTTTTCGGCAGCAGCATTATCTCCCAATTGTTTCAACAATTTAGCCTTAACATCCCAATTAGAGAAATTCTCTTGAAACTGAATAGATTTGTTGACCCATTCAAGTGCTTCCTTGGTATTAATTTCATATTCTGCACAGTAATCTGCGGCCTGGCACCAACTGAACCATTCCCAATAAGCATCTGAACGCAATTGTTTTCTGATATTGTCTAAAGCAAGTTCGTCAATATTAAGCGTCAAATTTAATTCAGCGCTTTTATCAACCCAGCTTAACACAATGGAAACTCCACCTCTCTCACGCTTCTTGAAATCGAAACTCATCCACTCCCTCATCTCCGAGGTATTCTGGACTGGTACTGTTACGCGCAGCGCATCTTCATCTTCCTCGTAAAAGTAACTTCCCCAAGAAGTATGGTTTTTTGAAAAGATAAATGTCCATTGATTTGCTTCCGGAAGCAAGTGAATTCCATAACTCCCTGCTGCTAACTTCTGTCCTTCAATTTCAACATCATCCGTAATTGTGAATACCGTGTTCTCGTTAGCTCCTGCTCTCCACACTTTACCATATGGAACCATATTGCCCCAAACCACTCTACCTCTTGCCCCTGGGCTATGGTAGTTAACAGTAATGTCTGTATACCCAATACGCTGTGTAATAATAGACTGCTGACTTTTATCTGGTAAGGTGATTGGGTTATGGATATTAAAGTGCTGAGCACCTACATCTACCATTAAAAACAAAAAAAACAGGACAGGTAAGTATAATTTAGAATTCTTCATTGCGGAAGTTTAAATTGATTTTTTAAGTTCAATTAGTTGAAATCACTTCTCAAAACTAACAAAAAGCCACCTTGAATAATTATTTAATAAACCTTAATGTTCTTTATTTGGTTTGAATGGTAACATTTTTCAAAATCTGGTCTCCTACAAAAAGCTGATAAAAAGCAAACCAAATCGATGAAAAACAATCCTAATGTGAACTTGCCTATGTTTCATTGATTCACAATTGGATATTACTATATTGGGAAGTCGAAGCAAAAATTCAAGCAATTAAAAATGTTGGACAAGGATTTTACATCTAATCGGTACTCGGCCATCCTAGGGAATTTAAAAGACAATAATTACTTAACTCAAAGTGATGTTGATGTTCTTTTGAAAGACTTGGTTGCCAACAATTCCGTGATACTTACAAATGTTGGCGACGAAAAAGCAGAAATAGTTAGAAGAGCTCTATTTGCAAACAATAATCTTAGAAATTTTAGATAAGCCAAGATTGGATAATCTTTTTTGAACTTTTTTATTTCCGTTTATCAGCCTCAAATTGAAATCTTCCTAATTGGTCGGAAATAATTCTGATTAAACCACTGTTCAAGAAAAATACTCCCAGCGAAGATTTGGGAAAAGATATAAAAATGAAAAACCTCTATTTTTCATAGAGGTTTTATCTTTGTGATCGCAGCAGGATTCGAACCTGCGACCGTCTGCTTAGAAGGCAGATGCTCTATCCAGCTGAGCTATGCGACCTATTTTGCGGGTGCAAATATACAATTAACATTAATTAATGTCCAATTAAATAAACCAATTATTAAAATACATTCGAAAAAAATCTTCTATAACTTTTTTGGAATATCATTTTTAAAACAAAATACTTAAAATGGCTATCTTGAAAATTTTATAACTCTTCTTCTTTGATAAAATCTTGTCCTATTAAAATTTAAATCTACTATGTTAGAAGTTATTACAATAAGCAATTCAAACGGAGCGCAATTGGAAATTTCCAACTATGGAGCCACCATACTATCTTTAAAAATACCAGATAAAAATGGGGATCTTGTAAACGTAGTCGTTGGACTTGAATCACCAGAAGAGTACCCCAAGCAAAGTCATTTGGATAGTCAACTATTCTTGGGTGCTATTATTGGAAGGTATGCAGGGAGGATTTCTGGAGGAGCTATCTCAATAGAAAACCAAGAATACCCAATTCATAACCAAAATGGAGTGCATCTACATGGAGGAAAACAGGGTTTTGATAAAAAATTCTGGAATATTGATAAGGTAACTAAGGATATAAACCCATCGATTAAACTGTCATATTTAAGTGAGCATTTAGAAGAAAATTATCCCGGAAATCTTAGTGTTTCAGTAGTCTATGAATTAATGGAATCCAATTCCGTAAAAGTGACTTATCAAGCAACTACGGATAAAACTACATTGGTCAACTTAACAAACCATTCCTACTTTAACTTAGATGGTGGAGGAAGCATTCTGAAACATTGTTTACAAGTTCATAGCGATTCCCATATAGAAGTAGATCAACAGTTACGTCCTACAGGCAATATAATTCCCTCTGCGAATACCAGATTTGATTTTAATCACCAATCACAAATTGAGAATTCAAACTTTGTTGGCCTTGACGATACTTTTGTCCTAAAACAAACTCCATCCAAAGTGGCAACACTTCTATCCAAATCTAATGGAATTTGTATGAACGTTTACACAAACCAACCAGCTATGGTCATTTATACCCCAAAATCTTTCCCAAGCCTTAATTACAATGTTAATAGTAGTTACGGTAGGTTTCCTGCAATCTGTTTTGAGACACAGAATTTTCCTGATGCTCCAAACCACCCTCATTTTCCCTCAAGTGTATTGAAACCAGGTCAAATCTATTTGCATGAAACCATTTTTGAGTTTGATACTTTGAATGATTCTTGAGGGTTATTTAAAATTTCCCGTGTTCATTTCTTTTATACCATTATAAATTCTTCTAATAACAGAAAAGGCATCTGCATTTACTTATTTACTGTTTGTTCCTGTAACATTTGAGTGGTGACTACAGTTCTAAATCCTAAGTGTTCTAATGATGAATCAATACTAGTAGCCATTCGCGCCGAAACCCTATAACTTGCACAATAAGAGTCACTACATAAAAATGAGCCTCCTTTCATTACTTTTTCTTTGGCATAAGGATTCTGTTGGTTATAGGGAGAAATTGCTCCCGTTGGGTTTAAGGGCACCTTTTTAGCATTGGCCTGTTTCTGGTAGTGATGAGTGTTATACCAATCGCTAGTCCATTCCCATACGTTTCCTGCCATATCATACAACCCCAAACTATTGGGAGCATACGATTTTATTGGCGCACTTCCTTCAAATCCATCTTTCTGTGTATTTTCCACAGGAAACTCTCCTTCCCAGGTATTTGCATTTTCACCTAAAAGCGAGATATCATCACCCCAGAAAAAAATGGAATTTCTTTTATCTCCCTTCGCTGCCAATTCCCATTCCGCTTCAGTGGGTAATCTTCTCCCTGCCCAATCACAATAGGCAATAGCATCCTCAAAAGAAATGTGTACTACAGGATGATCGTCTTTTCCTTCAATGGAGCTTTCCGGACCATATGGGTGTTTCCAATTTGCTCCAATGGTCCACCTCCACCATTGCGAAAAATCATAAAGATTGGGTACTGAATTCTTAGTTTTTTTGAAAGTGAGTGACCCAGGTTGTAAAATACTATCATGCGGCTTGGGCGTTCCCTCTGGGAGTTGTTTTTTCATTTCCTGCCAATCAATTTCCCTCTCTGCAACAGTTACATAATCTGTTTCATTAACAAATTTTCTAAACTGCTCATTGGTCACCTCAGATATATCCATAAAAAAACCATCTACAGCAACTTTATGTGCTGGCCCTTCATGATTCATGGCCATTTTGTCTTGGGCAACAACGCCTTTACTGAAATAAGCTCCAGGAACCCAAACCATACCTTTTGGAGTTTCTACCCCTTTAGGAACCTGTATGTATGGGTCTCTCTCAATATTATTGGAATCTGATTTCTCCATCAATTTTGATTTTTCACTCCTGCTTTCTTTTACATCTTGCTCTTTGCAACTCATTTTGAAAGTGACAAAAACGATAATTGCTAACCATGATGTATACCTAATAAACTGTTTCATTTAAGGTTGGAATTTGGAGACTCAGCAGATTGTTTTGAGTTTTTTTTAAATATAAATAGAACTATTCTAATGAAGGTCTTAAAAGCAAAAAACCTGTGAAGGAAAAGATTGATCCCAATAGAAATTAAGATAATATTTGGTTGGGATCAAGTCTTATGGAATTTGTTTAATTTATTCATCATTTCAGTTTTTGTGAAACATTCAACTAAAACGAAGGTTAAATCAAGGTTTGTGCAGGTATTCTACACCCTTACACCATAAGAAATTTGAGCATATAAAAACCACAAAAAATCCAATACGGCATTGAATAGGATATCATTAAATATGGTCTCAAAGCGGCATAAAAAAACCAGTAAATCAATATTTACTGGTTTTTATACGATTAGGCTTTATTTGTTTTGCTCAAAAACCTATAAGTCGGGGTGGCAGACTTAACCACCCTTTTATATTGCACTGTTATTCAGTATTTTACTTCATTTTTTCAAAATGTGCACACCTAATTGCACACTAAAACCAAAAAAAGAACTTTGAAGATATAATTTGATCTTCTTTGATATCATAAAGATACAAATTTTATTAGCCTATTCAACTACACCGTTTATTTGTGTCATAATCGTTTTTCAACCAAGTAAAAGTATCCTCCATGCTTTTTACAATTATGGCTATCAGTTAAGTTTTTGCTCAACAGTTATTCTATTTGATTGCTTTTAGAAATGGAGGTTGGATAAAAGATAATTATTGCTAAAAACCAATTAAACTTTGGCAAATATTTTGTAATTTGCCAAAATTTAATTAAAGAATAACAAAATTGGACAACACAATAAGAGACAAAATACAATCTTATTTTAAGGGGCAAAGAACCATCCCCAAGAATAAGTTGGTAGAATGTATTTTAAAAGATTTCCCTGAACTAAAGGAAAGTTCTATTAATGTGTATTTGTCACGTTTAAAGAAGGAAGGGCTTCTAAAAAATCCCGCCAGAGGTCTTTATGCGATGAAAGGCAAAGAAGAGTTTTGTCCAATTGTTGATGTTAGGCTAAAGCGTCTATTCAATAAGATTAAGAAAGACTATCCTTTTATAGAATTCTGTATTTGGAATACAAAATGGTTGAATGAACTTATGAGACATCAGCCGTTTAAATTTTATACCATTTTAGAATTAGAAAAAGATGTGACAGAATCAGTCTTTTATAGTTTAAAAGAACAAGGGAAACAGGTCTTTTTAGATCCAGATGCCGAAACATTTGAGTTATATATCCATAATAGTGACGATGTAATTATTTTGAAGCAGCTTATATCAGAAGCACCTCTTCAAGAAGTTGAAAATATAGTAATTCCATCATTGGAAAAACTATTGGTCGATATGATTATTGATACAAAAGTATATGCAGCACAACAAGGAGAATTAGACTTTATTTATACATCGGCATTTGAAAAATTTGAAGTTAATAAAAGTAGGATGAAACGATATGCATATAGACGCAATAGAGAAAAAGAAATAGAAAATATAACTAATTTAACTTTGGCAAAAATACAAATTTTTGCCAAAACTTAATTGCTAATGATTGAAGCTATAACATACCATCCAGATTGGATTTACGAAGTCAAAACAAAGCTAGGTAGGAAATATGACCCAAAACTTATTGAGAAGGTTATATATGCTTTAGTATTTCTAGAACAGCTTAAAGTTAACGGATTAAATTTCATCTTTAAAGGAGGAACAGCGTTATTATTGGCTACGAAAGAGCCAAAAAGATTTTCAATCGATATAGATATTATAACAGAACATACTCAAAGTGAAATAGAATCTATTCTAGAAACAATAAGTAAAGAAACAATATTCACTCATTGGGAAGATGACAATAATAGAAAGCATAGTCCTGATGCCCCTATAGGACATTTTAAAATGTATTATAAAAGTAATGTTGATGGTAGTGTAGAACCCATATTGCTTGACATTTTATACACGCCAAATCCGTACCCTGAACTCATGGGACTACCTATTGCGCACGATTGGATTAAAACTACTGATGCAATTACAACAGTAAAGATGCCAACCTTTGATTCTATATTAGGAGATAAATTAACGGCTTTTGCTCCAAAAACAACAGGAATATTATATACCAAAGGAAGGCCTGTAGAAATTATTAAGCAATTATTTGATGTAGCTTTTTTAATGGATAATATTACTGATTTGGAAATGGTACGCAACAGTTACACAAAAGTGGTTAAAGAAGAGATAGCTTTCAGAAAACTAAAATTATCATCAGACAATGTTTTAGAAGATACACAAGAGGCTTGTTATGTTCTTTCAATAAGAGATATTAAATCTGAAGAGTTTAAGCATCTCCAGCTTGGAGTTAGCAACTTTACAAACTTTACACTTACCAAATTTAATATAGAAGAAGCCATAACAGCAGCTGCAAAAGTGGCTTACTTATCTGAAATTATAAAAAATACTGAAAAAACTACGATTGAAAAATTTGATAATCCATTAGAAGTCAAAGATTGGTTGATTGAGGAAGCTCAATTTAATAAGCTAAATAAACTTAAAAAAAGTAATCCAGAAGCTTTTTTTTATTGGTATAAAGCATCATTGTCTTTTGCTCCTAACGACCTTGTTTTTTCTATGAACTCTGCTATATTAAAAGATAAAAACAAAGTAAGTCCTAAAAAGAAATCTGTCGGTAGCAATACTTTTTCCAGCAAAGAAATTAAATCCTTAAATGATGCAATTTATTGGCAGAGGGCTAGGGATGGTAAGTTTTCTGATAATGATCCATTACTCTCTATTAAAGATAAATTGAATAGTAATACCAAGGTTGTTATAAGCAATTTTAGTGAAAATGAAAAATCACTAATACTTAATACCATAAATAAAAACATTAGTTATTTAAATAATTATAAATATATAGGTTTAACAGAAGAGCAAGCAATTTCAAATAAGCAGGAAATTCTAATTCCTCTCTTTAAATTAAGAGAAAAATTAAAATGATAGAATCCCATTAATTATGGACAAGAACACCAACATATGGCCTAAAGTTATTACTGTAGATAAAAGTCTTATCAAGACTTTGAGTCAATCTACATATGATAGTTTTCCAAATGCTCTAAAAGAATTAATTACTAATTCTTACGATGCCCTTGCAACAGAAGTGAAAGTGGATGTTGATTTGAAAAATGAAAGGATAACAATTAGCGATAATGGATCTGGAATGTCCGAAAGTGATTATGAATTCTATTTAAGAATAGCAGGAACCAAAAGAAATATTGAAGATTTCACAAGTGTAAAGAGAAAGAAAATTGGAAAATTTGGTGTTGGTTTTTTATCTGTATTTCCGTTTTTTGAAAACTATAAAATAGTAACGAAGAAAGCAGGAGTAGAAGAAGAAATGCATGCTAATATTCCATGCAATTTATATTTCGGAGATAATCAATTTATTAATATTGGAGACATAAAAATTGAGGGAGGAACCAGAATTAGTAATCAAGATGTTTCAGCACATTTTACTACTATAATATTAAACGGTTTCACCAATGTTGCTAGAGATTTTTTGTTTCCTAATCGTGAATCACAAATAGGTAAATACTCTATTGATAATCCGAAATATTTTAGTCCCATAAAAAAATTAGAATGGGTTTTGGCTGAAGATTTACCATTAAAATTTGAAAATCCTGTTTTCCAGAATTTGTTTGCGGATAAAAACAATAGTCTCCCTTTTTCTGTTTATTTTAATTCAAATGAATTACTGAGAAAGGTTTATGCTGATGAACGAATACTAGACCAACATACCGAAACCTATAATTCTATTGGAGAAATAAAATTCAGATATGTAATAACCACTGACGAAACCCCTATTCATCCAAACGAAGGAAGGTTTTTGAAAATAAGAAATTTAAATGTCGGAGTAGGGAATAGAGAGAATTTTATAGGAAAAGTTAAACAAGGTGGATACCCGAGGCTTCAACAATTAACAGGGGAAATACATATTTTAGATGGGATGAATAAGGATATTAAAGTCTCGAGAGACAACTTTAATTACAATCCTGATTATGAAAAATTAAAAGCTTTTTTTGCTTCAAAGATGATTCATTATTCAGCTAAATTACAAAAGGAAAGTGATGACAGAAAAGCTGAAGATGAGAAAACAATACGTTCACTAAAAAATATCAAAAAGGTTGATAGCTCACCCCTGTTAAAAGAAAAAACTGGTAAGACTGCAAGTGATGATAAATCTAACATTTCCATCACTTCTGAAAAAACTGTCATAATTAGCCCTGAAAAACAGAGTGCAGACAATATCAAAAAAAATGAAGATATAGATGTACATAAAAGTAGTATCCTAAATGTTGCGGGGCATACATTTTATGTAAAAACAGATGATTGGGATTATAATGATTCTGATTTTCCAGCGTGCAAATTAATTGATGAGAAACAACTAATAATAAATTCAAAATACCCCCTATTTAGAGGAGTCAAACATACCGATGTATTTATAAAGATGCATTTGTTTCTATTATTGAATTATAAAGATGGCCTAATTAATAATGCCAGCTACTCCTCTATGGCTAAACAAATTTTAGAATTTTACAAAGAATATTATAAAACTAATTAAATGAAAATTAAAGAAGTAAATATCAAAAACTTTAAGAGTTTCAAAGAGCTTAATTTTAATCCAGATCATTCTTTTGGAGTGGTAAATATGATATATGGCTATAATAATAGTGGCAAATCAAATCTTATGAAATTTTTGCATCTATTATTTAAAAAGAAATATGGTGGAGAAATTGTGATTTTGACTGAAGATGATGGTACTGAAAAAAGGGTTAATAGGTTTGAAGACAATACCCAAAATTTTTGGGAAGGGCAATTAGTTGATTCCCCATTTTTCTTCACTAATAATGATGTATCGAAGAATGTTTGGTTTTCTGTAAAAATTGAAGAAGTAAGAGACTCATTGCCTGATATTCCTGAATTATTAGCACTTTATGATGATAATAACTCATTTACTATTGAAGGTGAATTTGAATATAAGGACTATGGTGTGTCCAATGTAAATTTGTTGAAGTGTTTTCTAAATGGCATTGAAATTTTCGCTAATGGAGCATATTTTGATAGTACAGCAGCTCTAAAAGGAAATAGTCTTGTTTTTAATCAGTTATTATCAACTTTTAACAATTCAGTATTACTAATTGATAGTGACAGGTATTTTAGCAATGAGTCTGACAAATCTAAAAAAAGGGAGCTAACTCCGAAAAATTTCAAAAATTGGTTGTATCAACTTTATCTTGACCCTGCTTCTTATGAGCAATACATGGATTTGCTTTCTAATTTAGAAAGTTTTAAACCTAAGGCGGCAGGAAGTAAACCATTATTAACAAAAAATTTAAATAATTATCCATTAAACGATATTGATTTAGGGTTTTCCAAAAGCAAAGATATTTTAACAATTATGCTAAACAAAAACGGAAGATATCCTATTGAAAACTACGGCACGGGTGTACAACAACTAATGTATATTCTTGCGAAGTTTATTAGCACAAATCCAAAAGTACTTTTGATTGAAGAATTAGAACTCAATTTGTCACCTGAGTATCAAAAAGAAATTTTGAATTATTTCAAAAGCCTTACTAAAAACACTTCATATAATTTAGAACAGATAATATTTACCTCCCATAGTTCTTATATGGCAAAAAATGATAAGGTTGATAGATTTTATGCAGTAGCAATTAATGATAATGGGAGTTCAAAAACTGCTCTTATTCCGAGAAATTATGCTCAAACATATTTTGATGACCCCTATGCACAAGATACAATTCCACTAACTTAATGACAAATAAATTACATAATCATAAATCAGGGTCTTATGAAGGCATATACTCTTTACATAAATATTGGTCGAAAAAGCCTCCAAATATTATTAAGAACTTAATTGAGAAAAATTCAAAAGAAGGTGATTTAATAATTGACCCCTTTCTTGGGTCAGGAATATCAGTAATCGAGAGTGTTGTTTGCAATAGAAGAGCTATAGGTGTGGATATAAACCCTGCGTCAGTTTTTATTACACGTCAATTGCTTTCTCTAATAAATATTGAATTACTCAATGTAGAATATAAAAGAATTGAGGATTTTGCAAAACCAATAATTAACGAGCTATATGAAATTAAACGTAATAATACTTCTCATATAGCTTCGCATTTTATATGGAAAGACAAAGTTTTAGATGAAGTTTGGTTTAAAAATGGTAAGCCAAAATATGAAAAAACCAAGGCGCAAAAGGATGATATAATAAAAGCGAAGTCCTTTACCTATGAAGGAATAAAGCAAAGGTTTCCAAAAAATAAAATGTTTGAGAATTCTAGAATTAACGTCAAGAAAAATGACAAGGTTCACCAACTTTTTACTCCTAGAAATCTTTATGCTTTATCAATTTTATTTAATGAAATTGAACAGGTTAAAGATGATAAAGTACGGGATATATTAAAGTTTTGTTTTACGTCTTCTATGGGGCAAGCAAGTAAAATGGTTTTTGTTATAAATAAAAAGATTGATAAGAATAACGGAGAAAAAACTAAGCTTAAAAATAAATCTGTAGGAAGTTGGGTTATTGGCTATTGGCAACCCAAAGAACATTTTGAAATTAATGTATGGAATTGCTTTGAAAGAAAGTATGAAAAAATACTAAAGGCAAAATCTAACCAGCTTCAAGACTTCCCTTTTACCGAAGAGTCCAATTCATTTTCGAACTTATTAAATAAAAAATCTGGTTTCCATTTATCCAATCAGCCTGCTCAAAAATTTTTGATTAATATTCAAGACAACTCTGTTGATTATATCATTACAGACCCTCCTCATGGGGATAGAATTCCATATTTAGAATTAAGTCAATTATGGAACAGTTGGTTAGGAAATAAAGTTAATTTTGAGGATGAATTAATCGTAAGTGGCTCTAAAGAAAGACAAAAGGATCAGGCTAGTTATAATAATTTATTAAACGATACTTTTCGTGAAATATATAGGATTTTAAAACCTGGTAAAAAGTTCACATTAATGTTTAATAGTTTAGATGATGAAACTTGGATTAATATTATTAACTCTTTGAATGAAATAGGGTTTAAACTTAAAAATATAGAAACATTAAGCTATTCTGCAAATTCAGTTGTGCAAGATAATAGAGAAATAGGTTTAAAAACTGATTTTGTTTTGACATATGAAAAAGCCACTACTCCTCTAAACAATATCTATTTACTTAATGGAGTAAAAGGTGAAGCTACTCTCGGCAAATTAATTGGAAATGTAAAGGAGAAAAAAGAGGGCATTGAAAAATATGAGATATTAAACGAACTTTTTTTTAAACTTTTAAAGAAAAACCAATTTTTTAAATTAAGTCAGGCGATTAAGCTTATCAATAACTTAAATTAGTTTTTAATAGAATATGGCTAGCCATATTCTATTAAAAACTAATTTCACTTATTAGATTGTTCTCTAAAGTTTTTGGAAAAAATAATACGACGATTGTCTTTAAGTTTCTAAAAATTCTAACAAAAGACTCTATAATAATCCACAAATAGAATGATTAATAATTTTCAGAAAAATCACCAATGTCATAGACTCTCATCTTTTCAGATTTCTTTTAAACTTATCAAGCTCTCCTTCAGTAAGCCCTAACTTAAAATAAGGTTTCCCAAAACTGCTTTTTACAAGTTTGACGTTGTCCAATACATAACTAAAGTCCTTTTTTAGAAAATCCATTTTATCTTCTAATCGGTCATAGCTAATTCTGGGAACGGTAGTCTCTTCAATCCACTCTTCTTCTGGTTTTCCATTGGGAAATTTCTTTTCTATAAAATCAAAATCATCCTCAAAATCACTATCGTTTTCCTGATGTTCAAATAAGGATTGTAACATCGCCATGGTTGGTAAGGTTTGGCTCTTTTCTATATCCTTTATAATGGCAATCGATGCATTGGTTCGTTTTCGGTTCTTTATGATTTCCTCTACCATACTCTTTCCAAAACGGTCAGATGGCAAAAAACCATGCCACTCGAAAAAGTCCATGACCATATCCAATGTTTTGGAATAGTTACCACTAACTTTCCTTGAAAACTTTTTGAACCTTAATAGGGTCTTCTTTTTTATCCGTACCGTTTTAAAATCATCCATTTGGGTTATGTTTTATAGTCTATATTGTGACAATATTTTTTAATGTTTATGGGGTTTTTCAAAGGTTTTGTGACAATTTGTTTTATCGTCTCAAAGCTTATAAAAACCCAAACCATCTATAAACAGGGGCTTTACGGAGTAAATGGAAAACGTAGCGCTGCGCCAGCACGCTACCCTCTTGCTTCTCCATTTTTCCCGCTGGTCAAAATTCCGAGCCACCTGACTAAAAAGTCAGATGCCTTTTTTAGGAACTTACATTCCTTCCTATATTACATATTGATGTGTATGGTTCATCTGGAAAGTCAAATCAAAAAAAGTAGATAACCGTACTTAAAAAAATGCTGTATTCAGCTTTATAAATATAGTGTATTCACCATCGAAAGAAAAACGTTGTCTGCCCCCATTTGATGTGTTTTGGCACTAAAAAATATGGTTCTGGAAAAAACTGAAAATTAAAAAATATAATGATGATGGAATGCTTGTTGGACTGGAAACAACTCGACCTTGGGAAGGGTTGTTCCATTTCAACAATGCCAGGGCAACCTAAGTACCCTTATTTTACCACACAGTAGCTCATACCGACCCTACGATCGGTATTATATATCTTTGTTTGCTGCTGTTCCATATATATTTGAACTGTTGTACCTGTACACGCCACATAGTTTATAATTGGTGTATGCTGCTTGTCCCCGCCCTATTCTTGTGTTCGTGCTTGTTTTCCCGCAATCCGTATCGGGAACTTCAATATCACCTCATGGTTGCCCCTTCTATAATTGCTTACCGGTGTCAGGGAAGCGTCATGGGCATAGCCTATCCGCACACTGTTTTTCTTTTTTTTAAAACGCCCTCGGCCCATCGAATAAAGGGTTTGATCGTTCGTTCCCAAAATTATTCTTGTCCAAGTGTCCGGAACAGGGACGGGCCGCTATCGGACATGGACATATTAAACCCAATTTTTTTTATTATTGCTATGGGGAAGCAGGGAACGATCAATAATTGACATAGATCATCCTTGCTTCGTGGCCCAGTCCCGGTTCGTTGTAGTCTATCACACATACGTAGGAGCCAACGGGCACCAGTCCGCGTTTATCGGTGCCATCCCAACCATCGCCCGGTCCACCATAATGGGAACTGAACAGAAGGCGTTGGCTCAGGTCATATATCATCAACACGTTGTTCCCATATTGTTCAAGACCTTCGATCACCAAGGTATCGCCAATGCCATCGCCGTTGGGGGAAAACCCTCTCTTGAAATCCACAAGGGGCCTAGGCTCAGGTTCAGGGGTGCAATTTCCGCTCGCCTCCACGGTCACCGTGGCGGTCGCCGTTGCCGTTTCACTACCTTGTGTGGCCGTAAGCACAACGGTTGCCATACCCACATCGTCACAGGTAAAAACATCCCTGTCCAGACTCAATGAAATGGTGCTGATGTTGTTACAACCGCTCCCGGAACCATTGTCGATCTGGCCAGGGCCGATGGTGGCCGTTCCATCGGCATCCAGTTGAACGGTAATATCCTTGGCAACGGCCACAAGGCTGTTGACAGTACTTTCCACGGTCACCACAGCGGTCGAGATATCCGTTTGATCTCCAGAGGTAGCGGTAAGGGTGACCGTTACAGTGGTGCCCACATCACTGCAATAAAAGGTATCGATGTCCAGGCCCAGTTCCGGGGTGCCGCCACAGCCATAAGCGGAACCATTGTCCACATCCCCTGGCAGGATGGTCGCCTGCCCGCTGGCATCGAGCTGAACGGTGATATCCTTTGCATTGGCCACCAGGTCGGGATTCTCCTCCACGGTTACCAAGGCGGTGGCCGTAGCACTTTCCGTACCTTGGGTCGCGGTCAGGGTGACCGTTACAGGAGTGCCCACATTGCCACAATCAAAGGTATCCATATCCAAGCTCAGTTCCGGGGCGTTGCCACAGCCATAAGCGGAACCATTGTCCACATCCCCTGGCAAGATGGTGACCTGCCCGTTGGTATCCAGCTGAACGGTGATATCCCTTGCGGCCGCTACAAGTAGGTCGGGATCCTCTACTACGGTCACCGTGGCCGTTGCCGCCAAATTGGCCATATCCGTTGCATTTGCAGGGACATCGATCCGGACGGTACCGTTACAGGATGTTGGGGCGATCTCTACGGTATATGTGGAACCGCTGCCCGTAAAATGGTCTGCCGTGGCATTGACCAGATCAATGTCGTCCACAGTAAAACCTGTCACATCCATATCAAACCGAATGGTGACCGTAAAGGACGATAGATTGATCGTTTCCGCCGGCGAGTCTATTGAAACCTCGATCTTTTCCGATATGGACCTGAAGCCGCCCCACCCGTTATCCTCATAAGCTTGTCTCTTGCCCGTGGGCACCACAAGGTCGATTTGGTGGCGGTTCGCATTGGCAAAGGCAGTTGCATCGAGTACCGGTGGATCATTGGCCTCTACCGTCACCAACGCAAGGCCCGGGTTGTTATGAAAGGCGAAGCCATCTATACGTTCCACACCGCCCGGTAGGGTAACCGCTGTCAATTGGTTGTCACTAAATGCCCCTTCCCCGATACTGGTGACACTGGATGGAATCCCAACATCGGTCAGTCCCTTGTTCTGAAGGGCTCCTTTTCCGATGGCGGCCACCGTGTAGGCGTACTCGCCATCATCCGCCGTTTCGGGGATGGTGACGGCCGTGTCCGTACCGGTATAGCCCACCACCATTACCTCGGTTCGGGAGGTAATTCCGTATATGATGTTATCAACGGTAAAGATCCCGTAGCTGATGGACCTGAACCCGTGCCACCCATTGTCCAGATACTCCTGTTTCCTGCCCATGGGCACCACAAGGTCTATTTGGCCGCGGTCCGCATTGGAAAAGGCAAGCTCATGGAGGGATGGGGGATCGTCGGCCTCCACCGTCACCAGGCGAAGGTCCGGGTTCCCCTGAAAAGCATACAGATCTATGGTCCTTACATTGCCCGGTATGGTCACCCTTTCCAAATCGTTCTCAAAAAATGCCTGTTCCCCGATATATTCCACATTGCCCGGTAGGGTCACCTCTTCTAAACCGGTTTGGGCAAAGGTCCACTTCTCGATTCTGGTGATACCGTTCGGTATGGCCACCTCGGTAAAGTCGTTATGTCCAAATGCCCGTTGCCCAAGGCTGGTCACACTTTCCGGAATCTCGACACCGGTCAATCGGTTTTGCCAAAAAGCATCTTGCCCGATCGATGTCACACCATCGGGGATGTCGACCTCGGTCAATTGGTTCTGTGCAAAAGCAGAATTCCCGATTGATCTCACGCCATCGGGTATGATAACCTTAGTCAATTCCCTTCCTAGAAAAAAATCATTATTAAAAGCTGAGTCCCCAACAGCGGTGACCAAATACATATTGTCTTCTAAGAATGAGTGGTATGTGACTTCTGAGGGAATTTCCACTTCACCTGCCGGACCACTATATCGCAAGAGCTTTACTTTATTGGGAGATATCGATGTGATTTCCCAAAGGAAGTGATGAGCGAAATGTTCCCGCCCTATGAAGGAAGAGATGGATTTGAAACCCGTCCACCCTGCATCCATATAAACTTGCTCCTTACCTTCGGGCACTATCAGGTCTATGATTTCGGTACGGTATGGATACTCAAAGGCATCTGCATCGAGCGTAGGTGGATCGTCGAGCTCCACTCTTACCCGTTTAAGGTCCGGCACATTATAAAAGGCCTGGAACCCAATACTCTTTATTTTGCTCGTGCTCGGTATGATGACATCTACCAGATTTCGCGTACGAATGGCATTATCGGCTATAGCGGTCACGGGGTAGGGGCTCCCGTCAATATCCACCGTTGGGGGAATAGTCAATGTAGATGGGATCTCAGAAACAACATCCATTAACGTTGCCTCGGGTTGAGCGGTAGTAATTCCGTATCTAACACCATCAACGACAGTGGTTCCCATGGTGACGGTATTGATCCCTATGTCCTTCGTCCACCCTGCATCTCTATAAGCTTGTATAGCACCAAAGGAGCCTACCAAAAGATTTATGTTGCCATTGCCACTACTTTGAAAGGCAGTTGGATCAACCGTTGTTGGTGGATTACGTTCGGCCCTTACCTGGGTAAGGTTCCCGTTTATATAAAAGGCCTGGTACCCAATAGATTCCACAGTGGCCGGTATAAACAATTCTTCTAACTTGTTTTGGGCAAAGACCCACTTCTCAATTTTGGTGATACTTTCCGGAATGACAATACTGGTCAATTGGTTTATATCAAAAGCACCTTCCTCGATACTGGTCACATTGCTCGGAGGGGTGAAGGTTACCTCGGTCAATCCCTTTTGCCTAAAAGCTCTTTTACCAATAACGGTCACCTGGTAATCGTTGCCTTGGTCGCTGACCGTTTGGGGGATGGTCACGGCTGTGGCGGTGCCAGTATAGCCCATCACCCTTACTTCAGTAGGAGAGGTAGGGACAATTCCGTATGTGATGCCATCAACGGTAAAGGCGTGAGAGGTAATAAATCCGAAATCTTTCCAATAATCTGCGTCCTTGTAAGCTTGTACTTTATTGGGTGGCACTACAAGGTTTATATTGCCACGCCCCTGAAAGCTATACTGACCGATCACAGGTGGATCGAGAGCCTCCACCGTCACCTGGAAAAGGGGGTTGTTCCAAAAAGTACCATGCCCAATATGGGTCACGCTTTCCGGAATGGTCAGATGGGTCAATCGGTTGCCACTAAAAGCTTCTCCCCAGATTCTGGTCACATTGCTCGGAGGGGTGAAGGCCACCTCGGTCAATTGCTTTTCTTTAAAAGCATTATTCGCAATAAAGGTCACCTGGTAATCGGTGCCTTGATAGCTGACTGTTCGGGGGATGGTCACTTCTGTTCCGGAATTGGCATCATAGCCCACGATATCAACTTGGGCTGGAGTGGTAGAGGCAATCTCGTATTTGATGCCATCAACGTCAAATTGGTCCCCTACACTTCGGCCATAGGTGGTAAGGCTCGCCAATGCCATAAAGATGACGGACATTATTAATTGTAATTTTTTTTTCATTTTGATAGTTTTTGACTTAATGAATATTAATTACAAGCAAAAAATGACCATACAAGGGAAATATCCAATATTTAGTGTCGAACCCTATTAAAAAAGGGACATAACTGAGTGTTTCTGGGATTTTGAAAATCCAGAAATCCCATTTGATGGTCTGTTCGTCCTCAGTTTTAAACGATATGGGCACATTTTATCGTCCCCTCCCGTACCGAAACCTACCTTTGTCGCCGACAAAGGCTATCCAACAGAAAGTATTCCCAATCGAGTGATGGCATGGGGCCAGATTGACCATTGGTCTTCATAAGGGTAAAGCGTTTTTTTTTTGGCTTTTGAGTATATTAATGGCAACGGCGGGGATCGGAAACAACGATTCCCCTCGTTTTTTGTGGGAGAAGGGCTCAACAATTGCTTAAACTTTTGTTTCTCTTTTCCTCAAATCGTTCCAACAAGTTGTTTATATCCTCGCTTATCTTGCTCTCGACCACTCTGGCATATATCTGGGTAGTGGACAGCTTGGTATGTCCCAATAGCTTGGACACCGTTTCTATGGGCACGCCATTGGACAGCATTACCGTTGTGGCAAAGGTATGTCTGGCAACATGAAACGAAATGTCCTTATGGATACCGCAGGACTTCATTATTTCTTTTAAGTAAGTATTTACTTTTTGGTTGGAGCTTATGGGCAACAGATTGTTTGTGACACCCATATCTTGGGCTGCTCTATATTTTTCAAGTATTGACCATGCCTTGGGCAATATGGGCACTTTTACTGGTTCATCCGTTTTCTCTCGTTTGGTATAAATCCAATTATTGTTATCTATGCCCTTAACAATATTATCTTCTGTAAGCTCCTTTACATCTACATACGATAGTCCCGTATAGCATGAAAAAACAAAGCAATCTTTTATCCGCTGTAAGCAGTCACTTTTAAAATCCGTGTTCTCCAATAGTTCCAGTTCCCTTTCCGTTAAAAATGCCCTATCGTATTTATCGTATTTTAATTGGAAGCGGTCAAACGGGTTTTTATGCATCCATTCCAGTTTAATGGCTAGGTTTATCATTTTCTTGAAACGTTCCAAATGCTTCATTACCCCATTGTTTCCCATAGATAGTTGTTTCTTGGAATCCTTGTAATCACGTAGGTAATGTTCAAAATCTGTGATAAATCTATAATTTACCTGTTTCAGGTACATGTCTTTTACTTTTCTTTTTTTGTCCAAAAATCGGTGCAAGTACTTTTCCGTGGTATAATAGTTTTTCATGGTTCCTGCTTTCAAAACACGCACCATATTGCCATTATGGTAGCTTATTAGTTCCTGTAGGGTCTTACTGCTATCATCTTCTCCTAAATATCTGGTTTTTATCGCATCCGAGGATATGATTTTATCTTCCCCTAACAGCTCTTTGTGACATTGGAGCAGTTTGGTATATACTTGGTCTAGATAGGCGTTCAGAATCCTTATCTTTTCCGTATTGCCCTTTCCTTTGGTTTTGGTACTGTCCCATTGGGCTACATGGACATTTCTTTTTAAACTGATTTCAGCACGCTTGCCCGCTACGGTAATGCGTACATAGATGGATAATTGTTTGGGATTACTTCTTGACTTTCTGGTGAAGAAAATAAGGGTGAAGGTGCTTTTTGATTTCATTCTTAATGACTTTGATTCAACAATAATTTGTAAGGACGAAAGTCAAATCATGCCTCAAAGCTCCATAAAGTTAATACAATTCCAGTGAAACATTGCACACCTAATTGCACACCTTTTTATTGGTTTTAATTGATATTATTTGATATCAAAAAAAATGAACAAAAACAAAAAACACTGATAATCATACGATTAACAGTGTTTTGATATTACCTATTACTAGGTTCGTCGGGGTGGCAGGATTCGAACCTGCGACCTCCGCGTCCCAAACGCGGCGCGATAACCGGGCTACGCTACACCCCGAATTGTGATTATCCTTGTAATTAAAAGAAAATTGCGGAGAGAATGGGACTCGAACCCATGCGACACTTACGCGTCGACAGATTAGCAATCTGCTCCGTTACCACTCCGGCACCTCTCCAATAATCTTACCTGTGTATGAACCTACGCAAAACGCGGATGCAAAAATACCCTTTCATTTGTAACATCGCAACTATTTTTCGATTTTTTTAAACCGTAATTATTTAGTAAATAAATTACTCAGGGTACTCCACTCTTAAATGGTAAATATTGGTTAGTTTTTGTTTTAAAACTTTCTTTACCATTTCTATTTCTTTAAGGGTAATATTGGCGTTTAAAAACTGATTGGCCTGCATTTGCCCTTTTACAATTTTCTCCACAAATTCATCAATAATGATGTAAGTTGGGTTCTTTAAACTTTTTGAGGCCGCTTCAACAGAATCTGCTATCATTAAAATTGCAGTCTCTTTGGAAAATGGAATAGGACCTGGATATCTAAAATCTTTTTCGTCTACTTCTTGTTCCAATTCCTGTTGTTTTTTAAAAAAGTAAAAAACCAAGGTTGTACCGTGATGCGTTCTTATAAAATCTATTATCCTATCCGGAAGGTTATTTTTTCTTGCTATTTCAATTCCATGTATCACATGATCAATAATAATCTTTGCGCTTTCCTTAGGCGGCAAATCATCATGCGGATTCACGCTTGTTATTTGATTTTCAATAAAAAAACTTGGTTTACCCATCTTTCCAATATCATGATACAAGGCCCCTACCCTAACCAACATGGCATTAGCCCCAATTTCGTTGGCAGCAGCTTCTGCAAGATTGGCTACTTGAAGAGAGTGATGAAATGTACCCGGGGCTTTATCCGATAATTCCTTCAATAACTTGGAATTGGTATCTGAAAGCTCCAATAGAGAAACATCTGATATTAAACCAAATATTTTTTCATACATATAAATAAGAGGTTGAGCAAAAAGCGTTAAAAGTCCATTTAAGATGAAAACCCCAAACAGTATCCATTCAATATTTTCAAGATTACCCTCATGGATTGCATGAAACGCAAAATACCCAATAATATATATCAACGTAATCTGCCCTACCGAGATAAATAGATTGGCACGTTTATAGAGTTCTGATGCGGTTAAAATGGTTACGATACCTGCAATAATCTGTAAAAAGATATATTCAAAACTATTGGGAACCACAAACCCAAGTATAAGAACGGTTAGCACGTGAACAAACAATCCCAATCTAGCGTCAAAAAAGTTTTTAAGAATCAAAGGGAGAATGCAAAGAGGCACCACATAGACATAGCTCTCATTATTCTTCACCATTAGTGTGGTTGCAAAAACCATTAGCAAAACGTTCACAAAAATGAATGTGACCTTATTGTTATTCTGGAATATTTCGGTCCGATACCTTTTTAAGAAAAGGAACAACATAATCAACACTAAGGCTACCAAAATAGTATACCCCAAAAGGATGAAATAATAATTATCTCCTCGCCATAATTCGGATTCATATTCTTCCTTCAAAGAATTTAGAATCTTAAAATTTTCTGCCTCTACTACTTCACCTTTAGCAATGATTAATCTTCCTTCTGAAACTTCACCTCTTGTAAAAGAAATTTTAGATAATTCTTCTTCCAATGCCCTTTCAGTAAGCGCTTCATCAAAAAAGACATTTGTTTCTATTACTCTAACTATCAATGTTTCCAAAACTTCCTTAGCTGGAGTTCTTTTAGTGGATAAAATTGATGAAACTCTTTTCTTGGACTCAGGTAAATCCTTAAAGCTATTGGAACCTAGCGGGCGGGCCTCATTATTCTTAACAAGTAGAATAGAACTGGAAGTTGGCAAATCTTGAAATACACCTACGCCATAAATACTATCTAATACTTCCAGTCCAGCATTCTGTATAATTCTTTGTTGTGGGCTTGGGTAGGCACTTTGTGCAAAAAACCCTTCTAAATCGGTTTGTAGTGCCTTTTTTGCTGCAACAGGTACATCACCATCAAAAGTGTAGTAATCTGTTTTGTTATCACGGAGTGAACGTTGCTCATCAGCTATCTCTACTTCAGTCTTCTTTATAGAGAAATCAATAGGGGCATATAGGTTTTCATACTGCCAGGGTTTCCCCTTTTGAAATTCATATTTGAACTTACCTCCCTTTGGAAAAAAGAATACAATAAGTGCTACAGAAACTAAATACAGAAAATACTTGTAGGCAAGTGATTGATGCTTGTAAACATTATCCAAAGTTTTTCCCATTCTGTGTACTGTTAGCATCAAAAATAGAAAATATAAATAAGAAGTAGTGCTCCTCTTACAGACTAGAGCTTTGCATTTAAATTTAGTATTTTCGCATCAGTAAAAATGCATACATGAATAAAGTAGTTATTGTTTCAGCAGTTAGAACTCCAATTGGAAGTTTTATGGGTTCATTGTCAAGTGTTCCCGCACCTAAATTGGGCTCTATTGCCATAAAAGGAGCATTGGAAAAGATTAATTTAAAACCAGAGCAAGTAGAGGAGGTTTTAATGGGCAACGTTGTACAAGCAGGAACCGGTCAGGCTCCCGCAAGACAAGCCGCTATATATGCAGGAATCCCAAATACGGTTCCTTGCACTACAATCAATAAGGTATGTGCTTCTGGCATGAAAGCCATAATGCAAGCAGCACAATCCATTGCTTTAGGAGAAAATTCTATCGTAGTGGCCGGAGGTATGGAAAACATGAGCCTTATCCCCCATTATGCTTATATGAGAAATGGGCTGAAATTTGGACCTGCAACTTTTGTGGATGGTATGCAAAAGGATGGGTTAGTTGATGCTTATGATCAAAATGCCATGGGAGTTTGTGCTGACGCATGTGCCGCAGAGCACAACTTTAGTAGGGAAGAACAGGACGCATATGCAATTCAATCTTATAACAGGTCTGCCGAAGCTTGGAAAGCTGGCAAATTTGCCAATGAAGTTGTTCCTGTTGAAGTTCCCCAACGTAGAGGAGAGCCAATCATTGTTAGCGAAGATGAGGAATATGCTAATGTAAAAATGGAGAAAATCCCTGCGTTAAGACCTGCTTTTTCCAAAGACGGTACCGTTACTGCTGCCAATGCTTCGACCATCAATGATGGTGCAGCCGCCGTAGTGCTCATGAGCGCAGATAAAGCTTCTGAATTGAACCTTACTCCTTTAGCAACAATAAAGGGGTATGCTGATGCAGCACATGAACCTGAATGGTTTACCACTGCTCCAGCAAAGGCCTTGCCCAAAGCTTTGGATAGAGCCGGAGTCCTTATAGAAGATATAGATTTTTTTGAGCTCAATGAAGCCTTTTCTATTGTTGGTCTTGCCAATATGAAGCTTTTGGGTTTACAAGATTCTAATGTAAACGTAAATGGTGGAGCTGTTTCATTAGGGCATCCTTTGGGTTGCTCAGGAGCACGAATTACGATTACCTTGCTTAACGTACTTGAGCAGAACAATGCAAAACTTGGCGCTGCGGCTATTTGTAATGGCGGAGGTGGTGCTTCTGCAATTGTTTTAGAAAGAAATTAATTTATTCAAGCTCATTAAATAGATGCAATACGGAATTTGCCATCTAAGTATTGTTCCCATTAGAACACTCCCTGATGATAGCAGCGAAATGGTCTCTCAATTATTGTATGGGGAACATTTTAAAGTTTTGGAGCATAGAAAAAAATGGAGTAGAATTAGAGTTGCATACGACCATTGTGAAGGTTGGGTTTCCAACAATCAAATTACTTTGATACCCGAAGATGAGTTTGACATACTAAACTCAAGTGGAAATCAAAGATTTTCATCAGATATTATCTCTCATGTATGTACCAAAGATGAAATGCTGATGCCTATTCTACTCGGGTCTATGGTTTCTAAAACGGAAGCTTTACAGCACATTTTTGAAGGGAATTACATAGAAGGAGCAAACCAGAAATCAAGTTTGATAGATATTGCTTTGTTATACTTGAAAGCACCCTACCAAAGCGGTGGAAAGACTCCGTTTGGCGTGGATTGTTCTGGATTTACTCAAATGGTCTATAAAATAAATGGACATGCACTAAAAAGAGGTGCCGAACAACAATCCAAACAAGGTGAAGCTTTAAGTTTTATTGAAGAAAGTGAAGCAGGAGATTTAGCTTTTTTTGATAATAATGAAGGAATTATTGATCATGTTGGGATTATTTTGAAGGACAACTATATCATCCATGCCCATGGGCATGTGCGCATTGACCGTATTGATCATACGGGTATTTTTAACACGCAAAAAAAGCAATATACCCATAAGCTCAGGGTTATTAAAAAAGTGATATAAAAAAAGCCCCGATTATCGGAGCTTTTTTATTTATCAGTACAAGGGAAAATTATTCTCCCAGTAGCTTTTTAATTCTCATAAAGTTTTCAGTATCACCCAAAGCACCATATATGTTCTTTAGTTGAGCCAAAACACTTTGATTGTCTGGATTTGTTTTTAACGCATCCTCCAAGATTTTTCCACCTTCCAAAAACAAATCATCTTTTTGCTTTTTCAATTCATCATATCTTGCAATATCTGATCTTGAGCTGCCAAGAGTGTTCATTTCATCAATAAGGCCGTTACCTTCGTTTACATAAGTTGTTGAAAGGTTCAATAGGGCATTAATGTAACCAGGATCAATCGCCAAAGTCTTTTTATATGCTTCTCTGGCCTCTTCCAAGTTACCTTGCTCCATATTTATAACGCCAATATTATAAAGCAAATCTGCATTATCAGGAGCCATGTCAGAAGCTTCGGCCATCAAAACCTTGAATTTATCCTTATCACCCATGGCATAGTATAAATTAGCTTCACCTAAAACCAAGTTAACATCATTTGGATCTACTGCTCTTGCCTCTGCATATGCTGCTAGGGCTTTGTCATTATCTCCCAATTGTTGGTTTATTAAGGCAATGTTTTTTACAATTTCAGCCTTTTTTGAAGGAGATTTTTCTTCTTTTGGATCCTTATGGGTTCCAGCTTTAACATAAAGGTCCCTGGTATTCTTGTCCATGGTCTCAACTTCTCCGGTTTCAATATTTACCGCAGTGAAAGTAACATCACTACCATCATAGCCAACTTCCTTCAGCTCATCATAATATTCCAATGACTTCTCGTAGTTTTGACCATTTACCGCACTACTGGCAGCATAGTATAAATAGAGTGTGTCTGTTGGACTCAATTTATATGCCTGGTACAGTTTTTCAGCGGCTTCTCCAAATTTCTTGTCGTTATTGTCCGCAACGGCAGCATTTACTAAATCTGCTGTTATTTGGGCCAAACTCTGTCTAGCCACTGTAGTGTATTTTTCTTTACCAGCTGCTTCCTCAATAGTAATGACTTTGTTAAAAGCATCAATTGCGGGTTGAAAAGCTGTTGCATCTCCTTTCTTGGCCAAATCAGAATAAGTATTACCCTTAACAGCGTAATATTGTGCTTGTACTTTGGCATCAGCAGCATCAATTAAAGATGCAGCTCCATCCAGAGCGGTCTTAGCACTTTCGGAATCTCCTACTTTAAGTGCTTTTTCTGCTGCCTTGATTTCATTTTTTTGGGAAAAGCCCATCGTAGAAATCCCTATGGCTAGTAGTATTAAAACTTTAGTCTTCATTTTAAATGTAATTATAATTATTAGTGTTTATGTTTACTCTTTTGTTTCATCTGAACTATTATCAATTGCTGTGCCATCTTCTCCATTAACCTCAATATCAAGGATATCCACTTCATCTACGGCATCTTCGTCCTTCATAACCTTAGCAACGGCAGCAATGGAGTCATTATCCTTTAAATTAATGAGTCTCACACCTTGCGTAGCTCTTCCCATAACCCTTAAATCCTCAACGCTGGTTCTAATAGCAATACCTGATTTATTAATGATCATTAAATCATCCGAATCAGAAACATTTTTGATGGCAACCAAATTACCCGTTTTATCAGTAACCGAGATTGTTTTGACTCCTTTACCTCCTCTGTTGGTAACTCTATAATCATCAATAGTTGAACGTTTTCCGTATCCGTTTTCAGAAACTACTAAGATATCATCCTCAAAGTTATGCACTGAAACCATGCCTATAACCTCATCATCAACATTGGCCAGGGTAATCCCACGCACTCCAGAAGCATTTCTGCCCATAGGTCTGGTCTTTCCTTCTTCAAAACGAATTGCCTTACCAGATTTCAACCCTAAGAAAATTTGACTGGTACCCGTGGTTAACTTAGCTTCAAGCAATTCATCTTCATCTCTAATGGTTATTGCATTAATACCATTTTGACGTGGTCTTGAATATTGCTCCAAAGAGGTCTTTTTAACAGTACCTTTTTTGGTGGCCATAATCACATAATGACCATTAACATAATCTTCATCCTTTAAATCTTGAGTACAAATAAAGGCTTTAACCTTATCTTCATTTTCAATATTGATTAGATTCTGAATGGCTCTTCCTTTGGATGTTCTACTTCCTTCTGGTATTTCATAAACACGCATCCAGAAACATTTTCCTTTTTGTGTAAAGAACAACATGTATTGGTGGTTGGTCCCCACAAAAAGATGTTCCAAGAAATCTTCATTTCGTGTTGAAGACGCTTTCTGGCCTACTCCACCTCTATTCTGCGTCTTATATTCTGTTAAAGGTGTTCTTTTAATGTATCCCGCATGCGAAATTGTTATAACAACCTGCTCATCAGGAATCATATCTTCAATGCTCAAATCACCACCTGCAAAATTTATTTCTGACCTTCTTTCATCCCCATACTTATCCTTTACCTCTTGCAATTCATCTTTAATGATTTGCATTCTTCTTTCTTTCTTATCAAGGATGTCTTTTAAATCTTCTATGGTTTTTTTAAGCTCATCATATTCTTCCCTCAACTTATCTTGTTCCAGTCCTGTAAGCTGGCGCAAGCGCATTTCTACAATAGCTTTGGCCTGAATTTCGGTCAGTTTGAAGCGCTCCATCAAGGTGGCTCTCGCTTCATCAACATTCGAAGAAGCCCTGATTATCGCAATTACCTCATCAATATTATCAGAAGCTATGATAAGACCTTCAAGGATATGTGCTCGGTCTTCTGCTTTTTTAAGCTCGAACTTGGTTCTTCTAACCACTACTTCATGTCTATGCTCAACAAAATAGTGGATAATTTCTTTAAGATTGAGCAATCTTGGTCTTCCGTTTACAAGAGCAATATTATTAACACTGAAAGAGGATTGTAATGCCGTGTATTTGTACAGCATGTTCAGAACAATGTTAGGAATGGCATCTCGTTTTAAAATGTAAACGATGCGCATACCTTTTCTATCTGATTCATCACGAATTGTAGAAATTCCCTCAATCTTTTTGTCATTGACAAGGTCAGCAGTCTTTTTAATCATGTCTGCCTTATTGACCTGGTATGGAATCTCTGTCACAATGATACATTCTCTACCCTGCACTTCTTCAAAAGTAGCTTTGGCTCGCATTACGACGCGTCCTCTACCAGTATGAAAAGCTTCTTTAACGCCATCATAACCATAAATGATACCTCCAGTAGGAAAATCTGGTGCTTTTATATGGGTTATTAGCTCATCTATTTCAATATCGTTATTTTCAATATAGGCAACAGTACCATCAACTACTTCGCATAAGTTGTGGGGAGCCATATTAGTTGCCATACCTACTGCAATACCAGATGCTCCATTCACCAATAAGCTTGGAACACGTGTTGGGAGAACGGTAGGTTCTTTTAAAGAATCATCAAAATTTAACTGATGATCAACGGTATCTTTATCAATATCCGCTAACATATCATCAGCTATCTTACGCATTCTTGCTTCAGTATAACGCATTGCTGCAGGACTGTCTCCATCTACTGAACCAAAGTTCCCCTGTCCATCAACAAGCATATACCTCAAACTCCATTCCTGTGCCATACGCACCATTGAATCATAGACCGAGGTGTCACCATGTGGGTGATACTTACCTAATACCTCCCCTACAATACGGGCAGATTTCTTGTGTGCACTATTGGATCTAACACCTAATTCGTGCATACCATACAATACCCTTCTATGAACAGGTTTAAGTCCGTCCCTTACATCTGGCAGGGCACGTGACACAATGACCGACATTGAATAATCAATGTAGGCAGATTTCATCTCATCTTCAATGTTGATAGGAATTAACTTTTCTCCTTCCGCCATGCTAAAATCTTGTAGTTTTTTGTGGTTAAAATATCATGCCAATATACGCAAAATCGTACCTTTCAAAACAACTGATGCTTACTTTATTAAAAAAATTATCAACAGTATTACTTTCGATTTAATATCAGTAATAAAGCTATGTTAAACCTTGTAAAAAGTGTCCCTTATTTCGACTTTAACTACTACTTTATCGAATATGGGTACAGTATTTGACTACGGTAAGGATACTTTTATTAATTTTAATTGCTGAAAAGGAAGTGTATGGACGATAATTTTTCCCCTAGAGTAAAAGACGTTATTGCTTATAGCAAGGAGGAAGCCCTTAGATTAGGGCATGATTTTATAGGAACTGAGCATTTAATGTTGGGACTTTTAAGAGATGGAAATGGCAAAGCCATTAATATTTTGGATGCCTTAGATGTGGATTTGGATCATTTAAGAAGAAAAGTTGAGATTCTTAGTCCAGCTAATCCAAATACCGGTACAATACAAAAAGACAAAAAGAACTTGCACCTTACAAGGCAAGCAGAACGTGCTTTAAAAACCACTTTTCTTGAAGCTAAGCTGTTTCAAAGTTCTTCCATAAATACAGCGCATCTTTTACTTTGTATTCTTAGAAATGAAAATGACCCCACTACAAAACTATTGCACAAGCTTAAAGTGGACTATGACAATGTAAAGGAGCAATTTAAATCTATGATCACCAGTGATGATGATTATTTAGATACTCCACATGCAGAATCTTTTCCGAGTGACTCGGATGATACTGGGGATTCTAAGGAAAGTACTTTTGGTTCTGGCTCAGCACAAAAAGGAGCCAAAAAGTCTAAAACGCCTGTTTTAGACAACTTTGGTCGTGATTTGACCAAAATGGCAGAAGAAAATAAATTGGACCCTGTTGTTGGAAGAGAAAAAGAAATTGAGCGGGTATCCCAAATATTAAGCAGAAGAAAGAAAAACAATCCCTTGCTTATAGGTGAACCTGGTGTTGGTAAAAGTGCAATAGCCGAAGGACTGGCTTTGAGAATTATTAACAAAAAGGTTTCAAGAATTCTTTACAACAAGCGAGTTGTAACATTAGATTTAGCCTCATTGGTAGCTGGTACAAAATATCGTGGACAGTTTGAAGAACGTATGAAGGCGGTGATGAACGAGTTGGAGAAGAATGACGATATCATTTTATTCATTGATGAAATACATACTATTGTAGGTGCTGGCGGCGCAACAGGAAGCTTAGATGCTTCAAATATGTTCAAACCTGCACTTGCAAGAGGTGAAATTCAATGTATAGGTGCAACCACTCTTGATGAATATCGTCAATACATTGAAAAAGATGGTGCTCTTGAGAGAAGATTTCAAAAAGTAATTGTTGAACCCACAACAGTGGAGGAGACTATTGAAATTTTGATGAACATTAAAGGAAAGTATGAAGATCATCATAACGTTACATATACTGATGATGCAATTAAAGCTTGCGTAAAGTTGACCAATCGCTATATGACGGATCGATTCTTGCCAGACAAAGCAATTGATGCTTTAGATGAGGCAGGTTCAAGAGTACATATTGTAAACATGGATGTTCCAAAACAGATTTTGGAACTTGAGGGTCAATTGGAAGATGTTCGTGAGCTTAAGAACAGTGTCGTTAAAAAGCAGAAATACGAAGAGGCAGCTAAACTAAGGGATGACGAAAAACGATTGGAAAAGGAACTAGCTTCAGCTCAAGAGAGATGGGAAGAAGATAGTAAACTGAATCGTGAGACGGTTTCTGAAGATAATGTTGCTGATGTAGTTTCAATGATGAGCGGTATTCCCGTAAACAGAATTGCCCAAACTGAAAGTAATAAACTTGCTGAATTACCTGAGTTAATAAAAGGTTTTGTTATTGGGCAAGATGAAGCAGTTGCCAAAGTGGCCAAGGCAATTCAACGTAATAGAGCCGGATTAAAAGATCCTAACAAACCTATCGGCTCTTTTATTTTTTTGGGACAAACCGGGGTTGGAAAAACCCAATTGGCCAAGATTCTTGCAAAAGAACTTTTTGACTCTGAAGATGCCCTTATCCGAATTGATATGAGCGAATACATGGAAAAATTCGCCATTTCTAGATTAGTAGGTGCACCTCCAGGATATGTTGGTTATGAAGAAGGTGGACAATTAACTGAAAAAGTGCGTCGTAAACCATATTCAGTAATTCTTTTAGATGAAGTTGAAAAAGCTCATCCAGATGTTTTCAATATGTTGTTGCAGGTTTTGGATGATGGATTTCTTACAGATAGTTTAGGTAGAAAAATCGATTTTAGAAACAGTATAATCATAATGACCTCCAATATTGGAGCACGTCAGTTAAAAGATTTTGGACAAGGTGTTGGATTTGGTACTGCAGCCAAGAAGGCACAAGCAGACGGTCATCAGAAAAGCGTTATTGAAAGTGCATTGAAAAAAGCATTTGCGCCAGAGTTCTTAAATAGAATTGATGATGTCGTTGTCTTTAACTCATTAGAACGTGAAGACATTCATAAGATTATAGATATTGAACTTGACAAGTTATTTGGCAGAATTAAAGATATTGGATACGACCTTAACCTTACCAAAAAGGCCAAGGACTATATTGCCGAAAAAGGATTTGACAAACAATATGGTGCAAGACCTTTAAAGAGAGCAATTCAGAAGTATATAGAAGATGCCCTTGCTGAGGAAATTGTAAATTCCAAACTGGACGAAGGTGATAGTATTTTTATGGACTTGGATGAGAAAAAAGAAGAGCTCACCATAAAAATCAAAAAACCTGAAAAAACGCCCAAAACGGAACAATAAAAGACAATCATAGTAAAGAGTCGACAGTTTTGTCGGCTCTTTTTCTTTTAAGCAAATTTACCGTACACACGATATTTGCGCCTTTAGTCTAATATTTTTCTGCTCCTATTCTATTAGGTATATTTTCGTCAAAGAGACACTATAATATATTGGAGAATGAAAATTGCTTCTAACAAGAAAGCTATTGTTGTACGTGAATACCAACTAGACATTGGAAGTGTTCAGGTTTTTAACAACTATATGGTTTCTACTTTTGACGAAGGTGCTACATTAACACTGGAGAGAGCTTATCAAATCATTGGAATTTCAGAAATACACTTTAGGGATAAAGACTTTGGTTACATAAGTCTTCGGAAAAACTCATATGCCGTGGATCCCACCATCTATAATTATTTAAGAGGGATGGAAAATCTAAAAGCTTTCGCAATTGTTTCCAAGAAAGAAATTGACATGCACAATTTTAAAATAGAGAAGCTTTTTTACAAAAAGAATATGGAATTCTTTATAGAGTATGACAATGCACTGGCTTGGGTTAAAAAAAGACTCAAAAAAAAGTAACTAGAAAATAAAATTTAAGCTTCTTCTTCATTTTCTTGATTGGGTGGTCTTAATAATTCCATATAAGCCTTACCAATATTTTCAACTATACTAGAAGCTTTTAAAGCTTCATAACCATCCATGGAGACACCAATGTCTCCAGCCAGACCATGCAAATAAACTCCAAAAATAGTGGCATGTAAAGGAGCATATCCTTGAGCCATTAAACCTGTGATCATTCCTGTTAAAGCATCTCCACTTCCAGCTGTGGCCATACCTGGATTTCCTGTTGTATTCACAAACCCTTTATCCTTATAGATAGTAATGCTATGAGCTCCCTTAACTACCAAAATACAGTCATTTTTGATTGAAAAAGCTTTGGCTTTTTCCAGTTTATCAAAGTCATCGTTCCACTCCCCTATTAAACGTTGCAATTCTTTTGGATGAGGAGTCAAAACTGATTGCTTGGGAATATCTTTTATCAAGATAGGTTGTTTTGCCAAAATATTTAGACCATCCGCATCGATTACCACAGGGATTTCAACCTTCTTTAAAAACGAACCAAAAGCCTTGACTGTTTCATCTTTGGTCCCCATACCCATTCCTGTTCCTATCGCAGCAGGTTCAAAAGGAACATTAATCTCACTTATACTTTCATCCTCATCATCCGTAAGAACCATTATTTCAGGAATTGCAGTCTGTAAAGAATGATATCCACATTCTGGCACAAAGGCAGTTACCAATCCGCTGCCTACAGACAAACAAGCATTGCTTGCCAATTGCACTGCACCTATCTTACCATAACTTCCACCAATAATTACAGAATGCCCGTAAGTACCTTTATGAGAAAATTTAAGCCGGGGGCGATACATTGGTAAGATTTCTGGTCTACCCATCAGTTCATAATCTGCATCAGTATTAACCAAAAACTCAGCATCTAATCCAATATCCAAGATTTCCCATTGATTTTGGTATACTCCCGTTTCTGGGAGAAAAAATACCAGTTTGGGGACTTGAAAGCTTAACACATAACTAGCGCGTACAACATGTTCTGCTTCCCATGGACTTCTATTTGAAGGTAATCCTGAAGGAATGTCCACCGAAAGGACAAACGCAGAAGAGGAATTTAAATGTTTGATAAGTTTGGCAACCCATACATCTGGCGCCCTATTCAATCCTATTCCAAAAATTGCATCTACAATAATGTCATTGGGCTTTATCTCAGGAAAAGAACAATCAGAATCTAAAAACTCGGGCCACAATTTTCGTTCTTTTAATCTATCCAGATTTATCAAAAAATCTTTCGACCGTTTTTCACTGTAATTGACCACATAAACCGCAATATCGTACCCATTCTCATGAAGGTGCCTTGCCAATGCAACACCATCACCTCCATTATTGCCAATACCGCAAAACAGATGAATTTTAACTTGCGCGCCCTGTAATCTGGTATGCATCCACTCAAATAGCTTGGTAGCAGCTCTTTCCATTAGGGTGTCACTTGTAATTTGCTGTTTGTTTATTGTGAATTTATCAGCTTCATAGATTTGACTGGCGGTAAAAATTTTCATTCAACAAGAAAAATTGATTATTACTATAGATTTCGCAAAAATTTTAGAATCATTTGAGGAAGAACTCAAAAGTACTACTTTTGATTTCGATTATTGTACTATGCAATTTAAACAAACGGATATTAACCCTTTATTGATGGAATCTTTTTCATCTATCTTCACTATTGCTACTACCACCCCTTTGGGGTAATCTACTAATTGTTTCCGTCTGCATTTAATCTATTTCAACATTTTACAACACAATTTAATCATGAAAGTCTTAAAATTTGGTGGCACATCGGTAGCCAATCCAGAAAATATAAATCGAGTTAAAGCAATTGTTCAAAACAGTAATGCTAAGAAAGTAGCTGTTGTAGTATCTGCATTTGGTGGTATTACAGATCTACTGCTCAATACCTCTCATTTGGCTTCAAATCAAGATCTAAGCTATAAAAAAGGCCTCAAAGAAATCGAAGATAAACACATTGAAGCAATTAGAGAGCTCATCCCCGTTCAAGCTCAAAGCACCATTTTAAGCAAGGTAAAAAGTGATTTAAACGTTTTGGAAACCCTTTTGGAAGGTTCATTTTTAATTGGAGAACTCACTCCCAAACTATCAGATAAGATAGTAAGCTATGGAGAACTACTTTCTTCATTTATAATTAGTGAATTCTTTAAAACTGACGGTTTAGATGCAGAATTTAAGGACAGTAGACAATTAATTACCACTGATGAAAAATATGGCAATGCAAATGTTAACGTTGAAAAGACCTATAGCAATTGTAATACTTATTTTGAAAAAGCCAAACATCGGATAACTGTACTTCCCGGGTTTGTTGCTTCAAGCAGTTCTGGGAATTCTACTACTTTAGGAAGAGGTGGTTCAGACTATACGGCAGCAATTATCGCTGCAGCCCAAGAAGCAGATATTCTTGAGATTTGGACAGATGTTAGCGGTATGTTTACGGCCAATCCCAAATTGGTGAAACAGGCAAAGTGTGTATCCAACATTAGTTATGAGGAAGCGATGGAACTATCGCACTTTGGAGCCAAGGTGCTTTATCCTCCTACTATTCAACCTGTTTTGAGCAAGGAAATCCCAATTGTCATCAAAAATACTTTTAAGCCTGAAGATGAGGGAACCTATATTGCCAAAAACAATAATGGCAACGGAAAAACAGTAAGAGGTATAAGTCATGTAGGGAATATTAGCTTACTTTCTTTAGAAGGACCTGGCATGATAGGTGTTCCTGGAATATCAAAACGTTTTTTTGAAACCTTATCCCTAGAAAATATAAGCGTAGTACTCATAACACAAGCTTCTTCTGAACATTCCATCTGCGTAGGTATTTCTGATGAGGACGTTGAAAAAGCAATAGAAGCGGTGAATACGGCTTTTGACTATGAAATTGCCAGTACAAAAATAAAACCTGTACTGGTTGAAAAGGATTTAGCCATTGTTGCTCTAGTTGGGGACAATATGAAAAGCCATCAGGGGCTGAGTGGTAAAATGTTCAGTACTTTAGGAAAGAACAATGTAAATATCAGAGCTATTGCGCAAGGTGCTTCAGAACGCAACATTTCTGCGGTAATTACAAAAACAGATGTGAAGAAAGCTCTTAACTCATTGCATGAAGAGTTTTTTGAAGAAAATATAAAACAACTCAATCTCTTTGTAATGGGAGTTGGGAACGTGGGTTCCAAATTCCTTAACCAAATAAAACAACAGAAAAAATACTTAAAAGAAGAGCTTAAACTAAATGTTAGGGTTATTGGCATAAGTAACTCTAGAACTATGACCTTTGATGAAGATGGAATCTCATTAAAGGATTGGGAAACTACTTTGGCAAATGGCCAAAAAGCGGATAAAGAAGCGTTTTTTAAAACTGTAAAAACATTAAACTATCGTAATAGTGTTTTTGTGGACAATACTGCAAGTGGTCAGGTTTCGGAAAGCTATCCTGATTACCTTAAAAATAGCATCTCGGTGGTGACTTGCAATAAAATTGCCTGTTCTTCTGATTATGACTATTACAGAAAGTTGAAACAATTGGCAAAGCAATACAATTCGCCATTTTTGTTTGAGACCAATGTTGGGGCCGGGCTTCCTATAATTGATACTTTAAAACATCTTATTGCTTCTGGAGATAAAGTGAAAAAGATTCAGGCAGTACTGTCTGGTAGCTTAAATTTTGTCTTTAACAATTTTAATGATTCCGTTACCTTTCATGATATTGTAAAGCAAGCTCAAGAAGAGGGATATACCGAGCCTGACCCGACTATAGACCTAAGTGGTATAGATGTAATGCGAAAGATTCTAATTCTAGCAAGGGAGAGTGGCAACCAATTGGATATAGAACAAATAGAAAACGATGCCTTTTTACCTAAAGAAAGTTTGGAGACCAATTCCAATGAAGCCTTTTTCGAATCCTTGAAGAAAAATGAGGTAACGTTTCAAAAACTGTTTAAAGAAGCTAAAGATGTTGATAGTAAACTTAAGTATGTAGCGCAGTTTGAAAATGGGAAAGCAAAGGTTGGGCTTCAAAGAATACCCAAGGGACACGATTTTTATAATCTAGAGGGTAGCGACAACATTGTGTTGTTTTATACAGAACGATATCCAAATCAACCCCTAATTATTAAAGGTGCAGGTGCAGGTGCCGAAGTCACAGCTTCTGGTATCTTTGCTGATATCATACGAATCGGGAATTTCTAAGATGGAAGAAATAAAGGTTTTTTGTCCGGCAACTATTGCCAATGTATCCTGCGGGTTTGATGTCCTTGGACTAGCATTGGATGCTGTGGGTGATGAAATGATAGTCAGAAAAACATCAGAAAAAGGAATAACAATCACCAAAATTTTAGGGCAGAAACTACCATTGGAAACCAACCTAAATGTTTCTGGCGTTGCGGGTTTAGCACTATTAGAAAAAAGTGATTATCAAGGAGGTTTTGAAATTGAAATAGATAAAAAAATCAAGCCAGGAAGCGGAATAGGGAGCAGTGCTGCTAGCTCCGCAGGAGCAGTATGGGCAATGAATGAATTGTTGGGAAAACCTTTTTCCAATCTGGAATTGGTTCAATTTGCCATGCAAGGGGAAAAATTAGCAAGTGATGTTGCCCACGCGGACAATGTAGCTCCTGCTATATATGGTGGATTTACCTTGGTAAGGAGTTACAAGCCATTGGACATTGTTTCTATACCAACTCCAAGTGAGCTTTTTGCTACCGTAATTCATCCACAGATTGAAGTTAAAACCTCTGATTCCAGAAAGATTTTAAAGACGAATATTACTCTTGAAAAAGGAATACAACAATGGGGCAATGTAGGCGGTCTTATTGCCGGTCTTTTTAAGAATGATTACGATTTGATAGGACGTTCTTTAGAAGATCATATAGTAGAGCCTATTCGGTCAATATTGATTCCAGGCTTCGATGATATAAAATCAAATGCAATAGAAGTTGGAGCATTAGGATGTGGAATTTCGGGTTCCGGTCCTTCCATTTTTGCTTTGAGCAAAGGAGAAAACGTGGCCCAAGCAGTAGCAGAATCCATGAAAGAAACCTATAGGAATATTGGAATTCCTTTTGATATTCATGTTTCCAAAGTCAATACAGAAGGAGTAAAAAGAATAGCATAAATCTATGAAGTTTTATAGTTTAAACAATTCCAGCATTCAAGCTTCCTTTAAAGAAGCAGTCATTGCAGGTATCGCTCCAGATAAAGGACTTTATTTTCCAGAAGAAATTCAGTCATTGTCTTCAGATTTTTTTAAAAACATAGATTCCTACTCTAATCATCAGATAGCCTTCAAAGCAATTCATCAATTTGTGAGTGCTGATCTTCCTGATGAAATTTTAGAGGAAATCATTAAGAATGTGCTGGATTTTGATTTTCCAGTAGTGGAAATTGAAGAGAATGTCGCTACACTTGAGCTTTTTCACGGTCCCACCATGGCATTTAAAGATGTAGGGGCAAGATTTATGGCCAACTGTCTAGGCTACTTTTCAAAGGATAAAACTAGTCAGGTTACAGTACTTGTAGCTACATCCGGAGATACTGGCGGTGCTGTGGCAAACGGCTTTTTGGGTGTTAAAGGGGTAAATGTGGTCATCCTTTATCCTAGTGGAAAAGTAAGTGACATTCAAGAGAAACAGTTAACTACTTTAGGACAAAATATTGTAGCCATGGAGGTGAGTGGCACTTTTGATGATTGTCAGCGTATGGTAAAAACCGCTTTTCTGGATACGGAAATTACCAGTCAAAAGAAATTGACCTCTGCGAACAGTATTAATATAGCACGATGGTTGCCGCAACTGTTCTATTTCTTATTTGCATACAAACAAGCAAAATCCAAAAACAAAGAAATTGTCTTCTCAGTACCCTCTGGTAATTTTGGAAATATTTGTGCTGGAATAGTAGCCCAAAAACTGGGAATGCCCGTGAAACATTTTATAGCATCTACAAATGCCAATGATGTGGTTCCAAGTTTTATGCAGAATGGTGTTTATGAACCTATGCCATCCGTAGCAACAATTTCAAACGCAATGGATGTTGGTGACCCCAGTAATTTTGTACGAATTAGACATTTGTATCAAAATGACTTTTCAAAACTTCAAGAAAACCTTTCATCCTACTCTTTCTTGGATGAAGCCACAAAATCAGCGATGCAAAAGATTTATTCTGAATCTGGATACGTGGCCGACCCCCACGGTGCGGTAGGTTATCTTGGCCTTAAAGAATATCAAAAATCAAATCCAAATGTGTACGGCATCTTCTTGGAAACAGCGCACCCAGTGAAGTTTTTAGATGTTGTTGAGGATACGCTAGGTCTTTCTCCAGAAATACCTCCCCAAATCCAAAAAGTAATGGGCAAGGAAAAAAAATCAATCAAAATCAGTTCGTATGAAGAGCTAAAATCCTATTTGAAGGATAGTTAGCTGGTTTCTCTTCCCAATTAACATCACATTGTTCAAAACATTAGTTGGTAAATAAGCTCATCTTGGGTGAAATCAATAAATTTATCCCATAAATTGATGTCATGAAATCTACCGCATTAAGTGAAACACATATTTCTTTAGGAGCTAAAATGGTTCCCTTTGCTGGCTATAATATGCCAGTGTCTTATGAGGGAATAAATATTGAACATGAAACTGTTAGAAAGGCCGTTGGCGTATTTGATGTTTCGCATATGGGCGAATTTCTTCTTGAAGGCCCCAAGGCATTGGAGCTCATCCAAAAAGTAACGTCTAACGATGCTTCCAAACTGTTAATTGGTAAGGCACAATATAGTTGCTTTCCCAATGAGACAGGTGGGATTGTCGACGATTTAATCGTTTATAAGATAAAAGAAGAAACGTATCTATTGGTGGTGAATGCTTCAAATATTGAAAAAGATTGGAATCATATTTCAAAATACAATGAAGTGATTGGGGCCACACTACGTGACCTATCTGATGAGTATTCCTTATTGGCAATTCAAGGCCCCAAAGCTGTTGATGCTATGCAATCCTTGTCTTCCATTGATCTTTCCTCAATAAAGTTCTACAACTTTGTTGTTGGTGATTTTGCAGGTATAGAACATGTTATTATTTCAGCAACTGGCTATACAGGTTCTGGAGGGTTTGAGATTTATTGTAAAAACACTGAGGTCAAACAGGTTTGGGACAAGGTATTGGAGGCAGGAGCAGGTTTTGGGATAAAACCTATTGGTTTAGCTGCCAGGGATACACTTAGGTTAGAAATGGGATATTGTCTCTATGGTAACGATATTGATGACACTACTTCTCCGTTAGAAGCAGGATTAGGGTGGGTTACCAAATTCACCAAAGATTTTGTCAACAGCAAAGCTTTGGCAAAAGAAAAGGAAGAAGGACCCAAGCGAAAATTAATTGCTTTCCAAATGGAAGAGAAAGGAATTCCAAGAAGTGGTTATGTTATATTAAATGAAGAAGGGAATGAAATTGGAAAAGTCACATCTGGCACCATGTCCCCTTCTCTTTCAAAAGGGATTGGTTTGGGATATGTTACTACGGAAAATTCAAAAGTAGATAGTAAAATACACATTCAGATAAGAAAAAATCAAGTTCCCGCCACTATTGTAAAACTTCCATTTTACAAATCATAAATGAAAGACTTTCAGCCCATCATAAAAAAAATTGTCAACGAAGCCAAAAGGCAAACTGACAAGGGCAAAGTGGCAAACTATATCCCCGAACTATCCAACATTGATCCCAACAAATTTGGTATCTGCATATTGGATAATAATGGCGTTGAATATAAAGCTGGGGATTCCAATGAACAGTTTTCAATACAAAGTATTTCAAAAGTGTTGTCCTTATCCATGGCTTTTTCCATGATTGGTGAAGATTTGTGGAAGCGTGTTGGTGTGGAACCATCTGGGGACCCATTCAACCATCTATCCCTATTGGAAATGGAGAACGGTATTCCTAGGAACCCCTTAATAAATGCAGGAGCCATAGTTATAAGTGACATTTTAATTTCAAATCTAAAAGATCCAAAATCAGATTTTTTAAAATATGTTCAAGGCATTGCCAATGACCCTTCCATCTCTTATGATGAAAAAGTTGCAGAATCAGAAAAAAGAACCGGTTTCAGAAACTATGCTGCCGCGTATTTAATAAAATCCTTTGGAAACTTAGAAAACGATGTTGAAACGGTATTGGATTTTTATTTCCATTCTTGTTCCATTAAAATGTCATGCGAACAATTGGTGAAGGTTTTCTACATTTTCATGAACAGGGGAAACTGCTTGCAAAATAACAACTACCTAAAATTGCCACAGGTAAAACGTATTAATGCCATAATGCTTAGTTGTGGTTTTTATGATGAGGCAGGGGAATTTGCCTTTGAGGTAGGCTTGCCTGGAAAAAGTGGTGTAGGTGGAGGAATTGTTGCCTTATTACCCAATACGTTTTGTGTAGCTACATGGTCACCTGGATTAAATAAAAAAGGAAATTCCAAACTAGGTATGCTGGCTTTGGAAAAACTAACGACCGATACCGGTTTGTCAATATTTTAATATTTGGATAAAAAAAAGATACTCATACTTGGGGCAAGTGGTTTTATAGGCAACGCCATCTACAAAGAACTCTGCTCCTACTTTGACACATATGGCACCTATTGTTCCAATACCTCTTTCTCTAAAAACCAGCAGTTTTACAGATATGACTTAGAGGAAGACGATATTTTTCATGTTTTGGAAAAGGTAAATCCCGATTTCATTATTTCTGCTTTACGTGGAAATTTTGGCTCCCAGATTCAAGCGCATCAGCATTTAATGGAATACATTATAAAGCATGAGTCCAAATTATATTTTATCTCTTCTGCCAATGTTTTTGATGCATATAGTAAATTTCCTTCATACGAATCTGACAAAACACTTTCGGAAAGTGTTTATGGCAGGCTTAAGATCAAGATAGAGAATATGATGATGCGGTTACCGAAAGAGAAAACCGCTATTTTGAGAGTCCCAATGGTTTTTGGAAATACATCGCCCAGGGTTAAGGAAATTAGAACATGTTTGGAAAATAATGAACCTATAGACGTGTTTCCAAACCTTATTATAAATGTTACCAATGATGACAAACTTACCCAACAAATTCATTATTTAATCAATAGGGATAAAAGCGGTGTTTTTCATTTAGGTAGTGTAGATCTAATTCAACACGAGGAGTTCATTAAGGAGGTTATAAAACGTATGGGGAATTTTCATCCCTTGCTAAAACGAGTCTTTACCACTAATGAAGATCGCTATTTAGCAGCATTGCCCAAGGATAATAAACTACCTAAAAACCTTAGGATTCGCTATCAAGATATTATTGATCATCATATTACGGTTGATTAATTTTTTGAAAATTGTTTTTTGAAAATTTAAAAGTGATTTAGCTAACTTTAGGAAAATTGAAAGTTAATGGAAAAGTTAAGTATTGACCAGATTGAAGAGTTTCTAAAGGACATAGACGGATGGGCTTATATGGATGGTGCAATTTGGAAATCATTTAAGTTCCAAGATTTTAAAGACACCTTTTCCATAATGACGAGGATTGCCTTTGAATGTGAAAAACAAAATCATCATCCTAACTGGGAAAATGTATACAATAATCTCACCATCAAATTAAATACACATGATGTAGGTGGTATTACCCAAAATGATTTCAACCTTGCTAAAAGCATAGAAAAAATTGTCAATAACAAATAGTGATACAGCTATAAGTTGCACTTGACAAAGGGGCTTTTTTTGCTAAATTTGCCCCCTATCCATAACCAAAAATAATTCATGGGAAGAGCATTTGAATTTAGAAAAGCGCGAAAAATGAAACGTTGGTCTGCAATGTCCAAAGCCTTTACACGTATAGGCAAGGATATTGTAATGGCAGTAAAAGAAGGTGGGCCAGATCCCGATTCCAACTCTAGGTTACGAGCGGTCATTCAGAATGCCAAATCCGTCAACATGCCCAAGGACAATGTGGAGCGAGCAATAAAAAGAGCGAGCGACAAAAGTCTAGGCGATTATAAAGAGGTTTTGTTTGAAGGTTATGCACCGCATGGTATCGCTATACTTGTAGAAACTGCAACTGATAATAATACCAGAACAGTAGCTAACATCAGAAGTTATTTCAACAAATGCAATGGTAGTCTGGGAACATCGGGTTCTGTAGAATTCATGTTTGACCATACATGTAATTTCCGTATTCCTGCTGAAGGAATAGATCCGGAGGAGCTTGAGTTGGAAATGATTGATTTTGGAGCGGAGGAAGTATTTGTTGACGAGGACGGCATATTAATATATGCACCTTTTGAAAGCTTTGGAGCCATCCAAAAAGAATTGGAAAACAGAAGTTTGGAAATCTTATCCTCTGGATTTGAACGTATTCCACAAGTTACAAAGGCATTAACCGAAGAACAAGCCGCTGATGTGGAAAAGCTATTGGAAAAAATAGAAGAGGATGATGACGTCCAGAACGTCTATCATACAATGCAAGAATAGAATTTATTTAAAATTATCGTTTGTAAAGTGAGGCATTCTTTGTCGACCAATTAACAAACTCTTCCGCCATGCGTATCATAATTGTCAGTTTTGTTCTGTTCCTTACTCTTGGAATCTCGTATTCTCAAGAAATGACCTCTACCCAACTTCTTGAAATCATAGAACAAGAGGCCGATACGGTTAAGGCTAATGGCAATTCCATTCAGTTCTTATTGAAAGAGACCGTGCTGATTTGTATTTACGATGAGAATGCCAACAGAATGCGCATTATCTCACCTATTGTTAAACGTGAAGAAATTGGGGAGGAAGAATTATTAAATGCATTTGTAGCTAACTTTCATTCCGCATTAGATGTAAAGTATGCTTTAAGTGATGAGATTATCTGGTCAGTTTTCACTCATCCGTTAATGGAACTTTCGGGGCATCAAGTTGTGGATGCCATAAACCAAGTATATTCTGCCGCCGTTACCTTTGGTGGTTCTTATTCAAGTACAAACATTGTATTTCCGGGGAATACAAAAAAGACGGAAAAGCCTAAACCTAAGCTTTTAAATAAAATTTAAAAACTATATCCAGGTATTTTGCCTAAAACTCCTTTATAGAACTCATGGAATATTTTAAAATCTTCTTTCATTTCACCTGTGGGGTAAATAGCTTCTGATATTTTGACTTGTTTTTTTCCAAAGTCAAAAGCAACAGCTACAATGGGTACTTGGGCCATTACTGCGATATGGTAAAACCCAGTTTTTAGTTCAGTTACTTTTTTTCGGGTACCCTCTGGTGCTAATGCAAACCTGAAAATCTTTCTTTCCCTGAAAATCTCAACAATACTTTCAACCGTATTGGAACTTTTTGAACGATCTATTGGCGCACCACCTGTCCACCTAAAAAACCATCCGAATGGAGGTTTAAAAAGGCTTTTCTTTCCTATGTAATTGATTTCTTCATTAAGTACTTTGCGGACTATTAACCCCAAAAAGAAATCCATCCAATGCGTATGTGGAACCACAATTACCACACATTTATCCACATTGGGAAATGAACCAATGAGCTTCCAGCCTAAAACTTTAAAATATAAAAACTTGGAAAGCTTGTGCATGCATTTTGTTTAATCTACTTATGTGAAATGTAGAAGTGGGCCAAAGCCCTATATTTTTTGATAAATTTCTTGAAGACGCTCTGGAGTCATGATATTTTTCCAATCTTTTCCTAGCGCATTTTCCCAAAGGGCTTCCATGCCCAACGCAACATTTACCAATATATCAAAATCATTCTGTGTCAAATTAGCGCAAACTCCTTGCGGAAGGTGAATGCTATGTTTTTCCACCATTCTGTGAAATAACTGAACTCCTTCTGGATAAAATTCCTCGAGATGTTGAAAAACCAAGCAGTTTCCTATTCCATGTTTAATGCCAAGAAGGTAGGAAAGTCCATAGCTCATAGCATGGGCAATCCCTACTTGAGAATAGGCAATACTCATACCTCCATGCCAAGAGGCCATCATCAATTTATCTCTTGATTCTTCAATTGAAACATCTTCTAAAAAAACTTCAATACAAAGCTCAAGGGCTTTCTCTCCATAGCTTTGACTAAATGCATTTAAATATGTTCCATTCAACGATTCTATACAATGAATAAAACAGTCCATACCTGTAAAGAACCATTGTTCTTTTGGTACTGTAATTGTTAAATCTGGGTCTAAGATTACCTGGTCATACGTAGTAAAGTCAGAATTGATTCCAAGTTTTTTCTCAGGGCCTAGCAGAACCGTTGTTCTAGAAACTTCTGCTCCCGTACCACTAATTGTGGGGATTCCAACATGGTACAGAGATGGTTTACTAACTAAATCCCATCCTTGATAGTCTTGAGCTTTACCTTTATTATTTAAAAGTATGGCAACCGCCTTAGCCAAATCTAACAGGGTTCCGCCACCTATGCCAATAATTCCAGATGGTGATTCTTCAAATGTTTCTCTGATTCTTTGGACTATAGCATCTACCTGTTCTGTCTTTGGTTCTTCCTCAGCAGATACAAAAATGATTTCATCATTGAACATTATTGGAATACGACCTACTAACCCTTTATCTTCAAAAAAATCATCTATTAAAAAAATAAATGGAGCTTCAGAATTATGACGTTTGGGCAATAAGACATCACCTAATTGATTAAAACTTCCCTGACCAAAAACTACTCTCGGCACCATGGGGAAATTGCGGTACGAAGTGTTCTGATTTGATGTAATTTCCTTTTTCTTCAAATTGTTCTCTGTCTTCATCAGTTATCCAAATACTTCAAAATGTCCTTTAAGCTATTCAACTTCAAATGATTGTTCACTTGTTCCGCATCTGTAACCATTTCATGTGCCCAAGTTGTATGGAAAGGCACATGTACTGCCTTCGCCCCAATATTCAATATAGGTAATACATCCGACTTTAAAGAATTTCCAATCATTAAAAACTCACTGACATTAATCTCCAAATGTTCCAATAAGTTGCTGTAATTGTTCTCTTTTTTATCGCTAAGTACCTCCACATGGTGAAAGTATTTAGAAATTCCCGATTTATCCAATTTTCGTTCTTGATCCAGTAAATCTCCTTTGGTAAGTACTATTAACCTGTATTTATCGGCCAACTTGCTTAGCACCTCCTCTACCCCGTCCAATAATTCTACAGGATGAGAAATCATCTTTTTGCCAAGGTTTAAAATTTCTAAAATGGTTTCTTGAGGAATCTTGCCGTTTGATAAATCAAGTGCCGATTCTATCATGGAAAGAACAAACCCTTTTACGCCATAACCATAAAGCTCCAAGTTCTCCATCTCCATTTTAAAAAGCTCCTGATCTACTTTGTTTTTGGTTTCGTAGCCTTCCAATAATTCTGCAAAACGTTCTTCGGTTTCCCTAAAATAGGTTTCGTTCACCCATAGGGTGTCATCAGCGTCAAAGCCTATTACCTTAATATCCTTAAAATCTATTTCCATGCCTTTTTAGCGCGTTCTAAGTCCTCTGGGGTGTCAATTTCTATGCCAGTAACGTGTGTTTCCACCATTTTAATTTTTTTTCCGTACTCCAAAAATCGGATTGCCTCTATTTTTTCCTTTGCCTCTAATGGAAGCATTGGCAATCGCTGAAAATCCAACAAAGCTCTTTTTCTAAAGGCGTAAATTCCTTTATGCTTAAAATAAGTTGCCTCAACATTTGTATCTCTGGGGTAAGGAATCGGTGAGCGTGAAAAGTAAAGTGCAAAATCTTGATTGTCCACTATTACTTTTACGGTGTTTGGGTTGGAAATTTCATCCCAATCTGTGATTGGGGTCATCAGAGAGGCCAAGTCTATTTCTTTTTCAGCATCCAGTTTAAATACTTCAATAACTTTTTTCAAACTCTCCCCATCGATAAAGGGTTCATCTCCTTGAACATTAATTACAATATCAACGTCCATATCCTCCACGGCCTCGGCAATTCTATCACTGCCACTTTCGTGCTCATTTTTGCTCATAAGCACTTGTCCGCCTATCCCCGAAATGGTTTCGAAGATGATATCACTATCCGTTACCACATGGACCTCATCAAATAAGCCCGTTTGCACAGCTGCCTCATATGTTCGCACAATGACCGGTTTCCCGCCTAGGTCTTGCATTAGTTTTGCAGGAAATCTTGAGGCCTGGTACCTCGCGGGTATCATAGAAATTATCTTCACTCCTATTATTAATTAATTTGATAAAATTACCTCTTTGGTTTTGGTCTCAGCTTGCGGTAAATCCTAAAAATGATAACCAATATTATAATAACCAAAATAGCTGCTATTGGGGGCACCAATATAGATGCCGTGGAGACCGCAACTGCAGTTCCTGTTTCTACGGTCGCCACAATGGGGTTTGCAATTCCTCCAGTGGTTGCTGTAGATGTTAACCTGCCCGCAGCATTTGCTCCTTTAATTGCTGTCGCCGTTCCTCCTCCCGCAATGATTGCTAAAGACCAAGTAACAACAGGATCTAAATTTGCTACTGTAGATACAACTACCGCAGTTCCTGCGATGGCAGCTAACGGAACCGCCACACTATCTAACGCATTATCTACCCAAGGGATGAAATAAGCAAAGATTTCAACAAAAGTGGCAACTCCAAGGGCAATAAGGGCTGCTAAACTTCCTATCCACTGCCAGCTTTCATTAAGTTCCCACACACCTAAATATGCAGCTAAGCTGAGTGCAAAAAGAGGTAAGAAAACTCTAAAGCCCACTGAAGCAGCTAAGCCTATACCTAAAAATATGCTTATTATTGTATCTGGTGCTATTCCCATGGTTGTGTCTAAAATAAGTTATTCCTAGTCAAGAAAAAAATCATCTTTAAATCCTATTAAAAATAGTTTTTGCTTAGCTCTTGTAACCGCGGTATACAACCATCTTAAATAGTCCTTATCCACTCCGTTGGGTAAATATGGCTGTTCCACAAAGACGTTATCCCATTGTCCTCCTTGTGATTTATGACATGTTATGGCATATGAGAATTTAACCTGCAGTGCATTGAAGAATTTATTGTTCTTTACACCTAAAAACTTTTTGTATTTTGATTTTTCATGGGCATAGTCCTTCATTACTTCTTGATACAATCTGTTGCCTTCTTCATAGGAAAGTGAAGGTGTTTCTGCATTTATGGTATCTAGTAGAAGTACTGTTTCAAATGGTCTTTGGTTTGGGTAATCCACCATTTTTACTTTTACCTCGGCAAACGAAAATCCGTACAATTCCTTAATAGAAAACAACTCCAATACTTCAATTATATCCCCATTTGCAATGAACCCTGCTTCTGAATTTGGTTTTAACCAGAAGTAATTATTCTTTACCACCATCATATAATCCCCTACGGCCAACTCATTGTCCAAAAACAGAATCCTTTCCCTTATATTTTGGTTATACAGGTTTGCACGTTTGTTGGAACGAACTATTATTGCGGTCTCTTCCTTTCCATTTTGACTATATGATGAATCGATAGCTTCCTGTATTTCAGTGCCATCAATCAATCTTACAACATCTTTGAATGTATTTACCTCAAATTTGAATTCATCGAAAAAATGAGATTGTAATTGCTCTCTAAGGTTAGTTGCATTGTATAGAATTCCTGAGTCACTGGTCTGTCTCATTACCTCGTCCAATTCCAAATGTTCAACATCCTTATTATAATTCAAGGAAAGCCTTTGTTCTTCCAACGCCGGGCTCAAATCTAATTTAACGGGTGGTAATTGTGCCGTATCACCAATCAACATTAATTTACAATTATGACCAGAATACACATAAAACATCAGGTCATCAAGCAAGGAACCATTTTCAAAAAGCTTGGAATCTGCTGGTGTATCCGGAATCATAGAAGCTTCATCGACAATAAAAAGTGTATTTCTATGCTTATTGGGCGCTAAAACGAATTGGATACCTCCCCCAGTCTGTTTTTTGGGGAAATATATTTTTTTATGTATGGTAAAAGCTTTGTTGCCTGAGTAAACTGACATGACCTTTGCCGCACGACCTGTTGGGGCCATCAAAACAGAACTCATTTTCACTTTCCACAGACTACTTACAATGGTTCCAACAATAGTAGTTTTACCAGTACCAGCAAATCCTGTAAGTAGAAAAACCTCTTCTTTGTTATCATTTAAAACAAAACTGGAAAGTTTTTCCATTGCCAAACCCTGTTTAATTGTTGGATTATGCGGGAATTTTTCAATTAATATGGTTAAAAATCCAGAAGATGTAAGATCATTCATAAGCTTCTAAAGATAGGATGGATTTTTAAAGCAAAAAGTTTCGTGATTAAAAAAAAATTGTAGATTTGTCTGTAACCGCTAAATTAACTCAGAAAGACAATATTAGTATGTTAAACTTAATTATTATCGTTTTAGTTATTTGCCTTTTGACCATAGGCCTAGTATTCTTAATTGATAAATATTTACCTCAAAAGATAAAACCAATTCTTGTTATTGTCTTTGGTCTCCTAAGTATTTTCTTAGGGTATAAAATTTATCAATCTATTAATGCACCTATTGAATTTAATAAGGTTAGAAAGGAAAGATTTTCTCAAGTCATTGCTAAGCTTAAAGATATTAGGGATTCCCAAGAAGCTTACAAAACAGTAAATGGCAGGTTTGCCAAGGACTTTGGCAGCTTGGTTAAATTTGTAGATACTGGAAGCTATACCATCACCCAGCAAAGAGATTCATCTTTTATGAGGTTTGATAAAACCTATGGGATTGAACTTCAAAAAGATACAATTATCATTGACACTCTAGGGTTCGTAAAAGTCAAAGATTCTATATTTAAAAATGATGATCGGTATAAAACTATGATGGAAGTGCCTTATGCCCAAGGAGGTGAGAAATTTGAAATGAAGGCCGACATTATTGATAAACAGGGTTACAAAGCACATGTTTTTGAAGCTAAGGCTAAGAAAAATATTATTCTTTATGATCAGCCAAAAGACTTGTTATCAAGAGAGAATGCCCATCAAAGTGTTGAAGAAGTAAATGGTACCGAAATTAAAGTTGGCTCACTAACAGATGTAAGCACAAACGGAAATTGGCCTCCTATTTATGACAGAAAAAAGAAACAATAGCATAGAAGATTCAACATCTAACAATAATACTTTCAAAAAATTGTCCATTCAGGTTGGCCTGAATGGACTTTCTTTTTGTGTGCTGGACACCATATCCAATGAAATACTCGTTTTCGAAAAAGTACTTTTCAAAACATCCTCTACCCCTTATCTAATACTCAAAGAGCTAAAATCAGCATTAAATCAACACAATATTGCCGACAGTGATTTTTCAGAAGTCATGGTTATACATAAAAATGGTTTATTTGGTTTAGTGCCCAAAACACTTTTCAATAAAGAAGAATTGCCCAATTATCTTAAGTTCAATGCCAAAATTATGGCAAATGACCATATTGTTTTTGATGAGATAATGAATCATGATATGGTCAATGTTTACATCCCTTTTACCAATGTGAACAATTATATTTTTGATCTTTTTGGGGAATTTGAATTTAAACACAGTGGCACTATCCTAATAGGAACACTTTTAAACCAAAGTAGCGCATCTAGGGACCCTATTTGCTATGTGCAGGTTTCTGAAAAGGAAATGGAAGCTGTAGTTATTTCAGAAAAAAAACTTCTTTTTTACAATCATTTCGAATATAAAACCAAAGAGGATTTTCTCTATTACTTACTCTTTAGTTTGGAACAATTACAATTGAATTTAGAGAATACACAACTTAAACTTTTTGGACTTGTTGAAGAGGGCGATGCTATCTATGAGCTGTGCTATCGTTATATAAAACATGTTTCCGTTTTTGCGCCAAACAACTCTTCATATCCATTGGAACAGTTGGAGGATCAAGCGATAGATTTTACAGTATTAAGCTCTCTGTAATGCGTATTATCTCAGGAAAATATAAAGGCAAAAGACTTACTGCACCTAAAAAACTCCCTGTTAGGCCCACCACAGATATGGCCAAAGAAGGACTCTTCAATATCTTAAATAACCGTTTTCATATAGGTGAACTTAAAGTGCTAGATCTTTTTGCTGGTACTGGAAACATAAGTTTTGAATTTGCTTCCAGAGGTGCTGTTGAAATAATATCTGTGGACAGTTTTACGGGTTGCGTACAATACATTTCAAAAATAACCAAAGAGCTTAGCTTCCCTATTTCAGTAATAAAATCCGATGTCTTCAAATATTTGGAAAGATCCAAACAAAAGACAAACATAGTCTTTGGTGACCCTCCGTATAGTTTTGAAGATGACAAGTTTTACAAAATTGTGGATTTAGTTTTTGAAAAGGAATTGATATTGGAAGATGGACTTTTAATTTTAGAACACTCTGATCAAACTGATCTATCTAAAAACCCATACTTTAAAGAAAGTAGAAAGTATGGTGGAAGTGTATTTAGTTTTTTTGAAAAAGACCAATAAAATTCATCCATACTCTTTAGAAGTGTACATTTCATAAATACGTTTTATGGTTTAGATTCGTTAGCTAGATATAAAACCTTATACCCCAATGGAAATTATGAAATCCTTCAAACTTCTTATAGCTCTTTTTGCCGTGTTCTTTTTTAATTCCTGTAGTGAAGACGACAGTACATCTCCAGTAGATGTAGAATCTTTGTTAGGAACCTGGACAGTAATTTCACTTAATGCAGATTCTAATGTTAACACCAATCTTTTACAAGTTCCTATACAAACTTCAACCACTTCGGTTGGTGAAAATTTTAACTATGACGTTACCTTTACGGAAACAGAATATACCGTAGTGGGCGGTTATGACCTTATCACCACCGGTACAATAAATGGTATACCAACAGATTTCGATCCGGTTTCTATTACTGATGTTTCAGAAACTGGTACTTACGCCCTAAATGGAAACGATATTACCATTGATGGAAATTTGTATGAATTTGAAGCAGACGGAATCAGTTTAAGCGAAACCTCTGAGCAACAAGTTGCACAAATTGCCTTTAACTCAAATAACGAGTTGGTAATGACCCAGAACGTTGAAGAAACCGTAAATCAAGATGGAATTGAGTTTGTAGTCAAAATTAAAGCGGTCTCCGTTTGGAGAAAAAAATAGCTCATTCAAAGACCTCTTTAAAACAAGAGATGGTCTCTTAATAAAGCAAAGAATCACCAAATGTAAAATTTGGTGACTCTTTGTTTAAAAAAGCAGGCCATAAGCCGGATTCTGTCTAGCCTTATCATTTATCTAGACTTTTAGTTACCCAAAAGTTCCAACCGCCTACCCTCCAACTTGGGCGTGCAGCCCTCAAACATTGGTTTACATGACGTTTCACCACATAGAGTTTACCTGATTTCACTACAGCCTAACTGTACTTGCTTTCTGTTGCACTTGTCCTTGCCTCTCGGCTGACGGGCGTTACCCGCTATGTTGCACTGTGGTGTCCGGACTTTCCTCTTCAATCTTAATTGCTCAAGATTTCAGCGATAAGGTGGCCTGCTGTCTGCAAAGGTAAAGCAATTGTTAATAAAAAAAGGCTTACTATGCAAAGCTTAAGTAGCTTTGCAGATTCCAATTTTTATATTTGTAGTAATCCAAAATTTTCTTGATTTGGAACCCTTTGTAGTATCTGCCAGAAAGTATCGTCCCCAGACCTTTAAAGATGTTGTGGGCCAGGGTGCTATTACCAATACTTTGCTAAACGCTATTGACAACAATCATTTGGCACAAGCGCTTTTGTTTTGTGGCCCAAGAGGTGTTGGCAAAACTACTTGTGCCCGTATTTTAGCAAAAAAAATAAATGAAGATGGTACCCATCAAGAAGATGAAGATTTTGCATTTAACATTTTTGAGTTGGATGCCGCTTCCAACAACTCAGTAGATGACATACGTAGTCTTATAGATCAAGTTCGAATACCTCCGCAAGTTGGAAAATATAAGGTCTATATTATTGATGAAGTACATATGCTTTCGCAATCTGCCTTTAATGCTTTTCTAAAAACGTTGGAGGAACCACCGAAACATGCCATTTTTATTTTAGCCACTACAGAGAAACATAAAATAATCCCTACCATTCTTTCTCGTTGTCAAATTTTTGACTTTAAGCGCATTACCGTCAAAGATGCTGCTGAATATTTAAAATACATTGCTGAACAACAAGGGATTAAGGCTGAGGAAAGTGCTTTACACGTTATAGCACAAAAAGCAGACGGTGCAATGCGCGATGCGCTCTCTATTTTTGACAGAGTTGTTAGTTTTTCAGGAAAGGAGCTTACCAGAAAGGCCGTTACCGAGAACTTAAATGTTCTGGATTATGACACCTATTTTACTGCAACCGATTTGATTCTTGAAAACAAGATTCCCGACTTGCTTGTTCTTTTTAATGAAACATTATCCCATGGCTTTGATGGGCATCACTTTATTTCTGGTTTAGCTACACATTTTAGGGATTTAATGGTATGTCAACATAAAGAGACCTTGTCACTGTTAGAAGTTGGGGAAGATGTTAAGCAACACTATCAAGAGCAATCCAAGAAGGTTCAAAAGGAATTTTTGTTAGAAGCTTTGGATATGGCCAATGATTGCGACCTAAAGTACAAAACCAGTAAAAATCAACATTTGCTCGTTGAACTTACTATCATGAAATTGGCGTCCATCACTTTTGATGGAGAAAAAAAAACTCTGATTTCATAATTCCAGCTTCATTTTTCACTTCAGAATCAAAATCCAATGGTGTCCCGATAGCCAAAAAAGTTGAAGAAAAGCAAGAAGTAAAAGAAGCTGTAAAGGATATAAAACCGCCTGTTGAAGTATTCAAACCTGAAGTACGTACTCCACCGCCGGTTAAGAAAATCCAACTAAAATCCCCAGAAAATAGAGTGTCTGGATTATCATTATCCAGCATCAAGGCAAAAAAAGCACATGAAAATGTGAAGGCCCCACCAACTGACCATAAAGAACTTCCAAAGCAACCATTTGCAGAAGAAGACATGCAAAAACATTGGAACGATTTTGTACAACAATTAGAGGATAAGGGGCGTAAAATATTGGCTAGTAATCTTCAAACCGATATTCCAAAACTAAAAGACAATTATGTTATTTGGATAGAGCTTCCAAATGATACAATGAAAAAAGAAGTGGAGCGGGAACAAAGCCTCATGTTAGATTATTTGAAGGAAAAAATGAATAATTACTCCATTTCATTGCACATAACTGTAAATGAAATTGTTGCCAAAAAATTTGCTTTTACCCCCGAAGAGAAATATCAAAAACTTAGAGAGAAAAATCCGGCCATAGATATTCTCCGTAAAGAATTTGATTTGGATTTTTAAAACAACCTCCCAAGTATATCATTTTACCGTTCATAAAACTTTATAAGGAATACCGCTATCTTTGTTGGTGGATTATTTTACTAAAAACTTATAAATGCTCGGCCTAAAACTACCTACAGACCCAAGATGGGTAAACATTGTTGAAAAGAACATTGAGGAAATTCTAACAGACCATGCGTATTGCGAACAAAAAGCTGCCAGCATGGCCATATCCCTTATTATTGGATTTCCAGAAAAATCTGATCTGGTAAAAGAGATGACCTCATTGGCAAGAGAAGAAATGGGGCATTTTAACATGGTTCATGACAAAATCGTAAAACGAGGCTGGGTATTGGGACGCGAACGCAAAGACGAGTATGTGCTTGAATTAATGAAATTTTTTCCTAAAGGAGGAAGCAAAGAAACACATCTGGTTCATAAACTCCTATATGCTGCAATGATTGAAGCAAGGAGTTGCGAACGTTTCAGACTACTTTCAGAAGAAATAAATGATAAAGAGCTTGCCGATTTTTACCGTGATCTCATGGTCAGTGAGGCAAATCACTATACGATGTTCCTGAAATTTGCTCGAAAATATGGAGAACGAGAGCTTGTGGACAAAAAATGGCAACAACTTCTGGACCATGAGGCCACATTAATGCAAAAATTGGGCAAGAAGGAAACTATCCACGGATAGTTATAGGGATTGATAGTAAAGTGTTTTTATCATACCATCCGCCAATCCAATTTTAGGAACATGTATTTTCTTTGCCCCGCTCCATTTTGCAGCAGATAAAAATATTTTTGCGGCAGGTATGATCACATCAGCCCTATCTTGATTTAGTCCTAGTTCTGAAATCCTATCATCGTACTCCATACTATTCAAAAAATGGTACTGCGCATTCAGCCAAATAAAAGATAAAGGCTGCCCCATTTTTCTACCTGACATTTTATGCAATTTATTAATGTTTCCACCGGAACCTATGATTTCAACCTTGCTTTCTTTATTAAAATGAGACATTATCCATTCCTTTATTTCATCCCACACAGAATCTTTTACCAAATCATTCAAGATTCTTACTGTACCTATTTTAAATGATTTTGAAGAAATGAGATTTCCTTGATCAAAAATGGTAAACTCAGTACTTCCACCGCCCACATCAACATATAGATATGATCTATCATTGTTAATTAGGTCTTTTAAATCAGTAGAAGCTATAATTGACGCCTCCTTCTTTCCATCAATGATATCAATCTTTATTCCAGAGTCTTTGTATATGTGTTCCACGACCTCGCGACCATTATTTGCCTCTCTTAACGCTGAAGTTGCACAGGCCATATACTTCTCCACACCATATACTTGCATTAATAAATCAAAAGATTTCATGGTCTTGGTAAGGCGATTCAAGGTTCCTTCAGATATTTCACCTTTAATAAAGGAATCTTCTCCCAAGCGGACTGGAACCCTTATCAATTCGCTTTTTTTGAATGTAGTTGGCTTACCCTTCTGCTCTATTACATTGTTTATCAATAATCTAATTGCATTAGATCCAATGTCAATCGCTGCAAATTTTCTTATTATCAATTTAGCAAAATTAGGATTCTAGCTTATCTTGGTAATAATCATAAAGTTTAAACTGAGACCTTAACCCAGGACTTGTTTCCTCTTTTTCTCTATAAGCGTTGTCCTGCTTATCAGAAAAAACCCGCGCTTTAAGATTATCCTGCCAAGAAATATTAAATGTATCCAATAGTTCTTGTTTAATGTCCTGGTCATAAATAGGACAACCTACCTCTACCCTAAAATCAAGATTTCTGGTCATCCAATCAGCTGATGAGAGATATATTTTTGGGTCCCCTTGATTCCCAAAAATGAACAATCTAGGGTGTTCCAAGAATTTATCCACTATACTGATTGCCTCAATATTCTCACTCATCCCCTCAACTCCAGGAATTAGGCAACAAACCCCTCTTATAATCAATTGAACTTTTACCCCTGCCCTACTTGCTTCGTATAACTTATCAACCATCTTATAGGAAGTGAGGCTGTTCATTTTAACTTTAATATAAGCTTCTTGACCCGCGAGTGCATTTTCTATCTCATTATCAATTAGCTTAATAAATGTTGATTTTGTATAATGCGGGGATAAAATAAGATGTTTATACTTGTTTATTTTGTAATTGGTCTCAAAGAATTCAAAGACCTTGCCCATCTCTTTTAGTATTCCTTCATGAGCAGTGAAAAGGGTATAATCTGTATAAATCTTGGCTGTAGATTCATTAAAGTTTCCTGTGCTTATAAAACCATATCTTTTGATTCCTTCTGTTTCCTCCCTTTCAATTAAACAGATTTTACTATGCACCTTAAGTCCTGGGACGCCAAAAATTAAGTTGATGCCTTCTGCCTGCAACTGATTCGCATATTGAATATTTGCTTGCTCATCAAACCTTGCTTGCAACTCAATCTGTACGGTAACTTGCTTTCCATTTTTTACAGCATTTATCAAAGCAGAAGCTATTTGACTATCATTTGCCAAACGGTACACGGTAATCTTTATAGCACGCACCTTTGGGTCAAGAGCTGCCTCTCTTAAAAACTTGGTAACATAAGTAAATGTATGATATGGGGTATAGATTAAATAATCTTTTTGGTGTATTTGCTCCAGAAGGCTTCCTGTCATGCTTAAACCTTTAACTGGTAGAGGTTCAATTTTTTTGTACATCAAATCGTGCCTACCTAAACTTGGGAAACCCATATAATCTCTTCTGTTATGGTATCTCCCCCCTGGAATAACACTATCTGTGTTAACAATATTCATTTTCTCTTTTAGAAACTGTAACGTATCCTTATCTATTCTTTTATCATAGACAAAACGCACCGGGTCACTAATTTTTCTATGTTCTACACTGGAAGAAATTTTTTCTATAAAACTTTTTGTCAAATCATTGTCAATATCCAATTCGGCATCACGGGTAATTTTTATCATGTGTGCACTAATGGATTCAAACTCGAACATGGTAAAAACACTATCCAAACAATACCGTATGAGGTCATCCAAAATGATGATATAGTTTTTCTCTCCTTGTTTGGGAAGCACTATAAAGCGGTCAATCCCCTTGGGGATTTCAATTAAGGCATATCTATTATTCCCATTGGTTCCTGATGTCTCATCATTTGCCATCACCATCTTAACAGCTAAGTAGGCTGCAGTATCCTTCAATAATGGAAATTCAGTTAAATCATTTAGGATAATGGTCATCAACTCTTGGTTGACTTTTTTGAAGAAATAATCCCTTATAAATTCTGCTTGAGTTTCATCTATCTCATTCTCATCTATAATAAAAATATTTTCCGTCCTAAGTTCTTCTTCAATACTATTAAGAATTTCAAGACTTCTTGCTTGTTGCGCAATTACAATCTTTGTAATTTCTTCCAACAAGTCTTGAGCTTTTTCTCCCCCTAAAACACTTTTTCCTTTTTTACCTGCATCTACAATACGTTTTACAGTTGCATACCTTACTTTGAAAAACTCATCTAGGTTATTACTGAAAATACCAAGGAACCGGAGTCTATCGATTAGCGGTACTTTTTTATCTGCACTTTCTTGAAGCACACGCGCATTAAAGTGCAACCAACTAATTTCCCTGTTTACGTACTCGTTCTTAACTTTAATCATTTATTATTTCAGCTGTTTTGGAAAGATTATTTCTTCTGTGGTTCCCTTTGAAATTTTAGACCATTCATTGGTATCAAACTTAATTTGCACCAGTCCAGATGTGGGAACGTTTTCAATATACTGATCTCCCCAAGTATTTGCAAGGTTTGTGAATGCATAATTATGCCCAAAAATCAGTACTGTGTTCATTTTATTATCAAAGCCGTCCACAAATGCCTTGACACTTTGTCCAGAAAAATCATAAAGCGTCTCGTTTACTTGAAAATTGCTTAAATCAAACTCAAGGTTTCTCAAAAAAATCATACTGGTATGCAAGGCTCTATTTGCAGGGCTTGAATAAGCAAAATCTATTTGAAGGTCTTTGGCCTTAAAGTTTCTTGCTACTATATGAGCATCATTGATTCCTCTTTCTTTTAACGGTCGGTCCTTATCGGAAACTTCATAATCCCACGATGATTTTCCATGCCTTACCAAGATGATTGTTTTCATTGTCCCTTTTGATTATACGCTAAGAAAGTACAAAATTAGGGTTGTAAACGTTCAATTTTCCAGTTAAAATCTTCTTGAAGTTTATATCTAATTCTATCATGTAAACGATTGGGACGCCCTTGCCAAAACTCTATAGAAACAGGTCTTACCAAATAGCCACCCCAGTAGGATGGTCTTTCAAGCTCTTTCCCAATAGATTCTTTTTCCATTTCAACTAGCTTCTCCTCCATTTCTTCTCTTGATGCTATTGTTTCACTCTGCTGTGATATTATAGCACCTAGTTGACTGCCAACCGGTCTGGATTCAAAATAACCGTCAGAAAGGTTTTCTGCTATTTTCTCTGCCTTTCCTTTGATGATTACTTGACGTTCTAAATTGGGCCAGAAAAATGAAAGACAGGTAGAAGGGTTTGTTTCAAGAGCTTTTCCTTTTTCACTTTGATAATTCGTGTAAAATATAAACCCTTCATGGGTATATCTTTTCATCAAGACTACTCTGTTTTTGGGAAATCCGTCTAAACCGATGGTAGAAACTGTCATGGCATTGGGTTCCTCCAACCCATCAGTAGCTTCAACCTCATAAAACCACTTCTGAAACTGCTCCAACGGGTTTTCTAAAATAGAATCCTCCATAAGAGCACTCTTTTCATAAGACTTTCTGTAATTACTTAAATCTTTTTGCATGATTTGGCTATAGGGATAAACAAATTTCAGCAAAAGAATGCAGATTAAAAAGGTAGACACCTTTTTGTTTTCACCGCATTGCCATTATATCTCAAAGGATTTTCCATCATCCGCCAGTTCTACACTGGGAAAAACTTCTAATGCTTCTTCTTTAAAGAGATCAATAGATTTGTATCTAGTGGAATAGTGACCCAAAATAAGATTGCCAACATTCGCTTTTAGGGCAATTTGGGCCGCCTGTTTGGCTGTTGCGTGCTTCGTTTTTTTACAAAGATCTACATTGGTCTCCAGAAAAGTGGATTCGTGATATAATGTGTCTACATTTTCTATTAGTGGCAGAATAGCTTCATTATAAGCCGTATCACTACAAAATGCATAGCTTTTTGGGTATGGTGGATCAATGGTTAAGTCCTTGTTGGAAATTATAGTGCCATTTTCCAATACTCCATCTGCCCCATTTTTTATATTACCATATTGGCTTCTATCAATTTCATGTTCAGCAACTGAATCAACATCAAGCTTACGAGGGTGCGGCTTTTCTTTAAATAAAAATCCATTGGTATAAACTCTGTGGTCCAATGGAATAGTATGTACACTTACTTTTTCATCCTCAAAAATAAGTTCTGATTCTTTAGAGTCCAATTCATGAAAAATCAAGGGGTAATTGGTCCATGAATCTCCAAGCTTGAGGAACAATGTAATCGCTTCTTTAATTCCCTTTGGGCCATAAACATGCATTTCTGTCTCTCTTCCTAAAAGCCTAAACGTAGAAATGAGCCCTGGTAACCCAAAAAAATGATCTCCATGCAAGTGTGAGATGAAGATATATTTGATTCTAGAGAATTTAATTTTGTTCTTTCTAAGTTGCACTTGTGTTCCTTCACCGCAATCAATCAAAAAAAGATGATTACGTATCTCCAGTATTTGCGAAGTGGGGTTTGTAAATGTTCTGGGGGTAGCCGAATAGCAGCCAAGTATGGTCAACTTCATATACCCAAATCGCGTTCTATTTCTTCCATTTCAATGAGGTCTTTTGCTTCTTGCATTGTTGGCACTACACTAATTTCATCTGGTGTTTCGTCATATGCCACCTTGTTCGTTACCAAAACAAAAGACTTATTGGAACTTCTATGCGTGTTAGAAATCTCTAAAAACTCTAAAATATCTCCTGCGGTCAATTTGCTAAAAGAGAAAAGGTTTACAATAATATTGTCATGTTTTAATCTGGGGTAAGCTTTGTTCAAATTTTCCAAGAAGGTAGAAAGTGAAATTTTTTCTTGGAAAACAGTGGTGGTTGTTCCTTTTTTGTCGAAAATCATTTTACCGAATTTTTGATGCCAATAAGTAAATCACTGCCATACGGATTGCAACTCCATTCTCAACTTGTTCCAAAATGATGGACTGGTTAGAATCCGCTACGTCACTTGTAATCTCCACACCTCTGTTAATTGGTCCTGGGTGCATGATTACAATCTGTTTGTCCAAGCTATTTAATAGCTTTTTGTTAATCCCAAACTGTTGCGTATATTCTCTGGTTGTTGGGAAATAACTAATATCCATTCGTTCGTTCTGTACACGTAGCATGTTTGCCACATCGCACCATTCCAAGGCCTTTCTTAGGTCGGTTTCAACCGTTACGCCCAAAGATTCAATATGTTTGGGAATCAGTGTTCTTGGCCCGCATACTTTTACATTGGCTCCCTGCAATTTTAGAGCAAAAATATTGGATAATGCCACTCTGGAATGCAAAATATCACCTACAATAACCACATTTTTATCGCCGACATCCCCTAATTTTTCTCGTATTGAGTAGGAATCCAGCAAAGCTTGAGTTGGGTGCTCATGAGCTCCATCCCCTGCATTGATTATAGATGCTTTAACGTGTTTTGAAAGGAAAATACCTGCTCCTGGATTTGGATGGCGCATTACCACCATATCCACCTTCATAGAAAGGATGTTATTTACCGTATCTATTAGCGTTTCTCCTTTTTTGACCGATGACTGCGAAGCTGAAAAATTAATTACATCTGCTGACAATCTTTTTTCCGCAAGTTCAAAAGAGAGTTTTGTTCGCGTGCTATTCTCAAAAAAGATATTTGCAATGGTGGTATCTCTTAGGGTAGGAACCTTTTTAATAGACCTATTTATAACTTCTTTAAAATGGTCAGCAGTTTCAAAAATGAGCCCTATATCCTTTTTGTTCAGATATTTTATTCCCAGTAAGTGATTTACACTTAATTCGCTCATTTTAAATTATTTGTTTACTAAATACACAATATCCTTCCCATCATTTTCCTCCCACATTACCTTCACCTTTTCTTCATTAATTGCATCTACCTGTCTACCTTTATAGTTAGGTTGTATAGGTAAATGCCTACTGAATCTTCTATCTATTAGGGTCAACAATTCAATATCCGAAGGCCTTCCAAAAGATTGAATGGCGGTAAGGGCCGCCCGTATACTCCTTCCGGTGTACAATACATCATCAACAAAAACTACATTTTTATCGTCAACCAGAAAATCTATTTTGGTAGTGTTCGCCTCTAAGGTTTTCTCTCCTCTTCTAAAATCGTCTCGGTAGAATGTAATATCCAAAAAACCCAAGTCTATATCTTTTACTTTATATTCTTCTTTTAGGATTTTTGCCAAGCGTTCTGCTAGAAATATACCTCTTGGCTGAATTCCTATTAAAACGGTGTTACTAAAGTCCAAGTGGTTTTCTAAAAGTTGACAAGCCAGACGGTGCAGTATGATGTGGATTTCTTTTGAGGTAAGAAGTACTTTTTGACTCATTTGCTATGCTACCAACTCTGTTGTATGCAAAAGTAAACAATTCTTTAAAAAGGTTGATTATATAAAAAAGCCCCGTCTGTTTCCAGCGGCGGGGCTTCTAATTGATTTTAATAAAACCTGATTACTTTTTAGAATCAGCTTCCATTTTATCCTTCAATGCTTGCAATTGAGAGTTGGCGTCACCCAATGTGGTTTTTGCTTCCTCTGCAGTAGCGGCAGCTTTTCTTTTTGCTGTGCTAATGTTGCGTTCTTCTTGCGCCTTAAAGATAGCTGTATGACTAGCTACCACACGTTTGAAGTCTTTATTGAATTCTATGATCTTAAATTCTACTTCTTCACCTTTTCCAAGGGTTTTGCCATCTTCTTTTTCCATGTGTCTTGAAGGAACAAATCCTACAATATCTTCATTGAAATTAACGGTGGCTCCTTTATCAACAATTTCAGAAATAGCTGCCTTGTGAACGGTACCTTCAGCAAATTCTGCCGCGTATTTGTCCCAAGGGTTTTCTGTAGTTTGTTTGTGACCAAGACTTAACTTACGTCCTTCAACATCCAATTCCAATACTTCAACTTCCAAAGTATCGCTAACAGCTACAAACTCAGATGGGTGCTTAATTTTCTTGGTCCATGAAAGGTCAGAGATGTAAATTAATCCATCTATTCCTTCTTCCATTTCTACAAATACGCCAAAGTTGGTAAAGTTTCTAACAATCCCTTTGTGTCTTGAACCTACAGGGTATTTAGAAGTAATATCTGTCCATGGGTCTGGAGTTAATTGCTTAATGCCCAATGACATTTTGCGATCTTCTCTATCCAATGTTAATACCACTGCTTCTACCTCATCACCTACTTTCACAAAATCCTGTGCAGATCTTAAGTGTGTAGACCATGACATTTCAGAAACGTGAATCAATCCTTCAACACCTTCAGCAACTTCTATAAAGGCGCCGTAGTCAGCAATAACCACAACTTTACCTTTAACTTTATCACCAATTTTTATTTCATCACCCAAGGCATCCCATGGATGTTTCTCTAATTGTTTAAGACCTAGTTGGATTCTTGATTTGTTATCATCAAAATCAAGGATTACAACATTCATTTTCTGATCTAGCTCAACAACTTCATTTGGATGGTTGATTCTGCTCCAAGAAAGGTCAGTAATGTGGATTAATCCATCAACACCACCAAGGTCAATAAAGACACCGTATGAAGTAACATTCTTAACAATACCTTCCAGTACTTGACCTTTTTCAAGCTGGCCGATGATTTCTTTCTTCTGTTCTTCAATATCAGCTTCAATCAACGCTTTGTGCGAAACAACAACGTTCTTGAACTCATGATTAATCTTAACCACTTTGAATTCCATGGTCTTACCAACATACTGATCGTAATCACGGATAGGTTTAACATCGATTTGAGAACCAGGCAAGAACGCCTCGATTCCAAATACATCCACAATCATACCTCCTTTGGTTCTGCACTTTACAAAACCTTGAACAATTTCTTCTTTGTCATGGGCAGCATTAACTCTGTCCCAAGCCATAATTGTTCTTGCTTTTCTGTGAGACAATACCAATTGACCTGTCTTGTCTTCACGGATATCTATAAGAACCTCAACTTTATCTCCAACCTTAAGATCAGGATTGTAACGGAACTCATTCAATGAAATAACACCTTCAGACTTTGCATTGATATCAATGATAGCCTCACGATCTGTCATGTGAACTACTGTTCCCTTAACCACCTCTTCATCAGCGGTATCAACAAAATTCTCCTCTACAAGTAGTTCAAATTCTTTAAGTTTCGTATCATCTACGCGCTCAATTCCTTCTTCGTACTTTTCCCAATCAAAATTCTCAAGATATTCTTTTGGATCTTGTTGAGTTTGAACTTCTTCTTTTACTTCTTGTACTGCTGCTGTAGTTTCTTCTACCTCAACGTTTGTTTTTTCTTCAGCCATTTGCTGATTAAAATTTGTATTCTACAGTTTTACAAGAGTTAAACAATTACTGTAGAAGTTGTTATTGATTTTCTATTCCCTTTTTCCTCTTGTCTATTTGTTAAAAAGGAGTGCAAAAATACAATTAATTCCTTGTTTTACAAACCCTTGCCGCCCACTTATTCGTTTGGAACAATAATTAGTGAAAAATTAGGCTGAAATGTGACTTTTATATATATCTTGTTTCTTAATATTAACCATTAAAACAATTAAGAATATTATGAGTGCAAAAGCAAAATACCAAGCAGTTTTAGATTTAGGTCAAGAATTAGGCATAAAAGATGGCGATGTATCTGAAGATGGAGGAGTCTTGAAAATTAAAGGGGTAGCCAATACGCCTTATGAGAAGAACGCCATTTGGGACAAAATCAAACAAATTGGTGGTGAAAGTCCATCTGATGTTAAAGCAAACATTAGTGTTGCAGATGATTCTGTTTACCACAGACATACTGTAAAAGGTGGCGAGTCTTTAAGCAAAATCGCAAAACACTATTATGGTGATGCCATGAAGTACAATAAAATCTTTGATGCAAACACTAACATCCTAAGTAATCCAGATGTTATTCACCCTGATCAGGTTTTAGTAATTCCAAATATCTAGGAAAAGAAGATTGTTATTTATTGAAAAAGGCGCTCGTTAAGCGCCTTTTTTAATTGTTTTTATTTATCACCCGAAGGGAGTAATTATATATTCGTTCAAATTGCTCTTCAAGTCCCATATCGCTATTATCAAATTCAATAGCATCTTCAGCTTTCTTTAAAGGAGACATTTCACGTGTTGAATCTATTCTGTCTCGTTTTTGGACGTTCTTAAGTACTTCATCAAAAGTTACCTCTTCCCCTCTCTCCAAGAGTTCTTTGTAACGTCTTGTAGCACGTGTCTCTGGGGAAGCTGTCATAAATATTTTCAATTCCGCATTGGGAAAAACAACAGTGCCAATATCACGGCCATCCATCACAATTCCTTTTTCCTCACCCATTTGCTGTTGCATAGCCACAAGCATATGTCTAACTTCTTCAATGGTTGCAACTTTACTTACATGGTCGGAGACTTCCATCGTCCTAATTTGCCTTTCTACATTTTCATCATTCAAATACATCTCTGAAAGACCCAAAGTTTTATTTGGCACGAACTTTAAATTGATATTTGGCAATTGTTTTACCAGGGATGGAATATCTTCATTAGTCCCAACATACTTATTGTTCAAAGCGAAAAGTGTAACTGCGCGATACATGGCGCCTGTATCTACATAAACATAATTGAGTGCGGAAGCCAATCTTTTTGCCAAAGTGCTTTTACCTGTTGATGAATAACCATCTATGGCGATTGTAATCTTTCCCATCACTTAAAAATACCAAGAAAATGAGTCACTGAGGCCACCAAAAAAAATAAAATTATAATTTTTTTGCCTTCTTCACCTTTACATCCGTAACGGCAATATCAATGACCTCACTCATATCCGAAACATAATGGAATATAAGCCCTTTTAAATAGTCTTCCTTAATTTCTTGAATATCCTTTCGGTTGTCCTCACAAAGAATAATCTCTTTGATTCTCGCTCTCTTTGCAGCTAAAATCTTTTCTTTAATTCCACCAACGGGCAATACTTTACCACGCAAGGTTATCTCCCCTGTCATTGCCAAACTCTTTTTCACCTTACGTTGCGTAAAGAGCGAAACCAATGAGGTAAGCATTGTTATTCCTGCACTTGGGCCATCTTTTGGTGTTGCACCTTCTGGCACGTGAATATGAACATTATACTTTTCAAAAACATCAGAATCTATTCCGAAGGCGTCGGCATTGGATTTAATATACTCCATGGCAATGGTAGCAGATTCTTTCATCACTTTACCAAGGTTTCCGGTAATGTTTAAGGTACCTTTTCCTTTGGATAAAATAGATTCAATAAAAAGAATGTCACCTCCTACACTTGTCCATGCCAAACCAGTGACCACTCCTGCCACATCATTATTCTCATACTTGTCGCGTTCCAATCTTGCAGGACCTAATATTTTCTCTACATCCTGGTTATTGACCTTGATGTTATATTCTTCTTCAATAGCTATTGATTTTGCAGCATAACGTACCATTTTAGCCAATTGTTTTTCCAAACTTCGCACACCAGATTCTCTTGTGTACCCTTCTACAATTTTCTCCATTTGGGGTTTTCCAATCTTCAAATCTTTAGAAGTAAGTCCGTGCTCTTTTAACTGTTTTGGCAACAAATGCTTTTTACCAATTTCAACCTTTTCTTCAATGGTGTATCCAGTTACGTTGATGATTTCCATACGATCACGTAGAGCAGGCTGAATGGTTCCTAAATTATTTGCGGTAGCAATGAACATTACTTTTGACAAGTCATAACCCATTTCCAAGAAGTTGTCATAGAATTCGCTATTCTGTTCGGGATCCAATACCTCTAACATTGCTGAGGAAGGGTCACCTTGATGGCTATTGGAGAGTTTATCAATTTCATCCAAAATAAAAACCGGATTGGATTTACCCGCTTTCTTCAGACTCTGAATAATTCTTCCGGGCATTGCTCCAATATAGGTTTTTCTATGCCCTCTAATCTCAGCTTCGTCTCTTAAACCTCCTAAAGAAATTCTAACATATTCTCTTCCTAAAGCTTCCGCAACTGATTTTCCTAAAGAAGTCTTACCAACTCCTGGAGGGCCATAAAGACAAAGTATTGGTGATTTCATATCGTTACGTAGCTTTAGTACAGCTAAATACTCTATGATTCTTCGTTTTACATCTTCAAGACCATAATGATCTCTGTCTAAAATTTGTTGCGCTCGTTTTAAGTCAAATTTATCTTTTGAAAATTCATCCCAAGGAAGGTCCAAAAACAAATCCAAATAGTTGCGCTGAATAGAGTATTCTGCAACTTGCGGATTCATACGCTGCATTTTGGCAAGTTCTTTTTCAAAATGCTCTTTAATGTTTTTAGCCCATTTTTTCTTTTTGGCCTTTACTCTCATTTCATCCACCTCTTCCTCATAAGACAACCCACCAAGTTCTTCTTGGATTGTTTTCATCTGCTGGTGTAAAAAATACTCTCTTTGTTGTTGGTCCATATCGCTCCGAACCTTGGATTGAATATCATTCTTCAATTCCAATTTTTGAAGCTCCATATTCATGTACTTCAAAGTTGTAAGAGCACGCTCCTGAAGGTTTGGAATTTCCAGAAGTTTTTGCTTTTCGCCAACACTCAAATTAAGATTAGAGGATACAAAATTGATGAGGAACGAATTGCTTTGAATGTTCTTAATAGCGAATGTAGCTTCACTGGGTATATTTGGGTTGTCCTTTATAATCTTAAAAGCCAATTCTTTGATAGAATCTATAATCGCCTCAAACTCCTTGCTCTTTTCATTAGGTCGCTCTTCCGATGCTTCTTTTACCGTAGCGGTAAGGTAAGGTTGCTCAGTAATTACCTCAGCAATCTCAAACCGTTTTTTACCTTGAATAATAACCGTGGTATTTCCATCGGGCATTTGTAATACTCTCAAGATTCTAGCAACGGTTCCCAGTGTATTAATATCTTCTACTCCAGGGTTTTCTGTCTCCTCATCCTTTTGGGAAACTACCCCAATAGTCTTATTGCCGTTATTGGCATCTTTAATTAGGTTTATGGATTTATCCCTTCCAGCGGTAATTGGAATAACCACTCCTGGAAAAAGGACAGTATTTCTAAGAGGTAAAACCGGTAAAGTTTCAGGTAATTCTTCCTTATTCATTTCCTCTTCGTCCTCTGGTGTCAACAAAGGAATCAATTCTGCATCTTCATCAAGACCTTGCAGGGATATATTGTCAAAAGTTGAAATTTTTATTTCTCCCATATCATATGTTTCGGTCATTTTGTCACAAATGACACAAATCTTCAGTTTATACTAGAACATTAAGCCCACGCAATGTCTTAAAAGTAAGTATTACAAAAGGGTTTAGGTTCTTTTCTTCTCCTATTAAGGCAATTCTTGTGCCATTAAAAATTAAAAATTTAGAAAAAAGTGTAACAATTGATAAATTCATCCATCTATAAGACAAACCATTCATTTTTTGAGCCACCAAAATGAACATACTGATACGCTGCTTCAATCGTGCTTAAAGGGTAAGCAAAGTGCACAATTGGAAATTTATAATAAGTACTATAAAGCTATGTACAACATTGCTTTTAGGATTGTGAAGGACTCGGCAGAAGCTGAAGATGTAATGCAAGAATCGTTTTTGAACGCGTTTACGAAACTGCATACATTTAAAGGGGATGTCACGTTTGGCGCATGGTTAAAGCGAATTGTGATAAACAACAGTATATATCATTACAAAAAACAGCAAAAAAGTAGAGCTGTTAATCTAGATGAAGTAATGTACAAGGTCGAAGACAATGATGAAGTTGCTTTGAATCACAATGGTTACACTGAATTGAAGGCTCAAAAAGTGATTGATACCATGAAAAGTTTAAAAGACAATTACAGAGTTTCTTTGACCTTACATTTAATTGAAGGGTATGATTACGAGGAAATCAGTGATATAATGGACATTAGCTATGCAAATTGTAGAACCACAATTTCTAGAGCTAAAGAAAGTCTGAGAAAAAAATTGACTGTAAATGCTTGATTATGAGTAAAGATAATTTAGAACAATTGTTTGAGAAGCTTCAAAATGATTTTGATTTTGAAGAACCCAAAAATGGGCATCAAGAACGATTTTTAGAAAAATTGAGCCAAAACAATGAGGTAGTGACCTTACACCAGAAAAAAACAAATTGGTGGAAACCACTGTCCATAGCAGCATCCATTGCTCTTATCTGTTTGCTGGGTATTCAGGTATTCAACACAAGGCCTTCCATAAAAGAGCAGGTGGTAGAGATTGCCCCAGAAATTTCAAAAACCGAGTTCTATTTTGCCAGCCTTATTGAAGAACAAGTACAGTTGTTAAAGGGTGAAAAATCCCCTGAAACTGCAAAGTTGGTAGATGATACTTTACAAAGACTGGAAAAACTGGAGTTAAACTATCAAAATCTAGAGAAAGAGCTAGTATCTGGGGGTAACAGCAAAATTTTATTGAATGCCATGATAACCAATTTCCAAACCAGAATTGATTTATTAAAGGAAGTATTGACCAATATTGAAAATATTAAAAATTTAAAATCATACAATGATGAAAACATTACTATATAAATATGCCTTTTTGGCATTAGCCCTAATTCCTTTCGCTTTGGGAGCCAATACCGATAAAATGGGTGGCAGGTATACCAAGGAAAAGACTATAAAAAAGGAATTCAATGTAAATCCAGATGCACTTTTTAAAGTAAAGAACAGCTATGGAAATCTAAACATCACATCCTGGAATGAGGATAGGGTTGTAATAGAAGTTCACATAAAAACAAATGGCAATAATGAAGATAAAGTGCAAAACAGGCTAAACGAGATTGACGTAGACTTTGAAAACAGCGCCAGTTTAGTATCTGCACGTACTCTTTTTGGAGACAGGAACAACAATTGGGGATGGAAATGGGGAAAGCGAAACAATGTAAGTGTAGAGGTAAACTACACCATTAAAATACCAGTGAAGAACAGTGTCAATCTCAACAACGATTACGGAAACATCTATCTTAATCGTGTAGACGGACATGCCAAAATAAACTGTGATTACGGTAAAATTGATATTGGGGAATTACGTGGAAGAAACAACGAACTACGATTTGATTACACCTCCCGCTCTACATTCGAATATATTAATAGTGGTGAGATTATAGCAGATTACTCAGGCTTTACGATAGAAAAGGCTGGAGACCTCACCGTAAAAGCGGATTACACCAACGCCGTAATAAATGAAATGGAAAATTTGGACTATTCCAGTGATTATGGCTCAATTGAAGTAAACAATGTCAATAATGTAAATGGCAATGGGGACTATATTGGAGTAAAATTGGGAACGGTACACGGAAACGTTACCATAAATTCTGATTACGGTTCGCTAAAAATAAGTGAAATGGCCGCTGATGCAGGTGATATGAATATCAAGACCGATTACACGGGGATTAAGATAGGGTACAGTCCAGATTATTATTTTGATTTTGAAATTTCAACCGAGTACGCTGGTGTAAGCGGTAGGGATGCTTTTGAAATCAATGTGAGTAAAGAAAAATCGAACCAAAAGTATTTTAAAGGATATCATGGTAAAGAGAACTCAGGAAACACAGTATACATTACTAGTGACTATGGCGGGGTTACTTTTTATAAAAACTAGGAGTTCGCTAAGACATTGAATAATAAAAGGTTTATGAGCAAATTAGGTATAGCATTACTCTCTCTAATAGTAGCTTTTTATAGTTGCAAAACAAAGGCTGAGCACGAAAAAAATAATGCCGCTCAAGATTCTTTCACCAAAATACCCGAGCAAAGGCATGTTGAAGGGAACAGGCTTATTTCAAAAGAATATCCAAACATAGAAATTGAGATAAACGATGAGTTTACATATGTTGGTAACTTTGATTTCGAGATTATTGCTTCTTCAGATGAATATCCTGAAGATATGAGAGGGAAGGCATTGGCGGCTGGTGAAAGGTTTGTTTTTGCCGTAACCGATGAACATCAAAATGTAGAGAAATTATTCATTGCTCAATTTGAGGGGTTTTTGGACAATAATGACTATATCTATAATTACAATTTTGATAATGCTGCTTTTATCGGAAATAATAAGTATCGTCAAAACACTTGGTTTTACAACAGCAAAAAGCTAGCACAGGAAAATCCAAGGAATGAAGGAGCTCTTACCCGTGCCTTTTTAGAAAAAAAAGGATATGTATTGGAAGATGAATTTATGATGTCTAGATATGTTGGTTTGGCAAGCGAGGATAGAAAAAAGGAAGTTATATTTTTCTATTTGGAAATGTTGAAAGGTGTTACCGGATACAATCTAAATGAATACCAAAATACACTAAGTAAGGAGAAAACAACTGAAATTGAACGTTCACTTGTTGAACGTTCAGAACAAAGTTTTTCAATAGTAAAAGGATGAAAAAACAATCAAAAAACACAATCATGAAAAAAATTATCACACTAGGATTAGCGCTATCGATGGTAGCAATTACAAATGCCCAATGGGGCAAAAGAATTAAAGGAAATGGCAATGTTGTAACCGTTGAACGTTCTGTAGGCGATTATGATGCCGTTGCACTGGCAGGTTGGTTTGATGTTGAACTGGTTGCTGGTGATGAAGGGGAGTTAACGCTAAAAGGAGAATCCAATCTATTGGAATACATTAAAACTGAAGTGAAAAACGGAAAATTGATTGTTAAGGTTGAAAAAGGGGTCAATCTTAAACCTTCCAATTGGAATTCAGGGATTTATATAACCGTACCCGTTGAAACCATCAATTCTGTTACTTTATCGGGTTCGGGAGATATAGTAGGTAAAACCACGCTTAAATCTGATAATTTTGATACTAGAATATCTGGTTCTGGAGACATTACCTTGGCAATAGAAGCAGAAAACGTAGAGGCCACACTGTCAGGTTCAGGTGATATTAACTTAGAAGGGAGAGCCACAAATTTGGATATTCAAGTTTCAGGTTCTGGAGACATAAAGGCGTATGAGCTAGAAGCTGAATTTGCTACCGTACAAGTATCAGGTTCTGCAGATGTGAAAGTGACTGTCAACCAATCTATTGATGCACGAGTTTCTGGCTCTGGAGATATTTCCTATCGTGGGAATCCTAAGAAAATTAAAAGTAAATCTTCAGGTGCAGGAGATATTTCTAAGGGATAATTAGGAGTTTATTACCAATCAAAAACAAATCATCATCAATCAATAGTTTAAAAGCCTTGGCACAAATGCCAAGGCTTTTAGTTTTTTATCCATTCATTAGAATTCTTCCTTTTCGTGTAGTCAACCAAATTGGATGGATAATTTATCCAATCAACATGCTTAACAATCTTCCCAGATTGATTGAATGTTAAAATTGTGACAAAGTGCATTGCTTCAAATTTCTGTTCTCCCCAAAGAAATTCATTAAAATAACCACTGGTAACCACTCTATTACCTTCAATTGTCTGTTCATAAATTACGAGTGCGTCTGCAGCTATCTTTTTATATCCTGGATTATTCCAATCAAAAAAATCTTCAAGAGCTTTTTTCCCAACAATTCTATCGGCATTGATAATATCCTCCAGAACTATTTTTTCATCATAAAAACCCAAAAACTTTTCAAAATCATTCCGGTCTTGATAGGTTTTATAATATTGCTCTATAGTTTTTGAAATATCATTGTCTTTGGTGGTGCAAGAAATTGTTGTGATTAAGACAACAGCATAAAACAATATGTGCGACTTCATAATTTTAGAATCTATAGGTTCTCTATTCAGTTTTCTTGTTCACTCTTGTAAGCAAAAAAGCTCCTACTAAAAAGAATACAGCTAAGAAGATAGTACTGTTTCGCATACTTCCGGTAAGTTGGGCCACAGCTCCATATAAAAAAGTTCCTATTACAATACCTATTTTTTCAGCCACATCGTAAAAACTAAAAAATGAAGTGGTATCTGTGGTTTCTGGTAAAAACTTGGAGTAGGTAGATCTTGATAAGGCCTGAATGCCCCCCATAACAACTCCTACCAAACCTGCGGCAATATAGAAATCTGTAGGTGTCTGTAAAAAGTAGGCATACACACAAAGTAGAATCCAGATAATATTGATAAAAATCAGGGTCTTGATGTTGCCATATGCTTTGGAGGCATACGCTGTAACGGTAGCTCCAAAAATTGCCACTATCTGAATCACCAAAATACTGATAATAAGCCCAGTGGTGCGCTCGCCATCTGTTCCCCAGCTTATTTCCTCCTCTCCAAAATACGTGGCAATCAGCATTATGGTCTGTACAGCCATGCTATACACAAAAAAGGCCCCTAAATAGCGTTTAAGCCTTGTTTCAGTACCCAATTGCTTCCAAACGCTTTTCAGCTCTTTAAACCCGTTAAGAACAATGTTGGTTCGTGCTCCTTCTCTCTTGTACCCTTTAGGCAAATGCATAAAAGTATACTGGCTAAAAAGAATCCACCAAATTCCTACGGAGATAAAGGAATATTTCATGGCTTTTATTTCTGCAACTTCCCCTCCACTATCCGTAATTCCAAAAACGGCAGGCTGCATTACCATTGCTAGATTAAAAACCAACAAAATCACACTACCTATATATCCCAAGGAGAATCCTTTGGCACTGATTCCATCTTGTTGTTCTGGAAAGGCCACATCTGGCAGATAAGAATTATTGATGGCAAAGCTTACCCAAAAACCGACTAAACCAAAAAAGTAGCAAGTCAAACCAAAATAGATATTTTCCAATGAAAACCAATAGAGGCCGATACAGGATAAAGCCCCCAAATAGCAAAAGAATTTTAGAAAAATCTTTTTGTTCCCTAAATAATCAGCTATCCCTGAAATCAATGGAGTCACTATTGCAATAAAAATAAAAGCCAGAGAGGTTACATAACTTATTAAAGGAGCCCGCGCAATCTCACCGCCAAATATGGTCACCTTTTCAATTTCCGCTGCGCGAAACAAAGCTCCATAAAAAATTGGGAAAACCGCGGAGGAGATGACCAAACTATATACTGAATTTGCCCAGTCATAGAAGGCCCATGCATTTAATAACTTCTTGCTTCCCTTTAATGCGAGTGCTCGTGCCATAGGTTTTTAAATAAAAATGCCACCACAAACATTCCCATTTTCTTAGGAATGTTTGAGATGACATTAAATGTTAATTTGGTCAATTGGTTATTTAAATGATGTTACTCCAAACTTTGCGGCTTCTTGCTTTGCAGCTGGCGCCCATGCCATTAAATTATTAATTCTAGTATCGTTTGAAGGGTGTGTGCTCATAAACTCTGGCGGTGCCTGTCCCCCAGACTTTGCCTTCATTCTTCTCCAAAGGTTAGCAGCCTCATCTGGATTATAGCCGGCAATGGCCATAATTTGCAATCCTATCCTATCCGCCTCAGTCTCATGGCTTCTACTAAATGGTAACATAACACCTACTGTTGAACCTAAGCCATAGGCTTGATTGAACATGTTACGTTTTTCGGGGTCTTTAATAGCTACGTTTCCTGCTACAGCTCCTATTTGCTGCACCATTCCTGCGCTCATTCGTTGTGCACCATGATCTGCTAAAGCATGTGCAACTTCATGTCCCATAACCACAGCTACGCCCGTTTCTGTTTGTGTGATAGGCAAAATTCCGGTATAAAAAACAATCTTACCACCAGGCATACACCATGCATTTACCGTTTCATCATTCACCAAGTTGTATTCCCATTTGTAATCCTTTAAATACCCGGGATATCCATTTGAATCCAACCAACGTTCTGCTGCGGAGGATATCCGTAGTCCAACTTTGGTTATCATCTGAGCATCTGACGTCCCGGTTATGACCTTGTTATCGGTCAAAAACTGGTCATATTGCGCAAAGGCCATTGGGAAAATTTGACTATTGGGGTAAAAATTAAGCGTACTTTTCCCAGTAAAGGGGTTTGTTTTGCATGCTGAAACGGCTAAAAAAATTACCGCTGTAATGATTAACTTTTTCATTTTATTTATAGTGTTTAGTGTAGGTAAATTACAAAAAATTATTTTCCAACTATATGAAGTTCTGTAAAATCCTTGCTCACTTCAATGGTGTTGTTTCCATTTAGTTTTATATCCTTTCCATTAACCACCTCATTATCCAACTCTATGGTACCAATGGTAAACGGTAAACCATGAAACCTTAGCTTGAACTTGTTATAAGAAGTGATGAAGTCCCCATCTTTGAACTGCTGTATAATCAATTCGTTTTCTTTTCCGCGTAACCTGAATTTTCTTAAGCTGTAGCGTCCTTTTTTATAATCATATCCATCTTGCTGGTCTTCATAAACACTTGAGTTCTCAATTCCCTCTTTGTAGTATACATCTATTTCTAACTCTTTAATCTCTTTTTCACCAACGTATTGCTGTACAGGGTATTTAGGAATCATTGATCCTTCTTTTACAAACAAGGGTATTGTATCTATTTCTGCGGCTACCCATTTTTCTGCGCCTCCTGTCACTACTTCATCCGTCCAGTAGTTAAACCACTTTCCTTTAGGAAAATACATTCTCCTGCCCTGCGCATTTGGTTCTTGTATTGGACACACTAACAGTTGTTTTCCAAAAAGAAACTCATCCGTTCTAAAATGTGTTTGGACATCTTCTTGATCATAAAAAACCAAAGACTGAAGCATGGGCACCCCATTCTTGATATATCTATAAAACATAGTATATAAATAGGGCAGTAACATATATCTTAACTCAATATATTTTCTAACAATATCTGTTATTTCATCACCGAAAGACCATGGCTCTTGTTCTCCATGATCCCCGCTAGAATGAACTCTACAAAATGGATGGAAAATCGCCAGTTGCATCCATCTAGCAAACAATTCTCCGTTGGGCTGTTCTGCAAAACCACCAATATCTGATCCTACAAAAGAATAACCGCTCATACACATACGCTGCATCTGCACATTGGCTATCCATAAATGTTCCCATGTTGCAACGTTATCTCCTGTCCAGGTTGCACTGTATCTTTGTGTTCCCGAATATGCGGCTCGAGTCAATACGAATGGTCTTCTAGGAAACATGAATTTTTTAACCCCTTCGTATGTAGCACGCACCATTTGCATGCCATATACGTTATGTGCCTTTCTATGACTACAAGGATGTCCATCATAATCATGTCTTACATCTAGGTTTGCAGTTTTACTGGGAACTTCCATGATTGCCGGTTCGTTCATATCGTTCCAAACGCCTTTTACACCTAAATCTGCAATCATCTCTTTATACAACCCTGCCCACCATTCTCTAACTTCTGGGTCTGTAAAATCTGGAAATTTACATTCTCCAGGCCATACTTTTCCTTTAAAATGCGGACCATCTGCTCGACGACAGAAAAATCCATTATCCATAGCCTGTTGATATACCCAATAATCGCGATCTATTTTTATTCCTGGATCGATCATAGTGATAGTTTTAAAACCATCTTCCTCCAGTTCTTCTATCATCTTTTTTGGATTGGGGAAATGGCGGTTATTCCATGTAAAACAGCGAAAACCTTCCATATAATCAATATCCAGATAAATTGCGTCACAAGGAATTTTCAGCTTCCTGAAAGTTGATGCTATGTTTTTTACCTTTTTTTCTGGAAAATAGCTCCATTTAGATTGGTGGAACCCCAAAGCCCATAAGGGTGGTAGTTCTGGAACACCGGTTAAATCCGTATACGCTTCTACTACTTGGTTCATTTTTGGCCCGTAGAAGAAATAATAGTTCATTTCACCTCCATCTGCCCAAAAACTGGTCACATTTCTTTTTTCGTTTGCAAAATCAAAATAGGTGCTAAAAGAATTATCAAAGAAAACACCATAAGCAATATTCTCTTTAAGCCCTACGTAAAAAGGTATGGACTTATATAAAGGTTCTTGATCTTTACCATAGGCATAAGAATCTGTAGCCCAATTATTAACTCGCTTTCCTTTTAAATTGGTGTGTGAAGCCTTGTCTCCCATTCCATAGTAACTCTCTCCAGAATGGCAAGTTTTACTCATCTTCACTATGTTTCCTCCGTAATCGTAGTTCTCTTCCCAGTGAAATCCTAACTCATCTTCAATAATCACCATATCTTCTAAATCCAGGATATGAACCTTCAAATTGGACTTATTAACAAATATTTTGATTTTTGAAGTAGTTATAACGTACTCAGGAACCTCTTCTTTTACGGTAAGTTCATTATATCCTAAACTTACATCGTCACTTATAGCGTATGAAAAATCGGGCTCAAAAACATGTTCGGTAGCATATCTGAAACGAATTGCGCTATCTCGCAATATGGTAAGCTCTAAAATAACCCCGTTATGGGTGGTAAAATAGAGTTTATCATTCTCTTGCTTAAAGTCAACTATATGGTTTGGGTATTGGTTACCTCTTTTTTCTACTTCTGTATTGGTAATCATTCTCAGTGGATTAAGACTAACAAAAGAAAGACTTTAGAGCGAGAAATTAAAAAGATGTTTTGAACAAACTAACTATAACGTTTTAGTAAATTCATTATCGATAAATCACAACACTTAATGGAGGAAGTGTCATAACTACGGATTGCTCATGCCCATTCCACGCTTTTGATGATGGTTTTAGTGTTTTTTTACCCATTCCACTTCCAGCATATTTGGTGTCATTACTGTTAAAAAGCAATTTTAATTGTGAGGTCTTAGGTACTCCAACTCTATAATCTTCTCTTGGAACAGGTGTGAAATTACAGGCTATAATTAAATCATCCTTAGGATCCCGCCCTTTTCTTATATACGTTAATACCGTATTTTCCTGGTCGTTGTATTCAATCCATTGAAAGCCATCTGCGTCAAATTGTTTTTCATAAAGCGCAGGGTTGTTTTTATAAACCTTATTTAAGTCTTTTATTACTTCTTGGATTCCAGCATGAAAATCAAATTGGGTCAAGTGCCAATCTAAGCCGGTTTCAAAATCCCATTCGGAGGATTGTCCAAATTCCGCTCCCATAAAAAGAAGATTGGTCCCTGGGTGGGTAAACATAAAGCCAAAAAGCAGCCTTAAATTAGCAAATCGTTGCCACTCATCACCGGGCATACGATAGAGCAAGGATTTTTTCCCATACACCACTTCATCATGAGAAAATGGTAACATAAAGTTTTCAGTAAAAGCATAGGTCATGCTAAAAGTGATATCATTTAGATCATAAGACCTGTGTACCGGTTCTTTTTTAAAGAATTCCAATGTATCGTGCATCCAGCCCATCATCCATTTCATACCAAAACCAAGTCCACCAAAATGTACGGGCTTAGAAACACCTGTAAAAGCAGTAGATTCCTCAGCAATGGTCTGCACTCCTTTAAAGCTAGCATATACTTCTTGGTTCATTTCCCTTATAAAGGACATGGCTTCTAAATTTTCATTATTGCCATATATATTGGGTTCCCATTCGCCTTCTTCTCGCGAATAGTCCAAATATAACATAGAAGCCACCGCATCTACGCGAAGACCATCTACATGATATTGATCCAACCAAAAAATTGCATTGCTTATCAAAAATGCGCGTACCTCATTTCTTCCATAGTTGAAAATTAAACTTTTCCAATCTGGATGATAACCCCTTTTTCTATCTGGATGCTCATAAAGGTGAGATCCATCAAAAAACCCAAGTCCATGGGCATCTTCTGGAAAATGAGATGGTACCCAGTCCAAAATCACTCCTATTCCACGTTGGTGAAATTTATCAACAAGAAATTTAAAATCCTCAGGTTTTCCAAATCTGGATGTAGGAGCAAAATACCCTGTTAACTGATATCCCCAAGAAGGATCATAAGGGTATTCCATAATAGGCATGAACTCCACATGGGTAAATCCCATTTCCTCTACATAGTCCACAAGTTCATCTGCCAGTTCCACATAGGAAAGCGATTCCCAACCATTTTTTTTCTTCCAAGACCCTAAATGAACTTCGTAAACAGAGTAAGGTTTGTCCAACGCATTTTTCTCCTCACGGGTATCCATCCATTTCTTATCCTTCCAGCTATGTGAAGCTTCCCAAACTACCGAAGCAGTATTGGGTGGCTGTTCACAATATCTACCAAAAGGATCTGCTTTTTCTGTCCAGATGTCATTATTGTTAGACTGAATCTTGAATTTATACTTGGTGCCCTTGTCCACTCCGGGAATAAAGCCTTCCCAAATACCGCTTTCATCCCATCGAACAAATAATTGGTGATTGTCTGCTTTCCAAAAATTAAAGTCTCCAATTACTGAAACTGACTTTGCAGAAGGGGCCCAAACGGCAAAATAGGTGCCTTTTACACCATCCACTTCAGTCAAGTGCGAACCCAATTTATCATAAAGTCTGTAATGCTTTCCAGCTTTAAAAAGATTGATATCAAACTCGGTGAAAAGACTGTGGACGACTACCTTGGACATATAAGCTGGTTTACAATTACAATATTACACATCTTTGACCAAGAATCCGATTTTGCTCTCTTTGTTTGTAAAATAAATTGATGGCACGGCAAAAATGGAATGCTTTTTGATTTTGAGTTGAAAACAAATGAAATGAGTACAAATCAAAAATCAAAAATCATGAATAAATTCAACACAATTATTGGGGCATTCCTTGTTTTGCTTACCGTATCCTGCGAAGGACCAACAGGACCTCCTGGTTTTGATGGGTTTGATGGAGTCGACGGCCAAGATGGTCTGGATGGAATACAGGGACAAGTAGTAGAAATAGATGGTGTCAATTTTGGGTATGATGTTGACGGCAACATATTTAGTACGCTGATAAATTTTGGGGATGAAACAAATTATGAAGTGAGGGAAGCCGATGCCGTTTTAGTATATCGATTTGATGGAACTATTGATCTCGATGATAATAGCACAGCTGATGCTTGGAGTCAAATTCCACAGAATTTTTTCCTTCCTGAAGGTACCATACAATATGTATTTGCTCACACCTTTGTAGATTTTGAAATCTTTATTGACGGAAATTTTGACCTTTCCGCAATAAGCACAGATTTCACAGATAATCAGTCCTTTAGAATTGTGTTTGTACCTAGTGTATTTGCAAACTCTTCTAAAATGGATACCTCTAACATAGAGAATGTAATGAGTGCTTTAGGTATTGAAGAAAGCCAAGTTATGAAGATTGATATAGATTAATCTCATAAAAATCTTAATTTAAAGACCTGCTGGAAAACCAGTGGGTCTTTTTATATTATAAGGATATTGTGAAAGGATAATCAAAAAAAAACGTCTATTTAATAAAATAAAGAAATGGGAAAACAATTGCTTTTGATCGCATTCCTTATGATGTTGGGATGTAAGGGTGTATCACAGGAAGAGAAAAAAGAAACAGAAAAAGAAGTTGCTTTTGCAATAACTAAAACTGATGCTGAATGGAAAGCTGAACTTACCGATATGGAGTATTATGTGCTCAGAAAAGCAGCAACAGAAAATGCTTTTACCAGTGATCTACTCGATAATAAGGAAAAAGGAACCTATGTTTGCGCCGCATGCGCTACGCCACTTTTCCGTAGCGAAAACAAATTTAAATCGGGAACTGGATGGCCAAGTTTTGATAGGGAAATTGAAGGCAATGTTGCTTACGATGTTGATTATAAGATTGGTTATGAACGGACAGAAGAGCACTGTGGCACTTGTGGAGGGCATTTAGGACATGTTTTTAATGACGGCCCTAGAAATACCACAGGAAAAAGGCACTGTATTAATGGTGTTGCTTTGGATTTTATTCCAGATTCCAACTAGTCCAAAATTTTAGGCATCCCGTTTATAATTTTACAGTTTCAAGATTTAATTCATTTTTTCCTTTAATTTGAGGTTATGGACAACAAGCACAGCTCAGAAAAATCAGAAGCAGAGTGGAAAGAGCAACTTTCTGCGGAAGAATACTACGTTCTAAGACAAAAGGGTACTGAAAGACCACATACAGGGCAATACGACCTACATTTTGAAAATGGTGACTATCATTGCAAAGCCTGTAACGCCAAGCTTTTTGAAAGTGAACACAAATTTGAAAGCGGCTGTGGTTGGCCTTCTTTTGATGAAGCAGTAGAAGGCGCCATTGAATATATTAGGGATACTACGCATGGAATGATGCGAACAGAAACGGTTTGCGCCAATTGCGGTGGCCATTTAGGTCATGTTTTTAACGACGGTCCAAGAGAAACAACAGGGCAACGTTATTGTATCAATTCAGTCAGTATAGATTTTGATCCAACGGGGGAAAAATGAATTTTCAAGAAAACTATCTTAAGAACATAGTTTTTGAATTCCATCGTTACAAAACAATGGGCGACAATACTTTTGCCCAACTTTCCGATAACGAAATCCTTTGGAAGTATAAAGACACAGACAATTCCATAGCAATAATTGTAAAGCATATGGTAGGGAATATGTTGAGTAGATGGACTAATTTTTTAACTGAAGATGGTGAAAAATCTTGGCGTAATCGAGAAATGGAATTTGAAGAACCGTACACCTCAAAAGTTGAAATGTTAGCTGCTTGGGAAAAGGGTTGGAAATGCCTTTTTGATACTTTGGAAAGTATCAATAGTTCAAATTTTGAAACCAAAATTAAAATCAGGGACGAAGAACATACCATTATTGAAGCTGTAAACCGGCAATTGGCGCATTACCCAAGTCATGTAGGACAGTTAGCTTTCCTAGGAAAAATGATAAAAGGCCCTGATTGGATTTCACTTTCAATTCCAAAAGGAGGTTCAGATTCATTCAATAAAAAGATGTTCGGGCAACCTAAATCATAAATTCAGCCTCTAGAAAATCAGGAATCCTAAATCTTGGTATTTGGTATCTGAATTACGTACTTTTGCACTTCATTTTAAACAACTAAAATCAAATTCTAATGAGCAACTTCGATGTAATTGTTTTGGGTAGTGGTCCTGGAGGATATGTAACGGCTATAAGAGCCTCGCAACTTGGACTCAAAACAGCCATTGTAGAAAAGGAAAGTCTAGGAGGTGTATGTCTTAATTGGGGATGCATCCCTACTAAAGCCCTACTAAAATCTGCTCAGGTTTTTGATTATTTAAAGCATGCCGAAGACTATGGGTTAAGTGCCAAAAAAGTAGAGCACGATTTTGATGCCGTGGTAAAAAGAAGTCGCGGTGTTGCTGATGGAATGAGCAAGGGAGTTCAATTCTTGATGAAGAAAAACAAGATTGAAGTTCTAAATGGCTATGGAAAAGTGCAGCCTGGCAAAAAAGTAGTGGTAAAAGGTGAACATGGGGATCCCGCAGAGTATACTGCTGATCATATTATAATTGCTACTGGAGCTAGAAGTCGGGAATTACCAAGTCTTCCTCAAGATGGCAAAAAGGTAATTGGCTATAGAGAAGCAATGACTTTAGAAACACAACCAAAGAAAATGATTGTTGTAGGTAGTGGTGCCATTGGTATTGAGTTCGCTTACTTCTACAACGCTATGGGAACCGAAGTAACCGTAGTTGAGTACCTTCCAAATATTGTTCCTATTGAAGACGAAGATATTTCCAAACAATTGGAGCGTAGTTTTAAAAAAGCAGGTGTTAAGATTAAAACTTCAGCAGAAGTTACGCATGTCGATACTTCCGGAGAAGGTGTAAAAGCTACCATAAAAACTACAAAAGGAGAAGAAGTTCTGGAAGCTGATATTGTTCTTTCTGCAGTTGGTATTAAAACCAATATTGAAAATATAGGATTAGAAGACGTTGGTATTGCTGTTGATAGAGATAAAATCTTGGTCAATGATTACTACCAAACCAACATTCCTGGGTATTATGCCATAGGCGATGTTACACCGGGACAAGCTTTGGCTCACGTAGCCTCAGCTGAAGGAATCCTTTGTGTTGAAAAAATAGCTGGTATGCATGTTGAAGCGTTAGACTATGGAAACATACCAGGATGTACGTATTGTATCCCAGAAGTAGCTTCTGTAGGTCTTACCGAAAAACAGGCCAAAGAACAGGGATATGATATCAAAGTAGGTAAATTTCCATTTTCAGCAAGCGGAAAAGCAAAAGCTGCAGGAACTCCTGATGGTTTTGTAAAAGTTATTTTTGATGCAAAATATGGCGAATGGCTAGGATGCCACATGATCGGTGTTGGTGTAACGGACATGATTGCTGAAGCTGTGGTTGCAAGAAAATTAGAGACTACGGGACATGAAATCCTAAAAGCGGTTCACCCACACCCAACCATGAGTGAGGCTGTTATGGAAGCTGTAGCTGCTGCATATGGTGAAGTAATTCATTTATAATTTTTATCATCTGTGTTAAAAGTATTCAGGGCAACAGCGATATTGGAAGGAATATCATATTTACTTCTATTTGGACTAACAATGCCATTAAAGTATTGGGCAGGTATGTTAGAACCCAACAAAGTTGTGGGCTATGCCCACGGGGCACTCTTTATTATTTATGTGATTGTAGCATTGGTTTTTTGTTGGGAACGAAAATGGACCATTAAAAGGTTTAGTATCCTTTTTGTAGCATCATTGCTTCCTTTTGGGACATTTTACGCCGATAAGAAATATTTGAGTAACCTAGCCTAAAAAGCTTTGAATAGCAAGGTTATAACTCTGAAGTCCAAAACCTAAAATCACACCTTTGGCTCCTGAAGAAATATAGGAAACATGCCTAAAATCTTCTCGTTTATGGGTATTTGAAATATGAACCTCAACAACGGGGGTATTCACTGCCTTTACAGCATCTCCTATACCAACTGAAGTGTGTGTATAAGACGCAGCATTTAAAACAATACCATCATAAGTAAAACCAACTTCTTGAATTTTACCTATAAGCTCTCCTTCTATGTTGGATTGAAAATATTCCAATTCAACTTTGGGGAATCTTTGCTGTAGTTGTAAAAAATAGTCTTCAAAAGTGGTACTTCCGTAGACTTCAGGTTCACGTTTTCCCAGTAAGTTTAAGTTAGGGCCGTTGATGATAATTAGTTTCATAGGATAAATGTACCAATATTTTTAGGGCATAAAAAAAGAGGAAGCAACAACTTCCCCTTTTTAAAGCTATTATTAATTTCTTAATTAAATCTATAACCAGCTCCCACTGTTAGGGTATTGATATCCAAAAAATCTCCTAATTCGCCTCCTCTTGAAACCTGAATACCATAGCGAGCTTCAACAAACCAATTGTCATCTATTTGATAACCACCTCCAAATGCTATATCCAGTCCAAATTCACCATCAGGAAGGTCTTCCAACAAATAATTGATTTGAGGACCAGCTTGAACATTGAATTGATCAGTAATCCTGTATTTACCCATTATAGGAAGGTACAAGGATGTTAAATCATCCACAAAACTAAAAAGTAAAGATGGCTCAATATCAAAGCTTTCACATACTTCAAAATTATAACCTCCGCCAACAAAAAATCCTAGTTCACTATCACTGGCATCAAAAAACCCACCAGTATCAACACTGATAGATACGTTATTAAAACCTGCTTTGACCGCAAAGCCTTCTTGGCCATAGGTTGTAGATACAATACTAATAAAGAATACAATTAAAATGAATGATTTCTTCATGATATGTTATTTAGTTATGAGTTACAAATATACTAAAGACAATTTCCTTTAACAGGCGGAAAGCTTCAAAACATAAATATTTCACTTAAACAGAGTATGGCAGTTTTAGTACTTAATTGTACTAAAATTGCCATACTATTCATGGAAAAAAGCTTCCACAAAAAAATCTTTTTTTGCTAGTTAAATGCGTATTGTATACCAAAGCCAAAAGCACCCGCTTCTCCATCTCCAGCATCGCTTATAACTATAGCTGGTCTCCAATCAAAATTGACCACTATTGGTACGCCATCAATTTTAAAGTCTAGACCCGCATGAGGGCGTAGGGAAAAAATATTATCAAAATCGTCAATCAAAATTATACTTGGCCCTATCCCTGCGTACCATCTAAGTCCGGGAGCTCCATCAAATTGTTTGTGATAAGAATAGAGAAAGGTGAGTATTGTGGCATTGTCTTCAAAACCTAAATCTGCTTGCCCAACATGATTACTTGAGAAAAAGTATTTTGCACTGGGGCCAACAAAAGTAGCATTGTCATAAAGATCAATTCCTAGTCCAACTGCTCCTTTATAGCTAGTTTGTGCTGTAGCACTAAAGGCCAACATAAGGGTTAAGACAAATACAAAAGATAATTTTTTCATTTTACTTTATTTATGGTTATTATTTACTTATCTAAGCTGTTCTTTAGCTCCAATTAAAATAAAAACAGAAGTCCTACCATAGCAATGGAAAATGTTGCACCATTATTGTCCACTGCAACGTAAGAAACATTTAGTTCTGTATTTCCAGTGATATTATAACCAATCAAAGGTCTATAATAAAGTCCTCCTTCATTCCCTTCATTAATGCCAACTGCATATCCAGCATCTACTCCTAACTTAAATTGATACGTTGGATAAATCCTTACTGAGGCGGCCAACGGTAAAAACTGAAAATCTTCAAACTCGGCTTGTATTTCCACATCACCTACTGAGGCATCAATGTTATCGCCAAAAGCATTTATAAATCCCGTGGCTAAACCTACGTCAAATACTTCTGAAACACCCCAATGGTAAGCTGCATCTAATCCAATAGCAAAACTTGAAATATTTGCTGCATCACCAACAGGTATTCCTGCGATTAAACCTGCCTTAAAACTACTTCTGTCCTGGGCGTTTGCGGTAAAACCTGCTATAAATACGGTTACAATAACTAAAATGGTTTTTTTCATGGTTGTTAAAATTTATTAAAAGCTACAACGTGCTTGTAATAAATAAAGTATTTATAATTGTTAAAATTCGTTATCCAATATAAATACACACCAATATCTTTTTCTGTAAACCAGTATAAAAAAATAGCGGGGCGAAAGTAATATTCCTTGTTATTTTTTGGCACTCCTTTTTGACTGTCACCTTGTTTCAATTGACCAATTACACATTACAAAAAAGCTTTTCAACAAAAGTTAAAATGAAATTCATTTGTAGCTATCTTTAAACCATGAACTGGCCACAAGCTTTGCAGGATTATCAAAATTATTTGAAAATAGAGCGAGGGCTTTCTGAAAATTCTATTTCCAGTTATATCTTGGATTTGGAAAAACTAATGGCTCATCTAAAGGCATATGAAATTAACGAATCGCCAATTCAGGTAAGCGCAGAAACAGTTCAGAAGTTTATCTATGATATAGCTAAAACAGTAAATCCACGTTCTCAGGCACGCATTATTTCTGGTCTAAAAGGATTTTTCAATTATCTCATATTTGAAGATTACAGAACAGATAACCCTATGGATCTTATAGAAGCTCCAAAAATTGGCAGAAAACTACCGGATACCTTATCTACTGATGAAATTAATCAACTTATTCTGGCTATTGACCTCTCAAAACCTGAAGGAGAGCGTAATAGGGCTATTTTAGAAACTTTATATGGTTGCGGGCTCAGAGTATCCGAATTGGTCAACCTTAAGCTTTCTGACCTTTATTTTGAAGAAGATTTCATAAAGGTTACGGGTAAAGGCGATAAACAAAGATTTGTGCCTATTAGTAATTTGAACAAGAAATACATCAACATCTATAGAGGTGAAATTAGGATTCATTTACAAATTCAGAAAGAACATGAAGACTATCTTTTTCTCAACAGAAGGGGAAAACAACTTACAAGGGCAATGATTTTTACCATCATCAAACAGTTGTCCGAGAAAATTGGATTAGATAAGAACATTAGCCCCCATACCTTTAGGCATTCCTTTGCCACCCATCTTTTAGAAAATGGTGCCGATCTACGTGCAATTCAACAAATGCTGGGACATGAAAGCATTACAACAACAGAAATTTATATGCATGTAAACCGCAGCCATTTAGTAAAAGTCTTGAATGAATTTCATCCAAGAAAGTAATATATTCGTTGCTTAAAAATTTTGCATGGAACAATCTCGTACTTGGTGGAAAGAGGGAGTAGTATACCAAATATACCCTAGAAGTTTTCAAGATACCACAGGAAATGGCGTTGGTGATATTCAAGGTATCATCAAGCGGCTGGATTATATAAAAAGCTTAGGAGTAGATATTATCTGGCTTTGCCCTGTATATAAATCTCCAAATGATGATAACGGGTATGACATTAGTGATTACCGTGATATCATGGAAGAATTTGGCTCAATGTCCGATTTTGATTCATTGCTTGAAGAAATGCATGCACGCGGTTTAAAATTGGTCATGGATTTAGTGGTAAACCATACTAGCGATGAGCACCAATGGTTCCAAGAATCTAGAAAATCAAGGGATAATGCATATCGCGATTACTACCATTGGTGGCCTGCTGAAAATGGGACTCCACCCAAACGCTTTAGTTATTTTGATGTAGATGGAAACGCTTGGAAATATGACGAACTTACTGATAGCTACTACCTACATTACTTTTCCGTAAAACAACCCGATCTAAAATGGGAAAACCCAAAAGTGCGCCAAGAAATATATGATATGATGCATTTCTGGTTCAAAAAAGGGGTAGATGGCTTCCGGATGGATGTTATTCCTTTTATTTCCAAAGACACTACATATCCAGAATTACCTGAGAAATACAATGGGAATTTTATTCCCTTTTATTCCGATGGACCAAAATTGCATGAGTACTTGCATGAAATGAACCAAGAAGTCCTTAGTAAGTATGATATTATGACCGTTGGGGAAACTCCTGGGGTTGCAAGAGATCAAGCGTTGCTTTTTGTGGATGAAGAAAGAAAAGAACTCAATATGTTCTTTCATTTTGAATTGATGTCTCTTGACCGAGACGGAGATGAAGTATTTTGGATGCGAGAAGACCGTTGGAAACTCACGGAGTTCAAAAAAATACATTCTGACTGGGATGAAACTTTTGCAGAAAAAGGCTGGGGCAGCATGTTCTTGAGCAATCATGATAATCCAAGAAGTGTAAGCAGATGGGGTAATGATTCTCCTGAACATTGGCATAATTCCGCCACCATGCTCCACACCTTCTTATTGACCATGAAAGGCACCCCATATTTTTATTATGGTGATGAAATAGGAATGTCCAATATTAGGTTTGATTCTATTGATGATTATCAAGATATCAACACTCTAAACAGATATGAGCTGTTAAAACAACAAGGGGTTGATTTGGAAACTTTTATCGAGAATGAAAAAGAGGCCGGGCGCGATAACGGAAGAACACCAATGCAATGGGATGCTTCAGAAAATGCAGGTTTTTCCAATGAAACCCCATGGTTAAAAGTTCATCCAAATCATAAAAAAGGACTCAATGTAGCTGAACAAGAGAAAGACGAAGATTCTATATTGAATTATTTCAAAAAGATGGTTCAGATACGTAAGGACCATCTGGGATTGGTCTATGGAGATTACCAATTATTACAAGAAGATAATGAGCAGGTCTATGCTTATACCAGAAGTATGAATGATGAAAACTACTTGATACTACTAAGTTTTTCCGAGGAAAAAGCAGATTTGGAATTAGGAGATTTAGCAAGTTCCACCCTGCAACTGCTTATTTCTAACGACACCAACGAAGCGTTGAAAAGCAGTACTCGTTTTGAGCTAAATCCGTATCAGGCCTGCGTTTATAAAATTGATTAAATCAATTTAGTTTGATTTAAAATAATACCTCAAAATTAGGGTGACACTTATCGGTCTTGTGTATGAAACGTAGCGTGTAAGAAGACACTAACTTTTCGGTTAAACACAGAGCCGAATTTTTATATTTTGTTTTTAATTTATCAATCTTAAAAGCCAAATTTAAAAATTTGGCGGTCTTTATAAATAAGTACGAACCTCTCGGAAAGCCTACATTAGCTATGTTTTATACACGTTGTTAGGTGCAGTTATTTATGTGTTAACTCTCTAAAATGAATTTTTTAAGTCGAGTAAATGCTGTATTTGGATTATCTCTCCACACACCATGACCACAATCACTAAATTGCTCAAATTGGACAAACTGTTCTGGTAAAGCATCAACGATATCACGAGAATCATCTATAGGACATACTGGGTCAAGTTCACCAGCAAGGACAAGTACAGGACATTGCGCATGAGTTAGACCAGAAAGAAGGTTCATATCTTTATACTCTCCATTTATCCATCTAAAAAGTATCTTACTGTTAAAGGTTGCACGTAATGCGGCATTGTTATTTGAGGAAGTAACAGTATTGTAAAATGGTCTGCATACTTTTTGATAAACATCATAAGATGACTCATTTGGGTTTGTCCAAAATTCACTTGCGACATTACTAGTTTCGTCACCACCTAATCGTTTAAACATTGCTAACTTTCGAGTGAGTCCAAAATTATGAGATGTACTTGACAATATTACTTTTAATGGGTGCTTTGGATGTCTTTCAATATATCGTTGTGCTACAAATCCTCCGAAAGATTGTCCAAACACAATAGGTTTTGTAATACCAAGAGTATCACAGAGCTTCACTATGTCGTCCGCTAAGTTATCAAGTGTCAATTCGTCCATTGGACGTTTATCACTTCTACCATGTCCTCGGTGATCGTAATAGATGATTTGGGCTATGTCAGATAGTTGAGAGAAAGCAGGCTTGAAACTAGCGTGATCATAACCAGGTCCTCCATGAAGAAGAATTAGCGTGGGTTTTTCTCTCATTGTCGAAGCATCTGGCACTAAACTTACTCCTTCTGTATCTACAAAAAGATGAACATTCGGTTCAATTAAAATTTTCATTTAAGTTTCATTCTTTTATAAGATATTAAGAAATCTTTAGTCATAATCTCAATGGTTCGGACTAATTGCACCTAACGATAAGCTAAAAATCGTTTCAATGATTCTTTAGCAACTGATAAGTGAAGTTCGGGAATTTTAACTAAAAAAGCTAGTATACATTGACAGCCATACCTTTTGATCTGATAAAATTTATTTAGCCGTTACTTTCTTAAACGGCCTAATGATCAATCGGGCTTCGCGATCAAACCGGATGTAGTTATAGACCCAATTAATAAAAACCACTACCCTATTTCTAAAACCAATTAAAAAATAGAGGTGCACAAACATCCAAACAAACCAAGCAAAAACCCCTTGAAACTTAAACTTGGGTAAATCAACAACAGCCTTATTTCTTCCTACGGTGGCCATGCTACCTTTGTCTTTATACACAAAAGGTTTTAGCGGTTTATTTTCCACTATTCTAACCAAGTTCTCTCCCAAATTTTCTCCTTGCTGCATAGCGGGTTGCGCCATCATAGGGTGTCCATGTGGAAAAGCTTCGGTTTCCATTTGCGCCACATCGCCTATGGCAAAGATCTCTTTGAATCCCTCAACCTGATGGAATTGGTTTACTCTTAACCTACCGCCACGACAAAGCAACTCTTTTGCATCCAAACCATCGATACAAGCCGCTTTTACTCCTGCTGCCCAAACCAAAGTTTCCGATTCAAAAGAAGTATCCGTATTAGTGGACACATGCTTGCCATCATAGTCCGTAACTCTAATATTCTTCCAGACATTGACTCCAAGGTCTTCCAAAAAACCTTCCGCCTTGCTTGATGCAATTTCACTCATAGCAGGAAGAATTCTATCGCTGCCCTGTATTAAATTGATTTGTGCTCTTCTAGTGTCTAAATCTGGATAATCCTTTGGTAAAATTCCTTTTTTAATTTCTGCCAACGCACCTGCAAGTTCAACTCCTGTAGGGCCGCCGCCAACAATAACAAAATTCATTAAAGCATCACGTTCATGTAAATCATCCGTCAGCAATGCTTGTTCAAAATTTTCTAAAATAAGGCTACGAAGGTTCAAAGACTGGGGAATGGACTTCATGGCCATCCCTTTGGTCTCAATATTTTTATTTCCGAAGAAATTAGTTTCAGATCCTGTGGCAACAACCAAGTAATCATAATCTATTTCTCCAATATTGGTTTGCAACATCTGTTTATCAGGATTAATCCTTCTAACCTCGGCCAATCTAAAGTAAAAATTGGGGTATCCCTGAAGCACCTTTCGTATAGGGTAAGCAATTGAATCTGGTTCCAAACCTCCAGTAGATACTTGGTATAACAGAGGTTGAAAAGTGTGGTAGTTGTGCTTATCTATTAAAACCACCTGTACTTCTTTTTTACAGAGTTTTTTAGCAAGTGCTATGCCTCCAAAGCCACCACCTATGATAATGACCCGAGGAAAACTGGATTGAGGAATATTCATAGTTGACATGGCGGCAAATTTACGCATTCCCTAATGTTCAAAATCATTTTAGGATAGGTTTTTTAGTATCTTTAAAACCTGACTAATCAAATAATAATCCAATGAAAAGAATACTACTATTCAGCATCGCCCTTGTCTTATTTATTTCTTCATCTTTTTCACAAGAAGACAGAGACATTGCACTAAAGAGTTTAAATAGCAAAGCCCAAGAATATGGAGACATAGCACACGAAATCTGGGAGCTCGCTGAAATGGGGTATTTGGAAAACAAGAGTTCCGCCTTATTGCAGAAAACACTTTCTGATCAAGGTTTTTCCATTAAAAAGGGAGTTGCCGGTATTCCAACTGCTTTTATTGCTGAATATGGTTCTGGTTATCCCGTAATTGCTATTCTGGGGGAATATGATGCATTACCAGGTTTGTCCCAACAAGCAGTTCCTGAAAAGAAATCAGCCGACAAAGCTGCCGGACATGCTTGTGGACATCATCTTTTTGGAACTGCCTCTACCGCTGCTGCAATCGCAGTAAAAGACTGGTTAAGGAAAAGTAAAACACAAGGCACCATCCGTTTTTATGGCTGCCCTGCCGAAGAAGGAGGTTCAGGTAAAGTGTATATGGTTAGAGAAGGGCTTTTTAATGATGTAGATGCTGCATTGCATTGGCACCCAGGATCTCAAAATGCGGCAAGTGCCGGGGCTGCTTTAGCGAATAAATCTGCGAAATTCAGGTTTCATGGGGTCTCTGCCCATGCTGCAGGAGCACCAGAAAGAGGTCGTTCTGCACTTGATGGTGTTGAAGCCATGAACAATATGGTGAATATGATGAGGGAGCATATTCCACAAGAAGCACGTATACATTATGTGATTACAGATGGGGGAAAAGCGCCAAATGTGGTTCCCAACTATGCAGAAGTCTATTACTATGCCAGACATAACAAAAGAGATGTTGTTATAGATATTTTTGATCGCATGGTTAAAGCTGCGGAAGGAGCGGCTTTAGGTACAGGAACAACAATGGAATATGAAATGATCGGTGGTACTCATGAACTATTGCCCAACCTTACCTTGCAAAAGATAATGCACGATAACTTATCAAAAGTTGGTGGCATTACATACACTGCTGAAGAAAAAGCATTTGCAGATAAAATTTCCGTTAGTTTAGGTTATGAGGAACTGGATATGGATAGAGCAACAGGAGTTCAACCGTATAAAGAAGAAGCAAGAGCTTACGGATCTACAGATGTTGGTGATGTCAGTTATACAATTCCGACTGTAGGTATGGGCGCTGCAACTTGGGTGCCAGGCACTCCCGCTCACAGCTGGCAAGCTGTTGCCGCAGGGGGAACTTCCATAGGTACAAAAGGGATGATGGTGGCTGCAAAAACCCTCACACTTACTGCAATGGATCTTTTTGAAAAACCAAGCACCATTGATAAGGCTAAAGCTGAACTAGAGGAGCGAAGAGGGAAAGACTTTAAATATATTCCTTTATTAGGAGATAGACCACCAGCGCTTGACTACCGAAAGTAAAGACAGGTTTTCTTAAGAAGAATGTAACAAATGTTGCTTTATGGGTACATATAAGGCAAACTTACCAACCTAAGTGAATAAAGAACTGGAACATCGTTTTGTGACGGAGCTTGAGAACAATCAGAACATTGTTCACAAGGTGTGTACGTTGTACACCAACGATAGAGACTCGCACAATGACCTGTTCCAAGAAATCACTATTCAGTTATGGAAAGCGTATCCCAAATTTAGAGGAGATGCCAAGTTTAGTACATGGATGTACAGAGTGGCATTGAATACTGCCATAACACTTTATAGAAAATCAAAGAAACGAGTACAGACCCAAGACTACGATTCGGTAATTTTTAAAATTAAGACCGACGAATATGATGACACGGAGGAAAAACAGCTAAAGCTGATGTATGATGCAGTAAAGCAATTGGGTGATATTGACAAAGCATTGGTTTTTCTATATCTGGAAGACAAAGATTATGCAGAAATATCGGAAACCTTGGGTATAACCGAAGTAAATGCGCGAGTGAAAATGAATAGAGTGAAAAACAAGTTAAGAACCATACTAAATCCTTAAGTTATGATGGATGAACTGGAACTCTTAAAGAAAGACTGGCAGAATAAAGAAGAACATCTTCCTAAACTCTCCTATGATCAGATCTATAAAATGATTTGGAAAAAATCATCTTCCATAGTCAAATGGATTTTTTATATAAGTCTTATTGAGTTTGTCTTTTGGGCAGGAATAAATATTGTATTCAGTGACCCAGAATCTATGCAAGAGCTAAAAGCCATGCATATCTACAATGTTATGATGGTTTTAAATTTTGTGAACTATGGCGTAATTCTATATTTCATTTATAAATTTTATAAAAATTATAGAAAAATATCCTTTACTGATTCCTCAAAAAAATTAATGAGAACCATACTTGATGTAAAGAAAACAGTAACCCAATATGTTTGGTTCAACCTCATAATCTTCGCTATTACGATGATCATAAGCATTTATGGGGTTCTTATATTCGGTCCACAGGGAAAGGAAATAATAGCATCTGCCATGCAAGATGGGAATGAGGCTACTTTCTGGTTTTTGGTGATTACGGTCTCTATCGTTTTTACAGCGGTGCTACTGGTATTAATATGGCTGTTTTATAAGTTACTTTACGGAATTCTTCTTAAAAGACTCAAAGAAAATTATAACGATTTAAAAAAGTTGGAAGTCTAGTCACCACGGTAACTATATCTCCTTTTTTGATGATCTGCTTCATAAGCAGCAAGTTCTTCTTTAGAAAGCACCTTTAAGAAAGAAGGATGTTGTTCTATAGCATATTCCAACTTCTCCATAATGGAATCAATAGACTCATTTTCGTAGTCGATCTCAAGTGGTTCCTTTATCTGCATGGACTGGAGTATTCCTTTCTTTTTGACCCGCAATCCTTTTTTATCAAAAGACCGTCTAAAACCATCAATGACAACGGGCACCACAACTGGTTTGTATCTCTTAATAATATGGGCTGTTCCTTTTCTAAGTGGTTTCCATGGAGTGGTTGTGCCTTGTGGGAAAGTAATAACCCATCCATCTTCCAAAGCCATTGCTATATTGCTAATATCACTGAATTTAACTTGTCTCTTAACATCTTGCCCGTCTGCTCTCCAAGTTCTTTCAATGCTAATGGAACCCGCATAGGCCAAGATTTTGGCAATCAAGCTTTGCTTCATGGTTTCTTTGGCTGCTACATAATAAATGTTCAGCTTAGGGTTCCAGAGGTAGCCAAGATTTCTTATGGAATCATCCCTACCTTTTAAACTGGCATTGAAAACATGAAACATCGCAACCACATCAGCAAAATAAGTTTGATGATTACTAACAAAAAGAACGTTCGTATCTGGTAAATCGCGAATGATTTGGGAACCCTCAATTTCCAAAGTATTAAATCCTTTGTATCGCTGATGGGTCATCATTCCAGCAATACGAATCAACCATCGCTTTAAAAATAAAATATGCCCAAAAGGATTTTCTTTAAATAGCCCCATGTAGTATTCTGATATGGGCTAATTTACAAAATAGGATTAAAGCACTTGCTCCAAAAGTTCCTTGATTTCACTCATCATCATTGCTGTTGCTCCCCAAACCGTATAACCATTTAATTTATAGGCTGGTACATTAATGTTTTTTGCATAAGAGGTACTCAGATTTTCTTCAATATGATTAGAATTATCAAGAAAATCACGTAAATACACCTCAACCAAGGCTTCTACTTCGCTCTCCTGTATTACAAAACGTCCCGGATTTGAGTAGATTCCCATAAAAGGTTGTACCAAAAAATTACTGGGTGGTATATACACCTCACTTAGTTCTTTTAGCACTTCAACAGATTCTGGGGTCACTCCAACTTCCTCATGTGTTTCTCGCAACGCAGTTTCTAAAATGTTTTCATCTTTTTCTTCCACTTTACCTCCGGGAAATCCAATTTGATTGGAGTGAACCCCTTGATATGTTTTACGTAGAATAAGAAGCAATTTGGTGTTTTGATTTACATCTGGGTAAAAAAGAGCCATAACCCCTGCCCTTTTGGGGTTCTTTTTTGCTATTTCATTGGATTTCAACCATTGAATTCTCATTAAAGGGGACATTTTATGATGAGAATCTGTTCCGGGAAGTGGTAGATCTTTTATTTTTAAAGCTTGTTGATAAAATTCTTTAAAATCCATGTTTTTAAAACAATCGGCTTTAATTACAAGTATACTATTATTTTTCTTGGTCTCTTGTGGAGAATCTCCTAAAAAAAATAATTCTACAACTCAAGAAACCACTGCAAAAATAGATTCTGTTCCTAAAGAAACTATTGCTGAAGAAGTAAAATCTGAAGAAGAAGCATTTATTCTGAATGAAGAGAATGCTATTGATTTCTTTTTCAACTACGCAAAAGATTTAAAGGAAGACAAAGTGAAGCTGACCACCAGCATGGGAAGTTTCACGGTTCAACTTTATGACAACGTCCCGTACCACAAAGCAAATTTCATCTATTTAACCCGAATGGGATATTTTGATAATACCCAATTCCACCGTATTGTTAAAAATTTCATCATTCAAGGTGGAAATTCTGATGATAAAGAAACTCCAAGAAAGAGAAGAGCCATAGGAAGGTATCTTCTTCCACCAGATGTTAATAAAGGGCACAAACACCATAGAGGAACCATTTCTATGCCAAGCAGTGATAGGAGTAACCCCCATAAACTGGCATCACCATATGAGTTTTTTATTGTTGTGACCAAACCAGGGTCTTATCATCTAGATGGGTCTTATACCCCTTTTGGAAAGGTAATCAACGGAATGGATGTTGTAGACGCCATTAGCAATGTTGAGGTTGGAGATGGCGATTGGCCTTGGAAAAACGTATATATTCTTAAAGCCGAAGTACTGTAATCAAGCTTCTTTTTTATAAATATTGGGTAATCGTATTCCCAATTTCACTGCTAAAACTCTTAACATAATTACTACAAAAATTGCGGCCATGTATGCGTAATTCTCTTCTATAGGAAGCTGGGTAAATAAAAAATAGCTGGCTCCTCCCAAAATACAGGCAGTGGCATAGATTTCTTTTCTAAAGATCACTGGGATTTCATTGCAAAGAATATCCCTAAGTACTCCGCCAAAACTTGCTGTCATGGTACCAAGAGCAATGCACATAATAGGTGAAAGTTCAGCTTGCAGCCCTTGTTCTATACCTAGCATTGTATACAGCCCAATACCAATGGTATCAAACAAAAACAATGATTTTCTAAGGTATTTTAATTGATTGACGAAAATAACGGCAAAAACAACAGTTATTGCAATTGTTGAAACATAGGTCAAATCCCGCATCCAGACAACAGGGGTGTTGCCAATAAGCAAATCGCGCAAAGTTCCACCTCCTATTGCCGTTACAAAAGCAATGATAAGCACTCCGAACAAATCCAATCGCTTCTCCATAGCGACCAACACTCCAGATATAGCGAATGCCACAGTTCCTAAAATATCTATGGATTGATAAAACATACTTACAGGTTTTGAGTGTAGTAATTATAATCTTTTAAAACTGTATCTAAAAATTGGACATCGTATAAGTTGGAGTTTGTGTTTAAAATACTCTCAACCTTTACCCTTAATGCTGTAAGCGTTTTAAAATCATTGCTCTTTCTGGCAATTCGGAACGTATCTTTTATAAGCCTCACATCTTTATCGGTGAGCAAGGTCACATTGGTAAATTGAGGAACATATTCATCATTAACTTCTTCTAAAATGGTGTGGGATACTTTTGTTTTGTTTTTGGTGCTTATTACCACAGTGCCTGCTGCTGCATCCCCTACGCGTTGTCTTCTTTCTGAAAAAAGTATTGACAATATTCCAATGGAGCCTAAAAATATCCAAATATCTACCAATCGTAACATCCATCTAACCAAATAATTGCTCCAGTGAACCGGTGTACCATCTAATCTAACAACTCGCATTTTAAGCAGCATTTTGCCAACGGTTCTACCATTGAAAATACTGTGCATTAAAAGTGAATAAAACATGGCTGGTAAAAAAATAAGTGATGCAAGGCCCCTTTGGGTCCAAGTGTCATCATAGATATAACCAATAGCATTGCTTACAACACTGACCAAATATGCGTACATATACAATATGAGGCCATCAATCAAAAATGCAACAATTCTTTCTCCAATACTTACAATTTTATAATCTAGGTTAACATTTTGCGTTGTATTGATTTGGAGGTTACCCATATAACAGTAATTTTAGCTTTACTTATCTCTTTTTATGCGCGAAGCAGCCTTTGTAAAACAAAATAAGGAAAAATGGATAGCATTTGAAAAAGCTATTGCACTTAGTTCCAAAACCAACCCTGATGTTTTAGTAGATGGTTACATTCAACTTACAAATGACTTGGCATATGCACAAACGTATTACGAGGAAAGTAAGACTTTATTGTATCTGAACTCATTAGCGTCTCAGGCCCATCAGAAGATTTATAAGAACAAAAAGGAATCGGGCAACAGAATAATTAACTTTTGGGCACGTGAGTTTCCTCTATTTTTCAAACAATATCATAGCACATTAGCTACAACTTTCTTAATCTTCCTTTTGGCTTCGGCTATTGGATGCATCTCTGCATTAAATGATTCAACCTTTGTACGGCTAATACTAGGAGATGGTTATGTAAATGAAACACTGAACAACATTGCAAATGGTGAGCCAACGGCTATTTACAAAAGTGGAAGTGAGATTGGAACCTTTCTTGGCATTACAATCAATAATATAAGAGTGGCATTTTTAGCATTTGCTTTTGGAGTAATTACAAGCATTGGAACAGTTTATATTCTTTTTAGTAACGGAGTTATGCTGGGCGCTTTTATTACATTTTTTTATACCAAAGGTGTTTTCTTTGAAGCCAACAAACAGATATGGCTGCATGGTACCATAGAAATATCAGTAATTATAATTGCCGGTTGTGCAGGTCTTATTATGGGAAATAGTATTTTGTTTCCCAAAACATTTTCTAGGCGTGTTTCGTTTATGAAAGGCGCAAAAGATGGGCTAAAAGTTGTGGTGAGCACTATTCCATTTTTTATTATCGCCGGATTTATTGAAGGGTTTATTACCCGCTACTCCAACATGCCAAATTGGTTGGCTTTTGCAATAATTGGCCTGTCATTGTTGTTAATAGTATTTTACTATATCCTTTATCCCATTTTAGTAAACAGATCATATGAAAGACAAATACATAGAACTTAGAGTAAACCATGATTTTGGTGATATTCTAACCACTTATTTTGATTTTTTAAAACAAAACATAAAGAAATTTACCAACGTTTTTATTAGCTACAATGGAGTATTTCTTGTAGGCTTACTTATTACAAGCTACCTGTTGGTATCTGGTTTTGTCGGACTTATTGCTGAAGAAGGGGGTTTTTCTGGAAGTGGACTGGGACAGAGCGGTGATGAAACGTATTGGATCTACATTATAACAGGTGGAATTTTGTTTTTTGTGATTTTTATTCTTGTAGCTGGGTTAAATTTTAGCCTAAGTTCTTCTTATTTGGTACAATATGAAAAATCCAAGGGTCTTGGGTTTGATAAAAAAGATGTTTGGAATCTTACAAAAAGTAAATTTGGCAATACATTGGTTTTTATTTTACTCCTCATTCCAATTTACTTGGTGTTTGTAGTTGTAGTAGTCATTACAGCTTTTATTCCATTGATAGGTTTGTTTGCCCAATATATTCTTCAATTTTCTCTCGCTGCCTGGATCGGGGTCTCCTTTTTCAGTATGCTAGAACAGAATAAAGGAGTAACGGAGGCATTTGGTGAAGGTTGGAATCTGGTGAGTAAAAACTTTTGGAAGTCCGTTGGTGTAAATTTCATTCTTGGCTTGCTCAATGGCCTCCTTTTTTTCATCATATTGCTTATTCCCCTTATCATTGTGGGTCTTTATACTTTTCATGTTGTAGAAAATGGGGTTGATGTAGCAAGTTCCATAGTATCAACCGTTGTATATACGTTGGGGCTTTGTCTATTGTTGATTTTATCAATCTATGCACAATGTCTTTCTCAAATTGTAAATGGTATTCTTTTCTATACACTACATGAGAAAACCTATAATGTAAACACAAGAAGTAAAATAGAGCAAATAGGACAATCTAACTAGTGATAAAAAACATCTTCTATTTATTTTTTCTTTTGTGGGTATCCACAATATTCTCTCAGAATGATTCTATAGTCTTGCCTATTGATGAAAATTCTGTGCTACAAGAACGTAGAATGTATGAGGATTTAAAAGAGAAGTACACTGGAGATGAGTTTAATTATGAAACAAATACCGGGGAGTCCAAAAATCTATTGGCTCGTTTTATAAAATGGCTTTTTCAAGGTATTGGTGATGCCGTTGGAATAAATATCGCACCCAATACACTCTTAGTGCTTGAATATATTATTTACGGTTTAATGGGGATATTGGTCATCTACCTTTTAATAAGAATATTTATCAATGAAAAGTTTAACTCCATATTCACCAAAAAAGCAAAAGCCATACTAGATATTGATTTAACCGAACAGCATATTGAGGTAATCGATTTAGACTCTTTAATGAGTGCAGCGCTTAAAAACAAAGATTACCGGCTAGCTATACGATACCAATACCTGAAAATCTTAAAACAATTATCGCAAAAGGAGATTATTGAATGGCACTTTGATAAAACCAATGTGGATTATGAGAAAGAAATTGGGGAATCCAAATTGAGAAATGACTTTAAGAAAGTTTCATATCTATATGAGTATATCTGGTATGGTGAGCAAATCATTGATGAGGTAGGTTATACAAATGCCAGTTTTAGATTTACCCAATTAAACAACGCAATATCGCAATAGTATCTATGGATAAGAAATCTAAAATAGTACTGATTATCTTCTCTCTAGTTGTAGTGGGTATTATCGTTGCGGAAATTGTAAGGCCCAAACCAATTAACTGGAGGCCATCCTATACCGCATCCTCTAAGATACCTTTTGGCTGTTATGTTCTTTACAATGAACTATCCACTATTTTTAATGGCAGCGATATTGATACTGTTGAAGAAAGTGTTTATGATGTGCTTGTGGACAGGGATAAATCAATTGAGTCCAACTATATATTTATCAACGAGTATATTAACCTTGACAAACAAGAGACCAATCAAATGTTGGATTATGTGAGTGATGGAAATACGATTTTCATTTCTGCCACAGGTTTTGGGAACTATCTGTCCGACACACTGAACATTAGCATTGAATCAGATTATAACTTGAAAGAAGGCTCCACTAAATTGAGTTTGACACACAAAGAACTAAAATCTAAAAAATTTGACCTCTCTCGTGGAATTTATAACTCCCATTTTACAAGTGTAGATTCCACCAATACTACAATTTTGGGCCACATAACCTATCTAAAAGAAGACTTTATTGATGCTAAACCTGCACAAAAATTTAGGAAGGCCAACTTTATAAAAACAAAATTTGGAAAGGGCCATTTCATTTTAAACACTACCCCGCAAGCCTATTCTAATTTTTACATGCTCAAAGGAAACCAAGAGTATGTTTCCCATACCTTTTCTTACTTAAAAGACAAGGAGGTTTTATATTGGGATAATTATAAAAAAGCTGGGCGTGTTATCATTAATTCACCAATGCGTTTTGTTTTAAACCAACCAGCGCTTAAATGGTCATATTATTTAATGATTTCGGGGGTTTTACTTTTTGTTTTTTTTAAAAGTAAAAGGGAACAAAGAATTATTCCGGTCATTGAGCCTTTAAAAAACTCATCAGTGGAATTTGCACAAGCTGTGGGTTCGCTATATAATCAAAACAAGGATTTCACAGATTTAATCAATAAAAAACTCAACTATTTTTTAGAACATGTTAGAAGCCATTTCCATATAGACACTTCAAAGCTAAACGATAAGACCATTCAGGTTTTGGCAGCTAAATCTGGTAAAGGGATAGAAGAAACAAAAAACTTAATAGATTACATCATCAAACTAAAAAACAAGGCTACGCATACTGAGCAAGATAGCATTGAACTTAATAAAAAAATAACTGCCTTTAAGCAATAATAGAATGGAAGAAAAAGAACGACAAGAGGATTCATTACAGTTTAACTCAAGAGTAGACCTAACCAAATTACAGGAGGCAGTTGCCCAAATAAAATCCGAATTGGGGAAAGTGATCATTGGCCAACAAAATATGATTGAATTGCTCATTATTTCAATTCTTTCCAATGGCCACTCACTTATAGAAGGTGTTCCCGGTGTGGCCAAAACGGTAACCGCAAAGCTGTTGGCAAAAACAATGAATGTTGATTTTAGCCGTATTCAGTTTACTCCAGATTTAATGCCGAGTGATATTTTGGGAACTTCAATTTTTAATGTAAAAACATCGGAGTTTGAATTTAAGAAAGGTCCATTGTTTTCCAACATCATTCTAATTGACGAAATCAATCGTGCTCCGGCAAAAACGCAGGCAGCACTATTTGAAGCCATGGCGGAGAGACAAATTACCATAGACGGCACAGAATACAGTATGGAACCTCCATTTTTAGTATTCGCCACCCAGAACCCTGTTGAACAAGAAGGCACATATAGGTTACCAGAGGCGCAATTGGACCGTTTTCTTTTTAAAATCAATGTCCAATACCCAACCCTAGAGGAAGAGGTGGAAATTCTTGAAAGAAAACATGAACAAAAGAATACCCAGGTAGAACTACTAATAAATTCAATATTGTCTGCAAAGCAAATTGCAGAATATCAAAATACCATAAAGGAAATAATAGCTGAAAAGAACCTAATAAAATATATAGCCTCCATAGTTGACAATACAAGGACCAACGCCAATCTTTATCTTGGGGCATCACCAAGGGCATCAATTGCCATTATGGATGCATCAAAAGCATTGGCCGCTATAAGTGGGCGGGATTTTATTACACCTGATGATATTAAAAAAGTGGCAACACCTATACTAGCCCATAGGATTATTTTAACCCCAGAAAGAGAAATGGAAGGATTAACGGCAGAGCATGTGGTTAAGCAGATTATAGAAAGCATAGAGATTCCTAGATAAAAACCATAATCCTTGAAAAAACTGTTCAGACATATTTACTTGCAAAAACGCTTTTTTATAGTGATAACAGCCATTGTATTTGGTTTTTTGCTGTCATACATGGTAGAAAATATTTTTGGGGCGATAAAAGTTTTATTCTATGTGTTTACACTCTTACTTATAGTCGATGTGTTATTGCTGTTCACTTCAAAAGGGAAATTGGTAGGCCAACGAATCTTGCCGGACAAACTTTCTAACGGAGATGACAATTTAATCCAGCTAGAAATAACAAACACCTACCTTTTTCAGGTCAACACAAAAATAATTGACGAGATACCGTTTCAATTCCAAAAAAGGGATTTTGGTTTAACCAGTAAGATTGCAAGCGGTGGAAGTAAGAGCTATAACTATATGCTTAGACCAACTGAACGAGGCGTCTATTCTTTTGGCAGTCTAAACCTTTTTGCTATTTCCCCAATTGGTTTTCTTGCAAAAAAGTATGAGTTCAATCTGGATCAAAAAGTATCGGTATATCCTTCTTTCCTTCAACTTCAAAAATATGACCTCATTGCTTTTACAAATCGCTTACATGAATATGGCCTAAAAAAAATTAGGCGTATTGGACATACCATGGAGTTTGAACAAATTAAAGATTATGTTCTAGGGGATGACATTAGAAACATTAATTGGAAAGCTACAGCAAAGAGAAACCAACTAATGGTCAATCAATATCAAGATGAAAAGTCCCAACCCATATATTCTGTTATTGATAAGGGAAGAGTAATGAAGATGCCTTTTGATGAGCTGAGTCTTCTAGATTATGCGATTAATGCAACTTTGGTAATTAGCAATATCGCAATAAAAAAACACGACAAAGCAGGTATGTTTTCATTCAGTGATAAAATTGAAAACCGCGTTGTTGCTGAACGAAGAAGCTCACAAATGAATTTAATTTTAGAAACACTCTATAATTTAGAAACCAATTTTATTGAAACTGATTTTAGTAGATTATATATTGATGTCAAAAGAAATCTAAATCAAAGGAGCCTTTTGCTGCTTTACACAAATTTTGAAACATTGGATGCCCTGCATCGGCAATTACCATATTTACAGGCCATTGCCAAACAACATCTGTTGGTGATCATATTTTTTGAAAATACTGAGTTGAATAAATTTGCAACTGAAAAAGCTGAGACAGTACATCAAATTTTTGAACAAACCATTGCTGAGAAATTCATTTACGAGAAAAAACTAATTGTAAATGAACTTAGAAAATATGGGATACAAACCATTTTGACCAAACCTGAAAACTTGACCATCAATACTATCAATAAATATCTGGAAATTAAAGCAAGAGGCCTTATCTAGACCTTCTTATTGAGAGTAGTTATTTCTTAAAAATGTTGAAGAAAATCCAAATGAGGTTAGGCTTGGTAGCTCTCCATCGTCAACCAACCAATTTTTATCTCCCATTTTAACCTGAAAATCATCTGTTTCTATATGTTCCGTTGTAAAACTTCCCCGAAGTCGTTTATTACGTTTTTTAGAAAAGACATCAATAACAATTCCTACGGTAACTCCCCCTAAAATAGTTGCTAATAAATCGTCATTGTCCCAGCCATTATCTCGTTGGCCAGCATCCACAGTTTCTTTAGCCAAACCAATTAATGTACTTCCAGCCACTGCTCCTACAAACGTCCAGACTCTATTTCCGTCTGAAGCTTGTTTGGCAATACCGGCTCCGGCCAAACCAAAAAGACTTCCTCCTAAAAAATGAAGTGCCTTATCACGCTCTATTTGACCATAGAGCTGTGACACAAGTACAAACAACACTAATGTGGGGATTAGTTTTTTCATATGCCCGGTAAATGTAAAAAAAGTTGGCTACTTTAAAAATTTTTAACTGCTTCTCTGGCTTCACCAAATTCTGTCATCAAATTTTTCACGATTTCAGCTACGGGTTTAATTTCATGAATCAACCCAGATACTTGTCCAATCTCCAATTCTCCTTCAACAAGGTCACCCTCAAACATTCCACGCTTGGCCCTTGCCCTGCCCAATAAATTCTTTAAATCTTCAGGTGAAGCACCTTGCTCGTATGCCTTTTGCACATCTTCATAAAATTTATTTTTGAGCAAACGTACCGGAGCTAATTCCTTTAGGGTTAAATGGGTGTCCCCTTCTTGGGCTGCAACTATTTCTTCTTTAAATAAATCATGTGAGGAACCTTCTTCGCTTGCCGCAAATCGGCTACCTAACTGAACGCCATCTGCACCCAATACCATAGTTGCAAGCATGGCTTGCCCAGTGGCAATTCCCCCTGCTGCAATCAACGGAATACTGATTTTTTCTTTCACCGAAGGAATCAAGATCAAGGTGGTTGTTTCATCCCTACCATTATGTCCTCCTGCTTCAAATCCTTCAGCTACAATTGCATCAACACCTGCATCTTGTGCTTTTAATGCAAATTTTACACTGCTGACTACATGTACCACCGTAATTCCATGTTTCTTTAAAAACGCTGTCCATGTTTTTGGGTTTCCAGCAGAGGTAAAAACTATTTTTACACCACTGCTCACAATAATTTCCATCAACTCATCAATATTGGGATACAACATTGGAACGTTTACCCCAAAAGGCTTGTCGGTAGCTTTTTGACATTTATCAATATGTTCTTTTAACACATCTGGGTACATGCTTCCGGCACCAAGTAATCCAAGGCCTCCTGAATTGGATACTGCGGATGCCAATCGCCAGCCACTAGCCCAAATCATTCCTCCTTGAACAATTGGATACTTAATTCCGAAAAGCTGCGTGATTCTATTTTGGTCCATACTTATGAAATGACTCCTGAGCCGATAAGTTCATCAGCAATATACCAAGCCACAAACTGACCTTCTGTAATAGCGGATTGTTTTTCTTTAAAATCTACATAAAGTCCACCATCTGTTTTGTACAGCGTAGCTTGTTGCAAGGGTTGTCTATATCGGATTCTTGCCATAACCTCCATGGTTTCATCAACACTTAAAGCTAGATTCTTTCTAACCCAATGTAATTCGTTATCATGTACAAAAAGTGTATGTCTTAATAAGCCGGGGTGTGATTTACCTTGACCGGTGTAGATAATGTTTTTATCAACATCGGTATCAATCACAAACAGGGGTTCTTTGGTTCCCCCAACATTCAACCCTTTACGTTGTCCAATAGTAAAATAATGAGCTCCTTGATGCTCCCCCACTACTTTTCCATCAGCTTCTGAATAAGATGGCTTTTCAGCATGAAAGGCAAGTTCCGCAGTTTTAGAATCGAACTTTGGGACACTCATATTAAACTGCTGGGCATCGTAAGGAACCTCAACAATTACACCTTTTTGGGGCTTTAATTTTTGTTGCAAGAATTCGGGCAAATGTACTTTTCCGATAAAGCATAGTCCTTGTGAATCTTTTTTATCCGCCGTTATCAAATCATTTTCTGTTGCAATCCTTCTTACCTCAGGTTTTGTGAGTTCACCAATTGGAAACAGCGTTTTTGAAAGCTGTTCTTGGGACAACTGGCACAGAAAATAAGATTGGTCTTTCTTACCATCTACTCCTGCTAAGAGTTGATATGTTTCAATACCATATTCATTTTGTATAATGCCCTTTCTGCAGTAGTGTCCGGTGGCAACATAATCTGCCCCCAACTGCAATGCAATTTTCATGAACACATCAAACTTTATCTCGCGATTGCAAAGTACATCTGGATTAGGTGTTCTTCCCCTTTCATACTCATTGAACATATAGTCTACTATACGTTCTTTATATTCAACGCTTAAATCTACCGTCTGAAATGGAATTCCCAATTTATCAGCAACGATCAGTGCATCATTACTATCTTCTACCCACGGGCATTCTTCTGAAATAATCACAGAATCATCATGCCAATTTTTCATAAACAACCCAATGACCTCGTACCCCTGCTCTTTTAATAGATAAGCAGAAACACTTGAATCCACACCCCCAGAAAGTCCAATGACAACTTTTTTCATCATGCTCATTTAGCCCTGCAAAAGTACAAAAAGGTCACGATTTATACTACCTGAGTCATAACCATATTATTTAGAATCACGCCGGTAAAATTCCAAGAAAAGATTAGCTCTAATCAATCTGAAAAAGCGACATAAGGCAGAAAAATACTTATTCATTTTGATTAAATAATTACGTGAAATATTAGACAAAGTAAAAAAGTTGTGAAAATTTACAAAAACGAATTCAAACTATAGATTGCTTTAAATCCAAAACTGTTTTAAAAGAAAATATGTATTGTGCAAAGCATATTTAAAGACTTTTTATGATTGATATTCATAAATAACATGTATTATCATCGATGATGAATGCTAAAATTGTTAAACTTTTTATAAAAAAAGTTAAACAGAAAGCAACCTATTTTGTTTAATAACATCTTTACAACATTAAACAACATAAAATCATTTATACCCATGAAAGCACTAATGAAATTATCCCGATTAACCTTATTGGTTTTCACCCTGATTCTTACATCCTGTTCGGATGATGACGACAATTCAACACCAGTTGTACCCTCAAGTAACATCGTAGAAGCTGCCATTGCTACTGCAGACTTAAGCAGCTTGGTAAGTGCCCTTCAAAAAGCTGATGAAAGCGCCGACAACGATTTAGTTAGTGCTTTAAGTGGTGATGGCCCTTTCACGGTCTTTGCACCTACCAACGCTGCATTTGCAGGTTTGTTTGCACAATTGGACGGATTTGATTCTTTGGATGATTTTAGCACCCAAGAACTTCAAAACCTATTGGCTACCATTCTAACATACCACGTTATTTCTGGTACAGGTGCGCTTTCTTCTGATTTAAGTGATGGTCAAACTTTGACAACACTTCAAGGAGGTACTCTAGATGTTTCCACGCAAGGTGGTGTCTTTATTGGTGATGCTACAGACGTAGATGCCGAAGTGACCACTGCAAATGTTGAAACCACAAACGGTGTGGTACACATTATTAACAAAGTACTGTTGCCACAGCCTATTTTGGATGAATTGGCCGACATCATTTTGATTCCTATAACAGATTTAGCCCTTGGAAATGAAAATCTTCAAAGTTTAGTAGCAGCTTTGACCGCAGCTAACGGAGACTTACCAACAGTACTAAGAGGTGATGGTCCTTTTACGGTATTGGCACCTTCAGATGATGCTTTTACAACTTTCTTGGATGGAGCTGAACTAGGCGATATTCCAGTTGATGTTTTAACCAATGTTTTACTAAATCACGTTATTAGTGGTGAGTTGATGGCTGCAGATTTAATTGCTTTAGGCTCTGGATATACCAATACGCTTGCAACAGGTGCAGGTGATGAAAACATTAGTATTTTCTTTGATACTGCTGATGGCGTTGTGTTCAATGCAGCATCAACGGTTGAAACTCCAAATGTAAAAGCATTAAATGGTGTAGTGCATGTAGTAGACGCAGTTATAGATATACCAAATATTGTGGATCATGCATTGGCCAATCCAGCCCTTACTTCTTTAGTAGCTGCACTTACTGATGGTGGAAATACTACTTTCACAGATCTATTATCCAATGATGAAGAGGTATTTACTGTCTTTGCGCCAGTAAATGATGCATTTGGTGCATTTACAAATCCAAATTCCAATGATATTAATGATATCCTTTCCAATCATGTAATTGTTGGCGCGGCGGCATTTTCATCAGGATTGACAAATTCTTATGTAAACACTGCTGCTGAATTTGCTACTGATGAAAATTTAAGTCTTTACATTAATACAGATGATGGCGTTACTTTAAATGGCATAAGTAACGTTGCCATTGCAGATATTGTAGCTTCCAACGGAGTTATTCATGCTGTAGATGTTGTAATCGATTTGCCAACAGTAGTTACTTTCGCAACAGCGAATCCAAACTTTGATTCTTTAGTAGCTGCTTTGACCACTGAAGGTCAACCCGATTTTGTTACAACATTGCAAGGTAATGGTCCATTTACTGTTTTCGCTCCAACTAATGATGCGTTCCAAGCACTTTTGGATAGCAATGATATGTGGAACGGATTACCCGATATCGACTCTGGTTTATTGACCAGTGTTTTACAACACCACGTGATTTCCGGAGCCAATATACGCTCGGGAGACTTAACTCCTAATGGCGATACTGTCACTCCTGCAACCTTGGAAGGAGATAGTTTTACCATAACATTACCTGGCACCGATGGCAATATTGCTAACGTTACCGATGGTGCTGGCAATATGGGTATTGGTATTGATGCCGTGGATGTTCAAGCCGTAAATGGTGTTATTCATGTATTGGATGCTGTATTACTTCCAGATACTACAAATTAATTATAAAAAGAGGGCCATTTTGAGAACAATGGCCCTCTTTTTTCACTTCAACAATTAACCCTTAACCCTTTTTGAAAATGAAAAAGACACTACAACTAAAGAGCTATTTTTTATTGATGGTTCTAACGATATTTACATTCTCATCATGCGATGACGAAGAAGACCAAACCGCATTCAACACACGCAACGATGTTCAAAGTAATATTGTACAAACTGCACAAGCTACTGATGCATTAAGTTCCCTTGTAGCTGCATTGACAAAAGCAGATGAAAATGAAGGATCAGATTTAATTGGAGCCTTAAGCGGCAATGGCCCTTTTACCGTATTTGCCCCTACAAATGATGCCTTTACAGCCTTATTATCTGGTTTAGATGGTTTTGAATCCTTAGAGGATTTTGACACTCCTGAAGAAAAAGCATTATTGGCTACGATCCTAAAATATCATGTTGTTTCTGGGGTTGCAGCGGCCTCAACCGACCTTAGCGATGGTCAAACCATTACTACTTTACAAGGAGAAAATGTTACTATAAGCCTAGATGGAGGAGTTTTTGTTTCGGATGTTACAGATACAGATGCTGAGGTAGTAATCCCCAATGTAAATGCTTCCAACGGAATAGTACATGTAATTAACAAAGTGCTATTGCCACAAGAAATTATTGATGCACTTAGTGGTGGTGGAGAAGAAGAAGAAGGGAAGACTTTGGTTGAAATTGTGGTTGAAACAGAAGCCTTATCACTTTTAGAAGTGGCTGTCATTAAAGCTGGCTTGGTTGATACACTAAACAGCGAAGGCCCCTTTACTGTATTTGCTCCAACAGATGATGCTTTTGTAGCGTTATTGGATATTTTAGGTGATGATTATACTTCATTAGAGGATTTTGATACCGATGAGGAGCTAGCGCTTCTTACAAATATATTACTGTATCATGTGGTTCCTGCCAAAGTTTTAGAAGCTGATTTGGCAGTTGGTGAAGTGCCCACTGCTTTTACGGGCAATTCAATAGCTGTTATTGAAAAAGATGGAGGTTTTGTTATCGGTGATGCTTCAGAAGTGGATGCTACCATTACAGGAACGGATATTATGGCCTCCAACGGAGTAGCGCATACCATAAACAAGGTATTACTTCCTCAAGCCGCTTTGGATTTTGTTGCACAACTACAATTAAAGAACATAGTAGAAATTGCAATAGAGACCAACGACCTAAGCCTATTGGTAAAGGCATTGCAAACAGCCAACGCTGGACTGGTAGAAACCTTGAGCGGAGTTGGGCCATTTACTGTTTTTGCCCCAACAAATGTAGCTTTTGAAGAGCTTTTGGATATTCTGGGAGATGACTTTCATAGCTTAGAAGATTTTGATACCCCTGAAGAGATTGATATTTTAGTAAAAGTGCTAACCTATCATGTAGTGGCAGGGACCGCGGCTTTCTCAACAGATTTGTCCAACGGGCAACAAATTGAAACTTTCCAAGGCGAAAATGTTGGAATCAATATAAAAAATGGAACTGTACATATTGAAGATGCCACAGATACTAATGCGACAGTTGTTTTGCCAGACGTAGAAGCAAGTAATGGTGTGGTACATATAATTAACAAAGTATTATTACCACAAGAAGTTTTGGATATCTTATTTCCTCCTACCCCTAATATTGTACAATTAGCACAATCTGTAGATGATCTTAGTTTATTGGTAGAGGCTTTAATCCAAGCCGATGCTGATCTTGTAGGAGTATTGAGTGGTGATGGTCCTTTTACCGTATTTGCTCCTACAAATAAAGCTTTTCAAAATTTATTGCATGCCTTAGGAAATCAATACAACAGTCTTGAAGACTTTGATACTGCACAGGAAAAAGCTTTATTGGCTAAAATATTGACCTATCATGTGGTGGCTGGAAGCGCAGTGGCTTCTTCTGATTTGTATAATCATCAAAGATTAAGAACTGTACAAGGTGAATCTTTATTTGCAATTATTAACCATGGAGTCTTTATAAGAGACAAAACCCATGTAGATGCCAAAGTAGTTGGCGCAGATAATGTTGCAAGCAATGGTATTGTACATATTGTAGATAAAGTTCTTTTACCTCAAGAAGTTTTGGATGCACTGCACTAATCTTAACAAATTAAATTTATAATTTTGTAGGCTTTTTATTACTAAAAACTCCTTTGATTTTAATCAAGGGAGTTTCTTTTTTTTATAGGGGTTTACCGTTCGTCGATGACACATCAAAAGAGGTCTCTTTACCATACAAAAACACCCCCTTTGACAACTATTAATTTTTTAGGCAAGTATTATGTCACATCTTTGAAGTCCCAAATCTTTCCAAACTATACCTAATCAGTGGTGAAAGCTCCCCCAAATTCTGGGGGAGTTTTTATTTTGTAGAAATGGATTTTAGCGTTTTCCTGTTTTCTTTTGTGCTTCGGCCTGCTCCATCATTTCACGCATCTTTTTCTGGAACTTGTTTTCCTTTTTAGGCTTTTTCTTGTTCTCCTGAATCTGGGCATGGATTTTATCCTCGTTCAAGATGTATTTTTTGATAGCTAACATAATAAAGATGGTAATCAAATTGGAGACGAAATAATACAAGCTCAAACCACTGGCGTAGTTGTTAAAGAAAAACAACATCATTACAGGAGAAAGGTACATGATAAACTTCATGTTAGGCATACCTGGTTGTTGTTGCATTTGCATACTCTGCCCTGTGGTCATCGTCATATAGAAGAAGATAGCTACCGATGCCAAAATTGGAAATAGACTTACGTGATCTCCATAAAACGGAATGGCAAACGGTAAATTGAAGATGGTATCATAAGAAGATAAATCTTCCGCCCACAAAAATGACTTTTGTCTTAACGCAAAGGACGTTGGAAAAAACATGAACAACGAGTAAAAAATGGGCAACTGTAATAATGCCGGTATACAACCACTCATAGGACTTACCCCTGCCTTATTGTACAGCTTCATGGTTTCTTGCTGCTTTTTCATGGCATTATCCTTCAATCGCTCATTAATCTCAGTAATCTCAGGCTTCAATACTTTCATCTTGGCTTGTGACAGATACGATTTATAAGTAACCGGAGATAAAGCCAAACGAACAATAATCGTCATTATAACAATGGCTATTCCATAAGGAAGAAATGAACTTAAAAAAGTATAGAAGGGTGTAAAAATGTATCGGTTAATCCAACCAAAAATTCCCCACCCAAAAGGAATGGATTCTACCAATCCCAAATCTTTGTACTCATCCAATACTTTTACATCTGTTGGCCCGTAGTACCAGTGCATATTTTGAGAAAGCTCTCCACCCTGCAATTCTAAAGCAGTTTTAGTAGTATATGCCTTTGTAAACAGTGTTTCTTTGCTCTCTTCCTCCACTAAGTTTGTAGAACTCAGTGCCGCACTCTTAAAGTGGGTGTCCGTTGCTAAAATAGAACTGAAAAAATGCTGGCGATAAGACAACCATTTTATATCCGTTTCCGTTTCTTCATCTAAATCACTGCTTTCCGAAAGTTTGCTGATTTTACCCCCATCATGATTATAGGTCAAACGCGTATAACGGTTTTCATAGAGAATACTTTTGTCATGTCTGATTCCTTTAAGATTCCATTCCAAATCAATAGGACGGGTTGAATTAAGAACTCCATTTAGCCCTTGCGATCTAATCGTAAAATCCACCAAATAATCATTAGGTTTCATCTCATACCTATACTCTAAAAATTGATTTTGCGAAATCTTGGCTTTCATGGAAAGCACTTGATTATCTCCGTTATTTGAAAATGAGGGTTCAAAAAACAAGTCCAAAGTGTTCAATACTCTATTATCAGATGTGGAAAAGTTTATTCCGAATTTGGCATTCCCATCTTTCACTAAATATATTGGAACAGAATCATGGTCAACAAAATTCTTCATTCTGGCCTCTATAATCTGGCCCCCTTTATTATCAATCTCTAAATAAAGTATCTCATTCTCCAATTTTGTAGTACCCGTTGAGGCATTAGTAAAACCAAAAGCCCCTACTGAAGTTTTATAACTTGCTACTGCAGTAGAATCTTGCAAGTTAATTGGAGTAGGGTCATTATCTACAACTGGTTCCGCGACAGCTTCCGTTTCCTTTGCTGCTGCTTCAACCTTTTCCTGTTCTGCTTTTTGGGCTTCTAATTCTTCTGGGGTGGGCTGATTTTGGTAAAACATAAAAATGAGTATCCCAAAAATCAATACAAAACCAATAATGGATTTGACGTCCAGTTTCTTTTCTTCCATGAAAGTTATTTAGTGAAAATCTTTATTTCAGGTGGCAAATATATGTCCAAAACTGGAGTTTATGCCAAACTGGCATTAGTTTGTTGCTGCTTTTGCACCAAAACTGCCTTTACAAAACCCACAAACAACGGATGGGGGTTTGCAACCGTACTCCTATATTCTGGATGATACTGTACTCCTACAAACCACGGATGCGACGGAATCTCAATCACCTCAACCAAGCCAGTTTTTGGATTTAGACCCGTGGCCAATAATCCAGCTTCTTCCATTTGAGCTTTATAGTCGTTATTGTATTCAAAACGATGTCTATGACGTTCGGTTATATCCGTTTTGGAATAGACTTTATTTACCAGACTACCTTCTTTGAGTTGGCAATCCCATGCTCCTAAACGCATTGTGCCGCCCATATCTGTAACCAATTTTTGCTCTTCCATTAGGCTAATAACAGGTTCTGGGGTATTCTCATCCATCTCTGTGGAATTAGCGTTTTCCAGACCTAAAACATTCCGTGCAAATTCAATTACTGCCATTTGCATACCTAAACATATCCCTAAAAATGGAACATCATTTTCACGAGCATATTTTACCGCTAAGATTTTGCCCTCAATACCTCTTTCTCCAAAACCAGGGGCTACCAAAATCCCATCCAATCCTTTTAATTTTTCATCAACTTCTGATGCTGTAATATGCTCAGAATGTATAGATCGTATGTCTACCTTTACTTCATTAGCTGCACCTGCATGAATGAAAGATTCTAAAATAGATTTGTAGGAATCTTGAAGTTCAACATATTTGCCAATGAGGCCAATAGTTACTTTATTCTTTGGGTTCTTATGCTTTTTTAAGAACTGCTTCCATTGCTCAAGGTTTGGTTCTGTTTCCTGAGGAAGTGCTAATTTTTCAAGTGTCACTTTGTCCAATCCCTCTTCTTGCATCAATACTGGAACATCATAAATGGTGGATGCATCTATAGATTGAATCACGGCTTCTTTCCTTACATTACAGAAAAGTGCCAGTTTTTCCTTGATGTCATCAGATATTTCGTGCTCAGTTCTACAAACCAGAATATCAGCTTTTATTCCACTCTCCATCAAGGTTTTTACGGAGTGTTGTGTGGGTTTGGTTTTCAGTTCACCTGCTGCAGAAAGAAATGGCACCAAAGTTAGATGTATTACCATCCCATTATTATCTCCCAATTCCCATAAAAGTTGTCTAACGGCTTCTATATATGGTAAAGATTCAATATCACCTACAGTACCTCCAATTTCTGTAATTACAATGTCATAATCCCCACTATTCCCTAAAATCTGAATGCGTTCTTTTATCTCATTGGTAATATGTGGAACAACTTGTACCGTTTTGCCCAAGAATTCACCCCTACGTTCCTTTTCAATAACGCTTTGGTAAATCCTGCCAGTGGTAACATTGTTAGCCTGTGAAGTGCGAACGTTTAGAAAGCGCTCATAATGCCCCAAATCCAGATCCGTCTCGGCCCCATCATCGGTAACATAGCATTCTCCATGCTCATAAGGATTTAATGTTCCTGGATCAACATTGATATAAGGATCTAGTTTTTGTATGGTAGTTCGGTAACCTCTAGCCTGTAGTAACTTGGCTAAAGATGCGGCGATAATTCCTTTACCTAAGGAAGAAGTAACGCCACCCGTAACGAAAATGTACTTGGTTTGTGACATATTGGGAACTCTATTACGGGGCGTAAAGTTACAAATTGCCAGCGAAAAATAAGATCATTACTTAGGAAATTCTTTTCTAATTTTCCTAATCATTGGTTCCAGACCATTGTCCTTTACATCTAACATGGTAATTAAATGTTCTCCAAGCTTTCCTCTTGGAAACCCTTTCTGTCTGAACCACACCAAATAAGCCAAGGGCAAATCTACCAAATAGCAATCTTTGTACTTACCAAAGGGCATTTTATAGTGGGCAAGTTCCAGTAACTTTTCTTTGTCAGGTTGAATTTCCATTTATACTTCTAAAATACTATCTTTCTTGGTATAAACGCCTAATCATGAAGAGAAGAAATTTCATAGCGGCAGCAGCAGTTGGGTCGGCGGGTATTGCAACCACCACATCCTTAGCTCAAAGCCAAAAAAAAAGTAAGGATTTTGATCTAAAAAACAACATTAATCATAGTGTATGTCAATGGTGTTTTGGCCATTTGCCTTTAGAAGAATTTCTTCAAATATTGAATGGGTTAGGGATAAAGGCGATTGATCTTATCGGTCCAAAAGATTGGCCACTTTTGAAAAAGTATGATATTCATTGTTCTATGTGCAATGGTGCAGAAATTAGCTTGACAGAAGGGTGGAACGACCCAAAATACCATGAAGAACTCATAAAGAACTATACAGAGATAATCCCTCAGGTAGCTGAAGCCGGATATACCAATCTCATCTGTTTTAGTGGCAACCGAAGGGGGATTAACGATTATGTAGGGCTACAAAATTGCGTGGACGGACTTTCCAAGATCATGCCTTTGGCAGAAAAACATGGTGTTGTAATTCAAATGGAATTGTTCAATCAGGTCAACCATCCAGATTATATGTGCGATAGCTCCATATGGGGCGTGGAACTCTGCAAACATCTGGGCAGTGACAACTTTAAACTCCTTTTTGATATCTACCATATGCAAATACAAGAAGGCGACATCATCAGAAGTATTCAAAATTATCATCCCTACTTTGGGCACTACCATACCGCGGGTGTACCAGGGCGGCATGAGATTGATGAAACCCAAGAATTGTATTACCCTGCCATCATAAAAGCAATTTTAGATACAGGTTTTACTGGCCACGTGGCACAAGAGTTTATCACAACTTGGGATGACAAGATTGAAGCTCTTAAAGATGCTTTTTTACGGTGCGATGTCTAATTAAATAAGGCTGGTACTATATAATTATTCATTAACTCGTTCGTATAACCATGGGCTTTTCTGTTTCCGTAGTTAGTGGTTGTAATTACAACTACAGCTTCCAATTCTGGAATTGCCAGAACTTTTTGCCCACCATTTCCGGACATATAATATGATCTGTACTTTTTATCACTTCCAAAAGACTTCAACCATAACAAATATCCGTAATCAGTTCCTTCTCTTGCATTTGCCTTAGGTGAAGTTGCTTTTTGAATCCATTCTTTTGAAAGAATTTGTTTTCCGTCCCATTCGCCATTTTGAAGAAACATTTGGATGATCTTTAAAAAATCACGGCTTCTGTATTCACTTCCGCCAGCTGTGTTTAAAACACTGGAAGGCGTATAGTGCAATTTATAATCCTTAATATTTAATGGGTCAAATAAGTTTTGTGCTACAAAACTGTCCAAAGGCATCTCTACAGCATTTTCAACAACTACAGCCATTGTCGCAGCTCCGGCAGAGCAATAGCTCATAGCCCTACCATAAGGGGAGTCTTTCGGTTTAGGCCCAAATGGAAACGAACGTATTGGAAGGTCTACAAAAAACTGAAGCCAATCTTCAACAATATACATGCGCTCTTCATTGCCTCTCGAAAACATATTATCATCATCACATTCAAGCATAGAGCTCATGGTCAACAAATCTTCAATAGTAATCTCTTGTTTTCTAGGATCTTGATTTTTTATGGGCAATTCTGGTTTCAAGTATTTAAAAATTTTTTCCTTTTCTGATTTTATATACCCTTTATCTATAGCAATTCCTGTGAGGATGGTAGCCATAGTTTTAGTTACAGATCGGGTGTTTCTTTTCGTGTTTATATCTGTTCCATTATAGTATTTTTCAAAAACCAGTTTTCCCTGCCTGGCGACCAAAACACTTGTAATCCTCTCATAATCTCCATTATCAATCTTTTTATCCATTTCTTTAAAGAGTGCATGGTCTATTCTGTTTTTCTCTGAAAAGTCCAATTGAGCGCTTAGAGAAGTTGGAATCACAATCATTAATACATACCAGATGAATTTGTTCATTTCTATTGTTTTTTGATTATTTCAACAAAGTAAATCAAGCATTTATGATAAAAATAGAATGATATTAACATGAAACAGGATTAGAGAAACTTTTGCCTAAAGGTTTTTGGGGTTTCTTGGAAACAATTTTTGAATGTTCGTGTAAAATGACTTTGATCAGAAAATCCGCAAGAGTGCGCTATCTCAGTAAGAGAGTAATTCTGATTTCCCAATAGATGAATAGCTTTTTTAATTTTATGGCTTCTAATGTAATCTCCCAATGTGGTATTGAGATATTTTGGGATACTTCGAGACAAGTGCACCGGGTGCACACCCAAAGTTTTGGAAAGTGAGGATAATGTTAAATCATTAGGGTCATCATATATCAATTGTCTTAATTTCTCTATCCATTCCGGTTCTGTTTTTATTGGAGTCAAATCCTCTCCCCATACTTCCTCACAAAGTTGCAAAACCAATACATCTAAAGATACAGTGGAATACTTATCGTTACATTTAAACTCATAGTAGATTTTTGCCAAGGTTTGGTGTAATCTTGGATCTTTCATAAGTCCGCTACCTTCCCAAAGGTTTTCGTTTAGGTTTTTCTTTCCGAAACAATTTCGATCTAATTCAATATGAAAACCTTTTGCTAAACGAGTTTCTTTAGTATTCATGTGCATTTCTTGCCAATTATGAAACAAAAAGCTGCCAGGAGGACACAGTGTAGTACCTCCCCTATTGATATCTTTAAGGTTTCCGTCCAAGACATACATGAAGTAGGGGTTTTCATGATAATGCCAATCTGTTTGCGGTAAATTATAATCATATTCGGAAAAAGAAACACCTACATTCTCTAATTCCAATTTACGGATGCCGTAATAGTTGCCCTTTTCTAGAATTTTCATACACTATAAAGAATACGAAATATGCCAAACGTTACAACCGACAATAAAATTTAGTTTTTATCCAAAGCCTTAGCTATCCTCTTGTTCCACTCCAATTGCTTTTCAGCGTTTCTGGAAAAGCTGGTTTCCCAGTCGTATAAATCTTGAAAATCTTCTAATTCCTTTAAAATTTCCTTGTAGATTTTCCGTATCTCGGCCTTTACGTTATCTGAAAAAGAAGTACGTTTCAGCTTATCCCTCATCTTACGAGCAAAGAGTTCAGAAATATCAAAATGGAGTTGCTCATGACTTAAGATTAGGTCATCGCAGATTTCTGGCTTGTACCAAGATTCATTTGGATAGAAAAAAGCATTTACTTCAAAATCCAGTTCTACCTCATGATGAATTAGATTTGCAGAGTATTTATAACTTATTCCACTTGCTGTAGTGGCTGCAGGTACGGCAGCTGGTGGGATTTTACCTCTAAAATCTGACCAAGTAAGTCGTTTACCGGAATCCCATAAAATGCCCTCTTCAATTTCTTGGGCGTATCCTAAGAAACAAAGAAATAAAAGGCATCCTATAGAAATTACTTTACCCAATGAAATTCAATTATTTTTTCAATATCAGGATGTAAGCTATAATGCACGGGACAGGTATTTGCAGTATTCTTTAAAATTTTCCTATGCTTTTCAGAAATATTGGCAGGGAGTTCCATTTTCACTTCAATTTTAGAAATGCGCCTAGGATTTGCAGCCATGTGTTTGGTAATTTCGGCAGTAGAACCAGATAGGTCTACTTCTAAGTCCCTAGCTTTAATACCCATCATTGTCAGCATGCAACTTCCTAGACCAGTAGCTACCGTATCTGTTGGTGAGAATGCTTGTCCCAATCCGTTGTTATCAACTGGAGCATCTGTAATAAATTCATTGTTAGACCTTAGATGCAAACATGTGGTCCGTAATTCTCCTGTATAAGTAACTTTAGAGGTCATCTAACTTTATTTCTTTAATTCGTAAACTATCATACTCCATTAAATAGCAGGCCGTGTTATAATATCCAGAAGACCTATTATTCAAATAGTTGAAACTGTTCCCTGTATATTCTGTAAGCCCAATAATTTTGGAGGTTTCAAAAAGGTTGTTTTTATGGGCCAGTTTCAGTAAAACATCAAAGGTCACATCAAAACCCCGCACTGCATAACGATCAGGTTTTAAACCTTTGTACCGCTTTCTATATGCTTTAGTAAAGGCATCAGTTCCCGCTTCTCTATAAAAAGAAGGGTAACTAAATTTTAAATTGGAAAGGTGGGTGCTGGATACTGCATCGCTTTCAAAGGCGCTATTAAAATTTGTAGTGAACATTCTTACGGGAGCCTCTTCAGAAATTGCTGAATTTAGAATAGAACTAACGCTAGAAACCATATTGGGTTGATCTGTTTCCACAAATACCCAGTTCTCCTTAGTTTCAGAAAGCATAATCAAAAACTCGTCTAAGTGCAATGACTTATTATCAATGATTTTTGCAATTTGAGCAGTAGGAAACTTGGATATAATAGAGTCATAGGCCACTTGATGAGTAGAATCGGCAATAATAACTACATTTTGATCTGTGTAGTTTTTTTCCATGTAGGAAAGCATTTTTTGTCGAAGAATATCATCTGTTGGAACTGAGAAATATACATTGCTATGACTCAATTGACTATCTGAAGCTATTGGAGAGATCACAGGAATATTTTTTGAAGCAGCCTGAACCGCCACCTCATTTAAAGCTCCTGAAGATACCGGACCGATAATGGCGTTTACCCCTAAAAGATTTTCCCTAAATAAAATTTCTTTGACCTTTGTTTGACTTAGCTCCGTATCAAAAGTTTTTACATCAACAGAGACACCCATTTTCTTAATAGAGTCCAAGGCGACCAATGCTCCCGAATAGAATCCAACACTTAAACTGATGTCTCTTCTTGTTTCTATTTGACTAATGGTCTTCTTTCTATCCTTAAAATCAACCCTATCCAATCTAAAAGGTAGCATAAAAACCAATTTTGGTCTGTTTAGAACATTGATGCTATCTATCAAACTAATTTTATCTAAGACAAGCGCATTTTTAACTTCTAGACCATTACCACTATCCTTAGGAAGTTTTAAAACCATACCAGCTTTAAGTCCATTTTCCAAATCTGGGTTCAATTGAAACAATTCATCCCTTGTAATCTTTAAGTTTTGGGTAAGTCTAAAGATATTTTGCTTAGGTTTTACTTCATAAAAAATGAAATTTTCTGTATTTACTTCTCCTGAGGTATCCTTTTTCTTGGGAAGACGAATAACCATTCCTTCCTTAAGGCCGCCAAGTTTCATAATTTCTGGATTCAGTTTTACAATGGAATCCGAAGGAATACCATACTCTTTTCCTAAACTGTATAGAGTTTGTTTGGGTGGCACTGTAAAAGAAGTATATAAATCTACTTGTTGATTTTCTAGGCTGTCACCTTTAGGTCTTGGTAAATTTAGTTCTTGGCCCACCGCCAAATAATCTGAGCTTTTACTTAGATCAGGATTTAGTATAACCAAGCTATCAACCGTAATTCCGTACTTATGGGCAATACTCCATCTAGTCTCTTTAGGTTGTACCGTATACGTTTCAAAATCAAGTGCACGTTCATCCTCTGGTGTAGGCTCTGGGAATTTCGGCACTTGTAATATCATACCCTTTTTTAGTGGTTCCGAATACAATTGTCTGTTGTACCGTTTCAACTGCTCTTCTGTGATTTTGTAGCGTTGTGTAAGTCCAAACAAGGTTTCTCTTTTCCTTACCCTATGTCTAGAAAAGCTCAAAGGTTTTTCTTGTTCCTCGGTCTTTTCCACTTTAGGTTTTTCCTCTTGGGTTATTACGGAACCATCTAATGGAATAATTAAGATTGTATTTGCTTTTACATCCGAAGCTGTTTTAATCTCCTTATTGGATTGTAAAATGGTGAAAGGGGTGACCCTATACTTTTGGGAGATACTTTGTAAAGTCTCCCCTTCTTTAACCGCATGAGTTGTATACTTCTGAGCAGAAACTTGAATTGAAGCCAAGAAAAAGACAACAATGCTAAGTCTTAAAATATGTTTTTTCATTCCCATTCTATAGTTGCAGGTGGCTTTGAGCTAATGTCATACACTACTCTATTAACGCCTTTGACCTTATTTATTATATCATTGGATGTCTTTTGTAGGAATTCATAGGGCAAATTGACCCAATCTGCAGTCATACCATCAGTGCTTTCTACAGCTCTTAAAGCTACACATTTTTCATATGTACGTTCGTCTCCCATTACTCCTACACTATTTACGGGTAAAAGCATAGCTCCGGCCTGCCATACCTTATCATATAATCCCCATTTTTTCAATCCATCAATAAAAATAGCATCCACTTCTTGCAAAATGGACACCTTTTCTTCTGTAATGTCACCTAAAATACGGATTCCCAAACCTGGGCCGGGAAAAGGATGGCGACCAAGAATCGTTGGGTCCATATCTAAATTTCTTCCAACCCTTCGTACCTCATCTTTAAATAACAATTGCAGCGGTTCCACAATTTTCAATTTCATATAATCAGGCAATCCGCCTACGTTGTGATGACTTTTAATAACTGCCGAAGGTCCTCCACTTGCTGAAACCGATTCAATCCGGTCAGGGTAAATAGTACCTTGGGCCAGCCATTTTGCGTTTTCTACCTGATGTGCCTCATCATCAAAAACTTCAATAAACACCCTGCCAATGATCTTTCTTTTTCCTTCAGGATCCGATTCTCCTTTCAGAGCATCCAAAAAACGTGCCGAAGCATCAACGCCCTTTACATTTAAGCCCATGTGCTTGTACTGATCCAGTACGCTTTCAAACTCATTTTTTCTAAGCAATCCATTGTTCACAAAGATGCAATGCAAATGTGGCCCAATAGCTTTATGCAATAACATGGCCGCCACACTTGAATCCACTCCTCCAGAAAGGCCTAGGATTACTTTATCATCTCCAATTTTTTCTTTGAGTTCTTCTACGGTGGTTTCCACAAAAGCATCCGGGGTCCAATCCTGTTGTAGACCTGCAATATTTACCAGAAAGTTTTCCAATAGCTTTTTTCCATCTTTAGTATGATATACCTCTGGATGGAACTGAATACCAAACGTTTTTTCATCCTCAATTCGAAAAGCAGCATTTTCTACATCCTGCGTGCTTGCTAAACGTGTTGCGCCGTCAGGCAATTCCTTTATGGTATCACTATGGCTCATCCAAACCTGGCTGTTTTCATCAATACCTTTTAAAAATTCCTCGTTTTCCTTTACATAGGATAGATTTGCCCTTCCATATTCTCGAGTGGCTGATGGTGCCACATTACCTCCGTGAAAGTGCGCCAAATATTGAGCTCCATAGCAAATGCCCAGCAAAGGTTTTTTTCCTTTTATCTCAGATAAATCTGGATGTGGGACATTATCTCCTCTAACAGAATGTGGAGACCCAGAGAGTATTACCGCTTTATAGGCTGATAAATCCTTGGGTGGATTGTTATAAGGTTTTATTTCTGAGTAAATGTTAAGCTCCCTAACGCGTCTTGCGATCAATTGTGTGTACTGGGAACCAAAATCTAGGATAAGTACGTTGTTATGCATGGGCAAAAATAGCAATTTGCTTCAGTAGAAAAAGTATCTTTTCAGGGATATTTATAACAACTTTTTTAAGGGTTTATCAACATAGCTTTATCGTCTCTGTTTTCTTGCTTTTATTGACTCTTTTTAGCCTAAAACGACTAGAATATAACGTTAAGTAGTTTTTTTCTTAACATTATTCATCATTTCTTTGCGTTTCCTAAACACACAAACCATGATTAAAGGATTTATCTTCGATTTAGACGGGGTCATTACCGATACGGCAGAATCTCATTACAAAGCATGGAAAAAACTATCTGATGACATGGGTTGGAATTTTGACCATGAGGTTAATGATAAACTCCGGGGTATTTCCCGCATGGATTCCATCCAAGTCATCTTAGACCATAACAATACTACTCTAGATGAGAAGACTTTAGCGACCCTTGCGACTAAAAAAAATGACATTTACGTTACCAGTCTTGAGACCATGACTCCTGATGATTACCTACCTGGGGCCAAAGAATTGTTGACCCATTTAAGAACAGAAGGATTTAGTGTAGCATTGGGAAGCGCCAGTAAAAATGCGATAAAAGTGCTACAACAGTTAAATGCATCTGGGTACTTTGATGTTATTGGCGACGGTAATAGTGTTTCCAAAAGCAAACCAGAACCAGATATTTTTCTATATGGTGCTGAAAAATTAAATCTACAGCCTGAAGAATGCATTGTTTTTGAAGATGCAGAAAGCGGTATTGATGCAGCTAAAGCTGGAGGCTTCCATAGTGTGGGCATTGGGCCTAAAGACAGAGTAGGTCATGCAGATTTACGTTTTGACACCATGGCCGAAGCTACATTATTCGAAATAAAATCATACTTTAAAGACTTATTTTAAAGGTCTTTAAAAATGAAAAATACATGCTGTGCTTTACTCACCCTTTTCATGGGTGTTTCTATTCTTGCTCAAGAAGATGGGTGGAGCATTTCCTCTAAAAAAGTAGAAAAATATACTGGAATTGTAACCGCAAATGGAAGAATAGGGATTTTACCCGAGGACAAACCTTTCCAAACCAAATCCATAATTCTCAATAATGTATATGACAAAGAATCTCCTTTGGGGGTAAGTCGTATTCTACTGGGAATGAACTTCGCAAATATGGAGATTGAAGTTGATGGCGAAAAAATCACTGAAAAAAATGTATCCAATTGGCAACAGACACTAAATATGAAGACTGCTGGTTTCACCACCAGTTTTATATTTAAAGACAAAGCAAAAGTTTCTTACACCATTTATGCATTACGCAATGTTCAGTATTCGGGTTATATAGATGTTCAAATAGAACCATTAAAAAAAATCGATGTAAAAGCAACTGGAATTATAAGCACTCCGGGCGAATATCATAGTCCTAACAGTACTTTTAGGGTGCTTCAAGATTTGGAAACCACAATGCCCATTCTGCAAACTGTTGCGGAAAGCCGTTTGGGTAAGCATATTGTAGGCACTTCGGCTACATTTATTTGGCATGCCATCAATTCAACACGAGAACATGAACGTCCAGAGCTTATTCATGAGCAAGTTTCCGCTTATGATAACCGTTTGTCATTTAAAAAGACCTTAAAAAAAGGAGATACTTTTCAATTTGCTTGGACCGGTGCAGAATGCTCTACCCAAGATTTTGATGATCCACAAACAGAGTCTGAACGATTTGTAATTTTCAATTTGTTGACTCCAAGGGCTGACTTATTGGGGCAACATAAAAAACTGTGGGAAGAATTGTGGGAGGGAGATATTATTATTGAGGGAAATTTACAAGATCAGTTAGATGTTCGTTTGGCCTTGTATCATTTGTATGCCTTTTCTAGAGGAGATTCTGATTTGAGCATAGCACCCATGGGACTATCCTCACAGAGTTACAACGGACATATTTTTTGGGATTCAGAGCTTTGGATGTTCCCACCCCTTCTCTTATTGAACCAAGACATTGCACGTTCCTTGGTCAATTATCGCTCAGACAGACTAGGCAAAGCCAAAGAAAAAGCAATCAATTTTGGATACAAAGGTGCTATGTTCCCATGGGAAAGTGATGATACGGGTGAGGAGGCTACTCCGGCATGGGCCTTGACAGGAACTTTTGAGCATCATATTACTGCAGATGTCTCCATTGCTTTTTGGAACTACTATCGCGTTTCTCAAAATTTAGAATGGTTAAAATCCAAAGGATATCCATTAATGAAGGAAGTTGCGGATTATTGGGTAAGCCGTGCCATAAAAAATGAAGATGGGACCTACAGCATTAAGAATGTAGTTGGTGCGAATGAATTTGCTCCCAATGTGGATGACAATGCCTTTACCAATGGCTCGGCCATAACAGCATTGCAATATGCCACAGAAGCTGCAAAAACAGTTGGAGAAACAGCGGACCCACTGTGGAATAAGGTTGCTTCCAAAATCAGGATATTAAAATTTGAAGATGGAACAACTAAGGAGCATGCCACTTACAATGGGGAACGCATAAAACAGGCAGATGTCAATCTATTGACCTATCCTTTGGATGTGGTAAACGATGAGGAAACGGTGTTGAAAGATTTGAAATACTACGAACCCAAATTGGCGGAAGAAGGCCCAGCCATGGGTCAATCCGTGTTTGCTGTTATTTATGCACGTTTGGGTAATGCCAAAGAAGCATACCGATTATTTAGGAGAAGTTATGAGCCTAACAAAAGACCTCCTTTTGGTGCTCTGGCTGAAGCCGCAACAAGCGATAATCCTTATTTTGCAACTGGCGCAGGCGGCATGCTACAAGTAGTCTTATTTGGTTTTGGTGGGTTGGACATTACTAATGAAGGAATTGTTCAAAAAAATCCTATTCTACCTAAAGAATGGAAATCATTAATCATAAAAGGAGTAGGGCCAGGTAAAGAAACGTTTAAACTAGAATAATCCGTAATAATCTATTTTCCAAAAAGTTGGGTGTAATTACCTATCTTTAAGGGGTAATCCAACCCTTATGAAAATCAAATCTAAAATTTTAGGATTATTATTTCTTGCTACGTTTTTTGCAGTATCAATTTCGTGTACAAAAGATGATATTGCAGAAGAAGAACTATCTATAGAAAATTTAAAAATTGAAACAGAAAATTCTGCTGAAACATCAGGTAGCAGCACTAGGCCTGAATCAATGCGTTCTTCGGCTAGTGGAGCTAATTGACTTATATCGCTTGACTAGGTTCTCAAAATTTAAATTGAAAAATTTTTAATTTTAAAAAGCTTGGTTTAAAATTCCTTATTTTTAGAAGATAAACCAACCCCTTTGAAAACCTCAATCTCCCTCCTTTTTGTATTTCTTGGTTTTTCCCTATTTATTTTTGGACAGGAAAATCAGAAATTGGATAGCATCTTAAAAGTATACCATTCCCAAGCCGATGGTATTGAAAAGGTAAAGACTTTGGATGAACTTTTTAAAGCTAAATTTGGCCTAGAAACTCCTGAAGAAGCATTGAGCTATGCAAAAGAACAATTAGAGTTATCCAAAAAAATAGATTACACTCAAGGAACAGCCAATGCTTACCTAAATATGGCTAGACACTTTGGAGCCCATAGAAATCTTGACTCTACAATCTATTATTCTAAGCTTGCAAAAGGTATTTACGAAGAACTAAAAGATTTGACAAATCAATATAACATTCTTTTAAACTGGGCTAAATTGGAAAACCTTGAAGGTAGTTTCGAAAAGGCTTTAAACCTCAACGACGAAACCATACTCATAGCAAAAAACCTAGGCGATGGAGAACTGACTTCTGATGCTTTTTCCCAGAAATCGACCACTTATGTTGATAAAGGAAACTATAAGAAAGCAGTCGAAAATTTATTGCTTTCACTGAGGGCATTGGACACTTTAACAATTCCAAAACCTATGAAGGTTGGAATTTTAAAGGCCAAGTATGGTAGAATTGAACTTCTTCGTCGCAACTATGGAGATGTACTTCAACCACTTTCCGAAAGTCTGGAAATTTTTAAAGAGCAAAATGATAAAATATGGCAAGCAAATGTTTATATGGAATTAGGCTCCCTATTTTATCATCTGAAAGAGTATGACAAGTCGTTGGAAAACTACCATAATAGTTTAGAAGTTAGTCATGCAATGAAAAGGGATGATTATGTTGCTGCCAATTTGGGAAACATTGGTGCAGTGTTTATGGAACAAAAAGAATATGACAAAGCATTGGAATATTTTTTCAAATCCATAGCAACCGCAAGCAAACGTGGTTCTGTAAATAATGAGATAATTGGATATAATGACATTACCAATGCCTACAGGGGTAAAAAGAATTATATAAAAGCACTGGAGTACAATTCCAAATCAATAAACCTAGCAGATTCTGTTGGATCACTGGTATATCTCAAAGATGCTTACCGAGATAGATCCATAATCCATGAAAAAATGGGGCTCTATAGCGAAGCTTTAAGCAATCGGAAAAAGTATGAAAGGTTAAATGACTCTATTTTTAATTCGAACAAGTTCAAACAAATTGAAGAATTAAAAACGCAGTATGAAACTGAAAAAAAAGAACAACAAATAGTTCTGCAAGAAAAGGAAATAACGGTTTTAGAACAGCAAGCATCAATCAGCAATCTTCAAAAGCTACTTTTGGGTATTGGTCTTTTACTCTCTTTAATTGGTTTTTACGCCATTCGCCAAAAATTAAAACGCAACAAGCTCGAAAAAGAAAAAGTAGATTCTGAATTGGCCTTTAAAAAGAAAGAACTGACCACCCATGCGTTGCACCTTGCCAAAAAGAACGAAGTTTTGGAAAGCCTAAAACAAAAGGCCCAGGAGCTCAAAGAAAATGAAGAGTCCAAAAAGGGCTATCAGCAATTGATTCGTACCATTAATTTTGACCTTCAGGACGACAATAATTGGGAAAATTTTGCGCGTTATTTTGAAGAAGTACACAAAGATTTCAATAGTAATGTAAAATCCAAATTTCCGGATGTCACCTCAAATGAACTTCGTTTAATGGCGCTTTTAAAAATGAATCTTTCCTCAAAAGAGATTGCCAATATCCTTAATATTTCACCCGAAGGGATAAAAAAAGCACGTTATCGACTACGTAAAAAACTGGATATCACCACAGAAGACTCTTTACAAGATTTAGTGCTAAGCCTTTAAAAATAGGTGCTAACAAAGAAGTCCACTCTTTGTCCTCATGCAAATTTTGGTGTGTCCACCCATTGTCCACCCCTCTTTTTTTATGCCTCAAAAACAGCGCTTTAGGTTTGTGGTGTCATGAGAATTCTATATGAACCCATGACAACAGTTTTGTGGTCTTGCTCGGCTAAGGGCTGCAGACCGTTTCCCGGGCAGGTCACACAAAACAACAAATCCAGTTTAACCCACAAAACAAAAAGTGATGAAAACAACAAATCTAGTATTCAATCGAATTTTTACACTACTCCTGCTTATTACTGTAGTAGCATGCAGCAAAGATGACCCTGGGACAACCATGCCACCTGGACTCAATTCGGAATTGGAAACTACCCAGTCCAATGTTGATACCGATGAATATGAAATAGACGAGGGGCAATTGGGCCTTAGCATTAGTGCAAGAAGTTTAAAACGAAAGGGATACGCTCCAACTAAGGCTATTATTACCCTATCCGAAGGAGAAAAAGCCGGTGATTATGATGTCAACATAGGCCAAGATACCTTTTTAGCCAGCTTTTCATTTGAAAATAAAGACCTATCGGAAACGGAAAGGAATGAGCTTGAAGATGGTGTGGCCATGAGTATCACTGTTGAAAATGCTCTTGGTGAAGTCCTAGCTGTGTTTACCAGCACTAAAAAGTCTTTCACCTCCAGTCCTTCGGAAACTGAGGTAGACGACCCGACCAAAATCGATATAAATCCCATAGTTTTAAACCCCGAAGTGGACTATTACCTACAAATTTTAGATGCCAGCATTACTTCGGTTTTTGGAGCACCCTCAGCAACTTTGCGCACATCCACAACTGATCTTGATACTGAAGTTAGGGTGCGTCGAGCTTCAGATTTGGACTATATAAACGATACACAACAGACTATTCCGTTTACCAAATTTAGATTTGAAACTATAGATGCCGAAAACAATATCTTCAACATTTTTAACCCCAACGGAAGTAAAAAACATTATCTGTACATGGATGCCAACAATAGATTAAACGTGCAATCTGAGGCGAACTATACCACAAATGGCGGCAACACTCCAGATGCTGCTTCACGGACCAACTATCAATTTAAGATACAAAAAATAGACACTGGCAAATTTTTTATCATTCCACAAACAACGAACATCCCCTTAATTGCTTCAGCAAGTTTGGAATCCATTACTTCCCAAACTGTGGAAACTCCCTCACATTTTAGAATTTTAAATTTTGAAATTGACTGGAACTTCGAATCACGTAACACCAGTTTTCTAGCTCCAATACTTCCTCCATCAAAAACTATCGCTGCTTACAATACAGCTCTTAAAAATTGTAGTAGCGGCCCATTGACCGATGAAGTTGGGGTAGTAAAAACTTTGACCAGAACAGACACCTACTCATGGTCTGAATCCATTCAGGTAGCGACTTCCGTGGAAGCGAGTTTGTCCACAACAATTTCTTCTACGGTAGAAACTAGCGTGAACACACAATTTTTTGGAGCCTCCAATTCAACGACGGCCTCTGTAACGGCAGGTTTAAGTGTGGGGCATACCACAACAGAAACTAGAACCGAAACTGCTGAGACCAGCACTTCAGAAACTTTAGAACTTTCATCTAAAAGAACCATTACTGTTCCGGCTGGTAGGGGAACCGCTGCAGCAGACATTTATCAAGAGTACGAAAACATTCGTGTACCCTATGTCCAAGAATATCGTATTCGTGGGGATTATCAAAATGGAAACTTTTTGACTGGACTAGAAATTATGTCTCAATTCAACTTTAATGGGTTTTCAGGTGTAATAAATGAGATTGGTTCTGACTTTATCGATATAACACTGAGAGGCACCACCGTAATAAGTCATTTAATATCAAAAGAAATAGTGACAAGGGATATTCCAGATGCCTGTACCAATTAAACATTCAGAGTTAAGTTAGTTAAAAACAAAAGCCCCGGGAACCACTCCGGGGCTTTTAAATAAAATCAAAACCAACCTAAACATATGAGTTAACCTACTCATATCTTTGAAAATTTCATAGCAATTTTCAGTAGTAAAACAACTACCTCAAAAAAAACCCTACTTTATTTTTAAACTTTTTTTGAAAAAAGTTACTTTCACGTATAATGACTACTCCTTTTTTTAAAGAATTATGCGAAGAACTTAAGTTGGGAGCCATTGAAAAAGGGCATCCTTTCAGGTATTTTGTGTTGGGAACCCTTGGGTTGGACAATTCTATTGGACAACGCATGCTTGTTTTACGACAGGTATCACCCGAATTACGATTAACATTTTATACAGATAATCGTTCCCCTAAAATAGCGCAGTTGCAGAATAACAATACGGTTAGTGGACTTTTTTATAATCCCACCAAAATGACACAGCTAAGAATTGAGGGGAAAGCTATCATTGAAACTAACAAGGAAGTATTAAAAGCGCACTGGGACAATGTTCCTGTAAAAGGACAAAAAGAGTACAACGCAATTAAGTCTCCAGGAGATTCCATAAACAATCATAACGAAATTGAATATCTAAGCAAAAAAAACCATTTTAGCATGGTGCATATTCTTCCAGATAAAATGGATTTTTTAAAACTGGGGAATCACTATCATACCCGCGTTCAATTTTCATTGGTAGATAACGAATGGAAAGGTAAATTTTCTGTTCCATAAACTTCAAAAAAATATAAGTCTTCCTTGTCTGGACCATATTGCAATAAACTATCTGTCGGTTTTAAACTTTCAGAAAGCCTATTCAAAGATGACAAGATTACATGAGGTCTATCATACTTTTTGGATTCTGAAATTGAAAAGTCGTCCAAAGTGAATAGTTCTTTTTCAGAGTTATGCAATTTAATTTGTCCTCCGTAAGTAACATTTGGTAACACCCAAACCGAATTTGAGTATTCTGTCTGCAATTTGTCTGACAAACCAGCATAATCAAAATGGGTATCCGAAGTAATACCAAGAAATCGTTCTGCAGGAGTACGGAATACTTGAAATACCAAAATAAATAGAAATAGTGGCATGCCCCATTTTCTAACTTTTTTATTATCTAAACCTAGGTTTCCTATCAAAAATATAAAGTAAGGTAACAGCAATGGAACCAACCAACGGACTTGCACTTCTTTTACATTCATAAATATAAAAAACAGGACTAGTACCGCTATTTGTATCACTCCCATGTTCCGTAGCCATTTTGGAACGTTTTTAGATTCCCACCTCACTTTTTTCAATACCAAAAACAATCCTACTACCAATAGTAATGGGAGCAATATTTCTAAAAGCGCTTTTATCAATTCCAAAATAGGGGTTAGAACAAAAACTCCAGGCCCTTCAGTCTCCAACTTTGTGCTAATACTTTTACCAATAAAGCTTAAATACTTCCCTTGTATCAACCAGTAAAAATGAGGAGAAAAGAGTAGAAAAGCGATTGTACAGGATAACAGAATCTTAGGGTTCCATACAATCCGTTTTAGCGAAGCATCAAAAAAAGAAGCTCCCAAAACCATCATTAAAAAAATTGAATAGTTGTATTTGCAAAGCATTCCTAAACCAAAACAAATTCCCAGCAAAAGATACTTACGTATAGATTTCCTTTCTATCAATTGCGCTATTACCTGAAGCGTTAATAGAACCATTAAACAAAGCAACAAAGTATGCGATAGCCTTCGGAAAGTAAAGTCAATAAAAACAGGAATTAAAGCTGAACTCAATACTACAATTTCAGCTCTAGCTTTATCATTTAAAACTCTTTTAGCGAGTCCATAAAAAGACAAGATTACAGCTCCAAAAAGTATTCCACGTAAAAAGGATAAGGAGAATTTAGTAACTCCAAAAATGCTATTAATGGCTTTTTGAATCCAAGTGAACAAAGGTGGTTGATCATCATACCCTAACCTCCACCATTGTGAATAATAGGCTTGTTCTGCATCTTCCAACTCCAAGGAAGTTTTTAAAAAACTAATGATGATAATGGAAACGAAAGATACGGATGCCAATAACCAAGCCAACGGTATCTTTTCCCTATTCTTTACCACCTAAGTTGTTTTGAGTAGTGTAAAGCTGTTTGAGAGTGGATCTAAACTATCCATTAACTCCGGGATAAGTTGATTACCTAATTCCAAGTACAATTCTGAAAAATTAAGTTGTCGCTCCTGTAATGATAAGTTTGGAAAAAGTTCGTTCTGCATATCCGTCATTCTAATAACATGGTCCTTCAATTTTCTCTTTTGTGCCTGCAATAATCTCTTTTCCAATGCATCCAGTCCCTTCTTTTGCTTTACCTCTTGGGCCTTTACTGCATTTACAAAAGTTTTATCTGTTTCTTCCGCAAGTTTATATAAGGCTTGGAACTGCTCTTCCAAATGTTTTTGTTGTGGCGAAAAATCGATATCAATATTGGAAATTTCTCTTATCCTCTTGTTGATGAAGCTATTTTGCTTTAAAAAAAGGTCTGAAATCTTCAAACTGAGTTTTTCCACTTTTTTTGCCTGCTTTTCGGTCATCACCAAGGCCGAATTTCGTAATAACAGCATGGGAAAAGTAACATCCATAGCTTCAAAATACGATTTTAGCTCTAGCCAATATGCCAGCTCCCCTCCTCCTCCAATATAACAGAGATTGGGAAGAATAACTTCTTGGTATAACGGACGGGCTATTACATTGGGGGAAAAACGTTCGGGACAATTCTCAAGTTCTGCTGCAAGTTCTTCCTTTGAAAATCTTATCTCTGTATTGTTAACGTGAAAATTTCCTTCCTTTTCCACGATTCGTTCCCTGATGTCATCCAAAAGATAGAAGTAATTTATCTCTCTTGGGTTTACTTGTATATTATAAGCAGGTGATACTTCTGCCAATGTATCAATAGATTCTGAAACCTTTTTAAATGCAAGATTTTCAAAAATATCCCGTTTGGCAAAAGGAATCAATAATTTCTTTAGCGCCACATCATCCCCATCAACAATCACCAAACCATATTCACCGAACAATTTATTTGCAAGAAAACGAGTGGCATCAGACAGGTTATCATGCTCTAAATAAGCACTTTTAAATAATGCTTTTAGCTCATTGGCATTTATAGTATTCCCTAATTCAGAAGAAAATGTATTAAAAACAGTATCTAATCCCTCTGTTTTTAAATTTCCAACTGCTCCAGAAGCTTCTCTGTTCCATTGAACTTTCTGTCCTTTAAAATTGAAATAGTTTATTTCATCAAAGTCATGGTCTTCTGTAGCCATCCAATATATGGGAACAAAGTCATAGTCAGGATATCGTTCCTTTAATTGCCTTGTTAGATTAATGGTGGAAATAATCTTGTATAAAAAATACAGTGGTCCAGTAAAAAGGTTTAGCTGGTGCCCCGTAACTATGGTAAAGGTATTTTCTCCTTTCAATAAAGAAATTTGATCTGCCGTAGCTTCTGAAACCGTAAAGTCTTCATATTGATGCTTAAGCGCATTAGAAAGAACAAGCCTATTTGAAGCAGGATAGTTGGCCTTCTTCTCTTTTAATTGGTCTTCAAAGCTTTCTAATAGGGGAAATCTGTTAAAAAACGGTTGCAAATTCTTGTTCTGGTCAAGATAATCGCAAATAAGTTTAGAAAAATAACCCGTTTCCTTAAAAGGTATACAATCTACTTCCATTAAAGTTTTAATATCATGCTAAAGATAATCCTCTTCTTTTTTTCAGTTCCTAAAAATACGTTAATTACGTTTTTAGTCAATTAACCGAGTACTACATAGGGTAAGAATGGTAATTATGGAATTTATCGTTAGATTTGATTTTGGCAAATTAACCTTTACATGACAAGATTTTTACTATTATTTTTTGCATTTGTTTCTTTTTCCATATCCGCCCAACAGCTGAAATCTCCTTCAGAATTTTTAGGGTATGAGCTTGGTACGGAATTTACCAGACACCATGAGGTAGTAGATTATTATGAATACTTGGCCAAAGAAGCTTCAGATAGAGTTAAACTAACCGTCTATGGACAAACCAATGAACGGAGACCTTTGCTATTGGCCTATGTATCTTCCGCAGCCAATATCACCAATCTGGAAAATATTAGGCAAGAGCATTTAAAGGATACCCAGGGCACTGGAAATACATCTAAGGCAATAGTTTGGTTGAGTTACAATGTTCACGGTAATGAAAGTGTTAGCACGGAGGCATCCATGCAGACCATTTATGAATTGCTGACCAATAAGAGTTCTTATCTGGAAAATGCAGTTGTCATTATGGATCCCTGCATAAATCCTGATGGCAGAGACCGTTACAGCAATTGGTACAATCAATATAAAAACTCTCCATATGAGGTAGATCCCAATAGTAAAGAACATCATGAAGGTTGGTGGAACGGTAGAAGTAATCACTATATGTTTGATCTAAATAGGGACTGGGCATGGTTGACACAGGTTGAAAGTCAACACCGAATAAAGGTATATAATAAATGGCTGCCCCACATACATGTAGATTTTCACGAGCAAGGGGTGGATAATCCATACTTTTTTGCTCCAGCAGCGGAGCCTTACCATGAAGTGGTCACTGATTTTCAAAGAGATTTTCAGGTTACTCTTGGAAAAAATCACGCAAAATATTTTGATGCAAATGGTTGGTTTTATTTTACCAAAGAAATGTTTGATCTTTTCTATCCCAGTTATGGAGATACCTACCCTACCTACAATGGTGCTATTGGAATGACCTATGAACAAGGAGGAAGCGGACGTGGAGGCCTTGGAGTGATTACAGGAATCGGAGACACTTTGACGCTAAAAGACCGTATAGCGCATCATTTTACTACTGGTCTTTCCACTATAGAAGTTTCTGCTAAAAATGCAGGTAAGCTGAATGCTGAGTTCAAGAAGTTCTATCAAAACAAAAACTTTAAATACAAAAGCTATGTGTTGAATGGAGATGAAGATAAAATTGATGCACTTAAAAATCTACTATCAAAACATAAGATTGAGTTTAGTAATGCCGACAAAGGGTCTTTTAAAGGATTTAATTATAGCACAGGGACTAATGGAAGTATAACTGGTTCAAAAAACAGTCTTGTAGTTTCAACAAATCAGACCAAAGGTACATTGGTAAAAGTTTTATTTGAACCCAATGCAAAACTAAGTGATTCCCTTACTTATGATATTACCGCGTGGTCATTGCCTTATGCATATGGTTTAGATGGAATCGCGTCTACCTCAATTGTTCCAAATGGGTCTGAGGAAGTGAATACTCAAATACCAAGTAGTCAATCCATAAATGCCAATACCTACGCCCACATTACGGACTGGAACAGTATGAAGGATGCTCGCTTCTTGGCTGAATTATTAAAGGAAGGAGTGCGTGTGCGAAAAACGGATCATCCATTTTCGCTACAAGGCAAGTCTTTTGCCCGAGGAAGCCTAATTATAACCAAATCGGACAATCAGAATAAGGCAGGCTTTATCGAAATTTTGAAAAAAACTTCGGATAAATTTAAAAAGGACATTACTCCTTCAAGCACTGGTTTTGTAGATTCTGGAAAAGATTTTGGGTCCTCATACGTGCAAATGATAACAAAACCAAAAATTGCAGTGTTATCGGGGAAACCAACATCAACCTATCGTTTTGGCGAAATCTGGCACTTTTTTGAACAGCAATTACATTATCCGCTAACAGTACTTGATAACGAATATTTCAATAAAGTTGATTTAAAGGATTATCATGTGCTGATTTTACCTAGCGGCCGTTATGGTGATTTTTTCAATGAAAAGCAGCTGAAAAAGCTCCAGGATTGGGTTAAAACAGGCGGTAAGATTATTGCAATGGGAGGAGCCATCAATGCCATTGATGGTGAAAAAGGGTTTAGTATCAAAAAGAAAGAAGTTGCAAAAGACTCAACAGACGTTAAACCAAAACCACATAAGAATACACAGAGAGAACGCATCAAAAATGCTATTACAGGAGCAATTTTTAAAACCAAGGTGGACAACACCCATCCACTAGCCTATGGTTATGGATCTAATTATTTCACTTTGAAACTAGGAAGTTCTAGCTATGAGTACCTTAAAAGTGGAAATGCAGTTTATCTAGAGAACAATACAAAACCTATTTCTGGTTTTGCAGGGAGCGATGCACAAAAAAACATTAGTAATTCTTTGGTTTTTGGAGCCGAGCGATACGGTAAAGGCCAAGTTATATACATGATAGACAATCCATTGTTTAGAGGTTTTTGGGAAAATGGGAAACTGTTTTTTGCCAACGCACTTTTTATGGTAGATTAATGTTTTTCTTTTTTAAGAATTGAATCCTAGCTTTGTTTTCCGCAAAGCTCTACAATTTCTTTATGTCGTTAAAAATCACTAATTTAGAGTGGTAGTTTTTTAACTAAAAAACACATTTGCTATGAACGAGAGATGTCAAAGAATTCAAAAAAAGACCCTAACTATAGTATTATCAGTATTATATGTTTTGGCATTTGGAACAACGAGCGTATTTGCGTTTCAACAAGAAGAAAAAACTGAAAATTTTAAGCAGTATAGAGGAGAGGTTGTTGATGGATCTTCAAAAAAAGCTTTAGTTTTTGCCACGCTTTCCGTAGAAGGCACTAATATTAGTACAATTACCAACACAGAAGGAAGCTTTCTTTTAAAAATTCCGGAAAGTATTACGGACGGAACAGTAGTCGTATCTTTCTTAGGGTACAAAAGCAAAAACATTCCGCTCTCCCAATTAAAATCTAATAAGAACAAGATTTCGCTTATTATTTCCGTAACCGAACTTTCTGAAGTTAATATAAATGCTCCAAAAGATGCTGCTGCTTTGGTAAGAGAAACCTTAGCAAGAAAGGGGGACAATTATTTTGACGACCCAACTTTGATGACTGCGTTTTATAGGGAAACCATAAAAAAGAGAAGAAAGAACGTATCCTTGTCAGAAGCGGTAGTCAATATCTATAAAACACCCTATAGCTCGCTTCGTAAAGACGCTGTTGAGCTTTATAAGGCTAGGAAAAGTACAGATTATAGCAGACTTGATACTGTGGCCCTTAAATTGCAAGGAGGGCCTTTCAATACTTTGTATGTTGATATCATAAAATATCCTGAGTATATTTTTGCAGAGGGAGCTATTACCGACTATAAATTCACATTTAGTCGTTCCACAAGAATAAATGATAAATTAATCTATGTTATCAAATTTGATCAGTTAGAGACCATTAGCGATCCTCTATATAAAGGTGAACTCTTCATTGATGTTGAAAATAGAACGTTGACCAGTGCCATTTATACCTTGAACATAACCGATAGAGAAAAGGCTGCTCGACTTTTTGTACGTAAAAAACCAGCAAAAGTAGATGTATGGCCAACTGAGGTTGCATACCGTGTTGATTACAGGGAAAAAGGCGGGAAATGGTACTACGGCTACAGTAATGTTCTATTAGAATTTAAAGTTGATTGGGAGGACAAACTATTCAATTCTGTATACAGTATGACAGCAGAAATGGCTGTTACTGATTGGGAAAAAAATATTACTGGCGAATTACCAAAGAATAGGGAGAGACTTAAAAAATCCATTATTTTAAGTGATGAAGCAATAGGGTTTTCCGATCCAGATTTTTGGGGTCAATACAATATCATAGAACCTGAAAAGTCCATAGAGTCGGCAATTAAGAAAATACAGCGCCAATTGCGCAGGTCAAAAGCAAAAGGTGGAGCCTCAGCTCCTTAATTAACTCAAATTTTAATATTAAAAAAGCCCCTTAAAGGGGCTTTTTTTTATTTTTCAAACTCTTGCAGTGTTTTTATAATGATGGAAACACAATCCAGTAATTGTTCTCGGTTCATTACCAAAGGCGGTGCAAAACGAATAATGTTACCATGGGTTGGTTTTGCCAAAAGACCATTTTCTTTCAGGGCCATACAAATATCCCATGCTGTTGAACTGTCTTCACTATCATTAATAACAATTGCATTGAGCAATCCTCTTCCTCTAACTTTTACTACGAGGTCACAAGTTGAGATGAATGTATTGAGTTCTTCTCTAAAGACTTCACCTAGCTCAAAAGCATTTTGCGCCAGTTCTTCATCCTTAACAACTTCTAATGCTGCAATACCTACAGCAGCAGCTACAGGGTTGCCTCCAAAAGTACTTCCATGACTACCTGGTGTAATTACATCCATAACATCATCATTTGCCAAAACTGCAGATATAGGATATGCTCCACCCGAAATTGCCTTGCCTAAAATTAAAACGTCTGGTTTTACATCTGGGGTCCCACTGCAATGCTTATCACTACAAGAGCAATTTCCACATGTGGCCAATAAACGTCCTGTGCGGGCAATACCTGTTTGTACTTCATCAGCAATAAAAAGTACATTGTGTTTTTCACAAAGTAACTTGGCAGCTTTTAAGTATCCTTCAGATGGTACATAAACCCCCGCTTCACCTTGAATGGGCTCAACTAAAAACCCTGCAACATTCGCATTGTTTTCCAATGTTTCCTCCAAGGCATTTAAATTATCATATTCAATTTGGATAAAGCCCTCTGTGTACGGACCATAATCTTCCCTTGCTACAGCATCATTGGAAAATGATATAATCGTTGTTGTTCTTCCATGAAAATTGTTCTTGCAAACAACAATCTTGGCTTGGTTTTCCGAGATTCCTTTTTTCTGATAAGCCCAACGTCTGCAGATTTTTAAAGCAGTTTCCACTGCTTCGGCACCAGTATTCATGGGCAAAACTTTATCAAACTTAAAAGTAGACGTAGCATACTTTTCATACTTTCCCAACATATCGTTGTAGAAAGCCCTTGACGTTAAGGTCAAAGTTTTTGCTTGTTCTGTCATTGCTCCTACAATTTTTGGATGACAATGTCCTTGGTTTACGGCAGAGTAAGCGGATAAGAAATCATAATACTTCTTGCCTTCTACATCCCATACAAAGACACCTTCTCCCCTGCTCAATACAACGGGAAGTGGGTGATAATTGTGGGCACCGTACTTGTTTTCTAAATCTATCGCTTGTTGCGATGTTAAATGTTCTAAAACAGCCATTTTAATTGTTTTTGAATTAATAAAATAACCATTCCTGCAATACCTTTATCCTTTCGAAGTCTCGAAAATTCAGCGTGGGAGAGAAATCATCCCTGAAGAGCTGCTAAAATATTAAATATTTATTCAAACTTAAAAGATTGTCTGTTTTAATCAGCCATTCTTTTAGTGGATAAGGTTGTTATTTGTAGTTCTAACCTCTTAAGTTCTCGCAGAATATCATTCTTATCCATTTGCATCCATACAAACAGTTTTATCATACCCATAAAAATCAAGCAAGCAAATATTCCGGTTCCCCATTTAATAAGTTCATTTGTGACCTCGGTATTTAAAAATTGAACAACACAAAATATGAGCAATCCAAAAATAACCAGGTTAAACAAATTCATGATAATAGCCAACCACCCTGTCTTTCCCTTAAATACACTACCAAATTTTTCAATAAGGTTTTGTTCCCCAAGTTCATCATAAAACTTTGCCTCTTCTTGGGTCAGTGCCTCCTTGATAAGTTCGTCTATTTTTTCAATGTCTTTTTTCATCTTTTTTTCTTTAAAATTCCTTTTAATTTTTCTCTAGCATGGAACAGCCTTGATTTTGTTGTTCCAACTGATATGCCAAGTATGCCGCTAATTTCTTTCAATGAATATTCTTCCAAATAAAATAGCTTCAATACCATCTGTTGATTTTCCGGTAATTCTTTGATTGCTAAAAGAAGTTTTCTTATTTCAGCTTCTTTATCATTAGCTACATCATTGGTTATTGAGTTGTTATAAATGCCCTCAATGTTCTTTTTACTTCTTTTTAATTTGTTCAAATGATCCAAGGACTTTCTTGTTACAATTTTTGTAGCCCAACTACTAAAAGAATTTGGGTCCTTTAGCGTATAAAGTTTACTAATTATGGTTTTCCAGGAATCCTGCACAATGTCTTTGGATGCCTCAAAGTCATAAGTGTACCTATACGAATGCTTGCACAGTCTAATATGATGTCTCTTTACCAATATGGATAACGATTTTTTATTACCAGATTGATATTCCAATACCACTAATCCATCAAAAACTTTTTCTGTTGTCTTCATATCATATACTACCCTATAGACAGCGAAATATTGGAAAGGTTCAAAAAAAAGAAAGATTTTTATCCTTTCATTTTCACAAGTTACTTGTTCTTAATAGAAACCTATTCTTACTTTTGCCACATGCGTAAAAAAAGAAGTCGACTAACGTTTGAAAATGTCGAAGTAATAGATGCAGGGGCAAAAGGAAAATCAGTTGGGAAAGCTCCTGATGGAAGAATCATATTTCTATCCAATGCGGTGCCTGGAGATGTCGTTGATGTAATGACCACCAAAAAGAGAAAGGCTTTTTTTGAAGGTGTAGCAACAAATTTTCATACCCTGTCCAAAAGAAGAACAACTCCCCAATGTGAGCATTTTGGTGTTTGTGGAGGGTGCAAGTGGCAGCACATGGCATATGAGCACCAGCTCCATTTTAAACAAAAGGAAGTTGAAAACAACCTAAAACGTATTGGAAATCTTGAACTGCCCGAAACAACGCCCATTCTTGGTTCTAAAGAACAATATTTTTATAGAAATAAAATGGAGTTTTCATTTTCTAGCAGTCGTTGGTTGACTCAAGAAGAGATTAGTTCCGAATCTCAAATTGAAGATAGAAATGCTTTAGGGTTTCATATTCCTGGTATGTGGGATAAAATTCTGGATATAAAAAAATGTCACTTGCAAGAAGACCCATCCAACGCTATAAGGCTGGAAATAAAAAAATTCGCGAGCAAGAATGGGCTTGCTTTTTTTAATCCTAGACAACAACAAGGATTATTGCGTACTATGATGTTGAGAACCGCTTCCACAGGTGAAATTATGCTGCTAATTCAGTTTTTTGAGGATGCTTTGGAAGAACGGGAGCTGCTATTGAACCACATAGAACAAACTTTCCCAGAAATTACGTCATTGCTTTACGTCATCAACCAAAAACAGAATGACACTATTTATGACCAAGAGGTAGTTTGTTTTGCTGGACGAGACCATATTTTTGAGGAAATGGAAGGATTGCGTTTCAAAATAAATGCCAAATCGTTTTATCAGACCAACTCAGAGCAGGCCTATGAACTTTACAAGGTAACACGTGATTTTGCAAATCTTACTGGAAACGAACTTGTCTATGACCTATATACCGGGACTGGAACCATTGCTCAATTTATATCTAAAAAAGCAAAGAAAGTAATAGGGGTGGAATCAGTACCGGAAGCAATTGAAGATGCCAAAAATAATGCCCTTCACAACAACATTTCCAATGTGGAATTTTTTGTGGGTGATATGAAAAAAGTCTTTAATAGTTCATTCATAGAGCAGCATGGACAACCAGATGTCATAATAACTGATCCTCCACGAGATGGTATGCACAAATTAGTGGTAGAACAACTTTTGCAAATAGCTCCTGAGAAAATAGTTTATGTAAGTTGCAACAGCGCAACCCAGGCAAGGGATTTAGCCATTTTAAATGAAAAATATCAGGTGACAAGAGTACAGCCTGTAGATATGTTTCCGCAAACACACCACGTAGAAAATGTTGTACTTTTGGAGAAACGGGTATAGTTTTTGATAAAATTTGTTTTTACTCTAGAATGAAAAAAATACTTCCCATCTTACTTATTGCCCTCTCACTTATTTATGTTTCTTCCTGTGAAAAAGATGACATCTGTGTTGACGGTGACACTCCTTTGATAGTAATCGGTTTTTATGATGCCACAGATACCACTGTGTTTAAATCCGTTCCTTCTATAAGAATTAAGGGCATTGATAACGACAGTATTTTAGAAACTGATTCGTTTAGTGACCGTTCAAGTTCACCAGATTCACTATCGATTCCGTTAAGAATTGATGGCACAAGTACCACTTATGAATTTATAACAGATTCAGATGATGATGAAACAAGCATGGAAGAAACTGGCAATAGGGATACCTTATCGTTTAGCTATACGGTTAGTGAGCAATTTACTTCAAAAGCTTGCGGTTTTGTTGCTAATTACAATACCGTCACCATAGGATTGACATCTGACGGCACCAACTGGATTCAAGATATTACTGTGATACAAGACACCATCGAAAACTCCAATAACATCCATGTTAAGATATTTCATTAGTATTATTTTTCTTTCGCTTTCGTTTTTGGCAAAAGGCCAAGATAAACCTGTGGACCTTCAACCAAAAGATACGGTGGAATACAAACAAGAGTACGGCTTGCGCATTGGTGCCGATATAAATAGATTGCTATTTTCTTTTATTGATGAAGATTATACAGGTTTTGAAATAGTTGGCGATTACAGAATAACCGAAAAGCTTTATCTGGCTGCAGAATTGGGTAATGAAGAAAAAACTCAAACCGAAGAATTGAGTAATACTCCATTGTACAACTATACCTCCTCTGGAAGCTATATAAAACTGGGAGTAGACCTAAATACATATGAAAACTGGTTTGGAATGAACAATGCTATTATTATTGGTGGCAGATATTCTGTTGCCAGTTTTAGCCAAACGTTAAATGAGTACAGCATTTTTGAAAGCAATCGATTCTTCAATCCAACTGAATTTTTACCAGGAGCGCAACCAGGAGAAGAGTTTAGTGGTCTTAGTGCCTCTTGGCTAGAGTTTGTTTTTGGTATAAAAGCAGAGCTTTTTGCCAATATCTATATTGGAATGAGCGCTCGTCTAGGTTTTTTGGTTACAAACAAAGAAGAGGAACGTTTTCCCAACCTCTGGATTCCTGGCTTTAATAGAGTAACTGATGGTAGTAATTTTGGAGTGAGTTATAATTATTCCATCTCCTATTTTATTCCCTTATACAAAAAAGCGAAAAAGAAAAAAGAGAAGTTACCAGAAACAGAATAAAAAATAAAATGGGCATGAAAAATACTCATATCAACTATATTGAATTCAAGGCAAAAGACTTAGAACAAATAAAACAGTTTTACAATGAATCCTTTGGATGGGTCTTTACAGATTATGGTCCAACGTATACTGCTTTTGAAGAAAGTGGTATTGAAGGGGGATTTGAGACAACAGGGGAAGAAATAATAAATGGAGCTCTTGTGGTGTTATACCACGAAAACCTTGACATTATAAAGGATAGTATTGAAACAGCAGGCGGAAAAATATCCAAGGCCATTTTTTCTTTTCCAGGAGGACGTAGGTTTCATTTTCTAGACCCTTCTGGAAACGAACTTGCAGTCTGGTCAGATAAATAAGGAAAAAGAGAAAACATTAAATTTCCCTCATTCCTTTAATGAAAATCCATTTCATTAATACTTTTTCACCATCATCCGTTTGAATAGCCCCAAACTTGGGAGCTAACACATTGGCAATAATAGCAGAAGTTACAGCCAAGAAAATTGGGTTTATGGGCAAATAGTATCCCAATACCATACGAGCTATTAAGAACAATGCCACAAAGGCGATAAAATTGAACAACAATGCTTTATGTTTTGGTTTCATATGGTATCCGTTTTATGCTTTGCTTTCTTACTACCCTCATACATTTCATATTTAACTAATCTGGATTCCAGTTTTCCATTGAACGCTTTAATTTTTCGAGAAGGTCTAAGACCAACATATTTCAATGCTTCAAGGTTGGAAGTAATCAACCAAGCATTTGTACCTGGGTAATGCTGTTTTAACGTGTCTCCAATTTTACTGTAAAAATCTTCAACATCAATTTGGAGCCGTTCTCCATAAGGCGGGTTAAAAACCATATGCAATCTCGCATCCAAAGGCTTTTCTGTTCTAAAAAAATCTTTTCGTTCTATAGTAACATATTCAGAAAGATTGGCGTTGTCTACATTTTCTTGGGCCTTCCGTGTTGCAGAAGGAGCTTTATCGTACCCAATAATCTTATGATGAAACTCTCTGGTCTTATTTAGACTTGCCGTCACAATTTTTTCATGAAGTTCAGCATCATAATCATTCCATTTCATAAATGCATATGTTTCCCTATTAATATTGGCTGGGATATTGCAAGCAATCATTCCTGCTTCAATTAAAAAAGTGCCACTACCACACATAGGGTCTAAAAAATCCAACTGTCCATCCCAACCGCTTAAAAGTAACAAACCAGCCGCCAGCACCTCATTGATAGGGGCAATATTGGTAGCAATGCGATAACCACGCTGGTGTAAAGAGTTTCCAGAGCTGTCCAAAGAAATTGTGCATGTATTGTTATACAAATGGATGTTGATACGCACATCTGGGTCTTGGGTATTTACGTTAGGGCGTTGCCTTACCACTGCCCTGAACTTATCGACCAAGGCATCTTTGGCCTTTTGCGAAACGTACATTGAATTATTGAATACCTCAGAATTCATTGTAGTATCAATAGCAAAAGTTTTATCATGCTCAAAATAATCCGTCCAATCAATAGCATATACCCTATCATACAATTCCTTTTCATTGAACACCTTAAACCGTTCAATGGGTTTCATAATTTTCAACGCTGTGCGTAGACAAAGGTTTGCTTTATACAAAAAGCCAGTATCCCCGTCAAAAGAAACATTCCGTACTCCTTCCTCCACGTTTCCTGCACCAAGGTTTCTCAACTCCTTGGCCAAAATGGGTTCAAAACCATATAAAGTTTTGGCCAACATTCTAAAATTTTCTGCCATTTTTTATAAAAAACTTTCGGTAAAAATAGGCTATTTTTATCCCTTCAACCTATCTGATGGATTTTCCCTTTTTAATGATATATGCAGTTCCCATATTGGCTGTATGGGCAAGTTTTGCTTTTGTATGGATTGCAAAGCCCAAAGACAAAAAAAACATAAAGCTTTTACTGGCTTTTAGCGGTGCATTTTTATTGGCACTGACTTTTTTTGAGTTGTTACCCGAAGTCTACGAAGACAACAGTCCTAAAACCATCGCAGTATTAATTTTAGCAGGAATATTGCTTCAGGTTTTTTTGGAATTCTTTTCTAAAGGAGCTGAACATGGTCATATGCACATTAATCTTCAAGAGAATAAATTTCCTTTACTTCTATTTCTGAGTTTAGCGGTACATGCTCTAATTGAAGGTGTTCCAGTAGATGGTAATAATTCCATTTTATATGGCATTGTTATCCATAAAATTCCTGTGGCCATTATTCTGAGTATCTTTTTGGTTAATTCAAAAATGAAAACAGGTTTGGTGATTTTATTTATAACTGCCTTTTCCATTATGACTCCCTTAGGAAGCTACATTGCAACACAATCACCTTGGATGGAAGTTAACGGACATTTAATGACTTCATTGGCCATTGGCGTGTTCCTTCATATTTCTACAGTAATTCTGTTTGAAAGTTCTCAGGGACACTCTTTTAATCTGCGTAAACTTATTGTCATTATACTAGGAATTGGTATTGCCTATCTAGTGTAGTTTTTATTATTTCTCTATAAAAACTTTGATATCGCCATACAATTAGGCGAATATTTCTTTTTGAATTAAAATCCAATGACAAATTGCTCCACCTAGCACAAAAAAATGCCAAATCAAGTGATTGTAGGGTATTTTTTTAAGCGCATAAAATAGAATTCCAATAGTATAAAAAGCACCTCCTAGGCCAAGAAAAAGCAATCCTTCCGTAGATATGTTTTCTGAAAGAAAAGGAACATCAATGACAATCAACCATCCCATTATTCCATAAAGCACTAACGAAAAAACTTCAAATCTTCCAGTAAAAAACAGTTTTAGAATAGTTCCGAAGAGTGCTATACTCCATACAAGATAAAAGAGCAACCATCCTTTTGAATCCGAAAGAACAGTTAAACAAACTGGGGTATACGTGCCCGCAATCAAATAATAGATGCTTATATGATCTAATGCTCGAAGTTTCTTCTTGAGTTTTGGATTCTGTACGGCATGATAAACCGTTGAAGCAGTAAAAAGAAGAATTAACGATAAACTATAAACCAGAATACTTCCAAAAAGAAATGGCTCTCTCGTCAAATCTTTCTGAAAGAAAAACACCATACCCAAAATAGAAAGTACAATGCCCAGAGCATGGGAATACGCATTCCATTTTTCTTCTATTAAAACAGATTTGGGGTCAGAAGTCAAGAAAACCTATTTGTAACGTTTACCATGTTTAATAACCATATCCACATCTTGAAGCAAACTAATGTAACGCAGTACATCTCCTTTTACTGCTATGATATCAGCATATTTCCCAGGTGTTATGGTACCAACTTCGTCAGCAACTCCCATCCAAAGTGCTGGCCAATATGTTGCTCCCCTAATGGCATACATAGGGTCTATACCAAATTCATTCACCCAAACATCCAACTCATGCCATGTAGATTGACTGTGGAATTTCATTGGAATGCCACTGTCTGTTCCAATCATCAAAACAACACCTGCATCCAACAATTGGTTGATTTTTGTTTCCAAAGTAGGCTTCCTTGAAGGCATCAATTGGAAATAAGGAAGTCTGTCAGGGTGTTGAACACTATTTTTGATATCCACAATAACACTATCTGGTAATCCCAAATGCCATGAATCATCATCAATAAACTCCAAGTTATCCCTATTGTATTCAAAATTGTATAGCACTTCAACCGTTGGGCACCAAAACAATGGTCCTTGACTCATATCTGCAGTACGCTCTTTTATCATCGTCATGACATCATCAGGGTATCTTGGCGCAGAAGATAATCCAGTATGTTCAAAACAATCAACTCCCACCTCTAGTCCTCTTCTAATTTCTTCAGGTCTGTGACTATGGGCTACAACTTTCAAATTGTTCTTATGAGCTTCATCTACAACTGCCCTGAGTTCATCCATAGTCATCTGATCATGGTCAATCAACTTGATGACATCCACTCCAGCAGTAGCTAATTTTTTAACCTTTCTTCTACCATCTTCAGGACTATTAACTCCCCATCTAGAATTTTCTGTGCCAGGATATGGTTTGTGCTGTATAAATGGTCCGGAAACATATAAGGTTGCACCAGGGATCTCACCATTATTAACGGCATCCCTCACAGCAATACTTTCTTCAAGCGGCGCACCCAAATCCCTAGCACTTGTAACTCCTGCCATCAACAATTGGTGCACGGAAGCTGGCATAATTACATCTTTCCATAGCGGTTGATATACTTTATCCCAATATCCATAATCAGAATGACCTGTCAATTTTGTATGGACATGCATATCCCAAAGACCAGGCAATACAGTCATACCCTCGGTAGAGATAATTTCAGCGTTGCTCGGTATTATGGTGTTCTCTATGTTCCCAACCGAAACTATTTTTTCTCCCTTAATAATAACAACGCTGTTTTTAATTGGATCCGATCCGAAACCATCGATTAATGTTCCTCCAACAAGCGCTTTTACATTGTTTTCTTGCGCAGTAATTAGTATAGAAAATAGTATAAATAGAATAGATAAAATTCGGTTAATCATATAATTTTTTTTAGAAATATTGAAAACGATGATTTTAAGGGAATTGTCCTATCAACCTACTTATATTGCTTTCCATGTTTTATTACCATATCCACATCTTGAAGAAGGCTGATATACCTTAAAACATCTCCATCCACAGCAATAATATCAGCATATTTACCAGGAGTAATGGTTCCCACTTCATCAGCAACTCCCATCCAAAGTGCTGGCCAATACGTGGCTCCTCGAATGGCATACATTGGATCAATGCCAAATTCATTCACCCAAACATCAAGTTCGTTCCAAGTGGACTGGCTATGGAACTTCATAGGAATACCACTATCTGTTCCTACCAATAAAACTACACCTGCATCCAATAACTGTTGGATTTTTGTTTTTAAAGTTGGCTTACGTGATGGTGTTAATTGGAAATAGGGAAGTCTGTCAGGATGTGCTATACTATTTTTTATATCTGTTATTACACTATCAGGTAGCCCTCTGTGCCATGAATCATTATCCAGTTTTTCACGATTATCGCGAACATACTCATAATTGTATAACCCCTCAACAGTTGGACACCAAAATAGAGGTCCTTGGCTCATATCTGCCGTACGCTCCTTTATCATGGTCATAACATCATCTGGATATCTAGGAGATGAAGAAAGTCCGGTATGCTCAAAACAATCGGCTCCAACAGTTAACCCTCTTCTAATTTCTTCAGGTCGATGTCCGTGTGCTACAACTTTTAAATTGTTCTTATGCGCTTCATCAACAATTGCTCGAAGCTCATCCATAGTCATCTGATCTTGATCAATCAACTTAATAACATCCACTCCAGCATTAGCCAATTTTTTAATCTTTCGTCTTCCATCGTCTGCACCATTTACTCCCCACCTAAAATCTTCCGTTCCCGGATAAGGTTTTTTTTGAATAAATGGACCAGAAACATATAGTGTTGCTCCTGGAATCTCTCCATTGTTGATAGCGTCCCTTACTGCAATACTTTCTTCCAAAGGAGCTCCCAAATCCCGAGCACTAGTAACTCCAGCCATAAGTAATTGATGTGCAGAAGATGGCATTATTACGTCTTTTAATAATGGTGGATACGTTTTGTCCCAATATGCATAATCTGCATGACCATTGATCATAGTATGTACGTGCATATCCCAAAGACCGGGCAAGACACTCATACCTTCAGTTGATATCACTTCTGCATTTGCAGGAACTTCTAATGTTTCTACTGTTCCCACTGCTTTA
>NZ_CP138995.1:3237500-3962976 GCF_044596045.1 Allomuricauda sp. R78024
CTTTTCAACGTCAACGGGTTCGGTCCTCCACTGTGTGTTACCACAGCTTCAACCTGCCCATGGGTAGATCGCACGGTTTCGCGTCTACTACTACTGACTGTGGCGCCCTGTTCAGACTCGCTTTCGCTACGGCTGCGCACCTGAAGTGCTTAACCTTGCCAGTAAAAGTAACTCGTAGGCTCATTATGCAAAAGGCACGCCGTCACCCCAAAGGGCTCCGACCGCTTGTAGGCGTATGGTTTCAGGATCTCTTTCACTCCGTTATTCACGGTTCTTTTCACCTTTCCCTCACGGTACTGGTTCACTATCGGTCTCTCAGGAGTATTTAGTCTTGGCGGATGGTCCCGCCGGATTCATACAGGGTTTCACGTGCCCCGCACTACTCAGGATACCACTATTGGTAACGCGCTTTACTTGTACCGGGCTGTCACCGTCTACGGCCCCTCTTTCCAAAGGGTTCTAATTCATTGCGCACCAAATATCGTGGTCCTACAACCCCATTGTTGCCGAAACAACAATGGTTTGGACTAATCCGATTTCGCTCGCCACTACTATCGGAATCACTTTTGTTTTCTCTTCCTCCGCCTACTTAGATGTTTCAGTTCAGCGGGTTTGCCCACCTTGCGGTGTGACTGGCCTTCAACCAGCCGGGTTGCCCCATTCGGATATCCACGGATCAACACTCGTGTGCAGTTCCCCGTGGCTTTTCGCAGCTTATCACGTCCTTCTTCGCCTCTGAGAGCCCAGGCATCCCCCATACGCCCTTCTTTTGCTTGTCGCACTCGTACCTAAGTACAAATGCCCTCGTAATCCTTTATTATATTCTATTCTACTTCGTGTTTCTTTTTTGACTTCGCCATGATGGTGTAAACCATCACGCTCCGTCCCAATATGTCAATGAACTTGTGGCGGGCCGCCACTGGCAAAAAAAATATGCCGTGGACAGCTTTTACGCCGTTGTGGAGAATACCGGAGTCGAACCGGTGACCTCCTGCGTGCAAGGCAGGCGCTCTAGCCAGCTGAGCTAATTCCCCTGTTTTTCAGTAGCCGGCTATCAGTTAACAGTTATCAGTTAATTGATGACCTATACGTCAACTTGGGATACCCAACTTCTAAAATTTCCTTCAATATTTAATGAACGTTTGAAAGTCCCGTTCCCAAAACCCCCATGCACAAGCCATTGGCTTGATCTGTAGTCTCAGGCAGACTCGAACTGCCGACCTCTACATTATCAGTGTAGCGCTCTAACCAGCTGAGCTATGAGACTGTAGCCAGTATTTTAAAAACATATTATAAGACAGCATAAAAGAAAAAAGGACCACCTCGATGACGGACCCGGATAATGTCCGGTCGTCTTTTCTCTAGAAAGGAGGTGTTCCAGCCGCACCTTCCGGTACGGCTACCTTGTTACGACTTAGCCCTAGTTACCGATTTTGCCCTAGGCCGCTCCTTGCGGTGACGGACTTCAGGCACTCCCGGCTTCCATGGCTTGACGGGCGGTGTGTACAAGGCCCGGGAACGTATTCACCGGATCATGGCTGATATCCGATTACTAGCGATTCCAGCTTCACGGGGTCGAGTTGCAGACCCCGATCCGAACTGTGACCGGTTTTATAGATCCGCGCCCCCTTACGGGGTGGCTTCCCTCTGTACCGGCCATTGTAGCACGTGTGTGGCCCAGGACGTAAGGGCCGTGATGATTTGACGTCGTCCCCACCTTCCTCACGGTTTGCACCGGCAGTCCCGTTAGAGTCCCCATCTTTACATGCTGGCAACTAACGGTAGGGGTTGCGCTCGTTATAGGACTTAACCTGACACCTCACGGCACGAGCTGACGACAACCATGCAGCACCTTGTAATATGTCCGAAGAAAAAACTATCTCTAGTCCTGTCATACTACATTTAAGCCCTGGTAAGGTTCCTCGCGTATCATCGAATTAAACCACATGCTCCACCGCTTGTGCGGGCCCCCGTCAATTCCTTTGAGTTTCATTCTTGCGAACGTACTCCCCAGGTGGGATACTTATCACTTTCGCTTGGCCGCCGAGACCGAAGTCCCGACAGCTAGTATCCATCGTTTACGGCGTGGACTACCGGGGTATCTAATCCCGTTCGCTACCCACGCTTTCGTCCATCAGCGTCAGTACGTTGTTAGTGACCTGCCTTCGCAATCGGTGTTCTATGTGATATCTATGCATTTCACCGCTACACCACATGTTCCGGCCACTTCACAACGACTCAAGACCACCAGTATCAAAGGCAATTCTACAGTTGAGCTGCAGACTTTCACCCCTGACTTAATGGCCCGCCTACGGACCCTTTAAACCCAATGATTCCGGATAACGCTCGGACCCTCCGTATTACCGCGGCTGCTGGCACGGAGTTAGCCGGTCCTTATTCTTACGGTACCGTCAGACACCTACACGTAGATGCGTTTCTTCCCGTATAAAAGCAGTTTACAACCCATAGGGCAGTCATCCTGCACGCGGCATGGCTGGATCAGTCTCCCGACCATTGTCCAATATTCCTCACTGCTGCCTCCCGTAGGAGTCTGGTCCGTGTCTCAGTACCAGTGTGGGGGATCCCCCTCTCAGGGCCCCTAACCATCGCTGCCTTGGTAAGCCGTTACCTCACCAACTAACTAATGGTACGCATGGCCATCCCTGTCCGATAAATCTTTAATCGCAAAAACATGTGTCTTCGCGATACCATGGGGCATTAATCCAAATTTCTCTGGGCTATTCCCCTGACAGGGGCAGGTTCCATACGCGTTCCGCACCCGTGCGCCGGTCGTCGGCGGAAGCAAGCTTCCCCGTTACCCCTCGACTTGCATGTGTTAGGCCTGCCGCTAGCGTTCATCCTGAGCCAGGATCAAACTCTTCATTGTCTATCGTTAAATATCTATTCAACTCCCAAACAACAACCAAGTCCTTGACATCAAAATGGTTCTTTGTTATTCTCTTTTACGCTGTCTATACAATATGTTAATGAACTTCTCTAAATCAAAAAGAAAAAAATAAACCCTAAAAAAGGCCTTTCCCCCTCTCTCTTTCAACCTAGCCTTATCAGCTAAGCGGGTGCAAATATAGAGAGGTTTAAATGATACAACAAAACAATTTCAAAAAAAAATCAAAAAAAAATATAAGTATTTGAAAATCATTTACTTAAAACCAAAAAAAGTGTAGTATTCATTATCTTGCCCCATTGTAATCTAAGTACGAAATACACTAAAGTCTTGATTGGATGCCATCTATCGATTGAACGTCTTATGCTATTGTAAGCATCAACACAAGATAGTATCTTTGCGCACCATCTAAAAGAAGGAGAACAAATGATTGAGATTACATTGCCAGACGGCGCAATAAAGAAAGTTTCTGAAGGCACTACCCCAATGGAGATTGCGAAAGGCATTAGTGAAGGGTTGGCCAGAAATGTTATTTCGGCAAAATTCAATGATACTGTTGTGGAAACTATAACGCCACTTACCCATGATGGCACCTTAACCCTATATACATGGAACAATGATGAAGGCAAGAAAGCTTTTTGGCATTCTACTTCGCATGTTCTTGCACAAGCATTGGAAGAATTGTACCCAGGTATAAAACTAACCATAGGTCCTTCCATTGAAAATGGATTCTACTATGATGTTGATTTTGGGGAGCATTCTATTTCTGAAAAAGATTTTCCTGAGATTGAAAAGAAGGCATTGGAAATTGCAAGGGGTAAACATGATTATAAAATGCGGAGTGTCTCTAAAGCAGAAGCACTTACTTATTATAAAAATCAGGATAATGAATATAAGGTAGAGCTTATTGAAAATCTTGAAGATGGCACCATTACTTTTTGTGACCATAGTTCATTTACTGATTTATGCCGTGGTGGACATATTCCCAATACAGGAATCATCAAAGCCATAAAAGTATTGAGCGTTGCTGGTGCCTATTGGAGGGGAGATGAGAATAATAAGCAATTGACTAGAGTTTACGGGATTTCATTTCCCAAACAGAAAGAGCTTACTGAATATCTTGAACTTTTAGAAGAGGCAAAAAAACGAGACCATAGAAAATTGGGGAAAGAACTGGAACTGTTTACTTTTTCTAAAAAAGTTGGACAAGGGCTTCCCTTGTGGCTTCCTAAAGGTGCAGCTTTGCGCGAGCGTTTGGAACAATTTTTAAAAAAAGCCCAAAAAAAGGCTGGTTATGAAATGGTAGTAACGCCACATATTGGACAGAAAGAACTTTATGTAACATCTGGCCATTATGCAAAATATGGCGAAGACAGTTTTCAACCTATTCATACCCCAAAAGAAGATGAGGAGTTTTTGCTAAAACCAATGAACTGCCCTCACCATTGCGAAATCTATAATAGCAGCCCTTTTAGTTATAAGGACCTACCTGTACGCTATGCTGAGTTTGGTACTGTATATAGGTATGAGCAAAGTGGTGAATTACACGGACTTACTCGCGTTAGGGGTTTTACACAAGATGATGCACATATCTTCTGTACACCGGATCAGTTAAATGACGAGTTTAAAAAAGTCATTGATCTTTCTTTATATGTATTGGGTTCCTTAGGTTTCGAAAATTTTACCGCACAGGTTTCTGTTCGCGATTTAGAAAAACCTGAAAAGTATATTGGCGATGTGGAGAACTGGGAGAAAGCAGAGCAAGCCATTATTAATGCTGCAGAAGAAAAAGGATTGAATTATGTAATTGAAAGTGGAGAAGCCGCATTTTATGGCCCAAAGCTGGATTTTATGGTGAAAGATGCTCTTGGAAGAAAATGGCAACTGGGTACTATTCAGGTAGATTACAACTTGCCTGAACGCTTTGACCTTACTTATAAAGGCAGTGATAATGAGCTACATAGGCCAATAATGATTCACCGAGCTCCTTTTGGAAGCATGGAACGTTTTATAGCATTGTTACTAGAACACACTGGCGGAAACTTTCCATTATGGCTCATTCCTGTGCAGGCTATTATATTACCCGTCAGCGAGAAACACGAAAAATATGCAGAAAAAGTTTTAAGTTCTTTAGAAAATCACGAAATTCGCGCGCTCATTGATAATAGGAATGAGACGGTAGGGAAAAAAATCCGTGAGGCTGAGCTTAAAAAAATCCCGTTCATGCTCATCGTTGGTGAGCAGGAAGAAGCATCTGAAACCATATCTGTTAGAAGGCATGGAGGTGAAGATGTAGGTAGTTTAAGCATAGGTGAATTTTCCGACTTGGTATCTACTGAAATAAATAGTACCTTAAAGTCGTTTTAACAAAATTTAGTTTAATTAAAAACACACGTCATAGCAATACGAAGAAGATTTAGGCCCCAACCTAGGAGGGAAAATAAAAACCCTCACAATATCAATGAAAGTATTACAGCTCCAGAAGTTAGGCTTGTTGGAGATAATGTTGAAGTTGGAGTATATCCTACTCCACAAGCATTGGTAAAAGCTAACGAACTGGAATTGGATTTGGTGGAGATTTCTCCAAAAGCCATTCCACCAGTTTGTAAAATTATAGATTACAAAAAGTTTCTTTATGAGCAAAAGAAACGCGACAAGGCGATGAAAGCCAAGGCGACCAAAGTAATCGTTAAGGAAATACGATTTGGTCCACAAACGGATGACCATGATTACGAATTTAAGAAGCGACATGCTGAAAAATTCTTAAAGGATGGTGCCAAGCTCAAAGCTTACGTCTTTTTTAAAGGACGGTCCATTGTTTATAAGGATCAAGGTGAAATATTGTTATTAAAATTGGCACAAGAGCTTGAAGAATTAGGAAAAGTGGAACAGATGCCAAAACTGGAAGGAAAGCGAATGACTATGTTCTTAGCTCCCAAAGCCAGTAAAAAGTAAGCGGGATGCTGATTATTTTCAGCAGTAATATATAAAGAGGAGAAAATGCCTAAGATGAAAACAAAATCCAGTGCCAAAAAGCGTTTTAAGCTTACCGGCACAGGTAAAATCAAAAGAAAGCACGCTTTTAAGAGTCATATTTTGACTAAAAAGTCTAAAAAGCGTAAGCTTAAGTTAACACACTCTACATTAGTACATGAAGCTGATGTTAACAGTATTAAAGAACAATTACGTTTAAAATAATTGTTTGCAATTCGGTACATTAATTATTAACCATGGAGTTAGGCTTTTAAAAGTGTCAAAAATTGACCGCCTACTACAAAAAAATGAAACATTATGCCAAGATCAGTAAATTCAGTTGCTTCAAGAGCTAGAAGAAAAAAAATAATGAAGCAGGCCAAGGGTTACTTTGGAAGACGCAAAAACGTCTGGACAGTAGCCAAAAATGCGGTAGAAAAAGCAATGCTTTACGCCTACCGAGATAGAAGAAACAAAAAACGTAATTTCCGCGCACTTTGGATTACCCGTATTAATGCTGGAGCAAGAATGCACGGAATGTCTTACTCTCAATTTATGGGCAAGGTAAAATCCAATGGTATAGAACTTAACAGAAAAGTTCTGGCCGATTTGGCAATGAACCACCCAGATGCTTTTAAAGCAGTTGTTGAAAGAGTAAAATAAGAGTTATTATAAACACTTACCCCGCTTATTAAAATCCCGCTCAATTGAGCGGGATTTTTGTATTTTAAGGGCTCAATATCTTTTCAATGTTCAAACGTATTCCAGTATTACTCCTTTTACTATTGGGACCTATAACTTCAATTGGTCAAAATGAAAGTATTTCATTTTTGGCTTTAGGTGATAGTTACACTGCAGCTACCAGTGAATCAACCATTAATAGTTGGCCCGAGCAACTAGTTCAAATTTTAAAGAAAAAAGGAACTTCAGTAAATACTCCAGAAATTCTAGCAAAAGCTGGCTGGACCTCAACTGACCTTTTAAAACTATTGAATCTCAGCAATTAGCCCCTTCTTATGGACTGGTTTCTCTTTTAATAGGGGTTAACAACCAATATAAAGGCAAAGACATCAATATATTTAAAGAAGAATTTCCCAAACTTTTAGACACCAGTATTGCGTTGGCACAAAACAATCCTAAAAATGTTTTTGTCCTATCCTTACCAGACTGGAATGTAACTCCTTTTGCCAGATTAAGGGACAAAAAAAGATTGTAAAAGAGCTGAATAATTACAACACCATTATTGAAGAAGAAGCTAAAAAACGCAATGTCATGTTTATTGAAATAACACAGTCTTCCAGAAATGCGGCTGTAAATCCTTCGTTGATTGCTTCAGACAGTCTTCATCCTTCCAAGAAGATGTACAAAATATGGGCTAAAAAAATTAGCAAAAAGCTGTTTAAATAACGTTAAGATGGAAGTCCATTGAATATATCATGAACCAAATGCTGTCAATACCAATTTCCTTCCAGTCGCATGATTTCTGTGTTCACACAAATAAATTCCTTGCCAGATTCCTAGGTTCAATTTTCCATTGGTTATTGGGACTTGAACAGAGCTTCCCAACAAAGATGCTTTAATATGCGCGGGCATATCATCCGGCCCTTCATAAGTGTGAATAAAATATGGAGCGTCCTCAGGAACCATCTTATTAAAATGACTTTCAAAATCAACACGAACCGTTGGATCAGCATTCTCATTTATCGTCAACGCTGCAGAAGTGTGTTTAATAAAAACCTGCAACATACCTGACCGTATCTTCTCGATTTCTGGAAAAGAGTCAATAATTATATCATTAATCAAATGAAACCCTCTATTATAGGGCTTAAGTCTTATTTCAGATTGATAACATTTCATAATCTGTGAAATTAATACAAACTTTACATCATTCCTTATTCAACACATACCTTTGCATTTCTAAAATACGTAATGGACTTATCAAAGATAAAAATGGTGGTATCCGATATGGATGGCACATTGCTAAACTCCAAGCATGAAGTAAGTAATCGCTTCTTTGAAATTCACAAAGAACTCAAACAGAAAAACATTCAGTTTGTGGCTGCAAGTGGAAGACAATACCACAGTATGGTGGATAAGTTAGAAACTATTCAAGATGATGTTATTTTTGTTGCTGAAAATGGGGCTTTCGTAAAAAGAAAAGAAGAAGTATTGTTGACTACTCCAATTGATAAAAATAATGTTGACACTATACTTTCTTTAATTACAACAACTATTAATGCGCATCCAGTATTATGCAGTAAAGACAGTGCCTATGTAAACGGCAACTCGGGTGAGTTTTTGGAAATGCTTCGGGAGTATTATACTGAATTTGAGATTGTAGAAGATCAAACTAAAGTGAAAGATGAAGTTCTAAAAGTTGCTATCTATCATTTTGAAAATTCTGAACAACATATTTATCCAGTAGTAAAGCATCTTAAAGATTCTTTAAAAGTAAAAGTATCTGGTTCCAATTGGGTGGATGTTTCGCATAAAAACGCACACAAAGGATATGCGTTGGAAAAGCTGATGCAAGAGTATGGGGTTACCTCAGATGAAATCATGGTATTTGGCGATTACAACAATGATTTGGAAATGTTACAGCTATCCAATTATAGTTTTGCCATGGCCAATGCACATCCCAATGTTCAAGAAATAGCAAAGTATATTACCTTGAGCAACAATGATTTTGGTGTAGAACATATTTTGGAAAAAATGCTATGACAAAAATTGAAGAAATAATTGAAAAGTTTGATTTAAGTCCACACCCAGAAGGGGGGTACTTTAAAGAGACTTATAGAAGTAGCGGAGAGATAGACAAGAACTCTTTACCTCAGAGTTACCAAGGCAATCGTAACTATGCCACTTGCATTTATTTTTTATTGACGTCTGATACTTTCTCTGCTTTTCATAAAATAAAGCAAGACGAAATTTGGCATTTTTACGCTGGGGCGCCCATCAAACTATATATTATTTCAGAAGAGGGCGTGTATTCTGAGCAAATTATTGGAACCAATTTTTCTGAAGGCCAGATTCCACAATTTGTGGTTCCAGGGAATCACTGGTTCGCTGCTAAAACTATTACTACCAATGATTATTCATTTGCAGGGTGTTCCGTTTCTCCTGGTTTCGATTTCAAAGACTTTGAATTACCCGGCAGGAAAGAGCTAATTGCAAAATTTCCTGAACACAAAGAAATTATCACTGGGCTAACACATTCCTAAACCCAAATGGAGTTACTAAAAAACTGCATATCAAATCAAGTTACTATTGATAAAACTTCTTTGGATGCGGTCTTCATAAATATTAGTATAACCCAGCTGTAAAGTCTTCTTGAAATTTCTAGGTCTTTTGTTTCTTTTTGCGTGCTGCAGGAAACAAGACGTTGTTTAAAATGAGTCGATACCCTGGAGAGGTTGGATGCAGTTCCAATTCCGTCTTTGGGTCTCCTACACGATGTTGATAATCTTCCGGGTCATGGCCGCCATAAAAAGTAAAAAAGCCCTTCCCTTTTATTCCATGAAGATAACGTGCTTCTCCATTTATTTTGTTTTCTCCCAGAACCATTACTGCTGGTTTTACCTTATCTCTTGTAAATGATGTTGTCTGTCCCATAAAACCTTTTACCAAAGCCGTATGATTCTGTGTTAGCATTGTTGGAACCGGGTCCCACTTTGCAGAGAATTCCATCAGGGAAAAATAGTCTGACTCCTTAGGAACATTTCTTCTTTTATTTGTCATATCAATAGAAGAAAACTCGTACCGTAACGGATTGCGTTCAAGAATAAAATTAGTAAAGGCGAAAGTGTTTCCGTAATCCAGCTTGCCCTGGTAATTTGCATCTGATGGGTCACCATCAAACATGGGCTCGCATATATCAACGTTTTCTGCAGCTAAAGCGATGTCAAAACTGTCTGTGGCCGAACACATGGCGAACATAAAGCCCCCTCCAATAACGTAGTTCCTAATTTTTAAAGCCACAGCCCTCTTCTCTTCAGAAACTTTGGAAAAGCCCAACTTTTGTGCTAAAGCTTCAGCTTCTGCCTTGCCTTCAATATACCAAGGTGCTGCCCGGTAGGCACCATAAAACTTACCATACTGTCCCGTAAAATCTTCGTGGTGTAAATGCAACCAATCATATAAAACCAATTTATCACTGAGTACTTCCTCATCATAAATGGTAACATAAGGAATTTCAGCATAGGTAAGTACCATAGTAACAGCATCATCCCATGGTAAATTTCCCTTGGGTGAATAAACCGCAATCTTTGGAGCCTTCTCCAGAATAACAGCATCCTGATTTTGAGAAGGGCTGCTAATTTCATCTAAAATAGATTCTGCTTGAGCATCCGAAAGCACTTCAAAAGACACTCCTCTAATTTGGCATTCTTTCCTAATAACTTCTCCATCGGGCAGTAAGAAAGAACCTCCTCGGTAATTCAACAACCATTGGACTTTTTGTTGTTTGGTGAGTACCCAATATGTAATACCGTACGCTTTTAAATGATTTTCCTGACTCTCGGAATCCATAGGAATAAGAATTGCAGAGCCAAAAGATTGAAAATAGAATAAAATAAAAAATATAAATACAAAACCTCTCGACTGCCCCTTCGACAAGCTCAGAGTCACTGGACAGGGTAATAAAAGAGAGATAGTTTTAAAAAGGTACGTCGTTATCATCTGGATCATCATCACTGTTCATTGCACTACCAAAAGCCTCGTTCGCACTTGGCAGATTTGGTGTAGCAAAGGGATTTTCTTCATCCGCATTCATCTTCGATTGAAATTCGAATGGGGAATCAAAGTCATCCAAGTTATCAAATTTACCCAGTGCACCCACAAACTTTAACCTAATATTATCCAATCCCCCATTACGGTGCTTTGCCACAATAAATTCCGCTTGACCCTGTGTTGGGGTACGTTCCTCATCATCCCATTCATCAATTTTGTAGTATTCTGGGCGATAAATAAATGATACAATATCCGCATCTTGTTCAATAGCACCAGATTCCCTTAAATCTGAAAGAATAGGTCGTTTACTACCGCCTCTGGTCTCTACGGCCCTTGATAACTGGGAAAGTGCTATAACAGGAACACTTAGTTCCTTGGCCAATGCCTTTAGGTTTCTAGAAATAGTGGAAATCTCTTGTTCACGGTTACCTCCTTTTTGACTTCCACCAGCGGTCATCAACTGCAAATAATCAATTACAATAAGTTTTATACCATGCTGGGATGCCAATCTTCTTGCTTTTGCACGTAAATCAAAAATGGATAGTGAAGGTGTATCATCAATAAACAAAGGAGCTTTTTCCAATGCTTTTACCTTTACATTCAATTGCTCCCATTCATGCTTTTCTAATCTCCCCGTTCTTAATTTTTCTGATGAAAGGCCTGTTTCTGAAGAAATCAATCTTGTTATCAATTGTACGGATGACATTTCCAAAGAGAAGAAAGCCACCGGTATTTCTGAATTCACGGCTATATTTCTCGCCATAGAAAGCGTAAGTGCCGTTTTACCCATACCAGGCCTAGCGGCAACAATAATTAAATCACTAGGCTGCCAGCCAGATGTTAATTTGTCAACTTTATCAAAACCAGAAGGAATTCCACTTAAGCCTTCTTTGTTTGAAATCTCTTCAATCTTCTTTTTGGCCTGGATAACCAAATTTTGAGCGGTCTCTGCTGAACGCTTTAGATTACCTTGGGTGACTTCATATAATTTTGCCTCCGCATTGTCCAAAAGGTCAAAAACGTCTTTGGAATCACTATATGAATCCTCAATGATTTCGTTGGAGATTTTTATTAAGCTCCTTTGAATATATTTTTGAAGGATAATCCTTGCGTGAAACTCAATATGGGCAGAAGAAGCCACTTTCTGCGTTAGTTTTATCAGGTAAAAGTCACCTCCAACAAGTTCTAATCGTCCATCCTTCTTCAATTGAGAAGAAACGGTTAATAAATCCACTGGTTCGGAAGATTCGAACAATTTGAAGATCGATTCGTAGATATAACGATGAGCATCCTTATAAAAAGCATCAGGATGTAGGATATCTATTACTTCGTCCACGCCCTTTTTGTCAATCATCATCGCTCCAAGGACAACCTCCTCTAAATCAACTGCTTGAGGAGGTATTTTACCTCTCTCTAAGCTAATGAGAGTTGACTTATCAACTTTATGACCAATAATTGGGCTAGGCTTGTCCATAGGTGCGAAAGTAGGTAATTAACCTTTAGTTAACTTTAAATTGACCAACTGCGATGTTCACAGGTGTTCAACAAAATTAATGTTGATAACTAAGAAAATCTGTTAATAACATGAAAATGTTTGAAGAAAAAAATTAACAAAAAGAAGTAAGAGCTAGTAAACAGTGATTACCCGTCAAAAACACCCATCTCAGCGTATTTTTCCATTCGGGTTTTTACCAAATCTTTTGGTGATAACTTTTGAAGTTCCTCAAAATGTGCTGAAATTTTATTCTTTACCGTCTCGAAAGTTTTTTCTCTATTGGTATGCGCACCGCCCAATGGTTCACGTACAATCTCATCAACAAGCTTCTGCTTTTTCATATCTGTTGCAGTAAGTTTCAATGCATCAGCTGCTTGTTCTTTATATTCCCAGCTTCTCCAAAGTATAGAAGAACAAGATTCTGGTGAAATTACAGAGTACCATGTGTTTTCTAGCATCAACACCTTGTCACCTACTCCAATTCCCAATGCACCTCCTGAAGCTCCTTCACCAATAATTACAACTATGATAGGTACTTTAAGGCGTGTCATTTCCAAAATATTACGAGCAATAGCTTCCCCTTGCCCTCTTTCTTCAGCTTCAATTCCTGGATAGGCTCCCGGAGTATCAATAAGGCAAACTACTGGAATGCCAAACTTCTCCGCTGACTTCATCAAGCGTAAAGCTTTTCTATAGCCTTCTGGGTTGGCCATTCCAAAATTTCTGTATTGACGGGTTTTGGTATTGTATCCTTTTTGTTGACCAACGAACATATAACTCTGATCTCCGATCTTACCCAAACCACCAATCATGGCTTTATCATCCTTTACATTTCTATCACCATGAAGTTCCAGAAACGTATCGCCACAGATAGCATTAATATAGTCCATGGTATACGGCCTATTTGGATGCCTGGACAACTGTACTCGTTGCCATGCGGTCAAATTTTTATAGATGTCCTTTCGAGTCTCACCTAACTTCTTTTCAATTTGCTGACAGGTTTCAGTAACATCAACGTCACTTTCTTCTCCAATAATCATACATTTTTGAAGTTGGTCTTCAAGTTCTTTAATGGGAAGTTCAAAATCTAAATACTCCATGGAAAGTTGGTTTCAGAAAAAATATAATGGGGACAAATATAAAACTTTAAAGGACACTCTTTAGCACTCGATTTACTAATTATCAAGTGAAGAAAAGATGTTTTGTTATCATCGTTTGGCCTGTATAAGTATGTAAACTGCAAAAACACCAAAGATTAGGTTGGGAATTACAACTGCTAATAAGGGTGAAAAACCAGATTGCTCAGCTAGCGTTCCAAAAACTTTATCAAAAAAGATGTAGATAAAGGCCACTCCAATACCAAACGCTAAATTTAAGCCCATTCCACCTCTTCTTTTTACAGAAGAAACCGCAACAGCAATGATTGTAAGGACAAAAGCTGTAATAGGCAATGCCCATCTTTTGTACTTAACCAAAACATATGCATTGATATTCGAAGCTCCTTTTTGTTTTTGGTCTTCTATAAATTTGTTCAGTTCAAACAAATTCTTGGTCTCAGCAACATAGGATACCGGGGTTAGATCTTCTATTTTAAAGGTAAAGAGGGTGTCTAGCCTTCTTTTAGTTTCCATAATCTCAACATCATTACGAAGTTTTCTTTTCACATAATTGGTCAGTCTGTAGATACTATCTTTCTCTATCCATCTGATGTTCGTAGCAGAAATCTTATAATCCAATTTTTTGATTGAATCAAAATGTTCGTAAGTAAAATTGTATCCAATCTTTCTATTTGGATCAAAACTGCTTACATAGATATAATCATCCTCATTTAGCTGATTAAAAATATTACTGGTGACCCTATCCTGTCGTCCTTTTTTAAAGTATTTATACTCAAATTCATTGTATCCTATACTAGCATGCGGAACAATAAACATACCCATCATAAAAATTAGGATTGCCACCAAAGTAGCACCTATAAAATAAGGTCTTAAAAAACGACCATAAGAAACACCAGAACTCAGAATAGCAACTATTTCTGTGTTACTTGCCAATTTAGAGGTAAAAAATATAATGGATAAGAAGAGGAAAATAGGGAGTAGCAAATTACCAATAACCAAAGTGAAGTTCCCATAAAACACAATGACTTCACTTAAAGGCGCTTCGTTGTCTATAATTTTACCCACCTTTTCCGCCAAGTTGGCCATTATACCAATGGGAACAAAGAGCAAAAGCATTCCTAGGAAGGTAACCAAATAGCGTTTTAAAATATATCTATCAAGTATGGTAAGCATTAGAGTCTTTTATCCATTTGTTGTACCATTCTGGTTTTCCACTCAAGAAAATCCCCTGCTAAAATACGCTCTCTTGCCGTACGCACCAACCAAAGGTAAAAACCAAGGTTATGTATTGTTGCAATTTGCTTGCCTAAATATTCATTAGCGGCAAACAAATGTCTTAAATATGCTTTGGAATATTCTGTATCCACAAAAGTGATTCCCATATCATCAATAGGGGAAAAATCTGCTTCCCACTTCTTATTTTTAATGTTGATCGTTCCATGTGCCGTAAACAACATTCCATTACGTGCATTACGAGTAGGCATTACACAATCAAACATATCAACACCCAAAGCAATATTTTCTAGAATATTTATTGGTGTACCTACACCCATTAAATATCTTGGTTTATCCTCAGGAAGAATATCGCAGACAATTTCCGCCATCTCATACATTTCTTCTGCTGGCTCTCCTACGGAAAGTCCTCCTATGGCGTTTCCTTCTGCACCTACAGAAGCAATGTATTCTGCGGATTGCTTTCTTAAATCTTTATAGGTTGAACCTTGAACAATAGGGAAAAAGCTTTGGGAATACCCATATTTATATGGAAGCTTTTCCAAATGCGAAATACATCTATCCAACCATCTATGGGTCATATGCATAGAGCGTTTTGCATAATTGTAATCACAAGGATACGGTGTACACTCATCAAAAGCCATGATAATGTCCGCGCCAATGACTCGCTGTATTTCCATTACATTTTCTGGAGTGAAAAAATGGTTCGATCCGTCAATATGAGATTTAAAGTTTACTCCTTCTTCATTAATCTTTCTATTAGCAGAAAGGGAATACACCTGGTATCCGCCACTATCAGTCAAAATATTTCTATCCCAACCCATAAACTTATGCAGTCCACCGGCTTGTTCTAAAATTTCAGTTCCTGGACGCAAGTATAAATGGTAGGTGTTACCAAGTATAATGTCTGGGTTTATTTCATCCTTTAACTCGCGTTGATGTACGCCTTTTACAGAAGCTACCGTTCCCACGGGCATAAATATAGGTGTCTGTATAATGCCGTGGTCAGTGGACAATTCGCCAGCCCTTGCTTTACTAAGATTATCCTTTTTCTCTAGAGTAAACTTCAATTATTGCTTTTAAAAGGGCAAATATAGCCAACTCATTTCCACAAAGCCTTAACAAAAAAATAAAGTTTGTTTACGCAAAGCGTTTCGTAAAATAATCCACAGTCGCTTGTTTAACAAAGTGAATGCGGTTACTTTTGACACAATAAAATTAACACAATGCCAAGCACTCAAGAATTACAGAATTTAGTGACCCAGGTCCGAAGAGACATTTTAAGAATGGTCCACAAAGTAAACTCAGGGCATCCTGGAGGTTCTTTAGGTTGTACCGAATTTTTTGTTGCACTATATAACGAAATCATGGAGTTAAAAGATGGTTTTGATATGGATGGAAATGGAGAAGATCTTTTCTTCCTTTCAAACGGTCATATCTCACCCGTATTTTATAGTGTCTTGGCCAGAAAAGGATATTTCCCCATTGAAGAATTGAACACCTTTAGATTGATAAATTCTCGTTTGCAAGGTCATCCCACAACACATGAAGGGCTTCCAGGAATTCGCATTGCATCTGGTTCCTTGGGTCAAGGCATGTCAGTAGCTATTGGGGCTGCTTTAGCTAAAAAGTTGAATGGAGACAATCATTTGATTTATAGTTTACATGGCGATGGAGAATTGCAGGAAGGACAAAATTGGGAAGCCATTATGTATGCTGCCGGAAACAAGGTAGATAATTATATTGCTACCATTGATTTAAATGGACAACAAATAGATGGATCTACAGATGATGTATTGCCACTAGGTGATGTTGCTGAGAAATTTAGAGTTTTTGGATGGGATGTTTTGGAAATTGAAAATGGTAATGATCTAAAACAAGTCATAGCTGGTTTAAATGAAGCAAAAAGCAGAACTGGAAAAGGAAAACCTGTTTGTGTAGTAATGACTACAATGATGGGTAATGGCGTTGATTTTATGATGCATACCCATGCTTGGCACGGTAAGGCCCCAAGTGATGAACAATTAGAAACAGCATTGGCGCAAAACCCAGAAACTTTAGGTGATTATTAATTCTTAAGACAACAAACATGACAAAATATATAGATCAAGGAAAAAATGATACTCGAAGTGGATATGGTGCTGGAATGACAGAACTGGGAAGAGCAAACCCAAATGTTGTTGCGCTTTGTGCCGATTTGGTGGGTTCTCTTAAAATACAAACCTTCATTGATGAAAATCCAGAGCGTTTCTTTCAGATAGGAATTGCCGAGGCCAACATGATGGGGATTGCTGCTGGTTTGACCATAGGTGGAAAAATTCCATTTACTGGAACATTTGCCAATTTTTCAACAGGTAGGGTTTATGACCAAATTCGTCAATCAATAGCTTATTCGGGTAAAAATGTAAAAATATGTGCCTCTCATGCGGGTATTACACTTGGAGAAGATGGTGCAACGCATCAAATTTTAGAAGATATTGGTTTAATGAAAATGCTTCCGGGCATGACCGTTATTAATCCTTGCGATTTTAACCAGACCAAAGCCGCAACTTTAGCCATAGCAGAACATCAAGGACCAGTTTACCTGCGTTTTGGAAGACCCAAGGTGGCCAACTTTACCCCAGCTGATCAAAAGTTTGAGATTGGAAAAGCATTAATGCTTAATGAAGGTACAGATGTAACCATTATTGCAACGGGACATTTGGTATGGCAATCTTTAATTGCAGCAGAAAACTTGGAAAACCAAGGAGTATCTGCTGAAGTAATCAATATCCACACCATAAAACCTCTTGACAACGAAGCAATTTTGGCTTCAGTAAAAAAGACAGGTTGTGTTGTTACTGCTGAAGAGCATAATTATCTTGGTGGCCTTGGAGAAAGTGTTTCTAGAGTATTGGCTTCACATCATCCTACGCCTCAGGAGTTTGTGGCAACACAAGATACTTTTGGCGAAAGTGGAACCCCAGAACAGCTCATGGATAAGTATGGTTTGAACAATAAAGCCATTGAAGCTGCCGTTTTAAAAGTGTTGAAACGAAAATAATTTTTCGGTATCATCTTTGATATTCTTCAATTTATTAAAACGAAACACTTATGAAAAAAACACTTCTAATTGCAGTGTTGACCCTTATGGGGTCTGCTGTATTTGCACAAAGCGGCTCAGGATTTGGTATTAAAGCAGGGCTTAGTTACAACAAGAACGGAGATCTAATTGGGTCCGTTGGTGATGCCGGACAAAATATTTCAGAAGGCGCCGAAGGTAAAGCAGGTTACCATGTAGGCTTTTGGGGCAAATTGGATTTCCCAAAGATTTACCTTAGACCAGAACTGGTTTATTCTAAAACCAAAAGCTCCTATGATGTGAACGGCGATTCCAATGACTATGATATTTCAAAATTGGATTTTCCTGTTCTTTTAGGGTATAAACTAATAGGCCCCTTGCATATTTTTGCTGGTCCGGCTTTTCAATATACTCTAAAGAACGATCTAGGGGATATAGAGGTAGAAGATGTTGAAAATGATTTTACCGTAGGTCTTAATGCAGGTGTTGGTGTCAATCTTGGTAAAATTGGTGTGGATGTCCGCTACGAACGTGGATTCTCAGAAAATGAAGCAAGAATTATCTCCAATAATATTGCCGATATTGATGGTCGTGTGGATTCAAGACCATCACAGATAATCTTTGCCTTATCAGTTAAATTATAAGAAAATAGATTTATAAATAAAAAAGGCCCGCTTAAAAGTGGGCCTTTTTTATTTTAATTATTATCTGGTGTTCGTTGAACATCTGGATTTAGATAATCTTCTATACCTCCCGTACTTGGATAGGGAATAATAATGTTCCCATCTTCATCTGAAATTTCATTTCTAGTGGAAACCCCATCACCATCATCATCAGCATCTTGAAAGTTTGCAAATGATACATTGATTGGTTCATCATCTCCATCAGTATTGTCATCAAACATATAGCCATTACCATTGACATCTTCTAATATAGAAGGAACCCCATCATTATCACTATCAGTTTCAACAATGACTCTACCCACTTCAACGCTAAAAATGAGATTAGCATACCTAGGTATTCCACCTGTTGGCCCAGTTCCAGAAAAATATCCAAGTCCAGATGGCATTATTACCATTCCAACACCACTATTGGTATATGAAACCGTTCCATCACCATTAACAATTAAACCGTCACTGGTCCCAGATTTAAGTTTCGTAATCCCAGTGGAATAACCTCTTAGGAAAAAAGGTAGTTCTTGCCACAAAAAACTAGTTGATGCATCAAATTTCTCACCATCGAGTAACATACCTTCGTAACGAAGCAAGGTTGAATCCGCTACTGTTGGTTGAACACCTTCACCTTCTCTTGCTATTAAATAATATAGCGTATGCGATATATCGTTTTCTTCTTCTGTTAGTGCAAGTTGTGTTGAAGATACACTTATGGTTGTGTCCTTCACAAAATTCGTTAATGGAGTTTTATCCGCATTTGCACCGGCAATAGTATCAATCTTAATTTTATAGTCAAAATTTGCAGGGGGTGACGCAAATTCCTCATAATTGTAAAAATGCGTTTCTAAAAATTCTTCTATTTCCGCATCATTTTCAGGAGCCACTTCTGCCAACAATCTGGGCGGAACAGATTCAATATCTACGTCATCATCATTTTTGCAAGAAAAAAGTAATACCACAAAAAACAAAGAAAGAAAAAACCCGTACTTCATCAAGTATATAATTTAGCAGCGCAAGATACAATTTTCCGCTATTTTTGCTTCTTTCGTTAACAAAGATTTGCAGAGTTTATGCGCATTGATAAATACCTTTGGTGTATTAGATACTATAAAACCAGAAACGTTGCTGCAGTTGCTGTTAAAAAAGGCCACGTTAGAGTAAACGGTGCTGTGATCAAGCCTTCAAGAGAAGTTTATCCCATGGACAAGTTGCTTGTAAGAAAAAACCAAATTGATTACCAGCTAACCGTTTTAGATATTCCTAAAAGTAGGGTTGGAGCAAAATTGGTGGATATTTATAGAAAAGATACAACCCCAAAAGAAGCTTTTGAACATACGGACCTTTTAAAATCTGCAAAAGACCATTACAGAAAAAAAGGATTAGGCAGACCTACCAAAAAGGACAGAAGAGATATTGATGGTTATTTGGATGAATCTGAATGATTGGTTTATTTATCTTTGAATCTTAGTATATTTAATTTATGGTGAACCGCATATTGACCCACGAGCAAATACAACATACAGTAAAGCGTATTTCTTATCAGATTTATGAAGCCAATGTTAATGAGAAGGAAATCATCATTGCTGGTATAGAAGGTGGAGGGCTAAATTTTGCAAAAAAAATAGCTGCGGTTCTCAAAAAAATTACTGATGCTCAAATTGTATTGTGTAAAATAAATATGGACAAGAAAAATCCTTTGGCTAGTGGTGTCAATACTTCAATTGCCGAAGAAGCATATAAGGACAAATCAATTGTTCTTGTTGATGATGTTCTAAATTCGGGCACTACTCTGATATACGGAGTCCATCATTTTCTTAAAACACCTATAAAACAGCTCAAAACTGCAGTGTTGGTAAATAGGAATCATAAAAAATATCCCATCAAAGCTGATTATAAGGGTATTTCCCTCTCTACTTCGCTAAATGAACATATTAGGGTAGAATTTCAATCTAGAAATGACGCCGTATACTTAGAGTAAAAGGTCCTTTATTTCATCAACCAACACTTCGATTGATTTTTTATCCGCATTTACAGTGTATATGGCTTGCGAATAAAACTGTCTTCTTTCAAAAAGATGCTTTCCAACAAATTCCAGTAAATCATCATTTTTAATATTCTTTACCAAAGGTCTATCATCCTTTTCTTTTCTGATTCTATCTGCCAAAGTTGAAACTGGCAATTGCAGGTAAATTGAATGGTCAGCATTTTCGAGGATTGTTTTCATATTACCTCCATAACAAGGTGTACCGCCACCTGTTGAAAGAACTACCGATTCATTTTCATCTAGTACCTTGGACAACATCTCATGTTCTACTTTTCTAAAGTAAATCTCTCCTTTTTCTAAAAAAATAGTAGCTATCGATTTTTTCATTTGGTCTTCAATGTATTCATCCAAATCGATAAATTTTAGATTTAAGTCTCTGGCTAACAACCTACCAATAGATGACTTACCACTTGCCATATAACCTACTAAAACTACTTTCATTTATTAGAATTAAAAGTGATTTCAAAAAAACACAAATTTATCATTAAATCACCTTGTAAAATAAATTAATGATATTATATTTGCAGCCGCTTAGAACAACATATAAGTGTTGTGTTAAGTAAGACCTGATAGCTCAGTTGGTAGAGCATCTCCCTTTTAAGGAGAGGGTCCTGGGTTCGAGCCCCAGTCAGGTCACTAGTTAGAGGACCATCTAACACCAAAACCTTGTTAATCTTATGATTATCAAGGTTTTTTGTTTTTAAGGAAATCATATAATATGGTTTGATTTGGTTTTAAAAGTTCACAAATCGTCAACATTATTTGAAATCGTCAACATAATCGTCAACATTGCCATATCTTGACTTCTCAAAAGCACTAATACTTGCCTAGTTGATTTGACTTTCGTCTCAATTATTGGTTAACAATTAAGACGACAACTATGCGCTCTTCGACAACATTTTCTATACTCTTTTGGGTATACAGCCAACGCGCTGACAAAAACAACGAAACAAACATTTATGTTCGCATTACCATCGATGGACAAAAAGCAAATATCAGCTTAAACCAAAAGGTGAATATTAAGTCCTGGGATTCTTTATCTCCATTATTGCAACATACAGACGTAAAAGACATCACAAAACACTTCTCGTTTGAAGTAGCTACAGATGATGGTGATGATGCAACATACTTCCGTTTAGGAGCATACCGAATGGGTGTAAATATCAAACAGAAAGATTATTTATTATTCTCTCCACCACTGTTTGAACAAATGCAGGATAGTGGTCTAAATCGCAAAGCAATGTGGCCCAAGAAGAAACCACAATGGTCTACCTACAAAGAAGTCACGAATAGAAATAATGCTGCTAGTGAACATCCTTTGGTTTGGGGGTCTTTCTGGTAACATAAGGATTGGATATTTAGAATTTACTCTTTACAAAAGGTGCATTCTGTAAAGAGTATCCTTTATTTGAACTTTTGATACAAAATCTATGGGTTAAGGGTTAAATTTTCTTGTACCATTCTTTAAACCACTTATGTTCCATTTCAATCTGCTCCTGCATGCTTGTCTTAAATCGATTTCTTACTTCCTCATTAAGACCAAGTATATTTAATTTATACGCAAAATTCAATCCCTCTAAGTGTTTTTCATTGATATTGGGTCGACTTATTTCCTCAGAGGCCCATTTATCAGGAGAGTTTGATGGAGTAACCTTGTTCTGATTATTTCCTAGCTCTGACCAAAAGTTCCAGCCAACCGAAACATTCTTAACCTTAATTCCATCGAGGACTTGTTGGGATTTTGGTTGTTGTTGCCACCTCCAAGTGTTAGGACTGTTTTTAGTTCTTTCAGTTACCCCAACTATCCTAATTTTTGATTTTATACTTTGCCAATCATTCTTTTCAGTAATTGACCAATGCTTAATTATTTCAATCAAGTTTAGCATTGTTGCACCTGAATAAACTAAATCTACCAAAGCTGTCTTGTATTCGCTTTTCAGGATACCCATAGGGGACAATCCAATTGATGTCATATACTTTTTGAGTTCTTGAAGTTGCGTGTTGTTGTTATCTCTTATCTCCTTTTTTTCAAGGTGTCTTCCCGAGAATTGAAACAGCTTAAGTTTATCAAGCTTACATGTACTTTCTTGATATATGCCATTTAAAAAATCAAAGTAGTTCTCAGGTGATCGTCCAACAAAGAAAAGTCTGGAATTGTTCGAGAATGCAATTATTCTTGAGGTGGAATTAATTAGAACATCAAGAAATTCTTCATCAATTTCAAATGAGCTCTCATTTATTAGTGAGCCCAATTCATTCTTCTTTTCAATATTCCATCTAAACGGTTTGCTCATTTCTGGCTAAATTTCACAAAACAAGGTTTATTTCAATCAACTGGAATCCTTTTATTAAACTTTATTCAATTCAGTAACGCCAACATAACAAGAACTATTGAAATTGTAATCACCAAGCAAACACCAAAAATAATTTTTTCCTTTTTTCGACTAGCTTTAGCCTCTTGCCGTATCTTTTGCTTTATTTTTTTTAAATCTTTTTCAGGTACAATCCTAAAGGTTGGTTTTTTAACTTTCTTTTCAGTTGAGTAAATACCTTCCCTATTGTTTTCTTTGAATTTTGCTCGTTTTGAAGGACGTTGTTCACGGTTCTGCTTGATCCGATTGTTCATGTCCTGAATATTGCTCATCCTTTATTTGAACTTTGGTTTTACATGTTATAAATTAATTCAACTCCTCAGTTGCAGTTAAGCAACTCTCACCAGAAATATTAATAAACTTGCATCTTACAACCGACCCTGGTTTGAACTCCCATTTTTCATCCAGTGAATCGTAGTTTTCTGTTTTTTGAATTTTGTAAATCCCATTTTCAAGTCTAACACCAATTGTCGGTCTCCAAACAGGAGTTCCGTCGTCCAGTAGTTTGATATAAACTATTTCTTTTATTTGATTTTCTAACATCTCTCCCAACTTTTTCATATCGTTTAATTAGACTTTTACAACTTTTGTTGTTTTCTCCTGCGTGGTATTCATTAGATAAATCAATTAAGTCAATCTCGGACGCAACGAACCGATAATCCGCCAAGAGTATCGCCATCGAAATGCCACACCTTTGATTTTATGGACATGTCAGGACCGCCATAACTGATGTCCCATAACCAGGCTTTTCCCTCTTCACCGGTGGGTGTTGACGACCACCAGAAACCGAAATAACCCTGTACATCATAACCATTATTTCTACGAACACCTGCCGGAAGTGCGTTAAACCCGCTACTATTAGTACCATTTCCGCCTTCTTCCCAGCCATTGAGGCTTTTTAGGGCCTCACCGGCCTTGTCGATTCCGCCAAATTCACTCACAAGCATAGACCATTCACTATCCGTTGCCAAATGCCAACCGTTGGGGCAGGCTTTTTTCGCTGCCTCCCAGGTGTAGAGCAAGCCAAGCTCTTTGCGATTGCTCTCGTTGTCATCATAAGCATAACTGCTCTGTACTTTGTAGTTCAGATTTTGGGCCATCCAGATAACCGTGGTGCCCATTATAGCGTTTTCAAAACTGATAGTTTTATACGTTTGCCCATCGCGCGAGTCTGTAAAGTCACCGGTTGATTGGGCAATTCCCATGTATGTAAAAAGCAAGGTAGAAAGTAGGATAGCGATGTGCTGTTTCCTCATAGTCAATAAGGGTTTAATTTTACAATACATTCCATCCATAGTCTATGGTTTTTTAAACTTTGCCTATTCAAGGCCAAGTACTTTCATCCTTTCCTTTTCATACCTACTGTCTTCAGCGGGGTATCTCAATACATCTTTATACTTACCAGAATCTTTTGCAAGGGCATAAATCAGACTTTCTCCTGCATAGTCAGGGGTTTCAGCATAAATCGGGTCTGCGTAAGCTTCCTTAGCTGATACGATTACCCATCCTTTATCCTTGAACATTTGAATTAGATCATTAATAAAAAGGGCTGCTGCCAAGTTGTGATGCAATAGAAGGGTATGCTTGATATGCCTGTTGTTCAATTCATAGGAAAGCTTTTCATAAAATTGTGCCCTATCCCATATATGTTCCAAGTAGAAGTCCCTGAAATCCGTCAAATCTGCCTTTGGTTCTTTTTTCAACCTTGCCACAAGTCTTTGGTCTATGTACCAATCAGACGCATCAATGGTTACATGCCCATTTCGGTATCCCATATCCTTCATAAAGGTTCTAAAAGACTTTATCTTCTCGGGATTGTTCCCTTCTTTCAGATATGGGAACCTGAAGAGTTTAGTGTAATTGGAATATCTGCTGATCAGACTATCATTTGAAAGAAATTCACCCATAAATCTTTCCGATGTCCATTTCTCGCTATTATAATTTGGATGGTTCATGGTATGATTCGCTATTAGGTGTCCATTATCATTCCAACTTTGGATTACATACTTACCTCTTTCATCTAGTTTATTATATCCGGCAACAAAAAGAATGGACTGTACGTGGTTTTCTTTCAGTTTGTTCAACAATAATTCGTTCCACTCCGTTAACACATATCCTGGCCTATCAATTATCATCCCGTCATCAAAAGATAGACTGATTTTTGGTTGCCCAAATACCTTAATTGTATGCATTAAAAAACATAATATCACTGTAATTAAAAAATGGACTTTATGCTTTCTCATATTATCCTTTATTTGAACTTTTTATTCTGGTCTTTTATTTCCACAAGCTACGCACATTTTCGCTTTCGGTGTTCTATACGGTTTTCCACAATTTTCACAATCCGGACCGATTTGTTGAAGCGAATGGTGCATTATAGCATTTGGTTCAGTCTCTCCGAAACCTGTTAGGTTGTTATAATAATCCAATAAGTCCTTAAACCCTAATTGCCTGTCTTTATTTAATGTTCTAATTCCTTTTGAGTATAGATTGGAAGCAATCACAAACTCCTTTTCGTCCAACATAGGCACTTCCATTTTGCATCTCCAACAATACTTCATCTCCATTGTTTACAATCGTTTATTTGGACTTTTCTAACGGCCTTGTATATGAAACATAGCGTACAAAAGGACACTAGCCTTTCTCATAAACACAGAGCCGAATTTTAATATTATCATTTTTAAAAGCCAAATTAAAAATTTGGTGGTCTTTGTAAAAAGCATAGAGCTTTCGTTTAAGTATTTACTAGCTATGTTTTATACACGTTGTTGTATGCAGTTTTATCTTTTTTTCATTTTGTTTACCCAATCTTTTATTTTTTGATTTTCGGCAAATTCCAAAGGGTACTTTCTTATCGAAGCCACTTTTTTTCCTCCTGGTGCAATTCTAGATGTTGTTGCAATGAGTCCTTTTTTTGCTTCCTCAAATTCAACATCGGTATAAAATGATTTCACAGTTTCAATCTTTACTTGATTAGATTCTTTATGCCTTTTACATTGAACAATGATATATGGTTTTTCATCATTTTCTTTGTCATAAACCCTTATATCAATTCCTCCATCATTTGACCCAGGACCTAACTCAACAGCATAACCTTCTCTTTTAAAAAACTCAGCTGTCAGTCTTTCAAAGTTTCTCCAATGCATAAACTCAAGTTTTTCTGGATTTGCCTCGAAATAATTGATGAACTTCTGTTCAATAAATTCTGTAGGTTTTTTTGGTTTTAGCTCTTTCTCGAAAAAATGAATTAAATCAATTCCTCCATCCCAAAGTATTTGTTCCACAGGGGAAATAGAATTTGATACTTTCTGCATTGCGAGAATTGATTCGAACATTTCTCTTATAAGCTCTATTGGTGCGTTATTTTCTGCTATTACTTTATCTAAAACTGGTTTTGGGTCAATTAAGTGTGGGTTTTCTGGATGATAATTTTCCCCCATTACTTCAATAATTCTAGACATTACCTTAGTAGGATCATATCCTTTTTTGTACCATTCCATTGCTCTGTCTACGTCTCCTACCAAATATGGTCTAATATCATTTTCTAATTCTCCCAATTTTTGCCTTACTTTCCAGCAATATTTATCGAAGTTTTCAGAACGAAGTCTTAGACCAAATTCTTTTCTTTCTGGATAATTTTGAAATGTTTGATCTTCTGGGAATTCTTCGTTTAATATTTGAATTAATCGACCTTCACTAATAACCAATCCTGTTTTAATTACTACGACATCAAGTATCGTACTAATTAAACTTTCTAATTTTAAATGAACAGATCCCATTTCGTTTGGTAGGTTTAAATTGCTAACAACTAATTTATAGAGAAGTAAAATACATCTCTATACTCCTAACTGGAATAATATCGATGTAATGGATCATCGGTTATTTTAGTTCGCTTGATAGTTTATTTATCGATTCAATTACTTTTTTCAGTTTTAAAGGCGCTTTAGAGTAAGAACTCTTTTTTAATTCATATTGTTCAACCATATTGGTAATAACCAAAGATGTAATTCTGGAGCACAATAATGTTACTGTCGAAAAAGAACTTTCGTATTGAGAATTGTCATTTACTGCAGATTTTAATTGACGAATGCTGATATATTCCGAATGAATATGATTCGAATACAATGAATGAGTTCTTGATAGATTACCAATTTTTATTAATGGATATATTTCATCTAATTTAATTAATCTTGCATAAGATGGATGTGTAAATCTTTTTCTCTTTGAAAAAGGCACTTTTTTAAATTCATCTAACTTTCTGATTTTTCTTAATTCTTCCGCCAATTCACTCCTCATTTTTTGAATCGGTTCAAAATCCTTTGGATGCTTTTTAGTTAGTTCGATTTGTTTCCTTAATCCCTGTATTTTGTATACATATGCTCTTATTTCTTTCGAATATTCAGAGTCCACAAAAAATATGTAGGACAAATTAATGAATGTTTCGATTTGAAGTCTCGCAATAGAATAAACGGCTGTTAAGTCATTAATTTTTAGATGCTTATCCCGAACATCAATTAATTTTCCATTAGTAAGTGTCAAAAGTGTTTCATTGTGAAATATTATTTGAAATAATAGTTTTTCAAAAAGTCCTGCATCTTCAAATTTTATTCCATTATCATATAAATCTTGAGTACACTCTATCAGAAGAGAATTTAATTCAGAGAGAATTGCTTTTTGATTAGACAAAGACAAGTCATTAATTAATAATAAGGCTTCAATAACTGTTCTTTGTTCATTCATAAATGGTTGCCAACTATTATATAGAGATGTAAAATACATCTCTATACTCCTGAAACGGAATAATATCGATGCAATGAATCTTCCTTTTTTTGAACTTTTCCGGAAGCTTTTGTTCAATTCGATTACCTTACATTTTTAAATACTCTGGAAAAGATAAAGTACCTTTTCAAGTGAGTCTCATTGCGAATCAGCCCCAATTCGTCGCAAAATAGACGAATCGCCAGGCGTAATACAATCCAACTAATAGCAAAACACCAATAACCAGATAAACAACTGTCAAAAATTTGTTCCTATTACTTATTTTAATTCCAATAAAGATAACTGCTATAATGACGAAAGCTAATATGATAAATATTGTAGTAATCATCGTTTATTTAGACTTTAATTCTTCTAAAACATCTTTCTGCATTCTGACTGATTGTTCAATCAACAACTTTACACTAGTATCTAACGTACTATCTAATAAAGAATCCAAAATGCTAATACTTCCCTTTAGTTTTTCGTAATTGTCCATTGTTTTTAATCCTTTATTTGAACTTTATTATTTTACCTATAATCTTTTGGAATACCTTTTAATCGCAAATCCGATAAATATTAAAAAGGCTAGACAAAAGATTATGGCACCGGTAATCTTATTATAAATACTATAAGCAAGAAATCCTAACAAAACGAGAAAACCAACTTTCCAACCAATAAGTACTATTTTAAGAAAGGTATCCTTGTTAGATTCTGCCATCCTTTATTTGAACTCTTCGGTAAATGAATCATCCCATTTGAATGCATTAACTATCCAACCGTTATCATTCTTGTAATAGGTGAAAATTAGTCGAATTGCACTTTTTGGGTATCTAACTAGATAAGTTTCTCTTATTGCGATATCGGAGATAGTCTCATTCTTAACTTTGAGTGTCCCTATTGATTTTCCAAACCTTTGTTCAATAATGTTTAGATACTTAATAGTCTTTTCCTCTATCGCTTCCAGTTCATTCTGCGGCATTGGCCAATATGGGGTTAATCCATCAAATGACCTGGCAATTTCATTTTGGCTGAATAAAGAAGCTATTTCCTTTGAGAGTTCTTGTGTCTGAGAAACATCGTTCAAATACTTATTCTGGCCAAAGAGTCCAAGACTCATAAGAGAAAGTGTTGTTGAGACGAGTATTTTTTTCATAGTAGTTTTTAATCCTTTATTTGAACTTTAGTTTTTATGTTTCCGAATATACAGGCCATAGACCAAACTAAGAACCAGATAGAGTCCAATTCCTAAAATGAAAGCATTAAGGTGTATTTTCTCATCCGTGGATATAATTAGGATCTCGGTTATCAAAGCGCCAAGCACCAAACTTACTATTAATCTTACCCACCATTTTCTTATTAGATTCATCCTTTATTTAGACTTTATTGTTAATACTAAAATAGACCACTAAAAAAATGACTAGTAAAAAAAGGATCATTAGTACTCTTTCCCCGTTTAAAGGGCGCGCCCAAACGGCTTTTCCTGAATCATCCTCCGAAATTACCTCTTCATAGGAATGTCCTGTAGAAATTCCATTTTTAAAAATGTTTTTTAAAAAGTTGAAAAATATTAATGCTAAGCATATTACAATTATTGATACAAGAATAAATATTGCCCAGATTTCTCCTTTGACCGCATTTCTAATTAGCATTTTTAAAAGACTAAACAAATATTTAAGACCATCATCAAACATACAGTCGCACAATTATAATTTAATTATACTATGATTTTGTCACAGCTTGAAAATAATTCAGGCTACCATTTCCTGGATGTACTTGCGTTTCCAAACCCCCAACAAGGGACCAACCATTATTTATATAACTTGCCACTAGGGTCTCAAATTGCTGTTCATTACTATGATTCAATACTTTATATTCCATTACTCTTTGTTTTGTTAAACAATGTTCTGTTATAAGAATTCGGGGTGATTAAAAATAACAAAAATCACGAAAGTCAGGTTTAGCTAGTTTGCCGATAAAATACTTGGTGCTACAGTCCAATCCTTTATTTGAACTTTCAACGCTGAGTATAAAGGGCGTTTTAATGCCCTTTATACATTGTTATGAGCTTTTTTGCCTTTTCAGTATTTTTACAATACGATTATATACGATTTCCGATAAGTTCCAAGAGTATCCACCACCTGTATTTACAAACTGGATGACAACCGCATCAATATCTTTGTGATACTTGGCAATACTAGAGTATCCCGGCAATAATCCTGTATGTTCGTATACATAAATAGATGAATAGATTTCCTGTTCACCTTCATTAAACACTGAACCATCGTTCAATGCCCTCAAGAATATTCCTGCATCCTCTGCTGTAGCCACCATTGAGCCGGCAGGGTTTATAAAATCATTATACTTTATATCATCATCATAGCCTTCGTAATACCCACTCATAACATCGTCTAAATCTACTTCACTTAACAAACTGTAAGTATTGTTCAGCTCAAGTGGTATCAGAATTTCTTTCTTGATATATTGGTGATGGCTATATCCCAATGTTTTATCAAGTATTTCACCTATCAACAAATAATTCGTATTTGAATAGCTATATTTTTTATCCGGTTCAAAGTCAGCAGGCTTATCCAGTACCAACTCAAGTGTTTCTCTATTGCCTCTCGATATGTCTTCCCAATAGCCGGGGGTGTCGGTAAAATTAGGAATGCCACTCCGGTGTTGCACCATCAATCTCAAAGTGATTTTATCTGTATTAGCAATCCTTCCTTCCAATTCCGGTAAGTAATCAGCGAGTGTTTTATCCAACGACAAACGATTGTCTTTAACTAATTTGGCGGTAGCAACAGCAACATATAATTTGCTAACACTGCCAATTTTGAATAAGGCTTTAGGGTCGGCAGGTATTTCATTTTCTCGGTTATGCCAGCCTGCTGTGTATAACTCCGGTGGCTTCCCAGATTGGTCCACGTAAACAATCATTCCATCAAATCCATGACCAATTGCTTCATTTACTTGTTCTTGAACCGTATCAGGGAGTGGAAAAATATAAGCCTTTACTAAAACCCATGGTACAAAGAATAGGGAGGATATGGATGCAATAATAAACGCCATCCTCAGAGTTCGTTTAGTTTTTTTCTTGGTCATTACTTCAGGTCGGTGAATATATTAATTGCTCATAACAATTGTATATGATCATTGATCATATATCCATTATACGTAGAGCTGTATTAATGTTACTATTCGAATATTATTCATTTGTAAATGGCTGTGGATTAAATGTAATTGGATTGTCCCATAAAAGGTGAATTAACGAAACTACTAAAAGAGACCACGAATGGGACTTTTAAAGAAATGGCCTTTCTCCCTTTTGAAACTGTCTTATTAATCGGCCGATTTAAAGTGTCAAAGTTGTCATGTTTTATCGTTTAAAACAAAACTTTATTTTATTTCTAAGTTATCGGATTTCAATGAATTGGAGATAATCAGAGTTTTTGGATATAACAATATACTCCTTGTCCATAATTTTAATTTTTGACATGTCTTTTACATCGCCTGGAGCATAAAACCCACTATTTCTAGCAAGAACTGGCGAAAAATCACCTTTGCCATTTCCTTTTAATAAAAGACCAATACTAGCGTCATTCCTAGGCGTTTCCACTTCGGAATTGTAAAGGTTTCCGGCTATAAGGGCATCTAAATTCCCATCTCTATCATAATCCTCAATAAGAATCTGATTTATGGAAGAAATTTGCGCAAGATTAGGTAGTTTATTCACCACAAATCTTCCTTCTTTGTTTTCCAAGTAAACACTTGAAAACGATTTTACCTGGTAATGTAAGGAGTTTTTCAAAACTTTCTCAGTGTAAATATCTTCTAGGGTAGCTTGTGAATAAGATTCATAATCCTTGAATTTTTTCTTGATGGCAGGTATTTGCTGTGATGAACATTCTCTTCCACGAACTGGAAATTGTTCTCCTTCATTAAAATAGCTCAGTACTATATCATTAGTGTTGTTATTATCAAAATCATTAAAATAAATATCAAAGGTTTCTTCTTCATCGGCTTTATACTTAAAGTTGTTGCCTAAATTCCCTAAAATGTAATCCATATCTCCATCGTTGTCAAAATCACCATCTTTAATACTGAACCACCATCCGTTTGTATCATCTAAGCCCAATGCTTGGGAAACATTTGAGAAATATCCTTCATTGTTTTTAAGAATGGTTATTGGCATCCATTCGCCAACAACAATAAGATCGGTCCATCCATCATTGTCAAAATCTGTCCAAAGACCATCAGTAACCATCCCTAGATTATTAAGTTCAGGAGCCAGTTTTTCTGTGGCGTCCACAAATTGAACCTTATCACCTTTACTGATGTTTTCCAATAAGTAGCTATTTGCAGGAGATGGATAATTTCCGGGAATTAGACGGCCGCCAACAAAAAGGTCCAAATCACCATCTTTGTCAAAGTCAAAGCTATGAACTCTTGAACTGCTTGTAATCATTTCTGGAAGCGCAAAAGTCTCCTTCTTGAAATTACCTTTGCCGTCATTAATGTAAAGCCTGTCTTGAAGTTGTTTGGAGTTTGGTGAAAATTCATTTCCACCACTGGCAATATAAATATCTTTGTCACCATCATTTTCAACGTCAAAAATATGGATTCCAATATCTTCTGAACCGCTATCCAAAGCAAAAACTTTTGTATCCGATTTTGTGAAGCCGCCATCTTTGTTTTGGAAAAATAGAGCTGTTGTATTTTGCGCTGCTGAAGCAATAACAAGATCATCTGTACCGTCATTGTTTAAATCACCAACACCAACACCAGGTCCCAATTTTGAAGTTTGATGCGGTAAAAGAATTTCTTTTTTAAAATCATCATGGTAATTTTCTGCATGTTTATGAAGAAAGGAAATACTAGAATCCTGTACAGTCCTAAAAATTCGTCTAGAGTTTTCCGAATTTTTTGTTTTACTTGGAGCAGTATCCTTATAGTTTAGTTTTATGAAAGAATTGATTTCTGGTGTCACAATTGATTGCGTTTTACCATCTGGCCAAACTACTTTTACGGAATCTATTTTTTCTGTTTTGCCCAATCCAAAATGCAGCCTTGGGGCGATAGAAGATTGAAATCCTCTAGTAAGTGTCATTTCTTGAAATTGTTTAGATCCAAGCGCATATAGATAAACCTTTACCCCCATTCCGAACGGGTTTTTAGTTGGCCCCTCAAAATTTAAAGTTAGATAATTGCTGTTGCTGGCACTTTTATTTTCAAAAACCGAGGCATAATCATCAATATTGTTGGTCACTATTTCTAAATCGCCATCGTTATCCAAATCCACATAAATACTTCCATTGGAAAAACCTTCATATTCAATGCCCCAATCCTTGTTTTTTCTTTCAAATGTTAAATCACCATTATTTTTGAAAACAAAATTGTCAATTTTTTCTGATGGTATTGCCAAGTTCCATTTCAACAAACTATCATTGTCATTATTCTTTTTTTCAAGTTTTTTCAAGTAATCTTTATTGTTGATTTCTCTGCGAGTACCATTGGTTATAAAAACATCTTTGAAGCCATCATTATCCAAATCTGCCAATAATGGCCCCCAACTCCAATCTGTGGATGAAAGACCTGCTAGCCTTGAAACATTGCTAAAATCTGGAATGTCGTTATTAATAGTTCCATTGTTCAATTGCAAAGTATTGTGCATATACTGGTACTGAAATCCTGCATCTATATTGGCCCAAAATAAATTTGGATTCATACTTGCCATATTGGCTTTTGCCCTTCTGTTATCGGCTGCATCCATATCAACTTGTAAAATATCTAAAAGACCATCGTTGTTAAAATCTGCAATATCAACACCCATACCAAAATGTGAAGTGTGCTTTGTGGCTTTTTTTAGGATGCTAGAAAATGTTCCGTCCTTATTGTTTTGATACATAAAATCTGGAGAACTAAAATCATTTGAAACGTACAAGTCCGCCCAACCATCATTGTTTAAATCTGCAACAGTGGCGCTAAGGGAAAGTCCAAAGGATTTCAAACCTGCCTTAACGGTGACATCTGAAAATGTGTTATCACCATTATTCTGAAGTAATTTATCTGATTCAATACTTTTTGTATTATTCATTTTGAACAAATAATAGTTTGTGGGAGCATTAAATGATGTTGAGGGATAGTTGGCAATATATACATCCAAATCACCATCTCTATCATAATCAAAAAAGGTGCTTTGAATACTGTTTCCTAATTCAGCTAGACCATACTCCTCAGCACTTTCTATAAAAGTATTGTCACCATTGTTGATAAAAAGTTGATTTGCTTTGGGATTAAACTTACCAGCTACAGAACAGTAGATGTCTAAATAACCGTCATTGTTAACATCAGCCATTGTACTTCCAGTATACCACCTAGAGTCACCTGTAACATGGGCTGAAACAGAAATATCCTCAAATTGCAAGTTTCCTTTGTTAAGGTATAATCTGTTTTCTACCATATTACCTGTAAAGTACAGGTCTATTAAACCATCGTTGTTGATGTCGCCTGCAGAAACGCCTCCACCCAAATATAGGTATGGATAGGTAAAATAATTGAGCGAGTCACTTTCAGTAAGATTATTTGAAAAAAGGATTTTCGTCTGATTTTTACTCAAAAGATTGAATATTTTTTTTGAGCGATCTTGATTATTACAGGTCGAAAAACATACAACTATTGTAATACATAAAAGGGTATGTCTTAAGATTCTTTTCATCCTAGGCTTTTTACAAAAATAAAAAACAGGGATTTTAATCCCTGTTTTTTTTAACAAACTCAAACTTGAACTAAACTCAAAAAAAACTAATATGTATTTTGCTGAATAACTCCAGCTGCTAAATCCACTACCTCTTGGGGAATTGGATAAATACCTCTAGTAGGAGGGAAAGTTACCCCGTTTAAATATGATCTAAATTGATTACGGGATGTGTAACCGTCCAATACTTCTTTGGCAATACCTCTTCGCACGAGATCAAAGAATCGACGTCCTTCCATTGCTGTTTCAAGGCGGTATTCCATAACCACAGCGTTCATAGCGAAAGTTGCATCAGGAAAACCACCGTTGTCTGCATATAGACCTATGGCATAATTTGCAGCATTTGTGATGCCATCGTTTTCCTTGACCCAGTTTGTAGGATCTACATTTCTTTCTCTTACTCGGTCAACCAACCCAAGTGCTGTTCCTAAATCACTTTCTGAAACTGCAATTTCGGCTCTCCATAATAACACTTCTGAAAAACGAATCAAATTGGTTTGGATTACAGAGATATTTTGTCCCCATCCTCCGGCTACTCTGGCTAAACCGTCATCGGCCTCTGACCAAAGTAGTTTTTTACTGTAATAAGGTCCACCTGCAGCTGGGTCCCTTGCCCAAGTCAACATGAAATCTCCACGATCAAACAATGGAATACCAGTTCTTGCTACGGTCCAATCCAATCTAGGGTCTAAATTTCTGGTTTCCTCAGGGAAAGTAGAAGTACCGGCCTCACCGTCTTCAGCAGGTATATTTCTTGGGTTTTCCCCTACCGTATCTGACGGGTCTACATTAGCCACATAATCTGCAGGGTCAGAGGGTGGTGTAGTTAGTGGTAGTCCATTGGCGTCTGTCAAGTACGCGTTTACCAAGTCATGTGAAGGTTGATAAAACCCGCAGCATCCAAAAGGACTTGCACTATGAGGATAATTTAACTCATCTCCTTGATTTCCATTATCTTGACTTGCTCCAGCTCCATCGTTTACTGCATATTGAACAGCAAAAACTGTTTCGCTATTGTTGTTGAAGGCATAGTTGAAATTCTGGTGGAAACTTGGCATTAAGGCATAAGGCCCGTTGTCAATTATGTCCTGCAAAAGGGGTTTTGCAGCAGGATAATCCAACTGGTACATGTGCACCTTTGCTAAGTATGCTTTTGAATTCCATTGATTGGCACCTCCGTAACGTTCACTTTCTGTATCAAGGTTATCTATTGCAAACTGGAAATCAGCTTCAATATTTGGCCAAATATCTGTGTTGTTTGGAGGTGTTTCGGTTGCTGTTTCATCAATATAGGGTACATTGCTGAAAGTCATTTTTAATTGAAAATGATAAAACCCTCTTAGAAACCTAAGCTCCCCTATAAAAATATTGGCAGCTTCTTGACTAATAGCTTCAGATTCCAAACCACTATTTACGACACCTATTGCCGCATTTGCCCTAGCAACCCCCTCATAAAGGTTATTCCACCTTAACCGTACATAAGGATTGTCTGCAGCAACATTAAAAATTTCCATTTGAGTAATATCAGATTGATCACCTGGAGTGCTTCCCTTGTATGCTTCATCTGATGCAACACCTCCAAACGTCCAGTTAGAGGCTGCTGCCTCTCTTTGCATTTCAAGTCCAGCATATGTTCCTACAACCAATTTTTCAGCAAGTGCTACACTTGGTACAACATCATCAGTTGTTAGAGAAGAAAGCGGTATATCAAGCTCTTCTTCGCAAGAGCATATACTTATTGCTAAAGCAAAAATCAAAAAATGTTTTAATAAATGTTTCATAGTTTTTTTTTAAAATGTAACGTTAACTCCAAAAATAATTGACCTGTTAATAGGATAAACGCCTGTATCCACTCCATAAGTTAAGTTAGGATTAGGATCAGTTCTATCTGGCGCCGTAAGAGATGGTGCTCCTACTGAACTAGCAAAGGATCTTAAACTTATTTCTGGATCTAAACCTGTATAGTCAGTCAGAGTGATTAGGTTTTTACCTTGCAAATAAATCCTGAACTTGTTTATTCCTAGTTTTTCAACCAAAGATTCTGGCAATGTGTATCCGACCACTATGTTCTTCATTCTTAAATAAGAACCATCTTCAACGTAATAAGTAGAGGCTGCAGCTTCGCGATTTATTAGAGCTGCATCAGAGGTTACAGCTGGCAAACCTATTTCGTTTACGTAATTTAAACTTCTACCTCCGGAAAATTTATTAAAGTCGGTAAAGAACTTATTAAAGTTATAAATATCATTTCCTTGGGATCCTTGAAATAATAATGAAATGTCAAAATCTTTGTACTTACCACTAAAGGTGAGTCCATATGTAAAGTCTGGATGTGGATTTCCTATTACCCCTCTTACAGGAGCTCCAGTGTCATCCAATTCGTCAAAAACAACTCTCCCGTTTTCAATGCCAGCCCAAGTATTTCCATAAAAAGAAGATATTGGATAACCAGCCAAGGTACGCGTTGGGTTTTGATCTCTAAGATCATCACCATTAATAAAACTATCTGCATTGTCAGGATCTAAAAACGACACTTCATTTTTGTAAGCTGAAACATTAAGTCCAATTGTGTACTGAAATTGATTATTCGATTGATAATTATCGTAAGCAATAGAAGCATCAAACCCATTGTTGGTCATCTCACCTAAATTGGCAGGGATAATATTGATATTTCCTAAAAGAGTTGGATCGCCTGGAACGGGCAATAACATATCTTCAGTAGTTGAATTATAAATATCCAAATCAAAATTTATGCTGTTCCACCATCTTGAAGTAAAACCAAAGTTCAGAGTTTTTGTAGTTTCCCAGCCAATGTCTGGATTCCCTCTAAGGTCAATCCCCAAACCTGAATCAGATCCAGTAGTAGAAGTGGGATAATTGTAATTACCGACGTTAGGCCCTATTGTGGTTGATCTGGCATCAGTTCTAATATCCCCGTTATTTCCCACCTGACCATAGCCTGCTTTAAACATCAAATTGGTAACAACTTCGGAGTCTTTTAAAAAATCTTCATCACTTATTCTCCAGCCAACACTTCCAGATGGGAAAACACCATCTCTTTCATTTTCATTAAAAACAGATGTGGCATCCCTTCTTACCGTCGCACTTAGCAAATATTTATCCATTATTTTAACATCAGCTTTTCCAAATAATGAAAAGTAAGCTGACCTACCTCCAATACCATATCCGCCCCAATCTCCGCTGGCGTTGTTAAAAAATCGCACATCTGGGGTAAAAACATCAAAATTAGTTCTGTTTACAGTGGCGCTTCTAAAATTTTGTTTGTTGAACTCCGTACCTAACAAAACATCCAATTCTATATTATCGCTGATGGACTTGTTATAAGTAATCGTGTTAAACCAGGTATAAGTTGTTTGGGAATCATTGCGTTCCGATAGCCATGTACTTTCATTAAAGATTTCACCTTCTAATTGTGGAGGTTGAAAATAAATTTGATTAAAAGAGAATATATCAAAGCCTAGATTCGTCTTGAATGTGAGCCCTTTCATCAAATCTATTTCGGCATACACGTTACCAAGTGCTCTAAAACTTAGGTTTTGATTGTCTTTATTTCTATCAGCAATGGCAATAGGATTGTTTCCATTACCCAATCCGCCAACACCGCTTCCCGCAAAATTGCCACCTACATCCCTAACAGGAACTAATGGGTTCAATCTATATAAACTCGCTACAGTACCATTGTTGACATCAGAACCAGGCGGTGTAATTTGATCTGAATATGAAACCGTTATATTTTCTCCAATCCTAAAGCTTTTGCTTACATCAAAAGAAGTGTTGGCACGCAACGTATATCTAGTGAAACGTGATTCATATCCTACACCCTCTTGGTCCAAAACGCTCATTGAAGTGAAAAAACTTGAATTTTCGGTACCTGCAGATGCGCTTATGTCATAACTCTGCGTAACTGCCGCATCAAAGTACTCATCAAACCAGTCAGTGCCCTGTAGATTCGCCCTGGTAATTGAAGTTGCTCTTGAAGAAGGATCATAAAGACTCTCATCGGCCGTTGCAGCCCCTTGAGGTATTAGGTAATTTGGCAATAAGGGTGCAGCTCCAGTACCATACTGAGGATTACTAGGTGTCCCTCCTGTATTTGTAAATTCTCTCCAAACACTTTCTGCAACTTGTTGGGGATTGGCCAAGTCGGGAAATGCTGATTTTGGAATAAAATCTATTCCTACGTACGTATTTGCAGTAAATGATAACTTTTTGTTTTTCTTCCCTCCTTTGGTTGTGATAATAATGACGCCATTTGCAGCTCTATTTCCATAAATTGCAGCCGATGATGCATCTTTTAAAATCTGTATTGATTCAATATCATTTGGGTTAAGGTCGTTTAGACCAGCGCCAGTAGGCGTGCCATCTATAATATATAATGGATCGTTACCGTTGATAGTACCAAACCCTCTAATCCTTACAGCGGCAGAGCCTCCTGGTCCACCTTGACTGCCCACTACAACACCTGAAGCTTGACCTTGCAAAGCTTGCTCAATTCCTGTAGGGGCTGTAGCTGCTATGTTCTCCGATTTAATTGTTGAAACTGAACCAGTAATATCTCTAGTACTTTGAGCAGAATAACCGGTGATTACAACCTCATCCAACTGATTTGCATCTTCTTGGAGAACGATATTAATAGTTGAACTGTTTCCTACTGTGATTTCTTGAGAAACAAAACCCACATAACTGATAACCAGAATAGCATTGGCGCTCACCGCAATGCTGTAATTTCCGTCAAAATCTGACTGGGTACCATTTGTAGTTCCTTTTTCAACAATACTGGCACCTGGCAATGTCACACCTGAAGCATCCGTGACAGTTCCACTAATTGTGGATTGAAACAATGTTGCCGTAGCAACCGTTTTTACAATTTTATGATTACCCCATGATATTTGGGTAATCAAAACCATTGCAGTCATTAAAAAACCCATTCTTAAGGATATCTTAAGACCTTGGGGTATTTTTAAAGACTTAAATGTGAATTTTCGATTCATAATTTTGTTCATTAGTTAGTTAATTGTTTTCAATGCCATTCACTCTTTAGGTGAATGTTAATAAGTAGTGATCTTAAATTACCCAACAAATGTATTGGAATGCTGCCCTGATGGATTATCATATTTTATCATATCATGATAGTATTGATAATTTTATGTTAAAAAATAAATGATATCATAAAGGATTGACACAACAGTTATTGATTTCAAACTGTGGGCTAACCCAAGTGTTTGAATGAAATCTGAGTATTGGAGAGATAATTTGGGCAAGGAATTTAATACCCAAAGGGGGTGATTTAATTTTGTCTAAGTAGTTGTAGTATTTCTATAAGTGCCCTACAATTATGATAGGGACATTTCCAAGGGCCAATTTTATTTTCCTCAAGATAAGGTTCTCCATTATGGTCTACTCTAAAAAACCATTCACCATTTTCATGATCAATGATATGTTCAGTTATGAATGCCCAGATTTGTTTGCAGATACTGAAATAACTTGGGTCGTTCGTAATTTTCCAATTATACAACAATCCTACCATTGCTTCTGCTTGTGGCCACCAATGCCTATCTGTATCTAATTCAAGTGTTTCACTATCTTTTGAATTAATAACTCCAAACTCGGTATCTAGAGCTTCATTTATAAAAGTTTTAGTTACTTTTTTTGTCAATTCTTCAGTACGTTTTAAAAGCACTTGATTCTGAAGCATTCTTGATCCATATAGCATTAGCCAAACAGCTTCGATATCATGGCCAAAAGATATTTCGGTAGATAGTTTTTTCCATTCTGTTGTAAAAAATAGTTTCATGTGATTGTTTTGCTCAAAAATCCTTTCATGAAAAAGCTCCATTAAATTGGTAAGAGCATTTTCTACAACAGGATTCCCCGTCATTTCAAACAACACAGTGTAGGCTTCGAGGATGTGCAAATGTGTATTTGTTGTTTTAGGTGCATTCAGGTCCTTTTCACTCAATCTCATATCCTCAATAGAGTTCCATTTACGGTCGTAAGCTTCAACATATCCACCATTAATCTTGTCATACGCCCTATCTTCTATAAGTCTAAATAATTCAAGGGCCCAGAGTATGGCTTTCGGATTTTTAGAATATCTGTAATATTCTGAAAGTGAGTAAATACAGAATGCCTGGGCATAAACCTGCTTCCGCATCTTTGTAGGCTTTCCTAAATGGTCCAACTCCCAAAACACTCCCCCAAATTCATAATCCCTAAAATTATTAAGTAGATAATCAAAGGCTCTTTGACATTCGCTGTCATAACGCCAATCATTGTAAAAATTGCCAGCTCTTGAAAACGTCCAAAGGATCCTTGTGTTTAAAATGATACTTTTGGGAGCTTTATCAATCCTATTGTTGTAATTATCAACTTTCCCAACAAATCCACCATAACAATCATCTTTGGAGTATTCTTGCCAATAGTCCAAAATGCGTTGTAACTCGGTACTTATCTCATTTTGAAATGAGAGCAATTCTTTTTCTTGGGTTATATTTTTTTCCATTTATAATGGTTGATAATATCCCTGGTTTTTCTCAATTAAATTCAGGATATTTTGAACAGACCCTGAAGAAGTTTTGCCATCAGGTGGCGTGTTTTTACAATAATCCAGAAGAGTGTCCAACCTTGTTTTTGCAATATGGGTTCTTGTGTCTGAGGATGCATAGTATATGAAAATATCTTCATTTTCATCCATTATCCATCCATTTGCAAAAAGCACATTTCCTACATCTCCAATGATTTCATCATCACTAGGGGCCATGAGATAACCCCCAGGTTGATATATGATTTTTGAAATATCATTCAAGTCAGTAACGAACATATATAAAACGTATCGAAGTCCAGCCGCGGTATTTCTAACGCCATGGGCCAAATGTAGCCAGCCTTCAGAAGTTTTTAAAGGAGATGGGCCTTGACCATTCTTTAATTCATACACTGTATGATATTTTTTCGGATTTAAGATCAACTCATCCTTAACTAGGGGGTACGTAATATCATCAATATAGCCCAGACCTATCCCTCCTCCAGAGCCTGTATCAATAAAACCATCTTGCGGTCTTGTATATACTGCATATCTTCCGTTTACCAATTCCGGATGAATGGTCACATTGCGTTGTTGGCTGGAATTGGAAATCAAATCCGGAAGTCTTTCCCATGTCTTTAAATCTTTACTTCTAATGATTCCAGCATTGGCTACTGCAGCGGAAGTATCCCCATTTGGTGCATTTGGATCTTTCCTTTCAGTACAGAAAAACCCATACACATAGCCATCCTCATGAAGGGTAAGACGCATATCATATGCATTTATGTCTGGTTGCTTATTTTGAGGAAGAACCATGGGCTTGTCCCAAAATTTGAAATTATCAATTCCGTTATCACTTTCAGCAAATGCGAAGAAGGATTTTCTATCCTTACCTTCCACTCTGACGCACAACAAATATTTGTTATTCCATTTTATGGCGCCAGCATTGAAAGCAGCATTTATTCCAACGCGCTCCAATACTTTTGGATTAGTCTCAGGGCTTAAATCATATCGCCAATGTAGTGGCGTATGATCTGCAGTAATAATGGGGTATTTGTATTTTGTATATATCCCATTAGTATGCTTGTTAGGCTGATTTTTTCTTTTTATGAGATTGTCATGATTTTCAAATAGCTTTGAAAACAAGTCCGATTTTTTGGAAATGGTTTTGGTCTTCATTTTCTATTGAATGCTGTTACTGTTATTGTTGTTTTTTCTTGAAGCTAAATCGAGGTTGATGGTTAGCATTAATCTGTCATCTAGGTTATAAAAAATCAAGAAAATTGCCGAGAACAGAGCTCCTGCCGCGGGCAAGAAACTCATCATTAAGCGGATACCTGTCCTAGCGGCCTCAGTTTGAACTACGTTTGCTTCAAATCCATAAAATGCCAACATCCATCCTGTAAGGGCGCCTCCAAGGGTCCATCCCATTTTTTGGGACATGGATGAGGATGAGAATATCAATCCTGTTGCCCTTCTACCTGTTTTCCATTCGGAAAAATCAGCTATATCTGCATACATGGACCAAAGTAGCGGGAAAATAATGCCAGCACAGATGCTTATCAAAAACTGAAAAACAAAGATTAAAGTCATATCAGACTCACCCAAGAAGAAGAAAACGCAACTTAGGAGGGAAGCTAACAGCATTGCAGCAATAAAGGTCTTTTTCTTGCCAATTTTGTCCGAAATAGGTTTCGCCATAATTACGCCTAGAATATTGGCTGCTTGCCCCAGAACGAGGTATAAGGTGCTAAATGTAATGGCGATTTCTACTACTGGAAGCTGGAACGCATCTTGGTTTGTAAAATAATATTTAAAATAATAAATGGCCGACCCATCACGTATGGAGTTAAAAATCAATGAACAGACCCCAGCTGCTAACAAAACAAACCATGGTTTGTTCTTTGCCAGATTCTTTAAATCTGTTTTTATCGCAGTTTTTTGATCTTTTGGGGGCTGAACTCTTTCTTTAGTTAGATAAAAAGTACCTATAAAGAACCCTATCGCTATAAGGGCGTAAACAATCATGGTGTATTGCCAAGCTTGTTGTGTACCTTCAGAACCACTGATGGTACTGAAATAATCAACTAAAGGTTCTGCAGTAGCCAAAACCAATATACTTCCAGCAAAAGCAAAGACAAACCGAAACGAGGCCAATGAAGTCCTATCCTTCAAATTTGAGGTCATCACGCCCATTAAAGAAGCATATGGAACATTAATTGCGGTGTAAACAATCATCATCAAGCAATACATAGTGTATGCGTAGATGATTTTGCCAGATGTGCTGAAATCAGGAGTGGTGAATGTGAGTATTCCAAAAATCCCAAAAGGTATTGCCATCCATAGTAGGTATGGCCTGAATTTTCCCCATTTTGTGTTTGTTTTATCCGCAATAATCCCCATTACCGGGTCATTAATGCCATCAAAAATCCGTGTGACCAAAAACATGGTTCCTACCACTGCTGCGGATATGCCAAAAACATCGGTATAAAAGAAAAGGAGATATACGCCAAACATCTTCCAAAACATGGATGATGCAAAATCACCAAAACCATATCCAATTTTTTCCTTAAGTTTTAGCTTTTCCATTCATTTTGAGTGTTCATTATCGTATTTCACTTGTTTCCTGTAAAAAAAGGACATGGGGTAATTTTTTAAATCTTATAAAATCCTTACTGCTCAATTGTCCAACAAAAGGGGCAAAATAGTGATTTAATGAGGCATTTCTCCAAACCAAGGCCCATGATAGTCCTTTATTTGAAATATTTTTATCCAAAACTTCCGTCCACCAGTTTTCCACCTTTACGCCATCCAAACCACCTTCTGTAAGTGCGAAAGGCATGTTTTTTTCTTTTGCAATTTCAGCAAGCATCCCTAGATTATCATTTAAAAGTTCGATATAATCCTCGGTTGTTTTCTTATGGTATAAGTCAATGCCAAGCATATCAACATAGTCATCTCCCGGATAGAAATTTAAGTATTCTGATTTGTTATCCACAGCATCTGTGGCATAACAATAAATAAGGTTATGCACCCCATGGTTTTGAGTAAGAATATCAAAAGTCTCCCGCCACAATTGTTTAAATTCTGCGGAAGTACAACTAGTATTGCCCCACCAGAACCAAGAGCCATTCATTTCATGGTATGGTCTAAAAACGACTGGTATGGCCTTACCCGATTTTGTTCGCAAAGAGTTTAGGAAATCTGCCAACCTGTTTAACCAACCTCTATATTTTGGATTTAAAACCCCGCCTTCCAAAATGTGGGAAACAGAACTAGTGGGGTCCCATGCACTTTTTTTTGTTGTAGGGTTGTTGGGGTGCCAACTTATAGTCAGTATACCACCTTTTTCATACGCAGTCTTTATTAGTTTAGCCATTAATTGAAAATTGACCGTATCAAGATTTTGAGTGTGTCCAAGTTCAAGGTGCCCTAGTTCAAACCCATAAACACCAGGAAAATCTCCTGTAACCTCATTAACATCGCTTTTGTACAGCTCGCCATCATTCTTCCATCCAATCCCATAGGCAGTTGCGTCTTGATGGCCAAATGCATAGCCTGTTTTCGCAATTTCCTTTATTCGAACCATAAGATATTTTGCGTTTTCATCTGCATTCATGTCGCTTAATTCAATTTGTTCCGCAGATGATCTAAGAACACTTTTGCATGATAAAAAAGAAAACATTATCAATATTATATAAGCACATGAATTGAAGTAAATAGCTTTACCGCAAAAAGGCTTAAAATTAAATTTGCTTAAATAATTATAAAATTGATAAAACAATGGATTAAATATTATTTTTTGTTATTAAAATTGGTCATTGATTGGTATTAATTCAAAATAAGGTATGTTCAAAAATAGATTACATTTACACGTATCTTCAATACTATTTTATCATTTTGCTATATAATTACAACCATGGGACATATCTTTCAAAAACCACATCGAGAAATAATTCAAATGTCACCCCAAGACAGTTTTTTAGTTTTTGATCGCACCAAGGAGCTATTTGACTACCCCATACATTATCACCCAGAGTATGAGCTAAACTTTATTTCAAATGCATCTGGTGTTAGAAGAGCTGTGGGGGACAGTTTGGAAGAGATTACCGACAAGGATTTAGTACTGATTGGACCCAACCTTTATCATGTATGGGAACAGCACAAATGCGAGAGCAAAAAGATTCGTGAGATTACTGTGCAATTCCATGATAATCTATTTCAAGAAGAATTTTTGAGTAGGGGTATAATGAAACCAATAAGAGAAATGTTTGAAAGAGCCAATCATGGTATTGTATTTTCTAGGAACACCTGTCTAGCATTGGAACCAAGACTTAAGAAAGTATCAAAATTGGATAGTATAGATTATTTTTTAGAGATTTTTTCCATTTTATATGACCTTTCCATTTCTAGAAACCAGCGAATGCTGTCTACTACTTCCGTGGAACCAGAAAATTATGAGCATAGCGAAAAGCTAAAGAGGCTACACCAATTCATAGAGAAAAATTATGATTCCAAAATTTCACTTTCCAACGTGTCCAATTTATTGAATATGAGTTCGGTCTCATTTAATAGATTCATCAAAAAAAGAACGGGTAAAACATTTGTAGAATATCTTAATGATATACGAATTGGTTATGCTTCAAGACAACTCATAGAAAAAGATCAAAGTATATCAGAGGTAGCTTACAGCTGTGGGTTTAATAGTATTGCAAACTTCAATCGAATTTTTAAAAAAAATAAAGGATGCACTCCAACAAAGTACCGCGAGGACTTTTTAGGGATTAAAAGAGTCCTGTAAAAGTCAGTTGTTTATCATTTAATTTCAATTTCATATCGCTTTTTGTCAAAATCTTCATGTTTCCCAAAAGAGGTTTCTGAATTTCATATTTTTTGAAGATCTTTTAAAAAGGAATCATACAGATTATTGAAACTTCTAAGGTTTATGATGAAGAATGACTTGCAAAAACTATTGATTAAGCCATACGTAGAACCATAATAGAATGTAACAAAGCAGGAAGTTTGTTAACTTATACTAAACAATTGCAAATGAATACCAAATACAGATTCGTTGTTTTATTATTACTGATTACTATGATTGGTGCTAATCAGGGTATTGCACAAGAAGTAGGAATCCAGTTGTATAGTTTAAGAAACCAATTTTCAGAAAACGTTCCAGAAACGCTGAAATTGATTAAAAGTTGGGGTATTACCACTATTGAAGGTGGTGAAAACACGTACGGGCTTGAACAATCACATTTTATTGACTTGCTCAAAAAATATAATTTGAATACTGTAAGTGTGGGCACCAATCAGGACGAGCTTCGCGATAATCCTCAAATGGCAGTTGATAGAGCTAAAGCATTTGGTGCAAAATATGCCATGTGCCCCTGGATTCTTCACAAAGGAAATAATTTCACAATTAAAGATGTGCAAAAGGCCGTTGCTATTTTTAACACTTCAGGAAAGTTGTTAAGAGAGAATGGAATCAACTTAGTTTATCACATTCACGGTTATGAATTTAGGCCATACAAAAACGGAACCTTATTTGATTACATGGTAGAGAATTCCAAAAATTTTGACTTCGAAATGGATGTTTTTTGGACACGGCATGGAGGTGAAGATCCTTTAAAACTTTTAGAGAAGTACCCTTCCAAGTTCAAATTAATGCATCTAAAAGATATGGAAAAAGGCATTGTTGGGGATAACACAGGAGGTGCTGATGATGATACTAACGTTGTTCTAGGTACAGGTTCAATCGATATAAAATCTATAGTCTTGAAGGCTCGTGAATTGGGCATTAAGTATATGTTCATAGAAGATGAGTCAACAAACGTTGAAAACCAAGTTCCAGAAAGCCTGGAGTTCTTAAAAACTATTTTGAAGTAAACATTGAACTTTTAATCTATTCCATGACAATAGTATTTGTTGTCGTCTGTTTGCCAATCTTTATTTTATTGATGACAATTGCAACAGCTGTGTTGTTTCAAAAAAAAATGTCATTACCCTCAAAAAAGAGAGGTTTTACAATCGTTTAAAATTTAATAGCCTAAAATCAATGGATGAATTACCAGGTATGTTGATGGCCTTTAAACTCAACTGACCGGATCCTTTTTTTATGGAAATTTCCCCCATTTTAGTTGCTTTAAAATATTTTACAAACGATTCCATTCTGGGTGACCTATCCATTTTTGCACCAATTAAGGGAGGGTCATGAGCTTCATTGATTATTGTAGTTATGCTTTTATTATTCAATTGCAATTGAATTTCCGTGCCAACATCTTCTAGTTTGCAGCTGTAATATAAAAATACTTCAAAAGTCCCGGCTTTTAAGACATCAACATCCCATGTGATTGAGTCATTTAAACTTTTCCAATTTGTGTAAAAGGAGTCATTTGGCCAACGGTTGCTTCTTTCTATATTGCCATGTGCTACACCATCCCTTGCAGGTAAATGGGTAAAACCATAACCTGGAGCACCTATAGGGAAAAGCCTTTCTTTTTGATGGCTTTCTAAAGCACCAACCTCTTTTTCCCAATTGGTTTTAAGCACAATCAGAGAGTCTCGTATTGGTGCCGCATTTTCAGAAATATCCGTTGTTTGTCCTCTGTCATTGTCCATATCGTACAGTCGGTTCTCTTTGTCCAAACGATATTTTTGGGTACGTATGCTTGTATTGCCCTGCCAATGGTTATAGATAACCCTATCAATCACTTTGTCCTCACCAATTATCAGATTAGAACTGAAGTCCATTCCGTCTAAATTTAAAGAATCAGCTAGAGGGACCTCCGCCAAATTTGCCAATGTTGGCAGTAAATCTACAGACCCCACTATTTGTTTGAATTTACTTCCAGCGGCAATTTTCTCGGGCCATTTGATAAATAATGGAGATTTGACCCCACCCTCATCGGTAGAGCCTTTTTTGCCCCGCATACCTCCGTTCCATCTCCATCCATTTGGTCCATTGTCAGACATAAAGACAACAATTGTATTTTCATTCAATCCCGCTTTTTTAAGATGATTGTTTAAGCGACCTACATTCCAATCAATATTTTCTACCATTGCCAATGCCGCCTTGGTGAATTGTTGGTCTTCTTCTTCTTCACCATTATAGGTCATTTCTAATTTTTTGTTTTGAAATTTATCCCAATAATTGTCGGGGACTTGCATAGGACTATGTGGTGTATTCACCGGAAGCATCAGAAAGAAGGGATTGTTTTGATTCTTTTCAATAAACTCCAAACCATGGTTGAACAAATCATCAACTAAAAAACCCTTTCCTTGTACAATTTTGCCATTGTGATCTAGCATTGGGCTAAAATAGTTGCCCCAATGACCGGAGCAAAACCCGTAATAATCGTCAAAACCTCTGGAAAGTGGATGGTAAGGTGGTTGCGTTCCGTTATGCCATTTACCATAAGCAGCAGTTGAATATCCGGCGCTTTTGAAAACTTCAGCTATGGTGGCAATTCCAAGATTTATTCGTTCACCTCCTGCAGAAGTGGAATAAACACCAAGTCTTGGGTAATACAGCCCAGTTAATAATTCTGCACGGGTAGGTGAGCAAACGGGTTGGACAAAAAAGTTTTCCATTACGGCCCCTTGGTAAGCTATGGAGTCAATATATGGTGTAGCTATGTTGGTGTTGCCATGGTAGCTTAAATCCCCCCAACCTTGATCATCTGTAAGAATAAAAATTACATTTGGTGGTCGTTGAATATCTTCTTTTTTAGCACAAGAATTTTCAGTAAGAAGTAATAAAGACAATGCTAAATAAAATAATTTCATATTCTGTTTTATTCACATCATTTAATACTAGAAAGTTAACCTATACCATATATCCCTCCTAGTACTATTTTGTCATTTAAATAAACATGTAATGACTTAAACTCCTTTCTTAAGAATATTGGGTTTTCGACTTATTTCAACCTGTTTTTTAGAATCATAAGGTCTACATTTGTCTCTGACCATCGTTTTAACAATTTTTCAGGTGTTGGAGAAAAGGTATATGTAAGTGAACTTAAGATGATGTCCCTATCTCCATCTTGATCAATATCGCCAGTATCCATTAAAAACCACCTTCCTGCATCCGGATCTGTTAAGGTTTTGGTTTTGAATTCAAAGTTTTTGGAGTCCATATTTTCTAAATACACAAATGATGCTTCCGAAGCTCGTTCATAATCAGGAAAGGAGCTTACCAAACCAAAATCGATGTCACCATCTTGATCAAAATCATATGAAGCCACCCGAGTAGCACCATTTAGGGCATAAAAAAAAGCTTCTTCATAATTATTATTTCCATCATTAAGGTGAATTCGCATGCCATGATATGGTTTCTGCACATACGATTTATCTGCATTATCTCCGTTTACAGTAACAATATCAATAAAACCATCATTATTGTAATCAACAAGTTCAAACCAACTACTACCATATACAGGGCTAAATTTTAAAATATTTTCTGCTTCAAATTTTAAACCTTCTTTTTGATACAAAATCGTAATACCTTCTCTTGCTTGTGATGTAAGTACAACCAAATCAAGCAGGTCATCATTATTCATATCCTTGGCAACAGTTCTTATACAGCCGGACTGGTTCAGCAATACTTTTTTCTCAAACTCAGCTCTGTCATTTTCAACAAGCATGGACAATTTGCCTGTCTCATTTCCGAATTCGCTGATTACTATCTCATCTTTACCATCACTATTTAAATCTTTGACAAGAGTATGGACAGGGCGATGGAATTTGCCTAACATGTTTTGAGAGCCTTTTTCGCTTATTTTAACGATGGTTCCCTGTTCCAGTTCTGAGGGATCAAATAGACCTACTTCCGTGACATATTTAATGGTGTCTTTTTGGTTAAACCAAGTAACTGGCGTTTCCCCTTGAAACTTTTTGGTTATTTCTTCATTCTTGAAGTTATAAGTACTTAATTCCCCAGCTATTGTACCATAATATAATTCAGAGTCATCATTCCTGTAGGCTAAATATGTGATTAATGCACCATTTTGATTATCAAGTGCAATTGGAATCTGCTCAAACGCTTCCAGTTTTTCTAACTGGGGAATACGGTTTGCTACTAACTTATCAGGTGCAGAATCAAGAATGTATTGTTCCAGCATTACCATTTCATTCACACTAATTTTTGGTTTGAAGGTTGTTGCCTCGGATATAAATGGTCCTTGATATTTATCTTGATTTATATTTTCTATTTCCATTCTAGAAAACATATCTGGAAGAATCGCATTTTTCCAAATCGTTTTTGGCAATTCATCAATTTTTGGTGCACTATGGCATCCTGTGCAATGTTTGTTGTAGAGGGCCATTTCTTTTTCACGCTTTTTAGATACACAACAAGTCAAGGTCACTGCCAATACGGAAAAGAAAATTAGGCGGAGTATTGACGCGTAATCGTTTTTGTATTTTATAATAGCCATGTCTTAAGATTAGCTGTTTAATATCAAATATAGGTATTTGACTTATTGCGGATTGGCTTTACAAGTGCTTAGCAGTTAATCTGAAAATTTATAGGTAGATAATGACAAAATAAGAGAAGAATCAACTGGGGCTTAAACTTGTAGCTTCGAGGCCGTTGAGTGTCAAGAATCCGCTATTGTCAACTCTTTACATTTACGGATTTCCGCACTTTGCAAAAGCAAAAATTGATGTTTATCAGAGTTCTGCAACAGCCACGAACGTTTGTTGGGACCATATATACATGTAAATAATCCCACCTTTATCTAAACTTGATCAATTAGATATTTTCTTTCTTCGGATGGATTAATGTTGACAGTCATTTACACCAAAAAATTAGTTAAATTTATAATCAAATAAGTTCATTTGATATATCGTTTTTGATAGGTGTGCAAATCGGTACACACATTAAAAATATAAATTTTAACTTTTTGAAAATCAAATGATTGGAGTTCACATTCGAGCCCCAGTCAGGTCACTTTTAGTTTCTACTAAATTTAAAAAGTCCTAGAACCGCATGGTTTTAGGACTTTTTTCTTTTACTCATCCTCAGCTAAAAAAATAAAAAAAGATATTCTTATCTTAATTCTGATAATTATCATGTTTTCCCAATGACAGTCAAGCTATTTTTGGACTGTGAAAAATATCGCAATCATACTATTCTCACTGTCTATATTGGCCAAACCCCTATACCCTATTGCCGAGTATATTGTAAACTATGATTACATTGTAAATAATCTTTGTGAAAACAGAGATAAACCTGCATTGAATTGCGATGGAAAATGTTACCTCTCCAAATTGATTGCTCAAGAATCCAAGGAAAGTGAGGAAAACCCATTTGGAGAAAAACAATCCCAAACCGAAATTCAACATATTTTCTTCCATAAATTGTCTTCCCAAATTGATTTTGGGGGAGATTTCCATCAAAGTTCAAAAGACAATTTCAAAATTGTCCCATTATTGATTTCAACTGCATTCGTCTCAGAGATTTCTGAACCGCCAGAAGTATCCTAATTCAGCTTTTTGTACTTGTTTTTTTATTCGGATGGTTTTCTCATCCAAAGAAAGCACGTACCCTTTATCTTTTGAATTAGTTTAAAATACAATCTTATGAAAACCGAATATAGCATTGGGTTTCACCATTCTATTATAGGTGCCATAAAAGGCAAAAAAATAGTTTTTGCAGTTCTGTTGTCCATGATATTTCATTGGCAAATTGCTGCCCAAGAACCAAAAGTAGCTTTAGTGACAGATTCTATATTGCCTGTGCACCTAGAGGAGGTAATAGTAATTTCCTCTTACAACAAGGCATTGGAACATAAATCACATCACAAACCCTTATCCACTTTAGATGAGTATCTGGAATCCTCAAAAAAAGTGAACATGATTAAAAGAGGTGCATACGCGTGGGAACCGGTCCTCAATGATATGAGTTCAGAGCGCCTATCAGTAACCATTGATGGCATGCGCATTTTTGGTGCATGTACAGACAAAATGGACCCCATAACCTCTTATGTAGATGTTTCTAACCTCTCCGATGTTCATGTGGCATCTGGTCAACAGGGCGCGGAACAAGGAGCAACCATAGGGGGCGCTATTGATTTAAGACTAGAGAAAAGCAACTTTACTCCAAAAGGATGGGTAGGTTCTATTGAGACTGGTGGCGAAATCAATAACGAAGCTCAAATTATAGGCGGCGAACTGAATTACTCCGATGAAGCCTTTTATGTTGATACTGATATTATTTATAGAAAGGCTGAAAATTATACAGCAGGCGGTGGTGAAGAGGTTGCATTCTCTCAATTTGAAAAATACAATATATCCGCAAATGCAGGTTATAAAGTCTCGGATGACCAACAAATATTAGCCAGTTTTATTTATGATGAAGCTAGGGATGTAGGCTACCCTGCTCTACCAATGGACGTCTCATTGGCAAGAGCATTTATTGGTTCCATAAGCTGGAAACAATCCAGCTTCATAGGTGATTTAAAAAACTGGGAGACCAAATTATATGCAAATTCCATAACGCATATTATGGATGATAGCCAAAGACCAGATGTGCCCATACGAATGGATATGCCTGGATGGAGTGATACCTACGGCTACTACTCTCAGGCAGAACTTACACTGAACCATCATAAGTTTTTAATGAAATTGGATGGTTTCTACAATCGTTCCTTAGCAGAAATGACCATGTATCCCAACAACCCAAATGAGCGGGAAATGTTCATGTTAACCTGGCCAGATGTGCGTACGATAAATTCTGGGTTTTATGCCGAGGACGAAATCAGTCTCAAAGAAAGTTCCTTAAAACTTTCAACAAGATTGGCGATACAAGGTTTCAATGTGGCAGATGAATTTGGGCTTAACAGTCTTAGAATTTTTTACCCTGAAATGAATCAAAGACAGACCCGCTTTCTAAAAAGTGTTTCCGCGGCTTATCATAAAAAGTTCAAAACACTTCATGTTAATGGCGGACTTTCCTATGGTGATCGTGCACCTTCTGTTTCGGAAGGTTTTGGGTTTTATCTGTTCAACAGTTTTGACAACCATGATTATATAGGTGACCCCGATTTAAAAAATGAAAAGGCCATCGAAACCAATGTCAAAGTATCATTGCCCCTTAAAAAAATAAATATAGGCCTTGAGGCCAATTACTTTCATACTATGGATTTTATCATCGGAGAGGTAAATCCAGATTTGAGTGTTATGACCATTGGTGCTGAAGGGGTCAAAGTTTATAGGAACTTGGAGTATGCTGACCTATACAACATTTCTTTGGACACCAAATACGAAATTACTCCAGAATTCCTTTGGACAGGATTAATATCCTACCATAGAGGGACAGATCAGGATGGACAAAATCTGCCCTTTATAAGTCCAATTGCCTATAACTCAATGGTGCAATATACTACTGGAAGTTTTTCTGGTTCTCTCATAATGCGCGGAGCAGCAGATCAAGTAAACTTCAATCCAGTCTTTGGAGAAGATCGCAGTAATGCTTACACGGTTTTTTCAATGGCATTGGGCAAATCGTTCCCTGTAAATAATGATACTGTTTATGTAAAGGCAGGAGTTGAAAACATTTTTGACGAATTCTATTCCACATATACAGATTGGAACAATATACCACGTATGGGACGCAATTTTTTTATGACCGTTTCTTATGCAATCAATTAAAATCAAAAACAATAATCATACTTTAAATTATAATAGAAATGAAAGCAATTAAATTTTTCCTTGCCGCACTAATACTTTCAATGACTTTTAGTTCATGTTCGGATAATAATGATGATCCAATTATTATATCAGAAAATCCATTGGAAGATTTTAATATGTTGACCAGTTTTAAAGCCAACAATCATAGTGTAGAAATTTATTCTGAACAACAACAGTTTTCCGTAGGTTATAACGAACTATTCTTCCGAATTAAGGACGATGCTTCTGATAGCTATATTACAAATGCCGATGTTTCTTGGAAACCCGTAATGCACATGACCTCAATGATGCACTCTTGCCCAAATTCTACGGTCTCAAAAACCAATGATGCATCAGTTTACACAGGTTATACTGTATTTCAAATGCCTGGAAATGCTGATGAATATTGGGAGCTTACCTTAGAATATACCGTTGAAGGACAAACTTACAATGCAACAGAACGCATAGAAGTCAATGCCCCCGCCGATGGTAAAAAGACAGTAAACGTATTTATGGGAAGTGATGATACAAGATATGTTTTGGCCATGATGCCCATGACTCCAGAAGTTGCGGTCAATGATTTTTCAGCCATGCTCTTCAAAATGGAAAACATGATGTCATTCCCAGCTGTGGAAAATTATAAAGTACATATTGATCCAAGAATGCCTAGCATGGGCAACCATAGTTCACCAAATAATGAAGACCTCACTTTTGACGCATCTTCAAATACATACATGGGAAAATTGTCATTGACCATGACAGGGTACTGGAAAATAAATCTAAAAGTAGAAAATGAAACCGGAGAGGTTTTAAAAGGAGAAGACATTACAGAAGAAAATGAAAGCAGCAGTTTGTTTTTTGAATTAGAGTTCTAAAATATATTTCCGTTTTATTGTTTGTTTTAAAGAGGCCATCCAATAAAGGATGGTCTTTTTATATGAGAAAATCAAAGTGGTAGAAAAGACTTTCCCGTCTTGATATCCTTGACCAAATCCCTAACCGTATTTTGCTCTAGATTCTTCACAAAATTAACTTTAGTATTACCAACTAAGTCATGCATTGGACATGGATGTTCAGCATCACAGTCCTGTAAACTAAGCATGCAAGAGGTGAGTCTATTGTCACCATCTATCACTTGTATAATCTTCATTAAAGGAGTATTAATATTTTCTTTTGAAAGATAAAACCCCCCTCCCGGCCCTTTAACAGAAGAAACTATGTTATGCCGTGAAAGTTCCTGAAGCACCTTTGATAGGTAGGCTTTTGGAATATTGGTCGGTACACTGATATCCTTTGCCAAAATTTTCTGGTGTTCAGAAGAGTTTACTGCTAAATATAAGACAGCCTTAACGGCATATTTAGATGAATTAGATATCATAATCAAAGGGTTATTAAAATAAATATAAAGATTAAAAGACATTTTTATCCTTTATATGACAATTGTCATGTTATAAGCAATTTAGCCTGTCTATTTTTGAACATTTAATAAATATTCCCTTATATGAAAATCAATATCGTATTATCAACATTGATGTTTTCCTTACTGCTTGTTGCATGTGGCGGCAAAGAAGAAAAAAAGAAAGAGGGTTTTAGCGTAGATCGCACAAAAACCACAGAAAAACCAGTAGAAACATCTGCTGCAACAGATGAAGTTCCAGCGTCACAACGCATTACTTTGGATGAAAAAGGAGTGGGACAAATAAAATCAATCACTCTAGATCCAGAGATAGACATGGAAATGGCAAGCGCTGGAGAAACCATTTATAATACAAATTGTACTGCATGTCACAAACTGGACAAAAGATTCATTGGGCCATCCCCTAGAGGTATTATGAAAAGAAGAAGTCCGGAGTGGATCATGAATATGATTCTTGACCCTAAACTGATGACTGAACAGGATCGCTGTGCTAAAGATTTGTTGATTGAATTTAATGGTGCCGCTATGGCCAATCAAAATTTGACCGTAGAGGAAACCCGCTCCATACTGGAATACTTTAGAACCTTATAAACTGATTCATATGAAAGCAATTTTCCAACTTAAATTTTTAATTTATCCACTACTGTTACTATTCTTTGTAGTGGGATGTAAAAACGAACCTAAAACTGATAATTCTACTGTATCTGAAGTAACAAACGATACAGAAGCTAACAAAGAAAAAGGTCAAGCCTTTATTGAAGACGATGGGTCAACGCCCAATGTATTGCAAATAGCAATTGGTTCACCTGACCACACTACTCTTGTGGCCGCTGTGCAAGCCGCAAACCTGGAAAATGCACTTGTAAATGCTGGACCACTTATGGTTTTTGCCCCAACCAATGCTGCCTTTGATGCTTTGCCTGCGGGCACAGTTGAAAATTTATTAAAACCAGAAAACAAAGATGCTTTGGCCAATATCCTTAAACATCATGTTACTGCGGGTAACTACTCTAAGGATTTTCTTAAAAGGTTTAAAAAACTAGGGCAAGCGAATGATCAAAACACCACTATAGAGGTAAAAGGCGATGATGTATATGTAGGAGGTGCCAAAATTATAGCCAGTGTCCCCGCAGGAAACGGAATCGTGCATGTAGTGGACAAGGTGATTCTTCCTCCATCAGAATAAATTAAAACCAAAATAAGAACAAACAATAAATAGTAAAAAATGAAAAAGTACAAACATTATGTATTCGCACTTCTGGGAGTGAGTTTATTGCTAGCCGGATGCGGCAATCAGAATGGCAAAAGCTCATCAAATGGCGCTCTATCTTCCAGTGCGGCAGAAAAAGTATACGTAGCTCCAGGAGAGCAAGATGAATATTATGCATTCCTATCTGGAGGATATAGTGGAAACCTTACTGTATATGGGTTGCCCTCTGGTAGAATGTTCAAGGAAATTCCTGTTTTTTCTCAATTTCCAACCTCTGGGTATGGGTATTCTGAAGAAACCAAACCTATGTTGAACACATCCTTTGGATTTGTTCCATGGGATGATTCTCACCACCCCGATATCTCTCAGACAAATGGGGAGTTGGATGGCAGATGGATTTTTATCAATGGTAACAACACCCCTCGAATTGCACGTATCAGTTTGAGTACTTTTGAGACAGAAGAGATTATCGAAGTTCCGAATAGTGCGGGTAACCATAGTTCATCTTTCATTACTGAAAATACGGAATATGTAGTAGCTGGAACGCGTTTTTCTGTTCCCGTTCCACAACGAGATATGCCCATAAATGAATATAAGGGCAACTTTAAGGGCGCCTTATCCTTTATTAGTGTAGATCCTGAGCACGGTCATTTAGATTTAAAATTCCAATTGTTAATGCCGGGCTTCAATTATGATCTTTCACACCCTGGTAGAGGAAAATCGCATGGCTGGTTCTTCTTTACTACCTATAATACTGAGGAGGCCAATTCGCTCATGGAAGTAAACTCTTCTCAAAATGATAAGGATTTTATCGCGGCCATCAACTGGAAAAAAATAGAAGAGTACGTAAACAATGGAGGCGGCACAAAAATGCCTGCAAACTATGCGCATAACGTATATGATGAACATACCCATACGGCAACTTCGACTATGAGAAAAGAAGTATTGACCGTAGATCCAACCAAAGTGCCAGGTGCTGTTTTCTTTTTACCCACTCCAAAATCACCACACGGTTGTGACGTAGATCCTACAGGTGAGTACATTATCGGAAACGGAAAACTATCCGCAGATCTAACGGTACATTCTTTTGATAAAATGATTGCCGCAATTGAAGGCGAAAAATTTGATGGCGAAGCTTACGGTATTCCAATTCTTAAGTTTGAAGATGTATTGGCAGGAACGGTAAAAAGTGGTGGTTTAGGCCCCCTACACACAGAATTTGATGGTAAGGGCAATGCATATACTACTTTCTTTATTTCATCAGAAGTTGTAAAATGGAAATTGGGTACTTGGGAGGTTGTAGATCGCAAACCTACCTTCTATTCTGTAGGTCATATAATGATTCCAGGAGGAAATTCAAGAAAACCATTTGGAAAGTATGCCGTAGCGATGAATAAAATTACCAAGGATCGTTATTTACCTACCGGACCAGAAATGGAGCACTCCGCGCAGATTTATGACATTTCGGGGGAGAAAATGGAATTGATCTATGATTTTCCAACACATGGCGAACCCCATTATGCTGCTGGTTGTCCCGCTGAGCTTTTGGCACCAAAATCCAAAAAAATCTATAGGCTGACAGAGAATAAACACGAATTTGCAACACTTACTCCAAATGATGCACGTGTAGAACGTAATGGCAAGGAGGTACATATTTATATGTCTACAATTCGTAGTCACTTTACACCAGATAATATTGAAGGGGTAAAAGTGGGCGATAAGGTATATTTCCATATTACCAATCATGAACAAGATTTTGATGTACCCCACGGTTTCTCCATAATAGGCCAGAACACATCAGAACTGTTGGTTATGCCAGGTCAAACCAAGACATCTATTTGGGAGCCCAAAAAAGTGGGTGTATGGCCATTCTATTGTACAGATTTCTGTTCAGCGCTACACCAAGAAATGCAAGGTTATGTAAGGGTATCCCCTGCTAACTCCAATATTGAGCTCTCATGGTCTTTGGGTGAGTAAGCAATTATAGATTTATTTTTTTCAAGCTTGAAGCGGGCAGTGCTATAAAGTCTGCCCGCTTTTTTACAAATTAAGACAATCAATCAAAACTAAATTCAATTTGTAAATGATTTAAAAGTTTTAAAAGATGAAAAAAGCAAGTATCCTTATGATAATAGGCCCTTTGTTTCTTTTAGGGTTATACATTTTTCCTTTGTGGAACATTATGTTGGGTGCACCTCAATATCCAGAACCTTTAGGAATGAATATCCATATAGATGGTATTCGCGACGCCAACGAGTTTGACTTGCAAAATATAGATGGCCTTAACCACTATATAGGCATGCGAAAATTACCAAAACCAGAAGAAATGTGGGAGTTTAGTGCCTTTCCATTGGTTATTGGCGGAATGGTATTTTTAGGTTTGGTCATTGGTATACTGGGGTATTTTAAAAAAGTTGGCTATCAGTGGTTCATGGGTTGGTTTGTGCTAATGTCCGTTTTGGGAGTTCTGGGCATGTATGATTTTAATGCATGGATGGTAGATTACGGAACCAATCTGGACCCCAACGCCATTATGAAACTTGCCAATCCTGATGGTACACCAATGAGCTACAAACCCCCTTTATTTGGGCATGCAAAAATGCTGAATTTTGATGTTACCTCCTTACCTTCAACAGGTGCTTGGATGATGTTTACTGGGATGATGCTAATTTTGACTGCCTTCTTCTTGGGTTGGAAGACTCATAAATCAAAAAAGACAGAAAAATCTTAAACCACAGCAAACTAATGAAACAGTATTTTATCATTTTCGGTTTTATATTAATGCTTTCAATATCTTCCTGTAATATTGGGCCAAAACCCATTAATTACGGTAGTGATGGGTGCCATTTTTGTAGCATGACCATTGTGGACAAACAACATGCCGCCCAATTTGTAACAAAAAAAGGGAAGGTATTTAAGTTTGATGCTGCTGAATGCATGATGAACCATTTACACGAAATTGATGAAACAACTGTTTCTATGTTTCTGGTCAATGATTATAATGCTCCTGGTGAGCTCATTGATGCCACTAAAGCCACTTATCTAATAAGTAAAAATATACCTAGCCCAATGGGCGAGTATTTAACGGCATTTGAAATAAAAGAAACAGCAGAGAAATCACAAACCGATAATGAAGGTGAACTTTTTACTTGGGAGGAATTAAGCAATAGGTTTAAAATTAAAACGGGTAAATAAACAGTTTTAGAATGAAAGAGGTCATTAGGGATTTGAAAATGGACGAGTGCCTTGAACTACTTGGTGAAAACTATATAGGACGTTTAGGTTTTATAGCAAGATCAAGCCCTTATATTACCCCTATAACTTATTTTTATGATGCGGAAGAGAAAAGTATACTGAGCTATTCAACAGAGGGACTTAAAATAGATGCAATGCGAAAATTTCCGTCGGTCTCTTTACAAGTTGATGAAATTAGTACGATACAAAACTGGAAGTCTGTGTTAATACATGGAGAGTTTGAAGAGTTACAAGGAAGCACCGCAAAAAAATACCTTCGTAAGTTCTCTCTTGGGGTTCAAGAAACAATAGCCAAAAAAGTTCATGAAAGTCCTAAATTTATTAGTGATTTTTCAAGCAGGCTAAGTGAACGAAAGTTACCGATAGTGTACAGAATACATATAAATGATATATCCGGAAGGTATAGAGAGTAGCTGAGAAAATGATTTTTGCTATCAATTATTTTTTACTTAATTCAAAAACATTGAAATGTATACCGTTAAAGACACTATAAAAAATCAAGAATTCCATAAACTCAAAGTTGAGAAACTTGCAAAGACAAATACTATAGAAATATTAAGTATTAGTTTGGAAAAAGATGTAATCTTCCCAGAACACACCTCCCCTACTGATGCACAATTAATTGTACTGGAAGGGGACATAAATTTTCATATTCAAGGTAGAACTTTTCATATAACAGAACAGCAAGATTTTAGTTTTCCAAAAGAAATAGCACATTGGGTCAAAGCAAATGAAAATTCAAAATTTTTGATCATCAGATAATGAAATACCTAAACGGACTATTAGTTATCATATTTCTATTTTCGGGGCATTGCCTTTCTGCAAAAACTATTTCCGTGTGTTCCTCTTGTAAAATAAAATCTATTAAAGAGGGTATTAAAGTTGCTGATGAATTCGATACTCTTTTAATCAAAAAGGGAACATACAAAGAGTTCAATATTCTTATTGATAAACCTTTGACATTGTTAGGTGATAAATTTCCGGTAATTGATGGTGAAGATCAAGGTGAAATCATTAGAATTACTTCTGACAACGTCACAATTGATGGCCTTTTTATCATCAATGTTGGAACAAGCTACACCTCTGACTATGCTGCTATTCGTGTTGTGAAGAGTGAAAACTTCCTCATTCAAAATGTAGTGCTGGAAAAACTGTTTTTTGGTATCTACTTGGAAAAATCAAACAACGGAAAGGTGTACCATAACAAAATCATAGGTGATGCTGTTGACGAGTATAATTCAGGAAACGGAATTCAGCTTTGGTACTCAAAAAATGTAGAGGTAGACCGTAATATCGTTCAAGGAGTGCGTGATGGTATTTACTTGGAGTTTTCAGACAATATTACAATCAATAACAATATTAGCACCAACAACCTTAGATATGGACTGCATTTTATGTTCTCAGATGATGACACCTACACCAACAACACCTTTGAAAACAATGGCGCTGGAGTTGCGGTCATGTTTTCAAAAAGAATAAAAATGATAGGTAATACTTTCAAGAAAAATTGGGGTACCGCCGCTTTTGGCATGTTGTTGAAAGAAATAAACGATGCAGAAATATCTGGGAACACTTTTGAGGAAAACACCATAGGAATTAACATAGAAGGCTCAAATAGAATCAATTACAAAAACAATAATTTTATTAAAAACGGGTGGGCAATCAAAGTATTGGGAGCATGCTATACCAACACCTTCACAAAAAATAATTTTCTATACAACTCTTTTGATATCTCTTATAACAGTAAGCTTAACGACAATGTCTTTGACCAAAATTACTGGAGCAATTATACAGGTTATGATTTGGATAAAAATGGTATTGGAGATGTCCCCTACAGACCTGTAAAGTTATTCTCGTATATAGTTAACAGAACCCCAGAAACTATTGTACTCCTGCGGAGTCTGTTCATGGATATCATTGATTTCTCTGAAAAAGTTTCACCTGTTTTCACGCCAGATAATCTTCTGGATGCAAATCCACTAATGAAAAGAACAAAATGATTCAAGTAGAGAACTTACATAAAAAGTTTAGTAAGAATCAAGTCCTATCAGGATTGGATTTAAACATTCAAAAAGGAGGAATCTTCGCTATTTTAGGACCCAATGGCTCAGGAAAGACCACACTGATAAAGATTATTTTAGGCATGGTCATAGCAGACAAAGGAGTCGTTTCCGTCTTTGGGAAACCAGTTAAAAACAAATGGAAGTATCGCCAAGAAATAGAATACCTTCCTCAGATCGCAAATTTTCCCAGTAACCTGAGAGTAAGGGAACTCATTAGAATGATAAAGGACTTGCGTCAACAAACTAGTGAAGAAGAGCGACTAATTGACTTGTTTGGCATAGCACCTTTTCTTGATAAAAAATTGGCCACACTTTCAGGTGGCACAAAACAAAAGGTAAACATTGTCTTAGCATTTATGTTTGACAGTCCTTTAATAATCCTTGATGAACCAACTACGGGTTTGGACCCTGCTGCTTTAATTAGTTTGAAAGAACTCATTCAAAAAGAAAAACAAAAAGGCAAGACCATTCTTGTCACCAGCCACATTATGCAATTTGTGGAAGAGGTTGCAGATGAAATTGTTTACCTGCTGGAAGGTAAGATTTATTTTAAGGGAAGAATCTCAGAACTTATGGAAAAGACATCCCAAACTGATTTTGAACATGCCATAGCGGCCATAGCAACTAAGGTGACCAATGCTTAAAATTCTAAAATATAGCTTTTACGATTTAATGCGAAGCCGATGGAGCTATGTATATTTTCTGTTTTACCTGGCCTTGGGCTTTGTGCTTCTATTTTTGAACAATGATGTATCCAAAGCTGTGATAACGCTTATGAATGTAATCATTGTACTGGTACCCTTGATTGGGACCATTTTCGGTGTAATGTACTATTACGACTCCAAAGAATTTACAGAACTTTTATTGGCGCAACCTATTAAACGCTCCTCTATTTTTCTAGGGCAGTACCTTGGTGTTGCATGCTCTTTGACCTTAAGTCTTGTCTTGGGATTAGGCATTCCGTTTCTTCTTTATGGTCTCTTTAGGAGTGATGTTATTTTCGATTTTTCATTGTTACTTGTTACTGGAGCATTCTTAACGCTCATATTTACAGCGATAGCTTTTAATATTGCCTTATCGAACGAAAACAAAATAAAAGGTTTTGGGTATGCAGTATTGGCATGGCTGTTTTTAGCTGTTGTTTATGATGGCTTGTTTTTAATGTCACTAATTATTTTTGAAGAATACCCGCTTGATTCATTTTCATTGGCGGCTACTATGCTAAATCCCATTGACCTCTCAAGAACACTAATCCTCTTAAAACTGGACATCTCTGCACTACTAGGCTATACAGGTGCTGTCTTCAAACAATTTTTTGGAACAAATACCGGTTTGATCATTTCTATTCTCATGCTTTTATTATGGACAATACTGCCTATTAGTAGGTTAGCATACAAAGCAAAAAGAAAGGATTTCTAATATCATTTTAGTCTTACGGTCTCCCTTACTTATCACTATAGGGAATTAAAATCGTAACACGATAAAATCTTCAAAAGGAATAGTTGAAAAAAACATTAATTTGACGAATTCCACTCCTTTTTTGTCATTTGTTTATGTTTTATCACCAAATAGCTAAAAAACAATAAATGCTCCTACATTATTTCATATTTTGCTAGTATAATCATATAACCGATGCAAATAATTGAATCTTCCCAAGTCTACGATGTTATAATAGTAGGTTCAGGGGCCGGTGGAGGAATGGCCACTAAAATATTATCAGAAGCGGGCTTAAAGGTTGCTGTTGTTGAAGCCGGGCCATTTTTTGATCCAGCAGACCCAGAGCAAATGACCCAAATGAAATGGCCCTATGAGTCACCCAGACGAGGCGCAAACACGGTTAGACCATTTGGTGATTTTGATTCTGCCTATGGCGGTTGGGAGATTGAAGGAGAACCATACACCAATGCAGAGGGCAGTGATTTTAATTGGTTTCGCTCAAGAATGCTTGGTGGAAGAACCAATCATTGGGGAAGAATTTCCCTTCGTTTTGGTCCTAAAGATTTTAAACGAAAAGACCAAGATGGCCTGGGTGACAATTGGCCAATTGGTTATGAAGATGTAAAACCATATTATGATAAAGTAGATAAACTAATTGGTGTATTTGGCACCAATGAAGGTTTGCCCAATGATCCTGATGGTTTTTTTCTGCCTCCTCCAAAACCAAGGCTTCATGAACTTTTTTATATTAAGGGAGCTAGAAAATCCAATATTCCGGTCTTTCCGTCAAGAATGTCCATGCTCACTAAAAAAATTAATAACGATAGGGGCGTATGCTTTTATTGTGGTCAATGTTCAAGGGCTTGCCAGGTTTATGCCGATTTTTCTGCGGGGACTTGCTTAATATTTCCAGCTCAAAAAAATGGGGGCCAAATAGACCTTTTTGTCAATTGTATGGTAAGGGAAGTGACCACGGACGAAGAAGGAAAAGCTACTGGGGTTTCCTATATAAATAAAGAAGATAGAAAAGAATATAAGTTAAAAGGTAAGATAGTAGTTTTGGCGGCTTCTGCCTGTAGTTCTGCTAGGATATTGCTCAACTCAAAAAGTGCGCAACACCCTAATGGTCTGGGTAACAGCAGCGATATTGTAGGTAAATATCTTCATGATTCTACAGGAGCCGGTAGAGCAGCATTTGTTCCTGATTTAATGAATAGAGAAATTTACAACGAAGATGGCGTTGGCGGTATGCACGTTTATACTCCTTGGTGGTTAGATAACAAAAAACTGGATTTCCCAAGAGGATATCATATTGAAATTTGGGGTGGTATGGGAATGCCTAGTTATGGTTTTGGCTTCAACCCCAATTTGTTCAACCAATTCTTTAATCTAAAAGTGGGAGGATATGGAAATAGCCTACGTAAAGACATAAAAAAATATTATGGCTCTGTGCTTGGTTTTTCAGGTAGAGGGGAATCCATCCCGCAGGAAAACAATTATTGTGAAATTGACAACACTACCGTAGATGAGTTTGGGATTCCAGTGTTAAAGTTCAATTATCAATGGACGGATCACGAAGTGAAGCAGGTAAAACATATGCATGATACTTTTGAAGAAATTTTTCATAATATAGGTGCAGTACCATTGGGCGATAAACCTGGAAAGGAACAAAATCATGGCATACTAGCTCCAGGAAAGATTATTCATGAGGTAGGAACAACCCGTATGGGAGACAACAACAAGACTTCGGTTGTCAATAAATACCAACAACTACATGATGCAAAAAATGTTTTTATAGTGGATGCAGGTCCCTTTGTCTCGCAAGCAGACAAAAATCCAACTTGGACAATTTTGGCGCTCTCATGGAGAACTTCAGATTATATAGTGGAACAACTTAAACAGCAAAACATCTAGGCAATGGATAGAAGAAAAAGTTTAAAATCAATTTTACTTGGTGGAGTGGCCAGCGGATTGGCTATTCACGGTTGCAATCCAAAACCTGCAGAGACTGTTGATGAACTTATACCTGCTGAAAAAAATATTTATGGCAGAACTCCAAAGGAGAAAAAGTTAGATAAAGAATTACATGCCAAGGCTTTTTTCAACGAACATGAAATGAATACCATAAGTGTTCTTTGCAATTTAATTTTACCAGCTAATGAAAGGTTTGGCAGCACAACAGATGCAGAAGTTCCGGATTTAATTGAATTCATGGCCAAAGATATTCCAGAATTGCAAACTCCCCTACGTGGTGGTCTTATGTGGCTTGATCATAAATGTAATACAGATTTCAACCTAATGTTTAAATCCGCATCTGAAGAACAGCAAAAATCTATTTTAGATACAATTGCCTATCCAGATGCAGCCGTACCTGAAGAAGAACATCCATTGGAAATACAGTTTTTTTCTTTGATGAGAAATTTAACCCTAACAGGATATTACACTTCAAAAATAGGCATTGAAGAGCTGGGTTATAAAGGGAATATGCCCAATGTTTGGAATGGTGTTCCAGAAGAAGTACTAGCGCAACATAATGTAGCTTATGATGATGATTGGCTGGCAAAATGTGTAGACCAAAGCAAGAGAGGTACTATAGCGGAATGGGATGAAAATGGAAACTTATTGACCTAACTATGCCTTATTAAAATCGAGAAGATTGAATAACACTGATTTCTCAAGTTCGAAAAAACAATCTCACTTGGTTTGGAACATAAATTTTACCGATATTTGTCTTCAAATTTACCATCCTTTTTTAGGTACTAAAAGTTAAGTCTAAGACTTAACTTTATTTGTTTTCAATCCTAAAACTTGCCCACGTGGTGGAATTGGTAGACACGCTACCTTGAGGGGGTAGTGTTCGAAAGGACGTGCTGGTTCGACTCCAGTCGTGGGCACAAAACCGCATTTAATTGCGGTTTTTTTGTTTGGCCTTGTTTTTCCAAAAACTTCTAGATTAGCTAAGCAAAGTCATACTCATTGCTTAAACTCTTTCAAATTTTATAGGTATAAATTAGGCCAACTACTTTAAAATTGTAAATTTGTTTAACGTTTATATTCAAAAGATGAACAATGTGAAAAAGTCCTTCAGTATTCGAGATATGGAAAACCTTTCTGGAATTAAGGCACATACCATACGAATTTGGGAAAAAAGATATAATTTGTTTACACCTGAAAGGACTACCACAAACATAAGGACATATAGTTTGGGTAGTTTACAAAAGCTATTGAATATTACTTTGCTCTATAATAGTGGTTATAAAATCTCTAAAATAGCCAAATTAGAAGACACCAATATACCAGTAATGGTCAGGGAAATCGTTTCAAATAATAGCGAAAAAAGTCATGCCATCAATGCGTTTAAGCTGGCCATGATTAATTTTGACCAAACACTGTTTCTAAACACATACAATAGCCTATTATCTGAAAGATCATTCAGAGATATCTTCAATGAAGTATTTATTCCGTTGTTGAATGAACTTGGACTTTTATGGCAAACGGACACCATTAGCCCTGCCCATGAACATTTTATCACTCATTTAATCAAGCAAAAAATATATATCAATACGGAGAAGCTTCAAATGGTTGAGCCTACCCAAAAGGATAAGGTATTTACGCTCTTTTTACCAGAAAATGAAATACATGAAATTGGGTTACTGTATCTCAATTATGAAATTACCTTAAGGGGCTATAAATCTATCTACCTTGGTCAGACTATGCCTATTGAAAGTTTGGTGGATTTGCTTAAATACTACAGCAATGTGCACTTTGTATCTTACTTTACGGTTTCACCAACAAAAGATGACTTAACTTCTTATTTTCACAAATTTTCCAAGACCTTAAACATGTCTGGTAATTCTAAACTTTTTGTTCTAGGACATCAAATTCAATATGTTTCTCAGGACGAACTTCCAACCTATGTAAAGACCTTTAATTCCATTGAGCACCTTATGGATTCTCTTTGATGAACCCCTAACCTACTAAAATGAAAAATGCTATTGTAATCGGTTCTGGATTTTCTTCGCTTTCAGCTTCTTGCTACTTGGCTAAGGCCGGATTTAGTGTTACAATTTTTGAAAAAAACAGTACCGTTGGTGGTAGAGCAAGGCAATTGATCAAAGATGGGTTTACTTTTGATATTGGGCCCAGTTGGTACTGGATGCCCGATATTTTTGACAAGTTCTTTGCGGATTTTGATAAGAAAACTTCGGATTACTATCAATTGGACAAGTTGAGTCCTGCGTACAAAATCTTTTTTGATGATGATGTAATTACCATAGGAGATTGCATGGATAAAATATGTGAAGAATTTGAAAGGATTGAACCTGGTAGTGGACCGCACCTCAAGAACTTCATTGGTAAGGCGCAGAAAAATTATGACATTGCCATCAATAAAGTTGTTTTACGTCCCGGCCTATCACCTCTAGAATTGGTGACTAAAGAAACGGTTCTTAGAGTTGATCAATTCTTTAAAACAATAAGCCAAGAAGTCCGTAAACGCTTTAAAAATCCAAAGTTGATTTCAACGCTAGAGTTTCCAGTGCTTTTTTTAGGTGCTAAACCAAGTAAGACCCCTTCCTTTTATAGCTTTATGAATTTTGCCGACTTTGGATTGGGAACATGGCACCCAAAAGGAGGCATGTACGAAATTATAAAAGCCATGAAGAACCTAGCCGAAGAATTGGGAGTAAAGTTCTGCACAAATTGCGCAGTGGATAAAATTCTTGTTTCTGATGGAAAAGCATCAGGAATAAACACTAATGGTGAAAATTTTGAGGCTGATGTCGTAATCAGTGGTGCAGATTACCATCATTCCGAAACACTTTTAGATAAAAACTATAGACAATACTCTGAAACCTATTGGGACAAGAAAACCTATGCCCCTTCCTCTCTCCTCTTCTACATAGGTTTCTCTAAAAAGCTAAAAAATATTGAACACCACAATCTGTTTTTCGACACAGATTTTGAAAAACATGCACAGGAAATTTACGATGACCCGCAATGGCCGAGCAATCCATTGTTCTATGCAAATTTTCCTTCAGTAACAGATTCTTCAATGGCTCCAAAAGATTATGAGACTGGCTTTTTTCTGGTTCCAATAGCTCCAGGCCTTGAAGATACTCCACAATTAAGGTCCCAATATTTTGATATTATCATAGACAGATTCGAAAAGCGTACAGGACAGGATGTGAAAAATTTCATTATCTTCAAAGAGAGTTTCTGTGTGAATGACTTTATTGAGCAATACAATTCTTATAAAGGTAATGCCTATGGCATGGCAAATACACTACGGCAAACCGCTTTTTTAAGACCCAACCTCAAAAGTAGCAAAGTAAAAAATTTGTTTTTTACAGGTCAGTTGACTGTTCCAGGTCCCGGTGTTCCACCATCTTTAATTTCAGGAAAATTAGTATCTGACTTGATAACCAAAAAAAACTTAGCCAGATGAAAACTATTTTTGATAGCGTATCCTATAGTTGTAGCAAAATTGTAACAGAAACTTACAGTACTTCGTTCTCTTTGGCCACAAAAATGTTATCTACCTCTATACGAGCGGATATTTATAACATTTATGGGTTTGTTCGTTTTGCTGATGAGATTGTAGATACTTTTCATGACTATAACAAAAAAGAGCTTTTTGAGAATTTTGAAAAAGCAATGGAAGATGCTATAGCAAACAGAATCAGCTTGAACCCTATTCTCAATTCTTTTCAGAACACCTATCATAAATATGATATTCCGCATCATTTGATTGAAGCTTTCATGAAAAGTATGCGAATGGACCTCTCTAAGAAAAAGTATAACACTTTTGAAGAGTATCAAGAGTACATTTATGGTTCTGCCGATGTGGTTGGCTTAATGTGTCTTTGTGTTTTCGTCAATGGGGATAAAGAAAAGTATGAAGACCTAAAAGTACCGGCAATGGCACTGGGTTCAGCTTTTCAAAAGGTAAATTTTCTACGTGATTTAAAAGCGGATTATGAAGTTCTGGATCGCACTTATTTCCCAAACACAAATCTGATGGAGTTGGATGAAACTTCCAAAAAAAGAATTGTAGACGAGATAAAGGCTGACTTCTCCGTAGGTTACACCGGTATAGTGAAACTGCCAGATGAAGCAAAGTTTGGGGTCTATACTGCCTATAAATATTATAATAAACTTCTTAAAAAGTTGCAAAGCACGCCACCTCTTGAAATAAAAAATACGCGGATTCGCGTTTCAAATTATCAAAAATTCGGACTTTTGGCACAGTCCTATGTTAATTATAAACTACAACTCTTCTAAATGAAAGTGGCACTTTGGATTCTTATCTTTTTTGGAACTTTTTCCATAATGGAATTTATGGCTTGGTTTACACATAAATATGTAATGCATGGTTTTTTATGGAGTCTACATAAAGATCACCATAAAAAAGACCATGACTCATGGTTTGAAAGAAACGATGCATTCTTCATTTTTTATGCAATTGTAAGTATGGTTTGTTTTTATTTAGGAGCGGAAACCAGTTTTTGGTACGGCTGGCCTCTCGGTTTTGGTATTCTAGCCTATGGTATTGCCTATTTCTTTGTTCATGACATTTTTATACATCAACGTTTTAAAATGTTTAGAAATGCCAATAACTGGTATGCAAGGGGAGTTAGAAGAGCTCATAAAATACACCACAAACATTTGGGCAAAGAAAAAGGAGAATGCTTTGGGATGCTGTTTGTTCCCTTCAAATACTTTAAAAAGGCCTAGATAATACCTTATTCCAGCAAAAGCTCATCCAATACATTTCTTGTGCTTGCAGAATTCCAGTCTGCCACCCCTTTCTCGGCAATCACTAACTGCCCAGATTTACTTAAAATATAGGTTGCAGGTATACTTTTAGACACCAATAACTCAGGCGTTTTGGATGCTTCAAAATAGACCGGTAATTGATAGTTTTTCTTTTCAAGGAAAGTGGTCACTTTATTTTTTTTATCATTGGCAACAAAAGCAAAAACTACCTCGTCTTTATAATCTTTGTGCAATGCCACTAAGCTAGGAAGTTCAGCAACACATGGTGGGCACCAAGTAGCCCAAAGGTTTACAACAACTACTCTTCCTTTACTTGATTCAAAATCAAATCTATTTCCATCCAAATCAACAAGGTCCCAATCATAATTTTTGAGCGTTTTCCTTTCCTCAACTTTAATAACAGAAGCACTGGTTGAGAAGAGCTTACCTACAAAAACACGAAGATGAAAACCTACCGGAGTAAACAAAATGAGAATAATGGCCAATATCCAAATACCATTACCAATCCGTTCTTTGGAAAGTTTCATTCTTATTTAGCAATTAGTTTATCCAAGAGGTTATATACTTTTGAAGAGTCCCAATCCGCTATTTTTTGTTTATAGATTACTATGTTCCCAGATTTATCTATTAAATAAGAAGAAGGAACCTCATCAGGATTAATAGGTGTCTTTTCGCCAATTATCAAATAGGTTACAGGGAATGTGAACCCATGCTTTTCCATAAACTCTTCTACAGGCGGTCTATTTTCGTTAGTAATGATATAGAAGTCTATTTTACCCTGGTACTTATCATACATACTTTGAATACTTGACAATTCCGCCTCACACGGTAATCGCCATGAAGCCCAAAGGTTAATAAAAACTACGTTTCCTTTAGATTTTTTAAAGTTGAAAAAATTCCAGTCTGCATCTTTTAACTTCCAATCATAATCTGCTATTTTTTCCCTGTTTGCCTCTTCTATGACCGGTGGAGAGAATGAAAATAATCGATTCAATAAAATCTTACCATAATGTCCCATCGGCGTGACAAAGAATGAAAGTATAAAAAGCATCACAGCAATGTTCAATATGGTCTTTTTATTAATCTTCATGTATTATGGTTTTATTAAAACTAAAAACTCCTGATGCAATATCAGGAGTTTTTTTAACTATATCTCTATATAGATTTATGCATTTTCTTTTTTAATCACATTTAGAGCAGAACCTTCATTGAACCATTCAATTTGTGATTGGTTATAGGTATGATTTGCCATAATGTTATCGACGCTACCATCTGCATGCACAACTTCCAATGTTAGTTGTTTGCCAGGAGCAAAATCCTTAATATCTATAAAGTTGAATGTATCGTCCTCCTGAATTAAATCATAATCATTCTCATTAGCGAAAGTCAAACCTAACATTCCTTGCTTCTTAAGGTTAGTCTCATGGATTCTAGCAAAAGACTTAACCAATACTGCAGCAACACCTAAATGTCTAGGTTGCATAGCTGCATGTTCTCTTGAAGAGCCTTCACCATAGTTGTGGTCTCCAACAACAATAGTCTTAATGCCTTCTTTTTTATATGCCCGCTGCGCATCAGGAACAGCAACATATTCACCTGTCAACTGATTTTTAACAAAATTGGTCTGCTTGTTAAAAGCGTTAACCGCTCCTATCAAAGTGTTGTTGGCTATATTATCCAAATGTCCTCTGTAGCGCAACCAAGGTCCAGCCATGGAGATATGGTCCGTGGTACATTTTCCAAATGGCTTAATCAATAATTTTACACCTTGAAGACTTTCTGCTGTAATTGGAACAAAAGGTTCCAAAAGTTGCAAACGTTCAGATGTTGGTGAAACAACAACTTGTACTCCACTACCATCTTCCATGGGAGCAATGAAACCAGCATCTTCCACTGCAAAACCTTCGGGTGGCAATTCATACCCACGTGGTTCTGCCAACATCACTTCTTCCCCATCTTCATTGATTAGTTTGTCAGTAATTGGATTAAAATCCAACCTTCCCGCTATGGCAATAGCAGTGACTAATTCCGGAGAGCCTACAAAAGCAAGCGTGTTAGGGTTTCCATCTGCACGTTTGGCAAAGTTTCTATTAAATGAATGGACAATTGTATTTCTTGGTCCATCTGCTGCTTTGTCACCATAACGGTCCCACATTCCAATACAAGGCCCACATGCATTTGCAAAAACCGTTGCCCCTACGTTATTGAACGTATCAATAAAGCCATCACGTTCAATGGTATAGCGTACTTGCTCTGAACCTGGAGTTATTGTAAACTCAGACTTCATCTTCAGGTTTTTGTCAGAAACTTGTTTTGCTAAAGATGCAGCTCTAGAAATATCTTCGTAAGAAGAGTTGGTGCAGGAACCTATCAAACCAACCTCAACATTTAAAGGCCAATCATTTGCTTTTGCCGCTTCATTCATTTTAGAAATTGGCGTTGCCAGGTCTGGTGTAAAAGGTCCATTCAAATGTGGCTCCAAAGTATCCAAATTGATCTCTATCAACTGGTCAAAATATTTTTCTGGATCCGCATATACTTCTGCATCCGCAGTTAGGTGCTCTTTTACTTCCAAAGCAGCATCAGCAACATCAGCACGATCCGTTGCTCTTAAATATCTATCCATGGACTCGTCATAACCAAATGTAGACGTAGTGGCACCTACTTCGGCTCCCATATTGCAAATGGTACCTTTTCCTGTGCAGGACATTGATGTAGCGCCTTCGCCAAAATATTCAACAATGGCTCCTGTTCCACCCTTAGCGGTAAGGATATCTGCTACTTTTAAGATTACATCTTTAGGGGCAGTCCATCCAGATAGTTTTCCTGTTAGCTTTACGCCAATCAGTTTTGGAAATTTTAGTTCCCATGCCATACCAGCCATTACATCCACAGCATCAGCTCCACCAACGCCAATAGCAACCATTCCCAATCCACCAGCATTTACTGTATGAGAATCAGTTCCTATCATCATTCCACCTGGGAACGCATAATTTTCCAATACTACTTGGTGAATTATTCCAGCTCCTGGTTTCCAAAAGCCAATACCGTATTTATTTGAAACGGATTCTAGAAAGTCAAAAACCTCGTTACTAGTCTCGTTTGCTCGTTTTAAATCTGTTTTTGCGTCAACCTTAGCTTGTATCAAGTGATCACAATGTACCGTAGTCGGCACTGCTACCTTAGGTTTACCTGCATGCATAAATTGCAATAGGGCCATTTGCGCCGTAGCATCTTGGCAAGCTACTCTATCCGGGGCAAAATCAACATAATCCTTACCTCTTGAAAATTGTTTACTGGGTGTTCCTTCCCATAAATGAGAGTATAATATTTTCTCTGAAAGGGTTAAAGGTCTTCCTACTAGTTCACGGGCCTTCTCTATACGCTCCCCCATTGAAGCGTAAACACCCTTAATCATGTCAATGTCAAATGCCATTCTACAATTGGATTTTAAGATTTCAGTAATTCGGTAAATTTAGTGAAATACCTACGATTTAGGAATTAGAATTACCCTAAATAAGTCGGAATGATTTGATATTTATAACAATTCTGAAATAATATTTTCTTCAGAAATGCCTTCCGCTTCTGCTTTGTAGTTTTTTAGAATCCTATGTCTAAGAATTCCCTTTGATATTGCTTTCACATCCTCAATGTCCGGAGAGAACTTTCCGTTGATTGCAGCGTGGGCTTTTGCCCCTAAAACTAAATTTTGTGATGCTCTTGGACCAGCTCCCCAATCTACATAGTTATTTATAAAGTCTGACGAATTTTCCATACCTGGACGCGTCTTATTGACCAACCTAACTGCATAATCAATTACGTTATCTGGTACCGGCACTCGGCGTACTAAATGTTGTACAGCGATAATTTCATCCGCATTAAAAAGCGTGTTTATCTCCATTGTTTCATCAGAAGTAGTGGATTTTACCACCTGCACTTCTTCAGCAATTGAAGGGTACGTTAGTTCTATAGCGAACATGAAACGGTCTAATTGCGCTTCTGGTAATGGGTATGTCCCTTCTTGTTCAATAGGGTTTTGGGTGGCAAGCACAAAATAAGGCATGTCCAGTTTATACTGCTGTCCGGCAATGGTCACCGCCCTTTCTTGCATCGCTTCTAAAAGTGCCGCCTGGGTCTTGGGTGGAGTTCTATTGATCTCATCAGCTAAAATGATATTACCAAAAACTGGACCCTTGATAAATTTAAAATTTCTGTTTTGATCTAACACTTCACTCCCCAAGATATCACTGGGCATTAAATCCGGAGTAAACTGTATTCTTTTGAAATCGAGTCCTAAGGTTTGGGCAATGGTATTTACCATTAAGGTTTTTGCCAGCCCTGGCACTCCTATTAAAAGTGAATGCCCACCTGTGTAAATTGACAATAAGATTTGTTCGACCACCTTTTCTTGCCCAACAATAATCTTGGCAATCTCTTTCTTTAAGGCTTGATGTTTTTTTACAAGGTTTTCAACTGCAACAACGTCTGACATGCAATTATTCCTTTACCCATTTGTTTGCAAAATCGCAACCTCTGTTATCTGTGTTTACGTGGATGTAGGTATCATCTATGTGCTCATCCATCCAATCCTTAATGGCTTTGAATTGTTTTTCCCTAAGTGCCAACTCTTGGATTTTTAAATAATCCTTTGCAAAATCAGCCTTATGCTCATCGTAGCGATTGGAAATTTTCATTATCTTAAACTTAGGAGGTCCGCCTCTTTGATCGTCTTCCTTTAATGGTCTTGAAATCTCTTCGTCCTTTAAATTTCTAACTTGATTATATAGTGCAGGGTCCATTTTGGTAAGCTCAAAACGGGAATCAAAATTAATTGGATTACGCAGCAAACCACCATCAAACTTGGTCTCTTTTTCATCTGAAAAATTCAAAGCCGCATCTGCAAAAGTGTATTTACCATCTAAAATCTGTTGACGGATACTATCTAATTCTTTTACAGCTGTGTCCAAAGCAATTTGAGGTATTTCTGGAATCAACAAGATATGGCGCAAATCCAACTCTTGACCTCTTATCTTTTCAATGTATATAATATGATATCCAAAATCTGTTTCAAAAGGTTCAGAAATTTCTCCTTGTTGCAGACTAAAAGCAACATCTTTAAATTCTTTGACAAAAGGCGTTTCTCTGGTCATGCTGTAAAACCCACCTTTGGATTTTGAACCTGGATCTTGCGAATATAGAATGGCCTTAACGTTAAAACTGGCATCGTTTTCCAGAACGTCCTGTCTTATTTGATTTAACCTATCTACTACTTTTTGTTTTTCTTCATCCGGTGCGGTTGGCTGTTTTACAATCTGAGCTATCTCCAGCTCTGCGCCAAAGACCGGTCTTTCATCTTCTGGAATTTTATTGAAGAATTGACGCACTTCTTCAGGTGTAACTTCTATCTCCTCAACAATGCTACTCTGCATTTTTTCTGAAAGCATACGAAGTTTATTGATTTCGAAAAGTTCCGTTCTAAAACTTTCAACATCCGTCTTTTTATAAAATTTCAATACTTTTTCCATTGATCCCACTTGTGATACCAGCTGTTGCATTTGTCTATCACTTTGGGCATTTACTTGATCATCTGAAACCAACAAACTATCCTGTACTGCCTGATGCGCGTACAACCGATCTTCCATCAATTTACCTAAAAGACTACATCTTGTAATATCTTGCGTAGAGGCACCCTGGCTTTTTAAATCTATCAATGTTTTTTCAATATCAGAATCAAGAATCACATAATCCCCAATTACCGCCGATATACCGTCCAACTTCACTTTGTTCACAGAGCTTGTAGTGTCACTTTTCACCATAACAGCCTCGTCTGCATCCTGTGCTTGCAAAAATCCAAATGCAGCAAAAAATGCCAATACCAATAGTTTTTTATTCGTCTTTTTCATAAACCTCAAATTCATTCTTCTTTATAGCTTCATCAATAATCTCAGTTTCCAACTTCCTAACATAATCCAATCTCCTCCTATTTAAGATCAGTTGTCTTATGTCTGGAGAGACATATTCAAAAGGAGCTGTATCGTTGATTTCCAATACATCTGTCACCTTTCCCAAATATACCCCTAAGGAATCCTGTATTTCAAAAAATTGTGATTTTTTTAAGTACTTCTCCTCATTCATTGGTGTCATCGGGGGTATTACTTCCATAACCCTAGATGCTCCAACCCAAATGGAATCGTTAAAGTGTATTTTTTTAAATTGTACTGCCACAGAATCCAAATAGCGTTTATCTGCCTCTCCCCAATCTTTCATTCTAGTTATTACCTCATCCTTATCCAAAAACTGAGTTGGTAGGCCAACAAACCTAAGCTGTACCAATTTTTCATTTAGCTTAAAGTTTTCTTTCTCTTTCTCATAGTATTGTCTAAGTTGAGAAGTTGTAACAGCCGTGTCTTGTGCTTGTAGCACAAGTGCTTCTATATATGCCCTAGTGTACAAATCTGCACGGTAATCGGCAACCAAACGGTCAAATTCACTAAGTTTTTCTTCAGAAAGATTAATCCTAGATTTAGACAGTAACAACTGTTTGGAAGCCCAATTATTAATATAATTCGTTACAAATAGCGCACTGTCCTGGGCAGACATATCATCTCTAATAAAAGAAGTTAAGTCTTCTTTATACAAAAAAGAATCTCCCACTCTGGCCAAAGGTTCTTTTTCAACCTTCTTTTTAAAAAGGGAATCACATGAGGTGAAAACCAAAAGGCAAATTAAGATGAAGAGAAAAACTCTATTTTTTTGTAGAAAGGACATTCCGCAAAAATAACAATTACTTAAAGCCTTGCAAGAAGGTTTTGTTCTCATTAACAGATTTTTAGTAGGTTATTCAAATCATATAATTTATTACATTAGTACAAAACCGACCAAAATGAAGTATACCACGGAAATAACTGTTGATTTACCTCGTGAGGAGTTCATAAAAAAACTGGATAATCCAGAACATATGAAACATTGGCAACAGGGTCTTTTGGGATATGAACTCCTTTCTGATAAACCAAAAGCGGAAGGAGCTCGTATGAATCTAAAATACAAAATGGGCAAACGTGAGTTTGAAATGGTGGAAACCATTATTAAAAGCAATCTTCCTGATGAATTGCACACTACCTATGATACCAAGGGAGTACACAACATTCAGAAAAACTATTTTAAAGAAATTGAAGGAAAAACCCAATGGGTTTCTGAATGCGAATTCCAGTTTTCAGGTTTTGGTATGAAATTGATGGGGTTTCTAATGCCCGGTGCTTTTAAAAAGCAATCAATGAAATATTTGAAAGATTTTAAGGCATTTGCCGAAAATGGCACTTCTGTGCTTAACACTTAATTATTATGGAAAAAGTATTGGATAGAAAAATAAAACTGATTTGGGATTTTCGTGGACCAGGTGCCGCAAGAACTGCTGAACATTATGAAAAACACTTAGCAGAGTTCATACTAATTGAAGAATTAAAATTTGATATTACCGGCTTTCAACATATCACAGATATGCACAGCATTGCGTATTTGGTTGTTGCTGAATTTGAAATGAAGGAAGTTAGAGATGTTTTAAAGCCTCAAAGGGGGCAGGTATATCTAGATAAGTAATCCTTCAAAAAAACATTAATTAAACATCCAATTATCTTGAGGGGATATAACATTCTTTTCTTACTGTTGATTTTACTCAGTTCTTCTTGCGAAAAGAAGCAGACCAGCGATCCTTTAAAAATTGCTCTTTCCTCAAAAAATCCTTTGATAAAAGGAGTGATGGATAGTCTAAACCAATACGAAATACAAATACGCTATACTCAAATAAATCGTAGGAATGATAGTGTTGTATTTACTGATTTTGATTTTCAGGTTGATAAAAACAATTACTACTACCCGGCAAGTACGGTTAAGTTTCCTGCTGCAGTTGCGGCCCTGGAGAAAATAAATGAAACTGATTCGTTAACCGTAGACACAAAGTTTTACATAGAAGGAGATTCTGTGGAAACTACTTTTTCCAAGGCTATTTCTGAAATTTTTGCAGTTTCAGACAATGCAGCAAATAACCGGTTGATTGAGTTTTTAGGGCAAGATGATTTAAACAAACGTATACTGCGTAAAGGTGTTGGGCCAATCCGTATAGCACATAGATTATCTACAACAAATGCAGATGATGTTACCACCAAACCATTGGTCATTTATCTTAATGACTCCACAACAACATCAAGCCAGTCTATCATAAATACATATCCCAAGCCTCTAGTATTGGAAAAAATTAAAAAAGGGCAGGGTTTTTATGCTGATGATATTTTACAAGAGGAAGAATTTGATTTCTCTTTGAAGAATTATTACCCCATTGAAACACAACATACCCTTTTGAAACGTATTATTTTTCCAGAAGCTTTCCCAACTGAAGAACGCTTTAATCTAAATGAAGCCCAACATGAACTGCTGTTGAATTACATGCATACGCTTCCTAAAGACTTAGGCTATGATGAGAAGGTATACTATGATAGTTATGTAAAGTTTCTAATGTTTGGTGATTCTACCGATCCAATTCCAGAGCATATTAAAATCTATAATAAAGTAGGCTACGCCTATGGAACCTTAACAGACTGTGCTTATATAAAGGATGTAAAAAACAATATTGATTTTATGATCACTGCCACCGTACTAGTTAATAAGAATGGTATTTTTAATGATAACATCTATGAATACGATGAAGTAGGCATTCCGTTTTTAGCACAACTTGGCAGAGAGCTATATAATTACGAACTAAAACGTACACGATGAGCAAACTTACTTTTGATTGTTTTACAAAGAAAATCTTTATTAAGGCGCCAATTGAAAAATTGTATTGGAGTTGGGGCACTGCAGAAGGTATATCTTCTTGGTTTTTAAGCAATGCTACTTACACATCTGCTTCTGGAGAAGAACGAAAACCAAATGAAAACACTCAAGCGGGTGATTCCTACTTGTGGAAATGGCACAACTGGGATGGGCAAGAAGCTGGAAACGTACTTAAGGCAAATGGGAAAGATTTTCTAGAAATATCTTTTGCTGATAGTAAGGTGTCAGTAGAATTAGAAGACCATAAAAAAGCAATATTGGTAACCTTAAAACAACATGAAATACCAACAGATGATGAAAGCAAACTCAATATACATCATGGTTGTAGTAATGGCTGGACTTTTTGGTTAGCAAATTTAAAGGCCTATTTAGAGCACGGTATTCTATTGAACGAGATTGAATTTGATCTAAGGAACATTCCGTTATCTGGGTTTGAATTTGTGAATATGTAGATCATATAACATATTGATAAGACAGAGTCTTTGAACATTACCATAGAACCAGCTGGTGATAATGAACACCTCACAGTGGAACAGTTGATCTCTTATGTTTTGCTTTAGGCAAATGAAAAGAGTTATGGAAATCTAGATTTTCTCCATTACAATAGGCACCATCTCCATTTGACCATTTGAAAGTAACACCTCATCAAAATCAACTCCTGTAATTGGTTTAAGGACTTCTTGATCCGCATCCCATTCTATTTTTCTTCCCAGTTTCCATGAAAGTCCGGCCATATGAGCAGAAATTGCTTCTTCAAAACCTTCTTTTATCCCGCAGCTTACTTTGCCACCATTTTTAATGACACTCAACCATTCTCTCATGTGTAAAAATGTAGAATCTACCCTAACCCCATCAATATAAGTCCACATAAGGCCTTTATCAGCAAAATATTGTGAGGTCGCAGAAGAAATGGCATCGGGTACAGTAGCCCCTGGATTATACTGATAAATAGGGATATTGGGCTGCATCTTTCCATTTTCCAGCATATCCGCATAGCGTGTTGATGATCCATCCGGCCAAATAGTCAATTTATTTCCCAATTCCATGGTTGCATCATGTCCCATTAGTATCGTTGGTCTATTAAAGCCATTACCTAGCGTAGCACTATAACAAAACGTCATTCCTATTTCCTTTCCTTTACTTTGGCTACTTCCAACACTATACCGTGGAAATTCCATATTTACTTGTAGTACATCTGGAACATTTCGGCCATCATTATGTGTATAAATGCCGCCAGAAGTACTAACTGAATCTGGAATACCCATATTCAACACACAATTTAAGCGATCATAATCATGGGTCAATAAATCTCCCGAAAGTCCTGATCCATATGCCCACCATTTGCGCCATCTAAAAAAATGGTTCTTATTAAATGGGGTTTTTGGTGCTGACCCCAAAAACTGTTCCCAATCAATAGTTTGTGTATTGGCCATTTCATGAATATCATAATTCCATGCGCCATTGTCATCATTTCTATTGGTATTGGTCTGAATTAAGGATACGTGACCCAGTGTTCCTTTTTCCACAATATCCCGTGCCGTTTTAAAACTTAATGTCTGGCGATGTTGATGCCCTACTGCAAAAACCGCATCGGATTGTTCAACAGCGGTTCGTAGTGCATATGTTTCTTGAACCGTATGAGTCATTGGTTTTTCAACGTACACATGAATATTGCTATTCAGTGCTTCAATGGCCATTGGTGCATGCCAATGGTCTGGTGTGGCAATTACAACTGCATCTACCTCCCCACTATGGATCATATCTTTATAGGAGGCATATCTTTTAATCTTGTTTTCCGAAGTGGAAAATGAATTGAGTGCTTTTTTCGCTCTTACATCAAAAACATCACATACCCCTACCAAATTAATATTAAGCCTATCTTGTTTTAAAAAATCTTCCAAAACTTTATTGTTCGGGTCTTCCTCAGCTTCAATTCTCATTTCCTCCATCCACTCCTTTGTAGCGAAGCCCAATGATCTACATAACTGTTCTCCCCTAATCCCAAAGCCAATAATGCCAACGTTGATAGGGGCTCCACCAATATGAGGAACAGCAGACTGTAATGAAGGCCTTATATTCAATTGGTTCAATATTTCCAATCTTTCTTTTTTATTGTAAACCGCACTTGAGGCCCCAACCCACCAAACTGCACCTAAAATAGGAAGGCCGCCTAAACCTTTTAGTAAATCTCTTCTAGTCCATTTCATAATTCTCAATTTTGGTCAGCTTACCCTTCATAAAATAACCAAGTCCAAAAAACTGACTTGTAGGGAAGTTATAAATCAAAATACAAGCTACCAGTTCAATAAGGTTCTTGTTTACGAACCAGTAGTTACCCTCCACGTTTATCTGATGTAATCCCGGAAAGGAAGGATGGGCTAAATAATACAAGGAAAGAAGTCCTATACCGACCAAGGCTCCTTTTCGTTCAAAAATCCCTAAAATCAGCGTAAAGCCCACAACAATTAGTGCAGTAATGTTTAAAGCATCTACCCAATCCAAAAATGTTTCCTGAGTCAATAAGGCAAATAGTGGTTTTAATGGACCTTGCGCAGAAGCCAAATATCCAAAGGAAGTCCAATCTGGGTTGTATAATTTAACAACTCCTTCATATAGAAAATGCCATCCTATAAAAATTCGTAATAAAGTAATGCTGATTTTTACCCTTCTTTCCCTTTTACCATTGACCATAGTTAAAAGTTGTTGATTCATAATTCACAAATCAAAACTACAATCAGTCAAGTCTAAGAACAATGATATATATCAATCAATAAGACTGTCTATAACTTAGGTTATGATGTCACGGAATACGAAAAAGTAGGCATTCCTTTTTTATTACAATTAGGAAGGGAAATCTACAATTTGGAGTTAAAACGACATGGATAGAACAGTGATAAAATAATAATTTATTTAATTTGTAGTTATTATCTTACATAACCAAATCAAATGAAGTGTGTTCTATATATTAGCAAAGCCCTTAAACCGTTTAATACAAATGATTTAACCCAGCTTTCGACAACTTCCACTATCAACAATCAAACAAAAGGCATTACAGGCTATTTATATTTTGAGAACAATCGTTTTTTACAATACATGGAGGGTGATGAAACCACAATAAATGAAATGGTTGACAAAATATCCCATGACAAAAGGCACGAACTATTATCCCTTATTGAAAAGCAGAATTTAACTGATAGACGTTTCCCAGATTGGGGCATGAAAAATATTGCTGAATTGATGTTCAACAACAGTACCATAGAAACTACTATAATACAGACCATGTCAATTTTTGGAGAAAATCATTTAAACATTTCCCAAAGCACCCAAAATGACCTTTTTAGGCTGATGGACGATTTGTCGGAGACTTCCCAAAAGATATAGCTCTACTTTAGGTTTTGTTCTAGATAGCCTCTTACCACTATAGAATCTGTTACAGGAGATGATGACCATCCAACAATGGAATAGTTGATTACCTATGTGACTTTGCAACACTTGTTGTTTCTAAAAAAGTATACTAACTAATTTTAGAAGATTATGAGAAAATTAATTGCCGAATTTATCGGCACCCTTTGGCTTGTATTGGGAGGATGTGGAAGCGCAGTTCTTGCTGCCGCTTATCCTGAATTAGGAATTGGATTTACAGGAGTAGCCCTTGCTTTTGGACTAACCGTAGTTACAATGGCATATGCAATTGGTCATATTTCTGGTTGTCATTTAAATCCTGCTGTATCCATTGGCTTGGCATTAGGAGGCAGATTTGACAAAAAGGACCTTCTCCCCTACATCATTGCTCAAATATTAGGAGGCATTATGGGAGCAAGTATTCTTTATCTTATTGTAAGTGGCAAACCAGGTTTTGAAATTGGAGGATTTGCTGCTAACGGCTTTGGAGAACATTCTCCAGGTGGGTATAATATGATTTCTGCCTTTATCACCGAGGTTGTAATGACTTTCATGTTCTTGATAATCATTTTGGGAGCAACACATTCAAAAGCTCCAAAAGGGATGGCAGGTCTAGCAATTGGTTTGGGATTGACACTTATTCATTTAATAAGTATTCCGGTGACCAATACTTCTGTTAACCCTGCCAGAAGCACAAGTCAAGCTTTGTTTGCAGAAGGTAACTGGGCAATTCCACAATTATGGTTATTCTGGTTAGCCCCTATTTTAGGAGCAATTATCGCAGGTGTCGTTTATAAATACTTATCGCCAGAACAAAACGACTAGAACTAAAGCTTAAATCCCAATCAAAGCATTGGGATTTATTTTACTGGTTTTCCGTACAAATCAAAGTCTGAAGCTTCTGTAATTTCAACCATAACAAAATCTCCAGTTTTCACATAGTGTATTGTAGCATCTATCAGTACTTCATTATCCACATCTGGAGAATCAAATTCAGTACGACCCACAAAATGGTTTCCTTCTTTTCGGTCAATGATACATTTAAAAGTTTTCCCTATTCTTTCTTGGTTGAGCTCCCAAGAAATTTGTGACTGTACTTCCATAATTTCATTGGCGCGTTGCTGTTTTACCTCTTCAGGTACATCATCCACTAACGAATAGGCATGTGTGTTTTCTTCATGACTATAGGTAAAGCAACCCAAACGTTCAAAACGCATTTCTGCTACCCAGTCCTTTAATGTTTGAAAATCTTCTTCCGTTTCACCGGGATACCCAACAATCAAGGTAGTTCTTATGGTCATTTCTGGAACAGCTGCCCTAAAATCCCTGAGCAATTGTGTTGTTTTCGCCTTGGTAGTACCTCGGCGCATACTTTTTAAAATAGGGTCGGCAATGTGCTGCAATGGAATGTCAATATAGTTGCAGATTTTGGATTCTCTCTTCATCACATCCAAAACATCCATAGGAAAACCAGTAGGGAAAGCATAATGTAACCTAATCCATTCTATTCCTTCAACTTTTACCAATGCCTGAAGTAATTCCGCTAAATTTCTTTTTTTATATAGGTCAAGACCGTAATACGTTAAATCTTGAGCTATGAGGATAAGTTCCTTAACTCCTTTAGCTGCTAATTTTTCAGATTCCGAAACCAATTCTTCAATAGGTTTACTTCTGTGCTTTCCTCTCATTATTGGAATAGCGCAAAAAGAGCATGGCCTATCACAGCCTTCGGCTATTTTTAAATAGGCATAATTTTTTGGGGTTGTGGTCAAACGTTCCCCAATTAACTCATGTTTATAATCAGCTCCCAAGGCTTTTAGCAAATTGGGTAGGTCGCTGGTTCCAAAATATTCATCCACATTTGGAATTTCCTTTTCCAAATCGGGTTTGTAGCGTTCGCTTAAACATCCTGTCACAAAAACCTTATCAATATCCCCTGCTTCTTTCTTTTGAACGTATTCTAAAATCGTATTTACACTTTCCTCTTTGGCGTTGGCAATAAATCCGCAAGTGTTTATAACAACAACGTTCCCTTTCTCTTCATGAACCACCTCTTTGTTATTGGCACGCAACTGCCCCATCAATACCTCAGAATCGTAAACATTTTTGCTACACCCTAAGGTTACTACATTGATTTTGTTCTTTTTAAGCGATTTTGTCCGCATACTTTTTATAAATGGAGTGCAAAAATACAACAAGACAGCGCATTACATCGATTTGCCTTAATATTTTTCCAGAACAAACGTTAAACCTTTATGGACCTTGATTGTCCAAGCCAAAACCCAAATCATGAAAAACCCATTTTTCATAGTGCTTTTTATTCCATTATTGTTTTGGAATTGTTCCGATTCTTCTGATACAGATGATGGAATCATTGATGAACAGGAGACTGGCAACTTATATTTTCCACCTGCACAATCCGCAGAATGGGAAACTGTTTCTATCACGCAATTGGGCTGGAATGAATTTGCAGAACAAGATGTTTTTGATTTCTTGGAAGAGAAGGAGACCAAAGCTTTTATTATTTTGAAAGACGGCAAAATTGTAATCGAATGGTATTTTGGTGACCACACACAAAATACAAGCTGGTATTGGGCATCAGCAGGAAAAACATTGACAGCTTTTACCGTTGGACTTGCCCAGGAAGAGGGTTTTTTAAGCATTAATGACAAAACCTCTGATTATTTAGGCCAAGCATGGACGAGTCTGCCTTTGGAAAAAGAAAATCTTATTACTATTTGGCATCAATTGACTATGACCAGTGGTATGAACGATATACAATTTGATTGTGTTACTCCAGATTGTTTAACCTATTTGGCAGATGCAGGTACGCGATGGGCCTACCACAATGGGCCTTACACACTATTGCAAAGTGTTGTTGCAAATGCTTCCGAAATGGAATGGGAGGGTTACTTCAACTCTAGATTAAGGGATAACATTGGAATGGATGGGTTTTGGTTCTCCACCAATGATTTAAACAATGTATTCTTCAGTACAGCACGTAGTATGGCACGTTTTGGGCTCCTAAACTTAAACAATGGGTCTTGGGATGGCGAAACTATTCTCGGTGATTCAACATACAGAACTGCCATGAAAAATACCTCCCAGAACTTGAATAAATCCTATGGATATCTTTGGTGGCTGAATGGAAAACAAAGTTACAGAGCTCCTGCCTTTCAAACAGAGTTTCAAGGCGAGTTAATTCCTAATGCTCCGAGTGACACCTATGCCGGCCTTGGAAAAAATGACCAAAAACTATATATAATCCCTAGCCAAGGGCTCGTTATTGTAAGAATGGGTGAAGATTCTGGTGAGGATTTGTTGGGTCCTTCAAGTTTTGATAATGAGCTCTGGGAAAAGTTGAATGCTTATATTAATTAGCGTAATCAACTGGAATTTTTCTCACCTTGGTGAAATTCTCAAAAGCTGCTCCTAAACTGTACAATTTGCCTTCTTGAAATTGTTTGCCAATAAAGGTTAAACTAATGGGTTCCCCTGACTTCTTATACCCCATAGGAATTGTTAAAGCGGGATACTCGGCTGCAGCTGCAACACCTGCATCATAATTGTTGATGGATAGAACAGCATCCAATTGATATTGGTTCATTGGGTCATTAAAATACTCACGCCCATTGGCTCTTAATTTTTGTTTGATTTGTTCAAGTGACTCTGCTGAGGTAGAATCAGCTAAAATACCTTCAAAACGACCCTGCCCGTACGGAATCCTAATCAATGAATCTTGTAAATTAAATTGAACAACATCTTCAACATTTTTTACCTTAACCGCGTTTGTATCTTTTACCTGCGAAGCTATATAGTTAGGTAAATCATTTTTCATGTCAATGTTCAAAATAGACAGAAAACCATTAAACTCTACTTCTGGAGGCTCAAATTCTATGATGATTGCACCTGCAGCTTTCATTTTTTCTAAAGTTGTCTTATAGATAGAATCACTTTCGATGTAATTTTTGAATGCGCCAAAACGTTTTCCCTTAAGTGATGGACTTTCTACTGTATACCATTTTTCGTCCCAATCTGCCTGTACTGACTTCTCGTCTTCATTGTCAAAGCCACGCATGGCGTCTAATAGAATACCATTATCAATTACATTTTTGGTCATAGGGCCAGGAGTATCCAAAGTACTGGAAATAGGAACAATTCCTGTTCGGCTCAAAAGCCCAATAGTCGGTTTCATCCCTACAACAGAATTTTGGCCGGATGGTGATAAAATAGAACCTGAGGTCTCTGTTCCTACGGCGGCAATTGCATAATTGGCAGCGACCGAAGTTCCGCTCCCAGCACTGGATCCACCTGTGTCAAAAACCCGTCGACCATAAGGATTTAAGGTTTGTCCGCCAATGGCACTTTGCCCATTAGGACAGCCATCACAAATATAATTGGCCCATTCGCTTAAGTTTGCCTTTCCCAAAATTAATGCTCCCTTTTCTTTTAGACGTTCCACAATAAAAGCATCATCTGTTTGATTTTCCATTAACGCTATGGCTCCAGCAGTAGTCTTCATATTTTGTGCGCCAATATTATCTTTTAACAATATGGGCATACCATAAATGGGATGCTGTCCTCTGGAATCTGAATGCAATTTCCGTGCTTCTTCCAAGACATTGGGGTTTAACGCAATAACAGTATTTAGGGTTGTGCCGTTGTTCAATTCATACTTGTAAATGCGGTGTAAGTAAAAGAGAACCAATTGCTCATAGGTTAATTTACCATCTGCTATTTGTTTTTGAATAGAGGGAATGTCCTGCTCTAAAATAAAGGGTTTTAGAGATTCATAAATGGTAACATTAAACTTTAAAACCTCATCATGAAGTGGCAAAAAAACCTCATTTTTATCTAATACCTTGGATTGTATAAACTTGTATCGCAACCGCTCTACTGCATGGTCCATATTAGCGGCTACTTCTAAAGAATCATTATAGGGTTTCCAAAGCTGTTCTTCCTTTACTACTTCTCTAATCTTTTCCTTTTCAATGGTTACAGAAGAGCTCCGTTTTGGTTCATTTTCCCTTTCAAAAAATTGACAAGATTGAAATACTAAGAACAATACAGATAAACTCCAGTAAATTTGAATGGTTTTTTTTCTCATTATCACTACTTTTTCAGCAATTGATTCCACGCCTTAATGTTTTTCTCGTTCATACGGACAAACTCATCTTTTTCAAGTGACTTGGAAATTTCCAAAGACTTTTCAGCCGATTTAACTGCCGATACATAATCGCCAAGTGCAGCTTCTACCAAAGATTTTACCCGATGAAAATAATAGGTATCTCCGCCCAATTCTAATGCTTTGTTTAGGTATTTCAAGGCAAGTTCATAATCCTTTTCTTGTTCCTGTAAATAGCGGGCAGCTTCGTAATATGTTTGGGCCTTAGGGTTTTCTGCAATTTGTTTTGCAATCTCAATCTCCATTTGGGCATGGGTATCCACAGTAAAAGGAATGACAATCTGTGTGTTCGCCCAAGTCAAAGTCATATTGGTTGAGTTATGGGTAATGGAATCAAAAGCAATTAAAAAGTTCTCTTGATGATGCAAGTTTTTTTGTGGTTTGACGTTTACACGAAACAAATCTTCTTTTAGGTCATAATCCTTACGACCATCTCCCCAATGGGAAATATTCTTATGAAACACCATCTGCCATTCTGAAGCTTCTGGAAAAGCATATAATGCATAAGTACCCTTGGGCAAAGTATTCCCCATTACGGTCATATCTGTATCTACCGTAATTTTTGTGGATTCGTTAGCTCCCACACGCCATATACGGCCATAAGGCACCAATCCACCAAAAATCTCTCTGCCATTGGTTGCAGGACGTGAATACTTCACTGAAATCTTAGAAAGTCCTACCTCCTGCTCCACTACTGCAAATGGACTTGCTTTTGGGTGATTGATTTGCGCATACCCATTAATACCAAAAACCAAAAGAAAAACAATTAAAATTCGTGAAGTCATATCAATTCTTTTTTGTTCCCAAAAGGTATAAAATAACTCCTGGTCCGGATTTTACTCTATCAATTTCCCAATTATAAGTTTCATTATTTTCCAAACTATTTACCAAGGATATCATCTCTTTAACGGAATAGGTGCGTAATGAGGATACTACCCCATCCCATAGCACAAACAAAGGAACAATTGGAATTAAATAAGTGAAAATCAGTCTTCCAATTTTGAAAGGTCTAATAAATGGTGCCGTAACCAAAACACTTATAGGAGAGAACAGCATCGCCAAAATACTGGGAACACTTCGCTCTTGCGCTTCAAAAACACCAATAGCGCTATTGGAGTCCACAGCGTTTTGTAATATCTGCCTGGCATCATCCGGCTTAAAATGATGCAGCGATAAAAACTGCGTTCGCAATCCCTTTAAACTCTCAGGTACTTTTCTAGCATCAATGGATGTGGTAATGAACTCAATATTATCTGCTTGTTTTTTAGTGTATTCAAAAGCACTCAGATTCGGATAATAATCAGTCAATACAATTTTTAAATCAGAGTGATTTTTCAACAATTCAGAGTTCAACCAAAGTAAACCTCCTCCTCCTCCAGAGCCTAAATCTATTATGGTATTGGAACCATCTGCTTTTAGACCTTTTTCAAGGATAGAAACTGCTGGCTTATAAAGTTTGGTTTTGTTAGATAGAAATTGCAAAAAATCGGTACCATAATCTCTTAAAAACTTGGGGAACCATTTTTGGTCCTCAAATTCAAATAGGTGTATTCTTCCCATTTTTATATGTGCTTACATTCCAAATTTAGAGAATATTTGGTGATTTTCGGGATAGAATCATAATACTCAAAAAAGTTCTATTCAGAGCTAATTTTGAAACAGTACAAGGTTATTTCGCCCGACAGTGGTTTGCTTTAAAATACAATTTGTTATTCTTTACCGCTAATTCTATAATTAAAGTGCCATGGATGTTCCCACCATAAACCCCAATCATCTAAGTTTTGGTCAAAACTAACCCTTGACTGGCCACTATAACCCAGTCCATTGCATCCATCCGGCCCTTCGTTCATATCACCATATGAACCTGTTGTTATTCCAAGCTCACCCCCGTTGATTAGATACCAAGTGAATATGTACTTTTTTTCTGCTGCGAGAAAAATGTTCAAACTGGACAAATCAAAGTAAACCCAGCCCCCACGAAATGAACCAGGAACTACAGTAGTAGTAGTGTGAACAATATTTCCATCCGAATCTCTAATGTTGAGATTTAGCTCAACAGTCTCTGTGTATTGTATACCGCTTTCACGAAACACAAAGCCATTTGAAAAAAGAACCCCAAAAGAGTCTGGGTGACTATCTGAATTTAAAGTCAGTACTTGCCCGGTTCCAACATTTCTGTCAAATGGCCCCTGCGGCAAATTGATATCGTCACGTGCATCGCCACCAAACCATTTCGATACATTAAAACTATCACAACGTATTTCAAAATTTTCGTCCATTACCTTAAAATTCACGTTATAGTTTTTGGTGTCCCCATTTTCTGCAGTTACGGTAAAAACAACTTCTGAAGAGAAATCAGAAATTTGGTTGGGATCTGGCTCTATCGTGGCAAATTTAGATATGGCCACTTCATTTGTTAAATTTGCCAAATCGAGGAACGAAGGAAGTCTTTTAGATATGTTACCATTATCATCCACATTTGCTTCAATACCTTCAGAATCTAAAAAAATCTTAAAAGATACTATTTCATTTTCTGTACTTATTATTCGGGAGATATCTATCTGATATTCTCTTTCATCCCCATTTTCAGCAGTAACTATAAAAGAAAACGCTTCAGATATTTCGGAAATCGAACTTGGGTCAGGATCTATTGACGCAAAATCAGAAGTTTTAATTTCCAGTCTAATTCCTTCCAACTCCACATTGCTCGGAACCTCACCCACTATATTATCATCGCCAATTTCAGGTTCCAATGCAAAATCATCCTTAATCAATTTAAATGAGGTGATAAGATTCTCTATGCTTAATTCCCGCTTTATGTCAACGTTATATTCTCTTTTTGTTCCGTCTTCAGCAGTAATTGTTAAAATAAAAGCATCAGTAAGAGAATTAATTGTTCTAGGATCTGGGTTGATTTTAGCTCCTTCGGATACTTCTATATCCAAAGTTACTTCTGTTAATGCTATATTACTTGGAATTAGCCCAGTAATCGTATTTCCTTGAATATTGGCTTCAAAACTAGAACTAAATCGTTTTATTATGAAAGTGGTAATAAAATTGTCTGAACTCAATGGTACCTCAGGAGATTCAGAGCTGTCCGAACCACATGAATAAATCAATAATATTCCAAAAACAAGTGTAAGTATTCTTTTCATTATAGTTTCTTAATTTTACTACAACAAAAAAAAGGAATTATCAGCTAAGTTTAAAAAAAGAATCGACAAATTCATACTTATTAAAGACCTGCAGATCTTCAATACCTTCTCCAACGCCAATATACTTTACTGGTATTTGAAATTGGTCAGAGATACCAATGACCACTCCGCCCTTTGCGGTGCCATCTAATTTGGTAACTGCTAAACTACTTACTTCTGTGGCTTTGGTAAATTGTTTTGCTTGTTCAAAAGCGTTTTGCCCTGTAGAACCATCTAGTACCAACAACACTTCATGTGGAGCATCTGCAACTACTTTTTGCATTACCCTTTTCACTTTGGAAAGTTCATTCATCAGATTGACCTTGTTATGCAATCTACCTGCTGTATCAATCAAAACTATATCGGCATTATCAGCTACTGCGGAATTCAACGTATCAAAAGCTACAGATGCAGGGTCGCTTCCCATTTTTTGTTTAATAATTGGCACGTCCACGCGTTTTGCCCAAACCTCCAATTGATCTATTGCGGCTGCCCTAAAGGTATCTCCTGCTCCTAACACTACTTTTAAGCCTTGATTCTTAAATTGATGGGCCAGTTTGCCGATTGTAGTTGTTTTTCCCACGCCATTTACTCCCACTACCATAATCACGTAGGGTTTTTTATCTGAAGGTATTACAAACTCGGTATCCTCTCCAACATGGGTTTCTGAAAGAAGGCCTGCAATTTCTTCACGAAGAATGGTATTGAGTTCATCAGCACCCATATATTTGTCTCGAGAAACCCTTTCTTCAATACGGTCAATAATCTTTAAAGTCGTATCAACACCAACATCTGAAGAGACCAAAATCTCCTCTAGATTATCCAACACCTCATCATCAACCTTGGATTTACCGGCTACAGCCTTGCTCAACTTACCAAAAAAACTGCTTTTTGATTTTTCGAGGCCCTTATCCAGAGTCTCTTTTTTATCAGAAGAAAAAATCTTTTTAAATAGGCTCATATGCGTTCGTCATCAATCTTCAAAGATAGGAAAGTAAGGGGAGTTTTGTTAAAGTTAGATTATCATTTCGAGTAAATACAGAAATCTGACTACACATTTCCATGTAGCTTTGCTATTTTGAAATGACAAATAGGGATATAAAAAAAGCCGCTATTTAGCGGCTTTCAATTTTATACTAAGGATTGATTATTTCTTATTCAACCAATCATTTACCAATTCTGGTGACATTACTGACTCAACAAAAGTATAAGCACCAGTTTTTGGTGACCTTACCATTTTGATGGCCTTTGTCAATCTCTTTGAACTACCCTGTAGTGTTGCTACCGTCTTCTTTGCCATGACCTAACTTATTTAATTTCTTTATGAACAGTCATACGCTTAAGAATAGGATTGAATTTCTTAATCTCCATTCTATCTGGCGTGTTCTTTTTATTCTTAGTTGTAATGTACCTTGAAGTACCTGGCATACCAGACTCCTTGTGCTCTGTACACTCTAAAATAACTTGAATTCTATTTCCTTTCTTTGCCATTGTATCGTACTTAAAATCTTATGCTACTTATTTTTTGGAATTGATATCCTTTAAAACAGCAGAGATTCCTTTTTTGTTGATAATCTTTAACCCACGTGTAGACACGTTTAAGGTTACCCAACGATCTTCTTCTGGAATGAAAAATTTCTGTTTAGAAATATTCACATCGAATCTTCTCTTGGTTTTATTGATTGAAAAGGAAACATTGTTTCCAAACATCACCTTTTTTCCTGTTACTTCACAAATCTTAGACATCTCCCTAACTTTTGAGTGATTTTATTGAGGGTGCAAATTTATGGCATTTTAATGGGACGGACAAAATTCTTTTTTAGAAATTTAGAATTTCTTTTAGCAATAGTTCAAATGCCTTGTTCAAAGACTTCTGAACAATACGCTCTCGATGATTTCCCATAGTGAATTTCTGAGCAAAAGTATGTTGGGGAGTGCTTATAGCAATGAAGATCGTTCCAACCTCTGCATTTGAATCTCCTTTGGTAGGGCCGGCGTTACCTGTAGTTGCTATTGAGAAGTCAGTGTTTAAAATATTTTTGGCATTAATGGCCATGATAACTGCCACTTCTTCGCTAACTACGGAATGCTTTTTAATTAAATCTTCAGGTACATTCAACAGCTTGATCTTGGTCTCTGTAGCGTAACTCACCACACTACCCTTAAAATAAGATGAAGCTCCAGGCATTGAAGTTAGCTGTTGTGCAATCTTACCTCCCGTAAAACTTTCTGCAGTACCCAAAGTCATCTTTTTTTCAGTGAGTAGCTTTGCAATTTGATATTCTATGGACTCTTCTTCCTCTTCGCCATAAATAATATCTCCAATTAGTGGATACAATTTTTTTACTTCTGATTCAACTGCCGCAACTATTTGCTCTTTGTCAGTGCCTTTTGCGCTCAAACGAAGGCGCACACGTCCAAGGTTAGGTAAGTATGCAAGCTTTATAAATTGAGGAAGGTTATTTTCCCATTCTTCAATTTTACCGGCGATGGCACTTTCGCCCAAACCATAGGTCATAATGGTTTTATGGAAAATATGAGGGCGTTTGTATTCTTGTATCACTTTGGGAAGCACTTCATTCTTGACCAAATTCCTCATCTCAAAAGGGACTCCTGGCAACGAAATAAAAGCGGTATCTCCCTTTTTCATCCACAGGCCGGGAGCCGTGCCATGTGCATTGTGTAATACCGTCGCTTTTGAGGGCACCAGTGCTTGTTTTCTGTTTAAATCTGAAATTGGTGTGGATATGTATTTTTTGAAAAGTTCTTCTATGTATTCCAAAACCCCATCATCCTGAATAAGCTCATCATTAAAAAAATGACAAAGGGTGTGCTTGGTGATATCATCTTTAGTTGGCCCTAAACCTCCTGTTATGATAACTACTGACGATCTATCCCCAGCAATTTTCAAAGCCTCTAAGATATGGTCACGTTCATCTTGTACCGAAGTAATCTGGTACACCGAGACACCTATCTTATTTAGTTCTTTGGAAATAAATGCAGAATTGGAGTCCACAATCTGTCCAATGAGGATTTCGTCCCCAATGGTGATGATTTCTGCCTGCATTTATAGATTGAAATCTTTTTTGAGTTCTGAAACTACTTGGTGCACATCTTTTTTGAGCAAAGGGAATTTACTCTCTATTTCCTGCATGTTGGCATCACTTTTACCCAAGGTTTCAATTTCAAGTGCGGTTGCTCTTGTTTGTTCCATTCCCAGCAAGTCTACATTGGGTTTTATTTTATGGGCAAGTTTGTATACGTTTTCAAAATCCCTTTCGGCAATAGCTTTTTCCAAAGCTTCCAAATCAATAGGAACTTCTTCCAAAAAAACAGAAATTACAGAGGTTATAAAATCATGGTCCCCTTCTGCCATTTCATTAATTTTGTCAAGGTTGTAAATCATTATCTCACATTAATTTCAAACATCTCCTCACCTTCGAGTCTACCTGAAAGGTAATCATTTGGACTTACTTTACCAACACCCGCTGGCGTTCCCGTGAACAAAATATCGCCCTTTTTAAGCATAAAATAGGTAGAAACATGAGCTATTAACTCGTCTATCTTCCACAGCATCAAGGAAGTATTGCCGTTCTGTACTTTTTTACCATTTTTTAATAAGGAAAAATCCAGTTTGTCAACATTTTCGTACACGTTTTTAGGCATCCACTTACCAACCACTGCTGAGCCATCAAATCCTTTTGCTTTTTCCCAGGGCAAACCCTTCTCCTTAAGTTTGGCTTGAAGGTCCCTTGCCGTAAAATCTATTCCTAAACCAATCTCATCATAATACTTATGTGCAAATTGTTCAGAAATGTGCTTCCCCACTTTATTGATTTTGACCAAAACCTCTACTTCGTAATGGATATCATTTGAGAATTCGGGAATGTAGAAATCCTGTTCTTTAGGTAAAATAGAAGAATCTGGTTTTATAAAAACCACTGGCTCAACGGGTCGTTCATTTTTCAACTCTTCAATATGGGCAGCATAATTTCTGCCGATACAAATCAGTTTCATAGCGCGTTATTTATATTGTTTTTTTAAGACAGCTTGTTGTTCAGCTTACTCAGTTTAATCTGGGTCAGTACCTTTTTGGTATATAGTGGAAAATCGGCATTCAAAATCCAACCGAAATAACCGGGTTCGGTTTCCATAACCTCATCCACTGTTTTGCCCTTGTGTTTCCCAAAAGCAAATATTGGTTGTTCATCTTTGTTAATACCAATAAATCCTGCAAAGTCCAAGGATTGTTTTCTGGTAGTGAACTCGGACAATTTCTTTACATTGTTTTCCAATTCTGGATATCTATCCAATTGTGATAATAACACCTCGTAAGTAGCCATGGTATCAGCTTCTGCACTATGTGCATCTTCTAAACTTTTGTCACAATAAAATTTATAGGCAGCTCCCAAAGTGCGTTTTTCCATTTTATGGAAAATTGTTTGCACATCTACAGAAACCATATGTTTCATATCAAAATCAACATCTGCCCTGAGCATTTCTTCCGCAAGTAGCGGAATGTCAAACCTATCAGAATTAAAGCCAGCTAAATCACTGTCCTTTATCATTTTATAGATTTCTTTTGATAGTTGTTTGAATGTAGGCTCGTTAGCTACTTTTTGATTAGAAATACCATGTATCAACACCACTTCTTGTGGAATAGGCATCTCTGGGTTCACCAACCATGTTTTGCTCTCCTTATTACCATTGGGAAAAACCTTTAGTATTGAGATTTCAACAATTCTATCTTTGGCCACATTGGTACCTGTGGTTTCTAAATCAAAAAAACAAATGGGCTTGGTCAATTGTAACTCCATGAAAATAATTTTATCGTGATTTAGAAAATAACCAAGGTAATAGTTCTGGTTCCGCAAAAGCATTATCCCAGCTATTGTGCCCTACTCCTGGATATAACGAATACTTTATGTTAATACCGATATTCTCCATGGCTTTTACCATCTCTGCCGAACACTTTTCTGGTACAACCGTATCTGCATCTCCATGAAACACCCACCAATCCAGTTTGCTTAGTTTCTTGCTAATTTTTGGGTTAGCCCCTCCACATATGGGAAAAGCAGCGGCAAATACGTTTGGGTTTCTACGAACCAATTCAAAAGTACCCATGCCTCCCATGGAAAGTCCACCTACGTAGATTCTACTTTTATCAATTTTATAAGTTTTCTTTACATGTTTCAACAATCCTTCCAACAGCACCATGTCTTTTGTTGGTTCTGAATCTTCATAAAAGGTAAATTCTCTGTTTGGAATATCTCCTTCTACATTGATTCTTGCCCAAGAACTGTTGGCCGCGCATTGTGGAAAAACTACTATAGCCCGATAGTTGTCCCTGATTTCTTCTTTTAGAAATAAACCAGACCCGTGCACCAATTGTGCCTCGTTATCATTCCCTCTTTCTCCAGAACCATGCAGCATAAGTATTAAAGGGTATTTTTCTGATGGATTGTAATCTTTGGGAAGTAATATTCGATATGGCATACTACTCCCATCTTTTTCAAAAACCATTTTTTTATAAGGCGAAAGGTCTTGTGCCATCATACTAGCTGAGAACAAAAAAAGTGATGCTAAACTTAAAGAGATTAAAAACTTCATTGATTGATGAATTTGTTTAAACCTCTAAATTAATAATAGTGGAAAGAATAGAAGGGTTTTAAAGCTAGATTTCTCTATTTACATCCCAAGCTTCAAGATAATCTGCCACTGTTTTAACAAACATACCTCCTAGCGCACCATTGACAACTCTATGGTCATAGCTGTGAGAAAGGAACATTTTACTACGAATACCTATAAATTCTCCTTGGTCAGTCTCTATAACAGAAGGCATCTTTCTTATGGCGCCAAGTGCCAAAATACCGACTTGTGGCTGATTAATGATAGGCGTACCAAAAATACTGCCGAAGGAGCCTACATTGGTCACGGTGTAAGTACCGTCCTTGATATCATCTGGTTTAAGCTGATTGTTCCTAGATCTATTAGCAAGGTCATTCACAGTTTTTGCCATACCGACCAAATTAAGTTGATCAGCGTTTTTAATTACTGGAACTATTAAGTTACCATCTGGTAGTGCAGCCGCCATACCAATGTTTATGTTTTTCTTTTTAATGACTTTATCCCCATCAAGAGAGATGTTAACCATTGGATATTTTTTCAAGGCTACCGCAACGGCTTCCATAAAGATTGGAGTAAAGGTCAATTTTTCTCCTTCTCTTTCTTCAAAAGCCTTTTTAGATTTATTTCTCCAGTTGACAACATTGGTAACATCTACTTCCACAAAACTCTGAACATGAGCTGATGTGGATACACTATCTACCATATGTTGAGCAATTAACTTGCCCATGCGGGTCAATGGGATTATTTCATCACCATCCGCAACAGCCGCTGGTGCTGTTTTAGGCTTTTCTGATGCTACTTTTGAAGTTTCTACTTGAACTGCCGGTTTGCTAACTTCTTTGGAAATTGGATTCACAACAGCTGCAGTGTTTCCGTTAGTGGAACGGTTTTCTAAAAATGCTTTTATATCATTCTTGGTTACCCTACCTTCTTTTCCGGTACCGATTATTGCTTCCAGTTCTTCCATGGAAATTCCTTCTTCCTTAGCAATATTCTTTACCAATGGTGAATAAAATCGCTCTGAACTTGAAAAATCTTGCGCTGGTACAGCAACCGATTCTTTTATTTCAGTCATTTGATTTTCTAAAACCGCCACGGGAGCCTCTACTACATCTTCTGTCTCCTCAACGGAATCTGCACCATTCGAAGTCATCTCAACAATACCTCCATCAGTTTGTATGACCGCAACTACTTCTCCTACTTTTATGATGTCATCAACATCAAATCGCCTTTCCAATAACACGCCTTCAACTTCACTCGGCACTTCAGAGTCTACCTTGTCCGTAGCAATTTCAAATATTGCTTCATCCATCTCAATGGTTTCCCCTACTTCTTTTAACCAAGTAGTCAATGTTGCCTCTGCAACACTCTCTCCCATTTGCGGTAATTTCAATTCAAACTTTGACATATTCTTATTTAACGAAGTAATATCGACTTATATTTTGCAAAAATACTAAAGAAAACTCCTTATCCTTAATTTATGTGTATTTTTTAATCATAAATTAATTTGTCTTAATGGAACTTTCAAAAGGAACTCTGTTCAAGATACTCCTCCCCAATGTAACCTCATCTGTGTATTCCAATTCGTCCCCAACGGATATTCCACGTGCAATTGTTGAAGTAGTAACATCCAATTCTTCTAATTGCCTATAGATATAAAAATTGGTGGTATCTCCCTCCATTGTAGAGCTCAAAGCAAAAATAAGTTCTTTAACAACACCTTCTTTTACCCTATTAACTAGGGAAACAATGTTTAGGTCTTGAGGCCCAACACCCTCCATGGGTGATATTTTACCTCCCAGCACATGATATAGTCCTTGGTATTGAGATGTATTCTCAATGGCCATGACATCCCTAATATCCTCAACAACGCAAACCAAAGTTTCATCTCTATTAGGATTGGCACAAATCTCACATAGTTTTGTATCTGAGATGTTATGACAGCTGCTACAGAAATTGACCTCACCTCTAAGCTTGGTCAAAGCATCTGATAAGAAGTTTGTTCGTTCTTCTGGTTGTTTTAGAAGATGCAAGACCAATCTCAGTGCCGTTCGTTTTCCAATGCCTGGTAACTGAGACATTTCATATACTGCATTCTCCAAAAGCTTTGACGAAAATTCCATACCTACAATTATCAAACAAAATTACAATTTTACCGTTACCAATTTACTTTTGTACTTTGCAAATCAAATTCCAAATATGTCCTCAACACAAATTCTTTTGCTCATTGGTGCTTATTTTTTAGTATTAATGATCATCTCCTATTTCACTGGAAAAAACGATTCCAATTCAGATTTTTTTAAAGCAGGTAAACAATCACCATGGTATTTAGTTGCATTTGGTATGGTAGGTGCCTCACTTTCAGGGGTTACTTTTATTTCGGTACCAGGATGGATAGAGGATTCTCAATTTGGTTATATGCAGGTAGTTTTTGGCTACTTGTTCGGATATTTTGTAGTTGCTTATGTTTTGTTGCCATTATATTATAAATACAACCTTACCTCAATTTATGAGTATTTGTTAGATCGTTTTGGCTCTGTCAGTCATAAAACAGGTGCTTTCTTCTTTTTTATCTCCAGGGTTTTGGGTGCTGCTTTTAGATTGTATCTAGTAGCCATAGTGCTACAACAGTTTGTTTTTGATGATTTAGGCATTCGTTTTGAGTTTACCGTGATTATTTCCATTCTGTTAATTTGGATCTACACCAATAGAGGAGGCATAAAAACCATAGTTTGGACAGATACCTTGCAGACCCTATTTATGATTCTTGCTGTGGTATTATCTGTAATATTTATTCTTGACGAATTGAACTGGACTTTTGGAGAGTTTTTGAGTTCTGAAGAATTAAAACCTTACAGTCAATTTCTTTATACCGATAGTTTCTTGGATCGCAACCATTTTATTAAATCTTTTGTTGGCGGTATGTTCATAACCATTTGTATGACTGGACTTGATCAAGATATGATGCAAAAAAACCTTACTTGCAAGTCTTTAAAGGATGCGCAAAAAAATATGGTTTCATTCAGTTTAGTTCTAGTGGGGGTAACATTTTTGTTTATGTTGCTTGGAGCCTTGTTATTTATTTATTCAGGTAAAAATGGCATCTCTATGCCATTAATGGACGGTTCTCCAAAATCGGACTTGTTGTTTCCTGAAATTGCCTTGAATAGTGGTTTGGGGCTTACATTGGCCATTACTTTTATGTTGGGATTGATCGCTGCAGCCTATAGTAGTGCAGATAGTGCGCTGACATCCCTTACCACTTCCTTTTGTGTAGACTTTTTGAATGTTGAAAAAAGAAAGGAAGATCAACAAAGAACCATTAGAAAACGCACCCATATTGCAATGAGCATTATGCTCATATTGGTCATTATTTCCTTTAAGTATATTTTAAGCAGTAATGTAATTGACAGCTTGCTTACGGTATCAGGGTACACATATGGTCCATTATTGGGTCTATTTGCTTTCGGTATTTTAACCAAACATCAAATAAAGGATAAATACGTTTGGGTTATTTCAATACTATCGGTAGTTATTATAGCTCTAGTAGCTAATATTCCTTCTTCGTTTCTAGGTGGATATGTAGTTGGTTATGAATTGTTACCGTTGAATGGTTTATTAACCTTTTTTGGACTTTGGTTGATTAGGACAAGAAAACCTATCCCTAGTATTGACCAGTAGCCAATAACACCAAGGTGCAGGCTACCTCAACTTTTATTCCAGCTGCTTCAAGAATTTTGTAAAAATCTGGGTTTTCAGTACCTGGATTAAAAATTACTCTTTGCGGCTTTAGTTGAACAATGTCGTTGTAGTATTGCTCTTGTCTTTTAGGGTTCAGATACAAAGTAATGGTATCAATATTTTGAAAATCATTTAGGTTGGTTTTAATTTGTACTCCAGAAACAGCTCCTTCCCTTACCCCAAATGCTTCTGTTTCAATTTTGCTTTCAATCAAACGATGGATTGCCAAATTACTATATCTACTGGGGTTTAAAGATGCTCCCAAAACAAGTGTCTTAACCATTTGTTAATTTATGTGTTAAACTAAATCAAAGATTGTAACTAATCAAAAAAAAACTCGTCTATTGTACGTGTAAAAGAAATCATTGGTAAGACTGTATTTTTTTTATAGTTAATGGTTAGTGTTTAGTATAGCTTATCAATGTAAAGAACCCTGGCGTTTCGATTACTATCGGGAGTCAGGGTTTATCTTTTAAAAACAATCACTTTCATGGTTGTCTAATCACTGCTTTTGTTAAAAAATGTTAAACACATTTTTATTTGTAACATCTTTCCTTTAGCGTCGTCTTGTAGACAACATCAATCTAATCAAAAAACGATCAAACTCATGAAAAGAGTAATTTTACTTTTCGCGCTGCTTTTGTGTAGCATTTATTCAACACCGTTAACTGCCAATAATGATACTGATACTGCAATAGGTTCTATATCTGGAACGGTAATCGATAACACCTTAAAGCAACCAGTGGCTTATGCTGCCATTGTAATTAAATCTGAAGACGGCAGTAAAACCATTACAGGAGGAATTACAACTGAGGATGGTAATTTTGAAATTAAAAAATTGCCTGAAGGCTCTTTTATTATGGAAGTTCAATTCATTGGGTACAAAACGCATTCCCAAAAATTGGTTATTACCAAAAAGAACCGAAAAGTCGAAGTTGGAACCATAACCTTAATGGAAGACACGGAAGAACTATCTGAAGTTGAAGTTGTTGCGGAACGCACCACCATAGAACAACGCGTGGACAGAAAGGTTATAAACGTTGGAAAGGACTTAACCACTGCCGGAGCAACGGCATCAGATATTATGAACAATATTCCTTCTGTAAATGTAGACTCGCAAACCGGCGATATTTCCATGAGGGGCAACTCAAATGTACGCGTAATGGTGGATGGAAAATTGTCCAATGTACCAGTTGCTCAACTGTTGCGTCAAATACCATCAACTTCCATTAAATCAATAGAATTAATTACAAACCCATCAGCTAAGTACAATCCTGAAGGCATGAGCGGCATTATCAACATCATACTGCACAAAAATGCCAATATTGGGTTTAACGGAAACATTACCACTGGACTCACCAAAGGCATCGAGGCCAAGTTCAATAGTTCTATTGATATGAACTATAGACAAGGAAAATTCAATTTTTATGGAAATTATGGAAATAACATTGGCAAATATGTGAATGATGGTAGTATTACAAGAATTGACGAGAATTCAAAGCAAGTGTTTGATTTCTTCAATAACAACAAATCACACCTTTATAAAGTAGGGGTCGATTTTTACTTGAATGACAATAACACTATTTCCGTTTTCACCAATCAAAATATTTTTGATGGAACTGGAGAAGGAATTACAGCGGTGACATATAACGATGATTTATCCAGAAATGTAACTCAGTTTTTCAATGATATAAGTGATAATCTTAGTGAGCAATACAATTTTGATTATAAACATGATTTCAAAAAAGAAGGTCATAATATAGAATTGGAAATAGATCATAACCGATTCAATAGTGATCAGGATGCAGACTTTAGGACAACGGGAGCATCGCTATTCCCAGACTATATGGACTTTGTTGATACCGAACGCGAACAGACCTTCATCAACTTGGATTATGTGAATCCTTTGGACAGTATTTCCAAATTGGAAGTTGGTCTGGAATCTAGAACTTTTGAAACAGATGTAGATTATTCATCAACAGGTTTGTCCTTCAATCCAAACGGAGATCTGATTCCAACACCAAATACAGACTTCGTTTATAACATGGATATTTATTCTGCATATGCCACTTTTAGCCAAACCAGAGGGAAATTCTCTTATCAGGCTGGGGTTCGTGTTGAAGATGTTGAAGTTAAGGCAGATACCAATAGGCTTAGAGCATTTACGGATAAATACACCGAGGTATACCCTTCAGCTTTTGTGACCTATAATCCAAATGAAAAAAATCAATTTCAAGTAAGTTATAGCAGACGTGTGGATAGACCTGGTCTACAGCAAGTAAACCCAATTAGGGAATGGGCAACGCCACTTATATCGTCTTTTGGAAACCCAAGTTTGGTCCCTCAATTCACCAACTCTTATGAAACCAACTATACTAGACGCATAAAAGGAGGAAGTGTAACCGCTGGAATTTTCTATAGAGCGATATCTGACGAGATAAACAGAGCTGTATATGTGGACAGACTTGATTTTAACAAGCTCATTTTAACTTTTGACAATTTTGAGAATACATCTGCTTATGGTTTTGAACTTTCTACCAATTATAAGCTTACACAGTGGTGGAGTGTGAATGGGAGCTTTGATTTCTACTCTCAAACACAACGAGGTATTACTGAAAGTTTGAGTGGAAATAGTCCAGATCCAACGGAAAACGACATCGTTGTGGAAAATGTTGAAGTCGACAACACGGCCTGGAATATGAGATTGAACAATAGTTTTAAAGTAAATAAAGAATTGACCTTTCAGTTATTCGGATTTTATAGAGGTCAAAACCGGACTATACAGTTTACTGCAGAACCTATGTACTTTGTAAACTTAGGAGCACGATACAGCTTTGCACAAGGCAAAGGTACAATCAGTCTAAACTACAATGACATTTTTAATACCATGCGTTTTGCTTTTGATGGTGACCGTCCATATGATCAGGTTGGTGGATTTAATTGGGAAAGCAACAATGTATATGCAGGTCTATCTTACAGATTTGGTAGTGGAAAAAACAGAGCAAAACAGCGTAAAAGGAGAGATGACAATACCAAACAATCTGGTGGAGGCATTTTGTAAAAAGATTTGATATTCCTGAGAGAGTATTGGTTGGTTAGTCTTTCAAGGTATATCATTTAAAAACCCCGGTTCTTTTTTGGAATCGGGGTTTTGTTTTTATTCTGCAATATCAGTTGGATAGCCATCAAGGCTGATAGTATTTTTCTTTGACCAATATTTTTTTAAACCTTCCTCCCCTTGGTTTTCTGCCCAATCCACCAAAGATTGACGTTGATGTTTATACTCCATTATTGGTACTCCCATACCGCATGAAATTTGTACCAAATCAATTTTCACATCCACCAATTGTCTGCTTCCTGCCATTTTAGGAAACAAATCTATGTGTTCTTTCCAAAACACAGTGTTACTTCTATATGCTTGTGCACTTCCATATAACCTCAATATAATAGGATCTCCATCAAAAGCACAAAACATTATAGTGATACGGTTTTTGCCCATTAAATGAGTAGATGTCTCGTTACCGCTTCCAGTTAAATTTAACCAGATTACTCTATTTTCATCTAAAACCCGCAATGAATCCAATCCTTTGGGGGAAAGGTTTACAGAACCTTCTTCCATTGCAGTTGCTACAAAAAAGAGTTTTTGATTTTTTATAAAATCGATAAGGGCCGGGGTTAATTTGTCCAGCTGTCTACCCATGCGCTATTACCATTTCATGATTACGCTGCCCCAAGTAAATCCGCTACCAAAAGCAGCTAAAACCACTAAATCTCCAGACTTGATTTTACCAGCTTCCCACGCCTCGGTCAAAGCAATTGGGATTGAAGCCGCTGTGGTATTACCATATTTCATTATGTTATTGAATACTTGGTCATTAGAAAGGCCAAACTTCTTTTGAATAAACTGCGCAATACGCAGGTTTGCCTGGTGAGGAATCAGCATATCTATGTCCTCTGGGGTCAAATTGTTAGCTTGCAGACCTTCCATAATTACTTCACTAAAACGAACCACAGCATTCTTAAATACAAACTGTCCGTTCATATATGGAAAGTAGGAAGTATCCTCTGGGTCTTCATCCTCAATAATATCAGTAACCCATCTTTTCCCCATACCAGGAGCAATTAATGAAAGCTCTTCAGCATGTTGCCCTTCTGAATGCAAATGGGACGAAAGAATTCCTTTTGAAGTATCCTCTTCTCTGGTCAATACTGCAGCACCGGCTCCATCACCAAAAATAACCGATACCCCCCTACCTCTAGTTGTCATATCCAAACCATGGGAATGTAACTCCGAACCTATCACCAGCACATTTTTGTACATTCCACTTTTAATATATTGGTCAGCGACAGAAATTCCATAAACAAAACCAGAACATTGATTTCTTACATCTAACGCCCCTACGGTTTTAATTTCAAGATCACGTTGGACCAAAACGCCAGGTCCAGGAAAATAGTAGTCTGGACTGAGTGTGGCAAAAACAATAAAATCAATATCATCCTTATCAATACCAGCACGTTCAATAGCAACCTTCGCTGCTTTTACCCCCATAGACGTGGTAGTATCCGTACCTTTTACAACATGCCTTCGCTCCTTAATTCCAGTACGCTCCTGAATCCATTCGTCATTGGTCTCCATCAACTTAGATAGATCATCATTGGTCACTACATTTTCGGGCACGTAAAATCCGAGTCCAGAAATTTTTGAATTGTACATATAGTATGCTTAAGTAAAAATTATTAAAAAAGTCAGTGGCTATTTAATGGAAAAGTAAAAAATATATTCAAAGAACTTAGAATATATCAGAAAAATTAGTCCATGTACTTTTTAAAATCGTTCACTTTTACTTTCGCCTTTAGGTCATGAAGCAAGTTGTAAAGTCCGAAAAAAGTCCGGTTCATGTATAAAAAATGCTTGGAACCGCGATTGCCGTTCATTTTTTTAATCTGATCATCTTTGGAGTAACGTTCACTTAAATCTGCAATTTTGGTCCAGAATGTATCTGCTCCAAAATCAAACTCATTTTGATGAAAGGGGGATGTAAAAAGTGTAAGCATTTCCTTGAAAAGAGCCTTAAAAAATTCAAGCTCTTCCTTGGAATCGGTCGGAGTCAAAATTTCCAACTCGTACAACTTCTCCATAAAGATTTCGTCATTATTGATATTGTCTTCTTGGGCCAATTCAAAATAAGGAATGTAAAACTCATCTGGAATTTCTTTAATACAACCAAAATCTATGGCAATCAAGGTTTCATTTGCGCTAACCAAAAAGTTACCAGGGTGTGGATCTGCATGTACTTTGCGCAAACTGTGTATCTGAAACATGTAAAAATCCCATAACGCCTGCCCTAGTTTATTTCCAAGATTCTGGTCAAAATCAGTATTTGTAAACTCACTAAGGTGTTTTCCCTTCATCCAATCCATAGTAAGAATACGCTCACTGGATAAATCTTGATAATAGTTTGGGAATTCCATATTGGAAATAGCAGAACACGCCTGGGTGATCTCTTCACTTTGCTTAAGCTCCAAAATATAATTGGTCTCTTCAACAAGTTTATTTTCAACCTCTTTAAAGTATTTTTCAGAATCTTTGCCCTTTAGGTTGAACATTCTAATGGCGATGGGTTTTACTATAGCCAAATCACTGCTAATGCTTTGGGCCACACCTGGGTATTGAATTTTAACTGCCAATTCTTTACCATCCTTTTTGGCTTTGTGTACTTGGCCAATACTGGCAGCATTAACAGAATCTTTCTCAAAAGTGTCAAAAATGTCCTCAGGGTATTTGTTAAGGTACTTTTTGAACGTTTTTCTAACTAAAGGCGCTGAAAGTGGTGGTACAGAAAATTGGGAAAGCGAAAACTTTTCCACATAGGCTCTAGGCAGAAGGTTCTTCTCCATACTAAGCATTTGAGCAACTTTGAGCGCACTCCCTTTAAGACTTTTTAAGCCATCATAAATATCTTCCGCATTATCTTGGTCAAGCTCATCTTTTGCAGTTTCTGAATTGACGAGTTTCTTTCCATAATATTTTACGTAGTTCCCTCCAATTTTTACGCCTGTCTTTACTAGTTTTCCTGCTCTTTCAATCTTTCCCGTGGGAATACTGTCCAATGTCTTCATACACTATTAAGCAAAGTTTTCTTTATAGAGGAATTTTCCGAAATCAATAATTTTTTCCAATGGGGCACTTTCAAAAACTTGAAAAATTGTTGTCACTGATTTCTCAATGGCTATATCCGTCTTTTCAAAATCTGGCGAATTATCTTCCATCCAGAATTTTAAAAGGAACAGGAATTGCAACCATGCTCCTTCAGAAAACAGTTGTGGGCTATGTTTGAGAATTTTTAAGTTCTTTTCGCTATTGCGTTCCTCAATAAGTTCCGAAGCAAAATCTTTAATACGATTTCTAAGGCCTTTTAATTGCCCTAATTTTTCCATGGTATTTTTGTGCTCTTTTAGCATAAAAAGAACATAGCTCCTGTTCATTGTTAAAGATTCAAAGATGGTATAGAAGAATGTGAGCATTTTCTCTTCGTTGGTCATACTATCATAACCCTCGTTTTTTTGCATAACCGCTAGGGTGTTCTCAAAGAACTTCTCCCAAATAGCATGCTGCAGTCCTTCAAAAGACCCAAAGAATTTATAGAATTCCTCTTCTTTGATTTTATTTTCTTTACAAAACTTGTAAATGGATTTTGGTATTACTTCATGTTCCAATACAGTATCCATGAACCAACCAATAATTTTTTCTTCTGTAACCTTTGAATTTGAAGTATTTGCCATTGCACTTTGTGTTTAATCAAAAATACGATTTACCGAACAAAATAATAGTTAAGATTTCTTAAGAAATAAAAGGAAAACGCACTTTCATTCGAAAGTGCGTTTTCAACAACCTAACCAATAAATAAACAAACTTGTTATAGCATGATACTATTTCATAGCAATTTTTCCATAACACTACAAATATACATATTTTGTTTATCAATTTAATAAAAAGAATAAACAAAACTATGTTAAAGTTTGCCAGATACTGTAATATCTGCAGTACAGTGTCAGTTTGTCACATTTATAACTATGGTACTTTTTTTGCCATTGTTAAAACCTAAAGAAAATTAATAAACAATGGCTACAGGCAAAATCAATGTTTCAGTAGAAAACATATTTCCTCTAATAAAAAAATTCCTCTATAGTGATCATGAAATTTTCTTGAGAGAGCTTATTTCCAACGCTACGGATGCAACACTAAAACTTAAACACCTTTCTTCTATTGGCGAGGCCAAAGTTAAATATGACAATCCCTTGATTGAAATAAAGGTTGATAAGGATAAAAAACGTATCCGTATTATAGACCAAGGTATTGGCATGACGGAAGAAGAGGTTAAAAAGTACATTAATGAAGTAGCTTTTTCTGGCGCTGAAGAATTTTTGGACAAATACAAGGATGCTGGAAAAGATGCCGGTATCATCGGTCATTTTGGACTTGGATTCTATTCTGCGTTTATGGTAGCGGAAAAGGTGGAAATCATCACAAAGAGCTTTAAAGATGAACCAGCGGTACATTGGGTTTGTGACGGGTCTCCAGAATTCACTTTAAAAGAAGCAAAGAAAAAAGATAGAGGAACAGAGATTGTTCTTCATGTGGCTGAAGACTCAACAGAGTTTTTAGAAGATTCAAAAATTCGTGAACTGTTGACCAAATACAACAAGTTCATGCCTATTCCGATAAAATTTGGAACAAAAACAGAAACGCTTCCAAAGCCTGAAGATGCTAAAGAGGAAGATCCTGCACCAACGCAAGAGGTAGATGACATCATCAACAATCCTGAGCCAGCATGGACAAAGAAACCTGCAGATTTAAAGGATGAGGATTACAATAGCTTCTATAGAGAATTGTATCCCATGCAATTTGAAGAGCCTTTGTTCAATATTCATTTGAATGTGGATTACCCCTTCAACTTAACAGGTATTCTATATTTTCCAAAATTGACGAATGACCTTAACATTCAAAAAGACAGGATTCAATTATACCAAAACCAGGTTTTTGTAACGGATAATGTTGAAGGTATTGTTCCAGAGTTTTTAACCATGTTGCGTGGTGTTATAGATTCTCCAGACATTCCGCTTAACGTATCTCGTTCTTACCTGCAAGCTGATGGGGCCGTTAAAAAGATTTCTTCTTACATCTCAAAAAAGGTTGCCGATAAGTTGAGCTCGCTCTTTAAAAGCAATCGTGAAGATTTTGAACAAAAGTGGAACGATATTAAAGTTGTTATTGAATACGGGATGCTTTCTGAAGATAAATTCTTTGAGAAATCTGACAAATTTGCACTATACCCAACAGTAGATGGTAAATTCTTCACTTTTGAGGAGTTACAGAACACATTAAAGGACAACCAAACTGATAAAGATGGAAAATTGGTTGTACTATATGCATCTGACAAGGAAGCACAACATAGCTATATTGAGGCTACCAAGGCAAAAGGTTATGAAGTACTATTGATGGATTCTCCAATTATATCGCATTTAATGCAAAAACTGGAAACTTCTAAAGAGAACTTATCTTTTGCAAGAGTAGATGCTGACCATCTGGACAACCTCATCAAAAAAGAGGACACTACTATTTCTAAACTTTCTGATGAAGAAAAGGACAGCCTAAAGGCTGATTTGGAAAAAGTCATAACGGATAAAGGGTATACCATTCAAATGGAAGCAATGGACAGTTCTGCGTCACCATTTATTATTACAGAGCCTGAATTTATGCGCAGAATGAAGGAAATGCAGCAAACCGGTGGCGGTGGTGGAATGTTTGGAATGGGGAATATGCCAGAAATGTATAACCTCATTGTAAACACCAATCATGAGTTGGTTGGCGAAATTTTGAGTACTAAAACTGCCAAAAAACGCGAAAGATTGATCAATCAGTCTTTAGATTTGGCGCGCTTGTCCAAAGGACTATTAAAAGGAGAAGAACTTACCAATTTCATTTCGCGTAGTTACGAGATGATAAAGTAGTCTCAATTACATAAATTTCATTTAAAGGCAGGTCATATGACCTGCCTTTCTTATTTTTATCTCAATGGAAAACCCTTGGCACCTTTATGTAATGGCTGGCATGTATATGATTGCGGGTGTTGCCCATTTTGTTTATCCAAAGGCCTATCTGCGCATAATGCCCAGATATCTCCCAAATCATAAGCTATTGGTTCTGTTAAGTGGCCTTGTAGAGATTGTTTTAGGTATTGCACTTTGCTTTGAGCAAACTAGGAACCTTAGCATCTATGCAATTATAGCAATGCTTCTTGTTTTCTTACTGGTTCACTTTTATATGCTATCTGGTGAAAAAGAAAGTGCAGGAATACCAAAATGGATACTCTTGCTTAGAATACCATTACAATTTGGCTTAATGTATTGGGCATACTTCTACTTGTCATCTTAACATCCAACTATTGTCAAAGTATCTTTTCAACCAAGGAATTTGAATCAGAAACAATAACCCAAAAAGCAACACCGCATACACTGTTGTTTTTGAAGATGACAGCATTTGAGGCCAATCTAAAATTCTTTCAAAAAACGAATCAATTTGTCCATTTCCAAACCATGCTCGATTGTCCAGGGTATAGTCAGCAGCCAAATACCATGTCATTCCAACCAACCCAATGCACAAGAAAACAAAAAAACTCTTTGGTATCAATGGTTTATATTGAGTAACGTCATTTAGCACTGGTTCAGCAATTTGAGACATAATGTTATCTGTGAAATTGGATGAAGGAGATTCTAAAATCGTTTCATCCATAATTTTGTCAACAAACGCTGCTAGTTCCTTTTCTTCGTTCTTATCCATAATTCTGAAATATTTCTTTTTCTAAATTCTTCTCCAACACTTTGGCAAACTTTTTTCTTGCTCTAAACAATTGCACTTTTATGGTGCTAACAGGAATATCTAAAGTCTTTTCCATTTCTGCTAGACTTTGTTCTTCAAAATAAAAAAGTGTAAGAAGCCCAACATCATTGCTAGGCAATAAATTCAGACATTTTTTAATCAGCTCCTTTCTTTCCTCTTGTAACATTTTATCCAATGCATTGTTCATACTTACAAATGCAACACCTTTAACATGGTCTATATCTACAAATGTCTTATTCCTTTTATTTTGTTTGATTCTATCTAAACAAGTATTGTATGCAACCTTATAAATCCAAGTGGAAAGCTTAGAATCTCCTTTAAAATGTGACAGTGATTTAAAAATCTTGATAAAAGTATCTTGGGATACTTCTTCAGCCTCTTCTCTGCTTCCCAGCATTCTATAGGCTAAAGTATACACCAAATTCTTATATGCATCAACCAACTCAGAAAAAGCATGGGTATTACCATCTCGGATTTTCTGGATCAGATTAGTTTCTTTATTGGTTGTCATTGCACATTGGACGCCAAAACATACTCCGAGGTTACACAATTTTCTTTTTTTATCAAAAAAATGTAACCTCAACCAAAAAACCGTCGTCATAGACAATGAACTAATAAAATAATAATCATTTAAAACGAACAATCATGGGATCTGAATTAATCATTATACCAATACTATTTGGGGTTGTCTTTGGAATAGCATACCTCTATTTTTCAACCAGAAATAAAGAACGTCTGGCATTAATTGAAAAAGGGGCGGATGCTTCTATTTTTGTTAAAGGAAGGAGAGCCGGCGCTGCCCCTTTTTGGAAAATCATTATCCTAAACATCTCCCTTCTTTTAATAGGTATTGGAACTGCAATTTTTCTAGCCTCCATCTTAGTATACAGTTTTGGAGTGCATGATGACGTAGCATACCCAGGTACAATATTTACTTTGGCTGGGGTAGGTCTTTTGGTAGGTTTTAACATGACCAAACGTTTAGAAAAAGAAGAGTAAGTCCAAACAAAATCAATTTGAACAAACCACCGTTATTTGCGGTGGTTTTTTTATCTTAACCCTATGCAAATTATTTCAACAAACATAGGGAAATCAACAGCAATAAGCTGGAACGGACAACAAACCACTACAGGTATATACAAATACCCAGTACATGAACCTCTTCTTCTTGAAGATGAAAGTGTTGCCAGAGACACTATCAGTGATAGAAAAGTGCATGGTGGCATTTTTAAAGCTTGTTATTTATTTTCCGCAGACCATTATCCTTATTGGAAAGAAAAATATCCAGAACTAGAGTGGAATTGGGGAATGTTCGGTGAAAACCTAACCATTGAAGGTCTTGATGAATCTAAAATGCGAATAGGTAATATCTACAAAATGGGTAACGCTTTAGTACAAGTTACGCAACCCAGAGAACCTTGTTTTAAGCTAGGTATAAAGTTTGGAACGCAAGAAATTCTGAGGCAATTCATTGACCATGGTTTTCCTGGTACCTATGTTAAGGTTTTGGAGATTGGAGAAGTTAAAAAAGGAGATACTTTAGAATTGGTAAAAGAATCTGAAAGTACCTTGACTGTTCAACAATTTTATACATTACTTTTTTCTAGAACAAAAGATATTGATCTTTTAAAATTGGCAATTGCCAATGATGCCTTGCCACCTAACAAAAGAGAACGACTAAAAAGGTACTTATAAAAAAAGGCCCATAAATGGGCCTCCTTGCACTGAAATTAACTAAACAAACTTATTTTACCGTAATAGTTTCTGTGTAAGTACCCAACTTATCCACTACAACCAAGGTATATTCATCTTCAAAAGCTCTTTCAAAATTGAAAGCCTTTTCAATTACCATTTCGCCATCAATAGATTCACTATAAACAAGTCTATCTTGGCTGTCATATACTTTAAGAACTACTTTACCCTGAGTAAGGTTCAATAAATTCAATAATAACTTTTCTCCTTTCTTTACAAAAACCGGATCTAATTCAATTTCAATCAACTTCTTTTCTACTTCACTTTTAGCAATTCCTTTTTTACCAAAAGTGTTCTCTGGTCCATTTGCAAACCCTATTGTGGAACTTAATAGGAATGCTGCTACTGTAACATAATTTAAAACTGATTTCATAACGTTTCGTTTTTTAAGATTACAGGACAAATGTAGCATGGGATAATCCTTAAAAACACCAGCATCTTTTCCAGTTTATATGGAATATTAACACGCTTGATATGTTAAAATGGTATTAAAGGTAAAATAGAACATATTTTAGGTAATTTTGTATAGGAGGCATGCTTAAACCAGTAATAACTTTACATAAGGAAATTAAATTGGCTATGATGATTCAAAAACCTGCTTTTGAGGCAATTGCACCAAGTTTTGGTCACTCGTTTACCTATCAAAAGTTTAGTGAGAGCAAAGAAACCAAGAATAATGGCTGGCATTATCATCCTGAGATGGAACTGGTCTATATAAAAGGAGGTTCAGGCAAAAGACAAATAGGCAGTCATGTTTCTTATTTTAGAGACGGAGACTTGATTCTTATTGGCTCTAACTTACCACACTGCGGTTTTACAGATAGACTTACGGGAAACAAAAGTGAGACCTTGGTACACATGAAGGCTGATTTTTTGGGCAGCGACTTCTTCGATATTCCCGAAATGAAGAATATTCAAAAACTCTTTGAAGTTGCAAAAGGCGGAATAGCGTTCTTTGGCAAAACCAAAACCAAGGTTGGCGAAAAAATGGAGATACTGGAATATCAAACAGATTTTCAACGCTTGCTATCAATTCTTAACATATTAAACCAACTTGCCATATCAGAAGAAATAAAAGTATTGAATGGTGAAGGTTTTTCTATGGAAACGGAAGTCAAGGACAACGATAGAATCAATATTGTCTTTAATCATGTTAAAGCCAATTTTAAGGAAGATATTAGTCTGGATGAGATTGCCAATATAGTGAGTATGACGGTTCCTTCATTTTGCAGATACTTTAAAAAAATCACCAATAAGACCTTTACACAATTTGTAAATGAATATCGTCTTGTGCACGCCTCTAAATTATTGGCAGAACAACCTATCAGCATCACCCAGGTATGTTATGATAGTGGATTCAATAATTTTTCTCACTTTAATAAATCTTTCAAGGCATTTACGGGTCAAAATCCTTCAGAATACAGAAATCAATTGAAGGCAGTACTTAAATAACATGGCTTTATTTTCAGAAAAAATAAATTTAGAACTACCAGATAGTGATATTGCTTATTATCCAAATTTTTTAAAAGAGGAAGATGCCTGTTCATACTTCAATGTATTGCGGGACGTTATTCCATGGCAACAAGATGACATTACAATCTTTGGGAAAACCTACCCCCAACCAAGATTAACTGTATTATATGGGAATAATGGAAAGACCTATTCCTACTCAAATATTACCATGACACCTCTGGAGTTTACGCCAGAACTGCTAAAAATAAAATCCGAAATTGAAAAAGAAGCTGGTGTAGAATTTTCAACTTGTTTACTTAATTATTATAGAGATGGAAAGGATAGTAATGGTTGGCATTCCGACGATGAAAAAGAACTTGGTCAAAACCCAGTTATAGCATCACTATCATTGGGTGCAGAACGTTTTTTTCATTTGAGGCACAAACAAGATAAAGCCATTAAACATAAGGTTTTACTGGAACATGGAAGTTTGTTGCTGATGCAAGGGCAAACTCAACACCATTGGCATCATCAAATTGCAAAAACTGCAAGAAAGATTGGAGAGCGGATAAACCTGACTTTCAGAATAATCAAGTAATTATTTAAAAAGGTCATTCAACACTTTAGCAAGTCTTAGGCCTCCTTTTTGCAACTGCTGGAACAACACATCATTGTATTTGTAACCATATTGATAGCCAAGTTTCTCACCGACTTCGGCAGAGTTATAAATCTCTGCACACAGCTCATGTGACTCTTGTACCCAGTCATATATTGTCCCTTCTTGGATTTTTTTACGTTCTTTTTTTGAGACCTGCTTAAGTTCATCGGCAAGCTCTGTGTACGTCATGCCATAGGATAGAATCAGGTTTTTATCCCAAACCCTGTGAAGATTTGTTCCTTCACCAAACCATTGTAATTGAATATCATTGCCTCCTTTATCCTCAGCCCTACTGGCGTGCATGGGCTGGTGCAAATCGCCAACCAAATGGACTAACATTTTAAGATAAAAAACCCGATCAGCTCTAGAATTGTTTTCATCTTTTACAATTCTTGTGCATTCCTCTATGGCCTGCACTACATCACCAAACTTACTTTTAGACGAATCCTCGTAGCGCATACCTAATGGATAGTTAACATAATGCCATGCAGAAAACTTGGAATATGTTCGGTCAGCTTTTATTTCATCTGCAAAAGTGGAAACAAAGGCCAGACTATGTCCGTCTAACAAATCATTTAATGCACGTTTTGCTTTACCTGTTAAATGGTTTTCCGCGATATGCCCAGTAACTCTATGCCCTGTTTTACCCCAATAATTACTGTGACCCAATAAAGGCACCAATAAAAAAAGTAAAATTGTCTTGTTCATGATTGATGATTTTTTCAAATGTAGAAAACTGTCATTAATTATAATATTTCTAAAGGAAGCATTTTCATTAGATCGTTAATATCATTTGTGAAAATGAATTTAATATAATATATTTATGATATCAATTTGATATCATTAAATCAACAATTATGACAGATGAGAAAATAATCTCCCCTTTAAACGGATACTTTATGTTATTCGTTTCCTTAGTTCTTTTTTTTGGAGGAATCGCCGCCATTATTTCTGCCAAATCTGGATGGTTCGGTATTTGTATTTTTATTGGGTTGGTAATGGCCTTTGGGTTGGTTTTGGTAAATCCGAATAATTCACGGGTTTTAGTGCTTTTTGGAAAATATGTAGGAACCATAAAGAAGAATGGTCTTCACTGGGTAAACCCTTTATACTCCAAACGAAGAGTCTCTTTACGTGCCAGTAATTTTGATAGTGAACGGCTTAAGGTCAATGATAAATTAGGGAATCCAGTCATGATAAGCACCATTCTGGTTTGGAGAGTTACCGATACTTACAAGGCAGCTTTTGATGTTGATGATTATAAAAATTTTGTTCGGGTTCAAACAGATGCTGCAGTAAGAAAGTTAGCCAGTATGTATCCTTATGATAATTTTGCTGATGAAGGTATAGAAGAAGATATTACCTTGCGTTCTAGTTTGAACGAAGTAAGCGAAGCCCTTGAAAAAGAGGTCCAGGAGAGACTTGGAATGGCAGGAATTGAAGTATTGGAAGCTAGAATTGGATATTTGGCTTATGCACAGGAAATTGCCAACGCCATGTTGAAGCGCCAACAAGCTACAGCCATAGTTGCAGCTAGGCATAAAATTGTAGAGGGTGCTGTAAGTATGGTAGAAATGGCTTTGGAAGAACTAAGTAAAAAACAGATTGTTGATTTGGACGAAGAGCGTAAAGCAGCTATGGTCAGTAATCTTATGGTTGTGCTATGTTCAGATAAAGATGCTTCACCAATTGTGAATACAGGAACTCTTAACCATTGATAGATGTGAGTATTTAAGAAAATACAATTTCATCAAAAAAATAATTAAGGAATTATTAGAATAGATGAGTAAAAAAAAGGCATTTGCTCTAAGACTCAACGAAGACATGCTCAAAGCAATTGAAAAATGGGCTGCTGATGAATTTCGCAGTACTAATGGACAAATAGAATGGATGTTGATGAAAAGTCTTAAAGAAGCAAAAAGAGAGCCAAAAAAAAAGAGCAATGAGGATAATTAATTTTTGGGATTTTTTTAACTAACCTTACCCTTAAATTTGACGGACTAACTTAAATTATCCAATGTTGAAATTCCGTTTTGTACTAGCTGCAACGCTCTTCCCTATTGTATTTTTTGCTCAAATCAATTCCAAACAATTTACCGTAAAGTATATTTCCGAACCCATTAAGATAGATGGAGTATTGGATGAATCTATCTGGGAAACCGCTGAGAGCGCTCATGATTTCCAACAATATTTTCCTTCGGATTCTATTTTGGCAGTTCAACAATCCGACATAAAAATGCTTTACAGTGAAACCACATTGTACATTGGCATAAAGGTAAATACTGAAGGTGATGATTATGTAATTCCTTCATTACAAAGAGATTATAGAGCTGGAGGGAATGATAATATTAGCCTGCTTTTTGACACTTTTAATGATGGTACAAATGCTTTTCTATTTGGCATGAACCCCTATGGAGTGCGAAGAGAAGCCCTAATTTCCAATGGAGGTACCGACCTGAGGGGTTTTACCACTTCTTGGGATGTAAAATGGCGAGGAGAGTCCAAAATGTATGATGGTTATTATATCTGTGAAATGGCTATTCCCTTAACCTCATTTAAATTTAAACAAGGTGAGACTAAATGGCGTTTTAATAGCTATCGTTTTGATATGCAGACCAATGAAACCAGCACATGGATAGAGATTCCTCAGAATCAGTTTATTTTTGGTTTAGCATTTATGGGCGATATGGTTTTTGAAAAACCCTTGGGAAAATCAAGAACCCCGCTAGCAATTATTCCATATGTTAATGGAATTTCTTCAAAAGATTTTGAAACCAATGACACTAATAATGATTTGAATTTTGGTGGAGATGCCAAGGTGGCCATCGGTAACGGAATGAATTTGGATATTACCGTAAATCCTGATTTCTCCAATGTAGAGGTAGACAATGTTTTCACCAACCTTACCAGGTTCGAGATATCACTCCCAGAAAGAAGGCAGTTTTTTGTTGATAATAGTGATCTTTTTGGAACGTTTGGTAATTCACGCGATTCCAACCCATTTTTTTCAAGAAGAATAGGAATTGCCGAGGATTTGGATGAAGAAACCATTGAAAATGGTATTATTGGAGGAATCCGTCTCAGTGGAAAACTTAATGAAGATTGGCGTTTGGGTCTATTGAATATTCAAACCGAAGAAGATACTGAAAACGAAATCCCTAGTAACAACAACACTGTTTTTGCACTTCAAAAAAAGATGTTCTCTCGATCTAACCTCAGTTTTATTTTTGTAAACCGTGAAACCTTCAAGGATTATGATTTTTTAGAGGAAACAGAAAGGTATAACCGCGTAGTTGGATTAGATTATAATCTAGCATCCGCAGATAACACCTGGGTTGGTAAATTTTTCTTTCATAAATCTTTTGCACATGACATTGGAGATGATGACAGTTCTGGAGGAATTGACCTTCAATATAATTCAAGAACCATTAATTTTGGCTTGCGCGGAAACTATGTTGGTAATGACTTTAGATCAGATTTAGGGTTTGTAAGAAGACAAGATATAATTGCGGCAAGACCCTTTATTGAATTTAATTTTTGGCCTAAGAAAGGTAAAATCAATTCTCATGGTTTCCGTTTTAGCCCAAACGCTATATGGAGGCCAACTTTAGATTATCAAAATACTGATTATACCATTTTTACCAGTTGGCAAGCTCAATTCAAAACCCAGGAAGAAATATCAGCTAGAATGTTCAATAGATTCACTTTTTTAACCGATTCTTTTGATCCAACAGATACAGATGGTGCACTTGAACTCCCTGCGGACCAAGGGTACTACTATACTAGTTATGAAGTAGAATTTCAAAGTGATAGACGAAAAGTATTTTCTTACTCTTTAGAACCTGGTTATGGTGATTTCTTCAACGGTAACCGATTTTCTTTTGAAGGTGATGTAAGCCTACGGCTTCAACCGAAAGTATCTCTTTCCATGGAATTGAATTATGACAGTATAAACCTCCCAGATCCATTTCCAAGTGCTAATCTTTGGTTGGTGAGCCCCAGAGTCAACATTACTTTAAATAAGTCTGTATTCTGGTCAACCTTAGTTCAATATAGCAACCAGCGAGATAATTTGGGTTTTAATTCACGCTTACAGTGGCGATTTGCTCCGCTCTCAGATTTGTTCATTGTGTATAACGACAACTATTTTGTGAATTCATTCATGCCAAGGAACAGATCCATAAATCTGAAACTTACCTATTGGTTAAATATTTAGAATGAACTTCAAGGTACTTTGTTCAGATTTGGATGGCACATTGTTATCTACAAAAAACGATGTTTCTGAGTTTACTGTTTCAGAGATAAATCGAATAAAGAAATACCTAAGGATTATTCTGGTTTCGGCAAGAATGCCAAAATCCATGACTTATCTGCAAAAAAGAATGGGAATACAAGAAAGTCCCATTATCTGCTATAATGGTGCATTGATTCTTCAGAATGATAAAGAAATAAGTTCCACCATAGTTTCTTCTGAAAATACAGCCCAGCTAAATACCCTTTGCCAGCCCTATGGAATAAAACTTGGACTATATTACAAGCATGAATGGTGTGTTAGTGAAACCTCTGAACGTGTGGAAAAAGAAATTCTAAATACAAAAGCCGAACCTATTTTTGAATCCACTGTGCAAACTGTGGAGAGATGGAAAAAAAGGAACATAGGTCCGCATAAAATTATGCTTATGGGCACCAAGGCAAGTATGGACAAGGTCACTCAGAAATTAACAGATAGTTTTTCCAGTACCTTGAATTGTTATCGTTCCAACGATACGTTAATTGAAATAGCCCCTAAATCAGTTTCAAAACTTTCAGCAATAAAGATCTTGTTAAAACCCAATGAAGCTTTGAATGAGGTCATTGCTTTCGGTGATAATTACAATGACATGGAAATGTTGAAAAATGTAGGCCTTGGAGTTGCTGTGGAAAATGCACGGAAAGAGGTAAAAGAGATTGCCAAAAAAATGACTTTAAGTAACAAAGAAAATGGGGTGGCACAATTCATTAAAGACCATCTTTGATTTTCCTATATTTGAATATATCACTATAAAAATTATATGAACCAACTCCCTTTTACTGAAGATACTGTCATCTTTGGCCTTCTCTGTCTCTGTCTAGGTTTTGTTTTTTATACGTCATCCATTAAAACCGGATTTTGGAAAAAATTCTATGGCATAGTGCCAACCGTACTTATGTGTTATTTGTTGCCTGCAATCTTGGCGAGCACAGGAATTATAAATGAGGAAGCGTCGCAAACATATTATATAGCCAGTAGGTATCTTTTACCCGCAGCGCTTATCTTAATGACCCTAAGCATTGACTTAAAGGCGATAATAAATCTCGGATCCAAAGCTTTGATTATGTTTTTGACAGGAACAGCAGGAATCATTATCGGTGGACCTTTAGCTATTTTAATCGTCTCTATTTTTTCTCCAGAAACCGTTGGAGGCAATGATTTTGATGCCGTTTGGAGAGGCCTTGCCACAATTGCAGGTAGTTGGATTGGCGGTGGAGCCAATCAAGCAGCCATGCTTGAAGTGTTTCAATACAACCAAGACAATTATGGCGGTATGGTTTTAATAGATATTGTGGTAGCAAATATCTGGATGGCCATTCTTTTATTGGGAATTGGGAAAACTGAAAAAATTGACAAATGGTTAAAAGCTGATTCCTCGTCTATTGAAAAATTAAAAGAGAAAGTATCTGCCTACACCGCAAAGATTGCCCGTGTAACGAGCCTACATGATTTCATGATGATGTTATTGTATGCTTTTGCAGGGGTTGGAATCGCCCATCTTTTGGGTCATCATTTTGCAGAATTTTTAGAAAATAATTTTGAGGTCATCAGAAATAAAGAAAAAATACTATCCTCATTAGGCTCTAAATTCCTTTGGATGGTTGTCTTTGCTACTGCAATTGGTATTGGTCTTTCCTTTACAAAAGCTAAAAATTATGAAGGGGCCGGAGCCAGTAAAATTGGTAGTGTTTTTATCTATATTTTGGTGGCCACAATTGGTATGAAAATGGATTTGGGCAGAGTTCTAGAAAATCCTGGGTTAATAGCAATTGGTTTGGTTTGGATTTCCATTCATGCAGGACTTTTAATTCTAGTGGCTAAATTGATTAAGGCTCCATACTTTTTCTTAGCAGTAGGTAGCCAAGCCAATGTTGGTGGTGCTGCTTCTGCTCCCGTGGTGGCAGCAGAATTTCACCCTTCATTGACATCTGTGGGTATTCTTCTAGCTGTTTTTGGTTATGTAGTGGGCACAGCAGGAGCCTATTTATGTGCTTTATTGATGGAAGTAGCTTCTAAAGTTTAATTATTCCATAAGTTTATTGATATTTGCCCCGCTAAAATTTCAACAATGAAGAGGATTTTATTCGTACTGACACTTGGTTTGATTATCATTTCTTGTCAAAAGAGTACAGAAAATACCATGACAGTTTCAGGAAACATTAAAGGATTAAAAAAAGGAACCTTGTTCTTGCAACACTTTAATGATTCATCATTAGTGGTATTGGATTCACTTGAAATTCAAGGAGATGGAAGTTTTTCTTTTTCCCATGAAGTAGAAAGTCCAGAAATTTTTTATCTCTACCTAGATAAAGCCGATAACAATGATGTTAACGATCGTATTACTTTTTTTGGTGAACCTGGACAAATTACGATAAATACTTCTTGGAATACTTTTGAAACCAACGCTGAAGTCTTTGGTTCAAAAAGTCATGAAAAGCTTGCAGAATTCAAAGGAATGTTATCTAATTTCAATATTAAAGAGCTTGAGCTTTCACAACAAAGTTTTTTACCCGAGATTCAAGCAGATTCGTTGGCATTGGATTCAGTACAAAACCTGATATCTCGAAATATCTTGAAACGATACAGATATACGCTGAATTTTGGTTTGAACAATAGTGATTCTTATGTTACCCCTTATGCTATGCTAATTGGAGCAAATGAAGCTAATCCAAAATATTTGGATTCGATATACAATTCCTTAACACCGGAAGTAGCCGCTTCTAAATACGGAAAAGATTTCAAAGAATATTTGAAAAAATAAGGCATTAACCAGCTAATTTGTTTAACTCTTCAACTAGTTCAGTAGCCTTTTCTTCTAGCTGCGACCGGATGTCTTTAAAGTGCGCTTTACTGTTATCGACTTCTTTTTGATGAATCTTATCCATAAGTTCATCAAACACGGCAATAGCTCTATCAATGAGCACAGAACCTTCTTCTGAGTCTTTATTATTAGAACCTGCTTCCCATATGTAGACCGCTTCTATGATATCTCCTAAAACAAAATTGACATCTTTCTTTAAATCACGAATACTTGCCATACTACTGTTTTTTCAAATGTACTATTAAATGGTTACTTCTAAAAGTTTAACCCCTTGGGTATTTATTTCTACCCTACTGCTTGAGGCGGCAACCAAAATGGTTTCACCTTTTTTAATCCTTGCACTACCCCAATCATTACCGATTTCAGCTTCTCCTCCTACACACATATAAATGGTAAAAGAATCCCTTGACGAAATATCCTGATGCATGTCTGTACTTAACTCCAAAAAATTGGTTTTAAAGTAAGGGCAATCAACCATTGTGTTGATGGAATCCATCGTATCTGGATAATCAACCTTAAAATCATCTTTTCTGGAATAATCCATTGCATCAAGAGCCAACTCTGTATGCAATTCTCTAAGGTTTCCGTTTTTGTCTTTTCTGTTGAAATCAAATACCCTGTACGTTACATCTGAGGTCTGTTGAATCTCTGCCAATAACACCCCCGCACCAATGGCATGGATTTTACCCGTATTTATAAAGAAAGTATCACCTTCAGAAACTTCCTCATAGTTCATCAGATCTAAGAGGGTGTTTTCTTCTAGACTTTTAACGTATTCTTCTTTTTCAACGCTTTTATCGAACCCTACAATTAGCTTGGCCCCAGGGTCTGCATCCATAACGTACCACATCTCAGTTTTCCCAAAAGAGTTATGTCTTTTCTTGGCCAATTCATCATTGGGGTGAAGCTGGATGGATAAATCTTGTTTGGCATCGATAAACTTTATAAGAATTGGAAAATCATTTCCAAAACGGTCCACAACACTTTTACCCAATAAGCTTTGCCCCTCTTTCTGAATTAATTCCTGCAAAGAAGTTCCAGCTAAAATTCCATTTGAAATTTCAGAAATATCCCCATCTACACCTGAGAGCTCCCAACTTTCTCCTGTAATGTCACTTTCAATAGGTTTTCCAAGTACATCTTTAAGTTTCGTTCCTCCCCAAAGACGTTCTTTAAGAATTGGTTTAAATTTAAAAGGGTATAGGTTCATTCTATCCTGAATAGGTTACAAAATTACGAGGTGTTTCATAAAGTACTACCTCCAATTCTTTGGTTTTTTCAATATGAGGTCTAATCTTATTCCAGATTACTACCGCAATATTTTCAGCGGTAGGATTAAGGTCTTCAAACTCAGGAACATCTTTATTTAGGTTTTTATGGTCCAGTGCCTCCTCAACATGTTCCTTAATTAAGTCCTTAAGCACTTTAAGGTCCATAACAAAGCCTGTCCGTTGATCAATCTCTCCGGTAACACTTACAACAAGGTCATAATTGTGGCCATGATAATTTGGATTGTTGCATTTGCCAAAAACAGCATCGTTTTTCTCAAAACTCCAATCTGGTCTATATAACCTATGTGCCGCGTTAAAATTGGCTTTTCTGCTAACTTTTACCTTCATCATTTAGTACTGTTATCAGAGATATGATTATAAAACCGCTCAAAAATAATTTTGAACCAAGCTGTATACTCATCTGGATTCTTGGAAATATCTGTCCTAATATCTGAAGGGAGCATCCATTTCCAATCTTCTACTTCTGAACGATTAATTGCTGGACCTCCATCATAGTATCCAATCATTACATGGTCCAATTCATGTTCTGTAAGGCCATTATCAAACGGTGCTTTGTAAATAAAAGAGAATAATTCTTTCAGTTCTGTTTTAAAACCCATTTCCTCTTGAAGGCGTCTTTTTCCTGCTTTAATATTGGTTTCTCCTTCTCTTTGATGACTGCAGCAGGTGTTTGTCCATAATAGAGGTGAATGGTATTTATCCTTAGCTCGCTGTTGCAGCATGGTCTCACCCTTATCATTCATAATAAAAACCGAAAAAGCCCTATGAAGCACAGCTTTCTCATGAGCTTCCATTTTAGGCATTAGGCCAATAGGTTCATCATTCTCATTGACCAATATCACATTTTCCTCTTTCATAAGGTAAAAATATGACGTTTGTCAGGAAATACATGGATACAGGTTCTAAAATGTTTCTAAAACCTTTAACTCTAAAAGAAACGTGGAGATTTTAAATTGCTTAAATTCTTTATAAAATCATATCTAAGAATGACCTCAAAGGATCCATCATTAAAAGTAGCTGCACCCAAATCCGTGGTCTCACGGTCATAAGCAAGCCCAATAAACATTTCATCGGATATCCTAAAGCCAACAAGACCACTAAAAGCAGCATCCCAGCGATAGGCAACGCCTCCTATAAACTTTTCATTGAACATGAAATTCGCAGATAAATCTACTTGAAAAGGAGCTCCTTGAACTGCCTTAGTCAAAAGGGTCGGTTTAAATTTGAGGAAAGGATTCAAATCCCATACATACCCAGTTATAAAGTATAAGTTTATCTGCTCCGTTGCAGTTGAAATTGATGATTCATCAAAATGGGTTGTTTCTAACAACCTTGGTACTGAAAGTCCGGTATAAAAACGTTCAGTATGATAATAAATTCCGGCACCAATATTAGGAGAAAATTTATTTTGAATATCCTGCTGTGATTGCAATTGAGGGTCAATTTCAAATTCATCCAGCTCTGAATACCTAATATCCAACATGTGGGCGCTTGCTTTTAATCCAAAACTTAGCTTGGCATCAAATGATGTTTGAATAGTGTATGAAAAATCAACATCAAAATAAGTTTCAGAAGTAGGACCTATTTTATCATTTACAATGGAGATTCCCAAACCAACTCCTCTATATCCCATTGGAGTATGAAGATTAAGGGTTTGCGTCTCTGGAGCACCATCCAAACCTAGCCATTGATTACGGTATAAGGCCGCGATACTTAAATGACCTCTAGAACCTGCATAAGCTGGATTAACACTTACTGTATTGTACATGTATTGTGTGTATTGTGCATCTTGTTGAGCATGAACAACACTTGCAAAGCACAATAACAGTGTAATTATTTGTAAGAGTGTATTTTTCTTTATTGAATTCTTATCCACAGTAATCTTCACTTTATCTATTAATGTATAGGTAACCTGAGAGCTGTTTCATATTCCCATTGAGATCTTCATAATCTATAATATAGAAATACGTACCTACAGGAAGTTTGTTGTCCTGATCAACAGTCACCCGTCCTTCCGAAGTGCCATCAAAGACATTTCCGGTTGTGTTGTATGCTTTGGTTACGTAGACCAGCACACCCCATCTGTTGTAAATTTTTACTGTATTGTTTGGATAATCTTCTAAATTATTAATAGTTAATACATCATGTATTCCATCTCCATTTGGAGTAATAACGTTAATTACGTCAACTTCGTCTACTTGGCTTTGATCTAAATCCGAATCCAAATAGTTTGGAAACCCATCTCCATCTGAATCATCATTAGCATAGTTTCCATCCAAATCCAAATCTTCATCTATAGTTTCGATACCATCATCATCATCATCTGTATCTCGGTAATTCGGAACGTCATCAGAATCCGTATCAATTAAATCAATGGTTGGGTCATTTATTTCATCATTAACATCTAAGTCAATTACCGTACTTCCTTCAAAACCGTCGTCAAGACCATCATTATCTTTATCTGAACCAATAAATGTTACATCTGCAATACCATCTTGATCTTGATCATTACCTTCTATACTATCTGGTACGTTGTCATTATCACTATCATCATCTACATAATCTGGAATTGCATCTCCATCTGTATCTACCGGAATCAATCCTACATTCCCACCATTTTCATAAGCATCATCTAAACCATTATCATTGGCATCCAATAAACTAGGAGCTATATAGTCTATTGTTATCTGTGCTTCAATATTATCAGGAATTCCATCATCATCGCTATCAATATCTAGGTAATCTGGAATAGTATCTCCATCTGTATCAGTTGGGTTTGTTGATGGATCATTATCGTTATCAGAATTTAAATCTTCAAAACTGTCTACAATTCCATCATTATCGCTATCTAAGTTAATTCCGGGAGGATTCACCAATATGGTAACTGTTGCGGTGCTACAATTTCCAGATCCGTCGCATATTGTATAATCAAAAGTGTCAGGGCCCAGATAACCTGGATTTGGAGTATAGGTTATAAAATCATCTGATGGATTACCCAGAGTAGCATTTTCACTAATGAAAATGGTTCCGCTGGAAGGTGTTGTAGCTGTCAAGGTACCTGTAGTAGGCAAATCGTTATCATTTGCCAAAATATCAATATCAACAGCAATATCTTGCTCCGTTGTAACGGAATCATCAAAAGCATCCACAATAGGAAGAACATCTACAGTGACCGTTGCAGTACTGCAAGCTCCAGTAGTGTTACATACAGTATAATCAAATGTATCGGTCCCGTTGAAATTGGGGTCTGGTGTATAGGTTACAATATCATCAGTTGGGTCATTTGGTGTTCCATTGCTGTTTATGGTAGTAGTACCATTTGATGGATTTGTAGTTGTAAGGTTTCCGGTTGTGGTTACATCTGAATCATTGGCAAACACAGGAACAACAACAGAATCATCTTCATCTACAGTTACCAAATCATCAACCAAAGTTCCAGCTTGACTCATACAAACTACAGTAAAACGAGGTAGTTCGCTGGTATTGCCTGCTTTTGAAATTGTTGCTGTATAGCGCATCACTGTTGGTGTGCTAGTTACAGTAGGTTGGGTTTGATCTCCTGTAACTGGAGGACTCCAACTCACGGTTGCCCCAGTTGGAATACTTGCTGTAATATCTAAAGTCACTTCATTATCAGGAGCAACGCAATCAGTCAAGATAAAGTATCCCGTTGCATTGGAACCACAAAGGGTTCCATCATAAGTTGCAAAATATACTCCTGGTTGTGTAGCTTCATAAAAGGAAGCCGTACTTAAAACAGTTCCTAAATCTGAAGCCTCGTACCATTGGTAATTACTCTCATCGCCACTATTAGGTGCTTGAAGTAAGAATTGTGCATTTAGAAAGCTCATCCCAAAAATAAAGACGAATAATCCAATGAATAAAGACTTATTTAATTTTATTGATTTCAAATTTCCTATTTAGTCTTCATTATTATTTTACAACAAACACCACATTGATCAATGAATTGTAGTCTGCTGGCGCTCCAATAATATCATACTCCATTAAACCATCGGCATCAATTTCTACATTATCAAAAACTAAAGTGTCAAAAAATGTAACATAGTAATACAATTCATCAGATGCATAGGTTGGTATAGCTGCTGGTGCTTCATCTGGCCCTCCATCATCGCTTATCACCATAGGAGATCCATATTGGGCAGTATATTGAGCATACAAATCAACAGTCTGATTTAAAATAGGAGTTCCCGAATATGCAGAAACATCAATTGATATGGATGGCGGATAAAAAATCCTTGCCGCTTTAATTGCTGGTATTACTGGTGCTACGTCTTGCAATACTTGTTCTACAGTAGTATAATCATCTACTGTATCCCCGTCAATATCTATGGGTGTAACCAAATTAACTTCTCCAGCGGTCTGGTCATCATCATTGGCATCATCCACCCATGAATATACACCACTTCCATTTGTTGATAACAGTTGTCCACTTGTACCACCGGTTGGAAGTTCTATTTCATTATTAGGGTCGGCATCCGCATCGTCGGTGTCAAGGGCAGCAAGCTCCGCGTCGGTGGCGAAGGTACCGTCAAGGTCGACTCCGGTCGCTCCCGCAGCGGCGTTCGTAAGCTCTAGGGTCGTGCCCGATAAGGCCACGTCCGATAGTTCGTTCGTCGGGTCGGCATCCGCATCGTCGGTGTCAAGGGCGGCAAGCTCCGCGTCAGTGGCAAAGGTTCCGTCAAGGTCAACACCCGTGGCACCCGCAGCGGCGTTCGTAAGCTCTAGGGTCGTGCCACTAAGGGCCACGTCAGATAGTTCGTTCGTCGGGTCGGCATCCGCATCGTCGGTGTCAAGGGCAGCAAGCTCCGCGTCGGTGGCGAAGGTACCGTCAAGGTCGACTCCGGTCGCTCCCGCAGCGGCGTTCGTAAGCTCTAGGGTCGTGCCCGATAAGGCCACGTCCGATAGTTCGTTCGTCGGGTCGGCATCCGCATCGTCGGTGTCAAGGGCGGCAAGCTCCGCGTCAGTGGCAAAGGTTCCGTCAAGGTCAACACCCGTGGCACCCGCAGCGGCGTTCGTAAGCTCTAGGGTCGTGCCACTAAGGGCCACGTCAGATAGTTCGTTCGTCGGGTCGGCATCCGCATCGTCGGTGTCAAGGGCAGCAAGCTCCGCGTCGGTGGCGAAGGTACCGTCAAGGTCGACTCCGGTCGCTCCCGCAGCGGCGTTCGTAAGTTCAAGGGTCGTGCCCGATAAGGCCACGTCCGATAGTTCGTTCGTCGGGTCGGCATCCGCATCGTCAGTGTCAAGGGCAGCAAGCTCCGCATCGGTGGCGAAGGTACCGTCAAGGTCAACACCGGTCGCTCCCGCAGCGGCGTTCGTAAGCTCTAGGGTCGTGCCCGATAAGGCCACGTCCGATAGTTCGTTCGTCGGGTCGGCATCCGCATCGTCGGTGTCAAGGGCGGCAAGCTCCGCATCGGTGGCGAAGGTACCGTCAAGGTCAACACCGGTCGCTCCCGCAGCGGCGTTCGTAAGCTCCAAGGTCGTGCCCGATAAGGCCACGTCCGATAGTTCGTTCGTCGGGTCGGCATCCGCATCGTCAGTGTCAAGGGCGGCAAGCTCCGCGTCGGTGGCGAAGGTACCATCAAGGTCGACTCCGGTCGCTCCCGCAGCGGCGTTCGTAAGTTCAAGGGTCGTGCCCGATAAGGCCACGTCAGATAGTTCGTTCGTCGGGTCCGCATCCGCATCGTCGGTGTCAAGGGCAGCAAGCTCCGCGTCCGTGGCGAAGGTTCCGTCAAGGTCAACACCGGTCGCTCCCGCAGCGGCGTTCGTAAGTTCAAGGGTCGTGCCCGATAAGGCTACGTCAGATAGTTCGTTCGTCGGGTCGGCATCCGCATCGTCAGTGTCAAGGGCAGCAAGCTCCGCGTCAGTGGCGAAGGTTCCGTCCAGGTCAACACCCGTGGCTCCCGCAGCGGCGTTCGTAAGTTCCAAGGTCGTGCCACTAAGGGCTACATCAGATAGTTCGTTCGTCGGGTCCGCATCCGCATCGTCAGTGTCAAGGGCAGCTAGTTCCGCATCAGTGGCGAAGGTTCCGTCCAGGTCAACACCAGTGGCTCCCGCAGCGGCGTTCGTAAGTTCCAAGGTCGTGCCACTAAGGGCTACGTCAGATAGTTCGTTCGTGGGGTCCGCATCCGCATCGTCAGTGTCAAGGGCGGCAAGCTCCGCATCGGTGGCGAAGGTTCCGTCCAGGTCGACTCCGGTCGCTCCCGCAGCAGCGTTCGTAAGCTCCAAGGTCGTGCCACTAAGGGCCACGTCAGATAGTTCGTTCGTGGGGTCCGCATCCGCATCGTCGGTGTCAAGGGCGGCAAGCTCCGCATCGGTGGCGAAGGTTCCGTCAAGGTCAACACCAGTGGCGCCCGCAGCAGCATTCGTAAGCTCAAGGGTCGTGCCACTAAGGGCTACATCAGATAGTTCGTTCGTCGGGTCGGCATCCGCATCGTCCGTATCCAAGGCCGCAAGTTCCGCGTCGGTGGCGAAGGTTCCGTCAAGGTCAACACCAGTGGCGCCCGCAGCGGCGTTCGTAAGCTCAAGGGTCGTGCCCGATAAAGCAACATCGGATAGTTCGTTCGTCGGGTCGGCATCCGCATCGTCAGTGTCAAGGGCGGCAAGCTCCGCATCGGTGGCGAAGGTTCCGTCAAGGTCAACACCCGTGGCACCCGCAGCAGCATTCGTAAGCTCAAGGGTCGTGCCACTAAGGGCTACATCAGATAGTTCGTTCGTGGGGTCGGCATCCGCATCGTCAGTGTCAAGGGCGGCAAGCTCCGCATCGGTGGCGAAGGTTCCGTCCAGGTCGACTCCGGTCGCTCCCGCAGCGGCGTTCGTAAGCTCCAAGGTCGTGCCCGATAAGGCTACATCGGATAGTTCGTTCGTCGGGTCGGCATCGGCATCGTCAGTGTCAAGGGCGGCAAGCTCCGCATCGGTGGCGAAGGTTCCGTCAAGGTCAACACCCGTGGCTCCCGCAGCGGCGTTCGTAAGCTCTAGGGTCGTGCCACTAAGGGCCACGTCCGATAGTTCGTTCGTGGGGTCCGCATCCGCATCGTCAGTGTCAAGGGCGGCAAGCTCCGCATCGGTGGCGAAGGTACCGTCAAGGTCGACTCCGGTCGCTCCCGCAGCGGCGTTCGTAAGCTCCAAGGTCGTGCCCGATAAGGCTACGTCCGATAGTTCGTTCGTGGGGTCCGCATCCGCATCGTCCGTATCCAAGGCCGCAAGTTCGGCGTCAGTGGCGAAGGTAGCATCCAAGGCAGTGTCATTGATGTCAATATCAACTTCATCATTACCGGCATCATCTGTAATCGTTATCCTATTGGAACCAGCATTTATATTTTTGAATTCCAGATCGGCACCTGTCTTTCTTGCAAATGTTCCAACACCGCCCGTACCAACATTGGAGGCCGTATTGGTTTGGCCCGCTGTGGCAGCGAAACCGTCTATATCGGTCTGAAGTTCTTCTATCGCAGCCTGTACATCCGTACTTGTAGTGTTTCCCGCTGGGGTGAAATCAACTCCGGCAGCATCTTGTATCTCGTTATTAGGGTCGGCATCCGCATCGTCGGTGTCAAGGGCGGCAAGCTCCGCATCGGTGGCGAAGGTACCATCAAGGTCGACTCCGGTCGCTCCCGCAGCGGCGTTCGTAAGCTCCAAGGTCGTGCCCGATAAGGCTACATCGGATAGTTCGTTCGTAGGGTCGGCATCCGCATCGTCGGTGTCAAGGGCGGCAAGCTCCGCGTCCGTGGCGAAGGTTCCGTCAAGGTCAACACCGGTCGCTCCCGCAGCGGCGTTCGTAAGTTCAAGGGTCGTGCCCGATAAGGCCACGTCAGATAGTTCGTTCGTCGGGTCCGCATCCGCATCGTCAGTGTCAAGGGCAGCAAGCTCCGCGTCGGTGGCGAAGGTACCGTCAAGGTCAACACCGGTCGCTCCCGCAGCGGCGTTCGTAAGTTCAAGGGTCGTGCCCGATAAGGCTACGTCAGATAGTTCGTTCGTCGGGTCGGCATCCGCATCGTCAGTGTCCAAGGCCGCAAGCTCCGCGTCAGTGGCGAAGGTTCCGTCAAGGTCGACTCCGGTCGCTCCCGCAGCGGCGTTCGTAAGCTCCAAGGTCGTGCCCGATAAGGCCACGTCCGATAGTTCGTTCGTGGGGTCCGCATCCGCATCGTCAGTGTCAAGGGCGGCAAGCTCCGCGTCAGTGGCAAAGGTACCGTCAAGGTCGACTCCGGTCGCTCCCGCAGCGGCGTTCGTAAGCTCTAGGGTCGTGCCCGATAAGGCCACGTCCGATAGTTCGTTCGTCGGGTCGGCATCCGCATCGTCAGTGTCAAGGGCGGCAAGCTCCGCGTCGGTGGCGAAGGTACCGTCAAGGTCGACTCCGGTCGCTCCCGCAGCGGCGTTCGTAAGTTCAAGGGTCGTGCCCGATAAGGCCACGTCCGATAGTTCGTTCGTCGGGTCCGCATCCGCATCGTCGGTGTCAAGGGCGGCAAGCTCCGCGTCGGTGGCGAAGGTTCCGTCAAGGTCAACACCCGTGGCACCCGCAGCGGCGTTCGTAAGCTCCAAGGTCGTGCCCGATAAGGCTACGTCCGATAGTTCGTTCGTGGGGTCCGCATCCGCATCGTCAGTGTCAAGGGCAGCAAGCTCCGCGTCAGTGGCGAAGGTTCCGTCCAGGTCAACACCCGTGGCTCCCGCAGCGGCGTTCGTAAGTTCCAAGGTCGTGCCACTAAGGGCTACATCAGATAGTTCGTTCGTCGGGTCCGCATCCGCATCGTCAGTGTCAAGGGCAGCTAGTTCCGCATCAGTGGCGAAGGTTCCGTCCAGGTCAACACCAGTGGCTCCCGCAGCGGCGTTCGTAAGTTCCAAGGTCGTGCCACTAAGGGCTACGTCAGATAGTTCGTTCGTGGGGTCGGCATCCGCATCGTCAGTGTCAAGGGCGGCAAGCTCCGCATCGGTGGCGAAGGTTCCGTCCAGGTCGACTCCGGTCGCTCCCGCAGCGGCGTTCGTAAGCTCCAAGGTCGTGCCCGATAAGGCCACGTCAGATAGTTCGTTCGTCGGGTCGGCATCGGCATCGTCAGTGTCAAGGGCGGCAAGCTCCGCATCGGTGGCGAAGGTTCCGTCAAGGTCAACACCCGTGGCTCCCGCAGCGGCGTTCGTAAGTTCCAAGGTCGTGCCACTAAGGGCTACATCAGATAGTTCGTTCGTCGGGTCCGCATCCGCATCGTCCGTATCCAAGGCCGCAAGTTCCGCGTCGGTGGCGAAGGTTCCGTCAAGGTCAACACCCGTGGCACCCGCAGCGGCGTTCGTAAGCTCTAGGGTCGTGCCACTAAGGGCCACGTCAGATAGTTCGTTCGTGGGGTCCGCATCCGCATCGTCAGTGTCAAGGGCGGCAAGCTCCGCATCGGTGGCGAAGGTACCGTCAAGGTCGACTCCGGTCGCTCCCGCAGCGGCGTTCGTAAGCTCCAAGGTCGTGCCCGATAAGGCTACGTCCGATAGTTCGTTCGTGGGGTCCGCATCCGCATCGTCCGTATCCAAGGCCGCAAGTTCGGCGTCAGTGGCGAAGGTAGCATCCAAGGCAGTGTCATTGATGTCAATATCAACTTCATCATTACCGGCATCATCTGTAATCGTTATCCTATTGGAACCAGCATTTATATTTTTGAATTCCAGATCGGCACCTGTCTTTCTTGCAAATGTTCCAACACCGCCCGTACCAACATTGGAGGCCGTATTGGTTTGGCCCGCTGTGGCAGCGAAACCGTCTATATCGGTCTGAAGTTCTTCTATCGCAGCCTGTACATCCGTACTTGTAGTGTTTCCCGCTGGGGTGAAATCAACTCCGGCAGCATCTTGTATCTCGTTATTAGGGTCGGCATCCGCATCGTCGGTGTCAAGGGCGGCAAGCTCCGCATCGGTGGCGAAGGTACCATCAAGGTCGACTCCGGTCGCTCCCGCAGCGGCGTTCGTAAGCTCCAAGGTCGTGCCCGATAAGGCTACATCGGATAGTTCGTTCGTAGGGTCGGCATCCGCATCGTCGGTGTCAAGGGCGGCAAGCTCCGCGTCCGTGGCGAAGGTTCCGTCAAGGTCAACACCGGTCGCTCCCGCAGCGGCGTTCGTAAGTTCAAGGGTCGTGCCCGATAAGGCCACGTCAGATAGTTCGTTCGTCGGGTCCGCATCCGCATCGTCAGTGTCAAGGGCAGCAAGCTCCGCGTCGGTGGCGAAGGTACCGTCAAGGTCAACACCGGTCGCTCCCGCAGCGGCGTTCGTAAGTTCAAGGGTCGTGCCCGATAAGGCTACGTCAGATAGTTCGTTCGTCGGGTCGGCATCCGCATCGTCAGTGTCCAAGGCCGCAAGCTCCGCGTCAGTGGCGAAGGTTCCGTCAAGGTCGACTCCGGTCGCTCCCGCAGCGGCGTTCGTAAGCTCCAAGGTCGTGCCCGATAAGGCCACGTCCGATAGTTCGTTCGTGGGGTCCGCATCCGCATCGTCAGTGTCAAGGGCGGCAAGCTCCGCGTCAGTGGCAAAGGTACCGTCAAGGTCGACTCCGGTCGCTCCCGCAGCGGCGTTCGTAAGCTCTAGGGTCGTGCCCGATAAGGCCACGTCCGATAGTTCGTTCGTCGGGTCGGCATCCGCATCGTCAGTGTCAAGGGCGGCAAGCTCCGCGTCGGTGGCGAAGGTACCGTCAAGGTCGACTCCGGTCGCTCCCGCAGCGGCGTTCGTAAGTTCAAGGGTCGTGCCCGATAAGGCCACGTCCGATAGTTCGTTCGTGGGGTCCGCATCCGCATCGTCAGTGTCAAGGGCAGCAAGCTCCGCGTCGGTGGCGAAGGTAGCATCCAAGGCAGTGTCATTGATGTCAATATCAACTTCATCATTACCGGCATCATCTGTAATCGTTATCCTATTGGAACCAGCATTTATATTTTTGAATTCCAGATCGGCACCTGTCTTTCTTGCAAATGTTCCAACACCGCCCGTACCAACATTGGAGGCCGTATTGGTTTGGCCCGCTGTGGCAGCGAAACCGTCTATATCGGTCTGAAGTTCTTCTATCGCAGCCTGTACATCCGTACTTGTAGTGTTTCCCGCTGGGGTGAAATCAACTCCGGCAGCATCTTGTATCTCGTTATTAGGGTCCGCATCCGCATCGTCAGTGTCAAGGGCAGCAAGCTCCGCGTCGGTGGCGAAGGTACCGTCAAGGTCGACACCGGTCGCTCCCGCAGCGGCGTTCGTAAGTTCAAGGGTCGTGCCCGATAAGGCCACGTCCGATAGTTCGTTCGTCGGGTCGGCATCGGCATCGTCCGTATCCAAGGCCGCAAGTTCCGCGTCGGTGGCGAAGGTTCCGTCAAGGTCAACACCGGTCGCTCCCGCAGCGGCGTTCGTAAGCTCAAGGGTCGTGCCCGATAAGGCTACGTCCGATAATTCGTTCGTCGGGTCCGCATCGGCATCGTCAGTGTCAAGGGCGGCAAGCTCCGCGTCCGTGGCGAAGGTTCCGTCAAGGTCGACTCCGGTCGCTCCCGCAGCGGCGTTCGTAAGCTCTAGGGTCGTGCCCGATAAGGCCACGTCCGATAGTTCGTTCGTCGGGTCGGCATCGGCATCGTCCGTATCCAAGGCCGCAAGTTCCGCGTCGGTGGCGAAGGTTCCGTCAAGGTCAACACCAGTGGCGCCCGCAGCGGCGTTCGTAAGCTCAAGGGTCGTGCCCGATAAAGCAACATCGGATAGTTCGTTCGTCGGGTCGGCATCCGCATCGTCAGTGTCAAGGGCGGCAAGCTCCGCATCGGTGGCGAAGGTTCCGTCCAGGTCGACTCCGGTCGCTCCCGCAGCGGCGTTCGTAAGCTCCAAGGTCGTGCCCGATAAGGCTACATCGGATAGTTCGTTCGTCGGGTCGGCATCCGCATCGTCGGTGTCAAGGGCGGCAAGCTCCGCATCGGTGGCGAAGGTTCCGTCAAGGTCAACACCCGTGGCACCCGCAGCAGCATTCGTAAGCTCAAGGGTCGTGCCACTAAGGGCTACATCAGATAGTTCGTTCGTCGGGTCCGCATCCGCATCGTCCGTATCCAAGGCCGCAAGTTCCGCGTCGGTGGCGAAGGTTCCGTCAAGGTCAACACCAGTGGCGCCCGCAGCGGCGTTCGTAAGCTCAAGGGTCGTGCCCGATAAAGCAACATCGGATAGTTCGTTCGTCGGGTCGGCATCCGCATCGTCAGTGTCAAGGGCGGCAAGCTCCGCATCGGTGGCGAAGGTACCGTCAAGGTCAACACCGGTCGCTCCCGCAGCAGCGTTCGTAAGCTCCAAGGTCGTGCCACTAAGGGCTACATCAGATAGTTCGTTCGTCGGGTCGGCATCCGCATCGTCGGTGTCAAGGGCAGCAAGCTCCGCGTCCGTGGCGAAGGTTCCGTCAAGGTCAACACCGGTCGCTCCCGCAGCGGCGTTCGTAAGCTCCAAGGTCGTGCCCGATAAGGCTACGTCCGATAGTTCGTTCGTGGGGTCCGCATCCGCATCGTCAGTGTCAAGGGCAGCAAGCTCCGCGTCAGTGGCGAAGGTTCCGTCCAGGTCAACACCCGTGGCTCCCGCAGCGGCGTTCGTAAGCTCCAAGGTCGTGCCCGATAAGGCTACATCAGATAGTTCGTTCGTCGGGTCGGCATCGGCATCGTCAGTGTTCAATATGAGAGAATTACCACCAGTAATGCCAATATTACCCGGGGTACTATCAGTAGTTAACGTTTGTGCATCTGTATTAACCAAAGCCGCAATATCAGCTAAAGCAACTGAAAATGTATTTGTATCTGAATCTGTAATTACCAGATTCGTATTTGTTCCATCAATACCAAAAGAAGCTATCGTAGTATTTGTATCTGTAAGGGTATCACTCAAGCTACTTAAATCAACATTTACACTTCCCCCATTTTCCAAAGTCAATGTCAATTCATTTGTAATTCCATCAAAAGCAAAACCTGTTAGTTGCTGGTCATCTGATGAAGTTAGTTCCCAAGAATCACCATCCCAAAAATAGATGGTACCTGTATTGGTGTTTACATAAATATCTCCAGCGTCAGCTCCTGTCGGTGTTGCTACTCCAGGTGTTGTAACTGCGGTTCCACTTAGAACTTCACAATTGCATTGATCTTGCAAGGTTACCGTAGTCTGGGAAAAGGCAAATCCTGTGAAGAAAAGGAAAACTATGATTATGATGTTCTTTTTCATGGGGTTATTGTTAATTGACATCGTATGTACTATCTTTTTTGTAATCAATTTTGCGAGTTTTGCACTTCAATACTTTGAATACTACTACACTTTACAAAATTACCTTTACCTATAGGGGATGAAAATATTTGTTGTGTACTACTAAAAACCGATTGTATAGCTGTTAAATCTTGAAGTTATCACATTCAATAACTAAGATTTTTTTAAGGTTGTTTATCGATTAAACCAGTATTATCAATAGTTATAGTTATTGTATTAAAGCATAACTAAGCTTAACAAAACATAAACTAAGTGAAAGATTTTACGTACTAAATCAATGCTTTTCTTGCTATCGAAGTTCCTTTGTTTACCATTATTTTAAACAATCCTAGGCATGTAATTATCATCTCAATACAGCAAATATGTAAAGCGTATTGCAAGCAGAAATTTGAATAAAAACAGGTATTATTTGTGGGGTTCTCTAGTTTCTTTTAACCCTGTACGTAATTCTACGGTTTGTAATTACACCTGACACTCTTATTGTTAGGGTCACTGTGTTTGAAGTTTCAAAACTACAGATGTATGACGAATTGGAAACCAAAACTTGATATTGTTCCCCATCATTTGCAGTCGTTGGATTAGTAATCGTCAGTGTACTTGTAGTTGCTCCACTATAGATTCCAGTATCAGTTACGTTGTCCCATGTTAAACCATTAAAACGCTGCCATTGAAATGTATCAGCATTTGTTCCTGTAACATTAAATGTCGTGCCACAACCTGGGCATGTAGTTGAGTCCATGGGTTGAACTGTAATTGCAGGAGCTATACCTGCTTCTTGAAAGTCAAATGTAGTATTGGTGTCTCCATCTGCTGGGACCGTGTACGCAGCTGTTTGGACGGTTCCATCAAGGTTTATAGCAGGTATACCCGATCCGTAAGTTCCATTATCATCTGAATCCGCATTTATATCTGCATATGCCTCATCTGCATCTCCACAACCATCTGCATCGCTATCTGCCTCCAAATAGTCATTGTTTCCGGATGAATCCGAGTTAGCAATGGTGTAATTTACTGTTCCGCTATTTTCTTGTCCGCTGGCTTGTACGCTATTTGGCACACCATCTGTCCCAACTGCTCCAGTAAGACGTCCACTAGAATAGGCTTGATCATGACCCGCTTCAACAGCGTCATAAATTCCATCATTATCACTATCTAAATCCAAATCATCATAAACTCCATCGTTATCCGTGTCAATTGCTGTTGTCCACATGATAGCATTTACCAGTAAATCTTCTCCTGCAGAGTTAAATCCACCATTTCCATTTGCATGAGGTACTATTGCTCTTTTACCTGGTGCGATTCCTACCTCCATGGCATCACCTTGTTCCCATATTACAATGGATGCTTCACTGTTATTGGGATCTCGACCCAAAACTGTTCCGGTAGTCAACCCATTTCCATGATACAGAGCATCTCCAATATTGTAACTCCCTAGTGACAGTCCAGAAGTTATTGGATGTGTATTATTTATAATATTGACCGAGGTCAAACCACCACTTCCCCCTGTTGCCGCACCCAAGATATCATCATGTAATGCCGGTTCACTGGTTATAACGCCATTTGTTGTTGTTGTTAAATTAGCTACATTGGCAAGAGCTGTACCACTATTGGAATCTTCATAGACGAAGGTGACACCATAATTGTTAGCATCTCCACCTACGCCATCATCAACCACAGTAACCGTATATCCTAAAGCTGTTAATTTATCAATTGTATTCTGCTCTTCTGTCCCAGCTGTGCCATTGGTTACCCACAATACGGTTTTTGGGGATTCTACTGCATCCAAAATACCATCATTGTCATCGTCCAAGTCTGTAATATCAAAAATACCATCTCCATCAGTATCAATAGCAATTGTCAAAGTTGCTTCTAATGATGTGACTGATGCACATGAGCCTCCTGAATTGGAAACTATTATCCTGTAGGTATATCCATCTTTTGTTAAACTTGGGTTCAATACAGTCAAGACTTCAGTATTTGTGCCCGTGTACTCCGCTCCATTTGTTATATTGGAAAAACTTCCTCCTCCATTAGTACTTACTTGCCATTGATATGTGTCTGCGTTACTTGTACTTGATACAAAAGTACCATTGCTTCCTAAGTTTACCGTCTGGTCAGTTGGTTGTATATCTATTGAAATAGGGTCAACTGTTATAGTTTGGGTTATATCTATAAAGTTACCAGCATCATCTGTAACACGATATGTTCTTGTAATAGTTTCAGGATTTGTTCCTCCATCACTGACATCACTAATATGGGTTACTACTGGACTAGTGGTACAATTATCCGCCTCGTCTGTTACATCTGTAATTGCAACTGCCGGAACATCTGCGGAGCAATTAACAGTAACAGGTAATGGATTACTGGCTGTTGGGTTTACATTATCTACTGTTATCGTTGTTACACCTGTAATACTTAAGACAGGATCTCCTGTGGTTCCTCCGTATTCCACTACATATCCCTGTGCTTGATATGGTCCAGAAGTAGAGGTTGTATTTGGCAAATCATTCCATGATCCAGGTGATGAAGTCACTGAAAGGTCTGTAATGTGTGCATAATCTTCATTTCCTGATTGATTGGGTTCTCCTGCATTCCAAAAAGCGAAAAAATCCGGTGCAGTAGTTGTACCTCCTGCAGTTCCAGACCAAAAAGGAGTTCCTGCACCTGCATTGGCAAGACCCTCTGGACCTGTAACCCATCTCCAGTCTCCTTCAGTTGCAGCATCACTACCACCAATCCAACCCACACCTAAAGCTTGTGAACCCGAAAAGTCTGCTTCCGCTTGGGAAGTTAGGGTTGCTAAATACCCTTGCAGACCAAAATAAGTTCTTAAAGCAGCAGCATCTCTTGCCGCTGTCCATGTGATATTAGGGCTGGAAATAAATTCATAATAGTGACCTGTGGGGGGTAAAAAGTTTGCACTACCAGGAGTAATTGAAAATTGTCTAGTTCCCGTTGGACTTACAGCACTACTAGAATATTCAACAGCCAAAACAGCTGCTTCAAATTCTGCAAAAGTGGTTGGCCCTTGTAAGGTAAGTTCTCCTTCAACGGCATCCCATGTTGCTGTGATATTTGGATGTGTTCCAGTAAGGGTCAGTAAATCTTCTCCATTTATATACCCTGAAGATATTTGAATAAAAATGGCATCTGTTGTGGTGTTATCCGGATCTGTTAAACTAAATGTTTCGGCTATGGCCAATGATGTTCCCGGACAGTACACCTGATTTCCTGTTACTGTTAATACTGGAGGTTGATCAACTGTAGGTACAATCGATTCGCTTAAATCGTCAACGGTTGCATTGCTATCCGTTTGGTCTGCAGTTACTGAAGTAATTGTATTGGTGATGGTTGAACCACTTGTACCTCCATCAACACTGGCAGTAATATTTAAGGTAGCTGTATTTCCATTGTTCAACGTACCAATAGTCCATACTCCTGTTCCAGAATTATAAGAACCATCATCACTTACATACGATACACCAGCCGGTAAAATATCTGTTAAGCTTAGGTTTGTAGCATCTACCGGACCATTATTTACAACACTTAACGTATACACTATGTTAGATCCTTCTGGAGGGGTGCTATCGTCCACTGTTTTTGAAACTACTAAATCTGGTGACCCTGCTGCGGTACATACTTCAACTGAAAAGCTATTTAAAGTTCCTACATCTGAACCAGCATTATCAGATACTGTTAAAGTCCAATTACCAATAGGGTTCTCTCCGTTAAAATCTGAAAGATTACCTTCTGGACTAAAAGTTCCTGTAAATGGTGCCGAACCTGATGTAATAGGTGTTCCTCCAGCATCATCAAAAACTGTATTTGTATAATCGTCACCACTGCCTCCATTTCCTGAGGACAATAAAACTGTTGTACCTAAAGGACTGGTTATATTGATAGTTAAATCGGAATCCCATGGGTGTGTTATGTCCACCGTAACATTTACATCTGTTACCGCACTGGTTGTAGAAAAATTAATCGTTCTTGAAACGCCGGTAGCGTTGTTATCCGGTATTGTAACATTAGGTGAGGTAGATTGCGTAGTGCATGACGTTCCTACGGGTGTTCCTTGTATAGTTACATCATCTATAAAATAGTATTCGGTATCACTGTTTTGATTTGTGACAAATTGCACTCGTATCTCCAATGTACTACCAGAAAGACCTGTAACAGAATACGATGCCAAAACTCCAGTCGTTGTGGTGTTTTGAAAATTCATCCATGTTCCGCTATCAATCCTGTAAGAGCCTGTAAAACTATCGCCTGATTCTACTCCAGCAAGACCGGCATCCATACTAAAGGAAATATTAGTATAGCCCGATATATCTACAATTGCTGTTGCCCAGGTTTCAGTTTGATCTGTGTTCCTAGCTCGCATTACTTGACTTCCACCCACACTTGCAACATCAAGCCTTCTATTAGTATTATTGTGAGTATCTCCAGTTGCTGCCCATGAAGTAGCTTCGGGGCCTGTTGCAGTTCCTGTTAAATCATTAACTGCTGTTGGGCTTTCAAAATCTTCAAACCAAATGGTAGTTTGTCCAGAAACTGCAAACGTTCCTAAAAAAAGGATAAAGAATATTAAACTTTTGGTATTGAGGTTTTTCATCTACAGAAACTAACTTGGAAATCAACATTTAACTTCCATATTATCAAAATCTCAATAAAAATAGATTGTAAGCCCTTGCGTGCCCAAAAAATGTTGTCTAGACCTCCATTACGCTAGTGAAGACAGCAAATAATGGTGTATGTATTTTCATTAATCCCTAAAAATTGTTAAAATTTGGGCATTTTATCGATTAGGGCTTTAAAACAGAAATCTAACAGCGGGTAGAAACCTAATTTTTCTGGAATTTTACTAGGTCAATCCTTGAGGTAAGTAGTTCAAGAATTATTCAAAAATGATAAATTCAGATCGTCTATTTAATTGATGTTTTTCCTTGGAACAAGGAGTTCCATTTGCACAGTCATTTACCAATCTAGTTTCTCCATAACCTTCTCCTTGAAGTCGGTCTGCAGAAATTCCCTTAGAAATCATATAAGCCACTGTGGATGCTGCTCTTTTCTGAGATAACCATAGGTTATAAGCATCATTGCCCCTACTATCTGTATGAGAATTTACTTTTATTTTTAAACTTGGATATTTCTCCATTGCCACGATTACTTTTTGAATTTCAATCTCGGCATCTGAACGAATATTGAACTTATTTAAATCAAAATAAATGGTACTTAATTGAAGTAATTTGGCCAAATCATCACCAAAGCCTCCTGTTACCACATCTCGTTCTAAATAAAAGTCTACGATCCTAGGTTTACCATAGGACTTGTTCAGGTATTCTTCTGCAGGTACGTAGCCATCTCTAGAAGCCCTAACAAAGTTTCCTTTTGCACAATCAAGTCCTAATACGTAGTTGCCCTTAGAATCGGTAATAGTGGAAGATACTTCATTGTTTTCTTCATCAATAATTTTAACCGTGGCTCCAACTAAGATTTCATTGGATATTCTATCTCGCACCGTACCGGTGACATCCTGCAAACAATCAAGAACCAAAGGTTCTGTTTCTTCAAATTGATATATATCATCTTCTCCTAAACCGCCCGTTCTATTGGAAGAAAAATAGCCTTCTTTAGACTCGTTTTTTAGGATAAATGCAAAATCATCATAGTTACTATTAACCGGTTTCCCTACATTAACGACTGGTTCTTCAAAATTCCCGAAAGCAATTTTTGTAGCAAAAACATCTAATCCCCCAAGACCTTGATGTCCATCAGAAGAAAAATAAAGTACTCCATCTTGCGTAATAAATGGAAAGGTTTCCCGTGAACCAGTATTTATATTCTTTCCTAAATTAATGATGGGGCCATATGTGCCATCTCCAATTATTTCTGTCATAAAAATATCTGATTCCCCAATTGTTCCGGGCATATCGGAAACAAAGTACAACCTCTTCTCATCTGGACTCAATACAGGATGCGCCACTGAATAGGAATCGTTATTAAACGGAAGTTCCAATACGTTAGTCCATTCTCCATCTACCAACTCAGCTTGGTAAATCTTTAATCGGATTACTCCGTTTTGATCTTTGTACTTTTTACCATCCAAGAAATTGTTTCTTGTAAAGTACATGGTATATCCATCTTTGGTAACTGCAGAAGTAGACTCATGAAGCCTTGTGTTTACATCACCTTCCAATTTAACCACTAAATTGTTAGAAATACTGTCTGCGTTTACTTTGTATAAGTCAAGAAAATCTTTCGAATTCCAGGTATGTCTGTAGCGTGCTAAATTTCCTGTATCTCTATCAGATGAAAAAATAAGGCCCTGCTCATAAAAGGATGCTGCAAAGTCCGAGTACTTACTATTATAGCCAAAAGGCTTAATATCATACCTTCCTGAATTTTCTTCTATTTTGGCAAGATAATCCTCGTCATAAAAATCATTATCATCACTAACAGAAGTCATTTCTTTAAACTTAGCCATCACTTTGGCAGATCCTTCATAATCTCCCAAGGTTTTTAGACTTTGAGCGTATCTAAAAAAATAATCGGGCTCAGTTCCATCAGGAAATGCTTCTACTAATTTTTTGTAGACATTGGCTGCTTCTTCATACTTAGCATTAAAGTAATAGGAATTACCCAGACGCTTCAACAAATCTGAAGACACATAACCTTTATCCAGGACTTTTTTGTAAATATCTATTGCAGGGCTAAAAGAATATTCATCATATTGCTCATCTGCTTTTGCCTTTACTTTTGCCTGTTGTTTCTCATTCACCTTCTCTTGCGCCAAGGTATTGGTTACATATCCTGAAAAAACAATTATGAGTATAAGTATTCTTTTTAGCATTTTAAACTGTATTAAAAGAATCTAGGTGATACTGTTTTTTGAAATGCTTTTAGCAACTCTAGTCTTAAAAAGACTTCAAAAGAACCATCATTAAACTGGGCCCCTCCTAATTCCGTTGTTTCCCTATCATATGCCAGACCAAGCATAATTTGGTCTGTTATTTGAAATCCTGCCAGGGCACTTACCGCTGCATCTAACCTATATGCTGCACCAAAACTGAATTTATCTGCAAAAAGAAAATTTGCAGAAATGTCAACTTGCAATGGTGCCCCGCCAACAGCCTTAGTCAACAAGGCTGGCTTAAATTTAAGATCTGCATTCAAATCAAAAACATAACCGGTTATTAGATAGAAATTTATACGCTCTGTGGCAAGAAAATTTACTGACTCTGGGTCATTTGAACCACTATCAAAATACTCTGTTTCCAAAATACTTGGAGCAGAAACTCCTGCATAGAATTTATCGGTATGATAATATATTCCCAGTCCAAAATTTGGTGAAAATTGGTTGTCAATATTATCTTGATTTACTACTTCTTGGTCAAAGTTCCGAAGACCGTTAAAGTCAAGACTGAGCATATTCCCACCTGCTTTTAACCCAAATGAAAGCTTTGCATCTCTGGAAACATCTATGGTATAAGAAAGTACTGCGTCCAAATAGGTTTCTTGTACAACTCCATCTCCAATATTATCATTTACTATGGAAACACCATAACCTAATCTACTATTACGAATAGGTGAATGAAGGTTTAGTGTAAAAGTTTCAGGCGCTCCATCCAACCCAACCCATTGGGATCGATACAATCCTGCAAAACTCAATTGTCCTCTTGATCCTGCATAGGCAGGATTAACACTCAATGTATTAAACATATATTGTGTGTATTGAGCGTCTTGCTGGGCAACAAGACCCTGAAATATCATTCCAATAAATAAAAACGGAATTAAAAAATGCTTTTTAATCATTCTGTTTCAATATGTTACCTACTTATGTATATGTATTCGGAGTCTGTAAAACTTCCTTCATCCGTTTCGTAGTCAAATATATAAAAATATACTCCGGCCGGAAGATAATCGTTCGCACTCAAAGTTGATCTCCCTCTAGACCTCCCATCAAAGACATTGTTGACATTGTTGTAGTCTTTTCCTTCGTATACCGCGACACCCCATCTGTTAAAAATTCTAAGTGTACTTGTTTTAATATTTCTAACTCCTCTTATAAAAAGGAAATCATTTTTTAAATCTCCATTAGGAGTCAACATTTGGTTAACTAAAATACTTTCTAAAGACACTGTAACTGTAACTGTAGCAGTATCGCAGTTATCTAAATTAGCAGCCTCACAAATAGTATATTCAATAGTGTAAGTTCCTTCACGGGTTCCAGGAATTACACTTACAATTCCATCATCATTGATAATCAATTCACCTGTGGGGGTGGAAGTTAGAATCACATTTGATAGGGTGACCGATTCACCATTAAGGATGTCGTTGGAAAGTACATCACTATCCAAAATAACTCCTCCTGAACTATTAGAGCTGTACGCATCATCCACAGCGTCAATCACATTCATGCCAGGACCAACTTCAACGGTAACAGTGCCCGTATCACAGTTGTCCACATCTGCAATCTCACAAATCGTGTATTCAATGGTGTAAGTTCCTTCAGGGGTTCCAGGTTCTACGCTCACACTTCCATCATCATTGATGGTCAGTTCATCTGTGGGCGTGGAAGTCAGAATCACATCTGATAGGGTAACCGATTCTCCATCAAGGGTGTCGTTGGAAAGTACGTCACTATCCAAAATAACTCCTCCTGAACTATTAGAACTGTATGCATCATCCACAGCGTCAATCACATTCATGCCAGGACCAACTTCAACGGTAACAGTGCCTGTATCACAGTTGTCCACATCTGCAATCTCACAAATCGTGTATTCAATGGTGTAAGTTCCTTCAGGGGTTCCAGGTTCTACGCTCACACTTCCATCATCATTGATGGTCAGTTCATCTGTGGGCGTGGAAGTCAGAATCACATCTGATAGGGTAACCGATTCTCCATCAAGGGTGTCATTGGAAAGTACATCACTATCCAAAATAATCCCTCCAGAAGTATCAGAATTATATACATCATCCACTGCATCGATAATATTTAACATGTTGGGATCTAGGTAATCAGGGGTGCCGTCTTCATCGGTATCATCATTCGTTGGGTCCCCGTCCCCATCCACGTCCTCATCTGGGGTGTCGATCCCGTCACCGTCATCATCAAAGTCACGGTAATTCACATCCTCCGTGCCGTCCGTATCGGGAAGGTCGTTCGCAGGGTCGTCTATTTCATCGTTCACATCATAGCCGTCATTGACATCACTGCCCTCGTAGCCATCGTCCAATCCATCATTGTCCGTATCGTTGCCCGTGTATATCTGGTCGGGGATGCCGTCAAAGTTGAAGTCATTACCCTCATTGTTGTCCGCCACCAAATCGTTGTCACTGTCATTGTCAAGGTAATCCGGAACTTCATCATCGCCATCCGTGTTCTCGGGGGTAAGACCGCCAAGGTAAGCAGAGTTCACCCCGTCGTTCGCAGCATAGGTCGCCTCGTCGTCGTCGTTCGGTGCAACATATCCGTTGGTGGGCTGCGCCTCTACATTGTCAGGGATACCGTCATCGTCACTATCTATGTCCAAATGGTCAGGGCGACCATCACCATCACTGTCCAATGGATCTTCCCCATTGTTAAGCCCTGGATCTTCGGTTGTATCCAGAATACCATCGTTGTCATCATCTAGGTCGACACTGTCGGGCACACCATCATCATCAGTGTCCACATCATCATTGGGATCTAGGTAATCAGGGGTGCCGTCTTCATCGGTATCGTCGTTCGTTGGGTCGCCATCTCCATCCATGTCCTCATCTGGGGTATCGATCCCGTCACCGTCATCATCAAAGTCCCTATAGTTGACATCCTCAGTGCCATCCGTGTCCGGAAGGTCGTTAGCAGGATCGTCTATCTCATCGTTCACATCATAGCCATCATTGACATCACTGCCCTCGTAGCCATCGTCCAATCCATCGTTGTCCGTGTCCGTTCCAGTGTATGTCTGGTCAGGGATACCGTCAAAGTTGAAGTCGTTACCCTCATTGTTGTCAGCAACAAGATCGTTGTCACTGTCATCATCAAGGTAATCGGGCTCGTCCTCACCATCCGTGTTCTCAGGTGTAAGACCACCAAGGTAAGCAGAGTTCACCCCGTCGTTCGCGGCATAGGTCGCCTCGTCGTCATCGTTCGGTGCTACATAGCCATTGGTCGGCTGCGCCTCTACATTGTCAGGGATACCGTCATCGTCACTATCTATGTCCAAATGGTCAGGGCGACCATCACCATCACTGTCCAATGAGTTCGTCAATGGATCGTTGTCATTGTCAAGGTTCGGGTCTTCGGTTGTATCCAGAATTCCATCGTTGTCATCATCAAGGTCCACACTGTCGGGCACACCGTCATCATCGGTGTCCACATCATCATTGGGATCTAGGTAATCAGGGGTGCCATCTTCATCCGTATCATCGTTCGTTGGGTCACCATCCCCATCTACATCTTCATCCGGGGTGTCGATCCCGTCACCGTCATCATCAAAGTCCCTATAGTTGACATCCTCAGTGCCGTCCGTGTCCGGAAGGTCGTTTGCAGGATCGTCTATCTCATCGTTCACATCATAGCCATCATCGACATCACTGCCCTCGTAGCCATCATCCAATCCATCATTGTCCGTATCGTTGCCCGTGTATATCTGGTCAGGGATGCCGTCAAAGTTGAAGTCGTTACCCTCGTTGTTGTCCGCCACCAAATCGTTGTCACTGTCATCGTCAAGATAATCGGGCTCGTCCTCGCCATCCGTGTTCTCGGGATCAAGGCCTTCATCTCCACTACCTTCATAAGCATTGTCAAGACCATCTTTATCATCATCTTCTCCTGTAGGAGGAACATAACCTACTGTAGGCTGCGCCTCTACATTGTCAGGTAAACCATCATTGTCACTGTCAATATCTCTAAAATTTGGTTGATGGTCATCGTCACTATTAATAGGGTCTAGTCCTTCACTGGAGCCAGGGTGAGACTCGTAATGATCATCCAACCCATTGCCATCACTATCAACACCGCAAGGTGCCTGGAAATAATCTGTTGTCTGTGCTTCTACATTGTCGATAATACCGTCATCGTCACTGTCTATGTCTCTAAAATCGGGGTGATGGTCAGAATCTGTATCTATTGGAGTTAATCCACCACAACTTCCAGGAGTCTCTTCATAGGCATCATCAAGCCCATTATGGTCTTTGTCCTTGCCTGATGGTGGGATATAACCTGGGGTACTTTGCGCTTCAATATTGTCAATAATTCCATCGTCATCAGAATCAATGTCTAAATAATCCGGAATCTTATCACCATCTGTATCTATAGGTGTTAATCCACCACAACTTCCAGGTGTTTCTTCATAGGCATCATCCAATCCATTGCGATCTTTATCTTTTCCAGATGGTGGGATATATCCGTAACTAGTTTGCCCTTCAATGTTGTCAATAATTCCATCATCATCAGAATCTACATCTAAATAATCCGGAATGCCGTCACCATCTGTATCTGTTGGGTAAGTCCAATAACAATCATCTCCATCCAAATTTTGATCTTCAACGGTATTAATTATTCCGTCTCCATCAATATCTATATCCTTGTTATCCGGAACACCATCTCCATCGGTATCCGTAAAAACAGATAGTTCAGAATTAATTAAAGTACCAGGAGCCCCATTAAATGAGGTAACCGTTAGATAAACGGCTAATCCTAATATTAAAAAAAGAGTGTATGAAACCTTTTTCTTAAATTCTAAGAAAGTATTTTTTTCCATAAATGACAGTTTTGGTCAACTAATCACCATGGCTTGTAGTTCTCGTAAGTGTAAGAAAATGGGGCTTTTCTTATTTAATAAAAGTGGATATTTGTGTTCTCTACGCTCCAAATAATCTCAAACGCATAATTAATGCATTTAGAGCTTATCACCTATTTTTATCGATAAAAGGCTTATTCCTCATCATTATTTACCACTTATATTAATACGTAAGGTTTTCATAAAAAGATTACGGCTTAGTAAAAAACAAAAACCTTAGGCGTATGAAAAGTACTTTACTTTTTATTTTTAAAGGCAATACTTCTACTTTTTTTGTCCTATTTATATTAACAATTATTTATAAATCTTGTAATTAATTATAACAGGGATATTTACGTTATTTTTGCCGAAATTTTCGCTGATGGATTTTGATAAAGAGATAGCAAGACGAAGGACTTTTGGCATTATTTCTCACCCGGATGCCGGTAAAACAACTCTAACAGAAAAACTGTTGCTTTTTGGTGGTGCTATTCAAGAAGCCGGAGCAGTAAAGAACAATAAAATCAAAAAAACTGCTACTAGTGATTTTATGGAAATTGAACGTCAAAGGGGGATTTCCGTAGCCACATCAGTTTTGGCTTTTATTTATAATGATAAAAAAATCAATATTCTAGATACTCCTGGGCACAAAGATTTTGCCGAGGATACTTTTAGAACTTTAACTGCGGTGGATAGTGTTATTGTAGTTATCGATGTTGCAAAAGGTGTTGAGGAACAGACTGAGAAATTGGTCAAAGTCTGTAGAATGCGGAATATCCCCATGATCGTTTTTATTAATAAATTGGATAGAGAAGGTAAGGATGCCTTTGACCTTTTGGATGAAGTTGAACAAAAACTAGGCTTGTCCGTTACCCCCCTAAGTTTTCCTATTGGAATGGGGTATGACTTTAAGGGAATATATAATATCTACGAAAAAAACATCAATCTTTTTAGCGGGAACAATAAGAAGAATATTGAAGAAACTATTGCCTTTACCGATATTGAAAATCCTGAACTTGATGACATTATTGGAGATTCGGCAGCACAAGAACTTAGGGACAACTTAGAATTGGTCAGTGGGGTTTATCCTGAATTTGATAAAGACTCCTATTTAAAAGGACAGCAACAACCTGTCTTTTTTGGTTCGGCATTGAACAACTTTGGTGTACGAGAACTATTAGACTGTTTTGTTGAAATTGCACCTCCGCCAAGACCTAAAATGGCAGAAGAACGTTTGGTGGAGGCAAGCGAAAAGGATTTTTCAGGTTTTGTATTTAAAATACATGCCAATATGGATCCCAAACACCGAGATCGTTTGGCATTCATAAAGATTGTGTCTGGTACTTTTGAGCGCAATAAACCGTACCTGCATGTGAGACATAATAAAAATTTGAAGTTTTCCAGTCCAAATGCGTTTTTCGCAGAAAAGAAAGAAATCGTTGATATTTCTTATCCAGGTGACATTGTGGGATTGCATGACACTGGTAATTTTAAGATTGGTGATACGCTGACCAGCGGTGAAAAATTAAGCTATAAAGGCATTCCAAGCTTTTCTCCCGAGCATTTCAGGTATATTAACAACGCTGACCCTATGAAGTCCAAACAGCTGTACAAAGGCATTGATCAACTTATGGATGAAGGTGTTGCCCAGTTATTTACTTTGGAATTGAATGGTCGTAAAGTTATTGGTACGGTTGGTGCGCTTCAGTATGAAGTCATTCAGTATCGATTGGAGCATGAATATGGCGCCAAATGCACCTACGAAAACTTTCCAGTGCACAAGGCTTGTTGGGTAGAAGCAGACGATGCGTCCAACGATGAATTTAAAGAGTTTAAAAGAGTGAAGCAGAAGTTTTTAGCTATTGATAAACGTGGACAATTGGTTTTTTTAGCTGACTCGCAATTCTCATTACAGATGACGCAACAAAAATACCCTTCGGTTAAGCTTCATTTTACCTCAGAATTTGACTAATACTTAAAGATTCTGAAGATGTTTACTAGGTATCCAAGTTTATGTATTCTGGATAGATCAGTCTTTTTTTGTACTTTATAAGCACATAACCAATAAATACTTTTTTATGACAACTGATTCTATAAATAAACCACCAGTTTGGTTCTGGGTGGTCAGTGTTATTGCTTTACTGTGGAATCTTATGGGTGTAAGCGCATACTTGGCCGATGCCTATACCAGTATTGAACAATTGGAACAAATGAGCCAAGAAATAAGAGAACTTTATGAGGGTAGACCTGCTTGGGCAACTGCCGGTTTTGCGATAGCTGTTTTTGCTGGTGCCATTGGGTCAATCTCGTTATTGCTTCGTAAGAAATGGGCCAGACCTTTACTCATTTTATCTGTTTTGGGATCCATCGTCTTGAATATTCACACCTTTTTTCTGAGCAATGCCTTAGAGGTTATGGGTGCTAACATAGTGATTATGCCAATTGTTGTTATTGTTTTTGGCATTTACCTTATCTTCTTTGCCAAAAAGGGCATTCAAAAAGGGTGGCTTAGTTAGCCCGAAAAATACATAGCAATAAAAAACCGACAATAGTCGGTTTTTTATTGTTCTTATGCTTCCCCAGTGGGTCCGAAATTTAGTGGAATTGAAGGTTGTTCATAATCCTTAATAGCACCGTGTGCTTTTTCAAACCGCGTCACATTATCATTTAATGCCTTCAAGAATTTTTTGGCATGTTGCGGTGTTAACACAATCCTACTTTTCACCTTAGCCTTGGGGGCACCAGGCATCATACTAATAAAATCTACAACAAATTCAGATACTGAATGGTTGATGATTGCCAAATTGGAATAGATCCCTTCAGCGGTTTTTTCATCCAATTCAATATTGATCTGTTTTTGATTTTGATTTTTCTCAGCCATTGTATTTTATGTATTAAAAAAGAAAACCCTGACGATATCGCCAGGGTTTGTTTATTAGAATTTGAATTCCTCTTTTCGAGCCATGATTTCATCGTATTCCTCTTTTGAGCCTACAATGATACTATCATAATCCCTCATACCGGTACCGGCAGGAATTTTATGTCCAACAATAACATTTTCCTTCAAGCCTTCCAAGGTATCAACTTTACCGCTTACAGCAGCCTCGTTCAATACTTTAGTAGTCTCTTGGAATGATGCTGCAGAGATAAATGATTTTGTCTGCAACGAAGCACGTGTTATACCTTGCAAGATTGGAGTTGCTGTAGCTGCTACGGCATCTCTTGCACTAACAAGAGCTTTATCTGTTCTTCGCAATACTGAATTTTCATCTCTTAACGCGCGAGCAGATATAATCTGTCCTGCTTTAAGGTTCTCAGAATCTCCAGGTTCTTCAACAACCTTCATCCCAAAAATCTCATCATTCTCACGGATAAAGTCATCTTTATGAACCAATTGATTCTCCAAGAAAGTTGTATCCCCTGAATCTTCAATACGTACTTTACGCATCATTTGTCTAACGACAACTTCAAAATGCTTGTCATTAATTTTTACACCCTGTAAACGGTAAACCTCTTGTACTTCGTTTACCAAATACTGTTGTACTGCTGATGGTCCTTTGATTGCCAAAATATCTTCTGGAGTAATAGATCCATCGGATAAAGGCATACCTGCACGAACGTAATCGTTCTCTTGCACCAAAATCTGGTTTGAAAGTTTAACCAAGTATTTCTTGATTTCGCCCAATTTTGATTCAATAATAATCTCACGATTACCACGCTTGATCTTACCAAATGAAACTACACCATCAATCTCGGAAACAACCGCTGGGTTAGAAGGGTTACGTGCTTCAAAAAGCTCTGTTACCCTAGGTAGACCTCCTGTAATATCCCCTGCTTTTGCAGATTTACGTGGAATCTTAACCAAGATTTTCCCTTCTTTGATTTTATCACCATCATCCACCATTATATGTGAACCAACTGGTAGGTTGTAAGAACGTAAAGTCTCTCCCTTACCATCTTTAATCAATAAGGTTGGAATCAGTTTCTTGTTTCTTGATTCAGAAATTACTTTCTCTTGGAAACCAGTCTGCTCATCAATCTCAACTTGGTATGTAACTCCTTGCTCAATATTTTCATAGGCAATCTGACCAGGGAATTCAGAAACAATTACACCGTTATATGGATCCCATTGACAAATTACAGTTCCTTTCTTGATTTTATCTCCGTTCTTAACGAACAATTGAGAACCGTAAGGAATATTATTTGTACTTAAGGTAATTCCAGTGGTAGCATCAACAACTTTGATTTCAGAAGTCCTGGAGATAACAATATTGGCCTTTTCGCCATCACCGTTTTCTCCAACAACTGTTCTTAAATCTTCTATTTCTGCAACACCATCAAACTTCACTTCTAACTTGTTATCCTCAGAAATGTTACCTGCAATACCACCTACGTGGAATGTACGTAGGGTCAACTGTGTACCTGGTTCACCAATAGACTGTGCTGCAACAACACCAACAGCTTCACCTCTTTGAACCATTTTATTGGTTGCAAGGTTTCTACCGTAGCACTTACCGCAAATTCCTTTTGGAGCCTCGCAGGTTAACGCAGAACGTACTTCAACTCTTTCAATTGGAGCTGCTTCGACCTTTTTCATATCAGATTCAGAAATTACTTGGCCAGCGGTCAATAACAATTCCTCATTCAATGGATTGTATACATCGTGCAGTGATACTCTTCCAAGAATTCTTTCTCCTAGAGTTTCTACGACTTCTTCGTTCTTCTTCAAAGCTTTGACCTCAATTCCTCTTAACGTACCACAATCTTCAATATTGATGATTACATCTTGAGAAACATCTACCAAACGTCTCGTCAAATATCCTGCATCCGCAGTTTTTAAAGCGGTATCTGCAAGACCTTTACGCGCACCGTGAGTTGAGATAAAGTATTCCAAAATAGACAATCCTTCCTTAAAGTTGGAAAGAATAGGGTTTTCAATAATCTCTCCCCCTCCTGCAGTGGATTTTTTAGGCTTGGCCATCAAACCACGCATACCGGTCAATTGACGAATTTGCTCTTTAGAACCCCTTGCACCGGAATCCAACATCATGTATACAGAGTTGAATCCTTGTTGGTCCTCACGAATTCGCTTCATGGCCAATTCGGTCAACATAGCATTTGTAGAAGTCCAAACATCGATAACTTGGTTATATCTTTCATTATTAGTGATAAGACCCATGTTATAGTTCGCCATAATTCCATCAACTTGCCCATTGGCTTCGTTGATCATTTCATGCTTCTCTGGCGGAATGATAATATCACCTAAACTGAAGGATAGCCCTCCTTTAAAGGCAAAATCATATCCCATTGACTTTATCTTATCCAAAAATGCAGCAGTAGCAGGTACATCTGTAACTCCAAGAATATCACCAATGATATTTCTAAGCGATTTTTTGTTCAATACTTCATTGATATATCCTGCTTCTTCTGGAACAACTGTGTTGAACAACACCCTACCAACTGTTGTAGCTATGATTTGGCTTACAAGCTCACCTTCTTCATTAAAATCTTTAGCTCTAACCTTGATTCCTGCATTCAAATCAACTTTTCCTTCATTAAAGGCAATCTCAACTTCCTCTGCAGAGTAGAATGTTAATCCCTCTCCTTGGATTGGAACCTCTTTGGTTGATTTTCTTTCTTTGGTCATGTAATAAAGACCCAATACCATATCCTGTGAAGGAACGGTAATTGGAGAACCATTGGCAGGATTCAAGATATTTTGAGATGCCAACATCAATAGTTGAGCTTCTAAAATAGCTTCTGGGCCCAACGGCAAGTGAACTGCCATCTGGTCACCATCAAAATCCGCATTAAATGCTGTACATGCCAATGGGTGCAAACGAATAGCCTTCCCTTCTATAAGTTTTGGCTGGAACGCTTGTATACCCAATCTGTGTAATGTAGGGGCACGGTTCAATAGTACTGGATGTCCTTTAAGAACATTTTCAAGGATATCCCAAACTACAGGTTCCTTTTTATCTATAATTTTCTTTGCAGATTTTACAGTCTTTACAATTCCTCTTTCAATCAGTTTTCTGATTACAAAAGGTTTGTAAAGTTCAGCAGCCATATCTTTTGGAAGACCGCATTCGTATAGGTGCATTTCTGGACCAACAACAATTACGGAACGGGCAGAATAATCCACACGTTTACCCAAAAGGTTCTGACGGAAACGACCTTGCTTCCCTTTCAATGAATCTGAAAGTGATTTTAAAGGTCTGTTTGATTCTGTTTTTACCGCTGAAGCTTTTCTTGTATTATCAAAAAGAGAATCGACCGCTTCTTGAAGCATACGCTTCTCATTTCTCAAGATTACCTCAGGAGCTTTTATTTCCATCAATCGCTTTAAACGATTATTACGGATAATCACCCTACGGTATAGATCATTTAAATCTGAAGTAGCAAAACGACCACCATCTAATGGTACCAATGGACGTAATTCTGGTGGAATAACCGGAACTACTTTCATGATCATCCACTCAGGTCTGTTTTCTCTATTTTCTTGAGACTCGCGCAACGCTTCAACAACCTGAAGTCTCTTTAAAGCTTCTGTTTTACGTTGTTTTGAAGTCTCTGTATTTGCTTTATGTCTTAGACTGTATGAAAGTTCTTCCAAGTCAATTCTAGACAATAAATCAATTAGACACTCCGCACCCATTTTGGCCACAAACTTGTTAGGGTCTGTATCTTCCAAGTACTGGTTTTCAGCAGGAATGGATTCCAAAATATTAAGGTATTCCTCTTCGGTCAAGAAATCCATTTTGTTGATTTCTTCACCTTCAGGGCCTTTAGCAATACCTGGCTGGATTACAACATATCTTTCGTAATAGATAATCATATCCAACTTCTTGGAAGGTAATCCCAATAAGTATCCTATTTTATTTGGAAGTGAACGGAAATACCAGATATGTGCTACAGGAACCACAAGATTAATGTGCCCAACACGATCTCTACGTACTTTTTTCTCTGTTACTTCAACACCACAACGGTCACAAACAATTCCACGGTAACGGATACGCTTATATTTACCACAAGCACATTCATAATCCTTTACAGGACCAAATATACGCTCACAGAACAGCCCATCACGTTCAGGTTTGTGCGTTCTATAGTTAATAGTTTCAGGTTTTAAAACCTCTCCGCGGGACTCAGCCAAGATTGACTCTGGAGAAGCCAGTCCTATGGAAATTTTATCAAACCTTTTTGGTGCGTTATTATCTTTTATTCTAGCCATAACAATATGGAGATGATATAATTAAAAATGCTTTTCTATAGTATTCTACTCTTCCAGTCTGATATCCAAACCTAATCCCTTAAGTTCGTGCATCAATACGTTGAAAGATTCTGGCAACCCAGGTTCTGGCATGGTTTCACCTTTAACGATGGATTCATACGTTTTTGCTCTTCCGATAACATCATCCGATTTAACCGTCAATATTTCTCGTAGTGTAGCTGAAGCTCCATAAGCCTCAAGTGCCCAAACCTCCATTTCACCAAAACGCTGACCACCAAACTGGGCTTTACCACCCAATGGTTGTTGTGTAATCAACGAATATGGACCAATAGACCTGGCGTGCATCTTGTCGTCTACCATATGTCCTAATTTCAACATATAGATAACACCTACCGTAGCTGCTTGATCAAAACGTTTTCCTGTTCCACCGTCATAAAGGTATGTATGCCCAAATCTTGGTACACCAGCCTCATCGGTTAGTGCATTGATTTGATCTAGTGTAGCTCCATCAAAAATTGGGGTTCCGTACTTTCTTCCCAATTTAAGACCAGCCCAACCTAACACCGTCTCATATATCTGACCAATGTTCATCCTAGAAGGTACTCCTAATGGATTCAATACGATATCCACCGGCGTTCCATCTTCCAAGAAAGGCATATCTTCTTGACGAACAATACGTGCAACGATACCTTTGTTACCGTGACGCCCTGCCATCTTATCACCAACCTTTAGTTTACGCTTTTTAGCAATGTAAACCTTGGCCAATTTCATTATACCTGCTGGTAGTTCATCACCTACTGAAATAGTAAACTTGTCCCTTCTAAGGTTTCCTTGAATATCATTCAATTTGATCTTATAGTTGTGCAACAAATCTGCTACTTGCTCATTGGTTTTATCGTCTGTTGTCCAGCTCCCACCCACTAAGTGAGCAAAATCATCAACAGCGTTCAACATTTTGATGGTGTATTTCTTTCCTTTTGGAAGTACTTCTTCACCAAGATCGTTCATTACACCTTGCGAAGTTTTTCCATTGATCAACCCAAACAGTTTTTCAATAAGAACATCTTTCAATTGTTCAAACTTCACTTCGTAATCCATCTCTAACCTAGAGATTGCCTCTTTATCTTCTGAACGTTTTCTCTTATCCTTAATAGAACGTGAGAATAATTTCTTATCGATAACGACACCTCTTAAAGATGGTGATGCTTTTAATGAAGCATCTTTTACGTCTCCTGCTTTATCACCAAAAATAGCACGCAACAGTTTTTCTTCTGGAGTTGGATCAGATTCACCTTTTGGTGTAATCTTACCAATCAAAATATCGCCAGGTTTAACTTCTGCACCTATTCTGATCATCCCGTGCTCATCCAAATCTTTGGTAGCTTCTTCAGAAACGTTAGGAATATCATTGGTAAGCTCTTCAGCTCCTAATTTGGTATCTCTTACTTCTAAGGCATACTCATCAATATGGATAGAGGTAAAGATATCTTCACGCACTACTTTCTCCGATATTACGATTGCATCCTCAAAGTTGTATCCTTTCCAAGGCATAAATGCCACTTTCAGGTTTCTACCAAGTGCCAATTCACCTTTTTCAGTTGCATAACCTTCACAAAGCACTTCTCCCTTTTTAACCTTATCACCTTTTTTAACAATTGGTTTTAGGTTAATACTTGTTCCTTGGTTCGTTTTTCTAAACTTAACCAAGTTGTAAGTTCTGGAGTCTTCCTCAAAGCTTACTAATCGCTCGTCTTCAGACCTGCTATATTTAATTGTTACTTTCTGAGCATCTACATATTCTATAACCCCGTCTCCTTCTGCATTAATCAATACTCTAGAATCAGTGGCCACTTGTCTTTCTAAACCTGTACCTACAATTGGAGATTGTGGTTTTAACAATGGAACTGCCTGACGCATCATGTTTGACCCCATCAAAGCCCTGTTCGCATCATCATGTTCCAAGAATGGAATCAAAGATGCAGATATAGAAGCAATTTGATTTGGTGCAACATCTGTATAGTTAACTTCACCTGGATCAACTACAGGAAAATCACCTTCTTCACGTGCAATAACCTTATCATCCAGAATTTTTCCTTTTTCATCCATTGGGATGTTAGCTTGGGAAATTTTCATTCCTTCTTCCTCTTCAGCGCTCAAATAGGTAAATTCCTTGGTATCAACAACGCCATTTTCAACCTTGCGGTATGGAGTTTCCAAGAAGCCCATTGGGTTCACTTTTGCAAATACTGAAAGTGAAGAAATCAAACCAATGTTCGGTCCTTCAGGTGTTTCAATAGGACATAATCTTCCGTAGTGCGTATAATGAACGTCACGTACCTCAAATCCTGCTCTTTCTCTTGAAAGTCCACCAGGTCCTAGTGCTGATAATCTTCTTTTGTGCGTGATCTCCGCCAATGGATTAGTTTGATCCATGAACTGAGACAACTGGTTTGTTCCAAAGAATGAATTGATTACGGAAGACAAAGTCTTTGCATTAATCAAATCTATAGGAGTAAACACCTCGTTATCACGAACGTTCATACGCTCACGAATAGTACGAGCCATACGTGCCAAACCAACACCAAACTGAGATGATAGTTGTTCACCCACGGTTCTTACACGACGGTTGGACAAGTGATCAATATCATCAATCTCTGCTTTTGAGTTAATTAACTCAATCAAATATTTGATGATAGTAATGATATCTTCCTTGGTCAAGACTTGTTTGTCCATTCCAATATCCAACTGTAATTTTTTATTCATTCTATAACGACCAACCTCACCTAAGTTGTATCGTTGATCAGAGAAGAACAACTTATCTATAATACCGCGGGCTGTTTCCTCATCTGGCGGCTCAGCATTACGTAATTGTCTATAGATATGCTCCACCGCTTCTTTCTCAGAATTGGTAGGGTCTTTCTGCAATGTATTATGAATAATTGCATAGTCTGACTGTGCATTGTTCTCTTTATGAAGCAAAATCGTTTTTACGTCTGCCTCTATAATTTCATTAATATGGTCTTTTTCAAGAATGGTATCACGATCTAGAATAATCTCGTTTCTTTCAATAGAAACCACTTCACCTGTATCTTCATCCACAAAATCCTCATGCCAAGTATTCAATACTCTTGCAGCCAATTTGCGTCCCAATACTTTTTTAAGACCTGCATTAGAAACTTTCACCTCTTCAGAAAGGTCAAAGATTTCCAAAATATCTTTATCTCTTTCAAAACCGATTGCACGGAAAAGTGTAGTAACCGGTAATTTTTTCTTTCTATCAATGTAAGCGTACATAACCCCATTGATATCCGTAGCAAATTCAATCCAAGAACCTTTGAAAGGAATTACTCTTGCAGAATATAGCTTTGTACCATTTGCATGAAAAGATTGTCCAAAGAAAACCCCTGGAGATCTATGCAACTGTGAAACCACAACACGCTCAGCACCATTGATAACAAAGGTTCCACTAGGAGTCATGTATGGAATTGTACCCAAATACACATCTTGAACTATCGTTTCAAAATCTTCGTGCTCTGGATCGGTACAATATAATTTTAGGCGTGCCTTTAAGGGAACGCTATAGGTAAGTCCACGTTCTATACATTCTTGTATGGAATATCTTGGTGGATCTATAAAATAATCAAGAAACTCAAGTACAAACTGGTTTCTAGTGTCTGTAATTGGAAAATTTTCCATGAAGGTATTGTAGAGCCCTTCATTTCCTCTTTCATCAGATTTTGTTTCAAGTTGAAAAAAGTCTTGAAAAGATTTAATCTGAATGTCCAAGAAATCCGGGTATTCCGGTATGTTCTTAGCGGATGCAAAATTTACTCTTTCAGTATTGTTTGTGAACATCTATGGACAAATTTTGATAGTGAATTCTCTAAAGGGTAACGTGTATCATCACACGCTGCTATAAAAACAGGCTAAGGTCTAACCATTATTATGGAAAGACCTTAACCAATATTTGTATGGTAAAAGCTACTATTTAAGCTCAACTTCCGCTCCTGCTTCTTCCAATGATTTTTTGATACCTTCCGCCTCATCTTTGGCAACACCTTCTTTAACAGCTTTTGGTGCACTGTCAACGATGTCTTTAGCATCTTTCAATCCAAGACCAGTTAATTCCTTAACTAGTTTTACTACTGCCAATTTAGAACCACCAGCAGCTGTAAGGATTACATCAAATTCTGATTTTTCCTCAGCAGCCTCAGCTTCACCACCACCGGCACCGCCAGCAGCAACAGCTACTGCAGCAGCAGCAGGCTCAATACCATATTCTTCTTTTAAAATGTCGGCCAACTCATTTACCTCTTTTACCGTAAGGTTTACCAACTGTTCTGCAAAATCTTTTAAATCTGCCATTTTTCTATCGTTTAATCAAATTTTTAAAAATATACTTAGTTTATTGTGCGCGAATTATTTTTCAGATAATGTTTTAAGGATACCGGCCAATTTACCGCCACCAGATTTAAGACCAGAAATAACATTCTTGGCTGGTGATTGTAACAATCCGATAATTTCCCCAATAACCTCTTCTTTAGACTTGATGTTTACAAGCGAATCAAGGTTTTCATCACCTATGTAGATAGCTTCTGCTATAAAAGCTCCTTTAAGTAATGGTTTATCTGATTTTTTTCTGAAATTTTTGATAAGTTTTGCCGGAGCATTTCCTGTTTCGGATAACATCAAAGATGTATTTCCTTTTAAAACATCAGGAAGTTCTCCAAACTCCTTATCAGAAGCTTCCATTGCTTTTGCAAGCAAGGTGTTCTTAATAACTGCAAGTTTAATATTAGCCTTAAAACATGCCCTTCTTAAATTTGAAGTGGCAACGGCATCCAATCCTGAAATATCCGCTAAATAAATATTAGCGTTATCAGCTAACTGTGCAGTCAAATCTTCTATTACGGTTGCTTTTTCTTCTCTTGTCATAGTTAAAATATTGACTACCAGTTACGAAACTGCTTTTGGATCTAATTGAACACTAGGACTCATTGTACTGGACAAATAGATGCTCTTCATATAAACACCTTTTGCAGCAGCTGGTCTCATTTTTACCAAAGTATCCAACAATTCTTTGGCATTACCAGCAATCTTATCTGCAGAGAAAGATGTTTTTCCAATTGCAGCGTGTACTATTCCAGTCTTGTCCACTTTAAAATCAATCTTACCGGCCTTAACCTCAGATACTGCTTTTGCAACATCCATAGTTACTGTACCTGTCTTTGGATTGGGCATTAAACCTCTAGGTCCTAAAACCCTACCTAATGGTCCTAATTTCCCCATAACGCTTGGCATAGTGATGATAACATCAACATCTGTCCAACCGCCTTTTATTTTATCCAAATATTCATCTAACCCTACAAAATCAGCACCGGCTGCTGTAGCCTCTGCTTCCTTATCTGGGGTCACCAATGCTAAAACTTTTACGTCTTTACCTGTACCATGAGGTAAGGTAACAACACCACGAACCATTTGATTTGCTTTTCTTGGATCTACACCCAAACGAATCGCAAGGTCAATGGAAGCGTCAAATTTTACATTAGTTATTTCTTTTACTAAAGCAGATGCCTCATCCAAAGAATACAATTTATTCTTATCTATTTTGGAATGGGCCTCCTTTTGCTTTTTTGTCAATCTTGCCATTATAAATTGCTTTAAGATTTTAAAAAGGTCTTTTGCCTGCTACTTTTAAACCCATGGATCTAGCAGTACCTGCAACCATACTCATTGCAGACTCTACTGTAAAAGCATTCAAATCGACCATTTTGTCTTCAGCGATTTGCTTTACTTGATCCCAGGATACAGAACCATTTTTAACTCTGTTAGGTTCGCCAGATCCTTTTTTAATCTTAGCTGCTTCCATCAATTGAACTGCCGCTGGTGGTGTCTTTACAACAAACTCGAAAGATTTGTCTTTGTAAACGGTGATCACAACAGGTAATACTTTACCCGGTTTGTCCTGTGTACGAGCATTAAACTGCTTACAGAACTCCATGATGTTAACACCTGCAGCACCTAAGGCGGGTCCAACCGGTGGCGACGGATTCGCAGCACCTCCCCTAACTTGTAATTTAACTACCTTATCTACTTCTTTTGCCATTGTTTTTAATTAAATTGAAAGTGTGTCAATTGGAAGCAACACAACTTTATATGTAACAGCTCTATTTATTTTTCAGTTTTCAGCTATCTGATATCAGACTTCTGATTACACTTTTTCTACTTGCATATAGCTCAATTCCAATGGTGTTTTTCTTCCGAAAATTTTCACCATGACTTCAAGTTTACGCTTCTCTTCATTGATTTTCTCCACAGTTCCATTGAAACCGTTGAAAGGACCATCAATAACCTTTATTGTTTCACCAAGCACAAAAGGAATAGCAACGTTATCTGTATTAACAGCTAGCTCATCCACTTTTCCTAACATTCGGTTGACTTCTGATTTCCTTAAAGGAACTGGATCACCGCCCTTGGTTTCACCCAAGAAACCAATCACGTTTGTTATAGAGCGAATGATATGTATCATTTCTCCTCCCAAATTGGCTTTTATCATTATATATCCTGGAAAGTAAACTTTTTCTTTATTGATTTTCTTTCCGTTACGGATTTGCACTACTTTTTCAGTTGGAACAAGAACATCTTCTAGGTAATCACCGAAACCATTACGCTCCACTTCACTTTCGATATAGCCTTTGATCTTATTCTCTTGGCCACTCACCGCTCTCACTACATACCACTTTTTCTCCAGAACCTCAGACATACTCAACTATCCTATTACGTTATCAAAATACAATCTAATCAACTTACTGAACAGGGAATCTACCCCCCATGTGGCCAATGCAAACAAAATTGAAAAAACAGCAACTATAATCATCAAACTAGAGGCTTTCTCCCTATCTAACCAAGTAACGTTACTCTTTAACTCCTCGAATGATTCCTTAATGTAAGTGAACATATTCTAATTGTATTTTTCTAGCACGGGCGGAGAGGCTCGAACTCCCGACACCTGGTTTTGGAGACCAGTGCTCTACCAACTGAGCTACGCCCGTAAAATATGGCGTCTTACTGTCTCAAATCTCAGAGACGAACTACACCCGCTTCTATTTACATCGAAAGGTATCCGTCAAATGACGGACACCCTTTAACGTAAACTATGATTATATAATAATTTTAATCTAAAATCTTAGTAACCTGACCGGCACCTACTGTTCTACCACCTTCACGGATAGCGAAACGTAGACCTACACTTAGTGCAATTGGCTGAATAAGCTCTACTGTAATAGTTAAGTTATCTCCAGGCATAACCATTTCAACTCCACTTGGAAGTGCAATGTTACCTGTTACATCCGTAGTTCTAACATAGAACTGAGGACGGTAGTTGTTATGGAAAGGAGTGTGACGACCACCTTCTTCTTTCTTAAGGATATAAACCTCAGCTTCAAATTTAGCATGTGGCTTAACAGAACCTGGCTTACAGATTACCATTCCACGGCTAATTTGAGATTTTTCAATACCTCTTAACAAGATACCTACGTTATCTCCAGCTTCACCTCTATCCAATATTTTACGGAACATCTCAACACCAGTGATAGTAGAAGCCAATTTCTCAGCACCCATACCAATAATATCAACAGAATCTCCAGTATTAGCGATACCTGTTTCAATACGTCCTGTAGCAACAGTACCACGACCTGTAATTGTGAATACATCTTCAACTGGCATCAAGAAATCTTTTTCAACATCTCTTTTTGGCAACTCAATCCATTCATCAACAGCTTTCATCAATTCCATTACAGTATCAACCCATTTCTGCTCACCGTTAAGTGCTCCTAAGGCAGATCCTGCGATTACTGGTCCATTATCACCATCATATTCGTAGAAAGAAAGTAATTCTCTTACTTCCATTTCAACTAATTCAATAAGCTCCTCATCATCAACCATATCCACTTTATTCATGAATACAACGATTCTTGGAATACCAACTTGACGACCTAAAAGAATGTGCTCACGAGTTTGTGGCATAGGACCATCTGTAGCGGCAACCACCAATATAGCACCGTCCATTTGAGCGGCACCGGTAACCATGTTTTTCACGTAATCCGCGTGACCAGGACAGTCAACATGAGCATAATGACGATTTGCAGTTGAATATTCAACATGCGATGTGTTAATGGTAATACCTCTTTCTTTTTCTTCAGGAGCGTTATCGATAGAATCGAAACTTCTCATTTCAGAAAGACCCGCATTAGCCAATACTGTAGTAATAGCCGCAGTTAATGTTGTTTTACCGTGATCTACATGTCCAATAGTGCCAATATTTAAGTGCGGTTTGGAACGATCAAAAGTTTCCTTTGCCATTTTAAATAATTTTAATCTTAGTTTATATTAGTGTACAAATCGTTTTGAGCCAATGACGGGAATTGAACCCGTGACCTCTTCCTTACCAAGGAAACGCTCTACCCCTGAGCTACACCGGCGTAAAGTGTTGAAACAACTACTTTAAAATAGTCCTCCCATTAATTGGAAGAGATTCTTGTCTTCACAAGAATGACTTTAGAGCGGGAGACCGGGTTCGAACCGGCGACATTCAGCTTGGAAGGCTGACGCTCTACCAACTGAGCTACTCCCGCATTTTTTTTGGTTTAACCCAAAAGTTTTCAATATTTCAAAAAAACTACCCAATTCCAGTTGTTCCGCTAACAACTTTTGTGGGGAGAGCAGGATTCGAACCTGCGAAGACGTAGTCAGCAGATTTACAGTCTGCCCTCGTTGGCCGCTTGAGTATCTCCCCTTCCTTTATTTTCAATAACTTACGAGCCGATGGAGGGACTCGAACCCACGACCTGCTGATTACAAATCAGCTGCTCTAGCCAGCTGAGCTACATCGGCCTTTTATAGCCTTTTTTCCATAAAAAAAGCCCGCTATTTCTAACGGACTGCAAATGTATATATTTATTTATTTAATCAAAATAAAATCGCAAAAATTTTATTCAAGCTTTTGCTCTTAATTTTTCTTTCTTTTTCACCAATTTTCTTTCAAGGGAATTACAAGCAGAATCCACTGCTTCCTCAAATGATTTGCATTGTTTTTTTACAATGAGCTTATCTCTAGGCACCAATAACTTAATCTCTACTATCTTATTTTCTTTTGCACTTGTGTTTTCAACTTTTAAATAAACGTCTGAACCGATGACCTTATCATAAAAAACTTCTAGCTTATCCATTCTTTTTTGAATAAAATCTATAAGCTTGGCGTCCGCAATAAAATTTACCGATTGTGCATTTACTTTCATAAGATGTAGTTTTTAGGGCTACCAAATATGGTAGCTAGGTTAAACGATACAAGAAATATGCTATTCCTTGTTTCTAGGATGGGCCTTTAGGTGAACCTTTTTTAATTCAGCTATGCTGTTATGCGTATATACCTGTGTAGACGCTAAACTTGAATGACCCAATAATTCTTTAACAGAATTTAAATCCGCTCCCCTATTAAGTAAGTGTGTTGCAAAAGTATGTCTTAAAATATGTGGACTCTTTTTTACCTTTGGGGATACCAAACTAAAATACCTATTTATAGTGCGATAAACAAGTGTTTCATAAATTTTAAGACCGCTTTTTGTTAAAAACAGATATGAACTATCTGCTATTTTTTCTAGTTTAGACCGGAGCAATACATATTCTTGCAGCATAGAAATCGTGGATGGCAAGAGAGGCAGAATACGTTCTTTATTTCTTTTTCCCAATACTTTCAATGTACTATTTGAATCATTGATGTCCTTTAATTGAAGACCCACTAATTCCGCTCTACGAATACCAGTGGTATATAACAGCTCTATAATGAGTTTATCCCGTACGCCTTCAAAATCATTATCAAAAGGTATTTCTGATAATATTTTTTCCATTTCCTTTTCAGAAAACGGCACTTCTATTTTCTTATTGGTTTTTAGGGCTTTATGTTTAACTAAAGGTGAAACACTTATTTGATTGATCTTTTGCAAAAACCTGTAGTAAGCCCGCAATGATGATATCTTTCTATTTATAGTTCTATTGCTGACCTCTTTATTGGACATAAAAACAATCCAACTTCTTACAATTGTATAGCTTACCTCAGCAATAGATGTGAGGTTATATTCAATTGAACAGAATTCAGAAAATTCGGTTACATCCTTTTCATAAGCTTTTATAGTATGGCGGGAATAGTTTTTCTCCAGCTGTAAATATGATATAAAGGGTTCTATAAGCATTACCCAAAGTTACCCAAATCTATAATATGGGGTTACTACCAAAAAATCCCGTTCCAATTAAATTGGAACGGGATTTATAAATATCTTGGTTAAGAACCTTAAATTTCTTCTTGGTCTCTTAGTCCTTGTATATATTCAGCTTTTTGAATTTCAGCTCTTCGTTTTACTGAAGGTTTGGTAAACTGCTGCCTTTTTCTCAACTGGCGCATAGTGCCCGTCTTATCAAACTTACGCTTGAAACGCTTTAAAGCCCTATCGATGTTTTCTCCTTCTTTTACTGGTATTATTAACATTGGCTACAACCTCCTCTCTTTAAAATGATAACCCGTATTAAACGGGGGTGCAAATATACAAATGAAATTTATCTATAAAAGTATTATTGCAAAATATTTTTTTTCTTATTGACTTGGCGGTCGATATTCTTTCTTATCGATGACAATCTTGGCCACAATCTCTCTTAAGATTTCTGAAGTTCCGCCTCCAATTGGACCTAACCTGCTATCTCTTAGCAAACGAGCCATAGGGTAATCCTCTATGTATCCGTAGCCTCCTAAAAACTGTAAGCAATTGTAGATTACCTCATCTGCCATCTGGGTTGACTTGAGTTTAGATATAGTGGCTTCACGAACCACATATTCGCCTTTATCCATATTGGACACTACCGCATAGTTGTATTGCTTGCACAAATCCATATCTGCATGCAAATCAACAAAACGATGGCGTAAGGCTTGATATTGGTTTATGGGTTTACCAAATGTTTCACGTTCAGACATATATTGAATTGCATAATCCAATGCCCACTCAGCTCTTGCATGGGCGTTAATTCCCATAATCAGGCGTTCCAATGAAAAAGCTTCCATAATAAAGCCAAATCCTTTTCCTTCTTCACCCATTAAATTTGAGGCCGGTACTTCCACATTGTCAAAAGCAAGTTCTGCAGTATCAGAAGCTCTCCAACCTAACTTATTGAGCTTGTTTGCAGAAACGCCGGGACTATCCAAATCAACAATAAAGATGCTGATACCTTTATTGCCTGCTTTTGCATCCGTCTTTGCCGCCAAAACAATGTAATCACCATAAACCCCATTGGTAATAAAGGTCTTTGATCCATTTATTATGTAGGAATCACCTTTGCGTGTGGCAGTGGTTCGCATACCGGCTACATCGCTACCTCCAAAAGGCTCGGTTACCCCTAGACATCCTATTTTATCTCCAAGTACGCTAGGAATCAAATACGCCTTCTTTTGTGCCTCGTTCCCATTTTTATTTAAATGGGTCATTGCCAAATAAACATGTGCCCAAATAGCTGCGGCAAAACCTCCAGAATTTATCTTTTGCAGTTCTTCAAGTAAGATTACCGTATAGAAAAGGTCGAGACCCAGTCCTTCTTCAGTTTCAGGTGTTGCTAGGCCAAAGTAGCCCATATCCCCAAATTTTTTCCAAATAAAGCGGTCTATTGTACCCGTTGTTTCCCATTTTTCTATGTGTGGGACTACATCTTTTTGTAAAAAATCTTTAAGACTTTCTCTAAAAAGTTGATGTTCTTCTGTGAAGTACATGCTGTTCATGGCTATTTTTATTAAAGCGACAAATATAGCGTTATTCTATCTAGTTTTTTAGATGGAAAACCTTCAATAGTTGTCAATTCGTCAAAGGAATTAATTCTTCCGTTAAGCTCCCTGTACGTTACAATTTTGTTGGCCATAGTATACGATATGTAGACTAGTTCCGAGATTTCAGAGGCGCTTGAAGTATTGATGTTGATTTTTGATATTTTGGGCGGTTTAATCACAGTAAAATTATTAAATACTCGTTGCACCACATTAGGTTCTAATCCATAAACATCATACAATTGCTCATCAACCAAAAACCCTCCCAATCTATCTCTAAACTTTATAATACGTTCCGAAAGTTTATCTCCTATTCCTCTAATAGTTTTCAAATCTCCCGCAGTAGCCAGATTTAAATCTTTGACCTTGTCAACTTTCTTTTCTTTGGACATGATATTCGAATCACTCCGAGTATATCTTGGTTTATTCTTTTGAGTCCATTCAGGGAAAACAAAGTATGGCGAAATAGTATTTAAAAGTGAATCTGAAACTTTGGTGACCTTTTTAAAATCTTCCGCGGAGTTCACAAATTTTTTCTGCTTTCTAAATGCAAACAATCTATCCAACTCTTTAGGAGACATGCCCAAAGTATATCCTTTATAATCTGTAATATAATTTGGGTTGAAAGGGAAAATTCTTATTGAGTCTTTTTGCAATGCTAGCGTTTTAAGACTATCCATTTTGGATTCAGCCAACACATTTACTGCAACCTTTGGTGATTTGCTAGAGGGATTTGCCTTCACATAAAAATATACTCCTTGTAAGACTATAACAATAAGGAGCAAAAAGAAAATCCCACTTCGTTCTTGTTTATTGAACTTAAAGTGGGACTTCATATATTTAAAAGATATTTTTATTTGGATGCTTTTATCGCATCCATGTAGCGAGCAAGTTGTTTTTTCACAACTGGGAACAAGAAGTACAATCCAACCATATTTGGGAATACCATGGCGAATATCATAGCATCTGAAAAAGCCCAGATAGAGTCCATGCTAGCAGCAGCACCTATGATAACGAAAATGCAAAAAAGGAATTTATAGGTCAAATCCATTTTTTTACCTCTTCCAAAAAGAAATTTCCAAGATTGAAGACCATAATAAGACCATGAAATCATAGTTGACACTGCAAATAGAACCACAGCAATAGTCAAAAAGACATTGGAATATGGTATATATTCTGCAAATGCTTTGGAAGTGATACCTGCACCTTCATATGGCATACCATCGATCATTACGATACCAGATCCATCACCACCATAGTCAAAAACACCTCCAAAGTTGAAAATTATTATTACTAAAGCCGTCATGGTACAAATTACAACGGTATCAATAAAAGGTTCCAACAAGGCAACCAAGCCTTCGGATGCTGAATATTTGGTCTTCACTGCTGAGTGGGCGATAGAAGCAGAACCTGCACCGGCTTCGTTTGAAAAAGCAGCACGTCTAAATCCAACTAATAGCACTCCTATTACACTTCCTACACCTATTGCAGTAGGGTTAAATGCCTCAGTTATTATTAAAGAGATGGCATCATCAATTAAACTAAAGTTTCCAAAAATGATGTACAAACAGGCTAATATGTATAGTACTGCCATAAACGGAACAACTTTCTCCGTTACTGAAGCTATCCTTTTAATTCCGCCTATTATAATAACACCTACTAAGATTGCTAAAATCAACCCTATTACAGCTCCAGCACTGGTACTTTCCAATCCCATTAATTCCTTTACAACAATAGTAGCCTGATTGGATTGTGCAGCATTTCCACCACCAAAAGATCCTCCGATACAAAATATTGCAAACAAAACAGCGGCAAATTTACCAAGTGTTTTAAATCCACGCTCTTTAAGTCCTTTACTTATATAGTACATGGGGCCACCATATACGGTACCATCTGGTCCAACATCTCTATATTGAACTCCTAAAGTACATTCCACAAACTTTGTTGACATTCCCAACAAACCACAGATAATCATCCAAAAAGTAGCTCCAGGCCCCCCTAAGGCAATTGCTAAGGCAACACCTGCAATATTTCCATTTCCTACAGTACCGGAAACCGCAGTTGCCAGTGCTTGAAAATGACTTACTTCCCCTTCATGACTCTCATCTCTAATTGTATCCGGTAAATCTCCATCTACTATATTGACCTCTGCTTTTTCAACTCCATGACCTTCTTCACCTTCCAATTCATCATATTTACCTCGAACGACATTTATAGCTGTCCAAAAATGTCTAACATTTGGGAATCCAAAATAAAGTGTAAAAAACAAAGCACTACCTACCAATAGAATCAATACAAATGGCGTCCCCATAATTTCAAAGAAAATTACAGTATTGAAGAAGTCAGAAACGGGAGCAAATGCTTGATCTATTCTTTTATCTAAGCCAATTTCTGCTGTTTCTTGTGCAAAGGAAAATACTGGAATCAACATTGAGATAATCGCAAGAAGTCTATACTTCATAATATGTTATTTGGTTATGTTAATTTGATGTAAAAGGGGCAATATCCTAAAAAAATTCAACGGAATCAAATTTAAAGGTTGTTAAACTATCCTATCTGAAACATTTCATTAAGCTTTCTAATTTGCTCTGGTCTTCCCAAAACTATGACTTTACCTTTGGGTTGTAACACTAAATCCGCCTCTGGGTTAATAATATAATTCCCGTCCGGTTCAATATAACCTATTATCGTACAACCAGTTTTCCTGCGTAAATCTAAATCACGTAGCGAATTACAGTCTATTTGATCGGTAAAGTCCTCAATTTCCACTTCCTCTAAATTTGTGGTATGTTCACCCTCCATGGAGAGTTTGTCCATAAAAGTTATCAAATCTGGCATTACAACCAGTGAGGCCATATGGTCTCCTCCTATTTTATCTGGCATAATCACCTTGTTGGCACCTGCCAACCGCAATTTTGCCTGCGAGGTAATTTGTGATGCCCTGCTAATTATAAAAAGATTCTTGTTTAATTGACGGGCGGAAAGCACAATGAACAGGTTTGTAGCGTCATCTGGCAAAGCAGTAATAAGGTATTGTGCCCGTTCGATTCCCGCGGCATAAAGAATCTCATCTTCATTGGCGTCCCCTTCTACAAAAAGAGCATCATCCTCATGGTGTTCTACCACTTCCTTGTCCCTTTCAATTACGACAAAAGGCATCTTGTACTCTTTTAGTCTTTCCGCAGCTTGCATTCCATTTCTTCCATATCCGCAAACAACAACATGATTGGATAAATTATCTATTTTCTTTTTCACTTTTTTCTTTTTTAATATCTGAAGCGAATTTCTTCCTAATAAATATTCCGTAATTACCGATAAGGCAAAACCAAAAATGAAAACACTTGTTACGATTAAAAATACAGTAAAAATCTTTGCATCTGGATCTAGAGGCCTTACCTCAGAAAAACCAACTGTGGTCACCGTAATAATGGTCATGTAAATGGCCTCTACCCAGGTAAAGTCTGAAATGAACTTATATCCTACTACTCCAAACAGTAATACAAACAACATCAAAGAAAATGCCCATACTATTTTAGAACGTAATAATCTTATCATAGTTAGAGGTCAAATACTGAGGTTCTCTTAGTGTATACTAAATCTTTGATTCGTAACCAAAATGCCATAAAAAGGTAAAGGGCAAAACCAAAGCCCAAAGTTGCAAACGTTAAATATATGAAGGTAGTTCGCACTACTCTGGCTCTAATTCCCAAACGTTCGGCAATGCGCCTACAGACCTCAAAGCCCCTTTTTTGAAAATAATAGAGTGTATTGTAAAACAAACTCATATTTAAAAATATGTATTTCTGTTCAATAAATGTCCTCCCAAACTACACTGTAAGCATTTATTTTTTGAACAATAGTTGTTGTATAGCTGAATTTTAGCTTGGCTTTGCAAGGCATTTTTAGCTTTGGAGCCTAGGTTTTTAAAACCAGTGACTATTGAATTTTCTTCTTTTTTTATTTGTGAAATCAACGAAATTAAATCTTCGTTCCAATCCTTTCCCAAATGTTTAGCGTAACAAAACTTAATGGGAATAATAGTATTGATTATCAACAAATCTATAAAACTATTGGAAAGTTTCTTTTTACTTTTTTTGGAAACTTTTCCAAAAGTAAAATGATTGTCCCAATAAGAACTTGCCTCTGTTTCAAAAATTGCATAAATATCTTCAAGCTTGTCCATTTCCATTAATGCTGCAAACAAATTTTCGTGCTTTCCGTATAAATTGGCCAATTGCGATAAGCGAACCGTAGGAAAATTTGACGGTCGTAAACCAAAGAATTCAGGTTTTCCAATAGCAGGTGATAATTCAAACTTTTTGGAAAGATACTTGTATTCCTTTTTTAATTGTAGATAGTATACATCTCTGCAATCCTCATTTTCTAATAATCCAAAATAACCAAACAACAGACTTTCTAATTGATTTAAAGAATTTCTTGTTTTACGGACAATTGGAAAATTAAGTAGTTTTGCTCTTTCCAAAAAGAAAGCACCATTTACTTTAGAACCAAAATTCTTCATCAACATAGCAAAAAGAACACTCTCCCAATCATTCTTTGATGTCTTGAGAAGCTCAAAGATTAAACTAGACTTTTGTTCCAAACGCTCAATATAAAGTCGGTCCAGCCAATTTTCAAGTAAAAAATCATCAACCGTCTTAAAATCCTTTTCACAATTAATAAAGGATGATTTAGGGTTATTAAATAGATTTTGATAGCTATTTAGAAGCTCTAAAGGAACATAATCTTTTAATTCCAATGTTGGAATTTTGGAGCCATCTTTTCTAAAAATCTCCACGTCATCTTCCCAAACCACATGAAGTATTACATTGTTGTAGTTTGAATCGGTCTCGTGATGATGTGCATACCAATCAGATGATTTAAGGTGTATCTCTATGTTGCCAGCCCATCTTTGTCCATCAATCTCAACCACGGCATTGAAAAAATCAGGACCAGAAAACCGGTTCAGAGTTCCAGAATTCTCGATTTTTACGGATAGATGGGTAGAGGTAACAAGTTGTTTTCTTTGGAGCTTATGATGCTTCCAAATAAAATGAAGTAGGTCTTCTCGCATGATTTGGGCAAAGTTTATGATACCAAATTAACATTGTGTAAAAGTGGGGCCTTCTTCAACAAATCAATTCAAAATCATCATTCACAATTTGAAAAGTAGCCGTTGTGAATGAAATTTCCAAGAGAAATATTTTTTTTGTAGTTTGGTCCTTCCTCATACAAACATTGTTGCATTTCTTCACTACAATCTCTTTTCTAATGAGATGCAATTAATGTTCAGCTTTAAAAAGTGTGCTATACAGTAGCATATTGTTTCAACCCAAAATGAAATAGTAATTAAAGCGGAGCAATGAATTTCCCAGTCATTCATTACATTAAAAAAATATTCTTTTTACTCTTCCTCTATTCTCTAACTTCTTGTAATCCTTCAGAAATAATTGCACAATCAGCATTGAAGGAAGTGTATTTTCCAAAGGGTGTAAATACGGTCTCAAGAACTATTTCCTTTCAAAACAAACAAATATTTAAGCTAAGCGACATTGGCGTTTATGCCAGTAACGAATTTCATGGAGCACGCCTAAATGCTTTTGAAAAACTGAATGACAGCACCGTTTCTATATCAATCAATCCTGAAAATGAACCCATTAACAATAGTGCGTATTACTCCTTTTTGATATGGTCAAAGGACAAAAAAGAAATTTACCTCAAGTTTGAGTATCCATCCAAATATAAGCATAGGTACGTACCAAAGATAAAAAGGGTAGACCGTGGTTGGGAGCAACTAAAAAATGAAGATATCGTAAAAGAGGGAAATGGAGCAACAATAAGATTGGATATAGACAAAACACCAATTTTGATATCTGCCCAAGAATTATCGACATCAACAGATACAGAAAAATGGATTAACTCACTGATAGCTGGAAAGGAAGAATATGTAAGACTATTATCAGCAGGAAAATCTAAATTTTTTAGGGACATCCCTGTTCTGGACATCTACAAAGGCACAAAGCATAAAAAACCAATAGTAGTTTTAATGACACGCCAACATCCACCAGAAGTTACAGGTTTTTTTGCATACCAGTTCTTTTTGGAGATGGTACTGAACGGATCGGAACTATCTGATGTTTTTTTGGAGAACTATAGAGTATTGGCATTCCCCATAGTAAATCCGGATGGGGTCGATTTGGGGAACTGGAGACATAATGGCGGGGGCATTGACCTTAACAGAGACTGGTCTACATATAATCAACCAGAAATCAGAAATGTGGCAACTTTTATAACCAACGCCCATAACGAAAGTGGTGGTGAAATTACGCTGGGATTGGATTTTCACTCCACATATAAAGATGTGTTTTATACAAACAAAACGAGAACAAAAACGACAATGCCAAATTTTATCCCGAATTGGTTCAATGCTTTGGAGAACAACATACCGGGTTATATTGTTAATGAGAAAAGTAGTGACAGCAGGACACCAAACTCCAAAGGCTGGTTTCTTTACGGCCATAATGCCGTAGGTATTACTTATGAAATTGGAGACGCTACGCCAAGAGAGCAAATAGAACTCGTAGGAAAAGTTTCTGCTAAAGAAATGATGCGGATTTTAATGGAGCGAATAGAATAAACAATCTGTATTTACCTAATAACAATTCCCACTAAATCAAACAAACCCATGACCCCTAAATCTAACCAAACCTACTCTATGATTATGCTAATCAAAAAATTATCTCCATTTGTACTTATATTACTATCAGCCGGTATATATGCACAAAAAACAGTTTCTGGCACTATATCAGATGATTTTGACACCTTGCCCGGTGCAAGCATTGTTATAAAAGGTACCACTAAGGGTGCCATCTCAGATTTTGATGGTAAATATTCCATTGAAGTCCCAAATAATGAGGCGATACTGGTCTTCAGTTTTTTAGGCTACGTTGATAAAGAAGTGGTTATTGGGGATAAAATCTTGCTAAATATTAAGCTAGAGGAAGACGCCCAAGTTCTTGATGAAGTGGTAGTGAATGCTTTAGGTATAGAAGTGGACAAAAAAACGCTCGGAACTACGGTTTCTAGAGTTAAAGCTGAGGACCTGGCTACGTCTGGAGAGGTCAATATCATAAACGCTCTGCAGGCAAAAGCATCTGGTGTGCGGGTAGCACGATCCAATGGCGATCCCGGTGCCGGTGCAACCATTCAAATTCGCGGAGCCAATACCATTTCTGGAAGTACCCAACCATTAATTATTCTGGATGGAGTCCCCATAAGTAATGATAATCTAAATGGTAGCAGGAATCCAGATAGCGGAACTTCACAACAATCCAGATTAAATGATATCAACGAAGATGATATTGAATCAATAGATATTTTAAAAGGAGCATCGGCAGCCGCAATTTGGGGTTCACAAGCAGCCAATGGTGTTTTAGTAATCACTACCAAAAGAGGTAGGAATACTGGTAAACTAAACATCAGCTACAAAACAAGTGTCTACGTGGATAAGATAGCCAATTTACATCCATTACAGACCACCTATGGACAAGGCAATGATGGAGTTTATGGTAATGATCTTGAGAACAATGCCTCATGGGGAGATAGAATATCATCAAGACCAAACGCCCAAGATGAATTCTATACTAAAGAAGAAGAAGGTTTTTTTACCGATCAAAGGGGCCGGGAATGGCTGCTCATAAAGTCTAAAAATTCTAGGCAAACCTTTATAAAGAGTAACATGGATAAAGTCTTTCAAGAAGCCTTTTCTCAAAGACATAATTTGAGCATCAATAACGCCAATGAAAATGGGAGGTATCGTTTTAGCTTGGCTGTATTAGACCAGCAAGGTGTTATAAGGGAAAGTGATTACAAAAGAATCAATTTAGGGTTTAGCGGGAAATACGTTTTTAACGATAAACTAAGTGTTCGTTCTAAAGTAAGGTATACCAATACAAAATCTATCAGAATACAACAAAATTCCAATACTGCTGGATTGTTGCTAGGCCTATTGAGAGGGGCTCCTGATTTTGATATTTCCGGATATAGTGGCACTTACACAGATGAGGATGGAATCCAAAATTTGAATAGACATCGTTCCTATAGAAATTCAATTGGTGCTTCCACCAACCCTGGCTACAACAACCCACTTTGGACCCTTTACAGACAAAAAAGCCCAAATATTGTCGATAGATTAATCACCTCTGCCGACTTTGATTACAAATACAATAAATGGCTACGGTTTAAATTAAGAGGAAGTTATGATGCTTATTTTGATGAGCGGAGGTATTTCTTTCCAGTTCACACGGCTGGAAGGGGCACGGGTAGGTTTAATCTGGATAACATCAACAACAGAATCCTGAATTTTGATTTCATTGCAAGAACCAAAACATTAAAAATTAATAAAAGCATAAATGGGAACCTTTTGGTTGGCTATAACTTTAATGACAGAAACAGAAAATCCGTTTACAATGAAGGTGCAAATTTTCTGGTAGATACAGATGCGCAGGTTTTTTCAAATTCTACAGAAATTGAAACTCCGCGACATTTTATAACACAAAGGCGCAAGTTCAGGATTTACTATACTGCTGGAATAGCGATTAAAAAACAACTCTTTCTAAATACTTCAGGTGCAATGGAAAGAGCTTCTACCATCAACGGCGCATTTTTTTATCCCTCAATTGATGCTTCTTGGTTATTCACAAATCTTAAGGCACTTGAGAATAGTTTATTATTGACTTCTGGGAAATTAAGGTTGGGCGTAGGTCAAGTAGGTGTTGAGCCTAGAGCACACAGAGCCCAAACAACTTATGAAACACCAACTTATTCCGATTATTCAGACCCGTTACAGCTCGAAGATTTTGGAGGCGGGTACAGATTCAATAACAACCTGGGCAATTCAAATCTTAAACCTGAGATTAAGACAGAATATGAAGCAGGTTTAGACCTGAAATTCTTTGATAACAGGTTGTCCTTAAACGGAACATATTATTACAACACAGTAAAAGACATTCTTATATCTCTCCCAAAATCCCCTAGTACAGGAGCCGATAATCTTTATGCAAATGGAGCGAGTTTGGAGAACAGAGGTATTGAATTGGATTTCAATTATGATCTTATCAAAAATAATAAAGGGCTAAAAGCATCATTGTACGGAAATTTCAATAACAACAGAAATAAAGTACTATCCATACTAGGCTCCAATTCCATAGCGCTTACAAACAATTCCATTAGTTCCAGAGCCATTGTTGGGTATCCGATGGGAACGTTATGGGGTTCAAAGGCCATGAGAAATGCTGATGGATCTTTTGATTTGGACGAAAACGGATTTCCCCAATTAGCACCAGAACAAGGAGTATTGGGAGATCCTAATCCAGAATGGAGAGGTGGTCTTGGATTACGTATTAAATACAGAAGCTTTTCTTTCAATACCTTATTTGAACATTCACAAGGAGGAGTATTTGCTGAACGAACGCGTTTTATCCTTAGAAATTTTGGGACCCATAAAGATGTTGGTCATACCGTAGTACCCACTACGGAGTTATTGGACAGAGCAGGAAATTTATATCCTATTGGAATCCCTGTGCGCGGAAACATAAGAGATTTTGGAGGAGGCCCAGTACTCCTGAACGAATCTTACTATACCACAATAGGTGGTGGTTTCGGTTCTTCCGTTATAAATGAATTTGCAATTAACCCAGATGCAACGTGGACACGCTTAAGCGAACTTTCTTTTGGTTACGCCTTAAATTCCGAACGGTTCAGGCAAAAGACCAAACTAGCTTCCATTTCCTTTACCCTTACCGGTAGGAACCTATATCTATGGACAGATATTTTGGGGGTTGATCCCCAAACCAATCAAACGGGAGTTGACAATGGTTTTGGTATAGACTATTTCACCAATCCCGCATCCAAAACTTATTCACTCACATTAGAAATTAAATACTAAAAATATGAGAACAAAAATACTTATCGGAATGTACTGTACTTTCTTAATGTTTTCATGTAGTGAATCATTTGAAGAATTGAACCGTAACCCCAATGCTATAACAACAGAAGAACTACTACCTCCAAACTTGCTGGTAAAAGGAACTATGTTAGCAAATATATCCTTGAACATGAGTCATCTTCAACGTATTTCAGGAATGTGGTCAGGACAGTACCGAGGTGAAATAGCATTATATCTAGGGCTGTACAATTATGATTTCTCATCAGAAGAGTCAAACAGTGGATGGGGGTATCTTTACAATGGCATATTAAAACAGAATAGGGAAATAGCCAGATACTATAATTTAAAAGGAATTGACGGTAAAGGCATACTCATAACGGCAATTACCCGTATCATAGAAGCTCATGCAGTTGGGACCGCAACTGTAATTTGGGGAGACATCCCTTACTCCGAAGCCGTAGTGGAAACCATAGAGGATCCAAAATTTGATTCCCAAGTAGACGTATATCAGTCTTTACAAATTTTACTGGATGAAGCGATTGTTTTATTGGAAAGCGATGTCATAGATGACAATTTATCAGAAGATATCTTCTTTGAAGGCGATAAAGAGAAATGGAAAGAAACAGCTTATACACTCAAGGCCAGGTATTATTTACAGACCAAACAGTATGATCTAGCTCATGAAGCTGCAAAGAAGGGTATATCCACCCATGAAAACACAATGAGGTTTACACCTTTGGAAACAAGAATATTGGGAACCGAAAATCTATTATATCGTTTTATGATTGGTGGGCGAAGAGGTTATATGAGTGCAGATGACACCTATTGCAGAAATCTTTTAAGCACCAATGAAGGCAATAGAAATAATGCAAAAACCAATGAAAAAGCAAGAAGAAACTATTTAAATGCTGGCGCATCCACAGGCACTGGAAGAACAAACATTATAAACGGCGAACTTACACCTATGAATTTGGTAAGCTACCAAGAAAATTTATTGATATTGGCCGAAACTGCTGCAAGAACCGTTTCTTTTGGAGAAGGACTTTCTCAATTGAACTTGGTCAGGTTTTTTTTAGAGTCTGAGAATTCTTTTGATTTAAGATTTTCTTCCGATGAGGACGATAAAGTATATCAACCCTATGAAGAAATCGATTTTGAAATTGATGGAATGGAAAACCCAGATGGCATTGATAAGAACCGGGCCTTATTAAGAGAAATAATAGAAGAACGTTACGTGACTGGTTTTGGCACCTTTATCCCATGGAACGATTTAAGAAGACTACAGAACGAACCTGATATTATGGTACCTGTTCCATTCAATAAATCAGATATTTCTATCCACCCTCAGCGCTTTATTATTTCACAAAATGAATTTGAGTCTAATTCCAATAGCCCAAGTGGCCTATCCATTTTTGACCCCATACCCATAAACCAATAAGTGCTTAAGCTTGTCTATAAAAGAAATCCTGTAAAACCCATTTGATGACGGTTCAGAATATTCCGAAAAGATTAGGGTTAACCAACCGTTTCACCTTCCCAATTCATAAAACCACCTTCCAGGTTATACGTATTTTCTATTCCAACACTGTTCATGATAGCACAGGCTTGAGCACTTCTGTTACCCGATCTGCAGTACACATAGAAATTTTTTGACTTGTCCAGCTTTTCAATTTCATTCAAAAAATCTTGCCCCAAATAAATATCTATGTTGGTAGCATTCTGTATGTAACCCTCCTCTACTTCTTCTGGAGTACGCACATCCAGTACAAAAGCGTTTTCGTCATTTTTTAACTGATCCGCCCATTCTTCTTGTGATAAATCTGACATTTTTAATAATTTAAGTTCTGCAAAAATAAAAATCCGGAGCATTACTCCGGATTTAAATCGTTGTATTCTTCTAATTAAACTTTTATACTGCATCCAATAGCACGCGTAGTAGTGGTTTTTATCTCTTTTCCGGCCAACATGGAATCCACGGCATTTTCAACAAATTTCTCTTCAACTTCGGATGCATCTCTACTATTGTCGTCAATAGCACCTATATATTTAACTACATTACCATTTGAAGTTTTTTCCAATAAGTACACATGTGGTGTTCTTGTTGCTCCATATTGCGGATATATTTTTTGACCTTCATCCAACAAATATGGAAAGGTAAATCTTTTTTCAGCAGCTCGGGTTTTCATAGCTGCAAAACTATCTCCAGGTTTTTTCTCTGGATTATTGGGGTTTATGGCAATAATCGGAACACCCAATGGCTTGTATTTTGCATACAAAGCATTAATTCTATCCTCATAAGCAACAGAATACGGGCAAGTATTGCATGTGAAAATGACTAAAAACCCTTTTGCGTTTTCAAAATCTGAAAGAGAAACCATCTTACCATCAACATTTTTCAATGAGAAATCTGTAGCGGTATCCCCAATGCCATAACCTGCATCGGTACTAGTAAATTTTGAAGAAAAAGCACCTAATAAAACTACCAGAGCCAAAAGGCCCAAAACTTTAAGCGTTTTCATATGATATCAATTTATGAATTTGTTCAGCTCTTCATTTAGTTCTTCATACGTAAGCCCTTGTTCATAAAAACTACGCTTGTCTTTATTATATATTAAAGTGGCGGGTATACCCCCACCCCATTCTTCAGCAACTTTTGGAATCCAATCATTTTGCTTGGGGTCATCCAGAATTATCACCTTTGATTTAAGGTCTTTCTTTTCAACAAAGGGTTCCAACTTAGATTTCCACATAGAAGGCATATCAAGACTCACTAAAATAACCTCAACATTATTATTCTTTTGTTCAGCATTTACTTTTTCAAAATAAGGAAGTTCTACAATGCAAGGTTTACACCATGTTGCCCAAAAATTAATAATGTAAGTTTTGTCATTTTCTTTATACAACAAAGGTTCAAAACTTTCAAAATCATAAATAGGGAATTTCACCTGATTACCTAGTTCAGATTGTACTTCAGCATATTCAGGTTGTGCATCTTTCTCTTTATTATCAGTCTTGGTCTTACCATTGCAACCAGATGTTATAAATAACATTAGCATTCCAAAAAACATCAAGTATTTCATTCTCTGCATTTTATGTCATTAAAAGTAAATAAAGAGATTTTCCACAATCTACTTTTAACAAAATTTTATCTGTTAAAGATAAGGACAATATAGTTTATCATTATATATTTGTATATACAATTATTGTACTAACATGAATGTAGAAGAAATCATAAAAACGGATATAGAGCTCCCTTTAAAGACAAGGACTATAATCCACTTTGCTTTGGTGAGCAATAAAATAAATGAGCAATTTGCTCTTGCTCTCAAGCCCTATGAAATTTCACAACAGCAATTTAATGTGTTGCGAATTCTACGGGGACAAAAAGGCAAACCGGCAAACTTATCTACTATTAACGAGCGTATGGTTACTAAAATGAGCAACACAACGCGTTTGGTGGATAAGCTTATAATGAAAGATTATGTGAAGAGGTGGGTTTGCGAATCCAATAGACGCAAGGTGGAAATCTTGATTACGGCCAATGGTAGAAACATTCTGGAGAGAATTGACAAAACTATGGAAGGTGTGGAAAAAGAAGTACTTCAGAATTTTACCAAAAAAGAACTTGAAGAATTAAATGTATTACTAGATAAATTTTAACAATGAACAACGTTTTAGAAAATAGGACATGGCGTTATGCCACAAAAAAGTTTGACAGCACCAAAAAAGTATCGGATAGTGATTTGGAAGTACTGCTTGAAGCCACAAGATTAAGTGCTTCTTCCTATGGATTGCAACCGTACCATGTTTTTGTTATTACCGATAAAAAAATTAGAGAGCAGCTGAGACCTGTTTCATGGGGGCAATCCCAAATTACAGACGCTTCTCACTTAATCGTTTTTGCCAATATTACAGATTTTGGAGAAGAGCTAATGGATGATTATGTCAGCAATGTCAGCACAACCAGAAATATCCCCTCGGAAGGTTTAAAAGGTTATAGTGACTTTATGAAATCTAAATTACTGGATTTATCCACAGACACAAAAAATGTTTGGACAGCAAGACAAGCTTATATTGCCTTTAGTAATATGATGCAAGCTGCCTCAGAATTAAAAATTGATACATGCCCAATGGAAGGTTTTGAATCTGAAGCATACAATGAAATTCTAGGGCTTTCAGAGAAAAACCTTAATGCTTCTGTAGTATTGGCAGTTGGTTATCGTTCAGATGAAGATGAAACCCAGCATTATGCAAAAGTTAGAAAATCAAAAGAAGAATTATTTACCCATATATAAATATTAAACCTTAATTAAAACAAGAATTTAAACACAAAATCATGAAAAAGACAATTTTAAGTTTAGCGTTGACAACAGTATTCGGATTAACTGCAATTGCCAGTCCAATTGATGGCGAAAAGAAAGCCGTAAAAGTTGATGAAAGCACCGTAACCTGGAAAGCTTATAAAGTAACAGGGTCGCATACAGGAACCATTGCCTTAAAATCAGGTGCTTTAGAATTTGAAGGAGACAAGCTTACAGGTGGAGAATTTGTGGTAGACATGACCTCTATTGCAAATACAGACCTAGAAGGTGATTACAAAGGCAAACTTGAAGGGCACCTTAATTCTGATGATTTTTTTGGAACGGCAACAAATCCAACATCAAGTTTAGTCTTTACCAAAGTTGAAGCATCCGGGAAAAACTCTTATAAAGTTACTGGCGATTTAACTATAAAAGGTATCACCAAGCCTGTAACTTTTGATGTTTCCATTTATGGCAACAAAGCAACTGCTACATTAAAAGTAGATAGAGCGGCGTATGATGTAAAGTATGGTTCTGGAAGTTTCTTTGATAATTTAGGAGACAAAACAATTTATGATGAATTTGATTTGGTAGTTGATTTGCAACTATAATCAATGCTAGTTTAGTGTTTTGAAAATCCCGCTTTGGTTTATCCTAAGCGGGATTTTTACTTGTAGATTTTTAATTAACTTTAAAGAAGAAGCCATAAACTCATTGGTAAAATTTTATATCTAACATTTCTCAAAGATATGTTACAACAATCTATAGTATTGATTTGGTGAAATTTACTTGCATTTTTTAGAGTGAAATATGTATCTTCACAAAACCTATTAATGCTAGAATATTTTCCGCCCCAAGAATATCCTAATTAAAAATTTTACCATGAAACTAACAGCAAAAGGACTCTTGTCCTTCTTTGTCACGGCTATCATACTGCTGTGCACCAATTCCTGTAGCAAAGAAGAAAATAGTATTGCCGCTACACAAGTTAAATTGAACAAATCGGTCTTGGGTATCCAAGTCGGAGAAACCTACAAACTGGAAGCCTCTTCCGATTTAAAAAACACTACAATAGAATGGAAGAGCAATAAAACAACCGTTGCTACTGTCAGTAATGAAGGGCTTGTTACGGCCGTATCTCCAGGCACAGCAATCATAACAACAGAAGTAGGCAATGGAAAAGCCATTTGCACGGTAGTGATAAAAGAGAAGGAATTAATTCTTGAACTTAATAAGGAAAACCTAACCTTATTCTCTTTCCCAACATACAAAGAAACGCTCCAAGTCATAACAGATATAGGAGATAATAACGTTACTTGGGAAAGTAGTGATGAAAGTGTTGCCACCGTAAATGAAAATGGGGAAGTAGTTCCTCTAGCAGTTGGCGAAACGATGATTAGCGCAAGTGTGAACGATGTCACTACAGTTTGTATAGTTACTGTGATTGAAGGTCCTGTGACCTTACTCGAATTGGATAGGGTGGAATTGAAAATGGATAAATTCGATACCACCAAACTAAATATCTCATCAATAGAGACACAAGCTGAAGAAACAGGGCCCGAAGTATGGCAAACCAGTGACGAGAATTTAGTGAGCGTTGATGATGAAGGTAATCTAACTTCTTATGGATTGGAAGGTACCGCAATAATAACATTAACAATAGACAATCTCACTGTCGAGTGTTTAGTTACGATAGGCCCAACAATATATGTAACTGGGGATGATGGCGATATAGTTAGTTTGTGGCAAAACGAGATAAGTACAACCTTTACCGATGAGAATAGTGATTCTAATGGAAATTTTGTTTATGTGGACGGCGAAGACGTTTATGTAGTAGGTTATACCAGTAATGGTGCCGAACGAATTGCAACGGTATGGAAAAATGAAGAGATTTTGTACAGTTTAACTGATGGTACTAAAGATGCCAAAGCAAAAACTGTAATCATTGATGGCTTAGATGTCTATACAACGGGATATGAAGATGATGAACAAGGTGATAAAATTGCCAAGGTCTGGAGAAATGAAACGATTTTATATGAATTGACCGATGGAAGCAATGACGCTTTGGCCTATTCTACCTATATAGATTCTGGAGACATTTATACAGTAGGGTATGATAAAAATTTGAACGATACCCTTGTCAGTAAAGTATGGAGAAATGGGTTGTTGCTCTACACCTTGACCAATGGTGATTTTGACTCCATTGCAAATTCAGTACACATAATTGCGGGTGATATATATGTAGCAGGATATGAAAAAAATCCGAACAACACTCTTGTAGCAAAGGTTTGGAGAAACGATACTGAACTTTATGCGCTAACAGATGGTCAAAACAGTGCCAACGCATATTCGCTTTATCCAGATGGTAATGATATTTATATAGCAGGTTATGAAAATGATAATCAAGGAGGTAGGGTTGCTAAGGTGTGGCTAAATGGTAATGAGTTCTATGACCTTACTAGTTCTACAGATGAAGCGCGTGCGTATTCCGTATATATTTACGAAGACGATATATATGCGGCCGGATATGAAGAAAACGATGAAGGAATTGAGGTTGCCAAAGTCTGGAAAAATGGTGAAGAACTCTATGAATTAAGTAATGGTAGTGTAGATACAAGGGCCTACTCGGTTCATGTAGAATAACAGAAGGATAAAAAATGAAAGTCCCACTTTAGGCTATCTTCAGTGGGATTTTTAATTTTAAAGCTCAAAGTTTGCAAGTTTAAATTTCATTTCTATCTTTGAGGTAATGAATTTAAGAACAGTTAATACTTGGTGGTGGATGAATTTACGTCGAATGTCGTGAACTAGTCCCCCATTGTAATCATATAGAGGCTTGTCATCACGACAAGCCTTTTTTAATTTATCACTATTTTGAAATGACCTATAAATTACAAACACACTATAAAAAAATTCTAGCCGACACCATCACACCGGTTAGTGTTTACCTAAAGATTAGGGATAAGTTTCCCAACAGCATTTTGTTGGAAAGTAGCGACTATCACGCCAATGACAATAGCTTTTCCTATATCTGCTGCAACCCCATTGCTTCAATCAAGGTTCAAAATGAAGTTATCACCCAAACCTTTCCAGATGGTTCAAAAGAAGAGTTTCCAATTTCATCCACTACAGATGTCACAGAAATTGTTCATGATTTTGGTAAAAAGTTTTCAGTCTCTAGTAATGGTTTCAAATTTATAAACAACGGTCTTTTTGGATATATGTCATATGATGCCGTTCGTTATTTTGAAGATGTGGAAATTTCATCAAAAGAGGACTCCATTCAAATACCGGATATTTATTATGCCGTGTATCAAAATATCATCGCAATAAACCATTTTAAAAATGAAGCATACCTCTTTGCTCATTGTTTTGAAAGTGAAAGCAATGTAGATGAAATAGCACAGTTGTTCAATGTGAGGAATTTTGCTTCCTACAACTTTTCAAAAGAAGGAGACCCAAAATCCAACTTAAAAGATGAAGAATATAGGGAACATGTAAAGTTGGCAAAAAAACACTGCCAGCGAGGTGATGTATTTCAGTTGGTTTTATCTAGAAGATTCTCCCAAGCATTTAAAGGAGATGAGTTTAATGTGTATAGGGCATTGCGTTCCATAAATCCATCACCATATCTCTTCTATTTTGACTACGGGGATTTCAAAATTTTCGGAAGTTCTCCTGAGGCACAGCTAATCGTAAAAGATGAGAAAGCAGAAATCCACCCCATTGCAGGAACATACAAAAGAACAGGGAATGATGAGCAAGATGCCGAACTGGCAAAGCAACTAGCACAAGATGATAAAGAAAATAGCGAACATGTAATGCTCGTAGATTTAGCTCGAAACGACCTTAGCAGAAATGGAAATACTGTAAATGTTGAAACCTATAGAGAAGTACAATATTTCTCTCATGTGATTCACTTAGTATCTAAAGTAACGGGGCAAAAGAAAAAAGACATCTCCACAATGAAAGTTGTTGCAGATACCTTCCCGGCAGGTACCTTAAGTGGTGCGCCAAAACATATGGCCATGCAACTCATTGAAAAATATGAAAAAACTAGTCGCGCCTATTACGGCGGTGCTATTGGCTTCATGGATTTTAAAGGCAATTTTAACCATGCCATTATGATCAGGACATTTTTGAGCAAAAATCATGAATTACATTATCAAGCAGGAGCTGGTCTAGTGGCTGCATCTGACCCTGAAATGGAATTACAAGAAACCTATAATAAATTAGGTGCTTTAACAAAAGCATTGGAAATAGCGGAAACTATCTAAGCATGGGAAGAAAGATTTTAATGATTGATAATTACGATAGTTTCACTTATAATTTAGTGCACTATCTGGAAGATTTAGATTGCGATGTTACGGTAAAACGTAATGACCAATTGACCTTGGAAGATGTTGAAGCTTTTGATGAAATTGTACTGTCTCCTGGACCAGGAATTCCAGATGAAGCAGGTTTGCTCAAAGAAATCATTAAAACGTACGCACCTACCAAACGGATCCTTGGTGTGTGCTTGGGGCAACAGGCTATTGGGGAGGTTTTTGGAGGCACGTTGGTTAACTTGGAACAAGTCTATCACGGAATTGCAACCACTATTACAGTTACCAAAGAAGATGTCATTTTTGAAGGTATGCCAAATACAATTGAAGTAGGCCGCTATCATTCTTGGGTGGTCCATCCAGACTTGCCAGAAAGTTTAGAAGCTACATCAGTAGATGAAAATGGGCAGGTAATGTCCCTAAAACATAAAACATACGATGTTACTGCAGTCCAGTTTCATCCAGAATCCGTTTTGACACCAGAAGGAAAACAAATGCTAAAAAATTGGTTAGAAAATGAAAGAGACACTCAATAGACTCATCAACCACGAAATCTTGGCAAAGGAAGAAGCCAAGCAAATTTTGGCAAATATTGCTAAAGGTGATTACAATACATCGCAAATAGCAGCATTTCTTACAGTTTATATGATGCGTAGCATCACTATAGAAGAGTTAGAGGGTTTCCGGGATGCCCTTTTAGAACTTTGTCTGTCCGTAGACCTATCCCATTACAACCCCATTGACCTATGTGGCACGGGAGGTGATGGGAAAGACACTTTCAACATTTCTACATTGGCATCATTTGTTACTGCTGGGGCAGGAATAAAAGTGACCAAACACGGAAACTATGGAGTTTCTTCTAAATGCGGTAGCAGTAATGTCATGGAATTTTTGGGCATCAAATTCAGTAATGAAGCAGATTTTCTTAAAAAATCCATTGATGAAGCTGGCATTTGCGTTTTGCATGCGCCGCTTTTTCATCCTGCCATGAAAAATGTGGCACCTATCCGAAAAGAGCTTGCGGTAAAGACCTTTTTTAACATGTTAGGGCCTATGGTAAATCCTGCTTTTCCAAAAAACCAGATGGTGGGTGTATTCAACTTGGAACTGGCTAGAATGTATGGATATCTTTATCAAAACACAGATAAAAATTTTACCGTCCTGCATGCATTAGATGGATATGATGAAATTTCTTTGACCGGGGCAACAAAAACTATTTCCAATGATTCTGAAGGAATACTTACCCCTACTGACTTTGGTGTGAAAAGCATTTTACAAGAACAAATTACAGGAGGAGATGATGTAGCACAATCAGCGCAAATATTTCTGGACATTTTAAATGGTAGAGGTACTGAAGCTCAAAACAATGTGGTTTGCGCTAATGCGGGGATTGCCATTTCAACAGTTGAAGGTATAACTCCAAAACAAGGTTTTGAAAAAGCAAAGGAATCGCTCTTAAGCAAAAGAGGCCTGGGGGCATTAAAAAAATTACAAGAGTTAAGTGCATAATGAATATTCTAGACAAAATAGTAGCAGATAAACGCAAAGAGGTTGATTTAAAAAAGTCGCTGATTCCTGTTTCGCAATTGGAGCAATCCATTCTTAGCAATCGAAACACTGTTTCTTTGGCTGCTGCACTTAGAAATAGTAGTTCTGGAATTATTGCAGAGCATAAGCGGCGCTCGCCTTCAAAATCAGTTATCAATCAAAATTTAAATGTCCAGGATGTTGCTGTAGGTTATGAAGAAGCTGGAGTTTGTGGTATGTCCGTTTTAACCGATGGCAAATACTTTGGAGGTTCATTGGATGATTTGTTACTGGCTAGAGCTGTTGCAAAAATGCCATTGTTACGAAAGGAATTCATCATTGATGAATATCAAATTTTGGAAGCAAGAGCAAATGGAGCCGATGTAATTCTATTAATAGCTACCATTTTATCAAAAAAAGAAATTAAAACTTTATCAGAAACAGCTAAAAATTTAGGATTAGATGTGCTTTTAGAAGTGCATAACGAAGAAGAATTGTATAAATCTATTATGCCTAGTTTGGATATGTTGGGGGTAAACAACCGGAACCTAAAAACATTTGAGGTAAGCTTGGAAACCAGCAAGAGTTTATCAAAACTGATTCCAGATGAATTTGTAAAAGTTTCGGAAAGTGGAATAAGTTCTATTGATGCCATTAAAGATTTAAAGCAATATGGATATCAAGGTTTTCTGATTGGGGAGAATTTCATGAAAACCGATAATCCCGGTAAGAGTGCCACTGAATTTATAAAAGCCATGGAATCATGAAACTAAAAGTCTGCGGAATGAAATACAATCCAGAAGAAGTTGCTCAACTGCAACCAGACTATTTGGGTTTTATCTTTTGGGAACCTTCCACACGCTATTTTGATGTTGACATGTTAGACATACCAAAATCCATTAAAAAAGTTGGAGTTTTTGTAGATGCCTCTATTGAAGAAGTACTTCAAAAAGTTGAAAAGCATGAACTGAATGCGGTGCAATTACATGGAACAGAAACTCCTAAATTCTGTAAAGATGTCATGCAGAGCTTGTCGAAACATAGACAAGATAAACTGGAAATCATCAAAGTATTTTCCATAAAAGATGATTTTGACTTTTCATGCCTTAAGGCTTATGAAGAATCTTGTGATTATTTTATGTTCGATACCAAAGGAAAATTGCCTGGCGGTAACGGTTATGCATTTGATTGGAACATCCTTAAAAAATATCCATCAACCAAACCTTATTTTTTAAGTGGAGGCATTGGATTAAATGAAATAGACAGCTTACTAGCTTTTTTAGAAAGTCCAGCCTCAAAACAATGCTACGCTATTGACGTCAACAGTAGGTTTGAAATAAAACCAGGCCTAAAAAATATGGAACAACTAGAGAAATTTAAAAAATTGCTATTTGACTAGCATCAACTTTAAACTGTTAACCAAATATGAGTTACCACGCTAACGAAAAAGGATATTACGGAGAGTTTGGAGGAGCTTTCATCCCAGAGATGCTCTATCCCAATACGGAGGAACTTCGCCAAAATTACATTCGCATTATGGAAGAACCTTCTTTTAAAGAAGAGTTTGATCAATTACTCAAAGATTATGTTGGGCGCCCTACCCCACTGTATTTTGCAGAAAGACTATCGAAAAAATATCAGACCAAAATCTACTTGAAGCGGGAAGATTTATGTCATACTGGTGCACATAAAGTAAACAATACCATAGGTCAGATTTTAATGGCAAAAAAACTTGGCAAAAATAGAATCATTGCTGAAACAGGTGCAGGACAACATGGGGTAGCTACAGCTACGGTTTGCGCATTAATGGGTATTGAATGTGTGGTATACATGGGTGAAATTGATATTGCACGCCAAGCGCCAAATGTAGCCCGAATGAAAATGCTGGGTGCAGAAGTACGACCCGCTTTATCTGGCAGTAGAACTTTAAAAGATGCCACGAATGAAGCCATAAGAGATTGGATCAATAATCCGGTTGACACCCATTATATTATAGGTTCCGTGGTAGGCCCACATCCTTACCCAGATATGGTCGCGAGATTTCAATCCGTGATTTCCGAAGAAATCAAGGCACAGTTATTGGAAAAAGAAGGCGTTGAAAATCCTAATTATGTGATTGCCTGTGTTGGTGGAGGTAGTAATGCTGCAGGAGCGTACTATCATTATCTAGATACTCCTGAAGTTGGAATCATTGCGGTGGAAGCAGCAGGAAAAGGTATTGATTCTGGAGAAAGTGCGGCAACCTCAGCATTGGGTAAAGTAGGGATCATTCATGGCAGCAAAACCCTTTTGATGCAAACCAATGATGGTCAAATTACCGAACCCTATTCTATTTCAGCAGGATTGGATTATCCTGGTGTGGGGCCAATGCATGCACATTTGTTTAAATCAGGTAGAGGGGAATTTATTTCTATCACAGATGATGAAGCCATGACCGCAGGTTTGGAAGTTTCACAACTGGAAGGAATTATTCCAGCTATAGAGACTTCCCATGCCTTTGCCATTTTTGAATACAAAAAATTTAAAAAAGATGATATCGTAGTCATCAACCTTTCAGGGCGTGGTGATAAAGATTTACAGAATTATATTGATTATTTTAAATTATGAACAGAATCAATCAAAAATTAAAAGAAGACAAAAAACTTCTCTCCATATATTTCACGGCGGGTTACCCTAGTTTAAATGATACAGCTGAAATAATCCAACACCTTGAACAGAATGGTGTTGACATGATTGAAATAGGTTTGCCTTTTAGTGACCCATTGGCAGATGGTCCCACAATCCAGGAGAGTTCCACAGCTGCGCTGCGCAACGGTATGAATACTGAATTGCTGTTTGACCAGTTAAAGAAAATTAGAAAGACCGTTTCCATTCCGTTAATCATGATGGGATATTTTAATCCAGTGTTTCAATACGGGGTGGAGGCCTTTTGTGAAAAATGCCAAGAAATTGGTATTGATGGCATTATTCTGCCAGATTTGCCTTTGGATGTGTATCAGGAAGAGTACGAAACCATTTTCAAAAAATATGGCCTAATCAATGTCTTTTTAATAACCCCACAGACTAGTGAGGAACGTATTCGTGAAATTGATGAAGCTTCTGACGGTTTTATTTATATGGTAAGTTCTGCTAGTACGACTGGGGCAAAAACAGGTTTTGGGGAAAAAACCGAAACCTACTTTGAAAAAATCAATGGTATGAATCTTAAGAATCCTCAAATTGTTGGCTTTGGTATCAGTAATTCAGATACTTTCAATCAAGCTACCAAAAAAACAAAAGGGGCTATTATTGGTTCGGCATTTATAAAACATTTGACTCAAAATGGAGTTGAAAAAATTGATAAGTTTGTAAGGGGAATTCGCTAAATTGAACTCAAATTCAATTCCATGTTTTCAATCAAAAGATTTGTATTTCTATTTACCATAACCACTTGTTTTTCAGCTTTCTCTCAAGATTCAATCGCTGTAAAATCTGAAGTGAAGGATGCAATAAACGAACTTAAAGATTTTGTTGCCATTCCAAATGATGCACTTAACGCGGATGATATCGATGATAATATTTTTTGGTTAAAGAAAAAGTTTGGCGAACGGGGGTTTAATACTACGGTATTGGAAACTGAGAACCTACCTCTTTTTTTTGCTGCTTTGCCTATGGAAGATTCCAAACCAACAATGCTTATATACATGCATTTGGATGGTCAGTCTGTAGACCCCTCAAAATGGGATCAGCCGAATCCATATGAAGCTGTTTTGAAAAAGCCGGTTGAGGATGGTTTTGAAACCATTTCTTTTGATGCTTTGGAGAAGGACATCAACTACGATTGGAGACTATTTGGTCGTTCAACCTCAGATGATAAAGGACCTATAGTCATGTTTTTGAATGCGATTGACCTGCTTAAAAAAGATAACAAGGAGATTCCCTTCAATATTAAAGTGATTTTGGATGGTGAAGAAGAAAAAAGCAGCAAACCATTACCAAAGGCTGTAAAACAATATAGAGAATTGCTTGAGGCTGATTTTTTGGTCATCAACGATGGCCCTGTCCATCCTTCAGGAGATCCAACAGTAGTATATGGCTGTCGCGGCATTACTTCTTTGACTCTTACCTCATATGGTCCAATAACTCCGCAGCACAGCGGACATTATGGAAACTATGCTCCAAATCCTGGGTTTCAACTTGCCCAATTATTGGCGAGCATGAAAGACAAAGAGGGTCGTGTGACTATTCCTGGATATTATGATGGCATTTCCTTGGACGATACTGTTCAGGAAGTTTTAAAAAGTGTACCTGACAGTGATGCAGCAATTTCGGAAAAACTTCAATTTAAATCTGCCGAAAAGGTAGGTGGGTTCTACCAAGAAGCTTTGCAGTACCCTTCTTTAAACATTCGAGGATTGGGTTCTGGTTGGGTAGGAAAAAAAGCGCGAACCATAGTGCCAGAAAGTGCAACGGCTGAACTTGATTTGCGTTTGGTTCCTGAAAGTGATGGAACCCGATTAAAGAAACTGGTGAAGGACCATATTACCAAACAAGGATTTCATGTTTTGAACCATATTCCATCTAAAGAAGAACGTATGGCTCATGATAAAATCATTACGGTAACTGAAGGTAGTGTTACCGATGCTTTCCGCACCAACTTGGACAATTCCTACGGAAAATTTTTAGTTGAAACCCTAAGAACCTCTTTTGAAAAAGATGTGGTTCGAATTCGTATCATGGGAGGGACAGTTCCGATAGCGCCTTTTATCAACGAATTGAAGATTCCTGCATTTATTGTCCCAATGGTAAATGCGGACAATAATCAGCATAGCCCCAATGAGAATTTAAAAATTGGGCAGTTGGCGTATGGAATTAGAGCATTTTATGGAATTTTGAGTACTCCTGTGCAATAGAAAATTTAATGATCAAAATCATTTTTTGTTCTTGTTAGCAATGTCTATTTTAGTTGTTTAAGAACTCTTTTTTGAAACTTATTAATGAAAAAACTTCATCATATATACATCATTTCTGCATTTTTGCTCTCCTCTTGCAGCCCTAAAATTTCATCCTTAATCACTAAAGATTATCAATCGTTAAAATATGATGAAAAAGTTGTTGTACTTGGGTTAAATGAACAGCAACCAGCTAATGCAGAGGTGCTTGGAGTTGTTAAAGTCAGAGATACCGGATTCAGCACAAAATGTAATTATGAAATTGCTTTGGACAAAGCCAAACTTGAAGCGCGCAAAGTAGGTGGTAATACTATTAAAATTACCAGACATAAAAAACCAGATCTATGGAGCACATGCCATAGACTTGATGCGACCATTTTAAAAATTTAAAATAACATCAATGAATAGAACCTATCTCATACTTGTTCTGCTTCTTATTTTTGCTCAAACCGCCAAATCCCAAGATTTAATTGTTACTAAATCCAATGATTCCATCCATTGTAAAATTACTAAGCTCAAAAAAGATAATATATATTTTGTTTTTAAAAGCAAGGACCAATATCAAAGTACTTTAATTCCCCTTACAGAAATAACCTCCTATCAATATGACTTTAGCGAAGAGAATCTTATTCCTAAAAAGGAAATACCAGGACATGTTGAATATTCCAAAATTAGAATCTCGCTTCATGGGGGTTATAGTTATCAAGCAGGAAAAATAAATGACGGAGGATCTCAAGAATTAAGAGAATATTTAAAAGAGTTGAGACCAGGATATCATTTTGGTAGTGACTTTACTTATTATTTTGCCGAGTCTTTTGGTGTAGGAGTTAAATACCAACAATTCGGAACCTCTACAGATATTACAAATGTTGTATTTTTTGAGGCTATAAATAATGGGCCAGTTATAAGACAATTGAAAGATGATATAAGTATATCTTTCATTGGAGCTTTATTTTCTGGAAGATTTTACAATAAAACAAAGCTCAATGCTTTTCTATTTAATGCATCTATGGGTTACATGACATATTCAAATGACGCGATATATGAAAATGCTATAAAATTGAAAGGGAATACAATAGGTTTTGCTTCGGATATTGGATATGATATAGGCATAGCTGACAACTTATCGTTAGGTTTCCAATTATCAACAATTTTTGGTCAATTAAGTGAATTAGAAGCAGAAAACGGTACTGCACAAGAATCTTTTGATATTGCCAGAAACGAAGGAGGTGGATTAGGAAGATTTGATTTTTCAATAGGCCTAAGGTTTAATTTATAGAAGAGTTAGTTCTATCAACTCACTCAGTTCTAACGAGTATAAATTTGTTCTTATCCACAAACGGCAATTAACTTCGATGTACAAAATCCAAGTTTATGTAAAAATCATTAAAACCATGATTTCATCCTAATAGAAAAGCTATATACCTCTATTTCTCTTTACAATCTTGTAGGTAAAACTAACTTTGGTCTAACTTATTTACCTACTTATTATGAAATATAGTGCACTTGTCATAGATGACTCCTCAATTCAACGTTTAGCCACATCTGTTTTGGTCAAGAATCATCCAAATCTAGAATTAATAGCTTCTTATGAGAATCCGTATAATGGAATCAAAGCCATTTATGATCATAAAGTGGATATCGTCTTTCTTGATGTGCTAATGGAGAATGTTGATGCGTTTGAGTTATTAGATAGTATTGAAATAAACTCCGCAATTATCATGAATTCAACTTGGGCAAATTTTGCAGAAAAGGCTTTTGAATATGGAATCAACGATTTTTTGATGAAACCAATGCCTAAAAAAAGATTCGATATTGCTGTTGCCAAAATCATAAAGCAAATTGAACAGACGAAAGTCAAACAAATCAAAACCTTTCCTTTTTCAGAGTTACTTTCCAATTTTGACCTTAACTAAGGTATATTTAAAAAAACTCTTTGTATTGCATCACCCTGAAATCCAACGTATTGAATTTGGGATCTTTAGTTTTTAAATCTTTATAAACTTGTAGACTTCCAACTGCCCTATTGGCAGCACCAGATGGTGCAGTCAATGATACGGTTTTTACCATTCTAGACTTCTCGGTTCCGATCGATGTCATGGGTAGTTTAAATTGATGTATTCTAGGTACCTCGCCAGAAACCACATCTAATTGTATTCCATATTCTTTCAACTGTTTTCTAAAAAAATATTCAGGACCGTTCTTGCTGTTTCCTCCAGTGAATAACAGCGTATTTACATTTGTATATTTCTGCAAATACATTATCAAATCTCTAAGTTTAGCATTTTGCATTCCCAAATCAGATGCATCAATTTTATGCCTCTCTGCACTACCCACAATATCGCAAACACCTATTTTTCTTTTTAATAAGAACTTTTTACGTTGCTCTGCAGCTTCAGCGGTAGTTTCATACTTTAGATTTAAATCAAAAATTCGGTCCAAAATAGGCCAAAGCATTCCATTTCTGCTACCATAACAAAAGTCAACATCGTCCTTTTTTAACTCACCAGTAGTAAATCTTGGGGGTGGCAAAGTGCCTACAATCAATTTTGTGGCCTCTGGAAAAAGAAATGGTTTATAGGGATGAATATGTTGAAACATTAGGTAAGTTCAGCTACTTCTTCTTTCGCTTTTTTAATTAAATTTCTATTCATTTTATTACCCTGTTTAGACATATTTTCAGATTCTGAAATCATCTCATTGTAAATAATTTTCCCATCCTCAAGCTTTTTCTGTCTTATCAAAAACCGAGCAAGTTCTAAACGCTCCATAAAATTTGAGTAGGGAGCGTCAAATGTTCGCAACTGTTCCTCCGCCAATTCGGGAATATCCTTTTTATCCAATGCCATTCCATATAAAAATGATGCTTTAGATTTTTTGAACTTAGAATTACCTTCTATTCTTTTTGTATACTCAATTACTTCTTTAAAATTTGATGAGTAATAGTATGCTTCTATTACCTTAGAAATTACATAAAAATCATTTTTAAAAACATCTTTCAAAGAAGATTCATAGTGACTAATGGCATCACTGTACATTTCTTCTTCTAAATAGGCATCGGCAAGTGCAACCTGATTTTCAAAGGTCTCAGAAAATTTGAGTTTCTTTTCTAAATCTTTAATTTTCTTGGATGGATTAATTACTGTAACCAAATTCTCCTGAACTTTTTCAATATCCCCTTTTCTAAAAACATTCATAAAAAGATAAAGGAGAGAACCAATAAGGGGAAGAAAAATTATTGCAAAAATCCAATAATAACTATTTCTATTGGTGTAACAATGATAAATACAGAATCCTTGTAAGGCAATAATTAAATAATAATACATTGCCTAAAAATAAAAACAATCAATCAAAAAACAATTAGGAATTACATCAGAATAAAATTAAACTGAAACAAGGCCTACAATCAATAGAAATCATTCTATAAATTAGTGTTTATGCCGAATTTCTGCTAGCGTTAATATTTCCGTACAATGACCTTGTAACTATTTTTTCGTACAATTCTTTGTATTCAGAATTCTGGGTAATATGATACAATGCGTTTTGCTGAATGACCAATAACGGAAGAACGATCTTTTCACGAATCTTTACAGATTCTCTTGAGACCGCCTCATCTTCCATCAAAATTTTATGTCCAGAAATCTGTAAAAGCATCTTTTTTGAAAGTTGATACTCATCATGGAGTATGTTCCAAAATTCTCCAAACTCCTGGTCTTCTTTCATATAACTGGTCAGCTCAAAATTGGTCTTGGCCAACGACATCATACTGTTCATCATCAACGCTCTAAAGAACGGCACTTCTTTGAACAACCTTTTTACATCTTCCAATCTTCCTTGTTCTCTAAAGGCCTCAATGGCAGAACCTAGACCAAAATAACCAGGTACATTTTGCTTTAATTGGCTCCAGGAGCCTACAAAAGAAATTGCTCGTAGATCTGAAAGTTCCAACTGTTTTTTGCTGCCCCGTTTTCCTGGACGGCTACCAATATTAGCTTTGGTATAATACTTCAACGTACTCCTGTTCTCTAAATATGGGATGAATTTTTCGTGCTTTTTTAATGCATCGTACTTGGCAAAACTTAATTCTGACAACTCTTCTATCAACTTTCGTTCATTAGCTGAAATCACATGTTCCTTCCCATAAAGGTTATTGCTCAACCCAGCAGTAAGTAATTGTTCTGCATTGTGGATAAACTGCTCTTTGGTACCGTAGGTACTAGTAATTGTCTGGCCCTGAATGGTAAGCTGTATTTCGTGATTTGCCACATCTTTGGTCTGTGCAGCATAAAAACGGTGGGTTTTACCACCTCCTCTTGCTGGCGGTCCTCCCCTACCATCAAAAAACATGGCTCTTATACCGTTCTTTTTACAGACCTTACTCAACGTTTCTTTTGTTTTTAGAATGGACCAGTTTGCCTTTAGATAGCCGCCGTCTTTAGTTCCGTCTGAAAAACCGAGCATAATGGTATGATCGTTTCCTCTTCGCTCCAAGTGGTCGCGATAGCTAGGGATATCAAAAAGGGTCTGCATTACCTCTTCAGAAGCATCCATTCCTTTCATTGTTTCAAAAAGTGGAACAATATCAAAGGTGATCTCCTTTTCTTCCCAACCACACCATCTAAACAATCCAAATACAAAAAGGATAGAAAAAATATCCTCTGAATTACTAATGATGTATCGATTGCATCCGTCTTCACCATTGCTGTTCTGTATGCTTCTTAATTGTTGAATATTAATCAAGGTATCTTTTACAATATCTTCATCAAAATCGGCGGGGTCAAGTTTTAAATCTCTTTTAAGTAGCCATTCCAACAATTCATCTTTGCTCAATTCTTCAAGATTATCTTTAATGGCTCCATTCTTTTTTAGAACGGTCTCAACCGTTAAATAATGCTTGCTATGATCTTGACGAATGTCCAAAGTCGCAAAATGTGTTTTAAAAATATGAACTCTATCAATTAGGTTGTTTAGATCATCCAAATACAAGCCGTGATAACTCTTGTTTAATTTCTCCCGGATTTTGAGCAGCGATTCAATTATTTCTGGATAACCAATAACGAACTTGGCATCAAACATAGCCCTGTACAACTTATTATTCAACTCTGTTAAGTCCTGTTGCAAGTCTTTAAATGTCAATTTTTTGCGCAATGCTTTTAGCTCATTGTAGTAGCATTTCATCAGTGTAAGCCTAAGCTCATCTGCTACTTGCCTAGTGATTTCAGCTGTTACAAAAGGGTTGCCGTCGCGATCTCCCCCGGGCCAAAAACCCAATTTCATAATATTGTAGTTAGAAAAGTCTTCAGCTCTAATATTACTTTTTACATACTGAAACAATTCACCAATCGCATCATAATAGGTGTGCCGTAAAATGTAAATAATGTTTTTTGCCTCATCTAAAGGTGTAGGCTTTTTTGCATTTATCAGAGAGGTCAACCCCAATTGTTGCAGGGTAACATCTATCTCATTGACTTCATCCTCATTGATCAACGATTGCATTTTTGAGATAATGTCCAGAACCGCTGGGGTATAAAATTGAGTGGGATGTGCCGTGAGTACGATTCTTGCACTAAATGTTGACAATTTCTTGGCTATTTTATCCCAGTTCTTGCTTTGATCTACTAACTCAAAATAGTCTTTAATGGAAAGTGAATTGCTATATTTTTGCAGTTTGGAAAAGGCAGAATCTTCAACACTGTCATACAGTACAACCTGACGTTCAACATATTGAATAATCCTGAACATAAAATCCAATCTCTCCCGTTCGTCTTTGATATCCACAAAATTTGTGAAAAATATTTCTAGGATTTGCTGGGGAGTCTTTCCTTCTTTTAAACCTTTTTCACATTGGTCGAACAAAAGTGGAACCAGCATAATTACATTTTCTATGTTCCGATAGGGTAATGTTAAAAATAGGCTGTTATAAATATTGAATTTATTGGTTACCGATTTTTTAAACTCTTCTAAACGCTTTGTTTGTTGTACTGAATTCATCGGTGGAATGTGTTTCTAGATTATTTTTAAAGAATCAAAGATGATGATAAAAGTCAAAATTAACGACCTATTTTATCTACATCACAATTTAAAGCGTGACGAGGCATAAACCTAACATCTTTTCAAAAAACTTAGAGATGTCCGATAGAAATTACCTGATAAAAACAGGTTGATTTTCTTTTAAGGTATGTTCAGCACTAAACACGTAGCTATCATAATCAAAACCCTTAAGGTTCTCCAACGTTTGTGCATTAGTATCCAAAATATAGCGGACCATTGAGCCACGTGCTTTTTTGGCAAAAAAACTAATGACCATTAATTTGTCATTTTTCCAGTCTTTAAAAATTGGCGTAATTACAGGTACCTTAAGTTTCTTTTCATCTACCGCTCCAAAATATTCATTACTAGCTAAGTTGATAAAAAGCTCTCCATCTTCTAATTCTGAATTTAAATGTTCCGTTAATTGTTTTTGCCAAAACTCGTAAAGGTTCTTTTTACGGGCCACTTTTAATTGAGTACCCATTTCCAAACGGTAGGGCTGCATTAAATCCAAAGGCTTTAAAATTCCATAGAGTCCTGATAAAATGCGAAGCGTATCTTGAAGTTCATCCAACTTATTTTCAGGAATGGTATAAGCATCCAAGCCTTGATAAACATCCCCGTTAAACGAAAATACGGCAGGTCTTGAATTTTGTGGAGTGAACGGAGTTGAAAATTGTTGGTTTCTTTGCCAGTTAAGCTCTGCCAGATTATCCGATATGGACATAAGTTTTGACAATGCCTTCGGTTTCTTTTTAACCAATACACTGTTCAATTTTTTAGATTGCTCCAAAAACTCAGGTTGACTATATTTTGATGTAGGTAGCGTTGTTTCAAAATCTAGCGACTTGGCCGGCGAAATAACAATTTTCATAGAAAACTAATTTTTAGTAAAAATAAAGAGAAAATGGTTTTTTACACTATAAGTGTAAAAGGTGTTTTCAATCCTTCAATTGAAGAAAACTATTATTCACTATGCTTTGTATAATTCCGCCATTTGTCGATACAACTAACCATATCTTCAGGCAATTCGGAATTAAATCGCATAAACTCTCCTGTCTTTGGATGTTTAAAGCCTAATGTTTTTGCATGAAGGGCTTGTCTTGGCAAAATTTTAAAAGCATTTTCCACAAACTGTTTGTACTTGGTAAAAGTGGTGCCTTTTAAAATCTTATTGCCCCCATATCGCTCATCATTAAATAATGTGTGCCCTATATGTTTCATGTGAACACGAATCTGATGTGTTCTACCAGTTTCCAGCCTACATGAAACCAAAGTAATATAACCCAATCGTTCAACAACCTTATAATGCGTGACTGCCTCTTTTCCTTGATCTCCATCCGGAAAGACAATCATTTGCAGACGATTTTTAGGGTTTCTGGCAATATGCCCTTCTACAGTTCCTTCTTCTTCTTGCAAATTGCCCCAAACCAATGCCAAATATTCACGCTCACTGCTTTTCTCAAAAAACTGTTTTGCTAAATGGGTCATAGCAGCTTCCGTTTTGGCAATTACTAAAAGACCCGAAGTATCTTTATCTATACGGTGAACCAACCCAGGACGTTCAGAACTGTTCTTGGGTAAATTATCAAAATGATGAACCAAGGCATTAATCAAGGTTCCTGAATAGTTGCCATGACCAGGGTGAACCACCATTCCGGCAGGTTTATTGACCACAAGAAGCGTTTCGTCTTCATAAACAATATCCAACGGAATATCTTCAGGAGTAAGTAAAAACTCATAAGGAGGGTGTTCAAATAAGACTTTTACCTCATCCCCAGCTTTTACTTTATAATTTTGTTTTACTATGGTATCATTTACCCAAATGTGTCCTTGTTTGGCTGCCTGTTGAATCTTATTTCGAGTAGCATTTTCTATAAAATTCATTAGAAATTTGTCCACCCTTAAAGGCTCCTGCCCTTTTGAAGCTACAAACTTATGGTGTTCAAAAAGCTCATCTTGTGAAATCTCGGTATTTTCTGAAGTGTCCATAATTATTGGGAATCTGCCTGTACGCGGGCACTTCCCGTAATTGTTCCATTACCACAAATCAGCTCTATTTTAGATGTTTTGGGCAATTTATCCCCAGGTTTCAAGTATTTCCCCTTGTGCTTCATTCTATAAACCATGTCCCTTCCCAACTCATCTATGTAGGTAACACGTTGCACGTCCAGTCCTACTGCTCTTAACATAGATGCTGCGTTACGTTGAGTTACTTGAATAATATCTGGAACCGTTACTTTTTTATATCCCGAAGGATTCACAGTAAAGTAAATCTTTCGGTTGGACTTTACTTTATTACCGGCTGGTGGGTCTTGGTCCAAAATGGAAAATCTAGGATAATCTGGATTGTAATTGGAAGAATCCAAAACCTGATAGCGAAGTCCCGCATTTTCTACGGATTTGCGCATTTCCAAAACAGACATTTTTGAGAAATCTGGAACCTCAACAAACTCTCCGTGATTTGTAGAGCCTTTTAGCCACTGCAATACCAAAAAGCAAAAGAGCACAACCGCAACCAAGGCTAAACCTATTTGGATTAAGAAAATCTTACTTTTTAAAAAACTCAAAAAATGTTTCATGCATATGCCTTATCTGAACAAATATAGGAAAGCCAGTCGTTTTTTCTTTACTTTGACATAGTGATATTCGACAAGCTGATGAAAAAAAACATTGCCATCATTATGGGTGGTTACTCCAGTGAATATGAAATTTCAATTAAAAGCGGTAACGTGGTGTATCAATATTTGGATAAAACAGCCTACAATCCGTACCGTATCATCATCACAACTGAAAAATGGATTTATCTGGATGATGACAATACAGAATTTCCTGTAAATAAGTCTGATTTCAGTGTTAAACTGAAAGATAAAACCGTCTATTTTGATTGTGTTTTTAATGCTATCCATGGAACGCCGGGAGAAGATGGCATATTGCAAGCGTATTTTGAGTTATTGAACATACCGCAAACATCATGTGGCCATTATCAGGCTGCGCTTACCTTTAACAAAAGGGATTTGTTAAGTGCACTTAAACCATATGGTATTCATTGTGCCACATCTTTCTATTTAAATTTAGGGGATACAATTGATACAGATGCAATTGTGGACAAGGTAGGTCTTCCTTGTTTTGTAAAAGCCAACAGGGCTGGTAGTAGTTATGGTATTACCAAGGTATATGAAAAAGATAATCTAGGTGAAGCCATTACGAATGCTTTTAAGGAGGATAATGAGGTTATCATTGAATCTTTCTTAGATGGAACAGAGGTATCTGTAGGGGTTATTACCTATAAAAATGAGGTCAAGGTGCTCCCTATAACCGAGATAGTTTCGGAAAACGATTTTTTTGACTACGAAGCAAAGTATCAAGGAAAGTCACAAGAAATAACACCTGCAAGAATTTCTAAAATACAAGAAGAACGTGTTATAAGATGGGCGGAATACATTTATAAAACCCTTGGGTTAAAAGGTTATACGCGTAGTGAATTCATCTTTCTAGAAGACGAACCATATCTTTTAGAAGTCAATACTACACCCGGCCTTACTGAAGAAAGTATTTTACCGCAACAGGCAAATGCCGCAGGAATTTCATTAGAAGAGCTATTTGGCAGCGCCATAGAAGAAACATTACGATAGAAAATCTGTATTTTTAAACAAACTTTTCAAACATGAGACGTGCCATCTTTCCAGGTTCTTTTGACCCATTGACCTTAGGCCATTATGATATCATAAAAAGGGGCATAACGCTATTTGATGAGCTCGTAATTGCAATAGGTATAAATGCGGATAAAAAATACATGTTCTCTTTGGAAGAAAGGACAAAGTTCATTGAAGAGGCTTTTAAAGATGAGCCAAAAATAAAAGTGGTGACCTATGAAGGCCTAACGGTGGATTTTTGCAAAAAAATAGATGCCGATTTCATCTTGAGAGGGTTGAGAAATCCCGGAGATTTTGAATTTGAAAAGGCTATTGCCCATACCAATAGAAAACTTTCCGAAATTGAAACAGTATTTTTATTGACCTCTTCGGGCAAATCCTATATCAGTTCGTCCATTGTAAGAGATGTCATTAGAAATGGTGGGGACTATACTGGTTTGGTCCCGGATACAGTAGTCGTTAAATCCTAACCTTGGTCTGCAAGAGATGAAATCTTGTAAAATTTGTAGTACTTCTAAAATGCTCCATCCCTAACCCTTCAAACCTCTCATTTCGTTTAGCAAACCACATATTTGTTGTAGTTCGCAACAATAAATGAGTGAATAATAGCAATACTACTATTTTAGTCAGAAATTTCTTATAGTTTCAAAGAACCCCCAAATCTGAACCTTATTTTGAAAACAATTGAAACCGTTCCTTACCATTACTTATTAAAGCAATTACCTAAAGCCACCGCTCTTGTTGATACGAATTATTCTTTGATAGAAGCCTCTAATTCATGGTTGAACATTTTTGATTTAGAACATTTCGAACCAAAAAATACACATAACAGAAGCGTTTTTGATTTTTACGATAGCCATAAAGAGTTTTCAAGCAAAACGCTAAAGGAATGTTTGTCAAAAAAGCACAAACAGGTAATTCGTCATAAAAGAAATGAGAAAGAAAATGAAAGATGGTTTGAAAGTACTTTTGCGCCTTGGTTTGATGAAAAAGAAAATGTACTTGGAACAATAGTACAAATAGAAGACATAACTAAGGAAATTGAAAAAGAACTTGAACTTGAAAGAATCAAAACTTTGCTTCAGGCAAAATCCGAGGTTGCCAAAGTAGGTAGTTGGGAATATGACATATCCACGGAAAATCTTACTTGGTGTAAAGTAACTAAAGAAATTCACCAAGTCTCACCCAACTTTAAACCCAAGATAAATCAGGGTATAGAATTCTACAAACAGGGATATAGCAGAAACAAAATTTCCATGTTGTTCCATAAAGCATTGGAAGATGGAACCCCATATAACGAGCGCTTAATCATAATTACCAATAAAGGGGAAGAGAAATGGGTGACAGCCGGTGGAAAAGCCATCAAGAAAAATGGAAAGATTGTTAAGCTCTTTGGAACTTTTCAAGATATTAACGATCAAGTTCTAGCTGAAATTAAGACAAAGGAAAGCGAACAGTTATTGACTACCTTAATTGATAATCTTCCCATAAATGTCTTTATAAAGGACAAGGAATCTAGAAAAATACTGGTAAACAAAACGGAGTGTGAATACTTAGGCGCTAATTCAAAGGATTTAATAGGTAAAACGGATTTTGATCTTTATGATGATAGAGTAGCGCAGATTTCAAGAGATGAGGATCTAGAAGTAATGCGCACATTAAAACCTATGATCGGAAGAGAAACCATTAATGTAAGAAAAGATGGTAGCGCAACTAATTTTCTAACCTCAAAGATTCCGCTTCTAGACATTAAGGGTAAAGCATACGGCCTAATTGGCATGAGTATGGATATCACCCATATAAAACAAAAGGAAGATCAATTACAGGATTTAATCAATGTAACCGCAATACAAAACAAAAAATTAATAAACTTCGCGCACATTGTTTCTCACAATTTAAGATCACATACAGCCAATTTTTCTATGCTTCTAGAATTTCTTATTAAAGAAAAAGAAGAAAAGGAGAAAAAAAGAATCATGAAAATGTTGTCCCATGCTTCTGATAATCTATTAGATACATTGGAAAATTTAAATGAAGTTGTGGATATAAGTACCAATGTCAATCTAGATAAGAAATCTTTAAACCTCAACGAGAACATTCTTAAAGTTCAACAAAATCTAGCTGGTTTCTTGGTGAAAAACAAAGTGGAATTCATTAATTCCGTTCCAAATAATTTATCGGTAATGAGTGTTCCTGCATACCTGGAGAGCATTGTTCTAAACTTAGTTACCAATGCCGTAAAGTATTGCAAACCAAAAGAAAATCCCACCATTACCTTAAGTGCTCAAAAACAAGAAAAAAGTGTCGTTTTCAGCATAAGTGATAATGGTATGGGCATAGATTTAAATAGGTACGGAGGTAAAATCTTTGGAATGTACAAAACCTTTCATAACAACAAAGATGCTAGAGGTCTTGGTCTATATATTATAAAGAATCAAGTAGAGGCAATGGGTGGTAATATAACTGTAAGTAGTGAAGTGGATAAGGGGACTACATTCAATGTTTATTTTAATGAAGAAGATTAATAGCATATTTATTATAGATGATGACCCAATAACAATTTTCGGCATAAAAAAAATGCTGAAAACCACTGTCATTTGCAAAGAAATTAAAGCCTTTGAAAATGGAAAAACAGCGTTGGAAGGGTTAACAAAAAGGATTGAAAAAGGAGCTTCTGTGCCAGAGGTTATTTTTTTAGACATCAATATGCCCATTATGGATGGATGGGAGTTTTTGGAAGAGTTTGTTGGCATGGATATCAAGGAAAAAATAATCATTAATGTGATTACATCATCTATCGATCCTTTAGATTATCAAAGATGGAATGACTTTAGGTTAAAGTGCCTACACTATCTTAACTTCAAAAACAAACCCATATACAAAATTGAAGCTACTGACCTGAACAGGGTCAATATAGCATCATAATTATTTTATTGCCTATTTTTATCGTAGGAAAGAAATTTTCCCAAGCCTATTTTCAATTAGCATTCCACGACCTTGAAGTATTTATTTTTTTTGATAGTACTAATATTCTTTTTATCCTGTGAAACCCAAACACAAGATAAAATTGCCTCCTACCAAACATTTTTTGAAACCTCACAAGGAAAAGAGACTCCCACATATGAAGAAACCATTGCTTTTTATATAAAATTGGCAAAGGATTTTCCTGAAATCAATATTCAAACTTTAGGACAAACAGATAGTGGGTACCCCTTGCATATGGTCACCTTTAATCCTGATGGGGATTTTAATTTTGAAAACGTGCGTAAGGAAAAAGCCATTATCCTAATTAATAACGGCATACATCCTGGAGAAAGCGATGGTATTGATGCCACCATGCTTCTTTATCGTGATTTGGCAACAAAAAAACTATCTCACCCAAAAAACACAATTTTAGTAACCATTCCTATTTACAATATTGGAGGAGCTTTGTATAGAAATTCTACGACCAGAGCAAATCAAAACGGACCATCTGAATATGGTTTTCGCGGAAATGCATTGAATTATGATCTGAACAGGGATTTTATAAAAATGGATACTAAAAATGCAAAGACCTTTACACAGATTTTTCATTTAGTACAACCCGACATTTTTATTGACAACCATGTAAGCAACGGCGCAGATTATCAATACACATTAACACATCTTTTTACGCAACACAACAAGATGGGTGGAAAACTTGGCAATTATCTTCATAAAGAATTTATGCCCAAAGTAGAAAAATCATTGGCAGATAAAGATTTGGATATCACCCCTTATGTAAATGTGTTCAATAGGCCACCAGAATTTGGTTTTAGCCAATTTATAGATCACCCTAGGTATTCAACAGGTTATACCACCCTTTGGAGCACTTTAGGTTTAATGGTGGAAACCCATATGCTAAAACCATATAAAAAGAGGGTTGAAGGCACTTATGAACTTATGCATAGCATGATATCCGTTGCTGAAAAGGAATACGATACTATAAAAACGATGCGCAAAGAGACTTTGGAAGAAAATCCCAAGGCTTCAGCGTATTACTTCAACTGGCATGTGGATACCACCCAAACATCAACATTGAATTTTAAAGGGTATGAGGCCGAGCGAGTACAAAGTCAAGTTACTGGTTTGTGGAGGTTAAAATATGATCAAACTAAACCTTTTACCAAAGAGACTACTTATTATAACTATTACGCGCCACAAGATACAATTACGGTTCCTGCCGCATATCTAATCAAGCAAAGCTGGCAAAAAATAATGGATAGATTGGATGCGAATAGAATTCAATATTTTGAGATAGAGAAAGATACCGTTCTATCAGTGGAATCCTATAAAATTGTAGATTACAATACCAGAGAAAACCCATATGAAGGGCACTACCTTCATTATGATACTGAAGTTGGAAAAAGTATGATTAAGGTTGCTTTCAGAGCTGGTGATTATGTAGTCCCAACAAATCAGCATGGTATTAGATATATATTGGAAACCCTTGAACCCCAAGGAGCAGATTCCTTTTTTAATTGGAACTTCTTTGACACCGTTCTTCAACAAAAAGAGGGGTTTTCCCCATATGTTTTTGAAGATGTAGCCTTGGATATGCTGAAAAAAGATTCTGTACTTCGTGGTAATTTTTTACTCAAAAAAGAAATTGATATAGAATTTTCTAAAGACTGGTATGCACAACTAGACTGGATTTATCAGCGCTCAAAACATAAAGAAGACCCCTATTTAAGATACCCGGTCTATCGCATTGTAAAAGGCAGTAGGGCTGCAACTATTCTTGCTCAGGATTAAACCAACCTTCAAATAAAATTTTAATATTGAAGTATGAGTTTTTTAACGCTTTTTTTGCTTTTTTAGGACCTTTCCACTTTACTTTCATAATCCCCTCTTCTTTCTGTCCAATTAACTTACCATCATATGTTGTGTACATGGCAAACCAATGTACTTGCTTTAAGCGGTATTCTCCGCTTCTTCTAAAGACATGATATGTAGTTCGTAGAAACTTGTCAATAACCAAGTCTCGTACACCTGTTTCCTCTTCTACCTCTCTAATAGCTGCCTTTTCAATAGATTCGCCTTTGTCAACCTTACCTTTAGGTAAGTCCCATTTATCATTTCTATAAATGAATAAAATCTTGCCTTTTGGATTTGTTACAAACCCTCCTCCTGCTACCACTACCGGAAGCTTATGCATAAAAACATCAAGTATTTTTTCTTCATCCGGATGGTATATGTAAGCTTCTTTCAACCTACCCTTAGACAAAGAATCTATAGCCATTAGTATAGAATCACCATCCAAAGAAAAGAGGTTTCCATTAGAATTCTCTTGACGCTCATTTGTTAAAATCAGTGGGGACTCATTAACAAAAACTTTATACATTTGCGCAATGGTTTTAAACAAGGACACTGCAAAAAAAACAGCCGAACTTCTGCTACAAATTAATGCAATTAAGTTGGAACCAGAAAATCCATTTACTTGGGCTTCTGGTTGGAAATCTCCTATCTATTGTGATAATAGAGTTATGCTCTCCTATCCCAAAATAAGAAATTATGTAGGAGAAGAGATGGCAAAACAGGTGGAAACATTGTATGGAAAACCAGATGTTATTGCCGGAGTTGCTACAGGAGCTATAGGGATTGGCATTTTAGTTGCTGAGGCAATGGGACTGCCATTTATCTATGTTCGCCCAGAACCAAAATCGCACGGTAGACAGAATCAGATTGAAGGCTATTTGGAACCAGGGCAAAATGTGGTGGTCATTGAAGACCTAATAAGCACAGGTAAAAGCAGTCTAAATGCAGTAAAAGCATTAAAGGCCCAACAAGCCAACGTGCAGGGTATGATTGCCATTTTTACTTATGGATTTGCCACTGCGACAGAAAATTTTTCAAATGAAAATGTGAAGCTTCATACTTTATCAGATTATGACCATTTGATTGAGCAAGCTTCTGAAACCAATTATATAAAAGAATCTCATCTACAAACCTTGTTGCAGTGGAAATCAAATCCGCAGCAATGGAAATAATTTTACAATATGCATATTGAAGTCTCTAAAAAGAAAGTGGCCAAAAGTGATAAAGAAGTTTTTGATTTTTTAAGCGACATCAAAAATTTTAAGACTTTAATGCCTGATAATATTGACAAATTTGAGGTTTTAGATGAAAAAACTTTCAAGTTTGCTTTAAAGGGCATGCCAGAAATAATCCTAAGATTAAAAGAGCAGTTCTCAAACGAAAAGGTTGTACTTGGGGCAGCAAGTGATAAATTACCATTTACACTGACTGGAAATATAGAGGCTTTAAGCGAAAATGAAAGTGAAGTAGGTCTTAGTTTTGAAGGGGAATTTAATGCCATGATGGCCATGATGATAAAAACTCCGATTACCAATTTCATGGAGACGCTCTCGTCAAATTTGGATAAAATAAGTTAGTACAATAGCGATACTTCTTTTAATCCATATTCTTTAAATATATTATCTTCTAATTCCAAGACCAGTTTTCCTTCTGGTGAGATGCCACGGATAAACCCCGTAAACAATTGCCCTTCCTTATTCTTAAAAGTTGAAGGTTTATCCTTTCTAAAAAGCAACTTTAAGTAAGAAGGTAATAGTTGGGAAACTGATTTCCCTTCAATTTCGATAAGATAGAATTTCAATCTTTCTAAAATTTTGTTTAGCAGTTCATCAAGATCAAAAAACTTTCCCGTTAACGACTTTAACGATGCAACTTTTTCTAAGTTTTCATAATAAGTTTGATTCACATTTAGGCCTATTCCAATGATGGAATTATGAACCAACTGCCCTTTAAGAACATTTTCAATCAAAATGCCGCAAATTTTAGAAGAACCTGACATAATGTCGTTGGGCCATTTCACCTTTAAATTAGGTACGGATAATTCCCTCAAGGCATCACAAATTGCAAGGGAAATACAAATATTCATGTTAAACTGGTGAACTACTTTAAATGAATTGAATTTCTTCAAGATACTAAAAGTCAAGTTCTTACCTTCTTCGGACTGCCAAGTAGTTCCCATTTGTCCTCTGCCTTTCAACTGACTCTTGGCAACAACCACAGTAAAATCATTTAAGGTCTTGGATTGCATCAAATCTTTTAAATAGAGATTTGTAGAGTCCGTGGCATCAAGTTTGATTATTTGTGATAGTTCCCCCAAAGTGGTGCGTCCAATGTTATGTTAAAAACTAGGGCTAAGAAAACAAAAAAAATATAACTTTGTAGAAATTAAAATTTTTGAATGCAGAAAACGAAAGCTAGCGCAGATGAACTGATTGCCTTAATATTACATGGAATAGAAGAAGTTAAAGGAGTTGACATAAATCTACTTGATCTTAGGGAAATTGAAAATACAGTTTGTGACTATTTTATTATCTGCAATGGTACTTCTAACACGCACGTAAACGCAATTGTTTCATCAATCCAAAAAACTGTCAGCAAAGCTATACAAGATAAACCTTGGCATGTTGAAGGTTCTGAAAATGCAGAATGGATTTTGATGGACTATGTAAATGTTGTTGTTCATGTATTTCAAAAACACATTAGGGAATTCTACGACATAGAAGGGCTTTGGGGTGACGCTAAAGTAACCATGGTGGAGAGCAGCTACAATTCTTAAAAAAAATGGCAAAAGACAACAACAATTCTAATACTCCTAAGAAACCTCGTTTTAGTTCTTGGTGGATTTACGGTGTGGTAATCGCATTAATTATCGGTTTTCAATTTTTTGGAGGAAACAGTTTCTCCAGCACAGAAAAAACCACAACCTCGGAACTGCAAGAGTATTTAAGAAATGGAGACATTTCCGAAATCCTGATTATAACGAATGCAAGACAGGCAAAGGTCTTCTTAACCGAGGAAGCACTTCAAAAAGATGTGCACAAAAATGTTTCGGAGAAACCTTTTAATTTTTCTGCAGGAAAAATTCCACAGTACATTTTGGACTATGGAGATCTTCAGAATTTTGAGGACGAAATAAAAAGCATCAAAAAAGAAAACAATCTTGATACGATTGTTGATTTTGATACAGAGTCAAACGTTTTAGGAGAGTTATTGCTCTCGCTACTTCCATTTGCATTGATTATAGGTATTTGGATTTACCTGATGCGAAGAATGTCTGGCGGTGCCGGCGGCGGTGCTGGAGGTCAGATTTTCAATATAGGAAAATCAAAAGCGAAACTGTTTGATGAAAAAACAGATACCAGGACTTCGTTCAAAGATGTTGCAGGACTTGAAGGAGCAAAAGAAGAGGTTCAAGAAATTGTAGAATTCCTTAAGTATCCAGATAAATACACTTCTTTAGGAGGAAAAATACCGAAAGGAGCCCTATTAGTAGGACCTCCTGGTACAGGTAAAACCCTTTTGGCCAAAGCAGTAGCTGGCGAAGCAAAGGTTCCATTTTTCTCACTATCTGGTTCAGATTTTGTTGAGATGTTTGTGGGGGTGGGCGCATCGCGTGTACGAGACCTTTTTAAACAAGCCAAGGATAAATCACCAGCAATTATTTTTATTGATGAAATTGATGCCATCGGTCGTGCTAGAGGTAAAAACAACTTTACAGGTTCTAATGATGAGCGTGAAAACACACTGAATCAATTATTAACTGAAATGGATGGTTTTGGCACCAACACCAATGTTATTGTGCTAGCTGCTACCAACCGTGCAGATGTATTGGACAAGGCATTAATGCGTGCAGGTCGTTTTGACCGTCAAATCTATGTAGATCTTCCAGACATAAGAGAACGAAAGGAAATCTTTGAGGTTCACCTTCGTCCTATTAAAACTGCAGAAACGCTTGATTTGGATTTTCTTGCTAAACAAACACCAGGTTTCTCTGGAGCTGATATTGCAAATGTTTGCAATGAAGCTGCATTGATTGCTGCACGAAAAGAGAAAAAAGCAGTAAACAAACAAGATTTCTTAGATGCTGTTGATAGAATTGTAGGCGGTCTTGAAAAGAAAAATAAAATCATAACCGTTGAAGAGAAGAAGACCATTGCATACCATGAAGCTGGCCATGCTACGGTAAGCTGGATGTTGGAGCATGCTGCACCTTTGGTAAAAGTTACCATTGTTCCTAGAGGGCAATCCCTAGGAGCTGCTTGGTATCTACCAGAAGAACGCTTAATTGTTCGCCCAGAGCAAATGTTAGACGAGATGTGTGCAACCATGGGAGGAAGAGCTGCAGAACGTGTTATTTTCGACAAAATATCAACTGGTGCACTTAGCGATTTGGAAAAAGTTACCAAACAAGCAAGAGCTATGGTCACCATTTATGGGCTTAATGAGCAACTGGGAAATATTACGTATTATGATTCTTCAGGGAACAATGAATACGGTTTTACAAAGCCGTATAGTGAAGAAACCGCTCAGAAAATAGATGAGGAAATATCAAAAATGATAGAAGAGCAGTATCAGCGAGCGATAAAACTTTTAGCCGATAACAAGGATAAACTTACAGAGCTAGCAGATAGACTTTTAGAAAAAGAGGTTATCTTTAAAGATGATTTAGAGAAGATTTTTGGAAAAAGACCATTCGAAAAAGTAGAAATGGAACCTACTGATTAAATTCAATTTCCAAAAACAATTTCGAATGATTAAATGTTGTTGATAGCATAAATGGGAGTTTTTGACAAGCTTTTTGGAGGTGGCAAAAAGGTTTCCAAGGAAACAGTGGAGACTCGTGGAGATCATATGCCCGACTTAAAAATTCCCGTTGACGAAAAGTTTACCATATACTTTAAAAAAAACGGGGGTAAGTTTATTTATTGCGAAGATGACTCTGAAATTTCTGAAGCTTTAAAGAGCATTATTTCTGAGAACGATTGGCAAAGTCATCTATTTTATACTCTTGACCAACGACTACAAAGTCGTTTTTCTTCTGAAAAAATCGAATTTACGGACAACCGAAAAGAAAGTGATATTTTCTTTACCACCTGCGAGCATTTGATTGCACATAATGGTTCTATTTTGGTTTGTTCAAATCAAATCAAAGAAAAAAAACTGGATGAACTCCCTTCTAACTTGATCGTCTTTGCCACCACTAGCCAATTAGTGGATTCTATAAGTGAGGCATTAAAGGTTATCAAAGAGAAATATCAAAAAAATATTCCTAATAATATTACAACACTAAAACACTTCCAACCTACCCCAGAAAACAAAAATGATTTCCTATCCTACGGAAGTGCTTCAAAAAATGTATATCTTTTACTCCTAGAAGACTACTAACCTCATGAAAGAAATTCTAAGGCGCTCTATTACAGGGGTCATCTATGTGGTGCTCCTAATGGGAGCTGTTTTTTTAAGCTCAGATGCTTTTGATTTTCTCTTTATGACCTTTGGTTTGGCTTGTCTATATGAGTTCAAAAAAAATGTTCGCCTAAAAGGGTATTATATTTTTGTAGCCTATTTGGCTCTTTGGTGGGCTTTCATTTATCTAGTTCATGATACCACCATTATCACCATACTCATGTTACTCACCATTACGGTAGATTTAGCACTCTTGGCGTTTTTATTCTCCAAAAAAGCAAAACAGTTTAGTGAGTTTCAAAAATTTATTATTGCTGTTTTTTACATTGGTGGCGGGTGCATATTTTTAACCATGATTCCCTACAAGCAAAATGATTTTGCCAAGTTTCTTATTATGGGCATTTTTATTTTGATTTGGGTTAATGACACTTTTGCCTATTTAGTTGGGCGGTCTATTGGGCGAACAAAATTATATTCCGCAGTTTCTCCAAAAAAAACCATTGAAGGTTCTTTGGGAGGTCTTATTTTTGCATTGGTAGCAGCATACATTTTATCAGAATATGAAACTAACCTTAAGACATTTGAATGGCTAATTCTTGCCGTCGTAATAGTAGTAGCTGGCAGCCTAGGGGATTTATTGGAATCCAAGTTTAAAAGAATTGCCGGTGTAAAGGATAGTGGTGCAATATTGCCAGGACATGGCGGTATTTGGGATAGATTAGACAGTTTGGTATTTGCAGCTCCATTTGCATATTTAGTACTTAATATATTTTCGTATGTTTCATAAAGAGGGTCAAAAAATTATAATTACAGCCTTTTTCATAGTGGTTGCCATTATCCTTTCTGCACATTTCTATATAGCTATTGAATGGGTTAAGTTGGCGGTTCAAGTTGCCTCACTTACTCTATTGATTTTAATATTGCAATTCTTCAGAAATCCCAAAAGACCGGTAACCCCAACTTTTGATGAAATACTTGCTCCTGTTGATGGTAAAGTTGTTGTAATAGAAGAGGTTGAAGAACCTGAATATTTTAAGGACAAGCGTAAACAAGTTTCCATATTCATGTCTCCTCTAAATGTACATGTTACGCGCTATGCCGCGAGTGGAACGGTAACCTATTCAAAATATCATCCTGGTAAATACTTAGTGGCCTGGCATCCAAAATCCAGCACCGAAAATGAACGTACTACAGTAATATTGCACACTCCAAAATTTGGAGAGATCGGCTATAGACAAATTGCCGGTGCCGTGGCGCGCCGCATTGTAAACTATGCGGAGGAAGGCGAACAAGTTTCACAGGGACAAGATGCAGGTTTTATTAAATTTGGTTCTAGAGTAGATTTGTTTTTACCACTGGATTGTGACGTTGCGGTAAAATTGGACCAAAAAGTAGTCGGCGCAAAAACTTGTATAGCATCTATTCGGAAAAAAGATGACTGATAGAGCCAAATTACATAAACAGTTTGAAGAAGCAGTAGCTTACGTAAATAGCTACACAGAGCCTATGCCTGCGGATCTTTTGCTAAAACTATATGCATACTTCAAGGTGGCAAATAAGAATTTTGGTAATCCCGGAAGTAAAACTCCACTTATTAATGCATTTAAAGCCAATGCCATGATTCAAGCCCAAAACATAGGCATTGAAGAAGCTATGCAAGGTTATATTGATTTGGTAAATAAAGAAGTCAAGAAATCTTAAGGTGCCAAATTTGAAAGTATATCTTTCTTTTCAAAATAAGCAAAATACACCCCGCCAAAGATTGTAATTACAAAATAGAGGCCCACCAAGTAGCTGCCTATCGAAAAATAACTGTTCAAACCAAACCAATCATCCGTTATAAAAATCAAAGCTAGTCCGGCGATACTTCTAAAAACTTCAATCCAAACTGCATAGGTTTCCTTATCCATCAAAGTTGAGTATCCATAAATTCCAATAAATATATACGCCCCAAATAAAAGGAGACCACTAAAACCTATTTCAGAATAATTATAGAACATAAACAACATTAATATGGTGTTTACCAATAGTTGAAAAATTGAATAGCCCTTCAGGTCTTTGGAAGCTTCAGGTTTATATTTTTTGAAGTTATAAACATCTTGAATAATTCGAATTGGATACTTTTCCTTCACATCTTCTGGCCTCCATCCTGTTGGCATAAACCAAATTCTTAGTTTATCCCAATAGCTATTGGTACGCCATGCATCTTTTATTAACCTCCAAATATGTTGAAAATTGATAAGTATGGGATTCCATGTACCGGCTGGTTTTAAGACACCATATTGAGGCGGAACTTCTGGTAGTTCTTCTTGAAAAGTCCCAAACATTCTATCCCAAAAGCTAAAAATCTGACCCAGATTCTTATCTATATATTCCGGATTGATTGCATGATGCACTCTATGTTGTGACGGTGTTATAATAATGTATTCTAACCATCCCATTTTACCAATGTGTCTTGTATGATACCAGAATTGGGCAAATAAATGAATAGGAGCCAAAATGGTGATTACCTTATGTGGAACACCTAACAACGCCGCGGGAATCAATAATAATGGAAAATACCCCAACAAATTGGAGATAGATTGCCTTAGCGCGCAGGCCAAATTGAACTCTTCACTACTGTGATGTATTACATGTTGGTTCCAAAAAAAATTGATGCTATGACTTAAACGATGGTTCCAATAGCCTGCAAAATCAAGAGCAAAAAAGGCCACAATCCAGACCAACCAAGTCTCTTTTATTTCAGTTAATGCAAAAAAATCCAATAGAAAAGGATACGTAACAATAATAATCCCAAGGCCTAATGAATCTTTAACTACGTTGGTAAGTCCGGAGCTTAAACTGCTTATGGTGTCCATTACATTGTGCATCTGTTTTTTTACAAAATGCCCATATAGAACTTCAAAAAGTACAAACCCTATAAAAAATGGAGTAGCATATAATAAAGCTGTGGCATAGGTTTCCATGTTTCTAAAGATAAAAAAATCATCTAAAGTCATCGATTACCAATCGATAAAGACGTTCTCTCAATAAATAGGGTAGATGACTAAACGGACTGTATCTTTACGATAATCGACTTACTAACCGGAGTGTTACTCTTATCTGCATACAAATCTATAGGGACCAGTACATTGGTTTCTGGAAAATATGCACATAAATTCCCAGAAGGAATATCATAAGGAATTAGCTTGAATTTTTCCGCTCGCCGCTCTTTTCCATCATAATTGCTCACCAAATCCACCACTTGTTGAGCGTGTAATTGTTGGTTTTTCATATCACTTGGATTCATAAAAACAATCCTTCGTTCTCCATAAATGCCACGATACCTATCATGCATACCATAAATAGTCGTGTTAAATTGGTCATGACTGCGAACGGTCATCAATACAAATTCATCAGTTTCTAAATTATGTTGCGGAAGTTTACATACTGAAAACTGGGCTTTGCCATCTGGTAATTTTGAAAAATCCGCCTCCCTAGTATTATTAGGCAAGTAAAATCCAGATCCTTTTGATCTATTGGAATATTCTTCATAACCATTCAAAACCATGGAAATTTTCTCCCTAATCAAATTGTAGTCAGTTCCTAAAGTCATCCAATCAATCTGAGCATCTGCACCAAAATATGCCCGAGCTATGTTGGCGATAATTTCTGGCTCGCTCATTAGATGGTCACTAGCGGGTTCTAACCTACCTTCGCTTTGATGTACCTTCCCCATACTGTTCTCTACGGTTACAAAGCGCTTCTTGTCCTTCTCTGTCCTACCCAAAGTGGGTAAGATCAAAGCTATTTTACCAGCAGTAAGGTGCGTGCGATTTAGTTTTGTACTAACTGAAACCGTTAAATCACAGGCCTGGAGTGCATCCGAAGTATATATGGTATCTGACGCTGCAGAAACAAAATTTCCACCTAACGCGATAAAAACCTTGGCCTTTCCTTTGTGCATTGCTTGTATAGCATTCACTGTATCCAAGCCTTCTTTATTTGGTGGTTGAAAACCAAATACGTTCTGAATGGATTTGTTCAAAGATTCTGAAACATGGTGCATAATTCCCACGCTTCTATCTCCTTGCACATTACTGTGTCCGCGAACAGGACAGGTCCCCGCCCCTTTTTTGCCTATACTTCCTTTAAGCAATAACAGATTTACACACTCTTTTATATTTTCAACTCCATTTTTATGTTGCGTAAGTCCCATGGCCCAGCAAATAATGATTTTTGTATTTTTAGCAAGTAGCTCAACTGCCAAATCAATTTGTGCGGAATCTACCCCACATAATTGGAGCAATTGATCTTCATCATGGCTCTCCAAATCATCCAATAGCTCTTGATACCCACTTGTTTTCTCTGAGATAAATGCATCATCAAATATCCTTTCCCCTTCTTTATGGCGCTTTGCCAAACGCTTCATAATAAGTTTTAACAAAGAAACATCTTGATTGATTTTTACTTGAAGAAAAATATCAGTGAGTTGGGTTCCTCCACCTAATATTCCACTGAGTTGTTGTGGGTTTTTAAATCTGTTCAATCCACTTTCTGAAAGAGGATTAATGGTAATGATCTTACCTCCATTTTCTTTGCATTTTTGCAATGCAGTCAGCATTCTAGGATGATTGGTTCCCGGGTTTTGCCCAATGACAATGACAACTTCAGCCTCCGGAAAATCTTCTAAAACAACAGAACCTTTGCCTATTCCCAATGTTTCAGAAAGCGCCACTCCACTAGATTCGTGACACATATTGGAACAATCTGGCATATTGTTAGTGCCAAAAGCACGCACAAAAAGACCGTATAAAAAGGCAGCTTCATTGCTAGAACGCCCAGATGTATAGAAAATGGCCTCATCTGGAGAATGAAGAGTATGTAGATTTTTCGCAATAATTTTGAAAGACTCCGCCCAGGAAATAGGCTCATAATGAATCGAATCTGGCCTTAAAATGAAAGGTTCAGTAATTCTGCCACTTTTTCCGATGCGATAATCTGTCCATGTAGAAATTTCCTCAACAGAATGTTTCTCAAAAAAATTCCTATCTACCCGTTCCAATGTAGCTTCCTCTGCAATCGCTTTAGCCCCGTTTTCACAGTATTCACCCAATTTGGAAGGCTTTTCAGGATCTGGCCATGCACAACCTGGACAATCAAAACCTTCCTTTTGATTCATATGGGAAAGGGTTTTCAAAGACCTAAACAAACCAGCTTCTTTGCTTACGTGCTCCAAAGCGGCCTTTATTCCAGGAATCCCGGCAGCATAATCTGAAGGCTCTGTAACCTTTAAATTTGAAAATTCTATAGTTCCGGTGGCCGAAATATTACGTTTTGGAGCTTTAGGCATATGCTGAAATTATAATTATTATAAAGATACAGATTGCAAAAAACATTGACCGCATATACCTCCTTCTCCAAAAAAGGAGAGAGAGGCATAAATCTGCTATAAACCTAAAGTGCTCCTATAAATTAAAGGTCTCCTTAATGCTTTTAGTAGAAAGTAATTTCCTAATAGACTCCAACTTGTCCGGACATTTTAAAAATGGATGTTCCTGATAGAGTTTTAAATAATCTGGCAAAACCTCGTTGGAATAGGCTTCTACTTTCTTATCTATCACCTCATTTATCTCACTGATAACATCTTTTTGAAAACTAAGCTCCACTGGATCTACATAACCAATTTTTATAAAACCAGCTGTCTTACGATGGCATCTACAGGGGTTGGATTTATTAAGGAGGCCACATTTATGATTCATAAAATTATATAGCTGCTTTTTAGCTCTATGTAATTTTACCCTGAAGTTTTCCTTGGAAATTTCCATAATCTCGCTCCCAACAGAATCTGGGAACTCAAATAACTCCCCAATAATATATATGAGCCTTTGCTCTCGATCAAGGCACAAGAGCATTCCTTTCATACAGCTAATTTTAGCCTCTTTTACCAATAGTTTTTCCTCTACTTCAAAGGAATAATCAGAAAGGGATTCATTTGGTAACTGATCTAATCCATGACCAAATTGTTCAAAAGTTGGGGGATTTATCTCGTGTTTTCCTCTTTTCATATTCAAAAAGTGGTTTTTTATGATACGATACATCCATGTTCTAAAACTACTGTTCTGTTTAAAAGTTTCTAGTTTTGTAATGACCTTGATCAATACTTCCTGAGTCAGGTCTGCCGCCTCATTTGTATCACCAACAAAGGTCAACGCCACATTGAAAATCCAATCTTGATTCTTTATAATCAGAAACTCCAAAGCAGATTTATCACCAGAAAGGGCTTTTTCAATAAGAACTTCATCAGATGTATTTTCATTTAGTTGTGAGTTCATCTTTTACTTTTTCATTAAAAAACTTCCATGCGGATTATCAAACGTAAGCAACCATTTACCATTCTTCTGCTTTTTAAGATTTGCCATGGAAAGTCCACTTTGTTGGATTATGGTACCATCTGGTGCGGTTCCGGTCATAGTCCATGGGGCAATATGGGTTGCAACATCACCATGAACAAAAATCTCATGGCCTTTAGGGTACTCAAATTTTGGATTGATCGAAAAAGCACCCAAAAACATTTCCTTTAGTACTTTAAAATCGGTTACCATGGTCTCTGGTTCAAAAATAACCAAAGCACCGGTTTGATAACTAGCCATGATACCCTCAATGTCTTTGCTATTAAAGGATCGAGTCATAGACTCGATTGCGTTAAGAACATCTTGTCGATCTTTTGAAATTGTTTTGGTCTGCATAACTTTTTGTGTTTGAGAATTCATATTAGTGGTCATACCTAAGCAGATGACCAATGCTACATACATGCATCTTTTATAAATCATAATTGTTGTTTTATGATTTAGACACATCTCAAAACACGACTGTTACAGTAATTCTTTAAATTAATTCTCATACAGCTTAAAACCAAGTAGCAAAATACCCTTAAGATAAATCAAGAGTTATTATTGCCACTTGTTTTATTCCATTTGAATTCTGAAAAATGTTACCCCAAACTAGCCAAACTCTTTTCCAAAGTCTCAATTTTGGCTTCTGCATCTGATGCTTTCTTTTTTTCAATGGCCACAACTTTTTCTGGGGCATTGCTTACAAAGCGTTCATTGCTGAGTTTCTTTTGAACGGATTGCAAAAAGCCTTTGGTATAAGTAAGTTCGTCGGTAATCTTTTTGATTTCTGCCTCAATATCAATGGCTCCACCAATAGGAATAAAGTATTCATTGTTTTTTACTCTAAAACTCAAAGCGCCATCTAATCCTTTATCCACAGTTTCTATATGAGTAATATTGCCCAATTTGGTGATAATGGCATCCATCTGGGCACTTATTTTTCCGCTATTTAAAATTGAAAGTTCCAGCCCTTCTTTTTGAGCAATGTTTTTCTCCTTTCTAATTGTGCGTATACCCGAAATTACCTCAGCAGCAAAATCAAAATCAGAAATCAAATCAGTATTTACTTCGGCTACTTTTGGCCAATTGGAAATAATCAGTGCTTGTTCCGGTGTTCTCTGCGCAATATGCTGCCAAACTTCTTCTGTTAAAAAGGGCATAAACGGGTGCAACAGTTTTAGATTTTCTTCAAATAGGTGAATCACTGCACTTAAAGTGGTCTCATCAATAGGCTGTTGATAGGCTGGCTTAACAATCTCCAATAGCCAGGAACAGAAATCATCCCAAACCAGTTTATAAATGGCCATTAAAGCATCTGAAATCCTGTATTTTGAGAAATGGTCTTCAATCTCAGCAAGAGTTTGATTAAACTTGGCAGTATACCAATCAATTCCAATTTTTGCAGCCTCAGGCTGAGGTAAATCTGCAACCTCCCAACCTTTTACCAATCTAAAGGCATTCCAAATCTTGTTTGCGAAGTTTTTTCCTTGCTGACATAAAGCTTCATCAAACATTAGGTCATTTCCTGCTGCTGAGCTTAACAAAAGTCCTACACGAACTCCATCAGCCCCAAAATCTTTCATGAGTTTGAGGGCATCAGGTGAGTTCCCCAATTGTTTGGACATTTTTCTACGTTGCTTATCGCGTACCAATCCTGTTAAGTATACATTTTCAAAAGGTCGTTTTCCTTGATATTCATAGCCAGCAACGATCATCCTTGCCACCCAGAAGAACAAAATATCCGGTCCTGTGACCAAATCACTTGTTGGGTAATAGTAATTTATCTCTTCATTATCAGGATTTAAAATTCCATCAAAAACACTTATCGGCCACAACCATGAAGAGAACCAGGTATCTAAGGCATCTGGATCTTGGCGTAAATCGGACTCTTGAATTTTTGGATTCTTGGCTTGCGCCTTTTTAAGTGCTTCTTCTTTGCTTTCTGCTACAACAAAGTCGTTTTTATCATCTCCATAGTAGTAAGCAGGAATCTGCTGTCCCCACCATAATTGGCGGGAAATGTTCCAATCCCTTATGTTTTCCATCCAATGACGGTATGTATTTTCAAACTTTTTAGGATATAGTTTAACCTCACCATTTTTTAGTACCGCGTCTAGAGCGGGCTTGGCCAAGCCTTCCATTTTAAGGAACCATTGGTCTGACAGTCGAGGCTCAATAACCGCTTTGGTACGCTCAGAAGTACCCACTTTATTAATATGTTGTTCGGTTTTCACCAAAAAACCATTTTCTTCAAGCTCTTTGGAGATTTCCTTTCGGACTATAAAACGGTCTTTCCCTTGATATTGAAGTCCATAAGAATTAAGCGTAGCATCTTCATTAAAGATATCTATAACCTCCAGGCCATGCTTATCTCCTAAATTCTTATCATTTTCATCATGTGCTGGAGTTACTTTTAAGCAACCTGTACCAAATTCAATATCTACATATTCATCCTCAATAATGGGAATAACCCTATTGCAAATGGGAACTATGGCCTTTTTTCCTTTTAGATGTCTATATCTTTCATCGTTAGGATTAATACAAATAGCGGTATCCCCTAAAATAGTCTCAGGACGTGTTGTTGCTATAGTAACTTTTTCATCTGAGCCTTCAATTTGGTAAGCCAAGTAATATAGGGTGCCTTGACGTTCTTCGTGCACTACTTCCTCATCAGACAAGGTAGTTTTAGCTTCTGGATCCCAATTTACCATTCGATACCCCCTGTAAATCAGGCCTTTTTCGTATAAATCCACAAAAACTTTAATAACAGATGCTGACATATCGTCATCCATTGTGAATTTTTTACGCTTCCAATCCAAGGAACACCCAAGTTTTTCCAACTGTTTAAAAATAACTCCCCCATACTCATCGGTCCAGTCCCAAACATGTTTTAAAAACTCTTCCCGAGTCAAATCAGATTTTTCAATACCATCCTCCTTTAGTTTAGCCACCACTTTTGCCTCAGTGGCAATGGCCGCATGATCGGCCCCTGGAACCCAACAAGCATTCTTCCCCATAAGCCTTGCTCTTCTAATGAGCACATCTTGAATGGTATTATTGAGCATATGCCCCATATGCAACACTCCTGTTACGTTAGGCGGTGGTATTACTATGGTATAAGGCTCCCTATCATCTGGTTTTGAACTAAAAAAATCATGTTTCATCCAGTAGGTGTACCAGTGCTCTTCTACCCTATTTGGGTCGTATTTTGATGGAATTTCCATTTTTCGGTATAGTTTTTGTCCTTTTGGTACTCAGATTGGGTTTTTTAAGGAGAAGAGTAATGTTAATTTAACACTATTCTTCAACCAAGAACCAATCCCGAAATACGAAACAAAAATAAGTAACGTTATTACATAACAAAAGAATTTTGGATGCAGGTGTGAAAACATTTAAATTTGAAGTTCACCCAAAACTAGAAATGATGAAAAAAACTGTACTCATGTTGTTCGTTGGACTTTTGTCTTTAGGCGTTTTTGCCCAAGAGTCTACAGCAAAAATTGAATTTAAAAGTGAGACCGTCGATTACGGTGAAATTGCAAAAGGCAGTGATGGAGTTCGAGTTTTCGAGTTTACCAATACCGGAAGTGTTCCGTTGGTAATCAGTAATGTTAAATCCAGTTGTGGATGCACTATTCCAAAAAAGCCAGAAGAACCTATCTTACCTGGTAAAACTGGGCAGATTCAGGTGAAATATGACACCAAAAGAGTTGGTCCGATCAGAAAAGCAATTACTGTAACCTCTAATGCGGATACTCCTACTAAAGTTCTTAAAATTAAAGGAAACGTTAAGGCTGAAGGAGCCAAGTAGAAGAAAATAATATTGAAACTAAAAAGTCCTGTGAATTTTTATTCATGGGACTTTTTGTTTAGAATACCTTTTTAAGCACAAATGAGAACAATAAATCTTTGTTATAGCGCTCTATTAAAACACGTATACGCTTTCCTTCTTTGTCATTCAACATTTTTAGGACTTCCTGTAATTTATAACGATGTATTTTTTTCCCGTTAACCGCCAATATAACATCACCAGTTTGCAGTCCGGCCTCTGCTGCGGGACTTCCGGCCCTAATACCAGAAACAATGATTTCTGGAACTAGACTAAGTCTGGTCTTATTTTCCAAAAGAATCTGAACATTTCCGAAGGAGCCTTCTTCACTTTGTATCACTCCATTAAAACCTGCTATACTCTCCGCAATATATCTAAGTCCATTGTGCTGTAATTCTATACCGGCCATGTTGTATTGAAACGGGGCTCTAAAATTTCCATTCTTTTTAAAGGTGACTTGTCCCCTGGCGTAGTCAAAAATGATATTAAACCGTTTTAAAATCTCACCACCCACGCTTCCGTTACGATCGCCTAAGTTTTTAATAAATCCGAAAGACTCTCTATAGGGAAAGGCCGCTTTGGCATCTTTTAACTCAAAACTCCCAATTTTAATACCACTCACCTTTGTTCGTTTACCAAAAATATCTCCGCTTAAACCTCGTCCCAAATAGTCTTCATAGTTCTTTTCAGGTATTTCTAGTCCTTTTTCCGGTTCTCTAAAAAGCCAAAGTGCATCACTACTACCTGTATCCACCAATAGTTTAACAGGAATATCTTCATCATCTTCCATTAAAACAGTCCCTTCAACATAGGCCTTTCTACGTTCTATGGACAAGCGCAACGTTTGAGATTTGTTATGGGGGTTATGCTCGTAAAGATCAGGATTATGTAGTTTAATGTTTCGTGAATGATAGTTGATCTCTACTTTAAAGTCCCTAAACAAGTCGTACCCCAAAATACCATGAACGGGAATTCCCAAAGACGTGGAGAAATTAATTTCTTTATCCAAAACCACATATAAATCTTGGTTGTAGTTCTTTACTTTTCCTAGTTTAAACACATTTCCTTTGGAGCTCAAGGCTTTCATGGGTTCACCATCCCCTAGTCCTCTAATTGTAACCTCCGAAACATTGTTAATTTGAAGTGAATCTCTATCAGAAAGGTTAAAAAGAATAGGCTTACTCACTCCTGAATCCAATACAAAAGTGAGTTCCTCACCATTAATTTCAATAGGGATTATGATAAGGTTATTTATAAGCTCAAAATTGATTTTTTGAAACTTTTGATCCTTGGGCAACTTGAAGCCCTGTGCCGAAATCAAAAAAGGAAGTGACACAAAAAGAAGTGTAAAAAGATGTAGGGTTTTTTTCAATTTGCTTACTTCTAAAAGGTTATGTAATTCAATATACAAAATAATAACTGACTCTAACTTTAATTTAACATTCCTATAACCGCTCAAATAATGTAATAATGTGTTGTTTCCAAGAGTTGGTTTTACCATTTTTGCTTAAAATTTAAAGCATGCCAGGTATATCTAAAAAAGGGCTACAAATGCCAGCCTCTCCTATTCGAAAATTGGTTCCCTATGCCGAAGAAGCGAAAAAAAGAGGTACTCATGTAATTCATTTAAATATTGGGCAACCAGATATTAAGACTCCCAAAATAGCGTTGGATGCTGTAAGAAACCACACCATTGAAGTTCTTGCATACAGCATGACAGAAGGTTCCGAGCAATACAGAGAAAAAATTGCTGCTTATTATTCCAAAAAACACATAAATGTCACGGCCCAAGATATAATTGTAACCACGGGAGGGTCAGAGGCCCTTTCTTTTGTAATGGGAACCATTATGGACGGTGATGATGAAATAATTATTCCTGAACCTTTTTATGCCAACTATAATGGTTTTGCAACAGCCTCTGGAGTAAATGTGGTACCAATCGCATCTTCTATTGAGAGTAATTTTGCGCTGCCACCAATTGCAGATTTTGAAAAACTAATAAGTCCTAAGACAAAAGCCATTCTTATCTGTAACCCCGGAAACCCTACCGGATATCTGTACAGTAAAGAAGAGATTAAACAACTAGCAAATCTGGTTAAAAAACATAATTTGTTTTTAGTTGCAGATGAAGTGTATAGAGAGTTTACTTATGAAGGGCGGGAACATTATTCCATTTTACAAGAATCAGGGCTTGAAGAGCATGCCATTATTGTAGACTCCGTCTCTAAAAGATATAGTATGTGTGGGGCACGTATTGGCTGTTTGGTTTCTAAAAACAAGGAAGTTATACAAACTGCAATGAAATTTGCCCAAGCACGATTATCCCCACCAACATTTGCTCAAATTGCCAGTGAAGCTGCTTTGGAAACGCCGCAAAGCTATTTTGATGAGGTTATTAAAGAATATGTGGAAAGAAGAAATATTCTTGTTTCCGAGCTACAAAAAATAGAAGGTGTTAGGATTGCAATACCTCAAGGAGCGTTCTACTGTGTTGTTGAACTGCCTGTTTCTAATTCTGATGATTTTGCCCAATGGCTTTTAGAAAAATTTGAAGTGGACGGAAGTACTGTGATGGTCGCTCCAGCTGCGGGATTTTATGCCACCGAGGGATTAGGTGAAAATCAAATAAGAATTGCATATGTTCTTGAAAAAGAACAACTTATTAAGGCTGTTCAAATATTGGGAGAAGCCTTGAAAACATATAACACCAAGTGAACATTCAAGAAAACATATCGTTAAAAAGCTACAATACCTTTGGTATTGACGCAAAAGCTCGTTTTTTTATTGAAATAAATGGCCTTGCACAACTCCAAAAGGTACTTGAACTTGAAGCGTATCCAAAAAAGTTTATCATAAGCGGCGGAAGCAATATGTTGCTTACCAACGATATTGATGCCTTAGTGATGCATATCAATTTAAAAGGTATAACGGTTGTTGAAGAAAATGAGGAGGAAGTTGTGGTTAAGGCCATGGCAGGAGAAAATTGGCATGAACTGGTACTTTGGAGTTTAGACAATGGTTATGGTGGATTAGAAAACCTTTCGCTTATCCCAGGAAATACTGGAACTGCACCCATTCAGAACATTGGCGCATATGGTGTGGAACTCAAAGATGTGTTTGTAAGTTGTTCCGCTATGGAAATAGAAAGCGGCAATTTAATCGCCTTTGATGCAAAAGATTGTGAATTTGGTTATAGAGATTCTATTTTCAAGAATGATGCTAAAAATAAGTACATCATAACATCAGTAAGTTTAAAACTAACCAAGAAAAATCATGATTTAAACACAGGTTATGGTGCCATTGAAGGTGAACTTAAGAAAAATGGTGTTGTTTACCCTACTATACAAGATGTATCCAACGCTGTAATAGCAATAAGACAAAGCAAATTACCCGACCCTAAAGAGCTTGGAAATAGTGGTAGTTTCTTTAAGAATCCGGTGATTTCCAGAAAAAACTTAGAAAAGCTTAAAAAAATACATCCTGACATTCCCTCTTATAGCATGGACAAGGATCAATTTAAGATTCCCGCGGGTTGGTTAATAGAACAATGTGGATTTAAAGGAAAGCGATTTGGAGATGCCGGTGTACATGAAAAACAGGCCTTAGTGCTTGTAAATTATGGGAATGCCACTGGTGGGGAAATACTGGAACTGGCGCAATTAATTCATCAAGAAGTGGATAGTAAATTCAAAATTCGCATTCACCCAGAAGTTAATATAATAAAATAACCCCCGCATTGAATCAATCACAGGGGTTATACCAAACCAAACTAACCAAAATTGTATGTACTTATCTAAGTATTCTTTCTTTATCTTGCATTTAAACGCTAACAAATAATCCTTTTCCTAATTTAGCGTTGTTGTATATACGATATAAACGTTATTTTAGATTTTAGCCCCCTAAAATTTTACCCTAACGACCCATAAATGAGTACACTAATCGAGAAACATATTGTTTCATTACTTGCTGAAAAAGATGATAAAGCAATATCACTTTTATATGATAACTATGGAGATACTCTTTTTGGTGTGGCCTATAAAGTTGTTAGAGATGAGGATTTGGCACAAGATGTTCTTCAAGAAAGTTTCATAAAAATCTGGAAAAAAGCAGATTCTTACGATCCATCCAAAGCAAAACTTTTCACATGGCTGTTTCGCATTACAAGAAACACAGCGATAGATAAGTTAAGAAGTGTTAACAATAAATCAGACAAAGAAGTCCAAATAGACGTTTCAGACGTATATAATCTAGGAGTAAACGGCATAAGGCCAGAATTTATGGATGTCCAAGATAACTTGGAGAAAATAGAGTCCAAATATCAAATCGTTTTGGAAGCTCTTTTTTTTCAAGGAATGACGCAGCAAGAAGCAAGTGAAGAGTTGGATATTCCACTGGGAACAGTTAAATCAAGATTAAAAATTGGTTTAAGGGAACTTGGTAAGATTTACGGTACAACAATGACTATACTTCTATTGATAATTTTATTACCATGAAAGAAAAAGTAAAAATATTCTTGGATTCCGATATACTGGAAAAATATCTTTTAGGGGATACTTCTAAAGAAGAAAACCTTAAAGCAGAAAGGTACATCACTATGTATCCTGAAGTAAGGGAAACTTACAATGAGCTTCAAGATAACTTGGAAGCTTTTGCTAAGACATATGCTAGAAAAACACCTGAAGGTCTTAAGGAGATTATTCTTCACAGTGCTAGAAAAGAGCAAGTTGCAAGTAAAAAATTCTTCCGTTATGCAATTGCGGCCAGTGTGGCCATAATGATATTTGCTGGCTCTTCATACTTTTTCTGGAATCAAAGCAAAAGTCTTCAAGAAGAAAATACTTTGGTTACCAACCAAATGAAGTCTTTGGAGGAAAACATGAAAAATCAACTGGAAGATGTTAGAAACCAGTTTATCGTTCTTAACAACCCAGGTACTAAAAGATATAATGTAAAAGGTAAAATGGAAGCTAAAGAGCTTAAGGCCGTAGCTTACATAAATCCAGTAAAAAAACTTTCCTATATCAATGTTAGTAATGTGCCCAACCTTCCTGAAAACAAATGTTTTCAAATGTGGGCAGAAGTAAATGGAGAGTTGGTCAATTTGGGTGTCATCAAACAATTTGATGATAAAAATAAACTCTTGGCGCTTCCATATGCAGAAAATGCAATAGGATACATTACCATTGAACCAGAAGGAGGCAATACCTCACCTACAGTTCAAAATATAGTGGCCAATATCACTTATTAAACACTACCTCTAAAGTATCCTTAAACTTCGGTTCCTTTAAACAGGTATTTTGTAACTTTGTCCAAAAGTTGGAATATGAAGCTCGCATTATTGACCATAGGTCTATTAGGACTTGCATTTGCCGGAATTGCCATTAAAATATGGTCTAAAAAAGATGGTAAATTTGCTGGCACCTGTGCAAGTCAGAATCCTTATTTAAATAACGACGGAGAAGCTTGCGGGTTCTGTGGAAAACTTCCATCTGAACAAGACTGTAAAAAGGACTCTGTTCCAGAATTACAATAGCTCATTTTTAATACCCACTCTGCAAAATAAAGTTTTTGAACAAAGTTGAGCAGTCCATTCAGGAGAACATAAAAAAGGCAATAGATGGTAATCAAATTGCCTTTAGCATACTTTTGGATACTTTTTGGAACGATGTTTATGGATTTCAGCTCACTAGGACTAAAAACGAAAATGATGCCGAGGATATTACAATCAGAACCTTTTCCAAGGCTTTTGATAAGATAAATACCTACGATGATGCCTATGAATTTAAGACGTGGCTCATTACTATTTCCAAAAATCTTCATGTAGACCTTATCCGAAAAAGAAAAAGAAGCCTTTTAGATGAAATGGATACCCATGGTGACGTTGTAAAAAAGGTTTTGGATGAAACACCTTCTGTAGAAGATCAATTAATTATAGAACAAAATCTTGCCAATCTTTTACAAGACATTAAAAAATTAAAACCTCACTATCAAAAAGTCATCAACCTTAGATATTTTAATGAATTGAGTTACGCAGAAATAGCAAAAGAACTCAATGAACCCATAAACAATATCAAAGTAAAACTTTTACGGGCCAAAAAACTTTTAGCAGAGATTATCAAAAAAAAGTGAGGCCATCACAAGAAGTTCTTTCCTTCCTAGTTTCGTATCTTTGTAAATCAAATTTCTTTTATGAGCACAGCTGTTATAGACAATGTTCTACCACCAAAAGGAAAACCAAAATGGCTTAGGGTAAAGCTCCCAACTGGTAAAAAATATACGCAGTTAAGAGGCCTTGTGGACAAGTATGACCTGCATACTATTTGCACCTCAGGAAGTTGCCCTAACATGGGAGAATGTTGGGGTGAAGGAACAGCTACTTTTATGATTTTAGGAAACATTTGTACTCGTTCCTGCGGATTTTGTGGAGTTAAAACGGGAAGACCAGAGAGTGTTGACTGGGCAGAACCTGAAAAGGTGGCTCGTTCCATAAAAATTATGGAGATAAAACATGCGGTGGTCACCTCGGTAGATAGAGATGATCTAAAAGACATGGGATCTATTATATGGGCAGAAACCGTAAAGGCCATTAGAAGAATGAACCCAGAAACCACTTTGGAAACTCTTATTCCTGATTTCCAAGGAATTGAAACCCATTTAGATAGAATTCTAGAGGTTTCTCCTGAGGTCATTTCCCATAATATGGAAACCGTAAAGCGGCTTACAAGAGAAGTACGCATTCAAGCTAAGTATGAAAGAAGTTTGGGTGTTTTGGATTATCTCAAGAAAAATGGTGCCAGCAGAACTAAATCTGGTATCATGCTGGGTCTTGGCGAAATGGAAGAAGAGGTAATACAGACCATGAAGGACCTAAGAAAGGCTGATGTTGATGTAGTTACAATAGGTCAATATTTACAGCCATCGAAAAAACATTTACCGGTAAAGGAATTTATACTACCCGAGCAGTTTAAAAAATATGAGGAAATAGGTTTAGAAATGGGCTTTAGACATGTAGAAAGCGGTGCCTTGGTTCGCTCTTCCTACAAGGCTCATAAGCATATTCACTAGCCACATACCCTACCTATTATTATCAAATGAAACATGTTAACATTGGCATAAACGGCTTTGGACGTATTGGAAGAACACTGTTTAGGTTACTTCAAAACCACTCCAATATAAATGTTGTGGTCATTAATGATTTGAGTGATGCCCGAACATTGGCACATCTTTTAAAATATGACAGTATTCATGGCACTCTCAATGTCAATATAGGTTCTAGTGAGAGTGACATCATTGTTGATGGCAAAAAGGTCAAGGTATTAAACCACAATAATCCGCAAGAGATTAATTGGAAAGCATACGATGTAGATATCGTAGTTGAAGCATCAGGGAAATTTAAAAAGAGAGCGCATTTAACACAACATCTAGAAAATGGTGCTAAAAAGGTCATCCTGTCCGTTCCGCCTGAAGATGACGACATTAAAATGGTGGTAATTGGAGTAAATGAAACACAGATTGGACCAGATGACCATATCATCTCCAATGCTTCATGCACAACCAACAACGCAGCTCCCATGATAAAGGTAATTGACGAGTTATGTGGTATAGAACAAGCCTATATTACCACGATCCATTCCTATACTTCCGATCAAAGCCTTCATGACAGACCACATAGAGATTTAAGAAGGTCTAGAGCGGCCGGACAGTCCATTATACCCACAACAACAGGTGCTGCAAAAGCGCTAACAAGGATTTTTCCGCAACTATCAGATGTCATTGGAGGATGTGGCATTCGGGTTCCCGTGCCAAACGGCTCATTGACAGACATAACGTTCAATGTTAAAAAAGAGACCTCAATTGAGGAAATAAACCATACTTTTGAGTATTATGCTAATAATCAACTGAATAATATACTTCAGTATACCGAAGACCCCATTGTTTCTATAGACATAAACAATAGTTGTTATTCTTGTACGTTTGATTCATTAATGACCTCCGTTATTGGAAAAATGGTGAAAATCATTGGATGGTATGATAATGAAACTGGATATTGCTCCAGAATTGTTGATTTAATAGCTTTACTTATAAAGAAAAACTACGTTTGACGTCAAATACAATATATAAATGTGTTTGCAGCATAAAGTTAATTGTGCTGTACATTTTCCTTTGCACCCAAGTCTCTTATGGGCAAAAAGATATTAGTTCTACCACAAAAGTACAGTCCATTTTTGATGAGTTTATGGTCTACAGGCATCAAAACAAAGTAGATAAAGCCCTGGAAACTTTAGATCAAGCCGCAAAAATTGCGGAAAACAATGAAGATGCAAAGCTTCTGTTGGATACCTATCATCAATACGCAAGGTTGTTTTTGGAAGAAGGCGATAGAGAAACCACAATTTTCTATTGGGATCGAGCAAGTATTCTGTTAAAAGACCTCTCCTATTCATTTGGGCAAGCTTTCCACAATTATTTGGAAGCCGCGGTACGTTTTGATGAAGGAAACAATTTTCAGTCCCTAAAGCTTTTAGAAGAATCAAGAAAGTTGAGCAACAACAGGAATTTAAGCAACAATATTCTATTGCTTGAAGCGTACATATATACCAATATTGAAAAATATGAGGATGCCATTAAGAACTTACATGCGCTTATAGTTAATTCAGATGATAAAGAAAGAGCATATCTAGCGACCAAGGCAAACCTGCAGCTTGCAAAAATAAGCCTCGACTTGGATGACTTGGAAGAAGGAATTATTCATTCTAAAGCTGCACTTGAGCTTGCTGAAAAACATAGTTATTCCAAAGAGATAAAAATAGCCAACGAGAGACTTTCCATTATCTATGAGAGAATTGGCAGCTATGATGAATCACTTCGTTATAAAAAGAGCCTGGAACAGATTAAGGATTCTATTTTCAATATTGAGAAAGTAAAATTAGAGGCCACAACTGCGGATAGAATTAGGTTTGAGCATCAAATGACCGAAATAAATAAGCTTACTGCTAAAAATGAGGAGTTAAGTGAATCTAAAAATCGTTCAGAGATCACTGCCATACTTACTTCCGCTTTCTTAACCATTATCTCATTATTGGCAGTATCCCTTTTTAGAAATAATCAAATTAAGCTTAAAACAAACGATTTATTATACACAAAAAATAAAGAGTTGGAGTTGGCAAGAGACTCGGCGGTTTCTGCTATGGAGGCTAAAACCAATTTTTTATCTACGGTTACGCATGAGTTGCGCACACCACTATATGCAGTAACTGGGCTTACGCACTTGTTGTTGGATGAAGACCCGGCAGAACATCAAAAAGAACATTTAAAATCTTTAAAGTTTTCAGGTGACTACCTTTTAAACTTCATTAACGATATTCTACAAATCAACAAAATAGATGCAGAAAAACTTGAACCCTTGAACATTGAGTTCAAACTGCAAAAAGTTCTTACAGATGTTGTGGATTCATTAAGACAGAATGCAAATGAAACTAATACCAGCTTAATTTTAGATTACGACACAAAAATTCCGAAGCACCTTCTAGGTGACCCCATAAAATTATCTCAAATATTCATGAACCTTATGGGAAATGCGCTAAAGTTCACCAAAGACGGAAAGGTAGAAGTTATAGCCAAATTATTGAACAAGGACGAGGAAAACGTAAAGCTATACTTTGAGGTAAAAGATAATGGTATTGGGATTTCCGAAGATCAACAGAAAAATATTTTTGACAGTTTTGAACAAGGTTCTGTTCAAATAAATAGAGAATACGGTGGAACAGGTTTAGGGCTAACCATTGTAAAGAGTTTGCTAGGTCTTTTTAATAGCAAAATAAACTTAGAAAGTGAACTTGGCCACGGAAGTTCCTTCTTCTTTGAAATGGACATTAAATGTGATACCAATGCAATGGATGAGGTTTCCTTTGAATTAGATCCGGAAGAATTTGAATTTAAGGGATTACATATTTTGATTGTGGAAGACAACAAAATAAACCAAGTAATCACCAAGAAAATGTTAACCAAAAAGGAGATTACCTGTGATATTGCAAACAATGGCAACGAAGCTATAGATATGGCCAAGGCAAATACCTATAATGCTATTCTAATGGATATTCATATGCCCGGAATAAGTGGTGAAGAAGCTACCCGTCAAATAAGAAAATTTGATGAAGAAATTCCCATTATCGCCTTAACGGCTATTTCTTTGGACGACAGTTTGGACAGCTTTTATGAAGCTGGCTGTAATGATGTAGTAACCAAACCATTTAAGCCAGAGGTATTCTACCAGAAAATTGGAGAGAACATCTTTAGAAAAAAGATGGAGGGTCAAGTCTAAATCAATTCAATCACGGCCTTTTTCAATACCTTATGATCTTCATCTGAAAAATGATGGGCCACTTCCAAATAATAAAGATTCTCAACTTTACCTTCTAACCTAACAAAGTCTTTTTCAGTGGTCAGCACTACATCATAGTCTTTAAATTGACGTATTTCTTGATCCGAGAAATAATGATGATCGCTATACTCAAAATGTTTGAATTCCAAACCAAGATTGATTAGATAAGAAACTAAGGGTTTGGGAAAAGCTATTCCAGTGACCAATGCAACCTTTTTACCATTTAGCTCAGAACGCTCAACACTTCCCTCTGCATTTTTAAAGCTATTGGCATACTTAAAATGGCAAAAAAGCACTTTTTGATTATTTGATGGTTTCAACTTTTGTGAAATGGAGGTTTTTTCATCTTCCAATAAAGATTCAGGGCATTTTGTAACAATAATGATATCTGCTCGCTTTGACTCCTTTTTACTATCTCTAAGGTTTCCTGTTGGCAAATACCAATCGCTGAAAAACAAATTGTCATATGCCGTTAATAAAATAGAAAAACTAGGTTTTACCTTTCTATGCTGAAAAGCATCGTCCAAGAGAATAACATCTGGCTTGACGGTACTTTGAAGTTTAGTAATGCCATTTCTTCTATCCGCGTCAACCGCTATTATGGCCTGCGGAAATTTTTTAAACAACTGAAAGGGTTCATCACCCAAATCCTCTACTGAGCATTTTTTATCAGCAAGCAAAAAACCTTTAGACTTTCTTTTATAGCCCCTACTTAAAACCGCTACCTTTTTATCACCAATTAATCGAATTAAATATTCTATCATTGGTGTTTTACCAGTGCCACCAACACTCAGGTTACCCACGCATATAGTAGGCGTTTTATACCTTACAGATTTGAAGAATCCAATATCATAAAGAAGATTCCTTACATAAACGACCAATGCATAAATAAAAGAAAATGGAAATGCTATTTTCCGAAGCAGTTGCAGCATATAGCGAAAATATAATATTTTATCTTTAGCAACATTAAGAAACATCAAATGACCGTAAAGGATATTACAAAAATACTGGAAGAACTTGCTCCATTGTCCCATGCAGAAGAATTTGATAATGTAGGATTACTGGTTGGCAATTATAACATGAATGTAAAAGGCGTTTTAGTTACTCTGGACACTCTTGAAAATGTTGTGGATGAAGCTATTAAGAAGGACTGCAATATGATTGTGAGCTTTCATCCCATCATATTTAAAGGGCTTAAAAAACTAACTGGAGCTAATTATGTAGAAAGAGTAGTTTTAAAGGCCATAGCCCATAATATTGCCATTTACAGCATGCATACGGCCTTGGACAATAGCAATATGGGGGTAAATGCTAAAATCTGTGAGGTCTTGGGCATTCAAAATCCAAAAATTCTTATACCAAAAAAAGGAACAATCAAAAAATTAACCACTTATGCCCCAATAGCTAATGCCGATGCTGTTAAATCTGCTTTGTTCAACGCTGGGGCCGGAGAAATGGGGAAATACAGTAATTGTAGCTTTAGCACCAATGGTGATGGTAGTTTTAAGGCAGGGATTGATGCCAATCCAACAATTGGTAAAATAGGAGAAACCCATTTTGAAAAAGAAGTGCAAATCAATATGATTTTTTCCTTTGAAAAAGAAAAATCCATCGTATCAGCCCTTTTTGAAGACCATCCTTATGAAGAAGTAGCATATGAAATAGCCACTTTAGAAAATACCAACCAAAATATTGGTATGGGAATGTATGGGGTTCTTGATACTGAAATGGATGAAAGCACTTTTCTTCAAATGGTTAAGAAAAGAATGAATGCTTCCGTTGTTAGACACTCCAATTTGCTTGGTAAAAAGGTAAAAAAGGTAGCGGTACTAGGTGGTAGCGGTGCATTTGCAATTTCCGCGGCAAAAAAAGCAGGTGTTGATGTTTTTATTACTTCTGATCTAAAATATCATCAGTTTTACGAAGCGGAGGGTCAATTGGTACTAGCAGATATTGGGCACTTTGAAACTGAGCAGTTTACAAAAGACTTATTAGTTGATTATCTTATCAAAAAAATTCCTAATTTTGCAATCTCGTTATCGGAAAGTATAACAAATCCCATCAAGTATTTATAATTTATGGCGAAAAAAAAGGAAAACACCGTTGAGGAAAAATTAAGAGCGCTGTATGATTTGCAGTTAATTGATTCTCGGGTTGATGAAATACGCAATGTAAGAGGTGAATTGCCTCTAGAAGTTCAAGATTTGGAAGATGAAGTATTGGGTCTTAAAACCCGTATGGACAAATTGAAAACGGATGTAGAAACTGTAAATTTTGAAATTGCAGCTAAGAAGAACCTCATTGAAGAAGCCAAGACGCTTATTAAGAAATATGCTGAGCAGCAGAAGAATGTAAGAAACAGTCGTGAATTTAATTCTTTGAGCAAAGAAGTTGAATTCCAAGAATTGGAAATTCAATTGGCTGAAAAAAATATAAAGGAGTTCAAGGCCCAAATAGATCAGAAAAAAGAGGTCATAGCAGACACCAAAGAGAAATTATCAGAAAGAGATGGCCACCTAAAGCACAAGAAAAGTGAGTTGGATGCTATTCTTGCCGAAACCGAAAAAGAGGAAAAGGCACTTTTGAAAAAATCTGAAGAGTTTGAAGAAAAAATCGAAGAGCGTTTGATACAGGCTTACAAGAGAATTCGCCATAACGTAAAAAATGGTTTAGCTGTTGTTCCTGTAGAGAGAGGAGCATCTGGTGGTTCTTTCTTTACTATACCTCCGCAAGTGCAGGTAGAGATTGCTTCAAGAAAGAAAATCATTACTGATGAGCATAGTGGAAGGATTTTGGTAGATCCACAGCTTGCAGAAGAAGAACAAGTAAGAATGCAAGGAATGTTCGCTAAAATCTAGAAACATTTTTTTTCTAAAAAGTATAAGCCACCTTTTCAGGTGGCTTTTTTTATTTTATTTCCTATGAATTAAGCTTAGGTACTGGAAAGTAATTCTATCATTTTTTTCTCTACCTCCTCAGAATCCCATTTCGTTTCAATATCTGATAACTTCATGATTTCTTGCATGATTTTCTCTTGCTCATCCCCTATTGCCAAAGCCTCGGCATAAGGTCTTTCTGAAAATGTGACCCTACTATACACGGGAATCCATTTATCTGGATGCTTCGCAGCAAATCTTTTTTCAATTTTCTTTTGCAATAGAAAGTTTGGACTAGCAGTCTTACTGCTCATTTCAATAAAATTTCTATAACTAAGTTCCGCTATTGCATCAGCATTGGGTTTTCTATTTGTCTGGTATTTACTAAATATAACCTCCCAATCATCTCCATAGGTTGTCATTAATTCATCCAACTCATAAATGTCTTCAAAGCCAGCATTCATTCCTTGCCCATAAAAAGGAACAATGGCATGTGCAGAATCACCTACTAAAGCCACCTTATCCCAATAAGTCCAAGGATAACATTTCATGGTAACCATGGCACTTGTTGGGTTCTTAAAAAAATCTCCCGTCAAATTCTCAATCTCCTTTTTAACATTGGGAAAATAAGTTTTAAAGAAAGCCTTTGCCTCTTTTTCAGTGGTAATATTTTCAAAAGAAACTTCGCCCTCAAAAGGTAGAAACAATGTACAGGTAAAACTACCATCAATATTGGGCATTGCGATAAGCATGAATTTTCCTCTAGGCCAAATATGGAAAGAGTTTTTATCCAGTTTATGGGAACCGTCCTCATCTGGGGGAATAGTAAGCTCTTTATAACCAACATCTATAAAGTCCTGAGAATAGTCAAACCTACTTCGACGTTGCATTTTATGCCGTACTCTGGAAAAAGCGCCATCACAACCAAAAATTAAGTCGTATTGATATTCTTTCCATTCGCTCTTTTCTGATTCTCCCGTAAATATCTTAGCATCAGATAGGTTAATATCCCAAACTTTTTCATTGAATCGAAAAATAGTTCCAGCTGCTTCAGCTAAATCAATCATTTTTCGATTTAAAATACCTCTTGAGATGGACCATATGGCTTCTCCTTCCTTGCCGTATTTTTGAAAATATACTGGCTTATCATTTACATGCATAGCCCTTTTGTTTAAAGGAATTGCAATGTTTTTGATGCTGTCCTCCAAACCTACTTTTCTAAGTGATTTCCAGCCCCTATTACTCATGGCCAAATTAATGGAACGTCCAGAAAAATCAATTGTCCTAATATCGGGCCTTCTGTCAAAAACTGTAACGGAATGCCCATGTCTTTTTAAATAAATGGCTAAAAGCGAACCCACCAATCCAGAACCGATGATGGCAATATTTTTAGGAGTTTGTGTCATACATGCCCATAAGGCCAATTCTAGTTAAATAGTAAAAATAAGAAATTTCAAAACTTGCTCATTAGTCCTTAGTAAATAACAAAATAGGAGTTTGCAGTCCTAACTCTATGGTAAACAACAAAAAGGGCGTTAAAAACTTAAAACTTTGTGGTTTTTTTAACAGTAGATCGCAAGCTTTTGGTACTAAAGTTGATGTATATAAAGTAAATATTCCGCTTAGGCGTCCATATATATGCAAAAAGTCCTTCACAAAAATTGTGAAGGACTTTTTCCCTTTTATAATATGTTTAATGATTATTCTAAAATTCCATCTACAATACCATACTTGACAGATTCCTCTGCTCCCATCCAGTAGTCGCGATCAAAATCTTTCATTACTTTATCATAATCTTGTCCGCAGTTATCGGCCAATATTTTTGCCCCAAGTTCTTTGGTTTTAATGATTTCCTTAGCTTGGATTTCAATATTCGAAGCTTGCCCCCTTGCACCTCCACTTGGTTGGTGAATCATTACACGGGCATGGGGCTGTATAAACCTTCTACCCTTCTCGCCTACTGATAACAAAATAGAACCCATGGATGCGGCCAAACCAGAACAAACGGTAGACACCGGGCTCTTTATTTGCTTTATTGTGTCGTAAATAGCGAAACCAGAGGTTACATATCCACCCGGACTATTGATAATCAATTGAATTTCCTTGTTGTTTAGTAAATCCAAATAGAGTAAACGGTCAATAACGTGCTTTGCAGAATCATCATCTACCATTCCCCACAAAAACACTTTACGTTCCTCTAATAATTTTTCTTGGACTAACTCTTGAACCTTGCCTTTTTTTGAACTCATTTTTTATTTGTTGAAAGTTTCAAAATTAATCAAATTCTAAGGAAGTTATAGTCTTCATGAATCTACTTGTTCAAATAAAATTATTTTGTTTTTATCTCGACCTTTTTTGATACCACCTCTTTAATAGGAATTACAAATTTTCCAGTCTTGGTCAACAATGTCAATGTATTATTTTCTATTGCTTCTATTGTCCCTTCATTTTTGCCAATTACAACTTTATCACCCACTGCATACGTTCTTCTTGTATAAAAAGAACGCAACAGGTCTGTAATAATGTCTCGGGAACCCAGCCCCAATCCAATTGCGAATGCCAAAAGGAACGACCCCAAAATTAAGGTGATGTTGTTGGTAATAATTGTAGTGTCAATACCCGCTTGGTTTAGCGCAGTTATAGAAATAAAAATTACAATAATGTAAAACAACATATTACTTACTAAATTAGATCCTCCAAATTCCAAGGAATCGAACAATTTTTTTACCGTTGTTTTGATAAAATTCCCAATATAAAGTCCAATCATCATCAACGCCAGAGCACTGAACAATCTTGGCAGATAGCGTAAAAGATTCCCTATTTCTGTAGAAATGATTTCCCAACTGAGTATATCTGCTGCAACTATCAAGAACACTAGGAGCAACAACCACTTAACAAAACCAAGAATCACTTTAATAATATCAATTTTAAAATCTCCCTTTCCAAAAAGGTCCATCTCATTGATTTTATCACTAAGCGTATCCATTTTAGCAAGTTTTAAAACCTTACCCAAAACAAAAAGAACAATTTTGGTAACTAACCATCCTACCAAAAGAATAATTAGTGCCCCAACAATTTTGGGCAACGCCAATGCCACATCTCTGCCCATTGCAGCTAGGGAATCAAAGGTCAAGTTCTTCCATTCGTTAATTGTTTCCATATCTATAGTTTTATACTGTTGTTTTTAATTGTTTCCTGATGTTCTAAAAAGCTTTCGCAAAGCTGACCCAATATTAAAAGAGAACAGGGAAGCCAAGTCCATAATCAACTTTGCTGCTGCAATATCGTTCATTACCTTTTTCTTCATTCCAGGAGGTACCTCTCTCAATGAGGCCTCTAACTCCCTAAACGGATTTCTTTTTTTCTTTGCCATCTATTATAAGGTATTATAGATTTCCAATAGTTTCTCTTTTGCCCTTTTTAAGCGCATTTTCACCGCACTTTCTCCAAGTTCCATCAATGTCACCAGATCTTTTATCGAGGCTCCATCTTGATATTTTAACAACAAAATGGATTTGTCTTCCGCAGATACCAGTTCTAGTGCTTCTTTTAGCTTATTAGCCTTCATTTCGAACAGGCTATCATCTGGCACTTCAACGATTAACTTATGTTCCGAATTTTCAACTGGAACAGACTTATCACTCATTTTGCGCTGCTTGTTCCTGTTTACATAGTTCACACAAAAGTTATATGTAAAGGAATATAGCCAGGTAGAAAACTTGGACTTTCCCTTGAACATTTTCAACTTAATGAACAATTGTAGAAAAACATCTTGAGTTAAATCCTCTGCCTCGTCCTGTGATCTGGCAAATCCATAGCATTTGTTATAGACCATTTTTCCGTAACGATCGTACAACTTACCAAATAACATAGGGTTGTTGTTTGCAACAATTCGTTCTACCAATTCCTCATCAGATAAATGAGCATATGGGTCATCTGCTTCCAAAGATTTCTTATCTAGGTTATTTATAAGAATTAGAAACAGCCTTTTTAGAAAAGTCACTTGAAACGTTTTTTAGGTCCTATTAAATTCTTTGTAGAATCGTTGAACAAGATAATTTAAAATGAGAGTATATTTGAACTAAAATTTATCATGAAAGTCACTTCTCTTTTCACGGCCTTATCTTTTTTCATCTTTTTGTCTTGTAAAACAGAGCCAAAGAAGACAATATCAGAAGAAAAGACAGAACAAACGGTTCTTGAAAAAATAGCTTTTGCCCATGGTTACGAAAATTGGAAATCGGTAAAAGAGTTTACATTCACCTTTAATGTGGACAGGGATAGCTCTCATTTTGAACGTACTTGGATTTGGAAGCCAAAGTCAAACCATATTACATCCATTTCTGAAAATGATACCCTTGTATACAATAGGAAATCCATGGATAGCATTGCCACCAAAAGAAATGGTGGTTTTATTAATGACAGATATTGGGTTTTAGCTCCTTTTAATCTTATTTGGGATTCTGAAAATTTCACTTATAAACATGCTGAAGAAGAAAAATCTCCTATTAGTGGTGAACCTATGCAAAAACTGACCATAGTATATTCCAATGAAGGAGGATATACTCCAGGTGATGCTTATGATTTTTACTTTAAGGATGATTTTATTCTTCGTGAGTGGGTTTTTAGGAAAGCAAATCAAGCTGAGCCATCAATGACAACGACTTGGGAGAATTACATTGATATGGATGGTCTAAAACTGGCACAAGATCATAAAAAAGCTGAAGGAGTTTTCAATATAAACTTCACCAATTTGATGGTTCAAAAAGAATAGTCTAAAAACATTCTAAGACCTATTCTTTTTCAATAACATTGTTACTGCTAAAACAAGTAAAATACAACCTAAAAGGGCATAAAAGCTATGTTTTAAGGATGCACTCTCGGCTAGAAACCCCAAAATAACAGGACCTAACAAAAAGCCGGAGTAACCTGTACCAGCAATAAAAGAGACTCCTTGGGCAGAATCCACTCCTTTAACATTTCCACCGATTCTAAATAATTCTGGAACAATAACAGAGAAACCAAGACCATTGAGAGCAAAGCCTGTTATAGCCCAAATTGTATGTCCTGAAAGCACAAGTAGATAACCAAAAACTGCAATTAAAGAACCCAAGCCCACAATTTTTACTGAGCCTATTTTAGCACTAATTCCATCTCCTAAAAATCTACCTAAGGTCATTGCTGCAGAAAATGCCAAGAAACCTGAACCAATAAGTGCTTCTGGTGCCAAGGTTATTTCTTTTAAATAAAGTCCACTCCAATCTATGATTGCACCTTCACTGCCCATAGCCACAAAACCTATTATCCCCAATAAGAATAAGGGTTTAAACAATTTTAAGCTAAAGGGTTCTTTTTTAACAGGCGCAGCAACTATATGTTTATAGTTCTTATAAATAAGAAGATTGATTATAAAAACAAAGGCAACGGTGATACCCATATGCAATGCAGGGTTTCCAATAATTGGAATCAAAAAACTACCTAAACCAACAATTACACCACCTAGGCTAAAAAAGCCATGAGCAGCTGACATAAAATTTTGCTTGTCCTCTTTTTCAATTTCTGTAACCAAAGTGTTCATAGAAATATCTAAAAGTCCATTAGATGCTCCTAAAAAGAACAGAGAAATCATTAACAAGTAATAGTTTGGAACTAAAAGTGGAAATAGCGCCGCAATACTGCTTAAAACCACACCTGCCCAAGTAGCCTTTCCTACACCAAGTTTGTCAATAATCTTTGAAGCTATAGGAAATATGGTAAAAACACCCAGAGATAGACAAAAGATGGCAATACCCAAGTCAGCCTTATCAATTCCCAATTTATCTTTTATCGTGGGAATGTAAATGGCCCAAGTACCAAACCAAATATTGAGACTTGCAAATACCCATGCCGGTGCAAAATATCTAGGATTGGAAAAAATAAGACGAAGTGACCTCATAGTATCGAATATCAAAACAAAATAACTAAGGTTATAGCTCAATTTTTAACATAAAACATTCAGGAGATAAGACATTTTATTCTGAAATGCTTTTATGAGTCTTTTATTTGGGTAATTTTACTATATGAAACCAATGCTAGAAGCAATCAATGTTGACACAAACACCTCTTTGAAGGCAGAAACATACAACAGTTCAAGTTATTGTGAATCAGCTGGTTGGCATATTCATCCAGAGTTTGAATTGGTCTATGTAAAAAATGGTTCTGGCCTTCTTAATATTGACTCTAAAAAGAAAAAGTATGATAATGGGGTGCTTGTTTTCTTGGGCGGCAACATTCCACATGCCGATTTTGGAAATAAAGATCATGATGATGGTCTAGAGGTAGTCATTCAATTTAAAAAAGAGTTTCTGGATGAAAAACTCAAAGTATTTCCTGAATTAAAAAGAATAAAACAACTTATTGAAAAATCAAAGCAAGTTTTAATTTTTGACCAAGAGAGCAAAAATGCACTCTGGAACAGTTTCAAAAATTTTGAACATATGGACAATCAAGGCAAACTGATAAACTTGTTATCCATTCTTGATTACCTATCCAAAAATGCAACTTATGAAAGCCTATTCGATACCATTTCGCTGAGTAATTATAAAAAAGATGAGATTTGGAGACTAGAGCAGACCTTTGAATACGTTAATACTAATTATCATAAAAACATTTCGGTTACAGAAATCTCTAAGAAATTAGGTTTTACCCCCAATTCTTTTTGCCGATTCTTTAAAAAAATGACCAGTCAGAAATTTATCAGTTTTGTTAATGAATTTCGGATTGGCAAAGCACTTGAATTCTTTAATGAGAACAATACAGTTATTGCAGAGGTAATGTACAAGTCTGGCTTCAATGATCCTTCCTACTTTACCAGACAGTTTAAAAAGTATCAAAATACAACACCTTCTGCCTATTTAAAATCAAAATATAATGAATCACTTTTATAAGATTCCTTGTATTAAAATCTGTTTAAAATCATACTCAAAAGAAAAGGAGAAATAACATTAGTAAATGCCTAGCTTACTTTATAAAAAAGACCGTCCCGAAGAACGGTCTTACATTTTACAACTAGACAAGTTGTCTTAGTGTTAACCCCTGTTGTTATTAATTACATCTTGTTATAAAATTCCATCTGGTAAAATCCCTCTCGTACAAACTTCCACGATAGGTTACACGTTCTCCAACAAAATACCTCCTAGATCGAGACCATTCTTCAACACCATCACATGGGTCTGTTTCTCCCCCAGTATCTGGGTTACCATCTGTGGATGGGTATAAAGAATTTGTTCCTTCTACATCCAAGGTAGATATTCTCGCCTGTCTTTGCGGTAAAAGGTTTCTATTTAAATCTGTAATTGTTGGTCTTCCGTTTTTACTAAAAGTAAAGCTGCCGTACATCATGGTAGAGTTTATATCAAACTGACCTGTCAACAAGGTTGCCGAGTTACTTTTAAAAAACTGATCTTGTGCACCATCTTGTATATTTTCAAAATTGATTCTAATAAAACTATCTCTATCTGACCGATTTTGTTCATGAATATATCCCAAGGTATGTCCAATTTCATGTATGATGACCACAGCTGTGGCTCGAGTGCCCAATCGAATAAAACCTCTGGTTCCATTCATTCCAAGAGTTGCTACTCCAGAATTGCTATTAGATCCTGAAGAAGAAATAGTTACATAATTGGACTGATTTGTGCGTTCCTTGAACGTTACACTGGTTTTACTGGACCATTCATCAAATGACTTTTGAAGCTCAGAACGTACCGAGGAACTAAGTCCATTGATCACATAATAGACAACGCCGTTAGTCCATTTGCGAACACCGCCTCCCAATCCTAGATTGGTTAAGCTTGCATCCGGAACCGGGTTTTCCACAAAAGAATCCGCAGTATCCGACAATTGTTCTTCAAACAATCTAGTGTCACTGCCTGCTAGACTGTAGGTGCCATCTTCTTCAAGCCTAACTTTTACTGGTTCTCCTAAAAAGTATTTGGTAATAAATGCAGTATCCTGATCTTCTATGGATACTTCTTCATCCGGGGTTATCGCATTTTGATCATCAACATCATTCTTCTCGCAAGAAGCAAAGCACATAACCATAATAGTTGTCAAAACCAGCAGTTTTCTTAAACTGATTTTGTGTCTCATTTTTTCATTTTTACGTTTCATGTTCATTTTAATTTTGGGGTTAAAACTTAAATATGTACGTAAGAAAAACTGAGATAGTAAGTGATTACTGCATCTTTTCGATGAACGGAAGGCAAATAGAACGATACTTGTACAATCAATAACAATCTGGAAAACGGAACTGGGAAATAAAAATCGCTATCCTGTTATAGTTTCTTTTTGGAAAGAATGCCCTGTTTTAAAATCTGTCCAAAACTATACATATCTGAATAAGAACAATAAAATGGTGCTGGAGCCAGCCGGATAACGTTAGGCTCTCTCCAATCTGTAATTACACCATTCTTCATGAGGTAATCGAACAAAGCCTTGCCTTCTCCATGTAAAAAAACGGAGAGCTGGCAACCTCGGTCCTTAGGAGTAATAATTTCAAAAGAACTTTCTACTTCTTTATCAATCTCCTTTAAAACAAATTCAAGGTAGGCCACGATTTTTTTCTGCTTTTCAATAAGAGCGTTCATTCCAACCTCATTAAAAAGTTCCAAAGAAGCCAAGTACGGTGCAATAGACAATATGGGCGGGTTGCTTAATTGCCATGCATCAGCAGTCTCAATTGGGTCGAATTCTGGCTGCATCAAAAAACGGGTTTCTTTTTTTGTGCCCCACCATCCTTCAAAACGCGGAATATCTTTCTTGGCCAAGTGTTTTTCATTTACAAAAATGCCCGAAGCATTTCCCGGGCCACTGTTCATATATTTATAACTGCACCAAGCTGCAAAGTCAGCATCCCAATCATGAAGTTTGAGTTCCACGTTGCCAACAGCATGAGCCAAGTCCCATCCTACAAAAGCACCAACAGATTTTCCTGCGCTTGTAATGGTCTTCATGTCCAGCACTTGTCCGTTATAATAGTTGACTCCCCCTATAAGTACCAAAGCCAACTCATCCCCTACTTCATTGATTTTTTCAATAATATCTTCTGTTCTCCAGGAATGTTCTCCATTTCTCTTTTTGACCTCAATTATGGCTTCTTTTGGATCAAGGCCATGGAACCTCACCTGGCTTTGCAGCATGTACTGGTCTGAAGGGAATGCTTTTTCCTCGCAGAGAATTTTAAAGCGTTTATTATTTGGTCTGTAAAAAGACACCATCAATAAATGAAGATTTACAGTAAGTGTATTCATTACCGATATTTCTTGAGCCTTAGCACCTACCACTTTGCCCAAACCTTCCGCCAAGCGTTCATGATAATCCCACCATGGTTTTTCTGCGTAAAAATGTCCTTCTACTGCAAGTTCCCGCCAATCTTTCATTACATCGTCTACAAACTTCTGAGTTCTTTTAGGCTGCAACCCTAAAGAGTTTCCAGTAAAGTAGATAACATCCCTGCCATTTACCTGTGGATGGTGAAATTCTTGCCTGTATTTGGAAAGCTCATCTTCTGCATCCAACTGTTGTGCAAATTCAAGGGAATTTTGGAAAGCCATAGTTTTGGTTTGTTTCAAAAATACAATTTGTGGGCTTATTTAATTTGTGTAATTCACTCTAATCGCATTTCAATAAGGTGTTTTTTAAAGCCTACTTTTTCATAAGCCTTTATTGCTGGAATATTATCTTCATAGACGGTCAACCTAACTTCTTTATATCCTTTTGATTTTGACCAATCTTTCAATTCTTCCACAATTTTTGCATTGATACCTTTTCCCCTAAAATCTTGATGGGTGAACATGAAGCCCAGGTATGCATAATATTCATGGTCAAGATAGTGTCTCGCTTTTTTGGGAACTGCATATCCAGATGCTACCACCCGTCCCTCTATTTCGACTACCAAAACACAAGAATTCTCATCTAGTACTATTTGTTTTAGGTCATAGTAACTAATAGGATCTTCCTTTAAAGTAACATCAAAAGGGCGTTCTGCCGTAATGAGTTCTTGTTCAAAATCTAAAAGAACTGGCAAATCTTCCAAGGTCGCATTTCTTAACTTAAAATCTGGTGATGTCATAATCATCCATTTAATTAAAAAGTGAAATCCTAATGTAGTTCTTTTCTATATTTTTACGAAAATTTAAGCATGCATTTCCTATCACCCATATTGGAAAATTATATCAGGGACAACTCTGAGGCAGAACCAGAAATTCTCACAGAACTGACAAGGGAGACTCATTTAAAAGTTGTGCAACCCAGAATGATCACGGGACATTTTCAAGGTAGGGTGCTCAGCTTACTTTCAAAAATTATATCTCCCAAAAATATTCTTGAAATTGGCACCTATACTGGTTATTCTGCTATCTGCTTGGCTGAAGGGCTGCAACAAACGGGCGAATTACATACTATTGAGGTAAATGAGGAGTTACATGATTTACAGCGAAAGTATTTTGATAAAAGTGGTTATGAAACTCAGATTGTACAACATACTGGTGATGCCTTGGATATTGTTCCAACGCTAAATCTATGCTTTGACCTTATCTTTATTGATGCACAAAAGGTAAACTATGATGCTTATTTTGAGGCTGCCATTAAAAAAACAAGGTCTGGCAGTATTATTCTTTCTGATAATGTTTTATGGTCCGGAAAAGTTGTGGAGCCCTTAGCTAAATCTGATAAAGCCACTGCTGTTCTGATTGACTACAACCAAAAACTAAAAAATGACCCTAGGGTTGAAACTGTTATTCTTCCCGTTAGGGATGGATTGACTCTGAGTAGGGTAAAATAAAACGGTTGTACAATTTGTAAAAAAGTAGTCCAGTTAAAATACCAACTAAAGCTCCTACTATAATATCTAGAGGATAATGAACGCCTACATATATTCTACTTATTGCAAATAGCAATGGCCATATAAAAAACAAAACCAACCATCTGACCTTTTTCCTAAGGAAAAGAAAGACCAAAACGGTTATTGAAAAAGAACTTGCAGCATGTCCTGAAAAAAAACTGTAGTCTGTAGGGCTTTTTAAAATACGGATCAAAGTATTAATTTCTTCTGTATTATTAGGTCGAAGACGTCCTACCCATGTTTTGGTCAAGTGTGTAACAATAATGATAAAAAATACCAATCCAAAAATGGTCATTAGCTTATAAAATGCCTCTTTCTTTGGAAATTTCAATACAAGAAGTACTATGAGCAATAGAAATAAGGGAATCCAAGTGGTTATTTCAGTTATGATAGTCCAGAAAGCATCATATTTTTCTGTACCAAGGGCATTAAGATAAACAAAGGTGTCCTTATCCCACTTAAGAAGTTTCTCTAACATGGGTTATTTAGTGCTTCTTTTAACGGCACCAGTAACCTCATCTACATTTTTCTTGACCTCATTAATTTCTTTCCTGATATCTTTTGTGAAATCCGTATCAATACCCTGTTTTTCAGCACTTTTTTGAATTTCACGCTTTATATCATCCGTGGCATCACGCAACTGCCGCATTCCCTTGCCCAATCCTTTGGCTATTCCCGGGATTTTATCCGCACCAAATACCATCACCACTATAAAGAGGATAAAAAAGATTTCGCCGCCGCTTATAAATAGAAAATGCATAGAACAAATATAATGAGAACTTGGTAGTAAAATAAAAAAAGCCCTGTGAAATCACAGGGCTCTTAACATTCATTTTGAGTTATTACTTGCCTTTGATATTTTCTTTGAATTTATCAAAGTCAGATTTCTCTTCTTTAATTGGCCAAGAATTATTGGCAGTATCAATATCTGCAGTCTCTAATTTTGGGTCAACTATAATACCAACCAATTCTTTTTCTGAAGAAATTACCCTTTTTACTTCAGCATCATTCTTTCTCCAAATTTCGGCGGGGTATGTAACATTTTCCTTGGTTCCATCTGCATAAGTGTATTCAACAATCAATGGCATGGGTATACCTCCTGGTTTGTCAAAAGTAACCTCATAGAAATATTTAGGCTCTACAACCTGAGCTCTTTCAGCCTCGGTCATGTTGTCCATCATAAATTCCTTCAAGTTTTGAGAAGTTTCTGTTGGTGACTTCCCTTTTAACTCCGGAGAAAAATCTTCACTGTCCTCTTCTGCTAAATATACCAATGGTGGCAAATCAGCTTCCGTTAAATTCCTGTCAGCCATATATTTTTCCATTTCTTTGGTAGGCTTATCAGAAACAAAGTATTTTTTCACTCCCTTAACGCCTATATCAACATAATCCGTGGTGTAGAACCAACCTCTCCAATACCAGTCTAAATCTACTGCAGATGCATCTTCTAAGGTTCTAAAGAAGTCTTCTGGGGTAGGATGTTTAAATTTCCAACGTTGTGCATAGGTTTTAAATGCATGGTCAAACAATTCTTTGCCCATAACCGTTTCTCTCAAAATATTTAAAGCTGTAGCCGGCTTTCCATATGCATTTGGCCCAAGTTGATATACATTTTCTGGGTTCGACATAATGGGTGAAATATGGCTTTGATCCCCGCTCATGTACGGTACTATTTTAGAAGGTTCTCCTCTACGAGATGGATAGTTACCATTTGGAGCGATTACTTCTGGGTAGTTTTTACCAAACTCTTGCTCTGCCAAATACTGCATAAAAGTATCTAAACCTTCATCCATCCAACCCCACTGGCGTTCATCAGAATTTACAATCATTGGGAAGAAGTTATGACCTACTTCATGAATGATAACGCTGATCATCCCATATTTTGTTCTATCAGAATAAGTACCGTCTTCATTAGGACGTCCGTAGTTCCAACAAATCATTGGATACTCCATCCCTTGATTTTTTGCATGTACAGAAATCGCTTTGTGGTAAGGATAGTCAAACGTGTGCTTAGAATATGTTTTTAAAGTTTGTGCAACTGCTTTGGTTGATTGTTCTTCCCAAAGTGGGTTTCCTTCTTTTGGATATAATGAAACAGCCATTACGTCTTTACTGCCAATCTTTACAGCTTGCATATCCCAAACAAACTTTCGGGAAGTTGCAAAACCATAATCACGTACATTGGTAGCTTTAAATTTCCAAGTCTTTTTCTTTTCTGAAAAGCCTTTTTCAGCAGCTTCCGCCTCTTCTTGCGTTACTATTACCACAGGCTTGTCATAAGACTTTTTAGCCATTTCGTATCGCTTCATCATATCTTTTGAGAAGACTTCTTTTCTGTTCTGCAATACTCCTGTGGCATCCAAAACATGATCAGCAGGAACAGTGATGTTTACATTATAGTTGCCAAATGGAAGTGCAAATTCTCCACTGCCCCAAAATTGGTGGTTCTGCCATCCTTCCACATCGCTATATACTGCCATACGCGGGAAGAATTGTGCAATTACATAGGCACGATTTCCATCTTTTGGAAAATATTCATAACCTGAACGTCCTCTTCCATTAACATGATCGTTAATATTGTACCACCACTTAATAGAAAAAGAAATTTGCTCCCCACTTTTTAGAGGTTGAGGAATATTCAACCGCATCATGGTTTGGTTTATGGTGTATGATAAAGGTCTGCCATTGGCATCTTTCACATATTCAATATTGAAACCACCATCAAAAGGTTCACTAACATAAGTATTTGCGAAGTTTCCAGTTGTATAAGCAAAGTTTACACCGTTGCCATCCCTTAATGGGGATTTAGAATCCTTAGCACGAACATTTTGATCCAATTGCACCCAAAGGAACTCTAAATTGTCCGGAGAATTATTAAAATAAGTAATCGTTTCTTCACCATATATTTTGGAGTTTTTATCGTCCAATTCAATATTCATATCATAATCTGCCCGTTGCTGATAATAATCTGGGCCAGGGGCTCCTGAGGCGGAGCGATATGTGTTCGGAGTAGCGAACTCCTCGTACAACTGTTTAAACCTGCTTTGATTGTAATGGCCTGGGTCTCGCCCTTCTTTGACTTCCTCCTCTTCCTGTGCTATGGCCATAGCGCCAAAAAGGAACAATATAGAAGCAAAATAATACTTGATTTTGTTCATTTTCTTTTTGATTTTAAAACGTTGAAAAATAACTTTTTTTTAACCAATTGTTAAGGATTAGTTATAAGTTTAACATTCCTTTATTATTCTCTTTGATCAACACAAAACTCTTCTTTTGTCCATTCCATTTTATATGGACAATGTTTTGCTGTTCTTCGAACATATCGGTTAAGATCTCATTTTGGATGGATATTGACTTCAGTTCAGAAAAATTTACATCGGTCAACTCTAAATAACAAAGCACTACATCATTGTCATATTTTTTTCCCAAAAAGGAATACTGTGCTATTTCACCATTAAGTTCAATGGCAAATTTTGCTTTAAAATATTTTTTAATGTATTCATCAGAAACTTTGGCTTCATCGCTGGTGGCCAACTTAGCATTAATATCGTATCGCTCTTTTAACAGTTCCTCTAAATCATCAATAAAAATGCGACTGGTAATTTGAAATGATGCATTTTTTTCTGAATACTCCACATTGGTCACGCTAACATAGAACTTATGTGCTACGGTAAAAGATAAAAATAGTATTGCCATTATTGGCAATACCATGTTTCTTACTACTTTCAAATTCATCATATCTTAATAGACTTGGTAACAATTATGATGTTACACTATTTTCCGAATAATTCTTTCAATCCAAACTGTACAAACCACATGCCAAATTATGAATCAATCAAGACTATTGTTTTTTCGATAGGCCCGACTCTTCAAAACTAGAAAATCCCACAACTTTAATTTATCCTTTGAATCCACCGTCTGCTGAAATTGCTCATCAACTTCACAGAAATACATAAAATCCTCAATTTTTTCCGAAGGAATTTTTAAGGTGACCACAAAAAGGGAGTCAACATAAAAATCTTGGACTCTTTGTGTTCTTGCATAAGCCTTATCTACTTTGACTCTATTCTTCAGCATTTTTGTCCGTCCAGTAATAGCATTGATGATAGGATCCAAAGGTGGGGTTAAAATCATCCCTACATTAAATTTTCCAAAAGTAGCTTGTTGTAGTTTACGTTGACTTTGTGATGGTATTTTTTGATGGGCATTTGGCAATCCCAACGCCTCCGCACTTACATCTTTTTCCAATTGCAATCCGCCCAAATCTTGCCCCAAATCTCCAGAAAGATCATATGGTTTAACTACTACTTCACTTAACTCATTTACAAATTCCTCCAGAGGAACTGTTATAAAACTTGTATTGAAAAGCACTTCATTAACCGGTAAAATTTTTCTTTTAAACTGAACAGCAGAAAATATAAGGGTATCATTCAGTTTTATCAAAATGGAAAAGTTTCCATCAATATCAGTAATTACCGCCTTTTCGGTAGTAACATTCTGCACAACAACCCCAACAACATCTTTGCCTTTACTATAAACCTTTCCTCTTAATTCCTTTTGTTGGGCGCTAACCGAAAAAGCAACCAAGAACAACAATGAAAAAAGGAGCTTAATCCTCATCCAACTCGGCTAAATACGTTTTACTATGGGTTACCAAAAAATCAATCAACTGAAACTCATTCTCCTTCCGCAGTAAGGTTTGGGATGGTACTTTATCGTCACAGTAAATTAAAAAAGCATCAATTTTATCTTGGGGCAACCTTAAGTCAACCACAAAAAATTCATCTTCATATACTTGGCGCAATACTTCACTAACCTTTAATGGGGTTTTGTCTTCACCATCTTCCTTCTTTGAGTTGAACATCGCCTTAAAAATATTCACAAAATTTATGCCGTCCCGCATTCCACGTACACTGCGCGATTCAGCTACATTTTCCACTTCTGTGCTACGATCAATTTCATATTCAAAACCTTTAAAGTTATCATTTTTCACTTCTAGAAATTTCTGTTGATTTTCTGGGGTTATGACCACTTCATCTAATTGCGTCACTTTTTCTGTTACCTCGACCACCAATCTGTTGTTGTTCAAAATTTCTGGTGTAATCGTAACCACTTCCAACTGATAATTCACTGCAGTAAAGACCAGTTGATCCCCTTCTTTCACCAAAATGACGAATTGTCCATCATCATTGGTAATTGTAGCGGTTTCAGAGGTGGAGTTAATAACATTTTCATTGGCAACATTACTGCCTCTGTATAGTACCTTGCCTCGCAAAATCTGCCTGTTATCCTGTGCTAGCGCAGCAATTGAGAAAATAAAAGAAAATAAAAGTAGGATAGTGTTTTTCATAAAAAGCCATTTAGCTCAAGTTAAAGAAAACCCTTGAGAAGCATATAAAAAAATAAACACACTCTAAACTTTTGTTAATTCTATAAAATAGCTTGATTCACAGGCATGTCCGTTCACCTTAGAACTAAGGTATTTTGACGGTAATAATTAGAATAATCCGATCATAAAGTTAGTTTTGTCAATTACGTTTTGAAAATCCTCAAATACTCAAACACTGTGAAAACACAACTTCTATATTTTGTCCTTGGCCTACTCCTAGCGACGACTTCCCTTAAAGGGCAGATTAAAATTGGTGACAACCCACAAACATTAGATCCTGCATCCGTTTTAGAATTGGAGAGCAACTCTCGGGTATTGGTCATTACCAGAATGACCACAATACAAATGGAAAACACATCTCCCTTAAGAGGTGCTGTTGTCTATAATACAGACACGCAATGTGTTCATTTTTATGATGGAGCCCTTTGGATCAATCTTTGTGATCGACCCGATGAGCAAACCTTTACTACGGATGCCATCGTAAATTTTAGTCCAACCATGATCATAACCCCAGATGCCAATGGTACCAACTTTAATTTTGAAGTTGGAGAAATACGGGGCGAAAATATTGTAGATACATCCATAAATGGTTCTGTTGATATACAAGAAGGCTCTATTACAGGCCTTCAATTGCAAGATGCTACGGTATCCTTTGATAAATTAGCAGAAGGAACATCTAGTGGAGAACTTTTACAATGGGCTGGTCCTTTAAGTGGTTGGGTTTTGATAGATGAATCTGCTCTAACGGTTACCGAGATTGATGGGGTTATAGGAAATGAAATTGTAGATGCTGCAGACGGAACATTAGTACGCACCGGATTAGGAGATAATGCGAATCCATTTGTATTAGATGTCAGTGTGGGAGGAATAACTAATGCAGAGTTAGGAGCAGATGCAGTTACTTCGGATAAAATTTTAAATGGCGAAGTGGATACAGATGATATTGCGAATGATGCGATAACAAATGCAAAAATGGCGGATGATGCCATCGATACCGATGAAATTGTCGATGATGCCGTGACAGCAGATAAAATAGACCTTAGCGTTGCAGGAACTGGACTCAACCAGGCCGTGGATGGTTCCCTGGAAGTGGACGTGACCGCAATTTCAGGCGATGGGGACATCACATCAACCGATGGGACGATAGCATTCGTGGGAACGACCACAGATGCACTCTTCGAGGATGTGTCCTTCGACGTGGCGGACAATGCCATAACAAATGCAAAAATGGCGGATGATGCCATCGATACCGATGAAATTGTCGATGATGCCGTGACAGCAGATAAAATAGACCTTAGCGTTGCAGGAACTGGACTCAACCAGGCCGTGGATGGTTCCCTGGAAGTGGACGTGACCGCAATTTCAGGCGATGGGGACATCACATCAACCGATGGGACGATAGCATTCGTGGGAACGACCACAGATGCACTCTTCGAGGATGTGTCCTTCGACGTGGCGGACAATGCCATAACAAATGCAAAAATGGCGGATGATGCCATCGATACCGATGAAATTGTCGATGATGCCGTGACAGCAGATAAAATAGACCTTAGCGTTGCAGGAACTGGACTCAACCAGGCCGTGGATGGTTCCCTGGAAGTGGACGTGACCGCAATTTCAGGCGATGGGGACATCACATCAACCGATGGGACGATAGCATTCGTGGGAACGACCACAGATGCACTCTTCGAGGATGTGTCCTTCGACGTGGCGGACAATGCCATAACAAATGCAAAAATGGCGGATGATGCCATCGATACCGATGAAATTGTCGATGATGCCGTGACAGCAGATAAAATAGACCTTAGCGTTGCAGGAACTGGACTCAACCAGGCCGTGGATGGTTCCCTGGAAGTGGACGTGACCGCAATTTCAGGCGATGGGGACATCACATCAACCGATGGGACGATAGCATTCGTGGGAACGACCACAGATGCACTCTTCGAGGATGTGTCCTTCGACGTGGCGGACAATGCCATAACAAATGCAAAAATGGCGGATGATGCCATCGATACCGATGAAATTGTCGATGATGCCGTGACAGCAGATAAAATAGACCTTAGCGTTGCAGGAACTGGACTCAACCAGGCCGTGGATGGTTCCCTGGAAGTGGACGTGACCGCAATTTCAGGCGATGGGGACATCACATCAACCGATGGGACGATAGCATTCGTGGGAACGACCACAGATGCACTCTTCGAGGATGTGTCCTTCGACGTGGCGGACAATGCCATAACAAATGCAAAAATGGCGGATGATGCCATCGATACCGATGAAATTGTCGATGATGCCGTGACAGCAGATAAAATAGACCTTAGCGTTGCAGGAACTGGACTCAACCAGGCCGTGGATGGTTCCCTGGAAGTGGACGTGACCGCAATTTCAGGCGATGGGGACATCACATCAACCGATGGGACGATAGCATTCGTGGGAACGACCACAGATGCACTCTTCGAGGATGTGTCCTTCGACGTGGCGGACAATGCCATAACAAATGCAAAAATGGCGGATGATGCCATCGATACCGATGAAATTGTCGATGATGCCGTGACAACTGACAAGATATTAAACACTAATATCACACCAGCCAAAATAGAACCCTCTCTAACGGATGGACAAGTGTTGACAACTGTTAGCGGGGCAGCAGAATGGCAAAGTCCTTACCATGCAATTGGAAAAGTAGATACTGCTACTCCAGCAAACATTTCAGGGGCTAGTATCGCAATCATTGGAACAGGAAATTATCAAGTAGTTTTTTCATCTAATGCAACTTCATTGGATTATGTAATACAACTAACTGTTTTGAACGTTGCAGCAAATGGATATTCCATCGAAGTGGTTACCCAAGCAGTAGACAATTTTACTGTTCAAATTACGGATTCGACTGGGGCAGCAATGGATGCTTCATGGTATTTTACAGTAATTGATTTTTAAGACTTTGAAAAACCTTCTTTACATATCGTTCTTCCTTTTTACCAGCTTTATCCAGGCTCAAACAGCTCTATATAACAGTGGGAACATTCGTATACACCCAAACGGCAATCTAGGTTTTCACACCAACCTGATTAATGAGGTAACCTTTGATCAAAATCAAGGATTGGCCGGGTTTTATGGAGATAATGTCATTCAAGTTTCGGGGAGCATATCCCCTACCTTTAATGATATTGAAGTTATGGCTTCCAACAATGTCTTTTTGCAGAATTCAGTCAATGTGCTTAACAACGTAAATTTTGTAGATGGTAATGTTCTTTCTCCGCTAAATGACCAAACAACCTATCTTAATTTTTCCAATAATGGTTTTTTCACGGGCGAAAATGATACCTCCAAAATAACTGGTTTTGCAGCAATTACTAACCGAAGTATTTTTTCTTTTCCTGTAGGTGACCAATTCCAATTGAGGCCATTACTTTTAGAATCTCAAAATGAAACAGCTTTAGCCGTATGTGCGTATTTCTTTGAAAACCCATCTAACCCATCCTCTATTTTAGAAAGTTATAATGTGGAGGAAAAAGTAAGGGATATTGGTACAGTGACCAATCGGGAATTTTGGATTATACAGAGTGATCAAACAGCGACAGTAACCATTAGTTGGAATGAAAGAAGCGCTTTGAGTCTAATTCCAAACACTACGGCAGGCGCAATTATTGTAGTTGGTTGGAGCAAACAAGCAAACCAATGGGTCGTTATTGGTAATTCAGCTTTAAGTGGCGATATTTCTCAGGGGTTTGTTACCTCTCAACCCTTTGTCCCTAGTGATTACGAGGCCATCACCTTTGGAACAGTTCCATTGCCAACAGATACTTTTGCAGTAGACAATCCTACATTGGGCAACTATTTTTTAAGCCCAAACGGAGACGGTACTAATGAATTTTTAGTACTTGAAGGCATGTCCGAATCTCCAAATAATAGCTTAAGAATATTTAATCGCTTTGGACAAAAGGTTTTTGAAAAAATTAATTATGTTGATGAATTCACAGGAGTTTCAAATACAGGCAGTCTTTTACTAAGTCAGGATATTGGCCTTCCCGAAGGCGTCTATTATTATCTCGCCACCTTGGATGATTTAGAATTAGAATATCAAGGTTTCCTTTTTCTAGATAGATAAAGTGTAAGAATAATACTTCAAATATATCGGCTTAAATCATTATAAATTAGCCTTTTGACACGCTATATTTCATTTTACAACATTCCTATCTAACTACACAACATTTACTGGTAATTCCTAGGGTATGCTCTTATTTTTAGCCAGTTATCAAATGTGTAGCGATGAGATTGAGAAGAATTTTACCCTTTTTTGCCCTATTATTTTCTGTTTTTGTTTTTTCTCAGGTTAAAGTTGGAACCAATCCAAACGTAATTGACCCTTCGTCAATTATAGAATTGGAAAGCAACAACAAGGCTTTAGTCTTAACCAGATTGACATCCGCACAAATGCAAAGTATTGACCCATTGCATGGTGCTTTAATTTATAATATTGAAACATTATGCGTGCACCTTTACAATGGAGCACAATGGGTTAATCTTTGTAATTCTTCCAATACAACAGGATTTTCTTTTGTAGATAATAATGATGGAACCTTTACCATCAATTACGATAACGGAACAGTTTTTACATCTTCAGATTTAACAGGACCTACAGGGCCACAGGGGCCAACGGGACCCACAGGGGCCGATTCAACAGTACCGGGACCGCAAGGACCGGCAGGGGCCGATTCAACAGTACCGGGACCACAAGGACCGCAAGGACCAACGGGACCCGCAGGAGCTGACTCAACAGTACCGGGACCACAGGGACCGCAAGGACCCGCAGGAGCCGATTCAACAGTACCGGGGCCACAAGGGCCGCAAGGACCAACGGGGCCACAAGGACCACAGGGACCAACGGGACCCGCAGGAGCCGACTCAACAGTACCGGGGCCACAAGGGCCGCAAGGACCACAGGGACCAACGGGACCCGCAGGGGCCGACTCAACAGTACCGGGACCGCAAGGACCACAGGGACCTGCAGGGGCCGACTCAACAGTACCGGGACCGCAAGGGTCACAAGGACCCGCAGGGGCCGACTCAACAGTACCGGGGCCACAAGGACCGCAAGGACCACAGGGACCTGCAGGGGCCGACTCAACAGTACCGGGACCACAAGGGCCGCAAGGAGCTGCAGGGGCCGACTCAACAGTACCGGGACCGCAAGGACCGCAAGGACCCGCAGGGGCCGACTCAACAGTACCGGGGCCACAGGGACCGCAAGGACCCGCAGGAGCCGACTCAACAGTACCGGGACCACAAGGACCGCAAGGACCAACGGGACCCGCAGGAGCTGACTCAACAGTACCGGGACCACAGGGACCAACGGGACCCGCAGGGGCCGACTCAACAGTACCGGGACCGCAAGGACCACAGGGACCGGCAGGGGGCGACTCAACAGTACCGGGACCACAGGGACCGCAAGGACCCGCAGGGGCCGACTCAACAGTACCGGGGCCACAAGGACCGCAAGGACCAACGGGGCCACAAGGACCACAAGGACCACAGGGACCTGCAGGGGCCGACTCAACAGTACCGGGACCGCAAGGGTCACAAGGACCCGCAGGAGCCGACTCAACAGTACCGGGACCACAGGGACCGCAAGGACCCGCAGGGGCCGATTCAACAGTACCGGGACCACAGGGACCGCAAGGACCCGCAGGAGCCGACTCAACAGTACCGGGACCACAAGGACCGCAAGGACCAACGGGACCCGCAGGAGCCGACTCAACAGTACCGGGACCACAGGGACCAACGGGACCCGCAGGGGCCGACTCAACAGTACCGGGACCACAAGGGCCACAAGGGCCGCAAGGACCACAGGGACCAACGGGACCCGCAGGAGCCGACTCAACAGTACCGGGACCACAGGGACCGCAAGGACCCGCAGGGGCCGACTCAACAGTACCGGGGCCACAGGGACCGCAAGGACCAACGGGGCCACAAGGACCACAGGGACCCACAGGGGCCGACTCAACAGTACCGGGACCGCAAGGACCACAAGGGCCACAGGGACCCACAGGGGCCGACTCAACAGTACCGGGACCACAGGGACCAACGGGACCCGCAGGGGCCGACTCAACAGTACCGGGACCGCAAGGACCACAGGGACCAACGGGACCCGCAGGAGCTGACTCAACAGTACCGGGACCACAGGGACCGCAAGGAGCCGCAGGAGCCGACTCAACAGTACCGGGGCCACAAGGGCCGCAAGGACCACAGGGACCAACGGGACCAACGGGACCCGCAGGGGCCGACTCAACAGTACCGGGACCACAAGGGCCACAGGGACCAACGGGACCGGCAGGGGCCGACTCAACAGTACCGGGGCCACAAGGGCCGCAAGGACCACAGGGACCAACGGGACCCGCAGGGGCCGACTCAACAGTACCGGGACCGCAAGGACCACAGGGACCAACGGGACCCGCAGGAGCTGACTCAACAGTACCGGGGCCACAAGGGCCGCAAGGACCACAGGGACCAACGGGACCCGCAGGAGCCGACTCAACAGTACCGGGACCACAGGGACCGCAAGGACCACAGGGACCAACGGGACCCGCAGGGGCCGACTCAACAGTACCGGGACCGCAAGGACCACAGGGACCGCAAGGACCCGCAGGAGCCGACTCAACAGTACCGGGGCCACAAGGACCGCAAGGACCACAGGGACCAACGGGACCCGCAGGGGCCGACTCAACAGTACCGGGACCACAGGGACCGCAAGGACCCGCAGGGGCCGACTCAACAGTACCGGGACCACAGGGACCGCAAGGACCCGCAGGAGCCGACTCAACAGTACCGGGACCACAAGGACCGCAAGGACCAACGGGACCCGCAGGAGCTGACTCAACAGTACCGGGACCACAGGGACCAACGGGACCCGCAGGGGCCGACTCAACAGTACCGGGACCACAAGGACCACAAGGACCGCAAGGACCCGCAGGAGCTGACTCAACAGTACCGGGACCACAGGGACCAACGGGACCCGCAGGGGCCGACTCAACAGTACCGGGACCACAAGGGCCGCAAGGACCTGCAGGGGCCGACTCAACAGTACCGGGACCGCAAGGACCGCAAGGACCGGCAGGGGCCGATTCAACAGTACCGGGACCACAAGGACCGCAAGGACCAACGGGACCCGCAGGAGCTGACTCAACAGTACCGGGACCACAGGGACCGCAAGGACCCGCAGGAGCCGACTCAACAGTACCGGGACCACAAGGGCCGCAAGGACCTGCAGGGGCCGACTCAACAGTACCGGGACCACAAGGACCGCAAGGACCCGCAGGGGCCGACTCAACAGTACCGGGGCCACAAGGGCCGCAAGGACCACAGGGACCAACGGGACCCGCAGGAGCCGACTCAACAGTACCGGGACCACAGGGACCGCAAGGACCCGCAGGGGCCGACTCAACAGTACCGGGACCACAGGGACCAACGGGACCCGCAGGGGCCGACTCAACAGTACCGGGACCGCAAGGACCACAAGGACCACAGGGACCTGCAGGGGCCGACTCAACAGTACCGGGACCACAGGGACCAACGGGACCCGCAGGGGCCGACTCAACAGTACCGGGACCACAGGGACCGCAAGGACCCGCAGGGGCCGATTCAACAGTACCGGGACCGCAAGGGTCACAAGGACCCGCAGGAGCCGACTCAACAGTACCGGGACCACAAGGACCGCAAGGACCAACGGGACCCGCAGGAGCTGACTCAACAGTACCGGGGCCACAAGGGCCGCAAGGACCACAGGGACCGCAAGGACCCGCAGGGGCCGACTCAACAGTACCGGGACCACAAGGACCGCAAGGACCCGCAGGAGCTGACTCAACAGTACCGGGACCACAGGGACCAACGGGACCCGCAGGGGCCGACTCAACAGTACCGGGACCACAAGGACCGCAAGGACCCGCAGGGGCCGACTCAACAGTACCGGGACCGCAAGGACCGCAAGGACCCGCAGGGGCCGACTCAACAGTACCGGGGCCACAGGGACCGCAAGGACCGGCAGGGGCCGACTCAACAGTACCGGGACCGCAAGGGTCACAAGGACCCGCAGGAGCCGACTCAACAGTACCGGGACCACAGGGACCGCAAGGACCCGCAGGGGCCGATTCAACAGTACCGGGACCACAGGGACCGCAAGGAGCCGCAGGAGCCGACTCAACAGTACCGGGACCACAAGGACCGCAAGGACCCGCAGGAGCTGACTCAACAGTACCGGGACCACAGGGACCAACGGGACCCGCAGGGGCCGACTCAACAGTACCGGGACCACAAGGGCCGCAAGGACCTGCAGGGGCCGACTCAACAGTACCGGGACCGCAAGGACCGCAAGGACCGGCAGGGGCCGATTCAACAGTACCGGGACCACAAGGACCGCAAGGACCACAGGGACCAACGGGACCCGCAGGAGCCGACTCAACAGTACCGGGGCCACAAGGGCCGCAAGGACCACAGGGACCAACGGGACCCGCAGGGGCCGACTCAACAGTACCGGGACCGCAAGGACCACAGGGACCTGCAGGGGCCGACTCAACAGTACCGGGACCGCAAGGGTCACAAGGACCCGCAGGGGCCGACTCAACAGTACCGGGGCCACAAGGACCACAGGGACCAACGGGACCCGCAGGGGCCGACTCAACAGTACCGGGACCGCAAGGACCACAGGGACCTGCAGGGGCCGACTCAACAGTACCGGGACCGCAAGGGTCACAAGGACCCGCAGGGGCCGATTCAACAGTACCGGGACCACAGGGACCGCAAGGACCACAAGGACCACAGGGACCTGCAGGAGCCGACTCAACAGTACCGGGACCACAAGGACCGCAAGGACCAACGGGACCCGCAGGAGCTGACTCAACAGTACCGGGACCACAAGGACCGCAAGGACCAACGGGACCCGCAGGAGCTGACTCAACAGTACCGGGACCACAGGGACCAACGGGACCCGCAGGGGCCGACTCAACAGTACCGGGACCGCAAGGACCGCAAGGACCAACGGGACCCGCAGGAGCTGACTCAACAGTACCGGGACCGCAAGGACCACAAGGACCAACGGGACCTGCAGGGGCCGACTCAACAGTACCGGGACCGCAAGGGTCACAAGGACCCGCAGGAGCCGACTCAACAGTACCGGGACCACAGGGACCAACGGGACCTGCAGGGGCCGACTCAACAGTACCGGGACCGCAAGGGTCACAAGGACCCGCAGGGGCCGACTCAACAGTACCGGGGCCACAAGGACCACAGGGACCAACGGGACCCGCAGGGGCCGACTCAACAGTACCGGGACCGCAAGGACCACAGGGACCTGCAGGGGCCGACTCAACAGTACCGGGACCACAGGGACCGCAAGGACCCGCAGGGGCCGACTCAACAGTACCGGGACCACAGGGACCACAGGGACCTGCAGGGGCCGACTCAACAGTACCGGGACCGCAAGGGTCACAAGGACCCGCAGGGGCCGACTCAACAGTACCGGGGCCACAAGGACCGCAAGGACCACAGGGACCTGCAGGGGCCGACTCAACAGTACCGGGACCACAAGGGCCGCAAGGAGCTGCAGGGGCCGACTCAACAGTACCGGGACCGCAAGGACCGCAAGGACCCGCAGGGGCCGACTCAACAGTACCGGGGCCACAGGGACCGCAAGGACCCGCAGGGGCCGACTCAACAGTACCGGGACCACAAGGACCGCAAGGACCAACGGGACCCGCAGGAGCTGACTCAACAGTACCGGGACCGCAAGGACCACAAGGACCAACGGGACCTGCAGGGGCCGACTCAACAGTACCGGGACCGCAAGGGTCACAAGGACCCGCAGGAGCCGACTCAACAGTACCGGGACCACAGGGACCGCAAGGACCCGCAGGAGCCGACTCAACAGTACCGGGACCACAAGGACCGCAAGGACCAACGGGACCCGCAGGAGCTGACTCAACAGTACCGGGACCACAGGGACCGCAAGGACCCGCAGGGGCCGACTCAACAGTACCGGGGCCGCAAGGACCGCAAGGACCCGCAGGGGCCGACTCAACAGTACCGGGACCACAGGGACCGCAAGGACCCGCAGGAGCCGATTCAACAGTACCGGGACCACAGGGACCACAAGGACCGGCAGGGGCCGATTCAACAGTACCGGGGCCGCAAGGACCAACGGGACCCGCAGGGGCCGACTCAACAGTACCGGGACCGCAAGGGCCACAAGGACCACAGGGACCTGCGGGACCAGTAGGACCTCCACAAACGTTAAGTAAATCTGGGGTTACTATTTCTTTAAGTGACGGAGGTGGGTCCGTAGACGAAACAACAACAACATTAACTCAAAATAATACTACAGGAGTAATTACCTATACTAACGAAGCATCTACTCCTCAAACGGCAAATACGGTTGGTGTTGAAACTAATAATAGCATTACAGTAGCAGCAAATGGAGGCGCTTTTTATGAAAGCCCAATTAAGGCATTTGGTAAAATTGCTTCTAATGGATCGGTGACCAAAGCTACCGCAGGTATTACGGTCACCAAGCTTGGCGGAAATGGTCGTTATCGTGTTAATCTACCAGCTGGATTAGTATCGGATGCAAACTATATCATTCAATTGACTCAACCTGGCAGAGGTGGAGCTGGAAATGATGACCCCGGCATATCTTACAATAACCAGACATCATCAAGTTTTGAAGTCATAGTTGGCGATAATGACAATGGTGGAGGCGATCGATTTCGATTTAATTCTGAATTCATGTTTACCATTTTAGATTTATAAATAACTATGAGAAAAGTATTTGCAATATTAATTTTTGTTCTAACGGTCCACTTTTCTTATGCTCAAATTGAGGCAGGTTTACTGTTTAGCCTCAATACAGGAAATACCTCTGAAATAAATGCCATTACTGGTATGCAGCAGGGACAAATGTTATTCAATACGGATTCTCGTGAACTACTAGTTTTTAACGGAACTAATTGGGTCACTACTTCAAACTCAAATTGGCTTTTGACCGGAAATGCAGGAAACACTGGATCATTCTTAGGTACAACCAATGATGTCAGTATGGATATAAGATCTAACAATGTTAGTACCCTTGAGTTTGGAAGAAGACAAACATTAGGATTAGTCCAAAATTATAATGATTATACGGATGGAAATCAATACCTAACATATCTTAAAGGTGCTAATGGAGTTTCAGCTTTACAATTTCAGGCAGATGCCGCTGCCTTTTATAAACCTATGTTCTTTACCAATAGTGACGGAAACTTTAGACTTAAAGGAAGTGCAGCAGGCACTGACTTTTTTGAAATTGGATCTAATGGAGTTTCCAATGCTGGAGAATTAGAGTTTATTATCGCTGATGATGGTGCTGAACCTTTTCTTTTTAAACGCTTTGATTATAGAGACCAACAACTTAAAGAGCTTTTTAGAATTCAAGGAAGTGCAAATGCACAAAATGCAAAACCCAGAGTAGGTATAAACACTGGGCAAATGGCCAATTCAACCCTTGAGGTTAACGGATCTGTGTCCACTGCAATCGTAAGAATCACGAATAATATTACCCTTACAGAAGATCATCATACTATTATCATGACAGGTGGTTCCCCAAATATAACCTTACCAAATGCAAATAGTTGTCAAGGGAGGGTTTACATTGTTAAGAATTATTCAGGCGGTACCAGGTTCAGTTCAACCTATAGGGCTGATAGTGGAGGAACCAGTACTCAAATCCGTAATGGGAGATGCTATACTTTTCAGAGTGACGGTGTAGAGTGGCAACAAATAGTAAGAGACTAGGATAGATCTTTAAAAAAGAAAGAATGAGAGTACCCATATTTGTTATTTTATTGTTTTCGTTTTTGACCATAGCAGCTCAAACTCCTACTGCGGGTGAATTGATACAAGTACACAACGCCACTTCAATAGAAATGAATTCTATAAACAGCCCTATTGATGGATCTATTATATACAATACAACTACCCGTAGTATACATTTTTATAGCAACTCCAACTGGGTAGAAGTACCCAATGTAGCAAATATCTATGTAGGGGCATTCCAAATTTCTGGTTTGGGAAATCAAAACATAACTGGTCTTCCATTTGAACCCAGTAATATTACATTTTCTGCACACGCCAATGTGGAAAGTTTAAACCTTAATTCAGACAATGCAGTGGGCAACAACAATACAGGTATTGCAAATTCCTTTGGTTCGATGAATGGATTTGCCAGAAATGATGGCAACACTATTGCGGAACAGGTAATATATGTAGGTGGAAGTGGAAATTCCATCAATGACATTTCAAGATATGCTTCTAACTCGCATTGTATTGGTTTAAGATATGGCAACCAAAACGGAAACAATCTTGGTGTAACTTCAGCAAGTGTTACAAGTTTTAACACAGACGGTTTCACCATCAATACAGATAGTTTTGCCGATGGTATTATAGTACTCTTTCAAGCGTATAGATAGATGTTTATAAGAAACAAATACATACAATCATTATTTTTAGGTTTATTCCTAGTATTTATAACCTTTTCTTGGGGGCAAGATGCTGTCCACAATTTTGGAAACCTTCAATTTCATACAACTGCTTCTGTTGGGTTTCATATTAACTTGATAGATGATGGTGTTTTTGATAAAAATCAAGGACTAACCGGTTTCTATAGCCAAAATCAGTTGAGAATTTCTGGGACTTCAAACCCAATTTTTGATGACTTAGAAATTGTTACAGAAAACGGGTTAATTCTTGAAACTTGGATGGGAGTCACTAACAATTTAAACTTTGTTGTAGGTGATATCATTACTTCAAAAAATGAAAATAACAATTATCTCAATTTCATAGATACTTCATTTTATGCTGGTTCTGGAAACCTTACCCATATTAATGGATATGCAGGTGCCACAAACAAGGAACTGATTACTTTTCCTGTAGGTGATGGTGACCGGATAAGGCACCTTACCTTGACATCTGATGCAATTAACAGTTTAGCCAGATGTGCTTATTTTAACGAAGACCCCAACAATCCAGTTTCTTTAACTCAACAATTTAATACCGACAACAAGGAATTTGATGACTTACAAATAAGCGAATTAGAATTCTGGCGATTAGAAGGCAATCAACCTTCAGTAGTAAACTTAACTTGGGACATTAATAGCAATACAGGATTACTGGCTGAAGATATTGAAAACCTAATGGTTGTTGGTTGGAACAAGACAGAAAATAGATGGGAAAGATTAGGTAATTCTTCTATTTCTGGAAATTTGCAAGTAGGCAGTATTACTTCAGAAACTTTTGTTCCAGACGACTATGAAATAATTACTTTAGGAGGGACGGATGATCTTCTGGAGCCTTTTACCGTTTTAGATTTGGACAATTACTTTTTGACTCCAAACAACGATGGGATAAATGATTTTTTATTGATAGATGGTATTGAAAATACTCCCAATAACCTTCTTAACATTTACAACCGCTACGGCGTTCTGGTCTATTCCAAATTGAACTATTCCAATGAATTTAATGGCCGATCTAATCGTAACACAGTAATCAGCAGAAGTTCTGGACTATCCGCAGGAATTTATTTCTACATTCTTACTGTAAATGATACTCGAGAAAAATTTCAAGGGTATATGTACATTTCTGATTAAGAATGGTCGGTCCCAAGATTCAGTAGGACTAAAAAATACTTCTTAACTTGTCACATAAATCAAATCCATTCTATGAAAAGAAGGACTTTCATCAAAAAAACAGCAGCTTCAGGTCTTGCTTGTACTTTTCCACCGGTTTTAACTCTTAATTCTGACCCAGACTATTCTATTCTTGAACTTATGGGCAAAGCCGAAATAGCACTTTATGGAGAGGGTATTAATTTAAGGGAAGAGGCATATGAGGCTTTTGTAAAAATGAAAAAAGCTGCATATTCAGATGGTTTTGATATTAAAATGGTATCAAGTTTCAGAGATTTTTACAGACAGGAAGGTATTTGGGAACGAAAGTACCTACGTTACACAGAAGATGATGAAATGCAACCCTTGGATGCCATTGATAAAATTATTGAATATTCCACAATCCCTGGCACCAGCAGGCATCACTGGGGAACGGACATTGATATTATTGATGGATTTCCTAAAATTACCGGTGATGTTCTTGTTCCTGAAAAATTTGAAGAAGGAGGTCCATTCATGAAGTTTAAGGCATGGCTTGATGAAAACTCAGAAAGTTTTGGATTCTATTTGGTTTATACCGATGAACCCAAAAGAAGAGGTTTCAAATACGAACCTTGGCACTATAGCTATGCCCCTATATCAATTCCTATGTTGACTGCCTTCAGAAAAAAGAATATTCTTAAGTTACTTCAAAATGAAGATTTTGTTGGCTGCGAACATTTTACTACCGGATTTCTAAAGACTTACATTCAAAATAATATTTTAGATATCAATCAAAACCTGTTATAAGCCTTTTTTGTATCTTGAATTTCTAAGAACACTATTACCATGAGAAGAGGAAGTTGGAAAATTCGTATCCTTATCGGCTTGGCTATTGTAGCTTTTGCATTTGTCCAACGCTGCAGTAATAAGGAAGAGAATCCATATACAGGAAGAGTTCAAAACATAAACATGTCTGCTGACCAGGAGATTGCCATTGGTTTGCAAAGTGCTCCAGAAATGGCCCAACAGCATGGCGGACTGTATCCAGATGAAAGAATGCAAGCTTTAGTAGATGCTGTAGGCAATAAGCTCATTCAGAATAGTATAGCAAGAGAAACACCTTATAGATATGATTTTCATTTATTGGCTGATGATAGAGCCATAAATGCATTTGCATTGCCCGGTGGGCAGTGTTTTATTACTTATGCCCTATTCTCGCAACTTACAGAAGCACAGCTGGCAGGTGTACTTGGTCATGAAATTGGTCATGTAATAGGAAGGCACTCTGCTGAACGGATCGCTGAAAGCAGTTTTTGGCAAACTTTGGCAACCGGCGCATCGGTTGGTGGTGATATGGGCAGCTTGGTAAGCGGTATTGGCCAGAATACATTGTTGAAAAATGGAAGGGGTGATGAACTGGAAAGTGATGAGCTCGGAGTATTATTTATGATTCAGGCTGGCTATGACCCATACGAAATGATCAAGGTGATGGAAATTTTAAAATCAGCTGCTGGTCCAAATAGAGTTCCAGAATTTCAAAGTACCCATCCCGACCCAGAAAACAGGATTGAAAAAATCAAAGAAGCCATTGAAAAATATTCAGGTCGATAGAATCGGTGTGTTCATCGATTAAAACTTTCTATTCATCAATTTTGACTACCTTTGATTGACCCCAAATCATTAATACCTATCTATAACCTCCTTTGTGCTATCTAACGAGAAGAACACATGGGAACACTATTACATTTCAAAAGTCTTTACACGGAAGCGTTTGATGACTGTAGGCCTAGCTTTGTTGTCCTTTTACTGAAAGGATATGCTATATTTTGCGGCATACTGTTATTTATGGCACTGTACGCATTTTTATATCGAGCCTTTACTGGGTTCGATTTTTAAAAAAAACGAGAATCGTTTACTCTTTTACATGAACACTATAAAAGTAGATGAATAAAAAAGCCCATCCTTTGGATGGGCTTTTTGCTGAATGAATAAACTCCTCAATTTATTTCTTCATAGCCAATTTAAGTATTTCCATTGCTTCCACCGCATTTGATAGCTCAGCATATTTTTTCGCAGTATAGCCTTTGTCACATCGCTTTTTAATGTTTGCTCCATTAGCAATAAGCAACTCCAAAATTTCCGTTTGATTGTAACGAGCTGCAAAATGGATTGGAGCCATTCCTAGCGATTTTTGATTTACATCCTCTCCCAATTCAATCAGCTTTTTCACTGTTTCAAAATCCCCTTTTACAATTGCTTTGCAAAAGGAACTAAGTTCAACAGAAACCTCTGTCGAATTCAAATCAGCTTCAAAAGTTGTTGCTGTTTCATTGGCGCATACGCCTGTAACTGCCAGCATACATGCTGCAGCTACTGTTAGGATTGTTTTTCTCATGATGAATAATTTTTGATTATAGATTTAACTTATATAAAAATAGACTCCGTCAATCCCCAAATGTTACAGCATTAACACTTAAATAACTAAACTTTAACAACACCGTTTTTTTTAACATAAATTATTAACAAATCCGCAAGTAGAAAAGCCTAAAAAGACTAGGGCATCCAGCTAAATCATTATATTTTTGGAACTCAATACAATACCATGAACAAGAAGACAATCCTGATGATATTGGATGGCTGGGGTAAATCGCCAGACCCAAAAATTTCAGCTATCGCTCAAGCAAATACTCCATTTGTAGATTCTCTATATTCCAAATACCCTGATGCAAATCTGCTTACAGACGGAATGAACGTAGGTCTTCCAGAAGGTCAGATGGGAAATAGTGAAGTGGGCCACATGAACTTGGGTGCAGGAAGGATAGTTTACCAAGATTTAGCAAAAATCAATAAGGCCGTAAAAGAAGACACGCTTAAACAAGAAGTGGTTTTAAATGATGCTTTTGATTATGCCAAGTCCAACAACAAACCTGTACATTTTTTAGGTTTGGTAAGTGATGGCGGTGTACATAGCCATGTAGACCATTTAAAAGCTTTAATAAAAGCATGCCATGAAAGTGGGGTGCAAAAATCCTTTGTTCATGCGTTTACAGATGGGAGGGATGTCGATCCAAAAAGCGGGAAAGGTTTTTTGCAAGATATTACCGACTACTGCTCAGATAAAAATACCAAACTTGCAACCGTTATAGGGCGGTATTACGCCATGGATCGTGATAAAAGATGGGAGCGGGTTAAATTGGCCTACGATGTAATGGTGAATAATGAAGGAGAAAAGGTAAAGGATATTTCTGAGGCCATTCAAAAAAGTTATGATCAAGGTGTTACGGATGAATTCATAAAGCCATTGGTCTTAACCGATACGGCATCTAATTCCTTGGCAAAAATTGAGAATGGAGACGTTGTAATTTTCTTCAATTTTAGAACGGATAGAGGGCGGGAACTTACACAAGTATTAAATCAGCAAGACTTTCATGAACAAAATATGCATAAGTTGGACCTGTACTATGTTACTATGACCAATTATGATGATTCGTTCAATGGTGTTAAAGTTGTATACGACAAAGAAAATCTAAAAGATACGCTAGGCGAAGTTCTTGCCAGGAACGGAAAAAAACAAATACGTATTGCAGAAACAGAGAAGTATCCCCATGTGACCTTCTTCTTCAATGGAGGTAGAGAAGAACCTTTTGATGGAGAAAAAAGAATTTTATGTCCTTCGCCCAAAGTGGCGACCTACGATTTGAAACCGGAAATGAGCGCCTATGAAATTAGGGATGCCATTATACCAGAGTTACAAAAAGGAGAAGCTAGTTTTGTGTGCCTTAACTTCGCAAATCCAGATATGGTAGGCCATACAGGGATTATGGAAGCCGCAATCAAAGCCTGTGAAACTGTTGATGAATGTGCCAAAGACGTCATTACGGCTGGATTGGAAAATGGTTATTCAACAATAGTGATCGCTGATCATGGAAATTGCGACACCATGGTAAACCCAGATGGAAGTCCCAATACTGCCCATACAACAAATCCAGTTCCGCTTATATTGGTAGACAATGATATCAAAGAAATAAAGGATGGGGTATTGGGTGATATAGCTCCAACTATTTTAAAATTAATTGGAGTTGAAAAACCTTCGCTGATGACTCAAGAATCATTGATATAGCGAAAATTCTCCTGTTTCTTATGAAACCACAATTAATTGATTTCCTCTTATCTTTGCCCTCATGATAAAGATTAAGACTGCAGAGGAGATAGAACTAATGCGAGAAAGTGCATTAGTGGTTTCCAGAACTTTAGGGATGTTGGCCTCTGAGATTAAGCCAGGAGCAAATCCATTACAGCTGGACAAATTGGCTGAGGATTTTATTCGCGAGCAAGGAGCAGAGCCAGGTTTTTTGGGTATGTACGATTTTCCCAACACATTGAATTGGAGTCCAAACGCGCAGGTTGTACATGGTATTCCAAATAATGAACTACTTAAAGATGGAGATATCATATCAGTGGATTGCGGCGCATTCAAAAATGGATTCTATGGAGACCATGCATATACTTTTGAAGTTGGCGAGGTAGCAGAAGACACCAAAAAATTACTTAAGGTCACTAAGGAATCCCTTTATATGGGAATTCGAGAATTTAAATTGGGAAACCGAGTGGGTGATGTTGGTTTTGCCATTCAAAACTATTGTGAAAACCATGGGTATGGTATCGTTAGAGAATTGGTAGGTCATGGATTGGGCACTGAGCTTCATGAGGACCCTCAAATGCCTAACTATGGTAAACGAGGTCGTGGGAAGAAGTTTGTGGATGGAATGGTTGTGGCCATTGAACCTATGGTAAACATGGGTACTCGAAGAATAAAGCAACTTAAGGATGGATGGACCATTTTGACTGCTGATGGAAAACCCAGCGCTCATTTTGAGCATGATGTAGCCCTTATAGATGGAAAGCCAGAACTGCTTTCCACTTTCCAATATATTTATGATGCCCTTGGTATTGTAAACAATGAAGAAGAAGAGTTTAGAAGTAAAAAATTACAACTTTAGACCACACCATCTTGCTTTTGCCAGGATAAAACCAAATGAAACGGCTCTTTAAATTTTTCTTGAACCTTATCCCAAGACCATTACTTATTAAACTAAGTTATTGGGTAAGACCATTAGTAGCCTTTTCTTTAAAAGGGAATAATTACACTGACCCTATTGACGGAAAAAGTTTTAGAGCATTTCTGCCTTATGGTTATGAAAATCCCAGGGAAAATGTGCTCTCCCCCTCTACCCTATCTTTAGAACGGCACAGATTGCTATGGCTGTATTTAAAAAATGAAACTGACTTCTTTACCAAAGCAAATAAAGTGCTTCATTTTGCGCCGGAACAAGCTTTTCATAAGAGATTTAAACAACTAACCAATATTGATTACACCACAACTGATTTAAACTCTCCATTAGCCGAAGTAAAAGCAGATATCTGCAATCTTCCATTTAAGGATGATTCTTTTGATATAATTCTCTGCAACCATGTTTTGGAACATATCCCTGATGACACTACTGCTATGCAAGAGTTATTTCGCATTCTAAAACCGGGAGGTTGGGGGGTTTTTCAAATTCCGCAGGACCTAAAAAGAGCGGAAACTTTTGAAGATGATTCCATAACCAATAGAAAGGAAAGAGCAAAAATTTTTGGTCAATATGACCATGTTCGTATTTATGGCAAGGATTATTTTGACAAATTAAGAAGTATTGGTTTTAAGGTTGAAGAAGTTGATTATACGCAAAAATTACCTAAAGAAGAAGTTGAAAAATATAGATTGGCCAAAGGCGAAATCATTCCCTTTGTCAGGAAATGATTTTCGCCATAGTAAGCTGCTTTCAGCTATACTTATCTTACTGCATTCAATTTCACCTCAAGCTCTTCTGCATTGATGTTTTTTGCTATAATTATTCCTTCAGGATCTAACAAAAAATTGGAAGGAAGTGATGAAAGCAGATAAAGTTTAAAGATTGATTGGTCTTTATCCAGGATTTGATTCCAACCAATTCCATCTTTTTCAATTGCTTTTCGCCATAAAGAAGCATCTGAATCAATACTAACACCAATAATATCGAACTTGACATCTTTATATTCCTCATAGAGTACCATTAGTTTGGGGTTTTCAACCCTACAAGGCCTGCACCAAGATGCCCAAAAATCTACCAGCACATAAGAACCCTTAAAATGGGCAAGATCCACTAAAGACCCTTCCATATTATTAGCTTTAAAATTTATAGCCTTACCTCCAATTTTGAACTGATCTGCCATATCTATTCTTATCCGTAGTGAACTGCTCATTCCACTTTCTGGATATTCGGCTTCAAATTTTTCTAACATTTCCTTGAAAAACTTATTGTTCTTATAAAGGTCAAAATAAGCCAAGGCGTCATATGCCAAGGCTGAAGGTCCCATTTTGCGAACAAGATTTTCCATTGCTGCTATAAATTTGACCAAAACTTCGTCTTTCCTTTTTTCTAATTCAGCAATCCGTTCCACATCATTATTTTTCATGGCCAGATCAAAATCCTGAATCATATCCGCAAAAAATTCCTTATTAAGGCTTTCAATACTTTGGTTGAAATTAGACTCAGCTGCCACATTGGACTCCAATAAAATCTCCTCATCTAACCTTAACTTGATTAAACCACTTTGCTCCACCGCAATTCTCATTTCTTTGCCTGTATTCAGTTTTACGGTATAAATAGAAGGCTCCAAATACTGATCTATTATTCGATAATTTTCACCAAGCTCACCAAAGGATAGAGATTCCAATTCTACAAACTTTTCACTTTCAAAATTATACTTAGAGACCAGAATTCCAGTGATTTTTTCAGAACCAACCTCAAATGAAAAAATAGTTTTTAGTTCTTGATTTGACTTACACCCATTTATAAACAGGCACAGCAACAATAGAGTTTTGATTGTTTTCATAATTGATGTTTATTTTAGTCAAATGTATGCTGGCAATGAACATCAGTCGTCTTAAAACGTGAATCCGAACCCTTTTTTCAGAATCATTAAAAATCTAGAATGTTAATTATATTTGGCTTTAAACTCAGAAGGAGTAATTCCTGTTTTTTTCTTGAAGGCCGTATTAAAAGATGACTTTGAATTAAACCCTACTTCATACAATACTTCCAATATTGTCTCATTGGGATCTTTGGGGCTCATTAACCTTTTTTTAGCGCAGTTTATTCTAAAGGTGTTTATAAAATCTACAAAGTTTTGATCATAATGATCATTGATTAGTTCAGACAGTTTTCGTTTTGGAATATCCACCTCTTCTGCAAGCACGGCGATGGTCAAGTTTAGGTTCTTAAAAGATTCTGTTTGGGACAAATGGTTTTCTATTCTGGAAATAAGAATTTTATTTTCTTCCAGTGATGTGTTAATTCTTTTTCGGGAAATCAATGAAGTCGAAAATTCCAAATCCTCTTTACTATAACCAAAAGGCTTTCTTGATGAAGTAAACCCATTAAAGTAAAGTAGATTAATGGCCATAAGTACTAATATGTAGACAATATTTTCTAGCAGATAGGTATTAAATTTAAAGAGGAAAGCGATAAACTGGGTTATGTCAACAAATACTATCAATGAAAAAATGATAAAAACCCAATGAAGCCAACCCATGTTTAACCACTCCAATCTTGAGTAACTATCCTTTACTACCTTCTTATATCTTCTAACTTCTAAAAAACATAATAAGATGTAAATAAAAATATGTGTCCCATAAGCAATATAGATTTCAGGTATGCAAATGCCTCCCTCACTAATTACAATTCCAATACAAATGGCTAGAAACGGAAGAAAATGAAGCACTTGCTTTGTTTTAAAAACAAATTGTTTTTGTGCTATAGCGTTAATATAGATAAAGAGTAACGGTCCATAAAGAAAACCGTAAGCACAGTTAATACTCTGAAAATAAGTGCTTCCAATTCCTCGATTAGCGAGAAACAATCCCAAAATTTGCATTGTTAATGTCCCAATTATGGCTGCCAGTATAAAATCACCCTTATCTTTTTTGAGGTTAGAAACCAATATGTAAAGTGTGAGTAAAGCTCCTTGAAAAATTATAATGATATGGATAACATTGGTAAAGGAAAACATGTGGTATGGCCTGGACGAATATGTTGGCTAAATATACAAAGAGGCTACTAGATATAAATACCAATATTAAAGCACGCTATTTTAAGGCTTCAATTATCGGAGTTTACAATCAAACTTTTAAATCCAGGGGTCATAAACTCTTGCGTTTCTCCCCTTTCATCCAAATAAATGATATACGCTTCCAAATTATCCTGATTAGCCAACAAGTTTCTGGTGTCGTCCAAATCCATTGCCATAAAAGCTGTTGCATATGCATCCGCCTCAGCGCAGGAACTTGCTACCACACTAGTTGCCAAAACATTTGAGTTTTTAGTATATCCAGTTTTAGGGTTGATTGTATGTACATACTTTTTTCCCGTTTCTGGGTCTATTCTAAACTTCCTATAATTTCCAGAAGATGCCATTGCCTTATCTTCTAGAACGATTATCTGTTTCAACTGTCGTCCAACCTCAACCTGAGGGTCGTCTATCCCTACACTCCATTGTTTACCTGAAACACTATTTTGGCCCCTCGTTATAACTTCTCCACCTAATTCAACCAAATAATTCGTTATTCCTTTAGTGTCCAATAGCGTTCCTAAACGATCAATAGCGTACCCTTTAGCAACAGCATTAAAATCAAAACGTAATTCTGAATGGGTTTTAGTTATTGTACCATCATGGTTCAATTTTACTTTATCCCAACCTACATACCCCAATAAACTATCAACTTTAAGACTATCCAATTTTAGCTGTTTTCCCGGCCCAAAACCCCAAGCGTTTGCTAAGACACCAATAGTTGGATCAAAGTAGCCATTAGAGGCTTCATATACCTCACTAGAAGTCTTAAAAACCTCCTGGAACATATGATCCACCGTTATGGTTGAATCACCATTATTAATTTTTGAAATATCTGATGTAGTGATATAAGTTGAAAGTGATTGATTGATCACTTGAAAAACAGAATCGATTTCTTGTTGATAATCCAGTTCTATATCTGAAATATAGATAATGGAATAGGTAGTGCCCAGTGCATTACCAACGTTTTGATTTTTTATCAATGTATTGGAATTGCATCCAAGAACCAGGACAAGTCCAATTATAAAAAGTATTCGTTTTGTCATTTATATTTCAATTAGTCCTTGATAATCCACAATGTATTCTTCATTTAAATATACTGGTAACTCCTGGTTTGATGCGTTGGAAAGTCCCACACCCGCATAATACGTCTTAGCTTCAAATTTATCAGCATGACTCTTTAATTTCTGCATCAGCTTCACATCAAATTCTTTTGTGTTCTGGGGATACACTACGTTGCGTACCACAATAAAATGTAGAATTTTGTCCTTAAGACAAACGTACTGGGGATTCTTCTTTGGTTTACTGTTGATACCCATAAATTCAAAACCATCTTCCTCCAATTGTCTACCAACAATATTCATGGCCAAATTATGAAGCTCTTGTTCTGTTAATACTCTTCTCATATAATTAAAAAAACCGATACTTGAAGGTATCGGTTTGTATTTTAGATTCCCGCCTTGGCAGGAATAGCAATCCGTTCATTATCCTCCAAAGTCATCAAACCTGATGTGCTCATCTGGAATACCAAAATCCTCTCCCATTTTCTGAACAGCTTTGTTCATTAACGGAGGACCACAGAAATACAATTCTATATCTTCAGGAGACTCATGATGATTTAGATAATTATCTATAACACAGTTATGAATAAATCCAACAAAACCATCTCCATCAGCATCCATATCTTCTTTTACTTTCCAATTATCCTCTTCCATAGGCTCAGAAAGCGCCATATAGAATTTAAAATTTGGAAATTCTTGTTCTAATTGTTTAAAGTGATCAATGTAGAACAACTCTCTTTTTGAACGTCCTCCATACCAATAGGTAACTTTTCTATTTGTTTTTAGGGTTTTGAACAAATGATATAAGTGTGAACGCATTGGAGCCATACCTGCACCACCACCTACATATAGCATTTCAGATTCTGACTCGTTGATAAAGAACTCACCGAAGGGTCCTGAAATAGTAACAGGGTCGCCTTCTTTTAATCCGAAAATATAGGAAGAGGCAACACCAGGGTTCACATCCATCCATCCATTTTTGGAGCGATCCCATGGTGGAGTCGCAATCCGCACATTCAACATGATTTCACGACCTTCCGCAGGATAAGAAGCCATGGAATAAGCACGTTCCACAGTTTCCGGATTCTTCATGATCAGTGGCCACAAATTAAATTTGTCCCATTCATTCTTGAATTTATCCGGAGTTTCATGCTCTTCTGGGTGAGCCGTAATATCAATATCCGAATACTTCACTTCGCATGGAGGAATTTCAATTTGAATATATCCACCTGCTTTATAATTCATATCCTCAGGAATCTCAACAACAAATTCCTTGATAAACGAAGCAACGTTGTAGTTACGTACAACTTTTCCTGCCCATTTTTTAATTCCGAAAACTTCTTCAGGAATGGTAATCTCCATGTCTTGCTTTACCTTAACTTGACAGGCCAAACGCGCACCATGTTGAAGCTCTTTTCGAGAAAAATGCGGAGTTTCGGTAGGCAATGCCTCACCGCCACCTGAAAGCACGTGACACTCGCACTGAATACAGGTTCCACCACCACCGCATGCTGATGGCAAAAATACTTTTTGGTTTCCTAATGTAGAAAGTAAAGTGCCGCCAGAGGCTACTTCTATTTGCTTCTCTCCGTTAATGGTCAATGTTACCGGACCAGAAGGTGAAAGTTTTTCTTTGGTGAAAAGTAACAACGCTACCAAAAGCAATAATAAAACTAGAAATGCAACTACCGTTATTAAAATAGTACCACCCGTACTTGTAGCTAATATCATCTTTATTTGTTTATGACTTCATTATAAGAGACCGCTTTTTCTTCGTCTTCAATCTCTTTTTTAATTTCTTTTTCTTCAATAGTTTTTGCTGTGGTATTCTCCACTGGTTCAGGAGCTTCATTATCTCCTGTCAACATTCCACCAAAACTTTGAAATCCTATTCCCATCAATCCGGTAATGATAAATGTGATTCCCAATCCACGAAGTGGTGCTGGGACATTGGAATATCTGATTTTTTCACGAATCGCTGCAATGGCCAAAATTGCCAAAAACCATCCTATTCCCGAACTAACTCCATAATTGAAAGCTAATCCCAACGTAGGAATTTCTCTTGCTTGCATAAATAGCGAACCTCCTAAAATTGCACAGTTAACAGCTATCAAAGGCAAGAAAATACCCAAAGAATTGTATAGGGATGGAGAGAATTTCTCTACTACAATTTCTACCAATTGCACCATAGTTGCTATAGTAGCAATGAATAAGATAAATGATAAAAAGCTTAGGTTATAATCTGCATACTCTGGGCCTAACCAAACCAATGCTCCATCTTGCAAAAGGTATTGATCCAACAACCAGTTTAATGGCACGGTAACCGCTAAAACGAATATTACCGCAGCGCCCAATCCTACAGCGGTTGCAACTTTTTTGGATACGGCCAAATAGGAACACATTCCTAAAAAGACCGCAAATACCATATTATCTATGAAGATGGACTTAAAAAACAGTTCTAAATGTTCTAACATATTCTCTTATTTATGCTTCTTCTATTAATGCTTTATTTCTTGAACGCTGCACCCAAATAATGATTCCAACAACTATCAATGCTGCTGGTGGTATAATCATAAATCCGTTGTTCTCATATCCTGTTGCATATAGCCAAGTCTTTGCTATTGGATCTCCCAATACAGGAATTCCAAATAAGGTCCCTGAACCAAAAAGCTCACGGAAAAACCCAACAATGATCAGTATTACTCCATAGCCAAGTGCGTTACCAATGCCATCTAAAAAGGATTTCCATGGACCATTACCCAAAGCAAAGGCCTCAAAACGCCCCATGATAATACAGTTGGTTATAATCAACCCAACAAAAACCGAAAGGGTTTTACTCAACTCATACGCAAATGCCTTTAAAACCTGGTCTACAATAATTACCAAGGTTGCCACAACGATAAGCTGAACGATAATCCTGATTTTTGAAGGAATCACGTTACGCATCAATGAGATGACCACGTTACCCACTCCCAGTACGAAAATCACCGAGATTGCCATTACCAAAGAGGCTTTAAGTTCCGCTGTAATTGCTAATGCTGAACAGATTCCCAAAACCTGAATGGTTATTGGGTTGTTATCCGCTAATGGGTCTAAAATTAGATTTGCATCTTTTTTTGAAAGCAATGCCATATTAATTCGTTCTAATGGTTTCTAAGTAAGGTTTGTAAACCTTTAAGGTTTCTTTTATCATCGCTGAAACTCCATTTCCAGTAATCGTTGCACCTGCAAGTGCATCCACTTCATTATCCTCTTTATCATTGTTCAATGGATCATTGTTTCCTTTTGCTACACTTACACCAGCATAACTTTTGCCTTCCAATAAAGATTCTCCTATGAAATCATCCATAAAAAAGCGCATTTTTATATTTGCGCCAAGACCGGGGGTTTCCGCTTTATGATCAAAATAAACTCCCTGAACGGTCATACTATCATCAACCGAAATAAAACCCCAAATGGCATCCCATAATCCTTTACCGTACATTGGTAGAATATATGATTTCTTGCCATCTTTTTCACCGATAAAAATGGGCAACCGTGCTTCACCTCCGCTTTTAAAGGCAGCCAGCTGTTTCTTCATATCAATCAAAAAGGCTTGGTCATCTTTTTGAACCTCACCATCCACAAAAACATATTGTTCTTTAATGTATTTTAAAAACTCACCCTCAACTACATCTGTAGGAATAAAATTTACCCCACTATCTTCTGTATTCTCATTTACACCCATGGCGTAAAGGATATTCTGTTGTTTTTCAAAACGTTCATTTTCCTTGATTCTATCATTTAGGCCAGATGCCAAAAAAGCAAGGACAGAACCTACAATTACAACCATTATGATTGCAAAGATTACGGTATATGAGTTTTTATCTGTGTTAATTCCCATTATTATACTGTTTCCGTTTTTAACGCTTCAACACCATCAGTAACCTTAGGATGTATAGTAGCCGTCTTTAATCGTTTCATTCTTCTTTTGATATTACCTCTTACCACATAGTGGTCAATTGTAGGTGCAAAAACGTTCATTAACAGGATTGCCAAGAACACTCCTTCTGGGTACCCTGGATTGAATACACGAATCATTACAGACATAAACCCTATCAAGAATCCATAAATCCATTTACCCCTATTGGTCTGCGATCCGGTTACAGGGTCAGTTGCCATGAAGACTATACCAAAGGCAAGACCCCCTACCAACAAATGTTGCCAGTATTCAAAACTCATTAATCCATAGAACTTGCTATACTCCGGAATCCATTCAGCAGCAACTATTCCATTAAAAATTAGTCCCATTGCAAGAGATCCGATCACGGCGCTCAACATAATTCGCCATGAAGCTATTTTTGAGAAAACAAGGAACAATCCGCCAAGTAAAATCAATACTGTTGACGTCTCGCCTACTGAACCAGGAATAAAACCGTAAAACATATCTGAAAGCGAGTATGAAAATTCAGTACTCCCTTGAGCTAAATATCCCAAAACGGTCTCCCCAGAAATGGCATCAGCGGAACCCGCTTGCGTTACACCTTCTTTGGCACCATGCACCCATACCTTATCACCACTCATCCAAGTAGGGTAAGCAAAGAATAAGAAAGCACGAATGGTCAATGCGGGATTCAATATATTCATCCCAGTTCCTCCAAAAACTTCTTTTCCTATTACTACACCGAAGGCTACTGCAACGGCTAACATCCATAATGGCGTATCTACAGGTACTATAAGAGGAACCAACATTCCAGTCACCAAATATCCTTCTTCTACTTCATGACCTTTTATTACGGCAAAAATGAATTCAATTGCCAATCCAACTCCATAAGAAACTATAACAATTGGTAACACTGTTATTGCTCCTAACCAAAAGTTCTCCCATGTTAGAAAGTGTTCGAAAAGTGAAAATTCTGCAGGAAAACCATTAATTGCGGAATAATGTTGATAACCCGCATTGAATATTCCAAATAAAAGACATGGAACCAAAGCCATAATCACCGTATTCATCGTACGCTTTAAATCGTCAGCTGAACGAACATGACTGCCAGAATGCGTAGTTTCATTTGGCGAATACAGAAAAGTATGTATGGCATTAAAGGCAGGTGCCATTTTTTTACCTCTATACTTTAATTTAATCTGATGTAATTTTTCTTTCATGCCCATATTATCCAATTTCTTGATGCAATAAATCCAAACCTTCCCTGATTATCTGCTGGTGTGGTTGTTTTGAAATACAAATGAATTCCGTTAATGAAAAATCCTCCGGAGCCACTTCATACAATCCCAATTGTTCCATTTCATCTAAATCCTTAACCATACATGCTTTAAGTAGTTGCAACGGGTAAATATCCAACGGAAAAACGTCTTCATAAAGGCCTGTGACCACAAAAGCTCTATGCTCACCATTGGTATTGGTATCCAAATCGTATTTCTTTTTGGGCTGCATCCAAGAAAAGGTCAAAGCTCTTGTGGATGATATTTTGTTGAAAACTGGCTTATTCCATCCAAAAAATTCATAATCATCGCCTTCTGGAATAGCGGTTACTGTATTATTGTAGAATCCAAGATAACCTTCTGGGTGTGTTTTTGAACCTGTAAGCACATCGCCATTAATCAATCTAAACTTATCTTGATTAACTCCGCTTCCATATAAAAAAGTAGAAATTTCAGCGCCTATTTTAGTACTATAGTATTTTGGAGCTTTTACAACAGAACCCGCAAGTGCGATTATACGCTCCGCATTAAACTTTCCTGTTAACAACAACTCTCCTATAATCACCAAATCTTGGGGAGTTACGGTCCAAGCAACCTCTCCTTTATTAATAGGATCAATTTTGTTTATTTGGGTTCCAACCAATCCTGCAGGATGTGGTCCAGATACTTTATGAAGTGTAATCCCGTCTAATTTCTCAAGAGGAGAATTACCTGCTCCACCAACTGAGACATGCACCTGACCGGGTGTTAACTTGCCCAAAGCAGAAATTGCCGCTTGCAGCTCTACTTCTTTACCGTTTAAAACATAATTGGCATCTGCCGCTAAAGGGGCTGTAGTATAACCAGATATGAATATAGCCTTAGGTGTTATTTCCGGATTTGCGATAATATCATAAGGGCGTTGTTTTAAAAATGACCAACCACCAGATTGCAATAAAAAAGTCTTGATACTCTCAGCATCAGATTTTTCTATATTAATTGTTTTATGCTCCAAATACTCTTGCGTTTTATCCGCAAGGATTTTGAGCGTTAAGATTTTTCTTCTAGCTCCACGAATAATTTCCACCAATTCACCGCTTACTGGAGAAACAAAGAACATATCTTCTTTGTTCTTGTTGTAAAAAAGAGGTTCTCCCGCTTTAACTTCGGCCCCCTGTTTTACCAACATTTTTGGTGTTATTCCGTGAAAATCATCTAGGTTTAGGGCGTATACGTTACTTAAAACGGCTTTGGAAGTAGTCTGTTCTGCTGCCCCGATAAGGTTGATGTTTAACCCTTTTTTAATCCGGATGTCTTTAGACATATTGTTGTAGACCTTTTGTTAACAAAATTGCAAGCAAATTTAGCACTAAAAGGATTGTTTTCATAATTATTAACCATAAAAATGGGATTACATCGAGCTAAACTTGCTAGGCACACTTTTTGTTTACCTTTACCCAAAATTTACGCCCTAAATGCGCTTTGTGATCAAACAAATCTTTTTACTCCTTTTTGTTTCCAGCATTTTTGCACAGGTACAGGAAGAAGTTAATCCTCCAGTCAATATAAAGTCCATAGTTTTTAAAGGTCCTACAGAAGATCAATTCCCTCTCATCAAACTTGGAGAATCCATGACTTTGGAATTTGATGACCTTACAGCTAATGAACAAGACTATTATTACAAAATTATACATTGTGATTACGATTGGACCCCATCACAATTGTTAAAATCGCAATACCTAATTGGAATAGATAACCAGCGCATCATTGATTATGAAAATAGCTATAACACTCTTCAGCCCTATTCCAACTATAGACTGACCATCCCCAATGAAAATGTACGTTTAAAAGTAAGTGGCAATTATGTTTTAGAAATTCATAACAGTTATGGCGAACTGCAATTTTCACGAAGATTTTTGGTGTACAGAGATTTGGTAACCGTTGGTGGCACCGTAAAACGCTCTAGGGATTTTAACTTCCTTAATGAAAAACAGGTAGTTCAATTTAATGTTAATACCGCAGGGTTCCCTGTGGTTAACCCAAAGAAAGAAGTTAAAGTGGCTATTTTACAAAACCACTTTTGGCCAACAGCTTTGTACAATATAAAACCGCAATTTACGGTTGGAACCGAACTTGTGTACAAATATGACCAGGAAACAAGTTTTTATGGAGGCAATGAATTCTTGAATTTTGACACCAAGGATTTAAGGTCACCAACTTTTGCCATATCCAAAATTGAGTTCAAAGAATTATATAATCACTATCTATTTACCAACACCTATAGGTATGACAGACCGTACACCTATTTCCCTGATATAAATGGTGACTTTGTTGTACGAACCTTACAAGGTGAAGATGTATCTAGAGAAGCGGAGTATACCGAAATTCATTTTAGCCTTCCTTATTCAAACGAGATTGGGCTGGACAATGTTTACGTTTTTGGAAAGTTCAATAACTATGACTTAGGTGAAGAAAACAAAATGACTTTTAATTCAGAAACAGGAAAGATGGAACTTACCCTTGTTATGAAGCAAGGCTTTTACAATTATAAATATGTAGTTGAACGACAGGATGATACCATTGACCTTAACTATGTAAGTGGAAACTTTCACTTTACTGAAAACAACTATCTTATTCTTGTTTATTACCGTGATTTTGGTGATATGTATGATAGTATTATAGGAATAGGCTCCGTTAATTCTAGAAATATCAGCAATTAATTATCTTTAGCTCCTAATCCTTGAAATGGAATGGAGGATAAAAAACCAACCTTAATAACCAAAGGCCGCTATGAACTTAAGTTTAGAGGAACCAAATGTCTTAATTGTGGTCACCTTCTTGACATAAGCGATAAATATTGCCCCAATTGCTCTCAGGCCAATAGCACCAAGAAATTAGTCCTTAAAGATTTTTGGGATGAGTTCTTTTCTAACTTGATCAACTACGATTCCAAGTTATTAAAAACACTATATGCCCTTCTGGTAAGACCGGGCACCATGACCAAAGATTATATTAAAGGTAAGCGTATCGCCTATACCAATCCATTCCGATTTCTATTAAGTTTGGCATTTCTGTATTTTTTAATGGTCACTTATGATAATAGTTTTTCCAATTTGGACAATCTTGGTTTAGAAGATAAAATTGAGCAAACTGGCCCCATGTCCTACAGTTTTAACAATGGAAAAACTGCCGCTGACAGCATCAACGCAAAGGAACAGACCGAAAAAGCACTAAAACAGCTTGATTCCCTGAAAAATTTAGAAAACGTTCCTATTCCAGGAATTCAAAATTTAGACTCACTGCAGACTTTAATAGGTCAAGGGATAAAAGAAGAGGCAAAAAAAGATTCTTTTATGCTTGCAAATCCTCGAAAATATTTTGAAAACCTTCAAAACAACAATTCTGGAGGTCTTGGGGGAAGAATGGAGTTTTTCTTTACATTTCTGCAAAAGGACTCAATAAAAACCTTCGAAGAAGCAAAAGAAAAATATGGGGCCAATGAAACATGGAGAAATAAAGTGGCCTTTAATGGATCCAAGAGCTCTCTTAAAGCAATTGCACAACCTGGTACATACTTAAACAATACAATTGCCAAGCTGCCTTTGGTCATTTTCTTCTTTCTTCCCATATTCACAGTTTTCCTTTGGGTGGTTTACATCAGAAAAAAATACACCTACACCGATCATCTTATCTTTAGCTTTCACAACCAATCATTATTATTTATCTTGCTCATCCTTAGCCTAATAATAGATTCTATTTTTAGTGTGACGAGTGCCGGTATTTTTTTACTGATTTTCGGTTTTTACCTGTACAAAGCAATGAGAAAATTTTATGGGCAAGGAAGGGTTAAAACGATTGTCAAATACATTTTCCTAAACACGATGTTCGCCTTTTTAGGTTTTATTGTGGTAATCATTTTGTTTACGGGAAGTGTCTTTACCTATTAGAACTATGTTCACTCAAATCACAAAAGGAATTAAAGTATCTGTGCAAACCACTTTCGAGGGCACATTCTTTAAAAACTACAAAATGCATTATGCTTTTGGATATACTATCACCATAGAAAACCAAAGTAAAGACTCGGTTCAGCTAACTGCTAGGCATTGGGATATTTTTGATGCACTTAAAGAAATAGAAACTGTTGACGGTGAAGGTGTAATTGGTAAGAAACCTGTAATAAAACCTGGTAAATCGCACACCTACAGTTCTGGTTGTTTGTTGGCATCCCCTATTGGTGCTATGCGCGGCTATTATCACATGGTCAATTTCACTTCAACAGAAGAATTTGAAGTAGATATCCCAACCTTTAAGTTTGCAGCTCCTTTTGCCATAAACTAGTTAGAATTCATTTTATATTGGCTATTCCTTTCACTACCTTTGGTGGAATTTTTAACACATAAAATTCACCATTATGGGAAAAGGTTTTTTTCAAGTTCCAACGGCATATAACGAGCCAATAAAGAGTTTTGCTCCCGGCACTCCGGAACGTGAAGAAGTACTGCAACAATACGATGCATACTACAAGGGTAATGTTGAAGTTCCTTTATATATAGGTTCTGAGGAAATAAAGACTGGAAATACTAGATCCATGTCGCCACCACATGAGCATAAGCATATAGTTGGAAAATTCCACTTAGCTGAAAAGAAACATGTAGAGCAAGCTATTGCAAACGGTTTGGAAGCGCGAGAGGCTTGGGCCAATTTAACTTGGGAACAACGAGCTGCTATTTTCCTAAAAGCTGCAGAATTGATAGCGGGTCCTTACCGCGCAAAAATCAACGCTGCCACCATGATCGCGCAGTCTAAAACAATTCATCAAGCTGAGATTGACGCCGCTTGTGAATTTATAGATTTTCTTAGATTCAATGTAGAATACATGACTCAGATTTATACTGAGCAACCAGAATCTGCAGAAGGTATCTGGAATCGAGTTGAATATCGTCCATTAGAAGGTTTTATATACGCCATTACACCATTTAATTTTACTGCCATTGCAGGGAATCTACCAGCAAGTGCAGCAATGATGGGGAACGTTGTTATCTGGAAACCAAGTGACAGTCAAGTGTTCTCTGCAAAAGTAATTATTGATGTTTTCAAAGAAGCTGGGTTGCCAAACGGAGTAATCAATGTTGTTTTCGGAGATCCGGTAATGGTTACCGAGACTGTTCTTTCGAGCCCGGATTTTTCTGGCCTTCATTTTACAGGTTCCACTTTTGTCTTTAAAGAATTATGGAAACAGATAGGAAATAACATCCACACTTATAAAACATATCCAAAGATTGTTGGAGAGACAGGTGGAAAAGATTTTATTGTTGCACACCCATCTGCAAAACCAAAACAAGTATCCACAGCCATTATTAGAGGAGCATTTGAGTTTCAAGGACAAAAATGTAGTGCTGCATCAAGAGTATATCTACCAAAATCTATCGCAACTGAAGTTTTAGATTTTGTTAAAGCGGATATTGCCTCTTTTAATAAGCCTGGTTCTCCTGCGGATATGAGTAATTTTATTACTGCCGTAATCCACGAAGGTTCTTTTGATAAGCTTGCCAAATATATTGATCAGGCCAAAGCTGATAGCAATGCAGAAATAATTGCTGGAGGTAACTATGACAAATCTGTCGGTTATTTTATTGAACCTACGGTTATCTTAACCCAAGACCCAAAATACACTACAATGTGTACTGAGCTTTTTGGTCCTGTAGTTACCATCTATGTATATGAGGATGCTGACTGGGCGAAAACTTTGGAATTGGTAGACAGCACATCAGAATACGCTTTAACAGGTGCTGTTTTGGCCACAGATCGTTATGCAATTGATGAAGCCACTAAGGCTCTTCAAAATTGTGCCGGTAATTTCTATATCAATGATAAGCCAACCGGAGCTGTAGTAGGACAACAACCATTTGGAGGAGCAAGAGCTTCAGGTACCAATGATAAAGCCGGTTCTGCTCAAAATTTATTGCGTTGGGTATCTCCAAGGTTGATAAAAGAGACTTTTGTTACTCCAGAAGATTACAGATATCCATTTTTGGGGTAAATAAATCACATACAATGAACGTTTCGGCCTATTTGAAAAGAATTAATTATAATAAAAAGGTTGAAATTGACAAACAAACTTTGTTTGGACTTCAAAGGGCACACTTGTTAAGTGTGCCCTTTGAAAATTTAGATATTCATTACAAAAAACAAATCGTTTTGGATATTGATACAATTTTTGAGAAAATCGTCAACCGTAAGAGAGGTGGGTTCTGTTACGAACTTAACAGTCTTTTTTATACTCTTCTGAAGGAAATTGGATTTAACGCAAAAATTATTTCTGCACGGGTATATTCTGAAAAAGAACAATACGGCAAGGAGAAGGATCACTTGGCTATCCTAGCAAACATTGGGACAGAACAATTCCTGGTCGATGTGGGCTTTGGGAAATTCTCATTAGAACCTCTTCCATTAAAGTTTAATAAAACCCTCGTTGATGATTACGGAAAGTTTGTTTTTGATAATTATGACAAAGATTATTTGAGGGTGTCCGAACAAAAAAATAATGTTTTAGAACCCCAGTATATCTTTAGCACAAAACAGCACAAATTATCTGAATTTAAGGATATGTGCGAATATCATCAAACCAGTAAAGAGTCTCATTTCACTCAAAAAAAGGTGATTTCCATAAGCACTGAGCATGGACGTATCACACTGAATAACAGTAAAATAAAAATTACCGATGGGTCAAAAACTAAAGAAATCGAATTTAGCAAAGACCAATTCGAGACTTATCTTAAAGAATACTTCGATATTATTGTAAAAATTGAAGAACCAAAGTAAACATAGAGCTTTCTTTCTTGTACCGCCAGAAGTACAGCTTCTGGACATGGCAGGTCCAGCGCATCTTTTTTATGAAGCAAATGAGTATGGTGCCCAGATTGAAACTCATTATTTAAGTCTAAACACATCGAACAAAGAAGTATCAAGTGCTGGGATTTCGCTAGGTAATTTGGAGAGTTTTGAAAACTTTACATTGGGAATTCATGATCTTCTTTTTATTCCAGGTTTGGAATCCCATCTATTTTTTGATGAAAAATTTGTACAACAAAACCAGCGATTTTTTCTGTGGTTGCAAAAACTAAATCAAAACGGCGCTAAAATCTGTTCTATCTGTACTGGTGCATACGTCATAGCTTTTGCAGGTCTTTTTGATGGAAAAAATTGCACTACCCATTGGAAATATTTAGAGGAGTTTCAATCAAGGTTTCCCAATACAAAACTACGTTCAGATAGGTTAATCGTTAAAGACGGTAATCTATATTCCAGTGCTGGAGTTTCATCAGGAATAGATTTAGCTTTATTTCTTTTAGAAGAACTCTATGGACCTGTTTTCGCTACAAAAATCGCCAAAGAAGTAGTGATATACCTTCGCCGAACAGAACACGACCCACAACTTAGCGTCTTTTTACAGTACCGAAATCATTTGGACAATCGCATCCATCAGGCCCAAGATACTTTAGCTCAAAATCTTGATAAAAAATTAAAAATAGAAGAGCTTGCTGAAAATGTGCATATGAGCCCAAGAAACTTGACACGCTTGTTTAAAAAGACCACTGGAATTACAATAGGCGATTATTTGGTTAAGCTTCGTGTTGAGCGTGCCGTGCAACTACTCTCAAATGGCTCTAAGGTGAGTACAGTATCCACGGCATGTGGATTTCAAAGCAGTAATCAATTAAGAACTTTGCTTAAAAAACATACTGCCTCTCTTCCTTCAGAATGGCGAGAATAATTGTCCCGATGTTGCGCATGGTTGTCCTTCCTAAAGCAACATGGGTAGGTTAACTTTGTAGCTCATCAAAAATCAAAAAAATGAGCAGATTAGTAATACCATTCTTATTGCTTTTTGGAATTGCATTCAGTTACCCCCAAAATAGCATCAAAACATCCGAAGTATATGTTTGCCCTCCATGTGGGCTTAAATGTGATAATGATGAACATGACAGTCCCGGAATATGTTCATTCTGTAATATGAAGCTTATGAAAAAAGAAGATTTAAAAACCATTGCCTTCTATTTACAGGACAGAGTTGAAGTCCTTGATTTTGCTGGCCCCATGGAAGTGTTGTCCTATGCTGGGTTTAACGTTTTCACTGTTTCCGCTACCAAAGAACCAATAAAGTCACAAGGCATTCTTAGTGTTATTCCAGATTATACTATAGACAATGCACCTGAGGCAGATATTTTGGCATTTTTTGGAGGTAATGCATCACCAACCTCTAAAAACCCTGAGGTGATGAAATGGATTAAAAAACAAGAAAATGTAGCATATCATTTTTCAGTTTGTACCGGAGCTTTTATTTTGGCCGAAGCGGGAATATTGGATGGGAAAACAGCAACAACATTCCACAGTTCGCTAGACAACCTCCGAGACAACTATCCTAAAATAAATGTTCGTAAAAATGTGCGTTTTGTGGACAATGGAAAGGTGATCACGACAGCAGGTATATCTGCAGGAATAGATGGCGCATTACATTTGGTTGCAAAACTACATGGGTTAAACGCCGCTAAGCGCATTGCATACAATATGGAATATGATAATTGGCAACTTGGTGATGGGTTAATCCTGTCTGAGGATAATCCATATGAAAACAGAATATCCACTACTGATCTGATGGCTTTTGAAGGGCTTTATGAGTACAAAGATGGCGGTCAAATTATATTGAAAATCAATAAAAAGGATGGCGACCTTTATACAATGATAGATGAGTTGGTTTATCCACTTTATCATGAAGTGGATGATACATTCTCTAATATTGGTGATGATGAAATTTTCTTTAGAAGAAACGACAAAAACCAAATTGTAGGCTATTCTTTAGCAGAGGATGGTAAACTGTACAAGAAGTTATAGAAGAAATTCTTTTAGGAATAGAATCCATTTCAGGTTTCAATTCCCTATAATCAAAATATACTTCACACAATACCTTTATTAGTACATATCATTCATAAACCCAAAGACTAGAACCGTAAGATCTCCCCTTTATCTGAAGAAAGATTTCTATATATTTCTTCCCGTGAGTCATGCTTCCTTTAGCACATTTAGTAAAGTGTATAAATAAGCCGCTCTAAACATTATCTGTTTCTTTTTTTTCAATCTGTATTTCCAGTAATGGCTATATGCAATTAAAGTATGCTGAAAAATATATTGATGGGCAAATTAAAATTGAAAGCTATTTGAAAGACAATACGTTGGACAGTTTATATGTTGAGTACCACAAAAATGGTAGAATAAAAATTAAAGGTCAGTTTAAAGAGTGTAACACCACAAAAGAGGCTGTCCAAGCTCAAAGCACGGAAAGTAAAGCTCATTATTATAATGATACATTAAACATTAATCCAGGGAAAAGACATGGCCTATGGTCAGAGCATTATGAAAATGGGGTTGTAAAATCAAAATGCAATTACAATTATGGCTTACAGCATGGAAATTCACTTTTTTATGACCGAAACAGGAAGCTTATAAGTTCACATTACTACGTAGCCGATAAAGAAATAAGTATGCATAAATTTGGTAGTGATGGCAAATTGGAATTAAGCAAAGCCCATTTTTATAACTTCAATAAAGGTTCTACACAAAAGTTAAAAATGACTTTACTCTGGGAATTTCATAAAGACGGCGCACTTAAAATCCAAAGAGAAATCAAATTATTAGAAGATAATCGGCAACGCCAATCTTTTAAAGAATATTACGCCAATGGAATATTAAAAACCGAAACAGAGTTCTTCAATGGCAACAAAGATGGTATTCACAAAGAATATCATAAAAATAGTAATCCAAAATACGAGGGCGTTTTTAAAGAAGGTAAAGCTATTAACAAGCACCACTACTATAACCTAAACGGACAAAAAACATCAACTGAATACTGGCACAATGGGAAACTTCTGGGAATTGAAAAAAAATAACGCTGTATTAAATTTTTTGTAAAGCTGATACATAAAAACCATATTACGTACCCCGTTCTAACGCTATTCTTAAAATTTCTTAATAGAAAATAGTTTTTGCAATAAAAGGCTAAACTCACTAAAAACAATTGTGCGGTTGGCTCAATACATTTGATTTTATCCAAACTTACACTGATGAAATCTTTAGTCTTTTTCGCCAATCTTACTGTTGTAAAATAATCTAAATCACCCTTTTAAACTTATAGAGTAATTAAGTGGTTTTTCCAAATTAAGACCCATATTATTGGAATAATACAATTTTATATGTAAATTTAACGTTAAGTAATAGTAAATTAAATGTAATTAGTTCATTTTAACCCTTCAATTCACATCAAAATGAAACAACGAATATACAATTGGCTGAAATTGATGACTGAACAATTTGATGCTCTATGGCAATATGCAAAGGAATACTCTAGAAAGTGTAGAATAGTATATTATAACGTGCACAATACTTAAGAGGGATTCTTAAACTTTTGCGGTAAGTACACTACTTTTTTAGTTTCAAAAAAATCTTCATTAAAATATTCTTTTAAATCAAAGATTTCAGCTGTTTTATACTCTTTCAATTCCTCGGTCAAATCCCCTCCTTTTAGATAGAAAATTCCATTTTTTCTTTCGTGAGCCGAATCTTTTTTAATTTTCCCTTTGGTCCAATGCACAAAGGTTGGCATAGCTGCAACCGCTCTACTAACAATAAAATCAAACTGCTCGGTTAAATCCTCAACCCTAATATGCTTAGCGGATACGTTTTCCAATTGAAGGCCCTCAACAACTTCCTGTACCACCTTAATTTTCTTTCCAATTGCGTCCACTAAGGTAAAATGGGTATTGGGAAATAAAATTGCCAGAGGAATACCAGGAAATCCGCCACCGGTTCCAACATCCAAAATTTTAGAACCCTCATTAAACCCTTGGATTTTAGCAATTCCCAAGGAATGCAATACATGTCGTAGATAAAGCTCATCTATGTCTTTACGGGATACCACATTTATCTTTTGGTTCCAATCTTGATAAAGCACTTCTAAGCCCTTAAAATGTTGCTTTTGGGCATCGGTGAGTGTCGTAAAATATTTAGATATTAAATCTACATTCATGCTCAATCTGTTAATTTCAGCAAAATTAATACTTTTAAACACCTTAACATCGTTTTCATATAAAGTTGGGAACTTGAGAAATCAATTTACTTACCTTTGTAAAAAATTAATTTATGGAAAAGGATATCATCCGATTTTCAAGAAAAGATTCAGCACAATTCTTCAGAACACTAAATAAAAGGGTAAACCAATATTTTAGTGAAAATCAAATAAAGAAAACCGGAAATTGGAAACTTCATCTTAAAACAGTTGTGATGTTTGCCGTTTTCTTGGCTCCTTATTTTTTAATGTTGACATTAAACCTGCCTTTTTGGGCTTACATCTTATTGTCCATTACCATGGGAGTGGGAATGGCCGGTGTGGGAATGAATGTTATGCATGATGGAAATCATGGTGCTTATTCCAACAAAAAATGGGTTAATAAGCTTATGGGTAGCAGTATCTATATTTTGGCTGGGAACGTATACAATTGGCAAGTACAACATAATGTTTTGCACCATACCTATACCAACATACACGAGCATGATGAAGATATGGAAGCAGGAAGAATTCTTCGCTTTTCAAAACATGCAGAGTGGCAAAAGCATCATAAATTCCAGCATTTTTATTCCATTCTTCTTTATGGGTTATTGACTTTTAATTGGGCGATAACCACAGATTTTCAACAAATGTATCGATACATGAAAAGAAAATTGTCTTATGGAAAACTGCCAAATCCAGTAATAAACTGGAGTACCTTGGTCATAACAAAGACTATATATATTACTATTTGGATTGTTTTACCTCTGCTCCTTGTTGATATTCCTTGGTGGCAAGTACTGCTTGGGTTCTTTATCATGCATTATGTGGCTGGAGTAATTTTAAGTGTAGTATTTCAATTGGCCCATATTGTTGATGAAGCAGACACTCCTCTACCTGATGAAACCGGAACTATGAAAAATACTTGGGCTATTCATCAACTTGCAACAACAGTGAATTTTGGTACCAAAAATAGAATTGTAAATTGGTTTACTGGTGGTCTAAACCATCAAGTTGAGCATCATATATTTCCAAATATTAGTCATGTTCATTATACAAAAATCTCCAAAATTGTGAAACAAACGGCCAAGGAATTTAATTTGCCTTACAACGAGTATAAAACTACTAGAAAAGCTATAATTTCGCACTTCAAACATTTGAAAGAGTTGGGTAAAAATCCAGCACTTCAATACCAGTAAAATAGTAAAACCAATGAGCAACCAACTTTCTGAAAGGATTAATAACCTAGTTCCTTCAGCAACTCTTGAAATGGCTGCAAAAGCCAGAGAACTTAGAGCATCTGGAAAAGATATTATTGGCCTTAGTTTAGGTGAACCGGACTTTAATACACCGGACTACATTAAAGATGCCGCCATACAAGCAGTAAAGGATGGTTATAATTCGTACACACCTGTAGATGGCTATGTAGAATTAAAAGATGCTATAAGCACCAAGTTCAAAAGAGATAATGGTATTACTTATGAACGCCCTCAAATTGTTGTTTCTACAGGTGCAAAGCAGGCACTCTACAATCTAGCCCAAGCTTGTTTGAATAAAGGAGATGAAGTCATTTTACCTTGCCCATATTGGGTAAGCTACAGTGATATTGTCAAACTTTCTGAAGGAGTTCCTGTGGAGGTTGCCACATCCATAGACAATGATTTTAAAATGACGCCGGAGCAATTGGAAGCTGCAATCACACCAAAGACTAAAATGTTGTGGTACAGTTCCCCATGCAATCCAAGTGGCTCAATTTATAGTAAAGATGAGTTAAGAGGTTTGGCTGATGTACTTCAAAAATACCCTCAAATTATAGTGGTCAGTGATGAGATTTACGAACATATCAATTACGGAGTTACAGCTCACGCCTCAATGGCTGCTTTTGACGATATGTATGACCGTACAGTTACCGTAAATGGTGTTGCCAAGGCTTTTGCCATGACGGGGTGGCGAATAGGTTATATTGGAGCTCCAGCATATATCGCCAGAGCTTGTAATAAATTGCAAGGACAAGTTACAAGTGGCGCCAATTGTATTGCTCAACGTGCAGTGATCACTGCATTATTAGAATCTCCAAGTCGCGTTCTGTATATGGTGGATGAATTCAAAAATCGTAGGAAGCTTATCTTGGAATTATTGAATAACATTGACGGATTTAAATGTAATGAACCCGAAGGGGCTTTTTATGTATATCCTGATGTGACCGCTTTTTTTGGAAAAACATTTAATGGCAAAAGGATAGACAATGCATCTGACTTTGCTATGTATCTATTGGAACAAGCCAATGTAGCTACTGTTACCGGAGATGCTTTTGGAAACGGAAATAGTATCCGTATCTCCTATGCTGCGAGTGAAGAAGATATTAGAAAAGCTATTTCTAGGATTGCTGAAGCAGTAAAATAGATTATAAAGCAATTACAAAATAACCGCCCTCAAGGATATGAAATTCTTGAGGGCTTTTTTATTTGAAAAGTTTTATCGCACTAGATAAAATCATATAGTATCTTCGAGATAATAAAACTTTCCAAATGAAGAAACCAATATCACATTTAACCTTACTAATCTTCTGTTTGGTCGCCCTTTCTGGTTTTTCTCAAAAAAAGCCCAATGTTATATTGATTTTTCCAGACAATTTGGGTGTTGGTGAAGTTGCTGCTTACGGAGGCGCTCGCGGTGTACCTACCCCGAACATTGACAGAATAGGTGCTGAGGGTATGCGATTGACAAACTTTAATGTAGAATACTCATGCACCCCTTCTCGTATCGCTATACTTACCGGTAGATATGCAGTTCGGGCGGGTGAAGACTATTACGCTGGCACCACATTGTGGGAAGAAACCATTGCCGAGCGTTTAAAGTCCGTGGGATATTCAACTGCACTTTTTGGGAAATGGGATCTTGGTGCCAAAAACTGGCATGGAAAACGTGAACCAACCAACCAAGGTTTTGATGAGTGGTATGGAATTCCAGGCACAACTCATGTCTCTCAATTTCCTTCAATGGATGGTTTTGACCCTAATTTACAACCAGCTCCATACATATGGGAAGGGAACGTAGGAACCGTATCCAAAAAGGTAAAGCCTTTTAATCAAAAAACAAGGCGTACAATTGATCGTGAAGCTGCACAACGCAGCGTTGCTTTTATAAAGAAGAATGCAGAAAAGGATAGACCGTTCTTTTTGTATTATGCCATGACACAATTGCATTTTCCAGCATTACCTCATCCCGATAAGGCTGGCACTACTGGAGCTGGGGATATGGGGGATTCAATGGCTGATGTAGATTATAACGTTGGTTTGATTTTAAATCAATTAAAAGAATTAGGAATCGAAGATAATACCTTGATTATATGGTGCACGGACAATGGTGCAGAGATGAGACGCCCTTGGAGAGGTTCACCCGGCCCTTGGCGTGGATATTACAATTCGGCCATGGAAGGTGGTGTTCGAACTCCATGTGTTATTAGGTGGCCAGATAAAATTAAGGCTGGGCAGGTTTCCAATGAGATGGTTCATGAAGTTGATTTGTTCTCGACCATTATCAATGCAACCGGCACAGATGAGGCCATACCAAAAGATCGAATTATAGATGGGGTTAACCAACTCCCTTTTCTAGAAGCGAAGCAAAATAGATCTAACCGCGAAAGTGCCATATTCACACAACGATTCGGTCAAATAATGGCCGTCAAATGGCGGGATTGGAAACTATGGTATGTGTACAAAACCGAAATGCCAGATTCCGAACCTGAAAACCAAGTACGGTTATTTGATTTAAGGGTGGACCCAAGAGAAGAAATCGACGTCAAAGATTATTATCCAGGGGTTATAGGCATTATGGATAGTATAGTAAAGGAATATGAAGCCTCATTCATTAAACACCCTAGAGTTTCCGCAAGTGCTAATGCTGTCGATCCTTATTTACCACCTAAAGCGGGTTCCGGAAGTCCTGTAAAAACATACGAGAGATCAGATAGAACTGCCCTTGAAGCAAGGGGTTTTGCTATGAAAAATCCTGATTTTACGGGTACTTGGTCAACCACTGTACTTCATAGGGTCTCTGTAATTAATCGGGTAGATAAACCATCAATACCATCACTAGGAAGTGGTTGGGGCGATAAAATATCCATCAAACACGCACCCAATCAATTGGACGTTGAACGTTTGGTCTTTGTTCCAAGGGAAATTCAACAATTGGTTCGTTACCGCTTTGCCTTAGATGGTACAACATCTGAAAATAACATATTAATGGGCCGTACAGGGAAACCAATAGTTTCAGCGGCTTCTTGGAAGGATAACAGATTGATTATTACATCCACTTATCCCTTTCAAGATTCAAAAAGCGGAAAATGGCTAAATAGTAAAGTAACCCAGACCTTATGGCTTCATCCCGCTACGGGAACACCATGGGAACCAACTTTAATTGTAGAGACAACCAGAGAAGGACTATTGGGTGGCTTATCCTCAACCAATCGCACAGTTTATACCAAAGGTTACCGATAATTAAAAATTAAGAACATCTCCGAGTAACCCTTTAAGGTGTTTTTATTATCCACTTTAGGTCTTCTTCCAAAAATATGGGGTTAAAATAATAAGCACCGTAAAAAGTTCTAAACGCCCTAATAACATCAAAAACCCACACCACCATTTACCAGCGTCTGGGAGGCTGTTATAATTGCTAACGGGGTTAAGGCTTCCTAACGCGGGGCCCACATTACCTAGGGAGGATGCTGAACCGCCAATTGCCGAAACGAAGTCAAGACCCAAAAACCCTAACACCAAAGAACCTATTATAAAGAATAACATATAAAGCACAAAAAAGGCGATTATGTTATATACGATATGTTCCGAAACCGTTTTTTCATTGTAACGAACGGGAATAATTGCATTGGTATGTAAGGTACGTTTGAACTCCAGCAGTCCATTTTTTATAATCAATAAATGTCGCATCACCTTTATTCCACCTGCAGTAGAACCGGCGGATCCTCCCAAGAACATAAGTCCAAAAAAGAAAATGGTCAAAAAGGGAGTCCAACTGGTGAAATCAGCGGTTACAAAACCTGTTGTCGTAACAATTGCCATAACCTGAAAAAGTGCGTGCCTAAATGCACTCTCTCCTTCACCTGAAACCATGGGATGGAAATCAGATACGGGAACATTTGCATTAAAATAAACTACTAATGCTGCTATAATTGTAAAGAGAATAAGAAAAATCGTGTAGTATTTGAATTCTTCATCTTTTAGTATTCGTTGTACTTTGCCCGTAAAGGCAAAATAGCTCAATACAAAATTACTACCTGCCAAAAACATGAAAACAATGGTGATATACTGAATTAAAGGCTGATTGTTCCAATACGCCAAGCTTGCATTTTTAGTTGAAAAACCTCCGGTTGATAAGGTGGCTAAGGAATGGTTCATTGCATCGAAAAAAGACATTCCAGCCAGCTTCAAAAGAATAGTTTCAGCAACCGTATATCCAAAATAAATCAACCACAATCGTTTTGCAGTATCTGTTATTCTTGGGTGTAGCTTATCCCCAGCTGGCCCTGGTGCTTCTGCCGCAAACAATTGCATTCCCCCTATACCTAAAAGCGGAAGAATGGCTATTGCAAGTACAATAATTCCCATGCCTCCTATCCAATGCGTCAGACTCCGCCAAAAAAGGATTCCTTCAGGCATAGCTTCTATATCATCAATAATAGACGCTCCTGTGGTAGTGTAACCAGATATTGTTTCAAAAAAAGCATTGGTAACTTCAGGTATCGCTCCTGAAAAAAGATATGGTAATGTGCCAGAAATGGACATAATTATCCATCCAAAGGTGACCACAATGTATCCTTCTTTTCTTTTTACTTCCTTCTTATGACCTCTTGTATAAAACATCGCCATAACTCCAAAAAGCATAGTGACAATAGCAGCAAGGGTAATATCTAAGGTCGCACCATCCTTATAAATACCGCTAACAAACGCTGCCAAAAGCATAAAAGAGCCATTGCAAAGTAGCAATAGCCCCATAATATGAACAATAATTCGTGTGTTAAGCTTCATTATAAGAATAGCTTTTCTATACGTGGGATAGTTTTGGGCAAGCAGCAGACCACAACACGGTCACCTTTCATAATCTTAAAGTCTCCTAATGCAATAATACCCTTGCCGTCTCTAATTACACCACCAATGCTTGCTTCTCTAGGAAAGTCCAATTCTTTAATAATCTCGCCATTCACCAATGAGGTAGCTTTCACTTCAAACTCAAGAATCTCCGCATTAAGATTACTTAAACGCGTTAATGCAAGTACTTCTCCCCTTCTTATATACCTAAAGATATTATTGGCCGCCAACAATTTTTTATTGATAAGCGTATCTACCCCGATGGAGTGTGACAGCTGGAAATAATCCATATTCTCTACCATTGCTATGGTTTTCTTGATTTTCTTGGATTTAGCAACCAAACAGGACATGATGTTCGTTTCCGAATTTCCTGTAACCGCAATGAAAGCATCCATTGATTCTAAACTCTCTTCATCTAAAAGCTCAACGTTTCTGCCATCTCCGTTAATGACCAATGCATGGGGAAGTTCATCAGCTATATCAAATGCCTTTTCTTTATTTTTTTCAATGAGTTTTACATTGAACTTTTTATTGCATAAATCACGGGCAGTTTTAAAACCAACTTTACTGCCGCCAAGAATCATCACGTTTTTAATTTCCTTTTTTTGCATCCCTGTGAGCTTGTAAAGCTCTTCTACACCTTCGGCCGAAGTAATGAAATACACTTGATCCCCTTCTTTAAAAACCGTGTCTCCTCTTGGAATAAGGGTATACTGAGTTCCCATTCGCTGCAATGCAATGGGCATAAAATGAAGTTCTGGGAAAATTTTAGCGGCCTCTTTGACCATTTTACCTACAAAAGGCGCCGATTTTGGCAAGAAAACCCCAATCATGGTCAGTAATCCTCCTTCAAACTCGTAGGTATCGTTGAAAGCCGATTGGTTCAACAACAACTGAATTTCTGTTGCTGCCAGTTCTTCTGGAGAAATTAATTCATCTACACCAAGTTCCTCAAACTTAATAAGTTCCCTATTGTCTATAAACTCTGTATTGGATATTCTGGCAATGGTCTTCTTGCAACCCAATTGTTTGGCCAAGAAACAGAGCGTTAAATTGGTAGTCTCCGATGCTGTTACACCAATCACCAAATCAGAAGCTTCTACTTTGGCATCCCTTAATACTTCTATTGATGTTGCATCGCCCCTAAGAACTCTAATATCCAAATGATTGTCTGCATACGACAGACTCTCTTTGTCCGTATCAATCAATGTAATTTCTTGTGCTTCATATGACAAAAGTTTTGCCAAATGAAAACCTACCTCACCTGCTCCCGCAATTATAATCTTCATTGATTAGAATAAGATGTTCTTAATAGATTCAATTTGTAATGGTAAAAAAAGAATATTGACCACAGTCTAAAAGACGAATACCTAACATAATACGGAAAAGTTTTCCTTTGTTGCGAGGCAAAATTACGTAATTATTTTTGTACACCTCTCATATACCTAAGTTGTATATTTGCCAGCAAATTAAGCACATGTCCAAAAAAGTCAAACCTTATAAAGATTCTGACCTCGGAAAGAAGGAACAAGTAAAGCAAATGTTCGATACTATTTCTAAGGATTATGATGGGTTAAACAGGGTTATTTCTTTAGGTATTGATTTAAAATGGCGCAAAAGGGTGGTGAATCTTCTTAAGAAGAAATCTCCAAAAACTATTCTGGATATTGCCACGGGTACTGGAGATCTTGCTATTGCCATGACCAAGACGGGCGCGGAAAAAATTATTGGATTGGATATTTCTCCTGGAATGCTGGAAGTTGGAAAGACCAAGATTACTGATAAAAACCTACAAAACACCATTCAAATGGTAGTTGGCGACAGTGAAAATCTTTCTTTTGATGATAATACCTTTGATGCCGTTACAGTAGCTTTTGGGGTGCGCAACTTTGAAAACTTGGAAAAAGGGCTTCAAGAAATCTATAGAGTCCTAAAACCTGAAGGAAGTTTGGTAATACTCGAAACATCTGTTCCGACCAAAACACCATTTAAACAAGGGTATAGATTGTACACAAAATATATACTTACCGGAATTGGCAAAACCTTCTCTAAGGATCGTTCTGCTTATGATTATTTAAGTGAATCAGCTTCCGTTTTTCCTCATGGTCAAGAATTCAACAATATTTTGGACAAAATTGGGTTTATAGGTATAGAGAACATGCCCCAGACATTTGGGGTGGCATCTATATATGTCGCTACAAAATAATTTGATGAAAAACGTCCTTCTTCTATTTGGCCTGCTGTTATTGGTATGTCCAAATTCCTCGGCACAGTTTAGAAAAGATCCTATTCTTAATCTTCAAACTGAAGATTTAAAGTTATTGAACTGGGGATACTATCTAGGATTTAATTTATATGACTTTCAATTTGAATATGAAAACGATATTGGACAGGACATTTTAGTTGATACAAGCGCAGGGTTCAATGTTGGTTTGATTGGTGAAATGCGAATCAATGAATTTTTAGATTTACGTTTTGAACCTGGCTTGCTGTACACTTCTAGAATTCTAGGTTTTCCTGGTTTTACATCAGAAAATGATGCCATTAGAGAAGTCAAGTCCACCTATATTAGATTTCCTTTATTAGTTAAGGTAAGCGCTAAAAGGTTTGGCAACTGGAAGCCATATATTACCGGCGGAGTATACACCGCAATGAATCTTGGAAGCAAAGAGGATAGTCTAGATGACAATAGTAGTGGTGAATTCCGTATGAAACAGAATGTTTATGGTTATGAACTTGGTTTTGGAATTGATATTTATACAGAGTACTTTAAGTTTTCACCATCTATTAGAGGTGTTTTTGCTTTGACGGACGAACTCGTTCCTGATAATGACCCCAATAGTCCTTGGACCGGAAACATTAATGCCATGCGTACTCGGGGAATCTTTATCAATTTTACTTTTGAGTAATCTACCCTCTTCTTATTTCGTTTAAAAGAATCGCAGTTGCCGTAGCAACATTTAAGCTCTCGGTCGTTTTTGAACCAAACTGTGGAATAGCTATCTTTTCTGTTACCACGTCGCAGATTTCTTTAGAAATTCCATTGGCCTCATTGCCCATGATCATAATTCCTGCTTCTGGTAATTCTTTTTGGTAAACCGTATCACCATTCATAAAAGTTCCAAAAATTGAAAGTGAGCTTTTTTTCAAATATTCAAGTAAATCAGTATAAACAACATTGACTCTAGTTATAGAACCCATAGTGGCCTGCAACACCTTAGGATTGTAGCAATCTACCGTATCCATTGAACATATAAGATGTTTTACACCAAACCAATCACATAATCTAATTATAGTACCCAAATTACCCGGATCACGAACTGCATCTAAACCCACCAACCAATCAGTATTATCAGGCTTTTTAGTATCTGGCATATAAAATACTCCCAATACCCCATTTGGATTACTTAAACTGCTCATTTGCTTTAATTCTGATTTTGAGATAACCTCAGCTTCGATAAAATCTTCAATTTTCTGCGGTTCATCAATAAACAGTTTAAAAGGCTTAAGTCCAGCTTTTAATATTTCTCTTGTGGTCTTTGCACCCTCAACCACAAATAGCCCATGTTGAGTTCGGTACTTTTTTTGCTGTAAGCTAACAACTAGTTTAATTTGGTTTTTGGTAACCATCTAAATCGTGTATTTTTGGCGTCTATGAAGGGTTTTTTATGTCTAATGCGTAACAAGGCAAAAATAGGGTTATTGTTGCTTATGGTTGCCATGATAGGTTGCAATACCCTTAAAAGGGTGGATGACAATGAATTGCTTCTGACCAAAAACTCCATTTACGCAGACGAAGAAAAGATAAAGGATGATAACATTCAAAGTCTTATTGCCCAAAAACCAAATAGTAGTTTACTTGGTTATCGCCTTAGGTTAAATTTATACAATCTTGCCAAAGAAAATCCGGATTCTTCTTTTCAGAATTGGCTACACAGAAAAGAAAAACGAGAAAAAAGATTAAACAGATTACTTTCCCAAAAACAAGTGAACAGATTAAAAGAATCCTTTGTAGTTAAAGGTGCAAGTGATTTCTTTAAAAGAATTGGGGAACCTCCGGTTGTCATAGATACTTCTCTGACCCAAAAAACTGTTGACCGACTAAAGGCATATTATAATAGCAAAGGTTACTTCAACAACTCTGGAACGTATACTGTTATCAAGGGAAAAAGAAAAAAAAGGGCAGAAGTTGATTACAAAATTTCTCTGGAAAAACCTTTTTTAATTGATACTATACTAAAAAACATTTCCTCGCCAGAGCTAGATTCTATTTACGACAACTCAACAAATTTAGCATTTGTAAAGGATGGAGAACAGTTTGATTTGGCCAATTTTAACCAAGAACGTGAGCGATTGACAACACTATTTAGAAATTCTGGCGTCTATAACTTTCAGGAGAGTTCCATTAATTATGATATCCTAAGAGATACATCTCAAGTGGCAAATGATCAACTAATGAATGTACAGTTGAATATTCAAAAACCTCGTAATGTTGGTGATAGTTTAGTAAATAATCCGTACCGCATTCATCATCTTAAGAAAATAAATATATATGCAGATTATTTAATTGGTGGAGGAACGGATTCTTTAAAGTCCATAGACTATGAGAACTACACCATATTCTATAATGACAGACTCAAATACAAACCAGAGGCTCTAACAGACGCTATTTTTTTTGAAAAAGACAGTGTTTATAGAGATTTGGATAGGATTCGAACTTATAGGCAAATTACCAACTTAAACACTTTTAAATACCCTAATATTGAGTTTATCCCAGATACCACACAAGCACAGCTAATTACCAATATTTACCTAGCCCCAAGACCAAAATATTCTTTGAATTTGGATTTTGATGTGACACATTCCAATATTCAACGGGTAGGAACAGCCTTTAGTGCAACTGTAATCACTAGAAACGTTTTTGGAGGAGCTGAGACATTAAATATTTCCGCAAGGGGATCCATTGGTCTGTTAAGCGATGCTTCGCTGTCTGATGAAACCTTTACATCTGAACTAGGGGGCGATGTAAATATTATTTTTCCCAGAATATGGTTCCCTATAAATACAGAGAGAATAATTCCTTACTACATGCTACCTCAGAGTAGATTGTTAGTCGGTACCAATTTCCAGAAGAACATTGGTTTGGACAAACAATCTTTCAATAGTGTGCTATCATACAACTGGTCACCATCAAATAGTTTAAAACACAATATTGAATTGATGAACGTGGAGTTTGTCCGTAATGTTAATCCAGATAATTTTTATAATGTCTACCAAAATACCTTTAACAATCTAGATGCAATAGCACAGGATTTTCAAGATGACCCACAATATGCCTCATTTTTTGAAGAAACAGGGAATACTGATGACCCATTAACATTAAGCATTCCTGAAGGAGCCAACGAATTTGCACAGGCAGCACTTAATAATGAAATTCCTGTTACTTCTGAACAACAAAGTGAAGTCAACAGCATTGAAGAACGGAGACAGCGTTTAACTGAAAATAATTTGATTTTTGCCAGTAACTATACTTTTACCAAAAACAACAAGGCAGACATCAATGATAATAGTTTTTATCAACTTAGAGTAAAATTAGAGAGTGCTGGAAACCTACTGTCACTGTTGGATGGTATTGTACCTTACAACAAAAATGATAGTGATCAACTTTTGGTATTTGAAATTCCTTTTTCCCAATACTTTAAATCTGAGGTTGATTATATAAAACATTGGGAAGTAGCAGATTCCAAAGTAATTGCTTTTAGAAGCTTCGTTGGTCTTGGCATCCCCTATGGCAATTCTAAAAGCATTCCTTTTGTCCGAAGTTACTTTGCTGGTGGATCTAATGATAATAGGGCATGGAACGCATATGAATTAGGCCCGGGAAGAACCAGTAACGTTAATGATTTTAATGAAGCTAATCTAAAAATTGCTTTGAACATGGAGTACCGTTTCCCTATAGCGGGAGACGTAAAAGGGGCTCTTTTTGCTGATGCAGGTAACATCTGGAATGTATTTGATAATGAAGATAACCCAGATGCCATTTTTAGCGGTTTTGATTCTTTGGCAGATATTGCTTTGGGTACAGGTTTTGGACTTAGGTATGACTTTACCTACTTTGTTTTTAGGTTGGATATAGGCTTTAAAACCTACAATCCTGCTGATGAATCGTCTAAAAGATGGTTTAGGGGGTACAACCTTAGAAATGCCGTATTTAATATAGGAATCAATTATCCTTTCTAGAGTAAATATTTTATTACTTTTGTGGCTTAATTCAACCATAACTAACTAAAAAAATATGTCCCACAATATTAAGCCAGGCGTTGCTACAGGTGATGAAGTGCAAGCGATTTTTAATCACGCCAAAGAAAACGGCTATGCTTTACCGGCAGTAAACGTAATTGGATCTAATACCATAAATGCAGTTTTGGAAACCGCTGCAGCCCTAAATTCGCCAGTAATAGTTCAATTTTCTAATGGAGGAGCTCAATTTAATGCTGGAAAAGGCCTATCCAACGAAAACCAAAGAGCGGCAGTACTTGGAGCCGTAGCAGGAGCTAAACACGTACACCAATTAGCAGAGGCTTATGGAGCAACGGTAATTCTACATACTGATCACTGTGCTAAAAAATTATTGCCTTGGATCGATGGCTTGTTAGATGCCAGTGAAGAGCATTATGCTGCTACAGGAAAATCCTTGTTCAGTTCCCACATGATCGATTTATCCGAAGAACCCATTGAAGAGAATATTGAAATCTGCAAAGGTTATTTGGAACGCATGAGCAAGATGGATATGACCTTGGAAATTGAATTGGGAGTAACCGGTGGTGAAGAAGATGGTGTGGACAACACGGATGTAGATAGTTCAAAATTATATACACAGCCAGAAGAAGTTGCCTTTGCATATGAAGAGCTATCCAAAGTAAGTCCTAAATTCACCGTTGCAGCTGCTTTTGGCAATGTCCACGGGGTTTATAAACCTGGAAATGTAACATTGACTCCAAAAATCTTGAAAAATTCCCAAGAATTTGTTTCAGAAAAATATGGAGTGGAGCATAACCATATTGACTTCGTTTTTCACGGCGGATCAGGTTCTTCTGTAGAGGAAATCAGAGAGGCTATCGGGTATGGAGTTATAAAAATGAATATTGATACTGACCTTCAGTATGCCTTTCTTGCAGGAGTTAGGGATTATGTTCAAGGGAAATCAGGATACCTTCAAGCTCAGATAGGAAATCCAGATGGCAGTGATCAACCAAACAAAAAATTCTACGATCCAAGAGTTTGGCTTCGCGAAGGAGAAAAAGCTTTTGTAGACCGTTTGAAGAAAGCTTTTGAAGACTTAAACAATGTAAATACATTGTAATTACCCAAAGGAGAGCAGTTTAATTTAATTTTTGATTGTATGTCGTCTTGGTTTAAAAGAAAAGAAAAAGGAATTCAAACAGCTACGGAGGAGAAAAAAGACACCCCAAAAGGGCTATGGTACAAATCCCCTACCGGAAAAATTGTTGAATCAGAAGATTTAGCAAAAAACTTTTATGTTAGTCCAGAAGATGATTATCATGTTAGAATAGGCAGTAAAGAATACTTTGAAATTCTATTTGATGATAATAAGTTCAAAGAGTTGGATGAAAAATTATCTTCCAAGGACCCCTTGCGTTTTGTCGACACTAAAAAATATTCTGAAAGACTAAAGGCTGCACAGCAAAAAACAGGCCTCAAGGATGCTATAAGGACCGCAGTGGGAAAATCCATGGGAAAGGAAATAGTTATAGCCTGTATGGACTTTAGTTTTATTGGAGGTTCTATGGGTAGTGTTGTAGGTGAAAAAATTGCCAGAGCGATTGATGTTGCCAAAAGAAGAAAAATTCCATTCCTAATGATTTCCAAGTCTGGAGGGGCACGGATGATGGAAGCTGCCCTATCGCTAATGCAATTGGCAAAAACTTCTGCAAAATTAGCCCAGTTGGCCGAAGCAAAAGTTCCATATATTTCTTTGTGTACTGATCCTACAACTGGTGGAACCACTGCTTCCTATGCTATGTTGGGAGATATTAATATTTCTGAACCAGGAGCGCTAATAGGTTTTGCTGGACCAAGAGTGGTTAAAGATACCGTTGGAAAAGACCTTCCAGAAGGGTTTCAAACATCAGAATTTGTAAAAGAACACGGGTTTTTAGATTTTATCACACACCGTAGAGATTTAAAACAAAAAGTCAATTTGTATATTGATTTGATCCAAAACCAACCTGTAAGAGCATAAAAAAAGCCTGCAATTACAGGCTTTTTCTTTTTCTAACCGTAATCCTATTTCAAAAAGCGCCTTAAGAATACTTCTTTTTCAGTTCCATCAGGCTGTGTCAAAATTCCATTCGGATCACAACTACCATCTCCAAAATCCAAACTGGCCGTATTATCATTCCTAGTAATTTCTATAATTCCGCTAACAATAAACCTGCAGGATAACTCTCGCCTTAGTGGTGAAATCACTTCTTTTACAAAAACATTCCCTTCTCTTCCTACATATGTTCTTTTACCAGTGATTAAGAAAACATTATCTCCCCAGAAACCAGAACCAAAACCTTCTATCCACTCTCGGTTTCGGGTACCTACAAAAGAAGCTGTATCACCATTAGGCCAGGTAGCTTCAAAAGACGCATTAGTTGTGCCTTGTGGGTTCCCATTTTCGTTGGAACGTACCCGTAAAATATCCGCGGAGCCTTCAACAGCGACACCATTAAAAGTAAAATTTTCAAGGTTTAAAGCAACGCTTTTAGATGCCGCTTCCATATTCTTTGCGTAGCTTAAGTTGATAATTCCACTCAAAATATTTCCATTTGGCAGTTCGCAACCTTCACCAAAATCTATGGTTTTCTCACGAGTGGTATCAGTAACAACAGTTGTAATGGTTACACAATCTGGAAGGTAATCAGATTTATAATCTGCCTTGGAGATAATAGAAATTTCATCTGTGGCATATACATCTTCAGCTATAGTAGTGACTTCCTCAGAAATCATTTCAGCTTCATCACTAAACTGCAATTCTGTTGAGGAGATCACCTCCGTACTTGATAATTCTTCTGTAAAATTCTCCTCTTTACTACATGAAATTGCAGCTAAAAGTAGAATTCCCGTAAGCATAGAGATAATTCTTGTAAAGTTCACTTGTTTGACACTCTTTTTCATAATAATCAAATTTTATGGTTTGTTTCTATGACCTAGGGGAAAACAAAAGGTTTAATCAAGTATTAAAACTTTTAAATTAAAAAAAGGATTATCTTTGCACGCTGATTGATAGACAATCATATACATAAAAATCATTTAAATAATATTGGAATGTATTTAACAAAAGAAGTAAAGGCCGAGATTTTCAAGAAACATGGCGGTTCCGAGGGGAACACAGGTTCAACGGAAGGGCAAGTAGCATTGTTCACTCACCGTATCAACCACTTAACAACGCATTTAAAAAGAAACCATAAGGACTACAATACTGAACGTTCTTTGGTAAAACTGGTAGGGAAAAGACGTAGTCTTTTAGATTACCTAAAGAAAAAAGATATTGAAAAATACCGTTCCTTAATTAAGGAACTAAATATTAGAAAATAAATAATAAAAAGGGGAGGCTTTAGCTTCCCCTTTTATTTTTGCTAAACATGTTTAGCATTCAAAAGTCCCTGCCAATATAGGTTGGGCAAACACAAAAAGCTGCTTACAGTTTTTCATTGGTCAGTGCCACAGGCACACACAACAACAACACAACCCGACCGTCCGGATGACGGTAGACCAAATGTTTAACGACCTGTAAATTTTAGACGGGTCAAGATATTTTTTATGATTCCAAAAACTTTTAGAGAGGTCATTGACCTTGGTGACGGTAGAGAGATTTCTATTGAAACCGGAAAATTGGCAAAACAGGCCCATGGTTCTGTTGTTGTCCAGTCAGGCAAGTGTATGTTATTATGTACAGTTGTTTCCAATTACAAACAAAGCGATGTTGATTTTTTACCTCTTACGGTAGATTATCGCGAAAAATTTGCGGCCGCTGGGCGTTACCCGGGCGGTTTCTTCAAACGTGAAGCTCGCCCTAGTGATGGTGAAGTTTTAACCATGCGTTTGGTTGATAGGGTTTTACGGCCATTATTCCCAAAAGATTATCATTCTGAAACTCAGGTGATGATTCAATTAATGTCTCATGATGAAGATGTAATGCCAGATGCAATGGCAGGTCTTGCTGCATCTGCTGCAATTCAGTTATCAGATTTTCCATTTGAGTGTGCTATTTCAGAAGCTAGAGTTGGGCGTGTTAACGGTGAGTTCATCATTAACCCAACTAGAGAACAGTTAAAAGAATCCGACATTGATATGATGATCGGTGCTTCTGCTGATTCTGTAATGATGGTAGAAGGAGAAATGGAAGAGATTTCTGAAGAAGAAATGACCGAAGCCATCAAATTTGCGCACGAAGCAATAAAAGTACAATGTGCTGCCCAAGTAAAATTGGCTGAAGCTTTCGGAAAGAAAGAAGTACGAGAGTACGAGCCAGAAAGAGAAGATGAGGATTTAGCCAAAAAAGTACATGACCTAGCTTATGATAAGGTTTATGCCGTTGCCAAAGCAGGTTCTGCAAAGCATGAGCGTAGTGCTGCTTTTGATGCTATCAAAGAGGAAATTAAAGCTACTTTTTCTGAAGAAGAATTGGAAGATTTTGGAGGTTTAGTATCAAAATACTTCTACAAAGCAGAAAAAGCTGCAGTAAGAGATTTAACGCTAAATGATGGTCTAAGGTTAGACGGTAGAAAAACCGATGAAATCAGACCAATCTGGTGTGAGATTGACTATTTACCATCTGTTCATGGTTCATCTATCTTTACAAGAGGTGAAACTCAAGCATTGGCTACGGTAACCCTAGGAACTTCAAGAGAAGCCAATAAGATAGACATGCCATCTTATGAAGGCGAAGAAACGTTCTATCTACACTATAACTTCCCTCCTTTTTCAACAGGAGAAGCAAGACCAATACGTGGTACATCACGTAGAGAAGTAGGTCACGGAAACTTGGCACAACGTGCATTAAAAGGAATGATTCCTGAAGATTGTCCATATACCGTAAGAGTTGTTTCTGAAGTATTGGAATCTAACGGTTCATCTTCTATGGCAACTGTTTGTTCTGGTACAATGGCATTGATGGATGCGGGTATTCAATTGAAAAAACCTGTTTCAGGTATCGCAATGGGATTGATTTCCGATGCTGATTCAGGAAAATATGCAGTTTTATCCGATATTTTAGGTGATGAAGATCACTTAGGGGATATGGACTTTAAAGTTACTGGAACCGCTGATGGTATTACTGCCTGTCAAATGGATATCAAAGTAAAAGGCCTTTCCTATGAGATTTTGGTCAATGCATTGATTCAAGCTAAAGAGGGTAGATTACATATCCTTGAAAAACTGACTGACACTATCGCCGCACCTAATGCTGATGTAAAAACATACGCACCAAAAATCGTTACCAAAATTATTCCAGGAGAATATATTGGTGCAGTTATTGGTTCTGGTGGAAAAGTGATTCAAGAACTACAAAAAGAAACCAATACCACTATTGTTATTAATGAAGACCCGGATACTGAAGAAGGTATTGTTGAAATCTTGGGTACAGGTCAAGAAGGTATCGATGCAGTAATTGCAAAAATCGAGGCATTGATGTTCAAGCCTGAAGTTGGTAGCGTTTACGAAGTAAAAGTTATCAAAATGTTGGACTTTGGTGCTGTAGTTGAATATGCTGAAGCTCCTGGTAACGAAGTGTTACTTCATGTTTCTGAGTTAGCTTGGGAACGCACAGAAAATGTTACCGATGTTGTAAACATGGGAGATGTCTTTGATGTAAAATACTTTGGTCTGGATCCTAGAACCAGAAAAGAGAAGGTTTCCAGAAAAGCTTTGCTTCCAAAACCTGAAGGATATGTTGAACGACCACCAAGAAATGATAGAGGTGGAGATCGCAGAGGTGGTGACCGTAGAGGCGGTGACCGCAGAGGTGGTGATAGAGATAGAAAACCTAGAAGAGACTAACAAATTAGTTAGAATATTATAGCCTAAAACGCCCAAGGATTTCTCCTTGGGCGTTTTGCTTTTAAGAAAAAAATCCAAATAAGTTTTGTCAAATTGTAACTTTTTGCGTTTTCCTACGTATAACTTAATGAGCTTCGGTTCACAAACTTAATTTGAAGGGAAATTAAATGAGACAGTTAAAAATCACAAAACAGGTTACCAATAGGGAAACCGCTTCGTTAGACAAATATTTACAGGAAATCGGTAAAGTTGATTTAATCACGGCCGATGAAGAAGTAGAATTGGCACAGCGAATTAAAGCGGGCGACCAAATAGCCTTGGAAAAATTAACTAAAGCCAACCTTAGATTCGTGGTTTCTGTTGCAAAGCAGTATCAAAACCAAGGATTGACCCTTCCTGATTTAATAAATGAAGGAAACCTAGGACTGATCAAAGCAGCACAGCGTTTTGATGAAACCCGTGGATTTAAATTTATATCATATGCAGTTTGGTGGATTCGTCAGTCCATTCTGCAAGCCTTGGCAGAACAATCACGTATTGTACGTTTGCCTTTGAACAAAATTGGTTCTATTAACAAAATCAATAAAACCTTTGCTTTCTTAGAGCAGGCACATGAACGTATTCCATCTGCAGAGGAAATTGCCAAGGAATTGGACATGACCGTTGAAGATGTTAAGCAATCGCTGAAAAACTCAGGTCGTCATGTATCTATGGATGCTCCATTGATTGATGGTGAGGATTCCAATTTGTACGATGTATTGCGAAGTGGAGAATCTCCAAATCCAGATAAAGATTTATTACACGAATCTTTACGTACGGAAATTGAGCGCGCATTGGAAACATTGACACCAAGAGAAGCAGACGTTATCCGCTTATATTTTGGTTTAGCAGGTCAACATTCCATGACTTTAGAAGAAATCGGTGAAACTTTTGATCTAACAAGAGAGCGTGTTCGCCAAATAAAAGAAAAAGCAATTAGAAGGTTAAAGCATACTTCTAGAAGTAAGATTTTAAAGACATATTTGGGATAATCCTAAGATTATCCACACAAATTACAGTTAAACATACCTTAAATTTGTTTTTTGGCAGGAAAGTTGTAATTTGTAATCCTACAACAGTTTATCATGACTGTTCGTTTTTTGATTGATGAATAAACTCCGGCTGATTACCGGAGTTTTTTCATTTATAAAGGTTCTATTTCTGTGAAGAAATGGTATAGTAAGGAGATTTAAAAGACAACGGTCTGACAGACCCAAAAGTGAAAATCCCAAACCACAAAGAAGTTAATCCTATAAGGGTTCCAAATTAAGCAAGTTAGAATGATAGCCTAGCATCTAGATAAATCTTCTCCTTTTTTTTCTTTCTGAATGATATATGTCCCTTGCAAATTTACCCGCTAATATTGCCAGGCTTCGACGAGTGAACTTCAATCTGTTCTCAGTGCTTAAAAAGTGGTACCGATCGTTATAGTAATAACTGAACAAAGCCCAAAAACCTTGATTGAGCTCTTGGGAATGAATCATCACTGTTCCAAGATTGCTGAAATAAAAACCTTGTTCATAAACTAAATCGTTATGAACCACTGATATAATATCTGCATAGGGACTCTTGTGTGGAATGGAAAATTTTGATTTTGTCATAAATTCTTCAGGTTAATTCACTGCCAGAATTAATCTGAAGTATGGGAGGATAGGCAATGTATGAATTTGAACATTGAAATTCAATTGTTTGTCAATACTCTCTACATTTTTTTGCTCTAACTTTCTCTTTTGAAGCTTTTGTTCTAAAGCATATCTGGGTTACCGAATCTGATTCCCATAATACTTTGACTTTACTGTTTCAAACTACTCATCTTTCATTTTCAAAAAATTGATTTATACATTCGTAACACTCATTATCATTACACACTTTAAAACAAATTTTTAATTCTATTTGTTATTTTGTTCACTTCAAACTTAATCTCATACATACAATATTGGTGGGCACTATTGGCGGTAAATTATATAGCTATTAGTAGAAAAACACAGATATTAGGATATATTAGCTGATAAGGGTAGATTGAATGTTGTAGACAATTGACAGGTAAGTAACTATTATAGCATGATTTTTGAAAAACCACTTAAGAACAAATTAGTTTTAAGTTATGGTCTAACCAATGATATTGGTTATAAAAAGATTGAAAAGAAATTTTCGATGCTGTCAACAAAATAAATTACATTTAAAATAGAAATTGAAAAATTAAGGTAATAGGAACGCCTGAGAACAAATTTGGCTGTAAATTCTTTATAGGGCACTTCATTAAATAACAGCTGAAAAAAGGCTGTTAACAATCGACTTTACTCGCTTTTTCTCGTATACTTTTATCAAGACTTGCTATTATTTGTTCTCTCTCAATTTTCAATTTCGCATTGATTTGCTTTCTTAAGTTTTGCTCAATATTATAATCATCAAGTAATTCCAACTTTTTGAAGTTTTTTAACAACCCCCAAATATGAACATTGTTCAGTTCAACAAAGAAGTCAATAATCACGGTTCTTAATTCTCGTACATTGGTTATTTCCTTAGAGAGAAATGAGATAAATCCAATATATAAAATTGTGCTTATTATTGCCATTGTAATGCTACCGATGATTTCTACCATCTCTGTAAAATACTTGCTATCCAAAAAAGTCCAGCAAACAAAATAGAATCCAGATACTATCGTAAATGAGGAAATAATCCGAAATACTTTTTTTGAAAGTGAGTTTTTTGAATGATATGTAGCAGAAACCCAAATAATGGCTCCAATGGAAATTGTTGAAAGTTCGTTGCCCCATACCCACAAAAGGGAGGACAACGATGTATAGCCGTTAAAATCAATAGCAACATCGTTGTCCTTCATGAAAAAGATATATGCAAACTTCATGAAAATTCCCATAAAGGCCAATGCACTAATCGTTACTACCTGGCGGTCTGGTTTTTTTGTCAGGTGAAAGAATGTCAACATCTGTGACAATTGATTTCTCTTCTTCATCAATGGATGAGATTTCGCAAGAAACTGCCATGACAGTTATCCCGATTAACAATAAGGTTTTCGATACTACTCTTTTCATAATAAGAAAATTTAAGGGTTTAAAACCATTAAACTACCTCATTTTGTGCAGGTTGATACAAGTTGAGGAAGTACTTATCAACAGCGTCTGCTTAAAAAGAGACTGCAATATACATAGGGGTCCTGACATTGCATTACAGGAAATACTTAAAAAAATTAAGGATTTTATTGTTAAGAAAATTACAATGAACTTAAAAGAAAACAGCAGATATAATCTGCAACACTTCTGTAAAGAAAGGAACATTCAACTTCAAAAACCTGTTGTCTACGGCTGTTTTCGTTAAATTTTCATCCTATTTTGTAATTTCATTCCCCAAAATTACATTTGGACCTCCTTGCTATGAGAAGAAACTTCATCCAGCATGATTGAACAACAGCAATACGCAAAATACCGGATCCACTATCACATCCTATTCTGGTTGGCGTATATCCTGTTCTATACCGTTTTTTGGGGTAGTTATGACGGAAATTATTATTGCGATCAATTTCTACAGCTCCTGTTTCTATTACCCTGGAAGATAATTCCGACCTACATCACGCTTTATTATTTAATGCCCAGGTATCTGTATCCAAAGAAGATTGTGACCTACATCGTACTTTCCTTGATATTGGGCATTTCAATGGCTTTAATTGATAGATACATGAACTGGCGCTATCTCTATCGCTGGTTTCAATATGAAGAAGGGTACTGGAAAGACCCTGTATGGTATGCCCCTAAAGTCTTTAACTCGCTACTTAGGGTTTACATTCCTGTTTTTGTGGCCATGGCCATTAAATTACAACGCTTCATCTTCCAAAAAGACCAGATAAACAAAGCTTTGGAAAAAGAAAAAGTGGAAACAGAACTAAAGTTCCTCAAAGCCCAAATACATCCGCATTTCCTTTTTAACACCCTAAATAGCATCTATTCCCTTTCCCTAGCTAAATCTGCCGAAACACCTGATGCCGTACTGGGTTTATCTAAATTTTTGGATTATATGCTCTATGAGTGTAATGACCGCTTAATCACGGTAGATAAGGAATGGGAACAATTAATGAATCTGGTGGAACTGGAAAGATTACGATATGGTGAACACCTAACCATATCTACAGTAATAAAGGACGACAATAAGGAAAGCCTAATCCCTCCATTACTTTTATTGCCATTTGTAGAAAATGCGTTCAAACATGGCGCAGATACCTTAATTAGCGATTCTTGGATCAACATAGACCTTAAACTCGAGAACCAACAACTACAATTTATGGTGGAAAATAGCAAAGCTTCCTCAGAAAGTAGTGGAAATTTAGATGGTGATAAAAATATTGGTCTCAAAAACGTAAAACGCAGGTTAGCCTTATTTTTCCCAGAAAAACACCGGTTAAAAGTTTTAGAAGAGCCTGATAGTTTTTTAGTGAAACTGGAAATTGATTTAAGTGGAATAAGTTCTTAAATTCATATTCAAGGCATGGATAAAAAAATAAGATGTATTATAGTTGATGACGAGCCTCTTGCTAGAAATGTATTGGAAAACTACGCCGATCAAATTGAACAGTTAGAGGTAGTGGCCGCTTGCACCAATGCCGTTGAAGCTTTTGGACACCTTCAAAAAGAAAATATAGATCTTGTTTTTTTAGATATTAAAATGCCTAAAATCAATGGCTTGGAACTCCTTGAGTCCCTTAACCCCATCCCTTTAGTAGTATTTACAACAGCTTATAGGGAATTCGCCATAAAAGCCTTTGAGCTTGATGCTATAGATTACCTTTTAAAGCCGATTTCTTTAGGTCGCTTTATGAAGACCGTGGCTAAAGCAAACAAATACTTAACAGGGAGTGCTTCTTCACCACAAAATGAAACCCAAACCCAAGAACGTACAAAAGACGATAGGTCAGAAACTGAATCAGAATTACTATATATAAAGACCCAAAGAAAGGTGGTTAAATTGGATTTATCCAATATTCTATATTTGGAAAGCTTGAATGACAAGGTCATTATCCATATTGGATCCCAAGAAGTTACAACTACACAACGCATTGGTTATTTGGCCGAAAAACTACCATCAAAACAGTTTATTAGAATTCATAGGTCCTTTATCGTATCCGCAGAGAAAGTGACTGCATTCAATAGTATTATGGTAGAAATTAATGGAAAAGAGTTACCTATTGGTAGAAATTACCGATCTCAGGCATTAACTATACTTCAAGACCGTTCCAGATAAAGGTGACAAACGTTGTTAAGCATTCCTTAAATCCGTTCCCAGTGCATCTCTCTTCACATTTTCGACAACATTATCTGGCCTTTCGGCGACAAACCGCCACTTAAAGTCATTTACCAGTTTAAAAATGGCATTCCCAAAAAGCATTTGATAATCATTTTAAAGACCGTGTTCTTTGAGTATCATCAAAAAACGAACAGTTTATGAAAATTGTTTTGTCATCATGCTTCTTGCTCATTTCCCTAATTGGCTTTACTCAAAATGGAGAGGGCGATACTAGGTCACTTTTTAAATACACCATCCAAAAAACCGTTGCTCCTATTCAATTAGATGGTATTGCTGGAGAAAATGAGTGGGAAGCGTATGACACTACATCAAGTTTTTACAATCATTGGCCAACAGATACCGGTTATGCAGAAAACCAAACTGAAGTCAAACTTACTTATGACAATCAGAACCTTTATGTTATGGCCAAATGCTATGATAAAGGTAAACGTATCGTTCAGTCCTTAATGCGGGATAACCGCCAAGATTACTGGGACAGTGATAACTTCTCCATTGTATTAGATCCTGTAAACAATAAGCAGAGTGGTTTTTTGTTTGGAGTTACAGCTGGTGGTTCAGAAATAGAAGGCGATTTAACTATTCAAGGATCGCAGACTGATTTTTCTGAAAATTGGGATAACAAATGGACATCCAAAATTGCACAATATGATGATTATTGGATTGTGGAAATGGCCATTCCTTTTAAAACGCTTCGATACAATCCAAACCAAAGTAATTGGGGCATAAATTTTATTCGAGGAGACAAGCAAAATAATGCCTACACTACCTGGACGCTATATCCATTAAATTTTAGTACCGCAAGTATGAATTTCATGGGTACTTTACTATGGGATAGAAGTCCAGAAAAAGCCAAAGGTGCCTTTATTTTCAATCCGTATGTTACCTCGTCTTCTATTAGGGATTTTGAAGACAGTGAACAGTTGGAGGCTGATTTTAATAATGATATTGGTGGAGAAGTTAAAATTGCGTTGACCAGCAATCTTAATCTGGATTTAACATTGTTTCCGGATTTCTCCAATGCTGATGTCGATCAGCAGGTAACAAACATAACCAGATTCAGTATTTTTCTTCCTGAGCAACGAAACTTTTTTCTAGAAAATAGCGATATCTTTTCAAGTTTTGGCAGTTATGATGTTCGACCATTTTTCTCCCGGCGGATTGGAATCAACAATGGTGAACCCACGCCAATAGATTTTGGTGGGCGACTCACTGGGAATGTTACTCCAAGTCTAAGAATTGGTGTAATGAACGTGCAAACACGAAAAACCGATGATTTTGCCGCACAGAACTATAGTGTCGGCGCTTTTCAACAAAAAGTATTGAAACGATCTGTAATCAAGGGTATTTTCATGAATAGACAGGCTACAAGTACTACCCAAGTTTTAGAATATTCCAGAAATGCAGGGCTGGAATTCAGCTATATATCAGAAAGCGGAAAATTAAACACCACTTTTTTATACCATACCTCCTTAACTCCTGAAAACTACAAGGACACCCATTTTTATGGATTTGTCGGCTCCTTTACCTCTAAACGCTTTCGATCTGGGTGGGTTTTTAATGTAATTGGCGATAACTATATTACCGAATTAGGGGTTAATCCAAGGCTCGAAAATTATAATGCCATAACAGAAGAAACCACACGAATGGGCTACACACTGATCAACCCATGGGTTCGGTATCTCACCTTTATCGACGATGAAAGCAAAAAATTGAACTCTCATGGACTTCGCACTTGGCATAACATGTATTTAAATCCTGATGGCTCTTTCAATGAAAGTCAAAATAACTTTGGATGGGATTTTTATTATCGTAATACAGCTAGATTGACCCTATTATCAAGGTATCGCAAGGTAAACCTGATGTTTCCAACTGGCCTTTTGGGTGATGATTATACCCCAATTCCGGTTGGTGATTATTCTTTTCCATGGGCTGAACTACGGTATGATTCTGATGTTAGGAAAACCTTTGTATGGAACACCCGACTCGCCTACGGGGAATTTTTTAATGGTACAAGAATGGGCGCTATGGTCCAAGGTTCTTTTCGACTGCGACCATGGGGAAGTTTTGGAATTACTTATGATTTCAATGATATCCGATTAGCAGACGGTTTTGGTGAAGATCAGTTGCATTTGGTGCGATTCAATGGAGATATCAGTTTTTCCAACAAGTTATTCCTCAGAAATGTACTGCAATACAATACTCAAGGTGATAATCTAAGCGCTTTTTCCCGTCTACAATGGCGATATAGTCCAATGTCAGACATATTTCTAATTTTTAACGAGAATCATGATACCACTGGCTTAGGCATCAAAAACAGGTCCATTGTACTTAAAGTCACCTATTGGCTTTAACACTTTATAACACATTTCTCCATCCTCGTTAACATCGTGTTTACCAATTTGGAACGTAAATATTGTGCGCAGTATTGGTTTTGCATTTAAATGACCTCAGATCATATATCATATTGCACATGAATTTTAAAATTGGAGAAGATGAGTTTTAGCATAGAAGTTAGATTTTTAGGTGGATTGACAGAGAGTCAACAAACAATTTTTGACGAAGCTGCTTGTAGGTGGCAAGAAATTATCACTGGAGATTTACCTTCAGTACAACTGGCAAACGGAGATATCATAGATAATGTAAGAATTGATGCCCAAGGTGCCAGTATTGATGGTGCCTCTGGAATTCTTGGCCAAGCTGGGCCTACACAACTTAGAGCTGGAAGCTTTTTGCCAGCAACAGGCATCATGCGCTTTGATAGTGCTGATTTAGCCCGCTTAGAAGCTGAGAACAGCCTTGTAGATGTTATTATTCATGAAATGGGCCATGTGTTAGGTTTTGGTACGCTTTGGTCTACACAATTTTTAAACCTCATCTCAAATGAAGGCTCAGAAAATCCAGTATTCATAGGTGCAAATGCAATACGTGAATATAATGTTCTAACCAACAATGATGAGTCAAATCCAGTTCCCTTAGCTAATACTGGCGGACCAGGAACTCGCGATGGACATTGGCGTGAACTTACTTTTGATAATGAGTTAATGACCGGGTTTATAGATGATGGCGACAACCCAATAAGCAAATTGTCTATTGCTGCTTTTGAGGATATGGGATACGAAGTTGCCTATAGCGCGGCTAATACCTATACTTTACCTGACCCTATGCAATTGGCTTTAAAAGAACTAAAAGAAAACAATCAGTGTAAAATGTGCAGTAGAAAAATTCTTAGATGTGACCCAATTATACTTCCAGAATCCGCCTACCTCAATTAAACTGAATATTTATTGAAATTGCTTCATTTGGATAAGTTTATTTCAAATCTATTCTATATTTGAACCACATCTGATTTGCGAATTTTCTTCATATGAGTTTTAATATTGTTCTTATAGAGCCTGAGATTCCTACCAATACTGGAAATATTGGCAGACTTGCATTGGCGACAAATTCTCATCTGCATTTGGTAAAACCATTTGGTTTTGAAATCGATGATAAACGACTTAAACGAGCAGGATTAGATTATTGGAAGCATATTTCAATTTCAATTTATGAAAACGAAGCTGATTTTTTTTCCATTCACAAAGACAAAGATTTTGTTTATTTCTCTAGTCACGGAGAAAAGAATCATTGGTCCATACCATATAAAGATGAGTTGTTTTTAGTATTTGGAAAGGAGTCCGTAGGGCTTTCAAAACAAATCATAGAAACCAATAGAGAAAAACTTTACAAGATTCCCCTTTATAGCGATCACATCCGTAGTCTAAATTTAGCAAATGCAGTGAGCATAGTTACCTATGAGGGACTAAGACAGCTTCAATAAGAAATACATACCATTGCAGAGGAAACAAACCTCTTCTAAAATGCTTATTTTTAGATTTAAGAACCTTTTAGTAGTTTATGGAGTTGAATCAAACACTTTTGTTCTTTTTTAGTGCTCTGGGTGCGTTCAATGGTTTGTGTTTGGGAATTTATTTTTTAGGTTTTGCCAAACCAAAGCACATTGCAAACCGGTTTCTTGGACTGCTCCTGTTAATGATGAGTGTTAGGATTGGAAAATCAGTATTTTTCTATTTTAAACCGGACTTATCATTTATTTACTTGCAAATAGGACTCTCAGCCTGTTTTTTTATTGGTCCTTTTCTATATTTCTATATAAAATCCATAGTTCAACCTCAAAGTAACATCCGCAATTATTGGAAGTATCACATTCTTGCCCTACTCCCGATAATAATCATTGTAGGTTATCTGTATCCTTTTGAGACCAATACTGAAATTTGGCGACCATATATTATTCATGGAATTTATCTTCAATGGTTTTTTTATATTATAGCATCAGCTTGGGTTCTCCGAGAAAAATTGGAAAAACTGGTTGATCAACCAAGAAAGTTGAATACTCAAGAAATATGGATTTTAAGTATCCTTGTTGGAAACCTCGCAATTTGGGCAGCATATTTCTTTACTAATTACACGTATTACATTGTAGGTGCATTAACTTTTTCCTTTCTTTTTTACATTCTTATGATATTGGTATTTCTAAATAAGAAAAAAAGTGTCAACCTATTTGTTCCAAATCAAAAATATGCTGATAAAAGGATCAATAATACCCAAGCCGATATACTCATAAAACGCTTAAATCATTTCATGAAAGAAGATGAACCATTTAAAGATGCCAATATAAAGTCTTCAGATTTAGCAAAAAAACTGCAAATCTCGGTTCACCAATTATCACAATTGTTGAATGATAATATGGGTAAGAGTTTTCCTTTGTACATAAACGAACATAGAATTGAAAAAGCACAACAACTGATTGCATCCCATACAAACATTACTTTAGAGACTATTGGCTACGAATGTGGTTTTAACTCAAAATCAACATTTTACACCACTTTTAAAAAATTTACTGGTACTACACCTGCCAAATTCAAAGAGAAGTTGCAGGGTTCATATTTATAAATCCGAACTTCTACTTTATAACCTAAAATCCCAATAAAGGAAGGAAATCTCATATTGCCGATAAAAGTATCCGTAATGAGAAACATCCTTTTTTACATTTTGATTTTTGCGCTATCCCTTAGTTGCAAGAACACGGCAGAAGACACAAATTCAGAGTCAATTAATTCCCAGAACAGCCTCAGTCAAAAAAACAATAGAATTCTATTTGTTGTTTCAAATCAACATACTTATGGAGATACAGATATAAATGCATCCAACCATTTTGCTGAAATAGTTCTGGCCTACGATGTTCTAAAACACAAAGGATATCTTATTGATTTTGTAAGTCCAAAGGGTGGTGCCATACCTATTGGTTATATAAGCACTTCAGATTCTATCCAGAAGAACTATTTATATGATTTTGAGTTCATGGAACTTCTTAAGCATACAAAAAAGCCAGAAGCTATTGTGTCTTCAAACTATGCTGCTGTCTATTTTGGAGGTGGAGGGGCGGCTATGTTCGGTGTACCAGAAAATGAGGCCATACAGAAGATTGCCATGGATATTTATGAAAAAAATGATGGCATTGTCTCTGCTATATGCCATGGTACTGCTGGATTGGTAAACCTTAAAACCATAGACGGAAAATTTCTATATGAAGGAAAAAAAGTTAATGGGTTTCCAGATCAATTTGAAAATATGGAAGCCGAATATTATAAGCAATTCCCCTTCTCAATTGAACAGGAAATTAAAACTCGTGGAGGAGATTTCACCTATTCCAAAGAAGGGTGGGACAATTATTCCATTGCAGATGGAAGGTTAATTACCGGTCAAGACCCAACTGCAGCGGTTTCAGTCGCCAAAAAAATCATTAAAGCTCTAGAAAAAAATACAAAATGAAGAAAACAATGACCTTGTTCCTGTTGTTTGCAGGAATTCTTTTAACGCATTCACAATCTGATATCACAAAAATCAATAAAACGCTCTATGACTATATAGAGGGTACGTCCAATGGTGAACCGGAAAGATTAAAACAAGCTTTTCATGAAGATTTCAATTTATACTTTGTCAAAAATGATTCTCTCCATGTATGGTCTGGAAAACAATACATAGGCAATGTTAAGCCGGGAAGAAAAAGTAATCGTATTGGTAAAGTGTTATCTATTGATTTTGAAGGGAATGCTGCCATTGCAAAAATTGAAATTTTAATGCCAGCAAGAAAACGGATCTACACAGACTATTTAATGCTCTTAAAAGTAAATAGTAAATGGAAAATCATACATAAATCATTCACCTTTAAAAACTACCCTGAATGAAAAATCAAAAATCAACAAGCGTAGCACACCTGTTACTTATAGCATTCATCCAAGGAAAGCAAAAAATGTATCAAAAAATATTTTTTATCATTTTCTTCCTGTTTATAAGTGCAAATGGGCAATCTCAATTATCAAACATAGAGGAACAGCGTATTGACAGTATTTTTAGTGAATGGGACCAAAGCAACAAGCCAGGAGTGGCTGCAGGACTTATTTATGGGGACAACATTCAATATTTAAAAGGGTTTGGCACTGCCAATCTAGAAAGCAATAGAGCCATTGATCAACAGACAAAGTTTCAGGTAGGCCACTTATCCAGACAATTTACGGTTCTGTCTGTCCTGCTTTTAGAAAAAATGGGGAGGTTATCACTTAGTGACTCCGTTCAGAAATTTATTCCCCAACTTCCAAACTATAAACATCCACTAAGGATAGAGCATTTAATCAATCATTCTAGTGGTTTAAATGATTATGAAGTTATTAAAACCCTGCTCGGGAAGGAAGAGGATGATGTATTCACCCATAATGATGCATTGCACCTGATAAGCAGTCAAAAACAGTTAAATTTTATACCAGGCACTCAATTCTCTTACATGCTTTCTAAAACGGAAACTACACTGCTGGCCGAGGTCATTTCAAAGGTCTCAGGTGAATCTTTGACAACTTTTGCAAGGCAACATGTTTTTGAACCTCTAGAAATGCACAATACACTTTTTAATGAAGATTATAACGCCAAGATTCCCAATATGGCATATTCTTATCAAATTGATGGTGAAGGGTTCAAAAACAAAGCGCTGAATTTAAGTAATGCTGGTCCCACAAATTTGTTTACCACTGCAGAAGATCTTTTGAATTGGTATAAGAAATTCACCACCTCAACCAAATCCGAGCTTGTTGAGTTGATACAACAATTGGATAAACCAGTTACTTTAAACGATGGTTCCACCTATAAATCATCATGGGGTCAGATGACATTGGGGCAATCGTTTTTTCATCTAGAACGTGGCCTGCCCGCCTATTGGCAATATGGTTTGGTTGGAGGTTACGGCGCCAATGTATTTCGATTTCCTGAGCAAAACCTTACATCTTTTGTTCTTGGAAACAATGACAGATATAATGGAATGCCTGCTATGCTAATGGCCAATCACTTTATAGAAAAAGAATACCCAGAACCAAGCACTGTCGATATCAGCAAAATAAAATCACAAAAACTAACTGTTTCCAAACTAAAAGAGTACGAGGGACATTATTGGAATTCTGATCGCGCACTTGCAAGGCGATTCTATGTTGAAGGTGATACTTTACGGTATGCCAGATTAGGACAGGATCAAGGGCTTGCAACAATTCCCTTGATAAACGAGGGAGGTTTTCAATTAAAAGTAGAAAGTGATGATATCATTACCTTTTCCTTTACCAAAGAAGATGAACAACAGGTATATGATGTTGCGTCTGGCATAGGCACTCCATATCGATATAAAAAATACCAACCGATCACCTATAATAAAGAGGAATTAAAACAATACACTGGTAGCTTCCATATTAAAGAATTGAACAGCATATATACCTTTAGTATCCAAAATGATACACTAGTTGTGCAAGGCCCTGAAAACCTGGAAATAGAGTTCTTCCCTGTCATAAAAGATGTGTTTAGAAGTAATACCCTTCAATTTGGAAGTATTGTTTTTAAAAGAAATGAAAGTGGAACCATAAACGGGTTTTATATAAACACTGATGGTATTCAAGGTCTTTTTTTTACCAAATTAATAGATTTGGGTTAGTAGTCCAACTTTGCACCCAATAGAGAATCGCAAACGAACCATTTCATTTCGCTACTTTTGTAGAATATTTCTCAAAAGAGCACTATGAGCACAAAAATAGTAGCCCCTTCCCTATTAGCTGCGGATTTCGGAAACCTACAACGAGATGTTGAAATGGTCAACCAAAGTGATGCCGACTGGCATCATATAGATGTTATGGATGGCGTTTTTGTTCCCAATATTTCTTACGGAATGCCAGTGGTAAAAGCAATTGCCCAACATGCCACCAAACCATTGGATGTACATTTAATGATCGTTGATCCAGATAGGTATATTAAAACATTTGCTAATTTGGGCGCCTCTATTTTATCTGTACATTACGAAGCTTGTACACATTTGCACAGAACTCTACAAGCTATAAAAGCAGAGGGCATGAAAGCTGGAGTGGCTCTAAATCCGCATACTTCTGTACGTTTATTGGAAGATACAATCCAAGATATAGACTTGATTTGTATGATGAGTGTAAACCCTGGTTTTGGAGGTCAATCTTTTATTGAAAACACCTACCAAAAAGTAAGTGATTTAAAAAATCTAATTGAAAAGAAAAATTCTAAGGCCCTTATTGAAATTGATGGAGGGGTAAATGCGACTAATGCCAAAAAATTGGTGGATGCTGGTGCGGATGTTTTGGTTGCAGGCAGTTTTGTCTTTAAAAGCGAAAATCCTACAGCGACTATCAAAAATCTTAAAGAACAGATTGCTTAATGCAAGATTTTGATGTTATTATAATTGGTGGAGGCCCTATTGGTATTGCCTGTGGTTTAGAAGCAAAAAAACAAGGCGTCTCATTCTTAATTATTGAAAAAGGACCTATTGTAAATTCACTTTTCAATTACCCAATCAACATGCAGTTTTTTTCTTCTTCGGAAAAGCTGGAAATTGATGATATCCCATTTATTAGCAAAGAAGCCAAGCCCAAGCGGAATGAAGCTTTAGAATATTATAGGAGAATTGTTACTTCTAACCAGTTGAATATTCATTTATTTGAAAAGGTGATGGAGGTTAAAAAAAATAACAACTCTTTTTCAATAACAACCAATAAAAATCAATATACTGCAAAGAACATTGTGGTGGCTACAGGTTTTTATGACTTACCAAACAATCTAAATGTTCCAGGTGAGGATTTACCCAAAGTCTCTCATTACTACAAAGACCCCCATTTTTATGCCAGCCAGAAATTGGCCGTTGTGGGTGCTAGCAATTCCGCTATTGATGCTGCTTTGGAATGTTACCGAAAAGGTGCTGAGGTCAGTTTAATTATTCGAGGGCCAGAGGTGGGCCAACGTGTTAAATATTGGGTACGCCCAGACATTATAAACAGAATTAACGAAGGTAGCATTAAGGCCTATTACAATGCCTCTGTAGAGGAAATTACACTCGCTGAAATACTCGTTAAGACTCCTGATGGAACTGTTACCCTAAAAAATGACTTCGTTCTAGCACTCACAGGTTATATGCCCAATTTTGAATTTCTAGAAAAACTGGGAATCGAGCTATCTCAAGATGAAAAGCGATTGCCAAATTATAATCCAGACACCATGGAATCCAATATTGGAGGGCTTTATCTTGCAGGGGTTATCTGTGGGGGTATGGAAACCCATAAATGGTTTATTGAAAACTCCAGAATCCATGCGCCTATCATTATGAAATCCATTAAGGACAAAAGGAACTAGGAAAATAGGTTTTACATTTTACTTAAACCGCTTTTAATAGTAAGGAACATACCTAAATCCCTACTTTTAATTGGTAAGGACACTAAAAACCATTAAAATGACTCAACAATTGCATTTGGCAGCCCAATATTTGGCTACAGCGGCAAAAAGCTTTTTAGAAGCTAAAGCAGATGATAGCCATACTAATCTAGGATTTTCTGTTGAAGAAAAAAGTATTCAAACTTGGCCTTTGGATTATACAGGCACAAAACTCTGCCTAAACTATGAGCAATTTTCACTAGAGTGGAAATCCCATGAAAGCAACTCCTTTTTATTAGATGGAAAAACCCATGAAGAAATAGTGAACTGGTTAAGCCAGACTTCCAAAACCCTTGGATTTGAAAAGCCATATCAGTTTGACTTACATTACGATATGCCTTATAGTATGAATCCAACTGATAAATTTGAAAAGTCGGATGTGAAAGAATTAATTGGGTTACGAACACTGGCGCAAAATGCACTAAAATCATTTTTGGAAAAAGAACAATTGACTTCTGATATTCGAATTTGGCCCCATCATTTTGATTCCGGAGCATTTTCAAAATTGGATAACTCAGAAAAATCTGTAGGTATGGGATTGTCCATTCCGGATTCCATGATTAATGAACACTATTTTTACATCAGTGGATATTTAGGTCATGATAGCTTGGATACTTCAACTTTTGAAAACCTATCTCATGGAAAATGGCTGAATGACGGGTTTAAAGGAGCCGTTTTACCTGCTTCAGAAACAAATGAAGAAATTGTAGTTCAGTTTTTTAGAGAAGCTCTTAAAAATTATAAGAATTAAAGCGAAAATTGATATTGTAACAAGACACTTGCAATAAAACCTTGTTCAACCTCATCCCCACTTGTTATTGCATTGATTTCTCTACCAAATCCAAGTGTAAGACCAATTTGAGATTTTGTATTCTTAATGCGCAAGAAATATCCACCTTCCAACCAAGGTTGTACCACTAACGTATATGTGCTGCCAGGTTGTACATTTCCATTAGGTCCATTATCATCGGTCCAATCTATGTTAAGACTCCAAACATCAAGATTAAGTCCAGCTACAAACTTTCCTTTTCCCGATGGAAAATGCCTTCTAAACCCAACAGAACCACCAAAACCTTCACCTTCTTCGGTAAGATTAACATCGCTAAAATCTTGTCTATCAACAAAATTAGCACCTAAGCGAAACACCAAAGAGGACTTTTCATTTAAATAGTGTTCCAAATTTACCGTAGGGATAATCCCCGCGGGGTATACCTGAATAGAAACACCCAAATCGGTTTGTTTTTTTGATGAATCTGAATCTTGGGCATAGCAAAGCGATAAACTGGAAACACAAAAAAGTAAGCCAAAAATATTATTTTTCGTTTTCATACTAAATCACTTTTAATTGTGCTTCTAATTCTCCATTAGCTCTGAGCATAGCCCTACCATCCTTAAAACTTAGATAAGAATACCCTTTTTTATGGTTTATTATACTAATGTTATTTAGCATACTCCAATGCCTTGTGATTTCTTTCCACGCAAAAAACAAAGAGTGTTTGGGATCATAAATATGTGTGGCCTCTCCCCCTGCTCCATTAATCTCAATAATACTGAAATTTTTCCCTTCGGAAAGTTCTTCAATGGAGCTGTGCAGTACATCTAAGCGCCCGTAATGAAATCCTTCAATTTTTGAACAAATACTGTCTATGGTATGCAAAAGCCCTTCATTCAATCTATGGGTATCGTCAATAAATTTAGCCCCTCGCGTATGGCTACCATATGGAACCAAAATAAACTCCTTACCCTTATCCAACACCATATTCAGTTTAAAACCAAACTTCTTTTGTAAAGCTTCTAATTGTAAATGACTTCTTGGGTCTTTTTTTATGAGTTCCAAAATTGAACTTTTTCCATCTCCCAAAACAGATAAAAACAGTTTGGATACTATTCCTGTAATTTCCCCTTTTTCCTCACCAGGTTTTCTAACATAGAAAATTCCAACTTCATTGGCGTAGGGTATTAATTCTTGAATTAAAAAATGTTCTGGGTTCCTTAAAAAGTAATCTTTAAACTCATCTTTGTTATGAATCTTATCCACTCCAAACGCCTTCATACCAATGTCTGGTTTAGCTATGAACGGGAATCTAATTCCTTCAACCAATACCTTTTCCAAAGCTAATTTTGGAGTCTCCTCCTTAGAAATGAATACGGTCTTGGGGATGTATTGTTGTGGAATCATATTATAAATTTCCATTTTTGATTCCATGGCCATTCCTCCGTTTTTCATGGATGGATTGGCAGCATTGAAAAAGAAAAAAGAACGTGCTTTAATGGAGAAGTACAACCAAACGGGAAACAAGGGGTAATAAATTGCCCATAAAGGCCAATATTCCCAATGTATTAGTTTATGAAGTTTTAATCTCCAAGGTTTCATTTTGTTACAAGTTGATTTGGTGAAAAGGGCACAACATACTTTTTATTATTGAATAGATCTAAGTGCTTTAAAACGGACTCTTCATTACCCAAAATCGCTTGGGTTACACTAAAGGTCTTCAGTCCGGTATTTCTATCGATAATAAATCCGTTTTCATAATCTTCATGATTGTTAGAGTGAAAATCAACAACATCTGAAGCCAGAATATCCGTATTGCTACCTATGAACTTACTGAAAAGGTTAGCTCTATGGGCTATGGCCTCTTCATCGTATAGGGTAGCAGAAGACCAGATATGACTTTGGCTCTTATCCAATAACTCGAGATGTTTTTGGTGTCCATCCCATCTAAGTTCTTGCAACTTATCTGTATCAAACAGCACCAATGTAAAAGGTTCAATATTGTTTAAATCCATCTCTTTTATAAAAGCATCAGGATTGGACGCGCTAATCACATCCAACAAAATAAGTCCTCTGCTTTTTGCATAATTTCCTTTGGATTCATGTTTTTTAAACGCCCCATTCAATACTACTGCAACAACCCCATTTTCATTTAAAGCGAACCATGTTCCACCAGCTTTTGGGTCCTTGGGAAAAAGCACTTTAGTAGTATTTATTATTTCTTCCTTTGGCTCAAATGCTACGGGCCGCGAAATATGTTCATCACGGTTTGAAGTGATGAAATAATTATTATTTCTAGAAATGAAGCTTACTGTACACATGCTGCTCTATGTTGCATGGTTGAAGGAGCAACTCCAAACGATTCGGGTAGTTCCATTGTGCAAAAATGTCTAATACCTACCTTAATAAGAGCATGATGGTGTATGGTATGCTCCAAATTGTACATCACCTCTCGATAATAATTAGATTCCAAACAAGTATCCGAATCACCCAATTCGTAGGTCACTTTTACTGATTTATTGGGTCTTTCCAGACTTGATTGAATCAATTGTAATTGTTCAATGGCAAATGGTAGTTCTTGTTCAATTCTATGATTTCGCTCACGCTTGTCATAAGATACATCAGCTCCTTCATATCCATTAATCAGACATAAGTATAATTCGATAACATGTCTGGTGTGTTGACCAATAGTTGCATTAGAGAGTACTTCACATGACTGTGCATAGCACTCTTCTGGAAGTTGTAAAAGTATTTCTTTAAACTGCTCAATAGTATCTATGGAAGATTTGAACATAATAATTATTGTATTTTGAGGTTAAGGCGTTTTTTAACTAATAAGAACATAAGATAGAAAGAAAACCCAAGGTACAATAGGCCCATTAACAGATTGGTAACCATACTATAGTTCTCATAATTTGTAAAAATATATTTGCCGGCTGAAATGAAAATACCAAGCCCTATCAAGGACCCAACACCTATTCCAAACAAATAAAATGTATATGATTTTTTTGATGTCTCCAATATTTTCTTGGAAGCAAGAACTTTGTTCCACGTCATCCAGAACGGAATGTGCAATGGATTTAGCGCACTTAACAAAAGACCAAGTAAAAGCGCCGAATTAATCTGTGGAAGCATATTTATTTTAGAGCCTACTTCTGAAAAACTAGCAGATGCCAAAAAGCTAGAAATTGCAAGATATAATAGGAGGATTATTCCAAACGGAATAAGATAATATGATAACTTCTCTCCTATGTGTAATCGCTCATTTCCATATAACGTTAACCTTACAACAATAAGCTCCACTAAAACCACTGCAATGGCAAACCATATTGCCGAGTTCAAACCCTGGGAAGCAGCAATGTCAAAAGCAGTCAGGTTCAAGGTACCTAAAGGCAAAGCCCCTAAAAAACTAACTAACAATCCTGAAAAACAAACTTTTGAATACTTGTTCATACTAAAACCAAGGCTTTCTTAAAATCAATGTTTATCTCTTATTTCAACATTGCTTTAATAGTCTCCAAAATAAGAATACCTAACATCCTATAGCAAATCTAATGCAGATTTCAAGGTGCTTAACTCGCTTAATGTTATTTGTTTCTTATTTTTTTCCAGTTCTCGTCCGCTTTGGTTTGAAGTTTTTCTGGAGATTCTTTTGTCCAAAGGTCTAAAGTGTTGGTTTTTCCAGAATTGTAGAACAGATAGAGTTTACCGCCCCTAATCTCAAAGGTTTTTGGGTTGATGCTTACCTTTTTCCCTGAAACAGCTACAGCATAAGCGCAATAACCGCCATACTGCGGAATAAATTTAGTAGGATTGGATTTGAAGGAATCCAAATTTTTCTGTGTAGAGAATTTATAATTTGCCCCATCATAGCTGGTGCTTAACTCCTTTTTCCCTTCAATGGCTTTTCCATCAAAATAGGTAGTGACATCATATCCATTGGCCGCATATCCTTTTTTTGTATTGTAATCGATGGACTGTGCAACTGTTATTGTGCTCGTCATAAAAAAAAGAGTAACCATTATTTTTTTCATCTTAATAAATTGAAGATTCTTTATCTAGTTTTTCTATTTTGGAAACATCAATGCGCATAGTGTACCAATCTTCCAGTTTTTCAACCTTTCCCTTTAATTTTGAAGGAAGGCCTATATACGGTACTATGTCTTTATGTATTGGGTTTCCTTTCAAATCGGTCAATAAAAAATATTCTGAAATAGCATTCGGTTCAGAAGCCACCAAAACTGGTGGCATTCCACCGGAAATACATAGCGCTGCGCAACTACGGTGTATTTTTCCATAGCCAGGTTTCATGACTCCAAAATAACATTTAGGGTCAACTATTTCTCCAACCACTTCTTGACTTCCCATAGTCGTAGGAAGTACAAAGTTTTTCTTTTTTGATTTGTCCAAACTTATTTTCTGGCTATCATCAATCTGAAGTAAGGTCTTCCCATTGTAATAAATAAGGTTTCCTTCAATGGTCAAATGTTTACCATTAATGTTTCCATCACTCTTTTTTATTTCATCCAAATAAGAATTTGCCCCAAACTTTCCAAAGCCCAACAGAAGAATATCTTTAAAGGTATCTTCCGCAAGCTCAACTCTTAACATAGGATAAGGAGCTTCATAATAGGTTCCTGATATTTTAGTAGAGGTATCAAAATCAAAAGCACTATTTGTAGCTTCTCTCTGAAAAAAACCAAATAATACCGCACCAACTAAAAGTGACCCCAAGGCAATTAGAACAAAACGCTTAATGGAACGCTGCGTCTCTTTGCCAACAGCATCTACATAACCAATATAAAATTCATCCTTTTTCTTCATGTTCTAGCATAATATCGGTTCAACTTCAGTTCCTTCTTCAAAAGCATTTGGGTTAACATAAATGATGTCATTATCCAATCGTAACTCATATGTGGCCACTTTTTCGGTAAAAGGTGGAGGAGATTGCCCATTATGGGGCAGATATTGATATCCATGCCAAGGACAGGTAACACATCCATCTACAATCTTGCCTTCTCCCAAAGGACCTCCTTGATGCTTACAGACATTATGGATTGCAGATAATTTTCCATCATATTTAAAAATCGCTACGCGTTTCTCTCCTACGGAAAATATTTTGGCTCTGTCTTCAGGAATTTCATGCACATCACATACTTTCAACCATCCTCCAGTATCTTTTTCACCCCTAAATCCATCTACTTTAGATTCTTTAAAGGCCGCCACTAAATGCAAACTGCTTATCACGATAAACCCTAAAACCAGAATGCCTATGGTAAATATTGATGTTTCTTGTTGAAATGCCCCTAAAAAAACATGAAGAAGTATCAGGGCATAAGCAACATAAACAAGCATATGCAACCCTTTCCATACATTTGGAGAAAGGTTTTTCAAGAAAAAATCATGACTTGTAGAAGCCATAAAAAACAATATTAACAAGGCTAAAAAACCCAAAACTTGAAAAGGGAAATTGGTCAAGGAGCCATAATCCATATTGGAAGTGAATACAGCGTAAATAGGGTTCACATTTCCTAATGTGTGAAAATGGATGATTGCGAATACCCCATGAATCAGTGCTGCCAAAAACATACTCACTCCCAAATGTCTACGATTATACAAAATGGGCAAAAACTGAGGATTTAACCTGCTTAAAGGTCCAATGACCAAAATAATATGAAGCATGATAACCGCTAACGAACCAAACGCCCTAATAATCATTGTTTCTGCTATAGTTTCAGGATTAAATACCAATGTTAGTACTATAAATAATACCAAGTACAAAACCATCCCCAAAGCAATGATTTTATCATAGGCTTTTTTGTGCTTGTTCCAAAGCACTAGTTTGTAATCCAATCCCATTAGAATTCCAGTTTTAGTATTTCTTGATTCTTAAGTACGTCCTGTATTACAATTCCTTTGATTTCTTTTTTAGAAGGAAATGAATAAGAACCAATACCATTTATTAATCCCAGTTTTGAATCTTTTTCACCATTCATGTTCAAAGTATAGACAACTGATGAAGCGCTTTTAAGCGGTGACTTTACATTTAGTTCCAAAATATAAGCTCCTTTGCTCCTTGTTAAATTGGTGTCAACCATATCATTACTTGAACTTGCATTCGTTTCTTGAGAAACATTTTCATGTTGATTAAAATCCAAATCTTTAATAATAAAAACCAACAGAATGGGTAGTATGATTGCTACTGACAACCAACTATATTTATGTCTTTTTCTTAAATTGGCATCCATTAATCTGCAGTTTGGGATTTAAATAGTTTTCCCAATAAAAAGGGCCATGTGGCTACTACTCCAGGAAAAAGAAGTAGTCGAACCTTCTTTTTACTATCCGTCATTATAGAATCAATTTTTGTTGCTCCAAGGAGCACGAAATACAACCCAAACAACAGTCCTACACCAAAGTAAAGGGCTAAAATTGTTAAAAAGATTGTTATTACAGTTTCCATATTAAATCAGGTTTACATCTGTTAGTACTTCTAAAACTGCTGGTCCATTTTCATTGTACAATGCCTTCATTGCAGCCTCCAAATCATCTTGATTTTCAACCCGTTTTCCCCAAGCTCCACAAGATTGAGCAAATTCAGCAAAGTTTGGGTTAGAAAGTGAGGTTTTCCAAACATCAAATTCTCCTGCACGTTGTTCTTTAGAAATTTTACCAAGTTCATGATTGTTCAAAACAATAAGCTTTACAGGCATATTATACTTTACCAATGTGGTAATTTCTGCTAAATATTGACATAGCCCTCCATCCCCAGCAACGGCAACTACTGGTCTAGAATCTCCAACCGCTGTCCAAGCACCAATGGCCGCAGGTAATGCAAATCCAATAGAACCTAAATAACCAGACATTAAAAAATCTTGATTTGTAGGTTCAAAATAACGACCAAAGGAATAGGCATTGTTGCCTACATCAACACACATTACTGCATTTTCAGGAGTCAATTTATTCATCGTTTCAAAAACAGCAATGGAACTGACTCCATTATCCGATGTTTCTAAAAGTCGTTTTGCCTTTTCTTCTTTCCAAATCTTCCAACGTTCAGCTATTTCTGGAGTTTGATCTACGGTGTTTATATTTCCGTTTAGTTCATCTTCAAAAATTTCAAGGGTTCTTGATATTTCACCCCAAACAGCAACTTCAACTTTATGAAATTTACTTAATGCCATAGGATCAAAGTCAACCTGAATAATGGGTTTCTTGGGGGTTATTCCGGTGTGATTGGAGAATGAAGCTCCAAAAACAAGCAATAAATCGGATTCATTCATAAACCAAGAAGCAATGGGAGTACCACTGCGCCCCAAAACACCACCACCAAGGCGATGATTATCAGCAATTAGACCCTTACCCTTAAAAGTTGTGACCACCGTCGCATTTAAGCGTTCTGCAAACTTTACAATGGCCTTTTTATGTGCTCTAGCCCCATGACCCATTACAATTACAGGGCGTTTTGACTTTTTTATCAATTCAACTGCATCATTTACGGCCTCTTTTGGAGGTGCAATTTCCATAGCCGTAATTCGCTTATCTGGTGTTTGCGCTTTTTCATTGGGTTTGGCCAATCTTTCTTGAACCTCATCAGGAAAAGTCAAATGAGAAACATCTCGCTTTAAAATAGCGTTCTTTACCGCCAAAGACATCAATTCCGCATGTTTACTGTCACTTTGTACACGTTGATTGAATTCGGCAACAGTACTAAAACCTCTTACCAAATCCACTTCTTGAAAATTTCCTGTTCCTACCACCTGAGTGGCTACTTGACCTGTTAAAGCCAAAAGCGGTGCTCTATCTACCTTTGCATCCCACATACCCGTATACATATTGGTAGCTCCAGGACCAGCGATTGAAAAGCATGCTGCAGGCTTGCCGGTTAGTTTTCCATAGGCAGAAGCTGCAAATGCAGCAGCACCTTCATGCCGTATACCGTAAAAGTTTAACTTTCCTTTCTGCTCCTGACGCTTCATGGCATCGGCAAAACCTAGATTGGAATGCCCTACCATTCCAAAAACTTTGGTCACACCCCAGTTTACCATGGTTTCTGCCATAATATCTGAAACCGTAGTCTTATGGGTATCTTCCTCTTCTACCCCAACATAAATGGCGTTGTTTTCTTCTTTAACTTCAAAAGTTTCTATTCCATCATCATAACCCCCTGGAGGCAAGCCTGTACAAGGATCAAAATCCCAACCATGCCATGGACAGCGGAGCATTCCATTTTCAATAGACCCTTCACCCAATGGTCCTCCTTGGTGTGGACATCTATTGTCCAATGCAGAAAACTTGCCTTTAAAATGGGTCAAACAAATTCCTTTGTGGGCAGCAGTCACCGTTTTAACCCTCCCTTCTGGAAGTTCCTTTTTATTGTCCAATACTTTATGCCAAATCGTTTTTTTTGAAGAAGCCATAGTTAGTTGTTATTTTTTCAAGTTAATCAGTTAGTTTTAAGTAATCTCGACACTACCTTATCAATGGTAAGCCCTTGCACTATAATTGAGAAAACCACAACACAATAGGTAACAAAAATCAATGCCTCCCTAAATTCTCCATCTGGTAAAGTCAATGCAAGTGCAATTGAAATTCCTCCTCGTAAACCTGCCCAAGTCAATATGGTCATTTTATTCTTATTGCTGCGGTGTTCTTTTTTCAAAAATATGTTTGAAATAAAAACAGAAATATATCTTGAAAAGAGCACAATCGGAATTGCTACTAGTCCAGCAATTAAATAATTTAGTTGAAAATCAAGGCTCACTATTTCCAGTCCTATCAAAACAAACAGGATAGCATTCAGAATTTCGTCCAAGACCATCCAAAATACATTCATGTTTTCTTTTAATGGTTCACTTTTACAAGATTTATGCAGATAATCACCAATCATTAATCCCATAACTACCATCGCCAATGCTCCAGAAACATGAATTAATGAAGCCAGCCAATATCCTCCCATAACAATAGCTATGGAGATATGCACCGCCACAATGGGTGATTCATATATTCTATTGAGAAAAAGTTTACCGATATATCCCAAGACAAACCCCAAGGCAATTCCTCCAAAAGCTTCTTGGGCAAATTCTAAAAAGATATGTGACGGTTCAACGCCATGGCCGCCAGTCATAGTAGCTATGGATAAAAGTGATATAAAAACCACGATTCCCACACCATCATTGAATAAGGACTCGCCTACTATCTTGATTTCCAAATCCTTTGGAGCTCCAGCTTTTTTCAGTAATGCCAGAACAGCAATAGGGTCTGTTGGGGAGATTAGAGAACCAAAAACAAGACAATATATATAGTCTACATTCAGGCCAAAAAAACCACTTACAAAATAAAACAATGTTCCAATTAGAAAAGTGGAGATTAAAACCCCTACTGAGGCATATATAAGGACAGGGCCTTTTTCTTCGAGCAGATTGTGAAGATTTACATGTATAGAGCCGGCAAAAAGTAAAAAGCTCAGTAGAAAATCAAACAAAATTGTTCTAAAGTCAATTTCGTCAATAACCGAACAGACACTGACAAAAGCCTCATGATCAATAAAATTAAGGGCTCCAATCAATAATGAAGCTACAATTGCTAAAAGCATGACACCGATAGTATCTGGAAGCTTCAGTACTTTTTTATTGATAAAGCTGAGTAAGGAGGATAGGGCTACTATGCCCGTGAAAATTTGAAACATATGGCTTAGAATTTAGCGAACTCCCGCATAATTGATTCCTGTTAGGTCATGCATGTCCTTATTAAAAGTAGACAGGTCATTATGATTAAATTTTGAAACATCATCATAACCACAGGAACGTGCCACTACTTTAATTAAATCATTAGTGGCGCTGAAAAAATTATGCAATTGTTTGGCCGAAGAATCAATGATCAATCTACTTCTCAGGCTTTCTTTTTGTGTAGCGATACCCACAGGGCAATTATTGCTCCCGCACGCACGCATACCCAAACAACCTATTGCCTGAATGGCGGAATTTGAAACAGCTATGGCATCTGCTCCCAACATCATCGCTTTTGAAAAGTCTTCTGCAATCCGCAGTCCTCCGGTAATAATGAGTGTAACATCTGTAGCTCCTACTTTATCTAAATACTTTCTGGCTCTTGCCAATGCAGGAATTGTAGGAACATTAATATTGTCTCGAAGAATTGTTGGTGCTGAACCTGTTCCGCCTCCGCGTCCGTCTAAAATGATGTAATCTACTCCAACATCCAATGCAAACTGAATGTCTTTTTCAATATGACTTGCCGCAATTTTAAACCCTATTGGTATTCCTCCTGTACGTTCTCTAACTTTTTCGGCAAAGGATTTAAAATCCTTCACTCCATGAAAATCTGGGAAGGTTGCAGGGCTAATAGCGGTTTCGCCTTCTTTTAATCCTCTTACTTCGGCTATTTCTTTGCTTACCTTATTCCCAGGCAAATGTCCGCCTGTGCCTGTTTTAGCCCCTTGCCCTCCTTTAAAATGAAAGGCTTGTACATTATCCAGTTTATCCCATGAAAAACCAAACTGTGCCGAGGCCAATTCATAAAAATATCTGGAGTTATTTTTTTGCTCATCTGGCAACATCCCTCCTTCTCCAGAACAAATTCCTGTTCCGGCCATCTCGGCTCCTTTAGATAGCGCAATTTTTGCTTCTCTAGATAGTGCACCAAAACTCATATCGCTTACAAACAGGGGTATATCCAAAACCAGTGGCTTTTTGGATTTTGGGCCAATAGTCACTTTTGTTTCCACTTCTTCATGATCTAAAAGAGGTCTGCTTGCCAGCTGTGCCGGCAAAAACTGGATATCGCTCCATTTGGGCAAGGTATTTCTATCCACACCCATGGATGAGGAAAACCCGTGATGTCCTAGATTCTTAAGGCCGTTTTGGGCCAATTCCTTGATATAGCCAGTATAGGGTTCGGTATCTTCAGGATGTGTGTCTGCGTACGTACCTAAATAGGCATCCCTATCGAAAGGTTGTGGGTGTTCATTTTCAAAAGCTGCTATTTCATGTTCATCAACTTGTAATGAATCACCTTCAACATGCTCTTGAAACTTATGAAGTTGTTCGCTATTGTTATATTCACTTATTCCTGTGTCGTACCGATAATCCCATCCATGAACTCCGCAAATAAGATTCTGACCCTCAACATGGCCATCCGCTAAAAGAGCTCCTCTGTGATGACAACGGCCATATAAAACAGATATACCTGTTTCGTGCTTTATAATGACTAAATCTGTGTTTTTGACTATGGCATAGGCTGGGGTTTTTTCTTGAAGGGTCGAAATCTTGGCAATCTCGATAAGCTTTTTTGACATGGATGGTTGACTATTAGTGATTGGTTAGACTTGAATGTTATGTCGAACAATTTTAACATTCATTACAACAGTAAGTTAGTGCTAATACCAATGCCATGGGTTAAAGACCATCAAAATATGTCGGCTGTGGTAAATCTATCTCATTTTTTCATAAAAGAAAACCCAAGTGTAATGTACACTTGGGTTTCTTATCAACCAAAATTTAATCATCAATCAAAATGTAAATAACAACCTCATATCTACCCAAAATGAAATTTAGGATAGATAATTTTACATTTCCATCTACTTATTTAGATGTGTCTTTTACTAAAAACTTGTGGTCTTCAATAAAAATGCTTGGAAAAATATTTCCAAGCTCTATAAACTAGTACTGTTTCAATATTTTAGTGTCTAGTGTGGTCGCATTCCTTTTCTGTGTCGATGTAACGCATTGGATATTATTTTATCCAATTTAGCTTTTTGCTCTGGTGTACAAATCTCACCAACTTCTTTAAAATGATTAAACACATTTAACTCTTTGTCTTTACTCAGTTGTGCAATTAAAGTAGTAATGGAATCTACTTGTCCTGTAGTAAAGTTTTTGTCTCCAATACCATTAAAGAGTTCATCTTTAAGTCTTCTAGATTGCTCATCCAAAACCCGCATGGACTTAAAATGTGCTTTACTCAATTTTCTAAATTCTTGCATTTGATTCTCATCAAAGCGCAATTCTTTAACTATAAAATCTCCTGGGGGGCCTGGGGGTCTTCTTTCCGGTCCTTGTCCAAATAGCATAAAAAGGAGTATACCATTCATAACAACCAAAAAAAGTAAGAGAAGACCTAAGAGTAGATTTTTTTTCATTCCGTTCTTAATTTAAAATAGAATTATCTTCATCAAAAGAAAGGCCATATGACTGCGCAAATGCCTCTATCTCCTCTATTTGATTGTTATTGTTATAAATATATAGTGCTCCAAAATTTAAAACAGCAAAAACAACCAACGCTGCAATTTGATATTTGGGTGAAAACCAATCCAATACGTTTGAAGCTTCATTTACTTCATTGTCGTTAGACAACCTATTAAGCACTCTATACTTAAAAAACAGAGGAGTATTCACCGCTTCAATATGAGATACCTTTTCTAGGACCTCATCAATTTTTTGTTGTGTATTTTTTTTACCATCCATGATTTTTAATGTTATATAGTTTTAGATGTATTTTTTTGTTCAACCTTGCGGCTTAGGATTCATTTTTATAATATTCTGTTAAAATCTTCTGCAAATTCTTTTTTGCCCTGAACAACAATGACTCAATTGAGGATACACTTTTTTCGGTAACCTCACTCACTTCTTTGTAGCTCATTCCATCAACTTTATGCAATGTGAATACAACTTTTTGTGCCTCTGGAAGCTTATTGATCGCATTGAATAAAAGCTCACTCTTCTCCTTGTTTTCTAGTTGAATCCCCGGGTGATTGAATTCTGTAAAATAGGAAGATTTATCAACGGGTATGTTCCCGCCTGTAATCGACTGCATAAAACCAAAACGCTTCTTGGTGCTTTTCTTTCTTATGAATTCCAAACTCTTGTTCACAGAAATCCTATATATCCAAGTGGAAAGTTTGGAGTCGCCCTTGAACTTTTTAATGGAGTTATAAACCTCTACAAAAACTTCCTGAGCAATATCTTCAGCATCCTCCTTGTTGGGAACAAATGAGAGACAAGTATTAAAGACCTTGCTTTGGTAATCATCTAACAATCTACTGTAAGCGGATTGTTTCTGCTCTCTAAGATCCGCTAAAAACTGCTTGTCCTCCAATAAATTATCAAGTTAATCTTAGTGCAATTTAGAAGGATTTTTAAAATCAGAATAGAAAAAAATCATCACCGGGCACAAGTTTTTAAAAACAATAGCATCTAAACTTAAAAAGCATAACAATCATATTATGAAGAACAGCACTTTAAAGTTAGCAATCTCTATAGGAATAATTGGAATATTGACTTCTTGTAATTTAAAAGCCCAACAGCGAGAAAGAAACTCTGAAAGAAGAGAACCTCCATCCTTTGATGAGCTTTTAAAAAAAATGGATAAAGATGAAGACGGAAAACTTTCCAAAGCAGAAGTTAAAGGGCCTTTAAAAAATAATTTCGACAAAGTTGACTTGAACGAAGATGGTTATATCAACGAAGAGGAATTTAAAAAAGCTCCTAAACCTAAAAGACAAGGAGGTCCCAATAGAAATTAACAATCAAAAAAAGTAGTAGTATGAAAACGAACTCAATTTTAACTTTAGCTATATTATTTTCAATAGCAATATTCTCCTGTTCAAGCGATACTGATGATACGTTGACAGATGATGGCACCGGTATTGATACCAATGATATAGCATTAACTGAGTTGCCCGCAGCTTTTGCAGCTTTTAATACCGAAGCAACTGATATATATTTATCTGATGGAGGCACCACGGTCACCATAGAGACCACCGGTCTACCAAATCACGAAACCGTTTATTGGGGTGAAGGTAATGACGGTTATATAGAAGAACCAGATGTAAGACTTACTCCATCAATTATAAGCAGCAATAATAATGCAACAACAATAACTGTTGATGCCATTCCAGATATAGATGGCAGTACCGTGCAGACAGAATTAGGAACAATAGGAATAGCAGTTAGTGGTTCTTCCTTGTTCAATGATCAAGAAGGTGGTGGTGCGCTAGATCAGGCAGCTGCAAGTTTAGATTGGACCGGAGCACATATAGGCCCAGGTGTGTATCACTACCACTTGGAGCCAGTGGCATTTTCTAACGATGATGAAAATTTAGTTGGAGTATTATTGGACGGGGTATTTATCTATGGTCGAAAGTGTAATTCCACAGGTACCTATCCAACAGATTTAGATTCTTCCGGTGGGCATACATCTGCTACCCAATATACAGATGGTGAAGAAGAATACCACTATCATATTATTAACGAGGTTTATTCAACAACTGGTTCTTACATTGTATTTGCGGGCCCTTATCAAGGATATTAAATGAAGATAATTCCTGGCATACTTTTACTGTTGTTTGTTAGCTGTATTTTGAGTTGTGAGCATAGTTCAGAACCAAAAAAGAATGGTGCCAGCGAAGAAAAGATTATAGCGAATGTTCAAGTTGCGAAGGATAGTCTTGTTCTAAATGGCAATGAAGGTAATTGGTATTACAAGAACCAACTTTTTACTGGTTATGCGGTAAAATATCATATGAATGATTCGCTACAGCAAAAAGTTGGTTTTTATGAGGGTAAAAAAATGGGGATTGCAAAAGTGTGGTTTCCAAACGGGATTTTAAAAATTGAATCGCATTACAATCAGAACAAACTTGTAGGCAGTTACAAAGCATGGTGGAATAATGGTGTTTTGGCTTCAAAAGCCAACTATGTTGATGGTAAGATACAAGGGATTGAGAAAAAGTGGTATAAGACCGGTGAATTAGCAAAATCAAGGAATTTGGTAGATGGCAAAGAAATAGGTTTGCAGCAGGCATGGTTGAAAAATGGAAAGTTGTATGTAAACTATGAGGCAAAAAATGGAAGAATTTTTGGCATGAGGCGTGCCAATTCATGCTATAAACTAAAAGATGAAGAAGTGGTACTTTCTAAAAATTAGCGGCCTAAACTGTTTCTGTCTTTATTTACTTGTTTGCTTTATAAGTTGTAAAAAGGAAATCAAGAAAGAAAATATAAAGATTGAAGAGACTAGTAGAGTTGAGCACCTACCTTATTTTGGCGATGAGACTTTTACTCCACATTGGATAACTCCGGGAAGTAATGAAGAAAAGAGGTTTCACAAAATCCCAGATTTTAAATTGACAAATCAGTTGGGTGAAACCATCACAAAAAAAATATTTGACGAAAAGATTTACGTGGTAGACTTCTTCTTTACAAGTTGTCCTGGCATTTGCCTTAAAATGACCAATAATATGTCTAAAATACAGGAAGCCTTTAAAGATGATTCAGAAGTATTAATACTCTCACATTCCGTAACACCAACAATAGATTCCGTATCTGTTTTAAAAGCATATGCTAACAAATATGATGTAATAGATAATAAATGGCATTTAGCAACAGGTGATAAAGTGGAAATATACAATCTTGGCAGGGACCATTATTTTGTGGAAAATGATTTAGGCGAACCAAAGAGTGTTGATGATTTTTTACACACAGAAAACTTTTTATTGATAGATAAAAACAAGCATATTAGAGGCATTTACAATGGATTGAACAGATCATCCATAGCACAGTTAATAACAGATATAAAGGCTTTAAAAAAAGAGTTTTAATTCTTATTCTATAAGTTGAGCCATTGCTTAAACTCTGAGGCTCTGTTCTTGCTGATTATAATATCGACCTCGGAGTTGGGGTCCACTAAAATCTTTAGTTGATTATTTCCATATTTTATAATCTTACTAATTGATGAGATAGCCACTATGAACTGACGATTGGCCCGGTAAAAATGTGATTCATCCAGATTTGAAAATAATTCATCCAAGCTCAAATTAGAGGTAGATCTACTACCATCAAAACAAACAATATAAGTAATAGTGCTTTCCATAAAAACATATGCTATATCATCCGTAGAAATCGGTTTGAGCTCATTCCTAACATAGGTAAGAATTCTCTTCTTTCCTTTTTCTGCACTTATTTTTTTAGACTCGGGTTTAGTACTTTCAGTTACTTTTTGTTGATAATTGTCCAATGCCCTGTTTAATTTGGCCAAACTGACAACTTCATCTTCAAGTTTTTCGTTTTTGACCTCCAACCGTTTTTCATAAGAACTTCCTATCAATCTTACCATAATAACGGAGCAAAGGATTATGGCAAAACCCATGATTATAAAAATGGTGTAAAACTTGTTGCGTAACCCATCTATCTGATTGGATATTTTTTTGATGTTGGCATGTGCAGCTATAATCCAATCAGAATTCTCTACAGGATACAAATAAATAATTTCCGAAGCTCTTTCTTCCTCTTTAAAATCCCTTATTCCCCCAAAGCTCTTTTTTCTGGTAAGCAGACTATAGAAATCTTCAGGTGTTATATCTCCATCAACGGTAGATACTGAAGATTGATTTGGACTGACTTGTTGGCCGACCCTAGTAATATCTGGGTGGCAAATTTCCTTTCCAGACCAATCGAACATGCATATAAAACCATTTTCAGTATCTGTATTTTCAATACTTTTCTGGACGTTTTTAATTACCACGTCTTTATCCAATCCGCTAGCCAATTGAAAGCCAATCAAACTGGCTACCTCTTTTGCTTCTCTTTTACTGGACTCTAGCTGGGTTTCTAAAAACTGATTGGCGCTTACTTTGATAAACGATTTTACGGCAATTCCTGCTATCAAAATAAACACAGCAGTAATTGCCAAAAAAGTAAAAAAATAAAGTTTGTCTTTTCGCATTGTTCAAAGATTCCGTGCAACTATGGCTAATATAAAAGATAAGTTTTAAAATTTAGAAAACTGGCCGGTCCTTATACATCCCTTTTTTATTCCTTTTTAAACTCTAAAATTCCCTTTCACAAACCTTTTTAGTGATTCACGCAAGGTTTATTAATTGATTTGTGCTGTAATTAACATCTAAAAAAAGAATCAAAAATGAAAAAGTATTTATTTATTTCCGCATTACTTCTTACAGCATGGAGCTGTTCTGAAGACGATATTAACGACATCCCGGATGACGCCCCTGCACCTCCTCCAGAGGAACCAACAGGTCAAGCATCTGTAGTGTTAAATGAGGTTGCTTATTTAAATGGATCCGTTGAAATTTTCAATAATGGTGACGTGAATGTAGACCTTAGCGATTACTTCTTATGTTTAGGACCTGGAACTTATAGAAGAATAGGCGATCTAGAATTACAGGGCAATGTCGACTTAGCTCCAGATGAGTATTTGGTCATCAATTATAACATGCCCTCTGCGGCGGGTGGATTGGGCCTTTATATCGATAATACTGATTTTACAAGCGCCTCGACTATTGCAGATTTTGTGCAGTGGGGAGATGCAGGAAGTGCACGTGAAAATGTTGCCGCTGCTGCCGGCATATGGACAACAGGCGATTTTATTCCTGTTGTTGGCATTACCGATAACAGTATAGCTTATGATGGCACTGGAAATGCTGCCTCAGATTGGACAGAAACTACAACGCCCACCTTAGGTTCTGAAAATTCTACAACAGCGCCAGAACCTACTGCCTCCATTGTGTTGAATGAGGTTGGATATTTAAACAACGATATTGAACTCTATAACAACGGAGATATAGCTGTTGATGTAAGTGATTATTTCTTATGTCTTGGTCCTGGCACTTACAGAAGAATTGGTGACTTAACTGTTGCTGGAAACTTGAATTTGGAACCAGGGGATTTCTTAAGCATAGCTTATGACATGCCAAATGCTGAAGGAGGCATTGGTCTTTATGCCAACAATTCAGGTTTTGGCGATGCTGCCAATATTCGCGATTTTGTTCAATGGGGTGCCGCAGACAGTCCAAGGGAAAATGTTGCTGTAGAAGCTGGTATTTGGACCGCCGGGGAATATGTAATGGTAGTTGGAAATGCTGATAACAGCATTGCTTACGATGGACAAGGAAATAGTGCAACAGATTGGTCCGAGACCACAACGACCACTTTTGGGGAATCAAACACTTTTACTGCTCCTGAGATTAGATCAATTGTCATTAACGAAGTGGAATATTTAGTGGATGATCAAATTGAACTGTACAACAACGGCAACCAAACCGTAGACCTATCTACCTACTGGATGTGTTTTGGTCCAGGTCAATATTTTAGAATTGGGGATGTAGCAATGACCACTGTGGTAAGTGGTTCTACAAACTTGGCGCCAGGAGAGTTTCTTGTAATTTCTCCGGCAACCCTGGAAGCACCTGATGATGCTGGTGGTCTTGGTCTTTACGCTAACAATAGTGGCTTTGGAGATGCTGAAAACATTAGAAGCTTTGTACAATGGGGTGCGTCTGGTAATGCTAGAGAATCTGTAGCTGTTGAAGCCGGTATATGGGACGCAGGTGGATTTGTACCTAATGTGGCTTCAGGGTCCAGTATATCTTATGATGGAGAAGGGAAAACATCATCCGATTGGGGTGAAGACAACAGCCCAACACTTGGAGAAGGAAATTCTGCCTTATGATAAATACTTCACCAAATAATTAATTAATATCTAAAAATCAACCCATGAAAAACTTAAAACTAATTGCAACTATAACTGTGAAAGTCCTTATAGTCCTAATCCTTGTAATGAATATAAGTTGTGATGACGATGATGACAGCTCATACGGAGGCCTAATAAAGGCTGATGCTTACAATGATTTGGCTACGATTGATTCGGGGGAAATAGATTGCTATGTCTAAAATTGATTTTCCAGTTTAGTTGTTGAAACCCATAGGAGTTCGGAATTCCCCGAGTATTGCTCCTATGGGTTATTTTTATACTTTGCCTAATAAAACACAACCACTTAAAATAAAAATAGGTTATCATTAATCTAGATACAGTAAGCAATGACTGTAAAAAAGAAAATCTTCATAACGTTTTTAGCATCCTTTTGTTTAGGCCTTGTCTACTATATTCTAGTAAAATTCAATGAAGAACCTAACCAAAACTCCATTACCGCAGAAACGGAGATAAGGATTAATTCAACAGATTTATTAGCTTCATTTATATCTGATGAAACACTCGCCAACAAAACTTTTGTCGAAAAAATAATAGAAGTTGAAGGTATCGTCAAAGAGGTTACTTTCTTTAATAATAGATATACTGTATTATTGCAAGGTGGTGAAGAGTATATGTGTATTATGTGCGATATGAAAGAAAATCAAATTGAACAAATAAAAAAACTCACCAAAGGAGACACAGTGATTCTTAAAGGAATATGTAAAGGTTTTTTGATGGACGCTATATTGCTGAACTGTGTATTGTTAAACCAAACCAATGAATAAACTAACCCTATTTGCCATAATTCTTGTTTCGCAGGTTTGTTTTGGACAAAAAGCAAATCGTGTAATTACAAAGCAAGGGCAAATAACTTTTTTTTCATATACTTCTGTTGAAGATATTGAAGCCAGCAACAATCAGGTTTTAAGCATAGTAGACTTATCCAGCAAAGAAGTGGCCATTAGTATGCTGATGCGCACATTTGTTTTTAGGAAAGCTCTAATGCAAGAACATTTTAATGAAAGCTATATTGAATCTGACATTTATCCCAAAGCTACTTTTGAGGGGGAAATACAGGATTTTGATACAAGTTTACCTCCTTTACAAACCAAATTGGTAAAGGGGAAAATAACAATTCATGGTGTTACCAAAGAAGTTGAGATAAAAACTCAGATTGAGTATATAAATAATGTCCTGGTTTTATCAGGAAATCTAAATCTGACCGTAGCAGATTTTAAGATTAAAATACCTCCCATTGTGGCAGGAAATATTGCAAAAACGATACAAGTAAAATTTAGATTTGAATATCAGCCTTATGAGAACTAAAATTTCCTTTGTTTTTCTTTTTTTGTGTTCGGCTATGCTTAACCTTCTAATGGCGCAAGATTTATTGCAGTCATTAGAAAAAGAGTTTCCAGACAGCAAACAATTTACAGAAGCCACTTTTAAAACTACCAGGATAGCGTTGGGTCATTCCATTGAAACAAGAAAAAAGGGAATCATGGAAATTTCTGCCAATTCAAGGTTTTGGAACATCCCTCAAAGGACTCAAGGTTTTTTAGCTGATAGAATCAGTACCAGGTTTGGTGCGTCTTATGCCTTTTCAGATAGGCTTACATTTGGCAGTGGCATTACCACGTTTGATGGGATTTTTGACACCTATTTTAAATACAAGCTTGTGCAGCAAGTTAGTAACGGCAAAGGCTCTCCTTTTACAATAACGCTTGCTCAAAATGCTAGTCTTAGAACAAACCCCAATAGAAGTATAAATGCAAGCAATGGTTTTTCTGATAAGTTATCCTTTACCTCCCAAGTTTTGATTGCAAGAAAATTTACGCGAAATTTTTCATTACAAGCTTCTCCAACCTTTATTCATAGAAATTCTTCCAGAAATATGGATGACCCTACTGATCATTTTGCTCTAGGCATTGGTGGTAGGTATAAAATAGGTGGTCATTTATCAATATCAACAGAATACTATTATTTGGCCAATCCATTAGAGTCTGTAAATACTTTTGACCCCTTTGCAATAGGTGTAAACTGGGAGTTAACAGATCTAATGCTTCAATTTCATCTTTCCAATGCGCCAAACATTGCAGAAGATGCCTTTATTACGCAAACTCGAAACAATTTTAATACGAGAGATGGCAATCTTTTCTTTGGATTTAATGCAATTTTTATACTGCATCTAAAGAAAAGATAAAGGTTTCAAAAATGGCTAATCACCGCGTGCTCTAATATGGAGTCAAAATATATTGACCCTAATTTCAATTAGGAAGTACATATTTCCCATTTTCCATTCTTAAAATGCTCAAAGGGTTTTCAGTTTTCAACTCATCTGGAAGCAGTGAATCTGGATAGTTTTGATAGCACATTGGTCTTGTAAACCTTGTTATTGCAGCAGTTCCCACAGATGTCATCCTTGCATCGGTGGTAGCCGGAAAAGGTCCCCCATGCACCATGCTATGGCACACCTCTACTCCGGTAGGAAATCCGTTAATCAGCAACCTGCCCACTTTACGTTCCAATACCTTCAACAAATCTGCATATTCATATAAATCTTCCTCGGTACCATGAACGGTAGCGGTAAGATGCCCATTTAAATTTTTGGCGATGTCCATGATTTCGTTTTTATCCTCTGTCCTCACCAAAAGTGTTGACGGTCCAAAAACTTCTTCTTCCAGTTCTTTATCGGATAAAAAATCACTTGCACATACGGAAAGAACCTCGGCGACACCTTGAGAATGTCCTTCAGTCTTTTTTCCTGTTGAAATGGATTCTACTTCTTTTTTTACTTTCAATTTTTCAAGTCCAAGGTTATACCCTTTTTGAATTGCTTCCGTAAGCATAGTAGCAGATTCCGAAACCTGAACGCTATTTTTTAGTACATCTTCAAAAACTTTACTCTCCTTTGTTTTTGGCAAAACAGTGATTCCCGGGTTTGTACAAAATTGACCTGCACCCAGTTGAACTGAATTTGACAAGCCTTCTGCCAAAGTTTGATGATTTTCCTTTAAAATACCTGGAAGTACAAAAACCGGGTTAACACTTCCCATTTCCGCATATACGGGTATCGGTTCTTCTCGCCTTGCAGCCTCATCAAATAAAGCCTTACCTCCTCTAAATGAACCTGTAAAACCAATAGCTTTTATTAACGGATTACGAACTATCGCTTGTCCAACTGCAATAGAAGCACCTTGAACCAATGAAAACACTCCATCTGGCATATCACATCGCTTTGCAGCTGAAACAATGGCTTTGCCAACCAATTCTGAAGTACCGGGATGCGCAGGATGCGCTTTTACAACGATGGTACAGCCTGCCGCTAAAGCTGATGCCGTATCACCACCGGCCACAGAAAAAGCCAATGGAAAATTGCTTGCTCCAAAAACTCCCACAGGGCCTAAGGCTATTTGCATTTGTCTAATATCTGATTTGGGAAATGGTTTTCTATTTAAATCAGCAGTATCTACCCTTGCATCTACCCAAGAGCCATCTCGTAAAACGGTCGCAAACAATTTTAGTTGACCTGTTGTTCTGCCCAATTCGCCTTTTAACCTACCAGCTGGCAATCCAGTTTCTTGGCCGCATAGGCCAACTAGTTCTTCTTCAATTTGAAGTAATTCTTCAGCAATCGTTTCTAAAAACAAAGCCTTTTCTTCTCCAGTCTTCTCTCGGTATTGGGTAAAAGCATTTTCCGCAAGCGTTATTGCTTGGTTTATCTCTTTAAGAGTTGCTTCATGGTAAGGAGTTTCTAATTGATTTCCTGTTCCTGGATTTTTTGCAAAAAAAACAGTTTCCCCTATGGATGAAAAATTGTATCCTAAAATATTTTTCCCACTTGTCTTCATAATATTTAAAGCAATAAGTTTAATTTTTTAAAAGTAATGCTTTAAATAAAATCAGTGCTAAAAGTAATTCAATAATGCTGATATACCGTTGTAAGAAATAAGACAGGCGAACATCAAAGAAAGTATTAAAATCATATTAATCCATTTGCTGGTACGATGCTCTTTCATTATTTTTTTATTGTTGATAAGAAGAAGAATCCCAATAATTACAAGCGGTAAGACAAACACATTAAATACTTGAGATACAATTTGCATCTCAATTGGATTGGCACCAAAAATGGGCACAATTAAGGCGAACAGACATGCAATGGCCGTAATTATCCTGAATTGTCGTGAATTGGTATCTAATTTTCCAGATTGATAATCTGCTAACAATATAGGCGCAATCAATAAACATGGAAAAATTGAAGAAAGTCCTGCACTTAGTGTTCCAAAGAAAAATAAGGTTAGCGCAAACTTCCCCGCTACGGGTTCTAAAGTTGAAACCATATCTAAAACATGGGTTACAGGTTTTCCTTGATGGAACAACGCTCCGCTTGCCACTGCCATGATAGACGCACTTATAACAAAGACCAAAACAGCTGCTAAAATCGCATCTTTTTTCTGTTGCCCTCTATTGGTCATATCCCAACCCTTCCCTTTTACAAAGAGCGGTCTGGACAAGAACGTAGCTGCCGCCATGGTAGTGCCAACAAAGGCGGCAACAAGCATTTTACCCCCTTTTACATCAGGAATTGAAGGAATCAATCCTTTAGCGACTTCTATTGGTAATGGATATACCATAAAAAGTGATATTAGAAAAGATAATCCCATAATGGAAACAAAAATCACTAATATCTTTTCAAAGAAGGTGTACTTTCCTATCAACAGCAAACCATACATTATCGCTATTACAACAATAGCAATCAACAGAACAATCTCATATTCTGATGCTCGAAGGTCTGGAAAATAAATAGCAAATATTTCAAAAATAATATTGGCACAAATACCTAAAATGCCCATAAGGGAATTCCATTGACCAAATGATATCCCTATAATAATGAGGATTGCTATAAGTTTACCTCCCTTAATGTGCCTTTTAAAACTATACAGCGCTGTTTCTCCAGAAATCAAGGCATAATTACCATATGCATACATTAATACACCAGAAAAAAAACAACTAAGCAGTAACACCCATAACAATTGCATACCATAGGTACTTCCTGCAACAATCATTGAAGTCACGCTTCCTGTGCCTATCGTATAGCCAATAGCAAAAATACCTGGCCCAAAACCCAATATCAGACCAAGTATTTTCTTTAATAGTGATTTTTTCACCTCCATATTAGATCATTAGGTAAAAACAGTGATGAAAAAATCTATGAACACAATTAAGCTCTTAACTTTTGTATTGTTGTCAAAGTACTTTTAACCAACTGCTCGAGGCCGTTAAAATCATTTTGCTCCAAAATCTCTTTTGAAATCAGTTTGGAACCCATTCCCACACAGGTCACTCCAGCATCAAACCATGCTTTTAGATTGGACTCTTCCGTGCTGACGCCTCCCGTAGGCATAATGCTGGTCCAAGGCTGTGGGCCTTTTATTGCTTTTACAAAACCGGGGCCATAGGTAGATCCAGGGAATAGTTTTACAACTTCACAGCCCAGCTCTTCTGCCCTATTGATCTCCGTCAACGAGCCACAGCCAGGCGACCATAGAACTTTTCTTCTGTTACAGGCCATGGCTATGTCTTCTCTTAAGGATGGGGTAACAATAAAATTCGCCCCCATCTGCATGTACATCGAAGCAGCGGCCGCATCCGTAATGGAGCCCACTCCCATAATCATCCCAGGGAGTTCTTTTATGATGAACTTGTTCAGTTCTGAAAATACTTCGAAAGCAAAGTCGCCTCTTGCCGTGAATTCCATGAGTCGCGCTCCGCCATCATAACATGCCCTTAATACTTTCTTGCCCAGTTCGATGTCTGGGTGATAAAACAAAGGAACCATGCCCGTTTCTTGCATCACCCTTACTACTTCTATTCTTGAATATTGTGCCATTGTCCTTATTATCTTGCTACTCTTCCTGATGCATCCCCGCTCATCAATTTTTCTACTTCTGAAACCGTTGCCAAGTTGGCATCGCCTTTTATGGTATGCTTTAAGCATGAGGCGGCCACAGCAAAGTTCAGTGCGTTTTGGTCATCTTCAGGGTATTTCAACAAGCCATATATCAATCCGCCCATAAAGGAATCTCCCCCTCCAACCCTGTCCACGATATGTGTGATCTGGTATTCTGGGGACTTGAACATGGTCTTTCCATCATAGAGTACCCCTGCCCATGTGTTATGGGAAGCTGAAATGGAACCCCTCAATGTCGTAATCACTTTTTTGGCCCTTGGGAACTTTTCCATCATCTGTTTGCAAACGGAGAGGAACGCTTCCGCTTTTACATGCTCTCCCTGGGTGGTAATGTCCAATCCTTCCGGTTTAATGCCAAAATGTTTCTCCGCATCTTCTTCATTGCCCAAAACGATATCACAATAAGAGGTCAGTTCTGTCATTATGGCTTCACGGTCTCCCCTGTATTTCCACAATTTGGCCCGGTAATTTAAATCTGTTGAAATGGTAACTCCCAACCTACTGGCTGCTTTCACTGCTTCCAAACAGGCATCTGCAGCTCCTTGGGAAATTGCCGGTGTTATCCCGGTCCAATGGAACCATTCCACATCTTCAAAAACATGCTCCCAATCAATCATTCCCTTTTCTATCTCCGCGATTGCAGAATGTGCCCTGTCGTAAACCACCTTGCTTCCCCTGCTCACAGCACCGGTCTCCAGAAAATAAATGCCCAATCGGTCTCCTCCGTATACGATCTTGTCCGTGCCAACGCCTCTCTTGCGCATTTCCATCAATGCACATTGTCCTATATCATTGTCCGGAAGACGCGTTACAAAATCAACAGGGACACCATAATTTGCAAGGGACACCGCCACATTCGACTCTCCCCCTCCATATACAACATCAAAACTGTTGGTCTGGGAAAACCTTAAAAATCCAGGAGGTGCCAATCGCAACATTATCTCTCCAAATGTTACTACTTTTTTCATCTAACTAATATATTTTATTTGATTGATTTTATTGTTGTAAAAGTTAACTAAAGGCTAATCCACCATTTATATCAATATTATTCCCAGTTACGAATGAAGCCTCATCTGAAGCTAAGTACGCCACCAAATCGGCAATTTCGTCAGCATTACCTTCTCTTCGTAGAGGTGTCCCGGCCGCAACTTTAACACGTATTTCATCTTTAGTAAAATCATCATGAAATTTCGTTGCTATTAAACCCGGACAAATTGCATTAACTCTAATTCCTTTAGGACCAAGTTCTTTTGACATAGCTCTAGTAAATGTGGTTACGGCACCTTTAGAAGAAGCGTATAATGAAGACCCACCACCACCACCATCTCTAGCGGCTTGCGAAGAAAGGTTAATAATTGAAGCTCCTTTACCCATTAAGGGTTCAAATACCTGGGTTACGAAAACGGTAGACTTAAAATTAACATTCATGACTAAGTCATAGAATGACTCATCTAGTTCTTGAAGGGTTTTACGTGCAAAAAGACCTCCTGCATTACTTACTAAAACATCTACTTTATTTCCAAAAGTTTCAACCACTTTTGTCTTTAAATTCTTAATATCATCTAATTTTGAGACATCCGCTTTGACAGCAATAGCTTCACCTCCAAAAGATTTTATAATATCTAATGTTTCATTAGCTCCGGCTTCAGAATTAAAGTAGTTTACAACTACTTTGGCACCTTCTTTTGCTAATTTAACAGATATTTCCCTACCTATGTCTCTAGCACCTCCAGTAACAACTGCTACTTTGTCTTTTAATCTACTCATTTTATATTCCTAAAGCTTGTCCACCGCCAATTTGGATAGTTTCTGCTGTTATGAAAGATGCATCCTTGCTTGCTAAGAAAGAAATAACGCCAGCTACATCTTCTGGTTGACCTAATCTTCCCAACATAATATTATTTGCCCAAGACGCAAAAACTTCGGGTTTCGTTGCTTTAATTTGAGCATGAAATGGAGTATCAATAGTACCTGGTGATACTGCGTTTGCCCTAATCCCATATTCCGCTAAATCTTTTGCCAATGCTCTAGTTATAGCATGAACACCTGCTTTAGAAGTTCCGTAAATTCCAGCTCCTGGTCCACCAGCGGTCCACCCTGCATTTGACGTATAGTTAATTATAGAAGGGTGTTCTCCTTTTTTAAGGAAAGGGATTGCAGCTCTTGAAGCAAAAAATACAGAATCAAGATTAAGTGCCATTACAAATCTGTAAAAATCTGTTGTCATTTCTTCAAACCTAGATCTTCCGCCCAATCCGCCAGCATTGTTAACCAGCACATCTATTTTTCCATATTTTTCACCAATTTTGGTGATGTTAGAAGTTACAGCTTCTTCGTTTGTAACATCAAAACCGTAGTATTCCGCTTTTATTCCTTGTGCTGTAAGTTCTTTCACTCTTTCTGCTCCTGCGTCATCTTCTATACCATTTAAAACTACGGTATATCCATCTTCACCTAATCTTTTTGCAACTTCGAAACCTATACCTCCTGTAGCCCCTGTAACAACGGCTATTTTCCCTTCGATTTTACTCATTTATTTTATTTTTAATTCTAAAATTTATTCTTGTTTTCTTTATTACAACTCTACTGTTTTTCTTACCGGTTCTATATTCTTGATCAAAGCGAAAATTGCAACAACCCCAAGTACAACCGAAACACAGATAGCAATAAATGCTGGCGTATAGGACTGGGTTGTAATTTGACCAACAAACCAATTCATAATCATTGGAGAAACGGCAGCGATTGTACCTGCCAGTCCAGCCAAAGTCCCAACTGAGGGTCCTCTAAACAAATCACTCGAAATCGTTTGGATATTACCGATTGCAAATTGAAACCCAAAAAGTGCCAATCCTGCAAAATAAATGAAGGTCATAAAATTGTTTTCCTTTACCAGTGTTATAATACAGACAAAGGCTATTAATATTAGTACTCCTCCTAAGGTTATTGTTATTTTTCTTGCTGCATCTACCGAAAGCTTCTTCATTAATTCTTTGGTAAACATCCCGCCAAGAATACTTCCAGCCGCAGCCATAAGATAAGATATCCACATGGTCGCTGCGATTTCTTCAATACTTAATCCGAATTTATCATTTAAGTAAATTGGCATCCATCCTGCAAAAAACCACCAGATTGGTTCTATAAAAAATCTACATAACAATACACCCCAAGATTGCTTATAACTTAATATTTTACCAACACTTAGACTTTTTACTTTGGCATCAATATTCTCTTCACCTTTATCTATTCTACTATCAAGGATTAAACTTCTTTCTTTCTCTGTCACCCAAGGATGCTTTTCTGGGGTTGATTTGTTTAAAAACAACCATGGTATTACCCATAGCATACCCACTGCTCCCAAAATTATGTAGGTGGTTTGCCACCCAAATTTTGTATATAAGAATACTATAATAAAAGGCGCGATAACGTTTCCAATAGAAGCTCCTGCATTAAAAATACCTTGTGCTATTGCTCGCTCTTTAACAGGAAACCATTCACCATTGCTTTTTACGGCACCTGGCCAATTACCTGCTTCTCCAAGACCTAACAGCCCTCTGAAAATAGAAAGCGTAATAATACCCCGAGCAAAGGCATGAAACGCCGAAGCAACTGACCAAACAATAATGGAAACTGTAAAGCCCAAACGTGTTCCAATGGTGTCGTATAACTTTCCGGATGCAAATTTTCCAATAGCATAACAAGCCATAAAAACATTTAGCATGATAGCATAGTCAGACTTATCCATTCCTAAATCTTCACCCATTTGAGGCCAGAGTAAGGCAAATGCTGTTCTATCAATATAATTGATAACAGTAGCTATAAATATCAAGCCTATTATCCACCATCTTAAGCCTTTAACTTTCATATTAGTTGGTTTTTATAGTCAATGGGATATTATAGAAATGTAATCAAGGAAAGTACCATTATTGATTTTCCTATTATACAGTCTCTCACAACATAAAACTTATAAAAACTAAAACCTGATGGATATGGTAAGCCGCATATTGGCAGGATCTATAATGTTCTTGTTAAGTTTTACTTCCCTCCTTTTTTTATAATTGAAGACAAAAGCGTGCAATTTCATCCTCTATCTTATTTTTTAATCTTTTATATTATAACAGTATTGGTATAAAATTTTAAAATGAACCTTCATTTTTTCTTTTGCCATCTTAGGATCTTGATTTTTTATTGCTTGATAAATATCCTCATGCTCCTGAATGCCTAAAAAAGATTGGTTATTATCACAAACATGATACTTTTCAAAATTGGTGATAATCTCTGGGGTTATAATCAACATAAAAGTATTCATGGTACTATTCTTACTGGCATTGGCAATGGCCAAGTGAAACAACAAATCCTCCTCTACTGCATCTTTCCCATCTAATACTTTTTGTCTATAAGCATCTAATGCTTGGCGCATTTTTTCAAGGTCTTCTTCTGTTCTTCTCAGGGCAGCCAATCTTACCGTTTTTAATTCGAGTAAAATTCGAGTTTCGACAAGGGATTTAAAATCTGGATCCTCCAATCTCAATATATCATCCAACATTCCACTCATGGCCACTCTTCCAATATTGGCGATAAAAGTACCGCTCTGTGGTCTTGATTTTAGGATGCCAAAAAACTCCAGTTTTTGAATAGCCTCTCTGACATTACTTCTGCTAACTTCAAACTTTTCTGACAACATCCTTTCAGATGGCAATTTGTCTCCAGGTTCTAAGTTTTTATAATTTATTAAATCCCTCAGTTTAGAGATAATACCTTTCTGTACCTCTTGATTTTCATTCTTTGTAAGTATCTCAACTCTCATATTCTTATATACACTCTAAAATTGGTTAACCAGATTGGTTTGTTAAATTTAAGCAAATTAGTTTAACCTATAAAGCATTCTTTTTATTCTTATTCACTTTAATTTCCAAGTCTGGATAAAAAACTATTGGCCAAAAATTTTAGCCAATAGTTTTTGGTATTCAACTAAACTAACTCAAAAAAATACTCTTAATGTTCAACCTCTAAATCATAATATTTTACCCGAGCATATGAACCTTCATCAGACGTTTGCAAATAATTTCCTGCCTTGAAATAGTTCTCAAAAACACCCCATTTTTTTATATCATCACTTTCATATACGACTGATTCTGTATCATTTAAAATCACCTCCATTCTTCCATCAGAAACCAAGACTTCCAATGAAAACGTATTGAACCCTACTTCTTCGTTAAAATTAAAACCTTCATCATCCGTCCAAGAATCAGTGCGTAAGATGTCTGTATTGGAAACATTTGGGTCTTTTAAAACCTTTGTCTTTACCCTTACTTCACCATTTTGCCAGTAAATCTTAAGCATTGGTGGCGCATTATTATCTTTTTGGCCAATTAAATCTCTTTGTTCATTTGTCAAACGACCATGAATCTGCATAATGATGGTTCTATGGTATTTGTCATCTGAATCTTTAGAAATATCATCCATTGCCAATGTACCTTTAAGCCTCCCTCCTTGGGAAAACGTCCAATTAACCGAATTGCTGCCAGGTTCCATCTGTTCTCTAAGTTCTGTTCTTGATCTAGAGGAATTTGCGGTAGTGGCTCCGGGATAAGTGTAGAAAACCAAAGCACCCTCGATAGAGTCATTATACATGAACGATTTTAGCTTTTCATTGGTAGCGTATTCCAATATTTCTGGAGGCTCCACCTCATCAGGGCGTCCTATTGGCAGCGTTACTTTCCAATTGCTCAAATCAATTTCCGGTAAGATAAAAGAAGTTTCTTCCGGATCTGGATCTGGAATATCTACTACATCGGTTGTGGGCTCATCAATAGATACTTCTTCTTTTTCTTCAGCAACTGAATTGTTATCCTGACATGAGCCAAGAATTAGCAAAAGACAAATAAGACTGGGTAGATTTTTAAACATTCGTAATTGGATTAAAACAGTCATTTTTTTATTTGTGGTTTTGAAACAGTTAATGTTCAACAGATAACTCGTAAACTTTCACGTTCGCAAATGCTCCTTCATCTCTTGTCTGGAAATAGTTACCAACCTTAAAGTAGTTTTCAAATATTCCCCATCGTTTTATACTTGCATTATCGTAAACAAAAAATTCACTGTTATTTAAGGAAACTACCATTTTACCGTCACTGACCTTAACTTCAATCGTAAATTTTCGAAAACCTACTTCTTGCTCAAAATTTTGGCCTTTATCATCTGTCCACGCTTCTTTGTGTAAAATTGCTTTCTGGTCTACACCTGCGTATTTTAGCAATTTAGTTTTTACACGGATTTTACCATTTTGCCAATAAATCTTTAAAATGGGTGGAGCATTATTATCTTTCTGTCCGATCAAATCTCGTTGTTCATTTGTTAGTCTACCATGTATTTGGGCAATAATGACCTTATGATACTTTCCGTTTTCAGCCCTTGAAACATCACCCATGGCCATTCTAGCTTTCAAAGTACCGCCTTGAGCAAATGTCCAATTTACTTTATCGTTACCAGGTTCCATTTGTTCCCTAAGTTCTGATCGCGAATATTTAGTATTGGCCGTGGTGGCATTGGTTGGATAGGCGTGAAAAACCAGCGCACCAGAAGTTGAGTCATTGTACATAAAAGGTGCTAAAACATCACTGTTTGCATAATCAAGAATTTTTGGCGGTGAAACACTTATTGCACCTCCTTTACCTTTACCCTCTGGAATAGTAACCTTCCAATGGCTTAAATCTATTTGAGGAAGTTTTACCTTCTTCTTTTTCTTCTTCTTATCGCGTTTTTCAATTTTACTATCCGATTCTGCAACGCTACTTTTCTTGTTTTGAGAAGTAGCACTAACAGTTAGAAATACCATTAAAAAAATTGCTAGGGATTTCTTTCGGAAAATTTTCATTTTATAAATCAATTATTAATTGTAATAGTTACTGATATATAACCACCCAGTCCCAATTTAAAGCCTGGGTGGTTTAATCCTATAATAGTTTGTCCTTCCCCTTATTAATCAGTGATTTCTATGTTATCAAAGAAGGCCTCGGCAGAACCATCTACAACATCTATGTTCCTGACATAAATAACTATCTCATTTGTAGATGCTGTGAATTGAAATGTACTGGTAGCATATGCATCACCATCCGTGGCGAAAATGTTCGGAATAGCAAAGTATGCATCAATGGCAGCATCAGAAGTAGAGGCATTAATACCTGTTTCATCTGCGATTTCTGTATTCAATATGAATACCTCGGAAGTAATACCTGCTGCAGTATGGCTTGCATCAATAGAGAACGTGTATGTTGAACCTTGCTGAACTGTTACCACTTGATACAAACGACGGCCTCTCTCATCTAATTTAGCTCCTCTAGTGCCATCATTTCCGTCACTGGTTGATCCAGCTTGCTCGCTATTATCACCGTATTCTGTGTCAAGCCAGCTATCCAATGGGCCATTATCCCAAAGGTCTGCGTAGGGACTGGTAATTTCCGCTCCATCACAATCGAGAATAGTCGCATTAGTTGTCATATCCCATGGGTCTGCGTTGTCACCAGTACTTTCCCCATTACATCCTGGTGTTGTACCGTAAAGGTCAAAATTTCCATTGATTACCTGCACAACAAAGCCTTGAGCCACTACAAGCTCTTCGGTCGCGGCGCTTATGTTTCCAGTAATACTTGTGGCCGTTAAAGTTACAGTGTAAATACCATCTTCCGCATAAGTATGTGAAGGATCCATTCCTGTAAATTGGAATCCATCGCCAAATTCCCATAATAGAGATACTGCATCCACTGAAGCATCCGTGAAAGTATACGTTCTGTAGTCCATTGCATCAACCTCGGAGGTGAAATCTGCAGTGACCGGTGCTTGTATATCTATGGTCTGACTTAAGGAAGTGGATAGATTTGTATCGCCTGTAGCCGTAAGTGTAACCGTATATTCAGCAGGATCCATATAAACATGGGTAGGAGATTCCTCTGTTGAAGTATTTCCATCGCCAAAATCCCACTCATAAGTTACGGCGCCAGTTGATGAGTTCGTAAATGTATATTCTAAAAAATTGATTTCACTTTGCGCAGAACTAAATCCTGCCGAAGGAGGCACAGCACCGGCAGCTCCAACCTCAATGGTGAAATCATCCAATCTAGTTTCAACATTGGCATCATTCCAAAAATAAATGGCGGCCATGTTATTAATTCCAGAATTAAATGACAACTTCTGTTGAACATATACTTCAGGATCTTCAGTATCATTTACTGTAACCGAAGCTATAATGCCAGCTTCTGCATCTGCAATACTGCCAATTGGCCCATGCTCCGTAACTCCCACAACAGCAATTATTGCCCAAGGATCGGTAGAATCATCTTTCATGGTATACCAGAATGTTATGTCATAATTTGTTTCTGGCTCTACCACAAATTCTTGATAACCCTGCCTTGCATTACTTGCTTCCAGTTTAGCAGCCTGATCTCCAAAGGTTACTGGACTGCCTGAAATACCAAAAATAGCTCTTTCATCACTCCAATCGGCTCTCCATGAGTCTCGTCCATCCCCGCCACCTTCTGGCAGCGTGTCATCTTCAAAACCTGCTTCTAGAATAATTGGTTGGAATGGACCTTCAACAACCATAACGTCAATGGTTATAGAACCCGTAATACCATTTGCATCACTTGCAGTTAATGATACCGAATAGGTACCCTCTCCACCTTCAAATGTAAATAAGGGATCCTCTTCGGTTGAAGTATTTCCACCTCCAAAATCCCATGCGAACGTAGAAGCTTCAGAGGAAAGGTTTGTGAATTTAATCGTTCTAAAATCATCTTGAATGGAAGCGTATGAAAAATTAGCTGCCGGAAATATAGTGTCCGCTTTGGAATTAGCGTCCGGCAAATCATCTCTAAAAAGGCTCTCATCACAACTAGAAACACTACTAGCCATAATTACACTCAAGAGTAATAATGTTGTTTTATGGAAAATATTTATTTTATTTTTCATAGTTCACGTATTTAATATTAATATCCTGGGTTTTGTGTTAAAAGACCATCGCTTATATTTATTTCTCTTGCTGGAATTGGTAGCAATAAGGCTCTGGAACTATAGACATATCCCATTTCGGCTGCGTGAGCTGTCAATATCTCATCCGCAACCCCAAATCTTAACAAATCAAACCAGCGCTGATTCTCAAATGCCAGTTCCACGCGTCTTTCAAGTAAAAGTTCATCTTTTGATATACTTGATATTAGGTTTGGAGCAGTATCTGGAAACGCTCTATCTCTTATTCTTTGGAAAGAAGTCAAAGCACCTGGAACACTTGTTGACGAACCTCCCGCCATAATAGCTTCAACATGCATTAACAGCACATCGGCAAAACGTAAGGCAATGTAATCGTTACCAGCGTTTCTAGCACTTGGACCGTAAGGATCAGGATCGGCATTCACATCAAATCCATCCGGGAAAAACTTTGCTACTTCATTTTCATCAGGTGCAAGTGTCCCATCAAAATCGGTAATGGAAGTTGCTGTTCTTATTCCCCCACTGGAACCAAATGCTATTCTAAGATTATCATTTACAATGTTTTGACCATCTTCTCTACCTGCACGAACAGCGGATGTAAATTCAGATGAAAAACTTTGACTTTCCTGAGCATTTCCTGATTCATATTGAATTGCAAAAATTATTTCATCATTCAATTCTGAATAAAATACGTCAGCATAATCACTTTCTAAATCAAACTCTCCACTATTAATAATAGCTTCACATAATTGTTGTGCACCTGTATAATTGGGACTTGCCTGAGTTAAGTACACCTTGGCCAGTAACGCCTGAGCGGCAGCTCTAGAAGCTCTTGATTTAAATGAGTTGTCTAAAACGTCAACGGCTTCCAACAAATCTTCAACAATTTGCGCATAAATCTGTGCTTCTGGTATTCTAGTAAAAAGAGCTTCTTTATCTATAGGTCCGACTACTTCGGTTACCAAGGGGACATCGCTAAACAACCTAACCAATTTAAAGTACGCATAGGCTCTTAAGAATTTGGCTTCTGCCGTATAACTTGCTTGATTACTTGCGTCTGCAACATCAATAAAATTCAAGATATTATTGGCTCTAAAAATCACCTCATACATGGAAGCATAATAATCTTCAGATTCTACATTGTTAGCATTTACCACATATCTATGAAAATCAGATTTTGAACCTTCAAGTGTGGCATTTCTAGTGTTATCGGTACGATGCTCCGTTAAAAGATGTTCAAATTGTATCCCTCTGTTCGCATTACCAATATTTGTTACGGTATTTTCATTGACCCCTTGAACGGCATCATAGATTCCAATAACTCCAGCTAATACATCTGCATCGGACTGAAAAAATGCATCTACCGCAACTGAGGTATCTGGTAATGGGTTCAAAAACTCATCACTACAGGAAGTGAGAACAAATCCTGTGATGGCTAAGATTAAATATTTTATATGTTTCATAGTTTATTTTTTAGTAATTAAAAATCAATGTTCAACCCTAATGTCATGGTTCTGAATATCGGTGTTCCTGCTCTTTGGGAGCCATAGGCTCTTGGATTACCATTATCATCATGTTCTGGATTGAAACCGTGATAATCATCAGCAGTGATATAAATCAGATTCTGACCGGTGACATAAATTCTTAAAGCGCTTAAACCGAATTTGGATAGTACATCATCTGAAAAATTATAACCAAGGTTTACATTACGTAGCGAAAAGTAATCTGCACTTGCAATAACTTCACTTGTCAATACTTTTTCTTGAATGAAAGATGGATGTGGAACAAGGCCATCGGCTACTGCTTGTAATTCGCCACCACTTCTGGTCCTATTTCCAAACCAATTATAGAAGTATTGATCTCCAATGTTATTTACTTGGGCCCCTAGGCTTCCTTGAACCTGAAATGATAAATCGAAGGCGCCTAATTGAAAATCATTGGTAAAACTGTACAACAAATCTGGATAAGGGTCTCCTAAAATAGTTTTGTCCTCTTCAGTAATAATTCCGTCACCATTAAGGTCTTTAACGATGGTGTCATCAGCTTGGCCGTTAATTCGATTCCATGGATTGTCGACATATGTTGTTCTAAACTGGGTATCATCATATACATCAGTATCTACAACATAACCCCAATAAGATGATATTGGCTCGCCTATTCGATTGATCCATTGAGAATTTCTACCGTAGGTATCCTCTATAAGTGCATTGTTCGAATCGCCAAAACTCAACAATTCATTTTGGTTGGTAGAAGCAATTAAAGTAGAGCTCCATCGAAACTTCTCGTTAACAATATTTCTCGTTCTAAGTTCAAGCTCCAACCCTCGGTTTTGTACTTCTCCCAAATTCACGATACCATTATTAAAACCTGTGATATATGAAACCGGATTATTTAATAGTAATTCGTCACTATTTCTTTGGTAATAATCTATGGAACCGGAAATTCTATTGTTTAAAAAACCGTAATCCAATCCAACTGTGAATTCTTCAGAAGCTTCCCATTGTAACAATGCATTTGCAATATTAAGTGGCGAAACACCCGGAGCTACACTACCATCAACAATGGCGTTGGAATTTTGCAACAAGGCCAAGTATGGCCAAGTATTTACAGTTTGGTCTCCTACATTAAAATTCTCTGAACCAGTAAGACCATAACTGGCCCTAAGCTTTAAATTGGTGACAAGGTCGCTGTTAATTAAGAAGTCTTCCTTGGCTACATTCCAACCTGCGGATACGGCGGGGAAATTACCATATTTGGAATTTATACCAAAAACAGAACTACCATCACGTCTAAAAGAGGCATTAAATAAGTACTTGTCCTTGTAGGCGTAATTAACCCTGGCAAAGTAGCCCACCTTTCTAAGTTCGGTATTGACCTCTGAAAAACTTGCGATTGCCGTTGCTCCTTGTAGGTTTTTAAGTAAATCATTGGAATATCCATTACCTGTAGTAATACTTTCTTCGGATTTCCGTTGCTGCACTGTCATCCCCGCAAGAAAACCAAGATCGTGATCACCAAATGTTTTGCTGTAGTTCAGCGTATTATCGGAAATCAGTCTTGTACGGAATCTGTTCTGTAAATTATATTGAGCTCTGCTGTTACCAGCGGCATGGTGCTTTGTGCCATCCCATCTTCTTCGTGTTCTTTGCTCTAAAGTTATCCCTAAAGATGTTTTTGCTGTAAGTCCATCCAAAATTTCGTAGCTGAAATATGTGGAACCAAATAACTTGGTGTTATCCTCGAAATGTTCACGTTCAACGTATTGGGCGAATGGATTTGAATCACCTGAAGTACGAGGTCTTTCCGTATTGCCATCATTGTCATAATCTCTGTTTTCCAAATGGTTTTCAAAGAAATAATCTCCAACACCTACATCTGGATAATTGCTTCTATTTATAAATTCAAGCGTTTCCTCAGTATGATAGATAGGCAACCATGGTGACTGACGTGTTGGGTTATGTATTGATGTTGGTAACCTTCTTTGCTCTGTGAAAGATGGTGAAGCTCTAAGCCCAAATCTTAATTTGTCAGTCAATTTTGTATCCAATTTCAAATTTACGATGTATGATGTATAGTCATCTGTGATAACAACACCCTCATCATGTAGTGACCTTAAAGATGCACTGAACTTGGTATTTTCAGAACCTCCTCTTGCGGAAAAAGAATGACTTATAACGTTTCCTCCATCAAAGAAAACATCTTGCCAATCTCTGTCAATTCCAGTAATCCTAACAAGATCCTGCGCGTATAAGGTTTCGCCAGAAAGTGTACCGGTAGCGGCTTGCTCTATTCTTGACCAATCTGCAACACTCTTCCTATAATCATCACTTCCATGAGCTTCCTTAAAACCTAAGTAGGTTTGATAGCTGAATTGTGTTTTACCAGCCTTACCAGTTTTTGTGGTAATAAGGATAACACCGTTAGAGCCTTCACTACCGTAAATAGCCGCCGATGCTGCATCCTTTAATACTTCGAACGATTCCACATCGTTCATATCAATATTTGCCAAAAATTCAGAGCTTACAACTATTCCATCGACCACTAATGCAGGGCCAGAGTCCGCAGTTATCGATCCAAAACCACGAATGGTAATTGTAGGAGCGCCACCTGCTTCCGCATTGGTTGCTTGAATATTGACCCCGGATACTTGACCAATAAGGGCTTCATCTACCCTTGACACCGCAATTTGGTCCAAATCATCATTAACTACTTTGGAAATAGAACCGGTTAATGTCGATTTCCTCTGCGTACCATAACCAATAACGACAACCTCATCAAGTTGGCTGGTATCTTCTTGTAGCGTTATGTTTATTGATGCTTGCCCACTAATAATAATAGTTTGCGTAGCATAACCAATATATGAAAACTGTAATACGTCTCCATCGGAAACCTGGATGGAGTAATTACCGTCAAAATCGGTTTGAGTTCCTCTTGTTGTATTTAAAACAACAACATTCGCTCCAGGGATTGGAACGCTGTTTGCATCAGTAACTGTGCCCGCAAGACTGTAGTTCTCCTGGGCAAACAATTGAATATTGGACAGCAATATTGCAATTAATAATAGTTTAGTTTTTAAATTCATTTGTTTAGTTAGTTTCAATAATTCGTGTCAATTAACATTACAATTCCATCCCTTTAGCGTAGCTGTGATGGCATCTCACTTTCACTGTTAAAACACGTTTAGCCAATAAATTAAATTTCCTTAATTTTGACCTATGCATTTTTTAAGTAAAGTGTATCAGTTTAAGTATTACTTCCCTCCAAAGAAGTGATATCATTTAAAGGATAGGCGTGCACCTATCCTTTTTTTTATTGCGTTACATTTTCATAATAGTGTTACTTTAATTGGTATTCCAAACTGGTCAACCAAATTGGTTTACCAAATATATGTTATATAAAGGTTAAAAAAAAACCTATTTAAGATTAAAATGTTAAAATTTTAAGGTATTATTCAATTCAAGCTTAGTAAAACATCAAGAATTGATTTATAGATGCCTTTTTTTATCGGTTTAGCATAAAGTCTTCCCGTATTGGGCTAAATACATCTATTAAAACTCCGCTTTTTTTACAGATTGCTCCGTGCATGGCGTGTGGAGGGATGTAGAAAGAATCGCCACCTTTCAAGGTTTGTGTATTACCATCTATAGTGACATCAAAACTTCCACTTTCAATGTAGGTTACCTGAGAATGGTAATGTTCGTGCATTTGACCAACGGCCCCTACTTCAAAATGAACCTTTACCAACATAATCTTATCGTCATAGCCCATAATTTTACGTTTTAGGCCTTCGCCCACGACCTCCCAGTCAAGGTCTTCTCCTTTTATGAATTCTTTACTTGCTCCGAATGTTTTCATATAATAGTGTTCTTATAAAATTCAAAATGTAATTCTCTCAATTGTGTTATTTCGATTTAGTTTGGTGGAATGCCAGGACCCACGGTTCCTTCTCTAAACCATACTTCCGTATAACAACCATTCTCATATTGTTTGGCAATATCACCTCCATAGGTCTCCGCCCCAGCGCACCAAACCCTGTTGGTTTGAGGATCTTTTCCATTGGTTTGGTTATAAGCTCCTTGTTTGAAATAACCTAACTCACCTTTATAGGCAGTTGCCCGTTCTGTTCCATCTTGCCCAATAGGCACAAAGAGTCGCTTCACCTGTTCTGGAAGATCGGATGGATTGACATAATCCGATACAATAAGATTTTTTGTAAATGTTTTTGTTTCGTGGTTATCACTTTTGAAAGTCAGATACATGATGCCTTCATATACATTTACCTCGTAGCTAAACTCTTCTCCCAATTCAATACCATCCGATGGCTCCTCTGGATAGTCATTTTTATCTTTTCCAATAACGGACATATCATGACCCCATACCGCGCTTGAGAAATCCCATCTTTTAGAATTATCGTCACCTGCTGTGTTTATCTCATAATTCCAAAAGACGGAGCCTTTTGTATGGCCAGGGAATTTTTTGTAAAATATTTTTAGGGGTTCATTTTCATGGCCTTCACCACCATGAATTTGCCCAACAACCACAGAGTAAGAAGCTGCAACCGTTGCATCACCTGAAACAGAGACCTGCATAACCTTGCATGTACCTGTCAGATTACCTCCTTCTTCAGGTGTCCATTCTCTTTTTTCATGCAACTCGGTTCTTGTATTACTGGAGTTTTTTGAGGTAACACCTGAATTTGGTGTTTTGTAGACCACCCATCTCCGGGTACCATCAATTGCAGTGTAGAAAAAATCCTTGTGTTCGAAATCGATAAGGTCTTCCACATGCGTTCCATCCCCCATCAGAATTTTAAACTTGTCCATAAAAGGAATTACCTCACTGGGGTATACCGATTTTGCACTTAGGCCATCATTTGCTTCAAAATACCCCGCATTGGATATGGCATCTTCCGGAATAGTGATACTTGCGGATTTAAACCAGACTTCAGCGTAATTTTCGCTTTCATATTGTTTTTGCAAATCGCCACCATAGGTTTCCGCTCCGGAACACCATACCTTATTTACCTTAGGGTCTTTTCCGTTTGTTTGATTATAACACCCCAGCTTAAAAAAGAGTCCTTCATTAGCGTATGCATTTTTACGTTCTATACCATCTTGCCCTATGGGCACAAACAAATTTTGAACCTGTTGAGGGATGTCCTCCCGTTTCGAATACTCGGAAGTTATCAAGTTCTTAGTGAATGTTTTAGTCTCATGCCCTTCACTGGTGAACGTTAGGTTCATGATGCCACCCTTAATTTCCACTTCATAGCTGAACTCTTCACCCAAAGCTATTCCATCTTCTGGCTCCGGAGGATGCGTGTTTTCATCTATTCCAACCATGGAGAAGTTATAGCCCCAAATAGGATATGAATAATCCCATCGTTTAGAATTATCATCCCCTGCTGTATTGATTTCATAATTCCAAAAAACAGAGCCTTTAGTATGACCTGGAAATTTTTTGTAAAATATTTTTAATGGTTCATTTTCATGACCATCCGCACTATGAATCTGACCAACAACAACAGAATACGTTGCTGCAACACGGGAATCCCCAGTAGTGGCCACATTCATTACTTTAAGGGTTGCCTTCATATTGGCTTCAGTTTTTGGCAACCACTTTTTTAATTGAGCAAGTTCGGTTCTGGTATTGTTTGAAGTCCCATGTGTATTGCCAGCATTAGGTGATTTAAATACTACCCAATCCGCCTTGTCGTCACCTGTGGCATAAAAGAAATTCTTATTCTCAAAGTGTGTCGCCTGACCCACGTTGGAACCATCGCCCAAAATTAAATTCCAATGTTGGAAAAAGGGTATGATGTCGTTTGCATTCATCACCATTGCTGATTTCTCAATCTGCTTTGCCAAGCTTTGCCTTTTGTCAATATTTCTGCAACTACTCAGTAGCAAGACAGCACTCGCCATTAATGAATAACAGCCAAAAGTTGATTTAGTTATTTGAAAGCTCATGATATTTCTTTTATATGGTACAATTAAAGTTGTTACAATATCCAGTTTAGCTTTTCAACATCCAATTACTTCTTCAAGGTAGAAATGAGGCTGCTAAGAATCAAAATAAAGCCACATTATTATTTAAAGAATACTGAATATCAATAATTGGTTAACCAGATTGGTTGACCAAAAATACATATATTTGCAAGACTTCCAAATTTTTAACACAAATTCTATGGACAAAACACAAATCAGCATTTGATTATGAAAAAAGATGAAAAAGGTATTTCGAGAAGAAACTTTACAAAATTGTCGACCACTGCATTAGGAAGTATTCCAATTATGGGCTTTAGCAATACGCTATTAAATACGTTCCCAAATCAGAAAGATGATATCAGAGTAAATTTGTTCTCCAAACATTTACAATTTCTTGATTACAATGAGATGTCGGAAGCTGCGGCAGAAATTGGTTTTGATAGTTTGGATTTGACGGTTAGACCAAAAGGGCATGTGCTACCTGAAAAAGCAGTTGATGATTTGCCCAAAGCGGTGGAGGCGATGAAAAAATTCGGAATCAACCCAAGTATGATGACCACAAATATCTGGGATGCCAACAATTTAGGACAGCGTACCGTTTTAGAAACTGCAAGTAAGTCTGGTTTCACACATTATCGAACGGGTTGGTTAAAGTACCCCGAAGACCAAAGCATTGCTGAAAGTCAGGCATTATATGGGCAACAAGCCAAGAAATTAGAAGCACAAAATAGTGACCTGGGACTGATTGGTTGCTATCAAAATCACGCGGGTAATCACGTAGGAGCGCCTATCTGGGACCTTCCTCCTATTTTAAAGGCAACCAATAACGAACATTTTGGTATCCAATATGATATTCGACATGCGGTCGTTGAAGGCGGAAGCAGTTGGGAGCTTGGTTTAAGACATATCAATACATTTATAAAATCCATAGTCATCAAAGACTTTAAATGGGGAAAAGAAAATGGTAAATGGAAACCCATAAACACTCCATTGGGAAAAGGGATGGTTGATTTTGACCGCTATTTTTCACTTCTTAAAAAATATCAAATCAATGTACCGATTTCGCTGCATTTGGAATATGATTTGGGGGGAGCGGAGCATGGAGCCTCCAAGATAACCATCGCCCAAAAAGAGGTCTTTCATCAAATGAAAAAAGACTTGACCTTTCTGAAGGAAACTTGGAAAAATGCAGAATAATTATAATTGAATAAAATGAATGACAATTCAATCTCCATAAAAGAAAAACTAAAACAGGTAAGTACGGCGACGATTGCAACTTGCCTTTTTAAAAAGGGACTGAAAAATCAGTTTATCCAAGATGTAAGTCCTCTCAAAAAAGGAAAACCAACCATGGTAGGTGAAGCCTTTACCTTAAGATATATTCCCGCTCGGGAAGACTTAAACCCTATAACGGTATTCAAAGACCCAAAACATTTACAACGAGTAGCTGTTGAAAAATGCCCAAAAGGGGCTGTGCTTGTCATTGATAGCAGAAAAGACGCTCGAGCCGCTTCCGCAGGTTCAATATTAGCCACTCGATTGATGAAACGCGGTGTCTCAGGATTGGTCACCGATGGCGGATTTCGGGATTCCGCTGAAATAGCGGATTTGGACTTTCCAACATATCATAATAGACCTTCGGCACCTACCAATCTTACATTGCACCAAGCTATTGCCATTAACGAACCTATCGGTTGTGGAGATGTGGCGGTTTTTCCAGGAGACTTTATGGTTGGTGATAATGATGGTGTTATGGTCATACCTCAACATCTGGCTGCTGATGTAGCGGACGAATGCTTAGAAATGACTTTGTATGAAGAATTTGTAATTGAGAAAGTTGGTGAAGGTGCATCTGTGATTGGGCTTTACCCTTTAACCAACAATACACTCAAAACTGAGTTTGAAACTTGGAAACTCTTAAACAAAAAAGTCTGAAAATCATAGATCTTCAGACTTTTTAGAATCAAATAAGAGCTTTTTGTGACCACGGTAGGATTCAAACCTACGACCGCTGGAGCCGAAATCCAGTGCTCTATTCAGCTGAGCTACGTGGCCCTATTTTATGAGCTTAATTTTGCCTTAACAATGCTCGAAATGGCTTTTCCATCTGCTTGTCCAGCCAATTCTTTGGAAACAATCCCCATAACCTTTCCCATATCTTGCATACCTGATGCGCTTATGGAATCAATGGTCATGACCACCACTTTTTCTATTTCTTCTTCTGTTAGTTGTTCTGGTAAAAACTTTTCAATTATGGCCACTTGTGCCAACTCAGGAGCTGCCAAATCTTCTCTTCCTTGTTCCGTAAAAATTGCAGCACTGTCCTTACGTTGTTTTACCAGTTTTTGAACAAGTTTTATTTCATCTTCTTCAGAAAGTTCTCCTCCACTACCTTTATCGGTGTTGGCCAACAAAATTGCAGATTTAATCGCTCGCAATGATTCCAATGCAACAGTATCTTTTGCTTTCATTGCTGTTTTCATCTCTATCATTACCTGATCTTGCAAACTCATTTTATCTCTATTTTGGGGAGCGAAGATAAAAAAATAAACCCGAAAGTCTCTTAACCAACGGGTTTATGCTTTCCATCTAAAATGGATTTCAATTTAAACACTACTAATCAACATTATCATGCAAAAAAGAGTTGTTGGAACGTAATTGTAAATCGTCATTACTATCCTCGCTCAGTGTTGTCCTAGAGACCTTTTGCTCTTGGGGAGTATCATCTAAATCCACACCCTGTCTCTTATAAGCAGGCTGCTTTTCAATCTCATCTATACTATTCCTATTGTTCTGGAATTTGTAATTGAAATTCTTTAATTTTTTTCTACGTTCGTCTGCACGGTCTTTTAATAGATCATTTATGGAACTATTAAAAGGATCTACATTTCCCGAAGCATTTTCCCCACCTGTAGAAGCTTCTGTTTTTATGGTCTTTTTCTCAAACACCAATTCATCTTCAACCAATTTGGGCTCATGGGTTTCCGCCACAGATCTAGCACCTGTCAATTGGGTTTCCAACTCCATGTACTCTTCTAAATTGTAACGGGTCTCTCCTTCTTTTTTATACTCCAGCACTGGCTTTACCTCTACATATTCATTTACATCAATATCTTTTAAGCCATCATCTAAATTGAATGTAATGGTATGTTCCTTTTCTTCTTCTACCTCTGTTTCTTCAGTCCTGTTTAATGGCATATCAAAAGTCAATGCAAATTGATCTTCCGCAGCCTTTGCCGAAATAACTTCTGGATCAATTACCTCAATATCATTAAGTATGCTCTTTGCCTCTATAATTACAAAGTCTTCTTCAACACTTTCAGGAACGACTTCCTCATAGAAAACATTAAAGTTTCGGATGTAATTTGTTGTTGGAATAAGCTCTATTTCTTCTGCTTTTGGCTGTACTTCTTCCACTTTTTCCTCCTCTTCCATTTCCAGCGTATGTTTAACTATCACTGGTTCCATCTCCATTGGTGCTTCAATTTTAATTTCTTGAATTGTAGTAGTATCAGGAGTTAGCTCCTGCTCTGCAATTTGCTCATCTTCAAGGGTATAAAAAACCTTTTTGGTTTCTGTATTTACAATATCATCTTGCTGATCAATGTTAAATCCCGTGGCTATAACAGTTACCGCAATGGCGTCTCCCAAGTTTTCATCTTCTCCAACACCCATAATAATGTTTGCGCCGTGTCCCGCTTCAATCTGGATATAGTCATTGATTTCCCCTATTTCATCAATGGTGATTTCTTGTGAACCAGAAACAATAAGTAACAATACGTTTTTGGCTCCATTTATTTTGTTATCGTTCAATAACGGTGAATCCAATGCTTTCATTATGGCTTCCCCTGCCCTAGCAGAACCAGAGGCTGTAGATGAGCCCATTATAGCGGTGCCACTATTGGAAAGCACTGTTTTAGCATCCCTAAGGTCAATATTCTGTGTATAGTGATGTGTAATTACCTCCGCAATTCCCTTTGCTGCGGTTGCCAAAACTTCATCTGCCTTTGAAAAGCCTGCCTTGAAACCAAGATTGCCATAAACTTCTCGTAATTTGTTATTGTTGATTACAATTAACGAATCTACGTTAGAACGCAATTTTTCAATACCGGCTTGCGCCTGTTTGTTACGCATAGCCCCTTCAAACTGAAAAGGTATGGTAACAATACCCACTGTAAGAACATCCATCTCTCTAGCCACTTTGGCAATAATTGGAGCGGCACCTGTTCCTGTACCACCACCCATACCAGCGGTAATAAAAACCATCTTTGTGGTATGCTCCAGCAATGTCTTTAAATCTTCCATGCTCTCCAATGCTGCTTGCTCACCAACATCTGGATTGGCACCAGCGCCAAGTCCTTCTGTTAAGGATACGCCCAATTGAATCTTATTTGGAACTGTACTATTTTGTAAAGCTTGGGCATCTGTATTGCAGATTACAAAATCCACTCCATTGATACCAGCCTGGAACATGTGATTGATGGCATTGCTACCTCCACCACCTACGCCAATTACTTTTATTACGTTGCTTTTGTTCTTGGGAAGATCAAAACCTATGTTATCAAATTCGGTGCTTTTACTCATGATAGTTTATTGTTACTTATTAGGGTATGCTCTCTAGGGTTATTACTCCGCGTTGTCCAAAAAGTCCTTTAGCTTTTCAGACCACTTGTCAAAAATGGATTTTCTTTCTTTCATCGACATATTTGCCGATTTGCTGCTTGGCACATGCTCTTGACCTACCAAAACCTGTTCATCTTCTTGCATTTCTTCTTCCAGAACGGTGTTCATGGATGTCGTTTCCAAAGCATTCATTAAAAGTCCTACAGCAGTTGCGTATAACGGGCTTGCAATTTCTTCTTCTGAATCTCCAGCCAAATGCTCATTAGGATACCCAATACGTGTATCCATTCCTGTGATATATTCAACCAACTGCTTCAAATGCTTCAACTGGCTTCCTCCTCCTGTTAATACAATACCAGCAATCAGTTTCTTCTTCTGCTCTTCGTGCCCGTAATTCTTTATTTCAACATACACCTGTTCTATAATCTCCACAACTCTAGCATGGATAATTTTGGATAGATTTTTCAAGGTGATTTCTTTAGGCTCCCTACCTCTTAGTCCTGGAATAGAAACAATCTCATTATCTTTATTTTCGCCAGGCCAGGCAGAACCAAATTTTATCTTCAGTAATTCAGCTTGCTTCTCTATAATTGAGCAACCTTCTTTTATATCTTCTGTAATTACGTTTCCTCCAAAAGGTATTACAGAGGTGTGACGAATAATCCCATCTTTGAAAATAGCAAGGTCTGTTGTTCCACCACCTATATCAATCAATGCAACCCCTGCTTCTTTCTCTTCTTGACTTAACACCGCTTCTGCTGATGCCAACGGTTCCAAAGTGATGTTTGCCAAATCCAGCCCGGCACTCTTTATACATCTACCAATATTTTTAATGGATGAAACTTGACCGACCACCACATGGAAATTGGCTTCTAAACGACCACCATACATTCCTTTGGGTTCTTTTATTTCTGGCTGCCCATCCACCCGGTATTCCTGTGGCAAAACATGTATGATCTCTTCACCTGGAAGCATGACCAATTTGTAAACCTGATTACAGAGTTTTTCCAAATCATCATCATCGATTACTTCTTCTGAATTTGGTCTTGTAATGTAATCGCTATGCTGAAGACTTCTAATATGTTGTCCAGCAATACCAACCACCACAGAACCAATTTTTAGTCCAGAATCCACCTCCGCTTGTTCCACAGCTTGTTGAATAGATGAAATGGTCTGGGTAATGTTGTTGACCACTCCCCTATGAACACCTAAGCTCTTTGACTTACCTGTTCCTAAAATCTCTATTTTTCCATACTCATTTTCCTTACCAATTATCGCAACGATTTTGGTAGTTCCAATATCCAAACCAACTGAATAATTACCTTGTTCCATACTTTATATTTTGGTGCAAACCACTTGATTATTGAATTCTAAACTTACTATTGCATATTTCTCCAAAGATTTGTCTTTGGCAGCTTTTGCATAAAATGCCATAAAATTTTTGAACTTCTCATTGAGGTTTTCCACGCCTCCCAAATTCACTACAAAGTTTTCTAAACGAAACTTTAATTGGTACTTACCTTCTTCCTCAACATGTATACCGATAACATTTTTTCTAAGAAAATCGTCCTCGTTGATATAATTTAAAATTGTATAGGCATCCTCAAGGCTTTTACCCGTGATTTTCCCTGTAATTATCGGAACTCTAGCCGAATGATGCTCCGATAAAGGCATACGTCTTCCTAAATCATCCAAATAAAATTTAGAGATTCCCTCCACTCTTCCAATTGGTTTACGCTGAACAATCTTAGATATAAGTTCTCCATTTACAGTAAGATAGACTTGGGCGTTTTTCACCATATCATTGGACAGTATAATATCCTCTATGGTATTCAAAACTAATTCTTCTTTAGCCCTATTTTTTACCGAGCCATAATTTTGTATTAACAATTTATTAACTGAGGCCTCTGTGAGGTATAAGTTATTGTCTCCCAGAAATTTAATGGATAAATCACCCACTCTTTTTTCCTTGCTTCGGTGGTCCGCAAAACCATAAAGTCCAATTATGGCCACCGACAAAAACGTCAATTTTATGTAATTCCAATTAACTTGCATACGCTAATTCCTTTTTTATTTTTGGTATTTCCAGTCCTATATCACCTGCTCCCATTGTAACCAAAACTCCCGTTTTACAATTCTTTATTTCGTCAATCAGGTTTGATCTTGAAACCAACTTTTTCTTTGGGTTATCAATTTTATCCAACAGCCATGCTGAAGTAATTCCTTTAATAGGTTCTTCTCTTGCCGGATAAATTTCCAAAAGCAAAATCACATCAAATTTTGATAAACTTTTTGCGAAGTCGTCAGCAAAATCCTTTGTTCTTGAAAACAAATGAGGCTGAAAAACCGCAGTTATTTCCTCATTTGGATGCATTTCTTTTATAGCTTCATAAACAGCGGTAATCTCTGTGGGGTGATGCGCGTAATCATCAATAAAAGCAAAATCTGAATCCTTTATCTGGTAAGAAAACCTTCTCTGTACCCCTTTAAAGGTTCCCAATGCTTTAGCAAGGCGGTGCGGCGGGGAACCAGCTTGCACTGCCATTCCAAAAGCAGCTAATCCATTAAGCAAATTGTGCCTGCCAGGTTTATTAAAACGAACGCGCTTCAATACCTCTGTTGGCGTAATCAAATCAAATATGTAGGTGCCATGTTCAATTAAAATATTTTCAATACAATAATCCGATCCATCCTCAATTCCATAGGTGACACCTTTCAACGGAAGTCCATTCCGAACAAAAAGCATCCCGTTAGGCTTTATTTTTTGGACAAAATCCTTAAAGGATTGTTGTAATTCTTCATTGGTTCCATAGATGTCCAAATGGTCGGCGTCCATAGAAGTAATACAAGCCACATCCGGAGAAAGTTGTAAAAAAGACCTATCAAACTCATCCGCTTCCACAACGGAGTATTCCGTTCCTTCTAATACAAAATTGCTATTAAAGTCCTCTGAAATACCTCCTAAAAAGGCCGTTAACGGCGTATTGGTTTCTTTTAGCAAATGTGCCAAAATACAAGAGGTAGTAGTTTTTCCGTGCGTACCAGCAACAGCAAAGCAAAAAGTATCTCTGGTAATAATACCCAATACTTCGGAACGTTTTTTTATTTCAAAACCGTTGTTTCTAAAAAATTGTAATTGAGCATGTGTTGAAGGGACAGCTGGTGTATATATAACCAGTGTATTTTCTTTTTGTTTACAAGATTCCGGAATTTGATTTATTTCATCTTCAAAATGAACTGAAATACCATAGTTGACAAGTTCGTCCGTTATTGGGGTCATTGTCTTGTCATAACCCGCAACGTTCTTATCTATATATTTAAAATAGCGCGCCAAAGCAGACATACCAATACCTCCGATACCAATAAAGAAGACGTTATGTATGTCCTTTAAATTCATTTTAATAATTTTTCAATTTCATCAACTATATGCTCTGTTGCCTTTGGCATAGCCAACTTTTTAATGTTAGCACTTAACGTATTTTGGGCATCATCTGAACCCATCAGATCGACAAAAGTTTGCTGAAACTTCGTATCCAATTCACTTTCTTTAAGCATAAGCGCAGCATCTTCTGCAACCAGTGCTTTTGCATTTTTAGTCTGGTGGTCTTCTGCAACATTAGGTGATGGAATGAAAAGTACTGGTTTGCCCACCAAACATAATTCTGATACAGAACCCGCTCCTGCTCTGGAAATGACAATATCCGCTGCGGAGTACGCATAATCCATTCTATTTAAAAAAGCAAGCACCTTCACAGAATCCGAATTATACTTTTTGTACTCTTCAAAATAAAGTTTGCCACATTGCCATAGCAATTGCACTTGCTGCTTTTTAAAAAAACTAAGCTCCTTTTCAATCAATTGATTAACTCTTCTAGCACCCAAACTGCCTCCTATAATCAATATGGTTTTCTTGTTTGCATCCAATTCAAAAAACTGGGCAGCCTCTTTCTTATCAACCTTCAGATTCACTAAATCTGAACGTACAGGATTACCCGTCTTAGTAATTTTTTCTTTTGGAAAGAATTGTTCCATTCCGTCATAAGCAACACAGATACTTTTGGCCTTGCGCGCCAATAGTTTGTTTGTGATTCCAGCGTAGGAGTTTTGTTCCTGTAGAACACAGGGAATTTTAGCACTGGCAGCCATCTTGATCAATGGCCCGCTAGCAAATCCTCCCGTACCAATGGCCACATTGGGTTTAAACTGTTTTGTTATTTGCCGTGCTCTAAACAAACTACTCATTAGTTTTAATGGAAACATTAAATTTTTCAATGTCAGTTTCCGTTGCAATCCACTTATCCACAAACCTTCTATTTTGTATCCCGCTTGTGGCACTTTTTCCATTTCCATTTTATCCTTTGCTCCAACAAACAAAAATTCAGCTTCTGGATGCCTCCTTTTTAGTTCATTGGCTATGGCTATCGCCGGATAAATATGTCCGCCAGTACCTCCTCCAGAAAGTATGAACCTATAATTGCCCACTTAATATTTCTAAAGGATTACTTTCATCTATGTCATAGGATTCCTCCTCTAAATTCTCTTTTCTATTGCTAGCGCTAAGTATAATTCCAATTGCCATGCAGGTCATCCAAATAGATGTCCCCCCCATACTGATCAATGGCAAAGGCTGACCTGTTACCGGAAACAATTGTACCACCACAGCCATATTGATGAATGCTTGAAAAACAATGGGCAAACCCACACCAATAACAAGCAGTTTGGAAAAAACTGTCTTGGCTGAATTTGCGACCACTACGATCCGAAACAACAGCAACAAATAGAAAAACAGTAACGCCCCTCCTCCCAGCAGACCATATTCTTCTATGATTATTGCAAAAATGAAATCTGATGTGCTTTGCGAAAGCATGTTTTTTATTACACTTTTCCCTGCTCCCTTTCCTAGAACACCACCTTCTGCAATGGCAATTTTTGCCAAAGTCAGCTGATGCAAATCATCTTTACCTGCTTTTTCTGGGCTCCAAAAAGTTTCTATTCTAGACTTCCAGGTTCCCGCTCTTTGCGGCAATATCTCTGGAGTTTTAAACAGTACAAACAAAAACATTCCAGATAGTACTATTCCCGTTCCCACTATTGCAAACAAATATTTTAAGGGATATCCCCCTAAAAAGCTGAGAATCAATACCAAAAAACAAATGATAATGGCGGTTGAAAAGTTCTCAGGTAAAATCAACAAAACAACCAGAGCAGTTGGCAACCACAATGGTAATATGCTTTCTTTAAATGTGATTTTAATGTCCTTTATCTTCGTTAAATACCTGGCAATCCAAATCATTAAAACAACGGATGCCAAGGTTGACGTTTGAAAATTCATCCCTACAAAAGGAATTTTTATCCATCTATTTGCTGTCACACCACCTATTCTGGTTTCTACAGTAAGTGTATATGCCAAAAGAATCAGGACAATGGGTAAAGCAATTATAGATAGTCCTTTAAAATAATGGGTTGGTATGCGGTGAATACCATAGATAATCCCAAACCCTAAAAACAACAGTACAGCATGCTTGACCAAGTGCCCCATAGTGGTCCCATCATCATTCACATAAACTAGATTGGTACTAGCACTGTAAACAGGCAAAAATGAGAAAAGGGCCAAAAGAGCTACTATACCCCAGATGGCTTTATCACCTTTCAAATTTTTAAATACCGCAAACATTTTCTATAAGTTTTTTATTGCTGCTTTAAATTGATTCCCTCTGTCCTCATAGTTTTCAAAAAGGTCAAAACTGGCACATGCAGGAGATAGTAAAACCGAATCCCCTCTCTCTGAAATTTTATAAGCCACTTTTACGGCTTCTTCCATTGAATAGGTTTCTACCATTAAATCAATCACATTACCAAAAATATCTTTCAGCTTGGAATTATCCATTCCTAAACAGACTATGGCCTTTACCTTTTCCCGTACCATGGGCATCAACTGCTTGTAATCGTTACCCTTGTCTACACCGCCAACTATCCAAACAATTGGTTTTTTAATTCCGTCGAGGGCGTAATATGTTGCATTTACGTTGGTTGCCTTAGAATCATTAATGTATTCAACATGGTTGATTTTTAAAACTTTCTCCAGTCTATGCGGAACCCCTTGGAAGGTTTGAATACTCTGACGGATAGTTTCTTTTCTAACATTTACCAATAGTGCTGCAAGCCCTGCCGCCATGGTGTTCTTTACGTTGTGCTGACCATCTAAGGCCAAAATATCTGTGCTCATTTCCAAGGTTTTATGTTCAATATTCATTTTAATCGTTTCATTTTCAAGCCAAGCTCCCTCTTGTTGTTTTTCCTTTAAGGAAAAAGGAACTAATTTGGATTGAACTGGGTGTTTTTTTAACCACTCTTTAATTACTTCATCATCTGCATCATATATCAGGTAATCATCTTTATCTTGATTCATCGCTATCCTAAACTTTGAAGCGATATAGTTCTCAAACTTATACTCGTACCGATCTAAATGATCTGGAGTAATATTGGTGAGGATAGCTACATACGGTTTAAAATCTATGATACCATCCAACTGAAAACTGCTTATCTCCAATACATAATGACCAAAATCCTGTTCGGCAACCATTTTAGCATAGCTATCGCCAATGTTCCCTGCCATACCAACATTTAACCCATCATTCTTAAGCAAGTGATGTGCTAACATTGTGGTAGTGGTCTTACCATTGCTCCCTGTAATACCAATCAAAGTGGCGCTCGTGTATTTTGATGCAAACTCAATCTCAGAGACAACAGAAATGTCATTTGCCACCAATTTTTCCACTATAGGAACTTTATCTGGTATGCCCGGGCTTTTCATAACCACATCTGCATTTAAAATCTTAGCTTCTGTATGGATACCTGATTCCCATTCAATCTCAAAATGTTCAAGAACTTTTTTGTACTCTTCTTTTATTTCTCCTTTGTCAGAGACAAAGACTTCAAATCCTTTTTTCTTTCCCAGTATTGCTGTTCCAACACCGCTTTCTCCTCCTCCAAGAATTACCAAGCGAGCCATCTACCTGATTTTTAATGTCACAATACTGACAATCGCCAGGAAAATTCCAATAATCCAAAATCGGGTGACTATTTTACTTTCGTGATATAATTTCTTCTGATAATGATGATGCAAAGGAGCCATTAGGAACATGCGTTTTCCTTCTCCATATTTCTTTTTGGTGTGTTTGAAATAGCCAACTTGCAGCATAACAGAAAGTGATTCTGCAAAGAAAATCCCGCACAGTAGTGGAATCAATAATTCTTTCCTCACAATAATGGCGATGACTGCGATGACTCCACCAATAGTTAAACTACCGGTATCTCCCATGAAGACTTGTGCAGGGTATGCATTGTACCATAAAAACCCTACTAACGCCCCTACGAACGCAGCAATAAAAATCAAAAGCTCCCCAACTCTAGGGATGTAAAAAATATCGAGATAATCTGAAAATTGGATATTACCTGACACTAAAGCAAAAATGCCCAAAGTCAATACAATAATGGCCGAAGAACCTGCCGCAAGACCATCAATTCCATCAGTAAGGTTTGCACCATTTGAAACTGCCGTAACGATTAATATCACCACTGGGATAAAAATCAACCAAGCATAATCTTCCAATCCGTCGCCCGCCCAAGTAATCCAATCAGCATAATCCAATTCATTGTTCTTAAAGAACGGCACATTGGTGCGCATAGCCTTTATATCCTGTCCATATACCTTTTCTACCTTAAAATTTTCTGTTATTCGAGTCGTATCTTTTTCCTTGATGGTAACTTCTGGGTGAAAATAAAGGACGGCTCCTACAATTAACCCTAGCACAACTTGTCCTAATATTTTAAACCTTCCCTTTAACCCCTTTTTATCTTTCTTAAAGATTTTGATGTAATCATCTACAAATCCAATGATTCCCATCCAAACGGTTGTAACAATCAGAAGGATGATATATATATTCTTGATGTCGGCAAACAACAATACTGGTAAAAGCGTTGACATAATGATGATCAACCCTCCCATAGTTGGTGTTCCGCTTTTTTGTTTTTGACCTTCAAGGCCTAAATCGCGAATACTTTCACCAATTTGTTTTTTTTGTAAAAACAGAATAACGCGCTTTCCATAGACCATTGCGATCAACAATGAAAACAAAACTGCCATTCCCGCTCTAAATGTCTGGAACTGGAACAGCGATGCTCCTGGCAATTGATATTGATTTTCCAAATATTCGAACAAGTAGTATAACATGGACTACGATTATTTATTTAAATCGGCCAAAGCCGCTTTTATTTCTTTAAAATCATCAAAATCTACCCTTACTCCATTTGTTTCTTGGTAGGTCTCATGACCCTTTCCTGCAACTAAAATGATATCATTTGCCAAGGCCAGTTTGCAAGCCGCCTTTATTGCTTGCTTTCTATTTTCAATGGCTAAAGTTTTTTTGGCGTTTTGGGGCTCAACCCCTGCTTCCATCTCTTCAATGATAGCAGCAGGAGGTTCAGTTCTTGGGTTATCTGAAGTAAAAATGGCCTGATTGCTCATTTCTGAAGCGATATGACCCATAACCGGACGCTTAGACTTATCACGGTCACCACCACACCCCACTACGGTGATGACGTTTTCATTTCCAGTCCTCAATGCATTGATTGTAACCAATACATTTTTTAGTGCATCCGGCGTATGGGCATAATCAACAATTGCCGTTATTCTTTCTTTTGATATAAAGTATTGAAACCTACCATCCACGTTTTCCAACTCGCTGATAAGTTTCAGGGTTTCCATTTTTTCCAGACCTAAAAGATCTGCCGTGGCATAAATAGCCAACAGGTTATAGGCGTTAAAATCCCCAATAAGTTTAGACCACAGTTCGTTATCATCAATTTTCAGCAACTGTCCGTCAAATTGTTTTTCCAATATCTGTGCTCTGTAATCTGCGTATGACTTAAGTGCGTAAGTGTATTTTTTGGCTTTGGTATTTTGTAGCATGACCAAACCGTTTTTATCATCAATATTGCTTAAGGCAAAAGCAGTTTTTGGCAGGTCGTCAAAAAGTTTTTTCTTAGTGTCACGGTACTCTGCAAAAGTTTTGTGATAGTCAAGGTGATCATGTGAAAGGTTTGTGAAAATTGCACCTTCAAAATGCAATCCTTCAGACCTTTTTTGATAGATTCCATGTGAACTGACCTCCATAAAGCAAAATTCCACCCCTTCTTCACTCATCTGGAACAGATGCTCATTTATAGTTAAAACATCTGGGGTGGTTAGGTTAGTAGGATATTCTTTTTCATCCACCATTATCTTTATGGTAGAAATCAATCCAACTTTGAAACCCGCTTTTTTGAACAGATTGTACAAAAGTGTACTTACCGTAGTTTTGCCATTGGTACCCGTAATACCTACTAGTTTAAGATTCTTGGAAGGGCTATCATAATAATTGGATGCTATTATGGCCAAAGCACTGTTACAATCAATAACCTTTAAATAGGTTACCCCATTGACCAACAACTCCGGAAGCTCCTCGCAAACAACAGCTTTAGCGCCAGATTCCACTGCTTTTTGGATGTACTTGTGTCCATCGGTAATCAAACCTCTAATTGCCACAAAGACATCATCCATCCCAACTTTTCTAGAGTCAAAATGAACGTGGTTGACCATTACGTTTGTATTTCCGCTTACCGCAGAAAGACTAGCCCCATACAATATGTCTTTCAGTAATTTCATGAAAGTTCCAGTACTATTTTTTTAACTTGATTAATCTCCGTTCCTTGATCAATGGACTGCTTTGTTACTTTTCCATTCCCTCTGATCTCAACTTGCAGTCCTAAATTTTCCAACAAGGAAACCGCATCCATACCACTCATTCCTTTTACATTAGGAACTTTTGTATATTGTTTTTGGGCTTGAGCGAAGTATCGTATGTATTTTTCTTCAAGAATATCTTCATTAAAAACTTCACCCTTTACTTCATCCACAGTTGGAGAAGTGGTATAAATTTTTTGAGCCATTGATTTAAAAACAGGACCTGATACATCCGCACCATAGTACCCAACACTTTTATCGGGCTCATGGATTATCACTATGCATGAATATTTTGGATTATCCGCAGGAAAGTACCCTGCAAAAGAGGAAATATATGCCAGTTTATCTGGGTCTTTGGCTACATAGTTTTTCTGACAAGTTCCTGTCTTACCAGCCATTGAAAAACTTTTTGAATATAACCCATGTCCGGTACCGTATTCTTTTTCCACCACATCTTTCAGCAATTGCTGAACTTTTTTCACAGTCTCTTTAGAGCAGATGGAAGCGTTTGTAACTTCTTTATCAAACCTTCTAAGAACTTTGTTGCCTTCCCGCACTTCTTTAATCAATCTAGGCTTTACAAATTCTCCATCATTAGCAATGGCATTGTAAAAGGCCAATGTCTGCATAGGTGTCATGGAGACTTCATACCCATGTGACATCCATCCTAATGAAATTCCAGACCATCCTTCATCTCCTGGGTATCTAATTACTGGACTCCCTTCCCCTATAATTGGAAGGTCCAATTTTTTATGAAGTCCCATATTCATTAGGCGGTCCACAAACTTTCTAGGGTTTTCCTTGTAGTTTTCATGAATTATTTTTGCGAAAGCCGTATTAGAAGAGATAGCAAAAGCTTTTGAAGCAGAAACCTTCCCATAGCCCCCCCATTTAGAATCCTTTACCACCCTATCATAAATCCTGTATCTTCCCTTCTCCGTATCAATGACTGTGCTGGTATCAATGACTTTATCCTCTAAAGCAGCAACCATGGACATCAATTTGAAGGTTGAGCCCGGTTCATGAGATTCACCAACGGCATAATTCAGCTTTTCATAATATTTCCCCTCCGAAGTTCTACCTAAATTGGAAATGGCTTTTATTTCTCCAGTAGCAGTTTCCATTACAACCACACAGCCATGATCCGCTTTATATTTTTCTAACTGTGCAAGAAGTTCATGGTGAGCAATGTCTTGAATGTTAATATCGATAGTGGAAACCACATCCAATCCGTCTTGGGGCTCCACTATGTTGTCTAACCCCACTGGCTTCCATTGGCCTTTGGCTATCTTTTGTTTTAAGCGCTTACCTTCTTTACCTCTTAAATATTGTTCGCCAAAAGCACCATCCAAACCTACTCTGGTATAGTACCCGTTTTCATCTACTTTTTCATAGCCTATACTTCTGGCCGCCATTTTACCTAAGGGATATTCACGAACCACGCGGTGTGTTTCTATAAAGCCTCCTTTATATGGACCCAACTCAAAGAGTGGAAATTGTTTTACGCGCACATAATCTAAATAGTCTATGTTTCTAGCAACTAATTTGTATCTATTGTTATTTGCCCTGGCTTTTCTAAAAAGTTTTCTGTAATAGGAAGATGGTCTATCAAAAAGATTTCCTAGAGAGTCTGAAAGTGCTGCAACATTATTTTGAAAGTTTTCTTCCGAAACTGTTTTGGCATCAAACCGAATCTCATATTTTGGCACCGAGGCGGCAAGCAAACTGCCATCATCTGAATATAGGTTGCCCCTATTTGGCTCGATGGTAAACATCTTTTCGGTATTGTTAAGGGCAAGTTCTTTGTAATCCTCCCCCTTTATCATTTGTATATCTACCAACTTGACCACGACGCAAATGGAAAAAACAACAAGGCAGCCTGCAATCAGGTATAGCCTATTCATTATATTTTTTTCCGTTATTGCCATTTATTTTTCTGATTTTACCTTGATTTTCTTTGGAGGGTTTTTGGAAGGAGTAAGTCCCTCAACTGCAACAGACTCTCTTAATGTAGATTCTAATTTTAACTGCTGCACAGTTGACCTATGCTCAAAAAATTCACTTTTCAGCATACGTACCTCCTCACTTAGAGCAGCAATTTCGTGTACTTTTTTATCTGCTTTATGACTGCTGGAAATCATCATCGCAGCTAGGAAAGATGCAAACAGTAAAAACATCCAATTTTTGGGAGCATCTCCGCTCACCAAAAACTTTCCTTTTAATATGTCCAGTAATCCTTTTTTCATTTCGTTCTCTAATCTTAAATCCGTTCTGCAATCCGGAGTTTTGCACTTCTTGCTCTATTGTTCTGCGCAATTTCTTCTGCCGATGGAACTATTAATCCGCCCACTTTTTTCAACGGAACATCAATATTCCCGTAAAAGTCTTTTTCTGGCTCTCCTTCAAATTTTCCCGCTCTAATAAATCTTTTGACCAACCTATCTTCTAAAGAATGATAACTTATCAAACTAAATCGGCCTCCTTCTTTAAGAACCTCTGGTGCTTGAAGCAAAAAATCCTTAAGCACCTCTATCTCTTGATTGACCTCAATTCTGATTGCTTGGTAGATTTGCGCCAAGATCTTGTTCTCTTTCATTTTGGGCAAAAACCGCTTTAAAATTTCTTTTAACTGGTCTGTGGTTTTTATTGGAGCTTCTAATCTTGATTCTACAATAGTGTTGGCTATGGCATTTGCATTTCTCAATTCACCGTATTGAAACAAAACCGATGCTAAATTTTCCTGGGAATATTTATTGACCACATGATAGGCCGATAATTTATTGTTTCTGTTCATCCGCATGTCCAAATCCGCATTAAAACGAATTGAGAACCCACGTTCCGCCTCATCAAACTGATGGGAAGAAACTCCAAAATCTGCCAAGATTCCATCAACTTTCCGAATGCCATAGAACTTTAAAAACTGCTTAAGAAATTGAAAATTCTGATTGATCAACTGAAATCGCTCATCATCAATTGTATTGGCCAGTGCATCTTCATCCTGATCAAAGGCAAACAATTTTCCTTCCTTCCCCAGTCTTTTCAATATCTCTTTGGAGTGTCCCCCGCCACCAAAGGTGACATCTACATAAACTCCATTTTCTTTTATATCCAATCCGTCTACTGACTCTTTCAGCAGTACTGCATTGTGGTATTGGCTAGTCATCGTCAGCAAAAATCTCTTCCGCCAAGTCTGCATAGTCCTTTTCACTATCTGCTAAGACCATTTCGTACTTGTCTTTGTTCCAAATTTCTATTTTATCAAAAACTGCATTTAGAACCACTTCCTTTCCGATTTCAGCGTATTCAACCAAATTCTTTGGTATCTGCAATCTGGCTGTATCTCCATCAATTGTTACTTCTTTCATCCCTGCAACAAAGTTTCTTACAAAAGCATCGTACTTTCTGTTGATCTTGCTTTTCTTTAGCACTTTTTGCATCAACACATCAAACTCACTCTTTGGATAAAGCTCTAGGCACTGTTGAAAAACAGATCGCTTAATCACAAAGCCTTCGTTCAAAACTGGCAACAGCTGATTCTTTAAGGAAATGGGGAGTATTACCCTTCCTTTGGTATCAGCTTTACAGTCATGTTGTCCTATGATATGGGTCACTAGAAATCAATTGATTACAAACTATAACTCAAATATATAGATTTTATTTCCACATTTCTCCACTTAAAGACACATTTGTTAATAAATATTCCACAATTCAAGAAAAAAATACATTTTATCGGAAAAATTGCTCATAACGTCCAACGTAAAGGTTTTATCCGCTTTTATTAACTGCATAAAATTTGATTTTTGAAGAACCAAATACTGTTAATCTGTGTGATCTGAATTCCCTATATTTGCCCACTTAGACCAACTAATTTTAGATGGAGGAACATATTATTCAGGAAGGTAAATACCGATATATTGAAATGGGCGAAGGCACTCCCATGATTATATTGCATGGTCTTATGGGCGGACTAAGCAACTTCCAAGGAGTATCTGAATATTTCCCTTCCAAAGGATATCAGGTTTTAATTCCTGAGCTTCCTATCTATGATATGCCCATGTTAAAAACTACAGTTAAGAACTTTGCCAAATTCTTAGAAGGTTTTATTGAATTCAAAGGATTAAAGGATGTTATTCTTTTGGGTAATTCTCTTGGCGGACATATTGGGCTTTTGCATACCAAGATGTTCCCAAAAATGGTGAAGGCCTTGGTCATAACAGGAAGTTCTGGACTGTATGAGAAAGCCATGGGTGATGGTTATCCTAGACGTGGAGATTATGAGTTTATTAAAAAGAAGGCTCAAGATGTTTTTTATGACCCAGAAGTGGCGACCAAAGAAATTGTGGATGAAGTGTTTGCCACTGTAAATGATCGTATGAAATTGGTAAAGACACTGGCCATTGCCAAAAGTGCCATTCGCCATAATATGGCTAAAGATTTACCTCACATGAAAACTCCCACTTGTATTATTTGGGGTGAAAACGATACGGTAACCCCACCAGAAGTTGCCAAAGAGTTTCATGAGTTGCTACCTGATTCCGATTTGTTCTGGATAGAAAAATGTGGTCATGCTCCCATGATGGAACATCCACAAGATTTTAATACTGTTCTTGAGGCTTGGTTGGCCAAACGTAACTTTTAAACCATGAAAATTACCTCGGCCGAGTTTGTAATGAGCAATTCCAATGTGGCCAAATGTCCTAACGAGCCTTTACCTGAATATGCCTTTATCGGAAGATCCAATGTAGGCAAGTCATCGCTCATTAATATGCTGATGGAACGTAAAAGTCTGGCCAAAACTTCTGGCCGACCCGGAAAGACACAGCTTATTAACCACTTTAAAATAAACAATAACTGGTTCTTGGTAGATTTACCGGGATACGGTTATGCCAGAGTGTCAAAAAAAGACAAAAAGGTTTTTCAAAAGTACATTACGGAATATTTTCAGGAACGAAAACAATTGGTATGTGGATTTGTTTTAGTGGACATTAGACATGAACCCCAACCTGTGGATTTGGAATTCATGGAATGGTTAGGCACCAATAACGTCCCGTTTGCTATTATTTTCACTAAAGCGGACAAGTTGAAACCCAATGCTATGGAAAGACAGGCCAAAGCATATATACAGCATTTATTAGATAGCATTTGGGAGGAAGCTCCTCCGCATTTTATTACTTCTTCTACTAACCGCATAGGAAAAGAAGAATTGTTGCGTTATATTGATGATATCAACAAAGAATTTTTCTCCTCATAGTTTGATATTTTTCAGCCAAGCAAGTTTTAACTTGCTCTATCCTTTACCAATCTAACTAATCCATGGGATGTTTTTAACTGATTAAGTTCCTCAGTAGAAATTACAACCTCCAATCCATGTTCGCCTTCCGTTAGGATAATAGGGAAAGTGAATTTATAGCCAAATTTTGACGCATATTTTTTTGCAAATTCATCTTTATGTAAAAACTCCATTTCTTGCTCGTTTGATTCTCTGAACTTTTTCCAAGTTTTGTTTTCGGCAATAACACCAAAAGTGATATCACATAAATTACAATCATAGGTCGATGGGCTTAAGACTTTATGCATACTGTCTAAAATAGCGTTACGAGCTCCTGAATTAGCATTGTAGATAAAAAGGAGCTTTGGAAGGTCTTTCTTTTTCATGCACTAAAAATACAACGCTTCTAATCTAAACTACATGAATAAAAGAGTATTTTACATGTTTAAAATACGTACGCTATGATTGCACGAATCTGGAAAGGGAGAACAAAATTGGAACATTTGGAGGAATACGAATCTTTTATGAAAGAAAGGGCTATTCCTGATTATTCAAAAACAGATGGCTTTGTAAAACTTACCTTTCTTAAACGGACCGATAGCCAATATGCATATTTTGACTTAATTACCTTTTGGAAAGATTTGGAGGTGATCAAAAATTTTGCTGGAGCTCAGTTAACAAAAGCCAAGTATTATCCAGAAGACCAAAAATACCTTATCGACTTTCCTGAGGAAGTGACACACTACGAGGTTTTTGCCGAGTAAATTTACCTAACATTCCTTTAGGTCTTTTTGCTTTCTTGTTCCGAAATTATTTTTATTAAAGGTATTGATTGGATTTTATTCAACTAAAAACCTCCCTTTTACGTTCAAAAAAGTACATATACCGTATGCGTTCCCATTGAGGCGCTCATTTCTTTTTCATATCACTCAGCGCCAATACTTTTGAATTCTGTAAAACTTTAAAAACAGATTCATGAAACTTTTAAAAAATCGGTTACCCTCATTTTTATTAATGCTTTGTATTGCTACCATGACCGCTCAAGAAAACAAAAAATCCTTCAACTTTAAGAAAGGGCAAGTATTTGATATTATCTTTTTAAATCAAAACCCAGACAAGGATGATCTATTGCAGGAATACTTTAAACTTGTATTTCCGGTGGCACAAAAAAATGGGTATAATCCTCAGCCTGGCTTTGGCATTGAAAAGTACACACAGGGCAATTACCAACCTCAAAGCATGATTCTCGGGTACTGGAACTCTTTTGACAGCAGGTCTAATTTTATAAATGAAATTGAAGTTTCCCTTCCAGATTTTCATAAACGAAGAAGAGATCTTTGGTCAACATTTGCATTGACCTATTGGGAACTCCAAGAGGACCTTTCATTTGAAATCAACCAAGATATGTACAATGTAGTTACTGCATATTGGGCTAATGAAGAAGCATCTTTTTCAAAATTTAAGAATGCCTGGGTCAGCAAAGCGAAGCAGCATGGCGCTACTTTAAAAGTGGAGCTTGCCAATGGCGCATCTCCATTTGGGTACTACTACAATCCAGATTATTTGGTCATTACCCAATGGGAAAGTGAGGCATCTTTCAAAAAATTCTATGAAACCAATTTGAACATGGACCACCAGGGTGTAAAACATGTAAATCAATTTATTCTTAAATAGCAACACCTTAAGCAGGCCATATTAGTATGGTCTGCTTATTTTAGTAATATGCAAACAATCATCAATCAGTTCGTTTATTTCGCATACTTTCAAAGCCTTTTCTTACTGTTCATTTATCTTTTTTCACCAAAAAACAGAAAAAACATTAACGGTTACTTGGCCTTTCTGATTGTTTTGTTGGCAGTTGGTCTAACTGGACGTATCATTTATATTTCAGAAGTATTTGGACAAAACTTTCGTTTTTATTCATTTTCTGAGTTTTCCATTTTAATGTTCGGCTCTACAATTTATTTGTTCACGCGTTCTTCTCTTACCGGAAAAAAATTTAAGCCTGCCGATTTACTTCATTACGTACCGGGTATTATCTACATTCTTGTCATAGTTTTTTACTTTATGATTCCATCTGATCAGGTAATAGGAGAAAGATTTAAAAGCGGAGAACTTTTTAGGACCATAACACTTCTTGTGGGTATTGGATTGGCATTTAATCTTACCTATTGGGTTTTGAGTTGCCAGCTATTTTTCAATACTAAAAAGAAACTACGCAATGAGCTGAGTTACTCAATAAAGACAAAATTTTTCTCAAATTTTCTCATAGCAATTGGGCTGTGCCTTTTATGTTGGATGGTAATATATTTTATAAGTACTCAAGGGTATGAAACCATAGAAAGAAACGCTAGAAGGACAATCTGGTTAAGCATTGCACTAATCATTCTTTTTATAGCCTATTATGGTATGAGGGAACCTGAACTGTTTAAGGTTAGTGAGCAAGTAAAGGCTAAAAAGTACCAACAATCCAAACTCTCCATAACGGAATTGGATAATTTAAAAATTGAACTGGAGAAGTTGATGATCGAAAAAAAACCTTATCTCAATAGAAAATTGGTAAAGTCTGAGCTTTCAGAAATGCTTGGCATTAGTAATCCAGAAATAGCTAGGTTACTTAATGAGCGTATTGGAATGAACTTTTTTGAATATGTGAATTATTATAGAATCAAGGAATTTGTTGAGCTTGCCAAATCTCAAAAAGTTGAAAATCTTACCTTTTTTGGATTGGCCCAAGAAGCCGGTTTCAATTCAAAAACAACATTTAATAAGTCATTTAAAAAATTGATGGGGATGCCACCAAAGGACTATTTCTACAATTGATAGATCTTTTTCGGTGTTTTTTATGCAGTGAGCTTAGGTGAAAACATCAAGTCAAACTATGCATATTTTGTCCCATTTTAGTGTTTGACCAATTAGTTCATACAATTTGTTTGTATTTTACCTTTATTTACAACCAAAACCGTTTTACTCAAAGTTATGGGAACGCAAAAACATTCACTCACCCCTAACGGATTTATTAAAACCCTCTCCATTCTTCATATGGGTTTGATCTCTGGACCTATTCTGTTCGGCACCATAATTTATTTTCAAACACAAAATACCAGTTTTGATTTCTCCAACACCAATGACATCTATTTGATGATAGTGCCCATCGTTGCAGTGAGCTGTATTTTTTTGGGGGATTTTATTTTTAAGCAGTCCATAAAAAATATTCCCGAAACAATTGATTTAAAACAAAAATTAGCACGCTTTCAAACCGCATCAATCATTAAATATGCTTTAGCAGAAGCACCTGCACTATTTGGCGTTGTAGCATTTATGATTACCGAGAATATGGCATATTTGGTAGTCTCTGTTGTTTTGATCCTTTACTTTTTCATGTTGAAACCTACAAAGGACAAAATTGTACGGTCTTTGAATTTAAATGGAGAGGAAAAGAATCAGTTTAATAGATTAAATCAACCTATACCTTAAATAGAATGGCTACTTCAATTCTAACTTCTCTGCAAAATAATCGCAGAAATCCTTCATGGTAGCAGTCATCTTATCATCCTGAGTGGCTTTCATGAATGTATCCGCCATAGTAACCAATGTTTGGTGAAAAAAGATTTTCATATCATCTACAGGCATATCCTTTGTCCATAAATCTATCTTCAACGATTCTCTGTTTTTACTATCCCAAACAGAAAGCATCATAGCCTTGGCTTCCTCATTCTCAATGCCGCCGTCTTGAGCTGACCAGTTTAATTCCTCTGGAACTCTGTTTTCATCAAGCCCAACAACTAATTTTATTTCTGAAGTATGTTCTACTGCCATTTATTTTCTTGGTTTGTAATTTGATTTCTTAAAAATTTCATCCGCAGGTAGGTTCAAAAGCTGCTGCAAGGTAAGATTGTTCTTTTCCATAAAGGCCTTAACAATCTGCCATCCCATATATCTTCCCAATCTTCCTGGAGATTCACTATCTAGTTCTAACTGGAATTTGGAAAAAGGAGCCGGGTCTAAAAATCTTCGATCCAGTTTAGCATCAGTACTATAAAGCAGTTCTTTTTCCACAAAATAGCGCCAAATCTGCTCCTCGTTGTTTATGGCCCACTCCATCTTCTCAGCAGTATATCCTATCTTCTGAGCATCAGAAATTGAAGGAAGTACCTTATCTTTTATATATAGTTCTTTTCCATAATACACCATTCTTGAGAGAAAAGATCTATTACGGGGGTATTTCAATACTTTCTTTGCAACAGCGCTTACAACATCAGAAGTTAGATATTGTTTGTCAAGTCCCGCTGCGATGTAACGTTGAATACTTTTATAAAAATGATGATCTGCCCCCAAATAGTTATCTAGACCTAAAATTAAAAGGGTATCTGCAAGAATCACACGATCGTTATATCGAACATCAGATGTAACGGTCACCACTTTTGGTGTTCTAAATTTTGGAAAATAATAGGTTACATGCTGAAAAAGAGATTCTAAATCATTCGATTCAGCCTCAAAATTACCAAAAGCCTTCTCTACTTCATCTGACAACTCAACTTGAATGGTATCTGTTAGTTTGGCAATCCAGATACTGTCCGGGAACTGCGAAGGAAACAAATAGGGATATTTAGATTTTAAGTTAGGAATACCCTCTGGTGAGGTGGCAGCAAACTCACGATCAAATCTATATATATTTAAATCAATTTGGATGTTGGAGATTTCTTTGGAAGTTTTATCCGTTTGTCTACATCCACTAAGGAATAGTATGATCAAAAAAAATGATCTGCTAAATACAGATATATTAAAGTATTTCAACAACCTCTTCATTTTTAGCACGACAGCGTTTAAATTTACAGGGCACAAAGGTAATTTATTGAATCTAAAAAGTAAGACATGCAAACTGAAAAGGTAACAGAACATATTGTAAAGTGGTTAAAGGGCTATGCGACCAATTCAAATAGTAAGGGGTTTGTAATAGGAGTTTCCGGAGGAATAGATTCGGCAGTTACTTCTACCCTTTGTGCTAAGACAGGTCTTGACCTTTTATGTTTAGAGATGCCAATACACCAAGGCGAAAATCAAGTAACAAGAGCAGATAAGCACATTGCATGGTTAATGGATAATTTTTCCAATGTAAATAGACAACCTGTTAATTTGACTCCAGTATTTGACAGCCTGGTGTCAGTTTTGCCAAAAGTGGAAAACGAGGAAGATAGGTTCATGTCTCTTGCAAACACCCGGGCAAGACTAAGAATGACAACCCTCTACTATTTTGCAGCATTAAATGGATACTTAGTAGCAGGCACTGGAAACAAGGTAGAAGATTTTGGTGTAGGTTTTTATACCAAATACGGTGATGGTGGAGTAGACCTGAGCCCTATAGCGGACCTATTAAAGACTGAAGTTTATGACGTGGGCAAGGTGTTAGGGATTAATCAAGATATTATGGAAGCCGCCCCTACTGATGGGCTATGGGGAGATAGCAGAACAGACGAAGATCAGATAGGAGCTTCTTACCCAGAGCTTGAATGGGCTATGAAAATGGATGATGATAAAAAAACGATTGATGACTTTTCTGACAGAAAAAGAGAAGTATTCACCATATATAAAAAGTTTAATACTGCTAACAAGCATAAGATGATTCCTATACCCATTTGTGAAATCCCTACTCGCTTAAAATGACCTTTTGACCTAGAAAACCCAGCTTAAGACGAAAAAAACCCCAGAAATTCTAAGGTTTTAAGAAAAAAATTACAGTTTTACGTCATCAAATCGTTAACTTGCTCGCCACGCCGCGTAAGTAATTAAGTACTAAACAAAAGAATAAAACTCAAACCAAATGATAAAAGTATTAATAGCTGACAATCATCCCATAGTTCGATTAGGCATTAAGCAAGTCCTCGAAGCTAGTTCAGATATTGAGGTCATTGCAGATGTTTCAACTACTTCTCAACTATTTGATGTGTTGGAAAAAGCTACCCCCGATGTAGTAATGCTGGAAATGGACATTCCAGAAATAAATGGTATTGCTACACTAAGAAAACTAAAACAAGAATTTCCTAACGTTAAATCATTAATGTATAGTGGACAATCGGAAGATGTCTATGCATTGAGTACTATTCGTGCAGGAGCGTTCGGTTATCTATCCAAAACTGCGGACCTGGACTATATTATCTCGGCAGTAAGAAAAGTAAGCGAAGGCAATATGTTTATAACCAATGAATTGGCTCAGCGCTTGGCTTTTGATGAAGGCACGCAAAAACCAAGGAGGTTCTTCAGAAAATTGTCTTCTAGAGAAGTAGAAGTTTTAAAACTTTTAGCTAGCGGAAAAAGAAACAAAGAAGTTGCCGAGGGTTTAAACTTAAATGAAAAAACCGTTAGTACCTACAAAGCACGTTTAATGAAAAAATTGAATGTGGATAATTTGGTGGATTTATTACAACAAGCTAAGGCTTTGGAATTATATTAGAATAACCAGTACAAACTGTTGAAAATCCCGGGCATATGCTCGGGATTTTTGTTTTAAGAAAGTACCCTGTTCAATTTGGCATTCAACAGTTTATTCAACTGTAAGTAATTTACAATTTCCTCTAAAACCTCAGAGTTATCGTCAGTGTTGCCTTCGGTACGTTCTTGTAGTTTTTCAATTCGGTTTTTAATCAGGTAACAACGTAATGTAAGTATGGTTTCGCCTACCAGTTGCGCAATACCTTGTCCTTTATCTTTTGGATAGATATCTTTTCTTGCCCAATCATCAAGCTTGTATTTTTCTTCTTCCATCAAAATAGAAGATACCTCGCTAACCGTTTCTTGGTCCAAATTAGATAAAAAGGTATTTACCTTAAATTCTTCACTTTCGTTTAAATCTTCTATCAGCTTGTAATAAATTGTCTTAAACTGTTCGTTGGTAAGCTCAATTTCATCTTCCTGAAGGTCCAAATACACCTTTTCATAAACTTTTGCCTCAACAATTTCTGGTTCCAGAACCAAATTGCCTTCTTCATTTTCTTTTAGCACCAAATCTTCAAATTCCTGCATCTGACTTCCATACAAAAGGAGCATTTCAATGATTTTTCGCTCCAATTCAAACTGCACATCAACCTTCTCAACAACCTGGTCATTTTTTACAACTTGAAACGCCTTTTGCTCTTGTTTAATCTTTCTATTGGCATCAGTAGCTCCTTTTTTATCTATTTGGGCCAGCGTATTGTATAATACTTCTTCAGAAATCTGCATTATTTTGGCACATTCCTGTATGTAGATCTCCTTCTTTATTTGATCAGGTATTTTACTAATGCTGTTTACAATATCCCTGACCGTATCTGCTCTTTTTATAGGATCATTAGCAGCTTCCTCAGCTAAAAGAGAAGTCTTGAATTGAATAAAATCCTTTGCATTCTCTTCCAAATAAAGAACTAAATCCTCATAGGTGTTGTTCTTGGCAAAACTATCTGGATCTTCACCTTCCGAAAAGGTACAGACCTTTACATTCATGCCTTGCTCTAAAATCAAATCTATTCCACGGAGAGAAGCTCTAAGACCTGCTGCATCACCATCAAAAAGTACTGTAATATTCTTTGTAAGCCTGTTAATCAATCTAATTTGCTCTGGGGTAAGCGCTGTTCCGCTGGAAGCCACCACATTTTCCACCCCACGTTGATGCAATTGAATGACATCCGTATATCCTTCCACCAAAAAACAATTATCTTCTTTGGCAATAGACTGCTTGGCAAAGTAGATTCCATAGAGCACTTTGCTTTTATGGTAAATATCGCTCTCAGGAGAATTTAAATATTTAGCCGCTTTTTTATCATTGGTCAAGATTCGACCCCCAAAGCCCAACACTCTTCCACTCATGGAATGGATAGGGAATAGGACTCGTCCTTTAAAACGGTCAAATTTTCTAGACTCCCCACCAGCTTGTTCCTTTACAATGGTCAAGCCCGTTTTCTCTAAAAACTCTAATTGATATCCTTTCTCTAACGCAGTGTTGGTAAAGGCATCCCATTGATCTAATCCGTAACCTAAACCAAATTTCTTTATGGTATCGTCTGTAAAACCGCGCTCCTTAAAATACGTTAGGCCAATTGCTTTTCCTGGTTCAGATTCCCAGAGGGTTTCCTTGAAGTACTTCTGTGCATATTCAGAAACCAAATACATGCTTTCCCGCTCATTGGCCTGTTCCTTTTGCTCATCAGATTGCTCTGTTTCCTCCAGCTCAATGTTGTACTTTTTAGCCAAGTACTTTATGGCTTCTGGATAGGTAAAATGTTCATGTTCCATTAAAAATGCAACAACATTCCCTCCCTTTCCGCTGCTAAAATCTTTCCATATCTGTTTTACGGGAGACACCATAAAACTGGGAGTACGCTCATCAGAAAATGGGCTTAGCCCCTTAAAGTTAGACCCTGCTTTCTTCAATTGCACAAAATCACCAATTACCTCCTCTAAACGGGCGGTTTCATATACTTGATCTATGGTTGTCTTTGAAATCAATATGGCATTTTAAATAGCTTCTAAAGGTAGCAAAAAACGAAGTTTTATGGAATTGAGTTTGAGAAGAATCCAAATTCTTCAATGTAAAAAAATGATATACCTGATTTTTAACTCCGCTTGCCCTAAAACATCATATTATTCTTTGGAATGAAACTTGATAATAAAAGAGAAAACCTGGAATAGACTCCTTAACATTGATAATTTAGTAAGACTCAAAATATGAAAAAATTATTCCTATATACAGCAATCATATTCACTGTAAAAAGCACTAATGCACAAGAAGTTTATTCTGTTGATGCCGATTACAAAGCAGATGTCAAAGTATTCGTTGTGGACCAGGAGTATAAGGCACATCTTTTAGTTTATAAAGTAGATGCTGATTACAAAGCCAAAGGAAACAACGGCAAATGGTACTTTACAAATGCCGATTACAAGGCCAAAAAGAAGGTTTACTTTGTTAATGCTGACTACAAAGCTGATCTTAAAGTTTATTTTGTGGATTCCGATTATAAATCCGGTTGGAAAGATAAATCCAAACAACACTTGATTTATTGAAACCCAAATAGGTTATTAAAGCATTTCCAAACTTCTTTTCCTAAATGTTTTAAAGAAGAATACTAAGTTTGCAGAGTTATGATTTTCTTCTTTGGCACAAAAACAGGTAAAAAGGAAACCAAAACATTATATAATGTTTCGTGTCCTCATTGTTATCAAACAGGAACGTTGACAACCGTTTCTCATCCAAATTATGTTCACTTTTTCTGGATTCCCATTTTTAAATTGGGAACTTCAAGATTTGCAGAATGCTCTCATTGCAAACGGGTATATTATAAAGAAGAATTTACGCCAGAAATGCAAAGAGAATTAAACTGATTAAAACCTTACCCAATTAATAAAAAACACCTCTCCTTTTATTTGATGTTATTCAAGATGACAGAGAGGTGTTGTTGGTTAATCTATAAATCGAATCTAAGGCCCAAAGAAATGTTGTTCTGTTTTACAGTTGCATCTTTAAAAATGGGGTTTAGGTCATACTTTGCATATAAAAGTATACCATCAAAACCGGCGTATGCGCTTAAACCATAAATTAAGTCGCTAGTATTATAATCTCTTTTAAATTTATCTTTTACGCGCTCCCCGTTTCTGCTATACTTTAATTTTTGACGCGTACCAAGGTTAAATCCGCCGTACCCTCCTAAACCTATCCTAAATTGATTTTGTATGGAATACCGAAAACTTTTTTCGGTTTTACGCAATCTTGAAGGTCCAAACTCAAAATGAACCGGAAACACAAGGTTGTCCATTCTTAGTTTAGATTTATCCAACTCAAATTCAAATTCTTCTAAGACTGTTTGATTCCCATTTTGTACAAAAATCTGATTATCGTCCGGCTTTAGTCCATTAAACTGGAAAGAAAAACCATAATGAAAACGTATCCAATTAGATCTTTCAAAAATTCGTGTTCGCCATTGCCATCCCATTTCAAAAAATCTACTTCCGCCAACCTTATATGGTGAATCGTCTAAAGATTGCCCTTCAATTATGGCATTGTTCAACCCAATGGCAAAGACAAAATCTGAATACGTACGCCTGTCATATTTAATATCTTTTTTCCACTCACGTGAACGGAAAGAAAAAGCAGGTTTGCCATCAATATCAATACCAAATCGAAAGCCTTCGTGTGTTATGGTATCCGATTCCATTAATACCAGCGCATCGTCTTGATTTCTCTCTAACAACAGTATTTGGTTTTCTACAATAGCAATCCTATTTTCTATGTTCTTAGCTCTTTTTTTAGCTGCTTCCGCTTTAAGTAGTTTAGCCTCTTCGGCGGATAGATCACCCTTACTAACACGCCTATTAATATCCTTAATCTGGAATTTTAGCGCATCCTTTTCTTGTTGGGTTATTTTTTCTTTCTGCGCTTTTAACACTTCTATTTTTTTCTCATACTTCTCTTGACCGGCAACCTGATGCGAAAGGAATAGTAGAAAAAGTGATGCTAAGTAAAGTGTAATTGTTCTCATGATATATCTTGATTTATTGTCCCTTCTAACCTCCCTACCCGATTATTATCGGGATAGGGAAACTAAAAAGGTCTTTTGATTGATGAATATTTTTAATTATTTCGGTCGGCCACAGCTGTTCGTAGTTTGGAGTAACCATCTTTGAGTGCATCAAAAATTTGATCTCTGAATGAATCATCCAATTCAATCTCAACTTCAGATAACAATGCCATAGCATCTACAGAAACATTTTCCGCAAACAACTGTTCAGAGAGAATTTGCCTTTGGGCAGTCCTTAAAAGTGAATCTATCTCAGCATCACTCACTTCAGCATTTGTGTTTTCCAAAAATTCTACTTGGGCCACTACTTCGTTTACTTTTTGTGCAATTATGCCATTAGATTCTTTTAAAAAACTGTCTTGTAACGGCTCTTTTACAGTCTCTTCCGTTACTTTGGTTTGCACAGGCAATACTACAAACTTGTTGTCATCGGGCTTTTCTTCAGTACTATTATTTGAATCAATTTCTACAATGGTCGATTTACTTGGTTCCACATTCTGAAAATCGATATCATCCGCTTTGGTTTGTATCTGTTCTTCTTTTGTATTATTCTCTTCTACAACTTGAATAGTATTTTCTTTGGGTTCTTCTGATTTAAAAAAGAATATTGAAACCAAAAGAACACCTATGAAACTTGCTGCTATGGCATACAAATACCATCCCTTTTGTTTTGGTTTTTCATCTATATCAATTTTAGCCGTAATCTTATCCCATGCCTGTACTGAAGGTGTTATTTTTCGCTCCTCCAATCTTTCTTTTATATGTTTCTCCAATTTCTCCATTATCATTTCTTTAATCCCCAGATTTAATTCTAGGTGACATTCCTTTTAGGGTCAAATTCTCTTGAAGCATTTTTCTTGCTTTGAACAACTGAGATTTTGAGGTTCCTTCAGAAATTTTCAACATTTTAGCAATCTCTTGATGTTTATAGCCTTCTATCGCGTACAATAAAAAAACCATTTTATATCCTTCAGGCAGCTTATCTATCAATCGTTGCACATATTCTACATCCAGTAATGAGCTACTCCCCTCTATTTCCTTAGGATGGGATTCGCATACCTCATCATCATAGACCACAAATTGTCTTTTGCGCAAATAAGAAATGCTTTCCCGAACCATGATTTTTCTAATCCAACCTTCAAAACTTCCTTTATGCTGAAATGACTTCAAGTTTTGAAAGACTTTAACAAACCCATTGATCATTACATCCTCTGCAAACTGAAGGTCCTTGATGTACTGCCTACAAACCCCGAGCATTTTGGGCGAAAATTTTTCATACAACAGTTTTTGTACCTGCTGATCTCCGGCAATGGCTTTTTTAATCAAAAGCTTTTCATTTGTATGCAAAGAAATAATCTTCAAAAGTGACTCTCGGTTTGTTTTCTATAAAGATAGACGCGACAAAATCTAAAAAGGTTGTCCAAGGCAGTATTTTTTTTTGCAAACACCTATAATCCTTGCATAAGAAAGCACTCAAAAAAAGTAAATTGGGAACATTACTTTTTACGCTCTACCACATAGTTGACCATAAGTGTAAGTGCACTTTTATAGTCGGAATCAGGGTAATTTTCCAATAGCGCCAAGGCTTCATCTTTAAAGGAAATCATTTTAGTTACGGCGTAGTCCAATCCGCCTTTTTCCTTTACGTAAGCGATGACTTCTTTGACTCGCTTTTTATCCTTATTGTGATTTTTGATGGAGTTAATCAACCACCGTTTTTTTTCTTTGTCACTCTTATTTAGTGCATAGATCAGCGGAAGCGTCATTTTTTGTTCCTTAATATCAATTCCTGTAGGCTTCCCAATCTTTTCCGCTCCATAATCAAAAAGATCATCTTTAATTTGGAATGCCATTCCGCATAGTTCTCCAAATTTTCTGAAAATTTCCACATGCTCAGAATCTGGTTTTACAGAACAGGCCCCCATACTACAACAGGCTGCAATTAAGGTAGCTGTTTTTTGGCGAATAATATCATAATACACCTCTTCCGTAATATCTAAAAGACGTGCTTTTTCAATTTGTAACAACTCCCCTTCACTCATGTCCTTTACAGCATTGGAAATAATATGTAAAAGATCATAATCTTTATTTTCCAATGCTACCAAAACACCTTTTGAAAAAAGAAAGTCACCTACTAAAACCGCAATCTTATTTTTCCAAAGGGCATTGATGGAAAAAAAACCCCTTCTTTTATGACTGTCGTCCACCACATCATCATGTACAAGACTTGCCGTATGTATCAATTCAATAATTGATGCGCCACAAAAAGTACGGTCGTTCACGGCTCCTTCATTTATCAACTTAGCGGTAAGAAATACAAACATAGGGCGCATTTGCTTCCCTTTTCTGTTTACAATATAGTATGTAATTCTATTGAACAATGCCACTTTGGAGGACATGGACTTTAGAAACTTTTCTTCAAAAAGTTCCATTTCATGTTCAATGGGCTCTCTTATTTGCGAAACTACCTTCAATGGAATTCAGCCTTTGATTAATTTGGTTTTCAGTGTCTAAAAGTAGGGAAAATGCTACAGTTCACACTTGGAAGTTTCAAGTTTTAAGATAGTAGGACAAAACCATCGATAATCTGCAAAATAGAGCTGCTTCTTTAATGGTTATTACATAACGCAACGTTGACTTAAGTTTTACATCTTTGAACTAAAGAAAGAAGATGAAATCTAAATTTAAATCAATCTTATTTGTTGGATTTTTCATATGTGTTTTAAGCTGTGGAAAAAGTGACGATGACTTTTTAGCAACATTAGAAGGGGAATATAAAGGAACATTTACTGTAGAATATCAAAATGACCAAACGTTCTCAAATCCAGTAGAAGTTTCTTTCAGTGGAGGAGAATTTTCAAGTTCAACAGGAGCCAACAGATTTCCAGCTGGGGGAAATGGAGCATATGAAGTGGAAAAAAACACTATTCAATTTACTGACAAAAATATATGGACAGCTGATTTTGATTGGAACTTAATCCTAAATGGCACATATAACTATACCATAAATGGGAATACGTTGACCTTATCGGCCAATAAAAATGATGTTGGGCTTTACAAATATGTATTGGAAAAGAATTAAAACTATTATTGACAAGTAACCTATTTTATAAACTAACTCTTATTAGCCAGTTGTCCGCATGCAGCGTCAATATCCTTGCCACGAGACCTTCTTACGGTTACGGTAATTCCATTTTTCTCTAAAGTGTTTTGGTACATCTCTACCGCAGCGTTAGAAGCTTGTTGAAATTCGCCATCATCAATTGGATTATATTCTATTAGATTAACTTTTGATGGTGCAAATTTGCAAAACTTGACCAGAGCATTAGCAGCTTCTAGCGTATCGTTGATTCCTTCCCACACAACATATTCATATGTTATCCTGTTTTTGGTCTTGCCATACCAATATTGCAAAGCTTCCCGTAAATCTTTTAAAGGAAAAGTGGCATTAAAAGGCATTATGGATGTTCGCACCTCATCTATTGCTGAATGCAAAGAGACTGCCAAACCAAACTTCACCTCTTCATCCGCCATCTTTTTAATAATTTTGGGAACTCCAGATGTTGAAACTATAATTCGCTTTGGTGACATCCCCAATCCTTCAGGTGATGTTATTTTTTCGATTGCTTTGAGTACATTATTATAGTTCATCAGAGGTTCTCCCATACCCATGAATACAATGTTGCTCAATGGTCTATCAAAATACAATCGACTTTCATTGTCAATAGCTACTATCTGGTCATAAATCTCATCTGGATTCAGGTTTCGCATTCTTTTTAAGCGTGACGTAGCACAAAACCGGCAATCTAAGCTACACCCTACTTGACTAGAGACACAGGCAGTGGTTCTTGTTGCTGTAGGAATCAAAACAGATTCAACTACCAAGTCATCATGAAGTCTTACCGCATTTTTAATGGTCCCATCACTGCTGCGTTGCATTTGATCTACCTTAATGTGGTTGATGACAAAGTTAGCTTCCAACATGTTTCTGGTTTCCTTGGAAATATTGGTCATCGCTTCGAAAGAGTGTGCTGATTTTTGCCATAACCACTCATACACCTGATTACCCCGAAAAGCCTTATCTCCTTCTTTTACGAAAAAATCCCGCAACTGTTCTTTGGTAAGTGCCCTTATGTCTTTCTTCCTAATCTCCACTTGTTAAAGATAATCAAGAAAAAATCCCGCTGATTCATTTATCAATCAAGCGGGATTTATCTTGTTTTAAACTTTTATGTTTTAGATGACCAACATTGCATCTCCGTAAGAATAAAAACGATATCCCTCTAAAATTGCCTGCTTGTAGGCCTTTTTCATAAGATCGTGTCCAATAAATGCAGAAACCATCATCAATAGAGTGGACTTTGGTAAATGGAAATTGGTAATCATACAGTTTGCTATACTAAACTCATAAGGAGGAAATACAAATTTATTCGTCCATCCTTCAAAAGTATTCAACGTATGCCCTGATGAAACCGCACTTTCCAAACCACGCATTACTGTGGTACCAACGGCACAAATACGTTGTTTATTTTCCTTTGCGTTGTTTATGATCTCTGTTGCTTTTTCATCAATAACCAATTCTTCACTATCCATTTTATGTTTGGACAAATCCTCTACCTCAACAGGGTTAAATGTACCCAATCCAACATGTAAAGTAACCTCAGCAAATTTTATCCCCTTTATTTCCAACCTTTTTAATAAATGCTTGGAAAAATGTAATCCAGCTGTTGGTGCTGCTACCGCTCCTTCATGTTTTGCATAAATGGTCTGGTATCTTTCTTCATCTTCTGGTTCAACACCACGTTTAATATATTTTGGTAGAGGAGTTTCCCCTAGTTCGCGTAATTTTCTTCTAAAATCAGTATAAGAACCATCATAAAGAAAACGTAACGTTCTTCCTCTAGAAGTTGTATTGTCAATCACCTCAGCAACCAAACTTTCATCATCTCCAAAGTACAACTTGTTGCCTATTCTTATTTTTCTTGCTGGATCCACCAAAACATCCCAAAGGCGTTGTTCTTGATTTAATTCTCGAAGTAAAAAAACTTCAATCCGAGCTCCGGTTTTTTCCTTGTTTCCATAAAGCCTTGCCGGAAAAACCTTTGTATTGTTCAAGGCCATCACATCTCCTTCATCAAAATAGTCAATAAGGTCTTTGAACATTTTGTGTTCAATTTTTCCAGTTTCCCTATGAATTACCATAAGTTTGGACTCGTCCCTATTTTCAGCAGGATATTCAGCCAATAATTCTTTAGGTAATTCAAAGTTGAAGTTTGATAATTTCATGTAAAGTTGTTTTGGATATTTTTAAAGATGGCAAATATACAATCTCGACATAGGGGATGTCAAGTAATTTGATGATTAAATGTAAATTACATTTCAATGATGTCAAATCCAAGTGTTTCTAAGTCTTTCCAGAAATCTGGATATGATTTGGAAACTACCCCAGCATCATTTATGATTAGCTTGGTTTTTAAGCCCAGAGGAGCAAACGCCATGGCCATTCTATGGTCATTGTAGGTATCTATAGAAACTCCTGAAATAATCTGTTCTGAAGCCTGTAAGGTCAAACTTTCTGCATCAATTTCAGCTTTTGCGCCCAATTTTTCAAACTCTGTCTTTAGCGCCGCCAATCTATCTGTTTCCTTTATAGGCAACGTATGCAAACCTGAGAGATGACAGCCCACATTAAGCCCCAAACAAGTAACCGAGATGGTTTGCGCTGTATCTGGAGCATTGGACAAATCATACGCAACGGTTGACAATTTACAATTGGCAATCTTTGCAATTGTTATTTTATTTTCTAGAAAAGTGGTCTCCACACCAAAATCTTTATAGATTTCTGACAGAACGATATCCCCTTGCAAAGAATCCTTTTTATAAGAAGACAATTGAATTTTTGTACCCACATCAGACAAGGCTACAATACTATAAAAATAGCTTGCTGAACTCCAGTCTGACTCTACAGTCAAAGTTGTGTCTTTAACCTGCCGCTTTGGTTCGATCTTTATGGTATTTCCCTTAAATTGTGTATTTACTCCAATTTGGTCAAGAAGGGCTAAGGTCATATTAATGTAGGGTATAGAGGTTATTTTCCCTACCAAATCCAACTCCAGTCCATTCTCCAAACTAGGTGCGATTAACAACAGTGCAGAAATGTATTGACTGCTAATGTTAGCAGGCAAGGAAACCTTACTTCTGTTTAGTTTTTTTCCAGTTATTTTTATTGGTGGATAGCCCTCATTATTGACATATTTAATTTCTGCTCCCAAATCTGTAAGCGCTTCAACCAGCACTTTAATAGGTCGTTCTTTCATACGTTTGGAGCCAGTTAAAATGACTTCTTTTCCTTGTTGTGAAGCAAAATATGCGGTTAAGAATCGCATGGCGGTCCCGGCATGGTGTATATCAACTTCACCCATAGATTTTTTCAATCCCTTTTGCATGACTTCTCCATCATCTGAATTGGACAAATTCTCAATGGTCACATTTGGAAAAAGGGCCTGAAGCAGCAATGATCTATTGGTCTCACTTTTAGAGCCTGTAATTTTTATGGCTTTGTGTATTACTTTTTCTTGAAGGTAGGAAAGTTGGAGTTTCAAACGCAGAATTCTTTATTGGTTATCCTAAAAAATAAAAGCTCAAATATAGTTTATTTGAGCTTTTCATTATTCTGGTGACGGTCATGATCTCGTTTCGCTTTTAAATCCAGTTTTTTATCAAAAGCTTCTTGCAAATCTATCCCTGTTTGGTTTGCCAGACAAAGTACTACAAAGAGTACATCTGCCAGTTCTTCCCCCAAATCTTTGGTCTTGTCCGATTCTTTTTCACTTTGCTCCCCATATCGCCTTGCAATGATTCTGGCAACTTCACCAACCTCCTCTGTAAGTTGGGCCATATTGGTGAGTTCGTTAAAGTAGCGAACCCCATGGGTTTTTATCCATTCGTCAACTGCTTTTTGGGCATTTTGGATATCCATATAATTTAGATTTTGGACAAAACTACTTTTTCTGATTGTTTTAAAACTAAATTTTTGTAATACTCTTTTAAAACGTCATAGTAGTTAGAGGGGAAAAGTGCAGTTTTAAATTCTGTTAAAACACTTACCCTAATCTGATTTTCCTGAGATGCTATTTTAAACTTAAAGATTCCAGCTTGTTCAGGTAATTGAACAATTGCATTCTCAGGTAATGACTCTATTTGATATCCTTCCGGAATGGATAAATTGATTATATACTTTTTCTGTCTGGGAAAGGTGAAATCAATTGGATATTCCCTTTTATCCATTTTAAAAGGATTATCCGTTTGAGCCAAAAACAACATTGGTCTGAAATAAATCTTTTCGCCCAAGAATTCACATTGGTTTTCTTTACTAAACTCGCAAGTCTCAATTACTGGTTTTGAAAATTCATCTTTATTCTTAATGTCAAAGGAAGAGATTTCCATTTCCCCATAATTATTTTCAAGTTCTTCCAGGTAAGTTTCTTCATCCGTACTGTCCAAAACATCTCTAAAAGATAGTGCAAGTTGATTGGAATACTGCGTTCTTGTTCTACCCTCAACAGAACCATCAACATTAATTTTAGCATTCATATAATGCAATTCCTTTGATGGCTCTTTCGGAATCAAATCAACTTGAGATGAACTTCCATCCTTACGAACAAGTCTCCCCATCCAATTTAATGCCCTGTTAGGAAGAACATCTGGATAAGTATTTTTTTCAGTGGCATCAAAAAGAATAACATCATTCATCACTTCAATGCCAGAAATAACATAATTAAATCCGTCTGTTGTTGGAAAAAGTGGAATTCCATTAGATCTTGTACTCACTAATATTGGGTTGGCCTTTAATCCAGCATATCTGAACATTGCAGTAAGCATTAAATTAATTTCAGCCACATTGCCTGAGCCTTCTCTATAAGCTTTTTTAATACCATCACTGCTACATGTAACTCCTGTATACTTGTCCCAAGTCATTTTTGATTTAACGAACTCGAAAATTAGTCTAGCCTTTTCCATATCTTCAGTTTGTGCAACTATTACATTGTCCACATCTTCTTCAAAATAATTTGTTTTTTTTAGCTCTGATCCAAAATTATTAAACTCATATATTGATTTTGCCACTCCTTCCCAACTCAAACTATAGTTTTTGTGCGGCCTGTTCGGAAATTGTGTAGAAGCTAACTCAAACTTTATTGCTGCTCTATAATTATCTATGTTATTTGTGTACATCTCCTCTTTTAAAGATGGTAGGTCATTGGCATTGACCTCATACACGTTTTCATAAAATTCCAATGCACCATTCTTACGTGATGTCTTTATAGATCTCCCTGATTGATCATCTTCCGATCTATATGACACGGTTATAGATCTACTCTTCCTTGATTCATTTAATTTTATGGGATAAAACCCCTTACTATGTCTTTTAAAAACGAAGTATTCTGGTATATCAAGCTTCAAATCCACTTTTTTGACCGGGATGGCGTACTGAAATTTAAAATCGTCCATGTGCCAATAAAGAGGAGAAGAAACTCTAAACTCTATATCTAAAACACTGCCTTCCTTAACTTCAGGCATTGTAATGGATGCTTTGTTTCTATACTTGTTTACTTTCTCAACAAAAACACCATCTTTTTTGAGTTTCTCACTTACTATTTTTCCATCAGCCATATTAAATGTGAACCCTTTTACGCTAGAAATCTTTTCTTCATCTGACCTAGATATGTATAAGGGAACCTGAAGTGTTGCCCAATCCAGTCCTTCTTTATTATAGATTTTGATTCTGTAATGAGCCTCTTTAATTACTGCCCATCCTTGCTCGTAGTCATAGTTGTAAAACACCCTTTCTTTTTTATAAAGTATTGCAGCATTGGCATCAGACTCAGTTGGGTGTTGCTTTTCTGATAGTTCTTCTTTTGAAACTTTTCCAAATTTAAAATCATTGGCATGAACAAAATGAACACCAACTAATATGAGTAAAAAAAGCTTGATTTTCATAATTATATTTTGGTTAGGACAATTCTAGAGTTATCGTATCTGGCAATTTTTTTACGGAAGTTTCTGTATGACTCATAATCCTCCTTTGCATATCTTCCTGATTTAATTAATAGCTTTCTTTTATATTGAAGAACTCCAGGGGCTTTTTCCTTGAGTACAACTTGATAATCACCAAACTTCGTTTCTAAATTGATAGGTTTAATTAATGTTTCGGGTTTAAAGTTTTCTGGAAGGTGTATGGTAAATTCATCTTCATCCAAGTATCCACGAAATATTACAAGATCTCTTTTCCTATTTCTACATCTTTCAGGTATTGCCAAATTCCTATTGGAAATATTTGGCGCAAAAAGAAATTTTTCTTCAGTTCGAGACAAATAATTCTCTGCAGTAATCTCCAGTTCCTCTTCAAATACTATATTTTCTTTGTTATTTTTAAAGTCGATTCTACTTAAGGAAAGATTGTTTACATATCCCCAATATTCCTTATAATACTCTTCTTGTTCTACCTTAGATTTGCTTGGTTGTCTATACTTCTGATTGTATTGGATGCCTTTGGATAAAATACTTATTCTACCATTTATTGCACCGCCAATATCTGTAAAATACTCGGCTTTGGTTAGTTGATAGTTTTCTTCATCTAGATAAGCTTTAGTCTTCACAATTTCGCCTCCGGAAGGAGTTACTTTAAGCACGTTTCTATTATCTGTAAACGTTCCTAGGTGATTAACAGGGGTTATTTGGCTAGTGCACTCTAACCAAATATCATTTTCTTTTTCAAGAGGAATATTTAAAAACGCATGATTTCCTTGCATAATAGGAAAATCCGGATCAAAATCGCGCTTCTGAGAACCTGCATAAACTACAGTATAATAAGAATCAATCCCAACAGATTTTAATAATGCCATTGTATAATTAGTAAGTCCTTTACAATCCCCATATTTAACTCTATCCACCTCAGAAGCACTTATGGGCATCCAGCCACCTATTCCCAATTGCACACTTATATATCTGGTATTATCTTGAACAAAATTGTAAACCCTTTTTATTTTTTCCATAGGATCATCAACACCTTTTACCAAATTTTGCACTTGCTCTATAGTTTGTGGATTTAAAACATCCAGCCCTGTCAACAACTCGTCATAAATCCATTTACCAAATTCTTTCCAAGTTTTTGCAGTTCCATCGACTCCTTCCAAATGAAATTTGTCAAGAGCAATTTTAACAGTCGGTGAAAATTCATTAAAAGATGGAGATAATGGTTCCCTTTTCAATGCTCTTAAATTACTCCCTTCGTAATTTGCTCTGCTAGCAGTAGTATTTATTTCAACGGAATACAACTCTAAATTGGACTCTTTGCGTCTAAAAGCTATCCCTGATTGATTAATAAAAGTAAAAGAACTCTTCTCTACGCTTATTCTATATCCATCTATTATACTCCACGAGGGGACAAATGCCGTGTTGGGTGTAGTATATTCCTTGGTAAACTCAACTGTGTATGGATATTCCGTTGGAGTATATCTCATAAACAACATCCTAGAATCTGAGTAAAGTGTACCTCCACTAACAGCGCTTTGATCAAAAAAATCTTTCTTTTTGAATTTGTTTATTTCTTCACCTTGGTTATTATAAATCTTAGCGGTTAAAATAGAGATTTTGTCACTTTTATCATAAAACGCATAAGCATGAACATACCTATCACCTTTCTCATTTAAAACCGTTATAATTCTTTTAGAAGAAACTACCATCAAATCTCTGGCCTTAACTACAACAGACATTTGATCCAACCTTACAACAGCATTGGCATTTTTGAGAAGTTCTTCAGATATAGTGTTATAGCTGTAATTCTGTGAAGACAAAAAATGAAAACATAATAACAGAAAAAAAGTAAGAAAGCGCATTAAAGTTGGTCGGTTAAATTAGCTAATACTAAAATGCTATATTTCCTACAAAAACAAAAAACAATTTCGTTAAAAAACCATTATTCCCTGTGTTTTGTATCTATCAGTATCGTAACAGGGCCGTCATTCAATAAATCAACTTTCATATCTGCTCCAAAGACTCCTGTTCCTACCTTTTTTGCTAAGTCCCCTTCAATTTTTTGAACAAAGGCTTCATAAAGCGGTATCGCAATTTCCGGCTTTGATGCTTTAATGTATGAAGGTCGATTTCCTTTTTTGGTTAAGGCGTGAAGCGTAAACTGGCTTACCACAATGATATTTCCATCCACATCCAAAATAGATCGGTTCATAATACCTTCATCATCATTAAAAATACGAAGGTTTGTTATCTTTTTAGAAAGCCATTCTATATCTTCTTTGCCATCTGCATCTTCAATTCCAAGCAACACAAGAAGACCATTTTCAATAGCCGAAATCACATTGTTGCCCACCGTTATACTAGCTCTGGAAACCCTTTGTATGACTGCTCTCAATTATTTTTATTTATAAATATCAACTCTATAGTTCTCTTCCTCGTCCGTTATCATTTGTACATAACTGCGATATCTACTCCAAGAGATTTCGTTGTTCTCCAGAGCATTTTTAATGGCACATTTTGGTTCATCTAAATGTAAACAGTTATTGAACTTACATTCAGGTTTTAACTTAAAAAACTCAGGAAAATAATCTCCTATCTCACTTTGTTCCATATCAACAATACCAAATCCTTTGATGCCAGGTGTATCTATGATCCTTGCATTAAAAGAGAGGTCGTACATTTCTGCAAAAGTAGTGGTGTGTTGTCCTTGTAAATGTTGTTCGGAAATCTCAGCAGTTTTTAATTTTAATCCAGATTCCAATGCATTCACCAAAGTAGATTTCCCAACTCCGGAATGTCCAGAGAACATACTTGTCTTGCCTATCATCAGCTCTTTGACCTTATCTACATTCTTTCCTTCCTTGGCAGCAATATCTATACAACTGTACCCTATTTCCGTATAAAGCTTTATTAAATAGTCCACTTCTATCATTTGGTCCTCATCATAAACATCCATCTTATTGAACAATAACACAACCGGAATCTCATACGCCTCGGCTGTTACTAAAAATCGGTCAATAAAACTGGTAAACGTTGGTGGATTGTTTAAAGTAATCAATAAAAAGACCTGATCTAAATTGGCTGCAATGATATGTGTCTGCTTAGATAGATTTACGGATTTACGGATGATATAATTCTTCCTTTCTTTTATTTCATAAATTACAGCAACTGTTTCATCTCCAATCTCCTCTAATTCAAACACAACATTATCCCCAACAGCTACTGGATTAGTGCTCTTTATACCTTTTATACGGAACTTACCTTTTATACGGCATTCATAAAAACCACCTTCTTCCGATTTAACGGTATACCAACTTCCGGTAGATTTATAGACTGTTCCTTGCACTATTTGTTAATATTTTAATTGCAAAGAAACAATAATCCTCTAATTGAAGCGATATATCTATTGATAGTATCATAATCAAAATAATCAATTACAACATGAAAAAACTTTTATTTATCGCAATCATTGCATTAGCTGCAACTTTTGAAATGAATGCCCAACAGTTCAAAGTTATTACCAGTGTCGAATCTATCGTTCCAAATGGTTTAGGCCGTTCAAGAATTGTAAATGCCCTTGAAGAAAAGGATTACAGAGAGTACACTAGTGTGCAAACTGAAGATGACAATACAAGAAACAAGTCTAAACGTGGAGAAATCCGTGTAAAGAATTTTGAAGAAACTAAATTATTGAACTTTTACAATATTGGTGGAATCCGTTTCCAGAATATTGCTGCAAACGATGCCTTACTTTCATCAATGATCAATGATATGGTAGCTAATGGCTGGGAATTGGCCTTTGTGACCAGTGCAGTGGAAAGTGAAGGTGGAAAAGGTGATGGAAAAGGAATCTTTATTACAAGGTATATCTTTAAGAAGTAAATTACATATTTACCCAAATAAAAAAGCCCTTTGAAAAATCAAAGGGCTTTTTTATTTGCCCTAAATGCAACCCTTCAAAAAAAAAATTGTCTTTCCTATATAGAAAAACACATTATGAGAAAATTTTTATTGGTTGCTAGTTTGTTATTAACCACAAGTTTAAGTCTTAGTGCGCAAGAATTCAAGGTCATAACAAGTGTTGAGTCCATTGTTCCCAATGGGTTGGGCAGGTCTAGAATTATTAACGCCTTAGAGGACAAAGATTATCGAGAATACACCAGTGTTCAAACAGAAGATGATAATACAAGGAACAAATCTAAAAGAGGTAACATCAGGGTAAAGAATTTTGAGGAAACCAAATTGTTGAACTTTTACAACATTGGCGGAATCCGTTTTCAGAACATTGCTGCCAATGATGCTTTGTTGACTTCTATGATCAATGACATGGTTGCCAACGGCTGGGAACTGGCTTTTGTAACCAGCGCAGTGGAAAGCGATGGCGGGGAAGAAGATGGCCAAGGAATTTTTATTACAAGGTATATCTTCAAGAAGTAATTATTCTTTAAAAAAACACAAAAGCCTGGTGTGAACAAAATCGTACCGGGCTTTTTTTGCATAATTCTTATATTCTTAATCTACCATATAAACTCTTCCTCCTACGAAAGTATTTTTGTGAACTTTTTTAGGTCTTCCGTATACATGGACATCACCTCCAGCTTTTATGTTGATATCCACTTCTTCTGATGCAAAAATGTCTGCTTCACCTCCAGCAGATACCCTAATATCAGTAGTTGATGTTCTTAAATCCCTTCCATCAAAAATTCCTCCAGTATTTAAAACAATACTTTGATTTTGTGCTAGCCCGGTAGCTTGAACAATACCACCCGTGACTGCCCTTATTTCTGCATATTCGACATCCATGCCAATACGAATTTTTGCGCCTTCTTGTGCTCTCAGTTCAATTTTATCCTTCTTAACCAATTCGTTACAGGTGATTTTAGCTCCTTCATTCCCATCAATAACATCCAAATCGGTGTAGTACACTTCAATCAGGGTATATTCACCTAAGAATTTTTTATCTAATTGCATACGTAGTTTTAACACGCCATCCCTGTTCATCCAAATAATGTCATCCACATTTCTGCCCTTTATCATAATCCTGTTCTCATCTGATTGAATCAGATTTACTTCAATCAAATCAAAAACTTTGATTTTATCAAAATCCCCAACTTCCGTATCTATCATGCGTTGTGAAAAAATAGTTGTGGAAATTAAAAAGAGGCTAAGTGCAAAGAACTTTTTCATGATACTGTGTTTTATCTTTTTAAAAGATGAATAATTTAGAATACTGTTACACTTTTTAAAATAAAAATGTCATTTTGAACAAAATGATTTCTCACTAAGTCCAAAATGACATTGCCCCTACAAACCTTGAAAAAAGGTTAGGCGTTTATAATCTTCTCTTGATGATTAATAGATTCTTGGTGAATTGCCTTGAACATTCTTAGCACAAACTCCTCACTAAGTCCTTGGGATTCCCCTTCTAAAATCATTTTACCCAAAATAGCATTCCATCTATTGGTTTGTAATACCGCTACATTTTTTTGCTTTTTAAGCGTTCCAATACCTCCTGAGACTTTCATTCGCTTCCCAAGGATATCAATGATCTGATTGTCAATTACATCAATCTGCGCTCTTAAGTTGCTCAATTTGCTAGTATACTCCGCTTCTTCATCAGTCTCTTTTCTAATACGAAGGTCATCCATGATCTGCACCAATCGTTTAGGGGTTACTTGCTGAGCCGCATCACTCCAAGCATTATCTGGATCATGGTGGGTTTCAATCATCAATCCATCAAAATTTAAATCCAAAGCTGTTTGTGATACATCAAAAATCATATCACGTTTCCCAGTAATATGGCTAGGGTCATTGATTATGGGCAAATCCGGAAATTTTGATTGTAACTCAATTGCCATTTGCCATTCTGGAATATTTCTGTATTTGGTCTTTTCATATGTGGAAAAACCTCTGTGTATAACCCCCAAATTTTTAATATCAGCTGAATACAAGCGTTCTACAGCTCCCAACCACAAAGATAAGTCGGGGTTTACTGGATTCTTTATCAATACAATTTTATCCGTTCCTTCTAAGGCATCAGCAATTTCTTGAACAATAAAAGGGCTTACGGTTGAACGTGCACCAATCCACAATAAATCCACATCATGCTCCAAGGCTAAATCTACATGGGCTCTATTTGCAACTTCTGTGGCCGTTTTTAGGCCTGTCTCCTCTTTTACTTTCTGTAACCACTTTAATCCTATGGCACCAACACCTTCAAAATTACCTGGACGTGTTCTTGGCTTCCAGATGCCTGCACGGTAATAATTGACATCGGTATCTTTTAAATCATGAGCTATCTTTAATACTTGGTCTTCTGTCTCGGCGCTACAGGGTCCTGCTATAACCAATGGATGTGGCAAGTCCATATCATCCAACCATGTTCTCATTTCCTTCTTGTTTTCCATAATGAATTCTATTTTTTTGTAAGTGGTATTCCTTTTAGTATTTGTTTTATTTTATTGGTATTGTTCATTTCCTTATGCACATTCTCAAAGTCATTATTCAAAAGCAATTGTTTGAAGGTTTCCAAGTTTTGAATGTACTCCTCCAGCGTCTCTATTACGTTCTCTTTGTTTTGCTCAAAGATTGGTGTCCACATATCTGGTGAGCTTTTTGCCAAACGCACTGTGCTTTCAAATCCACTCCCTGCCATGTCAAAAATATCACGCTCATTTTTTTCTTTTTCAATTACTGTCTTTCCCAACATAAATGAACTTATATGTGATAAATGAGATACATAGGCTATATGTTTGTCATGAGCATCAGGGTTCATATAGCGAAGGCGCATTTTTAACTTCTGAAAAATTTCCAATGCTTTTTCTTGAAGTATGAAAGCTGTCTTTTCCACTTCACAAATAATATTGGTTTTTCCTTCGTACAAACCATTAATTGCCGCTGAGGGTCCAGAAAATTCTGTTCCGGCAATCGGGTGGCAAGCCATAAAATTTCTTCGCTTTGGGTGATCGGATATGGATTTACAAATTAACCTTTTCGTGGACCCAGCATCAATTACCACAGTGTCATCACCCACCGCATCCAATATTTTAGGCAACTCAAGAACAAGGGCATTTACCGGAATACTAATCAATACGATATCTGCAGAAGCTAAAGATTCATAATTGCCCTGTTCCTCAATTATTCCAAGTTCCAGAGCCTCCTTTACATGAAGTTCATTTGTATCAATCCCAAGAATATTGGCTTCAGGATATAGTAGTTTTACATCTTTAGCAAAAGAACCTCCAATTAACCCAATACCTATAATGACTACGTTCATATCCTAAAATCTAGCTATGGCCTCTCTAATTTTATCCTCTTCCACACAAAGTGAAAACCGTATGTACCCTTCGCCATTGCTTCCAAAAATAGTCCCAGGAGCTATAAAGATGTTTTTATCGTACAACACCTCATCTATAAAGGTTTCTGAAGACTTAGATCCTTTTGGCAACTTGGCCCAAACGAACATACCTGCCGTATTCGTATCGTAAGCAGCTCCAAGTTTATCCACCAGTTCAAACATAAGTTTCCTGCGTCTTTCATAAACTTCATCTAAATTCTTGAACCAATCCGAACCGCTTTGCAAAGCTGTTATTGCTCCTTTTTGGATTCCGTAAAACATACCTGAATCCATATTGCTCTTTATTTTTAAAACTGCTGTAATATGTTCTTGACTACCTAGCACCATCCCCACTCGCCAACCAGCCATATTAAAGGTTTTGCTCAACGAATTTAATTCCAAGGCAACCTCTTTTGCACCTTCAACTTGTAAAATACTGGTTGGATCATCATTCAGAACAAAACTGTATGGGTTGTCATTGACCACAAGTATATTATTGGCTTTTGCAAACGCAATAAGTTCTTTCATTTTAGCCATGCTTATCCTGGCACCAGTAGGCATGTTAGGGTAGCTTATCCACATCAATTTAACCTTTGATAGGTCTATTCGCTCCAATGCTTTTATATCTGGAAGCCAACCACTTTCTGCGGTCAAATCATACATAATGGGTTTTGCCCCCACTAAGTTTGTCACGGAAGTATATGTAGGGTAGCCAGGGTTTGGTATTAGCACCTCATCCCCAACATTCAAAAAAGCTAAGCTAATATGCATAATACCTTCTTTTGAACCCATAAGAGGCAAAAGTTCAGTATTGGCATTTACCCGCACGTCAAAACGTGACTCATAAAAGTTGGCCATAGCTTCGCGAAGTTCTGGCAAGCCCTGATAACTTTGGTACTGGTGTGCTTTGCTGTCTTCTAAAACATGTTGTAATGTGCTCACAGTTTCTTTTGAAGGAGGTAAATCAGGACTGCCAATGCCCATATTGATTATTGGCCTACCTTCATCAATAAGACTACGGACTTCCCTTAATTTTTTAGAAAAGTAATACTCTTGAACGCTATGTAATCTATCTGCTGTAATCATGACTGCAATGCATTTTTATATTCGCCCAACACTCTAAAATCCTCAGACATAATTTCCAATAATGATTTTGCTTTTATGAAGTAATCATATCTCTCAAAAGTCACATCCACAAAAAAGGCATATTTCCAGGGGGTTTCAATCACTGGTAAGGATTGGATTTTTGTCAAATTCAAATTACAATCGCTCATAACATTCAATACTGTTGCCAAACTTCCACGTTTATGGTCCGTAATAAATCTTAAGGAAGCTTTGTTTATCTCTTCCTCTGGCAGAACTTTGTTCTGTTTTTTTAAAATGATAAAACGCGTTGCATTATTTTTAATCGTCTGGATTTCAGAAGCAATAATATCCAAATTATACAACTCTGCGGCAACTTTGGGAGCAATGGCAGCAATATTGGTTAACTTACCTTCTTTGATGCGTTTAGCCGTCTCAGCAGTATCCACATCCTCAACTAATTTTATCTTTGGGTATTTCTTAAAAAACTCCTTGCATTGCAATAGGGCCATCGGGTGCGAGTGCACTTCTTCAATATCCGCAAATGAACTTCCTTTCAATACCATTAAATTGTGATGGATGCTCAAATAATGCTCCCCAATAATGTGCATATTATTATGGTAAATTAGATTGTAGTTGGGAATTATTGAACCAGCAATTGAATTCTCAATAGCCATAATTCCCTTATCTGCAGAACCATTTAACAAATGTGCTATAACGGCATCAAAAGAAAGGCACTCCAACAAATCTATATCATCACCAAAAAAATCCTTTGCCACTTGATGGTGGTTAGACCCCCTAATTCCCTGTATTGCAACTTTTAAATTCATTGTAAAAAAAAAGTCCCGATATGCATCGGGACCTTATGTGTTTCTTATACTTAGTGCATATTTAGAACAGTCCCGTACCTCTTTTAAAAAAGAAGTAGAAATAAAAACCGTTCCAGAAATACGTTTTTGTCATTTTGTTGTAATTCTTGGGCTAAGATAGGTATTCAATTGAAAAACAAAAGCTAAACCCAAAATTTTTTCGATTTTTAGCAAAATGCCCAGATTTGTTGAATATTACTTTGTAGAAATATCCTTTTTTTAAGAATTCATAATATTTCAGGATTTTTCAAATTCTATAGGAATGACACAATAGATTAGTTTACTATTTCAAAATGAGATAACCAGCGTAGATTGAGAAATCTAAAACCGTATTTTTGAATTCAAATAAATTTGAATGTCCATTACAGTAAAAAACGTCACCAAGACTTTTGGCAAGCAAAAAGCATTGAACAATGTTTCTTTTTCAATTAATAAAGGTGAGATCGTTGGTTTTTTGGGTCCAAATGGTGCTGGAAAATCCACTATGATGCGTGTTTTAACCACCTACTACAAGGCCAATTCTGGAGATGCGGAGGTAAATGGGTTTGATGTTTTAAAGTCTGAGCGTGAGGTTCAAAAAAGTATTGGCTATTTACCAGAGCATAATCCACTCTACTTAGAAATGTATGTAAAGGAATATCTAGCTTTTAACGCCGATGTATATAATGTTTCCAAAGAACGTATTGCAGAAGTGATCGAACAAACGGGGCTTGCGCCTGAGGCGCACAAGAAAATAAGCCAGCTGTCCAAAGGGTACCGCCAGCGTGTTGGGTTGGCAGCAGCCTTATTGCATGATCCAGATGTATTGATTTTAGATGAGCCCACGACTGGGCTTGACCCTAATCAATTGGTTGAAATAAGAAAACTGATTAAAGAGATCGGTAAAGAAAAAACGATACTCCTTTCCACGCACATTATGAAGGAGGTTGAGGCCGTCTGTGATCGTGTTATCATTATTAACAAGGGAGAATTGGTCGCTGATAAAAAATTGGAAGATCTCCGTGAAGCAAAAGAACAAATTATAGAAGTGGAGTTCGACTATAGGGTTGAAGAGGTGTTGTTAAACAAATTGCCCAACGTGTCTCATGTTAAGAACACTGGAGGTTTTATCTATGAAATCACCTTTGCCACTTCAAAAGATATGAGACCTGCCGTTTTTGATTTTGCTCATGATAACAAATTAAAAACGCTACAGCTGAGCAGAAAAAATAAGAACCTTGAGAGTTTATTCACTGAGTTGACGAGTTAAGGTTTTAGTCTGAAATAAAATGGCCAAACTTATCTATATATAAGTTAAACTCTTCTGATTCTTTTTTGGCAAATTCAGTATCCTTATTTTCTAAAAGGATGTCAATATTCCTTTTATAGGCTTGTATATCTGAAATAATATTTTCTATTTGAATATATTGATTTTCTATCGGAGTTGTTGAATGATAATGTAATCTTTCTTGATAAATAGTCCTTAATTCTAGAAACAAGATTCTTGCTTTTTCAGTTTCTCCTACTTTGTAATAGCCATCCAAAAACGGCTCAACAAATACATGATATCCATAATGTTCAAAAGGTATGTTACTCATTGCCATCTCAATTATTTCTTTGGCTTTCCCAACTTTACCTTCTGCTATTAATTTTTCCATCAATCTAGCCAAACTTAGCCTGAAAGTAACCCCAAATTGCTTTCTTGTTTGTGAATCGTGATAAATTTCATCACTACCGGAATTTCCCCAATCCCAGTTTTTTACGATTTCATAAGAAAGTTCAGCGTCCATTCTTCCCATTTCATAGCTCCCGTCGTACTTGGTCTTTATTGGAACCAATTTATACGCCAATCCATCTTGTTGTAGATATTCTTTCATCCATATGTATTCATTATCATCAAAACTACCACCTGAAAAATAAATTGGTCGTTCCCAATCATTATTCGCCATAATATCCAACATCAATACTCTATTCTTATATAATACTGAAGGTAGATCAACATCAATGTAATCCACAATCAACGCAGCATCTTTTTTAGCGACTAGACCATTTTTAAGTACCATATCCTTATTAACAGGGATTCTTATTTTATTGGTAGGATAAAAAACCGTGTTTAATTCGCTCTCGGAATATTCACTGACATCCATTCCATTCTTTTCCAATAGGCTTTTTCGTTTTGTTTGGGGATGATCACTACTTATCCAATTCATGAAATCTTTTATACTCCACCGTTTATCTGTTAAAGGCTGGTGATAAACATAATCTCTTGAACCATACCGGTACTGTTCATGTACCAATTGTGATGGAATAGGCTCGCTTTTGTATGATTTTCGCTTCATTTGATCGATATACCAATCAGTGGCAAAATAACTGGTAACTATGACTCTTACATCGGTTCGGTATTCTTCAATTTCCTGAAGATACCAAAGTGGAAAATTATCATTATCCCCAATAGTAAATAATATAGCTCCTGAATCTTTCTGTGTTGAATCCAAATAAGCTTTGGCCGAAGCTCTTGCTGTATACCTATTAGATCTGTCATGATCATCCCAATTTTGAAAAGCCATTAATAATGGCACAGTACATAAACACACAAAAAGGTATAGAACTGATGTTCGCTTTAGTCGTATATATTTTTTTAAAAAATCAAATAATCCATAAACTCCAATACCAATCCAAATGGAGAAGGCATAAAAAGACCCAACAAGGGAATAATCTCTTTCCCTAGGTTGAAATATAGGCGGATTAGTATAAAACTGAATCGCCAAGCCGGTAAACATAAAGAAAACAAACAGTACCCAAAACTGTTTTGGGTTACGTAAAAATTGAAATATAAATCCAATGACACCCAACAGTAATGGCAAGAAAAAGTAAGTATTCCTTCCCTTGTTGTTCTTTACTTCTTCCGGTAATTGTTTTTGACTTCCTAAACGCATGCCATCCAAAAAATCAATTCCGCTCAACCACTCTCCGTTGCCATCATATCTACCTTGAATATCATTTTTTTTACCCACAAAGTTCCACATCAGGTAACGGAAATACATGTAATGAAACTGATAATCAAATAAGTATTTGATGTTCTCTCTAATACTTGGCGGCTCAACCTCAATGTAATTTTCAAAATCTTGTAAAAATTGAATATACTGAGACATATCAACCTTGTCATTTTTATAATCTTCTTTAAACTTTACAACAAATTCTCTTAACTCTTTATTGGAAAGATGTTTAGGTTTAATATGAAACTTCAGGGCACCAAAGTATTTCATATAATTTTCAGCATGCTCACTGCTCCACATTCTAGGTAAAAAACCCGTGTGCTTTTCATTTGGGATATGTCTTGCATTCTTAAAGTCATTAATAATCTCATACTTACCTAAATCCTTATTTTGCTCATATTTTGGATTATCATCTTTATACCCTGAAGCTGGAGCAAATCTATCTGAATAATACGCACCATAAAACACGCCATCAGTGCTTGGGTATTGCTCTCTATTGTAATAGGCCAAAAGAGATCTGGCGTCAGAAGGATTATTCTCATTAATCCCAACATTTGCATTTGCTCTTATGGGTAGCATAAGCCAAGATGTAAAGCCCAAGAATAAAAATAAAACACAAAGGACCGTTGTATTCAATCTGATGAACTTCTTTTTATGGGTATATATTAAAACAAAATGAAAAAGTAAAATGAAAAAAAATATTCCAAATATTGATCCATAGTTAAATGGTAAGCCGAACTCATTCACAAAGAAAACCTCGACCCATCCGAACAGTTTTAAGACAAATGTCAAAGAGAATTTAAACACTAACATCAATATACCAACTGCAATCGCATTGAATAGAACAAATCTTTTGAGAGTGATTTTTTTGTATTGGTTAAAACAATAGAGTAACACTATGGATGGAATGGTCAAAAAGCCCATGAACTGAATACCAAATGTTAATCCAATAACAAAACAGATAAGCAATAACCATCTATTGGCTCTTGCATTGCCCAAATCATCAATCCACCGTAAACCAAGCCAAATTAAAAGGGACATAATCAAACTTGCCATTGCATATACCTCAGTTTCAACAGCATTGAACCAAAAGCTATCTGAATAAGTAAAAGTTAAAGCCCCAATTATACCGCTTCCCAAGATTATTAAATTCTGTTGACCATTAAATTCTTTGTCAATTGCAACCAACTTTTTCAATAAGTTGGTTATAGTCCAAAACAAAAAAAGGATGGTAAAGGCACTTGATATGCAGGAAACATAGTTTACCATTATCGCAACCTGCGTTACATCTGTAGCTAAGAAACTAAAAACTGCACCGACCATTTGAAAAAATGGGCCTCCAGGTGGATGGGCCACCTCTAGTTTGGCCGATGTGGCAATATATTCTCCTGAATCCCAGAAACTAACCGTAGGTTCAACGGTAAAAATGTAGGTGATAAGTGCATTTAGAAAAACACTCCAACCAAGCAAAATATTCCAATTGTTGAACTGTTTACTAGAAGGAGAGAAAAATGTATTCATTAATACCTGCAACGCTTAAATATTTTCGTGCAAGTAAAAACATCATAAATCTTATTAGGGAATTTTTAGGTCTGATTTAGGTACTAGTACCCGTACTCTTTTGTAGTAATTCTTGCCTGTTGGCAACATTTAATTTGCTGTAAATGCTGGTAATATGGGTCTTAACTGTGCTGAGGCTAATAAAAAGTTCATTTGCAATCTCCTTATTGCTTTTTCCCTGAAGAATAAGGCCACGAACAGTTCTCTCCTGCTTGCTCAATTCAGAAATTGCCAATCTGTGCTGTCTTCTCTTCATTTTAAGAGCCAATACACCTAATATAAAAACCATAAAAAATAACCCGAAATTTATCCATCTGCTTTGTTGCAATTCCCTTTCTAAGCCTATATTGGTTAAATAGGTCAATTTTCGTTCTAGAAATGCATAGGTTGATGGGTCTAAGTCGCTTGCATGTAATTCTGAGAGCAAGCTTAAGTAATATGTTTCATTTTGGGCAATATCCGTATCTAACAATTCTTTGCTATCCAATTGTTTAATACCAATCAATTTTACCATCAGTATCTGAAGTGAATCTTTCACAAAGCCCTTCCTAGGCTGCGTCATTTCTTCTGAAGACACATATTGCCGAACTAAATTTGATTCAAAGCTTTTGAACTTTTGCCATTCCAGTTGAGCTTGATTAGTGGTTTCAAAATTGGCAAACAGTTGTTTTCCTTTTTTAAATTTTATAAAGTCTTTATTAGAAAGAATAAAGTCCACTTCTTTTTTTACCGTGTCATTGATTACTTTTCTAATACGATTAATTGAAAGTCTGTACAATTCATTTGATTCCGATATATATTTTTTATTGAAAGCAAAAGAACCATCCTTTCTAATTTTGGCAATGGCCACTGGTTTTTGACCCCCCCCTTTTTCCAGATTATTTAGTGACAATTTACTTAGATGTACATCTGTTTCCCACTCCTCAGGGTTTTCTAAATCAACAAAACCCAAAATAGCGTCTTGAGCAGAAACCTGGAATCCGCAGATGAGAAAAACTATGATTAAAAAGAATCTATGCATCACTAATACTTACCGAATAAAATTAATGTATTTAGAGTATTGAAACAATCAAATTTCTCATTTTCCAGTTTCAATTGGGCTACAACTTTTTTCAATACTATTTTAAGTCAAACATCATGTTATTCAAATATCCAAATCGGTACTTTTGCAGTTCAGGGTTAATAGGATTTTATGAACAAAGACCGCGCTAGTTTAGAACTATCAAAAGAAGAAATGAAAACGTACGGCACTCATGTTGTAGATGCCATAGTGGAACATTACCATACCCAAAACAACAAACTTCCAGTAGCTAAGGAATCCCGAGAAGAAATGGATTCTTTGTTCTTAGAAGAAGCGCCAGAAAATGGGTCTAAACCCTTGGATGTACTCAATTTTGTTTTGAAAAAAGTGATGACAAATAGCACGGATATGTCTCATCCAAAATCGTATTCTTTTGTCCCGGGCCCAAGTAATTATATAAGTGTAATGGCAGATGCCCTTGCAACCGGTTTTAATATTTTTTCTGGTGGTTGGGTAGCATCTCCAGCTGCGGCAGAACTGGAAATCATAACTATACAGTGGTTGTTGAAAATATTTGGGTTTCCACAGAAAAAAGGAGGTGGTATTTTTACCAGCGGAGGTTCCATGGCAAATTTAACCGCATTGACCACAGCTAGAAGAATTAAATGTGGGGAAGATTTTTCAAAAGCGATAATATACCTTTCTGATCAGGCGCATTCATCAAACATTAAAGCAATCCGGGTTTTAGGGTTTAAAAAAGAGCAGATTAGAATAATACCAACAGATATTGAATTTAAATTTGCCATAAATAAGCTTAAAAACTGTATTGCAAAGGATAAACTGGAAGGACTTCACCCTTTTTGTCTTATTGCCACATCTGGCACTACAAATACCGGTACCATAGACCCAATTTCTGAGCTTGCCGCAATTTGTAAAAAGGAAGATATCTGGTTTCATATTGATGGAGCTTATGGTGCGGCAGCAATTTTATCTCCAAAGGGAAAACAGCTTTTAAAAGGTATTGAAAAAGCCGATTCGTTGACCGTAGACCCTCATAAATGGTTTTTTCAACCATATGAAATGGGTTGTCTTTTAATAAGAAACCACAAACATTTAAGCCATACTTTCACAGAAAAACCCGAGTATCTTAGGGATATTGAAGGAAATACTTCTGAAATCAATTTTTATGACCATGGCATTCAACTCACCAGAAGGTTTAGGGCACTCAAATTTTACATGTCCCTAAAAACATATGGACTAAAGGAATTTAGAAATGCCATTACCTATAATATAGATTTGGCGGAAGAAGTAGAAGCACTTTTAAGAGCGAGTAAATACTGGCAAGTTGTTTTTCCTGCTACCTTGGCAATAATTAATTTCAGGTTTAATCCTATTGAAAAAAAACATTCTAAAAAGGAACTCGATGCTATCAATCAATATATTTCTGAAAAGGTAGTATCCTCCAGAAAAGCGTTATTGGTCACTACCGTATTGCATGGAAAAACAGTTTTACGAATGTGTCTGATCAACCCAAGAACAACACTGGAAGATGTTAAAGAGACATTGGCACTTTGTGAAGAATTTGCGAGTGAGCGCGTCTAAAAAACTTCTCTAATTGGAAGACAAGCGTTTTCGGTGTTCAAAAATAGTCATGAACATTCGTACACTTATGTTTCGGGCTCTTTGCTTTGCTTTTTCTGCATTTTCACCCACAAAATTGGCATCTATAGTTTCAATCCAATGGCGTAACCAAATTCCAAAATGATAATTAGAAATTTCGTGGTTCATTTTTTCATCTAACTCTGCATGGACCATCAAAGGGTTTCCTTTATACTTCTGAACAAAAAATAAGTTAGTTTCCCAGAAATCTACCAATTTGTCCATATGTGCTGGCCAGTCATCTATGGTTTCATTAAAAAAATGTCCAATCTCAGCATCCTCTCTTACTTTTTCGTAAAACTGGGTCACCAATAATTGAACCTCCTTACGCGTTTCTATTTTCACTCTTGCCATATTACAGCAAATTTAATATTAATACCACGGCACTGAGAACAACACTAACAATAAAAAGATTAAACACAGTTTTTGGACTCTGTTGGGACAGCACCGCTGCGTTAAAACCCATACATGCTATGGTAACCAGAAACAACTGGAACATTTGAATGGCGGATGCCCCATTTATTAAAATATACATTGCTGCCACAGAACCTAAACAGCTTTGACCTATTATGAATATTGGAGAATATCCATTGATACTTCTTTTAAATTCTTGCAAACCTTTCGAATAAAGCTCCATAATATATGTCATTTGTCATATTATGAAACAAAATTATTCTAGATAGAACGTCCATTTTTATGACTTAAATCATAAAGGAGCTTGTCGTAGATAAAATTTCTACCGAACTATTTTATGAGACTTAAGTTGAAGTATGCTTTTCTTCTCTAAAGATTTAATGGCTCGGATAACTGTTTCCACCCTAAGGCCGGTAAGGTCGGCCATTTGTTGTCTAGATAACTCCACCAGGTACGGTTCTTCCTCAGGTATTTTATGGATATGAATTTTGAAGTAATCAATGAGTTTTAACAGTCGATGTTCTGGGCTTTCAGAAGAAATTTCGGCCACCATAGTAGCTTTATAGTGTAACCTACCCGCCAACACTTTAGTTAATGCCAAGTGCGTATCTGGGTTTTCTTTAAGTAATTGAAAAAAACTCTTCTTTTCAAGCTTCCATACCGTGCTATCCTCTACCGCTTCGGCATATGCCGGGTAAGCCAATTCTGCAAACAGGGGAGGTTCTCCAAAACTTGACCCTTCAGAAAATATACCTTGTATAAACTCCTTGCCATCCTCATTAAAGTTATTCATCTTTATTTTACCCGTGGTAACCTGAAAATAATATCGAGGCGCTGTATCAATTCCAAAAAGCACCTCTCTTTTTTTGAGTTGCACTTGCTCTGCTCCGTATTTTTTCAATAGCGCTTCCGAAATCATGAATTTTCTTCAAACTCAACACAATCAAGCCGAATATCTGAATGCTTTAATTGTTTCTCCAACAAATGACAATAGTGATTAGCTGCTGTTTTCTGATAAAACTTGCACCCAAAGCATGTGCGTTGCACCGTTAAAACACCTGTTTGATTCATTTGATAAATTAACTTGCTCAATGTCTTGAACAAGTTTTCCTTTTCTGCAACCTTTACAGCATCCAACTGGTCTACCAATGGATTTGCAAAATGTTCTGTTTTTGAAACAATCTCTTTTCCCAAACTTGAAAGTAAGATAGAATAGCTTCGATTATCGGCTGATGAATAATCTTTGATAATAAATCCTTTTTTATCCAATACCCTTATGGCATCGCTGATAGTGGGTTTGGTTATGTTAAATTCATGCGCCAAAAAGCTCACATTGTTGAATTCACTTTTATGATAAGCAACAAAAATCAAAATTTGAATCTGAATAGGACTCAGACCCAGTTGCTTTGCCTTTTCCCACAAAAGCGCTTTAAAAGCTTGTGATATACGTTCCAAGCCAGTAATTATTTTACTGGAAAGGTCATCTTGCTGTCGTTCTGGATTAAAAACACTCTTCTTATTCATAAAAAACAAAGCCTGCCAATTATCTGACAGGCTAAAGTTAGTTATCCTAATTAAATTAGGAACAGTTTTCCATTTCAATAATATAATATCCGTCTTTCTCTATGTTTTCAACCACCGCTAAAGGTGCTTCTTGCATATGACAAAACTTGCATTCATTAACAGATAACTCACCCGTCATGAAAGTTTTAGAAGACAAATAATGCTTACCAAAAGCAAAAATAACATCTGTATCCGTCAACGTACTAGGGACTAAAATGTCAAAATGCATGACCTTCCCATCTTGTCGTGGAACATACGTATCCCAAACTGAAACCTCCATACTTCTATTTTATCGTATATGGTAAAGACAAGTCGCCACTGGCAACGCTAAAAACTTCATACACTCCTAACATGGGCATATCGTCAATACTAGTATTTACTTTCATAAAAGCAGTAACTCCATCATATTTAAAATCTGTTCTGTTATTGATACGATAATCTGGCACAACAACTTTTATAACTTTATTTTTGGCAAGTACTGGGTATCCAGGAGAGTCCATATACATTGGCATCCCAGGGTTTGTTGGTGGAAGTACCACCGTTTCATCAGCCTTTTTAAATTGCTTTACGGAAAGTCCGCCGGCTACCCGTTTATCTTCTATTAGTACTACCCAATGCGGATGCCAAACCACACCATCATTGTCAAAAACGGCATCGTTGTTTTCATCCCACAGTGGGGTATCATCAAAATCGGGATGAGATGTTAAGGCTAAAGCCACAATACCGTCAGTTTCATTAAAACCTACATCTGTAGGTTGTAAGCTAGTTGGAAAAACATATCCCAATACCGGAGCTCCGTCCAATTGACCAACTGCAGTAGGCACTGTGGCACCGGCAGTACCATTTACGGCTAATTCCCAAACCGTTACGCCTAAATCGGTATCGTGCGTAATTTGTACTGCCTTAATCTCAAAATCTGCATTATTATAAGGGCTTTTTTGGGCACAAGAGGTGAATAAACCACCTCCAAACAATATGCCTATCATTAATAAATTCTGTGTTTTCATAAATAGAGTTTTAAATTAATAAGGATTCCTAACTTTAAAGGTTAAGAAAATAGACTAACCCTTCACTTCTTCAATGGATGCTCCATAATTAATATGTAAAACGTTTCCATTGGGAGTTACCAAAGCTGGTACAGATTTTACACCTAGATCCTCTGCTTCCAAGATTCTACCTCTATTTTCACCAATATTAACTATGGATACGTTTTCAGTGCCTATTAAGGTCACAACATCTTGCTCTGCACTGACGCATACTGGACAGCCTGCATGATAAAAAACTGATTTACTCATTTGTAATGTTTTAGGTTTTGCATTATTGCAATACAAATATAGTAAGGATTCCTAACTTATTATGATTTGATTTACTTTTTCTTACCATAGACTTTGAAAGCCTTCTAAACTCTCCTGTACTTTAGGGTCTGTACAATTTATCAAAATGGAAACTATCATTTTTTCAGTAGGGTAAACAAAAAAATTGGAATATGCCCCAACACTATTGCCTATATGACCTACAAAGTCACGGCCCGTATTATCTTGACTAACCTGAAAACCCAATCCGTAATAAGTAGGTTTGCCATTTACGGTTTGTGAAGTGACTATTTCTTTTAGTATTTCTGGTTTTACCAATTTCCCTTCTAAAATAGCTTGCCCCAGCTTAGAAATATCATTGCTAGTGGACAGGTAGCCTCCACCAGCCAGCTTGTAATAATTATTGACAGGTAAGGCGTTTTGAAAACCTATTCTGGTCTTAGTGTAGTTTTCCGTAAAGTTTTCAATTTCTTCTTGGGTAAGTTTAGGAGGGAAGGTAGTTGTCATTCCCAAAGGGTCAAGTACTTTTTCCTTTACATACTTTTCAAAGGGAACTCCACTGGCTTCTTGCATTGCAAGAGACAGTAAGACAAAGTCAAAACTATTATATAAATACCCATTACCTGGTTCAAAAACCAAAGGGTCATCCTTAAAAACCTCAATACCATCTTTAATTGAATAAGGCTTATTTATAGCATATTCTTTACCTCTATACCCTCTGATACCTGCCGTATGACCGGCCAACTGCCTTAAGGTGAAATCATTTTTCTTTTTTGGGTAGTACGGCACATAATTATAAAATGAAGTATCCAAATCCACTATCCCCTCCTCTACCATTTTTGCCAATGCCATACCTGTGATACATTTTGAGATACTTGCAATTCGGAATACGGTTTTCTTGGGATTTACTTTAATCTTTTCTTCTAGACTTGCATATCCATATCCTTTTTCCAGTACAATTTGACCATCTTTTAAAATGGTAACTGCCATTCCTGGCACTTTCTTCTCAGCCACTAGATTATGTAGGATAGCATCATACTTTCTAAATCCTTGGAGGTTATCAAGTGATTTAGTTTTAGGTCTTGAATTAAACAAATTATTGAAGAAGGTTTGTATTGTTCCCAAGATTAGATTTTTGTCATTTCGAACATAGTGAGAAATCCCTCAATTGAAAAATAAGATTCTTCATTTAATTTAGAATAATGTCGAAAATCAAAAATTAAAGTCAGCAAGATTGAAAAAGTGAGTACTTCAATTTCCCTATACATTTGTCTCAACAATACAAAAGAAATGGCACAATCTGAAAATAACAAGGCGTACTACCATCAAAAACTAAATCGTATTGTGGAATACATTCATAATCATTTAGATGAAAAAATCGATATTAAGACCCTAGCAGAAATTTCACACTTTTCACCTTTTCATTTTCATCGAATCACAAGAGCATTATTAGGTGAGCCCATTGGAGCCTACATTACAAGGGCACGAATAGAAACCGCCGCCAAAATGATTCGGTATACATCCTTGCCTATTGAGGAGGTGAGTTATCAAGTGGGCTATGAAACGCCTTCTTCATTAACAAAGGCTTTTAAGCAACACTTTAACACAACTCCTTCGGAGTATCGGAAAAATAAAACATTCAATTTTAAAATGACAAACAGTATGGAAACAAAATCATTAAACATTAAAAAAGCAAAATTCATCACTTTAGAAGATAAAAATTGCATTTACCTCACTCTTAAAGGTGCTTATGACAAAATGGATTATCCTTCTGCATGGGCGACCTTATGGCAAAAAGTAAAGGAGCAAAAATTGTTTACCGCTGGGATTGAACATTTTGGACAACCCTTTGATGACCCAAACGTAACAGAAGAAAGTAACATTCGCTATGACGCTTGCTTAATTATTCATAAAGAAGCTAAAGCTTCAGGAAAAGTGGGTACAAAAACATTAAAAGGTGGAAAGTTTGCCGTTTTTCTTTATGAAGGTAGTTATACCAATTTTAGATATGTCTATGACTATATTTTCAACACCTGGCTACTTGAAAGTGACTATGAATTAAGGGATGAGCCTGTTCGTGAAAAATATTTGAATAATGCCGAAAAGACTGAAGAAGAGAAACTAAGAACTGAGATTTACATCCCAATTAAGTAATAGATTTCAACATTTTAATCATTAAAAATCAACCGTCCGTTAAAAAGTTCCTCCACCTCAACTTCTGGCGGACGGTTGTTGCTTATAACATCCCCGGTGCCTCTTAAAACACCGGTTATTCTTTGTTGTGGATTCACAAGCACATCATTAGAACCTCTATGATTGATTCTAATATTCTGCGCAACAAGGTTTTCAGCTTCTATTCTGGAGTCCCCTGCGGCTATAGTAATGTTTAAATTAGAAGTTGTTCCGCTAAGCTGAAAAAAAGCAATACCATTAACCACAATGCTAATGCTTTCTGATGCAACATTCAAATCAAAAGAACCATCTGTGGTTTCTGCTTCTGGCTCTGCAAAGCTTTCGGAGACTAAGGAGAGATTCGGGTAATTCAATACCCCGTCGCTGGAAATTAATAGCCCAGTGCTACTGCGTATTTGCTCAATATTTGGTGATGTAACGTAAACCGTGGTCAAACCGTAATCCCGAAAAAAATTGCAGCCATTCTCATTTCTAAGAATGAGGCGGTTATCTTCTACTTGAGCCGAGACCTCTTTCCGAAGGAATTCTCCTGTTTCGATTTCCACTATTTGCTCAGTCCCTTGTCTTATTACTAGGTTGATGTTTTCAAAGACCGTGATATTGGTAAATTGATTAACCTCTACAGTTTCTCTAACCAAATCACCAGCGTTTTGAAAGCAGTCCGGCACATTGTCACCGTTACAGGCAACCAAAAGCAGGGTAAAATGTATGAGAATCAACTTTTTCATAAACGAACTCCTATTCCAAATTCTACAGTTTCTGCTTTTGCTCCATGAGATTTTAAGGTAACAGCCCCAAAAACTTTATCTCCAAAATAACGTTTTAGGCCTATCCTATTATATGTTTTTCCTTCAAAATCAAAAGGATAATATACATAGTATCCCAATTGGGCAATCACGCTCATTTTATTTACGAAAAGTTCATGGCCTACAAAAAGCCCAACGCGCTTGTAATCTGTATCGGATGCTACATTAAGCTCTGGGAATGAAATAGACTGAAATCGAATCAATTCCTTTAAAAAATTGGAGAAAAAGATATCTGTCCCAAATTGTATTGCGCTCTTTCTGCCAAGTCTTTTGTCGGCATACGCCGATAAAATTAAAAATCCGTAACGCCCAGAATCAATAATATCACTCTCATTTGCCCCGCTTCTTAAAACAAAATTATATCGAATGGGCTCGGTAATCTTTTCTATAGTTTCAGGTTGAATAAATTCGTATGATTTTTCAGCATCCAAATCATACGTAAGCCCCAAGTTAAAAGCCATAGTATTGGTAGAGGTATTTGGAGCTTTAAAATTAGCGTTGGAGTAATGTAACAACGAGATTCCCGCTTTTAGTCCTAACCCAGCAAAAAGGTTCTCCTTATGGTAATTGAACATGACCAAGGTAGAAGCCAATATATGAGAACCATATGCATTGTTTCTAAAATTTTCGGTTTTGTCATACGGATTTGTGTTGTACGCTAAACCTTGTCCAATGCGGAGCTGGAGATTTCGTTTCAGAAAGTAGAAGTTGTAATGGGCATACAGTCCAAAATGATCTCCTAAAGTTGAATTATTTGTGTTTTGATACACGAATGAAAAACCGGTATCTGGGTATCCATAAAGCGATTCCCATTCTTCATTACCAAATCTTTTCTTGCTTAATCCTAGAATAATTCCTCCAGGATGATCCGTTATCAAATGTGAAATATCTGGGTTATGCAATACAATGGAGCCATAGAATTGATTTGCATCAATTACAAACTTTTTTGGAATTTCCTCTTTTTGGGAAAATCCATAGCTACTGCATACTAGAATACATAAACAAAGTAGGCGCTTCATGTGGCGCTAAAATAGCAAATTAAAATACCTCGCTCGCTATTGCTCGAATATTATCTGACTTGCCCATGGAATAGTAATGTAAAACGGGCGCGCCTGCTTCTTTCAACTCTTTTGATTGTTGAATGCACCACTCGACCCCTACTTGACGGACCTCTTTATTGGTTTTGCAGGCTTCCACCGCATCTACCAAATCTTGTGGAATATCCACTCGAAATACCTGTGGCAGCAATTGTAAATGACGTTTAACGGCTATTGGCTTTATCCCGGGGATTATGGGGACGTTAATTCCCATTTTTCTGGCTTCCTCTACAAACTCAAAGTATTTCTGGTTATCAAAAAACATTTGTGTAACCACATAATCTGCACCCAAATCCACTTTCTCTTTTAATCGCTTTAAATCAGATTTTAAAGAGGGGGATTCCATGTGTTTCTCCGGATAACCAGCCACACCAACGCAAAAATCAGAACAATTGTCCGTTTCAATCACCTCATGTAAGTAATTTCCACAGTTCAATTCTTGAATTTGTTTGACCAAACTGGATGCATAGGGGTGACCTCCTTTAGTAGGCTCAAAGTATTTTTCTTCTCTCATCGCATCCCCACGCAATGCCATTACATTGTCTATCCCCAAATAGTGACAATCCACCAATAAATATTCTGTTTCTTCTTTGGTAAATCCTCCGCATAGCACATGAGGGACTGTATCCACATTGTATTTGTGGGTAATAGAAGCACAAATCCCTAAAGTTCCGGGACGCATGCGGGTTAATTTTTTATCCAAAAGACCATCACGGTCTATGTACACAAATTCTTCTCTTGAAGTAGTAACATCTATAAAAGGAGGATTGAATTCCATTAAAGGGTCAATATTATTATAGAGTTCCTGAATACTTTTTCCTTTTACGGGCGGTATAATTTCAAAACTGAAAAGCGTTTCCCCTTTTGCTTTTTTAATATGGTCTGTTACTTTCATTGATTATTCTTCAACAATATTCGGAGCAAGCCACTTTTGTGCTTCTTCCAGTTTAATTTCTTTCCTTTTTGCAAAATCCTCAACTTGATCTTGCTTTATCTTTCCCAAACCAAAATATTTGGCTTCACGGTGTCCAAAGTAATATCCGCTTACACTTGCTGCGGGCCACATCGCCAAACTTTCTGTAAGTTGAACGCTTATCTTTTCTTCGACGCCCAACAATTCCCAAATGGTCAACTTTTCCAAATGATCGGGGCAAGCAGGGTAACCTGGTGCGGGACGAATTCCCCTGTACGATTCTTTAATTAAATCGTCGTTGGTCAAATCTTCATGAGTAGCATAACCCCAATGTTTGATACGAACTTCTTTATGAAGATATTCTGCAAAGGCCTCTGCCAAACGATCAGCCAGTGCTTTAATCATAATGGAACTGTAATCATCAAGATTTTTTTCATATTCTGCTGCCAGTTCTGCCGTTCCAAATCCGGTACTCACACAAAAACAACCTATATAGTCTTGAATACCTGTCTCTTTTGGAGCGATAAAATCGGCCAATGCATAGTCGGGAACGCCTTCTTTTCGCTGTAATTGCTGGCGAAGGGTTCTAAAAACATATTTGGTTTCTTTGTTCTCGATTGTGTTCGAATTGACAGGAGAGGCAGTGACTTCAATGTCGTCGTCATTGATGGTGTTTGCAGGAAATAAACCAAAAACCGCTTTAGCTTTCAACAATTTCTCATCTAAAACCTGCTTTAACATAACCTGTGCATCTTCAAAAAGTTCTGTAGCTTGTTTTCCAACTACATTGTCCTTTAAAATGCTTGGATACTTCCCGTGCAGCTCCCAACTTCTAAAAAATGGTGTCCAATCAATAAAAGGCAGTAATTTATCCAGTTCCAAATCTTCAATAATCTGGATTCCCAATTGATTGGGTTTAATAATCTCTGATTTATTCCAATCCGTTTGAAATTTATTCTTTCGGGCGGCCTCAATTGTTTTGTATTCTTTTTGAACGGAGCGTTTTAGAAACTTATCTCTAAACACATCATAATCATCCTTAATTGATTGTTTATATGTATGCTGTGTTTCTTTCTGTAGTAAATCCCCAACCACGGTGACAGCCCTAGATGCATCGTTTACATGCACCACAGCTTGACTATATTGCGGGTCTATTTTGACAGCGGTATGGGCCTTACTTGTAGTTGCTCCACCAATTAACAAAGGAACTTTGAAGTTCTTGCGTTCCATTTCTTTGGCCAAATGCACCATCTCATCCAACGACGGTGTTATCAACCCACTTAAACCAATGATATCTACATTATGGGTAATCGCTTCTGCAATTATTTTTTCCGGTGGTACCATTACCCCTAAATCCACTATCTCATAGTTGTTGCAGGCCAATACCACACTAACTATATTTTTTCCAATGTCGTGCACATCACCCTTAACGGTAGCCATAAGAATTTTTCCGTTGCCATCTGAATCTCCTTCTTGTGGATTTAATAGTTTTTCTTCTTCTATGTAAGGCAGTAAGTAAGCAACCGCTTTTTTCATTACCCGTGCCGACTTTACAACCTGAGGCAAGAACATTTTTCCACCACCAAACAAATCCCCAACCACATTCATGCCTGTCATCAAATGTCCTTCGATTACTTCAATAGGTTTTGCCGAAGCCATCCGAGCTTCTTCTACATCTTCAACTATAAATTGGTCAATTCCTTTAACCAAAGCCCTAGTAATTCGAGCTTGTAGGGGTTCCTCTCTCCAAGACAAATCAACTTTACTTTCCTTTGCTTTACCTACAACAGTCTCAGCAAATTCTAATAATCGCTCTGTTGAATCATCTCTTCGATTAAGGATTACATCCTCCACATGTTCTAACAGGTCCTTTGGAATATCATCATAAATTTCTAACATGGCAGGGTTAACAATACCTATGTTCATTCCCGCTTTTATAGCATGATATAAAAACACGGAATGCATTGCTTCACGGACAGGGTTATTTCCTCTAAACGAAAACGAAACATTACTAACTCCACCACTCACGCTGCAGTAAGGAAGATTTTCCCTAACCCATTTTGTGGCTTGAATAAAATCGACTGCATTCAGTTTGTGTTCATCCATTCCTGTTGCCACAGGAAAAATATTGAGGTCAAATATGATGTCTTCCGCAGGGAACTTGACCTGATCCACTAAAATTCGATAAGATCGTTCTGCAATTTCTTTGCGTCGTTCATAATTATCAGCTTGCCCCACTTCATCAAAAGCCATAACTATAACCGCAGCACCGTAACGTTTTATAAGCGTAGCCTGATGTATAAACTGAGCTTCTCCCTCTTTTAAGCTGATAGAGTTTACTACGCACTTTCCTTGAACTACTTGAAGGCCAGCTTCAATAATTTCCCATTTGGAGCTATCTAACATTATGGGAACTCTTGCAATATCCGGTTCGGCCACAATTAAGTTTAAAAACTTGACCATAGCTTCTTTTCCATCAATAAGACCATCGTCCATATTGATATCTATGACCTGAGCTCCACCTTCTACCTGATGTCTGGCTACGTCCAATGCCTCATCAAATTTTTCTTCTTTGATTAACCGAAGAAACTTTTTAGATCCTGCTACATTGGTTCGTTCCCCAACGTTTATGAAGTTGCTATCTGGGGTAACGACCAATGGCTCTAGTCCGCTTAGTTTTAAATATTTTGGTTTAGTACTTTCCATAAATGGTTTTCCAGCTATGCAGGAACGACTGATTTTCGTGGTTCATATTCTTTTACCAAATCTGCAATAGCCCTAATATGATCTGGAGTGGTTCCGCAACAACCTCCTACAATATTCACAAGACCTTTTTCCATGTATTCTTTAATTTGACCAGCCATTTGCTCAGGAGTTTCGTCATATTCTCCAAAGGCATTTGGCAATCCTGCATTTGGATGGGCAGAAACTCCATAATCGGTTTTTGCTGACAATACTTCTAAATGAGGTACAAGTTGTGCTGCTCCCAAGGCACAATTAAATCCAACAGATATTATAGGAATATGCGAGATAGAAATCAGAAAAGCTTCTGCTGTTTGACCAGATAAGGTGCGTCCAGAAGCATCGGTAATGGTCCCGCTAACCATTACAGGCACTTTAATGTTTCTTTCTTCTTTGACTTCTTCAATAGCAAACAATGCCGCTTTGGCGTTTAAGGTATCGAAAATGGTTTCTACCAATAAGATATCTGCTCCTCCATCCAACAGTGCTTCCACTTGTTCTTTATATGCAATACGTAATTCATCAAAAGAGACTGCTCTATATCCAGGGTCATTAACATCTGGCGACATGCTGGCTGTTTTATTGGTGGGGCCAATACTACCTGCCACAAATCTTGGCTTATGAGGTTCTTTTGCCGTGAATTCCTCAGCAACTTTTTTGGCAATTTTGGCAGATTCATAATTGAGCTCATAGACCAAATCTTCCATGTGGTAATCTGCCATGGCAATTGTTGTCCCCGAAAACGTATTGGTCTCAACAATATCCGCCCCAGCTTCAAAATACTTTTTGTGTACTTCTGCAATGGCATGTGGTTGGGTCAATGACAAAAGGTCATTATTGCCTTGTAGAGGGTGCTCCCAATCTTTAAATCGCTCACCTCTAAAATCCTCTTCCACAAATTTATAGCGCTGCAACATAGTACCCATTGCACCATCCAGCACTAAAATACGCTCCTGTAAAATAGCCTCAATATTTTTCATAACACAATTACCCTTTATAAGGGTTTATAGTATTGCATCAAGAAAAGTGTAGAAAATACGGTAAAAAGTATTCTTTACGTTATCCTTCCTAAAACCAAAAAATTGATTTAAGGTAGAATTTAGCACCTTCTTTAAGAGTAAAGGGTTGCTAAGGTTTCATAGGGTCTAATCCCTCCACCTTTCTTGATAACAATTTCAATTTTTAAATGAACTGAAGACAAAATAACCACTCTTTGTCCTTAAAAACAACTTAAATCTGCTTTTTGTAACGTTAAAACCTTCCTAAGCGGGCACAAAGGAAGGTTTTTGACTAACTCAAATAACCTAAAAAAACTTTAGACTATGCTTTGCACCACTTCTTTTTTGGCTTCTTTTTTAGTACCATCAAAACCTTCAACTCCACCAACTGTGGTATATTTCATAACAAATCGCTTATCCGGATTTATAATTTGATAGGCAAACTGACACATTACCGCCGCTTCATGAAATCCAGATAGGATCAATTTCAATTTTCCTGGATAAGTGTTCACATCTCCAATGGCAAACACCCCCGGTATATTGGTTTGGTAATCTTTAGCATTGTTTACTTTAATAGCATTTTTTTCAATCTCCAAGCCCCAACCACCTATAGGTCCAAGCTTTGGTGAAAGTCCAAAAAGTGGGATAAAATGGTCTGTTTCCACATAGGTTTGTCCTTTAGTTTCATCATTGTGTTTTATAACTACTGCTTGTAGCTCATTCTCGCCATGAACTTCTTTCACTTCGGCTTCTGTATACAACTGGATTTTACCCAACTTGGCCAATTCTGATGCTTTTTCAACTGAATCCAAAGCTCCCCTAAACTCATTTCTTCTGTGTACCAAAGCTACCTCGGAGGCAACATTCGTTAAATAAATAGCCCAATCCAAGGCTGAATCTCCACCTCCGGAAATAACCACCTTTTTATTTCTGTATACTTCTGGGTCTTTTATAATGTATGAAACTCCCTTTTCCTCATAATTCGCAATATTGGGAATAAGTGGCTTTCTAGGTTCAAAAGAGCCTAGACCTCCTGCGATAACAACCACAGGAGCGTGATGCTTGGTTCCTTTATTTGTGGTCACAACAAAAGAACCATCTTCTTGTTTTTCTAAAGTTTCGGCTCGCTCACCTAACGTAAAGCCTGGTTCAAAGGGTTTTATCTGCTCCATTAATCTATCCACTAAATCTCCTGCTAAAATCTCTGGATAAGCAGGAATGTCATAAATGGGTTTCTTTGGATAAATTTCTGAACACTGACCTCCTGGCTGGGGCAATGCATCTATCAAATGAGTCTTTAGTTTTAGTAAACCTGCTTCAAACACCGTGAACAAACCTGTTGGGCCTGCACCAATTATAAGTATATCTGTTTTAATCATCTTATTCTTTTTCTAGTAACACTTCTTCTTTCTGGTCGTATTTTCTTTGAATCTCCAATATATTCTGTCTATGATTGACCACTTCACCTATAACTATAATTGCAGGATTGGATAACTGCTGCTCCCTTGCCTTGTACTCAATAGAAGCAACAGTACCAATACCTATTTTTTCATTACTCTTAGTACCATTTTGTATTATGGCCACTGGGATGTCCAATTTTCCTTCTTTTTTAAACAGTTCCATAATCTCCTCCAGCTTTGACATTCCCATCAAAATCAATACTGTTGCATTTGATTTGGCTGCCAGAGCAACATCTTTAGACAGTTTATGTTCCTTGGTTGTTCCTGTTATTACCCAAAAACTCTCAGCTGCTCCTCTTTTGGTAACTGGAATATTTTGAAATGCTGGTACGGATACCGAAGAGGAAATTCCTGGAACTACAGCCACTTCAACACCTTGCTCGGCTGCATATTCCATTTCTTCTGCTCCCCTGCCAAAAACAAAAGGGTCTCCACCTTTTAGTCGTACCACATGCTTATGCAAAGCTGCACGGCTAACGATAAGCTCATTAATTTGCTCCTGTTGATAGGCATAACATCCCTTACGCTTGCCTACAAAAATTTGTTCAGCATTTGGAGCATAATCCAATAAATCCGTATCCACCAAAGCGTCATATAAAACAACATCAGAGCTCTGTAATGCTTTAATACCTTTTAGGGTAATTAAATCGACATCTCCCGGGCCTGCTCCCACTACTGTTAATTTTCCTTTATGCATGTGCCAATTCTAATTTTCTATATGCTTCCAACTGCTCCAATACTGCTTTTGCATCTTCTAAAAAGCTTTGGGCAAACTCTTGGGACGGTCTATTTTTGTTCAATTGAAGTGCTAAATCTTCAAAATTTATAGCTAAATCTATCTTGCCGTTCTCCACATATAATCGGTCAAAATCCTTAATTATACTGGCATGGTTGTTCGTCTTTACTTTTTCTGAAGTCAAAAGTGCTTTGGCTGAATTCACAATGGATTGATAGGAATAATAAATACTTGCAGCCCACTTTTCTTGTGAAAGTGATTCTTCTGCATTTTCAATTTTCTCTTGACTTTCAAAGAATAAGGTTGCGACCAAATCGACTATTACTCCTGCACACTCGCCTACGCCAATCTCTTTCTTATATTTCTCTGCATTGCCCCAATCGATGAAATCATCTTGGGCAAGGTTTTCTATGTCAGATAGTGGTTTTAAGAAATCATAGAAATAATGTTCTCCTTTTTCCCAATAATAATCGGCAAAAGAAGCTCCATTACCATTTGCATTAAAATCATCTAAAATCAACCTTAAGGCTTGAGGTCCTCTTTTACTTGGGATTTTTACAACTTTATCGGCAAACCTACCTTTTCCGTTTCCAAAATTTCCGCCTCCTAACAAAACCTGTAAGGCTGGTGCCACCAATTTATCCTTGGTACGGATAGACATTCCTTGAAAACCAATATTGGCCATATTATGTTGCCCGCAAGCATTCATACAGCCACTTATTTTAATGACTACATCTGGGTTGCTTATATATTGTGGGTATTCAGCCTTGATAACTCGTTCCAGTTCCTCGGCAATTCCGGTACTGCTTGCAATACCCAAGTTACAGGTGTCCGTGCCAGGGCAAGCTGTAATATCCAATGCTTTGTTATAACCAGCATCTACAAATCCTAATTTTTCAAGTTCTGAATAGAAAAAAGGAATCAATTCTTCTTTTACATATGGAATTAGAATATTCTGTCTGAGTGATAATCTTAACTCTCCTGCAGCGTAGTCTTTGACCAATCTTGCCAATTTCCTTGCGTTATCTGTATAGAAATCACCCAACAAAACTTTGATGCCTATTGCAACAAAGCCCTTTTGCTTTTGAAGCACTATATTAGTTGATTTCCACTTTTCAAAAGCCTCCGTATCTTTAATTTCAACCAAAGGAGTCTCTGCAATTGCCACTTGTGATTTTGGATAGTTTTCAAAATCGATTGGGTATGTTTGATGTGGAATTGCCAATTGTTCTTCTTCCAATAGGGCTTTAAATCCATCCAGACCAATGTCCTTCAATAAGAATTTCATTCGAGCTTTTGCCCTACTCTTTCGTTCTCCATATCGGTCAAAAACACGGATTACACCTTCCATTAAAGGGATTATTTTATCAGATGGCAAAAAGCTATAGAGTTCATCGGCATGACGGGGTTGTGAACCCAATCCACCTGCCAACATTACTTTAAAGCCTCTTTCTCCATTTTGGATTTTAGCGATAAAGCCTAAATCGTGCATATAGGAAAGTCCCGTATCTGCATCACTTGCAGAAAACGAAACCTTGAACTTTCTTCCCATTTCTTGCCCAATAGGGTTTCTTAGAAAATATTGAAAAACGGCATGCGCATAGGGTGAAACATCAAACGGTTCGTTTATATCAATACCAGCTGTCTCACTTGCTGTAACGTTACGCACAGTATTTCCACAAGCTTCGCGCAAGGTGACATCATCTTTTTCCAATTGCGCCCAAAGTTCAGGGGTACGATCTAAATCCACGTAGTGAATCTGAATGTCTTGACGTGTGGTTATATGGAGTCTTCCTCTAGAATATTCATCAGAAACATCACAAATACGAAGCAGTTGGTTTGATGTTACTTTACCATAAGGCAGTTTAATACGTATCATCTGAACCCCTTCTTGCCGTTGTCCATAAACTCCTCTGGCTAAACGAAGGCTTCGGAATTTTTCCTCATCTATTTTACCTCCTCTAAACTGACGAATTTTATTCTCCAATTCAATAATATCTTTTTGTACTATTGGATTTTCGATTTCTGTTCTAAAGCTTTGCATAATTTTCTATTTTTCCTATCTATTTACTAGGTTTTAATTCTGTCTATATTCGCGAATACTTATTGCAGTTAAAATGGACTTAATTTATAAATCCTACTCCTGCAGTATTGTTTGTTCTGCTATCTAAAATGATAAAGGAACCGTTTGTACGATGATCTTTGAAACGATCGTAGAAAATAGGTTTGTTCAATTTTAATCGGACTTTGGCAATATCGTTCATCTGTAAGCTCGATACATTCTCTTCAATACCAGAATAATCGGGATGTATCTTGTGCTCAATGGCATCAACTTTAGCCAATACCTTATTCACTCCATGTTGAACCACATATTTTCCTCCAGTTCTCAAATTATCCGAATCCATCCAAGATATGGTTGCTGTAAGCTGTTTATCTATGGTAGGCAGATCTCCTGTTTTCACCAGCATATCTCCCCTACTTACATTCACCTCATCTTCCAAGGTAATGGTTACGGATGAACGCCTTGGAGCTGTTTGGTACTCTTGGTCATGAAAATAGATGTTCTTAATTCGACTGCGAGTCATGGAAGGCAACACCACTACGTCATCTCCAACATTCAATTCTCCGCCATATACTTTTCCGGCAAATCCGCGAAAATCATGATGCTCTTCCGTTTTTGGTCGAATTACATATTGTACCGGAAAACGTGGAGTACCCATATTAGATACTGCAGCCAAATCCAAACCTTCTAAATGCTCCAATAAGGTTTCGCCATTGTACCATGGTGTATTCTGAGATTTATCGACCACATTATCGCCCTTTAAGGCACTTACCGGGATAAAGGTGATTTTTTGGTCTGCATAATCACGCTTACTCATTAATTGCTCAAAATCAGCTTTGATAGCGTTATATTTTTCCTCTGAAAAATCTACCAAATCCATTTTATTTACAGCAACAATTACTTCCTTAACACGAAGCAGGTTATTGATAAAAAAATGTCTATTTGTCTGCTCTATCACTCCTTTTCTGGCATCTATTAAAATAATGGCCGCTTGAGATGTGGATGCCCCAGTCACCATGTTTCTAGTATATTCCACATGCCCCGGGGTGTCGGCAATAATGTAACTTTTTGATGCTGTTGAAAAGTAGATATGTGCTACATCTATAGTAATACCCTGCTCCCTTTCAGCAACTAAACCATCAGTAGCCAAGGAGAAATCGAGGTAGTCATATCCCTTTTGCTTACTTGTTTTTTCAATGGCCTCTAATTTATCATCTGTCAACGATTTGGTATCATAAAGTAATCTTCCAATCAAGGTACTTTTACCATCGTCCACACTGCCTGCTGTTGCTATTTTTAAAACTTCCATTTTTTATTTTTGATGGTTTTTAGAAATATCCTTGTTGTTTGCGTTTCTCCATTGCAGCTTCTGACCGCTTGTCATCAATCCTAGCTCCGCGTTCGGATATTTTGGATTCTCGAATTTCTGAAACCACCTTTTCAATGGTATCTGCATGGGATTCTACCGCTGCTGTACAAGACATATCTCCCACGGTCCTGAACCTTACCATACGTTCTTCCACTTTCTCATCTTCAGCTCTAAAGACAACAGCATCTTCGGCGGACCAAATCAATCCGTCTCTTAAAAAGATATTTCTTGGATGAGCGAAATAGATGGAAGGTATTTCAATATTTTCTTTTTGGATGTAGCTCCATACATCCAATTCTGTCCAGTTACTTATTGGAAAGACTCTTACGTTCTGACCTATTTCAATTTCACCGTTTAACATATCGAACAACTCTGGTCGTTGATTTTTTTCATCCCATTGACCGAAATCGTCACGAACGGAAAAAATGCGCTCTTTGGCTCTTGCCTTTTCTTCATCCCTTCTTGCTCCACCAATACAAGCATCAAATTTGAATTCTTCAATAGCATCTAACAAAGTTGTGGTTTGCAGCATATTTCTGCTGGCATATTTGCCCGTTTCTTCAATAACTTTGCCTTCATCTATGGAGTCTTGTACATTGCGCACAATTAACTCTACACCGAGTTCCTCTACCAATTTATCTCTAAATTCTATGGTTTCCGGAAAGTTATGCCCTGTATCAATATGCATCAAAGGGAAAGGAATCTTAGCTGGCCAAAATGCTTTTTGTGCCAAGCGTACCAAGGTTATCGAATCTTTTCCTCCCGAAAACAACAATACTGGCTTCTCGAATTGTGCGGCTACTTCACGAATAATATAAATGGCTTCATGCTCTAGAGCATTGGCATTTGGTCTGTTCAACGAGCCAAGTGTATTAGGGATTTGTACTTCTTCTAATAGTGTGTCCAAAAGTCTATTGATTTAGGTGTGTAATCCACATTCACGGTTCTCCAAAACCTTGGTGGGATCAAAATATTTGTGTTCGTTGGGTAATTGTCGATCTCTCAAATAGGCATCCAATTGGGTATCATTCCAGTAATAAAACGGGCTTACTTTAAGTACGCCGTCCTTACTTAAGCTCAAAACGTCCAATGAATCCCTATGTGCCGTCTGTCCTTTGCGCAGGTTGGTAAACCAAACATCTGGCTGGTGTTCCTCCATTGCTCTTCTAAACGGTTCCAGTTTTACTTGTTCTGTAAAAGTTGCATGCTGTGGGTTATCAATTTGAGGAATCCCCATTACGGAATCGCGATGTGCCGATGTCTGTTTTGGAACATATAATTTGATATTCAACCCTAAACGGGAAATCAAATCTTCTGCATGTATGTATGTATTGGGGGTATTGTACCCAGTATCACACCAAAGAATGGGAATCTCTGTAGAGACGTCGGTGACCGCATGAAGAATGGCAACCTCGTACGGTCTAAAATTGGTGGTGACCACCGGTCGCTTGCTATTGTTTAAAGCCCAAGAAATAATCTCCTGTGGAGCTATACCTCTAAATTGACGGTTTAAACTTTCTATTTCCTCTTTTAAGAATGCCATATTTTCAATTGTTTATTTACCCCAGTTAATACTGTTCCAAATTCTTTCATGAAAAAAATACAGCACCATTTTTGTAACCAATTCAACCATACCTATTGAAAATGCCAAGGACAAAGTTCCTGTAACCGCCCAAGAAATAAGAATGGTATCCAAGGTCCCAATTATTCTCCAACTAACTGATTTTGCAACACTACGTTTGGGTTTCTCAGAAGTTTTGTCCTTTGTGAAAGTATCTCTGTTTCCCCTATTGCCAATTATTAACTGATCTGCTATCATTCCTAATTATTATATTCCTATAGATTTAATAGGATAATCAAAAATAGAATTATTTATCAAAGTAAATCGTTAAAAGGATAATAAAATTACATTTACCCTATGGTTTTTATAGATTATAATAAATGCAATATGATTTATTATAAATATTTCGACCAAAACTCAAAAAAAATGAAGAATCTTAATTAGGAAATCAAATCTGCCAAGGTATTGTTTCTATATACTTCAAGAGCACTGTCCCTTACTTGGAGCATTAACTTATTGACTGAGCATTTATTTTCATCAGGGCAGTCATCACACTTTTCATAGAAATTAAGACTAACGCAAGGCACCATGGCAATAGGTCCTTCCAATACCCGCATTACTGAGGTCATTAAAATATCCTTGGGTTCCTTGATTAGATAGTATCCCCCACCCTTTCCTTTTTTAGAGCCTAGAAATCCATTTCGTCTGAGGGTGAGCAAAATGCTTTCCAAAAACTTCTGGGAAATGTTTTCATGTTTGGCTATTTCAGCAATTTGAACGGGCTCCTTACTATCTATTGAAGCGAGATACGTAAGGGCTTTTAAGCCATATTTTGTCTTCTTGGAGAGCATCTTACGAATATAGGGAAAATTAACAATTGACCTCCCTATTATAGTGCTTTACCCCAGCGCTTGTTCAATATCTGCTATAATATCATCAATATGTTCCAAACCAACCGAAACCCGCACCATACCATCAGAAATTCCAACAGACTTTCGTTCTTCTTTGGTCAATTTGCTATGGGTAGTTGATGCTGGGTGCGTTACAATACTCCTAGAATCACCTAAATTGGCGGAAAGGGACAATAACTTAATGGCATCAAAGAATTTTTTACCGGCCTCCAGCCCCCCTTTTACCTCAAAAGCTACTACGCATCCACCAGCTTTCATTTGTTTTTTTGCAATCTCATACTTAGGGTGCGACTTAAGAAATGGATATTTTACCCAATCTATTTTCTTATGACTTTCTAAGTATGTTGCCAATTGCAATGCATTGGAGCAATGTCTATCAACTCTAAGTGCCAAAGTTTCCAAACTTTTGGACAACACCCATGCATTAAATGGAGAAAGCGAAGGTCCTGTAATACGTGAAAATCTGTAGATTTTATCAATAAGCTCATTGCTCCCAACCGTAATTCCAGCCAAAACCCTTCCTTGGCCATCCATCAGTTTTGTCCCAGAATGAATTACCAAATCCGCTCCAAAATTTATGGGTTGCTGTAAATAGGGAGATGCAAAACAATTATCAATAATAAATATGAGATTATGTTTTTTGGCAATATTTCCTAAAATCTCCAAATCCAAAACATCAACACCTGGATTTGTAGGTGATTCAGCATATACAATTTTTGTGTTAGGAGTAATTAGTTCCTCAACAGCCTCTAAATTATTGATATCAAAGTAACTTGTGCCAATATTCCATTTGGGGAAAAATTGAGTGAAAAGTGTATGTGTAGAACCAAAAATACTTTTGGCCGAGACAATATGATCCCCACTCTCCAATAAAGCAGCAAATGTTGAAAAAACGGCTGCCATGCCCGAAGCAAATGCAAAGCCATTTTCTGCGCCTTCCATTTTACATACCTTATCTATAAACTCTGAAGAGTTTGGATTGGAATACCTTGAATAAATATTGCGTTCTTTCTCCTCTGCAAAAGAAGCTCTCATATCCTCTGCGTTCTCAAATACAAAACTGGATGTCAGATACAGTGGAGTGGAATGCTCTAAAAATTGTGTGCGCTCCAACTGTGTTCTTATCGCCTCTGTTTCAAATTTCCTCTCGTTCTTCATTATATTTTTTCTGCTATTCTTAAAATATCTCCAAAAACTCCTCTGGCGGTTACCGCAGCACCCGCTCCTGCACCTTGAATCACTAAGGGGTTTTCGCCATATGATTCTGTATAAATTTCAATTATGGAGTCCGAACCTTTAACCTGACCTAAAGCGCTTTCTTTTGGAACAGACACCAATTTTGCTTCCAATATTCCTTTATCCTGTTGCAAATCACCATATAGGTCACCAATATACCGTAATACAAACCCGTCTTTTTGATCTTGCTTAATCTTGCTGAACCTTTCATCCATTTCTGAAATGTTATCCATGAACTCATCAAAACTGATTGATTGTAATGGTTTAGGGATTAGATTGTCAATCTCAATATCTGAAAATTCATTTTGCAAGTCCAATTCGCGAGCTAAAATCAATAACTTCCTGCCTACATCATTGCCGGAAAGGTCTTCTCTTGGATCGGGCTCAGTATACCCTTTGTCCATTGCTTCTTTTACAATGGTAGAAAATGATGCTTCCTTTTCTGAAAAAGTATTGAAAATATAACTTAACGAGCCTGAGAAAACACCTTTTATACGGGTAATATTCTCTCCAGAAAGATGTAACAGTTTTATAGTATCTATAAGTGGTAACCCAGCCCCAACATTGGTTTCATAGAGATACTGCTTTTGATTTTTTTCGAGATGACTTCTAATTGATTTATAATAATCAAAACCTAAAGTATTGGCAATTTTATTGGATGAAACCAAATCAAACCCATGCGTAATGAAAAGTTCGTAGTTGGAAACAAACGCTTCACTTGCAGTGTTATCTACAGCTATTAAATTCTCCAAATGATTCTCTTTAGCAAAAGCTACAATGTCTTCTATTTGATATGGTTTCCCTCCTGTATCCAAATCCTTTTTCCAACTTTTTGCTATTCCATTTGCATTGAGCAATACTTTTCTCGAATTTGACACAGCAAAGACTCTAAGGTCTATTCCTTTTCGTTCTTCAATATTTTTTTCAGAATCCAAAATCTGATCTATCAAGGTTGCTCCCACGTTACCATGCCCAAAAATGGCCAGATTGATTTTCTTTGCAATTCCAAAGATTTGACCGTGAACTACATTGATGGCCTTGTGTAAGTCAGATTTTTTAACCACCAAACTCACATTCTTTCCCGAAACCGTATTATTGAAAAGTAAAGGGACAATTTGATTTTTCACCAAAGCATTAAATGGTTTATGAAAGGTGCTTAAATCCATCCCAACAATTGAGATCACGGAAACGTCTTCCATCACCGTAATCTGATTGATGTCGTAAGAACTATAATCCGTTTCAAACTCCAAATCCAATACTTTTTTTGCCCTTTGGGCCTTTTTGGATTCCACGACCAAACCAATCCCTCTTTCGGAAGAGCCTTGAGAGATTATCCCAACATTTATATTGTTTTGTCCTAAAGCTTTAAAAATACGGGCGTCTATCCCTACTTTGCCCAAAAGACCTCTCCCTTCTAAGTTAACCAACGCAACATCTTCTATTACAGACAAAGACTTTATACCTCCATTTTCAGTTTTGGGGCCTACAAGAGTTCCTTTATTATCATTATTGAACGTATTAAGAATACGCAAGGGAATGTTCTTTTCAATAAGCGGAATAATGGTTTTGGCATGTAGAATGTTAGCTCCAAAATTTGCAAGTTCGTTAGCCTCAGCATAAGAAATAACATCAATCAACTTGGCATCGCTAACTAAATCCGGATTGGCCGTAAAAATACCATCTACATGGGTATAGTTCACCAGTTCTTCGGCATCTAAGAAATTGGCCAACAGCGCTGCTGAATAGTTACTTCCATTTCTTCCTAAAGTTGTAGTCTCCCCTTCTCTATTAGATGCTATAAAACCTGTAATAATGGGTACAACATCTGAGTCCAATTCCTTAAAACAAAGAATTACATTTTCTTTTGAAATTGCTTCGTCAACCTCAGCATTATTAAACGTATCGTCTGTTTTAATCAACGCCCTAGAATCAATAAGCTGCGCTTTGATTCCTGATTCTATCAATAAGCCGGTTACAACTTTTCCGGAAAGCAATTCCCCGTAGGAAAGTAATTCATCCTTGGTTTTTAAACTATAGTCCCCTGTAAGTGAAACCCCTTTTAACAGCTTTTCTATATGCTGAAGTTCTTCCTTTATATCGGTTTTGGAATAAACGCTTTTTTGGTAGTTTGAAAAAAGATTTAAATCTTCTCTGAAATCCTTTCCTTTTGCAGCTTTTTTAAGCATGGATTCCAACTGATCCGTTGCCTTATCTCTAGCAGAAAGTACCACCGCAAAATTTTCCCTTTCTTTTGCTCTTTTTGAAATGATATTCAGCACATTTTCAATCCCTTCCCCATTGGCCAAAGATTTACCGCCAAACTTTAGGATCTTTATACGGTCTGTTTTTCCATTTTTCTGAAAGACAGGTTCCAAAAGATTTTCCAGTTGTTTAAACTCAATCAAAAAGGCATCATGCCCATGTAGAGACTGTACCTCACCATATGTCACGTTTGCATTTGCCTGAGCCAAATGCCTAAATGTTTCTTTGTTTTCTTCAGCAGTAAAAAACAAATCTGAATTAACACCAATTATATGAATCTTCGTTTCGCTTTGCTGAATCAAGTTAAAAGCATCATCTCCATTTCTAGTAATATCGATGGTCTTCAACAGTTGGTTCATCAATTTATATGCTGACAGCTGAAATCGTTCCTGTAGTTTTTCACCATGATGCATCAACCAACTTTCTACGTTGAAAACCTGAAGTTCTTCATTGGTGCTTCGCTTAAAACGTTCTTTAAAAGATTCCGGAGTTCTATAACATAGCATAGCGTGCATCCGTGCATCGTGAACTGGTTGTTTAGAATTTACCAAAAACTGTTCTTGGATTTGGCAATTTGCTATCAACCAATCTGTAGACTTCCAATCAGAAGCTACAGGGATTAAATGTTCAGTAATCTTTGGATTCAGTGCAGTCATCTCCCATGCAATGCCTCCGCCCAATGAACCACCAATAATTGCATACAACCGTTCAATTTTAAGTTGCTCCAATCCCGAAAGAAAAATCCGTGCAATATCACCAGCAACAAAATCCTTATAATTATCAATAACAAAACCATCATATCCGTTTCCTGGAATATTGAAAGCCAAAATGGTATAGGTATCTGTATTAATACATCTGTCCTTACCAATTAAATCTGACCACCACCCTTCTTCTCCCGTAACATTGGAGTTTCCTGTAAGCGCATGATTCACCAAAACAATAGGCGCAGTGTGCAATTTCTCCCCAAAAACCTGATAGGATAATTGTAAATCTTCAACAACGCCATTTAAGGTGGTATAGTTTTGTATGGTAATATGCTTTAGCATAAAATATTATTTATTAAGCCAAAATCGACTTATCAATTGTTGAAAACGCATGTTCTAAATCAGCTTTCAAATCAGATAAATCTTCTAGCCCAACTGATAATCTAATCAAGTCTTGAGATACTCCGGCATCTGCTTGTTGCTCTTCGTTCAATTGCTGATGCGTTGTACTTGCTGGATGAATAATTAAAGATTTGGTATCGCCAATATTTGCCAACAATGAGAATATCTTGGTAGCATCAGTCAATTTTTTTGCAGCTTCAAAACCACCTTTTACCCCAAAAGTTACCAAACCACTTTGCCCTTTTGGCAAGTATTCTTGAGCCAGCTTATAGTATTTATTCCCTTTTAACCCAGGGTAGTTTACCCAAGCTACTTCATCTCTATCCTGCAACCATTCTGCCAAAGCCAAAGCATTTTCACTATGCTGCTTGATTCTTACTGGCAAAGTTTCTAGGCCTTGAATAATTTGAAACGCATTAAATGGACTTAAAGCACCACCAAAATCACGCAAGCCTTCCAAAATCAATTTAAAAGTAAATGCAGCAGCACCTAAGGCCTCACTATAAACCAAACCATGATATCCCGCAGATGGTTCTGTAAATTCAGGAAATTTACCATTGGTCCAATCAAAGGTGCCAGCATCAATAATAGCACCACCTAAAGAGTTACCTTGCCCCCCAATGTATTTGGTCAATGAATGAATTACAAGGTTTGCACCATGCTCTATCGGATTTAACAATCCAGGAGTTGCCACGGTATTATCAACAATGAATGGCACTTTAGCTGTTTTCGCCTCTTTGGAAATAGCTTTTAAATCCAGCACATCCAGTTTAGGATTGCCCAAAGACTCCACAAAGAACGCTCTAGTATTTTCTTGTACCGCATCTTTAAATTTTGAAGGGTCGGATGCATCCACAAAGGTGGTAGTAATGCCCAATCGAGGTAATGTTACATTTAACAAGTTAAATGTACCTCCATACAAACTACTAGATGCTACTATGTGGTCACCAGCTTTTAACAGCGTTAACAATCCAGTAGAAATGGCGGCTGTGCCTGACGCAAAAACAGCAGCTCCCACTCCACCTTCAATAGCAGCAAGCCTATCTTGAAGTATTTGATTGGTAGGATTATTTAAACGTGTGTAAATAAACCCAAGTTCTGCTAACGAAAATAGATTAGCAGCATGTTCCGTGTCGTTAAAAACGTAAGATGTTGTTTGATAAATAGGTACTGCCCTAGTGCCACCAGTTTGGGTGGTGTCGTGTCCTGCATGCAAGGCATTGGTTGAAAATTTTTGATCACTCATGATTTCAGTTTTTTAAATTATTAGAATCGATAAAATAAAAAGCCAAACCCTATTCAATCCATAGGTTGATAGGATAAATCAAAAAGTTATAAGAAAGTGAAATCGATATAAATCGATGACTGTTATCTATTCCTAAATTACTTAGGATAGAATTTAGCACCTTCTTGACGTTGGAAGTCAAGGGTTGCTAAGGCTTCATAGGGTCTATTCCCTCCACCTTTCTTGATAACTATTCAATACGTGTTTGAACTTATTAGGACAAATATAAAGGTAGAATCTTTTAATATCCTAATGATTTTTGGAAATTTTGCGAATTCCAGTGATTTTTCAAGGATATGACCGATAGATTTCTCACACTCAGAACATTTTAAACAAGGTCGTTACCAAACACCCATCATTATTTGGAGAATCAAGAGACAATAACTGTTTCGTTTCCTTTACTTTTAAATAGAATGGGGCTTTACATAAATCCACGCCACTTTGTTTTTTCAATCGAGTTCCCTGACCGGAAATGATATCAGTATTGGCATAAAAATCGCCATGGGGCAAATGCTCCGTTAAAACAATATATTTAAAGTTATAGAGTTTGTCCACAATATTTCTGATTTCCGAATTGGATAAATGTTGCAATACTTGCCTTAGAATAGCGCAATCTGCTGATGGCAGGTTATCTTTTGCTATATCCAAACAATGGAATTCCAAATTTGGACTTTGAAATTTCTTCGTGTTAAAGTTGATCAGTTCTTCAACGATATCCACCGCAATGTATTTTTTGGTGTCCCCAGCCAATGCTGCACCAATATTGAAATCTCCACAACCTAAATCACAAACTGTTAATGGATTTTCAAAAGATTTTAAAAACGATTGCAAGACATCGACATACGGGTTGACCAATTCAGGAAGATGCGATCCATGGCCTGAATAAAAATCAGAACCATTGTCTCCCCAAAGTTTAGCCTCATAAATTTGTTCCATAACCGCTTTGGTAGGCCATGGTTGCTTAATTTTCTTAGCTGAAGCTATTTTCATTTTAAAATCGAAAACTCAATATTTGAATCAGTAAAAACAGTATGAGTCTGTGTTTTAAAATCAGTTTCATCTGCTTTGAATATATTTTCAACATAGGTCTGCGGATTCAAATCTATTAATGGAAACCAAGTACTTTGTACCTGTACCTGGAGTTTATGACCCTTCTTAATGGTATGGAAAACATCTTGCAATTTAATGGTTACATCAGTTTTCTTATTTGGAGTGAATGGTTCTGGATTTGAAAAACTATTTCTAAATCGTCCTCTTAGTACTTCACTTCGAATCATTAAATGATAATTGCTCATTTTAAGGTGATCCTGCATCTCCTCATTGGTTTCCGTATTGGCTGGATGTACATCGATAACCTTTACAACCCAATCTGATGCAGTTCCTGTAGTAGCCACCTTCAGTTTGGCTAAAATGTCACCAGCCAAGGTGAAATCTTCTTCCATGACATCAGTTTCAAAAACAAGCACATCTGAACGGCGCGCTGCAAAACGTTGGTCATCTGTCATGTATTTTCTGGGGGTAAGTACGGTTTTAACATCCTCAGAATACGGGACTGGTTTTTTGATATCACTAACAAATTTAATACCCGAAACTTCTTTCAACTCTGAAGTCAATTCTTGATTTTCGGAAAGGAACATGGTTTGCTTTTCAACGCCCTTAGGTGGCCAAGAATCGTATTCTTTCCATTCTTTTCTACCTGAATCGAAAACATAAGCTTCAGGAAGTCCACTATTTTTGTCACCTTCTCCTTTTAGAAAATGATTGAAAAATTTCGTTTCAATCTTTTCTTGATAAAATTCTGATATGGAATCTCCAAAATAATAATTACCCACTAAACTGCGACCATTTTGTCTTGCCCAGCGACCATGATCCCATGGCCCAAAAACCATCGTATTATAACTTTCTTTATTTTTTTCGATATTCTTATAGGTTTCCAACGGGCCGTAGAGGTCCTCAGCATCAAACCAACCACCAACAATCATGGTGGCTACGTGTGACTTGGATTTATCTAAATGTTGAATCAAACCGCGACTCTGCCATAACTCGTCATAGTTTGGATGTTCTTTAAGTTCATTCCAAAAATAATCGTCAGTTACTCCTTCTGGTCGCATGGTGGGCGTATCAACAGTTTCGTATTCAAAAAATGAGTTAAGGTTTTTCAAAGGACCTGCATCTAAAAAGAATTGATATTGGTCTTCTGTCTGTAAATCAGGAAATGTGTACCAAGCGGTGTCTATGGGTTGATCATTGTTTGGCCTTGGTGTACCAAAAAGGGATGTTACTCTAAAATAACTCAATAAATATGCCCCGTTATGGTGAAAATCATCAAAAAAGAAATCGCCAATGCAAGCTTGTGGAGAAGATGCTTTTAGAGCAGGATGTGCGTCAATAGTGGCATATGTTGCGTAGTAACCTGGATAAGAAATTCCCCAGACACCCACTTTACCATTATTATTTTCCACATTGTTCACCAACCATTCAATAGTGTCATACGTATCCGAACTTTCATCCACTTGATCATCGGAAGTTTTATTTGGAATATAGGCACGCATATTTTCATAGTGGCCTTCGCTCAACCATCTGCCCCTTACATCTTGATATACTACAATATTCCCCTCTTTCATTAAATGAATATTAGGTCCTATTTGCTTTCTAAAGTTTCCCTCTCCATATGGTCTTGAGCTGTAGGGAGTGCGTTGCATCAATATGGGGTATTCTTTTGAAACATCCTTGGGAGCATATATGGTAGTGTGTAATGTAACGCCATCACGCATTTCAATAGCTACTTCTTGCTTAGTGTAATTATCGGCCACATAAGTGTCCTCTTTTTCAACAGTATCTTGTTTGATGGTTTTTTTGCAGCTTACAGCCATTAACAAAAGACAAATACCAAGGAATATAAATCGAGTAGAACTTTTCATTCGGATAATTTTATTTCCTAAAACTACTAAAGTTCATAAGAGTATCCCAATAAAAAAGGGAGCCAATATTGGCTCCCTTTTTTATTTTGAAATAAATTTTGAATTATAAACCAAATGCAGTTTTTACTGCTTCGACCATATCTAGTTTTTCCCATGTAAACAGTTCTACTTCTTTTTCAATCTTTCCGTTGTATGGGGATTCAAAAACTTTGGTCAGTATTTGGGGTTGTTTTCCCATGTGACCATATGCGGCTGTTTCCAAATAGATTGGGTTTCTAAGTTTTAAGCGTTCTTCTATGGCAAATGGTCGCATATCGAACAACTCGGAAGCCTTTTCAGCTATTTCACCATCAGACAAATGAATATTGGATGTACCATAAGTATCTACAAAAATTGAAGTGGGCTCTACCACACCTATTGCATAGCTCACCTGTACAAGAATTTCATCAGCAACACCAGCTGCAACCAAATTCTTTGCAACATGTCTTGCCGCATATGCTGCGCTTCTATCTACTTTACTTGGGTCTTTTCCGCTAAAAGCACCACCTCCATGTGCTCCTTTTCCTCCATAGGTGTCCACAATTATTTTACGACCTGTAAGGCCTGTATCTCCATGTGGGCCGCCAATCACAAATTTTCCTGTTGGATTTATGTGATATTTGATTTGATCGTCAAAAAGAGCATGAATGTTTTTTGGTAATCTGTCCACAACTTTTGGAATCAGAATGGAGATGATATCTTCTTTGATTTTTGACAGCATTTGATCATCAGAATCGAAATCATCATGTTGCGTGGAAACCACAATAGTATCTATACGTTGAGGAACGTTATCATCAGAATACTCAATGGTTACTTGCGCTTTAGCATCTGGTCTTAAATAACCTATTTGGCTGCCCTCTCGTCTAAGTTCTGCTAAGATTTGAAGGATTTTGTGGGAAATGTCAAGAGCCAAAGGCATATAGTTTTCAGTCTCCTTTGTAGCGTAACCGAACATCATACCCTGGTCTCCTGCACCTTGGTCTTCTTTTTTTCCTCTATCAACTCCTTGATTTATATCTTGTGACTGCTCATGAATTAAAGAAATAACCCCACAAGAATCTCCACTAAATTGATATTCTCCTTTGGTATATCCTATATCATTGATAACCCTTCGGGCAATATTTTGAACATCTAAATAAGTGTGGCTTTTTACCTCGCCAGCCAACACCACTTGCCCAGTAGTGACCAAAGTTTCGCAAGCTACCTTGCTTTCAGGGTCAAAAGCTAAAAAATTGTCTAATAGCGCATCACTAATTTGATCCGCTATTTTGTCTGGGTGTCCTTCACTTACAGATTCTGATGTAAACAGATATGGCATGTATATAAAATTTACTGGAGGAAATTTGACGGCAAAGCCCAAAGAAGTTTACACCACTTTTTAGCATTTTTTTAGGGAGGTTGCAATCAGTCAAATCTTTCCTCAATAATTGTGTGCAAAAATATAAAAATGTTTTGGTCTTGAAAACCAAATAAAATTTTAAAATTCCTTTTCATGATAATACCCTCTTTATGCGTATTTTGTTCATTGACTAAAACTCTTTAAAATGAAAAACAAAATAGCACTCTCCACCCTTCTTGTCCTATTTACATTCTGCTCTTTTGGCCAAGAAAAAAAAGATGACAAAAAATGGGATGTCTCTAATCCTTACACGGATTGGAAAATCAATGATATTGCTTTGGAAACCGACGAAGGGACTTGGATGAACCTTGACATTAGCCCTGATGGCAGTCAAATTACATTTGACATGTTAGGAGACATTTATGTTATGCCAATAACTGGGGGAACTCCAAAAGTGTTGCGTTCTGGACTACCGTTTGAGGTGCAACCACGTTTTAGTCCAGATGGTAAAAAAATATCTTTTACTTCCGATGCCGGTGGTGGTGATAATATTTGGATTATGGGCACCGATGGAAAGAATCCAAAGCAAGTCACCAAGGAGAAATTTAGGTTACTGAATAATGCTGTTTGGACTGCAGATGGAAATCACATCATCGCCAGAAAACATTTTACCTCTCAACGTTCATTAGGGGCGGGAGAATTATGGCAATACCATATTACAGGTGGATCTGGCCTGCAGCTGACCAAAAGAAAAAATGACCAGCAAGATGTAAATGAACCTTCTATTTCCAGGGATGGAAAACACCTCTATTATTGTGAAGATATGTATTCAGGTGGTTTTTTCCAATATAACAAAAACCCAAACTCACAGATTTATGTTGTTAAACGTTATGATTTTGAAACTGGAAAAACTACTACAACCACAGGTGGACCTGGCAGTGCATCTAGGCCAACCGTATCTCCTGATAATAAAAAACTAGCTTTTATTAAGCGTGTGCGTACCAAAACTGTTTTGTTCATTCATGATTTAGATACTGGTGAAGAATGGCCTATATATGATGCGTTGAACAAAGATCAAATGGAAGCTTGGGCTCTTTTTGGTACCTATCCAAATTTTAGTTGGACACCCAATAACAAGGAAATTGTCTTTTGGTCGGGTGGAAAAATTCATAAAGTCAATATTGAAACCTTAAAAGTAGACCCTATCCCTTTCAAAATAAATACAACACTAAAAATAGCGGAAACCCATCGTGCTAAACATCAGGTAGATTCAGAAGAGTTTACAGCCAAGGTTATTCGTCATGTAAAGACTTCACCAGATGGAAAGAAGATTATATTCAGTGCTCTTGGATACTTATGGACTAAAACATTACCTAATGGTAGACCTAAACGATTAACCAATAGTGATGATCTTGAGTTTGAACCTTCATTTTCACCTGATGGAAAAGAAATCGTTTATGTTTCTTGGGATGATGAACAATTTGGTGCCATTCATAAAATAGCCTCAAATGGTGGTTCACCCACAAAAATGACTTCTACAAAAGGAATTTACCGTTTTCCTTCTTTCTCCAATGATGGAAAACACATTGTATACGGCAAGCAAAGCGGCAATAATGACCAAGGTCGAACCTTCACGAAAGAACCTGGAATTTATGTAATGTCTGCCAATGGAGGTAATTCAAAAAAACTAACCGATAATGGCTTAACTCCTACTTTCAGTGAGGATGACAAACGGATTTTCTTTCAAACAGGGGGGCAATTCTTTGGAGCACTTACAAAAGAGCTAAAAAGTGTGAATCTTAATGGCAAGGATGAACGGGTTCACTTTAAATCTAAATATGCAAATCATATTGTACCGTCACCAGATAATAAATGGCTACTATTCTCCAATCTGCACAAAGCATATATAGCACCAATGACAATTACAGGTCAAACCATTGAATTTGACCCAAAAAGCAAGGCTTTTCCAATTACACAAGTAGCCAAAGATGCTGGCTATAACTTGCATTGGTCCAACAACAGCAAAAAATTACATTGGACTTTAGGTAGTCAATATTTCTCAAATGATGTAAACCAACGCTTTACTTTTCTTCAAAATTCCCCAGACAGCATTCCACCAATGGTTGAAAAAGGAATTGATGTTGGTTTAATTACCAAAACGGATAGGCCCAAAGGCAGCATTGCTTTTACCAATGCTAGGATTATCACTATGGAAAACGATGTGGTTTTGGAAAATGCCACTATCATAATTAAGGATAATAAAATTGAAGCTATTGGTGTTTCATCAGAAGTTTCCGTACCCTCAAGCACAAAGGTATTTGATATGAAAGGCAAGACCATTATGCCCGGTATTGTAGATGCACATGCCCATATTGGTGCTTTTAGAGCAGGGCTGAACACTAAAAAGCACTGGCAATTATATGCAAATCTTGCCTATGGCGTAACGACTGCCCATGATCCATCCGCAAATAGCGAAACCGTCTTTGGCTTGTCGGAGCTTGTAAAAAGTGGAGAAATGGTGGGTCCTCGGATTTACTCTACTGGATTTATTCTTTATGGGGCGGATGGGGATTTTAAAGCGGTTATCAATAATTTAGAAGATGCCCGTTCTGCTATCCGAAGAACAAAAGCATTTGGTGCCACCTCTGTAAAAAGTTACAATCAGCCACGTAGAGAACAGAGACAACAAGTAATGCAGGCAGCCAAAGAACTAGGAGTCAATGTTGTACCCGAAGGCGGTTCAACGTTTTTTACCAATATGACCATGATTATGGACGGCCATACAGGTGTTGAACACAACATTCCCGTGGCACCTGTATATAAAGACATTGTTACCTTATGGAGCAATAGCAACAGTGGTTATACACCTACACTCATTGTAAATTATGGAGGAATGAATGGCGAATATTTCTACTATGAACGAGATAATGTCTGGGAAAACGAAAAGTTGCTCAAATATACTCCAAGACACATTGTAGATTCAAGAAGTCGTCATAGAACCAAAGTACCACAGGAGGAGTATAAAAACGGTCATATTTTAGTTTCCGAAACAGTAACAAAGCTTTCAAATGCCGGGGTAAAAGCAAATCTAGGTGCCCATGGTCAATTGCAAGGTCTTGGTGCACATTGGGAACTTTGGATGCTAAAGGCTGGAGGCATGACCAATATGGAAGCGTTAAAAGCGGCAACTATAAATGGCGCTCAATATATTGGTATGGGAGAGGAAATAGGTTCTTTAAAGGTTGGGAAACTGGCAGACTTAATTGTTTTAGACGAAAATCCATTGGAAAACATTGAAAACACAAATTCAGTGCGCTACACCATGATCAATGGCCGATTGTACGATATAGAGAACATGAATGAAATTGGCAATGAACCAAAAGAACGTGGCGTGTTCTATTGGGAAAACAACAAATACAACCAAGCTTTTCCTTGGCATGAACAAACTCAAAGTTTCAGTATTCCTGGATGTAGTTGTCACGCCCTAAAACATTGATAACGGTTATTTCGTCGAAAGGTTGATAAAAGGTGCAAAGTTGGTTTTACCTTAAACAAGATTCGTTGTATATTGTATCCCTTTCTATTAAACACAACAGTATAATAACCATTCAACAAAAAGACCCATGCACATTGCGGTAGCAGGAAACATTGGAGCAGGAAAAACTACATTAACTAATTTATTGGCAAAGCATTATAAATGGGAAGCCCATTTTGAAGATGTAGTGGACAATCCGTATTTAGATGATTTCTATACACAAATGGAGCGTTGGAGTTTTAACCTTCAGATTTACTTTTTGAATAGTCGTTACCGACAGATTTTGAAAATTCGTGAGGGAGGCAAAAAGGTCATCCAAGATCGGACGATTTATGAAGACGCCCATATTTTTGCTCCCAATCTTCACGCAATGGGGTTAATGACCAATCGCGATTTTGAGAATTACTCCAGTCTTTTTGATTTAATGGAAAGTTTGGTTCAACCACCAGATTTGCTCATCTATTTGCGCAGCTCCATTCCCAATTTGGTAAATCAAATCCACAAACGTGGACGGGATTATGAAAACAGCATCTCCATAGATTATTTAAGTAGATTAAATGAGCGTTATGAAGCTTGGGTAAACACCTATGAAAAAGGCAAGCTGTTGATCATTGATGTTGATGACATTAATTTTGTTGACGAACCTGAAGATTTAGGTACCGTGATTAATAAGATTGATGCAGAAATTCATGGATTGTTTTAATATCCACCACTAATAAATAGAAAAGTCAGAATTTCACTCGATCAAAAAGGTCGTTCACTCATTATGGCTTTCCTTCGGATGGTTTTCAAAGTAGTTTAGATTGAGTTTAAAACTCAATGGTATTAACTACACCTTTCATTATGAGAGGCAAAAATTTGAAAATTATGAGACCGAAAAAAAATCAAGAATTAGAATTAAAAAAGAACAGTGTACTCTATTTCTCTATTGGGATGGCAGCAGTTATGTTGCTTGCCTATGTCGCTTTGGAATGGAAAACATTTTATGAAACTCCTGAATTTGCGCAAAATTCAGAGAAATTAAACGATATAGATGAAGTACTCCCACCCATAACCATCAACTTACCTCCTCCACCGCCACCAAAAATTCAGACACCACCTGTAATTGAAATTGTCCCTGATGATGAAAAAATTATCGAAACTATAATTGAATCTACTGAAACTGATCAGGACAAAGAAATAATAGATATCAAAGATATCGTTGTGATTAAAGACCATGTTGATGAAGTGATTCCCTTTGCCGTCATTGAAAATGTACCTGTTTTTCCTGGCTGCGAAGATGCAGATGACAAACGAGCTTGTTTTCAGGAAATGATGCAAAAGCATGTGAGAAAAAATTTCCGTTATCCTGAGATTGCACAAGAAATGGGATTACAAGGAAGGGTAAGTTTAATGTTCACCATTCAAAAAGATGGGAGCATTGATGAGTTAAAAATGCGAGGACCTCATAAAGTTTTAGAAACAGAGGCGGCTAGAATTATCTCGAAATTACCTAAAATGACTCCAGGAAAACAAAGAGGAAATCCTGTTAAAGTGCCTTTTTCCATACCGATTACTTTTAAATTACAATAGATAGATCATACTGTCACAACATCGAGCGCAGTCGAGATGCTTAACTTGAATAGCTTTAGACTGCTCCTTCGACAGGCTTAGGATGACAAACAGAACTAACACAAAATAAAAAACCACGCTTAATGCGTGGTTTTTTAATATTTAAAAGTTATTTGAAAACTACTACTCTTTGGATGCTACTTTATAAGCATCTACCAATTTTTGAACTTCCTCTTTGGTAGCTCCAGTAAATTCTTTTGTTTCTTCTTTTGCTTCTCCAGCAACTTCGTAAGTTGATGTTACTACTGCCTTATATAAACCTTCAGCAGTATTGCTCATTTCAACACGAACTTGTTTTTCAACAGGTACGCTCTCTTTCATTCCATCCGTAGTGATAGAGATTTTAGTACTGTCTTCTTTTAGCATGCTAACCTCATCAGCTGGAGCAAGACTCACCAAACTTGGCGCAATAACCAAAGCCACAACGGACATCAACTTTAACAAGATGTTCAATGAAGGTCCAGAAGTATCTTTAAATGGATCTCCGACCGTATCGCCAACAACGGCAGCTTTATGTGCATCAGAGCCTTTGCGTCCGTCAGATTCAATCATTTTCTTAGCGTTATCCCAAGCACCACCTGCGTTTGATTGGAAAATAGCCATTAAAACACCACAAGTGGTTACACCTGCCAAAAGACCACCTAACATCTCAGCACCACCAATAAAACCAACAGCAACCGGAACGACAATAGCCAATAAACCTGGTAGTACCATTTCTTTAATAGAAGCCTTAGTAGAAATATCTACACATTTATCGTATTCTGCATATCCATCAGCTGCATCAAAAGTGGCACGCTGTTCAGTTGTCGCTTTAGACATATCTGAGTCAACAGCTCTCATTACTTCTAATGCCGCTTTTAATTGTGGAATATCTCTAAATTGACGACGAACCTCTTCGATCATTGCCATGGCAGCACGACCTACAGCATTCATAGACAAGGCAGAGAATACAAAAGGAAGCATTCCACCTACTAAAAGACCTGCCATAATTTTTGGTTGGGACACATCAATAGACGAAACATTTGCAACTTTCATAAATGCAGAGAATAAAGCCAAGGCTGTTAAGGCAGCAGAAGCAATTGCAAAACCTTTACCAATAGCGGCCGTTGTATTACCAACTGCATCCAGTTTATCTGTACGCTCACGAACTTCAGGATCTAGTTCTGCCATTTCAGCAATTCCTCCAGCATTATCAGAAATTGGTCCGTACGCATCAACAGCTAATTGAATACCTGTATTTGCCAACATACCTACTGCTGCAATTGCAATTCCGTAAAGGCCAGCAAAATGATGCGACACTAATATAGCAGCAGCAATCAATAAAATAGGAACCATAGTAGACATCATACCTACACCCAAACCTGCAATAATATTTGTTGCTGCACCTGTTTCAGACTGACGCACAATTGAGTTTACAGGTTTTGTACCTGTACCTGTATAATATTCTGTAATTTTCCCAACACCCAGACCTGCAACAAGACCAGCTAAGGTAGCCCAGAAGATTCCCATTGCTCCGAACGGTAAACCTTCAACGTTTTCAGGAATTAAAGCATGAATAATGAAGTAAGAAGCAACAACCATTAGGCCGGCGGAACCGAATTCACCAATATTTAATGCAGTTTGAGGATTACCACCATCTTTAACTCTTACAAAGAAGGTTCCAATAATAGACATGACAATACCTACCGCTGCTAATACCAATGGAAGATACACAGCACCTAAACCTGCAAAATCAGGAGTGATAATAAATGCACCCAATACCATGGTACCTATAATAGAGCCTACATAGGATTCAAATAAATCAGCACCCATACCAGCAACATCACCAACGTTATCACCAACATTATCCGCAATTGTAGCAGGATTCAAAGGGTGATCTTCAGGAATACCTGCCTCTACCTTACCTACTAAATCTGCGCCTACATCCGCTGCTTTAGTATAAATACCACCACCTACACGTGCAAAAAGCGCAATAGATGAAGCTCCCAATGAGAATCCAGAAAGTACATTTAATACCAAGCCCAAGTTTTCAGCACCAGGCCAAATGGATTGGTAAACTATGAACAAGCCACTAAGTCCTAATACCCCAAGACCAACAACTCCCAAGCCCATAACAGCACCACCAGCAAAAGCAACTTCTAAAGCTTTCCCCAAAGAAGTTTTAGCAGCTTGAGTGGTTCTAACGTTTGCTTTTGTAGCAACTTTCATTCCTATAAAACCTGCTAAAGCTGAACAAATAGCACCTACTACAAATGATAAGGCCACCATTCCATTTGATCCAACTTCATTATTTCCTTTGAAAAACAATAGGATAGCGACAGCAACTACGAAGATGCTTAATATTTTATATTCTGCTTTAAGGAAAGACATTGCTCCATCAGCAATATTTTTGGCAATCCTTGACATTTTAGCATCTCCTTCATCCTGCTTTCCAACCCACATATTCTTTATGAATACAAAGATCAGTGCCACAATACCAAATGCAGGCAGAAATTTTACGATTAATTCCATAGTGTTATAGTTATTTTAAGAGTTTTTTAGTGGCAGCAAAAGTAGTAAAATACAGACTAATAAAAAAAATGCACTTTTGGAGACCAAAAGTGCATAAATCTGTGCTCAATTTTATTTAAATTGTAAAGGTGCGCTTCTTTTTATGTTCGCTTTCTTCATAACGTTTAACGCATTGATGGTAAATATCTATTGCTTCATTAACATCACCCCAGCCCCCTGTATCTACCTTCTTTTCTTCCAAATCTTTATACACTTGAAAAAAATGTTCGATTTCTTTTAATCTATGCGGATTTAAATCGCTGATATCATCTCTTTTGCTCCAAATAGGGTCAGAAACAGGAACGCAAATAATTTTTTCATCTGGTCCTTTTTCATCGGTCATATGGAAAACCCCAATAGGTTTAACTTCCATTACCACCATTGGATAGGTAGGTTCTGTACCCAAAACCAAAACATCCAAAGGATCTTTATCCAATGCTAAAGTTTCTGGGACAAAACCATAGTCACCCGGGTACATCATCGATGAGAAAAGGGTTCGGTCAAAACGGATTTTATGCAAGGTGAAATCGTATTCGTATTTGTTTCTGCTGCCCTTTGGAATTTCTATAAGTACATCAAAGGTGACTTCTTCTTTTTTAGACATTTTGAGGTTTTTACTTTTGCAAAAATAGCTAGTATTGAAGGAATAAGATAAAGAAATTACTTTCTTAATATTAATTAAAAATTAAATCCGAAAGTTCCAGTAATACCAAATCGCCGTGCATCTGGATTATCTAAATAATTTCCTCTAAAGTTAAAGTCAATCCTAAGAATCTTAAAGATGTTCCCTATTCCAAATGAATACTCCCAATAAATTTGATCATTAGGCGCTATCAACGGAATGTTGGATGGAGCACTCAACGCGATATTTTCATCTGAAAGTTGGCCCCATGCTCCTCGTATTCCCACAATTTCCCTAAGGTTTAACTTTCTTAACACAGGGATTCTTGAAAAGAACCTTCCATTAAAATTATGCTCTAAATGTAATGTGGCATAGGTATCGGTCACAAATTCATAAAAATCCAAATTAGGAAAGGTATTGTACAAGGTAAAAAGCGTCTGGTTTCCAGGAACTACGCTTAATAAACTCAACGGTACCTCGCCAAAAGTCTTACCAAGTTCTACACTGCTAGTTAATCTACCAAAACCACCTATTTGCCATGGTTGCCTATACGAAAATTGAACCTTCTCGTAATCAAAATCGCTTTCCAAGAATCCACGTACACCTTTGGTATAATTAAGAAGAAGTGTGCTGTGATCATCGTTTATGCTTACACGTTCTACCCCATAACCTATAGTTCTTTTCCCGGGGGTATATATTAAGGTGGTATTTAGGTCAAATTGTTTTACCTCTGAAGAAATACCTGTTGGGGAATCTGGATCAATATAGTCCAGACCAAACGCATCTGGCAAAGCTGAATTTAACGTTCTGAAAGACCCTCCAAACCTAACTCTAAAATTCTTTGCGGGCTCTACCTCAAAATTCAGGGTTGATAAATTTATATTGGTCAGGCGATCATTGGCGCCAACCGTTACCAATGATGATGAAGCAATACTCCTTCCCAACACATCATTTGTGCTTGTAAGACTTAGTCCCAGCTGTTCAATGTCCCTCCGGTTTCCTCCTGAGAGAATCAATCTTGATTTTCTATCCAATAAAAACTTAGCAGAAAAACCGTGTTTTGCTTTTTTATCTGTAAATCCGTAGGCCATATACCCTTCCAATCGCCAGGTATCATTCTGCCCAAAATAGGTTCTAGCTCCAAGTCTAACACGCGTTCCCTCCGCATCATTAAATCCAAGGACGCTGTAGATATTACCAACATCAATATTCCACTTATCAATTTCTATATAACCGGAACCAAGAATGCTAACAATATCATAGTAGGTCCTAAACTTAGGAACCGTTTTCAATGTATCCAACAATTTAAATATACCCGACTCATCTTCATTAAGTGTTTCAAGTCTGGCATTTTTCCAGAATGTACTATCCCTTGCAAATACACGTGGATCATAGGGATCAGATTCTGCTTTGTAGAATTCTTCAGGACGATCCGTATCAAACTTGTAATTATCAAAGACTGTTGTTCGCTTACCATATACACCTCGCGACTTTTCCTTTTTAGAAAAACTAAAATCACTCAACATATAATCTCTTTTGAGCAAAAAGACCGAATCGTTTACAACATCAAACTCTTGTTCTATATAAATTTCCTTAACCCAGTTGATGTTAGCACTTTTAGTGACCTGAAGATTTATTTTTTTAATAGCGTAGGTAGTATCACTTACCCAAAAATCTCCTTTGAAGGTGAGTTCGTTTGTTCGTCTGGGGTAGTAAATAATATTGTAGCACCACTTATTGTCTATAAATGTACTGTCTGACAATACATAATTATAGGTATCTACTCCGGTTTTAGAGAGGGGACTGGTAAAACTCTTGTCAAAAAACTTCAGGTAATTATTATAAATGTCATAATCAGAATACAAATCCTCCACAAAAGCTGTTATGGATTGGTTTCCACTAAAACCTGAATTTTTATTACCCAACACATCTTCTTTTTCCTCATCCAAAATATTGTCTCCGTAAATCTTGGAAAAGCTTTCATTTAGGAAAATTGGCAGATAGGTCTTACCTGTAATTCTAGACGTATCCAAATCTTCAAACATGAATTCCAATCCTTTAAAGAGTTTACTCTTTATCAAGGCGCTATCTATGGTATTGAGGTCAAATTCTACTTTTTCATACTTATCGTATTGATATTGTTTGAATTTTCGAACCCCATTTTCCCGTTTCTTAGCCCATATCTTCTTTAAAATATCAATGGCAGGGTTATTTTTTTTGGATTGCTTGCCAGTGTATACGATAACTTCTTTAAGTTGTTCCGCAGATTCTTGCAAAGCAATCTCCATATTATAGTTTACCTTCTTATCCAGTAAAATTTCTTTAGTCTCATATCCAATAAAAGAAACAAGAATGGTACTATAGGTTTCATCAGATTCTATATAAAAGCGTCCATTATCATTAGTAATGGTCCCTTCAGAAGAGTCTTTAAAAATAATATTGGCAAAAGCTACAGGAGAACCTGTTTCATCCACAACAATACCTCCAACCTTTGTTTGGGAAAAAGCAAAAAAACAAGACGAGAAGAAAAAAATAAAAAGGAAACTTTTCATGTTTTGATATCTGTAGCATTAGGAAATCCACAAGTGGAGTTTCAAAAGTGCATGGTCAATTTGGTTTAAAAGTATTTTCTTATCAAAAACTATTCCTTAAAAAAAGCCTCGTCAACTTTTGTTGAAGAGGCTAATATACTTTACAAATATAAGTCTGTTATTTATATAACACTTTCTTAACAGCTTTGATCACATCTTCATGGTTTGGTAACCATTCAGCTAAAAGCACCGGGGAATATGGTGCAGGAGTATCTGCTGTGTTTATTTTTACAACAGGTGCATCCAAATAATCAAATGCCTTGTCTTGAACTTGATATGTAATTTCAGTAGCAACATTACCAAAAGGCCAAGCTTCTTCCAAAACTACCAGTCTATTGGTCTTCTTGACTGAAGTTAAAATCGCGTCATAATCCATTGGGCGAACAGTACGCAAGTCAATAATCTCACAGCTTATTCCTTCTTTTTCCAACTCATCTGCAGCCTTATATGCTTCTTTTATAATTTTTCCAAAAGAAACAATGGTAACATCGGTTCCTTCTCTTTTAATATCCGCAACACCTATCGGAATTGTAAATTCTCCTTCTGGCACCTCTCCTTTGTCGCCGTACATTTGTTCCGATTCCATGAAAATAACTGGATCATCATCACGAATTGCAGATTTCAGTAACCCCTTAGCATCAGCTGGGTTAGATGGCACAACAACCTTTAATCCTGGGCAATTGGCATACCAACTTTCAAAAGCTTGGGAATGTGTTGCCGCCAATTGTCCCGCAGATGCAGTAGGTCCCCTAAAAACTATGGGACATGGAAACTGGCCTGCAGACATTTGTCTAATCTTGGCAGCGTTATTTATGATTTGATCAATCCCTACCAAAGCAAAGTTAAAAGTCATAAACTCAATGATTGGTCTGTTTCCTATCATTGCAGAACCCACACCAATACCTGAAAAACCTAATTCAGAAATAGGAGTATCAATTACACGTTCTGGTCCAAACTCATCAAGCATTCCTTTAGAAGCTTTATAGGCTCCATTATACTCTGCAACCTCTTCACCCATTAAGTATATGGTATCATCTTTTCGCATCTCTTCGGACATTGCCTGTTGGATAGCTTCTCTGAACTGTAGTGTTTTCATTAAGTAGTACTAAAAAGTTTAGTTAACGTGCATTAAAAAATGCAAGCAAAAATAGCAAAATATACAAGAACAATACGCTCATAAAAACCAAAAAAAAGAACAAAATTTATTATGCATGCATAATAAATATCAGATTTTTATGGCTATCTTTGATGCGTTAAACGTAAAGAAAATATGAAGATTTTAGTTTGCATTAGCAACGTACCGGATACCACTTCTAAAATCAATTTTGCCGAAGGGGATACCAAGTTTGATACAAACGGCGTACAATTTGTTATTAATCCCAATGATGAGTTTGGATTAACAAGGGCCATGTGGTTTAAAGAAAAACAAGGAGCTGCAGTGCATGTGGCTACTGTAGGTGGAGCACAAACTGAGCCCACAATACGTAAAGCTCTTGCCATAGGGGCAGACGAAGCCATACGAATAAACGCAGAACCAACCGATGGTTTTTTTGTTGCAAGACAATTGGCCGAAATAGTAAAAAATGGCGGATACGACCTAGTCATTGCCGGTAGGGAATCCATAGATTATAACGGCGGTATGGTTCCAGGAATCTTGGCCACACTATTGGACATGAATTTTGTAAACACCTGTATTGGTCTTGAAGTTGATGGCACTAGTGCAACTGCCATGCGTGAGATTGATGGCGGAAAAGAAAAAATAAGCACTACTCTTCCTTTAGTAATAGGAGGACAAAAAGGATTGGTTGAAGAAAGTGATTTACGTATCCCTAACATGCGTGGAATAATGATGGCTAGAAAAAAAGCATTGAATGTGGTTGAACCAATTGATGCGCCTAAACTTACCCATGATCAAAAATTTGAGAAACCTGCTGCTAAGGGACCTGTTACATTGGTTGATGCCGATAATGTAGGTGAGTTAGTAAATCTGTTGCATAACGAAGCTAAGGTGATTTAAGAATTAGAATCTATAAAATATGTCAGTATTAGTTTATACCGAATCCGATAAAGGAAAATTTAAAAAAAATGCATTAGAAGTTGCTTCTTATGCCCATAAAGTAGCGCAAGAACTTGGAACAAATGTTACCGCCGTTACTATCAATGCAGATGATGATGCCTCACTTGGTAATTATGGCATATCCAAAGTGCTCAAGGTTTCCAATGAACAATTAGGCACCTTCAACGCCAAGGCTTATGCAAACACTATTGCACAAGCTGTAGAAGCGGAAGGCGCCAAAGTAATTATTATCAGCTCAAGTGCAGACACTAAGTTTTTGGGGCCTATCCTAACTGCAAAATTAAATGCTGGATACGTACCTAATGTAGTGGCCGCTCCAGATAGCACCTCTCCTTTTGTAGTAAAAAGAACGGCTTTCAGTAATAAAGGTTTCGCCCACACTGAAATCTCTTCAGAAACTAAAATCGTTGGAGTCTCAAATAATGCTTATGGTGTTCATGAGAATAATGTTTCAGCGTCAGTAGAAAGTTTTGACCCTACCCTTGGTGATTCAGACTTTACCACAAAATCAGTTGAAATAGATAAAGTTGTTGGTAAGGCCACTATTGCAGATGCAGATGTGGTTGTTTCAGGAGGTCGAGGACTCAAAGGTCCAGAAAATTGGGGCATGATTGAAGAATTGGCAGAAATACTTGGTGCTGCAACCGCTTGTTCCAAACCTGTTTCAGATTTAGGCTGGCGTTCTCATGGTGAGCATGTTGGACAAACTGGAAAGCCCGTAGCCAGTAATCTATATATAGCCATTGGTATCTCTGGAGCTATTCAGCATTTGGCTGGAGTAAGCGCTTCAAAAACCAAAGTAGTCATCAACAATGACCCTGAGGCTCCGTTCTTTAAGGCCGCAGATTATGGGATTGTTGGCGATGCCTTTGAGGTGGTACCGAAACTCATCGAAAAATTAAAGGAATTTAAAGCCCAAAACGCTTAATTTTTGTTAATTTGCCCTTTGCAAGGGGCTGTTCAGATAACTGGTATTGCCGCTTATTTGAACAGCCTTTTTTGGTTTTAGGAAGATAATATGAGCTTAGTACGATTAAAAATAAAGGGGATATCTTACAGCCAGACACAAAACGGCGCGTATGCTCTTATTTTAAATGAAGTTGATGGAGATAGAAAACTTCCAATTGTTATTGGTGCCTTTGAAGCGCAATCCATAGCAATTGCCCTTGAAAAAGAAATAAAACCTCCCAGACCTTTGACGCATGATTTGTTTAAAAACTTTGCCGATAGATATGCTATTGTTATTAAACAAGTTATAATTCATAAGCTTGTAGATGGTGTTTTCTATTCGAGCATTATATGTGAGCGGGATAAGGTTGAAGAAATTGTAGATGCCCGCACAAGCGACGCTATTGCCCTGGCGCTTCGCTTTGATGCCCCAATTTTCACCTATAAAACGATATTGGACAAAGCAGGAATCTTCCTTAAATTCTCTTCAAAGGAAAATGAGGAAAACGAAGATGATGATGATAGTATAGTAGTAGATGAAATTCTCCAAGAAGGTGAAACAGTGGAAATAGAATCCGGAGCATCATCACAAGGATATAGAGAACTTACCCTAGAAGAGCTATACAAAGAATTGGATAAAGCAGTTGCCAATGAAGACTACGAAAAGGCTGTTAAATTAAGGGACGAAATTTCCAAGCGCAAATAAACCTTTTACATGGGTAAGAAAACCAAAAGTTTCCTAATACTTTTATTATTTATCTGTGTCTCATCTTATGGACAAAACACCTTGCCCGTAGACTCTATTAACAGTGTAATAGGCACAACCATAATTGATGACATCACCGTTCAAGAAACACCACAGTTAATTGCTAATCAAGGATTTACTTTTACCACATTGTGGAGGGGAGTATTGGGAATGGCAGTATTGATTTTCATCTCATTCCTTTTCAGTTCCAATAGAAAAGCCATTAACTGGAAAACGGTGGGAATTGGTCTTGGATTGCAATTATTAATTGCAATAGGGGTACTTAAGGTTCCTTTTGTACAATATGCGTTTGAAAAAATTGGACAGGTCTTTGTAAGTATTCTGGATTTTACCCGAGCAGGAAGCCAGTTTCTCTTTGAAGGTTTGGTTGTGGATATGGATACCTTTGGGTTCATTTTTGCCTTTCAAGTATTGCCAACAATCATTTTCTTTTCTGCATTGACCTCCGTCTTATTTTATATGGGGGTGATACAAAAAGTGGTCAGGGCATTGGCATGGTTACTAACAAAATCCTTAGGTATTTCTGGTGCAGAAAGCCTCTCTATAGCAGGAAACATTTTTTTAGGGCAAACTGAAGCACCATTGCTTATCAAAGCCTATTTGGAAAAAATGAATAAGTCGGAAATCCTTTTGGTCATGATTGGTGGCATGGCTACAGTTGCTGGCGCTGTGTTGGCAGCTTACATTGGATTTTTAGGTGGGGATGACCCTGCGCTGCGCTTGATTTTCGCCAAACACTTATTGGCTGCTTCTGTGATGGCAGCCCCTGGAGCTATCATAATTTCAAAAATTCTATATCCGCAGACGGAAAGTATAAATACTGAAGTAAAAGTATCTTCTGAAAAAATAGGTGCCAATTTTTTGGACGCCATTGCCAATGGAACTACTGAAGGTTTAAAACTAGCCATGAATGTAGGTGCCATGCTATTGGTTTTTGTTGCTTTTATAGCCATGATCAACGGAATCTTAGGTTGGGTTGGTGATGTAACCACCCTTAACACCTTGATTGCAGATAATTCGCCCTATGACAGTTTCTCTCTAGAAGCAGTGTTGGGAACTGTTTTTGCGCCATTAATGTGGCTCATTGGTGTAGCAAATGAAGATATCATGCTCATGGGACAGCTGTTGGGAATTAAACTTGTAGCCAGCGAGTTTGTGGGTTATGTTCAGTTGGCAGAGTTGAAAACCATGACCAATAATTTACACTTTACCTATAACAAGTCCGTAATTATGGCCACTTATATGCTTTGTGGTTTTGCCAATTTTGCTTCAATTGGTATTCAAATTGGTGGAATAGGTTCGTTGGCGCCAGGTCAACGTAAAACTTTGTCTGAGTTTGGTATGAAAGCTGTTTTGGGCGGTTCATTGGCCTCCCTCCTATCCGCAACCATTGCAGGAATGATTCTAGGGTAAGTATTCCAATCCGTTGATAAAATCTTTATAAGTCAATCAACATTCTTTTTACATAACTTTATTCTTGAAGTATTTTAGACAGATTTAATTTTTCTGTCGCATCGAGCGCAGTCGAGATGTCTTTTAAAGATTTCTCCATGTTGTACTTGTTCGAAATGACAAGAATTTAACGGATTGATTTTTAGAATAAAAAGATGACAGTTTGAGTGAAATCCTAAAAGGATTTTGCATCGAAAACAAGTCTTTTACCAAAACCTTTTTCTCGATACAATTTCAGTATGCTGAAATCACTCGAAATGACGATTTGTAGAACGAAAGAATATGAAGCAATACCACGACTTACTAAAACATGTATTGGAACAGGGGAACCAAAAGGGCGACCGTACCGGAACAGGAACAAAAAGTGTCTTTGGCTACCAAATGCGATTTGACCTTTCCGAAGGCTTTCCTATGGTGACCACCAAAAAGTTGCATTTAAAATCTATTGTACATGAGCTCCTCTGGTTTTTAAAGGGAGATACCAATATTGGTTATCTGCAAGAAAACGGTGTACGTATTTGGAACGAGTGGGCAGATGAAAATGGAGATTTGGGCCCTGTGTACGGACATCAATGGCGCAATTGGAACAGTGAAGAGATTGACCAAATAAAAGAGGTTATTGCAACCTTAAAAAGCAATCCCAATAGCAGGCGTATGCTAGTATCCGCTTGGAACCCCAGTGTGTTGCCAGATACTTCGGTGTCCTTTTCCAAAAATGTTTCCAATGGTAAAGCAGCTTTACCACCTTGCCATGCGTTTTTTCAGTTTTATGTGGCGGATGGTAAATTGTCTTGCCAATTGTACCAACGTAGTGCGGATATCTTTTTGGGCGTGCCCTTTAATATTGCCTCCTATGCCTTGTTTACCATGATGATGGCTCAAGTTTGCGGATATGAGCCTGGGGATTTCATCCACACCTTTGGTGATGCCCATATTTACAATAACCATATGGAGCAAGTGGAACTCCAGTTAAGTCGAGACCAAAGACCATTGCCCAAAATGCGCATTAATCCTGCTGTAAAGGATATTTTCGAATTTACTTTTGATGATTTTGAGTTGGTGAACTATAATCCGCACCCGCATATTAAAGGGATTGTGGCTGTATAAATCGTATATAATCATACTTTTGGATGCGTTGTGATGTATTCGACTTGCATAAAGGTTGCATGTGATTTTTGCCTAACAAACCAAATTACTTTGATAATTTTCAAAATATGCTTTTTAGAACCCTTTTAGTATTTTTCACTTTATTGACTTTTAATTCACTTTTTTCACAAAAATGTCGGGTAGAAGACGACCCATTCTCTGATGAGAGAGTAGTTTCTTTTAACTATAAAAACAAAACCGTTTTTCTAGAATCGAAAAACAATGAAGTTCGTCTTGATATTGAGTTTTACTATTGGGGAGAGAAAAGTTATGTGTTTGAAAAAGGGGCAAGTCTTTTTTTAAAACTTGAAAACAAAAAAACACTAGAACTTCTATCTTCAAATGAAGCCAGTAGCACACTAGCACAATCTGGGAATATTGCTTTTACACCTAGTGGAATTCAAAACAGTGACGGACGAAATTATAGTATATATATGTTTTCATTTACATTGAATTGGGAGCAAATAAAAAAATTGGCGAATTCTGAAATAACTCATTTAAGAATACCTGACATTGATAAAAGATATATCGATAAAAAAGCAAAAGGAAGAATAAAGAAAAAGACAGTTGCTATTAAAAAAGGAGCTGAATGTATGATTTCTCATTTACAAGGGTGACAAAAATTTAGCGCAACAAGAAGTATAATCAATTACTTCTAATTTCCAAAAACGTAAATCCTTGCTTATTTATTAACTTCGAGCTACGGCGAAAAAGTGTCCTACAAACGTTTTCCGCAACGAAATCATAACTCAATCATTTAAAAACCAATGAGACTAAAATTTGGAAACATCTTTGTTCTGGCATACTCTTGTTTGTCATTGTTTTTCGTTAACGGTTTTGCTCAGGAAAAACCACATCCAAACATTATATTGATAATAACCGATGATCAGGGCTATGGTGACCTTGGTATTACAGGAAACCCACATGTACAAACCCCGGTGATAGACAAATTTGCTACCGAAAGTGTTCGTTTCAACAACTTTTATGTCTCCCCGGTATGCGCCCCAACCCGTTCAAGTCTTTTGACAGGGCGCTATTCCTTGCGCACAGGTATAAGGGATACCTACAATGGCGGCGCAATAATGGCATCAAGCGAGGTTACCATTGCCGAAATGCTAAAACAAGAAGGTTACAAAACAGGGGTTTTTGGCAAATGGCATTTGGGTGATAATTACCCAAGTAGACCAAATGATCAAGGTTTTGATGAATCCTTGATCCATCTTTCTGGTGGAATGGGGCAAGTTGGTGATATCACCACATATTTTAAAGGTGATAGGAGTTATTTTGACCCCGTACTGTGGCACAATAACAATAAAGAAGCCTATAACGGTTATTGCTCGGATATTTTTACAGAAGAAGCTATAGCGTTTGTAGAAAAAAATAAAGATTCGCCCTTTTTCTGTTATCTCTCTTTTAATGCTCCACACACACCTTTACAAGTGCCGGAAAATTATTATCAAAAATATAAGGACATTGACCCGGCATCTAACTTTGAGGATGATAGCAGGCCCTTTTCAAAAATGACAGAAAAAGATAAAGAGGATGCCCGAAAAGTGTATGCCATGGTATCAAACATTGATGACAATTTGGGCAAACTCTTTAAAAAACTGGATGATTTAGATATTTCGGATAATACACTCATTATTTTTATGACTGACAATGGCCCGCAACAAACCAGATATGTGGGTGGTATGCGTGGTCGCAAAGGAAGTGTTTACCAAGGTGGGGTCCGGGTACCATTTTATATTAAATATCCTCCATCTTTTGAGAAGGATATCGATATTGAAACCATGACCTCCCATATTGATGTTTTACCAACAATAGCGAAGGTTTGCAATGTTGATTTACCCAAAGAAAGAGCAATTGACGGTAAAAGTCTGCTGCCATTAATTATGAAAAAAGACGTTGATTGGATAAACCGACCATTGTTTTTTTATTGGACAAGACGTTTTCCAGAACCTTATTTTAATATGGCGTTACAAAAGGGAAATTATAAACTGGTTGGAAAGACAAATTATAATGCTCCAACCAAGGACTTTGAGCTCTTCAACCTTGTAAAAGATCCTTACGAACAAAATAATATTATATCGGAAAATAAAAATCTGGCAAAAGAGCTAAAAGCAGAACTTGATGGAATCTATAATGAATTGATAACTTCCGAAAATCTAATTAATCAACCCCGTATTATTGTTGGAAGCAAACAGGAAAACCCCACAATTCTGAATAGGAACGATGCTGGTGGACAACGCGGAATTTGGGATCAAGAAGAAATATATGGCAAGTGGAGGGTCAGCATGGAAAAAGGGCATTATAACATAAAAATTAAGTTCATTAAGCCCGTTAAAGCAAATGGCAGGATGTATATAGAAGCCAATACCTTGGTCAAACAAATGGTAAACAAAAAAGAGGATACTGACATTATTGAGATGAAGAACGTCTTCTTTCCTAAAATGGACTGCGACTTGATACCCTTCTATGCTATCAACTCAAAAAGAATATTCCCATTTTGGATTGAAATGAAAAAGATAGATTAAACCCCTTCCTGTAAAAACAACTATAGATAATCGAGCGGAAAGTAGTACTTTAGGAACACATGCAATAAACAAAATATCAAACTGATTTCTCCTCTGAAGATTTTAAGTTAAACAACTGCAACCCATACCCGAAAATTAAACTAATCATGTATCGAACATTTACATATTTTCTTGTCCCGATTGTAATGTCTATTCTGTTATCCTGTAAAGGGAATGAACAAGAGCCAACAGTCCCCCCAAATATTCTGTTCATCATGTCAGATGACCATGCCTATCAGGCCATCAGTGCCTATTCTGACCAACTCATACAAACACCAAATATTGACCGTCTCGCAAAAGAAGGGATGCTCTTTACAAATGCAAGTGTGACCAATTCTATTTGTGCACCTTCACGTGCCACTATACTAACGGGAAAACATACCCACCTCAATGGCAAAATCAATAACATCATGCCATTTGACACTACCCAAATTACTTTCCCACAGTTGTTTCAAAAGGCAGGTTACCAAACAGCGATGTTTGGCAAACTACATTTTGGAAATAATCCTAAAGGAGTTGATGACTTTATGATTTTACCAGGGCAAGGAAGTTACATCAACCCAGAATTTATTACTCAGAAAGGCGACACTACCATAATTGGATATGTGACTGATATTATCACTGATATTACTTTGGAATGGCTGGATAAAAAACGAGATACAACCAAGCCCTTTATGTTGATGTACATGCACAAAGCACCCCACAGAGCTTGGTGGCCAAGTGCTGAAAAAATGAAGGAGTTTTCAAAGAAATCCTTCCCTGAACCAGAAACGCTTTTTGATGATTACACAAACAGAGGCACTGCCGCTAAAACAGCGGAAATGAATCTACTTTATCATATGGACTATACACAGGATTCTAAAATTATGCCTGAGACCATCGAAGAGATGGGGGTTGTTGAGCCGGTTATTCCACCAATCATATTTGACGGGGAATATGCGCTAAAACAATCTCGTAATAGAATGACAAAAGAACAAAAAGCCCTATACGACCCTCTATTGGATGCCATCAATGCCGATTTCAAAGCCAATTGGAAAGGGATGACCAATAAGGAGAAAATGAGTTGGAAATACCAACGATACATGCAGGATTATTTGGCGTGTATATCATCTGTAGATGATAATGTAGGTCGAGTCTTGAACTACCTTGATGAAAATGATTTGACTAACAATACTATGGTCGTTTACACCTCCGATCAGGGCTTTTATCTTGGTGAACACGGATGGTTCGATAAGCGTTTTATTTATGATGAGTCTTTTAAAACACCATTGTTGATCAGGTGGCCCAACCAAATCAAAGCTGGTATCACCAATGAAGAAATGGTACAAAACTTGGATTTTGCCCAAACGTTTTTGGAAGCCGCCCAAGTAAAAGCACCAGCTGACATGCAAGGTGAATCTTTAATGCCGCTTTTAAAAGGAGACTCTCAAGGGTGGAATCGTGAGGCCGTTTATTACCACTATTATGAATATCCAGGGTGGCACTCCGTAAAAAGGCATTATGGCATCGTTACTAAGGATTATAAGTTAGCACACTTTTATTACGATATAGATGAATGGGAATTATACGATCGCAAAAAAGACGTGCATGAAATGAAGAATGTTTACGGAGATCCTGAATATAAAGATGTGGTTGTGGAACTAAAAAAAAGACTAGCTAAACTAAGGGTCAAATACGGAGATTCAGATGAGTTGCAGCAAAAATATTTGGACATGACCAAAAACACCAACTCAAATATCAGTGAGTCAGAATTAAAAAAACCGAAACACTAAAAAACCTAGCTGTAGAAATAGTAATGTATTACAAGCAAGCTAAAATGTAACCTTCAGTTACATTTTACAAAAATTATAGCCGAATCTAAGTAGATTGAAGGTTTTTTGCTCGCTACTACGTTCTATTGTCTTGATAGGAAAGTGCAATGCAATCGGGCTACCATTCTTATACTAGCCATTAGCAACAATTGAAAGAATAGAATTCAAAACCTAAATTTTAAGGATATGTTAGAAATGCGTCCTATTTGTGAAAATTGCAGAAAATCACTTCCTAATGAAAGTGATGAGGCAATGATCTGTACTTATGAATGCACTTTCTGCAAAGATTGTGTAGAAAATATTTTAGAAGATGTTTGCCCTAATTGTGGCGGTGGCTTTACCAATAGACCTACTAGACCAACAAAATGTATTACGCAGAATTGTGTCAAAAACCATCCCGTTAGCACAAAAGAAATTTACAAACCAATTGACAAAGAAAAATTTAAAAGAATTTATGACGAATTTGTCTATTTAGAGCCTAGAAAAAGATAAACAACTGCTAACATTCTATATAGCAAATAGGGCGCTTTGGTTAACAAAAGTTCAGTCTTATTCGCAAAGACCGACAAATTTTTAAATTTGGCTTTAGTTTCACCTGAAAAATATCACAGACAACTGCCAAATTTTTTATACTAGACCATTAGCATTTATTAGAATGAAATCCCTAATTGAAAATATTATTCAGCAATATCAAGAAGTCCAAAATGGAAAATTATGGATAGGCAGCACATTTACCAGCAAATTGAATCAAGTTGATGAAAGCATGGTTTTTACAAGACCAATTACAGGCTTGCACAGTATTGCAGAAATAATTTCCCATTTGACATTGTGGAGAAAAGAGACAATCTTGAAAATTCAAACTGGAAGGGGAAGCAAAACAGATGATTGCGAGGAAAACTGGTTGCCCAATGACAAACTCGAATTATTGGGTTGGCAACACATCAAATCTGATTATGATAAAACTCTGACTAAATTGATTGATTTATTAAAATCAAAAGACGACAAATTTCTAAGTGAGGAATATTTTGATACCGATTTCAAGGGAAATTATAAATATAGTTTTGTAATTAACGGAATGCTACATCACGATCTTTATCATTTAGGACAACTTGGAATAATCATAAAATATTTGAAAGAAAATACAGTCCATCAGAAGCGTTAACCCAAATTGCCATAAAACCACATTTTGGATTTCCCTTTTTGGGGGAAAGTATCTTCTCTACATAAAACAACAGTTCCGCGCCCAAATCCAAGATACATTCATCTTTTGTTTTGGGTTGTAATAAATTATGTCTTTTGCTTAACTTGTTCTACTAGAAACTTTAGCATGAACCTAGACATACTCCAACAACCCTTTCCTTTAAGCAAGGCACAAATCGATTTTTACAAGGAAAATGCCTTTATAAAGATTAAAGAAGTATTGCCACCAAAGGTGATTGCCCATATCAATACCGTAATATCTGCCAAAGTGAACGAGCTGAACACACAAACTACTGATCTTAAAGAGCGCGACACTTATGGCAAGGCTTTTTTGCAGATTTTTAATTTATGGACCCAAGATGAGCAGATTAAGGAAATCATGTTTAGTAAACGGTTGGCACAACTAGCTTCTGACCTTATGGAAGTGGATGGCGTGCGCATGTACCATGATCAAGCCCTTTTTAAGGAAGGTGGCGGAGGCATAACCCCTTGGCATGCCGATCAGTATTATTGGCCATTGTCCACTGAAAAAGTCATTACCGCTTGGATTCCCTTGCAAGGAGTACCCATGGAAATGGGTCCGCTTGAATTTGCCGCTGGTAGTCAAAACATTTTAACCGGAAGGGATTTATCTATCAGTGATGAAAGCGAAACCTTAATTGGTGAAAAATTACGATTGACGGATTGCACTAAGATATCTGAGCCTTTTGATATTGGGGAAATCAGTTTTCATTCCGGGTGGATTTTCCATCGGGCGGGCGCAAACAACACCAATCAAACCAGAAAGGTGATGACGGCCATTTATATGGACAAGGATATGATCTTAAAACAACCGGAAAATGATGGCCAAATAAATGACTGGAAAACATGGTGTCCAGGCGTGAAAATTGGTACTATTATAGATTCTCATCTAAACCCCATTCTTTTTGAGCAATAAAGCATACTAGGAAATCCTTTTGATTTTGTTTCTTAACCATTTATCTTGACGAATCATTACCAACCGCTTCCTATGAAAAAGCTACTTTTTTTGGGTTTTATTTTTTGCTTTCATACTGCTATTGCACAACAACAGTATAGGTACAAAGTTAACGAAGTGGATGAACTTCCTATTATTAGCAAAATCGAATGCCAAATTCCTGCTTCGCTAGAATGTTTCACCCTACAGTTAAATGCCCATATCGCGACCAACTTTCAGTATCCTGCAGAAGCCCTAGAAAAGGAAATAACCGGAAAAGCATATGTGCAGTTTTTAGTTGACTCTTTGGGAATGATTTCCAAAATTCAAGTCAGATCCATGGAAAAATCTTTTGAAGAGGAGAGTATTCGAATCATGAAGACTCTACCTCAAATAGTTCCTGCTAAAAAAAATGGAAAACCTGTTGCATTTTCTCATAGTTTTCCCATAGTGTTCAACCTGAAAATGGAAAAAGAGCCTGTATTGGAGAGAATTCCGCCAATAGCCTGTGAAGACGCTGCTGTTCCTCCAGTTTTTATTGGGTGTAGAAAATCCAAAAATGGAAAAAAATGCTTTGAGGAAAAGCTTTTTGAGCTTGTCACCAAGTCCAAAAAACTTTATTTAGGGGATGGTGAAAAATTTAGCGGTAAAGTCAGCGTCTATTTTGAAATCAACAAAGACGGAATTATTTCAAACGCTATTGCAGTAACCACCTTTTCGGAAGCCAAAAAAGCTGTTGAAAATTATCTTACCTCAAAAGAAGTAATACTAGAGCCTGCAAAAAACAAAGAACAACTACCTATAGATTCTTATTTTAAAACTGATTTCAATTTACTTGCGGTTGGACGAACATCTAACCGCTGATGATCAAAACTATGAAAAAGGAACTCTCACTAATTTGTTGTCTGTTTTGCTTTTCCTTTAGTAATGCTCAATCACAGATTGAGTATTTTCCGCAAGAACAGCTGATTCATCCAAATAATTCAACGGAGCAAAATCATAACACCTATTTGTTCAATGATGTAAAAAACAAAATGATCTCCATACTATCTCAAAAAAAGAATTTATCAGCTTTTAAGAAATATAGAAATGATACTATCAACTTTGTTCTGGGTTTTATAGTAGATACCCAAGGCAGGCTAATTCTAGAAAAAAGTGATTTTAATTGTAGCAAGTCAAAACTATTGCAAAAGTTTGATGATGACATGAAAGAAATATTGGCATCGCTTCCAAAATTTGAAATAATCAACAGAAAGCCTGAACCCGTAATCTCCCATCACTTTCTATACTATCGGTTTGCGTTACAGGGCAAAAAAAGTCCAGTTTTAGAATATATTCCTAGTGCAGATGAGTATTTAGGAGGAGTTATTCAAGAAATTCCCATTTTCCCAGGCTGTGAAAATCTTTCACAGGAAGAAACGGCCCAGTGTCTTCAAAGTATGATGGAACAGCATATTGCCAAAAATTTCATTTATCCAAGTGATGCCTATGAAAACAGGATATCTGGGACAGTAAATGTGGTTATGGACATTACTGAAGACGGGATAACTGAAAACCTACGCGTTCTGGGAAGACCGCATGGATCATTGCGAAAAGAAGCTTTTAGGATAATAAAACTTTTGCCCAAAATGCAACCTGGTAAGCGCAATGGAAAACCAGATGAGTTCACGTATTCCATACCCGTGATATTTCAACTATAAAAAAACACCCAAGCTTTCACTTGGGTGCTTAACAAACAATTAAACAAAGTCACTTATTTTCTTTTTCATGTTTGTTTAATGTGGAAGTTCCCTAGTCACTTTTATGGAGTTAGAAAGGTCATAAAAGCCATCCAAGTCAGCAACGTTCATTCCAGCTTCCAATCCTGTTAGTCCTTCCTCATAGGTAATATGCCAGATAAAGCATATTCCAACACCCGCAGCATCAAAATCTACACCTTCAACTGCATCAATTGTTGGTGGTAAACCTAGAATATTATTGTATTCATCTGTAATCACCCAGCCTTGTTTTGATCCAGTCAAATTGGAGTCATCTAAATAAATTCCACTTACCATATCTGGAGTACCATCCACTTTAAATAAAAATGGACCTCCGCCAATATACCCTGCATTTAATGCATTTCTGTTCACCGTTACAAAGTTGGAAAGCGCAAAATTACCTGACAGGTCATTCAAGTTCTGTCCACCTTCCAATCCGGACAATTCACCAGAGTAGGTCAAATGGAATATGTAACAAGAACCTACGCCTGCTCCATCAAAATCTACTCCTTTTACAGCATCCAAAGTTGGGGGCACTCCCAAAATATTTTTGGAATCGTCCGTAATCACATAGGTCTGTACGGCCCCGTTAACTTCTAAGTCATCCAAAGCAATGGCACTTACCATATCCGGTGTACCATCCACAACAAAGTTATACGGTCCTCCAGAGAGGGTGCCAGCATTCAATGCATTTCTGTTGACCGTTACAAAGTTGGAAAGCGCAAAATTACCGGTCATGTCATTTAAGTTCTGTCCACCTTCCAATCCAGCTAGCTCGCCTGAGTAGCTCAAATGAAAGATATAGCAAGAACCTACTCCTGCGCCATCAAAATCAACACCTTTTACAGCTTCCAAAGTAGGAGGAATCCCCAAAATATTTTTAGAATCATCAGTGATTACATAAGTTTGTGCATCACCAGTAATTCCAGAGTCATCCAAGGCAATAGCGCTTACCATATCTGGGGTGCCATCTACAACAAAGTTGTACGGACCTCCAGATAAAGTTCCCGCATTCAATGGGTCTCGGTTGACCACTACAAAGTTTGAAAGGGCAAAATTACCAGACAGGTCGTTCAGGTTCTGTCCACCTTCCAATCCAGATAATTCTCCTGAATAGGTCAAATGAAAGATATAGCAAGATCCTACACCAGCTCCATCAAAGTCAACACCCATCACAGCTTCCAAAGTCGGAGGTATTCCCAAAATATTTTTAGAATCGTCCGTAATCACGTAGGTCTGTGCATCACCGGTAAGCATTGAATCATCCAAGGCAACAGTGCTCACCATATCCGGTATACCATCTACAACAAAATTGTATGGGCCGCCCGACAGCATTCCCGCATTTAAACCATTTCTGGTAACGGTCAACGAATTGGAAAGGTCATAATCACCAGCTAGGCCACTAGTATTTAAACCAGCTTCCAAACCTTGAAGGCCATCTTCATAAACAATATGCCAAATAAGACATACCCCAGCTCCGGCTTCATCAAAATTTACGCCTTCTACAGCTTCCAATGTTGGTGGAAGTCCTAGAATATTTCCAGACTCATCTGTAATTACATAACCTGTATTACTCCCAACAAGGTCATTGGCATCTAAAGTAATTCCGCTTACCATATCCGCAATTCCATCAACAGTAAAGGTAAAAGGGCCACCAGATAGTGTACCTGCATCTAGCACAATGGGATTATCATCATCGGTATCTCCTTTACAGGAAACCAACAGTATTCCAATGCCCATTAGCATCAATAATGATTTTAAGTTGCTCATTTTCGTGTGTTTTTAAATTGTTCCACAAATGAAGGGGGAAGATGTTGCAGAAGTATCACATAAAAATCAAAATTCATTACGTTCTGATTATCAGGTATTTAATATAAAAACATAGTCTTTTTGTAAAGATTTGCGCCAAAAACAGACTTCTTAAGGAGTATCCGATCAAAAAATTGTAGAAAACGGTGAACTTTCCGTGATACTTTACCTTTTAATTCGTTGCATCATGAAAAAAGTACTGATCGTTGAAGACGATATTGAAATCGTTCGTCTTTTGGAAATACATCTTAAAGATTTGGGTTGTCAAGTTTTGACGGCTGATAGAGGAGATGTTGGATTACGAAAGGCCATCAACGAAAATCCAGACCTTATTATTCTAGACGTAATGCTTCCGGGAATGGACGGAATTGAAATCTGCCAGAAGATTAGAGCGAACAATATTAAATCACCAATTATGATGCTTACGGCCCGTTCTGAAGAAATAGATAAGGTATTGGGATTGGAAGTAGGCGCTGATGATTATTTGACCAAGCCCTTTAGCGTTCGTGAATTTATTGCACGAGTGAAAGCTATTTTCAGAAGACAGAAGATGGATATTATGGAGCCATCTTCGGAGAAAAACGCCAAATTGATGGAGTTCGACATGCTTTCTATAGATATAGATATGCGCAAGGTGCTTTTAGATGGCAAGAAAATAGAGCTTTCTCCCAAAGAATTTGAACTCCTGGTGCTTTTATCCTCTAACCCCGGAAAAAGCTATGATCGTTCAAAATTATTGAACATGATTTGGGGGTACGATTTTAAAGGGTATGAACATACTGTGAATTCCCATATTAACCGTCTACGCTCCAAAATTGAACCAGACATGAGCAATCCTAAATTTATTTTGACCACATGGGGGGTAGGATATAAATTCAATGAAGAACTTATGGAGGCCTAACCAAACCGCTACAGATGAAAAACAATATACTTTCCGTTAGATTTATCCTAAAACTCACCCTCTCATTCCTTGCTATTCTATTGCTTGCAGGTATTGGGTACACCATTACGTCCATATATCTATCTAACAAATATTTTTATGAGACCACCCAGCGCTTACATGCCAATCTTGCTCAAGATCTTATTGAGGAGAAATTTAAGGATACGCACCCTTTTGATTCTACTGGAACGGTAAACAAAGCCCTTTTTGGAGACATCATGCATGATATGATGGCCGTGAACCGCGCCATTGAAGTGTATCTATTGGATAATTCTGGAAATGTACAGTACTCTGTTGTCCTTGACCATGACGCTCCTGAGACCAAGCAGAAAAAAGTGAATCTAGAACCAATAAAAAGGTTCATCAATGAAAAAGGGAGTAGTTATACAATAGGTGATGATCCAAAGGATTTATCCAAACAAACCATTTTTTCAGCAGCCCATTTTAACAAGGATGGCCATGAAGGCTATGTATACATTATTCTTGCTGGAGAGGATTTTTTAGCTACCCGTAGCGATTTGTTCAATAGTTATTTTATGCGTTTGGGCCTTGGCGGGTCTGTATTAACGTTAGTTTTTGCCACCCTCTTGGGCATACTTGCTATTTGGTACCTCACCAGAAGCTTAAGGAAGATTATCTATGCCGCCAAGCGGTTTCAACAAGGCGATTTAGAGTATCGGATAGAAAATGCTGAAAAAACAGATCTGGCCAATGTAGCTAGCACCTATAATAGCATGGCTGATACCATTTTATCTGATATTGAAAAAATAAAGTCCGTTGAGCAATTGAGACAAGAATTAATTGCCAATATTTCCCACGATTTGCGAACACCACTATCCATAATACAAGGCTATATTGAAACACTTCACATGAAAAACGATGAGCTTTCTGCTGAGGAACGGGCCGAATATCTAAAAACCGTTACCCGCAGTAGTGAACGTCTTTCCAAGTTGGTCTCCCAGCTTTTTGAATACTCAAAGCTGGAGGCCAACCAAATTCAGCCAGAAAAAGAACCTTTTTTAATTAGTGAATTGGCCAATGATATTCACAGAAATTATTCTTTATTGGCAGAACAGAAAAACATTGATTTAAAACTGTCCATGGCAAAGAGTGTTCCATTGGTTTTTGCTGATATCTCCCTTGTAGAAAGAGCTATCCAAAACTTGATGGACAATGCGTTAAAATTCACCCCAAAAGGCGGAGAGGTTACCGTAAAAATTGAAGCAGAGAATGACCATGTAGAAGTTATAATTCAAGATTCTGGTCCAGGAATTAAAAAGGATAACCAAGCCCTGATCTTTGAGCGTTACAGACAGACCAAAGTTGGTCAGGAAAAGGAGGGCACAGGTCTAGGCCTCGCTATTGTAAAGAAAATAATGGAGATACACGATAGTAAGATTAAGGTGTTCAGTAAACCAAATGAAGGTACTTCCTTTAGTTTTAGTCTTCCAGTTTATGCGGTAAACTAGACCTTATTTTTTATCTTTAAGGTGTAAAACATTTTTATGATTCTTACCGATTCCCTTTTGGATTTCTTTTTGGAAACCAGAAAACATTCCGAAGATATCTGTCAACCTTTAGAAATTGAAGATTACGTGGTTCAACCGGTAATAGATGTAAGTCCACCAAAATGGCACTTGGGCCACACCACGTGGTTTTTTGAAGAATTTATTCTGAAGCCCCATGCCAAGGATTACACCCTATTTGATGAAGATTTTTCTTTTGTTTTTAATAGTTATTATGAGACTGTAGGAAAAAGAGTGGTCCGATCAGATAGGGGAAACTTATCCAGGCCATCCGTGAAAAAAGTCTATGAATATAGGAAGTATGTTACAGAGGGCATTAAAAAGTTTTTAGCAACTGATCAAAACGAAGAGATCAATGCGGTATTAGAAATAGGAATCCATCATGAAAAGCAACATCAAGAATTATTATTGACAGACATCAAATATATTCTTGGAAACAACCCTCTTTTGCCTGAATATTCCAAAGAATTTGAAGACCATCCAATAGAAAACCATCGACAAGACTGGATTGCTGTAGAAGAGGGTGTTTATGAGATTGGACATAATTCATCTGATTTTTGCTACGATAATGAATTGGGAAAACACAAAGTGTACCTACATTCATATGAAATTTCCAATAAATTGGTCACCAATGGAGAGTTCATAGAATTCATTGAAGCAGGAGGCTACCAACGTTTTGATATTTGGCATGCCGAAGGATGGGATTGGGTGAGTCAGAATCAAATTATTGCACCGTTCTATTGGCATAACATTGATGGAGATTGGTACAACTACACAGCTCAAGGCCTTCAAAAAGTAAAAGTGGATGCTTCGTTAACGCATATCTCCTATTTTGAGGCTTTTGCCTATGCACAATGGAAAGGACTTAGGTTACCCACTGAGTTTGAATGGGAAGCCGGACAAGCATTTTTTCCGTGGGGCAAACGTTGGGAGTGGACAGAAAGCGCTTACCTTCCCTACCCCAATTATCAAAAAGCAGATGGTGCATTGGGTGAATACAACGGCAAGTTTATGGTTAACCAAAAAGTATTGAGAGGAGGCTCCGTAGCAACACCCACAAAGCATACAAGACATACCTATAGAAATTTTTTTCACCCCCAATTAAGATGGCAATTTACCGGTTTAAGGTTAGCCAAGTAATTACGACATAACCACTATGCAAAACAATGAAGTCACAACCTTTACCTCAACTTTTGAGCAAGAGGTTTATGAAGGGTTGACCACATATCCCAAACATTTGTCTTCCAAATATTTTTATGATGAAATAGGCGATAAATTATTTCAAGATATTATGGCTATGCCCGAATATTATCTCACGGATTGTGAGTTCAACATTCTTGAAGAAAACAAGACCGAAATCGCAGAACTTTTTGGAAAAAATGATGAACCTTTTAGTCTGTTTGAATTAGGCGCGGGAGATGGAAAAAAGACTAAAATCTTGCTTCGCCATTTTACAGAAAAAAATATTTCTTTTGATTATAGGCCTATAGACATTAGCCAAAATGCACTTGATCAATTGGAAGAGTCCTTGGGGCAAGAAATTCCAGAAGTAGAGATAAACACATTACAAGGCACGTATTTTGATACTTTAAGGGATATTGGAGATGCTAACGAACGAAAAAAAGTAATCCTATTTCTTGGTTCCAATATTGGTAATCTATTACATCCACAAGCTTTGGAATTCTTAAGAAATATGAAGGATTCCATAAATGATGGGGACCTAATTTTTATGGGATTTGACCAGAAAAAAAACCCACAGACCATATTGGATGCCTATAATGACAAAACTGGTATTACCGAAGCTTTCAACAAAAACATTCTAGCCCGCATCAATAAAGAAATGGGCGGGAGTTTTAATCTGGACAAGTTTTCACATTGGGAAGTTTATGATCCAGAGACCGGAACGGCCAAAAGTTATTTGGTATCAAAAGAAGAACAAAACGTTTGGATTGAAAGTTTGGAGTTGGAAATACGTCTTAAAGCTTGGGAAACCATCCATACCGAAATTTCTCAAAAATACGATGATGCTATTGTAGAATGGTTGGCGGAAAAAGCGGACCTCAAAATAGTAACGGAATTCACAGATTCTGAACAACAGTATAAAAATTACGTTTTTAAAAAATAATTTATGAAAGCAATTTGGAATAACACCGTAATAGCAGAAAGTGATGACACTGTGGTTATAGAAAATAATCATTACTTTCCTGAGGAGAGTATTAAAAAGGAGTTTTTTAAACCTAGTGAAACCCACACAACATGTCCGTGGAAAGGTGTTGCTTCTTATTACTCAATAGAGGTAGATGGAAAGCAAAATACTGATGCTGCTTGGTACTACCCAGAAACAAGCGAACTCGCAAAACCCATTAAAGGAAAGGTCGCTTTTTGGAAAGGAGTCACCATTGAGGCCTAAACTTCAATGGCGACTTTAAAAGTTTTATAGTTCTAAAACAGCATTTTCTGTCCCAGCATAATCGTTCCATTGAAAACGATCAGCTTCGGTATCATTAATATATGATCCGTCTACCAAGTATCTAAACTCGTAAGTGTTTTCTTTTGGAAGTTCAAACGTTCCTTTAAAAGTTCCGTTTTTTAGCTTTCTTAAAGTACTTCCCTTTGGGTTCCAATTATTGAAATCGCCAACTACAGCTACTTTCTTTGCTTCTTCTGCAGGCACAGTGAATGTAACTTTACAAACAGGCTTGCTCTTAAGGTATTGTTTTTTTATTGCCATGGTATTTTTCTTTTTAAAATCAGACACAAAACAATACATAAAACAGCTTACTTACAATAAGTTACGTTCGATTTATCATATTGATAAAATGCGCCTAACAATAGGGTTACATCTACAAAATTAGTGTTTGATTTTTCAAAAAAAATGATATTTATCACTTAGGATTTGAGCATATCCGCAATTGCATCAATCTCGTTTTCTGTATTGTAGAAGTGAAAACTTAAGCGAATACCATCACCGCGAAGCGCACAAACAACATTTTGACTCTCAAGCTTATTAAAAAGCTGCTTATCTCCCTTTATATTAAAGATGGTGCTATGCAGGTTTCTGTCCACCACATTTTCCTCTAAAAGATTCAATGCTGAAAATTCTGCTTTGGCTTTGGATGATAATTTTTCCATTTGGGCTGAAATGTGATTCATACCAATGTTTTCTAAAAAATTCAACGAAAATTGCAGACTTCCAAAATTGAATGAATCCAAATGTCCTGGTTCTAAATATTTACAGAAAGGGATATCATTTCTTTTGTCAATTTCTCTATCTACAGAGCCATTACCAATAAATTTAAGATCAAAACGTTCTTTGGCTTCTTCTTTGACCAAAACAAAACCATTTCCATAACCGGACAACAACCACTTGTATGCACTTGCTCCCAAAACATCTATACCAGAATCTTGAAAATTGAATTCTTGAGTACCACAAAATTGAGTGCCATCCACGATAATCAATAGGTTTTTAAAATCGTTTTTTAACTTCTTCAGAAAATTTAAATCTATCTTGACACCGTTCACCCATTGTACAATACTTAGGGCAAGAACATCAATTTTTCCAGTTTGCACTTTTTCGTAGATTCTCTCTTCTAGTTTTTCATCAATTTCAATATATTCTCTATTAAAATCCCTCGTCTCAAAAGGCCAATTTAAAGAGGGATAATCGTCCTTTAAAAGGAGTATATTTTGCTTCTTTGTTAATCCCTCTAAAAGCATATTAAGGCCTAGGGTAAAGTTGGGCACCAATGCTACATTTTCCGTTTTACAACTAAAAAATTTACCCACAGCGTCTCTTACATTTGACATATTGTGAAAACTCTTCATTTTCATCTCGCTCCCCCCTATCAGATAATCCAAATCATGTTCTTGTCTCCATTCTAACAAGTCTTCATACAACAGGCCAGTTGCTGCAGTATTGGCATATATGCATTGCTTTAAAACAGGGAATTTCTTTCTTAAGTTTTGCATTGATAAAATTTTGGATGTAATTCAATTATATTTGCCTATAAAGATAGCCATTCAATGTTATCAAGAAAGAAGGAACAAAACCCAGTTGATATAGAACAGCATGAACTTTTGGAAAATGCCCAAAAGCGAATTCGTCAAAAAAAAAGACTGTTTTCCCATTTTGTAATTTTTCTAATAGGCAGCATTTTTCTTGTCCTCATCAATAAAATCCTAAAGTACGGTGAAGCCTATGATTGGTTTATTTGGGCCATTCTTTTATGGGCCTTTTTGTTCATAATGCATGCATTCAATGTTTTTGTTACCAATAAATTTATGGGGCAGAAATGGGAGCGACAACAACGAGAAAAGTTGGTAAGCAAACAAAAGAAACGTATTGCAGAAATTCAAAAGGAAATTGATACTGATTTTCCACTTTCCAAAATCAATAAAAAAAAAGATTTGTGAGGCAATTGATTATTATTGCGGCAGCAGGAGAAAACAACGCCCTTGGCATAAACAACGATCTTCCCTGGCACCTGCCTGATGATTTTAAGCGTTTTAAGACCTTGACCACTGGACATAAAATAATTATGGGCCGTAAAACTTTAGAAAGTTTCCCAAAGGCGCTCCCAAATAGAGAACATATTGTAATTACACGGGATAAGAACTATACCCCTAAATTTCCCTGTACCATGGCTCATTCTATAGAAAATGCCATAGAATTGATAACTGATGAAGAATCTGCATTTATTATTGGGGGAGGTGAAATTTATAAACAGGCAATGGAATTTGCCACGGATATCGAGTTAACCAGAATCCATGATTCTTTTGAAGCTGATACTTTTTTCCCATCTATTGATACAAATGAGTGGAAGCTAGTTAACGAAGCGTATCATCCTAAAGACAAGAAACACCAACACGATTTTACGTACCTCACCTATCGTAGAAAGTGAAGATTAGAAGTCTAGATGGAAAACTTCAACATTAGCACCATCTACCAAGTTTTTAAGGACCTTCACATTTGAATTGGATAAAAATATGTGTTTTGTATTATTCCCTATTTTGGAGGATAGCTGATTTTTAATCAATATGGTATTTGTTTGTCGTGCCACAGCCTCTCCAGAATCTATTATTGTCACCTTTTGGGGAAGTAGGCCCTTAAGAATAGGTATCAGGTAAGGGTAATGTGTACAACCTAAAACAAGGCAATCAATGTCTTCCTCCAACATTGGATCCATATACTTCTTTAAAAGTTCTGTTGTTGTTTTTGAATAGACCTCCCCTGCTTCAATCAATTCGACCAAACCCGTACCCTCTTGTTCGAGTACCGTAATTCCTTCGGCAAAGATTTTTGAGGTACTATGGAACAAACTACTAGACAGGGTGCCCTTGGTTGCCAAAATACCTACTTTCTTGGTCTTTGTATGGAGCGCCGCCGGCTTTATAGCAGGCTCTATTCCTATGAACGGAACTTTATACGTTGCACGTAAATAATCAATAGCGTTTGTGGTAGCAGTGTTGCAAGCAACTACAATTAACTTGCACTTTTTTTGAAGTAAAAACTCCGTGTTTTTTATGCTAAGATCTAGAATCTCCTCTTTTGATTTAGCACCGTATGGTGCATTCTTGCTATCTGCAAGGTAGATGGTGTTTTCAGTGGGAAGTAACTTTTGTATTTCCTTCCAAATGGATGTTCCTCCAACACCTGAATCAAAAATCCCAATGGGTTGTTGCATGTTCAAAAATAGACACTAATATTAGAAAATAAAAAACCGCTTTATCTAGTAGAGAAAGCGGTTATAATATTGTAAGAGTAAAAGTGTTAGAAGCCTAATTCTTGTTTTACTGCTGGTAATAAATCTTTTCCTTTGGCTACGATAAGACTAAGTCCAGGGCTAGCATCTACTACATAGTCAAAACCTTGTGCAGCAGCAACTTTTTCAATAGCAGTTTTTGCTCTATCAGAAATAGGAGCAAACAATTCTTGTTGCTTCTTTTGCATCTCTTGAACTGCAGCTTGCTCTGCTTCTTTAATGTTTTTCTCAAACCCTTGAAGCTCAACTGCTCTTTTTTGGTTTTCTTCTTCAGATTTTGAAGTAGCCTCGTTAGAGTATTGGGTATATTTATTTTGAAGCTCAGTCATAGAACTCTCTATATCCGCTCTGTACGTTTCTTGTAATTTTTTTAGTTCGCCTTGCGCTGCTTTCATCTCCGGCATTTCAGACAATAATTGCTGCACATTGATGTGGGCAACCTTGCTCTGCGCATTTACAAAACCAGTAGCCGCCACAAATAAGACTAGGGCTACAGCAATCTTCTTTACATTTTTCATGATTCTAAGTTACTATTTGAATGTTAATTTTAGTGTTTCAATATTTATTGTTGTATTGAATCCTTTTGTTGTTCTTGCGTTTTTTTCCTTTCTTCTAATTTTCCTTTTCGCTTGGCCTCGCGCTCTTCCAATAATTTTTTTCTTCTTTCTTCGTATGCCTTCTTCCGCTCTTCTCTAAGTCTTAACTGCTCAGTTCTTCTATCTTCAATTTCTTTAGTCTTAGCATCTCTGGCATCTTCAGCTTTTGCTTGCCGCTCTTTTAACGCCTCACTTATTTCCTTATCGGCTTCAACCTCTTCTTCTTTAAACTTGTCTAAGCGGCTCTTTTGCTGTTCCTTTTTATTGGATTTGCTCACCTTTCTGGTCCGAGCTATCTCCCTTAAAACCAAGTCACTGATATCGTGTCTTTTTTCGGAGTACAACATTACAACATCTGCCGATTTATCAAAAATAAAATCGTATCTTTTATTTCCACCAATTTTTTGGACTTCGTTAAAAACTTGGTCTTGTATTGGCTGAATCAAAAGTTGTTTCTGCAACACCAAATCTCCTTGTGGACCAAAACGATCCTGTTGATAGTCCAGCATTTCTTTCTCCAAAATCTGGATTTCCTCTTCACGTTCAGCAATTAACTCGTCCGTTAAAAGCACTTTCTCCGCCATTAAATCCTTCTTTATCTGCTCAACAACACTTTGTTTAAGCTCAATTTCCTGCTTCCATTTCTGGGCCTTGGTATTTAATTGTTCTGTTGCGTCTCTATATTCCTCAACATTTTCAAGGATATACTCCATGTCCACATACCCAATTCGTACTCCTCTTTGCGAGAAGCCATAAAAGGAAGACATCAAAACAACTAATGACAAAAGAACTTTGGTATTCATTTTTGATTCCGCTTTTTACTAAGAAAATATCGTGCCAAAATAACTAAATAATTTAAAATGAGCTATTTAGAAATTACAAAAACAGTGTTTTTCTTCTGGTTAAAACTGTTGCCCGATGATGAAGTGCGTTTGCCAGCCGCTTGGTCCAACCGACCCTGGTCTGGCATCTGTATCAAAGCCATACCCAAAATCAATACCCAAGAGACCAAATGCCGGCATAAAAATACGTAGCCCCACTCCGGCAGATCTTTTTAATTCAAACGGATTATACTCATTAAAATTGTTAAATGCGTTTCCTGCTTCCAAAAAAGAAAGCGCATAAATGGAAGCTGAAGGTTTCAATGTAAGAGGGTAACGTAATTCTAAAGAGAATTTGTTATAAATAGTACCACCATCTTGCTCCTGTCTGTTTGTTATTGGATTTGTAATAAAAGGAGTCAAAGAACTGTTTTCATATCCTCTTAATTGAACTACATCTCTTCCATCCAGAGTAAAGTTCCCTAGACCATCTCCACCAACGAAGAAACGTTCAAATGGCACGTTACCTATATCATTATTGTAGCTCCCCAAAAAGCCAAATTCTGCATTGGAACGCAATACCAGTTTATCAACCAATCTTGTGTACCAGTCACCTTTAAATTTTATTTTGTAGAATTCCAATAGTTTAAAGCGTTCTTCTTCCAATCTTTCCAACTCATCACTTAGCTCTTCAAATTCCAGCTGTTCTTCAATGTTCGCTGGGGTTGCACCAATCTCAAAAAGCCTTTCTGTGGTCTCGTCGATAGTAGTCCTTATTTCTTTAAAGTTCTTGCCACTAAAAAGTGAATATGGCGGAGTAAACTTTGCTGTAAGTTCAAAATTTGATCCTGTCAACGGAAATATTCTACTGGGACCTTGTGAACTTCTTGATATTCCGAAAGTATAACTTAAAGAGTTGGAACTACCATTACCAAAATTGAAAAGTCCATTATTAAAGTCGTTGAAATCATATAACTGGTAGCTCAAAGAATGGGAAATTGTAAAGAAATCATCTGGCCATTGTACTCTTTTAGCAAGCCCCGCTGAAATCCCTGTTATTGAAAATCCTCTATCTCTATCAACATCCAATCTACCCTGATTGTTAAAATTGGTAGCGAATTGCTGAGTTCTTGACAATGAAAAGTTAAACCTAACAGGTTTTCTGCCACCTAACCATGGTTCTGCAAAATTCAAACTATATACACGGAATGTTCTACTCGCTTGTAAACGGAGTGCAAACGTCTGACCATCTCCCATAGGAACTGGTTTGTAGGCCTCACCATTAAAGATATTTCTTAATGAAAAATTACTAAAAGACAGACCCAGAGTTCCAATAAATCCGCCACCGCCGAAACCGCCTTGCAATTCTATTTGGCTAGAACCAGATTCCACCAAACTATATTTTATATCTACCGTACCGGCATTGGGGTCGGGGTTTTGAATGTCTGGCACTATTTGCTCAGCATCAAAAAATCCTAATTGTCCTAATTCCCTAATACTACGTACAATATTATCCTTGCTGTATTTCTGTCCGGGTCTAGTACGTAGTTCCCTAAAAATTACGTGGTCATTGGTTTTATCATTTCCAGATACGGTAACATGATCTAAGAAGGTTTCTTTACCTTCTATAATACGTATCTCAAAATTGATCGTATCATTTATTGCAGATACTTCAACTGGGTTAATACTTGAAAACAAGTACCCATTGTTTTGATAGAGGTTGGTTAAATCCTCACCATCGGGTTTTGTATCATCGGCTATTCGTTTTTTAAGCAATACTCCATTATACGTAGCTCCTTTACGAATACCCAAGACCTGACTCAACTGCCTGTCCGTATACACTGAATTACCAACAAAGTTGATATCCCCAAAATAATATTTATCCCCTTCTTCAACGCTTATTTTTAAATCGATGTTGTTTTCATCAACTTTCACAAAAGTGTCAGATAAAATTCGTGCATCTCTATACCCCCTCTCGGCATAGGCATCCACCAGACTGGAAAGATCTTCTTTGTAATCAGCTTCTATATATTTGGATTTCTTCCAAAAGCGGTAAATCTTTTTCTTCTTCGTTTTCTTTAATGACTTTGCAAGTCTTTTGTCCGTAAGCTTTTCGTTCCCTTCAAATACTATTTTCCGAATTTTAACCTTGTCACCCTTTTTTACATTGATGACCATACTTTGTGTATTGGTACCAGATGTATCCGCAGCCGTGGCTATATTTACTTTAGCATTTAAAAAGCCTTGCTTTTTATATTTGTTTTGAAGGTAATTTTTAGTGTTGGCAATTAAACTCTCAGTGATTTTTTTCCCCTTTTTAAGGTCTGTATCATTTATAATGTCTTCTACCTTTCGTTTTTTAACGCCATATACCGTAACGTTTGAAAGTGTTGGTCGTTCTAAAATATTTAACTCCAAAAAGATTTTGTCACCTTCTATTTTGGTGTAGTAGATTTCAACGTTGCTGAACAACTCTAAGCTCCATAACTTTTTTATAACGGCGCTAATCTCATCTCCAGGAATGGTAATTGCTTGTCCCACCCGAAGACCGGTATAGGTTTTAACCGTTTGTTCATTATAGCTTTGTAGACCAGTAACCGACAACCCGCCTAAAATATAACTCTTCCCATCTTCAAAGGAAGTATCCTGAGAAAAGCTTTGATTGGTGAAGAGTAGTAGAAGGAGTAGTTTTAGGTATAGTTGGGTGGAATTTTTTATATCCTTAATTGAGTTGTTCGCTAGTTTTTCCAAATCGTCGTTCTCTATTTTGGTAACTTAATATTGCTTCTACCAAATGATGCTCACTAAAATCAGGCCAAAATACATCAATAAAATATAATTCAGCGTATGCAATTTGCCAAAGTAAAAAATTACTTATTCTACGTTCCCCACTGGTACGTATGAGTAAATCTACATCTGGTAAAAAATGCGAGTAAAGATGAGTATTTATAACGGTTTCGTCAATATTTTCGGGTGAAATTATATTATTTTTAACTTTGATGCTTATCTCTTTTATGGCTGTTTTTATTTCTTCCCTAGAGCCATAGCTAAGGGCCAAAGTAAGCATCATGCCAGTATTGTCAGATGTTTTTGAAATAACTTCCGCAAGTTGTTTTTGGGCTTTAGAAGGCAAAGAATCTATATTACCAATTGCATTTAGCCTAATATTATTTTTATTGAGTGTCTTTAGTTCTTTACGTAAAGAAGCCACTAAAAGTTTCATTAAGGTTTCTACTTCTAGTTTGGGGCGATTCCAGTTTTCCGTGGAAAAAGCGTAAAGTGTTAAAAATTGTATTTGAAGTTTTGCGCAGTTCTCAACGGTTTTTCTTACCGCCTCCACTCCATTCTCGTGACCAAAAATTCTGAGTTTACCGCGTTGTTTGGCCCACCTACCATTACCATCCATGATAATGGCAACATGTTTTGGAAGCTTATCCGTGTTTACGTCCTCTAATGTGTGCATTTTTATTCAAAACAATCCTGGCAGGGTTTACGCCCAAAGGTATACGTTAACGTAAAACCTGAAAAGACATACCAGTCATCGCTTAAAATATTTCCAAATCTAAATTGCTCAAAATTAGAACCTTCAGGATTGCTTCCATCCAAATTGTCTGTAAACGTGTACCTAGCCCCAATTTCAGCACCAAGAATCAAGAATTGATTTAATCGATACTTTGCCCCTACCGTCATAGGAATTGCAAAACTACCTTCTTTTTGGTTAATATCCTGCACTTGGAGGGCATCAAAATAATTAAAATCATACCTAAAGTAGGTAAGACCTGTGTAAAGATAAGGGGTAAAGGCCGGTCCAAGCTTGTGAAGATTGTATTCAACAAAGTTAAATTCAATGCCTGCGGAGGCCTCCAAAACAGAATTATCTATTACATATCCGCGTTGTTCTCTTGAAGATTTGCTGGATTTGGAGTCATCAGCTGTAAAGCTTCCGTACATTACACTTGCACGCCATGCATATCTTTTACTTTTATTCCACTTAAAAATACCTCCAAAAGCTGGTCCGGAGGGAAGTATGTAGTTTGTTCTGCCAACATCACCAATTACATTGGCTCCGCCGGCAAAAACACCGATCTCATAGGTCTGGGCATTCACCTTAACCACAAAGCACAAAAAAATAGCCAAAACTATTCGCATACTATCTAAAAGTTATACATGTTAGAGGTAAAGGAAGGTCTATAGGGTATACTGTTATAAATGTTCTCTTTTGTTAAACAGTTTTTAGCTTCTTTTATTGTTTTTGATAGGTTCAATTACGTTTATCTTGTCCCCAAAGCAATTTATTGCGAAGTGTTTTAAAAAAGCTTTCCGAATTGTACTCTATCATTTTAATTGTAAAATCTGATTTTTTAACAATAATTTCCTTGCCGTTGGGGATACTTGCAATCCTAGAATCCAAGGAAACCAAATGGTTTTCTTCCCGTCCAGACACTTTTAATCTTATATAGGTATCATCTGAGATTACTAAAGGCCGTGCATTAAGGTTATGCGGCGCAATTGGGGTTAGAACCAATGATTTTGCCGTTGGGGCAATCACCGGCCCCCCACAACTTAATGAATATCCTGTGGAACCAGTTGGTGTAGAAACTATTAATCCATCTGCCCAGTAGGATGTTAAATACTCATCGTTCAAATAGGTTTCTACCGTTATCATAGAAGTGGTATCCTTTCTACTAACCGTAATCTCGTTTAAAGCAAAATTGATGTTTCCAAATTCATCCAAATCAGAATTTAAATCAACCTCCACCAAACTTCTCTCCTCTATTTTATAATGTCCCGCAACAAATTCAGTTACTATTTTTCTGACATCCTCTTTTTTAAATGTGGATAAAAACCCTAATCTACCGGTATTTACCCCTACTATGGGAATCCCCAAATCTTTTACGTAAGTTACTGCCCTGAGCATAGTACCGTCACCACCAAAGCTTATAAACATATCAAAAGAGCTGTCTAAGCCAGAAGTCTGGGAAAATATTCCGTAATCAAAATTTAAATTGTATTCAGAAAAAAGTCCAATAAACTCTTCTACAACATAAACAGAAGCATTTATCTTTTGAAGTTCCTCCAAAAGTTCCATGACGAAGGTTTTATCCTGCTCTTGAAAAGCTTGACCGTAAACAGCGACTTTCATCTTAAACGTTAAGGTATTTTTCTAAATAATCTGACCGTTGCTTTAAATCTTCCAAAAACTGGTCATCACTATTTCCATAAACTATTGTGTAGTTGTACCTTCTAAAAGTTTGCGCCACTTCATTAAGATTTAGCGTCCCTACCTTTAAAGTTATTTGCACTACATCATTTTGGGAATCGGTAATAAAAGCCCCCAGTAAACGGGCATTGTTACTTTCCACTATTTGAGCTATTTCACTAAAAGAATAGTCCTTTATTCCTGTTGCAATGACAAGAATTCCCCCTGGTTCTTTAAAAAAAGGAGTATTTATAAAAAAAGCGACAATATCCTCCAAATCATAATAACCAATTATTACTTGATTTTCATCTAATACAGGAAGTACGTTTGCCTCGTTTCTAGAAAACATTTCCAACAAATCTAACCAAGCGGTATCTTTTGTTACCGAAAAAGTTTCCAACTCCAATCTCCAATCTTCTATCTTTTTGGCTGGCTCAAAACATGCAAGATCGTTTTCAGACAACAAACCAATGTAAATTCCATTTTCAGTAACCGCAACATGGGAAAAAGTGGTTTCCTCAAAAAACTGGATAACCTCCTTTAAGGTCTCAGACACCTCAAAAATGGGTACAGTAGTGATTATTTGATTTTGGATTTGCATTACATTTCTATTAAGCGCAAAATACTACTTTTAAATCGCAAAAGGCGTGCCTAATTCTTATTTTTGACATTCAAAAAATAGAATCCTATGACAAAATTAAGCGTCAACATCAATAAACTGGCAACATTAAGAAACTCAAGGGGTGGTAACATGCCCAATTTGATTAAATCTGCCAAGGATATTGAGTCTTTTGGGGCACAAGGCATAACCATTCACCCAAGACCAGATGAGCGGCATATTCGCTATAAAGATGCTTATGACCTAAAAGATATTGTCACCACGGAATACAATATAGAAGGCAACCCAATTCCAAAGTTTGTGGACATGGTTCTTGATATAAAACCAACGCAGGTCACCTTGGTGCCAGATGCCGAAGATGCAATTACTTCCAACGCTGGATGGGATACCATTAAACACAAAGATTTTTTGGCAGATGTAATCAAAACCTTTAAAGCTAACGGAATTCGTACTTCCATCTTTGTTGATGCAAATGTAGAGATGGTTAAAGGAGCAGCCCAAACAGGTACAGATAGAATTGAACTATACACAGAAAGTTTTGCTAAAGGATTTTCAGAAGGAAAAAAAACAGAAAGCATTCAATCTTTTATTGATGCGGCCAAAATGGCCAATGAAATGAATTTGGGCATCAATGCCGGTCATGATTTAAGTTTGGATAACATCAAATTTTTCAAGGAACATATTCCCAATCTATTGGAAGTTTCCATTGGTCACGCACTTATTTGCGAATCCCTTTATTTGGGACTGGAAAACGTAGTCAACATGTACCTGCATAGATTAAAATAATGGAACTACTACATTCAAAAATTTTGGGCGAAGGGAAGCCGTTATTAATTCTTCATGGTTTTTTGGGGATGTCTGATAACTGGAAAACTTTAGGAAATCAATTTGCGGAAAATGGCTACCAAGTTCATTTAGTGGATCAACGTAATCATGGAAAAAGTTTTCACTCAACCAATTTTGATTATGAATTGATGAGCGAGGATATTTTATACTATATGGATTCCCATAAAATTGATATTGGTGATTTTATTGGGCATTCCATGGGAGGCAAAACTGTAATGCAGCTAGCCACCGCACATCCAAAACTTGTAACTAAATTGATTGTTGCGGATATCTCCCCAAAATACTATCCTCCACATCATCAACCTATTATTGATGCTCTGGGAAAATTGGATTTTGCAAAAATTTCAAGTAGAAAAGAGGCTGACCAAGAGCTTTCCAATTATTTGACCGATTTTGGAATACGTCAATTCCTTTTAAAAAACCTCCATTGGGTAGAGCCAGGGAAATTGGGTTTACGTTTCAACTATGAGGTTCTCAAAAATAAAATGGATGAAATTGGAGAAAATATAAGTGCCACCGCAAACTATGAAGGTCCTACCCTATTTTTAAGAGGAGATCGTTCAGAATATATTATGCCCAATGACTTTCCTGAAATAAAAAGACATTTCCCAAATGCTGACATTGAAACTGTTGACAATGCTGGTCATTGGCTCCATGCAGAGAACCCAAAACAATTTTTTGAAAAGACGCTTCGCTTCCTAAATTCATAAAATTCAACCCTTTTTATTATGCATGCATAATTTTTTTATCCATTTAATTGTCTGTATAACAAATTTGACATAGTTTTGGTAATACAGGTTTAACTAAAATTTAACCTAAACTAACTCTAACAGATTTTAAAGATGAAAAAGTTTTATGCCCTGCTCCCCTTCTTAGGCTTATTCTTGATAGCATGTTCAGATGATGACGCCCCCCTTACAATGACGCCAACACCAGACCCGGTAGTTTATACTTCTGGATCTGCAGATTTTACAAAATATGTATCCGTAGGAAATTCACTTACAGCGGGATTCTCAGACAATGCCCTTTTTACGGCAGGCCAAGAAGCTTCATTTCCAAATATGCTAGCATCAAATTTTGCTTTAGCAGGAGGCGGAGCCTTTGAAATTCCACTTATGGCGGATAATTTAGGAGGTGCTACGATAAATGGACAAACAGATGCCAACATGGATGGTTCACCTGATATTGGCAATAGATTAATTTTGCAATTCACCGCAGATGGACCTGCCCCAACTCCAAAGGAAGGAACGGGCACAACAGAAATCACAACTAAATTATCTGGACCTTTTAATAATATGGGAATTCCAGGTGCCAAGAGCTATGAGCTTTTAGCTCCAGGGTATGGTAGCTTGGCAGGTTTGGCCGTAGGAGCAGCTAATCCTTATTTTGTTCGTTTTTCTTCTGCTGAAGATGCATCTGTAATTGGAGACGCAGCTGCCCAAGCTCCATCTTTCTTTTCACTATGGGCAGGGTCAAATGATATTCTGCTATATGCAACCAGTGGTGGTTCCGGAACTAATCAATTAGACCCAACGGTTAGCCCGGCATTGTATGCAAGGAACGATATTACAAATCCTCTGGTTTTGACTGGAGCTTTAGATGGAATGTTACAAGCACTCACAGCGGGTGGGGCAAATGGGGTGATTGCCAATATTCCAAGTGTTACTGATATTCCATTTTTTACCACAGTACCGCACAATCCTGTTCCATTGGATGAGGCAACCGCAGCACTTTTAAATGGTGCATATGCAGCTTACAATGGAGGTATTGTTGGAGCTTTTGCTTTTCTTGTTGGTCAATCGGCCATCTCGCAGGAAAACGCTGACCTTGAAATAGCCAAAAGAACTATTTCTTTTGCCGCAGGAGATACCAACGCAGTTGTGCTGATAGATGAAGATTTAACCGATTTAACTGGCATCAATGCAGCTCTTATTAATATGCGCCAGGCTACAGCTGATGATTTAATGGTATTGACTTCAAGGTCGTTCATTGGTACTTTGGCCAACCCTGCTGACCCCACATCTATAAATGGCGTGGCTATACCCTTGGAAGACAAATGGGTTTTAACCCCTGAGGAACAAACAGCAGTTGCTGATGCATTGACCGCATATAATGCAACAATTTTAGCATTGGCCACCCAATATGACTTGGCTTTTGTTGATGCAAACGCGCTCTTAGCAGAGTTAAAAGCCAACGGTTTCCCGCAGGCAGATGGCAGTGTGGTCACATCCACCTTTGGAACAGGAGGAGGTTTTTCTTTAGATGGGGTTCATCCTGCACCAAGAGGGTATGCTATACTGGCCAATGCCTTTGTAGCAGCTATTAACGAAAAATATGGTTCCAATTTACCAGGTGTAAATCCATTGGATTATACCGGGCTATATATTGATTAAACCACACTTAATTTCATTATATTAAGGGCACCGTAACAAGCGGTGCCCTTTTTCATTATAACAAATCATCTCATATGAAACTAATTTTAAAACTGCTCTTAAATGCGCTAGCCGTAGTTATACTTTCGTATGTTCTACCTGGCATAGGCGTAGACTCTTTAACCACTGCCCTCATTGTTGCTTTAGTACTAAGTATACTTAACGTTGTGGTAAAGCCCATACTGGTTATTCTTACCTTACCTATCACCATAGTTACATTAGGTCTTTTCCTGCTGGTCATTAATGCAATTATCATTCTTATTGCAGCTGATTTCATCTCTGGGTTTCAAGTTTCCAGTATTTGGTGGGCCATCATTTTCAGTCTATTACTTTCATTTTTACAGTCTATTCTACACTCAATTATAAAAGAGGATAAAAAGAAATGATTGTGTTCGGTGACCAACACTTTAAAAAAGTTGTTGTCATGCAGAAAATGCATTACTTTTGCCACCCATTTTTGAATAGGAAAATTAAGTAGGAGATGAATATCACAAAAGAGCAGATTGACGAGCTTAATGCGGTTGTAAAAGTTGCCATAAGTAAGGATGATTATCAAGATAAAGTAGAGAAAATCCTAAGGGATTATAGAAAGCAGGCCAATATTCCTGGTTTTCGCAAAGGTCAAGTTCCCATGGGCCTTATAAAAAAGCAATACGGTAAAGCCGTTTTGGTGGATGAAGTAAATAAATTGCTTCAAGACAATCTAAACAAATATCTAACCGAAGAAAAATTGGATGTTTTAGGTAATCCTTTACCAAAACAGCAAGACAATTTTGATTGGGAAAATGACAACCTTGATTTTGAATTTGAACTAGGTTTAGCTCCTAGTTTTGATGTGCAGGTAAAAACTAAAAAAGCGGTTACACAATATAAGATCGTTGCGGATAAAAAGATGATCGAAGAACAAGTAGATCGCATCCAAAAACAATATGGTAAACTAGTTTCAAAAACTGAAGTTGGAAAATCAGATGAAGTAACTGGAACTTTTATAAATGAGACAGAGGAAATAGAACACAAGACCACTGTTGAACTAGATAAAATCAAAAGCAAAAAAGCTATTGATGCCCTTGTAGGTAAAAAAGTTGGAGAGACTGTCTCACTTAAGACAAAGGGTCTTTTTAAAGAGGATTATTTACTTTCAAGTGCTCTTGGAATGGACAAGGAAAAAGCAGAGAAGCTAAATATTGAGGTTTCCTTAAACATTGAGGAAATCAATGAACGTGAACCTGCCGTACTTGACCAAGAATTGTTTGATAAGTTGTTTGGAAAAGACAATGTAAAGACTGAAAAAGAATTAAAAGAGAAAATCAAGGAAGATTCCGAAAAGCAGTTTGAGCAACAATCCGATCAAAAATTATTGAACGATATTACCGAAAAGCTGATAGATAACACCAAATTTGATTTGCCAGCTGAATTTCTACGAAAGTGGATTCAAGTAAGTGGTGAAAACCCACTATCAGATGATGAGGCCAAAGAAGAGTTTGATAAATCAGAAAAAGGGCTTCGTTATCAACTTATTGAAGGTAAGATAATTCAAGAAAACAATCTTCAAGTTCAAATGGATGAGTTGAAGGAATTTTCAAAAGGTTTCATCAAATCTCAAATGGCACAGTATGGTCATTTAGACCCTCAAGAAGAGGAATTGGAAAACATTGCCATGCGTGTAATGAGCAACCAAGACGAGGTAAAAAGGCTTTCAGAACAGCTGATGAGCCAGAAGTTATTGGACTTCTACAAAGAAAAGGCAAACCTAAAAGTAAAAGAGGTAACCTATGACGACTTTGTTAAAGAGGCCTATAGCTAATCTTGAGCTAAAAGAAATTTAAGTATCTTTACGGTGCCGAAAAGTTTAATTTTCGGCACCTTTTTTTTAAGCAAAATCGAAGAAAATCCTATGGATTACGGAACAGAATTCAAAAAATACGCTACCCAGCACCATGGAATAAACAGTATGTACTACGATCAAATCATGAGCAGTATGTACCCCATGAACATGACACCCAATATTATTGAGGAAAGACAACTTAATGCTATTGCAATGGATGTTTTTTCTAGATTGATGATGGATCGTATTATATTTTTAGGAACGGGCATCAACGATCAAGTTGCCAACATAGTCCAAGCGCAATTACTCTTTCTAGAAAGTGCAGATGCTGTCAAGGACATCCAAATTTATATTAATTCCCCAGGAGGAAGTGTTTATGCCGGATTGGGAATCTATGATACCATGCAATTTATTAAACCAGATGTAGCTACCATTTGCACAGGTATTGCAGCATCTATGGCCGCTGTACTTCTTTGTGCAGGACAAGCTGGAAAGAGAAGTGGATTGACCCACTCTAGGGTTATGATTCATCAACCCCTATCTGGAGCTCAAGGCCAAGCAAGTGATATTGAAATCGCAGCAAAAGAAGTCCTTAAGATAAAGGATGAATTGTATCAAATCATATCAAATCACTCAGGACAAACCTTTGATAAGGTATATGAAGACAGTGATCGTGATTACTGGATGAAGGCGGAAGAGGCCAAGAAATATGGTATGATTGATGAAATTTTGGTAAGGGATAAGTCCTAATTCCGAACAAAGAAGTTAAAAAACAATGTTTTAGTATAAACCAAAACATGTTTTTTTACGTTATTAGTGGTTCAACTTTATGTGTTGATTATATATGGCAAAGGAAAATTTGGAATGTTCATTTTGTGGAAGAAAGAAGCCAGAGACCAATCTTTTAATAGCTGGTCTTGATGCTCACATATGCGATAGATGTATAGAACAGGCCCATAGTATCGTTGCGGAGGAGTCTAAACAATCTAAAAATCAAGATCTTTCATCTGAATTGGTATTAAAGAAACCCATGGAAATCAGGGATTTCTTGAACACTTTTGTAATTGGACAAGAACGTACCAAAAAGGTAATGTCCGTTGCGGTTTATAATCATTACAAAAGACTTTTACAAGCCAAAGGCAAGGATGAAGATGTAGAAATTCAGAAGAGTAATATTGTTATGGTAGGACAAACAGGGACAGGTAAAACCCTAATTGCCAAAACTATAGCAAGAATGCTCAATGTCCCCTTAGCCATTGTAGATGCTACCGTACTAACAGAGGCAGGATACGTAGGTGAGGATGTGGAAAGCATTTTAACACGATTGCTACAAGCCGCTGATTACAATTTGGAGAAAGCAGAAAGAGGCATTGTCTTTATTGATGAAATCGATAAAATTGCCCGTAAGAGCGACAATCCATCAATTACCAGAGATGTGTCTGGAGAAGGGGTACAACAAGGGCTTTTAAAGCTTCTTGAAGGAACTGTTGTAAATGTTCCGCCAAAAGGAGGGCGTAAGCACCCTGATCAAAAATTTATAGAAGTAAATACTGAAAACATTCTTTTTATTGCTGGAGGCGCTTTTGATGGTATTGAACGCATCATAACTAAGCGATTGAACATGCAAGCTGTTGGTTATAGTGCATCCAAAGCTGAGGACAGATTGGACAATGAGAATATCCTTCAATACATCATCCCAAAAGATTTAAAAGATTTTGGACTTATTCCCGAAATAATAGGAAGACTTCCAGTGCTTACTCACATGAATCCTTTAGATACAAAAACGTTACGAGCTATTCTTACTGAGCCAAGGAATGCCATCATAAAGCAATATGAAAAATTGTTTGGAATGGATGGAATTACATTTAGCATCACTGAGCAAGCATTGACTTATATTGTAGAAAAGGCCGTGGAGTACAAATTAGGTGCAAGAGGTCTTCGTTCTTTATGCGAAGCAGTATTCACAGATGCCATGTTTACATTACCAAGTAGTGATGAAAAAGAATTTAAGGTTACAAAAGCCTACGCTGAGGAAAAACTCTCCTACGAAACCATTAAAAAATTAAAAGCAGTCTCTTAGACTGCTTTTTTGGTTACTTTTTCTAGAAGATCTAAACAAACTTGCGAAATTATCTTTTCGTCAGAATACAATTGGTGACCAAAATTTGGTATCACATTTAAATCCATTCCAACTTCCTTTTCCCAAGAAGAATCAGGTCTAAATTCATCTCGCTCTCCAAAAATTAAATGTAGTGGAGCATCTGGTTTTTCATCTTCCAATCTTATTCTTGTTGGTGATATGGCTGTTAGCGACTTCATGGGCAGTCCTTTTAAAGCAGCTTTCCAAGCTATGGTTCCTCCTGTACTAAACGCTAGATAGTGACTAGCTTCCGTCTCTTTTTTAAGTAGATGGGCAACCGCGGTATCAATGCCTCCACCAACAAACGCTTTATGAATATTTTCTTCTGTAGTAACTGGAACATCTATATTTCCTAACTGCTGACAATCGTAAAAAACAATGTCATAGTACTGTTGCAAGTATCCAAAATAAGAGGTAATCCAAAGGCCTTTTTTTACGCCCCACATGTCTGATAAGACAACTAATTTTTCTGCCATAACTTTATTTTGTTTGGTTATCAGTTTATATTAAGATCTGGGGAACTCAAAATTTCTGAATCAAACTTCAATCATTAACGGGTAAAATCCATATTTATTTGTCCAAAAGAAAAATTTGTTCGACGAACGGTGAAGTTTTACGAAAACGTTTTCGTAAAATCTAAGGGATAGTTATTTGGTTTGCAAATTCATCTGAAGGAGTTCTTCAATGTATGCTCGTTCATTGGATAACCTTGGAATCTTATGCTGCCCGCCCAATTTATTTTTGGATTTAAGCCAATCATGAAACAAATTCTGTCTGGCTATATGCACTTTAGGCATTTTTAGGGTAATGTTATTGTATCGCTTTGCCTCATAATCCGAGTTCAAAGATTTAAGGGCGTTATCTAAAAACTCTGTAAAATAATTAACGTCTTTGGGTGGTTTTCTAAACTCAATGATCCATTCATGTGCCCCTTTTTCATTTCCAATCATAAAAATAGGAGCTGCTGTATAATCCATAATTTCCGAATCTGTCTTTTGGCATATTTGCCTTAGAGCCTCTTCTGCGTTTTCTATAATAAGTTCTTCACCAAAAGCATTGATATGGTGCTTGGTTCTCCCAGTGATTCTAATTCTGTAGGGACTTGTGGAAGTAAACCGGACCGTATCTCCAATCTTGTATCTCCATAACCCTCCATTTGTAGTAATAACCACCGCATAGTTTACACCTTCCTTAACATCCCAAAGCGGAATCGCTTTCTCTTTATTCCCATAGGAATCCATTGGGATGAACTCATAAAAAATACCGTAGTCCAACATCAACAACAAATCCTCAGAGTTGTTCCTATCCTGAATGCCAAAAAAACCTTCAGAGGCATTATAGGTTTCATAGTAGTTAAAATTCTTCCGTGGTAATAATTTTCGGTATTGATCTTTATATGGTGCAAAACTCACACCACCATGAAAATAAACTTCCAGATTTTCCCAGATTTCAAACAAGTGATTCTTTCCCGTCTTTTCCAAGACCTCATTCAATAATACCAACATCCAAGAGGGAACTCCTACCAAGCTGGTGACGTTCTCATGGATACTTTCTTCAATAATGGCTTCTAATTTGGATTCCCATTCGCTCATTAAAGAAACCTTACTACTTGGTGTGCTACTGTACTCTGCCCATAAAGGCATATTATCAATTAAAATGGCCGAAAGGTCTCCAAAAAAAGTTCCATTATCCTCATAAAGCTCCTTACTGCCGCCCAGTCTAAGGCTTTTACCATTAAACAATTGGGAATTCTCATTATTATTTAGGTACAGACAAAGTAAATCTTTACCTGATTTGTAATGGCAGTCTTCTAAAGCCTCTGCGCTTACTGGAATAAACTTACTTTTTGCATTAGTGGTACCACTGCTTTTGGCAAACCATTTTATAGTCGTGGGCCAAAACAGATTTTGCTCACCCTTACGTGTTCTTTCAATCATACCTGCTACCTCTTCATAACTTACAATAGGAACTCTATTTGCAAAGTCTTCATATTTGTCTATGTCCGCGAACCCGTATTGCTTACCTACCATGGTATCTTTGGAATAGTCAACCAAATGCCTAAGCACCTCATCTTGTACATCCAAAGGATACTTCAGAAAAAGTTCTATTTGGTGATAGCGCTTCTTAAGTAGCCAAGAAGCGATGGAATTAAACAAAGGTATTGGCATTTTTAGGTATCTTTAACCTAGAATATTGTTAGGTGTATTAGCTAAAATAGGCTATCTAACTTTCATTTTCAAATCAGCTTAAAAACATATCTATTCCATCATGCTTTACGAAGGAGTTCTGCGCAAAATGCAAACCGAGATAGGAAATCCAATTCAATACTTTTTGGTTTTTGAAAATGATTTTCTAAACATGAATCAATTATTGAATAAAGAAATACAAATTGATTTTATAAAATTTCAATGTCTTAATTGCGGTAAGGAAAGACCCATTTACCGTATGGGGTTCTGCAAATCCTGCTTTTACGAAACACCCTTGGCAGGAGACTGGATCATGAAACCAGAGTTGAGCACTGCCCATTTGGACAAAGAAGATCGTGATTTGGAATATGAAAAAAAGGTGCAGCTTCAACCACATATTGTTTACTTGGCCAATTCTAGCAATGTTAAAGTCGGTGTTACCAGAAAAACCCAGGTGCCCACCCGTTGGATCGATCAAGGTGCACATGAGGCCATAGAAATTGTGGAAGTTCCCAATAGATATTTAGCCGGAATTACAGAAGTGGCTTTAAAAGATTTTGTAAGCGATAAAACCAGTTGGCAAAAGATGCTTACCAACCGTATTGAAGATGTGGATTTGGTGGAATGGCGTGATAAATTAAAATCCAATATTCCTGAAGAAGCTTCAGAATATTTTTTGGGCGAAAATACCGAGACGCACCTAGATTTTCCCGTGTTACACTACCCAGAAAAAGTAAAAAGCTTAAATCTGGATAAAACTCCATCCTATAAAGGTGTCTTAAAGGGTATCAAAGGACAATACCTCATTTTCGAAGACAGCACTGTTTTTAATATACGTGGGAATGAGGGATATTATGTTGGATTAGGAGTTAGCTGAATATAATGTGAAAAACTAAATTGAAACCGTGAAAACAAATACCGCTCTTTATATTTTGCTTTTCATAAGTTTCTTAACATACGCACAAGAAAAAACAAACCCTAGTAAAGTTCTTTTCGACCCAGGTAACATATCAACCAAACATGTTGAATATGGTGCCACTTTTACCCAAGACGGTACCGAAATGTACTTTGCTCGCAGCATGCAACAATGGGGCAAAAATGATATGAAAAGTAGTATCTATCACTCTTTTTTTGATGGAGAAAAATGGTCCAAACCCCAAATAGTATCATTTTCTGGAACATATGATGATAGTGACCCTCACATTACCTCTGATGGTAAAACCATCTATTTTATTTCAAAAAGGCCATCTTCAGAAAACACAATTTCATCAGACATTTGGATAGTAAAAAGAACATCCAGTGATAACTGGACAGAACCAGAGCGCATGCCCAACCCAATAAATTCAGAAAAAAGCGAATATAGTCCCTTTGTGGACATGTGGGGTAATTTATACTTTGCTTCAAATAGGCCTGGCGGATATGGACAGGGGGATTTGTATATGGCTCCTAATGAGGATGATAAACTTAAAGCACCTGTCAATCTTGGCAGTGTTTTAAATTCTGATACTGGAGAATGGAATTTGGGAGTGAGTGCCGACGGTAAGACCTTAATTTTTGAAGCATCACAAAGAAAACAGAATGTCTCTGCCTATGGTGATCTGTATATCAGTTTTAAAAAGAATAATTCCTGGGCCATTCCACAAAATATCGCGGAATTAAATACTTCTGGAAGCGACCTATATCCATTTCTGACAGACGATTTGAAGTGGTTATATTTTACAAGTAGTGATAGCTTAAAAAGTACGGATACCAATATTTACTTTACAGATTTCACTCCTATTCTTAAGAAATATCAAAAAAGAGCCTTAAACCATTAATTTATGGGACTGATTATTAAAGAAAAAAAACATTATTTGACCAGACTCCCAATATGGTTGGTCATAATTGTATTAATTGGTTTTTCACCTACACTTATTGGGCTATTAGGAGCTTGGATCACCAAACTCAAAACAGGTCAACCTTGTCATGGAGGAGGTTGTGAGTGGTTGACGCTTTCATGGCTAACAATAATCACATTGCCCATTTCAGGTCTGCTATTGCTCGTTTTCTTAATTATAATATTGATTGACTCCTTAAACTTATCCAAGAGCAAATAGTGCTTTCTAGCATTTAGCAGAACTTTATGGTCAAAACAAATTGTTGCTAAATATTTTAAACTAATCCACTGTATCCTTTTTCTTTTTACCAAAAAGTCCACCCAAAACAGAGTTTACAGCTTTTTTCGTCGGGTCTTCTTTTTTTGCGGAAGAATCAACCGTAATGCTATCTTTCTTTGTACCTCCCAATAAAGAACCCAGGGCCTCCTTTACACCAGATGATTGTGTTTTGGTAGAGTCTTTATCATCATTCTTGAACACATCAGAGAGCAGGTCCTTTGCTGTATCCTTTCCTTGGTTCAACAGCTTTTGTTTTTGAATATCTACCAACTGCTTCGTCAATTTAGAAACTCCGGAACTTAAATCCGTGCTTACAGTTGGGCTTGCATAGTTGCCACCTATATTCGCAACAACAGGAATGGTCAGTTCCTCCAAACTGGAATCATCCATTTGGGCGATAAGATTGTTTACTTCGCTTCCCAAATATTTAGCAGGTACATCTAAAGTAGCTTTATACTGTAATTGCTTATCAAACGTATGGCTGCCATCTACGTTTACGGCTATATCTTTATAGTTTATGGTAAATGGCTTCACTTTTACGGAACCATTATCAAAACTCAGTACCGTTTTTAAATCGCTTAAGTCTAAATCTTTAGTATTCAAAAAACTTAGTTTACTGTCCAATGCAGATAATAAGGGAGCATTCTTTGCATCTACTTTTGTAGAAAGTAACTCTGCAAGCAAACCTCCGGAGACTGTTGCCAAATTCGGCGTAAAATCCTCTTTTAAGTTTCCTGAAATTTTAACGTCAGAATTCAACTTTCCTTGAAGCGCATTTGCTAAAGGCGCCAATACTTTGAACAAATCCAACGAGGAGAACGACTCACTTATATTAAAGTTGTTCATTCCCAGGTCCATATTAAATGTAGAGATTTCCTCTTTTGTTGACACCGAGCCGGTGACACCCAGGGTACCACCAAACAGGTCGGATTTTAAATCTTTTACGGTAGCTGTTTCATCCTTAATAATCAGCGTTCCTGCAACATTCTTCAAAGTTAAGTTATCATATAGCACTGTGTTCGCTGTGGCATCAACGGTACAATCCAAGAAAGATGGAATCTTGATTCGCTCGTCTGCTCCCGAAGGAGAAGTCTCCCCTGCCCCCGCCTCACCATCGGCGCCATTTTCCTGGACCATAAAATCATTTAAAGCAAATGTATTGGAGTTAAGTTTAAAATTCCCTTCCACATTTTCATCATTGAACATAAATCCCAGCAAATTGGTCAACGTTCCTGTAGTATTAAAATCTGTACCTCCCGTTTTTCCTTCAAAAGAATTTAAGGTTACAGTTTGCGGATTAAAGGTCACCGCTGCAGCATTTACAACCACGGGGTTCTTTAATTCTTCAGAAGCGTATTCAAAACCTGTGAGTTTCATAGTGCCACTGGTCTTTGTGTTCTGATATTGCTTTTTTTCTAATGAAGCCATATCAAAGGCGGTAGTGACATCAGCATTTAAAATTCCTTTAAGATCGTAACCTGCGGGTATTGGATACGCTTGTGAAATATTTGCAAGGTTTATCTTTCCATCCATATGGGCATTCACTTTGGTGTTGCCCAATAAATCCCTGATTCTGGAATTTAGATTGAATTTGTCTTGGTCAATGGTAAAGGATAACTTCTTAATATCAACATAAGTATCTTCTGTTATCCCTGTCGTGTTGTTGATTTCAGTATCTATAAAAACATTACGGACAGATTTTGGAAGATCTGGGTACTTGAAAGAAGCGTTTTCAGAATTTATTTTGATGTTGAAGGTTGGAATATGTGTATCATCCACAATTCCCTTAAACTGTCCATTAACCTCAAAATTCCCGGTGGTTTGAACGTCTTCAATATTCTTTGAATATGCCTCTGGAATCACCGCTAAAAAATTCTTGAAATCCGATGATGGGGTTTTAAAGGTTATATCCACTTCTTGATTCTCTTCATTCACTTGTATAAATCCATCAAAAACTAGAGATAGTTGGTTTACCAGGGCCTTATTTTCCAAGAAGGAGTATTTGTTATTTTTTAAATCGATACCAATGAGTGCATCCAAAAACAGTTTGTTGTTGTTCAAATATTTGGTGCTGTCCATTTCAAAAGAAACCAAAGCATCAGTAAGGGTTTTTAACTGGGAGTTTTCTAAAGAAAGGTCACCCGTTCCTGAATGGTTCATTTCAGAAATCAACAAGTGCATTCCCGTAGCAAAGTCATCATAAATGATTTCGGTATTGGTGATTTCGTAAGCATCCAATGCCAAGGTGAAGTTGTTGGATGTTTCTTCTGATGAAGTTTCTGCATTACTCTCATCTTCTTGTGCTATATCATAATTAGCATTTTCCGCTTCATCAACTTTAATATGAAGCTTTGCTTTATCAAGTTTTAAGCTTTTAATGACTATTGGTTCCTCGGCAGTTTTAAAAAGTTCTTTAATGGACATTTTTAACTCAATCTGTCCCGAAGCAAACAATGTATCACCTTCAAAAGGAGCTTTGTTGACCAATGACGTGTTGGTAAGTTCAACATTTGCGTTGGGAAAGCTTTTGAGCAGACTTAAACTAGCTTCTTCAAAATCCAATGTTGCATTAATGCTGTTATTGACCTTATTCTTTATAATATCTGCGACTTTGCCTTCCAGAAGTAATGGAAGAGCAATTATTAAGGCAATAAAAATAAGTAGGGTTATTCCAGTAATCTTTAGGACTTTTTTCTTCATACTTGAATATTTTGAAACAAAATAAAGAAGAAGCTTTTAATCCAAACGGATTTCCTCCCCTATTTTTAAGTTAAATCTTTTCCTTAATAGATATACGAAAAGATAGAGCAAAGGGGTGTCCAAGAGGGCAATTAAAATTTTAAAGACGAATCCGCTAATGACCAAACCATAGAATTTATCCCATGGCAGTACTCCAAAAGCGCACAGCAGGCCTACTACTGTCACAGTATCCACAAGTTGTGATGAGAAGGTAGAAAAATTGTTTCGGAGCCATAACATTTTGCCTTTGGTGAGCTTTTTCCAAAAATGATAAAGTGAAATGTCTATGTATTGCGCAAAAAGATATGCCAACATGGATGCCAACACCCCAAGTGGTGACAAACCAAAGACTTTGGTGAAAGTCTTGTCATCAATACCAGAATCCGCTATTGCAGGAACTTCATTGGCAACAAAAATAATGAGCATTGAGAATACTGAGGCAAATATACCAGCCGTAACTACCTGATTGGCCCTTTTCTTTCCATAGATCTCAGAAATTAAATCGGTGATTAAAAAGGTGATTGGATAGGGAAGAATACCAACGGACAATTCAAATAACGGAGCTCCAAAAATGGTAACATCTCCAAAGGGTTCCCAATAGAAAAACTTTTGAAAAATAAGGTTAGACACCACCAAAGAGGTGATGAACAATGCACCCAAATAGAGATAAATGGAAAACGCTACTCTTTTGTCGTTTTGCGTCATCCGGCTACTTAATATTTAAACTGAAAGGCATTTTGGCTTGAATTCCCTTTTGTTTTGTAATCTGCTTGAATTCTTTTAAAAATTGATAGGCTTCCGTGCCAATTTCTTCTTGGATCAAAGCTTCTCCTATTTTTGATTTTGCTCCACCCAAATCTTCCATGAGGCGTGCAAAATCAGACTTATATTTTGGGTATTTTCTAATTCCGTAGGAATCTAAATCTACCATTTCTGCTGCTGCTGCAATAGCATCATCCAAACTTCCCAATTCATCAATAAGTCCATTTTCTTTGGCATCCACACCGCTCCAAACCCTGCCTTGCGCCAAGGAATCTACTTCCGCAACGGTCATATTTCTTCCTGCTGCTACCCGTTCTAGAAAAGTTTCGTACGTATCTTCTATTCCTTCTTGAACTACACTTCTGAATGAATCGCTCATGGGTTCAAATAGGGAATAGTCTATAGAATTCTTGTTCGTACCTACCTGCTCTGCATTTATTCCAATTTCGCTTGCCAATTCATTTATATTGGGAATTGTTCCAAAAACACCGATAGACCCAGTGATGGTAGTTGGTTCAGCAAAAATTTTATCTCCAGCAACTCCAATGTAATATCCGCCTGAAGCAGCTACATTTCCAAAGGAAACCACAACAGGTTTTACCTTTTTCGCCAATTCAACCTCTCTCCAAATTATATCAGATACCAAAGCACTTCCGCCTGGTGAATTTACCCGCATTACTATAGCCTTTACACTTTCATTTTCCACAGCTTTTTGCAGCGCTCTTGTTAACAACCCCTGTCCTATGAAATCTTTGCCACCTTCCCCGTAATAAATTTCTCCTTGGGCATATACCACTGCAATTTTATCCTTCCCTTTTAGCAATCTTTTTTTGCTTGCTACCTGAATATAATCTTCAAAATCCACATAATTAAGCTCTCCATTTTCATCCATTCCCATTCTGTTCTTAAGGAGCACTTCATATTCATCAAAATATACTTTTCCATCAATAAGACCGGACTTAACCGCATATTCTGGCGTTCTGCCGCCCAGAGTATCCGCAATCATATTCAACCTTTGACCGCTCATACCTCTTGAGGTTCCAATTTCACCTAACATTACATCCCAAATAGACGTAATCAACTCTTGTATCTGAGTCCTATTTTCTGGACTCATTTTGTTCGCCAAATATGGTTCTACGGCACTTTTGTACTTTCCATGACGAATCACTTCCATTTTAACACCTGTCTTCTCTTGCAGATCCTTAAAGTAAAGGACCTCTGTGGCCAATCCTTTAAAGTCCATGGCACCAACTGGGTTTAAATACAATTCATCTGCCACAGTAGCCAAATAATAATCTTTTTGGGTATAAAAATCAGAGTGGGCGTAGATGAATTTTTCGCTGGATTTAAAATCCAAGAGTGCCTTTCTTATCTCTTGTACTTGTGCAAGTCCCGCTTGCACAAAGCTTGTGGTTAAGCTAATTCCCTTGATTTTATCATCTGCCTTGGCCACTTTTATAGTGTGTAAGATATCGTCAAGGCCAACCTCATCATCCCATAATCCGGCAAAAGGGTCTGTTTCATCCTTACCAACATAATCCTTAATGGGTTCTGTAAAACTCAGCTCCAAAACAGTGTTATCCTTTACAACCACCCCGTCCTCTGCATTACCAATCAAAGCCACGAATATGAAGAACATTCCCATCAATATTCCGAACGCTACCAAACATCCTAAAATTGCAGCCAATAGATTTCTCAAAAAATTCATTCAAAAAAAATTTTATTATGGCTCAAATATAACCATTGTTGTATTGTTTTGTTTACTTTGTTTCTCTGATTATGAGTCAAAAACAAAAGGCATATCTTTCTTTGGGCAGTAACTTGGGCAACCGCTATCTGACCCTACAAAAAGCAATATTCAGCATCCAAAAGAAAGCAGGAGAGGTTCTGGCCTTGTCATCTGTTTACGAGAATCCAGCAGTTGGTTTTGAAGGTGAAGATTTCTTGAATGCCTGTATGGTTATCATTACGGAGCTACCTCCTACCGAATTGCTCAAAACCCTTCTTCAAATTGAACGAGATTTTGGCCGAGAACGAAACACTCAAGACAATTACCAGTCCAGAACATTGGATATTGACATTATTCTTTATGGAAACGAAATTATCCATACCTCAGAATTAGATATTCCGCACCCTAGAATGGATAGCAGGAATTTTGTCTTGAAACCATTGGCGGATATTGCCCCGCAATACTACCATCCCTTTCTTAACAAGGACATTCGGAATTTGTTACAGGAGTGCAAAGACCGAAGTAAGCTTATCAAAACTAAACATAGACTATTTAAAAATCGATTTGAATTGTTTTCAAAGCTTCAATTCATTTCCATTGAAGGTAATATTGGGGCCGGAAAAACCACTTTATGCAAAATGATTGCAGAAGATTTCAATGCAAAACTAGTCTTGGAGCGTTTTGCGGATAATCCCTTCCTTCCTAAATTTTATGAAGATCAAGCACGATATGCTTTTCCGTTGGAAATGTCTTTTTTGGCGGATCGCTATCAACAGTTTACCGATGACACTTCTCAATTTGACCTTTTTAAGAGTTTTATGGTAAGTGACTATGATATTTTCAAATCCTTGATTTTTGCCAAAATCACCCTGCAGAAAGAAGAGTTTAGCTTGTACAGAAAAGTTTTCAATTTCATGTACAAAGAAGTAAGAAAGCCGCAGATTTATCTTTATCTCTACCAGAATACCGAACGACTTTTAGCAAATATTAAAAAAAGAGGAAGGGATTACGAGCAAAGTATTGATGCGACCTATTTAGAGAAAATAAACCAGGGGTATATGGATTTTATAAAGGGGCACCCAAGCCAAAATAGTATGATTTTGGATATGAGCGATTTAGACTTTGTAAATAATAAATCTGATTATGAATCCATTTTAGAGCAGCTGGATGAGCGAATTCTTTTGTTATAATTTTATGAGAATTTTAGGAAAATGTTTGGATATAACGAATGGTTTTATTTTATTAGACCTCTCTAATGGAGAAACTAACTAACTCAAACTATATGTTTAGCCCTGAAAATTCAGGGCTTTTTTTGTTTTTAAGAGGTTATTTTTGACCAGATGTCCCATACTACGACTCCAGTACTTACAGAGATATTCAAAGAATGCTTTGTGCCAAATTGTGGAATCTCCAATACCACATCACTTGCTGAAACCACCTCTTGAGACACTCCTTTTACCTCATTCCCAAAAATGAGCGCCAAGATTTCGTTTTCATTGATTCCAAACTTATTCAGCATAATAGCATTTTCAGCTTGTTCCACTGCAATTGTCTTTACGCCAACGCGTTTTAGTTCCTCAACCAGTTCCAAGGTACTTTCTCGATACTCCCAGTCCACACTATCTGTTGCTCCCAGAGCGGTTTTCCTAATGTCTTTATGCGGAGGGGTTGCGGTAATACCGCATAAATATATCTTTTGCACCAAAAAAGCATCTGCAGTTCTGAATACAGAACCAATGTTGTTAAGACTACGGATGTTATCCAGAATAATAATTATAGGAGATTTTTCAGCTTCCTTGAAAGCTGCTATATCCAGACGCTCCAATTCGCTGTTTTCTAGTTTGCGCATCATATTTTTCAACTAAAACCCTCAAAATATCAACAAAAATTTTTGAAACATTTGGAAAGCGTTACATTCGTTCTAACCTGATTATTGACAAAAATAAAGGAATAATATCGCTTTGGCAGCTACAACAAAAACAAAGAAAGTAACACCTTTAATGCAGCAATATAATGCTATCAAGACCAAACATCCTGATGCTTTATTGCTTTTTAGGGTCGGGGATTTCTATGAAACTTTTGGAGAAGATGCCATAAAGGCCTCCAAGATATTGGGTATTATCCTAACGCACAGAAACAACGGTGGGGACAAAATGGAGTTGGCCGGTTTTCCACATCACTCTTTAAACACCTATTTGCCCAAGCTTGTAAAAGCGGGTCAGCGAGTTGCCATCTGTGATCAGTTAGAAGACCCTAAACTAACCAAAAGTATTGTAAAACGTGGGGTTACTGAGCTGGTTACGCCTGGGGTTGCATTAAATGATGATATTTTATCCGCCAAAAGCAATAACTTTTTATGTGCCATACACTTTGGCCGCAACAAGTTTGGAATTTCTTTTTTGGATATTTCCACGGGAGAGTTTTTAACCTCCGAAGGGTCTGCGGAGCAAATGGACAAATTGCTGCAGAATTTTGCGCCAAATGAGGTTTTAGTCTCCAAAGCCCATAAAAAAGAATTTTTAGAGCTTTTTGGAACCCGGTTTCATAGTTTCTTTTTGGAGGATTGGATTTTTCAAGAAGATTACGCCAATGAAAGTCTAACCTCTCACTTTAAGACTAAGACCCTTCAGGGTTTTGGTATCAACCATTTAAACAGTGGTATTGTTTCTTCAGGAGCTGTATTGCATTATTTGTCTGAGACGCAACATAGACAATTACAGCACATCAATAAAATACAAAGGATCGCGGAAGAGGAATACGTTTGGATGGATCGGTTTACCATCAGAAACCTAGAGCTCTATCAATCCAACAACCTTAATGCCATTACGCTTATAGACATCATTGACAAGACCATTTCCCCAATGGGCGGAAGGCTGTTAAAACGTTGGCTGGCACTTCCTTTAAAAAATCTGGAGAAGATTCAGCAACGCCATCAAGTCGTTTCTTATCTAACAGCCGAGGAAGAAGAGCTTGAAAAAGTACAACACTGGATAAAACAAATGGGCGATTTGGAGCGCTTGATCTCTAAACTGGCCACGGGAAAAATAAACCCCAAAGAAGTCGTTCAATTAAAGAACTCTTTGGAGGCGGTTGCCCCCATTAGACAACTAGCCCTGAAAAGCTCCAATGCATCTTTAAAAACCATTGGGGAGCAATTGGATGCTTGTGAACTGTTACGCTCAAAAATTAAAGAAGTCCTCAATGAAGAAGCTCCCATAAATCTCCAAAAGGGAAATGCCATAGCCCAAGGGTATTCTGAAGAATTGGATGAACTTCGTGGTTTAGCCTTTTCTGGCAAAGATTATCTGGACAAAATGTTAGCGCGGGAAACGGAATCAACCGGAATTACTTCGCTTAAAATTGCTTCCAACAATGTTTTTGGCTACTATATTGAGGTACGCAATACCCATAAAGATAAAGTGCCGGAAACCTGGATCAGAAAACAAACACTGGTCAATGCGGAACGCTATATTACCGAAGAACTCAAAGAATACGAAGGCAAAATCTTAGGTGCCGAAGAACGTATTTATCAATTGGAACAGCAATTGTTTGAGCAACTTTTGGTTTGGATGCAGGAATACATAGCCCCTGTTCAAAAAAATGCCTATTTAATAGCCCAATTGGATTGTCTTTGTGGTTTTGCCCAATTGGCGAAGGAAAACAATTATGTTATTCCTGAAGTCAACGACTCCACAAAACTTGAAATAAAAGATGGACGGCATCCTGTAATTGAAAAACAGTTGCCTTTGGGCGAAAGTTATGTTGCCAATGATGTTCTCCTAAATAGAGATGAGCAACAGATCATCATGATCACTGGGCCCAATATGAGTGGTAAATCTGCCATATTAAGACAGACGGCCCTCATAGTGCTTTTAGCGCAAATGGGAAGCTTTGTACCTGCTGCTGCAGCCAGCATTGGTGTTGTGGATAAAATATTTACCCGTGTGGGTGCCAGTGACAACATTTCTATGGGAGAATCTACTTTTATGGTAGAGATGAATGAAACAGCTTCTATCCTAAACAATCTTTCTGAACGCAGTTTGGTACTGCTAGATGAAATTGGACGTGGGACGAGCACTTATGATGGCATTTCCATTGCATGGGCCATCTCAGAGTACCTACATGAGCATCCTGCCCGTGCAAAGACCTTGTTTGCCACACATTATCACGAACTTAATGAGATGACCACCACTTTTGGTCGAATTAAAAATTACAATGTTTCGGTAAAGGAACTGAAGAACAATGTGCTTTTCCTTCGGAAACTGGTTCCCGGTGGCAGTGAACATAGTTTTGGTATTCATGTGGCAAAAATGGCCGGAATGCCCCAGCAGGTAATTCAAAAAGCCAATAAAATACTTCAAAAGCTGGAAAAATCGCATTCCAGTGAGGAAATGACAAATAAATTACAGGCCTCCCAAAACGAAATGCAATTGAGCTTTTTTAATTTGGATGACCCTCTTTTAGAAGAAATAAAGGAAGAAATTTTACACCTGGACATTGATACGCTCACTCCTGTTGAGGCACTTATGAAGCTTAATGAAATTAAACGTTTGTTGAGTAAAAAGAAAACAGCATCCTCTTAAAAAAGTTCTTTCTATTTTATAGAAATGTATTAAATTTGCATCCGCATCGGCAAAATATGTTGTTTGCAAATGTTCTTTAAAATGCGAAAATAGCTCAGCTGGTAGAGCATCACCTTGCCAAGGTGGAGGTCGCGGGTTCGAATCCCGTTTTTCGCTCAAGACGCTGGTTGACAGCGTTTTTTTATTTAAGTCCTGCTCGAGTGGTGGAATTGGTAGACACGCCGGACTTAAAATCCTGTGGGCATTAGCCCGTGCGGGTTCAAGTCCCGCCTCGAGTACAAAACCCTGCAAATCAATTGATTTGTGGGGTTTTTGTTTTTATAAATCCACTTTACAAATTTATGCCGATTTCCTCAAGCTAGGCATTCATCAATCAAAACCATGCATGTGTCAATTTCCTTCAAGTTAAAAGGGGCATATACACTACTTTTTTGATTCTAATAGAACTTTTATAAGGATATGAAATTAAATCGATTATTCTCCGCAGCCATAGTTATCCTAACACTATGTTCGGTTTCTTGCTCCACAGAAGATGGGTTGGATGGAGTTAAGGGCGACCCTGGTACTATAGGAGAAACTGGTGCAACCGGTATCAATTGTTGGGATACTAATAGTAATGGCGCAAACGATGACAATGAGGACATTAACCAAGATGGGGAATTCAATGCCTTTGATTGCAGGGGAATGGATGGTGCTGATGGAGCGAACGGAGTTGACGGGGAAAATGGAACAAACGGAAACAACGGGGAAAACGGAGTTGACGGGGTTGGTCTTGAAGACATGATCAAATTCGGATTTATTGAGGTTGAATTACAAGGAACCAGACCAGACGGTGATGCCTTTACAGATAATCAGATTTTTAGATATACCCCTGTCGATGGAGATGATATAGACACATACAACAGTGTAGTATCTAACAATCAAGGGAATGATATTGTATACCAATTTGAATTACGCCGTTTTTTAAGTACACCTGATGAAGTGTATCAGATTGCCTTTGCTGATATTTCATTATCCATAACCAAACCAGGGCAACTTCCATTAGTCTTTAATCAAGCTTCTGTACAAATAAATAACTACGCAGTTATCGGAAATGACAATAAATACTTTGTTTTGGATGATCAGTATGAAGATAATGGTGCCGGGGTCACTGATTTTGTGCTTTCAGATGTATCCTTTGATACCGTCACGAATAATCTCCAATTTTCCTACTCGTTTACCGTCGATGCTGCAAACAACGATTCTAATAACGAACTCAACATATCCGGTAATGTAGATGTATTTGTTTTGGAACTGATAAATTAAGGTTGATTTTTACTGAGATTGAATTTTATACTCACTTTTTTCCAATCCAAAAAGCCAAGGTTTTTCATACTGATTTTTTACACTTTATACTCTTAAGCATTACTTGATTGTTAAACTCAAAATCCTACCGAAAAATTCAAAGTAAGCATAGTTTCTTAAATACAACACATTCTTATAATGTGGCATATTGAGATTGAGCATCTATCAATTCAAACTAGTCGCACATCAATTTTGTCCAAGTTTCTATATAAGGTCAAATTATTTTTGTCACAAATAACAGTACAACCCTTATTAAAACAATACTTATGAAATCACTTAGATTAATAACCTTGACAATACTTGCCTTAACAATTTGTATGGCTTCCTGCTCTGGAGAAGATGGAAGAGATGGAATCAATGGAATGAATGGAGAAGATGGAACTAATGGAGTCAATGGAGTTGATGGCACCAATGGAATAGATGGTGAAAACGGGGTGGGTTTTGACGAACTGACCAAATTTGGATATGTTACCATGGAGATGCAAGGCACAAGACCAGATAATCTTGCATTTATAGATTCTACTTCATTCAAGTTTTTCCCGGTTGGCGCAAATTTTCTTCAAGTTGTTCCACCTGATTTTCCCACAAACTCAGTTCGTTTTTCTCAACAGGGATCAGATACCTTTCATGAATTTGGTATGGCTCGCTTTCTTAGTGCTCCAGATGATTTTTATCAAAATACCGGCCTAGGGTTATTTCTAAATGTTAAGAATTTAGGGCAACCTACGCAGAGTATAGAGTTTGCCTATATAAGTATTGTCAATTACTCCGTAATAGGAGATGACAATATGTATTTTGTAATCAATGACGGATTTTCAAGCACTCCATTTCTAAATGCTGAATTGGCCGATTTTGAATTTTCCAATATTGCCTATGACGCCACTACCCAAATCCTTACCTTATCATATTCGGTTTCAGTTGTTGCACTTAATAATAGTAGTGGTAATGACTTAACTATAACTGGAACAGCAGATGTGACCCTTTTGGTACCAATCACCCCATAAAACACATACATACCAAGACTATTGAATGGTCTTACTGATGATTAACATAAAAGCCAAGGTTTTACCTTGGCTTTTATGTTTTATGTAGTTAACTGCTTAACAAAGTGACATTAAAAGAACCGAGAAATAGTAAAGCGTAAAAAGCTATCTTCCTTAAAGTTTCCTAAAATTAATTCGTCATCCGCAACAGAACTGAAGATTCTAGTTTCTATTTCTGCACGCCAATTAGAACCAAAGCGTCTAGAGGCCTCCAAGCTAAAAATCTTGCTACTAGATTCTAAATCGGCAACTCCTCCAATTAATATAGATGTATCTTGAATATCATTAAAGGCCAATCTGCTCCCAAAGAAAACATCATTTTGCAGCGCATTCAAAGACAATTCATCCCTTTCATCATAAAGGTATTCCCCTAACAAACCAATATCTAATCCATTTCCATCAATATTACTGAACGTATATTCCAATCCTGCTACCAGTGCAACAAAATCTTGGGCATCCGCATTCCTATATATGGATTCAATCTTCCATAGAAAAGCATCATGGGTAATCTGCACATCTATCCCTGTTTGATTTATTACTGGATAAAAGGACTCAATGTTACCAAACGGGTCAAAAATAAAGAGCGGTTCACGCCCAGTTCCATAAAAATGGGAAAGCCCTACATCAAAAATTCCAAAATAATGTTTCCAGCGTACGGCAAAATCCTGTCTCCATTCTTTAGCCCCGCTTTCATACCCTATATCATCTTGATCAATGACAGTCCCAAAACGTAATCTTCCTTTTTCTCCCGTAAAAGTGCGTTTTCTGTTAAAGGGCAAATAGAAAAAATCAAAGGTTCCCATTTTATTGGTAATGTAACTGTACTGAACCATAGGTTGGCCCAATTTTTCTTCACCATCAAAGGTTTCAACAGCATCCGTTTGGTTTATAATATCTACCAAATGATTGCTTTCCGCTACACCCCAATAGATTTTTTTAAGGCCCACACTAAGTTCCCAATTGCTTTTTGCTTTTTGGTAGTAAAGCTCTCGCACATCCCAATGGGTACGTTCGTCATCTCTATCTACTCTAAAAAAGCCAGTAAAATTGATGCTTTCATACCCTTTATTCCATTCTATTGAATAATCTGGACGAAGGGCAATGGATGGATAATGGTCCAACTGTCCGGCAAACTGGGCATCGTTGACAAAATAACGATACCCCGCCTCTAGTTCCAATTCAAATTCCTGATCTGGCTTGGCCATTTCTTTTTGTTGGGCATTGGTTATAAATATGCCCACACAAAGTATAACTGCGAAAATATACAGCTGTTTATTCATTCTTATACCTGTTCAAACATGGTTAAAAAAATCAAGGCCAAGGTATTTACAAGCTTAACACTATCACACCCTAAAGCTCATTTAAAGAGAATACCCTGGCTTTGATACTTTACAATACAATTGATTTGGAACGGACTAGCTTCCTGCTCTTTTTAAAGCTACTTCTGTAAAATCCTCTTCAGCTAGTTCCGCACCAAAATTGTACTCTCCAAATTTTAATAGAGTTTCCTTGTTACTTTGGTGATTGACCATAGTGAGCGTTGCAGCTCTCCAGAATTTATTCTTGTAAAGCTTATAATCACTGTAAGTCAATGTTTTTAGCAATGCATTTTTTCTGTCGTAGAATTCAATTTTCTCCAACCTATAGCCCTTGTTCTTATTGTAGGTTACAATTCTTCTTGTGTAGCCAGATTTAAGGTCCGTTGGATCTTGTTCTACCATCAAAAGGTCACCCTCTTCCTTTACAAACTTATAGGCATACTTCTCTATCTCTTGAGAAGACAAATCCTCGTAGGCAAACTCACTACCTACAAAAGGACCTGATTTGTTGTTAGAAGAAATTCTCTTCACCCTTTTAATAGAGGGCAAGTACAACCATTGATCATCTGCCCCTATTTTATGGGTAAACGTCAGAGTCGCCGTTCCCTTTACATCTTTTGGGCTTTCAAAAACAATTAAAGATTTATCACCATCCGCAGTTAATTCTAGGGTACGGTTGGTTAAAAAACGCTCACTTGTCTGCCCATTTTTGTTTTTTAGGGTCATTTTCAAGTCCACAATTGAACTTCCAAATCCTTCATCCGCTTTTTCAGCTGCTTTAGCGATCTGTAATCCGCGTTCTTCATTTGATTGTGCAGTAACACCTGTGATTGCAAGTACTAAAGCTGTTATTGGGGTAAAAAACTTTACTTTATTCATTTTGTATAATTGTTTGTGTTTATAATTTTTATTTATCCAACTGCACTTGCACTTTGGATGTTTCCATAGTTTCTTCTTTTTCTTTACTGGCCAAAATCAATAAAGAAGGCAAGAGAATAAAATCGATAATCAATGCAGCTATAATGATGATTACCGTAATTCTAGCCATATAACTGTTTAATGCAAAAGAGGACGTTGACAACACAATAAAACCTGCCAATAGCACCACGGTAGTCGTTACCAAAGCTTTGCCTACAGTTTCAAATGCATAAATGATCGCGGCTTTAGCATCATAGCCAAGCTCTCTTCGAGCACGTAAAAATTTACTCATAAAATGAACCGTATCATCCACAATAATTCCCAAAGTCATACCAAAAACAATCACCATTCCCGTATTGATGGTTCCTTTGAGCAGGTACCATAATCCAAAACCTACCAACACCGGAGCAACATTGGGTATAATACTTAATAACCCAAGTTTAAAATTCCTTAAGGCAATCATCAATACCAGGGAAATAAGAATGAGCGCAATAATGTTTCCTTTAAACATACTATCCGCCTGACGGAAACCTAGTTTGGAAAACATTAGCGTTGGACTTACAGCAAGCGCGTGCATGGATTCAGGCGTGTTATCCTTCAACCAATTTTCTGATCTCTCCGCAAAAGCAATCATTTCTACACTTGAATTGTTCTGAAGGGTAACAGTAACTCTAGATTCCGATTTATCTACATTGATTTGATTGTTCAGATCCAGACCAAAAGGAAGCGAAAGCTCATAAAGCAAAAGATATTGTGCAGCTTCTTCCCTATTCTCAGGGACTTTGTAAAAAGATTGATCGTCTCCATGCATTGAGCGATTTACTCTCCTAGCAACTTCACTAAATGCATTTACATGAACTACCTCTGGTTGGTCTTCCAACCAATCTTCAAATTCATTAAGTTTTTGCAGATATTGAGGATTGTTGATTCCTCCACTTTCTCCACTACCCACAGAGAATTCTACATTGTAGAACCCCGTTAGGTTCTCGTTAATAAAGTCACTGTCTTGTCTAAATTGAACAGTGGTATCAAAGTATTCCACAAACTCATCGTTGAACACATTTTTCCTCGCCAAAAAAGTAAGCATTCCAATGACCACTATGGAAATCACCGTTAGCTTAACGGGTTGTCTAACCACGAACATCCCCAAGTTAGTGTACCAACCTATTTTAGCTTCTTTTTGCTCCTTTACCTTTTTAGATTTCCAGATTGGAAAAATAGCCATCAATGCGGGCAATGTAGTAGTGGAAAACAAAAAGGCCATACACATACCAAAAGCGACTATATTTCCTAGATCCCAAAATGGAGGTACATCTCCATAGTTTAAGGTTAGAAACCCAATAACGGTGGTTAAACTGGTAATGAATACTGGCATAAAGTTCAATCGCATGGATTCAACCAAAGCTTCTTTCTTTTCCAATCCTTCCTTACGAACTTTTTGTAAGTATGTAATTAGGATGTGAATACTGTCTGCAACCGCCAAAGTCAATATCATCGTTGGAAAAACGGCCGAGGGTGGTGTCAACTTAATACCATTTAAACCAATAAAGCCAACAGCACTTATAATAGAGAATAGGACAACAAACAAAGTAGCTAGCGTAGCGAAAATATTTCTGGTTAACACCAATGTGACAACAACAACAATCAGCAACATTAACATGGTAAGCATTAAATCTTTTTGGGAGGATTCAAAAAATGCAGTGTTCAACGGAACCAATCCAGTGGTATACACATCGAATTCTGGATGCTTTTCTTGAAACTTGGAAATCATCTCTCTGGTAGCGATAGTTACTTCTGGAATTTCGGCAGCACTATTTTCTCCCGGAAGGCGAACCGTTACATTAATAGCGGTAACACTTCCTTCTACATTGATAATTCTATGAACCAATAAGGGTTCTTTAAGTGCCTTTTCCCTAATCTCAAGAATTTCAGCATCAGTTTTGTTCGCTGAGTCATAGGAAAGATCATCTACATAAAGGTCATCTCCTTTTGCGCTTGTATGCTGAAAGTTCGTTACCGCATCTACTCTAGAAGAGTAAGGAGTGTTCCAGGCTTCTGCGGTTAATTCCTCTATGGCAATGAGGTTCTCTCTGGTAAAAATATTACCGTTTTTAGGTGCTAGGACAACAATTATGTTATCATCTTTTGTGTATTTTTCTTGAAGTGCATCAAATGCTTCCAGTTCTGGATTAGACTCACTAAAAAAAACATGGTAGTCACCATCAAATTCCATTTTTCCTTGAGATCCAAGTCCCATGGCCAATAAAATGGTCAATAGCAGTACGGGCCATTTGAATTTAATTACAAAATTGGCCCAGTTCTTAGCAAATGCATTGGTCGCATTTTTAGTTTTTTGGATTGCGTTCATTTATTTAAGGTTTATTAAGATGTTTTGTTTTAGACGATTTACGTTGTTTTAAATTGGACAATTATTTTTCATTTTTTATTTAATAGTTGGCTGGTCAACTTTAAAATATAGTAGACGATACCATATTTTTGTTTAAATGCCTATAATTAATAGATGACTGGTCATCTATTAATTATTTCAAAAAAAATTACTTAAGTATAAGTGTTCGTATCATTTTCATGAAATTATCAATAGGATACGAACTATCGAGTTCTTTCATGGATATCATGGCCCCTCTTCCTGCATCTTCCATAAAGGCAACTAAATTAGTTGCTTCAATCTCAGAATCAATTTCACCATTTTCTTGTCCCTCAATAACGACTTCTGTTATATAGGAGTTCACAAGTTCAGTCTTCACCTGCACAGCCAAACGAATTTCTTCGTTGTGTTCTGCCATTTCATTCACCATGTTACATCCCAAACATCCCATTTTACAGTCAAACTCCTCCTTCAACACTTTAGCGCGATGCTCATAGAAGTTTAAAATTCGTTGTTTAGGGGAAACTGCCTTGTTCTTAAGAATCTCCAATGCTGGAGGAAACATAGTGTCAAAATATTTACCAATGGCTTTAACTGTAAAATCCTCTTTACTTTTAAAATAGAAGTAAAAAGAACCCTTAGGAACTCCGGCTGCCTGAACAATATCGTTTACACTGGTAGCATTGTACCCTTTTGACCAGAGGATTTCCATCCCTTTTTCAAGGAGTGCATCACTCTTCTGTTCGCCTTTTACTGTTTTAATTTCCATTGAGGAGTCAAATATATGACCAGTCGTCTAGTTTGACAAAAATCTATTCAAACTTTAACAATTTTATTGGATTTCAAGTACTTCCTCAAAAAACTTTTCTGTCTCCATTTTAACCGAAGCCAAATCTTTAGAGGTTATAGAAGAGGTCATTACATGATCTCCAACATTTGAAAAAGCAATTTTTCTTTTTAAATTGGTTGCTGTTCCAAGTCCCCCATACATTTTTAACATGGCAGATACAGATACTACATTGTCCTGTATAGAATCATTTTTATAAAAATATCCCAGAAAGACCGGTTGTGTCACTTTTTTAAAAGTCTCTGGGACCATAGTATTGTCCACTAAGGCTTGCAAGTGTGTAAGGGCCTCTACCCTATATTTGCTTGTCCAGTATTTTTTCTTCGTATCGCTAGCTTCAAATTCATGGTAGTCACTCTTTTTAACCGCTTTGGCCAAATGTACTCCCCATGGGCCGCCTAATAGCTTTGCATTTTTATCGTAAATCTCAATATTTGGCGAGTACAAAAGAATTCCAGCAATATCTGCATCACCTCCGGCAAGATGCAACGCCAGAGTACCTCCAGTTGAAGTGGCCATTATAATCACCTTGTTTCCTAATTGCTTTGCTACAGCAATAGCTTCTTTTGCTGAATCCAATACTTCATTGGCTGTTAAATTGAGCATTGGCTCCTCTTCATTTAATCCGTGCCCTGCCAAACGAGGTAAATATAAATTACAGCCATACCGCTTAGCGGTTTCAATATGCAACGGGTTTCCTTCCATCCTGCTTGCAGACCATCCATGAAGGTAAACAATGCTATATTCTGTTTTTGATGGGATGCTATCAAACCAAATAATTTGCGCATCGTTTTCAGGTTTTATGTTGGCAATTGCCCCTTCTTTTGAATTAATCCATTTTTCCAACTGAACCAAATCCGAACTTACAACAGGAAGTGTTTTATCCAAGTTTGGTTTTTCCACTCTAGGACCCAAAAAATAAATAACAGTAATAATCGCAATGGCAAGGACAAGTCCCTTGAGTGTTTTAAAAAGTATTTTCATTTGAATATTTTTATGTCAATGACACCCCAAAGGATGGATTTTTTAAGGAGTAACATAAATATACTATTTTAGACAGATGTACATTTACCTTTCATGTCAAAACTAAAGATTCTTCTTAAAAACCTAGGGCCAGGGTTATTATTTGCAAGTATGGCCATAGGCACTTCTCATTTAGTACTATCAACCAAAGCAGGCGCACAATATGGCTGGGTTATGGTTATTCCTATAGTATTGGCAAATGTATTAAAATACCCTTTTTTTGAGTTCGGGATACGTTATACTTCAGTTACCGAAAAAAGCTTGGTACAGGGTTACTTAAATTTAGGAAGAAAATATCTTTGGATCTACGCTTTTGTGACCATTGTCTCCACGTTCACAATATTAGCTGCTTTGTATGTAGTTACTGCGGGACTCTTCATGAATTTGTTCAGTATTTCAGGAATAGGTGTAAGCACAATAGCATTATGCCTCTTTGTTTTTATAAGTGCAATTCTCATCATTGGAAGATATCGATTTTTAGAAAACTCTTTGAAAGCTGTTATTTCTATTCTGTTTATTGCTTTGGTTATAACCACGGTTCTAGTGTTACAAAAAGGTCCCGTACCTAATATTCAAGAATACCAAAGACCGGGGATTTTCAATGAAGTGGGGATTCTTTTCTTAATTGGACTTATGGGTTGGATGCCCACGGCTGTTGAAGCTTCAGGATGGGTAAGTCTTTGGAGCATGGAAAGTTTAAAGACAATGAAGGAAAAGCCATCTTTAAAGCTTGCGCTTCAAGAATTTAACGTGGGATACATCTTAACAGCCGTGTTAGCGATTTTCTTTTTGATTATTGGATGGATGACCTTATATGGTACGGGAACCGAGCTTAGCGGAAGTGCTGTGGTTTTTGCCGATCAAGTTGTAAGCTTGTTTACGGTTCATATTGGCAATTGGGCATATATTCTAATCGCAGTAGCTGCTTTTGCCACCATGTTCAGTACTTGTATGACCGCTCATGATGCTGTATCCAGAGTAAGTATAGATGTTCTTGAGAAGCTTTTCCCCCATAAAAAAGAACTTAAAAACAAAAATGCTTTTGTTTTTGCTGTAGTCATAATGGCCTTGGTTAATTGGGTGGTTATTTCTGTATTTGGCGCCAATATGGCCAATCTTGTAGCCTTGGCCACATTTGTCTCATTTGTTATGGCCCCGCTCATTGGATGGATGAACCTTAAAACAGTTATGGGTAAAGACATACCAAAAGAATATAGGCCTAAACTGGGTCTACAAATATTAACGTACCTAGGAATATTCTTCTTATCCCTTTTTGCGTTATACTATTGTTGGGTTGTATTAAATTGATGTTGTTTATTCAAAAAGAACATTGTCGTTAAGAATTACAATCAATGATCTTTGGTTTTGCTTGTGTAATACTTCCAAACAGAAAACTCCGTTTGTACAATTATTCAAAATTTTGTCCTCACCATAACCAATGGAATATAAAATATTGGAAGATGGTACTCCATTTTGAACCAAATATTTTTTAATAGCGTCTGAACGACTTTGAGTCAATCTAAAATTTGTACTACTACCTCCCCTGCTATCTGTATAGGTTTCTATCCTAAGCTGTACGGATGGGAAATCCTGTACAAATGCCACAACCTTATCAAGTTCTGTTTCTATTTCTGGGGTAAGTTGGGATAGGCTTCTTCCAAAGAAGAATTTTTTAAGTTTTACTATGGCTTGCCCTTCTTTCTTTTCTACCAAATCATCATACTCAGAAATTTCAACATCATAATTTATGATTTCCACTTCCCGTAAATCCTCTTCTGTAAAGCGTTTTGCGAAGTTCGAATAACGCTCTTTGGACGATTCCAAAACCAATTCCTTTCGCCAAGGAATCTCTAATCTATAACTTCCTTTTTCATCAGAATAGGTCTCGGCCAATATAGAACCATTTACATCTTGTAAACGAACCGCTACCTTATCTACCAACTCAGATTTTCTATTACGTTTTACAACTTTTCCTTTCAACGTAATTGTCTTAAGACCAGGTTTTTTATCAACCTTAAAACCATATAGATCATCCTTCCCTTTTCCTCCCGGTCTGTTTGATGAAAAATACCCTAAAAGCCCGTCTCCTTCATTCCTCATGATTAAACCAAAATCATCATCCGAAGAGTTTATACCTTTTCCAAGATTAATGGGAATGCTAAATGCACCTACATCAATGTTTGACTTGTAAATATCCATTCCTCCAAGTCCATAAAAAACATCTGAGGAAAAATAAAAACTGTCTTCAAAAATATACGGGGCAATTTCATTCCCAGCTGAGTTTATTCTAGGTCCCAAATTTATTGGAGCTGACATAATCTGACCCCTATTGGTATGCACAAAGTAAATGTCCGTACCCCCAAAACCTTCATCAAAATTGGCTGAGAAATAGAGCTTTTCGGTCTTTTCATCGTAAAAAGGATAATAAAAAGAAGTACTCAAATCTTTAAGCAACAATTGAAACCTACCATCTTTTACCTGCATCCCTATCGCTAATGCGTTTTTTCCATTCCCATCAAAAGAGAGTTCCCCATCCTCGGTATTTGACAACACATAAAAGATACTTCTCAATCCCTCTGAATAATAAGGTGTTGCTTTATGATAATTAGAGCTAGTAATCCCGGTAAAAGGCTTAGCGGCTAAAATTTGACCATTGCTTTGCAACCCTGCTTCATATATGTTTAAATATCCTTCGCCAGCTGGAACATATCTTCTCTTTGTATCCTGTAATCTGCCGCTTGAAAATAACAACTGCCCTCCATAAAACGAAGGTGAAAAATCTGATTGTGGACTATTGCCGTTTAAGTTAAAGATTTGAAAATCCATCTCGCCACCTACATTACTATCCTCCAACAGTTGAGTATTAAATTCCAAATTCTGTAAAAATTCTTTTTGAAAACTCGCAGACATGGTAGCTAAAAATGCTTCTTTTTTCTCTTTATTGGCAGTTTTGGATAAGCTCTGTAGCATTTTATTGAAATGATGGTTGCTCATCAAAGTATCTTTCTTGTACAATGAAAGGTAAGCGTCTGAAGCTTTTTCAAAATTATTTGTCTTGAAGTAAGCATCGGCTAAATTCAGAAATTGTTGCTGCGTTAAGGTGCCTTTTGCTATATCCAGCTCATAAGCACTTATCGCCTTCTGATAGTCATACTGGAAAAAGTAATCGTCCCCTTTTGATTTTTTACTTTGGGCAAAGCAGATGACCATACCTAAAAAGTATACCAGTAGTGCAGCGTTTATTTTTTTTGCTAGTGCCATATTAGAAAAATCTTGGAGAATCTATCTGTTTTGGTTTACCTTTTAATTTTTTGTCTTTACTTTTTGCTTTGGAATTTCCGCTTCCAAAACCACCTCGTCCAATATAAAATTTCAGTATTGCCTCATGTGAGCCTCCACTAAACTCTCCCAGTCCATTTGTATTGTAATCATACGAATATCCTAAAAACAATCCGTTAGAAACCTGAATACCAGCTAAACCACTAACTGCATTGTCAAATCTATATGAAGCTCCTATAGTGAGTGCATCTATAAACTGAAAATTTGCAGATAAATTTACGTTAACAGGAGATCCTTGAAGGTAGTTCACCAAAAATGCTGGCTTAAACTTGGTCCTGTCTGATATCTGAAAAACATATCCTCCAATTACATTGAACTGCATATTATCCTCAACTATGGTTGCTACTTCATCATTGTACAATCCATTGGTTAAAAAATTGGGGATGGAAAGCCCCATGTACCAATCTTCTTCATAAAGGAAAAGTCCTGCGCCAACAGTTGGGTAAAAATCACTTAAATTTTCACCAATAATCGTTGGGTCAGATGGGTCTACAAAAGTACCTTCAGAATAATCCAAACTTAAAAGAGATCCTCCAGCGGACAGCCCAAAAGACAGTTTTGTTATATCTGAAACGTTGATTTGGTAAGAATATGCCAGATTGATAAATGTTTGTCTTGAAGGTCCCAACTCATCATGTACCACATTAAGACCAAGTCCAGTTTTTTCATTAGCAAATGGAACATTCACACCGAACCGCATAGTAGTAGGTGCTCCAGGAATATCTACCCATTGCGCTCGGTACAGACCTGCCAACTCAGGAGACTCAACCGTTCCTACATAGGCTGGATTAAAACTTCCAATATTATACATGTACTGTGTATACTGAGGTTCTTTTTGAGCCATACCAACACTCATAATTCCAATGAGAGTTAGAGCAAGTATTCCGTATGTTCTTAAACCAATTTTATTTGGCATGTTTCATTTATCTTATTATTTGAATCCACCCTTTTACTATTTCGCTTCCATCACCTACAAGATCCAATATATAAAAGTAGGTGCCTTTTGGCACATCACCACTACTACCTGTTCCATCCCATGTGCTATCATAGCCCTGCATCTCAAAAACGCTATTTCCATAGCGATCAAACACCTCTAGTTTATTATTTGGAAAATCATTGTTAGGATCAATAAACACCAGTGTGTCATTTATACCATCTCCATTAGGTGAAAAGATATTACACAAGGTCCCTGGGTCCTGACACGGGCTTTGATTAACTTGAACAGAAACTGTTGCTGTATCATTAGAACTTACGGCATCAGTTGGAAACGAAGAAGCTATAGTTACTGTATTCTGAAGTTGCCCAGAAGTGGTAACCGTAACTGTAATTTCCAAGATGACACTTTCTTCGGGAATTAATTCAGCAATGGACCACATTCCACTAACTTGATCATAAAGCCCTTTTGATGCCGTATGTGAAACATATTCAAATCCATCACCAATCAAATCATTGACAAGAATATCCAACACCCTATCCATTGTTGTGTTCTCAAGGGTAATAGTAAAGGTTATATTGCTTTGCAATAATGGTGTATCATTATCAACTTCTTTTGTAATTGCCAAATCAATAGCTTCAGGGTTACAAGCTGGAGTCAAAAAAGGATCGCAACTATCTAAAGGGTCCGTTGCATTCTCTGGAACCGCCGTTGTACTTGGGTCATCGACCACCAACACTTCTTCACCATCCGTTAAACCATCACCATCTGTATCAGGATTGTTAGGGTTTGTACCTAAATCATTTTCTTCTCCATCTGTTAAACCGTCATTATCCGAATCTACAATACAATTGCTTACTGAAACTGTTACTTGTACCGAACTATTCACACAAGGTGCCACCGCACCATTTGTAGTGTATTCAAATACATAACTACCAGAAGGTAAACTTTCAAAATCCACATTATTATCTGAACCTATTGATAGAGTTCCTCCAGATAGATCAGTAATAATTGCCCATGTTCCCAAATCTTCACCCGTTAGCGTATCATCTAAGTCTATAACCGTTGGTCCTCCATTACCCGCAGCATTACAAGCAATTGTATTAGTTGGGGTTCCTACAGACGGGGTTTCATTCACTGTTGCTACTACTTCTATCCTTTCAGTGCTACAATTATTGGACGTAGCCTCAACAAAAAATGAGGTGGTTGTTGAAATGGTCGGCGTTTCAAACAAAGGCCCGCTGCCCAATACGGCTCCCCCGGTTGCAGTTGCATACCAGTTGAGGGTAATATCGTCGGCCACTGTAGCAGTCAATATCAACGTTCCTTCTCCACATATGGAGTCGCCTGAAGTACTGTCTATATTGGGTGTAAAAAAACGTTCTAAAGATACTGTCAACACGGGGCTAGCGCAATTATTTCCTGCATCAAAAAAGAAACCAAAATAAGATCCTGGAGCCGCCACAATATTGCTTATGTGTGCATTAGTCGCCAAGGGATCAGAACTAGTACTCCAAGTAAGCACACTTCCAGCAGGTGCTGAATTGGTTACATAGGCATTTAAATCGGCAGCGACAACATCACAAAACTCGATAGGTTCAGAGCTATCAAGCACAGGGGCCGTATTTCCTGCATTACAAGGAATTGCGCAATCTATTACGGTAACAGTTAAATCAACTGTTTGGTCAACACAAGGAGCTGTTGCCCCAGATGTTGTATATGTAAAGGTATAATCACCTAAAGGCTGTCCATTAAAGTTTACAATATTGCTAGCGTTAATGGTAATTGAAGCTCCTCCCGGACTGCCAGTTAAAGACCAGTTGCCTGCATCTGCCCCTGTTAATTGGTCATCCAAATCCACCACGCTATCCCCTTCACCTGAATTATCGCAAGTAGCAATGTTTGTTGTTGTACCTGGTGAAGGTGTTGCGTTTTGTGTTAGTGTAACACTGAAAGTAGCGCTAACGCAGTCATTCAAAGCATCATAGAAAAATCCAAAATAAATGTCAGCTGAACTTACCGTGCTTGTTGGCAGATAATCTCCTGTTACACTTGTATCTGAATTAGTACTCCATCTTAAGTCTGATCCTACAGGCGGAATACTTGCAGTATAAGCATCCAAGTCTTGTGTAAATGCATCGCAAAAAGTAATTATTGAACCGCCAATAAAAGTTGGTGCTACATTTCCCGCAGCGCAAGTATCATCATTATTTATCGTTACAGTTGCCGTATCTGATATATCAATTGTTAATGCAGTAGCTCCTAGATTGCTCATTGAAATAGTCAATGTTTCATCTAATTCTATGACGGCATCCGCCGTTGGTATTATTACAAAGTTCTCAATTTCTCCTGCAGTACCAGCAAAAGTAAGAGTCTGTAAAATTCCTGTATAATCTGTATCAGCTAAAGTAGCTGAACCATCAGCAGAAGAAACCTGTACCGTAAAACCTCCTTCAACTGCATTGTTCAACGTTGCTGTAAGTTGGATAGCCCCGTTATCTTCACTGCCATTGACATCTGCAATGGTAACAGCTGCTACATCATCATCGGCATTGTCAACAGATACCGTCTGGTCGGCAAGTGGGTCGAAGGCGTCATCACTGTTCGCATCATCGACACTAACCGTTATATCATATGTCTGGGTGCCGTCGACAAGAGCATCATCGATGCCCGTGACAGTGACCGTCTGAACATCACCAAAGTTTCCAGGGGTAAAGGTCAACGTGCCAAGGTCAACGGTGCCCTCACCAATATCGCCAGAAGTCACCGTAAGGACAACGTTCGTCGCAGGGGCATTGTCCAGAACAACCGTGAAAGTATCCGTCGTGCCCGTCTCAGAGGTGCCCGTAGCACCACCGCTCTCAACTATCGTAAAGCCGGGGACAGCTAAATCATCATCGGCATTGTCAACAGATACCGTCTGGTCGGCAAGTGGGTCGAAGGCGTCATCACTGTTCGCATCATCGACACTAACCGTTATATCATATGTCTGGGTGCCGTCGACAAGAGCATCATCGATGCCCGTGACAGTGACCGTCTGAACATCACCAAAGTTTCCAGGGGTAAAGGTCAACGTGCCAAGGTCAACGGTGCCCTCACCAATATCGCCAGAAGTCACCGTAAGGACAACGTTCGTCGCAGGGGCATTGTCCAGAACAACCGTGAAAGTATCCGTCGTGCCCGTCTCAGAGGTGCCCGTAGCACCACCGCTCTCAACTATCGTAAAGCCGGGGACAGCTAAATCATCATCGGCATTGTCAACAGATACCGTCTGGTCGGCAAGTGGGTCGAAGGCGTCATCACTGTTCGCATCATCGACACTAACCGTTATATCATATGTCTGGGTGCCGTCGACAAGAGCATCATCGATGCCCGTGACAGTGACCGTCTGAACATCACCAAAGTTTCCAGGGGTAAAGGTCAACGTGCCAAGGTCAACGGTGCCCTCACCAATATCGCCAGAAGTCACCGTAAGGACAACGTTCGTCGCAGGGGCATTGTCCAGAACAACCGTGAAAGTATCCGTCGTGCCCGTCTCAGAGGTGCCCGTAGCACCACCGCTCTCAACTATCGTAAAGCCGGGGACAGCTAAATCATCATCGGCATTGTCAACAGATACCGTCTGGTCGGCAAGTGGGTCGAAGGCGTCATCACTGTTCGCATCATCGACACTAACCGTTATATCATATGTCTGGGTGCCGTCGACAAGAGCATCATCGATGCCCGTGACAGTGACCGTCTGAACATCACCAAAGTTTCCAGGGGTAAAGGTCAACGTGCCAAGGTCAACGGTGCCCTCACCAATATCGCCAGAAGTCACCGTAAGGACAACGTTCGTCGCAGGGGCATTGTCCAGAACAACCGTGAAAGTATCCGTCGTGCCCGTCTCAGAGGTGCCCGTAGCACCACCGCTCTCAACTATCGTAAAGCCGGGGACAGCTAAATCATCATCGGCATTGTCAACAGATACCGTCTGGTCGGCAAGTGGGTCGAAGGCGTCATCACTGTTCGCATCATCGACACTAACCGTTATATCATATGTCTGGGTGCCGTCGACAAGAGCATCATCGATGCCCGTGACAGTGACCGTCTGAACATCACCAAAGTTTCCAGGGGTAAAGGTCAACGTGCCAAGGTCAACGGTGCCCTCACCAATATCGCCAGAAGTCACCGTAAGGACAACGTTCGTCGCAGGGGCATTGTCCAGAACAACCGTGAAAGTATCCGTCGTGCCCGTCTCAGAGGTGCCCGTAGCACCACCGCTCTCAACTATCGTAAAGCCGGGGACAGCTAAATCATCATCGGCATTGTCAACAGATACCGTCTGGTCGGCAAGTGGGTCGAAGGCGTCATCACTGTTCGCATCATCGACACTAACCGTTATATCATATGTCTGGGTGCCGTCGACAAGAGCATCATCGATGCCCGTGACAGTGACCGTCTGAACATCACCAAAGTTTCCAGGGGTAAAGGTCAACGTGCCAAGGTCAACGGTGCCCTCACCAATATCGCCAGAAGTCACCGTAAGGACAACGTTCGTCGCAGGGGCATTGTCCAGAACAACCGTGAAAGTATCCGTCGTGCCCGTCTCAGAGGTGCCCGTAGCACCACCGCTCTCAACTATCGTAAAGCCGGGGACAGCTAAATCATCATCGGCATTGTCAACAGATACCGTCTGGTCGGCAAGTGGGTCGAAGGCGTCATCACTGTTCGCATCATCGACACTAACCGTTATATCATATGTCTGGGTGCCGTCGACAAGAGCATCATCGATGCCCGTGACAGTGACCGTCTGAACATCACCAAAGTTTCCAGGGGTAAAGGTCAACGTGCCAAGGTCAACGGTGCCCTCACCAATATCGCCAGAAGTCACCGTAAGGACAACGTTCGTCGCAGGGGCATTGTCCAGAACAACCGTGAAAGTATCCGTCGTGCCCGTCTCAGAGGTGCCCGTAGCACCACCGCTCTCAACTATCGTAAAGCCGGGGACAGCTAAATCATCATCGGCATTGTCAACAGATACCGTCTGGTCGGCAAGTGGGTCGAAGGCGTCATCACTGTTCGCATCATCGACACTAACCGTTATATCATATGTCTGGGTGCCGTCGACAAGAGCATCATCGATGCCCGTGACAGTGACCGTCTGAACATCACCAAAGTTTCCAGGGGTAAAGGTCAACGTGCCAAGGTCAACGGTGCCCTCACCAATATCGCCAGAAGTCACCGTAAGGACAACGTTCGTCGCAGGGGCATTGTCCAGAACAACCGTGAAAGTATCCGTCGTGCCCGTCTCAGAGGTGCCCGTAGCACCACCGCTCTCAACCATCGTAAAGCCTTGTCCAAATCCAAAACTAAAACCAAATACCGTAAATACTATTAAGAGTATTTTCTCTTTACCATAGTTAGAGAAAGATAAAAAAGAAGCTTTTTTTAAGAAGGATGACATCACCTATTTAATGATTTTCAGTATAGTTCTCATTTTGGTTTTGGTCGGTGATTTGGGAAGAATCAATATTACTAAAAAATGAAGGAACACCACAACTTTACAGACTAAATCTATCTTTCTCGGATGAAATACCTTTAAGTCAGAAAAATCCTTATTTATATGGTGCCAGAAGATGTTTCTACACTAGAATCTATCTTTCTAACCAAGCCTTGCAATACTTTACCGGGACCAACTTCAACAAAAGAATTTCCACCATCTTTAATCATTTGTTGTACACTCTGAGTCCATTTTACGGGAGCGGTCAACTGAGAAATCAAATTGGTTTTAATTTCATCTGCACTTGTAACAGCAGTAGTTGGTACATTTTGATATATTGGACAGATAGGTACACTAAAACTTGTTGCTTCTATCGCCGCTGCCAATTCTTCTCTGGCCGGTTCCATTAAAGGTGAGTGAAACGCTCCACCAACGGGAAGTAATAAAGCTCTACGAGCTCCTGCTTCTTTTAATTTTTCACATGCTGCGTTTACAGCTTCAATCTCTCCTGAAATTACCAATTGACCTGGACAATTATAATTTGCAGGGACTACAATTCCTCCTGTTTCTTGGCATATTTTTTCGACCACCTCATCATCCAACCCTAAAACTGCAGCCATAGTGCTTGGTTGAACTTCACATGCCTTTTGCATTGCCAAAGCTCTTTGTGAAACCAATTTTAGGCCATCTTCAAAGTTTAAAGTGCCATTGGCCACCAATGCTGAAAACTCTCCAAGCGAATGCCCCGCAACCATGTCTGGGTTAAAATTTTCTCCAAGAACCTTACTCAAAATAACGGAATGCAAAAAAATAGCAGGCTGGGTTACCTTGGTCTGCTTTAAATCTTCAGGAGTTCCTTCAAACATAATATCCGTAATGGAAAAACCTAAAATATTATTGGCTTGTTCGAATAGTTCTTGCGCTTGGTTGTGATTTTCATAAAGGTCTAGGCCCATTCCCACAAATTGAGCTCCTTGTCCTGGAAAAATATATGCATTCATCTGATTAGTTTTATAGCGGTGCTAAAATAGGGATAATTTAAATTGCCAATACTACTTAAACCAACTTGAATAGGTCACATAGGCGTTAGCAATACGATCTATTTCTCCTGAGCTCAATTCTGGACTTACGTCCTTTATTTTCTTTGCGGGCATTCCTGCATAGATACTTCCTTCCTCTACATGTGTGCCTTGGGTTAGGACTGCTCCAGCAGCAATAATTGAATTACTTTCCACAATACAATCATCCATAATAATACTCCCCATACCAATCAGCACATTGTCCTTTACAGTACAGCCATGCACCAAAGCATTATGGCCAATGGAAACGTTGTTCCCGATTGTGGTAGGTGATTTTTGATAGGTACAATGAATAACAGCACCATCCTGCACATTGACTTTGTTTCCCATTTTTATAAAATGCACATCTCCCCTGATAACTGCATTGTACCAAATGCTGCATTGGTCTCCCATAGACACTTCTCCAACGATAGTGGCATTTTCGGCTATAAAACAGTCTTCTCCTATTTCTGGGGATTTTCCCCTTACGGATCTAAGTATCATATTCTTGAATTGATTTTATTGAAAATAAGATAATAATGCTGCCTTTTTAGATGCAGAAACGGATAGTTCCTTCCCATTTGATAAAACAACACTACCTCCCTTTCCTCTTTTATATTTTACTACTTCCCCTACATTTACCAAATACGATTTATGAATTCTGGCAAAGGCATATTCCGTAAGGGCTTCTTCAAAATACTTGAGTGTTTTGCTCACTACAATTTTCTTATGCTCCAGATATATTTCTGTGTAATTGTCATCGGCTTTACAAAAGAAGATATCCCCTACTTCCAAAACTTGAAAGCCATCCAGTTGCGGCAGGGTTATTTTCCCCTCTGCTTTAATTGTTCTGGCTTTTAATACTTGACCATCCAGAGCATTTTCTTTCTCCTTGATTTCCTTGACATATTCCACCGCTTTTATCAGCTCATCAATATTTATGGGTTTCATAAGATAATATGCGGCATGGTTGTTCAATGCATCCATGGCATATTGGTTATAAGCTGTCACAAAAACTGTTTCAAAAGTTCGATCAGGTATTTTATCCAGTAGATCAAAGGCATTTCCAAAAGGCATTTCAACATCTAAAAACACCAAATCTGGTTGATGCTGTTGAATTAGTTGCAACCCTTCATCAATATTGGAAGCTTCTCCTAAAAGCTTTACTCCATCGCAATATTTGGCAATATAATTTCTTAATATTTCCCTGCTATTTGCCTCGTCTTCTACAATAATAGTCCGTAATTCCATCAATCTTTTTTAAGCTTAAGGGATACTTTTGTTCCTGTTTGGTCTTCATTCAAATTGGAAATTGCAACATCCACCTTGTTCTTATACATATCATTAAGAATTTGGATCCGTTTTTTAATATTACCCATTCCTTTTGATTTTTGTTTCTTTTGGTTGTCCGTCTTTAATGCTGCTGATTTTTTTCTTCCAATTCCGTTATCCACAATTGTAATTTCTAGGAGCTCTTTGTTGATTTGATTTACCTCAATCTTTAAAAAACCTTTTTCTTCTTTATAGCGCAGTCCATGCCAAATAGCATTTTCTATATATGGCTGAAGAAGCATCGGAGGAATTTCAAAGGCATCAATATCTATCTTTTTATCAATGTTGATTTCATAATCAAACTTATCTGAAAAACGGGAATGCTCCAACTTCACGTATAACTCTAAAAGCTCCAATTCTCTGGAAAGAGAGATAAAGTCCTCTTCAGAATTTTCCAGCACGCTTCTCATCAAAACTGAAAAATCACTTAGAAATCGATTTGCACTGCGTTCGTCGCTCTTTGCAATGTAATTGTTGACGGAATTGAGGGCATTGAAAATAAAGTGCGGATTCATTTGTGTGCGCAACGACTTTAATGCCAGTAGATTATTTGCCAACTTCTGTTGCTTGCTATTTCTATAGAACAGGAAGGTGGTCAATGCCATTAGCACTAGCCCAAAAATCAAGGAATAAATAATCCATTTTTGTCGTTTGCTTGTTTCTTCAAACAATTGTTGTTCTGTTACGGCAAGGCTATACTTGCTTTGGGATAACTGTCGTTCTTGTTCCAGACTTGATATACGATTTTGCTTGGTAGCTATCTCACGATTAAATCTGGCCGCTCTAGAAATTTCTTGCTCCTTTCTCACATACAAGCTATCTACAACAGCAACATAATCTTGATAGGATTCCAACGATTTTGAAAAATCTCCTTTGTATTTGTATACTTCTGACAATTTTCTGGTTGCATCTTTTTGTACCACCAAATCATCTTCACTATCTGCCTTAACAATACTTCGTTCCAAATAAGGAATAGCCTCATCCAACTTATCCTGTGCTATATATGCGTTGGCTATTTTATAATTGATGCGTTGTGCCGTTATGGAATCTGAACTTGGCAAGGCCTTATTTTCTCTACCAACTGATTGCCTTGGTAATTGGGATAATCCACTCAAACTCTTTTTTCTTAGTTGAATTTCATCTTCATATCTATTCTCTTGATTATAAAAATCGGCAACTTTTTCATTCTCCTCTATTAATCGTTCTGGAGCTACTTTTTTAGAAAGGTTCAAAGAATTGTTATAAAACCCTTCAGCCTCTACTAAACGATTTTCGCTTGCATAGGCATCTGCTATTTTTGAGTTTAAATCAATGACCTTGGGAGAGATTTGGTTTTTTTGAGCAATTTGAAGCCCCTCCTTATAAAAATCCACTGCTTCATTCAGTTTGGACAAACCCTTGACGGCATCTCCTAAATTTTCATACAGTTCAACCCGTTGAAAGGGAATCATGTTCTTTATATCCAGCAAAGGAGTTAGCATGGTTTTTGCATTTTGAAACTCGCCATTCATCACATAGGCTTTGCCCAATAACAGCTTCGTTTTAGATGATTCTCTATGTTCAAGGGCATCTTTGAAATTTGTAATGGCCAAGTCATATTGTTTATGGTACAAATAAATCTCGCCTAACGTGGTTAAAGAGGAAGAAAGTTCGTTTCTATTTCCCCGTTTGCCCAATTGAGATATGGATTGAGCAATAAAGTCAATACTCTTCTCCAAATCTGTTCTTTTGTAGATGTTGGCGGAATCTAGAAATCTCTGATGATTTGAAATATTCCTTGAGCTGATACTTTTTTCTTTCTTTGAAGCTCTTTTAGATACATAACCCTCCACCAAAACATCTACCTCTTCATCTGATGTTATTCTATGCCGAACCGATTCAAATTCCAAACTTTCAAAAATGAGCATATCACCAATGGAAGCTTTTATTTTGAATTCACCCAGTCCATTGGTTGTTGTATAGGAACCTTTATCCGTAGAAACTTCAACCCCTGAAATTGGGGCAAAGTTTTCCTTTCCCTTAACCGTCCCTGTAATCTCCATGGACAAGCGTTCATTGTTTACTTGGGAAAACCCAGAATAAAACACGATTAGAAAGAAGAACAGTATGTGTATTCCTTTTATCATTTATTCCTAAATACTTAGGTAAACTTAATTCATATAAAGCGTATTAAAAAATGGCTTCTCCTCCAAAAGTCACTAAAAACAGCATCATTTTACCACTTTACAAAACCATTAGTATCACTCACTCATTCTAAGTTCCCGTTCCATCATTCCTGGTTTTAATTAAAAAAAGATGGAAATACTTTTATCCCATACTTTAAAACATTGAACTATGAAACATTTAAAACATTTATTAGGAATAGCACTTTTTACAATCGCAGCCGGAACAGTGTACGGATGCAATTTAAAACCAAGGGAATATAAAAACACCGCCTTGATAACAAGGTCTATCCCAGACAAACCAGCCAAGCAATATGTAAAGGTTGCATTGTTGTTGGACACTAGTAACAGCATGGATGGCCTTATTAACCAAGCAAAGGCACAACTTTGGGATATAGTTAATGAATTTACCCACGCTAAATGCGGGAATGAGGCCAGACCTTCATTACAAATAGCACTTTATGAATATGGCAATGACGATTTAGCTTCTAATGAAGGCTACATTAGACAGGTAATAGGTTTTAGCAGTGATTTGGATGAAATCTCTGAAAAGTTGTTTTCCTTAACCACCAATGGTGGCGAAGAGTATTGCGGCCAAGTGATTCAAACTTCATTAAAGCAATTGGATTGGGGTAAAAATGCAGACGATCTTAAAATGATTTTTATTGCAGGAAACGAGCCATTCACCCAAGGTAAATTAAACTATAGGGATGCTACATCCAATGCTAAAGAAAAAGACATTATTGTAAACACTATTTTCTGCGGTAATTATGAGCAAGGTATTTCCACCAAATGGAAAAGCGGCGCTACACTAACAGGTGGCGAATACATGGCTATAGACCATAACAAACAAGTTGTTCATATTGACACTCCTTATGATGATATAATCATTCGTCTTAACTCTAAGCTGAACACTACGTATATCTCTTATGGTGCTTTAGGCAGGGAAAAGAAAGCATTACAAGGTATGCAAGACAGCAACGCTGCCGAATTGGAAGAGGCTGTTGTAGTAAAACGTGCAGTGAGTAAAAGCTCTAGGCTCTATAAAAATTCTAAATGGGATTTGGTTGATGCTGTTGAGGACGATGAGTTTGAAGTTTCAGAGCTTAAAGACAAAGATCTACCTGCCGAACTAAAGGGTAAATCTGAAAAAGAGATCAAACAATACGTCCAGGACAAAAAAACGGAGCGTGAAAAAATTCAAAAGCAGATTCAGGAGTTAAATACAAAACGTGAGGCTTATATTGCTAAAAACCAAAAAGAAGAAACAGGAGAATTGGAAAATGCATTGTTATCAGCTATAAAAAATCAAGCTGCAAAGAAAAATTATAAGTGGGATTAAATTATTTAAGTGTGAGAAAAAAGGTGGTCCATCATTTTTGATGGGCCATTTTTAATTATTGGCCGCAGGGCAGTAACAATCGTAACGCTTGCCTTGATCACTCTGACCAAAGTCGTACCCTAAAGTAATTTGATGAAAACCTCCATTATCAAAACGGATATCCCCTGATTGGTAGGAATAGTTATAAGAGAACAAGAACTGGTTTACATTAACTCCAATTATTGGCGTAAACAACTGCAAACGCTGCTCCCCAAAACCGCCATTGGTTTGAAACTGCGCTCCATCAAAACTTCTACGATAAGATAATCCGGCCCAAACTGTACCAAAAGCAACATCTTTGTAAACCTTAGCGTTGAAATCAATAGTTTTTTCCTTGGTAAAATCGGTCATTTGAAATAAAACAGAAGGTTCAATTCTGGTTTTCTTTCCAAAAACATATCCTGCAGAAAGCAAGTATCTTCTCAAATTATCAAATTCGGCTGCCGTGTATAAATCACGACCACTTCCTAAGACATTCAAAACAGCAGCGTGTGCATAAAATTCAAAAATATTATATGATACTCCCAAATCCACATTAAAATAGCTTGTGGTATTTTTTGTTCCTGAAACCACCGGATCTGGTATTATAGATCTAAATTCGGTTTCATCTAAACTGCTTAAAATAACTCCAGCACTAAGTCCAAAGGATATTTGGTTCAATGTTCTAAAATCTCCCGCCAACTGTAAATGATGAGCGTAGGTTGCTTTAAAGCCCGTTTGGGAGTGGTATCCGTTAGAATCATTGAATAAGATGCCGCCAACACCGCTTCGTTCACCTACTCTAAAATTAGCATTCAAGGTCTGTAAACTAGGGGCTTCATCAACATTGAACCATTGCTTCCTAGCAGTAAGACGTATTTTTGCTCCTTCGCTAATACCTGCCATAGATGGATACACCAAATAATAGTTATCTGCTAAGTAGTCAAAATATACAGGTATTCCTTCTTGAGCCTTAGTAGTTAGCCCAAAAACTAGGGTAATGATTAGTAGGATTAAATAGCGTCTCATGTATTGATTATGGGGCTAAAGTTGATATTTAAAGGTAATCAAACATTTAGATAACGATTGAAGCGGTACATTATTATATATTTTACCTCTCATGTTTACTTTGTATTTTTGCATCAAATATTTGCTATGAAAGAATTTAACATCACCGTTGTTGAGACCAACAACCCCAAAATACTAAAATTTGAGTCCAATCAATTCTTGGCAAAGGGCAATCATGAGCTTAAAAACATAGATGAAGCGAAGGATTCCCCATTAGCGCAACAGTTGTTTTATCTTCCATTTGTTAAAACTGTATATATCTCTGGAAACTTTATAGCCCTTGAACGATTTGACATTGTTGAATGGGATGATGTAAAAGATGAAGTTGCGCAGCAATTGGTTGAATATTTAAATGCCGGAGAACCTGTGGTAAATGAAGCAGAAACTCAGAAAAAACAACCTATTACCGTTTACGCAGAAGTTACTCCAAACCCTGCGGTAATGAAGTTTGTTTCTAACAAGAAAATAGTTCCCACAACTTACGAATTCAAAAACATTGATGACGCAAAGGATTCACAATTGGCCAAAGAGCTTTTCCACTTTCCATTTGTAAAAGAGGTATTCTTTGATGAGAACTATGTATCTGTTTCAAAATACGAAGTTGCTGATTGGGAGGAAATCACCATGCAATTACGAGAGTACATTAGAGACTTTTTAGCAGATGGAAAAGAAGTAGTTTCCAGTGAAGCAATTCGGAAATCTAAGGAGACTGCAGAGCAAAGCTTGTCACCAACACAATACGATGATACTTCCCAACAAATCATTGATATATTGGAAGAATATGTAAAGCCAGCAGTTGCCAGTGATGGTGGTAATATACTTTTTCAATCCTACGAGGAAGAAAGTAAAACCGTAAATGTGATTCTACAAGGCGCATGTAGTGGATGTCCATCTTCCACTTTTACCCTAAAAAATGGTATTGAGACCATGTTAAAAAACATGATGGGAGATAAAGTAAATGAGGTGGTTGCACTCAATGGCTGATTTTCAACCTTTCTTACAAATAGTATGGTCAAATTTTCATAACTTGAATTAATTTAAAAAACATTAACCATGGCAGTTTTAAAAGTTATTGAAGTATTGGCAAACTCTGATGAAAGTTGGGAACAAGCAACGAAAAATGCAGTAGCCCATGCTTCCAAATCAGTTAAGAATATCCGTTCTGTTTACCTCAACGAGCAAAGTGCTTCTGTTAAGGATGGTAAAATAGATGAATACAGAGTCAACGTTAAGATCACTTTTGAGGTTAAATAACCAAGGGGTGATAAACAAAAAATGCGCCCATCTCGGGCGCTTTTTTTATGTTCAAAATTGTTTACATGCTTAAAAGAATTACCATTTTATCGGTTTTATTGTCTTTAACCCAAGGTTGCACCCAAAAATCAAATAAAGTGACCCATAAACATACAAATGCTCTGATCCATGAGACCAGTCCATACCTATTGCAGCATGCACATAATCCTGTAAACTGGGAAGCCTGGAGCCCTGAGACATTAGAAAAAGCTAAAAAAGAAGATAAACCCTTACTTATAAGCATTGGTTATGCTGCCTGTCACTGGTGTCATGTGATGGAAAAAGAGTGTTTTGAAGATGAGGAAGTAGCGCAAATGATGAATGAAAATTTCATCAACATAAAAATTGATAGAGAAGAAAGACCAGATGTAGACCAAATCTATATGGATGCAATACAAATGATGTCTGGAAATGGTGGATGGCCTCTTAATATAGTAGCCCTGCCGGATGGAAGGCCGTTCTGGGGTGCTACCTATGTCCCGAAAGACAATTGGGTTAAATCCTTGAAGCAACTTACAGATTTATACAAAAACGATAAATCTAAAATTGTACAATATGCCAGTGATTTAGCAAACGGAATCAATGCCATAAACCTTGTAGAGAACAAAGAAGATTCCGATGCGTATACAATGACGCAGCTTGACACTTCCGTAGAAAAATGGTCAACATATTTTGATAGTTATTTAGGTGGATACAAGCGTGCACCCAAATTTATGATGCCAAATAATTGGGATTTTCTTTTGCATTATGCCACTGCTAATTCCAAACCTGAAATCATGGAACATGTTAATGCCACATTGACCCGTATGGCCTATGGCGGTATTTACGATCATGTTGGCGGGGGGTTCTCTAGATATGCCGTGGATACCAAATGGCATGTACCCCATTTTGAGAAAATGCTATATGACAACGGCCAATTGGCGAGCTTGTATGCCAAGGCCTATGCCGTAACAAAGAATGAACTGTATAAAACCGTTGTTGAACAGACCATAGGTTTTGTTGAAAAAGAACTACTTGACGAAAATGGAGGTTTTTATTCTTCTTTGGATGCTGATAGTTTAGATGAGCATGGTGAGCTGGAAGAAGGAGCCTACTATGTTTGGGTTAAAGATGAACTGTCTCAACTATTGGGAGCAGATTTTGACATCTTCAAAGATTATTACAATATAAATTCTTATGGCCTTTGGGAAAAAGGAAACTATGTTTTAATTCGAGATAAAACAGATGAAGAAATTGCAAAAAAACACGATCTTTCAGTAGCTGTCCTAAAAGAAAAATTGAATAATTCCCTCAAAATATTAAAAGAGAAAAGAACTGAACGCTCCAAACCAAGATTAGATGACAAAATACTTACTTCTTGGAACGGACTAATGTTGAAAGGTTTGGTAGATGCCTATCGTTACTTAGGAAACCCAGATTATCTTGAGTTGGCACTTAAAAATGCACAGTTTCTTGAAAAAGAAATGATTAAAAATGATAATTCTCTTTTTCGCAATCACAAAGAAGGGAGCAGCAGTATTAATGGTTTTTTAGAGGACTACGCAACTGTTATTGAAGCATACCTAGCACTTTATGAAGTTACTTTTGATGAAAAGTGGCTTAATCATTCCAAAAATCTTTTGGACTACGCAAAAGTTCACTTTTTAGACAAGAAATCAGGGATGTTCTTTTTCACTTCTGATCAGGACGAATCCCTTATTAGAAGGAGTATCGAGACTAATGATAATGTCATCTCGGCTTCCAATTCCATAATGGCAAAAAACCTTTTGAAGTTTCATAAATTATATACAGAGGAAGATTACGGAATACTTGCCAAACAAATGGTGAAAAATGTGCAAGCAGATTTTGATGAAAGTGCCCAGGGTTATGCAAACTGGATGCATTTGGTACTTTATGAAAATCAAAACTTTCATGAGATAGCCGTTGTGGGGGAAAATTATAAGACTCTAGCAAAGGAATTGAGTAGTCATTATCTCCCTAATAGCATTTTAGTAGGTTCAGAAAAAGAGGGTGGTATTGACCTATTGAAAAACAGGTATAATGAAGGAGAAACTTTAGTCTATGTATGTATAGAAGGGGCTTGTAAGCTCCCAGTTACTTCCACCGAAGAAGTCCTGAATCAATTAAAAAATTAATTAAAATCATTTCCTTCTGGACAAAAGCATCTTAACTTTGCTTTGTTTTATATAAAACAGTTATGGAAGAGCTTCAAAATTTTGAACAACATCTAGAGAAAGCCATTGAATGGTTTTGGGATTTTATGCCCAATCTCATCTTGGCAATTGTTATTCTTTTAGGCGGGTTATGGATTATACGTTTTATTAATCGTTTGGTTCGCAAATTTTTTGAACGTAAAGATTACGACCTTACTCTAGAGAGTTTTTTACAGAGCTTTATAAGTATTGCCCTTAAAGTTCTTCTTTTTACCATAGTTGTGACCCAACTAGGAGTAAAATCATCTTCTCTTGTTGCCATGGTTGGAGCAGCTGGTTTGGCCATTGGTTTGGCGCTGCAAGGTTCTTTGGCCAATTTTGCTGGAGGTGTATTGATACTTCTTTTTAAACCCTTTAAAGTGGGGGATTTTATTTCTGCACAAGGAATAGACGGCAGCGTAAAACAAATCACCATTTTTAGCACCAAATTGAACACCTTTGGCAATCAAGTAGCCATTATACCAAACGGACAACTTTCTAACGGAAGTATCGTGAATTATAATATGGAAGATACCCGAAGGGATAAGTTTGATGTTGGAATTGGTTATGGTTCCAATATAAAACAGGCCAAAGAAATTTTATTGCAGATTTGTGCCGAGCATTCAGATATATTAAAAGAACCTGTACCTGAGGTATATGTTGGCGATTTGGCAGATAGTTCGGTAAATCTCACTCTTCGTTTTTGGGCAAAGAATGAAGTTTTCTGGCCAGCGCACTTTCATGTAATTGAAGAAACCAAACATCGTTTTGATCAGGCCGGAATTGAGATTCCATTCCCACAGAGAGTCGTACATGATGTAGACTAAGAGTTCTTCTTACCCTGAAGAACAAAATCCTTAAGGTAATAGGGCTCAAAATAAGCTACATCTTCAAAAGTGCCTTCCTGAAATTTTCGGAAAGCAATTCTTGCCATTTCCCTGGCGGACGGAACCACAGATGTATTGAATACAAAATTGGAATGTTGTAAGGTTTCCATACATTTTTCCGCACCACTGCCAACAAAATGAACCTTAGGATAAGAACCAAACTCTTTGAACGAATTCTCATCAATAACCTCTGCCCTAGTATCACGAACTTCTTGATAAACCGAATTGTACACTGAGGAATACACTTCCATCCGTCTTGCATCCAGTACAGGAATGATCACTTCTCCTTCAGATGCTTTGATCTGATTGGCCATACTCTCTAAAGTAGGAATTGAAATCAAAGGTAAGTCCAAGGAAAAACACAACCCTTTGGCTGCAGAAACGCCAATACGCAGTCCAGTATATGAACCTGGACCTTTACTAACTGCAATAGCATCCAAATCTGAAAAAGAGAAAGAAGCCTCTTCCAAGGCTTCTTTTATAAAAACATGCAGTTGTTCTGAATGCGAATAATTTACAGCATTGTTCTCCTTAAGACAAATGATATCATTTCCCTCTGAAATACTGACTGAACAATTGGTCGTTGCTGTTTCTAAATTTAGTATTCTGGCCATGGCGGCCACAAAGATACTAGTTTAAAGAAATTGGAATGCCAAAGTAGAACTCCAAAATCTTCAATCGGAAAATATAATCGTATTTAGTACGAATTACAGTTGCTTCGGCATCATCTACCCTTGACTGCGCTTGGCTAAAATCAAAAGCGTTCATTAAACCAACATTAAAACGTTCTTTAGCATAATCATAGGCCAATCTTCTAGCTTCCATCGTCTTCACGGCAGCGTCATATGCCTTGCTAAAAGTAGTGACGTCTACATAGGCCTGTTGAATGTTTGTTTCTAAATCCAATTTATCCTGTTCCAATTGAAGCTTAGCTCTTTCTAAATCGATTTTTGCTCGTTTTACACCATTACGTGTACTCCAACCATTAAAGAAAGGCACATTAAGTTGAAATCCATACGAAAGACCATCAAATCTGTATAACTGCTCTGTAAATGGTATTATAGTTAAATCCTGAGCAGAAACTAAGTTCTGATCACTATATCTAGTGTTATAGTTTATAAAGGCATTTAATGTAGGGTAAAGAGCACCCTTTGCAATTTCAATGTCTTTTTCAGCAAGCTCAACATTTGATTTTGAAAACTTAATATCATTTCTAAAGCCCAATGCCTTGTCAAAAATTACTTTAGCGGAATTGTTCAAAATATCCGAAGGAGGAATTTCGAAAGACTCATCAGCAATGTCAAAATTTTCATAATCCGTTATTTGCAATAATTGGGCTAGATTAATTCTTGAAATCAACACCAAGCCTTCTCCATTAACAATTTGTTGTTCTTGAGAAGCTGCTGTGGCCTCAATTTCCAAAAGATCACCTCTTGGAGAAACTCCTGACTCTACCAATTCCTTAGTTCTTTTTAAATCTTGCTCTGTAACAGCAAACTGAGCTTCTGAAACTTTGAGCGCCTCTTTGTTAGATAGCACTTGCAAGTAAGCGTTTGCCACATTAAGACGAATATCATCTTTTAAATCATCTAAACGGTATTGACTTGCAATTGCATTCATTTTAGCCCTAGTTAGATTTTTGAAATTCCTAAGGCCATCAAATAAAGTTAATGAAGAGGTCAGGTTGCCTGTAAAATTAAGTTGGCTGTTTACTGGCTCTTGAGACGTAGGGTTAAAAGATAGACCTAGATTTTCAGTAAGACGAGCATCTCCATTAAGGTTAGGTATTAAGTTACCTAAAGCATCCCTTTCTTCAATTTGAACAGTTTCCAAATCCAGTTCAAACTGTTCAATCGTTAAATTGTTGTCAATAGCAAAAGTGACACACTCTTGCAATGTCCATTTTTTCATTTGTGCATTGGTGATGAACATAGCACAAATTATCATGAATAATGTGATTCTAAATTTCATTCGTTTATTGATTTTTTGATTGATATAATTGGTTGGTTTATTGATCATCGGAATCATCCTTCTTCTCCAATTTGTTCCATACTTTAATTTTTGCTCCTTCCTCAAGTCCTGAAACCACTTCTACATCTATTCCATCACTAACGCCCAATTCCAACTCTTTACGCTCGAATTCATTCTCGCTTATTTCAATTTCAACAAATGGTTTTTCAGTTTCTTTATCAAATTGCAACAGGGCTTCTTTAAGTGTTAGCACATCCTTTTTTTCTTCTAGTACAATTGATGCGTTGGCACTATATCCAGCTCTGACATATATGCTATCGTTAACTACTAAATCACCTTCAATTTTAAACTGTACAGCACCTTCTGTCTCAACTCCTTTTGGAGCAATGAATTTAAGTTTGGCATTAAACTTGTTTTTTTCCAACGCTCCAAGACTAATCTCCAAAGGCATTCCAATATTCAACTTACCAACTTCTGCTTCATCAACTTCACCTTCAAAAATCATTTTGGACATATCGGCTATAGTGGCAATTGTAGTACCATCATTGAAGTTATTACTTTGGATTACCTGATCACCTTCTTTAACAGGGATTTCTAGAACTGTACCGGATACTGTTGCTCTAATATTGGTGTTTGCGCTTGATGACCCACCTGCTGAACCCTTACGTATAATTTGATAATCTGCACGGGCATTTTTTAATTCTTGTTGGGCTTGATCATAAGTCAACTGTTGGGTATTAAAGTCTTGGCTGGCAATAACACCTTTATCAAACAAAGCTTTGTTTCTGTTATACTCGATTTTTGCATTGTTCAAAGCCAGTTCTGCATTGCGAACTCGACCTGCTGCTTGGTTTAATGATTGTTCATTGGGAACAACTTTTATGGAAGCAATCAAATCTCCAGCTTTAACCTCAACACCTTCTTCCAGATATATATTATCTATAATTCCGGAGATTTGTGGTTTAATATTGATTTCATCCTCTGGAATTACTTTACCCGTTACAATTACTTTGTTTACAATGTCCTTTTTTTCTAAAGACTCTGTTTTATATAATTGGGCCGGAGTACTGTTTTGCTTTAGGAAATACACTACTGCATATAAAATTCCAAGAGTCAGAACTCCTATTATGCCGTACTTTACATACTTATTCATTATAGCTTATTTGATTGTTATCTAATTATTTTTGGTTATTCTTCTCGTAATGCTTCTATGGGCCTAACTTTCACTGCTTTATTTGCCGGAATCAATCCTATCAATACACTAAGACTCACCATCAATAGGAATGAGATTCCAAATTGTGGTATGCTTACCATAGGATTAACAAATGGAAAATCTTCACCACTGCCCCATAAAGAGTTTAAAATTGCCAGGATGCCTACTGAAATAGCAAATCCTATGAGTCCAGCAAAAGCTGTTAAAACAATAGCTTCTACTACAATTTGACGCTTAACGGTCCTTGGAGTAGCACCCAATGCTCTACGCACCCCAATTTCCTTGGTGCGTTCCTTCACTGTGATCAATAGAATATTACTAATGGCAATAACTCCAGCCAATAAGGTAAATATGCCCACAAAGAAGGAAAACCCTTTGAGAACTCCCGTAAATGCTGAGATGTTGTTGAAGATTTCAGACATATCAAAACTACCTATGGCCCTTTCATCATCTGGATGTATATCGTATTTCGTCTTTAGTATCTTCTTTATTTTATTTTCTACTACAGGAACCTTTGTATTTGGTTCTACCGCAATGGCCATCCATCCCATTCGGTCTCCTGTATTAAATGCTTTTTGAAAAGTGGTGAATGGAATAAAAACCGCATTTTCGCCATCAATATTTATATTATTGTTTGGCTTGTAAACTCCCACCACAGTAAAGAACACCCCATTGATTCGGATATCTTTGCCTACGGCATTTTCGCTTTTATCAAATAGTAATTTGTAGGTTTCCTCTCCTATTACACATATTTTTTTGGAATCTGCTATATCTGTTTTGTTCAAAAACCTGCCCTCAACAAGTTTCTTTTTGGTAATGTTATCAATTTCAGGGTAATCCCCATACACAGATGAGCCGCTTGTTCTCCCTTCTCTATAAACAGTAACTGTTTCTCTATGGCTTCCTAGTTCTATTCTGGGTGCCAATACTTCAATCTCAGGTATTTGTTTTTTCAGAATTTCGGCATCTTCAATCTTATAGCGTATTCTTCTACCTCTTTCAAAACCCTTATAAGGTTCAGAAGTAGATTGTCCCCAAACAAATAGACTGTTTGAAGCAGTACCTGCAAAAACTTTATCAAAACCATTGCTCATTCCATTGGCGGAACCTAGCAGCAATATCAAAATAATCATCGCGAAGATGACTCCCAGCATCGTTAAAAATGTGCGGAACATATTCTTTCCCAGCGTATGGAAAATCTCTACCCATAAATCTTTATCGAACAACCACATAGTTACTTATCGCTTAATGCTACAATTGGTTTAACATTTGCTGCTTTAATTGCAGGTATTAAACCCGCCAAAACTCCTGCCACAATTAAAATGATTGTCGCTGTAATAACCGTGGACAGACTAACTGAAGGGTTACTAAATGCCGGGGTATTTATGTTAGGGCCTATCAGGGATAAAATTATCCAAGCGAAAATTAAACCGATAAAACCAGATAGCGTTGTAATAAATGTTGATTCTAAAAGCACTAAATTGATTATCTGTTTAGGCATGGCTCCCAAAGCTTTTCTCACCCCTATTTCCTTTGTTCTTTCTTTTATGGTAAAAACCATAATGTTACCAATGCCCACTATTCCTGCTATCAATATTAAAAAGCCTACGCCAATGCTTATAGTACTCAATACCGCCGAAAAACTGCTAATATCATTAAATGCTTCTGCATAGTTCCAAACATTTATTCCCGCTTGGTCTTCTGGCGAAATCTTGTGCCTCCTTTTCATAATATCCTCCAGGCGCCTAGAAAATTCAAGTGCCTTGGGTAAATCATATGAAGGATTATAGGTAAGGGCTATGGCACTAATATTATTGGTGTTTCCATAAATTCTCTGAAAAGTGCCGATAGGAGCATATATTCTTCTTTCAGCATTATCATCTCCTTCATCTATAAAAACCCCCACAATCCTGAAGAGTGATCCATTGAATTCAACAAACTTACCTACTGGATCTTCTTTTTTAAATAAGTCTTCTGCAACCTTTCTACCAATGACGGCTACTTTTGATTTGTTTGTGAGATCCGCTTCATTAAAATATCTTCCATTGATCACTATAGTCTTTTCAATCATCTGAAACTCTGGATGCACTGCCTGTATTGGATATGATCCTGTTTCACTTTTATATCTGGCAGATGTGCGGCTATAGTATCTAGCGCTTAAGTATTCAATATCATCAGGGAAACTTCGTCTAATGTATTCAACATCGTCATTCTTAAATTGGATACGACGACCAGCTTCAAATCCTGCATATGCTTTCGCCGTTGTTCCAGGTCTTATAAAAATAGAGTTGGTGGCATCGTCATTAAACTGATTGGTGAAACCGTTTTGCATGCCATTAACAGAAGCTAACAGCATCACCAGAATAAAGATTGCCCAACCCACGGAAAAACCCGTCAAAAAGGTCCTAAGCTTATTATTCCTAAGCGTATGAAATATCTCTTGCCAAATATCCCTATCAAACATATTGTTCCGCCCTAACTTGTTTTATCTTTTTATCCTCAACAATAACCCCATCTTTTAGGTGCACTATTCTCTTGCACATGTGGGCAATATCTTCTTCATGCGTGACCACTAAAATGGTGTTGCCTTCATCATTTATCTTTTGGATCAAATCCATAACCTCGTACGATGTTGTACTATCCAATGCTCCTGTTGGTTCATCTGCCAACAGCACTTTAGGCTCTGCGGCCATGGCCCTAGCAATGGCAACCCTTTGTTTTTGACCACCAGATAACTCACTTGGTAAATGTGTGGCCCATTCTTTTAGACCAACTCTATCCAAATAATTCAATGCTTTCTCTTGGCGTTCTTTTCTTGCTACCTTTTGATAGTATAACGGCAGTGCCACATTTTCCAAAGCAGATTTATAATTAATAAGGTTAAATGATTGAAAAACAAAGCCCAAAAATTTGTTCCGATATTGAGCCGCCTTTGTCTCGGTCAAGTCTTTGATGGGAACACCATCTAAAATATATTCACCGCTATCCGCACCATCCAGCATGCCCAAAATATTGAGCAAGGTGGATTTTCCTGATCCTGAAGACCCCATAATGGCCACAAGTTCTCCTGCTTCCGCCGTAAAATTAATTCCCTTTAAAACATGAAGAGAATTGCTCCCCATTTTATAGGATTTGTGAAGATCTTTGATTTCTATCATGATTGGTGATGTTAGCTATCTGGCATGTTAACTCCTGTAATAAGACTTACAAGTTGTTAAAATGTTACAAGATTAATTGAAATTTTATGTTAAATGATTAATTCGCGTTTTCTTCCTCTTCGATTGCATTCCAGACTTTAATCTTATCATCTGCGTTGAGGCCTGATTTTACCTCTACAAAAATGCCATCGCTTATCCCTAATTCTATATCCTTACGCTCAAATTGTTGTTCTGAAGTTTCAATTTCTACAAAGGGTTTCTTGGTTTCATCATCAAATTGAACTAGCGCCTCTTTTAGAGCTAAAACACTATCCGCACGAGCCAAAATAATGGAAGCATTAGCACTTAGACCTGCCCGTATAAAGACAGTATCTTGTTTGTTTAATGTTCCTTTGATTTCAAACTGTATGGCGCCATTCTCTTCTTTTCCTTTTGGTGCTATATAATCCAACACCGCATTAAAAACCTGGTCCTCAATAGCTCCCACTGTGATTTCCAATGGTAAATTCTCTTTGATCTTCCCTACTTCAGACTCATCAACTTTACCTTCAAAAATCATTTTTTCCACATCTGCAATGGCAGCAATGGTAGTTCCCTCGTTAAAGTTATTGCTTTCAATAACCTGATTTCCTACCTCAACAGGAACTTCTAGTACCATACCGCTTACGGTAGCTCGTATTAATGTATTGGCAGCGTTTCTGAAACCACTTGTGGTTCCAGTGTTTACAATATCAAAACGTTTGTTCGCCGCTCTATAAGATTGTTTTGCCTGATCGTTAGTAACCTGGGCACGTTCTAAATCCGCTTTAGAAATTACCCCTTTATTGAAAAGCGTTAACTGACGCTCATAGTTTCTTTTTTGATCATCTAAATTGATTCTAGCTTCATCAATATTGTTTCTTGCATCGTTTAGTGCATTTAGATTGGGCACAACTTTTATCTTGGCCAATAAATCGCCAGATTTTACATAGTCTCCACCCTCCACATAAATTTCTTCTATAACGCCAGAAATATTTGGCTTAATCAACACTTCTTCCAAAGGAAGTATGCTTCCTGTTGCAATTGCTTTTCTAACAATGTTCTGTTTAGAAAGCTTTTCTGTCTCGTATACTATTGGATTTTCAGCGTTCTTTTGATATAAATAATACATTGAGCCACCGAAAACTATCACGATGAGCAACAGGATGATAATGGTTACTGATTTTTTCATTTTACTTGATGTGGTTATTTTGATTGATTTTATTTTTTCATTCTGTTCTTAACGCTTCTATTGGGCGCACGCGAATAGCACTTTGGGCAGGGATAAATCCTGCTAAAAGCCCTGAGACCATTAATATCATAAGGGCGCCACTTACAACTCCTACACTAACACTTGGATTGACAAACATGTCCACTGGACCAACACTATCCAGCAAGGAGTTAATTCCATATATGACAAGAGCGCCAAAAATAATTCCTATCATTCCAGAAATAATTGTCAGGAAAATAGATTCCATTAATATTTGCTTCTTAATAGATACCGGTGCCTCACCTAAAGCCCTGCGAATCCCAATTTCTTTCGTTCTTTCCTTTACCACGATCAGCATAATATTGCTTACTCCGATAATACCAGAAAGAAGTACCATAATCCCAACTAGATATGCAATGGCTTTCAGGCCAAAAAACAAACTTTCTACTCGATTAAACTCTTCGTACAGGTCAAAATACCCTATTGCCCGGTTATCTTCTGGGTGCACTTTATGCCTTTCACGCATTACATTGATAATGCCTTCTTTAAGTTGGGAAATAGAGCTCCCGTCATGTGCTGTGATAGCCATCCAACCTACATCTTCTCCTCTATTGAAGGCTTGTGAAAAAGAAGTAAAAGGCACAAAAATTTCTTTTTGTGCTTCCTCTCCATCGCCATCATTACTATTCTTCTTGTAAGTTCCGATGACCATAAAATTTACTCCTTGAATCTTTATATAAGTTCCTAGTACTTCTTCTCCTTTTTCATACAGCTCTGACTTAACTCCTTGACCAATGATCGCCACTTTTCTTTTTTGCTGGATATCGTTATGGTTTAAAAAACGCCCAGAAGTAACCGTCATAGGGTCTTGGTTAATGATTTGTGGATAATCTCCATAAACATTATATGCGCCAACCCGTATTCCTCTAATTACATTTCCACCTCCCCTAAAGCCTCCCAATTGGTTTCTTGGTGAGATAAATTTAAGATTGGGCACATTGTCCTCTATTGCCTGTACATCGTCTACTTTAAACTCAAAACTTCTTCCCTTTGGCAAGCCTTCAAATGCCTTTGTAGTGCTTCGGGTCCACATGAACATGGTATTTGTTGCAATGTCCCCAAAATCTTTTCGTATTCCGTTTTCAAAACCTTTTCCGGCAGCTAGCAATACTATTAGGATGAAAATTCCCCAACAAACGCCAAAGGCAGTCAATATAGTTCTACCAACATTGCTGGTAAGAACCTCCAAAATTTCTTTCCATCTGTCTCTATTGAACATCACTTCTATTTTGAAAGAATATCTTACTCATCTCTTAACGATTCTATTACCTGCACTTTGGCAGCCCTCCAGGCTGGAACAAACCCAGCAAGGGTCCCTGCTAAAATGAGCACCATTACGGTGGAAAATGCAACATTGAAATTGACTGAAGGGTTAACTATATAATCTATTTCAACATGTGGCCCAACAACTTCAAGCAAGGTCATACTAAAAATAAGTCCGGCAAACCCTGAAATTGCAGTTACAAAAATAGATTCATGCAAAATCATCCCAACAATGGACCAAGGTTTAGCGCCAAGAGCCTTTCTAATGCCAATTTCCCTTGTTCGCTCTTTTACCACTATCAACATAATATTGCTCACTCCAACCACGCCAGCTATGATGGTACAAACACCAACAAACCAGAAAAAAAGTTTCATATTTCCAGTAATACCATAGTACCGTTTGGCCTCTTCCATTGCGCTCCAAACCCTTACACCTGCATCATCTTGAGGCGCAACTATGTGTTCTTCTTTAAGGTAGTTTCTTAAGTTATCCTTGAAGCTTATTGCTTGTGCAACTGCCTCTTCAAAATTTTCTACTGGGGGAAGTGTATATGACAATGTATTGAGTTTGTCATCGCCAATAAAAACTCGTTGGGCCGTTGTTATAGGAATATAGATCCTTTCCTCTTCTCTTTCATTTTGTTCATTGAACACCCCAATAATTGTAAATCTAATTCCAGAAATATCGATTGATTCACCCACAGGAGTATCAACTTTGCTAAAGACATCTTCTTTGATTTTTTTTCCAATGATCGCCACTTTTCCCAGCGAAACCTCATCCTTGTAATTTATGAATCGCCCTTCTGCTGTGCTAAAGCCTTCAATAAACTGGAATTCTGAAGAAACACCCTGTATGCTATAGACCAAAGCTTCATTTCCATAGACTATGTTTACATCTCGGACAAAAACTCTTGGGGATTCATATTCTATTTTTTCTTTGAACAAACGACCTGCCATTTCATAATCGTTGTTCTTAAATCGAATTCTTCTTCCTGGGTTTAGGCCTTTGTGCTCTTTTGAAGTTACTCCAGGCCATGCCCATATACTTGTAGTGGCATCTTGTTTGAACTCTTTTTCAATACCGTTTTGCATTCCTTGGCCAAAACCCAATAAAATAACGAGAATAAAAATACCAGAGGCCACGGATAGCCCGGTAAGAAAAGTGCGTAATTTGTTCTTACGGATGGTGTCAAATATTTCTTGCCACCTTTCAATGTCGAACATAGTGGTTGGTGTTTGATGATTGATGATTGATGAAATACGCGAACGTACTTCAATAAGACATAATCTACATCATATTGTTACACTTCACCGTTAAAAAAAATGTTAAAATTTTAAAAACACCTTAGTTGCGCATCTTTTTGTAGATAAAATAGAACAGCCCGGCCACCAAGATGTAAGGAATTGCCATTAGGTAAACAATGCCGTTGTTAATTCCCTCCGCAGTTTTTCCATCCGCTTCGCTTTCCACAACTGCTCTACACATAGCACATTGCGCATCAAGTGTCTGTGGAAGGGCTAATACGAGAATAAACAGTATGGCAAATCTAAACTTCATGTGGAGTTTCAATGTTGGTAATAAGGCGAAATCATTAAATATACTATTACACCCGTAATAGCAACATACAACCAGATTGGAAAAGTATACTTAGCCCATTTTCTATGAGCTTCAAAATCGCTTAAATAAGCTTTTGCATATGTTCTTAAAACTAAAGGGATTACCGCAATTGAAAGTACAATATGTGTTATTAAAATGAAGTAGTATACATATTGAATTAATCCCTCCTCGCCATATTTTGTGCTTTCTGAGGTCATGTGATAGGCCACATACATTATTAAAAATAATAAGGAAAGTCCAATGCAGGTCATCATCGTTTTTTGATGAAGATTTCTCTTTCCGTTTTTAATGGCCCAAACAGCAAAAATCAATAAAATTGCCGTTATCCCATTGATGGAAGCATACACAGGTGGTAAAAAAGATAACGGTTCTGCATTCGGAATTTTATATCCAAATAGAAGAGCCACTACCAAAGGGATTACAATGGATATTATAGCAATCCATCTATTAAATCGTTTTTCCCTAACCGATATTTCTTTGGTCATTCTTCCAGCAATAATTTTTTAATATCCTCTTTTAACATTGTAATCTGCTGCGGTTCACCTTCCTTATTCACACTTTGTTTTTCGGTAATGGTGCCACGGTAATATATTAATGGGTTTCCGTGTTCATCATCTCTGGAACGAATGTATCCTTCCTTATCAACCAATGCAAACATTCCTGAATGTTCAAAACCACCTGGAGCGTCTTCTGCTTCATTAGCAACAATGTAAAAACCTTCCTGAGCCAATTGATATATTTCATCTCTATCACCAGTCATTAAATGCCAATCTACGTCCGTGATTCCGTAACGTTCCGAATATTTTTTTAATACCGTTGGGGTATCATATCTAGGATTAATAGTAAAAGAAGCTACTCCAAAATCCTCATACTCCTTAAATGTATCCTGGAGTTCTACCAGATTCTTGGTCATTATTGGGCAAATAGTTGGGCAGGTAGTAAAGAAAAATTCAACTACATAGACCTTTCCAAGGTAATCTTTATCTGAAATAAGTAAACTGTCTTGGTTTAAAAATGAGAAAGTTGGGACCCTTCTTTTTTGACCATTGTTTATAATAAAACCAACTTTCTTTTGAAGAGAACGAACACTCATACGGTCATTTTTAACCACTGAACCACTCTTTAACCGATTTACGATTCTTGGAATAAAAATTATCCCGAACACTAGAATGATTAGAGATACCCAGACGTAAGTATATTTCTTTTTGCTATTTGCTCCTGTTGGCATTATTTTTCTTTAAAGCGAGACGGTATTCCGCAAGAATTATTTTAACATCGTCCTCCATTTTATTGTTAAGCTCTGCAACGGAGGTTGTGCTAAAGCCATATTTAATCCCTTCATCCTCATCGTCATTACGTCCTCTAAGGTTTCTGTCCTTATCAATTATAAAAACGTAAGAGGTTCCCAAATTTTCATCTAAGTACAAGCCAGTTTTTAAACCTTGGAAGAAGGTTTTTATTTCTGCTTCACTTCCATATGCAAAATTCCATTTATCAACATCTGAAAGCGCTCCCAGTTCATCCTTTAAAGATTTGACTTTATCTTCAGTTCCTTCAGGAACAATCATTACTATTTGAAAATCGTTGAATTCGCTAAAACGCTTGTAAATTTTCTGATTGAGATTGAATGCATTTCCCTTTTTTTGCTCTATATCACTCCCTAAAAAACCTAAAATGGTAATCTTGTCATCTAGGTTCACTCCATTATCTAGTTCTGATACATTGGGAATATTCTCCGTAAGAATGGGCAATCTTCCAAAGTTGTTGATACCAGATGCAAAAAATAAATAGGCCACCAACGGGAAGATGAACAAAACAACTAAAACAAAGGCCTTTTTCATTTTAATCTTACTAGTGTAAAAATAAAAAAGACGGTCAATAAACCGCCTTTTATTACTGTTAATACTTTCTTAGAAGTCCCAAGCTAGGAAACCATCTTTAAATACATTATAAATATAATCTGCTTCAAAAAGTAGAATAAATATCAAATAACAAACCAAGAAAATTGGAGTCCACACAATTGCTCTTCTTAAAGCGCTTTTCTCATCTCTTAAGTGCATAAAGTCCCAAGCAATATAATAAGCTTTAACCAAGGTAAGGATAATGAAAATCCAGTTAAGGAGTTTCATTCCCAGAAAGTAGTTTTTGGTCAATACTTCTGGTTTTACTATACCCAGACCTACTTCTATCAATGTTACGATGGTTAGAAAAATAAGTACACCCCAAATCTTTTGGATGTTTGACTTGAATTTTACAAGTCCTCTAAAAATTTCCAGTTTATGTTCGTGTGCCATTTAAAACGTTTATGTCCTGACTTCCATTTTTGTGGAAGTGATAATTAAAATTTTATACCAAATAAAAGAATGTAAATACAAATACCCATACTAAATCCACAAAGTGCCAGTACAGACCAACTTTCTCTACCATTTCATAATGGCCTCTTTTTTCATAAGTACCTAAAATCACATTAAAAAATATGATGATATTGATCAATACTCCAGAAAAAACGTGGAAGCCGTGAAAACCGGTGATAAAAAAGAAAAAATCTGCAAATAGTCTACTCCCGTATTCATTGTGGATAAGGTTGGCCCCTTCCACCACTTGGGTAACATCTTTGAGCTTTGCCAAGGATTCTTGACGAGTTAATAGCGTTTTCTCTCCTTCTTCATTAATGGTCTCTGTGCGAATCAAAATATTTGGACTCGCCTTAAAACCTTCAACTACTTCGTTAAGCGAAAAAGATGTCTTATAACCATCTGCTTGATACCAGATACCTGCGTTGTTCTCATGTTTTATTCTATCTTCTGGCAAGGCTTTGGAGAAATCCCTTAAAGCAGCTCGCTCCCCTGTTTCAGCATTTACAAACTGAATAATTCTACCTCCCTTGGTTTCTAATGCTCCATAGTCTCCTTTTATAAAGGTCGCCCATTCCCAAGCCTGCGAACCAACGAAAATTGCACCACCAATAATGGTAGCGAACATATACCAAATGACAGCATTTTTCTTCATTTTATGTCCTGCATCCACAGCAAGAACCATGGTTACTGACGACATTATCAAAATGAAGGTCATGAAAGCAACATAAATCATAGGGTAATTCCCATGGAAAAAAGGTACGTGGGTAAAAACCTCATCGGCAATTGGCCAAGTTTCTATAAACTTAAACCTAGAGAAGCCGTAAGAAACCAAGAAACCAGAAAAGGTCAAGGCATCTGAGACAATAAAAAACCACATCATCATTTTTCCATAACTAGCATTTAACGGGCGGTTTCCGCCTCCCCAAACGCTGTCTTCTGAACCGGTTGTTACCGTTGTATCCATAAAAAAGGTCGTTTTAATAAAACTTTCACAAATTTACATCTTTTGGTGTATTCAAAAAGATAAAGTTGAATGAAAACTGTTTCTCTTAAAATTTATTTTACGAAATACATGAATAGTATTAAGTAAACCCAAAGAAAATCTAAAAAATGCCAAAATGTGGCACCTAATTCCATCCCCAACATATTATTGGGCATATACTTTCTTCTTAGCTGTTGCACTAAGACCACAAGTAGCGAAATTAACCCCGCGAACACATGGACGATATGCACTGCTGCAATTAAAAAAACATAAGACATTTTGATGCTACTGGTAGGTCCAGTAAAATAATATCCGTTTTCAAGCATTTGCGAAAATCCTACAAATTGCAGTACAATAAAAGAGATTCCCAAAACAAGGGTTATCAATAAAAAGATTGTTCCTTGTTTTTGATTATTTTTCCCTACCGCCAACTTGGCCAACAAATAGGTCAAACTACTCAAAATAATTATGGCTGTGCTTATGAAAAAGGCTTGCGGCAGTTCCAAGTCACTAATCCAGTCATCCCTTTTACTACTTACAATGTAAGCACTTGTCCAACCTGCAAAACCCATAATTAGGCTCACAATACCAAACCAAAGCATCATCTTCTTTGAGCGCCTGTTTTTCTCTTCTATACTCCCTTGGGTTAAATCCATATTTTTCTAACTAATAAACTTATCAATAACATAAATTATTTGAATCAATGAAATGTAAGTGACACTGGCCAGCATTAATCTTCTTGCCGAAACATTATCTCTTTTTTCATAGAGCCTAAAGGCAAAAAACAACATAACCAAACCAGATAACAATACTATAACAGCTGCAGGAATGGACAAATGCAATCTTCCTGTAAAACCAAAAGCGGGCATTATGGAAATTACAATCATCCAAATGGTGTACAATATAATCTGTAATGCTGTACCGGTATCTTTCTTTCCTGTTGGCAGCATTTTAAAGCCTCCTCTTTTGTAATCTTCATCCAACATCCAACCTAATGCCCAAAAATGTGGGAATTGCCAAAAAAACTGAATCATAAATAAAGTTCCTGGTTCAATTCCAAAATCATCTGTTGCCGCAACCCATCCCAACATAAAGGGAATAGCTCCGGGAAAGGCTCCAACAAAAACAGAAAGTGGTGTTTTTGTCTTTAATGGTGTATATACACTTGTATAGAGAAATATTGATATGGCCCCAAACATTGCCGTTTTAGGACTTAGTAAATACAACGCCACAACACCAAGGATTGTCAATGCAATGGCGACTGCCATAGCTGTATTAACGGACATACGCCCAGAGGGAATAGGCCGATTTTTGGTACGGTTCATTAACGCATCCAAATCTTTTTCAATAACCTGATTGTAAGCGTTGGAAGCTCCTACCATGCAATAACCGCCAAATGCAAGCAAAAGCAGAGAAATCAAATCTATTTGATAAGCGCCTAAAAAATAGCCCGCAATAGATGAAAAAACCACGCTAACAGCCAGTTTGGCTTTAGTGATTTCCTTAAAATCAGTAAAAATCAAGGACCAGGACGTACTTTTTACGGAACCTACAGCAGACTTCATCTACGTTTTATATTGGCTGGCAAAGATAACGTCAGTGTGCATCTTTTCCAACCTATTGACTGTCTTTATGTTATTTTTGAACCATCATTACGTCTTATTTAAAGCGAATTCAAAATAATAACCATGAACCGAAGATTTTTTTTGCCATTCCTATTTCTTTTTACCCTTTTAGTACAATCTCAAGACCAAGAAGTTAACATTACGGTAGATACCCTAACCCAAAAAGTATTTATGCTTACTGGACGTGGCGGTAATATTGGGATTTATGTTGGAAACGAGAAGGTATTTATGGTTGATGATCAATTTGCTCCGTTAAGTAGTAAAATTAAAGCTACCATTGCCACTCTTACAGATAAACCCATTACCTATTTGGTAAATACCCATATGCACGGTGATCATACTGGTGGGAATGTAAATTTTAATACGGAAGCCACTACATTGGTGGCTCAAGACAATGTGCGCAAGCGTCTAATAGATAAAGGACAGCAAAATTTAGCAGCAAAAAAGATAAGCCAGGAGGAATACGAAAAAAATCTTCCTGAGATTACTTTTTCTGAAGGCCTTACGTTTTATGATGGCGATGAGACTATTATGGCTTTTCACGTGCACAACGCACATACTGATGGAGATGCCATAATTTATTTCGTAAACGAAAATGTACTACACATGGGTGATACCTACTTTTCTGGGCGTTATCCATATATTGATTTAAAGAGTGGTGGAAGCATTGATGGATATATTGCAGCGCATAGAAAGGCATTGCTGGTTATTGATGAAAACACCAAAATTATTCCCGGTCATGGAAGACCATCCAATAAAGCTGAGTTAGAAGTGTATGTTACCATGCTTGAAGATATAAGAACCATTATCCAAAAAGAGCTAGCTGCCGGAAAGTCTTTGGAAGCCGTAAAAACCAATACCGCTTTATTGGCTAAATATGATGCCACGCATGGCAATGGATATATTAACAGTGAAAAAATGCGAGAGGCGGTTTATATGAGTTTGTTCAAAAAAGTGAAGGGTTATTAAATGAATAGGGGAAACCATATGCTACAAATAATATTATCATTTTACTTTATTTATAACAACTCAACACTCATTTAGTTATATCAATAAACTTAAAATATATAGTATCATAAATTATTACAATTTTAACAGTATCATTAGATTTCTTTTTGATAAGTCTGTAAGGGCCGGAAAAATCACCCAATACGGTTGGATTTTTGTTGGTTTTTGCCTTAAACAGCATAGGGCAATTACCTGATAATGAAATACTATCATTTAATAGAACCATTCCCCTTTTATACTTTACTTTTTTTACAAAAATATTTATCTCAGACTCATCTTTAATTAATACATACTCATCAGATAATCTCTCAATAATAATAATTCCGAAAAAAATCAAGACGAGTACAATAAAGAAAATCAAGAATCTAGTAAATTTCATGTATCAAAAATATTAATGAAACGGATTATCATCGTTTTTGGTAATATCCATATTTAAGCTATAACAAAGTCACAGTAACAAAAAAAGCCCTAACGTTTCCGTTAGGGCTTTTTCTTTCCTGCCTCAACAGAAAATAATATTTTACTGAAGTTTAAATGTAATTGGAATACTGAAAGGAACTTTTACCGCTCTACCTCTTTGTTTTCCAGGAGTCATTTTAGGAAGCTTATTGATAATACGTAATGCTTCTTTCTCCAAGTTTTTGTCCGGTCCACGCATTCTAATATTCCCGATACTACCGTCTTTCTGAATAACAAAAATTACGTTTACCCTACCTTGAACACCCATTTCTTGGGCAATTTCTGGATAACGGAAGTTTTTACGGATATGCTTTTGCATCATATCCTGAAAACATTGCTTCTTATTACTTGACCCTTCGCAACCAGGAAATACAGGCACATCTTCAATTACAGCAAAGGGAACCGAAATATCATCATCAATTTCCTCAACCTCAACCTCTTCAACTTCCATTACTTCTTCTTCCTGACTGGTTTCTGTTGATTCGATTACAGTTTCTTCAACTTCTTCTTCATCTTCAACAACCTCTATGATTTCTGGTGCAGCTGGTGGTGGTGGTGGTGGTGGAGTTTTTATCTGCTCCGTCATTGGCACCTCTTCATCCAACTGATCTTCAATATTCATTGAAATATCATATTCATTGGATTTATCATATTTTTTCCACTCCATGGCTCCATAAACCAACCCTAAGACAGCGGCCAGCCCTATGACAAAATAGAGCGAACTGTTTTTTGCTACATCTGCTTTTGGATTCTTTTTTAGTTCCATCGTTTTAATTTTAGTGTTTGCTAATTTAATTATTAATTGGTTAAATAAGCAATTAAATTTTCCATTTTAACGGCCTTTCTTTAGAAAAATACCATTTAATTAAGCCAACTCCTACAAATGCCCCTAATGAATTGGCTAAAACATCACCATATTCAGCCATACGATTTGTAGTAGCCGTGTATTGTAACACTTCAATAAATATGCCATATACAATGCCTATAACCAACATTATTGCAAGAGTTCTACCCAGGCTCATTTTACCTTGTGTTCTTTCTCTTATAAACATGCAACCCAAAACAGCAAAAATCAAATAAAATGAAAAGTGTGTTATTTTATCAGCATAAGGAATGTTGACTGTACCAGTGTCCAATCCAGAAAAAGAAAATAAGCTGAGCATTGTAATGAACAATACCCAGCTTATAAATAATAAGGTAAAAATATGCTTCTTAAGCACCAATCAATGCTTTATAGTCTTCATCACTCATTAAAGCATCTACTTCAGAAGCATTGCTCATTTTTATTTTGATCATCCAGCCTTCCCCATATGGATCTGTATTTACCTTTTCAGGTTCATCTTCTAGGGCTTCATTAAATTCTACAATCTCGCCGCTTAGGGGCAAAAACAAATCAGAAACCGTTTTAACAGCTTCTACAGTGCCAAAAACTTCTTCCTTTTCTAAAGTCTCGTCCAAAGTTTCAACTTCTACATAAACAATATCACCTAACTCTCCTTGAGCAAAGTCCGTGATGCCCACAGTTGCGATATCTCCATCTATTTTGATCCATTCGTGATCCTTAGTATACTTTAATTCTGCTGGTATGTTCATTGTTTAATTTGTATTAGTCAGGTCACAAATGTAAAGGATCAGACATAGCTTTTCAAGTAAACTTGAAAACAAAATCCATGTATTTATAAAATAATCTTTAGGTAAAGAAATGCTAGTTCCCGAAGTTATATCTAAGTGTAAACCCTGTATTGATAGTGGTTTGAGGGAATGCAGTAGATACGGCAAATTGCGAAAAGGAATGATCATAGAAGAATAAGGCATTCAAACTCTTGCTCAAAGCATAATCCGCAGTGAACTTGATCGACATTAGTTGTTGTCCCGAAGTAATCTGATTGTTATCAATATCCAAATTTCTAATTATGGTGATATTATCTCTAAGGGATAAATCAGCTTTAAGATTTAGGTCACCTTTCAATCTCGTTTTTTCACCACCAATATTGGTCACAAATTTTACATCTTTAAAACGGTAACCCAATCCTAAGGTGTATTCCTTTCCATTAATTTCGGTAAGCAAGTTATTATCAAAACTTAAGGACAAGGTTCTATCTGTTCTTACCTCAGCTAAAAAGCTAAAGGAGCTCTTCATTTCAAAGTCTACGCGCATCAATGGATTGAACTGATCGGTAAGTACTACATTATTTATAATGTTCTCTGGAAGGAAATCTCCAGTTTCAGGATCAGTTGTTGTATTCTCTCGCTCTAAATTGGTCTGAAAAGAGTTGATACTATAAGCGGCCCTATATCCATGACTCAATGAAAAACGTTTAAACTTCTTTTTGAACCATCTATTTTTCATCAAACCTGTATACTTAATGTTCCAGTTTGGAATTGGTATTTCCCTGAAAGCATCTAAATTGACACGATTTACATCTTGTCCCGTATAAGCTGCGAAAAATGCAGGGAGCAATACTTCTTGTTGAGTTTTTCCATAACGCTCTGGAAATCCATCCGCATCCAGCGTTCCAGGATTTTGCCCTCGGTCAGAAACCAATCTGTTGGCAATGGCGATTCTATTTTCTTTAAATTTATCGAAGGTTTCAGAATCAAACTCATCACTTTTACTGAATACCGTTCCGATCATTACTGTAGATATACTGAAATTTCCGAAGGTATTGCCCAACAAATTTTCATACTCAAATTCACCACTACCTAAGTCATTTACTTGGAAGTTTTCTTGGTAACTATTGGACAGTTGTCTATCCGCAGTAAAATCTATGGTCAAGTCTTGAGTAGGCTGTGCTGTAGCTGTTATATTTAATTGTTTGTTGGTGTTCTGCATATACTGGGAGTTGAACTCTGTGAATGTAGTCAGCCATCCTCTTCTTGCAGCTTCAAAACGCACATCTGATTGACTTCCAAAAACAAACCCTAAAGTAGGTCTAGCAGTCCCAATAAAACCAATGGATTGTGTATATCCTGGTAATACTTTTCCGTTGTTTTCACTATAATTCACATTGACCCTCTTTACCATGGTCACAATATCAACCAAAGTATTAAAGGCTTTACTTGTCTTTTTGGGTGGTTTTTCATCTTCGGACCCCGGGTTACCCGCCTTATCACGTCTTACCCTGGCCTGGGTTGCCGTCACTTTTCCACTTTTCTTTTTAAGCCCTATAAAATCATAAAAGCGTTGCATGGTCAAATTGGCCGTTATATTATGTGTATTGGCATTTTGAACCGTGTTAATACTTTCTCCCGGATTTTCTAACTGTACCACCTCATTCAAAGCATCACCACCACGTTGCCAGTCAAAATTACTGGTATAGGTGTATTGCGCATTGATAAAATTCAAAAACGGAAATTTGCTAAACGGCAGTTCATAATTCAATTGCATTTGCTGGGAATGCCTATTGGGTTCACCAATGTCAAAAAATCCATCCCATAAATCCAGCGCTTGATTGATTCCTGAATCAGAATCATCGTCAACATTAAAATAATTACGTACTATATTATTGTTAGATGCTGTCAGATTCAATCGCAGCGATTTGGAAATACTATAATTTAATGCATACTGCCAGTTAAATAGGTAATTACGTTGCTGTAGCAATGGCAATTCCAAAGCATCTACACCTGGCTCCAATACATCTCTAAAACGTTGTTGGTTAAATGAACGATTGTAGTTTGCATTTACTGACAAGCTCGTAGGCAATAAATTAAAATTGAGTTCTTTAAGCCATTGCCAGTATTTACTCATAAATAATGAATCCTTCTTAACAAATGGCGCAATTGGAGCTGGTTTGAAATTATGATTGTAAACAAAACCAGTTGTTACGTTTTGGTCGCGTAAATCTGCAACTTCAAAATCTCTATGATTGGTTTCATTATAAGAATAATTGAAAGTGAAATTTTCTACATCAAAAAAGTTCTCTTCTGCCTCATCACCTCTATTTTTACGAACTCCAATAAGGTTGATACTTGTTCTTTTTGTGTAGTCCTCCGCTTGTTTTTGAATGGTTTCAGCGTCTTCTGGCGTAGTTGCGGCTGCAATACGATCATCTAACTTTAAATCATCATAAACGGGATCAAACTCTGGAGTAATCAAACTTTCTGAAATACCATAATTAAACGGAAGTTGGATTCCCCATTTTTTTGGTAACAATTGACCCACATTTACATTGGTAACCACATCATAAGAAATGGCATCTTCACGTGAACGTTCATTAGGCATCTGATCAATGGAACCAAAACCTGAAGTACTTCTGCTTCCTGTTGCGGTAACATTTGCAAAATCTGCCATGTTTGCATCCAATGCAGCAATTGCGGCCCATCCGCCATTGTTATCCAAGCCAGCCAAGCGCAATTCATTAAACCATACTTCTCCCCTTGCAGGTAAATCGTCAATATTTTTAACACCCACCATCATTCCACGAATGCTTCCCAATGATGGATTACCACGAATTCCTATACGTAACCTGCCTAATGTTCTTGGTGCAAATTCATCTACCAAAACCGCCTGCCCATCTATAATCTCATAGTAATTGATATCATTGAGACTCTGCTCTGCAATCCCTCTGGATTTCACCTTGTTCAAATCACTTAGGTCAATATCTATCTGATTTACGTCTGGCCATATTTCATCTGGAGATGTCACATTAAAAGATGTAAATTGAAGTGGTAATTCTATTTGATAAAAGTTCTCTGAGAAATCAGTTCCTATTCGAAGAAAACCAACCAAAGGAGTGTCATCGTCAGAGTAATCCCCATTCAATATTTTTTCGGCATGCATGAACATTTTAATACGCTCATACTGTCGCACATCAATATTGACATTTTTAAAGACCCCTCGAGAATCTTCAGATTCCAAATTTTCCACTACAAAAGACAATGACTGCTCATTCTGTCTAATAATAGTATTGTTATTATTCAATTGTTCTCTTACTACTCCTGGAGGCAACACATATGGTATAGGTTGTCTACCAAAGTTCTCTTCTATATTAACTGTGTTCACATCTGTCACCGTACCGTCATCAGAAGGGTCATTGTCAATATCTGGTTGCAAAGAATTGGTATAAGTCCTCCAATCTCCACGAACAAGGTCCAAAGTAGCAAAACGCAGGGCCACATCATCACTAAACCCGGTAAGGTACATCCGCATAAAACTTATGGAACGAAAATCTGTTATTCCACCAACCGCATCTGTAAAATCACTTAATGGAATTTTATATTGAATCCACCTTCTGTTCAATTGGGTACCATTAGGAAGATCTGGAGTAAGTCCTTCCCTAATATCCGTTACATATTGATCATCGATGGTTGTGTTTGGTCTAATTTGAATACGATATTCATAGTAGCTATTAACCGTGTTCATGGTTAAATCTCTATCAATATCCTCTACATCTGGCAAGGTTGTTGACCCCCTATTTGTGTTACTTACTGCCACCGGGGAGTTGCCGTCTGTGTTGTTAAAATCTAAATAACGCTCCAAAATACCACCTTCTCTATTTAAATAGTATTGATAGTTATCCAAAGCAGGATCTTCACTTGGTCCGTTGTAAATGGTTTGCTCTTCAGCGTCATCCAAACCATCTAGTCCAATATCTTGCAATACCCTGTTTGCTTCATCTGCATCAAAAGCATAAACCAAAGATTGCGTAGAGGGTACTTCCCCCCAAATAGTGGTTCTAGGGACTTCAGTATTAGTACTTGCAGGCAATCCATTTTCATATTGCTTTCTACCATCTCTCAAAATGTCTTCTGATATATTCCCTAAGTTCAACACCAACTCCCCTGCATTTGCATTGTTGGTTTCGCCATCCACATAAGGGTCTAAAACCCAAAATTGAACGAATTCAACATTGGATTGCTCAAAATTGGTACTGCTCAATGGACGCATAATACCAGCCCATTTATCGTCTGGCGTCTCCGTTTCAAAGTTTGGGTTCGCATTATAGGGCCCTTTGTCATTAGGGTAATACACCAAATCTAAAGTTCCTTGTACCTGAGTTTGACCCTGAGCAATATCTGTTTCTGCAAAAACCTCATCTATAAAAACCCTACGAGTAGAGTTTAATGAAATGTCATTATCAGACATCCCCGAAGGTCTTTGATTGGTATAAAAAATTGGATCAATTGTATACCAAGCCATTTTTGCCCGTTCAAAACCGACACCAATATCTGTTCTATCTTCTAAAAACTCTACAGGCGGACTTGCTAAGGTCCACCCTAAAGATGAACGAATATCAATTAAAGCTTGCGCTCCTTCAAAGTCATCTAAATATGTTGTGGTTTCTCCTTGAAAATCTGCATTCTTTGGAGAATTGGGCTTCAAGAACGCAACTTCTCCCCTTACTGATAAATTGGAAGGAACATCTGTATCAATATTAGGTAGCTTATTTGCTAATCTTGTTAAGAATGGTATCTCGGTACTGAAGTTTCCGTTCAACCCAAAAATGGTATTGTTAACCGGTTCAACGCCAAAATTAGATTTTTGTGTCAGTGGTCTTTCGTTCAAATTCAGAAGAGTACCTCCCAGCACAAAGTTCTCATTGAATTTATGTTCCACGTTTATTCCCGTAAATCTTCTAGTTTGTTGACCAAAAACGGCATTGTTCTCAACTGAAATATTGATAGGCGTATTGGAAGCTGCCAAACTAGGGTCTAAAATCTGCACAGTACCTGCTTGATAATTTACGGTGTAATCTATTCCTTCTTGTAATTGACGACCACCGGCCGTAACCCTAACTGAACCTCTAGGTACGTTAAATGCTCCTATTGGAATACCATTATTTCCTTGTGATTTATAGCGCCCTTTAAGTTGGAAGCGATTCTTCTCCGCATCCTGTAAAGAAGCTGCTTTGGTCTTTGCATACATATTACGAAACACGTAACGTTGCTGGTTAACGTTGTAGCCTTGGTCATTATCAACATCATAGGTCCCACCACCCAATTCTTCAAAAAGAAACTCTCCAAATGGCTCCACTTTCGTGAAAATGATACGTCCAGACTGTGTATCTACAGTAATTCCTGGCACGTAATCAAAAAACCCATCTCCACCAGGCTGTACGTCATTGTATACATTTAATCTATCCAAGTTGAAGATGTCGATAAGAATACGTTCTTCATAACCTACTGGCCATCCTGCATTTGGATCAACCGGTGTTATGTAGTTTCTTGGCGTAGGATCAGAGTATAGAATATTTAGTTTAAAATCTTCTTCGCTTAATTGAAATGCTCCCGTGGCATAGATGTTCTTCATCATCAAATCCCAAATAGGATCATCTACGTTGGTAATATTACTTTTCAGTAGTTTTAGAATCAGGGTATTGTTTTCTATAATTGGATTTACTCCTCCAGAAACCGTCGTAGCATCAACTCCTCCATTGGCAAACTCTCCTACTTGGAACACTTCGCCATTAATGGTGTATTGAAACGCTACCCCCAAAACTTCATCATTACTAAGTCGCTGATTTAAAGAAATATACCCTAACTGCGTATCGAACTGATAATCTCTTCCTTGCTCAAGTTTTCTTGCGTTTTCTAATATGGCATAGTCAAAACCTTGATTGGCTTCAACATTAAACCCAGCCTCCACCGTAGCAATATCTCTAATTGACGATGTTAATTGCCCTCCATTTCCAATAAGTGCCGGGTCAAAATCGTTTGCTCCATTTCGTGGTAAAGCTCCTGGTTGTAGAACATTGAAGAATCCTCCTGGAGCATTGCTTTCTTTACCTATCCTAGTCACTTCTCTTCCGTCAGCACCAAGTTCCACTTCTCCTAAATCTTGAATAGCGACTACGTTCCTAACATTTAATGTCTGTTGATTACGGTTGGTCACCCAAACTTCTAATCTAGTAATCTGAACCTGACTTTGAATAAAAGGGTAATTTGTTAATGCACGATCATAATTGTCCCTAAAGTACTGCGCTAAGAAAAAGTGTTTGTCTTCATCATAATCCAAAGCTGTCAAAGCAAATTCATTTACCGTTCCTCCTCCTTGAGCAACTACTGTATTGTTTTGTGACCGTTGTTCCGAAAAAACGGCTGTCACCGTGGTCCTACCAAATTGTAGTTGCGTTTTTACTCCAAACAGACTTTGCGCGCCTGTAATCAAGGAACTGTTCAATGGCATATTTACATTACCAATCTCTATTTTACGAAGAATATCATCTTCGGTTGGCGTGTAATCTATTTTTACCAAATTCTGAAAATCAAAAGTTGCTTCTGTATCGTAGTTGGCAGTTACTTGAAGACGTTCCCCTACTTTACCCAAAAGACTCAAGCTTATTCTTTGATCAAAATCAAAAGAAAGATTGGTTCTGTTTCTAGGCGAAAGGGCGGGGTTATCATTTTTTTGCCATAATACTCCTAAGTCCATCGCTACGGAACCCTGTGGAATTACTTCAATCGTGTTTCCTCCAAAAATGGATTCAAAGAAACTGCTATTCACATAAAAATTGGGCAATAGATTTTTTCTAGCCTCTTGACTTCCTTCCTTTTTCCCTGTAAAAGCGTCAATTTTTTCTTTGAAATATGCTTTCATTCGTTCTTTTCGAACGAGTTCAAAATATTGATCTGGAGTAAGAATAATAGGGTGACTTATATCAAAGTCTCCAACACTTTCTGTGTAGATATATCGATCTAGTTTAGAGTCATAAGAATATTTAGCAATAACGCTATCTGGGTTCTCCAATATCAATTGACCAAGTGCAAAACCGGTTTTTACCGAGTCCTGAACTTGCTCATTGGTCTCCTGGCCTATTAGGTTGGTGGCTATCAGAAAACATACAAAAAAGAAAAAGTACTTAAATCTTAATGATTTAAGCATTGGTTTTGCCCCTCTTTTCAAACTAGTTACAAATTTTTCAGCGCTAATTTTATAATGTCCTCAACGCTTAGTGTAGGATCTTGGGATAATACCTTGTCCACAACCTTTTCTGATTGTCTTCGGACAAAACCAAGAACCTCTAAAGCAGATAACGCTTCTTCTTTGCTTGTATTGTTTGATTGTAGGGAAACTTCACCCATATCGTAGACTTTTAAAATCTTATCTTTTAAGTCGAGGATTACACGTTGTGCAGTCTTGGCTCCTATACCCTTGATTGCCTGTATGGAATGGACATCTCCGTTAGCAATAGCATCCCTTACATGAACAGGTGATAATGAAGATAACATGGTCCTAGCTATGCTTGATCCAATGCCCGAAACGGAAATCAATAACCTAAAAATTTCTCGCTCAGATTTTTCTACAAAACCAAATAGGGTGTGTGAATCTTCTTTGACCTGTAAATGGGTGAAAAGACGAATGTTTTCTTCATCCTTCAATTGCGAAAAAGTATGCAATGAAATATTTAAAAAGTATCCAACACCACCGCATTCAATCACGACGTAGGTTGGATTTTTTTCGACTAATTTTCCATTTAAGTGGGTAATCATAATATAGTAGTTAGGTTTTGGGTAAAATATTAATCACAGCAAACTATTCTCCCATTTTTGCCTTTTTCCGTTTTTCCCTTTCTTGGGCATCAATCACAGCTACGGCTGCCATGTTCACCATTTCATCAACACTGGCACCAAGTTGCAAAATATGTGCTGGCCTACGAAGACCGACCATGATTGGACCTATGGACTCTGCATTGTTTAATCCTTTCAAGAGTTTGTAGGTGATATTGGCCGAATCTAAATTAGGAAATATCAAAGTGTTTACCTTTTTTCCCGCAAGCTTTGAAAACGGAAAATTGTTATGACATAATTCCTGACTCAATGCAAAATCGGTCTGGATTTCACCATCAACCACCAACTCAGGATTACGTTCATGTAAAATTTTAACAGCTTCCCTTACTTTTTGTGCATTTGGATGGCTTGACGAACCGTAATTGGCATAGGACAGCATTGCCATAACAGGATTAAAACCAAAGGTGTTGGCGACATTTGCGGTCATCTGGGCTATTTCTGCCAAATCTTCAGCACTTGGGTCCACATTGATTGAAGTATCTGCTAAAAATAGCGGTCCTCTTTCTGTAATCATAATGTTAACGGTCGAAGCATTTTTTACTCCCTTAGACCGACCCAATACTTCAAAAACAGGTTTCAATACCTTCGGATATGATCTGGAATATCCAGAAATCATTCCATCAGCATCGCCTTCCTGAAGCATCATAGCACCAAAGTAATTGCGCTTACCCATATTAACGTTGGCACTATATTTGGTTTCTCCTTTTCGTTTTCTAGATTCCCATAATTTAAGAGCATACCTAGTTCGCATATCCTTGGACTCATCTGAACGCGGATCTATGATTGGAACTTCAGCATCAAATTCCAGCTCCTTTTTAAGGCTTTCTATAGTCTCTTTGCTTCCCAACAAAATTGGGATGGCAATACCTTCATCATGCACAATCTGCGCAGCCTTCATCACATCTAACAATTCGGCTTCTGCAAAAACAATTCGTTTAGGATTCAATCGAGCTCGATTGTGCATTAATCGTACTGCCTTATTATCGTTACCAGATCTTTGGTAGAGTTCTTCCTCGTACTTCTTCCAGTCAAGTATAGGCACTTTAGCCACTCCGCTTTCCATTGCTGCTTTAGCAACCGCAGGAGGAATTTTTGTAATTAGCCTTGGGTCAAAAGGTTTTGGAATTATATAATCTTTACCAAAAGCCAATCTTGTAGTGTCATAAGCGATATTCACTTGTTCTGGCACAGGTTCTCTTGTAAGATCCGCTAAAGCCCTAACAGCAGCCATCTTCATTTCTTCATTAATTTTTGTTGCTCGAACATCTAACGCGCCCCTAAAAATGAATGGAAATCCTAAGACATTGTTTACCTGGTTAGGATGATCAGAGCGGCCAGTTGCCATAATAATGTCATCCCTTGTCTCACAGGCAATGTTATATTCTATTTCAGGATCAGGATTTGCCATAGCAAAAACAATAGGGTCTTTGGCCATAGATTTGAGCATTTTCGGAGTCAAAATATTTGCAATGGATAAGCCGATAAAAACATCGGCATCTTTCAGGGCCTCGTCCAGAGTATCTATCTTTCTATCAGAAGCAAACTCTAGTTTTTCTTTAGAAAGGCTTTCTCGGTCGCTTCGGATAACCCCTTTGCTATCCAGCATTACAATATTTTCGCTACTAGCACCAAATGCCTTGTACAAACGTGTACAAGAAACTGCAGCAGCCCCAGCCCCACTAACCACAATTTTAACTTCTTCTATTTTTTTACCAGTAATCTCCAAAGCATTTAACAAAGCAGCAGCAGAGATAATTGCCGTTCCATGCTGATCATCATGCATTACTGGAATATCCAGTTCTTCTTTAAGCCTTCGTTCAATCTCAAATGCTTCGGGTGCTTTAATGTCTTCAAGATTGATTCCTCCAAACGTAGGGGATATAATTTTTACGGTCTCCACAAACTTATCTACATCTGTGGTATCCAGTTCAATATCCATTCCATCGATATCCGCAAAAATCTTGAATAAAAGACTTTTCCCTTCCATTACAGGTTTTGAAGCTTCGGGGCCTATATTTCCAAGTCCTAAAACCGCAGTACCGTTTGAAATAACAGCAACAATATTTCCTTTGGCCGTGTATTTATAGACGTCATCTTTATTTTTTTCAATCTCTAAACAAGGTATCGCAACGCCTGGTGAATAGGCAAGTGCCAAGTCTCTTTGGGTAGCATATGGTTTTGTTGGTACAATTTTTATCTTGCCTGGTTGGGGTTTGGCATGGTACAATAATGCTTCTCTGCGTAATTTTTCTTTACTCATTGATTACAATTGAAGATGTAAATTTATAAGTTATTCTTTGGGATACAAGCCCAATGCCTTCAAATAAAAAGACGCCGACTAGATGTGGCGCCTTTTTGAATATTTTATCATTCTAAATTACCAAAAATAACCCACTATAATTGTGGTAACCACCAACAAAATAATAGCCAAATACCTGTAATTTTGATACCATGGCAAAGCCTTAAGTTCTTCTGTCTCCTCAGTAAACAACTCTTTTCTATAGGTGTAATCTGCCACTTTCTGAGCATCTGGTAGTTCCGTTGCCAAACTAACCACTACATGTGTTATTATGCTAATAACAAATAATAGGTTGGCTTTTGCAAGAAAATGGAATTCATTTATATAAGGTGAAATATCATAGCTTGCAGATAGTATCATAAAGACTGCAACTGCGCCACCTACCAACAAACTAACAAAAGCTCCTGTTCCATTTGCTCTTTTCCAAAACAGACCAAGAATAAATGCTGATACAACTGGTGGACTTGTAAAGGCTATCACTAATTGAAGATAACCCCAAAGCGAGTCGCTCACCTTTTCAATAAATGGCACCCATGCTGAAGCTAACACAACCAATACTAATGTGGCAATTTGTCCTGCTCTTACCAATTGCTTACTGGTCATTTCTGGGCGTAATTGTTTTATAAAATCCATTGTAATCAATGTTGAGGCCGAATTAAATGTTGCTGAAACCGAAGACATCATTGCAGCCAATAAACCGGCTACCACCAAACCTAAAATACCCGTAGGCAAAAGCTGGAACAATAATACCGGATAGGTTAGATTGGGGCAATCGATTAGGTTCTCACACATACTCCCATCTGGTAATGGATAGTTTAGGTTTGATATATCCAAAGAGCTAAACAGTAAAAGTGCCAATACCCCAGGCACTACCATAATGAAGATAACAGGAAGTTTTAACAATCCAGCAAATAATGCACCCCATCGTCCGTGGTTTAAATCTTTAGCTCCAAGCACACGTTGCACCATAAACTGGTTATTGGCCCAAAAGTAAAAGCCTAATAGCGGAACTCCTGTAAGCAGACCCCACCATGGCATAAATTCATCGTTGTTGGGCCGGACCAGACTAAATACTTCTCCAGAATTTGAGGGTATGAATTTCCCTTCCGCAGCGCGATCTCCGAAATTGACATCTCCCGAAGCTAATGCAGCATCCAACTTAGACATCATTCCGCTCCATCCGCCACCAAGTTCTTCAAAAGCAAAATAGGTTAGCAAACAGGATCCTATAATCAACAACACCGCTTGAATTACTTCTGTTTGAATAACTGAATTTAATCCTCCAGGAATAGTATATGCAGCAGCTGCAACAGCAAGACCAATGATGATGTATGTAGAATCCACATCTGGAAATAGTAGTTTTAATACGATGCTACCTACATAAAGGCCAGCTGCAGTGTCCACCAATACATTTCCTACAATGGTTATTAGGGAAAAGTAATATCTAGACCTTTTATCATAACGTCTTTGCATAAATTCGGGCATGGTGTAAACGCCAGATTTTAAATAAAATGGCAAGAAAAATATAGCAAAGAAAATCAGGATGACAACAGCATACCACTCGTAGTTATAAACGTTGACATTGGTCTGAAAACCATCAGAAGCCAACCCTACTAAAGTGGAACTTGAAATATTTGCTGAAAAAAGTGCAATCCCCACTATGGGCCATGTCATTGTTCTACCTCCTAAGAAATAGTCTTCCGAACTACTTCTTTTTGATTTTGATATTCCGTAGATAATGATTCCTACCAGATATACCAGAATCACAACAATATCCAAAGTCTGTAATCCACTCATGGTTTTTCTTGATTTAGTTAATTAATTTAAGTTTAGTTAGTTTATGCCCTTGATTCTAAATTTAATAGCTCAAAAGTTTTGATTATAGCAAATTTAGTGGCTAGCTTTTGAGAAAATCACAGTCTGCATAACTACCAATATAGTATTTTTAATTTTTCCTTAAAAAAAACTTAACACCAAATGCCTGTAAGGGCTTAACGAAATCGTTATAGTTGGTTTTCAGGATTTTAAAAACTTGATATTTCGCTGTAAACCAGAGAATTTGGTTCGCTTTACTGCAGATTTTTTGAAGATTCTTTTAAAAACATCTTCCGTTATTTCCTCCCAATCTTTTTTGCTCATTGAAAGTAATTCTGGATTGGGATTAAACAAAGGCTCGTTATGTTGTTTTGAAAAACGGTTCCACGGACAAACATCTTGACAGACATCACAACCAAACATCCAGTCATCAAACTTTCCTTGAAATTCGTTAGGGATTTCATTCTTTAATTCAATAGTAAAATAAGAAATGCATTTACTCCCATCCACTACATAAGGCTCCACAATTGCTTCTGTAGGGCAGGCATCAATGCAGGCGGTACATGTACCACAATGATCAGTAACCGGAGTATCATAATCTAATTCCAAATCAACAATCAATTCAGCAATAAAATAAAAAGAACCTACTTGTTGTGTAAGTAAATTGCTGTGCTTTCCCATCCAACCCAAACCACCTTTGGCTGCCCATGCCTTATCCAAAACAGGAGCGGAATCTACAAACGCTCTACCATGTACCTCCCCAATTTCATCTTGAATAAAATGCAATAGGGATTTGAGTTTGTCTTTTATCACAAAGTGATAATCCGTACCATAGGCATACTTGGACACCTTATAGGTGTTTTTTATTTGATCCTGCTCTGGGAAATAATTGAGTAATAGAGAAATTACCGATTTTGACCCTTCGACTAACTTGGTAGGGTCTAATCGCTTATCAAAATGGTTTTCCATATACTGCATCTCACCATGCATATTTTGGTTAAGCCATTTTTCCAATCGCGGAGCCTCTTCTTCCAGAAATTCAGCTTTGGAAACACCGCAAGACAAAAAACCGAGGCGCTTGGCTTCGGTTTTGATAAGTTCTGTATGGTTAGTTTTTAGATTCAAATTAAAACAACCCTCCTTGCGTTGCCCCTTTGATTCTGCCCAAATGCTTATAGGCGAGTTCTGTAACCTCCCGGCCTCTTGGCGTACGCATAATAAATCCTTGTTGAATCAAAAAAGGTTCATAGACCTCTTCAATGGTTTCTGCACTTTCTGAAACTGCGGTAGCCAATGTTGTAATGCCTACAGGACCTCCTTTGAACTTATCTATAATGGTAGTCAAGATTTTATTATCCATCTCGTCCAAACCATGTGCATCCACATGCAAGGCTTTTAAACTGAATTTGGAAATGTCCATATCTATATTTCCGTTGCCTTTTATTTGGGCAAAATCACGCACCCTTCGTAATAAGGCATTACAAATTCTTGGTGTTCCTCTACTTCTACCGGCAATCTCTATGGCCGCATCATTCGTAATGGGCACTTTAAGTATCTCAGCACTTCGTTCTACAATGGTCGACAATAATTCCGTATTATAATATTGCAATCGGCTCTGAATACCGAATCGAGCTCGCATAGGTGCCGTCAACAATCCTGAGCGGGTAGTTGCACCTATCAAAGTAAATGGACTTAAATTGATTTGAACAGTTCTTGCATTAGGGCCTGTTTCAATCATGATATCAATCTTATAGTCCTCCATCGCAGAATACAGGTATTCTTCTACAATTGGGCTTAAACGATGAATTTCATCTATAAACAATACATCCCTTTCATCAAGATTAGTCAGCAACCCCGCCAAATCCCCTGGTTTATCTAAAACTGGACCTGAAGTAATCTTTATTCCTACTCCAAGTTCATTTGCCAAAATATGGGCAAGTGTAGTTTTCCCCAATCCCGGTGGACCATGAAATAAGGTATGGTCTAGAGCTTCACCACGAAGGTTAGCAGCTTGTACAAAAATCTTCAAATTCTCCAACACCTGCTCCTGACCAGTAAAATCATCGAAGGTAATTGGTCTTAAAGCTCTTTCAATATCAAGCTCTTCTTGAGAGAAATTCTCAGGTGTAGGGTCTAGATTTTCATTCATATCCTAACAAATATAGTTGAAAACCAAATGTACCAGAAACCAATTCTTCTAAAATCTATGAGTCTAAAGATTCCTGCACCATCTTAAAAATCTAAATCTTAAATTAGATACGTCAAAGAAAAAAAATACAATTTCTTCAACTTAGCTTTTTATGGTAAAATCTGATTACTCAATAGGCATTTTACAGTACATTCCATTTTTTTATGTCATCTGGTCAGATGATCTACTTTCGGCCTCCGAAATATCCGTGGTCAAAAAAACCATTGAGCAAGATTCTGTACTTGAACCGGATGAAAAAGAACAACTTTCACTTTGGTTGGATAGGGAAAATCCGCCAGCAGATGAAGAACTTAAACATTGGAAACATACTATTACAAATTCCAATGTTAAACTTATTGAAAGTGATACCTATCCTCTTGCATCATTAAGCCAACGTTTAGGGAATTTGTACTGCGACAGTTGCGATTTCAATGACCATTTAAAACATATTGAAATAAATTTGGGGATACAACCCAACCACTACAATCATTTATTTGATGTTGAAGTCATACATCATAAAACATCTGATTTTTACAACGCCAAAGTACTCGATAGTATTTTAAAAGGCCCACACGATAAAGCCGTTGATAACTTTAGAAACTTTCTGAATCAACCCATTTTTCATTGGGATGTTAGAAGAAATAAGGAAGATTTTAGGAGGAAAGTATTGGAACAAGTTCAGCTCTTGGGTACTAACGGATATGGCGCTATGGCATATGACCTCGAATATGGAGGAACCGGTAATATGCCAGCATACGGAGCAATTTTTGAGCATCTTATGTTTATTGATGGGAGCCTTGCAGTAAAATTTGGGGTTCAATTTGGGCTTTTTGGCGGTAGCATTCAGAAGTTGGGCACCAAAAAACATCACGACCAATATTTGGCAGATACCGGAAAAGCGAAATTATTGGGTTGTTTTGCCATGACCGAAACAGGGCATGGTTCTAATGTAAGAGGCATAAAAACAACAGCTACTTATGACAAGGAAACTGACTCCATCATTATTCATACTCCAGGGCAAAACGATAATAAAGAATACATAGGCAATGCATTGCATTCAACTATGGCGTCCGTTTTTGCACAGTTGATTGTGGATGGTAAAAATGAAGGGGTACACGCTATTTTGGTTCCTGTACGGGATAATAAAAATGATGTGTTGGAAGGTATCACTATTGAAGACAATGGATATAAACTTGGTCTAAATGGTGTGGATAATGGAAAGATTTGGTTTAATCAAGTCAAAGTTCCTCGTGAAAACTTATTGAATAAATATGGGGAAATTAGGAGTGATGGCACTTATTTTTCTGCTATTAAAAATCCGAATAAACGATTTTTCACCATGTTGGGAACCTTGGTTGGTGGTCGTATCTGTGTTGCAAAAGGAGCTGTTGGTGGTGCAAAAATGGCATTGACCATAGCAGTAAAGCATGCATTGAACAGAAGGCAATTTAATGATAGTGTTAAGATTCAGGAAGATCTTATCATGGATTACCCCACCCATCAATTACGACTTACCCCTGCAATAGCGAGCGCCTATGTCTATCATGTTACTTTGGAGGAAATGATGAAACGGTATAGCGATGATTCACAACCGGACAAAAGAAAAGTTGAAACTCAAGTGGCCGGACTTAAATCCATCATCACATGGTTTGCGAACGATACTATTCAAGAATGTAGGGAGGCTTGTGGCGGAAAAGGGTATTTATTAGAAAATAGAATTGCCGACCTAAAAGGGGATGTGGACATATTTACCACTTTTGAAGGGGACAACAATGTTTTACTACAATTGGCGGCCAAAGGGGTTTTATCTGATTTTAAAGCTGAGTTCAATAGTGCTGGGTTTACTTCGGTTTTAAAGTTGTTACGAAGTCAACTTGCAGATAAACTAAGTACCATTAACCCTATCTACTCCAATAAAGTGGATAAGGAACATTTGTACAACCCAAAATTTCATAAGCATGCCTTTAATTATAGAACCCGACGGCTCACCTATACCTTGGCAATGCGAATTAGGAGTTATATAAAAAAAGGAATCCCTTCATATCAGGCCTTTTTAAAAGTACAGACCCACTTGTTAGCCTTGGGAAAATCCTATAGTATAGAATTGGCTTATCATGTGTTCAATGAATTTTGTACTTCCGTTACTGACGAAAAGCATAAGGTATTATTAGAAAAGTTGGGGACACTTTATGCACTGCACCAACTTTATAACGATACTGGCTGGTATTTGGAGCAAGGGTATTTTAGTGGTACAAAGTCTAAAGCTATTAGACAGCGAGTGGAGCGCTTATCCACAGAGTTACGCCCGCATATTGAAGTATTGGTGGATGGATTTGGAATTCCAGAGCATTGTATGACCGCTCCTATTACCAAATAGGCAAAATCACTCTACTTTCTTAATTAATTGTGAAGTATCCAAAAATTCGAGAACCGTAATTTTAGGATTCCCGTAAAGGTAGATTCTTGAATTTCCCTTGGCACTAAGCTCCAAATCTCTATAGGCATATATGCGGGCATTTGCCGCATTTTCTAGTCGGGCCTTAATTGTTCCCGCTTCCATTTTTTCGCCTTTGAATTTTGCATTTCCTGTTAAGTCAACTTCTGTTCTGTCCGAAGTACCTTCATAGGTCAAGGATCCATTTCCTTCCAAATCCACCAAGCTTACTTCATTTACAGAATATATATAAGCTTCGGCCCTATTTTTCAGTCCTATATTGAGTGAATCCACATCAACATTAAAATCTCCTTTGCTGGTATCTTCCAAATTAATATCCATTATCGCGGCATTTGCCTTAATATCCAATTTAGCATCGGCAAAAGCATCTACAAACAATTCATCGCTGCTGATAATATCGTTTGTAACTACACTGCCCTCTTTTACAGTAATTGCTTTGAGTTCAGTGTAATTTATGGTAATATCAAATTGTTTTTTGGCGGTGACATCATAAAAAGAGCTTATTACCAATGTGCTGTCTTCTACTTTGAATTTTAAAATATCTATAAGATTATCATCAGCTACAATTACATATCCAGGGCCAAATGACTTTTTTAATACGATATTTAGGTTATCATTAAGTTGGATTGCATTAAAGGCCGGTAGTTCCTCGTTGACTTCGGTAACAATTCGACTTCCTTTTATCTTTGGTTTACGCTGCGCCATTAACGTCACATGGCACAACAATAAAAGTAGTATTACAAGATTTTTCACAAGTATTCGATTTAAGGTTCTTAAAGATATTACAATTACGGATAACAATTGTTGTACCAAAACGCTGTAAACAAAAAACCCATCCGAATGGGATGGGTTTTTGTTTTATCTAACGTCTTAGTGGTTGAGTTCTTCTTCATTATCCTGAAGCGGAATATTCTGCGGAACAAAATCTTGCCCTGGAATAATGTATTCACCGTTTTCATAGGTTTTACTATAATCGTATGCCCATCGGTGTACATGCGGAATAGCACCTGGCCAGTTTCCATGCATGTGCTCTTGAGGAGCTGTCCATTCCAGTGTATTGGAACTCCATGGGTTTTGAGGCCCTCTTTTTCCGTAAAATATACTTACTACAAAATTATAAACGAAGACCAATTGTGCCGCTCCTGCAATAAGTGCAAATACCGTCATCAATACTTGAACGTTTGTTAATTCATCAAACATTGGGAATGCCGTATTTTCATAATAACGCCTTGGTACACCAGCCATACCCACAAAGTGCATTGGGAAGAATATTCCATAGGCACATATTGCAGTAATCCAGAAATGGACGTAACCCAGGTTTTTGTTCATCATTCTACCCTGGAACATTTTAGGGAACCAATGGTACACTCCAGCAAAAAGTCCATACAGTGCAGAAATACCCATTACCAAGTGGAAGTGAGCTACTACAAAGTAGGTGTCATGTACATTGATATCCAATGTACTATCCCCAAGTATAATACCTGTAAGACCTCCTGATATAAAGGTTGAAACCAAACCTATAGAAAATAGCATACCGGGATTCAGTTGCAGATTTCCTTTCCAAAGGGTGGTTATATAGTTGAAGGCCTTTACCGCGGACGGTATTGCAATCAATAATGTTGTAAATGTAAATACAGAGCCCAAGAATGGATTCATACCAGAGATGAACATATGATGACCCCATACAATAGTAGATAAGAAAGCAATAGCTAAAATGGAAGCTACCATAGCTCTATAACCAAATATAGGCTTCCTTGCATTGGTTGACATTACTTCTGAAGTAATTCCCAAAGCAGGTAGTAAAACGATATATACCTCTGGGTGACCCAAGAACCAGAACAAATGTTCGAATAATACGGGTGACCCTCCTTGATAATGAAGCACTTCTCCTTGAATAAATATATCTGAAAGGAAAAAGGATGTGCCAAAACTTCTATCCATTATCAATAGCAAAGCTGCTGAAAGTAATACCGGGAAGGATATTACACCGATAATTGCTGTAACAAAAAATGCCCAAATAGTCAATGGCAGACGTGTCATTGACATTCCTTTGGTTCTCAAATTGATTACTGTTACAATATAATTTAAGGAACCCAATAACGATGAAGCAATGAATATTGCCATGGATACTAGCCATAAGGTCATACCCATACCAGAGCCTGGCTGTGCCATTGGCAATGAGCTCAATGGAGGGTAAATAGTCCAACCTGCTGCTGCCGGTCCAGCTTCAACGAATAACGAAATAACCATGATTACAGCTGATACAAAAAACATCCAAAAAGAAAGCATGTTCAAGAAGCCGGATGCCATATCACGAGCACCTATCTGCAAAGGAATCAATAGGTTACTAAAAGTACCACTCAATCCTGCAGTCAGCACAAAGAATACCATAATGGTACCATGCATAGTAATCAATGCCAAGTAAACATCGGCATCCATGACGCCCTCAGGAGCCCATTTGCCTAAAAATGCTTGAAAAACTGAAAATGATTCTCCAGGCCATGCCAATTGCATTCTAAACAATAATGACATTGCAATTCCAATAAAGCCCATGATCAAAACACCCGTAATAAGATATTGCTTGGCAATCATCTTATGGTCCTGACTAAAGATATATTTGGTTACAAACGTTTCTTTATGATGATGTCCATGATCTTCGTGTCCGTGTTCAGTAGCTGACATAATCTCTTTTAAAATTTTATTATTTCTTTTCCTAACCTATGTTATTCAGCGGGAGTAACAGTTTCCTTAAAGGTAGTCTGTTCTGCCATCCACTTATTGTATTCTTCTTCGGTCTCTACTATAATCTTCATCTGCATATTATAGTGGGATTTGCCGCAAATCTTATTACAAAGTAGCACATAATCATATTCCCATGGGTCTGAATTAGGCTCACCAGCAGCAGCCCTTTTTGCTCTTATCGCATTTGTTCTTTTTACTTTATCAACCACATCTGGGTTCAATCGAATTTCTTCCGTAGTAACTGTAGGAGTAAATGAGAATTGGGTAATCATACCAGGAACACAGTTCATTTGGGCTCTAAAGTGAGGCATATATGCCGAATGAAGCACATCTTGGGAACGCATCATAAAGTTCACCTTACGGCCAACTGGTAAGTGCAATTCTTTTACGATAACGTCATCTGCAGTATTTGGATCAGATTCATCTAAACCAAGAACGTTTGCTCTATCAATATCTATTAAACGAACACTTGCATCTCCAAGAACATTATCATCCCCACCATAACGTGCTGTCCAATTAAACTGTTGGGCATATAATTCCACAATTAAAGGATCGTCTTCATCATTTATATCCATGATGTTGGTCCATGTATATAATCCCCATAGAATTAAACCAGCAAGTACAATAACCGGTATGATTGTCCATATAAACTCTAAGCGGTCATTATCTGCAAAGAAAAGTGCTTTCTTGCCTTTCTCTCCTCTATACTTATATCCAAAATAATGCAGTAAGGCTTGTGTTATAGTCTGTACAAAAAAGATAATGGCAAATGATACCCACATGAGTTGGTCATACTCACCACCATGAGCCGATGAAGCTTCTGGAAGCAACATCTTATTATATTTTGCAAAACTAAATATGGTAATTCCGTAGATAAAAATCAGGAATCCGAATAACAAATAACCATTGTACTTATTATCTGAATCTGTGGCTATCTCCGTGTTTTCTGATTTTAGTTGGGACAATTCAAAAATCTTGGTCATTTGCCAGATTGCGATTGCTACCAGTACTAAAACAGTCAATGTTAATAATGCAGTCATTGTATATCTTTCTAAGCCTTAATCGTATTAATAATGAAATTGTCTACTTTCCTCAATAAATGGATTGCGCTTTGGCTGTAATGGTTGTTTTGTAAGTGTGTTGAACACCCAGTACACAAACAATCCTCCAAAAAACAATATTCCTCCAATTTCAGGTAATCCTATATACCATTGGTCACCAACAGTAGCTGGCATGATCATATTGAAAACATCCATATAGTGTCCAAAGAGAACTACAATACCTGCCATGATAACAAACCAATTTACTCTTTTGTAATCACTGTTCATCAATACCAATAATGGGAATATAAAGTTCATTGCCAGCATTCCAAAGAATGGCAATTTGTAATCCTCTATTCTTGTGATAAAATAAGTAACTTCTTCTGGGATGTTGGCATACCATATCAACATAAATTGGGAAAACCATAAATATGTCCAGAAAATACTGATACCGAACATGAATTTTGCCAAATCGTGAATATGGCTATTGTTTACATCTTCTAAATATCCTCTTGATTTCAAGTAAATGGTAACCATAGCAATTACGGTTATTCCCGAAACAAACATACTAGCGAACACATACCATCCAAATAGGGTACTGAACCAGTGCGGATCTACACTCATAATCCAATCCCAAGACATCATGGATTCTGTAATCAAATAGAACACTAAGAAGGCAGCAGAGATTCTGAAATTCAATTTAAAGTTTGAATTATCATCAGACTCATCTTGTGCCAAAGAAAGTTTTCTGGAGTACTCACGATAGAAAATCCAACCGCCCAAGAAAATAGCAGCACGAATCAGGAAAAAAGTAGGATTCAAATACCCTGCTTTCCCTTGTAACAATTTATCATGAGCAACAACATCAGCATCCATCCAAACAAACATATGGTTCATGTGCAGTACAGAAAGCAACAAAATGACAAATACAATTATTCCTCCAGGAACCAAATATGCAGTAATACCTTCCATTACCCTGAATAACAAGGGCGACCAACCTGCTTGAGCTGCACGTTGAATGGCATAAAAGGCCAATACACCCAGTGATATCATAAAAAAGAAAAAGGCAGCTACATATAATGCAGACCAAGGTCTATTTTGTAATTGGTGCAACAAATGTTCATCATGTGATGCATCATGCTCTTCTCCATGTGTTGAAGCTTCACCGTGCGCATCTTTTCCTGAATGGTTTTCGGCAGCATGACTTGAAGCTTCTTCGCCATGTCCACCTCCATGACCATCATCATGTGCTGAGGCCACCATTGCCTTAGCTTCTTCCACGGTACTGGGAGCGGATAAAAAACCTGTTGCTAAACAAATCAATCCAACTGCCATTGCAATGAAAGATCCTATTTTTAGTCTGTTTGAAAACGTGTACATAGTATACTCTTATCCAATTATTTTGTTAGGTCTTCCTTTAATTTCATTACGTACTCGGACACTTGCCACATCTCTTCTTCATTAGCAAATTGAGATGCATAAGAACCCATTGAGTTTAATCCATAATAAATTGTATGATATGTGCTACCTACGTTAATGTTACGTGCAACATCATCGTAGCTAGGAACACCCAATATCTTTTCTCTTTTCACCAATGTACCTTGCCCCTTACCTTTTGGTCCGTGACAAATTGCACAATAGATATCATAAAGCTCTTTTCCTATTGCCAAATTGGCCTCGCTTTGCAATGAGTCCAGTGGGCTCACATCCAATCTTGCCAAATCTTTTCCTCCAGGAGTATTCTCAAATTTGTATGGCATATACCCTCTAGGGATAGTGTTTTCTGCAGGGAGCATAGCTTCTGTCCCATTTGGAAACAATCCATTGTCAACTCCCTGATAGGTTTCGTATCCAACAGGTTCATACATATTGGGCATATACTGGTAGTTTGGACTGTTCTTGTCAGCGCAAGCAGCCATAGACAGGACCAAAACTAAGACAATACCTATTTTACCTAAATGCTTCATATTTTTATGACTCCTTTTCTGTAACATTTATTTCCACAGCTCCTGTATCCCACAACAAAGCAGTAAGCTCTTTTTCGTTATTGTGAACTCCTATTTCCATTAAAAAATGGTCATCCGTAGTTCTTACATCTGGGTTTTCCGCCTTTTTGAATGGCCACATTCTACTTCTTAAATAAAATGTGATCACCATTAAGTGGGCAGCGAAGAACACCGTTAACTCAAACATAATTGGCACAAAAGCAGGCATGTTTTCCAAATAAGTAAAACTTGGTTTACCACCAATATCCTGGGGCCAATCATCAATCATGATATAGTTCATCATAACAATGGCCACAATAAGGCCCAAACAACCGTACATAAAAGAAGTGATTGCTATACGAGTATCTTCTAGACCCAATGCCTTGTCTAAACCATGTACTGGAAAAGGTGTATACACTTCATCAATATGATGGTGTTCTGCTCTTACCTTCTTTACGGCATGCATCAACACATCATCATCAGTATAAAGTGCATGTATAACTTTAGATGCCATAACTATTTTTTAGCGTTTAATTTTTTTGCTTGTCCCGCCCAATCATCACGTTGCGCCCTTCCAGGGAACGAACCGGTAATAGAGTCCAACAAATCATATTCTTTTTCGGTCATTTTACTCACTTGCGCGAACGTAAAAATTCCTATCTGGTTCAAGGTCTGTTCCATTTGAGGCCCTATACCTTTTACTTTCTTCAAATCGTCTGCAGTTTCAGTATCCGCATTAAATACACCAATGGTATCTAATAAGGAGGAAACTTTCTTTTCATCAGGATTGTCCTTTTCTACTTTTGGAGCCTTTTCTTTCTTTACCTCACCTTTTACAGCTGGCATTTCGTATAAAGGTTTTCCCGCATCCCTAAGTTTCTTGTACTTCTCTCCTGATGCCTTCAAAATTGATTTAACCTCTGCCTGTGCAATTACAGGGAATGTTCTTGAATATAACAGGAACAAAACAAAGAAGAAGCCTATGGTGCCGATAAAAATTCCAATATCTACAAATGTTGGAGAGAACATGGTCCAAGAAGATGGCAAGTAATCTCTATGTAGAGAAGTAACAATGATTACAAATCGTTCAAACCACATTCCTATGTTTACCACAATGGAAATGAAGAATGAGAACATGATACTTGTACGCAATTTTTTGAACCACATGAACTGTGGCGAAAACACATTACAAGTCATCATAGACCAATAAGCCCACCAATAAGGTCCTGTTGCCCTATTTAGGAATGCATACTGTTCGTATTCAACTCCAGAATACCAAGCAATGAATAGTTCCGTAATATAGGCACACCCCACTATAGAACCTGTAATCATGATTACAATGTTCATTAACTCAATATGCTGAACGGTTATATACGCTTCAAGGCTACACACTTTTCTCATGATGATAAGCAAAGTGTTTACCATAGCAAATCCAGAGAAAATTGCACCTGCAACAAAGTAAGGTGGGAATATGGTGGTATGCCATCCTGGAATTACCGACGTAGCAAAGTCAAAGGATACAATGGTATGCACAGAAAGTACAAGTGGTGTGGCCAAACCTGCCAAAACCAATGAAACTTCCTCAAAACGTTGCCAATCTTTGGCTCTACCAGTCCATCCAAAACTTAGTAAACTATAGATTTTCTTTTGAAATGGCTTAACAGCTCTATCACGAATCATTGCAAAATCAGGTAACAAACCTGTCCACCAGAAAACCAAGGAAACGGATAAATACGTTGAAATTGCAAATACATCCCAAAGCAATGGTGAGTTAAAGTTTACCCATAACGAACCAAATTGGTTTGGAATTGGAAGTACCCAATAAGCCAACCAAGGACGTCCCATGTGAATGATAGGGAACAATCCCGCTTGAATTACCGAAAATATGGTCATCGCTTCTGCAGAACGGTTAATCGCCATTCTCCATTTCTGTCTAAATAAGAGCAATACTGCAGAAATCAGTGTTCCTGCATGACCAATACCTACCCACCAAACAAAGTTTGTAATATCCCAGGCCCAGTTTACGGTCTTATTAAGACCCCAAACCCCAATACCTGTGGAAATGGTATAAATGATACATCCTAGACCCCAAAGGAATGCAACTAAAGCAATGGTAAATACAATCCACCAATGTTTGTTGGCCTTTCCCTCCACAGGAGCTGCGATATCCACGGTAACGTCATGGTATCCTTTATCTCCAAGTACTAAGGGCTTTCGAATAGGTGCTTCGTAATGCGACGCCATAATTTATCTTCTAGTTACTTTCTTATTTATTGATTAAGCCTCGTTCGTATTTCTCACCTTAACATGGTAGAACACATTGGGTTTTGTGCCCACATGCTCTAATAGGTGATACATTCTATCATCTTCCTTCAACTCGGCAATCTTACTTTCTTTATCATTGATGTCTCCAAATACCATAGCTCCACTGCTACATGCAGATGAACAAGCTGTTTGGAATTCTCCATCTTTAATTACACGTCCATCTCGCTTAGCATCTAAAATGGTCTTCTGTGTCATTTGAATACACATGGAACATTTTTCCATTACCCCTCTTGAACGTACATTAACATCAGGATTAATGACCATTTTCCCTAGGTCATTATTCATATTGTAGTCAAACTCGTCATTGTCATAATACAAGAACCAGTTGAATCTACGTACTTTATATGGACAGTTGTTGGCACAGTATCTTGTACCTACACAACGGTTGTATGCCATTTGGTTCTGACCTTGTCTACCGTGAGAAGTTGCCGCTACCGGACAAACTGTTTCACAAGGTGCATGGTTACAGTGTTGACACATAACAGGTTGAAATGCTACTTGAGGATTTGCCGATGCATCTTCCATCTCTCTAAATCCACCCAAGGAGCCATTATCACCCCAAAGGCCATCCATGTTATCCTTTTTCTCATTATCCTGCTCAAAAGATTCTTCAGATGAATAGTATCTATCAATACGCAACCAGTGCATATCTCTTGATTTTCTGATTTCTTCTTTCCCAACAACAGGAACATTATTTTCTGCATGGCAAGCAATAACGCATGCTCCACAACCTGTACAAGAATTTAAATCGATAGATAAGTTAAAGTGATGCCCAATAGAACGATCAAATTCTTGCCATAAATCTGCATCTGGCGAGGTAACAGGAATTTCTTGGTGATCTTTGGATACCTGTGGAACTGCATTCCACTCGTGATGATCTTTGGTGTTGAAGATTTCCAAGGTAGTTTCCTTGATAATATCCCCTCTACCCATTAATGTTTTATGCAACTGAACACAAGCAAATTCATGTGTTCCTTCAGCTTTTTCTATGCTAACCGATTGTACGTTGTTGAAATTGTTGTACAGTGAAAATGCATTTACTCCAGTCGCCATTTCAGCTTTCATTCCAGCTTGTTTACCATAACCAAATGAAAGACCGACTGTACCGGGAGCTTGACCTGGCTGGATGATCACTGCGACATTATCCAAAACAGTACCATCAACAGTTAGTTTTGCATAGCTTCCATTTAAACCTCCATCGGCCACATTAAAGTTTTCCATACCCAAAGCTTCTGCATCTGACTTGGAAACCGTCACATAGTTATCCCATGAAACTCTGGTAATTGGATCAGGGAATTCTTGCAACCATGGGTTATTGGCTTGACGACCATCTCCCATTCCCACTTTAGAATACAAAACCAATTCTGTTCCAGAACTTGTTGTATTCACTAAGGAACGTATAGCTGAAGCAATAGGAACAATGCTTTCTTGCACTTCTTCTACATCAGCAGAAACCGCTACTGGCTGCTCATCGATTTCTGGAGCAACAGGCGCAGTAAATACCCCATCCTGCAATGCTTTATTCCAATCAGATTCTTGCAGCACTTCTGCAGTCCATGTTTCTTTTATGTATTCGTAATATGTTTTTTCGCTACCCATCCATGTAAGCAAAGCTGTTTGAAACTGCCTTGTATCAAAAAGCTCGCGAATAGCAGGTTGTGCTAGACTGTAATGTCCTTTTTTGAATTGCGCATCGCCCCAAGACTCTAAGTAATGGGAAGCAGCTGCAACATACTTGGACGCCTGTGCAGTTTCATCATTATTAAATGCAAAACTTACAGAAACATCAACCTTATCAAGTCCAGATACAAAATCCGCTGAATTTGGTAGCGAATAAACTGGATTTACACCGTCCATAATCAAAACTCCTACACGGCCAGCATTCATATCTGCGACTAACTTTGTCACTTTAGCGCTATCTCCTTGACGAATATATCTAGGGTTCTCCGTATCAAAAGCTTCACTAGCCAACAATTTATTAATTGCAAGCACAACAGTTTGCGCATTGATATCATTTAGTCCAGTAACAACAACAGCTTTACTACCAGCTTTTCTAATTTGAGCTGCGATGCTTTCAACCGCTGCATCAACATCAGAAGTTCCTCCCCCAACGTTACTGCCATTTAATTTTCCATACAACTTTGCCAAAGCAATTTTTTGCTGTGTTGGCGTCATTGGGTAACGCTTGTCTGCATTAGCCCCTGTCAATGACATATTGGATTCTAGCTGAACATGCTTAGACATTTTTCCATGTTTAGGAACACGTCCTCTAGCGTAGCCATCATCATATCCTCCTCCTTGCCAATCTCCTAAGAAATCTGCACCAAAAGAAACTATCAGATCTGCTTTCTCAAAATCATAATCTGGTAAAGCACGCTCACCATAAGCGGTATTAAATGCATTTAATGCGGCATCCTCAGAAATAGCATCATACGCTACATGGTTTACATTTTCACCATAGCTAGCCTTAAACTCAGCAATCAATTTATCAGTAGAAGGGCTTGCATGTGTTTGGGTCAGCAATACAATTTGCTTGTTGGAATCTTTAAGGCTCCCTAATTTTGCTCTAACCGTAGCATCCAACACCTTCCACTCAATAGGCTCACCATTGGCAGAAGGTCCTTGCACCCTTGTGCTATCATATAATGAAAGTACAGAAGCTTGAACTCTGGCATTTGCACTACCACTTACTTTAGCCTCTGTATTATTTTCAATTTTAATAGGTCTTCCTTCTCTGGTCTTAACCAGAATACTGGCAAAATCATGTCCGTCAGCAATTGTAGTCGCATAGTAATTAGCAACTCCTGGTACAATCCTGTCTGGTTGAACAACATAAGGAATAGACTTATGAACAGGTCCTTCACAGGCTGCAACTGTTGCTGCCGCAGTACTGAAACCCACATATTTTAAGAAGTCCCTTCTGTTGGTAGTGGAAGCTGACAAGTTTTCCTTGTCGCCTAAAAACTCATCAACGGGAATCTGTTCTGTAAATTCGTTTTGTCTTAGCGCCTCAACAATGGAATCGTTCGGATTTAACTCCGCTTCGCTTTTCCAATATTTTTTGTTTGATGCCATACGATATATCTGAGATTATCTTCTTTTTAATTCTTAATAGTGACACTTACCACATTCCAAACCGCCCATCATAGCAGCGGTCAACTTATCGACCCCGTACTTTTTGGATAGCTCTTCATGAATGGCCGTATAGTACTCATTGCCCTCCACTTTCACATTGGTATCTCTGTGGCAATTGATACACCATCCCATTGTTAGCGGAGCAAATTGGTACATCACTTCCATTTCCTCTACAGGGCCATGACAAGTTTGACATTCTATTCCTGCTACGGAAACGTGTTGTGAGTGATTGAAATAGGCGAAATCCGGTAGGTTATGGATTCTAACCCATTCTACAGGTTGAGTTTCACCAGTATATTTTTGGTTTTCTTCATCCCAACCAACTGCTTTATACAGTTTTTTGATTTCACCAGTATAGAATTCATTGGTATGACCATTTGCAATATCTTCTGCACTTGGCCCTTCGGGATTGCCTTGATATTCATAAATGGATTTATGACAATTCATACAAACATTTAAAGATGGTATTCCAGAATGTTTTGAAACCCTTGCCGAAGAGTGGCAATATTTACATTCAATTTTATTATCTCCAGCGTGTATTTTGTGCGAATAATGGATGGGTTGCACAGGAGCGTATCCTTGATCAACACCAACTTGCATCATCCAACCGTAAGCAAAGTAAGCACTCGCCAACAGCAAGAAAATAGCACTCACCAAAACCAAAAACTGATTTTGTACGAAAGCTTTCCATATTGGAGTGCGCTTTTCAGCTTTTTCTTTCTCTAACACCACTCCATTGGCTTCAGCAATACGTCTTAATGTATTGTTCACCAAAATCAACATGATGACCAAAAGAGCGAAAACAAGCGTAAGTGCACCTAAAATAATTTCATTTGATACACCCCCGGAAGATCCTCCCTGCTCTCCAACAGAATCAGCGACCGCAGCAACCGCAGGCGCTGGTGGCGGAGCAGCCGTATACGCCAAAATATCATCTATATCTGCATTGGACAATGTTGGAAAAGCGGTCATAGCCGCTTGATTGTACTCCGCGTATGTTTTGACAGCATAAGCATCCCCAGCCTTAATCATTCCAGGACTATTCTTTATCCAAGCATAAAGCCATTCTTTGTCCAAACCTTCATCCTCAGCCAATCTAGCCTCCACATTTGCCAATGCAGGACCTGTCATCTTACGATTCAGAGCATGACATGCGGCACAGTTTTGATTAAACAACTGTTTACCTTTTGCAACATCTCCTCCTGCAGTACCAGCGTCTTCAACAACAACTTCTACTGAAGCAGCTTCTTCTTGTGCATAAAACGAAGTGGGAAAAACTAGGAGGGATAAACCTAAAACTTTAGAAAAAAGATGGCGGTATAAAACCTTTTTCATATTATCGAAATTTCTGTCGAAATCTTTGGCACGATTATTACTACTGATATTGAGAACAATAGGTTTTTACCGTACTAAAATCGGACACAAAAGTACGACATAGACTTATTTTTTAAAATGTTAAGGGATCTATAATATCTAATTTATAAAGATTCTAAATAAAATGAAAACACCTCGTGTAAAACATAAAAATTTACATTTGTATAAAGACAAAAAAGAAAAGCTACCATATATCATGAAAACCCCAGTAATCATAGTATGTTTAATAGGTTTCGCTATTCAACTTTCTGCGCAAGAAGGTAGTATTACTATTGAACAAGACCCGCGTATTGAAGAATTAACAAAACTATATACAGCAGTCAATTCCAAGGCGGATTTTTATCAAATTCAGGTAGGTTTTGGCAGTTACCAAAAGGCTCAAAACTTAAAATCCAAGATAGATGTTGATTTTCCAGGGTGGTATTCAAAAATAGAATTTGAGTCCCCAACATATCGAGTACGTTTGGGTAAGTTTAAAACAAAATTGGAAGCTGAGCGCAAGTATTTGGAAGTGCGTAAAAAATACCCGGATGCCATGCTCCTAAAACCTGAAAATACTTCTAGATAAATAAAAAATCCCGCCGAAGCGGGATTTTTTATTTCAATACATTTTATTAAAGCTTTTTCTTGACTGCTACTTCTTGGAAGGCTTCTACAATATCTCCTTCTCTAATATCATTGTAGTTTTTAACTTGCAGACCACAATCATACCCCTTGGCCACTTCTTTAGCATCATCCTTAAATCGTTTAAGTGATGACAATTCACCTGTGAAGATTACTACGCCATCACGAATCAATCTAATTTGTGAATTTCTAAAGATTTTACCACTGGTGACCATACACCCTGCAATAGTTCCAATCTTGGAAATCTTAAAGGTTTCTCTAATTTCAGCATTACCTGTAATCTCCTCTTTCATCACTGGAGACAACATACCTTCCATAGCATCTTTAAGGTCATTGATAGCATCATAGATAATAGAGTACATTCTGATATCTATTTCTTCTTTGTCCGCTACCATCCGTGCATTCCCCATTGGTCTAACATTAAACCCAATGATAATGGCATCCGATGCACTTGCCAATAACACATCAGATTCTGTTATAGCACCTACACCTTTATGAATGATATTAACCTGTATTTCATCTGTAGATAATTTTTGGAACGAATCTGTTAATGCCTCCACAGAACCATCCACATCCCCTTTAAGGATAATGTTCAATTCTTGGAAATCTCCTAAGGCGATTCGTCTACCAATTTCATCTAGGGTGATATGTCTTTGTGTACGAACAGATTGCTCACGCTGTAATTGTGACCGCTTCGTTGCAATTTGTTTTGCTTCACGCTCATCATTCAATACACTGAACTTGTCACCTGCCTGAGGCGCACCATCCAATCCCAAAATAGAAATTGGTGTGGCTGGCCCTGCTTTTTTAATATTCTTTCCACGCTCGTCCTGCATTGCCTTAATCTTACCACTGCAAGTTCCAGCAAGCACGTAATCACCTATTTCCAAGGTTCCTGTTTGCACCAAAACTGTAGATACGTATCCTCTACCCTTATCCAGGAATGCTTCCACAACAGTACCTGAAGCCAATCTGTTTGGATTTGCTTTCAACTCTAACAGTTCAGCCTCCAACAATACTTTTTCAAGTAATTCTTTTACTCCTTCACCTGTTTTTGCAGAAATGTCGTGGGACTGAATTTTACCTCCCCAATCTTCCACCAATAGGTTCATAGCTGCTAGACCTTCCTTAATTTTTTCAGGGTTAGCGGCAGGTCTATCTATTTTATTAATAGCAAAAACAATTGGAACACTTGCTGCTTGGGCATGACTGATAGCCTCTTTTGTCTGAGGCATTATATCATCATCCGCCGCTACAACAATTATTGCTATATCCGTTACTTGAGCACCACGAGCACGCATTGCCGTAAAAGCTTCGTGACCCGGCGTATCTAAAAATGCTATTTTTTGTCCATCTTGTAATGTAACGCCATATGCACCAATGTGCTGGGTAATACCTCCACTTTCTCCTGCAATTACATTCTCTTCCCTTATATGATCAAGCAGAGATGTTTTACCGTGGTCCACATGCCCCATTACGGTAACAATAGGAGCTCTTGGCTCTAAATCTTCTGGAGCATCTACCTCTTCTTCAATAGATTCCTCAATCTCTGCAGTTATAAACTCAACTTCATATCCAAATTCCTCTGCAACAATAGAAAGCGTTTCCGCATCCAAACGCTGGTTCATGGTCACCATAATACCCAATGACATACATGCAGATATAATTTGGGTCGTAGAAACCTCCATAAGCGTGGCAACCTCATTCACCGTAACAAACTCGGTGACCTTAAGAATTTTGCTTTCCAACTCTTGAATCTCAAGATCTATTTCCGTCTGCTGACGGTGTTGATCTCTTTTCTCTCTTCTATATTTAGCTCCTTTGCCTTTGTTTGATTTCCCTTGAAGTTTTTCTAGGGTTTCACGCACTTGTTTTTGTACTTCTTCTTCTGTTGGCTCAACCTTTGGAGCTGCAGAACGCTGATTTCCTCTTCTACCTGGACCACTATTATTGCCACCACCCGCTCTTGGAGGGCGATTACCACCAGACTGCGAAGGATTACTGCTGATAATACGTTTTCTGCGCTTTCTCCTATCCGCATTGCTATCAGAAGTTGATGCTGCAGGTTTTGGTTTTTTGGGCTCTTCTTTCTTTTTCTTTGGCTTATTAAACTGGGTAAGGTCTATCTTATCACCAGTAATCTTAGGCCCACTAAGTTTTTTGTATTGGGTCTGAATAGCTTCGGGCTCCTTGGCCTCATCCGTTTCTTCTGTTGGGGCCTCAACAACCTTCTCTACAGATTCAACAGCTTCTTTTTCTTTTACTTCAGGCTTCTCTTTTATTTCCTCTGAAACAATTTCAGGAGTAGATTCAGCTTTTACTTTAGGTTGTTCTTCAACCTTAGGTTGCTCTTTAACTTTAGGCTCTTCAGCTTTAGGTTGCTCAGGTTCTTTTACCTTTTCCGCAGCTTTAGGTGCCTTTGGCTTTTTATCCAAGTCAATCTTACCAACCGTTTTGGGACCAGCAAGTTCTGCTTTAGCCTTTATTACTTGTTCGGCATTGCGCTTTTCTCTAGCAAGCCTTCTTTCTTCTTGCTCTTGCTCAATCTGAATTCTTAGGGCTTCCTTTTCCTTTCTTTTTTCCTCACCAACTTCCTTGGAAGCTACCTTTTTACTCTTATCCGTTTGGAATTCATCCAACAGTACTTGATACACCTCATCTGTAATCTTTGTTGTAGGCCTTGCCTCCACCTCATGACCCATAGAAGAAAGGTGGTCTACAGCCCTATCCAGCGAAATGTTCAATTCCCTGAGAACTTTATTAAGTCTTATTGTTGGGTTTCCTGCCATAAATTGTATTTCCTAGCCCTAAAATTTGCTGCTAATATATAGTTTAATCTTCAAACTCTTCCTTGAGAATGCGGACCACATCAAGAACAGTTTCATCTTCTAAATCGGTTCGTTTTATCAAGTCATTGACATCTTGTTCCAGAACACTTCTTGCCGTGTCCAATCCAATCTTCTTAAACTCGTCAATAACCCATGCTTCTATTTCATCAGAGAACTCAGTCAATTCTACATCTTCCTCTACACCTTCCCTAAACACATCAATCTCATAACCAGTTAGTTGACCTGCAAGACGAATGTTATGCCCTCCTCTACCAATTGCCTTGGAAACTTCCTCTGGTTTTAGGTATACTTGGGCCGTTTTTTTCTCGTCATTCAATTTAACAGATGACACTCTAGCTGGACTCAATGCCCGTGTTACCATTAATTGAGAATTGTTTGTCCAATTAATGACATCAATATTTTCGTTTCCTAATTCACGCACAATACCATGAATACGCGATCCTTTCATCCCCACACATGCTCCAACTGGATCAATTCTATCATCATAAGAATCCACAGCAACTTTTGCTTTTTCACCAGGAATTCTAACCGCCTTTTTAATAGTAATCAAGCCATCAAAAACTTCTGGAATTTCTTGGAAGAACAATTGCTCCAAGAAACTTGGTGAAGTCCTTGACATGATAATTGTAGGCTTGTTCCCTTTTAATTCCACACTTTCTATTACACCACGAACGTTATCTCCCTTACGAAAGAAATCTGATGGGATTTGTTTTTCCTTTGGAAGGATGATTTCATTGCCCTCATCATCCAACAAAATAATTGCTTTATGGCGAATATGGTGTACTTCTGCAGTATAAATTTCTCCTTCTAGATCCTTGAACTGCTTGTATATAGTAGTGTTGTCATGTTCATGGATTTTGGAAATCAAGTTTTGACGCAAAGCCAAAATAGCTCTTCTTCCCAAGTCAATCAACTTCACCTCTTCGGACACATCTTCTCCAACCTCAAAATCGGGCTCAATTTTTCTAGCTTCTGTCAAGGAAATTTCTTCATTGGGCTCCTCTACTTCACCATCTTCAACCACTATGCGGTTTCTCCAAATTTCCAAATCGCCTTTATCCGGATTGATAATGATGTCAAAATTTTCATCAGAACCAAACTTCTTTTTAAGGGCATTTCGGAATACATCTTCCAAAATCGCCATAAGGGTTACCCTATCAATAAACTTATCGTCCTTAAACTCCGAAAAGGATTCGATGAGCGCTAGGTTTTCCATTTTTGAATTACAATTAAAATTTTATAATAACTTTTGCTTGATGGATATCAGAAAATGCAATATCCCGCTTTTTCTGAACCGTAACTTTTCCTTTACCAATTGGTTTGGGCTCACGCGCCTTCCACTCTAAGGTAATACTATCTTCAGTGGCATGGGTCAGGTTTCCTTCCAACTCTTCTCCTGCAGTCCTAACCATTAACTTCCTGCCTATATTTTTCTTATACTGACGTGGCAATTCTAACGGAGATGTAGCTCCTGCCGATGTCACTTCCAATGAGAAATCTTGTTCTTCTCGATCTAGGTTGTGTTCAATGGCCCTACTTACATCCATACAATCTTGAAGATTGACTCCTTCATCGCCATCCAAAATCACTCGGATAGTGTTATCGCCACCTATAGAAAAATCAATCAAAAACAAGGATGTATTTTCCTCCAAGGCCTTGTCCAACAATGATTTCACTTTTTCCTTAAACATAAAAATTAGTAATAAAAGAGGGGACTAGAAGTCCCCTCATGAATAACCTTTTATCCGTTCAGTGGCGCAAATATACAATAATTATTACTGTTTTTGCAAGCTGTTTCGCTATAAAAAATCTCAACCTCTTTGGAAAATAGTGAATTATCACAAAAACACAATTCAACCACCCAATACTACATTTCGGTTAAAACAAATTCTTTTTGCAAGTGCTTACTTTTAAAATTGTGGTGTACTATTTTTAATAACCATAAAAACTAAAGATGAAAAAATTACTCCTCTCCCTAAACTTAATCTTCTTTTTGAGCTTATCCGCTCAAGAGAATTTGACCACAACCCAATGGCAAGAAGACCTTCGATTTTTACAAAACACCATAAATGAAGACTATTCTTTTCTATTTGTTAAAACCACTAAAGCGGTTTTTAATTCCGAAGTAGAAACCCTTTATAAGAATATTCCAAACTTACAGGAGCATGAGATTATCGTTGGAATGTCCAGAATAATTTCCCTGTTTAAATATGGCCATACGGACATTAGCCTTAGACAAAAACCTTTTGAGTTTCATTACCTGCCTTTTAATCTTTACGAATACAACGATGGCATTTACCTACAAGGTGTTCATAAAGACTATGCCAAAGCGCTTGGAGCCAAGGTTTTGGAAATAAATAAAACACCAATTGATAAGGCACTGGAATTGATACGTCCTGCTGTAAATGCCGAAAACGAACAGTATTTCAAGGCTTTTGGAATTAATTATTTGGGCATGTTAGAAGTTTTGCATGCACAAGGAATTACTACTACACTACAAAACTCGGTCAAGCTTACCTTGGAGAAAGATGGCAAAACCTTTGAACAGGAGTTCAATGCCCTACCAAAGGGAGAAAGAGTGCCTAGAAAGTACAGTCATATTTTTCAAGATGAGAATTGGCTAGAAGCAAGAGATCAAACCAATACGCCTTTATACCTGAAAAACTTGGATAAGATCTATTTCTTTGAATATCTGCCAGAAGAAAAAACGGTCTACGTAAGGCACAGCCAAATACAGGATGACCCTGAAGAAGACACACCCTCTTTTTATGCTCGTGTTTTTGATTTTATTGAAAACAATGAGGTTGAAAAACTGATATTGGATGTTCGCTTAAATGGCGGTGGAAACAACTACAAAAACAAGACGGTTGTAACTGGTATTATTGAAACCAAGAAAATCAACCAGAAAGGAAAATTATTTGTCATCACTGGTAGACGCACCTTTTCTGCCTGTCAGAATCTGGTAAACGAACTGGATAATTACACCAATGCCACCTTTGTTGGAGAAGCAACCTCAGAAAATATAAATTTCTATGGTGATGCACGCCCTGTAGCTTTGCCCAACAGTAAGATTCCCGTTTACTTATCATATGCTTGGTGGCAAGATAAGCCGGTATGGGAAAATGCGGATGCCACTGTGCCCAATATAGCTGTTGATATGAGTTTTGAGCAATACAGGTCTAATGAAGATCCTGTTTTAGATGCCGCCTTGACTTTTTCAGGAACAGGTTTTCAGCCCGACCCCATGCGTTATATCACCGATTTATATATGGCCGGAAAAATGGAAGAACTGGCCATAGAGGTACCAAAAATGGTTAAAGACCCGCGATATAGTTTCTTTGATTTTGAAACAGAATTGAGCAATACCGCATATCATTTATTAAGCAATAACCAAATTGAACCGGCTATTGGCGTATACTCGTTTGTAGCACAATTATTCCCTGATTCCCCTAGCGCCATAAAAAACTTAGCAGATGCTTATTTTAAAGCAGGTGCCAAGGATAAAACTATTGAATTACTGGAAAAAGTTATTGCCATGGACTCCAAAGGAGCAATTGGTAAAAGTGCCAAAGATATGCTTAAGGAGGTTAGGTAACCCCTACACTGTCAATAAATAAAACCTCTTAGACAAGTTTGTTTGGGAGGTTTTTTTGTTGGCCTATAAGTTGATTACATCTTTATTTTGGATATCACCACCGTTATGGTCAGGTCTATATATCAATAGGCTGTCTGTAATTTAACGAAGGACGGGCAACTTTAATAAAGATATTAAATTTGTTTCCTTACCCTGTGCTTTATCCAATCAACCTTTTTAAATAATAGCGAGATTGCATATAAGAAATGTATTTATAATCGATTACATATTGGATTTGGGCGTATAACGATGTATTTTACATCTATATAAACAAGTTGCTATTAATTTGAATGAAACTAACTGACCAAATAAAAATCCGAGAACTGAAATTCAAACCGAAGGTTGAGATTTTAGAAAATACTGTTGAATTGAACGACATCGAAATTTCAATTCCAATTCCCAACGGATTTACTGTCGATGACGGCGGAATTTTTGAAAACTTTAAAAAGGAATATGTTTTTCCAGAAAACTCGGAATTTTCAAAAAAGGACAGGGAGAGCTTTGAAAACGGGATTTTCCCACCTGTTTTTACACTCAAAAAGAATAATGGAAGACCAATAATTACGTGCTATCTTTTTGACATCAGAGCATTGAAAGGCGGAAGTAACTTGAACATTCGGAGCATAAACAAGTTTGAGTTAATGTGGACACCATATTTAGCGAAAAAGACAAACGAAGTCCCAATGAACGCCAAAAGGATATTGAAAAACGACCTGACTGCAGCACTTTCGACCGAATACGGATTTGACTATAAAACCAAAAATAGAACTGAAACAATATCTTCAAATTTGAGAATTTTGACTTACGAGGTTCGGAATTTTGTACTGATTTTTTATTTGATTTATGATAATACAAACAACTTGGAACAAACCGAATTGGATTCTTTTATTGACGGAATAAAAACTAATGGCAACAATGGCTATAATTCATTGTGGCAAAAAGCTAAATCGATGTTTAATCTATAAATCAAACGGCTGGATTTCGGCGGAATAATCTTTCGGATGATTCCACAACGAAATCATAGCCGAGGCCGTTATGTGCAAGCTGAAAAAAATTCCGAACTATGATTAAACATTGGTTTATAACCATAATACTTCTCTTCAATTTCACGATTGTAATTGGACAATCGGAAATTAAGGTTCCTGAATTTGACGATGATTACAGTAAAACAGTACAAATGCTCGAAAATGGAGAGACTGACATTGACTTTAAATCATTCAGAGAAAGCTTTATAGAAAGTAATCAATTCAAAATTGCGTCTGAAAAAAGTTCTGAATTTAGGGTTTTGAAAAAAGAAATGTATCGCCAAATGTCTGAATCAAAATACGACAGTATTATTGCTACCACGAAAAAAATATTGAGTATCGACTACACGAGTATGACTGCACATAAAATATTGAGACAGACTTATAAAATAGTTGGAGACTCAATAAATGCGGAAAAATATAAAACAATTCAATTTGGACTTTTAATGTCAATAGTAAATAATGGAGACGGAAAGTCTTGCGAAAATGGATGGCCTGTAATCCAAATATCTGAAGAGTATTTTATTTTAGATATGCTCGGAGTTGAATTAAAAACTCAAAGTATAGATGGCGGAATTTGCGACCGAATGGAAGTCGAGGACGAAAACGGAGATACGAAAGTCTACTATTTTGAAATTAGTAACGTTTTTAAAGGAAAAGAAAAACTGAAAGAAAAATAAAGCCAGCACATAACAACGGCTATAGTTCATTGCGGCGGAATTTCCTCTTGGAAATTCCTGCGTGTTTGCTAACTTTGGTTTACGGCGGAATAGTTCTGCCGAACCATTCCGCAACGAAACTATAGCCCAACCGTTGGAGCACAATATCTTTTAGCAAGTTTTCTTGGTTTAACCCATGAATATTTAAATGAGGTTAAAAAAATCTTCTTAAACCAGCTTAATTTTTATCAGATTTTACATAAGTACCTTTGTCCTACTTTTTAAACAAAAGGCGAGTTCAAATTATATTACAATTGATTTGTCAATATTAAAAACAAGAATATGAAAAATGTATTGATGATTTCAACACTATTTTTTGCAGCTATTTTTATTAGCTGTAATAATGAGAAATCAAAAGCTAAGCTCAAAACCGAGCATACCAATCGAGTAGAGTCACCATCTGATACATTAACAAAACACTTGAAACCGTACAAAACTGAATTGCCAACAATAGGCCTTCTTATGTTTAATGGTGTCCTACAAGGTGAGGTTATCGCAACATCAGATGTTTTTGGAAAACCTAATCAAAATTTTGAGCAACTTTTTAATGTGATCACCATAGCGGAAACGGAAAAACCAATCACAACCGAGGAAGGCATGCGTTTTGTTCCTGATTATACATTTGAAAATTGTCCAAAGTTAACAGCGCTATTTGTTCCTAGTGGCTATGATATGTACGCACAAGTCCGCAATGAAAAAATGATAGATTTTATTAAAAAGAAAAACGAAGAAACTAAATACATTGTGAGCAATTGTGCTGGAGCACAGCTTATTGGCAAGTCTGGAATTGCAGACGGACATAAAATCGTCACCTATATTGGCGGGGGAAAACAGCTTCAAAAAGATTACCCAAATTTAAAAGTTCAAAATGACAGTTTAGTAACATTTGTTGAAGATGGAAAATTCAGTTCATCTAATGGAAACTTGACGAGCTATATTTCCGCCCTTAATTTACTGGAAAAAATGACCAGTTCAGAGCACAGAAAATTTGTTGAAAGTTATTTGTACATCGACCGACTTCAAAATTGGAAAGAATAAGTACTATGCCTAACATTGTGTCTAGTTCTTTGCATCTTTAACTACCCATCGAGGGAAAACCAAGCTCTCGGAAAATAAAAAAATCCGTGAGGTGCGCCAACAGCGGCTAAAAGCAATTTGGCCAGATAATTTATACTCCCAATAACATAAAATCTCCAAGATACAAACGCTGCGCGGTCTTCTTGACAAACTATAAAATCAGAGACATAGGAAGTCTAATTCCGATTTCATAGTTAATCGATTTTATTATATTCCCGTAGAAATCATCGAACTGCGTTTAGCAGGTCGTTGGCGATAATTAAAACAAGCCGAAATATTGAAAAATCACATAATTAAATTATCTGTATTCGTATTTGTAATATTTTTAAATGCTTGCAAAACGGAGAAATCTAATAAAAAAGAGAATGATTCTTCAACTGAAGAAAGTTTCTATCTTGGACAAAAACCACCAGGTTTAATTCCTGAAATTTTTGCCCCCGGAATAATTTCTATAAATGGAAGATATGAACATGGTATTTCATTTTCCCCTGATTTAAAAGAATTATATTTTGGAGCTAATTACGAAGATCAAGATCCAAGTATCTATTTCTCAAAACTTGAAGGCAAAAAATGGACAAATCCGAAAAAAGCAAATTTTACAAAAGGCAAAAAAATAGGAGAAATGCATCCATTTGTGAACCCTAATGGTACAACAATTCATTTTGCCGCTCATGATGCTTTTACATTGCCTCATCATAAAGAATCAGTAAAAACCTGGTATGTAAAACGCGTAGGGAATTCCTGGAGCGATGCAAAGCAACTTGACTCACCCATAAATGATGATTTTGTTTTTTATTCGAATGAAGCGAAAAACGGAGATATTTTTTATACAAATATGTCTAAACGGAAAATTTACTATGCTCCTAAAATAAATGACAAATATCCAGAAGTACATGAAGTTGGAACTGAAGGTTTCCACGGTTTTATTTCCCCATCTCAAGATTATTTGCTGGTAAATGCTAGAAACAAGGAAGATAACCAAAGAAAAAGTGATATATATGTATATTTTAAGAAGAAAGAGACTGGATGGTCAAAAGCCATTAACCTTGGAAGTGAAGTAAATTCTAATTTCGCTGAAACATGCCCAAGTATCACTCCAGATGGTAAATATTTATTTTTTGGTAGATATAACGAAGAGCGGGAGCTATCAAACCTTTATTGGGTGAGCACAGAGGTTATAGAAAAACTAAGACCAAAACAATAAAAATATAACTATCGCCAACAATGGCTATAAGTAATTGCTTGTTGTCGCCTACTTTGGAAATTCCGTAGGAATTTCCAACTTGGTGTGTACTTACAAAGTTAAATGCTAACCCACGCAACTACTCATAGCCGAGACCGTTAGCTGCAAGCCGCAAATAAATATGAGCAAACAAAAACTGATTAAAAGATTAAAGAGTTACTATCCTATGGAAAGATTTCACGCTTTTGTGACTTTCCCAGCGATATTAGTTTATCTATTCCTTAATAACTTATTTATAGATATATTTTTTCTGTTGTATGGAGTTTTAGTTTGTATAATAATACTAGTTCAAGGTCAACACTATTGGAAGTTAAAGTTATATAGATTGATGGAAAAGCCCTTTAATCAAGAAAAAAACTTAAATCTTTTCAGGAATTCCAAAAAAATAAATCTGATACTAATTGCTCTGATTCCAATAATATTTGCAATTCAATTGTATCAAAATGACTGGGGAATAATTCCCGAAAACTTGATTTTGTACGGAATCTTATCCAATTTTTTCGCAATTCTTGAACATATAAATTATTATAACCGTCAGTTAATGATTGACAATTCAGCTGATTTAAAATATATAAAACGAAATAAAAAATTAAAAATCGCAAGTTTAGCTAAAGATTTAAAAGAGTCTGAGCTATAAAACCAGCACCTAATAATAGCTATAATTAATACGGGCCTGGGTACTTAACCCAAAGTTTAGGGCTTTAACCAAGTACGCCAAATCTTTTTGATTTGGCTTTATAACAAAAAAGATAAAACAAAATAAAAAGTTTTGGCTAAGTGCTTAATCGAACATAATAGTAAATGAGACCAGAAGATTTTATAAAAGAATATGAAGCTGCCTTAAAAACCCAAGATTGGAAAAATGTTGACCCACTATTTCATGATAATGCCTGTGTTACTTTTTCTAATGGAGCAATTCATATGGGAAAATCAAAAGTTAGAATTGCCTTTGAAAACAATTTTTCAATGATTAAGAGCGAAGAATATTCAATACAAAACGTACGATGGGTTCTTAAAAATGAATCTATAGCTGCTTTTGCATTTGAATTCTATTGGCAAGGAATAATCAATAAAAATCTTACAAAAGGAAACGGAATTGGAACCATAGTTCTAATTAATGAAAATGGGAAATGGATTTTGCTAACTGAAAATCTGAGTAAAAAAACAGCATGATGAATATATTGTGAAAGCAAAAAATAACTGCTGCTTACATTGTATATAAAAAATATCGCAAGTCGTTGCTAACACAATGGGTTGGTTTTTTTTTGGAAATTTGGCTTTTGTATCATCCGAAAAGTTAAAGCCTTTTTTAGCGATACTTTTCATATACGGAGCCGTTATCTCTTATTTTAAAAAAGTATTTGATCTTAAAATTCTAAAATATAAATATTGTAGAATCATTTAAGGTTTTTACTACTAGTATTAATCTCTTTGGCCTCATTTACCAGATTTAATCAAGACAACACAACGCTGATAAATGGCAGAGCTAAAAGCTTTAAAAATGATGTTTCCAATATATTAATTGTTAACCTAAATTCTAAGAAATCAACAATTATTGATTCTTTGGGTTTATTCACTATTGAAGCCAAATTGAAAGAAGTTACAGTTACCCGCACAATCTAACAGGCAAATTAGGCCTTGATGCTGAAAGACTAGGTATTAAACCTGTTGTTACTTCTTCCTCTTTAGATTTGCCAAATGCAGATGTAGAAGTAATGACCCAAAATCAACGATTACTTCTTGAGGCAGATAGAGGGAAATACATACGATTGGCAACAATCGAAGACCAAGGAAGACTAATTGCAGCTCTTGGTTACCTATACCCAACTATTATTATAAACACTTCCATTACTTTAAGGGGAATTAAAAATAAAAAACCTCCTAAACTATCACATTTAGGAGGTCATTTTGTTGGCCTACAAGGACTCGAACCTTGAACGACTGGACCAAAACCAGCTGTGTTACCAATTACACCATAGGCCAGTACCACATTTGAGGGTGCAAATTTAAGACAAACTTTTGTTTAGGCAAATATTTTAATGATATTCCAAGCTATTTTTACTATTGCTTCCCTGTTAAAGCTTTTCCAAAATTGAACAATCTTCTCTACTATATTTACTAAATTCGCCCCAACTTGGTAAACACCAATCTTTATGTTTGCAAAAGACTTTAAGAAATGGGACACTATCTTAGGATGGGCCTCCTTTGCCGTTGCATTTATTGTTTATGCCCTAACTGTTGAGCCTACCGGAAGTTTCTGGGATGCGGGGGAATACATAACCACCTCTGCAAAACTCCAAGTGGGTCACCCACCAGGAGCTCCTCTTTTACAGATGATAGGGGCGTTCTTTTCAATATTTGCTTTTGGAGACAGCTCCAAAATAGCTTTGATGGTCAATGCCGTTTCAGTAGTTTCAAGTGCCTTTGCAGTACTATTTACTTTTTGGACCATTACCAATATGACGGCAAAACTTGCTTCCAAAAAGAAACCCATTACCAATAGCAAGGCCATAGCTATTTTTGGAAGTGGATTGGTAGGGGCTTTAGCCTTTACTTTTTCAGATAGTTTTTGGTTCAACGCCGTGGAGACTGAAGTGTATGCCATGGCCAGTTTTATTATGGCCCTTTTACTTTGGTTAGGGTTAAAATGGACTGACAATTTGGATGATCCAAGGGGAAACAGATGGCTACTGCTTATTTGTTTTTTAGTGGGACTTACATTCGGGATTCAATTTATGGGCTTTTTGGCCATTCCTTCCATTGGCCTTTTGTACTACTTCAAAAAATATAAAACAACTACAGTAAAGAATTTCCTTTTAGCCAATATTATAGTAATTACCCTTTTAATGCTGGTCTATAAATTCTCATTGACCTACGTATTAAAATTATTTGGTTGGAGCGAGGTATTCTTTATAAACAGCATAGGGCTTCCGTTCAACTCAGGAAGTATTATAATGGGCCTAGTTTTTATTGCGGCCTTCTACTTTGGTTTACGTTATACCCGAAAAAACAATTTCTATACTGGAAACACCATTGTACTCTGTTTAATGTTCTTAATTTTTGGTTTTTCATCGTGGTTGATGCTACCCATACGAGCCAATGCAAAAACCGTGGTCAATGAAAATGACCCGTCAGATGCGCGTTCTCTTTTGGCATATTATAACCGAGAACAATACCCTGGGGTAGAGAGTCCGTTTTATGGTGCTTACTTTTCAGATACTTTTGCTCCGGCTGGCGAAGACATAGATGACCGTCCCAAGTATGAGAAAGATGAAAAATTAGGCAAGTACATTATTGTAAATAATTACAAGAATGCTATTCAAGGACCAAACGAAAAACATGTTGGCATCCTCCCAAGACTTTGGAGCGATCAACATGCAGAAAACTACATGCGCTATTTTGGGGAATTGGAATTTCGAATAAAATCCGAATACATTTCCAATAATGACCTAAGAGAAGCAGTAGCACAATTTAAAAGTGCCTACGGCCAAGGCGAATTGGATTCTGACCAATACATTCGCTTTTTAAGGGAGTTTGGTGAGTATATAGAAGTAGAACCACCTACCTTTTTACAAAACATAACCTATCTTTTTGAATTCCAGTTTGGGTATATGTATATGCGCTACTTCATGTGGAATTTTACAGGAAGGCAAAATGATGTTCAAGGTAGATACGATGAAAATGGACACTGGCTCAGTGGTATTGGATTTATAGATAGTCTTCGTTTAGGCAGTCAAAACAATTTACCTAGCGATTGGGAGAATAATAAAGGGCGAAACACCTATTTCTTTTTGCCATTATTATTGGGTATTATCGGAATTGTCTTTCAGGTTTCTAAAAACCCAAAACACTTTTGGGTGCTCTTTGTCTTTTTCATATTTACAGGACTGGCTATTCAGTTCTATACCAACCCATACATCTTTCAACCTAGAGAACGTGATTATTCTCTGGTAGGTTCATTTTATATTTTCTGTATATGGATAGGAATTGGGGTCTATGGTCTTTTTGATGAGTTTAGAAAAATATTGTCAGCAAAAATAGCTGCGCCATTCATCACTGGGCTATGTCTTTTAGCCGTACCCCTATTGATGGCATTTCAAAACTGGGATGATCATGATCGCTCTGGCCGTTATACAGCAAATTCTACAGCCAAAGCATATTTAGATTCCTGCAAGGAAGATGCAGGCGCCATTCTTTTCACCATTGGCGACAATGATACTTTTCCACTTTGGTATGCCCAAGAAATTGAAGAGTACAGAACAGATGTCCGCATTGTTAACACCAGCCTTTTTGCCACAGATTGGTATATTGACCAAATGAAGCGTAAGGCCTACGAGAGCGAACCTATTCCCTCTCAATTAACTCATGACAAGTACCGCTATGGATCAAGGGACGCGGTATATTATCAAGGGGTTACAGAAAACCGTTGGAACATCAAAGATTTTATCAATTGGATAGGAAGTGATAAACCACAGACTAAATTCAAGTATTTATTGGAAAAACAAGGTGCAGACCTCAACAATTATCCAGAAAGCAATTTGGATATTGTGTATTACCCCACCAACAAGATAAGAATCCCTGTCAATAAAAAGAATGTATTGGAAACCGGTTTGGTAAAAGCAAAAGACTCTGCCCTAATAGAAGATTTTATAGATATTGATCTTCCACAAAGTGCTTTGCCAAAAAACAGGATTTTAATGTTGGATTTGATTGCCAATAATGATTGGAAAAGACCCATTTATTTTTCAGGAGGCAGTTTTGATAAGGCTGAATATATTTGGATGAAAGATTATCTTCAATTGGATGGTTTGGTCTATAAATTGGTCCCTATCAAAACAAAAAATCAGAGCTCTTTTGAAATGGGGCGTGTGGACAGTGATTTAATGTATGATATTGTGAAGAAGTGGGACTGGGGAAATTCTGGCAGTGCTGATATCTATCATGACCCTCAAACGCGTTCACAAGGACTTTCTTTTAGAAGTAATTTGGCTCGATTGATGGAAACATTGATTGCGGAGAATAAGATTGATAAAGCGAAGAATATCATTGAAATGAGCTTGACCAACATGCCTGTAGAGCAATACGGCTTTTATGCATTTGTGGAACCCTTTGTGGATGGATATTACAAGGTGGGAGAAACCGAAAAAGCCAGGGCATTGTTTGAAAAACTGAAAAAAGTATATCAAGAACGTTTAGAATATTATTCTGGAATACCACTTGATGAACAGTATGATAAGATTGATGATGTTTTAGCTGATATGCAAGCCTATCGTAGGAATATTGACATTCTTATTGAAAATCAAGATAGAGAGTTGGCAGAATCGGAAACTATAATCTTCAATGAGTATATAGATAAGTTTTCTCAATTTGTAGGTGACAGTGAAGACGTTTTTGAGGAGCCTATTCCAGACCCTGATTTAGAGGATTCAATTTCTCTTGACACCATTGAATCTGTTTCAGATTCTACAATATTGGAACAATAAAAAAAGCGAGGGGGAACCCTCGCTTTAAATATATTCGTTCAGAATACCAATAAGCGTATTGGCATCTTGTTCTCCACTCTGTCGCCAGACCATTTCTCCTTTTTTGTAAATCATCAATGTTGGCAATCCTTTAATGCGTAAAGCTTGTGACAGCTCTTTATTTTTGTCAACATCAATCTTAATTACTTTTCCCTTATCGCCAAGTGCAGCAGCAACATCGCGTAATACAGGATGCATTGAAGTGGACTGATCGTTCCATTCTGCATAAAAGTCCAGCAACACTGGTACTTTTAAATCTATAAGTTCACCAAATTTTGACATGCGTGATTCTAGGGTTTACCAACCAAAAGTAAGAAAATTTGTTAAAATTTAGCTTAATAGCGTACTCAGCAAGGAAAGATCTGCGTTAAAATCAAGTTAAACCTTTCTTTTTAAGTGTAATCACAGAAATCTCGGGCCATATCCCCACCCGTCCTGGATAACCTATAAAACCAAAGCCTCGGTTTACATTTATAAACTGTCCAAGCTCTTGGTAAACACCCGCCCAATATTTATAGCGCCATTTTACTGGACTCCATTTTATCCAGCCAGGAATTTCCACTCCAAACTGCATTCCGTGGGTATGGCCGCTCAATGTTAAATGAAAATGGTAATCATCATTAATAACTACATCTTCCCAATGCGAAGGATCATGACTCATTAAAATCTTGAAGTCATCTTTTGAAACACCCTGTTTCGCCTTTTCTAAATCCCCGGCTTTTTTAAATCCACCACGACCCCAATTCTCCACTCCTAAAAGTGCGATCTTCGCTCCATTCTTTTCCAAATATCGATGCGAATCCAATAACAAGTCAAAGCCCATTTCTTTCTGAAGATTTTTTAAATCCTGTAAATTTTGTGCCTTTAAAGTTTCAGACTCCCAACTAACATAATCTCCATAATCGTGATTTCCCAAAACAGAATACACCCCATCTTTTGCTTTCAGCGTAGCAAACAAATCACTCCAAGGCAACATCTCTTCAGCTTTATTGTTCACCATATCACCTGTAAACAATATCACATCACTCTGTTGTTTGTTGATTAAATCAACCCCGTAAGTTACTTCCTTTCTATTATCAAAACTACCACTGTGCACATCCGAAATCTGGGTGATTTGATAGCCATCAAAAGCGTCAGGAAGATCATCGAATTCCAACTGATATTTAAGCACTTTGTAATTGTACTTGCCTTTGTACATTCCCATTAACAAAGCTCCAAAAGGTAAGGCGGCCACTCCAAGGGCAATGATACTTAAAAAGCGTCTTCTAGAAGGAATACTAAACTCTTTTTGCGTACTAAAGACTTTTTGGTAAACCCCAACAAATAGCCTAAAAATATCTTCGCCAAATAGAAATATAATGGTGATTATCTGAAAAGATAACATAGCCAATAAAAATCCGAAAGCATAGCTTTTTGGTCTACTAAGAACTCTTCCTCCATCTGTGCCAGTAAACTGATATAGAAAATTTCCTATAACAAAAAGAGAAAGTAAGATAAAAAGGTAATGTACCCATGGGTATCTAGAGGCAGTTTTTATGGCTTGTAAAGAATAAAAACCTAAAACCAAATAGATAATAACGAAAATGACCCAACGAAGCATAGCTGTTTTTTTGTAAAGATATTTCTTTAGTTCAGGAACATAATTATTTGACGATTATTTAACGCTCCGCACAATTTGACGAATAGTCTCCATGTTTGTTACAGCCACTTGGTCCTCTTTCAAATGTGCCTCAGAATTCATTGAGATCCTTTTGTTCACATTAATCATATTACCAAAGGAGATGCCGGATAGATGAATGGCTTTTAGCCTCGCATTTTTAAATTTTGTTGCATTATCAATTTTTATTCCCCCACCTGCCATAATGGTGCATTGTTTTGAAATAGCATTGAGTTCTGAAAGTAAATCCAGCCCTTTTTCTGCTGAAGTTTCACCGCCTGATGTCAAAATATAATCCACCCCAAGTTCTTCTAAATGTATTAAGGCCTTCCTTGGATTAGAAACCCAATCAAAAGCACGATGGAACGTAAATTTTAATGGTTTTGAGAGTGCAATCAATTGTTTAGTTTTTTCAATATCCAAACTAAAGTCTGAGTGAAGCACTCCCGAAACAATACCATCAACCCGCATTTCAACACAAAAAGCAATATCCTTTTTCATTACTTCAAATTCTTGCTCAGAATAAGTGAAATGCCCACTCCGTGGCCTAATCAAGACATGAATGGGGATATCCAGTTGCTCTTTTACCAATTGAATCAATCCATGCGATGGTGTAATCCCACCCACTCCAAGTTCGGAACAAAGTTCAATTCTATCAGCTCCAGCTTCTTGAGCATTAAGGGCAGATTCCAAAGAATTGGCACAAACTTCTATAAGCATATTGCTATATTTATCAGGACTAAAAATAAACATCCAAATCATGCAAAGACGTAAGTTTCTCAAAAAATCAAGCCTTACTACTGCCGGCTTATTGTCCGCCCCTATTCTCGCATCGTGCAAAACTGAGAATAAACCTGAAAGTGTTCCAGTAACAATGGCGATCAAAAAACCTGTTGCTATTTGTACTTGGAACTTCATGAACGCAACAGCAAAAGCTTGGGAAGTTCTTGAAAAAGGAGGAAATGCATTGGATGCCGTTGAGCAAGGTGTTATGGTGGAAGAAGCAGATGTAACCAACGAAACTGTTGGTGTAGGTGGCAGACCGGATAGAGATGGAAATGTAACGCTGGATGCCTGCATTATGGATAAAGACGGTAATTGTGGGTCCGTAGTTTATCTTCAAAACATAGCGCACCCCATATCCGTGGCCCGTAAGGTTATGGAAGACACTCCACATATAATACTAGCTGGAAAAGGCGCAGAGCAATTTGCTTATGAAAAAGGATTTAAGAAAACAGATTTATTGACGGAAAGTACCAGAAAACAATACGAGGAATGGAAAAAGGAATCTAAATACGAGACCGTTATCAATATTGAAAATCATGATACCATTGGCATGCTTGCCATTGACTCAAATGGTGATATTGCTGGTGCTTGTACCACCAGCGGTATGGCCTATAAGGTTGCGGGACGCGTAGGGGACTCCCCTATTATTGGTGCGGGACTTTATGTAGACAATGAGGTGGGCGGTGCTACCGCTACTGGAGTTGGCGAAGAAGTCATTAGAACTGTAGGCAGCTTTTTAATTGTAGAATTAATGCGCCAAGGCAAAAGCCCCCAAGAAGCATGCGAAGAAGGCGTAAAGCGAATCATGAAAAAGAATGAGGGTCGTGAAGATTTCCAAATAGGCTTTTTGGCCATTAACAAACAAGGTGAAACTGGAGGTTACTGTGTGCACCCTGGGTTCACTTATAGAGAATATACCCAAGACGGTCACGAGAATCAACCTGTAGAAAGTTTTTATAAAAAATAGCCACTTCATTATAAAAGACAAAAGACTTCTTGAATCTTTGTACTAATTTCTAGACTCTTTTTTCTACTTTTAAAATCTGTCAACTTCTAACGTTAAACTGACAAATAAAAAACATGTCCGAACAAAAAAGACTCTTTCTTCTTGATGCTTACGCCTTAATTTTTAGAGGTTATTATGCTTTGATCAAAAACCCAAGAATCAATTCTAAAGGAATGGATACCTCAGCCATTATGGGTTTTGTAAATTCTCTTTTTGATGTGATAAAACGAGAAAAGCCTGATCATTTAGCAGTTTGTTTTGATAAAGGAGGGAGTGTAGAGCGAACTGAACTTTTTGAAGACTACAAGGCCAATCGTGATGAAACACCAGATGCCATTCGTATTGCGGTGCCATTTATCCAAGACATTTTAAAGGCGATGCACATCCCTGTTGTGGAGCTGAAAGGCTTTGAAGCTGATGACATTATTGGCACCTTGGCCAAACAAGCGGAAAAGGAAGATTACAAAGTCTTTATGGTAACCCCAGATAAGGATTTTGGACAGTTGGTCTCTGAAAATATTTTTATGTATCGTCCGGCTCGAATGGGTAATGGCATAGAAATTTGGGGAATTCCCGAGGTTCAAAAAAGATTTGGTGTTGAACGTCCAGAACAGGTAGTTGACTATCTGGGCATGATGGGAGATGCAAGTGATAATATTCCTGGACTTCCGGGAGTTGGAGACAAAACTGCCAAAAAGTTTATAGCTGATTTTGGAGACATGGAAGGGCTTTTAGCCAACACCGATAAGCTAAAAGGCAAAATGAAGGAGAAGGTGGAAGAAAATGCGGAACTGGGCAGGTTGTCCAGAAAACTGGCAGAAATCAATCTAAATTGCGAAGTTACTTTCAATGCTGAAGACTACAAAATGTCTGAACCTGATAGCCCCAAAGTCCAGCAGATTTTTGAAGAACTGGAATTTAGAAGATTAAAAGACCAGTTTATTAAAATTTTCTCTGAAGAAACTGTTGAGGCAAGCCCTACTTCGAATACTCCTAAAGCTACAGAACAGGCACAGGTAGCTGGTAGTGGTCAATTTAGTCTGTTTGGAGGAAACCCGGTAGATGCACCTGCCACTATAAAAGATGAGAGCAGCAGAAATACAGTGACCAACGTTGTACATCTTTATCAAGGCATAACTCCTGGGTTGGGAATGAAGCTTTTTGTAGATAAATTAATGAAACAGACATCGGTTTGTTTTGATACCGAAACCACTTCCATCAATCCATTAGAAGCTGAATTGGTAGGAATTGCTTTTAGTTGGGAGGCAAAAAAAGGTTTTTATGTCCCCATTACTGAAGATAAAGAAGCAGCTCAAGAAATTTTGGAACAGCTTCGTCCTTTCTTTGAATCTGAGGCAATTGAAAAAATTGGCCAGAACTTGAAATACGACATCAAAGTGATGAAAAACTATGGTGTTGAAGTAAAGGGAAAATTGTTCGATACTATGCTGGCGCATTATCTGATAAATCCCGATATGCGACACAATATGGATGTGTTGGCCGAGACGTACCTCAACTATACTCCAGTTTCCATAACAGAACTTATTGGTAAAAAGGGGAAAAACCAATTGAGCATGCGGCAAGTTCCTTTGGATAAACAGACAGAATATGCCTCAGAAGATGCTGATATTACATTACAATTGGCACATCATTTTAGACCAGAATTGGTAGAAGCCAAGACCCAAAAACTATTTGAAGAGATCGAAGTTCCTTTACTGCGTGTTTTAGCCGATATGGAAACAGAAGGAATAAATCTAAACAAGGATTTCTTGAACTCCCTTTCTGAGGATTTAAACAACGATATCAAAAACCTGGAAGCCAAAATTTATGAAGCCGCAGGTCAAGAATTTAATATAGCATCGCCAAAACAGTTAGGTGAAATTTTGTTTGACAAGCTAAAATTGGTGGACAAACCGAAAAAGACCAAAACAGGGCAATATTCCACTGCAGAAGATGTACTTTCCTATTTGGCAAAAGATCATGAAATAATTCAAAATGTGTTGGATTACCGTGGACTCGCTAAGTTAAAAAGCACCTATGTTGATGCGCTACCTAATGAGGTACAACAACATAGTGGTAGGGTGCACACAGATTACATGCAGACTGTTGCAGCTACAGGCAGATTGAGCAGTAACAATCCTAACCTACAAAACATTCCCATCCGCACAGAACGCGGAAGACAAGTGCGCAAGGCCTTTATTCCTAGAGATGAAAACTATACCCTCTTAGCAGCTGATTATTCACAAATAGAACTTAGAATTATTGCTGCCTTAAGTGAAGAGGACACCATGATAGAAGCTTTTAAAAATGGGGAAGACATTCATGCTTCTACTGCTTCTAGGGTCTTTAATGTGCCTATTGAAGAAGTAACCCGTGAACAAAGGGGCAATGCTAAAACAGTCAACTTTGGAATCATTTATGGCGTTTCCGCTTTTGGGTTGAGCAATCAAACGGACTTAACACGTGCCGAATCCAAAGAACTGATAGAGACCTATTATAAAACCTATCCCAAACTACGAAATTACATGGGTGAGCAAGTAGATTTTGCGCGCGACAATGGATACGTACAAACCGTATTGGGTAGGCGTAGGTATTTAAAAGATATCAATGCTGGTAATGCCGTAGTGCGAGGGGCTGCAGAGCGAAATGCAGTAAATGCGCCCATCCAAGGAAGTGCAGCGGACATCATTAAAATTGCCATGATCAATATCCATAAGAAATTAACTGAAGGTAACTACAAAACCAAAATGTTACTTCAGGTACATGATGAATTGGTCTTTGATGCGTACAAACCAGAATTAGAAGATGTAAAAAGTCTAATTAAAACTGAAATGGAAAATGCTTACATACTTTCAGTCCCATTGGATGTAGAAGTCGGGGTTGGCGATAATTGGTTAGAGGCACATTAATATTTTCACAGAGAATACAATCACAAACATGTCAAAATCAAAATATTTCATAGCGTTTCTGTTGATCAATTGGTTTAGCATAAACCTCATAACTTCACAGATAGATACCATCATGGTCTTCAGCAAATCCATGAGCAAAAATATTCCCAATATTGTTATTACTCCTGATGGCTATGCAAATCAAAATGAGAAGTTCCCTGTTTTGTATTTATTGCATGGTGCTGGAGGAGATTATGCAGGTTGGGCATCTTATGTGCCAGAAGTAAAAGCATACGCAGATAAATTTAATATGATCATTGTATGCCCGGATGGAGGCAGTACAAGTTGGTATTTTGACAGCCCAATCGATTCTAAAATGAAATATGAGACTTATGTTTCTAAGGAATTAGTATCAGCCATCGATAAAAAATACCACACTATCCCTGAAAACAAAGGTCGAGCCATAACGGGGCTAAGCATGGGCGGGCATGGTGCACTGTATCTTGCTTTTAAACACCAAGATGTCTGGGGAGCTGCAGGCAGCATGAGCGGAGGAGTTGACATCAGGCCATTCCCAAATGGTTGGGACATATCCCAACGATTGGGAACATATGCTGAAAACAAACAAAACTGGGAGGACAATACCGTGATGAATATGGTTCATCTACTAAATGGAAATTTGGAAATTATAATTGATTGTGGTTATGACGATTTCTTTTTTGAAGTCAACAGAAGATTGCATGAAAAACTTGTCCTAAGAAATATACCCCATGATTATATTGAAAGGCCTGGCGGCCACAATTATGAGTACTGGGCAAATTCTTTGAAGTATCAGCTGGTTTTCTTCGACGATTTTTTTAGAAGAAAATAATCTATAAGAACAGGTTATGCGGACTCCAAGAATTATTACTTTGATTTTATTGATTTTACTTTTTGCAAGTTCAATATTCTTTTTAAGCCTGCAGTCATTTGGCGCTTTAATAGGTATTGCTACTGGAATTCTTTTTATCTATTATCTACTTCTCTACATTTTTTTAAAAATGAGCTTTAGGCAAAAGCCTTATCCCAAAATTGCATTAATTCTTTTTTGGATATTATTTCTCACCCCAATGGTTTGGGCATTAATAAATCCTGAAGGATTATTTGAGTTTTTATTGCCCAATCTTCATATTGATATGAAATGAAATTAATTGCATTCACAATTCTCCCCAATCTGATTCAAAACCCTTAAAAAGTCTAAAACTCAGCAGTACCCAAGATTTTTATGATTTGTTGTTCATCTATAAGGTTGGATTAGGCAGAACTGGTCAGAGACAAACTAAAACCTGAAAAGGCACCCAATGGGTGCCTTTTCTTATGATACTGTTCGTTTTTGTTTACCAGCCAAAAGCCAATTTAAATTTACTTTCCTTTTTAACTTTTTGTTGTTCTATTTCTGCTTCATGATTCCTAAGACGCGCGTCCCGCTCAAAATGCGCGAACATTTCCATTGAAAACGGTGAAGCTTGCCAAACATTTGGGTAATACTTTAACTTTCTCATATTGAAACAATTTTCAATTAGTACTAAGCAAAATTCTACCAATTAATATCGTTTTAAAACAGCATGTTTTTCCCATTTCTATGCTATCTTACCCCTACAATTACTTTCTGGAAATTAAAAACCCTAGCATCTGATAAGAATCAGAAATTCTCATAATTATCCCCAATCTTATCCAAAACCCTTAAAAAAGTTTCAAACTCATCATTATCCAGGGCTTTTATAGCCTGTTTTCTTAAAACATGGGCATAGGGCTCAACTTTGGCGATAATATCTTGGCCTATTGGGGTTAATTCTAATTTAAATCGTTTTAAATCACCTTCAAAACGAGTCTTGGTAATCCAAGCTTTTCGTTCAAGACCACCAATGACTCTAGAGGTAGTGGCTCTGTTTCTAAAATTGGACTTCACAATATCAGATTGGGATACATCTTCTCCTAACTGATAAATACGATAGAGGATTACCCATTGTTCAATTGTGAGCTCAACACCCAATTCCTTAAACTTTCTAAGATAAGCATCCTGCACTTTTCGTAATACTAAATCCAAATGCAATCCAATACCTGATATTTCGTCTATTTGATGAAGCATATATCACCTTCTTTGTCATTTCCCCACTCCATTCGAAATGATCGTTGTTTTTAACAATTATTTGACCTGAATAACACTAAAGTAATTTCAAAATTACTATTTTTGTTGCATCAACAACAATAATTTCAATTACATCTTAAAATATATTTGTTATGTCCACTTCCACTTTACCAAAATTGCATGATACGGCAAAAGATTTTATGCCTATAAATGGCACCGATTATTTAGAACTTTATGTAAGCAATTCAAAGCAGGCGGCACACTTTTATAAGACTGCTTTTGGGTTTCAATCTTTAGCTTATGCAGGATTGGAAACTGGCTTAAAAGATAGGGAAAGTTATGTGGTGGTTCAAGATAAAATTAGGCTTGTGCTCACCTCTCCTTTAAAAAGCGGTACCGATATCGGCCGTCATATAGACCAACATGGAGATGGAATCAAGGTGGTGGCCCTATGGGTAGATGATGCCACCTACGCATACAATACAGCTATGGAACGTGGTGCAAAATCCTACATGGAACCGCAAGTCGAAGAAGACAACACAGGAAAAATTGTTCGTTCCGGTATTTATACATACGGTGAGACTGTTCACATTTTTGTAGAAAGAAAAGATTACAACGGCACTTTTATGCCCGGGTTTAGAAAATGGGAGACTCCGGACTACAATCCATCTCCCGTTGGATTAAAATTTGTAGACCATATGGTTGGAAATGTTGGATGGAACCAAATGAACGAGTGGGTGAATTTTTACGAAAACGTCATGGGTTTCACCCAAATACTTTCTTTTGATGATAAAGATATCTCTACGGATTTCACTGCTCTTATGAGCAAAGTAATGAGTAATGGTAACGGTCGTATTAAATTTCCAATAAACGAACCTGCAGCTGGAAAGAAAAAATCCCAAGTTGAGGAATATCTTGATTTTTATGAAGGCGAAGGTGTACAGCACATTGCAGTGGCCACAGATGACGTAATTGCTACAGTTAGGCAGCTTAGAAGTAGAGGGGTTGAGTTTCTAAAAGTACCTGATACCTATTATGATGCCGTGTTGGACCGTGTTGGCGAAATTGATGAGGATATTGCTCCATTAAAAGAACTGGGTATTCTGGTTGATCGTGATGACGAAGGCTATTTATTGCAAATCTTTACCCGCCCTGTAGAGCCAAGACCAACCATGTTTTTTGAAATCATTCAAAGAAAAGGCGCACAATCATTTGGAAAAGGTAACTTTAAAGCACTGTTTGAAGCTATTGAGAGAGAACAGGAACTTAGAGGAACTTTGCACTAATTAAAACTTTCAGTTATGCCAATCTATCATAAACTCGGAAAGATTCCGCAGAAAAGACACACCCAATTTACTAAACCAGATGGGAGTCTGTATTATGAACAATTATTTGGCACAATCGGTTTTGACGGCATGTCTTCCCTCCTTTATCATGTGCACAGGCCTACTCAGGTTTCCGCAATTGGTAAAGCAGTTGATCTAAGCCCAAAAATTGCTGTTGAAAAGAATATTGCCTCACGTAAACTTATAGGTTTTGATGTTGCCCCCAATGATGATTTTTTAGAGTCTCGTGAGCCCATGCTTGTCAATAGCGATGTGCATGTGGGTTTAGCAGCTCCAAAAAAATCAATGACCGAGTACTTTTACAAAAACTCGGATGCCGATGAGATGCTTTTTATTCATAAAGGAACTGGCACATTAAAAACTTTTTTGGGTAATATTCCTTTTGAATATGGTGATTATCTAATCATTCCACGAGGGATGATTTATCAAATTGAATTTGACACTGAAGACAATCGCATACTATTTGCAGAATCCTTTCATCCCATCTATACACCAAAACGGTATAGAAACTGGTTTGGGCAATTGTTAGAACATTCTCCATTCTGCGAACGTGACTACAAATTGCCTCAAGATTTGCAAACTCATGATGAGAAAGGCGAGTTTGTAATGAAAATAAAGAAACAGGGTATGTTACATACCCTTGTGTATGCATCGCACCCGTTTGACGTCGTGGGTTGGGATGGATACAATTTTCCCTACGGATTTTCCATTCATAATTTTGAGCCCATTACCGGTCGTGTGCACCAGCCACCACCAGTGCACCAAACCTTTGAGACCAGTGCTTTCGTAATTTGCTCTTTTTGCCCAAGATTGTACGATTACCATCCAAAGGCAATTCCAGCACCATATAATCACTCCAATATAGATTCTGATGAAGTATTGTACTATGTGGATGGGGATTTTATGAGCAGAACAGGCATTGGCCCTGGTTACATCTCCTTACATCCCGCAGGAATTCCACACGGGCCACACCCAGGAACATATGAGGCTAGTATAGGCAAAACCAAAACTGAAGAATTAGCCGTTATGATCGATACGTTCAAACCACTTCAGGTCACAGAAAATGCGTTGAAGATTGATGACGGTACGTATTACAGATCTTGGGTGGAATAAATAGATGGCCTTATGTCAGTTCGAGCGCAGTCGAGAACACATAAGGCATAAATAATTCTCGACTGCGCTCGAACTGACAATTCAATTTTAATTTTCATGATTATAAATATTCCAGAAAACTCCGATTTCTCAATCCATAACATTCCATTTGGGATTTTTTCAACAGCAGATAGAAGCCCTAGAGCTGGCGTTGCCATTGGAGAACATATTTTGGATTTAGCCGCTGTTGCAGAATTAGACGTTTTTGATTTTAATACTGCCGTACTTGAAAAAGATACGCTCAATGATTTTATCTCCTTAGGAAAAACAATTACCAAAAGGGTTAGAACAAATATTCAGCATTGGTTACAACAGGAAGATTCAGCTTTGGCAGACAAACCAGAACTTTTTGTTATGCAATCTGAAGCAAGCATGCACATGCCTGTATCCATTGGGGACTATACAGATTTTTATTCCAGTATAGAACACGCCACCAATGTAGGGACCATGTTCCGCGACCCAAAAAATGCACTGATGCCCAATTGGAAACATATTCCGGTGGGCTATCACGGTAGGGCCTCATCTATCATTGTAAGTGGGGAGTCTATTCATAGGCCAAAGGGACAGGTTTTACCAAAAGATGCTACAGCTCCTGTCTTTCAAGCTTCAGCACGTTTGGATTTTGAATTGGAAATGGGATTTATCACTGGAAAAAGCACAGCTGTAGGGGAATCTATTTCAATCCAAGATGCTGAGGACTACATTTTTGGAATGGTATTGCTAAATGATTGGTCTGCACGTGACATTCAAAAATGGGAGTATGTTCCATTAGGCCCTTTTTTGGCGAAGAATTTTGCCTCACATATTTCACCCTGGATAGTGACCTTGGAAGCTTTGGAGCCTTTTAGAGTGTCAGGGCCAGATCAAGAACCAAAAGTGCTTCCTTATTTAGAATATGAGGGAATTAAAAACTACGATATTAAGCTCGAAGTTGGCATCTCTCCCGATGGCAGTGAAGAGGAAACCGTTTGCCATTCCAATTTTAAATATATGTATTGGAACATGGCACAGCAATTGGCTCACCATACAGTAAATGGCTGTAATATTAATGTTGGGGATCTTTATGGTTCAGGCACCATTTCTGGAAAGGATGAAAATTCTTATGGCTCTATGTTAGAACTAGCCTGGATGGGCACTAAACCCATCAAAATGAAAGACGGGTCAGAACGAAAGTTTATAAATGATGGCGATACCGTAATTATGAGAGGGTCTGCCGAAAAAGATGGTATTAAGGTTGGTTTTGGAGAAGTTTCCGCAAAGGTGCTTCCAGCAAAATAGATCATTATCTTAGCGCAAACTAAAGAAACGGAAATGTCCACCATAAAAACTATAGACCCAACTTCTATTCCTCAACCAGAGCTGCATGCTTATTTACTTTCGGCAGTCGCTCCCAGGCCCATTTGCTTTGCAAGTACAATTGACAAAGCGGGAAATGTGAATTTAAGTCCTTTTAGTTTTTTTAATGTATTTAGTTCCAACCCTCCAATAATGATATTCTCTCCATCAAGAAGCGGAAGGGACAATTCTTTAAAACATTCCCATCAGAATATAAAAGAAGTGCCAGAGGTGGTCATCAACATTGTAGACTATCCTATAGTGGAACAAATGTCATTGTCCAGCACAGCTTATGAAAAGGGTGTGAATGAATTCATTAAATCTGGATTAACTCAAGTTCCCAGTGAAAAAGTAGGACCTCCCCGTGTTGCGGAGGCTCCAGTTTCTTTTGAGTGTACTGTTGAACAAGTTATTGAACTTGCAGACACCCCTGGAGCAGGGAACTTAATCTTGGCAAGGGTAGAGCTCATCCATATCAATGAAAAATACATGGATGAACAAGGAAAGTTGGATCCTTTAAAACTGGATTTAATTGGAAGAATGGGCGGAAGCTGGTATACAAGAGCTAGTGGGAATTCTCTATTTGAAATTCCAAAGCCCATCCGCAATAAGGGTATTGGAGTAGATAAACTTCCTGAAAGTATTCAAAACAGTACTATTCTTACCGGTAACAATCTGGGCAGATTGGGGAATTTGGAAAAACTCCCAACTACAGATGAAATAGAACGTATTGGTTTGGATGACGAGATTCAAATGCTATCTAAAAAATTGGATGGAAATACAGAAAAATTAAAAAAAGAATTGCACTGGTTATCTCAACAAATGCTGAAAGACAACGATACAGAAAAAGCATTGGCTGTACTAATGTATGCTGAAAAATTAGATTAATGAGCAACGGAATAGAATCTATTTTCAAACCCTATTTAGAGCCGAAAGAGGCATATAAGGGGGGTAAAAACATACCTGTCTCAGACAAGAAAATATATAAACTCTCCTCAAACGAAAATCCGCTGGGAGCCTCTCCCAAAGCCATTGCAGCTCTGAAAAAGGCCGCTGAAAATGTGAATCTGTATCCCGATCAAACAGATATTCGTTTAAGAGAAGCCTTGGTAAACGATTTTGATAATCAATTGACCGTAGACCAATTTATTTGCGGCAACAGTGGTTCAGAAATCATTGACATGCTACTTAGAGCATTTATTAGTGAAGGCGACGAAGTAATTTACTCTAATCCATGTTTTCTGCCTTACTCGGTATTTTCAAGATGGTATGGAGCAAAACCAATTGATATCCCTCTGTTAAAACCAAATTACGATTTGGATATGGAAGGGATTTTAAATGCAATCACGGATAAAACGAAAGTCGTCTTTTTAACCAGTCCCAACAACCCAACCGGCAGCTACATTCCAAAGGCAATACTAGATGATTTTCTTAATCGAATTCCTAAAAACATCATCATTGTTTTTGATGAAGTGTATCGACATTTTGCAGATGCTGAAGACTATGTGACTGCATTGCCATATGTAAAATCTGGAAATAATGTAATTGCCATTAATAGTTTTTCAAAAACCTATGGATTGGCAGGACAACGTATTGGGTATTGTTACACTACAGCTGTTATTGCAAATTACATTAGGCAAATTCACAAGCCTTTTTTACTCCCAATCACTTCAATAGAGGCAGCCATTGGCGCATTAAACGATGTTTTATTTGTTGAAAACACTGTAAAAACCGTTCATGATGGAAAGGCATATTTAACCCGTGAATTTGATGAAATCGGAATTACGTATTGGCCCACTCAAGGGAACTTCTTTATCGTTGACCCACCTATTCCTGAATTTGATTTTGCCGACAGACTAATGGAAAAAGGTGTCATGGTAAGGCCTGTCTCGCAGTTTGGGGCACCTGGAAAGGTTAGAATCACCATTGGTGACCAAGAATCAAATGAAGCATTGATAAACGCCTTGAAAAAATAAACCCCATTAAATAGTACAACAGAACTAAAGCTCTCTAAAGCACAAATCTATAAGTTGCCTTTAATAAAAAGATGTTTTGAGGTTTTTGCCCAAAAATATTATCCCCTAAACTAGATAGTAATCCTGCTGATGGATCACCATCTTGGGATACATCTTGAGACCATACCAGAAAAATTTCCGATCCCGGAATATACTCCCACCGTATTACCAAATTGGAACGAAATTGGACAAAGGAAAAATCTGGATTATCAAAACTAAAATCTTCAACTCCGTTTAAATCCTCATCTACGGAATACGTATCGTCTGCCAAAGAAAGTTGATCAAGGTTATAACCAGTAAATCGATTTTCAAATAGTTTTGCCGATGCATCTGTAACATGTTTAAAATTGGAATATCGACCTCTTGATATAAAGGGTTGTCCCCAATATTGAATGGTTAGATTCGGATTGATAGTGTAGTTTAACCGAAATGACATACTTAAGGTTCGTTGATTAATTTCGCCATTAAGGTATCTTGGCGAACCGTTTACATCATCAAAATTATCAATGAATTGCAACCTATCATTATTGATTCTTACGGAGGGAAATGCAGAAATACGTATTGCGTTTATGGGTTGATAGGTAACTCCAGCTTCAACAAAATAAGACCTATATGAATTGTCCACTGCCTTTTCTCCCCTATGAAATACATTAAAACGAACCTTTTTACGACTATCCGTTCTAATACTGTTCCAGAAGCTAATTTCTGGTGACTGTCTCAATCTTGGACCTCCCCTTAGCGCAAAATTGGAATATTGAATAGGCGCATAGTTAAATCCAAAGTTAGAAAACCAGTTGTTTTCCCAGTTTTGCCAGCTATTCGTATTAAAACGCAAACTGTTATGGTTACCGTTAAAATCCCAGGCACTCCAGTGATTATAATTTATTCCCACTCTTCTAAACGTGCTATCTGGCTTTAATGTTTGATAGCCAATCCAAGTATAATGTCTGATATCATCAGCTTGCCGTTGAAAACCCAAATCGTTTAATTCCAGTTCCGGAGACCGCCATGTACCTCCAGTTTCAAACTTCCAATGACCATTTCCAATCTTACCAATTTGAACATTACCTCCACTCCCAGTCAACGACGTTCTAGTAGAATCTAATGCAACGTGGTTAGCGTCCACACGTTGAAATAGATGGGTAATAGACTCTTGCGTATTTTTTATAGCCTCCTCACTCCCATTAACACGGCTTAAAATGACATTACCTTCCACATACCAATCCCTGTTATTCCATTGATGTTTAAAATCAACACCTCCTGTGTAAGCGGATTTATGTAAAAAATTAAGCTCTTCCGTTAAATTATCTCTATTTGCAGCGGTAAAAATTACTCCCAAATAGGAGTTTCTGTCATTAAAGTCTTTCTGAGCTCTCCCAACAAAATAATTGGTTAAGGGTTCCACCATTTCTCGTCGGCGATCCCCGTTCTCACTACTAATAGTTGCATATCTTTTTGAAGTCACGCTTTCCAGCACACCTAAAGCCCAGCCATTTTTTGTTTTGCCACTAAACTTTGCTGCGCCAATTATTGGGGTATTATCTGGCTGATTTACAAATTCGTTATCTTCCGTATCCGGCGAACCTTGGGGACTGCGGCCTATTCGCCTAGAATAGAAAACATTGTCAAAACCAAAAGTGTTACCTGCCTCAGATTCTGAAACACTGAAATCAAAAATATTCTTGTTCTCCACAAAAAAAGGTCGTTGTTCCCTGAAGAAAATCTGAAAGCCATCTAAAGCTATTGCTGATGGATCAGCTTCAACTTGTCCAAAATCAGGGTTAACCGTTAAATCCAACGTCAGATCATTGGTGACCCCAATTTTAGCATCAAGACCTACGGCAATATCGTTTTCGCTGCCATCTCTAAAAGGGTTTCCTTCTTCTGCTTCATAGGTTTCACCACTGGTAACCGTATAAGGTTGAATCTCCAATTGTTTTTGAGGCTCTATGTTTTTAAGACCATGAAGCTCTCCAAATTCACTTACCCACCCTGGCGTATCTATTGGTTTTCGTTGCCAAAGTGAGCGCTCTTCAGCTCTAAAAAATCTTCTGGTAGATTGTAATCCCCAAACTTGATTCTCCTCCCCTCCAAACTTTAACTGACTCAAAGGAATCCTTAATTCAGCTGTCCAGCCTTCTTCGTCTACATTTGTTTTGGTATACCATATTGGGTTCCAGCTACCATCCCAATCATTTCCATTGTTAGAAACAAATTCATCACCTTTAACCCCAGCTACTGTGGCGGTAAAAGAGAACGCAGTTCGTTTATCATGATAACTATCTATATTAAATTCTATCCAATCTCCTTCAAAACCATCTCTACGCGATAAGCGTTTCACAATTTTATCCGGTTCAGCATCATAACAACGTACCCCTATATATAGGTTCTTATTATCATATATAATTTTAAATTTGGTCTGATAACTAGGTGAGGTATTCTCATCTGGCTGAAATTCCACATACTCTCCAGCCCACTCCACAAGATTCCATGCTTCATCATTTAATAAACCATCTACAAGCGGGGGAGTTTCGTTTTCAATTGGTTTTGTAACATAAATTTTTTTTGGCACAACTTCAGTTGAGTCTTGGGCGTTTAGATAAACAGAAAAAATTAAGAGCGTGAAGAGAATGGTTGATTGTTTCACTTAATTCGTTTTTTGATTTGATTAGGTAACTTAAAGACCTAAGAAAAATGAAACAGTTACAGTACCGTTAAATTTTATGCCTTTTTTAACAGAAACTCACCTTGAAAATAGCCTCTTCCTTTTGACAAATATGGACCAACAGAAAAAGTAGAAAATATTCCCAATCAACCATTTGGAATTCAATCTAATAATCGTACATTTGCAGCCCGTTTATCGGGATAGGTGTTTAAATCAATAATATTCAAGAAGTGGATACATTAAGTTATAAGACTATTTCTGCCAATAAATCTACCGTTGACAAGCAATGGTTGTTAGTTGATGCTGAAGGAGAAACGTTAGGAAGGTTCGCGTCAAAAGTAGCCAAGTTACTTAGAGGGAAACATAAACCAAATTTTACTCCCCATGTTGATTGTGGTGATAATGTAATAGTTATCAATGCTGAGAAAATCACCATGACAGGAAACAAGTGGGAAGATAAAACGTATTCAAGGTATACTGGTTATCCAGGTGGACAGCGTTCCACTACTGCCCAAGAATTATTGGACAAGCACCCAGAGAGAATTATTGAAAAATCTATTAAGGGAATGCTTCCGAAAAACAAACTTGGTGCTGAGTTGTTCAGAAACCTAAAAGTATATGTCGGTGCAGAGCATGGACAAGAAGCACAAAAACCAAAAGCAATAAACTTAAACGACTACAAATAATGGAAGTGGTTCATAAGATTGGTAGAAGAAAAACAGCTGTAGCAAGAGTTTATGTTTCTGAAGGAAAAGGAAACATTACCATTAACAAAAAGGACTTAAAAGAGTACTTTACAACAGCTACATTACAATATAAGGTGAAGCAACCTTTTGCATTGACCAATACTGAAGACAGTTATGATGTAAAAGTAAATGTATTTGGAGGTGGTATCACTGGCCAAGCTGAAGCTATTCGTTTAGCACTAGCAAGGGTAATGTGCGAGATTGATGAAGAGAATAGAATTGTTCTTAAACCAGAAGGTTTGTTGACAAGAGATCCAAGAATGGTAGAGAGAAAGAAATTCGGTCAGAAGAAAGCCCGTAAGAAGTTCCAGTTCTCTAAACGTTAATATTACAGGTACGTTTGTACCTATTATATAAAGTTCATTGAAAACCCTGAAATTGTTTCAGGGTTAATATTTTAACCAAGTTGTCGTTGTTCCAAAGAGCAAAAAACCGACTTTTTGGAATTTAGTTTAGCATCTAAATGAGTAGGGCGAACATATTTTGTGACCACCAATTCATTGCTAATACAACGGAACGTAAACTAATTTACAAGAAATGGCAAGTAAAATTGAAGTCAAAGACTTACTAGAAGCAGGTGTGCATTTTGGGCACCTAACAAGAAAGTGGAATCCGAACATGTCTCCTTACATCTACATGGAGCGTAACGGAATTCACGTTATCAATCTCTACAAAACTGTAGCAAAACTTGATGAGGCCAACGAGGCTCTTAAAAAGATTGCTGCATCAGGAAGAAAAATTCTTTTTGTAGCTACAAAGAAACAAGCTAAGGACATTGTTGCGGATAAAGTATCCAATGTAAACATGCCCTACATTACTGAAAGGTGGCCAGGTGGTATGTTGACCAACTTTGTTACCATTCGTAAAGCTGTTAAGAAAATGGCGGCCATTGACAGAATGAAAAAGGATGGCACGTTCAAAACACTTTCCAAAAAAGAAAGACTACAGGTTGACCGTTTAAGAGCCAAATTAGAGAAGAACTTAGGTTCTATTTCTGATATGACCAGACTTCCTGGCGCTATTTTTATAGTTGACACCATGCGTGAGCACATTGCTGTAAAAGAAGCTCAAAAACTGAATATCCCAATTTTTGCAATAGTGGATACTAACTCTGACCCAAGACCAATAGACTATGTGATTCCTGCAAATGATGACGCTGGAAAGTCTATTGAAGTGATTATGACAGAGGTGACCAATGCAGTAGCAGAAGGTCTATCTGAACGCAAAAATGACAAACAAGACGAAGCCAAAGATGCTCCAGTAGCAGAAGGTAAAGCTCCAGCAAAAGCAAAAGAACCTGCTGTTGCCAAAGAAGAAGCTGAACCTGTTGCAGAAAAAACAGAAAAGGCAAAAGAGCCAGTTGTAGAAAAAGTAGCTGAACCTGTTGTAGAAAAAGTAGAAGAAGTTGTTGAGGAGGTTAAGGAAGAACCTAAAGCTGAGGAGAAAAAGCCAAAGAAAGCTGCAAAGTCTAAAGCTGATGATTTGACTAAGGTTGAAGGTATTGGTCCTAAAGCCGCAGAGGCTTTGACCAATAGTGGTATTGCCACTTTTGGTGATCTTGCAAAAGCAGATCCAGAAAAGATAAAAGAAACCTTGACGGAGGCCAGCTCAAGAATGGCACATTTAGACCCAACATCTTGGCCAAAGCAAGCTCAAATGGCTGCTGATGGCAAATGGGATGAATTAAAAGAATGGCAAGACAACGCCAAAGGCGGTGTTGAATAACCCAATAATTAATTTAACGTTATCCTAAAACAAAACACTCGCGCAGTGTTTTACTTTACATAAATTTTTAAAAAGAGAAAAAATGGCAAAGATTACCGCCGCAGAAGTAAATAAATTAAGAAAAGCTACTGGAGCCGGAATGATGGATTGTAAAAATGCATTAGTTGAAGCTGAAGGTGACTTTGATAAAGCAATTGAAATTCTTCGTAAAAAAGGACAAAAGATAGCTGCCAAAAGAGCAGATAGAGATTCTTCTGAAGGTGCAGCAATAGCAAAAGTAAACGCTGATAAAACTGTTGGTGTTGCTATAGTATTAGGCTGCGAAACAGATTTTGTTGGAAAGAACGAAAAATTTATTGCCTTAGCTAACGAGTTAGCAGAAAAAGCTCTAGACCATAACACAAAAGAAGAATTTTTAGCTTCTGATTTTGGAGGAATGACCGTAACCGATAAGTTAATAGAACAGACTGGTGTCATTGGCGAAAAACTAGATATTACAGCTTTTGAAAAATTGGAAGCTCCATATGTTGGCAGTTATGTACACATTAACAAAATTGCTGCCCTAGTTGGTTTATCCACTACAGTGGACACTGCTGATGTTCTTGCAAAAGATGTTTCCATGCAAGTTGCTTCTATGGGTGCCACAACTTTGTCTTATAAAGATTTTGACGCTGAATTTGTTACTGCTGAAACAGAGGCAAGAATTGCTGTAATTGAAAAGGACAATATAGAACTTGGACGTTTAGGGAAAACACTCAAAAACGTTCCGCAATACATCTCAATGGCTCAACTGACTGATGAAGTTATGGCTAAAGCCGAAGAAGATGCTAAGGCACAATTAAAGGCCGAAGGAAAACCAGAACAGATTTGGGACAAAATTCTTCCAGGTAAAATGGAAAGATTTATTTCTGACAACACTACACTTGATCAAGAACAATGTCTTTTAGATCAGAACTTTATTAAAGATGAGAAAATCAATGTTGCAAAATACGTTGAGTCTCACGGAGATGTTTCAGTAACAGGTTTTAAACGTGCTACTGTAGGATAACATACAATATCTTAATTTAAAAAGTCCGTTTCTTAAAAGAAACGGACTTTTTGTTTATATCGCTATGATGTCTTTATTATTTTGACTTTATCAAAATGTCACCATTAAAAGTCTTAAACAACATCTCTGGGCCACCACCATTAATTTTACCCCTCACCCACTGCTCTATCTTAACCTTATAAGTCCCTGAAGAATTATTTTTATTCACCTCAGGTTTATTTGCTGCAATTTGCATATCAAAATCGGTGAAAATTTCACCCATATCAGATTTCGCTTTTACATCAGCTTTAAGAGAACTGGGGAAAGTAATATCCACGTCTCCATTCAAACTACTAAAGGCCATATTAGCATCTTTCGTAATACTATCAAAGTAAACCTTAATATCTCCATTCACCGTATCTGTAGAAGCTGAACCACTTACTGATTCCAATGTTATTTCTCCGTTGACATTACTTATCTCCATTTCTCCATTAACCCCTTTTACCGAAATATCTCCATCATTGATAGTAGAAAGCTTAAGGGAAAAATTCTTAGGAACCTTTACTTCTAAATTGGTCACTTTGTTCCATTGCTCATTAATTACTTGAACAACATTGTTCTTTTCTTCTGCGCTTATGGCCAAAGAAGATCCTTCGATACGCTTCATGCCATCATGCTTGTTTTTTTCTTTATAATGTCCCTTTTCGCTTCCAAAAGAAGCTTTTATCACCACCTCATTACCTTCATAAGCTTCAACATGGATTGAACCGGATATTTGATCTATAACCAACTTTCCTGGACTACTTGGGTTACTTAAAGGAACCGAAAACAAATCGATGCTCTTTTCTTGGGCAACTATACTGTACGCCATAAACATTGCTATCAATACCGTAATTAATCTTATATTTTTCATGACTCTATATTTTTTTGATGAATACATTTCCGTTTAGTGTTTCAAATTCAAAATCCACCTGGCCATCTCCAATCTGAACTATTGGTTTGGCTTCGTATTTATATTTTGCCCTATTTTTATTATCAGCTTCTTTGTCAGCTTTCATAAATTGTTTGTTGATGTCAAAATCAGTGTACATTTCGCCATTCATACTTTTAAATGAAATATTGGCTGAAAGTGCTTTTTGGTATGAAATATTGATATCACCATTTAATGAGTAGTACCTAGATGGGCTTTTAGGGTTGTCGGCATATGAAATATTTACACCTCCGTTAATACAGTCCACCTTCGTTTTACCTGTGATATTGGTCAAAGTGATTCCTCCATTAATGTTTTCAGCAATTACCATTTCACCTTTGGTGTTTTTCACTAAAACCTCTCCATTATTTACAGTACTGACATCAATGTTGATTGAATTGGGAACCTTAAGATTAAAGTTTAAATTATGCTCATATTGAGGTTCTTCATAGTTATTGCACCAATTATACCTAAGGTTATCCTTGTCAAATTGAATATATGGTGCATCTGGATGCAATACCACCCTATTTGCCTCTTGAATAATTTTGAGCTCAAGCTCTTGTTTCCCCAACTCTAAACCTGCAGCATTATCAGCAGTTATTGTTCTTTCTACTTCTAAAATAATTTGACCCCCATTATATCCTTCAACTGATATTGAGCCAAAGACATTCTTAATAATCAAGGTATTTTCTGAATTATTAGAAAAAGGAATTTCTTTTTTGATTTGCTCCGTAAACTTTTCTTGTTGTGCTTTTGTGCATTGTATCCCTATCAACAAGGATAGACACACCATAAAAATTAATTGTTTCATCGTTTCTAAATTTGACTATTCGTGATTTGATTTATCCCAAAATAGGATGGATTGATAAATAAACTAGATTATTGATTCTATAGAATTCTCTATTTTTTTCTGCACCGTAGTGTCCAATTGCTTTTCCTTTAACAATTGTTTAAAAGGTTCAATCGAAGCTTTTTCTTGTAATGCAACCATCAGATTTGCCAATGTTATCTGTAAAATCGGGGACTCTTGATTTGGAATGGACTTCACCAACCCTTGTCTAACCAAAGGTTTATCCACATAATTTGTCAAAGATTCAATGGCCGCCAATCTTACATTTACATTAGAATCTTTATTTAGTGTTTGCAATAATGCTTTGATCACCATTTCATCTACATCCTCAAACTTATTTGCCTCACTTACACCCTGCAATCTTTGGTTTGCAGATGGTTGTTCCAGTAAGGTCAATACCAATTTTTGTCTAACATCTTCGGTTTCTTGATTGGATACAATGTTCTGGGTTGAGTTAGTATTGTCCGATGAGTTCATATAGTACCCTACTCCCAATCCTATTCCCAATAATAAAATACCGTAGGCCAATTGAGGTTTAAAAACCATCATCAACCCTTCCATAAGGGTTTCCCAACCATTTTTCTTATTCGTTTTTTCAACCTCACCAGAAAGCATCTCAAAGAAGGCTTCATCCATTTTTGAGGAAGGTTCTGGAGTATCCAGTACATTTATCATTTTCCACGTACTTGCCAATTCATCAAATTGATTTGTATATTCTGGGTTCTCATCAAGAAACTTCATGAAATCTCTTTTCTCTTCTTCAGACATTGTTCCAGACATATAATTTATCGACCGCGTTTCAAAGTTTTCCTTGTTCATATTTTATGCAATTTCCAATTGTGAAAAAATTGTTCTTAACTCTTTAAGCGCCCTGTGCACCCTTACTTTGGCTGCATTCTCTGTACATCCTACGATCTGCGCTATTTCACTAAACTTCAATTCTCTGTATTTACTCAGAATCAGTAATTCTCTTTTTTCTTCGGGCAGCTTGGCCAAGGCTTGTTTTAGCAAAACAGTGTTTCCCTTCTTTTCAATTTCCTCATTAATATGATCTTCCGTCCCTGCCTTTACATCTTCCGGAGAAACACCAGTTGATATATTCTCTTTTGAAACTTTTTTATGATAATCGTAATTTACATTTCTTGCCATTCTAAACATCCAAGCGGTAAATGCCCCCTCTCCTATATATGATCCTCTATATTTTAGAATTCTTACAAATACGTTTTGAACCAAATCCTCGCTCACCGAAGGATTGTTGCCCAAATTATAAAAGAAACCGAACAACCTTTTCTTATGTCGCTCATACAGTAACCCCAATTTATCCAGGTCCCCATTTTTTACTTTGAGCATTAGGGCGTTATCAGTTAGGTCTTGCAATTTGGTGTCGTTTTTTGTGACTTGTTGAAGGATATACTTTGGTTTTTTGAAAAGGTTACAAAATGTATAACTTTTTTGTTCATTTTATTCTTGAATCATTGCTTTTTCAAGTAATTCACCATAAATAATTTTGATTATTTTTGTCCGGACTTCAACACATCCTAAATGCAATACAAAAGAATTCTTTTAAAACTTAGCGGCGAAGCCTTAATGGGCGAACAACAATACGGTATTGATCCGCAGCGCCTATCTGAATACGCTGAAGATATTAAAGCTGTAATCGCAAAGGGAATTGAAGTAGCCATAGTTATCGGGGGAGGCAACATTTTTAGAGGACTTTCCGGTGCCGGTCAAGGAATGGATCGTGTACAAGGTGATCATATGGGCATGCTGGCAACCGTCATCAATGGTTTGGCCCTGCAAAGTGCTTTAGAACTTCAAGGAGTGGAAACAAGGCTTCAATCAGCCATTAAGATCAATGAAGTTGCTGAGCCTTTTATTAGGAGAAGGGCTATCCGCCATTTAGAAAAAGGAAGAGTTGTTATTTTCGGTGGAGGAACAGGAAACCCCTATTTTACCACAGATTCAGCAGCAGTTTTAAGAGCAATTGAAATAAAGGCTGATGTTATCTTAAAAGGAACGCGAGTAGATGGCATCTATACATCTGACCCCGAGAAGGATAAAAATGCTACCAAATTTGATAGCATATCTTTTACCGATGTCCTTTCTAAAGGTCTAAAGGTCATGGATACAACAGCTTTTACACTAAGTCAAGAAAACGAACTTCCTATTGTGGTCTTTGACATGAACACAAGAGGCAACCTTATGAAAATAGTTTCTGGAGAAAATATTGGAACCGTAGTGAATGTTTAAATTGGCATACGCTTTGATGCCGATCATTAAAATTTTAAAATTATGAACGAAGAAGTAACATTTGTAATTGATAGTGCTAAAGAAAGCATGGATGGCAGCATTTCCCATTTAGAAAAAGCTTTGGTTAAGATTCGTGCAGGCAAGGCAAGTCCTGTAATGTTATCTACTGTTATGATAGAATATTACGGCTCAGTAACTCCACTTTCACAAGTTTCAAATATTAATACCCCAGATGCAAGGACCATTTCTGTTCAACCATGGGAAAAAAGTATTCTTCAAGATATAGAGACAGCCATTACAAATTCAAACTTGGGCTTTAACCCTATGAACAATGGCGAAATGATTATTATTAATGTTCCTCCCTTAACAGAAGAGCGCAGAATACAGTTGGTAAAACAAGCCAAGGCAGAAGCTGAAGATGCAAAAGTTAGTATTAGAAGTGCAAGGCAAGAAGCTAACAAGGAAATCAAGGTTCTAGATATATCTGAAGACTTACAGAAGAATGCTGAAGTTGATATACAGGAACTTACAGATACTTACAGTAAAAAAGTTGATGACATCCTTGCTGTAAAGGAAACGGAAATTATGAAAGTATAAATCTCTATAGATTATCAATTTGCTTTCCTTAGGAACACAGCCGATCATTTTCTACCTTTGCGCCGAATAAAACCCATATGGTAGCTAAGCTCACTAAAGGATTTTGGCCAAAGGTCGCAAGAATTATACTTCGTAACAGAATCCTTATTCTACTTGGGGTCGCTGCTTTTACGGTTTTTTTAGGGATGCAATGGAAAAACATGCAGTTTTCCAATACAGAAGCAAATATTCTCCCTGATGATCATCCTGCTACCGTTCAATACAACGCTTTTAAAAAAATATTTGGAGAAGAAGGAAATGCCATAGTTCTTGCAATTAGGGATTCATCGCTTTTTACACCAAGTAAGTTTAATCGATGGAACAAACTCAGCAAACAACTTGAGGCATTTCCAGAGATTGATTTTGTAGTATCTACCGAAAATCTTAAGGTTTTAATCAAAGATGATGAAAAGCAAGAATTTGTTATGGAGCCATTTATCAAGGATGCTCCAAAGACTAAAGATGAAGTAGACCAACTTAAAAACCATCTTTTTAAAGAGCTCCCCTTTTATGATAATTTAATTTATAATCCAGAAAGCGGAACTATACAAACCATTGCCTACTTGGACAAGGACATTATGAATACCGCTGTGCGGAACGAATTCATACTGAATGATCTTGCGGACCTTGTAAAAAACTTTGAAGAAGAGACCAATCTCGATGTACGGGTATCTGGCATGCCCTATATACGTACATGGAACACAAAGTCCATTGTAGATGAAATTGGAATTTTTATTGGCGCCGCCTTGCTGGTCACCTCCATTATTTTCTTTTTCTTCTTTAGAAGTTTTAGGGCTACGTTAATATCAATGTTCGTTGTAATCATTGGGGTAATGTGGGCTTTTGGTATTTTGGGGCTTTTTAGGTATGAAATTACCATCCTCACCGCGCTAATTCCACCTTTGATTATTGTAATTGGAATTCCCAATTGCATCTTTTTGATCAATAAATATCAGCAAGAAGTCAAAAAACACGGAAACCAGGCGTTATCGCTGCAACGCGTTATTTCTAAAATTGGGAATGCAACGCTTATGACCAATATCACCACGGCTTCAGGCTTTGCTACCTTTATTATTTTAGATAGTGATTTGCTCAAAGAATTTGGTATTGTAGCCTCCCTCAACATTATTGGAATTTTTATTTTATCCTTGTTGATTATTCCGATTGCCTATAGTTTTATGCCGCTTCCTAAAACCAAACATTTAAAGCACCTGAACAAAAAATGGATTGACTTTTTTGTCGACTGGATGGAGCGAATGGTTAGACACCATAGAATAGGCGTTTATATTACTTCAATAATTGTTCTTATTTTAAGCATAATAGGTATTTATCAAATAGAGATTACAGGAAGTAGGATTGAAGATTTACCCAAAGACACACATTATTTTAAGGACATACGCTTCTTTGAAGAAGAGTTTGATGGAATAATGCCCATGGAAATTGTGGTGGACACCAAACGAAAAAATGGAGCCATTAAACCGGCTACCTTAAAAAGGATGGATCAATTGGGAACGGTCATTGAAGAGACCCCAGAATTATCAAAGTCCATTTCGTTGGTCAATTTGGTGAAGTACTCCAAGCAGGCCTTTTACAGTGGAATTCCAAAATATTACCAATTACCCACATCTCAAGAAAACACCTTCATTATGGATGTGGTCAGGAAATCATCTAATGATGGGAATCTTCTGGAAAGTTTTGTAGATAGTACAGGTCAAACCGCTCGGATAACCACTTTTATGCGTGATGTAAAAATAGATCGCATGGAAGAAATTGAGCAAGATATGTTACAATCCATATCCAAGTTTTTTCCAGAAGAACGGTATAATGTCTTTATGACCGGCAAGGCATTATTATTTTTAAAGGGCACCAAATATCTTGTAAAAAATCTTTTGCTTTCATTGGCCTTGGCCATAGGATTGATTTCCCTATTCATGGCTTATTTATTTCGTTCTTTTAGAATGATCATAATTTCTTTGGTCCCCAACCTTCTCCCATTAGTTATTACCGCGGGATTAATGGGTTATCTTGGAGTTCCAATAAAACCATCCACTATTCTTGTGTTTAGTATTGCCTTTGGAATTTCCGTGGACGATACAATTCACTTTTTAGCCAAATACCGGCAAGAATTGGCTGCAAATCGTTGGCAAATAAAAAAATCTGTCTATGCGGCGCTAAGAGAAACTGGGGTAAGTATGTTCTATACTTCCATTGTACTCTTTTTTGGGTTCTCCGTTTTTATCATTTCCAGTTTTGGAGGAACCAAGGCTTTAGGAGGATTGGTATCGGCCACATTGCTTTTTGCCATGCTTGCCAATCTTATTTTACTTCCATCATTATTGCTTTCATTAGAAAGAAGCATAGCTAACAAGGAAGTATTGAAAAAACCGCAGATAGATATCCTACCAAAAGACGAGATCAACCTCAAAGACAAATAGCACTTCTGGCCCCTATATAAATATGCCAATTCCATTGCTATCGTTTTTGATCAAAAACCTATCTTTACCGCTTAATTTACGATAGCCAGAAATGAATTCTCTTTCTATAAAAGAACTACTTAACAAGCAACCCATTGGAGATACTGTTGAAATAAATGGTTGGGTAAAAACATTTAGAAGTAACCGATTTATTGCCTTGAACGATGGCTCAACAATACACAATCTGCAATGCGTTGTCGATTTTGAAAACTTTGATGACAATTTGCTCAAACAAATTTCTACCGGTGCTGCTTTAAAAATTTCGGGCATCCTTGTGGAAAGTCAAGGAAGAGGACAAAGTGTTGAAATACAAGCAACAGATGTCTTTGTTCATGGTACGGCTGATCCAGAAACATATCCTATCCAGCCTAAAAAGCATTCTTTAGAATTTTTAAGGGAAAAAGCACATCTTAGGGTACGCACAAATACATTTGCGGCAGTTATGCGTGTTCGTTCAACGTTAGCGTTCGCAATCCATAGCTATTTTCAGCAAAATGGATTTTATTATATGCATGCCCCTATTGTTACAGGTTCAGATGCAGAAGGCGCTGGAGAAATGTTTAAGGTAAGTATGTTGGATGCAAAGAATCCGCCTTTAGATGAAAATGGAGAAGTGGATTATTCTAAAGACTTCTTTGGAAAAGAGACCAATCTTACCGTTTCTGGGCAGTTGGAAGCAGAAACTTACGCAATGGGACTTGGCAAGGTATATACCTTTGGCCCTACGTTTAGAGCAGAAAATTCAAATACATCCAGACACTTAGCCGAGTTTTGGATGATAGAACCAGAAATGGCATTCCATGATTTGGACGCCAATATGGATTTATCCGAAGATTTTATCAAGTGGACGCTCCAATATGTTTTAGACAACTGTCAAGATGATCTAGAGTTTTTGGAAAAACGACTTTTAGACGAAGAAAAATCCAAACCACAAATTGAGCGATCTGAAATGGCGCTTATAGAAAAACTCAAATTTGTTGTAGAGAACAATTTCAAAAGAGTAACTTATACAGAAGCTATTGATATTTTAAAGAATAGCAAACCAAATAAAAAGAAAAAATTCCAGTTTCCAATTGATGAATGGGGAGCTGACCTACAAAGTGAGCACGAACGTTTCTTGGTTGAAAAACATTTTAAATGTCCTGTGATCCTTTTTGATTATCCAGCTAAAATCAAGGCATTTTATATGCGATTGAATGAAGATGAAAAAACTGTTCGAGCTATGGATGTCCTTTTTCCAGGTATTGGAGAAATTGTAGGAGGTTCTCAGCGTGAAGAACGTCTAGACGTTCTTCAACAAAAAATAGAAGAACTGAATATCGATGAGAAAGAACTTTGGTGGTATTTGGATCTAAGACGATTTGGCACCGCGGTTCACAGTGGATTTGGCCTTGGTTTTGAACGTTTGGTTCAGTTTGCAACTGGAATGGGTAATATTAGGGACGTTATCCCTTACCCCAGAACTCCGCAAAATGCAGAGTTTTAAATTGAATTCTTAAATTTATAAGAAGGAAGATCATTAATCCTTATGCTAAAACAACATCTACAGTTTAAGCTTTCCCAGAAACTGTCTCCGCAGCAGATACAGCTCATGAAGCTAATTCAGTTGCCGACACAGGCTTTTGAACAACGCTTGAAACAAGAACTTGAGGAAAATCCTGCTCTTGAAAGTGGAAAAGATGAAAGTGAAACCATGGATGACGGTTTTGAGGACACTTACGACGACTCTGATGATAGTGAGACCATTGCGGCAGAAGAAATCAATATTGATGATTATTTAAGTGATGATGAGATTCCTGACTATAGAACCCAGACAAGTAATTATAGCGCCGATGATGATGAAAAAAGCATCCCGTATGCCTCTGGGACTTCTTTTAACCAATACTTGATCAACCAACTTAATACGGTTTATCTGGATGATGAAGAATGGGCCATTGCCGAATTTTTGGTGGGCAGCGTAGATGAAAGTGGTTATATACGCAGACCACTTTCTGATATTATGGATGATCTTGCTTTTACTCAAAACATTTATGTTGAGGAAAACAAGATTGAAAGTGTACTTAAAATGGTTCAAGAATTGGACCCACCAGGAGTAGCTGCCAGATCACTTGGGGAATGTCTTATCATTCAATTAAGGCGCAAAGAAAAAACTCCGTCTGTTGAATTAGCCATTTCCATATTGGAAAAGTCCTTTGAGCAATTCACCAAAAAACACTATACCAAGTTAATTCAGAAACATCATATTAATGAAGAGCAGCTTAAAGATGCTATTTCAGAAATTGAAAAACTAAATCCCAAACCAGGAGGGTCTTATGCAGGCAATACAAGAATCATTGAACATATTGTTCCAGATTTCTCCATTAAAATAGTTGAAGGCGAACTGGAATTGACCTTAAATGGGAGAAATGCTCCTGAACTTCATGTTTCAAGGGATTATAATAACATGCTGGAGGGATATAAAAATTCTAAAGAAAAATCAAAATCCCAGAAAGACACGGTTCTCTTCATAAAACAAAAATTAGATTCCGCAAAGTGGTTCATAGATGCCATTAAACAGAGACAGCAGACTCTGTACATCACAATGAGCACCATCATGGACTATCAACAGGATTATTTTTTAAGTGGTGATGAGCGCAAGCTTCGCCCTATGATCCTAAAGGATATTGCTGATCAGATACATATGGACGTATCTACAGTGTCTAGGGTTGCCAATAGTAAGTATGTTGACACACCTTACGGAACAAAGTTGATAAAAGAGTACTTTTCTGAGTCCATGAAAAATGAACAGGGAGAAGACGTATCAACCAAGGAAATTAAAAAAATACTGGAAACTGTTATTGGAGAAGAGCAAAAGAAAAAACCTCTAACAGATGATAAGTTGGCAAAAATCCTTAAAGAACGTGGTTATCCAATAGCGAGGCGAACCGTTGCTAAATATAGAGAGCAATTGGGAATCCCTGTGGCCAGGCTAAGAAAGCAAATCTAATGCGCCATTTCCATAATATTGTCTCCTACATTTTCCATCCTTTGTTTATACCCATTGGAGGAACACTACTTTATTTTTTGGTGACACCGAAATACAGTTCGTTAGAAATTCAAAGCGGGAATATTCTACCCATTTTTATCCTTACCGTAATCATTCCAATAATTTTTTTTCTTATTCTTAAAAACCTGGGGGTAATCAGTTCCATTTTTTTGCCTACCGTAAAAGAGCGAAAATATCCTCTTTACATCAGTTGTATATTATTATTGATGGTTTTGTATAAGGTCATCCCAAACAACTACATACATGAGTTGTTCTATTTTTTTACAGGGCTTTTAACCGCTACGGGGGCGGCACTCATATTACTGTTCCTCAAGTTTAAAACAAGTATTCACCTTTTGGGAATGGGCAGTCTTTTAATGTTTATGATAGGCTTGAGTATTCACTTTGAAATAAACATTACTTTGGCCATAAGTGTATTTACCTTATTGACAGGACTAGTGGCCACATCAAGATTATACCTCAATGCACATAGTAAAAATGAGTTGTTGATTGGGTTTCTTATTGGAACATGTTCACAACTAATAATTCTAAAGTACTGGTTATAGGATGTAGAAAATTATACCAATTCGCAATACACGAATATCAATAGCTTCCCCATTTTCAAGTGCAGTTCCATCCTTTAACAACGGATTTAGGCCATAATAGGCTTGAACATTCCAGGTGTTATAGCCAAAATTTAATTGTAATCCATATTGAAAGTTCTGAATGTCATCATTAGAAAAGCGCATTGTATTAGCATCGCTGACCATCCTGGAACTTCCAGAAAAAACATACCCTAATTTAGCTCCTGCATAGATTCTCCAAAATTTATACTCATCAGCTGTAGATGTACGCCACCTTAACTCCAATGGAATCTCAATAGCATGGGTTTCCAATTTGTTTCTTTCAAAATCTGAAGTGTTTGAAACACTATAAACTATAGCATTGTCAACTTTACTAGCCACAATATTACTATAATAAGAATTTGTGGCATAACCCAAACCAATTCCAATACCAAAATTCCTTCTTTGATTAAAAGGAATATCCTTAATAAATCCGGTTTGCAGATTATACGATAAACTTCTCTGGACTACATCAGATGGTTTTTCCAGTAGAAAATTATATCCAAAACCAATGTAAAATTGATCTTCAAGATATTTATTAGCTAATGGTTTAAGCTTTTGGTTTTCTTGAGAATTAGCACCAAAACAAAAGAGTATTAATGGTATTAAAACAAAATGGTTTCTCATTTGTAATTATCTTATAATAAAAACAATCCAAATTACACATTTGGATTGTTTTTCACCTTACTCTATTCTTCTTATTGTGTATTTAAGAAAGCATCACCTTGATACGTTGTGTAATTTACTTTTAGTAAATTAACTCGCCTTAGTTCCTCCTTAATATCTGAAACAACACCTACCTTAACGTTTTTATCAACTTTGAGCGAAACTGTGACCAAATTTCTAATTGCTTCAGACTTTTTTGCCAACTCTGATAAAACATACGGCGCAACCTCATTTATTGTTGCAAGTCTGTTGTCTAATTGAATTTTTGGTTCAGAACCAAGAACTTGAGCTAACTCAGGTGAAGGTTTACCAACAAATATTTCAATAACTCTATCCCTTTTCTCTATTTTTTTTACCTGATCTGCATTTGGCAAACGATTATCAACCAGAAGTGTATTGTCTTTAATCGTTGTGACCGTCATAAAAAAGAACAACAACATAAAGACAATGTCAGGTAATGAAGCAGTTGAAACCGCTGGCAATCTATTCTTTGAATTTCTATAGTTTCTCATTGTGACTGTATTATAGATTAATGTTTGTTTCAGCTTCGGACAGTTGCATGGGATACATAGTGCGTATTTGATTAATCTTGACCTTTAACTCTGATTTGACTTCTGCGGCAGTTTCAGGATTAAAATATGCTTCTTCCATTTCTGCATAGTTTAAATTAAAAAGTCGTTTTGCCTCTCTACTCCTAAGTTCATTATAAGCAGCGGTCAACTCATTTTGTACAAGTATATAAACTCCGTATGCAGCTTCCCTATCACTGTTTAGAGACACTATTGCCACAACAGGGCTGTCCGACGCATTCGTGCTCCTATCTCCTTGGCAATAATCACAAAAACTACTATCTCCGCTAGGGATTCCACCATTATCTAAAAAAGCTATAGTGGCAGATTTTAAATCCTCTAAAGCAAGAGTTTCATTCTCTACAAAAAGTTCGTTGTTTTTGTTAAGGCTTACTCTAAAAATATTTCTCTCCTTAACCCTAATAGGCGGAGTTGAATCTTTAGGTGGTAATTTTCTATCCAAACCAACATCGGTCTGGATTGTAGTGGTAACTAAGAAAAAAATCAATAGCAAAAAAGCAATATCTGCCATTGAACCCGCATTGACTTCTGGGATTTCATTGTTTCTGGCCATAATAAAATGTTTTGTTGGAATTAATGATTCTATTATACCTGTAAAAGGTAAATAACAACAACTATTCCAAAACATTATACTATGCTGAAAACAAAATGATTATAAAATTGATTGCATAAAAAACGTCCCAAATTTATAATTTGGGACGTTTTCACTAAATCTAAGTTATTGCCTACTGCAAATTATTAAAAGCATTTCCTTCGTAAGTCGTATAGTTGACTTTTAGGGCATTTACTTCTCTTAATTGTTGTTTAATATCAGCGATAAGACCCATATTGGCCTCTTTATCAACCTTTAAAGCAGTAGTTAATACATTTTGTATTTCTTGAGGTTTCTTAGCACGCTCTGCAAGAATATAAGAACCTACTTCATCCACACTGGCATATTTATCATTCAATTGAATTTTTGGCTCTGTTCCAAAAACCTTTTGATATTCTCTTGTGGGCTTACCCACATAGATATAAATCACCCTGTCCTTCTTCTCCAATTTCTTAATTTCCGTTGCATTAGGAAGCGTGTTTTCAACCATCAAAGAACTATCTTTCATCGTAGTAACCGTCATAAAAAAGAACAGTAACATAAACACGATGTCTGGCAATGAAGCAGTTGAAACTGCTGGCAAATCACCATCTTTCTTTTTTGCAAACTTTGACATATGTTTATACTTTAGTTAGTTGATGTTTCTGCTTCGGAAAGTTTCTGAGGAAACATTTCTTGAATGCGCTTTACTTTGTCCTTAAGATCATCACGTACAGCTTTGGATGTTTCTGGATTCAAATATTCTGCCTCCATACTCGTGAAATCATCACCATACAAACGCTGAGCCTCACGGTTACGCAGGTCATTATATGCGCCAACCAACTCATTTTGTACAGTTATATAAGTAGCATACTTGGTTTCCCTATCGTTCTTTAGAGAAATAATTGCTTTTTCCGGATTATCCGATGAAGCTAAATCCTTTCTACCTTTACAATAGTTACATGATCCGTCACCGCCATTTTCTAAAAAAGCAACAGCAGCAGCTCTAAGATCTTTTAAATCCATCAAATCATCTTCTACCAATAACTGACCATTTCTATTGATGTTAACAGTAAAAATGTTCTTCTGCTTAATAACCACATCAATATCTTCTGGCGGATCCATTGGAGGCAACATACGATCTAATCCTGCATCTGTCTCAATGGTTGTAGTAACCAGGAAAAAGATAAGTAATAAGAAAGCTATGTCTGCCATAGAACCGGCATTCACTTCTGGTGCTCCTTTTCTTCTAGGCATAATTATATATTTTTACTTAACAAACATTTTTTTCAATCCTGGAAGCACCATAAGTGCAACAGCAATAACAGTAAGGATAAAAAATACGTTTAATCCCATACCTATATTCTTAACTGTACCTTCCGTAGCTCCTAGATTGGACATAGATTCTGCAACTTCTTTAGCTTCTTCACCAGAAGAAAGTCCGTAAGAAATGGCAACAACAATTGCCAATCCACCAATACCAAATAATGCCTTTTTAAGACTACCTGGTGTGGCCAACAATTTTTGAAGTCCAAAAAACACTGTTGCAACCACTGCGATGGCCAACAGAATATACATGATAATGAACATGAAGTTCATCGCGCCACTATTTATTGCATCTGGATCATCTGCAGATGGCATAAAGAACCACAATGCTGCAGCTATCAACCCAATGGCAATAAGCGCTATTTTTATTAATTTATTCATGACTCTCGATAGTTTTAAATTTCGTAATTACTTTTTGTGTGCTGCCAACATATCTATTAAAGATATAGAGGAGTCTTCCATGTCATTTACGATACTATCGATTTTTGCAATAATATAGTTATAGAAAATTTGAAGAATAATCGCAGTGATCAAACCAAATACCGTTGTCAATAACGCTACCTGAATATCACCTGCAATCAAAGATGCACTCAAGTTACCTACTGCAGCAATTTTCTGGAAGGCCGCAATCATACCGATTACCGTACCCATAAACCCAAGCATAGGTGCAATAGCGATAAATAAAGACAACCAAGAAACGTTTTTCTCTAATTGACCCATTTGAACTCCACCGTAAGCAACAACAGCTTTTTCTGCAGATTCCAATCCTTCTCCAGCTCTATCCAATCCTTGGTAGAAAATAGAAGCAACAGGACCTTTTGTGTTTCTGCATATTTCTTTTGCAGCTTCTATACCGCCAGAAGCTAATGCATCTTCCACTTGTTGCTTGAGCTTAGCCGTATTGGTACTGGCCAAATTCAAATAAATAATTCTTTCAATCGCAACTGCTAATCCCAAAATCAAACATAAAAGTACAATTCCCATGAAAGCAGGGCCTCCTTGGATAAACTGTTCTTTTAACACTTGAGTGAAACCTTTGCTAGCTTCAGCCGCAGCTTCTTCTTGTAACATAGCTGCTGATGCAGTCGTAGTTCCCAAAACAAACATTCCGGCTACAGCCAGAGTAGAGGATATTTTTTTCATCTCTTTCAAACTTAAATTTAGTTAGTTAATAATGTTAAAGATATAAAAATTTTATAATTGAAAAATTAAAATACCTAGCAGAGAGGAAGGGATTCGAACCCTCGATACACTTTTGGTGTATACACACTTTCCAGGCGTGCGCCTTCGACCACTCGGCCACCTCTCTATTATTATAGTTAGGCTGCCCAATAAACAAAAAAATAATTAGTAAATAAAATTTGAGGCGTTAATTTTAGTGCATTTCACCGCGGAGCGATGTTTCAAAAATTGTCTTAAAGAGTTTACGGGAAACATTACTGCCCAAAAGGTACATAGCTTTGGTAATGGCAGCCTCCGTCGTAATATCCTTTCCGTTAATCAATTGCATCTCTTTTAGCTTTTCACTGGTCTCGTAATGCCCCATTGAAACACCACCTCCAGAACATTGTGTTACATTAATAATATGTAATCCTCTGTCAATGGCCTCCTTAAGTTCATTTAGAAACCAATTATCCATTGGTGCATTTCCTGCTCCATAGGTTTCCAATACCACCGCTTTTAATCCAGATATATTCAAAATATCCTTTAACACAGACCTATTAAGTCCTGGAAAAAGTTTTAATACTGCTATATTATCATCCATTTTCTTATGGACTTGCAAGGGTTTTATTTTATGGGACCTTTTAACAAGGTATGAATCATGAACTTTTAAATGCACACCCGATTCAACCAAAGGTGGGTGATTTAAGGAAGCAAAAGCTTCAAAATGCTCTGCATTAATCTTGGTTGTCCTATTTGCTCGATACAATTTATATTCAAAATACAGTCCTACTTCTTGCACAACCGGCTTTCCTTTTTCCTTTAAGGCTGCTATTTGAATGGATGTGATCAAATTCTCTTTTGCATCAGTCCTCAAATCACCAATAGGAAGTTGAGATCCCGTAAAGATCACTGGTTTTGAAAGGTTTTCCAGCATAAAACTCAATGCAGAAGCAGAGTAACTCATGGTATCGCTACCATGCAGCACCACAAAACCATCATAGAGCTTATAATTATCTTCAATCATTGACGCTATTGTTGCCCAATGATCGGGATTCATATTAGAAGAGTCAATAGGTTCTTCAAAAGATATTCCCTTTATACTACAGTCCAATTGATTCAGTTCTGGAATATTTCCGACCAACTCATCAAAATTAAAAGCTTTTAACGCTCCTGTTTTATAATCTTTAATCATACCGATGGTACCTCCGGTATAAATGAGCAGAATGTTTGTTTTGTTTTTCATATGAATTCTAAATACCGAAAACCTTTTTGGAATTATTCGTTGTTATTGAAGCTATCTCCTCTTCATCTATTCCATACACTATAGCAAGTTTTTCCAACACCTTAATTATATAGGAACTTTCGTTTCGTTTTCCCCTATGCGGAACCGGAGCCAAATAAGGAGAATCTGTTTCTAGCACAATATGTTGCAACCCTACTTCATTTAAAAATGTATCAATTTTTCCATTTTTAAAGGTAACCACTCCACCAATACCCAACTTCATGTTATAGAATATGGCTTTATGCGCTTGTTCCAAAGTACCGGTAAAACAATGAAAAATTCCGTAAAGGTCTTCCCCTTTTTCCTGTTCTAAAATCTCAAAAATTTCATCAAAAGATTCCCGACAATGAATTACGATAGGAAGTTGGTATTTTTTTGCAAGTTGAATCTGGCGCACGAAAGCATCCTGTTGTTGCCTTAAAAAAGTTTTGTCCCAATACAAGTCAATACCAATTTCCCCAACAGCACAAAAATTTCTTTCTGAAAGCATCTTCTCCACATGGGCCAATTCCTCTTCATAGTTTTCTTTGACATGGGTAGGGTGAAGCCCCATCATTAAATGAACGTTTTCTGGATACGTAGCTTCCAAATCCAACATAGCCTGTGTATAGGTGGAATCTATTGCAGGGATAAAAAAGCGTTTCACACCAGCTTCAATTGCTGCTTTTATCATTGTATCACGATCCTCATCAAAAGCTTCACTATATAAATGTGTGTGCGTATCCGTTATAACCATAAAGCAAAAATAGGTTTATCTTTAATAAAAATAGTTGATGAAATCCCTCAAAAAATTTCTGTCTTCCAAAAGCTATGTTCGTATCCCTTTGGTCTTGACGGAAACCAATCATTTTGAAATAGTGGCTAAAATTAATGGTGTTTCTGGTCGATTTATTCTAGACACCGGAGCTTCCAACACATGCGTTGGCATGGATAAAATTGATTTTTTTAAAATGATTTCTGAAGTTTCTGATATTAAGGCAGCTGGGGCTGGAGCCACAGAAATGGAAACTTTGGTATCAAGTAAGAACAAAATTCGGATTGGAGATTGGAAAAAAGGCAAGCAAAAAATAGTCTTGTTCGATTTGGTCCATGTCAACGAAGCATTAACCTCTCATAATTCCTTACCTGTTGATGGGATAATAGGTGGTGACGTCCTTAAAAAAGGGAAAGCGGTAATTGATTACGATAAAAAGTGTTTGTTTTTGAAAAACAAGTAAGACCTCACAAGCCCTCCTTCTACAAGCTCAGGATGACAGTTTGAGGAAATGTCACTATAGTTCCAATGCTTTTTTTACATTTCCATCCATCAACAATTCTTCTGGACTCTCCAAAGCTTCTTTAACCGCTACTAAGAACCCTACGGATTCTTTACCGTCTATGATTCTATGATCATAAGAAAGCGCCACATACATGATAGGTGCAATGACCACTTGCCCATCCTTAGCAATTGGGCGTTCCACAATATTGTGCATTCCTAAAATAGCACTTTGCGGTGGGTTTATAATAGGTGTGGACAACATAGAACCAAATACACCACCATTGGTTATGGTAAAGGTACCTCCTGTCATCTCATCTACGGTAATTTCCCCTTCTCTAGCTCTAATCGCTAAACGTTTCACCTCAGCTTCAACGCCTCTAAAGGTTAAATTCTCTGCATTCCTAATAACTGGAACCATAAGTCCTTTTGGACCGGAAACAGCTATACTGATATCACAAAAGTCATAAGACAGCATTTCTTTGCCATCTATCATAGAATTTACGGCAGGATACAACTCCAATGCACGAACAACCGCTTTTGTAAAGAAGGACATAAAGCCTAAGCTTACTCCATGCTTTTCTTTAAAAGTCTCTTTGTATTGCTTACGCAACTCAAAAATTGGCGACATGTCAACCTCATTGAAGGTAGTCAACATGGCGGTTTCATTTTTCGCTGCAACCAAACGTTCCGCAACCTTTCTTCTTAGCATTGAAAGTTTAGAACGAGACTCTCCTCTACTCCCTCCTGTTGGTGACCCCATGGATGGAACCGCCTTCACAGCATCTTCCTTGGTTATACGACCATCTCTCCCTGAGCCAGAAACCGTAGCGGACTCAATTCCTTTTTCATCAAGAATTTTCTTTGCAGCTGGTGATGGAGTTCCTGATGCATATGTCTCTTTCTTAACTTCAGCTGGTTTTGAAGCTTCTACCTTTACCGGTTCTTCCTTGGCTTCCTGTTTAACGGCAGGCGCTGCACCCGAATCTCCTTCTGGTTTAGCGGCGCTAGTATCTATAAGGCATACTACCTCACCCACGGCAACAGCGTCACCTTCTTCTGCTTTTAGTGTAATAATTCCACTTTCTTCCGCAGGAAGTTCTAAAGTTGCTTTATCTGAATCCACTTCAGCTATTGCCTGATCTTTTTCCACATAGTCTCCATCTTGCACCAACCATTCTGCAATTTCTACTTCTGTAATGGATTCCCCTGGTGAGGGGACTTTCATTTCTAAAACCATCTTATTCTAGTTTTAATGCTTTTGTAAATTATCTTCTAACCATGTTGTCTTTGGTCTTGTCAAAGACATATTCTATAACTTGGGCATGCCTTCTTTGGGAACGTACTGCACTTCCCGCAGCTGGAGCTCCGTAAAATCTTCTGGATGCCACCCTAAATTGTTTTGCTTCATCTAAATGCATCAATAAATGACCCCAAGCTCCCATATTTCTTGGTTCTTCTTGAGCCCAAACCACATCATTCGCATTTTTATATTTTTTGATAATGCTGCGTATTTCTTCTGATGGCAATGGGAATAATTGTTCTAATCTAACCAATGCCACATCATCTCTTTTTAACTCTTCTCTCTTGCTCAATAAATCATAGTAAAACTTACCGGTACAGAAGACCAATGTTTTTACTTTGGCAGCCGCGGCCTTATCATCGTCTATAAGTGGTTGGAAACTTCCATTGGCCATTTCTTCCTTAGTTGACAATACTTTTGGATGCCTCAATAAACTCTTGGGTGTAAAAACAATCAGTGGTTTTCTAAAACCAGCTTTCATTTGTCTTCGCAACAAGTGAAACAAATTGGCCGGAGTGGTTACATCCGCCACATACATATTATCCTTTGCACATAACTGAAGATATCTTTCCATTCTCGCTGAAGAATGCTCTGCTCCTTGCCCTTCATATCCATGCGGCAATAAGAGTACTAATCCATTTTGCAGTTTCCATTTATCTTCTGCGGAAGAAAGGTATTGGTCAATTACGATTTGGGCACCATTACTGAAATCCCCAAATTGCGCCTCCCAAATAGTCAAGGTTTTTGGACTTGCCATGGCATAACCATAATCAAACCCCATTACTGCATATTCTGAAAGTAGGGAATTATAAATATGGAATTTCCCATTTTGGTTATCACCCAATTCATTTAGTAAGACCACTTCCTCTTCATGCATTTCTGTTTTGATAACTGCATGACGGTGAGAAAAGGTTCCTCTTTCCACATCTTGACCTGTCATCCGGACATTATATCCTTCCTCAATCAGCGAACCATAGGCCAATAGTTCCCCCATGGCCCAATCCAATTGATTGTCCTCAAAATACATTTTGTTTCGTGCGCTTACCAAGCGTTCCAATTTTCTCAGGAATTTTTTTCCTTCTGGAAGACCTGTGATGCTTTTGGCTATTTGGTCCAGTTTCTTCAGCTGATATGAAGTATCTATTGAATCCAACATAGCATCTTCAGCCATTTGACTAAATCCCTCCCACTCATCTTGCATGAATGGTGTTATTTTTGTTTTTTCAACCTTCCGCGAATCCAATAAATCCTCTTCAAGATTTTTCTTATATTCGGCTTCTAGATTCTTTACATAATCCTTATCAATAATTCCTTCAGAAATAAGCTTCTCTGCATAAATATCCCTTGGATTCGGATGCTTGGATATGGACTTGTACAATAATGGCTGTGTAAACTTAGGTTCATCTCCTTCATTGTGCCCATATTTACGGTACCCCAATAAATCCAAAAACACATCTCGTTTGTAGCGCATTCTATATTCCAAAGCAAAGGTAGCGGCATGCACCACAGCTTCTGCATCATCTGCATTTACATGTAAAACCGGGGATAAGGTCACTTTACCAACATCCGTACAGTATGTGGAAGACCTTGCATCCAAATAATTGGTAGTAAAACCTATTTGGTTATTGACAACAATGTGAATGGTTCCTCCTGTGTGGTATCCATCTAAACGTGCCATTTGCACAATCTCGTAAACTATGCCTTGCCCTGCAAAGGCAGCATCCCCATGCACCAAAATTGGAAGTACTTCTGAAACATTGTCCTGATGGTCATGGTCCTGCTTTGCACGTGCGATCCCTTCAACAATACCATTAACAGTTTCTAAATGAGACGGGTTGGGGGCAATGTTCATATTGACCATTTTCCCAGAATCCGTTTCACGTTTGGATGTCCATCCTAAGTGATATTTCACATCCCCGTCAAAGATGGTTTCCTCATAATCCTTTCCATCAAATTCGCTAAAAATATCTTTTGGTGATTTACCAAAAATATTGGTCAAAACACTTAAACGTCCGCGGTGGGCCATACCCATCACAAACTGCTTTACTCCTGCATCTGCCGCTTTTTCAATAATGACATCTAGAGCAGGAATCAACGACTCCCCGCCCTCTAGAGAAAAACGCTTTTGCCCAACATACTTGGTATGCAAAAAGCTCTCAAAAGAAACTGCTTCATTTAGCTTGCTAAGTATATTTTTCTTTTCATCTGGAGAAAAAGTAGGTCGATTGTCATTTACATTAAGCCAATTTTGAATCCATTGAATGCGCTCTGGCGTGCGTATGTACATATACTCCACACCTATTGCATCACAATAAATACGTTCTAAATGGGCTATAATATTTTTAAGGGAACTTGGGCCAATGCCAATAATTTTACCGGCATCAAAAACAGTATCCATATCCCCATCTGATAATCCAAAGTTGGATATTTCCAATGATGGGTCATATTTTCTTCTTTCTCTAACGGGATTGGTTTGCGTAAACAAATGCCCACGAGAGCGGTATCCGTCAATTAAACGAATCACCTGAAATTCTTTCTGCAAAGATTGCGGAATTTCTACTTCTTGACCATTAGCCAATGTTACGGACCTGTTTTCGGAAGCCAAATCCAACTCGTCCAACGAACTCTCCAGTCCAAAATCAAATCCTTGAAAGAAAGCCCTCCAACTGGGTTCAAGACTATCTGGGCTCGTTAGATATTTATCATATTGCTCCGCAAAAAATGAAGTATGCGCAGCATTTAAAAAAGAATATTTATCCATGGACAGTTTCTAGCTAAAACCTATCTGAAAATTTAATCAAAAATACAACAATTACCATAGGTAGGTCAACAAACTTAAGCATAATCGAAAAAATCTTTCAGGAGCCATATTTGTCTTTGAACCAAACTTTCTGCAACTCCCTTTTTAAAAGCAAAAAGCATACTTGGGCAGAAACATCCACCACATCATCAGCTTCGATTTTCTTTACTGCGGTTTCTGGAATATCCACAACATACAACAGGTTTAGATATTCTTGAAACTTTTCCAAAATCAAGAAATAGATTTTCTCATGCAGAATGCTTCTAAGCTCATTGGGCTTTATATCCATATTGAACTCCAGCCCTACATTGGCCATCTCAAAATCCTTTTTTACTTGCGTGAGCAGTTTTTGATAGAGCAGCTTTTTTTGAGCCACTTCCAATAATTCTTGACTGTTATTGAAGTTGATCAGCATATCGTATTTACGTCCAAACTTCTAGAGAAAGACTTATTCAGATTTATATATTTTTCCTTCTTTCATCACAAATACAACATTTTTCAATGTCTCTACATTATCCTTCGGATTTTCATCCACAGCAACAATATCTGCTAAAAAACCTTCTTTTAATTGACCTAGATTACTCCCCATTCCCAAAAGCTCCGCATTGGTTACAGTGGCAGATTTCAACGCTGCCATTATAGGCATTCCAGCTTCAACCATATAACTAAATTCTCTTGCATTTTCGCCATGAGGAAAAACCCCAGCATCTGTTCCAAAAGCAATTGGCACTCCTTTTTTATAAGCTCTTTGGAACATCCCTTGTATTTTAGGCCCTATATCTCTTGCTTTTTGCGCTACCACTTCTGGAAAATATCCAGGGATTTTAGCTTTTTCCGTCACTTGTTTCCCTGCCGTAATGGTAGGTACTAAAAACGAGTTGTATTGAATCATTAAATCCATGGTTTCTTCACTCATTAATGTCCCATGTTCTATAGTTTTGATTCCACCCTTTACAGCGCGTTGCATTCCTTCATCCCCATGCGCATGAGCAGCCGTAAGCATATTATAATCCTTGGCAGTTTCAGTGATTGCTTTTATTTCCTCAATCGTGAATTGTGGATTTTGACCACTCTTGGCTACACTCAACACTCCGCCCGTTGCAGTGATTTTGATAACATCAGCTCCATCTTTATACCGTTGTCTTACTGCTTTTTTTCCATCCTCTGGTGAGTTGACCACTCCTTCTTTTGGTCCAGGATCTCCCATCAAAGATTTCTTCATTCCATTGGTTGGATCTGCATGTCCACCAGTTGTTCCAATCGCTTTACCTGCAGTAAAAATTCTAGGACCTACAACACTTCCTTTATTTATAGCTTTTCTAAGTGCAATATTTACTCCACTTCCTCCTAGGTCACGCACCGTTGTAAACCCTGCCATTAAGGTATTTTTGGCATATACTGTGGACTGAAAGGCCACATCCGCTTCATTATCCGTAAGTCTTTGTATATAGGCACTGGGACTGGATTGTCCTTCTATATGAATATGCAAATCGATAAATCCAGGAAGTACCGTTTTGTTTTTTAGGTCGACGACTTTGTCTTCAGCAGCACCTGTTTTATATCCGTTTTGAATGGATTTGATACTATTCCCCGAAACCACAATCGTCTTTTCCGAAAGAACTTTTCCAGACTGCACATCAACTATTTTACCACATTGAAGATAGGTTTCCTGAGCAAAGAGCATTGAAGTAAATAATGAGATAGATACTAAGAGAATGTTTTTCATTTTTTTTGAATTAGCTAATTTGTGTCTTAAAAATAAGCATACATTCCTTCTCTGCAATAAGAAATTCTACCACCTCAAATAATTTCAATAAAAAAGCCCATCTAAAGATGGGCTTTCATTTATGTTTTGTATTTCTAACTTCTAAGCTTTAGTTCCCAATCCCATGCAGATTTCATAGAATCATCCAATGTCGATTGAGCTTTCCAACCAAGAACCTGGTTGGCTTTTTTGGTATCTGCATAAGCTTGAATTACATCTCCTGGTCTTCTGTCCACTACTTTATAGTTCAAATTTTTTCCAGATACTTTCTCAAAACTATGAATTACCTCTAACACAGAACTACCTTTTCCCGTGCCCAGATTGAATACTTCATAATTGCCTTCGTTTTTTTGATCTAGCAATCGCTTTAGAGCTACTACATGCGCTTTTGCCACATCAACCACATGAATATAATCCCGAATACAGGTACCGTCCTCCGTTGGGTAATCATCACCAAAAACAGACAATTGCTCTCTAAGACCTATTCCCGTTTGTGTTATATACGGAAGTAAATTTTGGGGAACACCTATAGGTAACTCTCCTATTTCAACAGTAGGATGAGCTCCTATTGGATTAAAGTACCGAAGCGCAATTGCCGCTAGTTGCGGATTTACATTACACGTATCTTTTATAATCTCTTCACCAACTTGTTTTGTATTTCCATAAGGTGATTCAGCAGGTTTTACTGGAGCATCTTCAGTAATGGGAAGTTTATCTGCCTGTCCATACACAGTACAGGAAGAACTAAATATAAAATTGGACTTATCTTGTTTTGTAAGCTCTTGAAGCATATACACTAAAACCCCAAGGTTGTTTTCATAATACAAAAGTGGATTTTCAACACTTTCTCCAACCGCTTTGGAAGCTGCAAAATGAATTACACCATCAATATTGTTATGTTTTGCAAAGAATTGTTGAACATCGGGCTTATTCCGAAGATCCATTTTCTCAAAAATGGGTTTCTTACCCGTAATGGTTTCAATACCTACCAGAACATCTTCAGAAGAATTGGATAGGTTATCAATGATTACTACTTCAAAACCCTCATTCTGAAGTTCAACTACAGTATGAGAACCTATAAATCCCAAACCTCCCGTTACAAGTACTTTCATGCTTAATTATTGGTTAACAAAGTCTATGACCAAGTTGGTTATAAATTGAATTTGCTCATCATCCAGTTCTGTATGCATAGGAAGTGAAATCACTTCTTTTATCAATTGATTGGTCACTAGAAAATCAGCCTCATTGTAGCGTTCATCCACGTATGCTTTTTGACTGTGCAAAGGAATTGGATAATACACTCCACAAGGAACGCCTTTATCATTTAAATGTTGCACCAATTCGTCTCTTTTTTCGTTCAATATCCGTAAGGTATATTGATGAAAAACATGACAATCACATGGGTCACAGATTCCATCACAACCATTTACTGTCTTAGGTACCACTATATTACTATGCCCTTTAAAGGCCTCTGAATATTTTCTTGCAGCCTCTCTTCGTTTTTTGTTGTAGCTATCCAAATTCGGAAGTTTTGCTCTCAAGACAGCTGCTTGGATAGAATCTAATCTGGAATTTACACCAACAACATCATGATGGTACCTCTTGTACATACCATGATTTACTATTCCCCGAATGGTGTGAGCCAAATCGTCATCATTCGTGAAAATGGCACCACCGTCTCCATAACATCCAAGGTTTTTTGATGGAAAAAAGGATGTAGAAGCAACGTGTCCAATAGTTCCTGCTTTTCGTTTTTCTCCACTTGGAGAAGTATACGTTGCGCCAATAGCCTGAGCATTGTCTTCAATCACATATAAATTATGCTTTTCGGCCAATTTCATTATTGCATCCATATCGGCACATTGTCCAAACAAATGCACTGGAACTATAGCTTTTGTTTTTGGTGTAATTGCTTTCTCAATGGCTTTTATATCGATATTGAAAGTATCAGGCTCAACATCAACTAAAACAGGAGTAAGATTTAAAAGTGCAATGACCTCAACTGTAGCTGCAAATGTAAAGTCAGCTGTGATCACTTCATCTCCGGGTTGTAGACCAAGACCCATCATACATATTTGAAGTGCATCTGTTCCATTTGCACATGGAATTACATGCTTAACATCCAAATACTCTTCCAATTCTTTTTGAAAAGCATGAACTTGAGGCCCATTGATAAAAGCTGAAGAATCTAGAACTTCCGAAATGGAATTGTTCACTTCGTCTTTTATACCATCATATTGACTTTTTAAGTCAACCATTTGTATTTTCTTCATCCAAGATATATTATGGCATAAAATTAAGAAATTAAGGTACCATAACCACCTATTCATGAAAGAATGTATTTTAGCGGAAATATGATGTTTGTGCGCTTCGTTTACAACTTTTTAATTACGCTCTCTTGGATTGTTTTAAAGATCATTGCCCTTTTTAACACTAAGATGAAGTTGTTTGTTTCTGGGAGAACAGGAGTGTTTCAGCATTTAAGCGAAAAAATCTCTAAAAATGATCGATTTATCTGGATGCACGTTGCATCTTTGGGAGAATACGAGCAGGGGCTTCCTATTTTAGAAAAAATAAGATTCAACTATCCATCCCACAAAATTGTACTTACCTTTTTTTCGCCATCCGGTTACGAAGTAAAAAAAAATACTCCCATTGCTGACATTGTTATCTATCTTCCTATGGATACCATATCCAACGCAAAAAAGTTTCTTGATGACATTAAACCAGAGCTCGCAATTTTTGTGAAGTATGAAATTTGGCCAAACTATCTTTATGGGTTAAAGCAAAGAAACATTCCGACGGTATTGGTTTCTGCCATATTTTCCAGTAGACAAATCTTTTTCAAACCCTTTGGTAGCTTTATGAGAAATAGCCTAAAAACTTTTTCTCACTTTTTTGTTCAAGACAAAAACTCAAAAGACCTCCTATCATCCATAGGCTTTAAAAATGCAACTATTAGTGGAGACACTCGCTTTGATCGTGTTTCTGAAATCTTGAAACAAGACAATCACTTGGGTTTTATGAGTGAGTTTAAAAAAGATAATCTCTGCTTAATAGCTGGAAGCACATGGCCGGAAGATGAAGAAATCTTGGTCGATTGGATTAACGCAACTGACAAACAAATAAAGTGTGTTCTAGCACCTCACACTATAAAAGAAACTCATGTTGAAAAATTAAAAAACAGTATTTCCAAAAAATCGATTTGCTTCTCAAAAATAGAAGGAGAAAACCTCTCCAATTTTGATGTAATCATCGTAGACACCATCGGGCTTTTGACAAAAATCTACAGCTATGCTGATATAGCTTATGTGGGCGGTGCTTTTGAAACCGGGTTGCACAATACTTTGGAACCTGCAGTTTATGGCATACCCGTAGTGATTGGCCCAAAGTATAGTGGATTTAAGGAGGCGGAAGATTTAGTCGATAAAAAAGGAATACACGTTATTACGCGCAAGGAAGAGTTTAAAGAACTGATGAAACGCTTCATTATTGATAGTGACTTCAGAGAAAGCACTGGTGAAATCAATTCAAATTACATCAACAAAAATATAGGTGCTACAGAGCAGATAATAACCTACATTAAAACTATTCTTTAATTTTTCCCTAGTTTTAAAGAAATCAACTTACCATGAACAATCGCATATTTAAAATTTCGCTCACCGCTGCTTTGGCGGGTTTTTTATTTGGTTTCGACACGGTTGTAATTTCTGGTGCCAATCTACCAATTAAGGAACTTTGGGATACCTCTCCTCTTTTTCATGGGGTTTTTATTATGAGTATGGCCTTGTGGGGAACTGTTTTAGGTTCACTATTTGGAGGAATCCCCTGCGATAAATTAGGTAGAAAAAAGACCTTAATATGGATTGGGATACTTTATTTTATCTCTGCTCTTGGTTCCTCTGTAGCCCAAGACCCTTATCTTTTTTCATTCTTCAGATTTATTGGCGGTGTAGGGGTTGGAGCTTCATCTGTAGCAGCACCTATTTATATTTCTGAAATCTCCACACCGGAAAACAGAGGGAAACTTGGAGCCATGTACCAGTTCAATATCGTATTTGGGATTTTCATTGCTTTTATATCCAACTATTTATTAAAAGGTTTTGACGGAGCTAATGATTGGCGATGGATGCTAGGCATTGAAGGTATTCCTGCTCTAGCATATACGGCAATGGTTTTTTACATTCCAAATAGCCCAAGATGGCTTATTACAAAAAAACAAGATGAGAAACGGGCTCTTAAAGCTTTGGAATTTATTACCAATGCAGAAGTCGCCAAACTTAGATTACAAGAAATTAAGGACGCGCTAGGGAAAACTTTTTCTAAAGAAAAACTATTTTCAGGAAAGTATAAGAAACAATTGTTGTTAGCGTTTTTTATAGCTTTTTTCAATCAGCTATCCGGTATAAATTTTGTTCTTTATTATGCACCAGAAATATTGGAACGTGCCGGTCTGGCATCAAAAGAATCTTTGTTCAGTTCTATTTCTATTGGCATCGTTAACCTGGTTTTCACGCTTATAGGCATTCGTTTAATTGATCGTTTGGGGAGAAAACAATTAATGAAAATTGGTTCCCTAGGTTATATCATAAGCTTAGCTATGGTAGGTTGGTGTTTTTATGCAGATGCCAACTCGACCCTGTTACTGACTTTTATTTTGGTTTTCATCGCCTCTCATGCTATTGGGCAAGGAGCAGTAATATGGGTCTTTATTTCAGAGATATTCCCAAATAATGTAAGAGCCTCCGGCCAATCTTGGGGTACTGGGACACATTGGGTTTTTGCTGCTGTTATCACTTTGGTCACCCCTGTTTTTTTAGATGCCGATAAAGGAATTTTTAGAGAGAATCCTTGGCCTATTTTCCTATTTTTCGCCTTAATGATGGTGCTCCAACTCTTATGGGTGATTTTTAAAATGCCAGAAACCAAAGGAGTGTCTTTGGAAGAACTGGGAAGAAAATTAAGTTCCAATAAGTCAAAACCCAGTTAATCTGTACAGGACGTACTTAAAAGTTGCCCGTTAATCGAATAACAATGCGGAATTTATAATTGATAAATGAATAATTTCTTACATTGTTAGAAATTACACTATTATGACTGATGAAATTTCTTTTGGCAATAAAATGCTAGTTGGCTTTTTGCGACTAATGGTTATTGTCCTTGTAATTATTCTAGTTGCTATTCCTATCTGTATTTTACTTGATTTTATAGGAATTCTTTAATTAACCATATCACTTCTGGGGTTTTATCTCCTAAAGCTGATTAATCTATAGAATACGGATTATAGTTAAAAAATTACATCCTGTTCTCCCATTTTATTTGCGATAAGCCTAATGTATGATTCAATTGTTTTTTCCATTTTCATAGGCTCTAAAACATCTATATCGCTTCTCCAGATAAGCTCTCTTTCTTTATCAACACATATGCAATACAATGAAGTTTCTACTGTATAGATATTGAATGTCTCATAGTATTCTGAATTGTAATAAATGTCTTGATGCTCAAGGTAATCCGTGCTGAAACGAGTATACATTTCATTAAGGTTATTCATTCTTTCTCTAAATGTCCTTCTGTTTTCCGTACCAACTACTTTAGTAAAAAGAATAGCATCAAAACCTTTGTCCAATAGCTGTTCCTCAACTTCTGAAAGTTCTTCTTCTGACTTTTCTGAAGATGTAAACTCCACATCAAAAAGATCCATACTACGCATTGCCTCGACTCCCTTCTCATTTAACCTCTCGGTAAGTCTCGTCTCAAACTCCGTTCTCAAATTTTCATCTTGGGTCATTCCTACCACAAGCACTTTGTACGCATCAAATAAAACTATATCAGGGTTTTTCCAAGTACTTACAAGCTTTGTAGAGGAACACCCTAATAAAAGCAACATACCAAGACATACTATTTTTGTTTTCATTGGAAAAAAGTTTAAAAATTATTCTAGCTATTCAACTATATGGCAATAGCTAATGTCTCACAAAGACGCTTTGCCTTTTTTCTAACTGCCTTTTCAGTTCTTCAATCGTTTCAACCATCGCTTTTTCAAAATTATTTGTTTTGGATTTTGCAAAAAGTCTAGGTCCGGGAGCACTAAGTTCTATCTCGCAAACTTTATCTTCTCCTGCTTTATCGTTCTCAATCTTAAAAAGTACATTGGCGTTAATAACCCAACTATATCTCCATCCTAATTTATCAAGTTTCTTTAATAGAATCTTATTCAAAGATTCACTGACTTCCATTTTTTGATATTGAATGTTAACTACCATAACAGATTTACTTTTTAATTATATATCAAAACTAGATACCTGACCAAAGGAATAAAATGACATTTGTCAGTATTTAACTATTGTTCATAATCCAACGCTCTTTTTAAACCAAAAAATCATCAAGGTTCCTTCCTCTTCATATGCAAAAACACAGAACATGATGCATATCATTTATAAAATGGCAAAGGCACAATAATTTTACCCAGAATTTTAGGCCATACCTATTTGGCGTATTATAAACTAAAAGAAATGAAAAATCTCAAAGAATTTTTGATTTTCATATTATTTGCAATTGGTCTCTCTTTACTTTTCGCAGTTTGGTACAATCAAGAGTTTTTGGCGAAAGTAGAGTCAATAGAGATAAATAATCCAGCGTTGGAATCCAAACTTCTTATTGCTTGTACCGAAGGGAACTTTCCTGAAAAAATTGGGCATGGAATACTGGATCACTACAAAAACAAGTATAACCTAAATTTGATAGATATTTCTGATCTATCTGAAATAGCCCCAGAAAATTATGAGGGAATCTTTCTGATTCATACTTGGGAAAAATGGAATCCTCCACCAGATATGGTTGAGTTCATGGACGTTTTTAAAAAGTTTAATGACAACACCGTAATTTTGGCTACGTCCAGTGGTGGGTCTTCACAAACAGATGATGTTGATGGGATTTCAGGTGGCAAAGAATCTGAAAATGTACAGTTTTACGTAAAAGAAGGCATTACCAAGATGAATCTCATTCTAGATACTCAGAAGTAAATGTTTCCAGTAAAATCATTAAAAGAAACGGTTGTATTAATCTGTTATTTTATTGAGAATGGTTGGCCTGTACTTTGCAAAACAGCAAACCAGAATCCGCTTTCCAAATCAATTTTCTTTCTTTTGGAAACAACAGCAGAAATTGGTAGATAAACAAATTTGTCGTTGACCTTACCAACAACAAATTGTGTTTTTCCGCTCATTGCACCATGCACGGCCTGATAAGCCAAACTGCTACAAAACACACTATCCCCAGAATTAGCCGCGGCACTTCTAATAATATAACTTGGATCAATATACTTGATGGTCACAGGAAAAACTTCTGAGAAATATTCCTTTATTTTTTGTTTTAAGAATAGACCTATATCATCGTGCTGTACATTACCAGAAGCATCGGTTACAATATCATCCTTCTCAAAAAGATGTTGCCCTGCACCTTCCGCAACTACAATAACTGCATGATGTTTGGTTTCCAATCTATTCTTTAAAATTTCCAAAAAACCATTTTCGCCATAAAGGTTAAAGTCCATCTCTGGTACAAGAACAAAGTTCACTACGGGCATTGCGAGTGAGGCAGATGCAGCAATAAAACCGCTGTCCCTACCCATTAACTTTACAATGGAAATACCGTTGTAAGCTCCATGAGCTTCATTATGTGCATCCTTTAAAATTGGACTTGCAATATCAAACGCTGTTTCAAAACCAAAAGATTTATCAATAATATCAACATCGTTGTCTATTGTTTTTGGAATCCCAACAACGCTAATATCCAAGCCTCTTTTCATAATTTCTTCACCAATGGCATTACACCCTTTTAGAGTACCATCACCTCCGATAGTAAAGAGCATTTGAATATCATTCTCAACCAAAGTATCAACCATAAGAGAAACGTCTTGCGCTCCTCTTGAAGAACCTAAAATTGTACCACCAAACTGGTGAATGTCTTTTACTTTATCAGGAGTGAGTTCTATAAAACCATGTCCCATTGCTGGGTTTAACCCTTCAAATCCATATGGGACTCCTAAAATCTTTTTGACATCGTAAAAATAATGTAGTGCCATTACAATTCCCCGAATCACATTGTTGATACCAGGACAAAGTCCGCCACAGGTGACTATAGCGGCATTAAAGTTTTTTGGCTCAAAATGGATGTTTTGTCTTGGACCTGCCTTTTCAAGGCACAAAGGCTCTTCATTATTGGCAAGACATTGGGTATAACCTTCTAAAGAGGTATCGAAAACCAATTTATCCGTTTCACTTATAAAAGTGAATATATTATCTCCCCTAACAGTACTTAACTGAAGGGGAGATTTGAATTTAGGAACTCCTAAGTTTTTTATTTGGAATTCGATTTTATCGCTCACTTTATTTTAAAAATTAAAAATGTTCATTTAAGCTGTGATGAGAATCAATTAGCGGACCTCCGTTCAATATCTCTTCTGATGCTTGATTAGCAAACTTATCAAAATTAATATGAAATGAGTGTGCCAATTGTATTGCTTTACTCACATATGCCCCTTTTTGCAGCCATGTATTCATTGGGTCCAATATTTCTGTTGGGACTCCTGGACAATACTTTGGCATGTGCAATCCAAAAATTGGGTGCGCATCAAAATCAACCTTTTCCAGTTCTCCTTCTAAGATTGCTGAAATCATTGCTCTGGTATATTTCAATTTAATCCTAGAACCCACTCCATAAGGACCACCGCTCCATCCAGTATTGATCAACCAAACGTTAACCCCTGCTTCTGTCATCTTTTTGCTCAGCATTTCAGCATAAACCGTTGGGTGCAATGGCATAAATGGTTCGCCAAAACAAGCTGAAAAAGATGGTACAGGCTCTGTAATACCCGCTTCTGTACCGGCAACTTTTGCCGTATACCCGGAAATAAAATGATAGGCGGCCTGACCAGGCGTTAATTTAGACACTGGAGGCAAAACGCCAAAGGCATCACAGGTTAAGAAAAAGATGTTTTTTGGGTTTGAAGCATAAGAAGGCACTTGAATATTATCAATGTTCTCAATAGGATAGCTCACCCTTGTATTTTGCGTAATGGTGCTGTCAAAGTAATCCACTTCCTTTGTTCCTTCTTTAAAAACAACATTTTCCAACAAGGCCCCTGGTCGTATTGCCCTATAAATATCCGGTTCCTTTTCCTCGGTAAGGTCAATGACCTTGGCATAACATCCTCCTTCAAAATTAAAGATGGTGTTTTCTGCTGTCCAACCGTGTTCATCATCACCAATCAGTTTTCTGTTGGGGTCTGCGGACAAGGTAGTCTTTCCTGTACCAGAAAGTCCAAAGAAAATAGCGGTGTCCCCGTCTTCACCAACATTGGCAGAACAGTGCATGGGCAATACATTCTTTTCAGTTGGCAGAATCAAATTTAAAGCAGAGAAAATCCCTTTTTTCATTTCACCTGTGTAAGCTGAACCACCCACTAAAGCAATTTTCTTGGTAAAGTTGAGAATGGAAAAATTACCATCCAAAATTCCCACTGCCTTTGGGTCTGGCGCCAAATATCCAGGAGCACACAATACCAACCATTCCTCTTCAAAATCTTTCAACTCTTCTTCTGAAAGTCTTAAGAACATATTTTTGATAAAGTAATTGGACCAGGGATATTCTGTGATTGTACGTACATTCATTTTGTATTTAGGATCGGCACAAACTGCAGCATCCCTTACATAAACCTCCTTATCTGAAAGGTAATTTACCATACCTTGATGAAGTACTTCAAAATTTTCCGGTGAGATTGGCTTGTTGATTCTACCCCACCAAACTGTATCTTTAGTGTAGTCATCTTTGACCAAAAAACGATCTTTTGGAGAACGGCCCGTAAACTTACCTGTGTTTATGGATAATGTACCATTTTCTGTTTCTGTGCCCAATCCTTTTTCAACAGTCATTTGTTGTAGAGTTTCAGCATCTAAGTTCCAATGTATATGCTCCGTTTTGAGACCATACTTTTCTAAAGTTTTTGATTTTTCCATAATTTTTTCCATGTTTATTGTTTTAAGATTAAAAGCTCCATATCAATGGAACCAATACTAGAGTTGCTATAAAGAATAGCAGGAGGAGTGGCCCTCCCACTTTTATATAATCTATAAACTTGTACCCCCCAGAAGACATCACCATTGCATTGGTAGTAGTCCCAACAGGGGTTAAAAATGCAGTTGATGCACTAACGGCAACTGTTATCAAATAGGGTTTTGGTGAAACACCAAGAGATGTTGCTGCCAATAAGGCAATAGGCGCCATTAAAACCGCAGTTGCTGAATTATTTATTGTTTGACTGAAAGCTGTTGTCAATAAAAAGATACCGCCCAGAAGAACTGTTGGGTGTATGCTTCCCAGCACTTCCACCAACCCATTGGCCGCCATCTCAGCAACCCCTGTTTTCTGCAAAGCTGTTCCCATGGGTATCATCGCAGCTATCATTACCACACTTGTCCAACTGATTCCCTTATACGCTTTTGATATAGGTACACAACGAGTCAACAACATAATACCAGCGCATATCAATGCTGTTATTGCGCCAGGAAAAACTTTAAACACCAAAAGCAATATCATCAAGATTAGCGTGCCCATTGCTATATAGCTTCGTGTACTCAGAGTTGCAACATTTTTAGATAATGCTTCTGGACTACCAGAAATTACAACGTTCTCATAAAGTGCTTTTAGGTTTTCAATGTTTTCCCATGGCCCTCTTATCACAAAAGCATCTCCCGCTTCTATTTTAATTTTTCCAGTAAGCGGGCGGTTATTTCTTGAAGCTGCCAACAACTGTACCCCTGCACGTTTTAGGTAGTTCCCCAAATTGATTGTTTTTCCAACAAAAATTGAATTTGGAGTAATGAGCATTTCAGCCATACCAACTTCTTGATTGATCAACTCATTTTTTAATCTGTCTTTTTCCGCTGTTGTAGGAATGATCCCCAAACTAAACTTTAGAACCAACTTATCTACATCTTCAGGGGTGCCCTTTACTGTGATGATATCATGATATCGCATCTCAGTATCAGGCTCTGGAAGTTCAACAAATTGAGGCACTTTTTGCTGTAGTGGACTTGGATGCCTACGTTTTAAACGCATCACGGCTATTTGATGATTTGATTCAAAGTTCCAATCACCCATTTTGGTATTGATTAAAGGTGACATGGAACGAATACGTAACCGATAAAGATTATCACCAATACTATAACTTGAAATCCATTTGTGCATTTCGGCATCAATATCTGCAGGTCTTTCATTGGTTTGACGTTTGGGCAACAAACGATATCCTATATATCTGAAATAGACTATGGCAATTATCAACAGTGGTAAGCCTATCAATCCAAATTCAAAGAATGAGAACCCTTCTAGATTATTCTCAATCAAAGTATTACTGGCAATAATGTTGGGTGGTGTACCTGTTAAAGTCAGCAAGCCCCCTGTATTGGACCCAAAAGCAACCGGCATCAATAATTTTGATGGTAGCGTACCAGCACTCCATGCTGCAGAAACTGTAACAGGAAGTAAAGCAGCTACCGTTCCCGTGTTGCTTACAAAACCTGAAAGAACGCTAGCTCCCAAAGTAACAATGACCAATAGTTTTGGAATGCTTCTGCCCGCCCAACTTACAAAACGTTTGCCTGCAAGTGCGGTCCAGCCAGTCCTTGAAAGTCCCTCTCCAATGATGAACAGAGCTGCAATCATGATTACTGTTGTATTGCTAAAGCCACTGAGCGTTTCTTTAACGTCGAGTATTCCTGTTAAATACAATGTCAACATAGACATTAGAGCTACAACATCTGGCGGAAATTTCCCCCAAATAAACAGGGCTATTGTAACACCTAGTATTACGAGTAGTGTGAACATAGCTGTATGGTTGAAATGGTCATCAATCCAAGGTTAAAACCGGAATCTCTGAATGCAAGGTCAACAGCTTTGTTAAACGCCCCTCAGAAGGAGAACTCAATCTTGTGTGGTTTCTTGGCAAAATTGCCAAAAGATCTATGTTTTTCTTGTTGATGTAATCTAAAATTCCTTCTTCTACATCTTGATTTTTGCTAAATGCGTGCTCCACATAGAAATGTTCCAAATAATACTCTAACAGGCTCTCTGTACTCTCGACAACAGATTCCTCTTCATAAACAGACTCTTTATAAATGGTCAGTACATGAACCCTTGAATTAAAAGTACGGGCAACATCCAATAGTGTTTTCAACACTTCTTTATCGTCAATTTTTTCATTCCCCATTACCAAAGCAATGTCCTTAGGCTCCTTTATTGAACACCCAAAAGGAATAGATACAACAGGACAATTAGCTTCTAAAACAAGTCTTGAAGTATTGGTTATGGCCTCATCGGTACTTTTATCGCCCATAGTTCCCATAAGAATCAGATGGGTTTTATGTTGTTCTTGAGCAGTAAGAATTGTTTCAATAACTTCTCCTTCTGCAGTAATAAATGCAGGTGGGGTTTTTGTCTTTTTCTTAAAGGACTTTGCAATTTTGGTGAAATCAGCTTTTAACGTATTTTTTTCAGATTCTACCGTTGGCATAGCTGACACATAGAGTGCAAGAATATCTATAAGCCTATTTGGACCTACAAAATTAACCGCATATTCTAGAGCATTAATAGATGCCTCGGAAAAGTCAAATGGGACTAAAATCTTATCAATGTTACTCATACCTAAAAATTTAAATGATTAAAATCTTCAGTTCAAAAGTAGAACTGGTCTATGACCTAAAATATGACAGAAATCAGGTTTTCAACTTTTGGTAGAATAAAACACTCCGCTATTGCTTTTTTTCACCCCTGCCAACTGGAAAATTGTATTCGTATTAGCTATCTTTAAATAAAGTTACAAAAACCCTCTGGAACATGGATATTGTTGTTGGAATAGACATTGGTGGCACTAAAACTAAAATTGGATTGGTGGATAAAAATGGAAAGTGCCATATCAAGACATTTTTCAGAACTCGGGAGTTTCCAGATTTAGATGACTATCTAGATAAAATAAAGAGTGTTTCAGATGAGCTTATTGAAAATCTTGATGAAAAAATAAACATTTTGGGGTGTGGTATTGGAGCACCCAATGCATCCAGTAAAAAAGGAACCATAGAAAGTGCCAGTAATTTGATTTGGAAAGGAAGCGTACCCATTCTTGAAAAGCTAAAAGAAAGGATGAATATGCCCATGCGAATTATGAATGATGCAAGCGCTGCAGCTTTAGGTGAAATGCTTTTTGGGGGAGGAAAAAAAATGACAGATTTCATTGTAATAACCTTAGGTACAGGCTTTGGAGCAGGTATTGTAGCCAACGGACAGTTGATAGATGGCTACGATGGTTTTGCTGGTGAGTTGGGCCATGTGGATATGACTATTGGAGATGGCAGATTGACAGGATTAGGTGTACGCGGAGGATTAGAAGCTTACGTATCTGCTACAGGATTAAAACGCACCATTATGTATATGCTGAGTAAGTATCTGGTAGACAGCAAATTTAGAAGCATTGCATATAATGATTTACATGGAGAGGATATTACAAAGGCCGCAGAAGATGGGGATGAAATTGCCCAAAGAGCTTTTGATTATACCGCTAAAATGATGGCACAGGCTTTGGCAAACTTTACCGCTTTTACTCAGCCCGAAGCTTTTATTCTAATGGGCGGCCTTACCAATAGCGGAAAGTGGATTATGGACCCACTTGAAAAATATTTCAATGAATATCTTTTGGATGTGTACAAAGGCAAAGTCAAATTATTGGAATCTGGAATGGATGGCAAAACAGCCGCTATCTGTGGAGCAGCTGCCCTTATTTGGGAAGTTGAAAAGCCCTAGTTTGCCTTAAAATCACCATCCATTTTAATACAAATTTCTCTGGTTAAATCCCAAAGCTGACAAGTATCATACTTTTTTGCGCTAGTAAAAACAAAACTTTGCATATCAATATTCAAAGCTACTTACTATGGGATGCGCCAAGCGATTTCCTTGTTTTGTTTTTTTTGTAGCATTCTTTTTAAGTACCACAATCTCCTACACCCAAACCAATAATGAAAACAGATCAGGTTCATGGCTTGTTCTTCATGGCAATAACAAAATACATGAAAACTGGAGCATTCCTATTGTTGGGATTCTTAGACATCATGATCTGTTTGAAAAGCATGAATTTGCCTTTGTAAGAACCGGGGTATCTTATAAATTAAATGAATCATCAACTTTTACTACAGGCGTTGCTTTTTTAAGCTCAAAAAACTATACCGGATCTCAGGAATTTAAAAATGCAACCCAGTTTTGGGTATATGAGCAGTATACCTTAAAATCAAAATCTAAAACCAACATTATTTCCCATAGATGGCGATTAGAGACACGATGGAAAAAAAGCACTAACGACCTACACATAAATAATAGGGTAAGGTACCGCTTCCAATACATTAAACCCATATACAAGAATGTTCACATTAAATCTTTTAACGAACTCTTTTTAAATTTAGAAAGCCCTTTATTCAATCAGAACAGATTCTATATAGGTTTGGGACAAACACTTTCTCCATCAGTTAAAATAGACATTGGGTATTTGAAAAATCATTTTAAAAATGATGACCATGATGTTGTTAGAATGTCCTTGACCTTTAAAACTGACTTTACAAAAAGGGAAGTCGCTGAGTTTGTAGACTAAAACAGTTCAACTTTTTAAAAGACTATTTACCTATCTGAACTGATTATTATCATATTTTTTGATATCTGTCCTATCTAACTTTATATCAGTTAAATAAGAAAAGTCATGAAACCAAAAAAGAATCCAAACGCAGATATAGGGCGCAATAGCGGTCTCTATTTTATGATAGGTCTTACTTCTATATTGTTTGTAACATGGCAATCATTTGAAGTGAAGACATACGAGAAAGAATCCAAAGTTTTGGAAATAGCTCAGGTAACGGATGATCTTAAAGAGGACGTTCCTATAACTGAAATTGTAAAAACCACACCTCCCCCGCCACCCCCATCCGCTCCAGATGTAATTGAAATTGTAGAAGACGTAGAGGATGTGGAAGAAACTGTTATTGAAAGCACAGAAAGTAGTCAAGAAATTTATATTGAAGATGCTATCAGCGTAGATGATGTAGAAGTGGAAGAAGTAGAGGAAGAGGAGATAGTCCCTTTTGCAGTCATTGAAAATGTTCCCGTATTCCCAGGATGTGAAAATTTACAAACTGAGGAGGAACGTAAGGCATGCTTTAGCAAGAAAGTGCAAGAACACATCATAAAAAACTTCAAATATCCGCCAACGGCCCTTGAAATGCGAATATCAGGGAAGGTATATGTCCAGTTTGTAATAGACTCTCAAGGAAGAGTGAAAAACATTCAAAAAAGAGGGCCTGATCGATTGTTGGAAAAAGAAGCAGCACGTATCATTGCGGCTTTACCAACTGTAAAACCTGGAATACAACGTGGAAAACCGGTTAAGGTAAAATATGCCATTCCTATAAATTTTGTATTGCAATAAACCTTTAAAGAAAAAAGGCGGTTCATGATTATTAATGAACCGCCTTTTTATATTTAAAACCAATCTGTATTTAGGTATTCTTCATTCTTGGAAGCAATTTCCCTGCTTTTAACCACCAAATGCGTTTTATCCAGTTGTCTTGCTCTATAACCAAGTAAATGAAAAATAGATTTAGCTAGAAATCTAGCAACTCTTTGGTCAACCAACATGGCATCCTTTTTAAGGGATTCCCATTTAATACCGGGGAATTTTACCAAAAGATGATCTGCCTTTAATTTTCTAAGTCCTTTTGAAGCCCATAAAAGCATTGTAGGGATTGACCTTATATAATAAAAACCTTCACTGCCCTGATTCTGATATAGGGGCATAAAAATTTGTCTATTCCCTTTTGCTTTTAAAATGCAGTAATTATCCATGGCAACATCTCTTCCATTTGGTATTTTTTGAAAGTTGACAAATCCAGGTAACATCTTAAAATCGCTCCCTTTCTCTATATTGTATTGATAGTAGATTTCGTAAAATTTATTAGATACTTTTCCTGATTTCAAAACCATGCTTTTGAGAATGGTCTGCTCACTTTTAGATAAGTTAACTGACTCTGTAAGACCTAAGGTAAAGTGGATAAAATCAATACAATTTTTGATAGCGCTTACCTCATCATGTTGACCACTCTCATACCCCAAGGAGACATACCCCAATTCATTTATAAAACTCAACAGAGCACCTTCTAAATATTCCTCAATCCCTAAAACAATAGGCAGTGGGTAGTTTGAGGCAAACTTTCTATTCAAAAGGCTATCATTTAAAACAACAAAAGGAGATGTTTCGCTTGAAGTGGTATGCAGGTCTATAAAATAAAGAGGAGAAGCACTCTTCTTAAGTATTTCACTCAATAACTCATGTAATTCAAACAATTCATTTTCATCACCTTTAAGCCCTTCTTTTTTTTGTTGGATATGCTTCACTTTTTCTGGAGACCAAATCCTATTTAAGTCTTCATCGAGAAATCTAACATTTTTTTCCAGTGCTCTTAGATTTCCCGCTATGGCATAAACTTCGCCCAGAATAGACCTTTGTTGAAGCTTCAATTCACGCATAACATGTTTAAGCGCAAATATTCCGGCTGGTTCATTCCCATGTATCCCCGCAAAAAAAACTACCGTTGGGCCTTCTTTTTCACCCTTTAAATGGTCTATAATCCGCCCTATTTCCAATGTCTCATCAAGGGCCGTGCTATACACTTTTGACATGTTATATATCTACTTTACTGATGATTCCCACCAAATTAGAGCCTACACAAACTGGCAAACAGCCAATTTGATAATCATCCATTAACTTTTTTGCCGTTTCTATTTTAGTTCTTGGTTGCACAGTCACCACTTTTTTGATCATAAGGTCGGAAACCCTGGAATTTCTTTTTTTATGGTTCTTATCCAAGCCCTCAATATGACTCCAAGTTAAAAGACCCGCCAATTCTCCTTTTTCATTTTCAACTGGGATATGATGAATGTTGTTCCATTTCATTATGGACATAGCCAAATTGATGTAATCGTCCTCGTAAAGTTTCATCAGTTTTGTGGACATAATTTGCCCTACCCATTGAAAGGTCTCTTTTGGTTTAATTGCCTCTTTTACAGATGGCCATGTATGCACCGGTTTATTGGATTGTTGATTAGCGTACATAGCTTTTGTTAATTCTACCAAAACGCTGTCCAACTTCATTTGCTTTTTTAAACCTCTAAAATTCTCAACTTGCCATTCCGCTCCAGTACCTTTCTTAGTTCTAGCCTCTATAATCCCCAGTAATCTATTAATATCCTTAACGTCAACATTACATTTTTTTAAACCTTCATAAGCTATTGGAAGAAATTCATTAATGATTAGCTTTTTTAGGGTTATTGGCTTACCTAACCAAGAAAGTACAGTTTGTCTGCCCGTTCTCGCGGATTTTATAAAATTCAGTTTTACCTCTTCAAAGTCCATAATACTGGACATGTCATCAAACTTTTTGGGCCTACCCATCATGAGGCCTACCCAAAAGGCGAAATTGGCTATTTCATCTATCACCGTGGGACCTGATGGAATGTACCTATTCTCAATACGTAGATGAGGTTTTCCATTACCAACTCCATAACAAGGACGGTTCCAGCGATATACTGTTCCGTTGAAAAGGTTCAATGCTTCTAATTTTGGGATAGTGCCATTTTCAAAAACCTGCAATGAGCTTTTTTCTATAGGTTTTGTCAAAATAATGCGATGACTGGAAATATCTTCCTTAAAAATTTCTGCTACAGAATCTTTCTGCCAATGGCTACCAAAACCTACTCTGGCAACTTGTTCCTTTAATGCATAGCTCCACTTTCTGGTATCTAAACTTTGTTGAAACAGCGCTATGCGAGTCTCCTTCCATAGTTCCCTACCCATTAATAGCGGAGAATTACAACAAATTCCCAAGACTGATCCAGCAATGGCCTGGGACCAATTATAACTCTTGATAAAATCTCCCGGAGGAATCTGTAAATGAAGTTGAAAACTAGTGTTACAAGCCTCAAAAAGAACAGAATCATGACGAAGTGTCAACTCATCTACCCCTCTTATTTTAAGAGAAAAATGGTCTCCCCTGCAAGATTTTAAAACTTCATTGAGTTTATAATATCGAGGGATAGGGGTCATAAAATCTATTCCTAGTTCATTCTTACTAATAGTGGGTAGAATTCCGGTCAACAGAATATTTGCTCCAAGTTCGTTTGCCTTTGTTTTTGCTTTGTTGAGCAACGTTCTTAATTGTTCCTCAACTCTTGAAAAGCAATCATTCTTTAATTCAAATGGATCTAAGTTTATTTCAAGGTTATAACTCGCCAATTCTGTTGTAAAATGGGAGTCATCAACTGCTTTTAGCACATCTAGAGATTTTCCAGAAGGCCTAAAGTCATTGTTCATTAGGCACATTTCCTGTTCTGCGCCTATTCTTACAATGCCACCCTCAATTAAATCTTGTTCAATAAGTAATTCCAGAGCTTTAATGTCATTAAGCAAATGTTGTACAAATGCTTTACGCTCTGCCTGATCAAACTTGCTTTTGGCAATATGTTCTCCCATATTTAGGAACTTGGTATTTAGTATGAATAAAGCTACGAAGTGCCTAAAACTTAAAATATGATACTTGTCATATGCAAGATTTGCAGCCATACTGATAATTATCATGTTTTTTATTGATGTCCAAGGCTAATTTTGACCTATATCATTATACAGTTATGTGCGGACTTGTTCAAAAATATAATGTGCCGGGGCCTCGGTACACCAGTTATCCCACTGTTCCTTATTGGGACTTGGAGAGTTTCTCTGGCAAACTTTGGAAGGAAAGCATTTTAAAGGCCTTTCAAGAGAATCCAGAAGATGGAATAAGCATATACATACATCTTCCATTTTGTGAAAGTATGTGCACTTTCTGTGGCTGTCATAAACGAATTACAAAAAGACACGAACTTGAACTGCCCTATATAAAAACAATTCTTAAAGAATGGCAGCTGTATTGCGAACTATTTAGTTCTAAACCAACAATAAAAGAGATACACCTTGGTGGGGGCACCCCTACCTTTTTCTCCCCTGAGCATTTAAAACTGCTGGTAAATGGTATCCTGAGGCATGGAAAAAAAGCTGAAGATCCTGAGTTTAGTTTTGAAGGGCACCCAAACAACACAACAAAAGCACACTTGCAGGCTCTTTTTGATGTAGGGTTCAGAAGAGTCTGTTTTGGAGTGCAAGATTATAATGAAACTGTTCAAAAGGCCATCAATAGAATACAGCCTTTTGAAAATGTAAAAAAAGTAACTGAATGGGCTAGAGAAATAGGGTATACTTCTGTTGGACACGATATTATTTATGGTCTTCCTTTTCAAAACATTGATGACGTTAAGGAAACCATTTTAAAGACCAATATTCTTAAGCCAGATAGAATTGCCTTTTATAGTTATGCCCATGTTCCCTGGTTGAAAGGTAATGGCCAACGTGGTTATAAGGAAACGGATTTACCGACTTCCCACGATAAAAAAAGGCAATACGAATTAGGGAAGAGAATGCTTACGGATTTTGGATATAAGGATGTGGGCATGGACCATTTTTCCCTTAGTACGGATAGTTTGTACACTGCTATGGCAAATGGAACGTTACACCGAAACTTTATGGGCTATACATCCTCTAAAACAAAATTAATGATAGGCCTGGGAGCCTCAAGCATAGGTGATAGTTGGTACGGATTTGCGCAAAATGTAAAAAGTATCGAGGAATACGAACATTTAGTATCTCATGGTGTCATCCCAATTTTTAGAGGCCATATCTTGACCGATGAAGACCAAATTATAAGAAAGCATATTCTTAATCTTATGTGCCAGTTTGAAACAAGCTGGGAATTGGGAGAAACAAGAATAAACGATTTTCAAAAAATCATTGAGAACTTATCAGAACTAGAGTCTGACGGCCTAGTTGAAATTGGAGCAAATCAAATTAAAGTGACCGAAAAAGGAAAGCCTTTTATTAGAAATATAAGCATGGCCTTTGACTTAAAACTGCATCGAAAAAAACCAGAGACACGTTTGTTCTCTATGACCGTTTAATCCTTAAATCTAAAAAAAATGAAAAGTATCATAGTACCTATAGATTTTTCAGAACAATCAGAAAAAGCCCTAAAAGTAGCAGCGGACATTGCAAAACAGCAAGATGCCGAGTTGTTCATATTGCACATGCTGGAACTTTCTCCTTCCATCATGAGCGAGTCTGGATATGTTGCCCAAGAACAAGTGGTACACCTAATAAAAATGGGAGAGCAACGATTTGTTGATTTTTTGGACAAACCATATCTCAAAGGAGTAAAAATGACCCCTATTATAAAGCACTACAAAGTTTTTAGTGAAGTAGATGAGATAGCGAGAAAGCACAATGCAGATTTAATTGTAATGGGATCTCATGGCACTGATGGATTACAAGAGATTTTTATAGGTTCCAATACGGAACGTGTGGTACGTAGCTCAGAAATTCCTGTGCTAGTCATTAAAGGTGATATCGAAAAATTCCAAGCAGATCGATTCGTTTTCGCTTGTGATTTTAAAGAAGAAAACGTTCCCGCATTAAAAAAGGCTGTCGACATTGCCAAACTTTTTAAATCGAAACTATACCCCGTTTATATTAATACACCAGGAGACGAGTTCTTAAGCACGGAAGACACCTATACTAGAATTTCAAAACTTCTGAATATCGCCAAATTAGGACTGGAAGTAGAAATCTATAATGACTATACTGTTGAAAAAGGAGTTCTAAATTATGGCGAGACTATCGCAGCGGATCTTATTGGAATTCCAACACATGGTAGAAAAGGGCTGTCTCACTTTTTCATGGGAAGTATTGGTGAGGACATAGCCAACCATTCCAATACCCCGGTAATAACTTTTAAAATTTGATTGATTGTATTTTTTGATTGGTTTTTTTATGCAATTAAAGAAGAAAGGGAAACTGTTGATAGTTTCCCTTTCTTCTTACTTTTTAGCCTTTTTAATTAGTTTATGGGCCCAATCGTAATGGCTTGATAAAACTCCAATAATATAAGCTCCCATTGCATTATTGCCTGTCCAACCATAATGTTTGCGCACAAATAATTCTATATTGGAATGGCTAACCACTAAGTCCGTTATTTTGGCATGAGAGGTATAGAATCTTTCCCTAACCTCATCCAAACTCAAACTCATATACTTTTCATAGATTTTCTTATTTAAAGCGGGTAACGTACGCCAATTATAACCTTCCGAAGGAATACTCGGCTTCTCGCCTTTCATTCCAACCTCGTACCAATTCAAAAACATTAAATGCCAATGATGTAGATGTCCTAGAACATCCCTTATATTTCTGTTCATTGTTCCTTTAGGAAAATCTTTCTCTTGTTCCGTTTTGGAGAAAGAATGGATAAAATCATTCAGCTTTTGGTAGTTAGCAAGGCTCAACTCCAGCAACTCTTCCTTTGTCTTAGGTCTTGGCATTGTACTATACTTTATCCTCTTCCATTAAATCTTTCATACGCGGCCTTCTCCAAGACTTCTTGATGGTCTGGATGAGCAATTGAAATCAATGCTCGTGCACGCTGCTGTAAATTTCTCCCATAAAGGTTTACCACTCCATGTTCTGTAGCAACATGATGGATGTGGGCACGAGTTGTAGTTACCCCTGCACCTTCTTTCAAAAAAGGAACAATTTTAGAAGTCCCCTTTTTAGTGGCGGACGACATAGCAAAAATGGGTTTCCCCCCATCAGAAAGTGAAGCTCCTCTAATAAAGTCCATTTGACCTCCCACTCCAGAAAATTGATAACTTCCAATAGTATCAGCACATACTTGACCTGTCAAATCAATCTCAATAGCACTATTTATAGCGGTCACTTTTGGGTTTCTTCTTATTCTTGCTGTATCATTTGTGTATCCAGAATCCCTAAAATCACATATGGGGTTATCATCAATGAAATCATATAATTTTCTAGAGCCTACGGCAAAACAGCTTACAATCTTCCCATTCTTCACCACTTTCTCCTCCCCGGTTATCACACCACTTTCAATCAGTGGCAGCACACCGTCAGAAAACATTTCCGTATGAATTCCCAAACGTTTGTGATTATTTAAATTAGCGAGTACTGCATTGGGAATGTTACCGATACCCATTTGTAATGTGGCACCATTTTCAATTAAAGAGGCCACATTTGATCCTATCTTATGTTCTAAATCTGAAATAATCCCTGCTTCATGCTCATGGATGGGTCTATTTACTTCAGTAGCGCATTCAATTTGATCAATATGAATTATTCCTGTTCCATGTGTTCTTGGAACATACGGGTTAATCTGAGCAATAATTTTTTTAGCCGTTCTAATGGCTGGCAGGGCCACATCCACAGAAACTCCTAAAGAACAATATCCATGTTTATCTGGACTTGAAACTTGCACAATAGCAACATCCAATGGCAAAATATTTCTTTTGAACAACCATGGAATCTCACTCAAAAAAATAGGAATGTATCCCGCATTAGGGGTATTTACACTTTTTCTTACATTACCACCCACAAAGCAGGAATTTAAAGTAAAGGCTTTGGTATATGGTTCTTGGGTGTATTTGGCGTCTCCCTCAGTATGAATTGAAATAATCTCAACATCATTTAACTCCTTATAGCGCTCACAAAGTGCGTTGATAAGTTCATTGGGGGTCATGGCCGCTCCCTGTAAAAAGACACGGTCACCTGATTTGACCACATTTACCACTTCTTCTGCTGATGTTATTTTCACTTGTAATTATTTTAAGGTTGATGACATTCTATAGTTGCTGATACAGAATCTGCCGGAGCGGCTTTGGGTGAAACATAGGGAATTCCCAATCCAAGCCCCCTGATTATAAATAGTGCTCCTACAAGCATCACAAACACGGGAACCAATTTTTTTATTTTTGATTTGATAGGGTTGCTAAACAATCCCTTGGAATAGACGACCAAACTCATTAACGGAATAGTTCCTGCCCCGAACAAAACCATATATAGACCTCCTTGCAACGGGTTTCCAAAAGCTACAGCTCCCAATAGCGCCATATAAACCAACCCACAAGGTAAAAATCCATTTAGAAAACCGATAGTTAAAAATGCATCTGGAGTTTTCTTTTTAAGTTCTGCACCAAGTTTTGATTTCACTTTTCCTAAAACCGCATATATAGGTTTTGAAAGACTGTATTGATTAAAGTATTTACCTGGAACAATCACCAAAAGAATCATAACTACTCCTACACCAATGGACAATTTTTGCTGCATACCAAAAATAGACAGGCCCTTACCCAAAAAACCAAAAAGTACTCCAATTATACCGTATGCAAGGAGTCGACCGGTATGATAAATAAACAGCTGTGTTGCTTTTTTAACTCTATTATCTCTATCCAACGGCAGTAAAAAAGCAATGGGTCCGCACATGCCCAAACAGTGCAAGCTTCCCAAAAACCCCAATACCATTGCGGATAACAACATATTCTAATAGACTAATTTCTCTTTATGTAAAAAAGTTTTACCTTGATATTGCCATTTTACAGTAATGTCCCAGCGACCGTCCAGCAAGCTATTGTCAGGTATGAGCAAATGTGTTTTGGACAAACTTATAGGAAAGTCAATATCCAAATGCTTGTTAGACGGTCTGTAAAGGGACACTATACCTGTGATTTGTTTAGGGTCAAACTTTTCTGGGAAAAAAATGGTCATTCCCTCTTCAGATTTTACAAATTTTAGTTTTGCTTGCATCTCCAATGCGGATTTAGATGCGTCAATTTCGTTTTGATATGCCAATTCCTGTTTGTAATACTCTTCAGTAACCAAATCATGATTGGCGCTATTATCTGTGCTCATTCTTACTACAAAATATAATATGAAACTAATGAATGCCACAAAAGCCAATACTATCCCTGTTCCCCAATTTATTTTCATAGTAATCTGTTTTAATGATAACTTCTTGGTGCTAAAAATTGAGTGGTAGTTGTCTCAATAAGTTTTTCTCCATTGTAAACTCCAATTTTCAACTTATCCTTATCTCCAGTTAATGCAGAGCTATTAATTTCTATAAACAAAGTCCCTTCAGCAATTTCCTCTGCAGGAACCTTGAAGCTATCCTGAGATACCATTTTAATCTTTCCTTTATGGGATAATAATTTAAAACTAACACTATCTACATCCTTGGATGTTTTGTTTACCAATTTATATGTGTATACATTGCTGATATCGTTATTTGCCTTTCTTTCATACAACTGCCCAGGTAACCTCAAAATATTTGCTTCCAACTCATTTCTAAGAAAAAGCATGCCTATCAAAACCCCAGTTAGAATAAACAGGACTGCTGTATACCCTTTCATTCTAGCCGTAAACTTGAACTTTGTTTTTTTGTTTATTTCATCTTCACTTGCATAGCGAATCAAGCCCCTAGGCTTTTGAATGCTATCCATAATATGATCACATTCATCAATACATGCTGTACAATTGACACATTCTAATTGAGTGCCATTCCGAATATCTATTCCTGTTGGGCAAACGTTTACACATTGAAAACAATCTATACAATCTCCATGACCCAAGGCATCTCTATCTTCGTTTTTACGAAACTTTTTACGTCCATTATCTCCTTCTCCGCGTTTGTGATCATAAGCAACCACTATAGATTTATCATCCAGAAGCACTCCTTGCAATCTTCCATAGGGACAAGCGATTATGCAGACCTGTTCACGAAACCATGCAAACACAAAATAGAAAACTGCTGTAAAAATCAACAATGGAATCATTGTTCCCATATGGGCCAAAGGTCCATCAAAAACATACCTAATCAACTTATCGCTCCCTATTAGGTAGGCTAGAAAAACATTGGCTATCAAAAATGAAATGATAAAAAAGATAATCCATTTCAATACTCTTTTTCGAATCTTTTTACCGTTCCATGGTGACCTATCCAATCGCATTTGTGCGCCGCGATCACCATCTATCCAATATTCAATTCTTCGGAATACCATTTCCATAAAAATGGTTTGAGGGCACATCCATCCGCAGAAAATGCGTCCATAGGCTACAGTAAAAAGGGCAACGAAAATTACACCTGCCAGCATTGAAACCACAACAAGGTGAAAATCCTGTGGCCAGAAAGGAAATCCAAAAATATTGAACCTTCTTTCCAATACATTGAACAACAAAAACTGATTGCCATTTATCTTAACAAAAGGCGAAGCAATTAAAAAAAATAAGAGTACATAGCTTACATATTTGCGGTACTTAAAAAACCGACCACTTGGCTTTTTAGGAAAAACCCAAGCTCTTTTTCCATCTTCAGCTATCGTTCCTATGGAATCCCTAAAATTCTCCTCCATTGCAATTTATTTTAACCTCTCCCGTACTGCTTAATCAGCGCTTATTCTTTAAAGATAAGGCGCCATTTTCTTTAATTCATTGCCACATCAGTAGAATCAGAAACTTGCTCCATTGGTGCCTCATTTGTTTCTTCTGATTCAGGAGCATCTGGATCTACCCAGATTTCTCCTTCAGCTGCTTTTGGGTTTGCAGCTGTAGTGCCACCCAAGGTTAATATGTAACTGGCCACCTGAGCCATTTCCAATGGTTTTAGACTTTGTTTCCAGGCTATCATACCCTTTCCATCTCGTCCGCCTTCTGATATGGTGTTGAAAACATTTTTGATTCCTCCGCCCAAAATCCAGTATTCATCTGTTAGATTAGGGCCAATTCCTCCACCTCCATCAGCCATATGGCAGGCTACACAACTTGTGGCAAATATTTTTTCTCCAGCACTTAAATCTGCAGCTTCTGACAAAAACTCAACCGTATTCACATCTACTAAATCCTTCGCCGTTTTTTTGTATTCTTCTATAGCAATTTTAGCAGCGGCTACTTCTTGTTCGTATTCCAGTTTTTGGTCATAATCGCCAGCAACATGAAAACGTATAAGGTATACCACCCCAAAAATGATAGTTGCGTAAAAGAGATAGACCCACCAGGGTGGCAAAACATTGTCCAGCTCCCTAATACCATCATAATTATGATCTAGGATTATTTCCCCTTCTTTCTCAATTTCCCTTGTTTTGGTTAGGCGTTTATATATATTGTTAGCCCATGTCCATTCTCTTTTCTTGGCTTTGGATTCCAAGTAACGCTCTTTTGCCTCCGGTGAAAGTGTTTGGAACATTACATTTTCAATGGAACTTAAAATTAGTTCTATCGCAATTAATATCATCAATACCATTAGCATAAAAAACTGCGTAATTGGATATTCGATAATCGCTGGTTTTTCGCCAGAATCTATAAAGTATTCCATTAATCCGAAGATTATGAAGAATAGCAGTGGAATACGTATCCACCAAGGTGTTCTTGTGCTCATAATGCTATAGTTTGTTATGTTGATCGTTATCTAAAGGCAATTCCCCCATTTCTTTTATGTGTGCTTTGCTGGCTGTAAAAACCCACCAAAACAACAGAACAAAAAACACGAAGAATATTAACAAGGATATCATGGGATAACTTGCAATCCCTTCTATACTTTCCATATGGTTTTTTACAAATTTCAACATGGCTATTTGTTTTGAGATAATATTTCTTCTGTTTCTTTAATCTTAATATCCGTGCCCAATCGTTGCAAGTAGGCAATCAATGCAACAATTTCCCTATCACGCATTTCTATAAAATCCTCTCCGTTTTCTTGAGCATATTTTTTATCTGCTTCATAAGTTTTTTCAAACTCAGGATCTGTATATAGGTTCTTTTCAATTTGGGTGGCCTGTTCTGCCATAGACTGCGGTGCATTGGCTATATCTTCATCAGTATAAGGCACGCCCAGTTTAACCATAGCTTCCATTTTACTCTGCGTAGCACTTCTATCATGTTCATTAATAACCAACCACTGATACGCCGGCATAATTGAACCTGATGATGTACTTTGCGGATCGTACATATGGTTTAAGTGCCAGTTGTCTGAGTACTTTCCACCTATTCTATGTAAATCAGGGCCTGTTCTCTTACTTCCCCAAAGGAACGGATGGTCGTAAACAAATTCCCCTGCTTTTGAATACTCTCCGTAACGTTCTACTTCACTCCTAAAAGGTCTTATCATTTGAGAGTGACAACCTACACAGCCTTCTCGGATGTATAAATCCCGTCCTTCCAACTCTAAAGGTGTATATGGTTTTACGCTGGTAATGGTGGGAATATTGGATTTTACCAAGATGGTAGGAACAATCTGAACGATTCCACCTATTAAAATAGCGACGGTTGCCAAAATAGTCAACTGTACTGGTTTTCTTTCTAACCAGCTATGAAAGGTCTCTCCAGCAACTCTTCTTTTAGAAACTCTTGTCAAGGCAGGTGCTTCGGCCAATTCATCTTCCACAGAGCTTCCTTTTCTAATGGTGATAATGACATTGTAGACCATAATCAACATACCTACAAGAAACATGGTTCCTCCTATAGCCCTCATCCAATACATAGGAATGATTTGGGTAACGGTTTCTAAGAAGTTTCCGTAAACCAATGATCCATCTGGATTGAATTCTTTCCACATTAGGGCTTGGGTAAACCCTGCAACATACATTGGCAATGCATAAAGGATAATCCCCAAGGTTCCTATCCAGAAATGCAAATTTGCCAACCCTTTGGAGTACAGTGTAGTCTTAAACATTTTAGGAACCAACCAATAAATCATACCAAAGGTCAAGAACCCGTTCCAAGCCAATGCTCCAACGTGCACATGGGCAATAATCCAGTCGCTAAAGTGAGCAATGGCATTTACATTTTTTAGTGATAGCATAGGGCCTTCAAATGTGGCCATACCATAACCTGTGATGGCAACAACCATAAACTTTAAAGTGGCATCAGTTCGTACCTTATCCCAAACACCTCTCAAGGTTAATAATCCGTTTATCATACCACCCCAAGATGGCGCAATGAGCATCACGGAGAAAGCAACACCAAGATTCTGTGCCCAATCTGGTAAAGAAGAATACAATAAATGGTGAGGTCCCGCCCATATATAAATGAATATCAATGACCAGAAATGGACAATGGAAAGGCGATAAGAATATATAGGTCTGTTAGCAGCTTTGGGAACAAAATAGTACATCAACCCCAAAAACGGTGTAGTTAAAAAGAAAGCCACAGCATTATGTCCGTACCACCATTGCACTAAAGCATCTTGCACACCAGCGTATACAGAATAACTTTTTAAAGCGGCCACAGGCAGCTCCAAACTATTAAAAATATGAAGCACCGCAACAGTAACAAATGTTGCCAAGTAGAACCAAATTGCAACATACAGATGGCGTTGTCGTCTCTTTAGAATAGTTCCTATCAAATTCCAACCGAAAACAACCCAAACTATTGCTATAGCTATATCTATGGGCCATTCCAATTCTGCATATTCTTTTGAGGTAGTGTACCCCAAAGGCAATGTAATTGCAGCTGCCACAATAATTAATTGCCAGCCCCAAAAATTAAAATTGCTCATAAAATCACTGAACATTCGTGCTTTTAACAATCGTTGGGTGGAGTAATAGACCCCAGCAAAGATGGCGTTCCCTACAAATGCAAAAATTACAGCATTGGTGTGCAATGGACGTAGCCGTCCAAAACTCAACCACGAAATACCATCCGTAATGTTAGGGAACAAAAACATAAATGCCAGTAGAAGTCCTACCAGCATTCCAACAACGCCCCATAGCATGGTGGCATATAAAAACTTTTGTACGATTTTATTATCGTAGCTAAATTGTTGTATTTCCATATTTATTGGTTTGTACTTTTAGTTAGTTCGATTTCTTTATTTTCTGGTTCGTTTTCATCTAAATCAGGCAATAATTCATCCTCAAAGAGCATGCGGACAGATGGTGTATATGAATCATCATACTGCCCTCTTTTGACTGAAAAGACAAAGGCAGCAAAAAAGACCAGCGCAACTGAAATACTTATGGCCAATAACACATATATAACACTCATACCTGGTTTAATTAAGCGTAAAACTACATTGCCGCTCTTGCGAAAAAAATGACATATATCAGCTTTTGTTATTTATTCTTTTCTTTTCCAAAGGCACTTTTTTTGCCATGGTTATCAAGGCCGCAACAATGACAAAATTCTTACCAATGTATTGACCCAGAAGTGTTGGAACCAATGGAGGTTCTTGAAATGATTCCAAGGGAAACAACAGTAAAGGTGTAAATGTCAAGGCCATATGACAAAGAGCGATGATAACAATAGTTCTTCTCCAAAGATTGAATAGCAATAAAGCACCAATTCCCACTTCTAGAATGGCAAGAAGCACTATCGACAAGGAATCAGAAATAAAGCCAAATGTTAGTTCATGAATTGTGTTCTTAGCCAAATTTTCTGCTGGACTTAAAGCCGGAAAGAACTTTAAACCCCCAAACCACAAATAAATAATGCCTATGCTGATCGCCAACAAATTTGACTCAATCACATTCTTAAAACTTCCGAGTATTTTCTTTGCCAAAACCATCAAGATTTATTGTTTTAATCTTTTTCCAATTATATTGGTCATTAAGGTAGTAAAGATTACAATACTGATAGAACTTAAAGGCATAAGTATTGCAGCAACAACAGGTTCTAACTGACCTGTGACTGCGAAATACAACCCAACTACGTTATAGCACAATGAAAGAAGGAAACTGAGTTTTATGACCTGGATCGATTTTCTAGCCAACTTCATAAAAATCGGAAGTTTGGTCAAGTTTGAAGCATCCAAAATGGCATCGCAGGCCGGTGAAAAAACATTAATGTTTTCGGAAATGGAGATACCCACATTACTTTGAGCCAATGCACCAGCATCATTAAGTCCATCACCTACCATAAGCACACTGTGGTCTTTTTGTAGGTGCTTTATATAATCCAGTTTATTCTTAGGCTTTTGATTGAACAGTAAATTGGTTTTAGATGGAAGTATTTTCTGTAACTGTTTTTTTTCGCCATCATTGTCCCCAGACAGGATTCCAATGTTCATGGTTTTGCCCAGAGTGACAAAAAGGTCTTCCACCCCATTCCTATATTTATTTTTGAATACAAATCGTCCTTTAAAATCCTCATCGGAACTTACATACACCGCCGTATCGGATGCAGCGTTTGGCATAGACTCCCCAATGTAATTAGCAGAACCCACCTTAATGGTATGTGCATTCAATTTCCCTTCTATTCCCATGCCAGTGTGCTCTTGAAATTCATCAAGAGTCATAATGGCGTTGGACTTTAATATCTCATACAATGATCTACTTAATGGATGATTGGATGCCCGCAGCGTAGTTTTCAGCAATGCCGTCTCCGCTTCTGTCAGCTCAACCCCTTCATACAAAATAGCATCTTTTGTAGTTGTAGTTATAGTACCCGTTTTATCAAATATGGCTGTATCAATTTTTGATAATCGCTCTATAACGTTTGTGTTTTTTAAGTAGAATTTGTGTTTGCCAAATATGCGAAGCATATTACCCAACGTGAATGGAGCTGCAAGAGCAATTGCACAGGGACAAGCAATGATAAGAACAGCTGTAAAAACATTAAGTGCCATACCTGGCATATAAAACAACCAAAATGCAGTTGCTAGAATAGCAACGCTCAACACCCCAATGGTAAAACGCTTCCCAATACTATCTGTCAATGTTTGGAAGGCAGTAATCTTATCTTGCCCAAAAACTGAATTCCCCCATAATTGGGTGAGGTAACTTTGTGAAACCGATTTTACAACCTCAATCTCTAAAACTCCTGAAAGTTGTTTTCCACCTGCAAAAAGTTTTTCTCCCGACTCTTTAAAAACAGCATTGGATTCTCCGGTTACAAAACTGTAATCTATTTCTGCATTACCCTTTATTAAAATACTATCTACAGGAATAATTTCCATATTCCTGATCAGGAGCCTATCACCAGCTTTAATCTTATAAATTTGAATATTATCTTCCTCTCCATTTGTATTCAATCTTGTTACCGCAATTGGAAAATAGGATTTATAATCCCGTTCAAATGAGAGAAATGAATACGTCTTTTGTTGAAAAAACTTTCCCAATAAAAGGAAAAAAACCAATCCCGTTAGACTATCAAAAAAGCCTGAGCCCAAATCAAAAATAATATCTACAGTACTCCTCAGAAATAAGGTTAAAATTCCCAGTGCTATGGGGACATCAATGTTCAGTAATTTAGAACGTAGTCCTTTGTATGCTGAAATAAAATAATCCTTCCCCGCATAAAACACAACTGGTAGCGAAAAAGCAAACATTAACCAACGGAATACCGGTTTATATTGATCCAACCAAAATTCCTCAACCTCAAAATACTCTGGAAAAGAGAACAACATTACATTGCCAAAGGCAAAACCCGCAACACCAAGTTTATAAATTAGTGAACGGTCCACCTTAGTCTTTTTCTTGCTGTATTCTTCTAAAGAAATATAAGGCTCATAACCTATGGCACTCAATAACAGTACAAGACCTTTTAAGGAAAAATCTTCAATTTTATAGGTGACTCGGATGGTCTTTTTTGGAAAATCAACCTGTGAATTCGAGATAGATGAATGCAGACGATTTAGGTTTTCCAACACCCAAATACAAGAACTACAATGGATGGACGGAATGCTCAAATTGACCACTTGCACTCCTTCTTCATTAAACTCAACCAGTTTTTCAACGATATCCTGATTATCAAGGAAATCATATTTTTGTCGAATTTCGTTAGGAGCTGTGCCAGCCCTTGCTTCTATATCGTAAAAATTGGATAAGCCGTTTGAAGTAAAAATCTCATAGACGGTTTTGCAACCATTACAACAAAACTCCTTTTCATCAAAAAGAACCTTTGTGCGATTGCAATCATCACCACAATGATAACATCTTGTGCTTGTCATTTACATTTGCTTTACCCAAGGCAAAATTGTGTTACAATTTGTTTTAAAAATATGACATTTATCAGTTCTTTTTCAATACCTTAAGCTTAATTTTGAACCATCAGGTAAATCAATCAGTTATGGAGAGCAGGTGTGAAAATTGCATCGTTAGACAATTCAATTCGCTAAGAGCCATGAGTAAAGACGAATTGAAGCAAGTATCCGACTCTAAAACCACAAAAAAAGTCAAAAAAGGGGAGCCTCTTTTTGAGGAAGGTGAAAAATTAAATGGGGTGTTTTGTGTTCGCGATGGAGTTTCTAAACTCTCTAAACTTAGCGCTAATGGCAAAGATCAAATCGTAAAACTTGCAACCAAAGGCGAAGTTCTTGGACAGCGATCCGTAATAGCTGAAGAATGCACCAATCTTTCTGCAATAGCTGTTAACGATATGGAGGTCTGCTTCATTCCTAAAGAAAGTATCAACAATACATTACAAAAGAATCCGAACTTCACCCTTGAGGTGTTGCGGCATATGGCACATGATTTAAAGGAAGCTGATGATGTCATCGTAAACATGTCTCAAAAAACGGTAAAACAGCGTATTGCCGAAGCTTTCTTGTACTTAAAAAATAATTTTGGCGAAGATGATGAGGGTTTCTTGGCTCTTACACTTTCCAGAGAAGACATATCAAATGTTGTTGGCACAGCTACTGAATCCGCAATCCGAATTATTTCAGAGTTCAAGAAGAAAGGACTCATTCATACCTCTGGTAAAAAAGTAGGTATAAAGAATGAACGTAAGTTGGTAGAATTGGTGGAAGGCTTCTAAAGCCAAGCTGTTCAAAAACCTGATATTTGTCATAGTATCCCCTTCTGCATAGCACTAATTTTATTCCATCTTATTTTTAGTAGAATGCAAAGAATTTTAATACCTACAGACTTTTCAGAAAACGCATGGAATGCCATTAATTATGCCATGCAGTTGTTCCGCAATAAACAATGCACTTTTTATTTACTGAACACATATACCCCTGTAATTCCCAGTAGCCGGTTTATGGCTAAAATGATAGACGGAGTAAGTATAGTAGATGCCGTGCGAAATTCTTCGGAGCAAGGTTTATTGAATACTGTTGACAGAATTAAAACCAAATACGGCAATAGCAATCACAGTTTTGAAACGATTTCTTCTTTTAATTTATTGGTTGAAGAAGTAAAGGACATTGTGGATGCATATGACATTGATTTGGTAGTTACAGGAACCAAGGGCGCCTCCGGAATAGACGAGGTTTTTATGGGCAGCAATACTGTTCGTATTATAAAGAACAGTAAAAAATGTCCAGTCCTGGCCATTCCACAACATTTTGATTTTGTCACGCCATCAGAGATTGCTTTTGCAACTGATTTTAATAGATTCTACACAGCTTCTGAATTAAATCCATTAATGGAATTAGCAGAAATGTTCCAGGCGACCATTAGAATAGTTCATGTACAATATGGAATAAAAGCTTTATCAGAATTGCAGCAGTTTAACCTAAACATGCTTAGAAGGTATTTAAACCAGTCTGAACATTATGTACACACAGTTTCTGAGCTTAACTCAGTATCGCAAACACTGGAAATGTTTACAGAAGAGCTAGACATTCACCTACTGGCGCTCTTGAACTACCAGCATAGTTATATGGAAAAAATGACTCGTGAGCCTATAGTGAAGCGTACTGCGTTCCATACTCAAATCCCTTTATTGGTCATCCCAGAACTGGGGATGGAAGGCGTCTCAAAAAACGTTAAAAAAAAAGAGAAGGCAATGACTGGTTAGAATCCTAACCCCTATTTCTAAGTTAACTTTGGTATAATTTGAAAGGTGTATTTTCAAGTTAATTAGTTCACCATTCCTATCTTTATGTATTGTTTTTAAATTCAAAGCATTTCACATAAAGAGGATTAATGGACAAGCTACAACTTATTGAATGCCATAACAGAATAAAACCATTTGTTCACAATACTCCTGTGCTTACTTCAAGGTTGATTGATGCCATGGTAGGGGCCAGCCTTTTTTTTAAGTGCGAGAATTTCCAAAAAATGGGGGCCTTTAAAATGCGAGGTGCCGCAAATGCCATTATGCAGCTTTCGGAGAAGCAAAGACAAAAAGGGGTTGTAACACATTCTTCAGGAAATTTTGCCCAAGCACTTTCTTTAGCTGCCCAGAGTTTGGGTATTAAAGCATACATTGTTATGCCCTCTAATGCCCCACAAGTAAAAAAAGATGCCGTTAAGGAATATGGCGGAAATATAATAGAATGTGAGCCTACAATTGCCGCAAGAGAAAATACCACCAAACAAATAGAAATAGAAAAGGGTGCTGTATTTATTCACCCATCTAATGATGATGCTGTTATTTTGGGTCAAGGCACTGCATGTAAAGAATTACTGGAACTTTATCCAGATTTGGATTATGTATTTGCGCCTGTGGGCGGGGGCGGTTTAATTGCTGGAACAGCTTTAGCCGTAAAATATTTTGGAGACAACTGCAACGTAATTGGAGGAGAACCTTTTGAAGTTGACGACGCCTATCGTTCTTTACAAAGTGGCATTATAGAAACAAACCAAACTACCAATACCATTGCCGATGGACTAAGAACCCAGTTGGGTGATAGAAACTTCCCTATTATCAAACAAAATGTCCAAAGAATCATTAGGGTAAAAGAAGATGAGATTGTAAAAGCCATGCGAATTATTTGGGAGCGGTTAAAAATTATTTGCGAGCCATCTTGCGCAGTTGCTCTAGCAGCCATTCTTAATGAAAAAGAACAGTTTGCTGGTAAAAAAATTGGTGTGATTTTATCCGGTGGAAATGTTGATTTGAACAACTTACCTTTTTAGAAATTTCATTGAAGACCAACAACAAATTGATGAATACACTGCTCAAAAAAGAATTCGGAATTGATGTATTGCATTTTAAAAAACTGAATGGGTATGACAATTTCAACTATCATGTTAAAACGTCATCAAACAGCTATATTTTTAAAATATACCCACATACTGAAGAACTATTTAATCTAATTGAAGCTGAAACCAAAGCCCTATTATTTCTTGACCAAGATAAAACGCAGGCCTTTCCTATTCCAATTCCATTTATCAATGGGGATTACACCAAAATTCTTGAGCTAGATGGGAAAGCCACCATTTGTAGAATGCTCTCCTTTATTAATGGCAGTTTTATAGGAGATATCAATCCAACAAAAAATACATATACTTCTTTAGGTGATTTTCTTGCTCGTTTAGACATTAAACTACAAGGGTTCAACAATTATACACTTAGGGCTAGAAAGTGGGAATGGGACCTCCAATACCTACATTTAAACAAGAAATACATTTCCGATATTCCCAATGCACACGACAGGAGTCTGGTGAGTTATTTTTTTCAGCAATTTGAGGAAATTGTGGTTCCAGTATTACCAGAGCTAAGAAAGCAAACAACATATAACGATGCCAACGAATGGAATATCTTGGTAAACAATGAAAATGTTTCCGGATTAATAGATTTTGGAGACATGGCCCACACACCATTAATAAATGAATTGGCCATAGCTATAACTTATGCCTGTTATGATAAAGAAAATCCATTAGAATGGGCAATACCTATCCTAGAATCATATCATAAAATACTTCCCCTTGAAGAAAAAGAATTAAAAATCCTCTATTATCTAATAGCGGGAAGACTTTGTACAAGCATATGCAATTCTGCCCATTCCAGAAAAACCGATCCAGATAATATCTATGCCACCGGAAGCGAGAAATTTGCTTGGAGCATGCTTTACAAACTATTGGCCACAAGCCCCATTGGTGCAGAAAATATGTTTAGAAAAGCTGTTGGGATGCCAATTCCCAAAATAAAATCAGAAGCTGAGGAAATCACTAGAAGGCATAAGCACGTTAGTCCTATTTTATCGTTAAGCTATGAAAAACCCATTTTTATGGTGGGTGCTGCATTTCAATATATGTATGATAACCATGGCAACACCATTTTGGATGCTTACAACAACATTCCGCATGTAGGGCATTCACACCCAAAAGTGGTTGAAGCGGGACAACGACAAATGGCAAAACTGAACACCAATACACGGTATCTGTACGATTTGCTTCCAACCTATTCAGAAAAGTTATTATCAAAATTCCCAAAATCACTAAACAAGGTATACTTTATTAACTCTGGAAGTGCAGCAAGTGATTTGGCCATGCGTTTGGCACATGCCCATACCAAACACAAAAAACTAATGGTGATGGAGCATGGCTATCATGGGAACACGCAAATGGGAATTGATGTAAGCGATTATAAATTTAATAACCCCAAGGGTGCCGGGAAAAAAGAATATATTCTAAAAACACCTATTCCAGATACTTACAATGGAAAACACAAGAAGAAAAATGCTGGGTCTTTGTATGCCAAAGAGGCCATTGAGCAAGTATCAAATTCTATAGAGCCCGTTGCTGCCTTTATATCTGAACCCGTGGTGGGTTGTGGAGGGCAAGTACCTTTGGCAGATGGATATTTAAAAGAAATTTACCCAGCAATACGAAAACAAGGAGGAGTTTGCATAAGCGATGAAGTACAAACTGGCTTTGGTCGTTTGGGTGATCATTTCTGGGGCTATGAAGCACAAGATGTAATTCCTGATATTGTTATTTTGGGAAAACCAATGGCAAACGGGCATCCTATGGGCGCCGTAGTTACAACAGATGAAATTGCAGAATCTTTTAGTAAAGGAGTAGAGTTCTTTAGTTCTTTTGGAGGCAATCCTGTTTCTTGCGCCATTGCATTGTCTGTTTTAGAGGTTATCGAAGAAGAACAGTTACAAGAGAACGCCAAAGTGGTTGGAAATTATTACAAATCTCTTTTGTTGGAGCTTAAAAAAGAGCACAAATGTATAGGAGATGTAAGAGGTTCTGGCTTGTTCTTGGGTGTAGAAATCATTGACGAAAAAAATCAAAAAACAAATAATAAACTAGCTCATCATATTAAAAATGAACTACGCAATAGGAATATACTAATAAGCACCGATGGCCCTGATGACAGTGTCCTAAAAACAAAACCTCCCCTTTGTTTTACAAAAGAAAATGCAAAAACTGTCGTATATGCAATAGACAATGTGTTGAAGAATTAGGCTTATTTTATTTTATACACCCTTCCTTTGTTTTCCAATAAAATTAGAGCTTCTTTCCAATTCGGTAATTCATTGGCATCAATAGTAAGCGTCTTAATCTCTTTTGCTATGGATCTTGATTTTTTCATGGCATCTAAATGAGCTCCACTATGTGCAAATGCCTTCATATCTTCTTCATTTCTCCAAAGCGTCATGGTATAATGCTTTGTCCAGAAACCTTTATTCCTAAACTCAACATAGTTAGATGTTTTTAATTGATTGGATACATGCAACGCAAAAACAGATAGTTTAAAGAATTTTAAAGGGGATTTTAGGGTAATAGATGTAATTACTGCTTTCATTATTTATATATTTTAATCATTTGTTTTCTTCTGTCCTGTCAAAATTGATACATCACACCTAAGCCAAGGTCGGTTTTATTTTCCACATTAATATTGGTTTCCAAATCTCCGTAATCCACATCAACACGACCTACAGTTGCTTTCAAGTGGAAGTTTCCGGAAACGGGTATTTCAAATCCAATACCGTACCTAAGAAAACGTTGCCCATCTTCCTGCATAAAAGTTGTACCGCCAACCTCTGAAATAGTTATGTCAAAGTTTCGTTTTGTGACAATACCATAAGTATACAACAAAGCTTTTTTCCTCTTACCCAGAACCATTCCAAGGTTTATTCCATATCCAAACTGACTGTTGTTTTTGTAATCAATTTCCATTTGATTCCTGGTATCCATTTGTTCTAAATCACCATCTATAATTCCAAATTGAAGTTCCGCTCCAATAAGAAGTCTATCATTTGCAAGCTGCTTTCTATACCCTGCTGAAAACTCGGTCACAAAGCCTGATTTCTGCCCAAGCACATCTAGATTATCAATAAAAGCACCTCCAAATATGTTTTGTACCCCCATACTTATTCCCAGATGGAAACCATCAAAGTATTTTTCAGTTTTGGATGTATCAGCGTCCGGGTTTTGTGCAATCAAACTTGCACAGGTTAAAAGAAAAAATAGTAGAAAAGAACTTGTGAATATTATGTTTTGTTTCATGGTTTATTTTTAATGATTAAGTGAATTTTAGGTTATACATCATTTTAGAGACGGCAAAAGATGTATTAGGTTCAAAATATAATTATCCATCTCCTTAAAGGATTGTTAGCATGTATATCTATTTGATATTATCGATGCGATTCGAACAATTCAAACACATCATTACCAGGGATAGCGCTCAAATATTACGTATCGGTTCCATTAACTAGTCCATCTCTAAATTCTGAAGTATATAAGTCTTGTGGGTTTTGGGCGATATCGGCATTTATATAATCAAACGGGTAGGATTAGAATAAGGTCATCTATAAACCCAAGGTTTTCTTTAACCGCCATGATCATATCAAAAGATGTACTTGCCAAGGTTTCTCCATGCTCATAAGGGTGTGGATAATTGCTAGAAGCCTCATATCCCAAATAATCGGGCATAATAACAACATAGTTGTTGGAAGCCAGTGCTCTGTTAAATACAATAACCTTATTGAAGAAGGTTTTATTCTTTACTTGTGCTCGGAAGGTTAAGTAAAAAAAACTCTTACCTTGGTATTAGTAGTTTAATGGATAAATAATTATCGTTCGTAAATTCTACTATTAATTATGATTATATCCTATTGTTATATACCATTAAAAGCAAAAAATGTACAACCAGTTAGAGCAATACCTAAAAGATAATTCTAACATCAGTAATGAATCATTACAAATAGTCACATCATATTTTAAGCCCTTAAAAACAAAACGCAATGAAGTCTTATGCGCAGTTGGTGAAGTATGTAGGAGTTTTTATTTTATAAATAGTGGCTGTCTGCGTATGTATGAAATTGATAATAAAGGAAACGAGGCAACAGCCTATTTTGCTTTGGAAGATCAAATAATGTCGGCCATTACCAGTTTTGTATTACAGAAACCCTCTAGAGATTTCTTGGTTTCAATTGAACCTTCAGATCTATTGGTTATAAGTCATGACAGCTTTTATAAACTTATTGAAACTATTCCTGAATTTAGTGACATGTATAATAAGTTTATGCAATTTGCCTATATTCATTCTCAAATGCGCATCTATAGTTTTTTGGGTATGGAGGGCATTGATAAATTGCGCTGGGTTATGGAACATGAGCCTAAACTACTAGGTCGAATTTCTAGCAAAGCTGTTGCTTCTTATCTGGGGATGACCAATTCAACACTCAGTAAATTAAGGGCCCAACTTTAAAAATGAAAATAGATAAACATATTGGCACATTACCGTTATCAAAATCGAATTCTAAAACACTTCTAGAGTTATTTGGCACTAGTAACGTTTTGCCAATGTGGATTGCGGATATGGACTATGAAATAGCCCAACCTATTCAAGATGCTTTAATACAAAGAATAACAAATTCAGGTTTTGGGTATGAATACAAGCCGGATTCTTTTTTAAAGGCTTAGAAAACATGGTATAAAAATGAGTATGGTTTAAATCTAAATACCGAGCATGTTGTCTGTTCAACTAGTATTACAACTACCATCTCATTAAAAGAATAAAGACAGTCGTCAAGTTCTCTTAACTCTTCAAATTGGGCTCATTCTCTACTTAAAAGGTTGTCATATGACAACTTTTAAACTTTCTTAAGCAGGCATCTTTGTACCGTTGATGAACAATAAAGTTCACAATTTAAAACATAGATATTATGCCACTTACATTAACATTAACGGAAGGAGTTTTACCTATAGGAAAAGAAAAAGAAGCCGTTAAACAAATTACGGACTCCCTTTTAAAAACTCATCATCTAACAGGAAATACAGTGATGACCCCTAACATTACTGCCAATGTGCATATTGTTCCAATAGGATTCTCTTTTTCAGGTGGAGAAGAATTTTTGGGTGCATGGGCAGAATGGAAAGTACCATCGTTTGCCTTGGCAGATCACGCCATTATTAAACAACATTTTGCTGAAGTAACAGAAATCATTCACCAATTATCTGATAAAAAACAACCCAAAGACAGGATTTACTTAAACGTTGTTCATGCAGTAGATGGGGCTTGGAACTTGGACGGAATAGCAATGACCAATGAAGAATTAGGAGAAGCTATTTCTAAAGGGTAACGTACAACGTTTTAAACAACCTTAACTCCGACTCTTGGTCGGAGTTCTTGTTTTAATAGCTAATGAAAACTATTAATAGCAATATAAATACTACCATCGAAATTCGTCATTTGGAATTGGTAAGACTTAGAATAGGATATCTAAACGAATGTCCTTATGCTATTAGTCTTCATTATAATGAACTTAAAGGCTTCGGAGAAACCGATTTCAGGCTTTCGTTAATTTCCGTCTGGAATGAAACGCCCTACTTTTCAGAAAAAGAGCGAGCATTATTTGCTTTGACCGATTACATCATAAGTTCTGATAATAACACACAATTAGAAAATGTATTTGCACTATTAAAACCTCACTTTAACAAGAATCAAATTACAGTTTTAACGCAAGCTATTAAGCAAATAGATCTTTGGACGCGCTCCATCAAACACTTCAAATTGGAAACTGCTTCTCAAAAAAGCAGCGGTAGTTAAAAACGTTGTCATATGACAACTTTTAAACTTCAAAGCCGCCGCAAATTTGTACCATAATTAAAAGCATAACGCATTTAAAAATCAAATTATAAATATTAATACAATGAAAAATTCAAGCAAAACATTTTTATTGATACATGGCGCATGGGAAGGTGCTTGGTCATGGAAAGAGACAACAACTCATCTGCAAAAAAACGGACATAGTGTAAAGGCTATTGATTTACCAGGACACGGGGATGATAAAACCCCTACTTCAGAAATAAATATGGCGCTATATGCCAACCGGGTTAAAGCGGAATTAGAAAAGACTGAAGGCAAGGTTGTATTAGTTGGACACAGTTTTGGTGGCTTTGTGATTACCAAAGTTGCTGAAGAAATGCCCGAGAAAATTGAAAAATTAGTTTACGTCGCGTCTGCTATCCCTTATGAAGGCAAGACTGCTATTGAAGTATTTGAAGAGGATCAAGAAAGTGAGTTTTTGGAAAACCTGATTTTTTCAGAAGATAAAAGCACTGCTACTATGAGTAAAGAAACAATTATGAATGTCATCTTTACAGGGGCTACAGAAGCACAAATAGATGTGTTACTACCAAAACTTGTGGTACAAGCCACCGTACCGTTTTTTGAGCAAGTCATTACAACCCAAGAAAATTTAGGTCGTGTTCCTAAAGCATATATCGAAACCACTTTAGATAGAGTCATTTCTTTAAAAGCACAAAGGCATGGGCAAAAAATGCTTGGAATAGATGAAGTAATCACCCTCAAATACGGTCATGTACCTCTGGAAACAGCTCCTGAAAAGCTTGCGAATGCATTGAATGCTATTGCTGTCTCTAACCACCAAGTACCTGCGTAAATATTCACTTTGAATAAAGGGAGGTTATAATCTCCCTTTATTTAAAAACCATTGATTACAAAAACAATACAATGAAACATATATTATTTATAGTTACAAGCACCAATGTTACTGGTACTGGAAAACATGCTGCAGGTTATGAATTTTCAGAAGTGGCGGACCCGTACATGGAATTTACATCAAAAGGGTATACCGTGGATTTTGCGAGCATTCTTGGTGGAACGCCACCTTTTGTTGGCTATGATGAAACCCAAGAGTTCAGCAAAACCTTTAAGGAAGGTAATGGATTTAAGCGTCTTAATTTTAGCCACAAATTAATAGATGTGGATATCAATGCTTATGATGCTATTTTCTTTCCTGGCGGCCTAGGTCCAATGACAGATATGGTTTCTAATCCTTTGGTCAAGGAAACCATTAAAAAAGTATATGAAAGTGGTCGCGTAATTGGTGCCGTTTGTCACGGTCCTGTGGCCTTATTGAATGTGACTTTATCAAACGGAAAAAACCTTTTAGAAGGTAAACATATCAACTCTTTCACAAAAGCGGAAGAAGACATAGACAAGCATACATTAGAGGATGTAATTCCTTTTATGTTAGATGCAGAATTAACAAAGCAAGGCGCCCTATTTTCAAATACCACTCCATTTGATTCTTATGTGATAACTGATGGAAATATAGTCACTGGTCAAAATCCTGCTTCTGCATCTGGTGTTGCAAATGCGATGATGGATATTATTAAATAACAGTAAAATATCAAAACAGCTAATGACCCTTATCTTTACATTAATGTTTTTGATATCTTTACTTTTACACCGTTTTATTTATAATTCTTTCTTAGATGCTTCTCATATTAAGTGCGCTAGACCATCTATAGGTTTCCATTATGATTTCTTTCGACCATCCGCAAATCCAACTTTTTTATCAGTATCTAAACGGATATGCCCCTGTTTCCCAAACGTCTTTTGAGGAGTTTTTGCCTTTAATAAAAATCAGAAGTGTACAGAAAAATGAGAGCATCGTATTTCGTGGACAAACGGCAAGAAATATTTATTTTGTCTGTCAGGGAATCTTAATCTCCCAGTGGATGGATGATGAGGCCAATGTATTTGTCAAAAATTTCTTCGTTGAAGGTCATTTAGCGGGGTCCACGGTTTCAATGTTAACAGATTCTCCTTCTGGCTTTGGTATTGAATCTGTGGAGGATGGCGTTGTTCTGGAGATGAACTATCAACGTTATAAGGAAGTCATTTATAAGCATGAAGATTTAAAGAACTATTATATTGCCAATCTGGAACAAAACTGGATTATTGAGAATGAAAGACGACAGATTTCATTTGCTGCAGAAAATGCCTCCCAACGTTATCTATCCTTTCTAAATAAGTACCCTAACTTACCTCAAAGAATCCCACAATGGCTTATAGCATCCTACCTTGGAATCACCCCCACGCAGTTAAGTAGAATTAGAAAAGACCTATAAAATTCATATCCATCAACATATGTAAATGCAGAGGTTCATTGACTCGTCTAATTTTGACACATAAATCGTAAATACCATGAATTATGAGTCAATCAACACCAATTGTTTTAGCATTTATAGGGGGAGTTTTTTTAGCCTTGCACGGAGGTTTTAATTCACAACTTAGTGAACAATTAAAAAGTCCAATGCTTACTTCGTTAGTAGCCTATATCATTAGTGCGTTGATTGCTTTTTTAGCGGTCGCTGTAAATACGAGACATTTTCCATCCTTTTATCAATTGAAGGATGTTCCTTATTATTTATGGTTCTCCGGAGCGCTCTTTAGCGTTGCCGGTATTGGGCTGTACTATTACACTATCCCTAAATTGGGGATTTCAACAATGATTTCCATAGGTTTATTTGGACAAATTTTGTTTTCGGTAATTGCCGGTCATTTTGGTTGGTTTGGTCTGCCTACGGAACCCATGGCCTATAAAAAAATCTTCGGTCTGCTTGCCATGACTTTGGGAATTGTATTAATCAAAAACACATAAAAAATGGACTTAAAAAAACAAAATATAGATAATTTAACCTCTCTATGGCAAGTAATAAATCAAAGGGCCAGTACCTATGTAATAGAAAACGTTTTTGACTATGGAATTATAAACTACTCCGATTGGCCAAACAGACTTTGGTTCAAAAAAACTCCTGAACAGACTCATCTAGATCTTGCAAAAAAAATTATTTCTTCGTCCTCTACTAAAATTACCATTCCTTACTGGGAAATCAATGGGAATGATTACTATCTGCTTTTGGAGAACAATGGTTTTGTGAAGGTTTTAGAACAAGTAGGAATGTACATCGATCTCTCGAAAAGTGACTTTAAGCCATCAGAAATTAACCTCAATAAAGTTAAGGATGAGAGAACAGCTTTATTGTGGGAATCATTGTTTCAAAAGGCTTTCAATTACAAAATCGACCATAAATTACTGTTGAACAGCTATGACCAAGTAGATTATCTGATTGCCTATGACAATACTTCTCCCGTAGGAACCGCTTTGATGTACCATACTGGAAACCAAATCGTAGGAATTCATTCCATGGGCATAATTCCTGAGATGAGAAGAAAAGGTTATGCTGAAAAAATGATGCATTCCATGTTGTCTGAAGCTGTTAAGAAAGGATACAGCTATGCTACGCTTCAAGCTTCAGAAATGGGAAAAAATCTGTACTTAAAGTTGGGATTTGAAGAACAATTTTTAATGAGGAATTACACCTTACCCAAACATGCCTAAGCAAATCAGTAAACAAAATTTAATCACGACAAATCTATTAGAAAAGATTATTGAGCGCTAAAGCCTAGCTTTTTTTTGAGAAACGCAAAGCAAGGAAAACAATTGATGCTTATCTTTCTAAGATTAAATCCATTAAAATAAGTTCCAAGATTTGGGTTGGAAACAAGTTTGAACTCGAATTAATAGTATATTAAAGTTCAAATAAAACATATAGAATGAGGCAAATTTTAAAATTGTTTGTAGTTGTATTCTTCTTTTCCTGTAACGATTCTAAAATTATCCCTGCAGATGAACTTCTAGTAGACGGGCTTAAAGAACCTGTTGAGATTGTTAGAGATAAATGGGGCATTAATCATATTTATGCCAAAAACCAACATGATCTCTTTTATGCGCAAGGTTATGCGGCAGCAGCAGATCGGCTTTTTCAATTTGAGATTTGGCGAAGACAGGCCACGGGTACCGTAGCTGAAATTCTTGGAGAACGAGAATTGAATCGCGATATAGGTACACGTCTGTTTAAGTTTAGAGGTGATATGACCACAGAGATGAATCATTATCATGACGATGGTGTTGAAATTATTACAGCTTACACTGATGGAGTAAACGCCTATATCGAATCTATTTTAAAAACCCCAGAAAAGTTACCTATCGAATTTAAAATTCTGGACATACAACCACAAAAATGGACTCCAGAGGTAGTTATCTCAAGACATCAAGGGTTGTTAGGAAATATAGGTCAAGAATTGCAAATAGGACGCGCAGTAGCCAAGCTGGGTGAAGAGATGGTTAAAGATTTATATTGGTTTCACCCAAAAGAACCTGATTTAACAATCGATCCTAGCATAAATACAGATTTGTTGTCAGATGATATTTTAGCCCTATACAATGCCTATCGCAAACCTGTAAAATTCTTAAAAGATGACATCGTTCCTGCTTATCAAAACACCAAAGAGAAGGAAATGGTATTGTCACTTAACGAAAGTAAAAATGACTCTTTGTCCATTGGTAGTAATAATTGGGTAATTAGGGGCGACCGTATGGCAGATGGCAATACCTACATGGCCAACGACCCGCATAGGACCATTGCCATACCATCGTTACGGTACATGAACCATTTAGTAGCACCGGGATGGAATGTTATTGGCGGTGGTGAACCAGAAATCCCCGGTATTTCCATTGGGCATAATGAATATGGCTCCTGGGGCCTGACCGTTTTTAGAACTGATGGCGAAGATTTGTATGTGTACGAGCTAAACCCAAAAAACCCGAACCAATACAAGTACAAGGGGAATTGGGAAGATATGACACATATTTCTGAAACTATAAAAGTAAAGGGCAGAAATGATAGTATTGTAAATCTGTCTTACACAAAACATGGACCCGTCACCCATATAGATACAGAAAATAATGTAGCCTATGCCGTACGCTGTGCTTGGTTAGAACCTGGCGGCTCGCCATATTTGGCATCTTTACGTATGGATCAAGCAAAATCTTGGGAAGAGTTTAGAGAGGCATGCAACTACAGTCATATCCCTGGAGAAAACATGATATGGGCAGATAAAAAAGGTAATATAGGATGGCAGGCCGTTGGCATTGCCCCAATTCGAAAAAATTTTAGTGGTCTTGTTCCAATACCTGGCGATGGACGCTATGAGTGGGATGGCTATTTACCAATTGTAGAAAAACCAAATGGCTTTAATCCTAAGGAAGGTTTTTTAGCTACCGCCAATCAGAATGTAACACCAGACAACTTTAACCGTTGGGATGCAATTGGTTTCTCATGGGCAGATCCCTATCGTGGTGACCGGGTAAATGAGGTATTAGGGGAAAATAAAAAAATGACCATGGAAGATATGAAGGCCCTTCAAGTCGATTATCTATCAATTCCTGCTCGCATATTAGTTCCTATGCTAAAAGGCATTGCTTTTATGGATAAAGCTGTCGAGGCCAAAGAAAAAATGACCAATTGGGATTATAGACTCGAACCCAATTCAATTTCTGCCGCCATTTATGTGGCTTGGGAAAATCAAATTAAAAGAATGGCGAACGAAAAATTTATTCCCGTAGAAGTTAAGGGCATAGTTCCAGGGATTCAGATGACTCGAATTATGGAGTGGCTTAAGACACCAGATGCAAAGTTTGGAGCAAACCCAATTTTAGGTAGAAATAAGTTTTTGAGTGATGCTTTTAGCAATGGTGTTGACGATTTAGAAAAAAGTCTTGGCACAGATATGAACTTATGGCAATATGGGCAAAAAAAGAATAAACATACTTATATGCAACATGCTTTGAGTGAAGTTGTAAATGATACAACAAGAACTTTACTGGACCTTGGACCGTTACCAAGAGGCGGTAACTCATACACTCCTGGTTCTACTGGTGGTAATTTAAAACAAAGCAGTGGAGCTTCTTTTCGGATGATTGTGAATACTGGTGATTGGGATGCCGCGGTAGGCTCCAACAGTCCTGGACAATCTGGTAATCCTGACAGTCCATTTTACAGTAACTTATTTGAATCTTGGGCCAAAGATGAATATTTCCCTATTTACTACTCGCGCAGCAAAATTGATTCTGTGGCTATAACTACGAAAAAATTAATCCCCTTGAAGAAATAACAATCAGCATGCAAAAGGTTTTCTATTGATTTTCAATTACATCTATAGTGTTGATTTCAAGATATTTAGAAATTTTTGTGTTCATAAAATTTTCCAAATCACTCTTATTCAGGTAGAACTCCTTGTTTTGTTCCATGAACTTTTTCAACTTTTTATTTTTCTTCCAAAGCAATACCCTGCCATTTAGGACATTTGCCCCAGAATAGACTTGCATATGACCCAAAAACAAATCTCTTTCTAAAGGTTGAACCTGTAAGGAAAACTGTGAATAAGAGATGTTCTTTTCGTTAAATTCAGATATCAGGTAGTTCTCGGTTCTGCTAATTCTGCCAATTCCTTTGAAATTAGTGTTATTGACCTTAAATTTTAATTCTCCAAGTTCATTTAAAACTTCAAAAGAAATAGGAATCAAATAGTTGTTTTTATCCAAATAGAACCCAAGGTAATCACCAATTAGAAAATTAACAATCTCAAGTCTGTTTAAGGAAACTGAGAGATCAGAATCTTTATGGGGAAGAATTCCATCAACTTCCATCCGTTGGGAATATAGGTAATGATGAAAAATAGGATTTACATCCTTGCTTCTTACTTTTTCATTTTGTTCGTCTGCATCGTTTACCTGTTCAAAAACCAATTTTCCAATAACGGGGTTGTTGTTCCGGTCAAAACCACAATATGCTCCTAACAGTACAGGTTTTGTTTGCATATTGTTTCCATAAAATATATTGACAAAACATTCCTTGTTCAAGCTCGAGTTATCCTTGCTGAAATAAAAGGATAAAGCACTTTCACCAGTAGGTACACATTTTCCAAAATAAGTATAAAACGTTGGTTCATAGTTTTTTTCCCAGTATAAGATTTCCCAGGAAGCTGTTTTCATTTTATAAATGGTGAATTTGGATTTTATATAGTATTGTTTGTCTTCCACATAATATCCAACATAATAGAGCGCATCAATATCATTGGATGTTTCATCAAAATTGCTCCCTTCCTCCTTTCGGATATCTGCGCTTAAAAAAGGAGAATTATTAAGGTATTGACCATAGTTATCATAACCTGCGGTAAGAATTAATAGGGATAAGTAATCCCTTCTTAGTTTTACGTTTTTGCTGTTACCCCTTTCAACTTCCCTGATTTTGTTATATAAATACTTTCCATTTATCCATTGCCCTGTGATTTCTGTTATAAACCCTTTTAAACTAGGGCGTCCTTCATCATAACTACCAAAACCATATAACTGAAATACGGTAAGCGTTTTTGTTTCTATGGAATAATGTTTAGAAAAAATAGTCAAGAGCTCTTCATGAAGACTTAACATAAAACCATTAGAAATCTGAATTCCTCTTACATTCATTGTTTAATTTTCTTAACTACCTCAAAATTAGATATATTCCATTTAAATTCCTATTTTAAATAATTAATATAAAAATAACAGGAATGATGGAATTAATATTTGTGTATTCATAGGTTTGTTCAACTAACTCAAAAAGAATTTAAAATGAAGTATCTATTCCTATGCATCTTGTGCTTAATATCCTTTTCGGTTTTTAGCCAAACAAAAAAGGATATTGGTGGAAAAATTTTGGACGATTCAAACAATCCTCTTCCAGGAGCTACCATTATTGAAGTGGGCAATCCCAGCAACGGTGTTACTTCTGATTTTAACGGCGAGTTTGTTATTGCGGTCAACGAAACTGCCCAAGAATTAACCATCTCTTATCTAGGTTTTGAAACTCAAACCGTGCAGATTGAAAGCAATTACCTCAATATTGATTTACAACCTGAAGCAAACCAACTGGAAGGTGTAACCATTCAAGGGTTTTCTTCCGTTGCCAGTAAAGCACGCGTTAGGGCACAGGCAATACAAAGTTTACCTGAAACCACCGTAGCTATTAATGCTGCAACTATAGAAACGAGTGGAATAGACAATATACAATCATTTACATCTCAAATTTCCAATGTCACCTTTAATCAAGCACAGCAACCAGGGGTGAATTTTTTAACTGTTAGAGGTATTTCCCAGATTAGAAACGCAGAATCTCCTGTGGCCGTTGTCATTGATGGTATGACCCTACCAGATGCAAGTGCCATGAACATGACTTTATATGATACCGAACTTTTAGAATTCGTAAAAGGCCCTCAAGGAACACTTTATGGGAAAAACGCAATTGCTGGGGCAATTAACATTGTCACTAAGGAACCAACAAATAAAAATAAGACCAAGGTTATGACTAACGCAGGAAATGGTGGTTTGCTAGGTGCTGGCTTATCTTCATCTGGAGCCATTGTAAAAAATAAGTTTTATTACAGCGTGGCAGGAAATTACGAAACGTTTGATGGTTTGATCAACAATACTTTTTTAAACGAAACAGTAGATTTCTACGATGAATTTAATATTAGGGCAAAACTTAAATATCGTTTTAGCCCAAGATGGTCCGCTACGTATGTTCAAGACAATTTTAAGGTGGACGCAGGCGGAAATTACTATGTGACCAAAACTGATATTTTCGACCCTACTATTCCTGTACTTGCAGACGATGACTATTCAAGTGAACCTTTTGGAGATGTGCAGGGCGATTCTGAGTTATCCAATTCATTGAGCAGTCTCAAAATTGAAGGTAATCTTACCAAAGCAAGATTTCAATCTGTTACATCTTTTAATGCCACCAAAAGATTTTATATCGGTGAAAATGACTATTCCCAATACGCATTTAGTAAAGTATCACAACGGTCAGACTCAGATACTTTTAGCCAAGAGTTCCGTTTAACATCAAACGCTTCAGAGAACCAGTTGGTAGACTATACCTTTGGCACGCTATTTCAAAACAGTGAAAGATATTTGAATACTTCTACATTTTTGAACCGCACTTATTATGAGGGAGGGTTTGTGGACGCATCTGCAGAAAATGCAAACTACAGTGAAGATCCTTTGGTAGGCAATGATGATGATAATACCATTAGAACATTGGCGGCTTTTGCATTTTTAGATTTTCATATATCGGACAAACTCACTTTATCCGGTGGGATTAGGGTAGACAATGATAAACTGACCAACGACTCCCGTATTACCAATACTTCCATAGAAAACGACATTACTGTGGTACAACCCAAATTTTCAATTGCTTATGCTGTATCTGATAAAATTATGGCTTATGCCAATTATGGCCGTGGCTATCGCAGTGGAGGTTTCAATTCTGAACCAACGGTGAAATTTGACAAGGAGTATGAGCCGGAATTCACTGATAATTTCGAAGTAGGGTTAAAAACGAGCTTTTTGAACAATAGAATAATCTTCAATAATGCCTTTTATTATATCAATTTTCAGAATCAGCAACAATATACCTTTATCCCACTGACTCCCTCAATTTTGGGAATCTATAATTTTGAAGAAGCAAAGATTTCAGGTTTCGAATCTGAATTGAAATTTAAGGCTACCAACAACCTTGACTTTTTTGCAAGTCTGGGACTCAATGATGGAGAAATCAAGGAAGGTACTTACAACTTGCTTACCAATGCTGCCGCATTTGATTATGAAACAAATGAAGAAGTAGATGTAAGTGGCAACACTTCTCCCTTTACAGTAAAAAGCACATTTCAAATAGGGGCCAATGCCAATATTGATTTTAGCGAAAAATCCGGTCTAACGTTACATGCCAATGTTGATAGTCGAGGAACACTTTATTGGGATCCTTTGGAAGAATACAAACAAGACCCTTATACCTTAGTCAATGCAAGGGCAAAGTTTCGTTTCAATAAAGTAGGTGTAACAATTTGGGCAAATAATATTTTCGATACAGAATTCAATCAAGAATTTTTTCCAACGGCGGAATTTGGTTTCAATAATTTGAGATTTCCAAATACTCCAACTACTGTGGGAGTAGACCTTTCTTATAGTTTCTAAGCATAATAGAATACTTAAGCATATATGTTACTTCATACCTGAGTTCAGGTATGAAGGTAGGTTAACCCATTTCTAATTTTAAATCAAAAACATGAGTGTAAATTGTAGAATAGTAAGATTTCATGAAACAGGAGAGTTAGATGTACTAGCTATTGAGGACGTAACTATCGAAGACCCGATTAATGATGAGGTCTTATTTAAAGTTGATGCTTTTGCCCTAAATAGAGCCGATGTTCTTCATTATCAAGGTTTCCATACGACTTTACCTGATTTTCCTTCACGGATTGGGTCAGAAGCAACAGGAGAAGTTGTTAAAGTTGGCACCAATGTAACCGATTTTAAAGTTGGGGATAGGGTTACCTCCATACCGTTCAATACAGCAAAATATGGTGTGCAGGGAGAATATGCTGTTGTGCCACAAGACTATTTAACTAAGGCTCCAGAAAACTTGACCATAGAGGAAGCTTGTTCTATTTGGATGCAATACTCTACAGCTTATTTTGCCTTGTTTCATGTAGGTAATGTAAAAAAAGGAGATTATGTTTTTATTCCGGCTATTTCCAGTTCAGCAGGGTACGGTTGCTTCGAATTGGCAAAAGATGCAGGAGCCACAATTATAGGCTCTACTAGAACAAGTGCTAAAAAGGATGATCTCAAAAAACTCGGTATCGATCACCTTATTATATCAAACGAGGAGTCGGTCGGGGAAAGGTTAATGGAAATAACTGAAGGAGAAGGTGTCAGTTTTGTGTACGATCCTATAGCAGGGAATTTTTGTAACGAATATTTGGACTCCTTATCCATGGGAGCAGTGGTTATAATTTACGGATTACTAGATCCAAACCCAACGCCATACCCTTTGGTTCCTCTAATTAGGAAAAAAGCGGTGATGGATGCCTATTCCCAATTCAACCATGTAGAGGACATTGATAAACTAAATGAGTGCAAAGCTTATATCCTAGAAAGAATTGAAAAAGAAGCTCTAAAACCTATAGTGAGTAAGGTCTTTGATTTCGAAGATTACAAAAAGGCCTATGAGTACATGCTTTCGAATCAGCAAGTAGGGAAAATTGTAGTTAGGGTAACCAATAAATAGGAAATATGAGAGTCGCAACAGATATAGGAGGAACCTTTACCGATCTTGTGTTTTTTGATTATGACAAGAAAAGTAAAGAAGTTAAAAAGGTCCAAGTATCTAAATCCAGCACAACACCGGGAGAATTTGAAAAAGGAATCTTAAATACTATTAAAAAAATAGATTTAGATTTAAATACCATTGATTTTTTTGCTCACGGTACAACCGTGGTCATTAATGCCATAACAGAAAGGAAAGGCTCTAAAACTGCATTAATTACCACTGAAGGCTTTAGAGATGTTCTGGAAATTGCCAGAGGTACAAGACCAGATTTATATAATTTCAACTTTAAAAAAGAGGATCCGTTTGTTGATAGATATCTAAGGCAAGAAGTAAAAGAGCGTATTAATTACTTGGGCGAAATCATTACTCCTCTAGATGAGACAACTGTAGACACACATATCACACAGTTTATAAAAGAAGGTGTGGAAGCCATTGCCGTTTGTTTTCTGCACGGCTACAAGAACCCCGTTCACGAGAAAAAATTAGCTGACTATATACGCTCCAAATATCCACAATTCGAAGTCATAACATCGCATGAAGTTACTAGAGAATGGAGAGAATATGAGCGAACGAGTTCCACTGTGCTTTCTGCTTATGTAAAACCAATAGCTACAAAATACTTAAACAATCTAACCCACCACTTACAAAAATTAGGATATAAAAATAACCTGTACATCATGCAATCTAACGGTGGCATTACCACCGTTGAAGATGTAAAGGCAAATCCCATCACCCTAATAGAATCGGGACCAGCAAGTGGCATGCTAGGTGCTGTTGTTTTGGGTAGAACTATTGGTAAAGAAAACTTATTAGTACTGGACATTGGTGGTACTACAGCAAAATGTTCATTGATTGAAAATGGAATCCCCAAAATAGTAACTACCTATAATATTGAAAAAACAAAAACCCAGGCTGGGTTTCCAATACTCACACCAGTTATAGATATAGTAGAAATTGGTAATGGTGGCGGCAGTATTGCCTGGTTAGATGATGGTGGCAAGATGCGTGTTGGACCAAAAAGTACTGCAGCTAATCCGGGGCCTTCGTCTTATGGTAAAGGAGGCTCTAGTTTCACAACCACAGATGCCAACGTCGTGTGTAACCGTATACACAAAGATTACTTTTTAGGCGGTGAACTAAAACCAGACTTTGATAGTCTGGAGAAAGCAGCAAGGCCGCTCTGCAAAGAATTGGACATGACTTTGGAAGAAGTAGCACGCGGTGTTATTCGAGTGGCTAATTCCAATATGATCAATGCCTTAAAAAGCGTATCTGTAAATAAGGGTTATGACCCAAGGGACTTTTCTTTAGTGGTTATTGGAGGTGGTGGCCCAATGCACGGAGCTTATTTGGCCGAAGAATTGCAAATGCCCGAGGTGATAGTACCATTAAATGCCGGTGTTTTTTCAGCCTTTGGAATGCTAATGTCAGATTTAAGGAGAGATTACATTCGCACAGATGTGATGAACTTGAATGTTGATAATTTCTTAATGTTAAAGAGTGTCTTTCAAGAAATGAAAAATGAAGCAATAAATGCTTACGAAAGGGACTCCTATCAAAAAGAAGACATCATTTTTGAATATTATTTAGATCTGCGCTACGCTGGGCAAGAACATTCGGTAAAACTGAGGTTAGCTGACTTGAACAATCTAAAAATCGATGAAATTGAGAAGGATTTTCATCAACTGCACAAAAAGAGATATGCTTTTAGTCTATCCGATACCAAAATTGAAATTGTCAACTATCACTTGGTAGCTGAAGTTATTGTAAACAAGCCTGTGATTGCCAAAGTAGAATCAAAAGGTAATTCAATTAAAGACGCCTTAATTGCCACTGAAAAAGTAGATTTTGACGAGTCGGGAATACACGAGTGCAACTTTTTTGATAGGAATAAATTGACTCCTGACATGCTTGTACAAGGTCCTGCCATTATAGTTGAACAATCCACATCAACAGTTGTGCCGCCAAACCATCAATTTAAAATTGATGCGTATGCAAACATTATTATCAGTAAACCTCAACAATCATGAGCTTAAACAAATTTACATCAGATATCATTCAAGATTCATTGATCTCTATTGGGGAGGCCATGTTTGAAACTATTCAGCGGACCAGTATGAGTCCTATCATTTACGAAGCATTGGATTATGCTGTTGGAATTACAGACGGAGAAGGCCGATTGCTGGCTCAAGGAAATGGGGTAATTACATTTTTGGCCGCAATGAGTCTTGTTGTAGAAGAAACTTTGGAACGTTTTGGAGAGGACAACCCTTTAAAAGAAGGCGATGTCATTATGGCCAACACGCCTTATGCGGGAGGCGGGACACACTTATCGGATATTGCTCTAATTACACCGATTTTCTATAAAGGTGAACGCGTGGCATTTACGGTAAACAAAGCACATTGGACAGATATAGGGGGAACAAATCCAGGTTCGGTATCAACAGTATCAACTGAAATTTTCCAAGAGGGCATCCATTTTCCCTTTGTTAAAATAAAAGAAGAAGGTAAGTTAAACCAAGCTCTTATTAAGATGTTAGAAGCAAATGTAAGACTTCCTAAAAGCACTTTAGGGGATTTATTTTCGGGTATTGCCGCCAATGATGTGGGAGCAGAAAGAATAATTAAACTTATTGATAAATATGGTTTGGAAGCTTACAAACAAGCCGCCGAAGAATTTATGGAATATGGTGAGCGCATTAGTTTAAAGGAGTTGCAAAAAATTCCAAATGGTGTTTATGAAAACATAGGTTGGATAGAAAATGATGGTTTTGGCAATGGACCTTTTCCATTGAAATTGAAAATAACAATCTCCAATGAGAATATGACCTGCGATTTTACAGGATCTCATGAACAGCTAAAAGGCCCTTTGAATTTATCTAGAACCGGATTGGAAACTGCAGTAAGAGCAACTTTTAAGGCGATAACCACACCGACACTACCTGCTAACAATGGATCCTTTAAACATGTAAAACTAATCTGTCCAGAAAACACTATTGTGAGTGCCAAATCACCCGCTCCGATATCTGTTTATTATGAAGTTTTCTTGGCAGCAATAGATTTATTGTTAAGAACATTAGGTCCTGTAGTTCCAGAAAAATTACCGGCCGGTCATTTTAGATCAGTATGTGTGACTTATATTTCTGGAATTCACCCAGTAACCAATGAATTTTATGTGCAGGCGGAACCACTTTCCGGTGGTTGGGGTGGATGCGCTTTTCACGATGGAAACCGTGGGCAATTCTCTTATGCACATGGCGAATCTTATAATATCCCTGCCGAAACCCGAGAAAGAAAATATGGAGTGGTCGTCGAAGAATATGCTTTTCATAACGAAGGTGGTGGATATGGAGAATTTCAAGGAGGAAATGGACAGTATCTAACATTTAAGGTTTTATCTGATGAAGCATTTTTAACAGGAGCGTTTTTAGGGTATTCAATTCCAACATGGGGACTTAACGAAGGTAAAGAGGGGAGTTACAATTATTTTACCGTAATAAGAACTGATGGCACCGAAGAGCAATACAACATCGTAACCAATGTAAAGCTCAACAAGGGAGATAAGGTAAAACTGGTAACGGCAACCGGTGGCGGATATGGCAACCCCGAGAACAGGCCTTTAGACAAGGTAAAATGGGATGTAAAGAATGGATACATTACAAAAGAACAAGCATTAGAGCATTACAATTTTTCTCCGGTTCAATAACTATTTATACATAAAATGGAAGTTAAAGAATTGACATTTCCTGGAATAGATGAGTCCTATTTAAAAAATATCATCCATAAACAAGAAAAAGGTGTAGTCGTACAATGCGGTTCAGTAGTCTTAGCAAAAGGTCACCTACTTCCCTTTAAGACTTTAGGTTTTCATGAGATATCTTATTTGATTTCTGGAAAATTAAAAGTATCCACCAAAGATGGTAATGAAAAAGTGATGAACAAAGGCGATTTGATTTACTTGAATAAGGAAGAAATACGTGAAACGGAAACATTGGAAGATAGTAAAATCCTATTCTTTCTATTTAACGCTCTGCAAAAGTAATTTTTAAGTGTAAGCAGTTTATTTTGATTTAGTTGCAAAAAAAGCGGAGAAACTCTTCGCTTTTTTAAACTTAAATGGTGCCAACTGCAAAATTGAATTGAATGATAAAGTCAATTATTAAACTGTTTGATCAGCAAGTTCTGTTTTGGGAAAGCCCAAGAATTATTCAAAGAATAAGCACATTCTTGGTGTTGTCATTTATACTATCTGGAATATGTAGCTCCTTGGCTTATTATAAAATAATATCCGTAGGCCCATTTAACAACGTTTTTAAACACCCATTTTTTGCAATAGAAGTAGCCTTTACCATACTTCTCATTTTAGAATTATTGAGTTTGATTTTTGTTCTGCCCAAGTCAGTTTCAAGGTCTTTGGGTAAGCAATTTGAATTACTATCACTTATTTTTTTGCGAGATGCATTTAAAGAGTTTAGTCACTTAGATAGTTTCCTGTTATGGAGCGATAGCAAAGAAACCATTCAAAGCATGTTGGTATACTCTTTTGGAGCTTTAGTGATTTTTGCGGTAATGGGGTTTACACACAGATTGAACAGTAAAATAAGGTTATCCGAAACCTATGTGAACCAAACACAATTTGTGCGTATCAAAAAATTATTGGCACTTTTTTTATTGATCTCCTTCTTTTTGATAGGAATTCGAGACTTCATTGTGCTCATACAAACGGGAACGTACTTACACTCCTTTGATACGTTCTATACCGTTTTGATTTTTACGGATATCACCATTGTATTGGTTGCATTGCGTTATACCATTAACTATTATCGTGTTTTTCGATACACAGCCTTTGTTCTGGCCACTATCCTCATTCGGATTTCGCTTACCATTGAACCCTATTACAATGTAGCTCTTGGGGTGTTGACCTCAATTTTTGTCTTGATTTTGGCAATAGTCTATAACCATCTGCAGAAATGGCTTACGAAAAGAGAACTGACAACTTAAACTTTTTAAACATGGAAAATACCTCAAAGAATTCACAAGAAAATATAGATTCAGTTTTAACTTCCATTCCAGAAAACCAGCGTCAGCCTTGGTATGTTCCTGCTTTTATTTTTGGCGGGCTAGAATTTTGTATCCCCGTGCTATTGGTAGGAGGAATTCTAATTGGGAATTTTAGCTTGTTGGAAATTATTGGAATCTTGTTGATTGGATTGGTTTTCTTCCAATGGATCGGAAATGCGATACAAGGTTACATAGGGGCGAAAACTGGGCTGACATCATCCGCATTGGCTGCATTAAGTTTTGGAAAAGAGCAGTCTAGAATAATTGTGGGCATCGTTATTTTAATTTTGACATTGGGCTGGTGGGCCATTCAGACTTCCGTGGCTGCCGATGCTTTTAGTGCCTTGTTAGGAATCAACAAAGATGAGAACTTGTTTTTATACATTTTGAGTACTACAATTATCGGATTGCTTTTTGCCATTCCTTCAATATTAGGATACGCATCTATCAAATGGGTAGATTATATAGCTATTCCTGCAGGCTTACTCTTAGTTACTGTTGCACTGTATCTTTCCTTTAGTAATCTTGGTTGGGAGAAAATATCTACATGGAACCCTGAAGGCAATATGTCCTTTATTGAGGCCATTAATTTAGTCATCAGCATCAATGTCGCCCAGTGGTTAATAGCTCCTGATTATACCAGATTTGCAAAACCTACTTGGAGGGATAATATTTTAATCCCATTAGGTATAATAATAGTTGGTTTTCCATTATTCATAGTAGGTGGAATTATGTCTATTGGTACTGGAAATTCAGATATCGTACAGGTCATGCAAGAACTAGGTTTTCCAGCTTGGGGTTTTGTTGTTTTATGGGTGGCTACATGGACGAGTCAACTAGTAAGTAATTATACGGGTGGCCTGGTATTGTGCAATATGTTCAATTTAAATGATGGGAAGAGCAGAAAAGTATTGACATTGGTATTTGCTCTTGTAGGCATTTTATTGGCACTACTGGGGATCATGAATCAGTTTGTTAATTTCTTATACGCAACAGCTCTAATTATTCCAGTTATTGCAGGAGTAATCATGAGTCACTACTTTTTCGTTGATAAGATCATGTTAACATCAAAACAATCATGGAACTGGTTGGCAACAGTAAGTATAATAATTGGACTACTGGTTGGGTACTTCACACAATACGTGTATCCTATAGGTATACCGGCTGTTCTATCCTTGATAGTCTCAGGAGCACTATATCTTCTTTTAAACAATTTATTGAATACCAAAACTAGATGAAAAAAATATTTGACAATACTGAAATCGCTTTGGCCCTAAAATCAGATTCAGAACTGGATAGGGCTCTTTTTTTATTCGAATTAATAAAAAAAGAGCCCTTGGTTAAAATTGGGGCAGCAGTCACAAAATTTGCTCTAAAAGCCAACCTGCCTGTTGAAAAATTAATTCGCTCTACGGTATTCGACCATTTTTGTGGCGGCATCAATGAAGAAGATTGTCTCAGGGTTATAAAAAGAATGCAAACCAAAAATGTACATGCAGTTTTAGATTATTCAGCTGAAGGCAAAGAAGAAGAAAAACAATTTGATTATGCAGTACAGAAAACATTAAAAATTTTGGAGTATGCAAAAGAAAACAGTGCCATACCTTTTGTGGTGTTTAAGCCAACCGGTTTCGGGAGGTTTAAGATTTACCAAAAACTGACGGAGAGAAATTCTTTGAGTGAATCTGAGAAGGCCGAATGGATAACAATCAAGGAGCGTTTCAATATGGTATGCAGCAAAGCATTTGAATACAGTATTCCGGTTCTAATTGATGCAGAAGAAAGTTGGATGCAAAGTGCAGCGGATGAACTTGTGGAAGAAATGATGGAAAAATACAATGAAGAACAGGTCATCGTTTTCAATACTTTACAAGCCTATCGATGGGATAGATTGGATTATTTAAAGAATCTTCATCAACGAGCCAAAACCAAAGGGTTTAAAATCGGTATGAAACTCGTTAGAGGAGCCTATATGGAAAAAGAAAGGGAAAGAGCTTTTTCTAATGGGTATAAAGACCCTATTTGCATTGATAAAAATGCCACGGACATATTGTATAATGAAGCTCTAAAATATATGTTGAATAATTTAAAAGATATAGCACTATTTGCGGGGACTCATAATGAAGATAGCTCGTATTTACTAATGGACATGATGAATAAAAAAGGGCTTTTTGAAAATGATAAAAAAGTTTGGTTTGGCCAGTTGTACGGCATGAGTGACCACATCAGTTATAATTTATCAGAAAAAGGATATAATGTGGCAAAATACCTTCCCTTTGGCCCGGTGCGAGATGTAATGCCGTATTTAATTAGACGAGCGGAAGAAAATACTTCCGTAGCAGGCCAGACTTCAAGAGAGCTTTATTTAATAAAAAAAGAGAAGAAGAGAAGAAGATTGGATAAATCTAATTAGTAATTCACCGGAACTGAAAGTTTTGTAAGCACGCAATCTAAAAGCAACTATATCTTTTATTTGAGAAATAATTTAACCGGACAATGATTGGATGAGAAAATCATTAGTTTTAGATAGTTATTCTTTATCTAAAAGGGACTTACAATATCTTGAATGATTTAAAAATTTTTGGATTGATCGCTGGTATTGCCGTAGCAGCAAGCTTGTTTTTAGCAACGTATTTTTTTTCTGTCAAAACAAAGAATACATTTAAAAACAAGCTTCTTGGGTTTCTCTTCTTAGCAATAGGCTTAAGAATAGGTAAGTCCATAGCGTTTTTTATATTCGAAAGTATGGTTCCAATAGGGCTGGCAATCGGTTACTTTGGACTTGCGTGTATAGGACCCTTATTATTTTTCTATGTTCGCTCACCTTTGAAACCCCAAAAACAATTTCTAAAAACAGATATACTTCATGCTATTGTTCCAATGACTGGGGTTGTAATCTGTTTAACAGCTGACCTATACACCACTACCATTCTTTATAAAAGCACAACAGTATTGCTCCTCATGTATATTGTGATTTCCATTGTCCAATCTAAAAGAAAACAGTATTATCTTGAAAATATTAGGCTATGGAACATCCAAATTATAGTTATAGTAAGCCTTATATGGGGTGCATTTGTATACCAACATATTACTGCTGGGATTAGAGATTATGCGATAGGTGCAGGTTTGGCATCATTACCAATTTATTACATATTCATTTGTGCGATTAAATGGCCCATGACGTATAACAAGTCGGTAACCCAGAAATTTCCAAGGGAGTGCTTGGATAAAGTAAGAAATGCTTTTGAAAAGGACGCTGTTTTTATAAAAGCAGGAATTACATTGGCTAAATTTTCAGAAGAACATAATATACCTTCCTACATAGTAACGAAGGCCGTTAAAGAACTATACAGTAAAAGCTTTCCAGAAACTGTAAATCATTTTCGTGTTGAAGCTTTTAAGGAAAAGTTGAAAAATCCTGATGCTTACAATACTAAAATAGAAATACTTGCCTACGAAGTTGGTTTTAATTCGCCATCCGTATTCTATACCGAATTTAAAAAATCAACTGGTTTAAGCCCAAGTAGGTATAAAGAGAATCACCATTCAACTGCTAGGTCAAAAGAGGATGTTTAGTCGTTCTCCATTTTCCAGAAGATTCGTTAAAAGGTGTTAAATTGATATCATATACTCTTAAAAACGTCTACTGATTTCCAAAATCAATAGTTGATTGTCCTCAGTTAGTTTTAAAATTACCTTGTTCAATTATTCTCAAGTTCTAATTCTTAAACTGACCATTGGAAATGACAGTATTCCCTAAACAATTATTTTTCACAAATGCAAAAGGCAATCGCGTATGAAACATCGTTTGATCCTATCGTTTTGTTTTTTGGCAATATTATCCTGTCAGCCAAAATCTGAAAAGGAAAGTATTGCCAATGGAAAAGAAGTTTACATAACAAACTGTATCAGCTGTCATCAACCAGATGGTATGGGGATTGAAAGAACATATCCTTCCCTTGTAAAACCAGATTATATCACAATGGACCAAACGGAAAGGGCTATAAAGCTTATAAAATACGGCTCTGGGTTTGATGCTGGAATGAAACCGATAGCACTTACGGACAAAGAAATAATAGATGTGGTCAATTATATCCAAAACACATGGGAAAATGAGGCGCCATTTTTATTAGAAACCGAATTAAAGCAATTCAAAAATCAATAGATGATGGCAAATTATTCGTTGAAAGTAAATGACAAAACTTATTCCTTTGATGTTACTCCAGATACGCCATTGCTATGGGTATTAAGGGACACTTTAAAGCTATATGGCACTAAATATGGGTGTGGCATTGCACAATGTGGCGCTTGTACCGTCCATATCAACAATCTACCAATTAGATCTTGCAGCATACCTATAGAAAAAGTAAATAGCAAGTCCATTGTTACCATTGAAGGTTTGTCCAAGGAATCTGACCACCCTGTTCAAGTGGCATGGGAAGAGGAGGATGTACCTCAATGCGGATACTGCCAATCTGGCCAGATTATGACCGCGGCTGCTCTTTTGGATCGTATTCCAAATCCAACCGATGAAGAAATCAATACAGCTATGAAAGGGAACATCTGCCGCTGTGGCACCTATTCCAGAATTCGCAGTGCTATTAAAGCGGCGGCTAAAAACATGGAACCATGAACATTAGCAGGAGGAATTTTTTAAAAGTAAGTGGTAAAGCTGGGGGTGGGTTGATAATTTCCTTTGGCCTCCCTACGTATGGAAACTTAGATGTAATTAATCTGAATGGTGAAGAAGTTGAATTCAACAAATTTATTTCCATAGATTCTACAGGTGAGATTACGATAATGCTCACAAAGCATGAAATGGGACAAGGTACCGGAACTTCCATTCCTACGATTATAGCTGACGAGCTGGATGCAGATTGGGCAAAGATCAAAATCAAACAAGTGGATTACAATCCCAAATATACATGGCATGAAATGGGTACTACAGGAGGTAGTGGTTCTATATCCAGGGCCTGGGATTCTATACGTACGGCAGGTGCTACTACCAAGGAATTGCTAAAGCAAGCTGCAGCAAATAAATGGGATGTTGACCCTATAGTGTTGGAGGTGAAAAATAGTTACATAACCAACCTTGTGACGGATGAAAAATTTGAGTTTGGTGAATTGGCCGAAGTAGCTTCCAAATTACCGATTCCGGATGAAGTGGTCTTAAAAAAACCAGGAGTATACAGCTATATAGGCAAACCAATTAAAAACCGAATAACCAAAAGTGTCATTTCCGGAAGCGCAAAATATGGAATAGACATGGATGTTCCAGGAATGGTCTATGCCTCAATAGAAAAATGTCCAATTTATCAAGGCAAACTCAAAACTTATGATGATACGGAGGCGAAAAAAATTGACGGTGTTCTAGATATTTTCCCAATTGTTTTTTCTGATAAGATCAAGAACGAATTGAATCCGGTGTTAGGATATGTGAACGAGGGAGTTGTGGTAGTTGCCACTTCAACTTGGATAGCCTTTAAAGCGAGAAAATCACTTAAAGTTGAGTGGGAAGGAGGTGAAAATGGAGTCAGAAGCATTGCATCACTAAATAATGACATGGGTGCTGTAAAAGATTCACCAGATATAATGACCATGGATGTTGGAAATATTGATGAGGGATTTGAAAATGGCAGTAACGAAATTTTGGAAATGGAATATGATAATCCTTACCAAGCGCATGCACTAATGGAACCACTGAATGCCACTGCAGATTTTCGTGGAGATTCCTGTGAGATTTGGGTAGGAACTCAAGATTCCGAGCAAACTATTGGAGAAGTTGCCAAAGCTTTAGAAATTTTGCCAGAAAAAGTGATTGTCCATGTTTTGAACTCAGGAGGATCGTTTGGCCGGCGTTATCATGCGGACACATCAATTGAGGCGGCATTCATTTCCAAAAACATCAATAAACCGGTAAAAATCACATGGACCAGGGAAGATGAAGTAAGAAACGATCATTTCCAACCTTATTTGAAAAACTATTTAAGAGCGGCAATAACACCAGAAAAATCCGTAACAGGTATTGAAAACAATGCGGTTTGTACGGTTGAGTATGTGACCTGGTCTGAAAAGTGGGAGCATTATTACGCCTTCCCAAATATTCGTTGTTACCGTAGCATGGTGTCAACACTCTTACATGAAGGCGCATGGCGAAGTGTGGGAGAGCATTCTGCAGCCTTGTCAAAAGAGTGTTTTGTAGATGAGTTGGCCCATAAGCTAAGCAAGGATCCTTTAGATTATCGCATGGAATTACTAAGCCACGAAGTGGATTGGGGAGACCCTAAAGACATGCCCGATTGGGTAATTGACTTTATGTTACCAAGAAAGAAAATAATCAGGCAAAGACAAATAGATATCCTGGATTATATTAAAACTAACGGATTGTGGCCACAGGAAACCCCAAATGGAAAAGGAAAGGGTTTTGCCATCGCGAATTTTGGCAATACAATTTGTGCTGAAATTGCTGAGGTTACCATGGATGAGGAACTTGGTTTTAAAGTAGACAAGGTCACTGCAATTGTTCATTGTGGCATGGTCATAAACCCACACTTTGGAAAGGGACAGATCGAAGGATCAATTATTTGGGCCCTATCCGCAGTAAAGTATGGGGGAATGGAAGTTGAGAATGGTGTTGTACAAAGGAGTAATTTCCATAACAACAAAGTACTTAGGATGGATGAATTGCCGGAAATTGAGGTAATTTTCATCAAAAGTGATGAACGTCCGTCCGGACTGGGAGAACCTGGTACGCCACCATTGGCCCCAGCCGTACTAAATGCCATTTTCAATGCTTCTGGCAAGCGAATTAGAAAAATACCGGTAACCAAATATGATTTGAATGAAACAAAGAATCGAGTAGCTTCAGTTCAAGAATAACAAATTATTAGGGGAATATGAAATTTTAATGGCTGAAGATTTGATTTACTTATGAAGGATATTAACTTGTACCTTGGAAATATTGAAGCGGCCAGAGATTTTTTCAGAATATGAAATTGCACAATCAAAAGCACTTGTAGAAAAGATGTTCGTTGGGTAAAAAAATAGGGTTCATCGTTTGACAAAAGAATCACTCTTGATTGAAATGGAAAATCTTCGAATCAAATGATGCTTCAATTTAAAAGCTCAAATAAACAATGAATAGAAGTAACTCCTTATCCAGAAGAATAAAAGAAGTTTTACTTGATGGTCATTGGGTTGCAAATACAAATTTTAAGGATTTGATTCAAGGTGTTACTTGGATACAAGCTTCTGAAAAAACGAGGAATCTTAACAGCATTGCCGAAATAACCTTTCATATCAACTATTACTTAGGTGGAATTCTTAACGTATTTAAAGGTGGAAAACTCGAAATAAGGGATAAATATAGTTTTGATTTAGCGCCAATTAATTCTGAAGCTGATTGGAATAGGCTTGTTGAGGATTTTATTTCTAACTCCAATGATTTCGTTCTTCATGTGAAAGCGATGTCAGATGAAAAACTCAATTCCACGTTTGTGGATGAAAACTACGGAACATATCAAAGAAATATTGAGGGTGTCATTGAACACAGCTACTATCACCTAGGGCAAATTGTTTTAATCAAGAAAATCATCACCAATTAATCGCGTAACCAAACTATAAGGTTCAAAGAAAGGATAAATGCTATTGTCCTTGAGAAAACAAAACCCATGTATTCACAGAGCCACGGCCTAGGTTCACAGATTAAAATTTTTATGTACTGAGATGAAGTAGACTTTTGCCCTAAAGTTTACTCATGTTCCGTTATTTTTCTATTGTGCTGTTATGTAGTATCTGTCCTTTTTCTTTTTCGCAAGAAATGCAGGTGTTCCGTGGTGTAATCAAAGATGTGGACACCGGGGCCAATATCCCTTTTGCCACTGTGGCCTTGTTCAATGGGCAAGCATTGACTGATGGTACCTCAACGGACGAAAGTGGACGTTTCTCTATTCGAACGGATAAAAAAATTACTCATATCGAGGTTAGTTTCATTGGGTATGAAATGAAGACGATGATCTTATCTAACCTAAAAGACACCAACGACCTGCAGATTGGCCTTCAACCATCAAATGTGGCATTAAAAGAAGTTGTGGTGCAGGCCGAGCAAACGACCACAACTCTGAAAATAGATAGAAAAGTGATTAATTTGGGAGCCGACCTACAACAAGCGGGCGCGACCGTACTCGAAGCTTTTGATCAAATTGCCGAGATACAGACCGACTTGGGAACAGGTACCCTATCCCTTCGCGGAAGCAGTAATGTACGTTTACTCGTCAATGGAAAACCCTCTGGCCTCAGCGCTGGTGAACTATTAGAACAATTGCCTGCTGCATCTGTACAAAAGGTCGAAATTATCACTTCACCCTCCGCCAAAAATCAGGCCGATGGTCTATCGGGTATCATCAACATCATTTTAAAAAAGAAGAGGGCAAGGGGGCTTAACCTCAACCTCAATTCTGGGGTGGGGACCAAACGCTACAATTATGGCATTGAAGGTAATTACAATTATACATCAACCAATTTTAGGTGGACAGCCTCACAAGCTGGACGCCAAATGGATAGCGAACAGACCATTGCCCAACGCTATACCAATGGCGCTACCCGTAATTTTTTTGCCCCCCATGATTTTAACGGATTGGTGCGCAAAATTTCTATGGGTCTCGATTTTTTTATAGACGACAACAACGAACTTTCCTTTGGGTTTGACTATACCAACGATTATCACAGTTTTTTCAACAACACCTTCTACTCTAATGTGACAAACAGAGACGATTTTGTCTATACCCGTAATTCGTCGCACACTCATGAAACCACCGAACTAAATGCCAACTATCTAAAAAAGTTTGCCAAAGAGGGTCATTTTATAGAGATGGACTACTACATTGCGATGAACGAAAATCTATTGCCCGCATCGGACTTTGAAGAAGGTGCGTTCTTATTTGAGGAAGAACAACAGAACAAGAATACACTACAGCAATTTGCCTTGGACCATACTTTGCCTTTGAACGAAAAAGTGACCATGGAAACAGGAATGTTGTGGAATGACCGAAAATTGGAAAGCTTTAACTATTTCCAACCTAGTGAAGGCATAGGTGAGAACGAGGTGTTCGATTACAAAGAACAGATATTTGGTATTTATGGAATGGCTTCGTTGCAATTAGGTGATTTTAATACACAAGCCGGGTTGCGGTATGAATACTTTACTTCAAATTCCGCCAACACCCTTAACAACGAGACCACAGATTTGGTTTTCAGAAACCTCTATCCGTCACTACATTTTTCATATGTACTAAATGAGGAGTATACTGTCAGTCTTGGCTATAGCAAAAGGGTCTCTAGGCCCAATTTTCACCACATCAATCCCTTTCAGATGGGTAACCAATACTTTCAATGGAAGGCCAACCCTGGGCTCAAACCAGAGTTCAGCGATAACTTTGAAATGAACGTTCAGCACAATAATAAAGCGCTTACCTGGTCTCTGTCCGCATTCTATAGGAATCGCACCGATGTCATCGTTTGGTTACAAGACATCGATACCGGCGGTGTACAGACAATAAGCTTTGACAATCTTGGCAGAAAGCAGTCCTACGGTTTTGAAACTGATTTGCGCTACACTTTAAAACCTTATTGGAACACCCAATTGTCTGGGAACTATTATTACACTAAAGTAGAACAACAAACACAGATTACCTTTGATGACCTTTATGCATCAAGTATCATCTTTAAAAACACTTTTAAGATTTCCAAGAACATCAGTACTGACATTACTTACAGGCATACCCCAAAAAACCAGAATGAATTTCGGTTCATACAACCTAGAAATCGATTGGATTGGGCTGTACGGGCCAAGCTTTTGGACAATAGGCTTGTGGCCAATCTTCGGATTATTGACGTACTCGACAACAATTTGCGCAAAGGAACCCTGATTACAGAGCAGATTACCCAAAGTGAGCTATGGAGGTTTCAATCTCAGACCTTTGGGGTGCTCTTCAGTCTTAACTATAAACTCTTTCAAAACCAAGGAAAGGTCAGAAAAAGAAAACAAAGAAATTATGACCATGCTGGGGCTAGGGATTGATTACTTAAAACAGAAACTATGAAAAAAAACACAAAGCTTACTTTGTTAGCGTTGATAGGCGCGATGTTGTCCGGTTGCGGACAAACCTCTTCAAAAGAAGTACAAATAACACCGGAAGAACTCGCTACTTGGCAAACCTTTGATAAGGGCAAAACCACAATCATTGGCAATGAACTTATTGTTGAGGAAATTGAGGGGTCCAATGGGTACTTTTTGATCAGTCCCAAACTTTTTGAGAAAGATTTCATCCTAAGTTATAAAGTGAAGGCATTGTCAGAATCCACAGTGCTCATTAATCTGTTTTCGGTCACCCAAGAAGGAGGTGGCGAAGTGTTTGCACTTCCTACCAAAACAACCACTCCGCAAGAAGTCTGGCAATGGCGCACCCAAATGAAGCATTACAATCTTACCTTCAACAACCGTTCACACGGGATCAAGCCCTTCTTCTTTAAAAACAACTCCCCCTACTCCCGTGGGTTTTATCAAACCCTTCCTGAAAACGTCATGGAAGTGGGCCACTGGTATGCTGTTGAAATTGGAAAGAAAGCGAACCGACTTTGGTTCAAACTGAACGATACTACTTATTTCGATATCGAAGATTGTAATCCATTTGCAGGAGGGCGTCTCATTTTTAGGATTAGCGGCACCACGGGCGAAAATGTCATCTTTGCAAAAGCCGCCTACAAAGATATTGTGATTTCATACGAATAGCCCGTAACTTACCAACATGGAAAGTCGAAGCATATACCAGAAATTCCTGCGGGTGGAGCCTTGGCTGCACATTTTTCTATGGTTGATAGTGTTGTTTTATCCGTACCTGAAATATTCGGAAAGAGAGGGCGGGTATATGATGTCCTTTGCGCATGAACTCAATTCCTTGTTTTTTAAAATGACCATTTCGTACTTTCTTTTTTTTTGGTTTTTTCCAAAAATGAACAAAAGGAAATATCTGCCATGGGCTGTATTGGCCTTGGTGGCCAATACCGTTACATATGAATTCGCTGACCGTTATTTTCACCCCAAGGACACTCACTTTTGGCAGCATTTTTTCACCGATTTGTTAACATACCTCAGTTTTGGCGTAGTCTTTTTTGCGTTGTATTCAGTTAAAAATATATACCAGCAACAAATGCAGTTAGATACTCTTTCGCGTGGTAAAAAGCAAGCTGAGATAAGTGCCCTGAAGGCACAGATAAATCCGCATTTTCTATTTAATACCCTGAACACCATTTATGCCAATGCCTTAAAAAACGATGATAAGACTCCGGAACTCATTCTAAAATTATCCAACGGATTTCGATATCTTTTTAACGAAGGACAACAAGACAGGGTCTCTTTAAAGCAAGAATTACAACATCTAACCGAATATATCGGATTGCAGCAAGAACGGTTGGCCGATAAGGTCAACGTGCAGTTTTCGACCGCCATTGATAATCCAGAAGTTCAAATAGCCCCCTTACTTTTAATTCCTTTTGTAGAAAATGCTTTTAAGTATACTAGTGTGTTAAAGGGCAAAAAACACCTCATTACCATTAGAATGACCGGTGATGGCCATGATTTTTTCTTTTCATGTACCAATCCCTTCGATACCAAGTCTAATATTGATACCAACTGGTCAGAAAGTGGTATTGGTATTGCCAATGTAAAAGAGAGATTGAAACTCTTGTACCCTGAAAAACATGATTTAAGGGTTGCGGAAGAGGACCATAGTTTTCATATCAACCTATCCATTGTACTATGAGGTGTATCATACTTGAAGACGAAAAAGCAGCACAGGAAATTTTGGAAGGCTTCCTTCAAAAGACACCTTTCACAATCCATTTGGGCACTTATGAAAGCGGATTGGATATTCCCCCAGAAGAAATTCAATCCGCAGATGTCCTTTTCCTGGATGTTCAATTACCCGAGCTGAATGGACTCCAGTTTGTAAAGACCCTTGCCCATCCGCCCAAAATCATCGTAACAACAGCCTTTACCGATTACGCTGTTGAGGCATTTGAGGAAGCCGTGGTCGATTACTTAGTGAAGCCCTTTTCGTACGAGCGGTTCTTTAAGGCAGTAACGCGAATCAGAACGCAACTTTTAAAACGGCAAAACAAAAAGAACCAACAACTGTTCCTCTATGCCGATAAGACCATTTATTCCATAGTAGCACAGGACATTTTATACATCAAAGCTGAAGTGGACTATGTGAACATTGTCACCTCAGAAAGGGAAATCTTGATTTTGGATAGCCTACGCCACTGGAACGAAAAACTTCAAGATGTCGGTTTTGTTCAGATACACCGCTCGTATCTCATCAATATGCAACATATCTCCAAGGTTTACGGTAATCAGGTTTTTATAAGTGGAGCAGTGCTACCCATAGGAAAGACGTTCAAAGAAGGGTTTTTGGCGAAGATGCATTAATCATCTCAAATTAGTGAATAATATTGTTCAATTTTCTGGATTGGGGTCAGGTGTTTTTTAATGATCAATGGTCCTTGAAAGCGGGGAGGCAGGTAATTTCCTATGATGATCAACGTATTTTGGAGGTTTGGATTGGGCCATGCAGGGCAGGTTTCATGATGCTGCACTAGTGAAATTAACGGATGACGGATTTGACAAGTACCTTGGTTTTGCCTTTAGCCAAGAGGGACAAGTTAATGGATTTAATATTCAAGGCTTTTTTACGTATAAGGCGATGCAATATGCATACTTTAAAAAGACTTGGGAAAGAAATTCAGTCAGTTTCTTATTCTTAAATACGGGCTTTCAAAAATTTGAATCTTCAACTTTTGAAAGTGTATTCTTTGAATGGTTTTTTTGGTCGTAGTTGAGAAAACAGGAGAATGCAACTACTTTCTCCATCCTGGGAATTATAAAAAAATATTAATTTGCCATTCTTAACACTATCATACATTATGGATAAATACGTGCCAAATCGAATTTTTCGCAAGAAAGGTATCATGATCTCAATTTTACTTTTTTTTCTAGTTGGTTTAGTTAGATCGCAAGGGCAAAGTCCTGTTTCTGCCCAAACACAGAATACTTATGATACTGCACAAACCAACTGGCAGCTATTTAAATATGATATGGGTAGTGTTTTTGGGGGCATAGGTTACTCCTATACAAGGCCATTGCATTGGAAAGGAAAACAATGGAAAACTTTTGGTGCCACTATGGCCGGAACGGGCATATTGTACATTTTTGATGAGGAAACTTCTGAATTTTCAATAAACCAAAAGGAAGGGATTCCTAGATTCATAAGAGATTACGGAACCAAATTCGGAAGCCCCCAATACAATTACATGTTTACGGGAGGGGTATACTTGACAGGCTTATTGACCAAAAACACAAAATTAAGACGTACGGGAGTTTTATTGGTGGCCTCGGCCACCTCTGCAGGGTTGTTACAACAGTTGACCAAATCTCTTGTGGGAAGAGCTCGTCCGGTAAGTGGGAAAACAAAGGATACTTTTGACCCATTCAACTCAAGCAGAGATTACCATACTTTCCCATCTGGTCACACCATGCTCGCTTTCACCAATGCATATGCGATTGCAAAGCAGTTCAGAAACCCTTGGGTCAAAGCTAGTATTTACACAGTTGGTTTGGTTCCCGGCATTTCTAGATTGTGGGATGGAGAACACTGGCTTACAGATGTTGCTTTGGGTGTTGCAATCAGTATTTTCACGGTCGAATCCATTGACCGTTATCTTGACGGCCGATATAGCGAGAAATATGACGAACATGAGAAAAAAGTAAGTTGGAACCTGAATTTTGCCCCGGGACAACTGGGTGTTACAGCACGTTTTTGATCACATAGATCATAACGAGTTTTATGAGCTCACATGATATGGGGATTTTTAAAACCCTTTCGTTCACTGCTGAACCTCCAAACAAGTAAGATTGACCATTTTTCCTGCCATGCAGATGCTAGCCATGTCATTTACCTCCGTATAGCTAAGACTAACTGAAAGACCTTCTTGTTTAGTTACTTCAAAAGAATCAAGATTTATGGGTTGGAGTTTATCTCCGCTTTTAAGTTCAATTACCCATCCGCAGCCATCTAAATCCAGTATTTTTAAAGTCCCCATTTCTCCATTCTGGCATTTTTTCATTGATGAACAAGCACTTAAGAGTATCATAGATGCCGTAATTAAACCGGTAAACAAACTTTTTGTTCTAACTTTTTTATTCATGGAAAATCATCATTTTAAATTGAGTAAATTCATTCTTTCTTCTTAAACCGTGCCTTTGCCACCAGATAACCTGCAACAAACGGAATCCCACCAAAAACCAATGCGGGGATAATGACCAATGCAATATTTAAAGAAATTGGCGAGAAAAGCGGAAGTCGAAAAGCCACTCACGACACATATCGCCAGACATAGTTTTGGGCACATAGCAGGTGAAGAAATCCATCCTAAAAAGCTTCAAAAATTATATAGGCACAGTGATTTGGTAACCACAATGAAATACCAAGCCAATTTTATTCATTCAGATGCGGACGAAGCGCTCACAAGCGTTGTGAGTTTTTGATAATCGTTTATTTATACTTTTCAATTTTTTAAGATTGGTCTAACCTTTTTTGTATCAATTGAACCAAACCGCATATCGTTGTCTTCTTAATTCAATAGCTAGCTTTTCTTCCATTTTTATGGCCTCTAATCTTGTTGACATTGGTTCTATATGGTTGTATAGGCTGGGCCTTAGATACAAGCCGTACTTTTGAACGATATTTGAGGAAAGTTTATGGCCTTTTTTATTTCTGTAGCCAGACTTATGCTGTTCAAATCGTTCTCTTGGAGTCTTGCTTGTCATACCTACATAAAGGCACTGTAGCACTCCATTAAACTGTGGATTTGCAGATCGGAATTTTATGCTTTCTGTAAATACCTTTTTGGATAACTCTATAACGTAAACTCGATATTGTCTTTCAGGC